>NZ_QGGP01000001.1 GCF_003148645.1 Xanthomarina spongicola
AACCTACATCCAAGTTATTTACTATATCTGTTCCTCCTGGTGTAGTTCCTACAGAAAGAGTATATCCTTGAGGAATTCCAGTGGCTGCTTGCCAACTCAAATTTTCGGTAATTGCTACACCTGTAGCTCCATTAAGAGGATTCATTAAAGCAGAACAAGATGGTGGATCTACCACAACTTGTGATGCTGTTACATTATCTATATAAAAATAGTAATCTCCAGAAAAATAATTATTTTCAAATCTTAATTTAAAATCGGAACCTGCTGGTATACTTGCTGCAGGTAATACAAAACTTATATTAGCACACGTATTTGAAGTTACATGATTTATATCATTAACAGCACCCATTGTAGTCCAAGTACCACCATTATTTGTAGAATATTGAATATTCAATTCTCCCCAACCTGGAGGAGTAGGGTCTACAGCAGCAGACCAATCAACAATTTTATAGTCGAAAGCAACTGTTAAATCTGTTCCATTAGACTCTCCAACAATATTAGGCGATATTAAGTCATCTGTTAAATTTGTAGCACTTAAGTTGGCTCTAACAGACACCACACTACAAGGTTGAAAAACGGATCCTGAATAACCTGCACCACTCCAACCTGGAGGTAGGGTTAATCCTGCGTCGAAATTTTCTACTAATCCTATTTGAGAAAATCCGAAGAAAGATATAATCCCAAATAAAAGTGAAAGTGTAATTTTTTTCATTTTAATGATAAATTATTGTTAGTTATTTAAATTAAAAAACTAGGCTAATAGAAAATACTATATAATAGTAAAATCATCAATAAAATAAATTTGGGACCAAGATTTGGAAATAAATAGGAAGCCTAAAGTAGATAAAAACTATAGTTTTATTACTGTCAGGTTATCTTTATTTGTCAAAATGTGCTTTTTTTTCGCTGAAGTGAAGTTGAAAAAAATATATTTATTAAGGAGAAGGGTTCGGAATTACAGTATGCACCTCATTAATTGAATCTATAATGTCCTGACTTAGAGCAATATGGATGCTTTCAATATTTTCATTTAGCTGTTCTAAAGTTGTTGCTCCAATAATATTACTTGTAACAAACGGTTGTTGCGTTACAAAAGCTAATGCCATTTGTGCTAGAGATAAATTATGTTCTTCAGCTAATTTTAGATATAGCTTGGTAGCTTGAGTAGATTGTTCGGAACTATATCTTGCAAACCTTGGAAATAGTTTTAATCTAGAATTATTTGCTGCAATTCCTTTTATATATTTTCCAGATAACACGCCAAATGCCATTGGCGAATAAGCCAATAACCCTATGCTCTCTCGCATTGAAATTTCTGCCATGTCGCCTTCAAAAACTCTATTTAATAAGGAATAGGCATTTTGAATGGTTCTTACTCGAGGCAAATTGTTTTTCTTAGATTCTTCTAAATAACGCATGGTTCCCCAAGCTTTTTCGTTTGAAATTCCTATGTGTCTAATTTTTCCTTCCTTAATAATTTCTTTTAATGAATGAAGAATCTCATTAAAATTATCTTGCCATCTATCTTCAGAATGATGCTTATAGTCTCTTATTCCAAAGGTATTAGTTTGTCTCTCTGGCCAATGAAGCTGATACAAATCTATATAGTCTGTTTTAAGTCTTTTTAAACTATTATTAACGGCATCATGCAAAGCTACATTACTAAATCCATTTGTTCTTATATGCGCTGTATAGTCTCCTGGTCCTGCTATTTTTGTAGCCAAAACTATTTTGTCTCTTTTTCCTGTTTTTTCAAACCAATTTCCTATAATTTTTTCTGTTTTAGCATATGTTTCTGCAGTTGCAGGGACTGGATACAATTCGGCACAGTCAAAAAAATTAATACCCTTATCTGTTGCTAAATCCATTTGAGCAAAACCTTCTTCTTGGGTGTTTTGGTTTCCCCAGGTCATTGTTCCTAAGCAAAGTTTACTTACTTTAATATCTGTATTTGGTAAAGTGGTATATTTCATTTTAATTTTTCAATTGAAAAGAGTTTAAAAATTTTATTGATTTGCATTAAGCTCTTGCATGATTATTTGAGCTTCATTAATCTTACCTTGTTCTTGATAAATTAACGCCAATAAATATTTATAATCTTGATTATTTTTTTCAAGCTTCAATGCTTTTTTAATGGTTTTTTCACCTTCAGAAAGATTTTTATTCTGATAATAATAAGTAGCTAAATTATACATTGACCTTGTGTTCGATGGCTCTAATTTAATTGCTTGATTTAAATCTTTAACAGCTAATTCAGGTTGTTGAATTTCAAAATATAGCAAAGCTCTTAGATAATATGTTCTGGCTAAATCTGGTTGTTTTGATATTGATATATTTAAAATGCTTAACGCTTCTTCTGGTTGCCCATTTAGACTATAGGCAGACGCTAGATTAGAATAAGCTGGGATTAATAAGCTATCTTTTTGCAAAGCCACTTTATAATGCTTTATGGCGTTATTAATATCATTATTTTGTAAATAATAATCTGCCAACTGCATTCTTCCTAACGAAAAATCAGCATTACTATTTAACATCTCTTCAAGTTCGTTTCTAGATTTTTTTAGTCCACTTACATCTATATCTGTAAGTGTATTTATATCTACTCCCAATAATAGTTTTGCTGCTCCAATTCTAACTAGTTTAGTTGTATCGTTAGCATGTTTTAGAGCTATTCCCAATCTGTCTTGCAAACTAAATGCATCAAATTTTTGTAAGCTATGAAATCTAACTAAAGGTGAAGGGTCTTCTAACCCTTTAAGTATAGCTTCAAAATCTTGTGGTTTGGTAATTTCTATATTATCAATAATAGTTGCTCTTGCTATAGCTGGAAAGTTTAAATCGTTAATAAATACATCTAAAGATTCACGTTCTTTATCTGAAATATTATCACGATTGCTCAACAACAAAGCATCGGAAAAATGCTCCTGTCTCTTTGTCCCATACCATTCTACCACTTTATTTGCAGCCCATTTATTCGACTTATCGTTATGACACGTATTACAAGCATTTGGAGTGCCATAAGTAACACTTTGGTCTGGTCTTGGAACTCTAAAGCTATGATCTCTTCTATAATCAACTCCCATATAAGTTACACCTGTCATATGGCAATTTATACATTGAGAACTTTCTGTATTTTGTGTATGAAAATGATGTGAAGGCGTATCATATTTTGGCTCATGACATTGCATACACAAATTATTTCCAACTTCTTTTAATTTTAAAGTATGAGCATCATGACAATCAGTACATGTAACATCATTATGGTACATTTTACTTTGAACAAAAGAACCAAACACATAATCTTCTTGATCTATTTGACCATCTCCATGATAAAATTCATCAGATAAACTTTGAAGCAAATATTGGTCTTCAAAATATTTACCAGGAATCATGTTTTGAGTTAATTTAGACCTTCTGGAATGACAAGGCGCACACATATTCATTTGATTGAATTGTGATTTTCCTGATAAGATATATTTTTTATTATCTAAAGTGTCTTGAATTGTATTTGCCCAGTTAACATGCTGTTCGGCTGGACCATGACAACTTTCGCAGTTTACATTTATATAAGAATATGTTGTGTTAAATGCATCTTCCTCAACTATATAATTCTTTTTTAAATTGGTTGAATGACATTCGGCACACATGGTATTCCAATTCTGTGAACTTTTTGTCCAATGCATCCAATCATGTGGACTGAATTTATCTCCAGGATATTGATGATACCATTTTTTATTAATTACATCCCAAGTAACTCTTAATACTTGCTTTTTTCCATTATCGAAATCTGCTATATATTGCTGTAATGGTGTTACTCCAAAAGTGTAAGAAATTTTATATTCTATCTCACTTCCATCTATCTCTTTAACCTGAACAATATAATCTTCATTATTCCTTGTAAAAAAATAAGACACACCATCTAGTGTTATACTTACATTATTAAAATCTGCAAGTACTGTCGTTTCATCAGCAATTTGCATTGCTAAATCATGGTCTGAGCCTTTCCAAGAATCAACTGCATCTTTATGGCAAGAAACACATTGAGTGTCTCCAATATAACCATCTTTATGAACCGATTTTATTTGATCTTTTTCAACATACGAATCCTTTTTAGAATTGTTTGAACACGCAACAATAAATAGGGTAAGTACAATCCAAAAAAGGTTTTTCATATAAAGCAAAATGATTTATTATTCTTTGTTTAGCAATTTAGTGATTTCGTCTAACTTTGGAGTTAAAATAACCTCAATACGTCTGTTTTTTGCTTTACCTTCAGCAGTTTCGTTTGTTGCAATTGGAGCATATTCTCCTCTTCCTGCAGCAGTTAAACTTTCTGGATTAATATTAGCATTTTCTCTTAATATTTCTACAATAGCAGTTGCACGCTTGGTAGATAAATCCCAGTTACCAGATAAGGTTGCGTTTCCTGAATAAGGCACATTATCCGTATGTCCTTCTATAAGCACATTAATATCTGGATTATCAGCAAGTACGCTTCCTAATTGTTTAACGGCTTTTTTTCCTTCTACTCCAACAGCCCAACTTCCAGATTGGAATAACAGTTTGTTTTCCATGGACACATATACTTTTCCGTCTCTTTGTTCTACTGTTAATCCTTTACCTTCAAAATCTATTAAGGCTCTTGAGATAGCATTTTTTAGTTCAGTCATGGCTGCATCTTTGGCAGCAATCATACTCTCTAATTCAACCACACGATTTGAACGTGCTTCTAATTCTGTTTTCAAAGCTTCTAATCTAGCATTTTCTGCTTCTAGTGCGTTTTCTTTAGCTTCTAATTGTGCTAACAATTCTTTGTTTTTCTGAACATTTTCTGCAATTGCTGAAGAGCTGTTTTTTTCTAAGGCTTCATAAGATGCTTTTAAGTTATCTAGGTTTGCTTTAGTCGCATTATAATCTCCTTGTATTTTGTCTCGATCTGCTATAGCTTCGTTATAGGCATCTCGCAATTGACTTAACTCGTTTTCTGCAGTATTTTTAGCGTTTAATAAGCTTTCGTTTTCTTCAGCTAATTGTTTATTTTCATCTTTTAAAACTCCGTACTTGCTTTCTAAGTCTTTATAAACTTTAGGTGAAACACAAGATGATAATAAAACTCCAAAGGTTAAGGTGTATAAAATGTATTTTTTCATTTTTATTAATTTTTATTTTCTACTTCAACTAAAATAGGACAATGGTCACTATGTACTGCTTCCGAAAGTATAACGGCTCTTTTTATTTTTTCTTGTAACGGCTTTGCTACCATAGCATAATCTAAACGCCAACCTTTATTATTCGCCCTAGAATTTGCGCGATAACTCCACCAGCTATACTCTTGTTTTTCATGATGTAAATAGCGAAAAGAGTCAATAAAACCACTGTCAATAAAATTTCCGAGCCACTCTCTTTCTTCTGGTAAAAAACCTGAAACACCTTTCATTTTTGGGTTATGAATATCTATCTCTTCGTGACAAATATTGTAATCGCCACAGATAATTAGATTTGGAATCTTTTTTCGCAACTTATTTACAAAGTCTTGAAACATATCCATATAATCAAACTTGTGTTGTAATCTAGCATCATTAGTTCCTGATGGCAGATATAAACTCATTACTGAAATACCATCGAAATCTGCTCGAATATTTCTACCTTCAAAATCCATAGATTCTATTCCTGTCCCAAATTCTACATGATTGGGTTTTGTTTTGCTTAAAATAGCAACACCACTATAGCCTTTTTTTTGCGCACTAAACCAATAATGGTATTTGTAACCAGCTTCTTCAAATAAACTTAAATCCAACTGCTCTTCCATTGCTTTAATCTCCTGCAAACAAATAACATCTGGGCTTGCTGCTTTTAGCCAAGCAATAAAGCCTTTATTTAGTGCTGCACGAATGCCATTAACATTATAAGAAATGATTTTCATTTTAATGATATAAGAATTTCAGCTAAAATAAATAATGCTTTACATTTACACTATTAATTTAAAAACGTTTTAACAAAAGCTATCAACAAAATATTTTTATTGATATGTAGTTTACTACTTCATGAAGTTAATACTCCAATTAATGATACTTCTCTTTGGTGTTTGTGCATTTGCTCAAGATCAAAATTCTAATTACAGAACTAAAACAGTTGCTGTTAGAGATTCTATTGTTATTGATAGTGTTAGTATTAATTCAAACTTTTTTACTCTTAAAAAAAAAGACAGTTCTTTTGTTGATACTTCCTTTTATGATATTGATTTTGAAAATGCTATTTTAACAATTAAGAAACCTATTGAAACAGATTCATTAATTGTTAATTATTTAAAATATCCTGAATACTTAACCAAAACCTATAGACAAATAAGCGATAGTATTATTGTAGAGAATACAGGAAATCTTGCAAAACTTTATAAACTTTCTCAACCAAGTGAGAAAAAGACATTTACTCCTTTCGATGGTCTTTCAACTTCTGGTAGTATTTCTAGAGGTGTTGTAATTGGTAATAATCAAAATTCAGTTTTAAATAGCGAATTAGACTTACAAATTACGGGAAAATTAAGTGAGAAAGTGTCTTTAAGAGCTTCTATACAAGATGCTAATGTACCTTTACAAGAAAGTGGTTATTCGCAAAGATTAGATGAATTTGATCAGGTTTTTATTGAACTTTTTAGTGATAACTGGAAGATTCGTGCTGGAGATATTGATTTAGCAAACCCTTATTCTTACTATGGAAACTTTTCGAAACGTGTACAAGGTTTATCCATAGGTGCAACTTTACATCATCCAGAATCAAGCACCAATTTATTTGCCTCTGGTGCTTTAGTTAGAGGTCAATTTACAACCAGCCAGTTTACAGCTCAAGAAGGAAATCAAGGTCCTTATAAATTAAAAGGTCCAAACGAAGAATTATACGTGCTTATAGTCTCTGGAAGTGAAACAGTTTATGTTAATGGTATTGCTTTAGAACGTGGTGAATACAACGATTATATAATTGATTATAATGCAGGTGAAATTATTTTCAACGCTACTTTTCCTGTTACATCCGAAATGAGAGTGACTGTAGATTACCAATATAGCGATAGAAATTATTCGCGTTTAGTAGTTTTTGGTGGAGGTAGATACGAAAGTGAAAATTTAATTGTTGGTGCCTCTATTTATAGTGAAAGTGATTCAAAAAACAACCCTTTACAACAAAATTTATCTGCCGAACAAGTTGAAACTTTAGCTGAAGCTGGAGACGATAGAACCAAAATGGTAGCACCTTCCATTACACCTGAAGCCTATAACGAAAATAGAATTCTTTATAAAAAAGAAATTATTAATGGTGTTGAAGCTCTTGTTTTTTCTAACAATCCAGACGATGAATTATATAGTGCTCGTTTTACTTTGGTTGGAGATAATCTTGGAAATTACATTATAAGTAGTAATGATGCCATTAATACCATTTTCGAATATATTGAACCTATTGCTGGTGTACCTCAAGGTAATTACGAACCTATAATACAATTGGTAGCTCCTACTAAATTACAAATGGCAATTGTAAATGGAGCTTATAAGCCTTCAGAAAAAACAAGTATTGATTTTGAAGTTGCTGGAAGTAAAAACGATTTAAATTTATTTTCAACTATTGATGATGATAATAATGATGGTTTTGCTGGAAAACTTAGAGTTAATCAAGCTATCATTAAAAATGATAGTCTTTGGAACTTAAGCGCTTTTGCTGATACTGATTATATTCAAGAAGATTTTAGATCTATTCAAAGAATTTACAATGCCGAATTTAATAGAGATTGGAATCTAGGTAGTACAACAAGTCCAACAACTGCAACTAGTTTAGGCACTCAAACATTTATAAAAACTGGTGCTCAAGCTTTCCATAACCAAAAAGGTATAGCTAGTTACCAGTTTGAATACTTAAACTATTCTAAAAACTTTAATGGAAATAGACATATTGTTTCAGCCAATTTAATGCTTAATAAATGGCAAATTGTTTCGCAATCAAGTTTGTTAAACACCACCTCGACAACAAATAATTCGACGTTTTTTAGAACTTATAACTTAATAACTTATAGCTATAAACATGGTTGGACTGGAACAAAGTTGGCTATGGAAGATAACCAAGACAAAGAAAAGGAAACAGAAGCCTTTTTACCAAATAGTCAAAAATATAAATCTTACGAAGTCTTTACAGGAATTGGAGATAGTACCAGTGTTTTTGCTGAAATTGGCTATAAATTTCGTGTAAACGATAGTATTAGAAACAATCTATTAACAAAAGTAAACTCTTCTAACACCTACTATGTTGATTCTAGAATTATTCAAAACGAGCGCACAAATTTATCGCTTTATGCAAATTATAGAATATTAAACAATTCAGATAAAACTATAGAAAACGAACAATCTTTAAATTCTAGAATACAATATAGTCAACGCTTTATTAAACAGTTTTTCTTATGGAATACTGTTTACGAAACAAATTCTGGAACCTTGCCTCAACAAGATTTTACCTTTGTTGAAGTAGAGCCAGGACAAGGAAATTACACATGGATAGATTATAACGGAAATGGTATTCAGGAATTAGAAGAGTTTGAAATTGCACAATTTCAAGATCAAGGAAAATATATTCGTGTATTACTGCCTAACCAAGTATTTATTAAAACCCATCAAAATAGATTAAGCCAGACATTAACAATCAATCCACAACAATGGTCGAGTGAAGTTAGTGGTATGAAAAAAGTCTTATCTCATTTATACAATCAAACATCTTATATTGTTGACAGAAAAAATAAACGTGAAGGAAACGATATTAATTTAAATCCATTTAAAAGTGATCCAGACACCGAATTAGGACTCCAACTTAATTTTAGAAATGTCTTGTTCTTTAATCGAGGTAAGCAACATTATACAACCTCTTATACGTTCTTAAAAAACGACACTCGAAATATTCTAACCGTTGGCTATATTGAAAATTCGTTAATAAACCACATTTTACAATTCAATCATAAATTTGCACTAAACTGGTTGATAAATTTCCAGACAAGCTTAAATAATACAGAGAGTATTAGCGAAAATTTTGCTAGCAAAAATTATAATATAGATGGCGCAAATGTCAACCCAAAGCTATCTTATTTATTAAACGATTTTACACGTTTTGATGTGTTTTATCAATACACTAGTAAAAAGAATACCATAGGTGGTTTAGAAACTTTAAAACAACAAAACTATGGCGTCTCCTTTTCATTTACTAACTTTCAAAAAATGTCTATAATTGGAGAGTTTAATTACTTTTCAAACGATTTTATTGGAAATTCAAACTCACCTGTTGCTTATCAAATGATGGAAGGTTTACAACCTGGAAAAAATTACACATGGAGTTTATTAGCACAAAAGAAAATTACGTCCTTTCTAGATTTAAACCTCAACTATCTTGGTAGAAAAAGCGAAACCAGTAAGGTTATTCATACCGGAAGTATTCAATTAAAAGCCTACTTTTAGTACATGTAACTTATGTTACGTTTTAAGCAATAATTTTTCGTAGCTTTGTAATGTAAATGAACAAGCTAATAGCCATAACATATTCTTTCTTGATTCTTGTACAAAGTTTCAATTTTAGTTTTGAAGACTTTTCAAAACTAAGCGTGTTGTTAGAACATGCAGAATATCATCAAGAAAATTATGGCGATTCTTTTTTAGATTTTATATCTGAACACTATGGAGAATCTAAGTTTGCTCATGGCAACAATCATGAAGAACATGAAGATTTACCCTTCAAGCATCAACATCAAACATGTGCTCATACTAATGCTGCATTTACTCTGCCAACATTAAATTTTACTTTGGAATACCAACCATTTATTGAAATTCCTTGTAACTTCTATTATAAAGAATCTTCTTCTTTATTCGAAAAATCTTCTGTTTTCCAGCCTCCAAAATTCGCATAATTCAATTGCAGTAAAATCAAATTTATTAGCTATTTCTTAATAGCTTAATCCATTTTATACAATGAATTATGTTAGAACATATAATCAAATTCAGTTTAAAGAATAAACTCATTATTCTTCTCTTCATGGTCTTTGTTGCTGGTTTTGGAATATTCTCCATTACTCAAATTCCTATTGGAGCCGTTCCAGATATTACCAACAATCAAGTACAAGTTATTACAACTTCTAGAAATTTATCGACTCAAGATGTAGAGCAATTTATTACTTATCCAGTCGAGTTAGAAATGGCTAATTTACCTGGAGTTGTAGAAATTCGTTCAGTTTCAAAGTTTGGCCTTTCAGTAGTAACCATTGTCTTCGAAGATGATTTAGGAACTTATTTACCTAGACAATTAATCGCAGAGAAAATTAAGTCTGCTTCCGAGAAAATTCCTGAAGGTTTTGGCTCTCCAGAAATGGGACCAATAACTACTGGTTTGGGAGAGATTTACCAATACATATTAGATGTTAAACCTGAATTTAAAGACAACTATTCTATTACCGATTTAAGAACCATCCAAGATTGGATTGTAAAACGCCAATTGTCTGGAATTCCAGGAGTCGTTGAAGTGAATACTTGGGGAGGCTATTTAAAACAATACGAAGTTGCTATTAATTCTAAGAAACTTCATGCCATGCAGATTTCTATTTCGGAAATTTATGATGCCTTAGAAAAAAATAATAGTGTTGCTGGTGGAGGTTATATTGAAAAAACTAATCAAGCCTTTTTTATTCGTGGTGAAGGTTTAGTAGGTAGCTTAGCAGATATTGAAAATATTGTTGTTAAAAACAATGATGTTCCCATTTTTATCAAAGATGTTGCTAAAGTAGGTTTTGGAAATGCTACAAGGTTTGGAGCCATTACAGGAAATGGTGAAGGAGAAAAAGTTCTTGGGCAAATAATGATGCTTAAAGATGGTAACTCAAAACAAATAATAGACAATGTAAAAGATCGCATAAAATCGATACAAAATTCACTGCCAGAAGGTGTTTATATAAATGGGTTTTTAGAGCGAAGTGAGTTAATAAATAAGACCACATTTACCGTTGCCGAAAATCTAATTTTAGGATCTCTCATAGTAATTTTTGTAGTCGTATTATTATTAGGTAATTGGCGTTCTGGGCTAGTAGTAGCTTCTGTAATTCCTTTAAGTTTACTATTTGCTATTTCCTTAATGAATCTCTTTGGAGTCGATGCTAATTTAATGAGTCTTGGAGCTATCGATTTCGGAATTATAATCGATGGAGCAGTAATTATTGTTGAATATATTGCCTTCCAAATTACGGCTCAAAGTGCTAAAATTACCTCGCTCTCTAAAAAAGACCAACAAGCAGATATTGATACCATTACTTTAAAAAGTTCGTCTAGAATGATGAATTCTGCCATCTTTGGACAGCTTATTATATTAATTGTTTTTATTCCAATATTATCGTTAAGTGGCATTGAAGGAAAAATGTTTAAACCTATGGCAATGACTTTTAGTTTTGCACTAATTGGAGCCATGATTTTCTGTTTAACATATGTACCAGTAATTTCTTCTATGTTTTTAAAACCTAGCATTCAAAGTGATAAAAATATATCTGTAAGGCTCATGGCTTATTTAAACAAAGTCTACAAACCAATAATTAATTGGGCCTTGTTAAACAAAAGAATCGTTATTTCACTTTCGGTTATTTTATTAGCTTCAAGTATTTGGATTTTTAGTAGAATGGGAGGTGAATTTGTACCAACTTTAGATGAGGGCGATTTTGTAATACAACCTGTTTTAAAAACCGGAACATCACTAAGCAAAACCATAGAAATTACTACAAGAATCGAGCAAATCTTATTAGATAATTTCCCTGAAGTAGAACAAGTAGTTAGTAGAATTGGAGCTGCCGAAGTTCCTACAGATCCAATGTCTATGGAAGAAAGCGATGTTATTATAAAACTAAAACCTAAAGATGAATGGATTAATGCTTCTAGCAAAGACGAATTGGCAGATAAGTTTAAAGAAGCATTAGAAGTTATTCCTGAAATGGAAGTTGAATTTACACAACCAATAGAAATGCGCTTTAATGAGTTAATTACTGGTGTTCGTGCAGATGTTGCTATTAAAATTTTTGGTGAAGATCTAACTGTTCTTGCCAATAAAGCTAATGAAATTAAAAGTCTTATTGAAAATGTTGAAGGCGCTTCAGATATCATCATAGAAAAGGTTGAAGGTTTACCACAAATGAGCGTTAAATTCAACCGAAGTAAGATTGCCAGATATGGCTTAAATATTGCCGATTTAAATCAAATAATTACAATGGGGTTTTCAGGTGATGCTGTTGGCTCTGTCTTTGAAGGCGAAAAACGTTTTGATTTAGTTATTCGCTTAGAAGAAGCACATAGAAAAGATCTTGAAAGCCTTGAAAATTTGTATGTTGATTTACCTAATAACGAAGGAAAAATTCCTTTAAGCGAATTGGCTGATATTACCTATACAACTGGTCCAGCAAAAATATCTAGAGACGATACTAAACGACGTGTTGTTGTAGGCATCAATGTTAGAAATAGAGATTTACAATCTGTTGTGGACGATGTACAAAAAATTATAGACAGTAAATTAAAACTTCCTGCTGGATACAGTATCACTTATGGAGGGCAATTCGAAAACTTACAAAGTGCCAAAGCACGCTTAATGATTGCCGTTCCTATAGCTTTAGTGCTCATTTTTGTGCTACTTTATTTTGCTTTCAATTCGGCAAAAGACGCCTTACTTATTTATTCTGCTATTCCACTTTCGGCTGTTGGAGGTATCCTTTTATTATGGTTTAGAGATTTACCTTTTAGTATTTCGGCAGGAGTTGGTTTTATAGCCTTATTTGGTATTGCTGTATTAAATGGCATTGTACTTATTGAACATTTTAAAGAGCTGAAAGAGCAAGGTGTTAAAAATATTGAGGAACGCATAAAACGTGGCACAAGCGAGCGTTTAAGACCAGTTTTACTAACAGCAGCAGCTGCAGCACTTGGATTTTTACCTATGGCAATATCTACTAATGCAGGAGCCGAAGTCCAACGTCCTTTAGCAACTGTTGTTATTGGTGGTTTGGTTAGTGCAACTATTTTAACCCTTGTGGTACTTCCTGTTTTGTATGCTTGGGCTGAACAAAAAAAAGAACTTAAAATGAATAAAAAAGGAATTGTCTCAATAGCTGTTTTACTAATATCATTTGGGTTAAGTGCACAACAAAGTCCAATAGATATCAATCAAGCTTTAGAACTTGCAATTAACAATAATTCGGGTTTGAAAGCCTCTTCATTAAAAGTAGATGAAGCTGAATCTCTTATTGGTAGCGCTTTTACTTTCGATAAAACATCTGTTTATTACAGTTATGACGAAAGTAATTTGGGGCAAAACAATAGGCCATTAAACACCTTTGGCATTTCGCAAGACTTTAAATTTCCAACCGTTTATTTTGCTGAAAAAAAAGTTAACAATGCACAATACCAAATGCAAACATCTAAGTATAACATAACACTTCAAAACTTAAAAAAGGATGTGTACGCTGGATATTATCAATTAAGTTATGCTAAGAATAAAGCAAAAACTTATCAGGTTTTAGATAGTTTATATCAAAATTTTGCTAAATCTGCTGAACGTCGTTTCGAATTAGGTGAAACTAATTATTTAGAAATGATAACTGCTCAATCTAAACAAAAGCAATTGGAAACTCTCTATAAACAAGCTTTGCAAGATATTGTCTTAGCTAAAGAGCAATTAAAAAAAGTAATACAAACAGATACACTTATTATAGTTGATGAACCTTTAATAAAATTAGAATTACAAGGTATTACTCCAAAAGAAAATGTTGGTTTACTATATTTTGAAGATTCTAAAAACTATTACAAAGCTTTAATAGTAAAAGAAAAACAAAGTTTACTTCCCGATTTAAACGCAGAATATTTTCAAGGGTCTAATAGTGGGTTAAATCAAAATTTAATAGGCTACCAATTCGGACTTAAATTACCCTTATTTTTTAAAGGACATAACTCTAAAATTAAAGCCTCAATAATAGCTCAAGAAATTATAGAAGAACAAGAGCAAGATTATAAAGTAAAACTAAACACAGAATATCAATCACTTTTGGCGAAGCTTCAGCAGAATGAAGAAGCTATAAATTATTATAATAGTCAAGGGAAAAAGCTTTCAGAAGAAATAGTAAAAACTGCAGAAAGAACTTTTAAAGAAGGTGAAATTGATTTCTTTCAATACATACAAAGTATTGAAACAGCTAAAGAAATAGTACTTACGTATCTCGATAATTTAAACACATACAATCAAACAATAATTGCTATCAATTATTTAATTTTATAAAAAATGAAAAACCTATATATCCTTATATTTTCATTGGTTTTAATAGCCTGTGGAAATTCAGAAAAAAACATAGAAACTGTTGAAGAAATTCAAACAGGCTCAAATGAAATAGACATTACCAAAGAACAATTTAAAGGTGAAAAAATGGCTTTTGGTTCGCTTACAGAACAAGAATTTAACGAAACCGTAAAAACCAATGGCATGATAGATGTTCCTCCTCATAACAAGTCTAGTGTCACATCTTTTTTTGGAGGTTATATTACCAAAACACCATTATTGGTTGGAGATAAAGTGGTGAAAGGACAATTATTGGTAACTCTTGAAAATACTGAATATGTAGAAATACAACAAAACTATTTAGAAGTTGCCGAACAATTAAACTATTTAAAATCTGAGTTTACCAGACAAAAAACCTTATTCGACGAAAACATCACCTCAGAAAAAAACTTCTTAAAAGCCGAAAGCACTTATAAAAGTAATTTAGCTCATTACAATGGTTTGCGTAAAAAACTTGAAATGATGCATATAAATCCCATTTCTGTTGAACAAGGACATATTTCTTCAACCATTAATATATATGCTCCAATAGAAGGCCATGTTACAAAAGTAAATGTTAGTAATGGCACGTATGTTTCTCCTGCAGATATTATTATGGAAATAGTAGATACAGACCACATACATTTAGAACTTTCTATTTTTGAAAAAGACATTTTAAAAATTAAAAAAGACCAAGACATTCTATTTACAATCCCAGAAGCTTCAAACAAAACTTTTGTTGCAGAAGTTCATTTGGTTGGAACAACAATAGACGAAAAAAGTAGACGAGTAAAGGTTCATGGGCATATTGATAATACACAAACAAACTTTATTGTTGGTATGTTTGTGGAAGCTGAAATTTTAGTTAAAAGCCGTAAAAGTTCAGCTTTACCTAAAGAAGCTATTATTAATCTAGAAAATGAATTTTATGTATTAGTTTTAAAAAATGAAACTGAAACAGAATTTCATTTGGAAAAAGTTAAAATTGAAAAAGGAAACGAAACAGAAGCTTTTGTTGAAATTTTAAACATAGATGCTCTAAATGACAAGCAAATTTTAACAAAAGGCACATATATGCTACTAAATGAAGGAGGTGGAGGTCACGACCATTAATTAGAATTGTATGAATAAACACAAAGAGAATACTCATAATCACGAACATGGTGGCATTTTTGGAAAGAAAACAGAACTCTATTTTTCAATTCTTTGTGGTGTCTTTTTAATTCTTGGATTTGCATTCGAAAAAACAAATCTGGGGTCTTTTTGGGTTTATCAATCGAGTTATATCATTGCTTACTTTTTTGGTGGCTACTTTATAAGTATTGAAGCAACTCAAAAAATGTCTAAAGGTGGCTTCGATATCGATTTTTTAATGATTGCTGCTGCTATTGGAGCTGCTTATATTGGTAGTTGGGCAGAAGGTGCATTGCTATTATTTCTGTTTAGTTTAGGCCATGCTTTAGAAAGTTATGCCATGAACAAGGCTACAAAATCTATTGAAGCTTTAGGCGATTTATCGCCAAATACTGCACTTGTAAAAGAAGATGGGAAACTAGTAGAAACACCAATAGATCAATTAAAAATAAACGATGTTATTGTTGTACAGCCTCACACAAAAATTGCAGCAGATGGTGTTATTATAGCAGGTAGTAGCAGTATTAATCAGGCTCCAATTACTGGAGAAAGCATGCCTGTGGACAAAATGGCTATTCCAAGTATTGAAAATTTACCAGATTTTAAAGATATTGACAAAACTCATATTGCATTTACTGGAACTATTAATGGAGATGGCCATATTGAGGTTCTGGTATTAAAGCTAAGTAAAGATTCAACAGTTGCTCGTTTAATTAAAATGGTAAGCGAAGTTGAAACACAGAAGTCGCCAACCCAACGTCTTACAAAGAAGTTCGAAAAAATTTATGTGCCTATTGTTATATTATTAGTTAGTATTTTGTGCTTTGCGCATCTTATTATAGACGAATCATTTCAAGAGAGTTTGTATCGAGCCATAACAGTTTTAGTAGCAGCAAGTCCTTGTGCTTTGGCTATTTCTACTCCAAGTGCAGTTTTAAGTGGAATTGCTAGAGCTGCGCAAAAAGGGGTTTTAATAAAAGGTGGAAAAGCTCTGGAAGATTTAGGCATGATTACAACTATTGCTTTCGATAAAACTGGAACGCTTACCGAAGGTAAACCTAAGCTAACTAACGTTATTACTTTTAAAGGTTTTAAAGAAACAGACTTTGTACAATTAGTTTTAGAGGTTGAAAGTTTAAGCAATCATCCACTAGCTAAAGCAATTTCTAAAGATCTTATGGAAAAATATAACATTGATTATTTAGGAAATGCTTCTGAAATAAATGCCATTCAAGGAAAAGGCATTCAAGCTATTTATGAAAATGAAAGTGTATTTATTGGAAATACTTTACTTATGCTAGACGAAGGTATTTCGGTTGAAGATTCCATCACTTCTAAAATGAATGATTTATTGGAACAAGGACATACTGTGATGCTTGTAGCATTTAAAAATGATATTATTGGTTTGATTAGCGTCATGGACGTTCCAAGAAAAACAGCAGTAAGCACTTTGAAGCGATTAAAAGAAATTGGCATCAAACGAATGATTATGCTCACTGGAGATCACCAAAATGTAGGAGACACCATAGCAAAACAGATAGGTTTAACCGAAGCCAAAGGTAATTTACTCCCAGAAGACAAAGTTGCAGTTATAAAAAAACTTCTAAAAGAAGATAAAAAAATAGCCATGGTTGGCGATGGTGTTAACGATGCTCCAGCAATGGCTTTAAGCACAGTTAGTGTAGCTATGGGAGCAGCAGGAAGCGATGTGGCTCTAGAAACTGCAGACGTTGCCTTGATGTCTGATAAAATTGAAAGACTTCCCTTTGTTATTGGTTTAAGCAGAGAATCTAAACGTATTATAAAACAAAATATTTTTATAAGTTTAGGAGTGGTTGCTTTGTTAGTTCCTGTTACTATTTTAGGACTTACCAATATTGGCTTAGCTGTACTTTTTCATGAAGGTTCAACCATAGTTGTTGTAATAAATGCCTTGCGATTACTTCGATATAAATTAGATTAAAAAAATAAAACTCCCAAACTAAATTAGCTTGGGAGTTTTATTTTTAAAGATTCTTTGTAAAGGCAGATAGACTCATGTTGCACTTCGACAAGCTTAGTGTGACATTTTTTATTTCATTTTCATCAACCAATGTTTCACATCAACCTCAGCTTTAATAATATCTTTTAAATCTGCAATTTTCACACGTTTTTGTTCCATAGTATCTCGATGACGAATAGTTACAGTGTTGTCTTCTAAAGTGTCGTGATCTACAGTAATACAAAATGGTGTTCCGTTAGCATCTTGACGTCTGTAACGTCTTCCAACAGCATCTTTTTCATCGTAATCTACATTGAAATCCCATTTTAAATCTTCTACAATCTGTTTTGCAATATCTGGTAAACCATCTTTTTTAACCAATGGTAAAATAGCAGCTTTTACTGGAGCTAAAACAGCTGGTAATTTTAAAACTGTTCTGGTAGTATTATTGTCTAATTCTTCTTCAACTAGAGCATTTGAAAATATTGCTAAGAACATTCTGTCCAAACCAATAGATGTTTCAAGCACATAAGGTGTATAGCTTGCGTTATCTTCGTGGTCGAAATATTGTAATTTTTTACCTGAGAATTCTTCGTGTTGTTTTAAATCGAAATCGGTTCTGGAATGAATACCTTCCAATTCTTTAAAACCAAATGGAAATTTAAACTCGATATCAGTTGCAGCATCTGCATAGTGAGCTAATTTTTCATGGTCATGAAAACGGTAATTTTCTTCACCTAAACCAAGAGATAAGTGCCATTTCATTCTAGTTTCTTTCCAATAGTCAAACCATTCTTTTTGTGTTCCAGGTTTGATAAAAAATTGCATTTCCATTTGTTCAAACTCGCGCATTCTAAAAATAAACTGTCTTGCTACTATTTCATTTCTAAAAGCTTTTCCTGTTTGAGCAATTCCGAAAGGAATTTTCATGCGTCCAGTTTTCTGAACGTTTAAAAAATTAACAAAAATACCTTGAGCTGTTTCTGGACGTAAATATAAATCCATAGCATGTTCTGCACTTGCACCAAGCTTGGTTCCAAACATTAAGTTAAATTGTTTAACGTCTGTCCAGTTTTTAGAACCAGTTAATGGGTCTGCTATTTCTAGTTCTTCAATAAGAGCTTTAACATCTGCTAAATCTTCAGCTCCTAAAGATTTTCCCATTCTGGTAAGAATGCTTTCTATTTTTTCTTGATAGCCTACAACACGAGGATTTGTAGAAACAAATTCAGCTTTATTAAAAGTATCACCAAAACGCTTTTCAGCTTTTGATACTTCTTTATCTATTTTAGTTTCAATTTTAGCACAATAGTCTTCAATTAAAACATCTGCTCTGTAACGTTTTTTGGAATCTTTATTATCAATCAATGGATCGTTAAAAGCATCGACATGTCCTGAGGCCTTCCAAATAGTAGGATGCATGAAAATTGCAGAGTCAATACCTACAATGTTATCATTCATTTGCACCATGGCTTTCCACCAATAGTCGCGTATGTTTTTCTTTAATTCTGCTCCATTTTGTGCGTAATCGTAAACTGCACTAAGTCCATCGTAGATTTCACTACTCTGGAACACGTAACCATACTCCTTTGCGTGAGAGATTACTTTTTTAAATTGATCGTCGTTTGCCATGCTGCAAAAATAAAAAACCGTTCCAACTAATGGAACGGTTTTTACAAAAATATAATTGGTTAGTTAATTAAGTTCTAATTCTGTATTTCCTATTGGCAAATTATCTTGATAAACAATAACATTATAGATGCCTTCTTTCATAGATTTTTTTGAGTCTACATTAATTTTTGTGCATACATCTATATTACTGTAATTATTATTTACAACTGTCATTCCACTGTAACTAAGAGATTCGTCTTTAAAATTAACATTACCTCTTTCTACAACTAATTGATTGTCTGGTCCAAAAATCTGTACATAAATATTTTTATTCCCAACTGGTGTATATTGATTACTTAAAAGTGTTAAACAAACTTCAATGTTGTCAAGTTTATTAATACGATTTGTTTTAATATCTGTTCTGGAATTTAAATTGTTTAATGCAATAGCACTAACATTTGTAGCAGATAGAGCAACCATTTCATCTATAGTGTGAGAAAGTCTTTTATTTTCTTTGACTAAACTAAGAAATTGAGATTGTTGCGAATTGAGTTTTTCAGAAATAGAAGTAATTTCTTCTTGTAATGACAAATTTTGTTTCTGAAAAAAATCTGTTTGAGCTAATAACTTTGCTCGCTCTCTTTTAAGAGTTACTATTTGATTTTTGTACTTAGAAATTAAAGTTACATCTGGTTTGGAATTTAATAAAGACTCTAAAGCAGCTTGTAATTCTGCTTTAGTGCTTGTTAATTCTAATTCAATGGTATTGTTGTCTATCTTTAAGTCATCATAACTCTTAATCATTTCATTCAATTCATTTTGAACAAGTAATGTTTCCTGTTCAATAAATTCTTGATGACTATTAAGAGAGTTATAATTTGAAAAGCTATAAGACCCTAGTACAACAATTGCAATTACCAATGTACCAATAATTAATCTGTAGTTAAATAATTGAGGGTTAACTATCATCTTAATTTTTATTTTACCTCACTAAACTATAAATAATGATTATGTTATTTTATTTTAATCGATGAAGTGATAAAAAAATTGTTGAAGTCCAAAATTGTTTCCTTAAAAACTGATTATTAGTTAATTTGTAATTAATATCTTTAGGTTAAATTCAAAAAAAATGCTTCAATCTATTCTTGATTTATTTTTTCCAAAAGTCTGTTTTGCATGCAATTTACAATTAGGAGATAACGAATCTTATGTTTGTACAAATTGCAGACATAAATTACCTGTAACAGATTACCATCTAGATTCAGATCAAACCGTTTTAAAAACTTTTTATGGTCGTGCAAAAGTTGAACACGCAACAGCTTTATTGCGTTTTGAAAAAAAAGGAATTACCCAGCAACTAATACATAATTTAAAATACAAAGGACATGAAGATGTTGGTTTATTTTTGGGCAAATGGCTTGGTGCAGAATTAAAAACTGTAAACGAATATAAAAGCATTAACATGGTAATTCCTGTACCTTTACACAAAAAGAAATTAAAGAAAAGAGGTTATAATCAAGTTGCGAAATTTGCCCAAGAAATTGCAAAGCAATTAGAGGTTGAATATGTAGACGATGTATTGATAAAAATAACCAATGTATCTTCTCAAGTCACTAAAAATAGATTTAACAGATGGGTTAATAACGAAGAATTATTTACTATCCAAAACAAAGAGAAAATTAATAATAAACATGTTTTACTTGTTGATGATATTATAACAACTGGCGCAACCATGGAAGCGTGTATAGCAGTACTAAATAAAGTAGATAATGTTAAAATTAGTGTAGCTTCTATGGCAATAGCTTAATGTTAGTTTCGTTAATGAGAATTAAATTGTTTCTTTGTACAACTTTAAAAAATAAAAATGAGTAAAGCTTTTTACAATTTCATATTTATAGTTATTATTTGTTTGTTTTTAGCTAATTGCGCCAATCGTGGAAGACCAAGTGGTGGAGATAAAGATGTAACTCCTCCAATGATTACTAAATCGGAACCTGAAAATTTTTCAACTAATTTTACTGGTAGGGAAATAAAAATAACATTCGACGAGTTTATTAAAATTAACAACATACAAAAGCAGTTAATTATTTCGCCTCCAATGGATCCTGCACCAGAAATAATGCCTCTTGGAAGTGCAAGTAAAACCATTACCATAAAAATTACAGATACTCTTGATGCAAATACAACTTATGCTTTTAATTTTGGAAATAGTATTGTTGATAACAACGAAAGTAATCCGTATCCTTATTATAGATATGTTTTTTCAACTGGAGACTATATAGATTCTCTTTCTGTAAAAGGACATATTATTGACGCTACACTACTTAAACCAGATGAATATGTTTCGGTTATGTTATACGAAATGGATTCAACTTATACAGATTCTACTGTTTATAAGAAAAAACCAAAATACATAACTAATACCCTAGATAGTACAACCACATTTTCTATAGATAATATTAAAGCAGGAAACTATATGCTTATTGCTTTAAAAGATGAAAACCAAGATAGCAAATACCAACAGAGAAGCGATAAAATTGGCTTTTTAAAAAACCCAATTACTGTCCCTACAGATTCACTTTATACCTTAAAATTATTTAAAGAAGAAGCAGATACTAAAATTGTAAATCCCAGACTAATTTCTGGCGAAAAAATTGCTTTTGGTTTTGAAGGAGATTATGAAAACATGAAGATTAAAATAACATCTGAAGTCCCTCAAGATTTTTCATATAGAGTAACCAAAGATGCTAAAACAGATTCTCTTAATTACTGGTACAACCCTCGTTTTAAGAACACAGACTCTTTGTTATTTCAGGTAACAAATAAAAATTACTATGAAGATTTTAAGGTTAGAATTAGCGAGCAACCAAGAGATTCTCTAATCATAAAAGGGAATCCAACAGGTACTATCAATTTTGAAGAAGACTTTATTATTTCAGCCAACATTCCTTTTGATAAAATTAGAAAAGGCAAAATCAACATACTTGATAAAGATTCGACAGATGTATCTTTTAAATCAAAATTAGATTCTTTAGCAAATACATATTCGTTAAGTTTTGAAAAAACTGAAAGCAATAAATATAGCGTTCAAATACTACCTGATGCATTTATTGATTTTTTTGGCAATAAAAACGACACCATAAATTACACTTTAAGCACTAAAACTTATGCAGATTATGGTAATATTAGAATTAATTTAAATAATGCAAAATACCCAGTGATTGTTCAATTAACAGATGATAAAGGAGAGGTGAAATTGGAACAATTTGTTTGGAAACATGAGCCTATCGATTTTAAATATATAACGCCAAATAAGTATTATATACGTGTAGTACATGATACTAATAAAAACAAAAAATTCGATTCTGGGAATTTTCTCAAAAAGCAGCAACCAGAAAAAATTAGTTATTTCCCTGAAATACAAGAAGTGCGTTCAAATTTCGATTATACGATTGATTTCATTCTATTGTAAATATATCTTTATCGTTTAGAAAGTTGAGTTTTTCTCTGTAGGTTTTTATATGATCTTTATTTAAAGTCACTATTTCAATATATTCTTGATTCTCTGGAATATTATCTAATTTCTCTCCTAAAACATCATAAACTGCTGAATGTCCAGAATACTCATGGTTATTTTCATCTTCTCCAACACGATTAACACCAATACAATAACTCATGTTTTCTATAGCTCTTGCTTTTAAAAGCGCATCCCAAGCTGCTATTCTAACTTTTGGCCAGTTGGCTACATAAATTAAAACATCATATTCTTCCACATTTCTTGCCCAAACAGGAAAGCGCAAATCGTAACAAATAAGTGGACAAATTCTCCAGCCTTTATAGCTTACCAAAAGTTTACTTTTTCCTGCTGTATAGACTTTGTCTTCGCCTGCAAGTGTAAATGTATGCTTCTTATCATAGGTTTCTATAATACCATTTGGATGCACAAATAATAGCCTATTATAAAAATTGCTATTTTCTGAAATAATAATACTTCCTATAATTGCTGTTTGCTTTTTTAAAGCCAATTCTTGCATCCAAACAACGGTTTCGCCAAACATAGTTTCTGCCACTTTCTCTGCTTTCATAGTAAAACCAGATGTAAACATTTCGGGAAGAATAATAATATCAACAGATTCTGAAATACTTTCAATTTTTTCTGTAAGATGTGTTCTGTTTTTTTGAGGATTCTCCCAAAACAATTCTGTTTGAATAAGTGCTATTTTAAGATATTCTTGCATATATTAAGCTTTTCTTAATTTTATTTCCGCCTTTTTTTTATCTGTATTTAATCGTTCTATTTTTTTAAGCCATTTTGATTCATCAAGAGGAGATAATTTTCCTTTATTCTTAAGTGCCTCATATTTGTTCTGAGTATTTTCTAGTTTTTTGTTGGACTTATTAAAAGCCTTTTGTGCCTGTTCTTTTTTTCTTAAAGCCTTTTCTGCTCTTTTTTGACTCTTTTCAGCTTTTTTTTGATTATTCTGGCTCTTTTTTAGCTCTTTTTTATGTTTTTCTGTAGCTTTTTCATTGTCTATAGATTTTAATAAAGTTGGCTCATGTAATTCTTTAATGCCTATTTCCTGAGCGTTAAAGTGATAGGTTAATCCCAACAAAATTAGAGTTAAAAATATTTTTTTCATTATATATAAGTTTATATTTATTTAAATATAAACATTCAAAAAGTAGGCCATAATAGACAAAAATCAATAATTTAAAGCCTATTTAAAACTATGGCTGCTTTCTTTAATGTGTCATCTGTTTTAGCAAAACAAAAACGAAGTACTTTATTATCTAATTGATTGTCATTAAACACAGAAAGTGGGATGGATGCCAAACCGTAATCAATCGTTAATTTCTTGGCATAATCTACATCGTATTCTTGAGTAATCTCAGAATAATTCAATACTTGAAAATAAGTTCCTTGAGATGGTTTAAATTTAAATCTAGAATCTTTAATTAGACTCAAAAACAAATCACGCTTTTCCTGAAAAAATTCAGATAATTCTAAATATGTATTCGGGTCCTGCATGTAATCTGCCAAGCCTTTCTGTACAGGATGGTTTACACTAAACACATTAAACTGATGTATTTTCCTGAACTCTTCCATCAACGCTTTCGGTCCACAACAATAGCCTGTTTTCCAGCCTGTGTTATGAAACGTTTTTCCAAAAGATGCTGTTATAAAACTTCTAGATTTTAAGTCTGGAAATAAACAAACGCTTTGGTGTTTTTCACCATCAAAAACAATATGTTCATAAACCTCATCACTTAGCACAATAATATTTGTGTTTTTTGTAAGCTCTTGAAGTTGCAACATATCTGCTTCACTAAAAATAGTGCCACTTGGATTATGTGGTGTGTTAACGATAATCATTTTAGTTTTTGCAGTAATTTTCTGCTTCACCTCATTCAAAATCACTTGATAATTAGGCGCTTCCAATTGAATTGAAACTGGTTTTCCTCCATTAATTCTTACAGATGGTTCATAACAATCGTAAGCTGGCTTAAAAATTATCACTTCATCATCTTGTCTTACAAAAGCCGAAATTACATCGTAAATCGCTTGGGTTGCTCCAGCTGTAATGGTGATTTCAGAATCCGGATGGTAAGAACTTCCGTAAAGCAGATCAAACTTTTTAGCAATAGCTTCACGCAATTCCATATTTCCAGGCATCAATGCATATTGATTATATCCAGAATTCATAGCCTTAGAAACCAAATCAATCAGTTTCTGATCGCTTTTAAAGTTTGGAAAACCTTGCGATAAATTTATAGCTTGATGTTTATTTGCTAAACCACTCATTACAGTAAAAATGGTAGTCTCGATATTTGGAAGTTTAGACAGATGCTTCATACCATAAAGATAGTTAGTTAGACTGATAAATTTAATTCATTTTAACATCTTTTATATCTTGGTTTTTTATCTTTGAAGGATTCTAAATTATCTCATTATGAAATTCATTAAAATTCTATTACTTTTTATTACGCTTCAAGTGTCTGCTCAACAAGGTGGCATGTGGATTCCTTCGTTATTAGAAGGCATGAACGAACAAGAAATGACAGATCTTGGAAGCAAACTTACAGCCAAAGATATTTACGATGTAAACAACTCTAGTTTAAAAGATGCTATTGGGCATTTTAATGGTGGTTGTACAAGTGAAGTTATTTCTCCTAAAGGATTAATTCTTACCAATCATCATTGTGGTTATAGTCAGATTCAATCGCATTCTTCTTTAGAAAACGATTATTTAAAAGATGGTTTCTGGGCTATGAGTTTAGAAGAAGAACTTCCAAATCCAGGATTATTTATAGAATTTATTGTTAGAATTGAAGATGTAACAACTCAAGTTTTAAATGGTGTTACTGAAGAAATGACTGAAAAAGAAAAACAGTCTACCATTTCTAAAAACTCAAATGCTTTTGAAGCTGAAGTGAAAAAAGAAGCTTGGCAAGACACTAAAATCAAATCGTTTTATAAAGGCAATCAATACTTTTTATTTGTTACAGAACGCTTTAATGATATTCGTTTGGTTGGTGCTCCACCATCAAGTATTGGGAAATTTGGGTCTGATACAGACAATTGGGTTTTTCCAAGGCATACTGGAGATTTTTCTATGTTTAGAATTTATGCAGATAAAGATAATCGTCCAGCAGAATACAGTACAGACAATGTACCATACAAACCAAAGCATTTTTTACCAATTTCTTTAGATGGTGTTGAAGAAGGAGATTTTACTATGGTTTTTGGTTTCCCTGGAACAACTGATGAATATTTGCCAGCTGTTGCAATAGAGCATATTACTAAAGAATACAACCCAAGTAATATTGCCATTCGTGAGGCTGCTTTAGAAGTAATCGATAAAAACATGAAAGCTAGCGATGATATTAGAATTAAGTATGCTTCTAAACAAGCAAGAATTGCGAATGCTTGGAAAAAATGGATTGGCGAAAATTTAGGTATTGAAAAAAGTAATGCTGTTGAAGAAAGACGTGCTTTTGAAGCCACTTTTACAAAAGCATTAAAAGAAAAAGGCTTGGAAGAAAAGTATGGAAATATCCTCCCTCAATTTGATGTTTTATATGAAAAATTTGCAGACATTAATATAAAACGAAGAAGTTTTATTGAAGTCTTTATTGTTACTAATGAATTAATGAATATGACTTTTAGAGCAAATCAATTTGAGCAAGCTGTTACACAAAATCCAGAAGCATTCGATAAAGCAAAAGAATCAATAGAATCTACATTAACAGGTGTTCATAAAAATTATAACGCAAAAGTAGATAAAGGAGTTTTTGTTAATGTGATGCCTTTTTATACAGATAATGTGGATGCAACTATTTATGATAAAACGGCTTTTGTAAATTTAGATGCTGCTTTAAAATTATTTGATGGTTCTGCTGAAGAAGTGCTTAAAAACTTAAATAACGATGCAGCTTATGCTTATGCAAAACCAATGATTGATAATTTTTATAATGTTATTAATCCAGAATTTCAGGTAGAAAACGAATTGATTACTGCCTTAGAAACAGAATATATGACAGCACTAATGATAGCTTTACCTGATGCTAGATATTTTCCAGATGCCAACAGCACATTACGTGTTACTTATGGTCAAGTTAGAGGTTATTCTCCTAAAGATGCCGTTTACTATATGCCAGTAAGTTATTTAGATGGTGTTATTGAAAAATATGTTCCTGGAGATTATGAATTTGATGTGCCACAAAAACTCATTGACTTATATGAAGCTAAAGATTACGGACAATATGCAGATACTAATGGAAAAGTACCAGTATGCTTTTTAGGTACAAACCATACAACTGGAGGAAATTCTGGAAGTCCTGCTATTGATGCTCATGGTAATTTAGTTGGTCTGAATTTCGATAGAGTTTGGGAAGGAACTATGAGTGATATGAACTACGATCCTGAAATTTGTAGAAATATTATGGTCGATTTACGCTATGTGCTATTTATTGTAGATAAATACGCTGGAGCAAAACACTTAATTGACGAAATGAAATTGGTTCATCCTAAGAAATAATTAACATTCTTAATTATAAATAAAAACCTCATTGTATAATTACAATGAGGTTTTTATTTAATATTTAATTGCTTTAATAATTCTTGTTTATAGGTTCTACCAATTGGAATCCGAGTTCCCTTTACATAAATCTCATTACCTGAAATTTTTTCGACAAATACTCTGTTTATTATAAACGATTTATGCACTTGTATAAATTGGTTTTTTGGTAATTTTTCAGACCAATTTTTTAAAGAGTCGATATAAGATAATTTTTTCTTGTCTGTAATTACTGTAATGTAATTTCTACTTGATTCTATATAAAGTATACTATTCGTTTCAATTTTATGAAGTGTTTTATCTACGTTTAAAAAGAAGAATTCTTCACCTTCTACTTTTAATTTCTTTTCTGGTTTTTCAGCACGCTCTTTAACTTTATTTATAGCTTTTAAAAAGCGATCGAAGGAAAAAGGTTTTACTAAATAATCTACAATAGTATCCAATTCAAAACTACATACTGCATAATCTGGATAAGCTGTTGTCATTATTATAGCAGGTGGATTTTTAATGGTTTTAATAAAGTCAATTCCAGAAATATCAGGGAGATTAATATCTAAAAAAACCACATCTACAGATTGCTCATTTAAAAAACCATTCGCTTCAATGGCTGCTTTAAAAACACCTTTTAATTCAAAATTAGGAAGCTTCTCAAGGTAGTTCTTTAGAATTTTTTGAGCAGGAATTTCATCTTCTATAATTATACAATTCATAGTAATTCCAATTTTAAATACACTTTAAAAATATCGTTCTTTTCAATTTTATATTCGTATTTATCTTTATAAATTAATTGTAAGCGTTTTTCTAAATTTTGCAAACCTATTTTAAAGGATTCAAGATTAGTTTCATTTCTATTGTATTCATTCTCACAAATACATTCCAGAACACCATTATCTTCATTTATTGCTATTTTAATATTGCTATTCATAATGCTGTGTTTAAAAGCATTTTCAATAATGGTGATTAAAAGAAGTGGCGCAATTTTATAATTGAATGACTTTATATTTTTTGTGTAAGTAATTGTCTTTACTCCTTCGGTTCGTAACTCCTGAAATTTTATATAATTATCAATAAACTGTATTTCTTTTTCTAATGAAATAGTTTCAGCATTACTTTCATATAACACATGTTTTAAATTATCTGATAACCTTAAAATAAGCTCTGGAGTTTCATTTGGCTTTTCCAATGCATACGAATAAATAGTATTCAAATTATTGAATAATACATGAGGGTTGATTTGCGATTTCAAGAACTTCAATTCCATTTCAAGATGTTCCTGCTTTACTTGTTCTACTTCATCTTGCTTATCTAAAAAACGATAAAGCATCCATATAAAAGAAAAGAATATTAATGGTACCAACGTTTGCCACAAATAGTCACTAAGACATTTCATAATAGAACAGCCACATTGTGCAAAAACATTACAATACAATTGTGTAGCAAAAAATGAAATAGCTGCAAACACAAAAACATACAAAATGTAAAGTCGTTTTTTTATAAAAAAAGGAAGCAGTAAAAAATTGTTAACATAGACAATAACTACCAAAATAGATACATATTGTAAAAATGGATTTTCTCGCCAATAGTATTGAGAAAACACAAATAATGACACAAATACAAATAGCATCCAAAACAGGATATGTACTAGAATTTGTGACGTATGTTTCTTTAAAGGTTTCAAGTTGAATTATCTTTTGTTGAAAGTAAATAGAATTATTTATTTCATCAAACTAAATGTACAAAAGTCAATATTAAAGCAACAAACAACCATTTATACCTTAAAATACTCCATTGGTGTATCTAAAGATGTTGAAAATACAGATTATTAGTTATCAATCTACAATCATAATATTTTTGAAGGAAACAGAACAATCATGAAACGAATATTACTTTTTTTAACCATTTTAATTAGCTCTCAATCTGCATACTCGCAAACTATAAATAATGTTATAAAAGATGATGAAGGCAAAGAAAAACTATTAGGAATTATTAATAAGATAGGATTGGAAACAGCACCTTTTAATACGTGGTTTGACCCAAATTATGATGATTACTTAGTGAATGATAAAATTATTAAAAAACTTAAGGATTCCCTAAATCAATATACCATTAAAGTGTTTTTAGGCACATGGTGTGGTGATAGTAAGAAAGAAGTGCCTCAATTTTACAGCATTTTAGATGCAACAAAATTTCCAGAAAGTCAGTTAGAAGTTATTGCTGTGGATAATACAGATGATGCCTATAAACAAGCTCCCAATCATGAAGAAAAAGGTTTGAATATTCATAGAGTTCCAACTTTTATATTTTACAAAAATGGAAAAGAAGTCAACCGAATTGTTGAACATCCTAATGAAACTTTAGAACGCGATATGCTTAAAATTGTTACAGATAATAAGTATTCACCTAATTATATGGCTGCTAATTATTTAAACTATTTGTTACAAGAAAAAACATTGGATAGTTTAAAGTTAGAAGAATCCACTCTTGTGCCTCGACTAGCAGAATTTGTAAAAGGAAGTAGAGAGCTAAACACTTTTGGATACTCTTTATTACGTTCTAATCAACTTGATAAAGCTTTATATGTTTTCGATTTAAACACGAAGATCTTTCCATATAAATACAATGTGTACGATAGCCTAGGTGAAGCTTATTATAAATCTGAAAATAACGCAGAAGCTCTAAAAAATTATTACAAAGTATTAAGTTTAAAGCCAGATGATAAAAATGCTGTTGAGATGATTGAAAAGATAAAGGGTGACGCCAAATAACTTCTCGATACAATTTTCTCATTCTTCGCAAATCACTCGAAGTGACTTTGTTAACCTTTCGTCAATTCGAGTGATTTTTTGGTTTTAAATAAAACCTAAAAATTTATCGAGAACTAATTGTAGTAAAATAAAAAGTTAAAATATAAACCCTAAACTTAAACCAGTTCCATTTGCTTTAATTACATAATCAGAAGTGCGAATACCTTCATTTGTTAAACTAACTGTTTTATGAGAATAGAATATGTCTGAAACGAGAAATAAATTTTCTCCAACATTAAATTTATATCCAAATCCTAGATTCAAAGCCATTCCTTTTCTAAATTCAGAACTATCTCCTCCAAGTCTTATATTGGGACCAACATCTAAATATACATAAATAGAATTTTCATCGTCTGAAATGTATGTTCTAATATCAAGAACAACAGGCAAGGTATTAAAATCAGGTTCATGATAACCATCAAGTCCAATTCCTATTCCTAGAGAAAAATGAGGCGAAATAAAATAACCGTTTATGGTTTGAATACCCCAAGCATGAGCTCCTCCTGTATCCAAATCAGAGAAAAAACCACCTTCTCCTTCAATAAAAATATCCTTTTTTAACTTTGTTATAACTGAAAAGCTAACCTTAGTAATGTTAAAATAACCTTTGTTTTTGTCAACGTCTTTTTTTGGATTTTCTGGTTCATTTTGACTAAAAGAGTAAAAAGAAAGAAATAATAGTAGGTATAAAGCTTTTTTCATTTTTAAATATTCTTTTTAAAATAAAATTTTTATTTTATTATCAGTATCAATTGCTATACCTAAAAGGTTTTAAACAATCTCCATCTTCTTCAACAAAAAGCTTGCATTCATATTTTGGCAAATACCATCTTTAAATTTGTAATCGAAGAAGAGTTCGTCGTTAATAATTTGAGCATCGAAATAATAGTTTTTAACTTCGTCTAACTCTTTGGAAATTTCACATAAACTTAAATCGTGAGTGGCAATGATTCCGGTGGCATTTCCAGCAACTAATTTTTCAACAAACTTACGTGAACCAATAGCTTTGTCTGTAGAGTTAGTGCCTTTTAAAATTTCGTCTAAAATGATAAAGTAAGGCTCTTTAGCAATTTCATCGACTATAAACTTCAGTCTGGTTAATTCAGAAAAGAAATATGAACTATCGTCTGTTAAAGAATCGCTAGTACGCATACTTGTAATTAATTTTACTGGAGCATATTTACTAGATTTTGCGCAAACTGGTAATCCAGAATTTGCCATAACAATATGCAGAGAAACGGTTCTTAAAAACGTGCTTTTTCCAGCCATATTAGCTCCTGTGACAATAAAAAATTCCTGATTATGGATTTCTAAATTACTATCAACTCGTTTGTTCTTGTCTAATAATGGATGCCCTAAATTTTTAGCTTCAATAACTGTTTTATTATTTACAATTTCTGGAAAAACATATTCTGGATGATTAAAGGCATAATTTCCTAAAGTGTTGTAGGCATCGAAAAATGAAACTACTTCAAACCAATGGTCAACAGTTGTTTTGTATTTAGAAATCCACTGTTCAATATTGTAAGCATTTTTTAAATCTGAAAGAAAAAATCCATTCCCAAAAATGGCCGAAATCATATTATTTCTGTTATCTAAAGCGTCTAGATATTTTGAAAATTGAGAAAATATTTCTGAGGCTTTTTTATGCTCTTGCTGAATATATGCTTGCTTATTTTTTAATAATTCTGAAAAGAATGTTTCGTTCTCAATCTGTTTAAGAAGTAAAGCATATTGCCTGAAGGTATCTCTTACTTTGTCTGTATTACTTGCTAGAACATTAATCTTTTTTAAATACAAGCCTGTAATAATTAAACCTAGAAGCAACCAATAGCCAACAAAGCCTAAATCGACAATTTTAAACATACCAAGTGTTATAATTATTATTGAAGCTAAAGAAAACACTCGTGGTATCCATAACATAAATTTTGGCAGAAAAGAGTTGTGATTATTTAACCAATCTATAATTTTTAAAGCTGGCGTTTCTGCTTCTATTAAAGTAGCAAATGCAGAAAATTGTTGTCTCCATTCTGGATTTTTAGATAGTTCTTTAATGGCATTTTGCTTTAATTCAATTTCTTCAATAGTATTTGCAGTTAAAGCTTTGGCTAAAGTTTCTGCACCTTCATTTATGGCTGTTCTATTTATAAATTGAAAGAAAGAACCTCTTCCAAATAAATCAATATCCAAACTGTAAAAATGATGTGGATCTAGAAATTTCTCTCCTGTATCTCTATGATGAAAATCTCCTGAAGCAATCTTAATCTCTTCTTCATTAATTAATACTAATGCCTTACTAACATTTCGTAAACGCTTAACGTCTGTATATTTTGACAATAGAAAAATGAATAACGCGACTCCAATAATTCCAATACCCAAAGCTACTTGCCAAATATTGAAAGTAACATAAATTCCTGCTGCAGTTATTAAAAACACTAACAATCTTAAACTACTCATTCCAATCAACTTCTTATTGAATTTCTTTAAGTTTTGTTGATGTTTTTCAAGTTGCTTTTTATAAAATGTACTCGGATTTTTCATAACTAAATTTGAACTGTAAAGAAACAAAAATCCCAAGACTTAGCTTGGGATTTAATTATTGAAATTGATTTATGAAATTCCTGCTTTCGCAAGAATTTGTTATCCTTTTAAACTTGCTTTTAAATACTCTCTATTCATTCGAGCAATATTTTCAAGTGAAATTCCTTTTGGACATTCCACCTCGCAAGCTCCAGTATTGGTACAGTTACCAAAACCCTCTTCGTCCATTTGTTTTACCATGTTTAACACACGATCTGTAGCTTCAATTTTTCCTTGAGGCAATAATGCAAACTGAGATACTTTAGCTGAAACAAATAACATGGCTGATGAGTTTTTACAACTCGCTACACAAGCTCCACATCCAATACATGTAGCAGAATCGAAAGCTGTATCAGCATCATGTTTATTAATTGGAATGGCATTTGCATCAATAGTATTTCCAGAGGTGTTTACCGATATAAAACCTCCAGCATGTTGAATTCTATCCATAGATGTTCTATCAACAATCAAATCTTTAATTACTGGAAAAGCTGCTGCTCTAAATGGTTCGATATAAATAGTATCTCCATCTTTAAACATACGCATGTGCAACTGACAGGTAGTAATCCCTCTGTCTGGACCATGAGCCTCACCATTAATATAAAGTGAACACATACCACAGATTCCTTCACGACAATCGTGATCGAAAGCTACTGGCTCCTCATCCTTATTAATTAAGTCTTCATTTAATACGTCTAGCATTTCAAGGAAAGACATATCTGGAGAGACATCGCTGACTTTATAATCAACTAAACCTCCTTTATCGTTAGCGTTTTTTTGACGCCATATTTTTAACGTTAAATTCATAACTATTTTAGTATTTAGTGATTAGCGAAATGCGAAGAGTATTACTCTTTCTCTTCAAGTTTTCTTATTAATGAGTTTAACATTTTGCTAATCTCTATTATTAAGCTTTCTACTTTTTCGCTATCATTTATATAGTTTAACTGCTTTGTTATTAATATTTGTGTTTCCAATTCATATAAAGAACCTCTTGAAATTCTTAAGAATTGAATATAATTTTTTCGTGATAATCTTCCCCAACCTTCAGCAATATTTGAAGGAATAGACACAGAACATCTTCTCATTTGACTTGTTAAACCAAATCTTTCATCTTCAGGAAATGTTTTAGTGAGATTATAAATCAGCGTTACAAGTGCCATGGCTTTTTGCCAAACCAATAACTCTTTGTATGATTTTATACTAGTCACTAATCCTCTTCGCTAATTCCTCTTCGCTAATTTACTTATACGAACGTTGTTTTAACTCAATATCTTTAAATTCTAATTCTTCTTTATGAAGCACAGCATCACTTGGTTCTCCTTTATATTCCCAAGCTGCTACATAAGCAAAATGTTCATCATCTCGTTTTGCTTCTCCTTTTTGTTCGCCATCTAATTCAACGGCATCTTCTCTAAAATGTCCTCCACAAGATTCTTCTCTGTGTAATGCATCTTTAGCAAATAATTCTCCTAATTCAAGGTAATCTGCTACACGACCTGCTTTTGCAAGTTCATCATTATATTCATCATTCGTTCCTGGCACTTTCACATCTTTCCAGAATTCAGCACGAAGTTCTTTTATTTCCTGAATCGCTTCAGTTAAACCTTGAACATTTCTAGCCATTCCAACTTTATTCCACATGATTTTACCAAGTTTTTTATGGAAATGGTCTACAGAATGTGTCCCTTTATTATTGATTAAATGGTTGATTTGATCTCTCACATTTTTTTCAGCTTCATCAAATTCTTTAGAGTCTGTTGGAATTTTTCCAGTTCTAATATCATCAGCAAGATAGTCTCCTATCGTGTAAGGCAATACAAAATAACCATCTGCCAAACCTTGCATTAAAGCCGAAGCTCCAAGTCTGTTTGCTCCATGGTCTGAAAAATTGGCTTCACCAATACAGTATAAACCAGGAACGGTTGTCATTAAATTGTAATCTACCCAAATTCCTCCCATGGTATAATGCACTGCAGGATATATCATCATTGGAGTATTATATGGATCTTGATCTACAATTTTTTCGTACATCTGGAATAAGTTTCCATATTTATTTTTAACTACTTCTTGTCCTAATTTCTTCACTAAATCTGCATCATTAACATCTAAATGTCTAACGGTTGCTTGCTCTTTTCCATAACGTTGAATGGCAGAAGCAAAATCTAAAAATACAGCTTCACCTGTTGCATTAACTCCAAAACCTGCATCACAACGTTCTTTAGCAGCACGAGAAGCTACATCACGAGGTACCAAGTTTCCAAAAGCTGGATAACGACGCTCTAAATAATAATCTCTGTCTTCTTCTTTTAAATCTTTTGGCATTAGTGTTCTGTTTCGAATAGCCTCAACATCTTTCATGTGTTTTGGAACCCAGATACGTCCATCGTTTCTTAAAGATTCCGACATCAATGTTAGTTTAGACTGATGATCTCCAGAAACAGGTATGCAAGTTGGATGTATTTGCGTGTAACATGGATTTGCAAAATAAGCACCACGTTTGTGTGCTTTCCAAGCTGCAGTTACGTTACTTCCCATAGCATTTGTAGAAAGGAAAAACACATTTCCATAACCACCTGTTCCAAGAACAACAGCATGAGCTGAATGTCTTTCAATTTCACCAGTAATTAAGTTACGTGTAATAATACCACGAGCTTTTCCGTTTACAACAACCACATCTAACATTTCGTGACGGTTATACATTTTAATTTTACCACGACCTATTTGACGGTTCATGGCAGAATAAGCGCCTAATAATAATTGTTGACCTGTTTGTCCAGCAGCATAAAATGTTCTGGAAACCAAAACACCACCAAACGATCGGTTATCTAATAAGCCACCATATTCACGAGCAAAAGGAACTCCTTGAGCCACGCATTGGTCGATAATATTTGCTGAAACTTCAGCTAGACGATACACATTTGCTTCACGAGAACGGTAATCTCCACCTTTTACAGTATCATAAAACAATCTGTAAGTAGAGTCACCATCACCTTGATAATTTTTTGCTGCATTAATTCCTCCTTGTGCTGCAATAGAATGCGCACGTCTTGGAGAATCTTGAAAACAAAATGCTTTTACATTATAACCTAGTTCTGCTAAAGTAGCAGCTGCAGAACCACCAGCTAAACCTGTTCCAACAACAATAACATCTATGTTACGCTTGTTTGCAGGATTTACTAGGTTGATATGATTTTTATAATTTGTCCATTTGTCTGCAATTGGACCTTTTGGTATTTTAGAATCTAAAGCCATATTAGATATTTTTTAGTGATTAAAATGATGAACTAACGCAATAACGATAAATCCTAATGGAATAAGAATAGCATAAGCCTTTCCAAAACCTTTTAATCCTTTTGTGTATTTGTTATTTGCTCCAACAGATTGGAAAGCAGAATTAAAACCATGTAATAAATGAAGTGCTAAAAACACAAAACCTACACAATATAAAGCCACACGCCAGATTGGAATGAATTTTTCTTGCAATTCGTGGAAATATCTAAACTCTCCATTATGCATTCCAGACATGTCACCTATAATATATTTTGTATTAATTTCCGGAATCCAGAAATCTATAAAGTGAATAATTAAAAAGATAAAAATAAAAAGCCCACTATAAATCATGTTTCTACTCATCCAACTAGAATTAGCAGCACCATTATTTTTAGCATATTTAACATTTCGTGCTTTTTTGTTTTTAATTTCTAATACAAAACCCATGATAAAGTGAAAAATAACACCAAAAATTAAAATAGGTTGTATTACATATTGTATCAACCAAAAAGTTCCCATAAAGTGTGAGATCTCATTAAAAGTGTCAGCACTTATAATTGAGGTTAAGTTAATTACAAAATGTTGTAGTAAAAAAATCATTAGGAAGAATGCCGAAAGTGCCATGGCAAATTTTCTTCCAATCGAAGAATTCAAAATTCCGCTCATTGTTGAAGTTTAATTTATATCAAACAAATATACGCTTCCAATCAGTTTTAGACAAAAGCGAAGCACTTTAATATAAGTATTTAGAATGATTTTAAACAGAAACACAATTAGTAACTCATAATTTAATGATCTAAAAGAAAAAAAACCTCTTTGACTTCGTTAAATATATAATAAAGTGAAGCGCCTTTTTTATTTGCCAAAAGTAAATACGTATTTTTGATAAAATAATTAATGAAATTTCCGTCTTGAAGGAAATGAAAAAATAAATTTTTTATGAAATACAATTTAATAAACAACAAACTCTTTATAAAAAACCGTAGAAATTTTACAGCTAAAATGAAATCTAATAGCTTAGCTGTTTTTAATTCGAACGATATTTATCCTATAAGTGCAGATAGCACAATGCCTTTTGAACAACATCGCGATATTTTCTATTTAAGTGGTGTGGACCAAGAAGAAAGTGTATTAGTTTTATTTCCAGATTGCCCTAAAGAGAGTCATAAAGAAATATTATTTTTAAAAGAAACGAACGATCATATTGCTGTTTGGGAAGGCGAAAAATTAACTAAAGAAGCTGCTTTATTAACTTCTGGAATTAAGACTGTATATTGGCTACAAGACCTTGAAAAAGTGATGTTTGAATTAATGACTCAAGCTGAAACGGTTTACATTAATACCAACGAGCATTACCGAGCAAATGTAGAGACAGAAACCAGAGAAGACCGTTTTACAAAATGGTTATTAGAAAAATATCCTGCTCATAGTGTTGCTAAAAGCAATCCTATATTACAACGTTTACGCTCTGTAAAAGACCCAATAGAATTAGACTTAATTCAACAAGCTTGTGATATTACTGAAAAGGGTTTTAGACGCGTTTTAAATTTTGTGAAACCTAATGTTTGGGAATACGAGATTGAAGCTGAGTTTATACATGAGTTTTTAAGAAATCGTTCAAAAAAATTCTCCTACACGCCTATTATTGCATCTGGAAATAATGCCAATGTGTTACATTATATTGAAAACAATCAACAATGTAAAGCTGGAGATTTAATACTTATAGACGCTGGAGCAGAATATGCAAATTATTCTAGTGATATGTCTAGAACTATTCCTGTTTCTGGAAAGTTTACTAAGCGTCAGAAAGAGGTTTACAATGCTGTAAATCGTGTGAAAAATGATGCAACAAAATTACTAGTACCAGGTACTATTTGGGCAGATTACCATGTAGAAGTAGGGAAACTTATGACTTCAGAATTATTAGGCTTAAAATTACTTGACAAAGCTGATGTTAAGAACGAAAATCCAGATTGGCCAGCTTATAAAAAATACTTTATGCATGGAACATCTCATCATATGGGATTAGATACGCATGATTATGGAATTTTAACCGAACCAATGCAAGCCAATATGGTTTTTACTGTTGAGCCTGGAATTTATATTCCTGCTGAAGGTCTTGGAGTTCGACTAGAAGATGATGTAGTGATTCAAAAGAAAGGAGAACCAATAAATTTAATGAAAAACATTCCTATTGAAGTTGAAGAAATTGAAGACCTAATGAACTAGTATTAAATTTTATAATGAATTAAAAACCTCATAAGCTAAAAACTCATGAGGTTTTTATATTTTTACTCCTAATAATCAAAACTTAAAACTAAATTTACTCTTATAAAAATTCAAAACTTGAATAAAAACACACTTAATACATTTCTCTTTTTTATGTTTTTAGTCATTCCTTTTAAAAGTGTAATGGCTCAAAAAACAGATACAATTTATCACGTTAATAAGAATACTTTAACAGGTGACTTAAAAAACCTAGCCTATGGAGTTGTTACATGGAAAATGGATGGTATGGGAACTATAAGTCTTGAAGAGATAAAAGTAAATACTATAATTTCTAAAAAACAATTTGAGATTAAGTTAAAAAATGATGCTGTCTATTTTGGCTCATTAGAAGCATCCGATACTTTTAGAACAGTTTATATAGTAACTAAAAAAAACAAAATCCTAGTTAATATAAGCGATATTGTAGAAATCTATCCAATAAAAAATAGCTTTTGGTTAAAATTAAGTGGTAATTTTAGTCTAGGATTAAACTATACTAAAGGTAGTGATATAGCAACACTTTCATTTTCTGGAAATATGAATTACAGGAAAAAGAAAGCTTATTTTGAATTAGCTTGGGATCAAAACAACACCTATCAATCAGACACCTTAGGTTCTAGGAAAGCTGATATTTCTTTAGCTTGGCAACGCTTATTAAAAAATGGATGGTCTAGCCAAGTATCTACAGGATTTAGTCAAAACTCCGAGTTAGGTATTAAAGAAAGATGGGCATTGAATTTAATGGGAATTAAAGATTTGTCTTATAATAATTGGAACCGACTTTATGCAGGAGCTGGTTTAAATGTTACACACGAAATTCCCTATGGGAATATTACAGAACAAAATGATTTGGCTGGATTATTTCAAATGGTTTGGAAAGTTTATAAATATAAAGCACCTAAATTATGGGTGGATACTGATATTAGCTATTTACCATATTTTACAGATTCTGGAAGACATAGAGCTGTTTTTAATTTAAACCCTAAAATCAATCTTTTAAGTGATAATTTTAAAGTTGGTTTAAAATTTTACTACACTTACGATAGTAAACCACCTTCTGATGCTGCCTCTACAAACGATTATGGAATAAATTTACAACTCTCTTATTCTTTTCATTAACACTCAGAGGTTCAAATATTCTTTTTCATATTGAATGCATAAAAATTAACAAAAATAAAAGAAATAAACGCCGGAATTAACCAACCTAAACTGTAATTGGCTAAAGGGATAATATCTATTATTGATTGAATTTTCTCTTCAGGAATTAAGAACTTTAAAAAGTCTGGAATACTAAATATAAAAGTAATAAGCACTACAACTCTAAACACTAAATTAGAAGCATATTTTTCTGGTATTACATTTAAGAGTATTAAAACTATGGTTATTGGGTAAATAAACATGAGTGCTGGCAATGCAATTTCTATAATAAAACCAACATTATAACTACCTACAAGCACTCCAATAATACAACTAAGTATTGCAGTAATTATATATGCAATTTGAGAGTTATTGAATAACACTTTCACATAATCACAAGTTCCTACAACAATTCCTACAGCTGTAGTGAAACATGCTAAAGCGACTAAAACGCTAAGTAACAATGTACCAAAGTGACCTAATGTAAAATTGCTTAACCCTGTTAAAACCTCTATTCTAGTAGCATCTTCAGAAAATTCTGATTGGAATAATGAGCCACACAAAATTAATCCTGCATAAATTACCAATAATCCTGCACCTGCAATCCAACCAGATTTTGATATTAATTCCTTTCTGTCATAATAAGTATTATTCCCTTTTAAATTTAAAGAAATAACAATTACTGCACCAACAACAACAGCTCCAATAGCATCAAAAGTTTGATAACCTTCTAAAATTCCATTCACTATAGGCGCCTCTAAAAAAGTATGACTAACAGCAACTGGTGAAGTAATTAATCCTATAAATATTATTGAAATTAATATGATACCAATTAATGGTGTTAAAAACTTACCTATTAAATCAATTATTTTAGAACGGTTTATTACAAACACAAACACTAAAGCAAAATAAATAGTACTTGTTAATAAAGTACTATTGTTGAAAAAAGGAGCAATTGCAATTTCGTGAGTAACAGATGCTGTTCTTGGAGCTGGTAATGAAATTGCAATTAAATAAACTAGAAAACAGTATATAGAACTAAACAAAGGAGATACTTTCTTACCAAAATCAAACATGGTTCCTTGAAGTTTTGCATGAGCCAATATCCCTAAAATTGGAATTAAAACAGCAGTAATTGCAAAACCAATTGTTACAATAAACCAATCATTTCCAGAAGTATAACCTAGAAATGGTGGAAGAATTAAATTCCCTGCTCCAAAAAATAATGAGAAAAGCGCAAACGATGTTATAAGAACTTCCTTTGTTTTATTCATAAACCTTTTAGTCTTTTTATCTTTGCACAAGATAAGTTAAATATGATTTTAGATTACAAAGGGATTCAGATTTTTTATAATGTTCAAGGTAGTGGAGATGCCGTTGTTTTACTTCATGGATTTCTTGAAAATAGTAGTATGTGGAATACGCTTATTCCAGAAATAACAAAGCATAACAAAGCTATTACAATAGATTTATTAGGACATGGAAAGACAGGTTGCTTAGGTTATGTACACAGCATGGAATTAATGGCAGAAGCAGTCGAAGCTGTTTTAAATTATTTGAAAATCGAAAAGTCTATAATCATAGGTCACTCAATGGGAGGTTATGTAGCCTTAGCTTTTGCTGAAAAAAATCCTAAAGCATTAAATGGAATCTGTTTAATGAATTCCACTTTTGAAGCAGATGATAACGAAAGAAAGCTTTTAAGAACAAGAGCTAACAAAATGGTTAAGTCTAATTTTGAAAACATGGTTAGAATGTCTTTTACTAATTTATTTAGTAATGAAAGTAAAGTAACTTATCGAAAAGAATTAGATAATGCTCTTAAACAAGCATTAAACACCTCTTTGCAAGGATATGTGGCATGTAATGAAGGTATGAAAATTAGAAAAAATAGGGCGAATTTGTTTATAAATCTTCCCATTAAAAAATCAATAATAATAGGAATTAAAGATCCTGTTATTGAACCTGAATCCATAAAAAAACAACTACTTAATTCTGATGTTGAAATTATAGTTTTTTCTGATGGACATATGTCACACATTGAAAATACGCAAGAATTAACTTACAATATAATGCGTTTCATCGAAAATTAAGTGTATTTTGTCTGTTATATTGCTTTTTTGTTTAAGTTAGTACTTCCAAATCCTACTAAAATGAACAATACTACTAGCAACCAGAATGCTCTTAAGATTTATTGCGATCTCTTTGGGCATAACTATGAAGTTTCAAAAAAAGTAACTTCCCATGTTAAAGAATACACTTGTAAGTGTTGTAAAAAGCAATTGACTACAAATAGCAATGGCAATCTTACTGAGTTAACACCAAAATATAGAGAAATAAATAGATTATTAGAAGATTTTTATAACAGACGAATGGTGTATTTAAAAAACAAAACATTTGTTAGTCAATTAACTAACTGTTAAACGAATTCCAGCCTTGGGCTTTTAAAGGAATACTTGTTTCTGCTCTTGTTATTAAATGCATTCCAGCACTTTTCTCTTTCATAAATCCTATTATTGAAAAATTTGGATTGGCTTTAATTTTTGTAAAGTCTTCTTGAGAAACTGTAAAAAGTAATTCGTAATCTTCTCCACCATTAAGAGCAACTGTTGTACTATCTATATTAAATTCTTCACAAGTAGAAATAACCTGAGGATCTAAAGGAATTTTATTTTCATACAAATCACAACCAACATTACTGTGTTTACATAAATGCATAATTTCAGAAGATAATCCATCACTAATATCAATCATAGATGTTGGCTTAACATCTAAATCTTTTAACAACTTAACAATGTCCTTTCTTGCTTCTGGTTTTAATTGTCTCTCAATAATATAAGTGTAACTTTCTAAATCCGGTTGATTTTGTGGATTGACTTTAAACACTTCTTTCTCTCTTTCTAATACTTGTAATCCCATATAAGCTGCGCCAAGATCTCCAGTAACAACTAACAAATCGTCTGGTTTTGCACCATCTCTATAAATTACTTCTTTAGAATTTACATAACCAATAGCTGTAATAGAAATAATTAATCCAGCCGTAGAAGTAGTTGTATCTCCTCCAACCACATCTACATCATACATATTAGCAGCAGTTTCAATTCCCGAATAAAGTGCCTCTAAAGCTTCTAAAGGAAACCTATTAGAAACAGCAATTGAAACTGTAATTTGAGATGCTTGAGCATTCATTGCATAAACATCAGATAGATTTACAACCATAGCTTTATAGCCTAAATGCTTTAAAGGCATATAGCTTAAGTCAAAATGAACACCTTCAACTAACATGTCTGTAGTAACTACTATTTGTTCATTTTTAAAGTCTAAAACAGCTGCATCATCTCCAATTCCTTTTATAGTTGATGCATGCTTAATTTTAAAACCTTTAGTTAAATGGTCTATTAGTCCAAACTCACCCAATTCACTTAATGGTGTTTTGTTTTGATTTTTATCTTCTATCATGTTGCAAAAATAAGAAGCTTATTTATATGTCTACACATATTATGCTGATAATTACTCTAATAATTTTTATAAATATTAACATTTAACACAAAATAAGATGCGCAAACAACTCCTTTTTACATTATTCTGTTATTTTTGTGGATATAAATTGTATTAGACAATATTCTTTTAAATGAATTCGTTTTGTCTTATATCCCTAATTCTAATTAATAAAATTTGCTAATGTTTACTTTTAAAACTCTTTCTACCTTTTTTAAAATATTTTTATTTGGATGTATTGTTTTAACGTGCTTTCAATCATGTGATGATGAGCCTGTTGACCCTTTAGTTGTTGTCGATACTGATGATGATGGCATTCCTGATGCTAGTGATAACTGTCCAAATGATTTTAATCCTGATCAAGAAGACTTTAACGATAATGGCATTGGTGATGCTTGTGAATCAGTATCGGAAATTGATACTGATAATGATGGTATTTTTGACGATGTTGACAACTGTCCTTTGATACCAAATCCAGGACAAGAAGATACAGATAATGACGGTATTGGTGATGCTTGTGATGACGTGCCTGCATTAACACCATTATATCCATGTGAAGGTGGTATGGCTGGACCTTACGCTTGTAATGATTACGATTTAATGGGTTATATTCCTTTAGAAGAATTAGCTGAAATTGGAGCCGAAGGAAACGATTCTTGGGGCTGGACAGACCCTACAACTAATAAAGAATATGCTTTAGTTTGTTCAACACAAGGAACAGCTTTTGTAGATATGACAGATCCTACAGCGCCTATTTTACTCGGTAAATTAGCAAGTGCAAATCCAGGTAATAGTGGAAACAAATGGAGAGATGTGAAAACTTACAATAATTATGCTTTTATAGTAAGTGAAGCAACTGGACATGGTATGCAAGTATTCGATCTAACTAGATTAAGAGATGTCACTTCTCCACCAGAAACATTTACAGCAGATGCACATTATACCGATTTTGGTTCTGCTCATAATATTGTAATAAACGAAACATCAGGTTACGCATATATAGTGGGAAGTAATATTAATTCGGGTGGACCTTTGTTTATTAATATTCAAAACCCAACAAACCCAGTTAACGAAGGAAGTTTTCCTGGTTATTCTCATGATGCTCAAGTAGTAACTTATAATGGTCCAGATGCAGATTATGCTGGACAAGAAATTTTAATTGGATCGAATGCAAATGAAGTAGTACTAGCCAATGTAACAGACAAAAGCAATCCTATTCCTATCTCAACTGTTACATACAACAATATTGGTTATGTACATCAAGGATGGTTTACTGAAGATATGACCTATTTTCTATTAGGTGATGAAACAGACGAATTAGGTTTTGGGAATAATACAAGAACTATTGTTTTCGACTTTTCAGATTTAGATAATCCAACTTTACATATGAATTACAACGGTCCAACTGCTGCCATTGATCATAATGGTTATGTAAAAGGAAATGACTATTATCAAGCTAATTATTCGGCTGGATTAAGAATTATCGATATTTCCAATGTCTCTTCAAATTCAATGGAAGAGATTGGGTATTTTGACACTTATCCAGAAAACAATAACACAAGTTTTAAAGGTGCTTGGAATGTGTATCCTTATTTTGCAAGTGGTAACATTATTGTAAGTGATATTAATAGAGGCTTATTTATTGTAAGAAAAAGTGGCACATAAAATAACCCATTTATGTTCTTAAATAGAAACATACAATTTACACTTTTAATTCAATTATTCGTTTTAATTTTAAGTTGTGAGTCTGATAATAATCCATCTCAAGATACACCTCAAAATTCGATAGATTTTGTATCAACCTATGGTGGTTCTAAAAACGACAAAGCTCAATCAATTACTAAAACAAGTGATGGAGGCTATGCCATATTAGGCTATACACAAAGTAATGATGAAGACATTACAGATAAACCTAATGAAGGTTATGACTATTGGGTTTTAAAATTCGACTCGAATAACACACTTCAATGGTCTAAAACTTATGGTGGAAGTGAAGACGACAGAGGCTATTCTATTACACAGACTCCAGATGGTGGTTATGCTTTATTAGGTTATAGTTATAGTAACGATTTAGATGTTACTCTAAATGCTGGACTACAAGATTATTGGGTAGTAAAACTAGATGCTTCTGGAAATATCAACTGGCAAGAATCCTTCGGATATCCAGGATTAGATTCTGGAATTTCTTTTACACAAACTAACGATAATGGTTTTCTTTTAATTGGTGTTCTCGATGTTACAGCATCAGAGGGTGAAGGAAACACAAAATTGAATAATGCCAAACATGCTGGTGGAGATTATTGGGCAATAAAACTAGATGCTAGTGGTAACAAGCAATGGAGTAAATATTATGGTGGTTCTTTTACAGACACACCTTATGATGTTGTTCAAACTAATGATAATGGTTATTTAATTGTTGGCTCTTCAGACAGTAATGATGTGGATATTTCTAACAATCTTGGTGAATACGATTTCTGGGTGATTAAAATTTCTGCAACTGGAGAACTTATTTGGGAGAAAAGTTATGGTGGCTCACAGATTGATGAAGCCAGATCAATTGCTGCTACAAACGATGGAAATTACATCATTGTAGGAGACACTAGAAGTAACGATCTAGATGTGTCTCAAAATTTTGGTGGAGCAGATGTTTGGGTTATTAAAATATCTCCAATTGGAGAAATTATTTGGGAGAAATCTTTTGGTGGTAGTAGTTTCGACATTAGTCGATCTATTAAAGCGACACAAGATAATGGCTTTTTAATTTCTGGTAGCTCACGTAGTGCAAATGGAGATCTAACCAAAAACCAAGGACAAAATGATGCTTGGGTTTTTAAAATAAATTCTGAAGGGTCACTATTATGGCAAAAATCTTTTGGTGGATCCAATATAGATTATGCTTACGATGCAACAGAACTACATGATAATTCAGTAATAATTGTTGGCGAATCTGAAAGCAATGATGGAGATATAACCGAAAATAAAGGGTTTTCAGATGTATTAATTATTAAAATTAACTAATAAGATGAAAAAAATAATTGCCCTATTTAGTATTATATTCACAATCGTTTCATGTAGTGACGATGATAACAATACACCTAACAACGTGCCTCAAAATGTAAATACAACATTTAATTTTACACATAATTGGGATGGTACAGCAGTTTCAAGTGCCGATTTTAACAACATACAGTTTACCAATGCAAATGGTGAAGAAATGAGTATCGAAAAATTAAGATACCTTATTTCTAACGTGACATTTTATAAATCTAATGGCGAAACAATTGTTATAGATGGTTATAATTTAATAGATGTTACTAATGATTCTGAATTAACTTACACACCAAATATTGACATCCCAACGGGATCTTATGAAAACGTCTCTTTTACATTTGGTTTTAACAATGAAGACAATTACAATAACAATTATCCAGATTTAAACTCAGCCTTATGGAATGTTCCAGATATGATGGGAGGAGGATATCATTACATGCAACTTGAAGGCAAATACATAAACACAATAGATGTGGAAACAGGATATGCTTATCATGCTATTAGAGCAGTAAACATGAGCAATGCTCCAGATTTATTATTCCAAGACACCTTTTTTACTGTCAATTTAGGACCTGTAAACATTACTAATAACATTTCTTTTAATATTGAAATGAATATTGCCGAATGGTTTAAAAACCCAAATCAATGGGATTTAAACGTACTATATAATATGCTTATGCCAAATTTTGATGCACAAGTAATGATATATGAAAATGGGCAAAATGTATTTAGCTTAAAGAATATTTCACAATAAAACAAAACAGTTGAGATCCAAATTCTTATATATTAGTTGTCTTATTGGGCTTATTTATACATCCTGTACAAATGAACCTGCAGATAATTATGTTTCTTATTCTCCAACACCTCAACCGTTAAATATACCTCCTCTTTTCGAAGAGAATATTATTGCTCCTGTACTTCCAATAGATAATCCTCAAACAGTTGAAGGAATTGCTCTTGGCAAAAAATTATTTTTCGACCCTATTCTTTCTGCAGACAACACACAAGCATGTGCTTCTTGTCATGCACCACAAAATGCCTTTACAGATTCAGCTAGATTTAGTATAGGTATCGATGGAATTGCAGGAAATAGAAATTCCATGCCTTTATTTAATATGGCTTGGAATTACGATGAGTTATTCTTTTGGGATGGACGCGTATTTAGTTTAGAGCATCAAGCTATAGAGCCTGTTACAAACCCAATAGAGATGCACAATACTTGGGAAGTTGTTGTTTCAAGACTACAACAAAGTAACGAATATCCCGAATTATTTCAAGCTGCCTTTGGTAATCAAACCATAACAAAAGAGCTAGCAACAAAAGCCATTGCTCAATTCGAAAGAACGCTTATTTCAGCTAATTCTAAATTCGATCGTTATTTACTTGGTGAAGCCACATTAACACCCGAAGAGCAAAACGGTCTAAATGTCTTTATGGACGAAACTCGAGGCGATTGTTTTCATTGTCATGGAAATCCAAACAATCCTCTTTGGACAGATAATATATTTCACAATAATGGTTTAGACGCGACATTTACAGATTTAGGTCTTGGTGAAATAAGTGGAGATCCTACAGATAATGGAAAATTTAAATCTCCTTCTCTAAGAAATTTAGCTTTTACAGCACCTTATATGCATGATGGCAGATTTAACACCTTAGACGAAGTTATAAATCATTATAGCGAAGGATTAGTAGATTCTCCAACTATTGACCCTTTAATGAAAAAAGTAGATGAAGGTGGCGTACACTTAACGCCACAGGATAAATCAGATTTAAAAGCTTTCTTATTAACCCTTTCCGATCCATCTTTTATAAATAATCCAGACTTTCAAAACTGATAATGAAAAGAATTTTTATCGTCACATTTATTTTTTTAATAGGAAATAATCTAACTGCTCAAACTAAAAAGGAACTTAAAGAAGCCCAAAAAAATGAAGACTATCAAAGTAATAAAGTAATAATAGAATCTGGAGAGTATTTCTTTAAACCAATATCAGCATCAACTGAAGATGGAAGAGTATTTAACTTCAATAATGATAAAAGTATACTAACCATTATTGGTAACCATTCTTTGGCAGCTCTACCATATTTAGGTGCAACTCAAATGGATAAAAGTACTGATTCGACTAGCATTGGAAGCATTACTTATCAAAATGATAAAATCAATTACAATATAAAATACAACAACAAAAGGAAAAAAATTTATATCAAATTTACAACTCAAACTGACGACGAAAACTTTGATATTATTCTAACTGTTTCTGGTAAAAACAAAGCTCTATTATCAATTAGGAGTATTAGAAGAGATCCAATAAAATACTATGGATTTGTTTCTAAAATTGATTAGCTTTTACCATTAAAAAATTACTATTATTCTACATATTATAAAAAGCCTTTCTAACTATAAGTTATATCTATTTATCTATCTATAATATCATGTTAGGTTCTATGGAAAAATTAGACAGATATTGTATATTTGCGTTTCTATTTAGAAACCTTCTTAATAAAAATTACTTTATTCGAAAGAGGTCTATTTTTAACTAAGGCAAAACGTATAAATAGAGAAATTAAAAGACACACGTGAATTAATCTATTTAATCTATGATTAAAGTATCTGAAATAGCCAAAAAGAAAGTTGTTGAACTAATGACTGAAGATGGTTTTAATGCAACAACAGACTATGTTCGAGTTGGTGTAAAAAGTGGTGGTTGTTCTGGCTTGTCTTACGATCTAAAATTTGACAGAGAACAACAAGAAGAAGACAAGGTTTTTGAAGACAATGGTGTGAGAATTATAGTCGATAAAAAAAGTTTCTTATACCTAATTGGAACAACTCTTGAGTATTCAGGAGGTTTAAATGGTGCTGGTTTTGTATTTAATAATCCAAATGCCAACAGAACTTGTGGTTGTGGTGAAAGTTTCTCTCTATAAAATAAAATAATGAATAAATATACCGAAGACGATTTAAGAGAAGAATTAAAAACCAAGGAATACGAATATGGTTTTTATACTGATATTGAATCAGATACATTTCCTGTTGGATTAAACGAAGAAATAGTAAAAGCCATTTCTCTTAAAAAAGAAGAGCCGAAATGGATGACAGATTGGCGATTAGAAGCTTTTCGTGCTTGGAAAGAAATGATAGAACCAGAATGGGCTAATGTAAATTACGTAAAACCAGATTTTCAAGCTATTTCTTATTATTCTGCTCCAAATAGCAAACCTAAATACGATAGTCTAGACGAAGTAGATCCAGAATTATTAGCGACTTTTAAGAAACTTGGAATATCTATAGACGAACAAAAAAAATTAGCCAATGTTGCTATGGATGTCGTTATAGACTCCGTTTCTGTAGCCACAACATTCAAAAAAACGCTTAACGAAAAAGGGATTATTTTCTGCTCGATTAGCGAAGCAATTAGAGAGCATCCTGAATTGGTTAGAAAATATATTGGAACTGTTGTTCCTCAAAAAGACAACTTTTATGCAGCTTTAAATTCAGCTGTATTTAGCGATGGTAGTTTTTGCTACATACCTAAAGGCGTTCGTTGCCCAATGGAATTATCAACATATTTTAGAATTAACCAAGCAGGAACAGGGCAATTTGAACGTACTCTTTTAATTGCAGACCAAGATAGTTATGTTAGTTATTTAGAAGGTTGTACTGCTCCAAGTAGAGACGAAAACCAATTACATGCTGCAGTTGTAGAACTAATTGCAATGGATGGAGCCGAAATAAAATATTCAACTGTACAAAACTGGTATCCAGGAAACGATGAAGGAAAAGGTGGTGTCTACAACTTTGTAACAAAAAGAGGTATTTGCGAGAAAAACGCAAAAATATCTTGGACACAAGTAGAAACAGGATCTGCCATAACATGGAAATATCCTAGTTGCATTTTAAAAGGCGACAATTCGGTTGGAGAATTTTACTCCATTGCTGTAACTAATAATTATCAGCAAGCAGATACTGGAACCAAAATGATTCATTTGGGTAAAAACACCAAATCGACTATTATTTCAAAAGGAATTTCAGCTGGAAAATCTCAAAACTCATATAGAGGTTTAGTTAAAATTAGTGCTAATGCAGACAATGCTCGTAATTTCTCTCAATGCGATAGTTTATTAATGGGTAATGAATGTGGAGCACATACGTTTCCATATATAGAAGCAAAAAATAAATCGGCTCAAATAGAACACGAAGCTACAACAAGTAAAATTGGAGAAGACCAGATTTTCTATTGTAACCAACGTGGTATCGATACAGAAAAAGCCATTGCCTTAATTGTAAATGGTTTTAGCAAAGAAGTTTTAAATAAACTTCCAATGGAGTTTGCTATTGAAGCTCAAAAATTATTGGAAATTTCATTAGAAGGAAGTGTAGGTTAAACTTAAAAGAATGACATGTCATGCTAAGCGTAGTAGAAGCATCTCAACAATATTTAATTAAAAATTAATCATGAAAAAACTATTTATCTTACTCTTAACAATTACAACATTAACTAGTTGTAAAAACGATTCTAAAACGGAAGACAGCAAGGTGGAAAATGAAAATACCGAATTAACTTTTATACAAGGTGAATTTGTTTATTATGCAGATGCAGCAGTCATTCAGACTCGCAAAGATGTTTATGGTGTTGTTATTGATGAAAAAATGCATGAATTAAACAATCAGGTAGAACCATTTAAAATGGAAATTACAGATATGGTTCCTGTTGAAATAAGAGGAAAATTAATTCCAAAACCAGAAGGCGAAGAAGGTTGGCCATTTAAGGTTGAAATAAAAGAAATTATTAAGGTTAGCAAACCAGATCCAAATAAAAACGATGTGGTAAAACTAGGAAGCCAAGAATAAACTATAAGACAAATAAATGATCTCTGTTTATCAGAATCTATAGATTAAAAAGCATATGTTAAAAATAAAAAATCTACACGCAAGTGTTGAAGATAAAGCAATTTTAAGAGGTATTAATTTAGAAGTTAAGCCAGGAGAAGTTCATGCAATCATGGGACCAAACGGTTCTGGAAAAAGCACCTTAGCTTCAGTTATTGCTGGAAAAGAGGAATACGAAGTTACAGAAGGAGAAATTCTTCTATATGAAGAAAATATAGATGAATTAGCTGCAGAAGAAAGAGCACATAAAGGCATCTTTTTATCATTTCAATATCCAGTTGAAATTCCAGGTGTTTCGGTAACAAACTTTATGAAAACTGCCATTAACGAAACTAGAAAAGCTAAAGGTTTAGAAGATATGCCTGCTAACGAAATGTTGAAATTAATACGCGAAAAATCTGAATTATTAGAAATAGATCGTAAGTTTTTATCTCGTTCACTAAACGAAGGGTTTTCTGGTGGAGAGAAGAAAAGAAACGAAATCTTTCAAATGGCCATGTTAGAACCAAAATTAGCTATTCTTGATGAAACAGATTCTGGTCTTGATATCGATGCCTTACGTATTGTTGCAAATGGTGTCAATAAATTAAAAAGTAAAGACAATGCTGTAATTGTAATTACGCACTACCAAAGACTTTTAGATTATATAGTTCCAGATTTTGTACATGTTTTACATAACGGAAGAATTGTAAAATCTGGCACTAAAGAATTAGCTCACGAGCTTGAAGAAAAAGGTTACGATTGGATTAAAGAAGAAGCAAACGCCTAAATTATTAGCAGTATTCAGTATTAGTTTGCAGTTGCCAACTCATAACTGATTACTCAAATGGTAAAGCTTTCAAAATGTATAAATAGTAAACAGTTTTCTATTGCATATTCAAAACACTGATTACTGCTACTGAAAACTGAAAACGGAATTAAATGGAATTAAAAGAAAAACTCATATCATCCTTTTTAGCATTCGAAAATCGTGTGGACATCGATTCACCAGTTCATGATGTTAGAAGCGAAGCCATAAAAATATTTGAAACTCAAGGCTTCCCTACAAAAAAAGATGAAGCTTGGAAATACACGTCATTAAATAGTATTTTAAAACATGATTATAGCGTGTTTCCTAAGAATGAAAATAGAATAGAATATAACGATGTGAAAAAATATTTTATTCACGAAATAGACAGTTATAAAATTGTTTTTATTGATGGAAAATATTCTTCGCATCTATCTCAAACAACTCATGATGGTTTAGATGTCTGTTTAATGTCTGCAGCTTTAAACAAACCAAAATATCAATTAATTATTAAAAATTACTTTAATAAAATAGCCACAAAAGATAGCTTAACATCTTTAAATACAGCATTTTCTCAAGAAGGTGCCTATATTCAAATTCCTAAAAATAAGATAGTTGATAAGCCTATTCAAATTATCCACTTTTCTACTGGAGATGAGTCTGCTTTAATGCAACAACCAAGGAATTTAATAGTTGTTAACGAGAATTCTCATGTGCAAATTATTGAACGTCATCAAAGCCTAACAGAAAACCCTGTATTAACAAATAGTGTTACAGAGATTTTTGCTAATAAACGTGCTATAGTTGATTATTATAAAGTTCAAAACGATAACGAAAAAGCATCATTAATAGACAATACTTTTATCAATCAAAAACAAGAAAGCCATTGTTCTGTTCATACCTTTACTTTTGGTGGTAAATTAACACGTAACAATCTAAATTTCTACCAAAATGGCGAACGTATAGATTCTACCTTAAAAGGTGTTACTATTATTGGTAACAAGCAACATGTAGACCATAACACATTGGTTCACCACATTGAGCCAAATTGCGAAAGTCACCAAGATTATAAGGGTATTTTTAACGATAGTTCAACTGGTGTTTTTAACGGAAAAGTAGTTGTAAATAAAGAAGCTCAAAAAACAAATGCCTTTCAGGCAAACAACAATATTTTGGTAAGCGATAAAGCGTCTATAAATACCAAACCTCAATTAGAAATTTTTGCAGACGATGTAAAATGTTCACATGGTTGTACTATTGGACAATTAGACGAAAGCGCTATGTTTTATATGCGTTCTCGAGGCATTCCAGAAAAAGAAGCTAAAGGATTATTAATGTATGCTTTTAGTAATAATGTTTTAAGTTCGGTTAAAATTCCAGAGATCAAACAACGAATTACTAAGATTATCGCAACTAAATTAGGTGTTAATATTGGGTTTGATCTTTAAAACTCCTGCCTGCGCAGAAATCTAAGATAATAACCTACCCCAAAACTAAATTTATGAAAAAAATACTATTAGTCGCTTTTGTTCTAATTACTTCAACAAATCTATTTTCTCAAAACTTTACTTATGGTGTTGTTTTAGGAGCAAGTTATATAGATGGTACAGTACAAAAATCTTCTAATTCAATAACTGAATCGCCTCCTGAAAAACTTGACACCCATTTTGGAGTCTTTGTTGACTATCAATTTTCAGAGCGATTTGGAGTCAAATTAAATACACAATACAACAGATCTTACGAACGATATAGATTTTACTATATTCCTAACTCATTCTCTGATGAATTTAGTATAAATTCCATTCAATTAATCCCACACTTAAAATTTGATGTGGCTAGTGAATCAGGTTATTATAAAGGTGGTTATTTATTAGTAGGCCCAAGAATGAGTTTTGTTCTGTCTGCTAAAGATCAATCTGGAAACGATGTTACAAATTTTTATAAAAGCACCAATTTTGGAGCACAATTTGGTTTTGGTGTTACAATAGCAAAAATGTTTGCTTTAGAAATTTTGGGAGATTATGGTTTTTCAGATATTTCTGAATCTGAACCAATGGAAATTAGAACAGCAGGAGCTTATTTAAATTTAAATTTTAACTTAGAATCAATAATAAATAAGTAATGTTTCCTATAAATAAAATACGCAAAGACTTCCCCATACTTTCTAGAAAAGTACATGGCAAACCCTTAGTGTATTTAGACAATGGAGCCACGTCTCAAACACCTATTCAAGTTATTGATGTTATTGTTGATTATTACTCAAATTACAATGCCAATATCCATAGAGGTGTTCATACATTAAGTCAAGAAGCCACAGATAAATACGAAGAAGCTAGACACAAAATTCAAGCCCATTTTAATGCGAAACATGCGCATGAAATTATCATGACTTCTGGTACTACCGAAAGCATCAATTTAGTAGCTCATGGATTTGCTTCCTTATTAAAAGAAGGGGATGAAATTATTGTTTCTGCTTTAGAACATCATAGTAATATAGTGCCTTGGCAAATGTTATGCGAAAAAACTGGAGCTATCCTAAAAGTCATTCCTATGAATGATGCAGGCGAATTAGTCTTGGAGGAATTCAACAAACTGCTTTCAGAAAAAACGAAGCTGGTTTTTGTAAATCATATTTCAAATGCATTAGGAACCATAAATCCTATTAAGGAAATTATTAAAAAAACACATCAGGTTGGCGCAGCCGTTTTAGTAGATGGAGCTCAAGCTTGTCCTCACCTAAAACCAGATGTGCAAGCTCTTGATGTTGATTTTTATGTAGCATCTGCTCATAAAATGTGTGGTCCAACAGGAGTTGGTATGCTCTATGGAAAAGAAGCTTGGCTTAAAAAATTGCCTCCTTATCAAGGTGGTGGAGAAATGATTGCCGAAGTAACCTTCGAAAAAACAACTTATGCAGACTTGCCTCATAAATTTGAAGCTGGAACGCCTAACATATGTGGAGGCATCGCTTTTGGTGCTGCTATAGATTATTTAAACGCTATTGGTTTGGATAACATTTCAAAATACGAACACGAGCTTTTAGAATATGCCACAAAAAAAATACTTGAAATTGAAGGCTTAAAAATATATGGTACATCCAAAAATAAAACCTCAGTTATTTCATTTAATTTAGAAGGTATTCATCCATACGATGTTGGAACCATTTTAGATAAAATGGGAATTGCAGTTAGAACAGGACACCATTGTACGCAACCTATTATGGATTTTTATAAAATACCAGGAACTGTTAGAGCATCTTTTGCTTTTTATAATACAAAAGAGGAAGTTGATGTTTTAGTTGAAGGTATTAAGAAAGCTAAAATGATGCTATCTTAAGCTTAACTTTTTGACTATCATTTTATTAACACCCATTGGGTGTTTTTTTTTGGTTTAAGCTAAAAATATGCTTTTTGCATTTTATCGAAAAAATGATATTTTATTTATCCTTTTCTTAAAATTTTTACAAAAAAAATATATATTCATCAAAATTTTAACCAAATAACTCAAGTATGAAAAAAGTATTTTTAGGAATGGCAGCTCTTGCCATGTTATTTACTTCTTGTAATGACGATCAAAACTCAATTGAAAACACCGATCAATCTAAAGTTGATATGAGTGATTTTTATGTTTACACAGATGCTGATGTTGATGAAACGTCAAGACTTGCTGAAGGAAAAGGTAAATCTTGCTACTCTATGGTAAATCTAAACAGACAATTGAATGAAGATCCTAGCTTAGAACAAAAAATGTTTGATATAGAATATCAAACACGATCTCTTATTGCTGGTAAAAAAGGCAATGGGAATGGGAATGGTAATGGAGGTGGACCTGGTGGAGGTGGTGATGAAGTTACTGGAGTTATAAACATTCCTGTTTATGTTCATGTTGTTTATAGTAATTCTAGCGAAAACGTTAGTGATAATCAAATCAATTCTCAACTTTCTGTTTTAAACAAGGACTTTAGAAAAACCAATAACGACATCAACCAAGTGCCTTCAGAATTTTCAGGAATAACTGCAGATAGTGAAATTACATTCTCTTTAGCTGGAACGTTTAGACACGCAAATTCAAGAACTTCTTGGGGAACAAACGATGCTGTTAAAAGTGCTTATCCACCTGTAACACCTGAAACACACTTAAATATTTGGGTATGTAATATTGGTGGTGGAATTTTAGGATATGCACAATTTCCTGGAGGGTCTTCAAGTACTGATGGAGTAGTTTTATTATATTCTAGTTTACCTGGTGGTTCTGCAGCTCCATACAATCAAGGAAGAACTGCAACTCATGAAGTAGGACATTACCTAAATTTAAGACATATTTGGGGAGATGGAAGATGTAATAGAGACGATTTTGTAGCAGACACACCAACTTCTGATGCTCCAAATTATGGCTGTCCTTCTTACCCAACAGTAAATTGTCGCTCTAACGATATGACAATGAACTATATGGATTACACAGATGATGCATGTATGTACATGTTCTCTGAAGGTCAAAAATCTAGAATGAGAGCTTTATTTGCTTCTGGTGGTCCTAGAGCTTCAATGGCAAATTAAAAAAATTTGATATAATATTTAAAAGACGCCTACTTTGGCGTCTTTTTTGTTTCTTATCTTTACATATAATTAAAAATATAATCCCTATGAAATATCTAACATTAATACTTACCTTATTTACTTTAATGTCTTGTGGAAACTCTAAAAATGCTTCTGCTATGCAAAATGAAAAACAAACTATGAATAATATTTCTGGAAAGTATCAAGTTTCAATAATTGGAACAGAAGATGTATCTGAATATAACTTAACCATTGAATTTAACGATAGTATAAAAACCGTTTCTGGATTTTCAGGTTGTAATCGTTTCTCTGGAACTTATACGTTAAATGGAAACACAATAAAATTTGGATCATTAGCTTCAACAAGAATGGCTTGTATGGATTCGGTTAATACTATTGAAACAAAAATGCTAGAAGCGCTTTCAAATACAAATACTATTAATTCAGAAAATGGATCGATATCACTTCTAAAAGACAATGTAAACATGCTAAGTACATTACAAGAAAGTAGTTATAGAATAGAATATACGGCCACATCTAGAGGATTATTTAATCAATATATTTTTGAAAACGGAAAACTATCCATTCAAAAAGACAGAACTTCTACACCAACTATTAAATCCTGTACTAAAAAAGAAGCAAATGCCATTTTGGAAAAAATAAAGGTATTAGATTTAGAAAAAATAACCACTTTAGAAGCACCAACAGAAAAAAGATTCTATGATGGCGCAGCAATTGCTCTTTTAGAAATCACTTATTTGGGAAAAACCTATCAAACACAACAGTTCGACCATGGTGAACCAAATGAGTATATTGCTTCTTTAATTTCTACTTTTTTAACACTTGCTGAAAAGCAGTAAATAATTGATTAGTAATAATACTTATCGTATTTTTGAACAAAATAATTAGAGGTGACAATTCAAGAAATACAAAACGAAATTATTGACGAATTTTCCATGTTTGAAGACTGGGAAGAACGTTATCAATACATGATAGATCTTGGTAAAACATTACCACTTATCAATGAAAAGTATAAAACAGATAACAATATTATAAAAGGCTGTCAGAGTAAAGTTTGGGTTCATGCAGATTTAATTAATGACAAAATAGTCTTTACTGCAGATAGTGATGCTATAATTACCAAAGGTATTATTGCCATTTTAATTCGAGTTTTTTCAAATCAGCATCCTAAAGATATTATTGAAGCTAATACAAGTTTTATTGATGAAATTGGCTTAAAAGAGCATTTATCACCTACTAGAGCCAACGGCTTAGTAAGTATGATTAAACAATTAAAAATGTATGCCATTGCATACCAAACTCAATTACAATAATGAGCGAAACAACAATAAATACAGCAGAATTAGGAGAAAAAATAGTACGTGTACTTAAAACTATATTCGACCCAGAAATTCCAGTAGACATATACGAATTAGGTTTAATTTACGATGTTTTTGTAAACGAAGATTACGAAGTAAAGATTTTAATGACCTTAACTACCCCAAACTGTCCTGTTGCAGAAACATTACCATTAGAGGTAGAAGAAAAAGTAAAATCGTTAAACGAAGTTAAAACAGCCGAAGTAGAAATTACTTTCGATCCACCTTGGACTCAAGAATTAATGAGTGAAGAAGCGAAACTAGAACTTGGAATGCTTTAAAAACTCTTTGCAATAGGCAGTTTTCAGTAAACAGTGTGTACAGTTAGTATCTTTACAACTTTACGACATAACAACATACAACAAACAGTGAGTGAAGAAATCATAAATCGTGTAACAAATAGTGCCTTAATGGTATTTGACCTTGAAGATTATTATCCTGAGGGAAAGCGTATTATTATAGACATTAAAGACTGGCTTTTTGAAGGCTTCGTGCTGCGTGAAAAAGATTTTAGAGAACACGTAAAACATCATGATTGGACACAATACAAAAATTGTTTTGTAGCTCTATATTGTTCAACAGACGCCATTGTTCCTGCTTGGGCTTATATGCTAATTATACTGGAATTAGAGCCTTATTCTAAAAAAACAATAATTGGTGATTTAGATTCTTTAGAAACTTCTATTTATCAAGACATTATTAATAATTTAAATCTTGAAACTTATAAAGACAAGCCTGTAATTATAAAAGGGTGTTCTAAAAAACCTGTTCCTGTTAATGCCTATTTAATGGTTACAAATAGACTTAAACCAATTGCTAAATCTATTATGTTTGGAGAAGCTTGCTCTTCTGTTCCATTATACAAAAAACCAAAAAACTAATTAGTATATTAAGTTAAGTTTACGGTTTAATTTTTCAAATATTTTTGATTAATGTATTGTAAACTATATATTTGCAGGCTTTAATTAATTAAATAATCCTTAAAACTTTGAAAATGAACAAAAAATTACTTTCAATCCTAATTTTAGTTTTTACTATTACAACAGGATTCGCTCAAACTAGAGATGAATTGAAATCTGAACAAGCAGCAAAAAAAGATTCCATTAAAGCTTTACAGACTAGTGTAGATGATTTACAAAAACAAATAGATGCATTTCCTGGTTGGAAATTTGGTGCTTTTGGTACTATAGGTGCAAGTTTTTCTGAATTTAATAACTGGTATGGTCAAGGATCTCCTAACAATTCTGCTGGTAACATCACCATTACAGTTAATCCACATGCAAAATTAGATAGAGAAAAATATTTTTGGTACAATATGGCTATTATCAATTTAAGTTGGGTGAAATTTGATGACAAAGACGATCCAAATGATGATGACAGCTTTAGAGAAGCTAGCGATGTATTTAATGTAACCTCTCTTTTTGGATATAAAATAGCTAAAAATTTAGCTGCATCTACTTTAGCAGAATATAGAACAACTTTAATAAACAATTTTAACGATCCTGGTTATTTAGATGTTGGTGTTGGTATTACATGGACTCCTGTAGAAAATTTAATTGTAGTTGTACATCCATTAAACTACAACTTTGTGTTTGCAGACAACGATGCTATTTTCAATTCTTCTTTAGGTGCTAAAGTAGTTGCTAACTATAATCGCTCTTTTGGAAAATTAAAATTCAACACAAATCTTTCTGCGTTTATGAGTTATGAAGATTCAGATTTATCAAACTGGACATGGATAAACTCTTTAAGTTATACTGTTTGGAAAGGTATTGGTCTTGGTTTTGAATTAGGTTTAAGAGACAACAAACAAGAAGCTCTTAACTATGCGTTCAATAATTGGGATTCTACTGGAACAGATCCTCAACCAGATTTTAATAATGTAGATAATGCCATTCAAGTTTATACTACTTTTGGTTTAAGCTATAATTTCTAGTGACAAAAATATGAAATAAAAAAAGCGCCAAATGGCGCTTTTTTTATTCTTCTTCAGTATAATCTGGATACAGAAAATGATTGTAAGGAAAACGGGTTACATGAATTTCTCTAACTTCATCATAAACACGTTTTTTAAAATCATCCAGATTTTGTTTGTTTAATGCTGAAATAAATAGAGCGTTATTTCCAACACGATTCATCCAAGTTTTTTTCCATTCTTGCAATGTATAATGAGCTTCAGTTCTTTCAGCTATTAAATCTGTTTCATCAAAAGGTTCTGGTTTATAAGCATCAATTTTATTAAAAACCATAATAGTAGGCTTGTCTGAGCTGTCTATTTCTCCTAGAATTTTATTTACTGAATCTATATGATGCTCAAAATTAGGATGAGAAATATCCACTATATGAAGTAATAAATCTGCTTCACGAACTTCATCTAAAGTACTTTTAAAACTTTCAACCAATTGTGTAGGTAGCTTTCTAATAAAACCAACTGTATCACTTAATAAAAAAGGTAAGTTTTGAATGACTACTTTTCTAACAGTTGTATCTAAAGTTGCAAACAACTTGTTTTCTGCAAAAACATCGCTTTTACTCACTACGTTCATTAATGTAGATTTTCCAACGTTTGTATAGCCTACCAGAGCCACACGAACCATTTTACCACGATTCCCTCGTTGCACTGCCATTTGTTTGTCTATGGTCTTTATTTTAGACTTTAGAAGTGTAATTTTTTCTCTTACAATACGTCTATCTGTTTCAATTTCTGTTTCACCTGGACCACGCATTCCAATACCACCTTTCTGACGTTCAAGATGCGTCCACATACCTTTTAATCTTGGTAATAAATATTCGCATTGTGCTAATTCTACTTGAGTTCTAGCATAACTTGTTTGTGCACGTTGCGCAAAAATATCTAATATTAGATTGGTTCTATCTAATACTTTACATTCTAATATTTTACTAATGTTTCGTTCTTGAGCAGCAGATAATTCGTCATCAAAAATAGCTGTACCAATGTCATTTTCACTAATAAATTTTCTTACATCTTCTATCTTACCAGTTCCAATAAAAGTTTTAGGATTTGGCATATCCATCTTCTGTGTAAACCTTTTTACAACTTCTCCTCCTGCTGTATATGTTAAGAATTCTAATTCGTCTAAATATTCTTTAGACATTTCTTCGTTTTGCTCTTTAGTAACAACTCCAATTAAAACAGCTCTTTCTAAGGCTATATCTTTCTTCTCTATCATAGTTATAAATAAAGAACAAAGTTACATAATTGTAAGCAGTTTAATTTTTATATTTTTATGCTTTATTAGAAATGAATGAACTCATCAATAAATAACACTTCATTATTATCTCATACTATTGCATTTTATAATACAGAGAACCTATTTGACATTTACGATAGTAAAAAAACTTCAGACTCTGATTTAACTCCAACTGCAGATAAAAGATGGACAGCAAAGCGTTATAGTGAAAAATTAAATAATATTGGATTTACTATTTCTAAAATTGGTAAAAAAGAAACCAAAAAACATCCTGCATTAATTGGATTAGCTGAAGTAGAAAACGGTTCTGTAATTAACGATTTAATTGCCACTAGCCATCTAAAAGATTTCAATTATAATTATATTCATTATAACTCTAAAGATGAAAGAGGCATTGATGTGGCACTAATTTTTGATGAAACTCTTTTTAAAATTGAATCATCTAAGCCTTATTCTATTGAGTTATTTAATAATTCTGGAAAAGTTGATTATACAAGAGATATATTATTAGTTACTGGTATGCTAGAAGGAGATAAAATCCATTTTATATTAAATCATTGGTCTTCTAGAAGGGCTGGAACAAAAGAAACTGAACACAAGCGCTTAGCAGCTTCAAATAAAGTAGGAGAAATAATATCTACTATAAAAAGTGCAGATACGCACTCTAAGATTATTATAATGGGAGATTTTAATGATGAGCCTTCAAGTTTTAATGTAAAACGTTTGGTTGATGGTTTTCAATTATTCAATCCTATGGAAACACTTCGAACATATAGCAGAGGGACTACAACCCATAATAAACAATGGAATGTATTCGATCAGATATTTTTTACAGATAGTTTATTAGCGCCTAAAAATAAATCGTTTGAATTTGAATTAGCAGATATTTTTGATGCGCAATTCTTAAAAAATTCGAAAGGAAAGTTTAAAGGGGCTCCGTTTAGAACATACGTTGGAAAAAAATATCATGGTGGTTATAGCGACCATTTTCCTGTATACATTACCTTAAAAAAATAGGTTTTTATTAAACTTAAACTGCTTGCCAAATAATTGCTGCTAATAATACACATGCAACTGGAAGCAACCAAAGCAGAAAAATAGAATAGTTTTGCGATTTAGTTTTTAGCATTTTTGCATTAAGTACTTTGCGCTTTCTTCCTGCATATTGCATCCAATTTTTAAAAAATATAAAAACTGAAACCATAATAAATAATGTCCATGCTTTATCTTGAGACATGGTATCCATATTCATTTGATTAAAAAATCCAGCAAAAAAAACACCTAAAACCAATAACAAAGCACATTGTAAAATGGAAATATAGATAGTAGCTATTTGATTAGCTTTTTTGCTTTTAGCATCTTTATAATGCTTAAATACACTAAAAAAAAGAGAATCGAAAATTGACATATATTTTGCTATAATAAAGATTAAAAAAACCTGCTAACTTTAAAGATTAGCAGGTTTTAGGATATTTAATTAATAACTAAAATTAATTAGCTAATATTTTATAATCGTCTATTTGGTATGCTCCATCAAGATCTAAGTCTGTACCAGAACCTACAACTTTAAAAGCTACGTAAAGTGTTCCAGAATATTCAGAGATATCAATTAAACCTGAATCTACAAACTCATACCAAGAATTTGCTTGAGAAGGTAGATTAGCAGCAACTGGCTCCCAAGTAGCACCTAATACATTTGTTCCATCAAAATCTGTAGAAACAAAAACCTCTAGAGTATTTTCTTCAGAATCTAAATGGTGTTGTGCTGCTTTGAAGTTTAAGAATACATTATCTAATCCAGTCATATCAATGCTAGGAGTTACTAACCAAGCAATATTTTCTGCATCTCCAGAACCATACGTACTAAATTCAGTATAACCATTTCCTGAAAATGTTTTTTCACGCCATATACGAGATCCTACTTCAGAAAAATTAGTCCAGCCTGGAAAATCAAAATCAGTATTATTTACAGCAGATTGGAAATCTTCATCAACAACTACAGTAAAATCGCTAATGTCTAAAGGAGTACATTTTGCTTGATCGAAATTAATATCGTCTGTAGAGTTTAATGCTAATACTAGATTACTTCCGTTATACGTTTTAGAAACAATACCAGCAATAGTACCTCCAAAATCTGTTGGTAAAGGTTGTTGAGCAAAATTGGCAAAAGAACTAGTTTCTAATGGAAAATAAGAATATCCAAAACCTTCACAACTTTCAATAGGTCTAGATGAATCGAAATCATCCATTGGATCTACAAAAAATTCTCCATCTAAACTACTAGAAAATTGAGCATTTTCAATTTCAATAAACATTCCAATATTGGCATCGCTAATTTGAGATATTGATAATGTTAATGGCATTAATGCTTCTGTTACTTGAGATCTTAATACATGTGTTGGAATTTGATTAGCAGTTAATGCTTCAACTTCATTATCTAAATTTGGTTTTCCTCCAATAGCAATAACATCGTCTCCAGATCTAGCTTCACCAATAAACAAGCCATTTAAATTTACATAAGTTTCTCTACCAAGATTAAACTGGTTGTATGAATCAACCTGATTTAAAATAATTTTAATTGCTGCTGTTGGGTTTGATGGACTATCTTGAATAAAGAATTCTTTATAAAAGTTTCCTGTTTGGTCTGAAGAAGACACATAACCTTTTACATACACATTTGTTACAATTGGTGTTACTTCACCAGGAACAAAATATGTTAAAGCTTCAGCAATTGTTACTTCTGTAGAGCTTGCAATTAAAGAATTTAAATTTGTGTTCTCCTCATCTCCCATACTAGATGGAACTGTATAATCATCATCTTGTACACATGATACAACAGCGAAAGTCACCATTAAACCAAGTACTACTTTTAAAAATTTATTTGTTTTCATGAGTAATAATTTTAATTAATTTTTTCTTTTTCTTTTTTTAGAATCTAAAGTTAACATTTAAAAAATAAGTTGTTCCACGTCCATACCAATATTTTGATCCGAACACTGGTTTATCATTGCTTTTATCTGCTAATAGTTCTTCGTAATTAGCATTTCTTCCTTGCTCAAAACCACCTGTTTTATAAAGCTCGTCTAATAAGTTGTTAACACTTGCAAAGAAACCAATATAATAATCACCTATTTTCCACGATTTTCCACCTGTAAGGTTTACAACCATGTAACTGTCAAATTTTTCTTGTTTTAATAATTGATTAGCAACATCTTCATCGTAATTGTTAAATGGTAATCCATCGCTATCTAGATAGAAATTTTCTGTTCTAGTTAATGGACTAACATCTACATATGTATTAGAGAAGAAGTTTGCAGTTGCACCAAACCACCAATAATCTGGATCTCTATATTCGAAACCTATAGAATATGCTTGTTGTGGTCCACCAGCTACTTTATAATCTTTTAAGTTAGATGTAAATGTGTCTGATCTTCCATTTCCTTCAAAACTTGATGATGTTAAATATAAATCTGGATTGTTAGAGTAAGTATATTGACCTACAGATGCAACACCTTTTAATAAAATAGTTGGTGTAACTTGAGCCTGAATTCCTAATTCACCTCCAATATGTTGTTTATCTACACCTTGTAAAATTTCTTGAACAAAAGCAGACGTTTCATTTAATTCTATATTGGCATTTGTTAAACCATCTGCATAATAGAATGAAATTTCGTTTGCATCTTCGATTTTAGTATAATATCCTGTAAGTTTTGCTTTTATTATTGGAGATCTAAAAATATAGCTAATATCTGCAGATGTTATTTTTTCTTCAGTAATATTATCTACTATGTTATTATTCTCTCTTGAATTTGAAAAGGTATTTCTAATAGAAGGTGCTTGAGTAATATAACCTGCATTAAAATCAATTAAGTGTTTCCCCGTAATTTTATAAGTTAATCCACCTTTAGCTCCAACACCTGTAAAAGATAATTTTTCGCCTTTACCTGATGAATTATCTGTAAGCACGTTACCTGCATCATCAGTTGTAATATAGGCTTCATTTTGCCATAATCCATCTCTTTGGTAAGTAGTATTAGTTACACTACCTGATAAGTAAAAGTCTACTTTACTATATTTAAATTGAGCTTGAGCATAACCTGAAATAACATCAGATGAAATATTATAATTATATCTATACTTATCTCCTTCTCCTAAAACTCTATTTGGATTTTGGTAATCGTATTGAAAGCCGTCAAAAGAATCTACGTTAAGATAACCAACACTAGAACCTAATAAGTCAATAATCTCACCGAAGTTTTCAGATTTATAATCTTTATAAGTAATAGCAGCATTTAACATGATGTTTTCGTTAATCTCTGAATTTAAAATTGAATTAATAGATAATTGCTTATCATCATTTCTGTCTTCATAAAGCACATAAGCTCCATTTAACCCAACTGATGAATTTGTAAGGTTAGCATCTAAAATTCTGTCCCAATTAATTTGACCACCATTCATAAAATTCTGTTCAGCTTCATAGGCTCCAGCATAATCTGGTCCATCTGGATCTGCTAAGAAATAACTAGGTAATAATTGGTAATAAGCTGGACTAGGATTTGCTCCACCTCCATAATCTAAACGACTATTACCTATTTTACCAAATTGGTAACCTACGTTTGTGTTTAAACTTGTTTTACTGTTAATATCCCAATAGTGATTTAACATTAATATAGGCTCTTCTACTTCTTTGATACGTGAATTTTTCTTTTCACCATCTAACCATCCCCAATATTCATTATATCTAATATCTTTTAAATCGTAAACCTCTTGCGTATTTGGAGAAGATTTACCTCTACGATTAGGTGTGTAAATAGACGTAAAGTTTAAGCTGTGTTTTTCGTTAATTACTTTTTCTACAGAAGCAAAAAACGAGTTAGCATCATAAAGAGTAGCATCTTGATATCCTTCTTTACCCCAACGTCTTCCTGCCATAATAGTATATGCCCAGCCTCCATCTAATAATCCAGATGAATAACTTCCCATAACTCTATTTGTATAACTTCTATTGGAAGAAGAATAAGTAACACGACCACCTTCTCTATATTTAGAAGCTCTAACAATCATGTTTGTTGTTCCTAAAATTCCACCAAAATTATAACTAGATGGTTGTAGCCCTGTAGTTAATTCTTGATTTCTAAGAACATCGTTTAAACCTCCCCAATCACTCCATTGAGGTCTCCCATCATATAATTTATTCATTTCAATTCCATTAATTAAAACAGAACCATTTTCTGAATTTAATCCTCTAACTTTAAAGAAAGATGAGCTAAACTCAAAAGCTGCAGTACGTTGAAAAACATCTAATGAAGATTGTAGAAGTCCAGAAATATTATCTAAACCACTATCGTCATTATCAAGTTCGTCGTCTGTTAATGTAATTGTAAACAAATCAGCTTCAGAAACATCTTTAGATAAAGTCATATCTGTAATGTTAACCGTTTGTCCTTCGTTTACAACAATTGGGTATCTCTTTGAAAAGTAGCCACTTTTAGAAATAGTTAGAACTTGCTCTCCTAATGGTACTTCCACTAAGAATTCAAATTCTCCTAAATCGTTAGTTTCTACAGAGATTACTGTGCCTTCAATGGCTACAGTTACATTTGGAATAGGTTCAAAAGAAATGGCTTCAGTAACACTTCCTTTTACAACAGTTTCTTGAGCTAGTGCTGAAACAGATGAAAAAATCCCAAATAGAAAAATAAATAAACCTTTTTTCATACTTGAATTTATAGTTAATAATTCTTTTTGCATTAAATAATAATTAATTAAAGCGTGCAAATTTACATTATTTATAATAAATATTTACTTTTGGCAAAGGTTTTGTATTAACATAATAATAACATAACATTCTAATAAATGAAAAACTTGAAATTCTGGGTTATAACGTTACTTATAACTTCCTTTTTAAACGTTAATGCCCAAGAGAAAAAGAAATTTAAAATCCATACTGTTGCTTTTTATAATTTAGAAAATTTATTTGACACCATAAACGACACAACTAAATTTGATGAAGCGAGTCCGATTATGGAAATGAAAGGCGACGTTCAAGCAGTTTACAAAAAGAAAGTGCAAAATATGGCTCGTGTATTATCTGATATTGGAGCTGATGTATCTAACAATTCTCCTGTAATAATTGGTGTCTCAGAAGTTGAGAACAGAGAAGTTATGGAAGATGTTATAAACGATCCATTATTGATAGATAAAGATTATGGCATCGTGCATTATGATTCTCCAGACCGACGTGGTATTGATGTTGGATTATTTTATCAGAAAAAATTATTCACGCCTTTGTACACTAGTAGTCATGAGCTAATTATCTACGACGATGATTCTAGGGAACGAGTTTATACCAGAGATCAATTACTTGTAAGTGGAAAACTTGAAGACGAGATGATTCATGTTATAGTTAATCATTGGCCTTCAAGACGTGGTGGAGAAGCCAGAAGCAGACCAAAACGTGTTGCAGCAGCTAAGTTGAATAAAAAGATTATTGATTCGTTACAAACTATAGATCCTTATGCTAAAATATTTATCATGGGAGATTTAAATGACGATCCAACCAATGCAAGTGTTAAAGATGTTTTAAAAGCAGAAAAAGACAAAGAAGATGTTGGTCTAAAAGGTATTTACAACCCAATGGAGAGCTTCTTTAAAATGGGATTAGGCACTAACGCTTATAGAGATAGCTGGAGTTTATTCGATCAAATTTTGGTTACACAACCATTAATTGAAAAAGATTATTCTTCATTTAGATTTTATAAGGCTGGTATTTACAACAAGAACTATTTAGTAAATAAAAAAGGAAGATGGAAAGGTTATCCATTACGTAGTTTTGCCGATGGAGGCTTTACAGGTGGATTTAGCGACCACTTTCCTGTATATGTTTTTGTAATTAAAGAAGTGGAATAAGTCTTACTATAATACAAAAAAAAGCGACTCAATTGAGTCGCTTTTTTTATGAATTATTTTATCCTAACCAAGTATTCCAAGGAATTCTCGATAAAAATAATATTAATGCAATAGTATAAAACACTGATAGGGTTTTGAATTTTGCTTCAGAAAGTAATTTCTTTTTATGTTTAGAATAACCTATAGTAATTAAGACAATTGCTATAATGTTAACCAAAGGGTGTTCTACTAAATAAAGTCTATCTATAGAATTTTTCATTATTTCTCCCATTCCAGATTCGCTAAACAAACTAAATCTTGGTGATACAAAGTATAAGATTAAACCTAATAACAATTGAATATGAGATACAATTAATGAGAATAAAGCTATTCTAAAATCTTTTGCTTCATATTCTTTTTTACTTGCTTTTTTTATTATGCTATTAAATACAGCTAAAACTAAAATTAAAAGCACTAAATATGCCCAATAAGAGTGAAGCGTTTTTACCATGTCGTACATACTATTATAGATTTTATGATTAAAAAAGCAAATGTAGTAATTAAAACGCATAAAAAAACCTCTTCGATATGAAGAGGTTTTTTAAAATATTATTTAAATAATACTAGAAGTTAAAACGGATACTTGTATTCCAAGTTCTTCCGTAACCAAAACGACCTGTATTACTTGTATTAACACCTTTGTAGTTCTCATCCGGATTCATTGAAGCTGCAGTATTTCCGTTTACAGACTCTAAATAAACTTCTCCGAAAACGTTGTTAACATTCACTCTAAATTGTAATGAATTTCTATCGTCTTTTCCAACTAACATTTTGTAAGATAAACCAGTATCAACCATATCGTAAGAAGGCATAGCTATTGTAGGCTCTTCTAAAGACCCTGTAGAATACATGTCGTTATACCAATTCCATGCACCATCTACACTTAATCTTGGTAAAAACTCAAAACTAGCATTAATACCTGCAGTTACTTGAGCAGCACCACCAACATTAAACCCATCTATTTCAACTACTACATCATCACCTACTTGGTTACCATCTTCATTGAAGGTTCTTTGAGTTGCGTTGTCTTTATATTGCCAATCACCTAAAGAAAGGAAACCGTTTACTCTTAAATTATCTAATGGTTGCGTAAATACTTCTAACTCCACTCCCATGTGTACTTGTTTAATACCTTGAGTTTGAAAACTTAAAAAATCTACTCCATCTTCACCATTTGTAAATCCTTGCGATACATTTGCCCAAGTTGTATGATATAAGTTTAGATTCGCTTGAATACGCTCTCCACCAAATTGGTAACCAGCTTCTATACCAGTAATTTCTTGGTTTTCAACTTCAGGTTGTAATAATTCGTTACTATTTCTATCATCTTTATATAAAGTATCATGGAAAGGTTGACGAGAATAATATCCTAAGTTAACAAAAACTTTATGCATATCAGAAATTTCGTATGCAGCTCCAACTTTTGCATTGAAACCAATATTATTTACTTTATCACCTTCTTCTCCTTGACCTGGAGTTGATGTGTTTAAAAATTCAGTTCTTACATGAGATTGGTTAGAAAGTGCTCCTTGAAAAAATGCTGATAATTGATCTTTAGAATATTCTAATTGTGCAAAGATTCCTGCATAGTTTATTTGCTCTTCGTAATCATATCCAAAACGTTGTAAATGATCTGTGTTAGGGTTAAAGAAAACTGTCCAAGGGTTAATTCCACCTGCTTCAGTTAAATAATAAGTTTCTCCACCACTATAGTCTGAACTATTACTTACAGAATCTACAGTCATAAATTCTCTTACGTCTCTAAAGTGGATTCCGTTATATAAACGTACATCTGCTCCAACATTAAAGTTTAAAGTCTCAGTTAATTGGTTGTTATAGTTAGTTACTAAACCAAACCAGTTGTGGTTATTGTTTGATCCTCTTGCATAAGTAACATCTCCTCCAGATGTTCTTGCTTGAGCAAAACTACCTCTACCCATAGAACCATATAATACCGTAGAAAGTTCAGATTTGTCATTAATCGTCCAATCCCAACTTAAGTTTGCTACTGGTTTATGGTAAATATTTCTACCTCCAGGATACACACCTCCATTTAAATTATTTGGGCTATCCACTCCTGTAAAGTTCCAAGAATTATATCTTCTACCTCTACCTTCATTTACGGCTGGATCTAAGAAATCAGATATTTTTCCACCACCTGCAGCTGCATGCCATTGTGGTGCACCTGTTAACATGAAATTTAAAGCATGATTATCGTTAGGTTGGTAACCTACAGAAATATAGTAAGTTTGTCCTTGACCTTGCGTATAATCTACATAACCATCACCTTGCCAGTGTCCAAATAAAACACCTAAAGACCATCCTTTTTCGTTTACTCCAGTAGAGTAATATGCAGTCGATTTAATGTAGTTATCGTTTCCAACCATTTGTTGTACAAAACCACCTTCTCTTCTATCTATTGTTTTAGTTACAATGTTTACAGTTCCACCAACAGATGAAATTGCTAATTTAGAAGCTCCTAAACCACGTTGTACTTGTACAGCGTTAGCAACATCTAAAACACCAGACCAGTTAGACCAGTACATTTTACCATCTTCCATTCCATTAATTGGTTGTCCATTTAATAAGAATGCTGTGTTTGTTTGGTCGAAACCACGTAAAAACATCTGTCCATCACCAAATCCACCAGCTTGTACACTTTGTACAGAAGGTGTTGATTTTAAAACTTCTGGTAAATCTGAGTTACCAGCTCTTTCTCTAATTTGGTTTGCAGTAATAGTAGAAACAGCCACAGGCGTTTTTCTATCTTCTGCTAAATCGATAATACCACTACCAATAATAACAACTTCTTCTAAAGAGTTATCTGAAGAAAGAGTTATTTCACCTAGGCTAGTACTACCACTATATTTTACTAATACTTTACCATAACCAACATAAGAGATTTCAATTTCTCCTTCTGTAGATTCTGTTATTAAAGTAAAATAACCATTGAAATCTGAAGACACACCGTTAGTAGTCCCTTTTTCAACGATGTTAGCACCTGGAAGTGGTGCACCCATTTCGGCATCCATAATTGTACCTGTTACAGTAGTTTGTGCCATTGAAAAAGCAGTAAACATGAATGTTCCTGCTAAAAATAATAATCTTGTAATTTTTTTCATTGTATTAATAAGATTGGTTTCTAAATTTTTTGCAAAATTACATTTAATTAATTGATAATTATATTGTAATTGATAAGAATTTTAATACAATGAAGGTATACATTAAAAAAGCTGTTATGACTTTAACAACAAAAAAGCTATTAACATGGTTTTCAACATATTTTATGTTAAATTTTTATAATAATGCAATAAATTTAAGGTAGAAACATCATGATTGTTAAAAGTGTTATTTTTTATATCTTTTAAAATATTTCCAGCTAACTTCTTTCCTAATTCTACTCCAAACTGATCAAAACTAAAAATATTCCAAATAATCCCTTGGACAAATATTTTGTGTTCATATAATGAGATTAATTTACCAAGACTCTCTGGAGTTAATTTTTTAATGAAGATTGTATTTGTAGGCTTGTTTCCTTCAAAAACTTTATAAGGCAATAACTTGTTTATTTCTTCTGCAGATAGTTTCTGCTCTTTTAATTCTTTTAAAACGTCTTCTTTTGATTTTCCTTTTAACAAAGCTTCTGTTTGAGCTATAAAATTTGATATTAATTTATCTTGATGCTCTTTGTTTTCATGAAGGCTTTCAGCAAAACCAATAAAATCGGCAGGAATTAGCTTAGTCCCTTGATGCATTAATTGAAAAAATGCATGTTGCGAATTAGTTCCAGGTTGTCCCCAAACAACAGATCCTGTTTGATAGTTAATTGTATTCCCATTTCTATCAATACTCTTTCCATTACTTTCCATAATGCTCTGCTGCAAATATGTTGAAAACCTATTTAGGTATTGAGAATACGGAATAATAGCTTCTGTTTCGGTTTTAAAAAAGTTATTGTACCAAATACTTATTAGCGCCAAAACAACTGGCATATTCTTCTCGAAAGCTGCAGTCTTAAAATGACTATCCATTTTATTAGCTCCTAAAAGTAATTTGCTAAAATTACGATAACCAATAGTTAGACTTATGGATAGACCAACAGCGCTCCAAAGAGAAAACCTGCCTCCAACCCAATTCCAAATTGGAAAAATGTTGTTTTCGTTTATTCCAAATTCTCTAGCCTTTTCAATATTTGTAGAAACAGCTACAAAATGTTTTGAAATATCTTCGGCCTTTGCAGATTGTAGAAACCAACTTTTAATAGTTTCTGCATTTGTAAGTGTTTCTTGAGTAGAAAAGGTTTTTGAAACAACAATAAAAAGCGTGGTTTCTGGATCTAGTTTTTTTATGACTTCATTTACATGATCGCCATCAATATTACTTACAAAATGTGATTTTAAATGATTTTTGTAAAACTCCAAAGAACTAACCACCATTGAAGGACCAAGGTCTGAACCTCCAATTCCTATATTTACAACATCTGTAAATGCTTTTCCTGAAAATCCCTTTTTAGAACCATTTACAATTTGATTAGTAAAGTTTTCAATTTTATTTTTTACTTCAGAAATTTTAGGAATTATGTTTTTCCCATCCACAGAAATGTTTGTATCTTCTTTTGCCCTTAAAGCTGTATGAAGCACTGCTCGATTTTCTGTTTCATTAATAGCTTCACCTGAAAAATAGCTTTCAATAGCTTTTTTAAGTTTCGTTTCTTGGGCTAGTTCTAATAACAGATTAAGTGTTTCTTCGGTTATTCTGTTTTTAGAATAATCAACATAGAAATCTTCCCATTGAATGGTCATTTTATTTGCTCTTTCTGCATCTTGAGCAAATAAATCTTCCATATGAATACCATTAATAGATTGAAAATGTTCCTGTAGTTTTTTCCAGGCAACTGTAGATGTTGGATCAATCTTTGGTAAAGCCATAAAAATTAATTTCCTTGAGTAATAAAAGCTTTTGTAGGCTTTTTATCATCTTCAAATTTAATATAATCTAATTGAATTTTTAATGGAGCAATATAATCTAAATATCTAGTCTTTAAACTATCTGAAATAGGCTCTGCTTCAGGCAATTTTTCTTTAAATGGATCAACTTGCTTTCTGTTTTTCCAAAATCTATAACATACATGTGGTCCAGAGGTATTACCTGTCATACCTACCCAACCTATAACATCGCCTTGTTTTACATACTGACCAACCTTTACATTTTGTTTTTTCATGTGAAGGTATTGTGTTTCATAAGTTGAGTTGTGCTTTATTTTTACATAATTCCCATTCCCTCTTGTATAAGCAGATTTAATAACTGTACCATTTGCAGTTGCTCGAATTGGTGTTCCTACATTTGCTGAAAAATCTGTTCCTTTATGTGGTCTAATTTTATTACCATATAAAGCAATACGCCTTCTAAGGTTATATCTAGATGAAATACGCTTGTATTCTACTGGAGCTTTTAAAAAGGCTCTTCGTAAATTATTAGCTTCTTCGTTAAAATAATCACTTAACCCTTTTACACTATCTGTTTCAAATTCGAATGCATAAAAGTCTTCTTTTTTATGTTCGAAGAAAGCAGCTTTAATATTATCTACTCCAGCATAAATAGTATCGTCTATATATTTATCTGTGTAAATTACTTTAAACCTATCGCCTTTTTGTAGTCTTGTAAAGTCTATGGTCCAAGCATAAATATCAGACATTTTATAGGCTAAAACAAAGCTAATGCCTTTTTCGTCTAAGGTTTCGGAAATATTGCTAGTAATAACACCAGACACTTCTTTCTCTACATATTTAATTGGCTTTCTGCTTGAGTAGGCATGAATAGAGTCTTGGAAATTTAATACAATATATTCTTCTCTATTTGGCTGATAAATAAAGCATTTTGGCTCTTGTAAAGTATCTTTAGAGCATAGTATGGTGTATGGTTTCCCAATTTGGAGTTTTCTAATATCGAAACTATCTTTTGCTTTTTCGGCAATTTGAAAAATTCTAGGATAGCCAATGTTATTACGTTGCATAATTTCGCCAAAACTATCTCCAGCTCTAACGGTATCTCTTTTTACGTAAAAATCGTTTAAATTAAAACCAAATTCGTAGATATCTTCTGGCACCACAACTGCCAATTCTTCTTGAACAATTAGAGGCTTTTCTTCTTTGCAACTATTTAATCCAAAAACAATTGCAAAAATAATTAGACATTTTTTCCCCAATCTTCTAACTCTTGTTTGGTCCATAGTTCTGGAAAAAATATTCTTCTTTGATATTTTGGATGCATATATTTTACCCATTCACTTCCTCCTGTTGCTTCAGCTGTTTTTCCACCAATATTTAAGTAGTGATTTGCTGTGTTATAATGTGCCATGACCCATTTTATGTTTACAGTGTAATCATAATGACGCATGGCTTTTACTAGATCTTTATTTTCTCTAACGTCTTGTGGCAGTTCTTTAAACTTAGTCCACAAATTATTAGTGTTATAGAACTTGGCAAATCTAATAAATTCATCTTTGTATCTTTCTTCAAAAACTGTTAATAAATAACTTTTTTTGCCAGTTTTATAGTCTTTACCAGCTGCTTGCCAATATAGATGATTAAATGCGTGCTCGAAAGATGTGTTTCTATCTATTGTTTCTCTAAACCTATTGTCTATTAGATTGATAAGCTCTGTTGAGGCTAATTCAATTTTTCTGTATTGCGCACTTTGAAAACCACTTGCTGGTGTTAAAGTGTTTCTAAATTTGTTGTATTGTTCTACTTCCATGCCTTCTCTCATAATTTCGAAAGAAGAGGTTAGCATATCGAAATACCTGCTAACACGCATTAATTTTGTTGAAAAGAATTCAGGCTCGATATGAACTGTATTCGCTACTTGGTCTATTTCCCAAAGTATCATTTTAAACAACAATTCGTTGATTTGATGATACATGATAAAAACCATTTCGTCTGGTAACACTGTACGTTGTGTTTGAAGGTCTAGGAGAGCATCTGTTTGAACATAATCCCAATAGTTAATTGGTTTACTGTATAACAATCCTTTTAAGTGAACATCTAAATCTTGCCCAATGGCATCGAATTTTTCTTTTAATTGGCTGGTTAATTCTTTGTCTAATTCCATTAGTTTTCTACTACTATTTTAAATGGGTATTTTAATCCTTTAAATGCGTCTAAATCTGCTCTTAAAGAGCCAACAGCTAAATCTGCTTGGATACGTAAAGGTACTTTATTTTTATCATTTGAAACCCATAACGTCAAGCTTTCTTCTTCTTTAAAAACTCTTCCTGCCATTACATAAGGCCTAAATTTTAAAGCATTTATTTTTCCAAATTCAGTATCAATTTTTTCCTGCCCTAAATATTTTAATTTAAAACCATAGTTTTCATCATCAAAAAACATATCTACATGAACCTCATTACCAACTTTTAAATTAATAATATCAAGATTATCTCTTAAATAATAAAAAGTAGAAATCATATCTTGAATGTTCGGTTTTGTATCGAAAACCGACTGTCTGTTATGCTTTATGTTATTTACATGAGCTTTATTTTTGTCTTGATCGAATGTAATTTCTATGTTTTTAGTATGACCGCCTTCATTTATGTTGCGTACAAACTTATAAGGAACTATTTTTTCTTTATCAAAATAGCTTTCATATCTATCTTCAACTTTAAAAAACCACGATATAGCTCCAGTAGTCCAGCCTTTACCAACTACATGATAGACAGGTTTGTTTTTATACATGGCATCATTAACGGTAATTGTAGCTTCTCCAGCTTTTAAAAATCCACTATAACTCATTTCAAAACGAAACCATTCTCCAACACCAAAAGAGCTTTCAGTTTGTGCTGAAACTGTTTGTACTATAAAAATGGTTAAAAGTATTAGAAGTGGTTTTTTCATAATTTTATATCTGTAAATGTAACTAATTGATTACATTTTTATTGTCTGTTTTCAATATTACAATTACCATTCCAAATGTATAAAACAAAAAAACTCTATCATTGGTTTTGATAGAGTTTTTAGATATTTATTTAGTTAAATATTTGTTATAATGTTCCTCTTAATTCCTGTTCACGTTCTATAGACTCGAAAAGGGCTTTAAAATTCCCAGCTCCAAAACCACGAGCTCCCATTCGTTGGATAATCTCAAAGAAAAGCGTTGGTCTATCTTCTAAAGGTTTTGTAAAGATTTGAAGTAAATATCCTTCCTCATCTGCATCAATCATAATGGATAGTTTTTGAAGTTCGTTAATGTCTTCTTTCATCATATCCATATGTTCTCCTAAGCGCCTAGGAATATCGTCGTAATAAGCTTGAGGTGGAGGTGGTAAAAACTCGATTCCTCTTGCTTTAAGTTGTGAGACAGTTTTAATAATATCGTCTGTAGCTACTGCTATATGTTGCACTCCAGAGTCTTCATAAAAATCTAAATACTCTTCTATTTGAGACTTTTTAGCAGCTTTTGCAGGTTCGTTTATTGGAAATTTAATTCTTCCATTTCCATTGCTCATTACTTTACTCATTAGTGCTGAATATTCTGTATGGATTTGTTTATCATCAAAAGACAAAAAGTTAACAAATCCCATAACATCTTCATACCATTTAACCCATTTATTCATTTGTCCCCAACCTACATTACCAACCATGTGGTCAATATATTTTAAACCTACAGGTTCTGGATTATAATCTGATTTCCATTCTCTAAATCCTGGCATAAATGTGCCTTTGTAATTCTTGCGTTCTACAAACATATGAACTGTTTCTCCATAAGTATAGATTCCTGCACGAACTACTTCTCCATGCTCGTCTGTTTCTACTTTAGGTTCCATATATGATTTTGCTCCACGCTTTGTTGTCTCTTCGTATGCGCTTCTTGCATCATCTACCCAAAGAGCAATTACTTTTACACCATCTCCATGTTTTACAATATGGTCGTTTATTGGAGATTTACTGTTTAGTGGTGTTGTTAATACCAATCTTATTTTGTCTTGTTTTAAAACATAGCTAACCTCATCTCTAGATCCTGTTTCTAAGCCTTTATAGGCAAATGATTGAAAGCCGAATGCTGTTTTATAAAAATGTGCTGCTTGTTTAGCGTTTCCTACATAGAATTCTACATAGTCGGTTCCTAATAATGGAAGAAAATCTTGAGCTCCTTCAAATATTTTCTCCAATCCGTATTCTACTGATTTTACTTCTTTACTCATGTTGTTTTGTTTTATTATAACCAAGATTTATAATAATCTTCGTCTGCTATTTTTAATGCGTCTTCTGTTACTTTTAATGGTTTAAATGTATCTACCATAACTGCTAATTCGTCTGTTTTTACTTTTCCAATACTACGTTCTGCAGCTCCTGGATGTGGCCCATGAGCAATACCTGCTGGATGTAAGGAAATATGTCCTGCATCAATATCATTTCTGCTCATAAAATCCCCATCAACGTAATACAACACCTCATCGCTATCTATATTACTATGGTTATAAGGTGCAGGAATACTTTCTGGATGATAATCATACAAACGTGGTACAAAACTGCATATCACAAAAGCATCAGACTCAAAAGTTTGATGTATTGGAGGTGGTAAATGAATACGTCCTGTAATAGGTTCGAAATCGTGAATTGAAAAGGCATAAGGATAACTGTAACCATCATAACCTACCACATCGAATGGATGTGATGCATAAACCATTTCGAAAATATCGTCTTGTTTTTTAACTTTCATTAAAAAATCTCCAGACTCGTTATATGTTTCTAATTCTTGTGGCTGACGAAGGTCTCTTTCGCAGAATGGTGAATGTTCCAATAATTGTCCAAACCAGTTTCTATATCTTTTTGGTGTGTAAATAGGTCTTCTGGATTCAACAATAAACAATCTGTTATCTTCTGTATCGAAATCCATTTTATAAATTGTACCTCTTGGTACTATTAGATAATCGCCATATTTAAAGTCTAAATTTCCAAGATGTGTTCTTAGCTTTCCAGTACCTTTATGAATGAATATTAATTCGTCTGCATCAGAATTTTTATAAAAATAATCTGTAGTGGATTGTTTTGGTGCAGCAAGAATAATACTGCAATCGCTATTTGTTAATACTGTTTTTCTGCTTTCTAAATAGTCGTTTTCTGGTTTTACTTGAAACCCTCTAAATCGATACGATTGTATGCTGTTTTCTTTAGCAATTTTTGGAGCAACACTGTATTGCTTATTAATAGCTTTTACTTTTGTTGGTCTTTGTTCGTGATACGAATTTGTAGACATTCCGTCGAAACCAACAGTCCCAAAAAGCTGCTCGCTATAAAGACTTCCGTCTTGTTTTCTAAATTGAATGTGTCTTTTAGGAGGTATGTTTCCTAACTTATGATAAAATGGCATTTTTTTAAAATTAAAAAAGTTAATAATAAAAGCCTAGAGGCTTAACTTAAAAAAGTTATTTAAAGATACAATAACCTCTACTTATTCTGGATTTCTTTTTATAAGAAATTGAAGATGTCTTAATAAATCTTTCCAAAATGGTTTCATAGTTCTACAAATATCGGAAAAATATATGATATTTAAACTTAGTTAGAATACTCTATTTTATTCAAAAAGAATGATACACTAAAACCAAAATCCGAGGTTAAAAAACCAAATACTTTGATCTGCTTCTGGCGAATAGGTGTATTTTAATTCTATAGGCCCAATAATGGTTTCTACAGAATATCCTATAGCATATCCAGAATAATCTGGAGAAGTAATCCATTCGCCATCATCAAAAATATTATCTGCAATATTCGAATAGTTTGCAGCAATATTAATATGGTTTTTTCTAAAAATCTCGTAATCTAAAGTGATAACTCCTTTTACAAAACTATTTCCAGAGATAGAAATAAAATCATAACCATAAAAAGATTCGAAATTATTTATAAAATCGTTTCCATAGCCTCCAAGTGCAAAATTTAGGTAAGGATTATCGTTTTCTCCAATATTAAATCCACCTTGCGCAGTAATGTTTGCTGTAAATTTATCTGAAAAACTATACGCATAACCCATAGTTGCTTTAGCAATTGAAAATTGACTGAAATTTTTGTTGAAATCTGAAGAGTACAAATACCAATGAAAATCACCATCAAAAAACACCCCTTCATTTGGAAAATACTTATTATCGTAAGTATCGATTTTTATTTTACCAAAGAGACTTAAATAGTCGCTATCTTCAAAAATAGTTTCATCCTCATTATCACCTGTCAATACGGTTTCCGTTGTGATATGCAATTTTTTATGTTCAGCTCCTAACGTAAGCGACATGTCTTTTCTAAAAAGTGTTTGCAAGTAGAACTGATTAGTAAGATCGTCTAATTCTACATCTAATTTATTAACATTAATAATCTCTAATTCTTCATCTGTTAACAATGCTGTAGCAGGAATAACTTTTTTAAACTGATTAAACTTAGATTTTAACCCTATACTCCAGTAAAACCCTTTGTCTATATAGTATTCAAAATTATACCTAATATTATCTCCAACAATAAAATCGAAAGAAAGGACGTCGTTTTTAAATAGCAACTGTTTTTTAGTTAAGTTTACTAAAGCTGCCGTTTTATACAAGTCGTCATAGTGAACAGCAAACTTAAAAAAAGTTGTTATTGTACTTTCTTTTAAATTAATATACATATCGTAACCATCAACACCTGTAGATGGTTTTAATTGATTAATAACACTTTCAAAATTATTTGTTGCTGCTAAATTATTAACACCATCTACGTACTGTTTGTATTTTATTTTTACGTTTTGTTTAAACTGAAGTTTACCAATAACATAAGCATTTGTATATTTTTCGTTTCCCGAAATAAATATGGAATTTATTTGAATACTATCTACAGGTTTTATTTGAATAGGATTATCTGGTTTTTGAATTTGCATTGATGCTATATGTTTTAAAGCATCGCTTTTTTTTATTGCAGCTATTTCTCCATTTTCTATTATTTTTCTTCCATCACTAAATGAAATAACCGTATAATCTGTAATATCTGGTTTTATATAAACATCTGTTTCTTTAGCTTTCTTCTTCATATCATTAATTGTTCGATAATTATTGATTTGAAGTAAAATGTCTGGAGCAGATTTTAGATCTTCTCTTGTTGCTAAACCATCTTGAACATCTACACCAATTATTAAATTCATTCCTTTTGCTTTTAATTCATCGATAGGATAATTATTAATAACACCTCCATCTATTAAAAGTTGATTGTCTATCATAACAGGCTGAAATAAGGATGGGAATGCGCCACTTGCAGTTATTGCTAATGGCAAGCTACCTTTGTCTAAAATAACTGCCTGTCCAGTCTCGACATTGGTTGCCATACAGAAAAATGGAATTGGCAGTTTACTAAAATCATCAATATCACTAACATGTAATGTTAGTTTAGACAGTAAACTAAGCATGTTTTGACCACGAGATAAAGCAGAAGGTAATTTTATTTTAAAATGTTCGAATGGTAATGTTAGAGCATATTTTTCCGAATTATCTCTTTCGTAAAATGTTTTAGCTGCTCTAGGTAAATCGTCGTTTATAATTTTATCGAAATTTACATCCTTAAATATAGAATCGATGTCTTTTCCCGAATATCCAGAAGCATATAATGAACCAACTATTGCTCCCATGCTTGTTCCAGCTATATAATCTATTTTTATTCCTAAACTATCAATAACTTTTAAGACACCAATATGCGCTAAGCCTTTTGCACCACCACCACTTAAGACTAACCCAACCTTAACATCCTCAGTTTTTTGATCTTGAGAAAAGGTGTTAAATGGTATTATTAATAGTAATATTAGGATTAAATACTTCATTATTTGTGATAGTAATTATATATTTTATTAGCTCTTGAAACTCCAACAACATCTTCAAGTTCATCTAATTTAGCATTAGCAATACGTTTGGCAGATTTAAATTCTTTTAACAATTCTACTATTGTTTTTTCACCAATTCCAGGAATGGTTTCCAACTCTGTATTTAGTGCGCTTTTACTTCTTTTATTTCTGTGATGCTCAATACCAAATCTATGGGCTTCGTTTCTTAATTGTTGAATTATTTTTAAAGTTTCACTTTTTTTATCTAAATATAATGGAATTGGATCGTCTGGATAAAATAATTCTTCCAAACGTTTCGCAATTCCGATAATTGCAATTTTTTTCCTCAAATCTAAAACATCTAAACTCTTTAAAGCAGAAGAAAGTTGTCCTTTTCCTCCATCGATAATAATTAATTGTGGTAATGTGCTTCCTTCGTCCAACATTCTTTTGTAACGTCTGTAAACCACTTCTTCCATAGAGGCAAAATCGTCAGGTCCTTCAACAGTTTTAATATTAAAATGCCTGTAATCTTTTTTACTTGGTTTCCCGTTTTTAAAAACCACACAAGCAGCTACTGGATGTGTACCTTGAATATTAGAGTTATCGAAACACTCTATATGTCTTGGCTCTTCTTTTAAACGCAAGTCGGCTTTCATCTGCGCCATAATTCTATTGGCATGTCTATCAGGATCCACTATCTTTACTTGTTTTAACTGCTCTAATCTATGGTATTTAGCATTTCTAATAGACAAATCTAAAATGTGTTTTTTATCGCCTAATTGTGGAACAAACACTTTTACATCTTCACCTAAATTTATTTTAAATGGCACATATATTTCTTTGGAATTGGAATGAAAACGTTGCCTTAATTCTATAACTGCTAATTCTAATAAATCCTTATCTGCCTCTTGCAATTTTTTCTTAATCTCTAAGGTATGTGAACGGATTATTGAACCATAAGATAATTGTAAAAAATTGACATAGGCATAACTTTCGTCACTAACAATTGAGAATACATCCACATTGCTGATTTTAGGATTTACAATGGTAGATTTTGCTTGATAATTTTCTAATACCTCAATTTTTTCTTTTATTATTTGAGCCTCTTCAAACTGCATTGCTTCAGCAAAATGTTTCATTTGCTGTTTGAATTGTATTAGCGAATCTTTAAAGTTTCCTTTTAATATTTCTCTTATTGTTTTAATACCTTCATTATAATCTTCAAGCGTTTGAAATCCTTCGCATGGACCTAAACAGTTCCCTAAATGATACTCCAAACACACTTTATATTTTCCTGCATTTATTTTTTCGTTAGACAAATCATATTTACATGTTCTTAATTTAAAAAGTCCTTTTATTAAATCTAATAACGTGGAAACGGTCTTCATGCTTGTATAAGGTCCAAAATATTCACTGCCATCTTTAACAACTCTTCTAGTAGAAAAAACTCTAGAAAACCGTTCGTTTTTTATACAAATCCAAGGATACGACTTGTCGTCTTTTAACATGACATTGTATCTAGGTTGGTGCTTTTTTATCAAGTTATTTTCTAAAAGCAAGGCATCTGTTTCAGAGTTTACTACAATATGCTTGATGCTAGCTATTTTTTTTACAAGAACTTTAGTTTTTCCGTAATCGTGTTGTTTTGTGAAGTAAGAGCTTACGCGTTTTTTTAAATTTTTTGCTTTCCCAACGTATAGAATTTTACCTTCTGCATCAAAATATTGATACACTCCTGGCTGATTAGGCAAGGTTTTAAGTTGAATTTCTAAGGTAGGCTTACTCATATGCTCAAAGATAAGATATATCTGTAAAAACTATTCATTTTAATACTATTTTAGAAGGTGTATTAGCATTCGTTTTTTTATTACCTTGCAAGCCTGAATAATTCCATTTTTAATGCCTAAAAAAGTAATTGGTAGAGTAGATAAAGCAGATTTCCCTTTACTCGATTTATATGATATAGATATTAAGATTGACTCAGGAGCTTATACCTCTTCAATACATTGTCATCAAGTAAAAGTAGAAGACGGATTGCTTAAGTGTACATTTTATGATAAAGATCATCCACTTTATAATGGAAAAGAAATTGTATTTAAAACCTACGATACTGCTAAAGTTAAAAGCAGTAACGGCATTGTACAAGAACGCTATAAAGTAAAAACTACCATTATAATTTTTAATAAAAAATACAAAATAAATTTAACCCTAAGCACCAGAGACGACATGAAGTATCCTATATTAATTGGGAGACGTTTTTTAAATAAAAAGTTTGTGGTCGATGTAAGTTTGAAAAACTTATCTTATCTAAAAAAGAATTAATGAATATTGTAATATTATCTAGAAATCCTCATTTATACTCCACTAAGCGTTTAGTAGAAGCTGCTCAACAACGTAAACATCATGTTGAAGTAATAGATCCTTTAAAGTGTGAAATTATTATTGAGAAAAAAAATCCAGCTATTTTATATAAAGGAAGAACCTTAGAGAAAATAGACGCAATTATTCCAAGAGTAGGAGCTTCGGTTACATTTTATGGAACTGCAGTTGTAAGACAATTTGAAATGATGAAAGTTTTCTCGACTGTAGAATCTCAAGCCTTAGTTAGATCTAGGGACAAATTAAGAAGCTTACAAGTATTATCTCGTGCTGGATTAGGAATGCCAAAAACTGTGTTTTCAAATTACACGAAAGATGTAGCAGAAGTTATTGAATATGTTGGTGGCGCACCATTAGTGATTAAGTTATTAGAAGGAACTCAAGGATTAGGTGTTGTATTAGCCGAAACTAATAATGCAGCCGAATCTGTTCTAGAAGCTTTCAATGGTTTACAAGCAAGAGTTATTGTACAGGAATTTATAAAAGAATCTAAGGGAGCAGATATTAGAGCATTTGTTGTAGATGGTAATGTTGTTGGCGCTATGAAACGTCAAGGTAAAGAAGGTGAATTTAGATCTAATTTACATAGAGGTGGAAGTGCACAAATTATTCAATTAACTGATGAAGAAGAAAATGCTGCTTTAAAAGCAGCCAAAGCTTTAGGCTTAGGTATTTGTGGTGTAGACATGTTACAATCTGCTCGTGGTCCATTAATTTTAGAGGTAAATTCTTCACCTGGATTAGAAGGAATTGAAGCAGCAACTAAAAAAGATATTGCCAAATCCATTATTCGTTTTATTGAACGAAATGTTTAATTTTTATGACTTCTGATTACAAAAAAATAATATCAATCTTAGGACATGAAATTCCATTAGGAACTTCAAAAGAAATAAATTTTAATATTGCTAAACTTCATACTGCTACAAAAATTGAAGTTCCTGTTATTATTGAACGTTCTAAAAAACCTGGTCCTACTATTTTATTTACTGCTGGACTTCATGGCGATGAGATAAATGGAGTAGATATTGTAAGACAACTTATTTCTAGAAAAATTAATAAACCCAAAAGAGGAACCATCATTTGTATTCCTATTCTTAATGTGTTTGGTTTTTTAAATGGCTCACGTAATTTTCCTGATGGTCGCGATTTAAATAGGTCGTTTCCTGGTTCCGAAAATGGTTCTTTAGCAAGCAGAGTGGCTCACAGATTAATGAATGAGCTTATACCTGAAGTGGATTTAGTTATTGATTTTCATACTGGAGGAGCCAGCCGATTTAATGCAGCTCAAATACGTATTGTAAATAACCAACCTCAACTTGATGAATTGGCAAAAGTCTTTGCAGCTCCTTTTGTTTTATATTCAAAACATATTGTAAAATCGTTTAGAAACGCATGTTTCCAATTAGGGAAACCTGTTTTATTATATGAAGGAGGAAAATCTTCATTTGTAAACGATAATATTTCTAAAGTTGGTGTAGAAGGTGTGAAACGAATTTTGTCTCATTTTGAAATGCTTAATTCTCAAGTAAAAGCAAATCCACCTAAATTAGAAACTGTTTTTGTAGAAAAAAGCAAATGGATACGTGCTAAAAAATCTGGGATGTTTAAAGCTAAAGTCGCTATAAATACAAAAGTAAAAGTGGATGATATTTTAGGACAAATTACAGACCCTTACGGAAAAGTACACCATACAGTAAAATCTACAATAGAAGGCTACATTATTAATGTAAATGAAGCTTCATTAGTTTATCAAGGTGATGCTTTATTCCACGTAACCAAAATATTAAAGAGCTAATTTTTTACTAATGACTAAAGCAGAATTACGAAAAAACTATAAGCAAAAACGTAAGGAGCTTTCTTTAGAAATTATTGAAGATTTAAGCCTGCAAATTGCAAATAGGTTGTTAACATTACCTGTTTGGGATTTTTCTTTTTACCATCTCTTCCTTTCTATTGAAGAGCAAAAAGAAATAAACACCGATTTTATATTAAATATCCTTTCTGGAAAGGATAAAAATATCGTGATTTCTAAAAGTGATTTTTCTACTGGAAAGATGACTCATTTTCTTTTAACTGATAATACAATTATCAAAAAAAACAACTACAACATTCCAGAACCAGTTGATGGAATAGAGATTCCTTGTCAAAAAATAGATGTGGTATTTGTGCCTCTTTTAGCGTTTGATATACAAGGACACAGAGTTGGATATGGAAAAGGATTTTACGATAGGTTTTTAGCCGAATGTAAACCTGAAACTATAAAAATTGGTTTGTCCTTTTTTGAAGCAGAAACTATAATAGAAGATGTTTTTGAAAGCGATATGGCTTTGGATTATTGTGTGACACCAAAGCAGGTTTATAGGTTTTAATTAGTCTTTAGAAAACGCTTTCTTATTAAAGAAAATAAGCAGACAAAAACCTGTACTAATAGCAACATCTGCTACATTAAAAACAGGTTCGAAAAAGGTAAAATATTGTCCTCCATAAATTGGTAACCATTCTGGCAAATAGCCTTTCCAAATTGGAAAATACAACATATCTACTACTTTACCATGCAACAAACTATCATAACCTCCTTCTGCTGGTAAAAACGAAGCCACTTGTCCGTAACTATCGTTAAACAAAACGCCATAAAACACAGAATCTAATATATTGCCTAAAGCTCCAGCAAAAATGAAAACTATGGCCCAAGTTAATACCTTTGGGCTTTGTTTTTTAACAGAATCGTACAACCAATAACCAATGCCAAAAATGGCTATAATTCTAAAAATGGTTAAAGATAATTTGGCTGTTCTGTCTGAAATAAAAGAAATAAAATCGCTTAGTTTAGTTCCCCAAGCCATGCCATCGTTTTCTACAAAATATATCTTAAACCATGATAACACTTCTAACTCTTCGCCAATAACAAAATGTGTTTTAATATATATTTTGCTTATTTGGTCTATTAAAAGAATAAGAATAATGAAAAGAATGGATTTTTTTATGGTCATATTATTTCCAACAACAGTAGATGTCTTTTAAATTAGGCGTAGTAATTTTTTTCAAAAATAGACATATTATTCAGTTTTAGAAACAGTAATATTACCATTTATAGAATTTAATGATATGCTATTTTTTCCGTTTGTTATAACTTCTTCATTTATTAATCCATGTTTACTTGAAACCTCAACTGTAGCCTGGTTTGTTTCTAAATGGATATCTCCATGAATGGTATTTACTACTAAATTTCCAAGAAATTTAGTAGCATTAAAAGAACCATTAATTAGTTCTGTAGTCACTTGATTATAACTCCCAATCATAAAAACCGAAGCAATATTGCTAGAAATCGATACATCTAAATGCTCTGGAACAACTATTTTAAACTCAATTGAAATATATTTATGAACACTTAACTTATCATTAGCATCAACGTACAGTGGTTGATATTTACTTGAAACATGTAGTTGCTTATCTTTAATTGCAGCCAACAATATAACATGTTCATAATTTTCGCCTTCTATTAAAGACTGAATAGAAACCGTTTTAGCTTTTGTTGTTTCAACTGAAATTTTAAAAACAGAACTACCGTCAATTACAAGTGTCGAAATTCCCTCAGAAGGAAACGACTTGTTAATTGTTTTTTGTGCTTGAACATGAAAAACAAAAAATAGAATTCCAATATAAATTATATGCTTCATTGTGGATTCTTGACTAAAGAAAAATAGGTTAAAAAAGAAACGCTTCAAAAAAATTGAAGCGTTTCTATAAGTTATATTAGTTCCTAAATGTTTAGGATTTTATTGCATGTTTTTTGCTTCAATACTTAAGGTAGCATGAGGCACTAATTTTAGGCGATCTTTGTTAATTAATTTACCTGTAACACGACAAACACCATATGTTTTGTTTTCTATTCTAATAAGCGCATTTTTTAAATCACGAATAAATTTTTCTTGTCTAATTGCTAATTGCGAATTTGCTTCTTTACTCATGGTTTCACTACCTTCTTCGAATGCTTTAAATGTAGGAGACGTATCGTCTGTACCATTGTTATGATCATTCATATAAGCACTTTTAATAAGTTCTAAATCGTGCTGTGCTTTACCTATTTTCTCTTGAATAAGTCCTTTAAATTCAGCTAAATCTTTATCTGAATATCTTACGTTTAATTCTTCCGCCATTTTCTTAATGTTTTTGAATAAATAATTTGGTGTTTACATTGTCGAATACAATTTCTATACCAGTATTTATTTGGTCTTTAATTTCTAATTCTTCTGTTAATGTTTCAGCTTTTATATACGCCATATTGGTATTAACTGCATCAACAATATTTTCATCTTTTTGAAGTATAACATCAATTCTATCTGTTACTTCAAATCCTGAATCTTTACGTAAATTTTGAATACGATTAACGAGCTCACGAGCAATCCCTTCTTTTCGTAAATCATCAGAAATAGTAACATCTAAAGCAACAGTTAAAGCGCCTTCATTAGCCACTAACCAACCTTCGATATCTTGAGATGTTATCTCTACATCTTCAAGTCCTAAAGTAATACTTTTTCCGTTAATTACAACCTCAATTTCACCACTTTGCTCGATTTTTTTAATATCACTAGAGGTAAATTGCATAATCGTATTGGCAATCAATTTCATATCCTTACCAAATCGAGGTCCTAAAGCTTTAAAATTAGGTTTAATTTGTTTTACTAAAATATCTGACGCGTCTTCTAAAAGCTCTATTTCTTTAACGTTTACTTCGTGTTTAATTAAATTGGCAACTGCTAAAATTTCTTCCTTTTGTTGTTTAGAATCAATAGGAATCATGATTTTTTGTAGTGGCTGACGTACTTTAATCTTCTCTTTAGCTCTTAACGATAATACCAAAGATGATATTGTTTGAGCAGCTTCCATTTTGCGTTCTAAACTCTTATTTACAAAAGCAGCATCAAAAACTGGAAAATCTGCTAAATGCACACTTTCAAACGATTCATTCTTAGTTACTGAATTTAAGTCTAAGTACAATCTATCCATAAAGAAAGGCGCAATTGGTGCTCCTAACTTAGCAATAGTTACCATACACGTATATAATGTTTGGTAAGCCGAAATTTTATCTTGCTGATAATCGCCTTTCCAAAAACGCCTTCTGCTTAAACGTACAAACCAGTTACTTACATAATCTTGTGTAAAATCTGAAATAGCTCTGGCAGCTTTTGTAGGCTCGTAATCTGCATAAAACGTATCTACTTTCTGAATTAAAGTATGTAATTCTGAAAGAATCCATCTATCAATTTCAGGTCTTTCGTTTAAAGGAATATCTGCTTCAGCATAACTAAAATTATCCAGATTTGAATATAAAGTAAAGAAGGAATAGGTGTTGTAAAGTGTTCCGAAGAACTTGCGTTTTACTTCTTCAATACCATCCACATCAAATTTTAAGTTATCCCAAGGATTTGCATTGGCAATCATATACCAACGTGTGGCATCTGCTCCATAAGTCGATAAAGTCTCAAAAGGATCTGTGGCATTCCCAAGACGTTTGGACATTTTCTGTCCGTTTTTGTCAAGAACCAAACCATTTGAAACCACATTTTTATAAGCAACCGAGTCGAAAACCATCGTTCCAATGGCATGAAGCGTATAGAACCATCCACGAGTTTGGTCGACACCTTCTGCAATGAAATCGGCTGGAAAAGCCTTTTTGTCATCAATTAAGTCGGCGTTTTCAAACGGATAATGCCATTGTGCATAAGGCATAGACCCAGAATCGAACCAGACATCTATTAAATCTGCTTCACGTTTCATGGGTTGCCCGCTTTTTGAAACTAGAACAATTTCATCTACAATGTTCTTATGTAAATCTATTTTTGCATAGTTTTCTTCGGAATTGTTTCCAATTTCAAAACTCTGGAAGATATCAGCCTTCATCATTCCTGCCTGAACAGCAAGTTTCATTTCAGCTTTTAATTCTTCAACAGAACCAACACATATTTCCTCTTTCCCATCTTCGGTTCTCCAAATTGGTAATGGAATTCCCCAATAACGTGAACGCGATAAGTTCCAATCGTTAGCATTTGCTAACCAGTTTCCAAAACGACCTGTACCAGTAGATTTTGGTTTCCAGTTAATGGTTTCATTAAGTTCAAACATTCTGTCTTTTATGTCTGTTACTTTAATAAACCAAGAGTCTAATGGATAATACAGAATTGGCTTATCTGTTCTCCAGCAATTTGGATAGCTGTGTTTATATTTTTCAACCTTAAAGGCTTTGTTTTCTTCTTTTAATTTAATGGCAAGTTCAACATCTACAGAACGTTCTGGAGCTTCACCATCGTTGTAATATTCGTTTTTTACGTATTTGCCAGCATATTCGCCCATTTCTGGTCTGAATCTACCTTGTAAATCTACAAGAGGCACCAAGTTTCCATTCTCATCTTTTACTAACATAGGAGGCACTTCTGGTGTTGCTTGTTTTGCAACCATAGCATCATCTGCTCCAAAGGTTGGTGCTGTATGCACAATTCCTGTTCCATCTTCAGTCGTAACGAAATCTCCTGAAATAACTCTAAATGCATTTTCCGGATTATCATTTGGCAACGTATAAGGCAACAACTGTTCATAAGTAATTCCTACTAAATCTTTCCCTTTAAATTCTTTTACAACGTAATAAGGAATTTTTTTATCTCCAGATTTATAGTCTAATAATTCTGGTTTAGTTTCAACTCTATTGAATTTACCATCAAATTGATTATTAACTAAAGGCTTTGCTAAAACAACATTTATAGGTTCAAAAGTATATTGGTTGTATGTTTCAACTAAAACATAGTCGATTTTTGGTCCAACCGTTAATGCTGTATTACTAGGCAACGTCCATGGCGTAGTTGTCCAAGCTAGAAAATAAATAGTTCCTTCGTTTTGTAAAAAGTCTGGAAGCGATTTTTCATTGGCTTTAAACTGAGCAACAACCGTTGTATCTGTTACGTCTTGATAGGTTCCAGGTTGGTTTAACTCATGCGAGCTCAATCCAGTTCCAGCTTTTGGTGAATATGGTTGGATAGTATAACCTTTATAAAGCAAACTTTTATTGTAGATTTCCTTTAATAACCACCAAACAGATTCCATGTATTTAGGCTCGTAAGTAATATATGGATCATCCATATCTACCCAATAACCCATTTTTTGAGTTAGGTCGTTCCAAACGTCTGTATATCGCATAACGGCTTTTCTACAAGCTGCATTGTAATCTTCAACTGAAATGGTTTTCCCAATATCTTCTTTGGTTATTCCTAATTCTTTTTCTACACCAAGTTCAATAGGTAGACCATGTGTATCCCAACCAGCTTTACGCTTTACTTGGAATCCTTTCATGGTTTTATATCGAGGAAAGATATCTTTAATAGCACGAGCTAACACGTGATGCACTCCTGGAAGTCCATTTGCTGAAGGAGGTCCTTCGAAAAACACAAAGGGTTTGTTGCCTTCTCTGGTGGTAACGCTCTTTTCAAAGATGTTGTTTTCTTGCCAGTAGTTGCTTATTTCATTTGCTACATTTGGCAAGTCAAGTCCTTTATATTCAGGGAATTTTGTACTCATGATATCATTCATTCTTTTCGACCTGCGAAAATAATGATTTTTAGGAAAATAGGCGTTGAAAATGTCTTGAAATCCCTAATTAATAATCTAATCTGGTTACTATTGGCAAAAACATGGGTCCCAAATAAAAAAACCAAACTATAAAACTGATTATTGATACCGGAAAAACTATGAACAGAATTTGTTTTTTCATATTTACATTACAGACTTTAAAGAAGAAATATCCAGCTAAAAATAGGATGAATCCATTTTTAATAATTCGGATAAAGTGCTTATTAATATCAGTCATATAAGCAGAAAAATTATTAAATAAATTCAATAAAAAATCTAGACTGTCAACTAACGAAAAACTAAATACAGCTAACAATATCCAATCGGTATAATTAAAATTATGTTTATCTGAAACCCTTCTTTTTAGGAAAAACCAACTTACAATAGATAACAAAAAAAAGAATGAAATAGCCGTAGAATTAAAAATTTCAGACTTAAAACCCAAAGTTTCCTTTAATTCTTGAATTTCAAGGCATCCAAGCAAAAATCCTAAATAGTTATAGGTAAAAACTTTTGATATTTCGCCTCTAGTTATTAAAGTATCTAGAAGAAAATAAATGAGATTATAGAATTGCGTTTTCAAGGGAAAAAACAACAGAAATAATACAAATGCAAAAATGATTTGATTTGTAATCCATGATTGTTTTTTGGCATGATTCATTTATTTATATTGATTTTTAAAAATGAGATTAATTTTTTGGAGTTGCATATTGCGACTTCAAGAGTCTGATTTATTACAAACAATAAACAGATTGCCACGACCTAAAGGTCTCGCAATGACGCTAAACAATAAATCCAACTAAATCCTCAATCTTAGAAATCAATTGGATTTTAATAACTGTGTTTTTCAAGGCTATTTTATTGTATTTAGAAACAAATATGGTTGAAAATCCTAATTTTTCGGCTTCAAGGATACGTTGTTCTACACGTTGCACAGGACGGATTTCTCCTGATAAACCAACCTCGGCTGCAAAACAAATATCTTTTTGTAAAGCTTCGTCTTCATTAGAAGATAAAATGGCTGCAACTACTGCTAAATCAATTGCTGGATCGTCCACTGTAATACCTCCAGTAATATTTAAAAAGACATCTTTTGCTCCAAGTTTAAATCCTGCTCGTTTTTCTAAAACAGCTAATAGCATGTTTAAACGTTTTGCGTTAAAACCTGTAGCAGAACGTTGTGGAGTTCCGTAAACTGCAGTACTAACTAAGGCTTGTACTTCAATCATTAATGGTCGCATACCTTCTAGAGTTGCGGCTACGGCATTTCCTGAAAGCTCATCGTCTTTTTTGGAGATTAAGATTTCACTTGGATTTGACACTTCACGCAATCCAGAACCTTGCATTTCGTAAATACCTAATTCGTTGGTAGAACCAAATCGGTTTTTATTGGCTCTAAGAATTCTGAACACATGATTTCTGTCGCCTTCAAACTGTAGAACCGTATCGACCATGTGTTCTAAAATTTTTGGCCCTGCAATGTTACCATCTTTAGTTATATGACCAATTAGAATTACTGGAGTTGCAGTTTCTTTTGCAAATTTTATTAGTTCTGTAGTGCACTCTTTTATTTGAGAAATGCTTCCTGAAGAAGACTCAATATAATCGCTATGTAAAGTTTGAATAGAATCTATGACAATGATGTCTGGTTCCAGATCCTCAATTTGCTTGAAAATGTTTTGAGTTTTTGTTTCAGTTAAAATGTAACAATTACTACTATTTGGATTGATGCGTTCAGCACGCATTTTTATTTGCTTCTGGCTTTCTTCACCAGAAACGTATAAGGTTTTATAAGGTAATTTTAAAGCTATTTGAAGTAATAAGGTACTTTTTCCAATACCAGGTTCGCCTCCCAACAATATTAATGAACCAGGAACAATACCTCCACCAAGTACACGATTAAATTCTTGGTCGCTAGTTGCCATTCTCGCATCTTGAGATGCGTCAATCTCATTAATTAATAAGGGTTTTGAAACACGTTTTGATGCTGAAGTTGGTGTTTTCCAATCGCTTTTTTCAGCTTTTTGAATGACTTCTTCTGCAATAGTATTCCACTCTTTACAAGCCGTACATTGTCCTTGCCATTTAGAATATTGCGAGCCACAATTTTGACAAAAAAAAGTTGTTTTTACTTTAGCCATGTTTACTTCCTGCGAAAGCAGGAATCTTATTTTTTAGATTTAATACTTTTCTTGTTTAGAATTTTACAAGGTTTTTTCGATTTTTCAAGTGGTTTAATATCCGAAATCTGCTTTAATTTCATCTGCCTTTTCAAGAACTAAATCTTTTGTAATGCCTCCAATTTCTTTTAAAGAGTAAGCAGATTGATAGGTTTTCATAGCTTTTTTAGGCTCTCCTGTTTCTTCATAAAATCTTGCTAGATAGAACGTTCCTAACATAGTTTCAGGATATTGCTTTCTTGCTATTTTACCTAAGTCTTCAAAATACTGAAACTGTTCTGTTTTTTCAATAGCAGCTTCAATAGCTTTAAAATCGTTTATTAAAATTTGTTTATCGATTCCAAATAAATCTAAAATCGTTTGATATTTTTCTTCTAGATATACAACTGGTGATGAATCAAGCTTTAATATGGCATCTTTGTATTCCTTTTTACTGATTGGTTGATACACAAAAAAGATTTTCTGTAAAGCATCTGGAATAACATAAGCTGGCAAAGAATAATGAGAAGGCTCTTCTAGCTTTTTAAAATTGTAAAGAATATTCTTATTATCAATTCCAGAAATGGCAGTATTTAAAGCTTCTGAACTCGCTTTTATAGCTGTAACGTCATTATCTGAAGTTGCTAAGTAATAAAATATTTTTGTTTGAAATTTTGTAAGTCTTTCCGGAATATACGAAATCATATCTGGAGCCAAATCTGGACTAATTGCTATGTAGGCTTTGAATAATGGATCGCCTTTTAATAAATAATAATTTATAAAATTGGCAGTTTCTCCATGACCAATTGCAACTCTAAAATTTTCAGTTCTATAATTATTTTCTAAATGAGGGATTAATTCCATTCCTATAAATTCGAAGAATGCAGCTCCAGATTCAATTGGCAGAGAATTTTGTTCTGAATAATACACGTCTGAATTTCTTGTGTCTACTTGATTAACACCAACAACAATTGCATCTGGCATGTCTTCCCAATAAGAATAATAATCTACATTTCCTGCAACTGCTTCAAACATATAATCGCCATCGAACACCATAATTATTGGGTATTTTTTATCTGGATGGTCATCATAACCTCTTGGCAATTGAATTTTTACTTCACGAGTTTCTGATAATTTTGCAGAATTAAACGGTTCGTAAATGAATTGCGCATTTGCAAATTGGATACAAATAAAAAAGACTAGTAAATAGATGTATTTTTTCATTTTCACATGGTTAAGGTTGCCATGCAAGGTAATAAATTACAAATAAGATTTAAAATATATCTTATTTAAACTTCATCTTTATTATTGCTTATTTTAACGCTTCTATTCTTGTTAAAAACAGGCAATAGTATTAATGATAATCCTCCACCTAAAACAAGTAGCAATGTTTGAGATGTCCAAACAATCCAACCAAAAGCTATACTTGGGGCTTCTGGTATAGCAAAAAGTGAAAAAGCTGCGTAAACAGCAATAGGATAAGAACCAATACCTCCATTAGTTGCTGCAATACTGAAGCTGGCTGAAATGAATCCTATTAATATTGCTCCAAAAGGGATGTTATCTAACTCGGTTAATGAAAATGATGTTACGTAGAACATAGCAATATACATGCTCCAAATAAAAAAGGTATGACCAATAAAAGCCCATTTCTTTTTCATTTTAAAAATACTTAAAACTCCTTCTAAAAGGCCAGAAACAAAGGTTCTTATTTTAAGAGCAAATGTGGTTTTGCTTGATTTAATAAAATTCATGCCAACAAAAGCAAGAACTGACAAAACAATCAAACCAATAGCAATATGTAAAGTGTTAAATTTTTCAACAAAAAACTGATAGATAAAATCGAATTGAATAAAAAGCGTGATGGCAATAATAAAAACCATAACTAATAGGTCTGCAATACGTTCGGACACAATAGTTCCAAAACCTTTTTCGAAAGGAACATCTTCGTAAGTAGTTAATACAGATGCTCTGGCAACTTCTCCAGCTCTAGGTATGGTATAATTAATTAAGTAGGCCGCAAAAACAGCCATAATACTATTACTTAAACGAACTTTATAACCTAAAGGTTCTAATAGAAACTGCCATCTATAAGCTCTAGATAAATGACTAAGCAAACCAAAACTCATACCTAGTATTATCCAACTGTAATTAGCATTTTTAAAATAGGCTAGAAGTTCTGTTAAAGGGACTTTAGATAAAGAATACCATATTAAAAAAACTCCCAACAATATTGGGAGTAGGATTTTAAGGTATTTTTTTATCGATGGATTCAACTTTATATAAGTCTATTCGTCGCTTCGTCTGGGAACACTAATGAAGGCTTAAACACTTTGGCTTCTTCAATGTCCATAAATGCATACGTAATTAAAATAAGTGTGTCACCTACAGCTACTTTTCTAGCTGCTGCACCATTTAGCGTGATTTCTCCACTTTTTCTAGGGCCTGGAATTACGTATGTTTCTAAACGTTCTCCATTATCGTTATTTACAATCTGGACTTTTTCACCTTGAATAATATTGGCAGCATCCATTAAATCTTCATCGATAGTAATACTACCTATGTAATTAAGGTCTGCACCTGTACACTTTACTCTGTGAATTTTAGATTTTACAACTTGTATTTGCATGTGGCAAAGGTAATTAATTTAGTGCGATATTATCAATTAATCTGATATCGTCTGCATAAACAGCAATAAACGCACGATATGTTTTTTTCTTTGTTTTTCTTTTAACAGGTTTTAATGTTTTAGCATCAGAAATAATAAAATACTCTAATGTTAATAATTTGTGGTTAGCAAATTCATTTTCAACCCATTCCGTAACCTTATTAGCACTTTTTGTGCCAAACTTTTTCTTGGCAGTCTTTAATGTTTTGTATATAAATGGTGCTGCTTGTTTATAGTCTTCTTTTAATCTCACATTTCTGGAACTCATGGCTAAACCACTTTGTTCTCTATGGATATTGCAACCAATAATATTAACTGGAATCTGGTGTTTTTCAACCAGTTTTTTAATAATCATTAATTGTTGATAATCTTTCTTTCCAAAATAAGCATAATCAGGAGTTACAATTTCAAACAAGCGCTTTACTATAGTTCCAACACCATTAAAGTGTCCAGCTCTAAATTTACCTTCCATTTCAAATTCCAATCCATCAAAATAAAAATTCTCAGAAATTGTATCTCCTTCGTATATATCTTTTACTGTTGGTGCATAGATTATGATGTTTTTAGAGAAATTAGCTAACAATTTAGTGTCTGCTTCTAATGTTCTAGGGTATTTTTTTAAATCTTCTTGATTATCAAACTGGGTTGGATTTACAAAAATACTTACAACAACAATGTCATTTTTTATAAAAGCTTCTTTTACTAAAGATAAATGACCTTCATGTAAAGCTCCCATAGTGGGAACGAAGCCTATAGACAATTTTTTTGTCTTGATTTGCTTGATGTATTTTTGAATTTGTATTTTTTCAGAAAAAATCTTCACCTTTAATAAAATATTAACGCGTGCAAACTTAATATTTTACAATGAATCTGCATAAAATTTTGTACTTTTGCGTGTTTTTTATTTTGAATTACTAAAAGCAATAAGTTTATGAAAGATAAGAGGATATTATACGTATCATCTGAAGTTGTACCATATTTACCAGAAACCGAAATTTCTTCTATGTCGTTTGAAACGCCTAGAATGGTAAATCAACAAGGAGGGCAAATTCGAATTTTTATGCCTAGATATGGGAATATTAATGAGAGAAGACACCAATTGCATGAAGTAATTAGACTTTCTGGAATTAATCTAGTTATTAATGATTTAGATATGCCACTAATAATTAAGGTAGCATCTATTCCAAAAGAACGCATTCAGGTTTATTTTATTGATAACGACGAGTATTTTAAAAGAAAAGCTACTTTAACAGATGAAGATGGAAACTTGTTTCCAGATAATGACGAACGAGCTATTTTCTTTGCAAAAGGAGTTATTGAAACGGTAAAAAAATTAAACTGGTCTCCAGATATTATTCATGTTCATGGTTGGTTGGCATCGTTATTGCCAATGTATTTGAAACAATATTATAAAGACGAACCTTTGTTTAACGAAAGTAAAATAGTTACCTCTATTTACAATCAAAGCTTCGAAGGGACGTTAAATAAGGATATGATAAATAAAGTAAAGTTTGATAACATAGACGAGAGTCATATAAAAGAACTTGAAAAACCATCTTATAATAGTTTAATGAAAGTTGCAATCGACCATTCTGATGCGTTAATTATTGGCTCGGAAGAGATACCAGAAGAATTAAACAAACACTTAAAAAAGTCCAAAAAACCTGTTTTAGATTATAAATCAAAAGATGAATTTGGAGAAGCATATGTTGAATTTTATAATACTCAAGTCTTAGGCTAAACCCTAAATCATCCTAATTAAATTATGAAAAGAAAAATTGAAGCCTTTAAATATTTAGGCGTTTTAGCCTTTGTGTTATTTACTTTTTTTGCTTGCGAAAATGATTACAACTCATTAGAAAGCGATATTCAAGGTATTGAGAATTTTTATACAGATAGTGATGTATTCCCTATAGTTGCATATAATAAAAAATTGAATCCTGTTCAAACTAATGGTTTGCCTTCCAGTTTTTTAGGCGTATACACAGATCCAATTTATGGCCAAACTGTAACAAATATTATTACTCAAGCATTCCCTTCATCCTCTAGTGGTTATGACCCAGATTTTGGAATTAACCCTGAGTTTAAACAAGCCTATTTAACTATTCCTTATTATTCAGAAGAAATTAGTGATGAAATATATAAATTAGACTCTCTATATGGAGATTCTCCTGTAAAACTAACTATCTATAGAACAAATTATTTCTTAAGAGATTACAGTCCTGATACAGACGATTTGGTAGCGCAATTATATTATTCAAATAACCATGATTACGATAATTATTTAGGTGAAATACTCTATGAAGAAGACGAATTCTACCCAAGTAATTCATATCAAATAATTGAAGAAGAAGATGAAGATGGACAGCTAGAAGAGGTAGATAGAATTGCTCCTGCATTAAGAGTCCCTTTATTAAATCCAGGTGGTAATTTTTGGGAAAGTTTATTATTTGACAAACAAGGCATGCCAGAGTTAAGTAATGCCAACAACTTTAAAGATTATTTTAGAGGATTATATTTTAAAGTAGAACCAGTAAATGGAGAAGGAAATACTATCATGTTAAACTTTTTAAGTTCGGTAGCCAATTTAACCGTTTATTATAACAATGAAGATGAAGATGGTGAAATAGTTAGAAACAATAAATTTATCATGGGCTTTAGAGGAAACAGAGCAAATGCAATTTATAATGACCCTACAAATACAGTAATCGATGATGCCGATAACAATGCAGATGTTGTTAATGGAGATCAAAATTTATATTTAAAAGGTGGCGAAGGTTCAATTGCCGTTGTTAATTTATTTGAAGACCCAGATGTTCTTGAAGAATTTAAATTACTTTATAAAGACAATGATGGGAATCCTAGTCGGTTAATTAATGAAGCTAATTTAATTTTTTACGTAGATCAGGCTGCAACTATTAATAATTTAGAAGATCAAGAGCCAAACAGAGTCATTCTGTACGACATGAAAAACAACATTCCAATAGTTGATTTCTTTTTTGATTTAACAACTAATACAGTAGATCCAATAAATTCTAAATTAAACTATTCATCTATTTTAGAAAGAGATGCAAGTGGAAAAGGTGTAAAGTATAAAATTAGACTTACTGAACATATGAATAATATTTTATTAAAAGATTCAACTAATTTTGAATTAGGATTGTATCTTACAACAAATATTAATGAAATTAGTAACTCTGATGTGTTAAATTTAGAAAAACCAGAAGGATTACCAATGGGAACAGTGCTTTCTCCAAAAGGGACTGTTTTGCATGGCAGTAACCTTAACGTACCTGAAAACAAAAGAGTTCAATTAGAAATATATTACACAGAACCAGATAATTAAAATACTATGTGTGGAATTGTAGGATACATTGGTCATCGTGATGCCTTCCCTATTATTATTGAAGGGCTTAAAAGATTAGAATATCGAGGATATGATAGTGCAGGTATTGCATTATTTGACGGAACAGATCTTAAAGTTTCTAAAACTAAAGGTAAAGTTGTCGATCTTGAAGATCGAATTAAAAAAGAAATCACTACCAATGGAACTCTAGGAATTGGCCATACACGTTGGGCAACTCATGGTGTTCCAAACGATGTTAATGCACATCCACACTATTCTAATTCTGGCGATTTAGTAATTATTCATAATGGAATTATTGAAAATTACGAATCTTTAAGAAAAGAGCTTTCAAAAAGAGGATATACTTTTAAATCTGACACAGATACTGAAGTACTTATCAACTTAATTGAGGATGTTAAACTAAAAGAAAACGTTAAATTAGGGAAAGCTGTTCAGGTTGCTTTAAACCAGGTTGTTGGAGCTTACTCCATTGCTGTTTTTGATAAAAATAAACCAGACGAGATTGTAATTGCTAGACTAGGCAGCCCATTAGCTGTTGGAATTGGTGATAATGAATTTTTTATTGCAAGTGATGCTTCTCCTTTTTTAGAATACACTAAAAATGCTATTTATTTAGAAGATGAAGAAATGGCTATTATTAGAGCCAATAAAGGAATTAAAATTCGAAAAATTAAAGACGATTCTTTAGTAGACCCTTATGTTCAGGAATTACAAATGAATCTAGAGCAAATAGAAAAAGGTGGTTACGACCACTTTATGCTTAAAGAAATTCACGAACAACCAAGTGCTATTAGAGATACTTATCGAGGACGAATGCTTGTAAAAGAAGGCATTATTAGAATGGCTGGAGTTGACGACAATATTGAAAAATTTATAAATGCAAACAGAATAATTATTGTTGCATGTGGAACTTCTTGGCATGCAGGTCTTGTAGCAGAATATATTTTTGAAGACATTGCAAGAATTCCTGTTGAAGTTGAATATGCCTCAGAATTTAGATATAGAAATCCAGTAATTACAAATAAAGATGTTGTTATAGCTATATCACAATCTGGTGAAACGGCAGATACCTTAGCTGCAATTAAACTTGCTAAAGCAAATGGTGCATTTGTTTTTGGTGTTTGTAATGTAGTTGGATCTTCTATTGCAAGAGAAACTCATGCAGGTGCTTATACTCATGCAGGACCAGAAATTGGCGTTGCTTCAACTAAAGCTTTTACTACTCAAATTACAGTTTTAACTTTAATAGCCTTAAAACTAGCCAAAGTTAAAGGAGAAATTTCCAATTCAAATTATAGATATCATCTACAGGAATTAGAATTAATTCCTGAAAAAGTACAAAAAGCTCTTGAGTCTGATGAGCATATTAAGACAGTAGCTAATATTTATAAAAATGCTAGAAACTGTTTATATTTAGGAAGAGGCTATAATTTTCCAGTTGCTCTTGAAGGCGCTTTAAAGCTTAAAGAGATTTCTTATATTCATGCTGAAGGTTATCCTGCTGCTGAAATGAAACATGGACCAATTGCTTTAATAGATGAAAACATGCCTATTGTTGTAATTGCAACAAAAAAAGGACACTACGAAAAAGTTGTTAGTAATATTGAAGAAATTAAAGCTAGACAAGGTAAAATTATTGGTATTGTTACAGAAGGTGACACCAATGTTAAAAGACTAGCTGATCATGTTATAGAAGTTCCTGAAACGTTAGAATCTTTATCACCATTGCTTACTACTATTCCATTACAACTATTATCTTACCATATAGCAGTAATGCTAGATAAAAATGTGGATCAACCAAGAAACTTGGCAAAATCAGTTACTGTAGAATAATTATTTAAATTTAATATTTAAGTTTTCTAAATTTAAGTTTTTGATAAATAGCATCCGTTGTTTCTAAGAGTTTTGGGTTGCAATTAGTGGTGTCTATTTCTCTTGTATTTGTAAATGGAATAATGTTAGAGAAATTAAAAGTCATGTTCATTTCTCCTTCTATATATTGTAATACTTCTTTGGGTTTATTTAAGTAGTCTTCATATTCAATAAGCATATAGTCTTTATCTTCCATATTTGTTAAATAATTGTAGTAATTTAACCAAACACTTAACCAATAATCTAATGTACTTTTGTCGTATGGAATAAGAAGTTCTTCATTATTAAACTTAAATACTTTCTGGTTTTGTCCAAATTCATGATGTCCTAACCAATTTAAATACGTTTGCATAAACTCATCTTCATTTTGAAATTCTGAAAATCTTTGGTGTTGATTTAATAAAGAATAGGCATGCTCTACTGGCTTCCTGAATAAGAAAATAATTTTAAAAGATTTATTAAGTTTTCTTAACGATTCATATCGTAAAATAATATTATTATTTTTCGAAAGATATGTTGATTCGTTGTCTTGTCTAATTAACGATTGGTATTTAATATAATTCGTATAAACATTATCAGTAATTTCATGTTTTTCCAAATAAGCATCAGAAATAAAACTATCATTTAAAAACACTTTAAAAAAATATTCTTCAAGCGCTTCAATGGTATTTAACCCAAACAACATTTTGTCTCCATGTTTGCGTTCCTTTAAATCTGTTTTTTTTGGATTATACATTTTTTTCCAAAGATTTGGAGCTAACAATAAAGGCATGTTCGAATAATCCAATGAACTAAATGCACCTGCTTTAAAAAGTTGATCTGTTAGACTTGTTGTGCCTGCTCTAGCTAATCCTGAAACTATTAAAAATGTATTTTTATCTTGTATCTTTTCACCTTTTTTAAACTTACGATCGAAAGAAAATAACATTTTAGATAAGTTGTAATTATTTAAAATGAGTTTGTGAAAAAGTATAGATGCTTCAGAATAGTCTTCAATAGGTTTTTTTCTTTTTATTAAAAACGGAATAATAGTTCCAATTGAAAAACTTACAATTACCCAAATAGAACCTAAATCTAATTCTTGAGTGGCTACATTTTTAATCAACTTAAAAATATAAACTGGTAAACATGTTAATACAACTATAACACAAATTAAGCCTATTGTAATTGCTAATGAAATTAACATAGCTTTTAAAGCCACTACTAATTTTTTTTGTTTTACAGTTTCGTCTTCATTAGATAGAACAGCATTCGCTAAAGCCAGAGTAGCCTCTAATGCTAAAAAAAAATGCTTTCTGAAATATATAAGTAGACTAGAAAATATAATCCCTGAGAAGCCTAAAATTAGAAAGTAAATCATTAATTTTTTCTAAATATTTTTCGGAAAAATTGTTTTATTGGAATCCATAAAACGACTCCAAATGCAAAAAGCACTAATAAAATAATAAAGACAATAATTAAAAGTGTGCCCAAACCTATTCCTGGACCAATGTATAATATCATAATTTTTTATTTTAAGGAATTCAACTCATCTTCTAAATAAGTTGTTGTCCAATTAGGTAAATAATGATAGCCTTCAATATCACTTTTTAGGGTTGTTTTTAAAACCACACCAGATTGATTTATAACCCACAATATACCAGAGCCTTGTTCTTCAAAAAACATATCTCCATTAGGAAATATGCGATACAACCCTTCTGCTCCTGTAAAAATATTATGCTTTATAAAATGTTCTTCATATAAAGGCCTATAAGTATCTTCCTCAAAGTTATAAATAAGTACATTTGAATGACTTATTTTTCGCTCAACCGATTGATTTGTTGGTTTAAATTCAATTTCACTATAACTTACTTGAGTTACAATGGTATTATTGTTTAAAATAGCAATAGAATTGGGCGAGATAATATCTACATCATGCTGAAAAGTAAATGGTCCTTCAATAATTTTTTCAACAGTATTTGTTGAAGGCCTATATTGAATAACAAGTGAAGAACTTCTAAAGCTAAGAAACAAATCGCCTTCTTTAAAATAATTAGAACTTTCTAGAACTGGTTGAATATCGTTTAAATGAAAAGGATCATTTACATAAGGGCTCTTATTTAATAAAGATTCTAAGTCGTTTTCTAAAAAAATGTCAGTTAAGGATTTACTATAAAGTGTTTCCCCTGTATTAGCATCTACTTTTACTATCAGGTCATCTCTATAGCTGGTAGTGTGACCTTCTAATAAAACTTTCATTGGCACAATAATACCATTGTCATGTTTCACGGCCGGAATCCACATATTCCCAATAGAATCCAGATTCATAGCATGATGAAAAATAAAGTCACTGTTAAACCACTTTTCTTTGGAATTTGAATCCATTCTAAGTAGTCCAGGTCTTTCATTACAAGATACTATTATATCAAAATCCTGCATGAGTGTTGCTGGATATAATCTATCATTTCCATCTACTTCATAATCCTCAGATAACCTATTTACAGGAACATTCCATTCATGTTTTAAAGTATTGTCTTTAAAATTTTTTAATTCTATTTTAAAGGCATCACCATTTCTATATGAATACAAGCCATAGAGATTATAGCTTAAACTATTAATATCTAAAGCGTCTGCATCTTTTGTTTTAATATAATATTCTGGTGCCTTAAATATATATGTGTAAGTCTTTTTTATATTAGACAGTGTTTCAGAAAAAGTTTTAACAGGTTCTGTTAATACGCCTAAACTACGCTCCCCTAAACTAACATTTCTTACAATGCCACTCCATACCATCAATAAAAAAAGGAGGATTATTATTATAGCTATCTTTTTAACAAATTTCATATCAATACATCTTTATTCTAACAAATATATAATAAAATATAACTCAAATAATTATGCAATAAAATTCATACTAGCAACTATCCTTTAATTTTAATAATACAGCAATTGACTACGTTCAATTTTGTTAAAACTTATTATGCGTGCATAATTTTCTAAAAAACTTCTTAAAGTTTTCATAATATTAATTATATTGCCTTTATATAATTAACTAAAATTATTAATAATTAACTAAAACTATAAAATGAAATCAATCCTTTCACTTTTATTGTTGTTTATGTGTACCGTATCATACTCACAAACAACAATTTCTGGGATGGTAACGGACGAAAACAGTCAACCTATTCCTGGAGCAAACGTAATTTTGGTTGGGACCTCAACAGGTACTTCAACAGATTTCGATGGAAACTTCTTTTTAACTGTCAGTCAAGAACCTCCTTTTTCACTTCAAGCAAGTAATGTAGGATTTAGTACTGAGGTATTAGAAGTTACAGCAAACAATCAAACCGTTAATTTTATTTTAAAAGAAGGAACTTCTCTAGACGAAGTAGTAATATCTGCCTCTAGAACTCCTGAACGAATATTCGAATCTCCTGTAACAGTAGAGCGATTTGGTCTAAAAGAATTAAAAACAACCGCTTCTGCAGATTTTTATAATGGTTTAGAGAACTTAAAAGGTGTCGACATAAACACAAACAGTTTGACATTCAATTCAATAAACACTAGAGGTTTTGCCACTTTTGCTAATACCCGATTTATGCAATTGGTAGATGGCATGGACAACTCAACTCCAGCATTAAACTTCCCTATTGGAAACTTAGTTGGTATGATTGAAACTGATGTTATGAGTGTTGAGTTATTGCCAGGTGCATCTTCTGCTTTATATGGAGCTAATGCTTTTAACGGAATACTTTTCATGAGAAGTAAAAACCCTTTCGACGTACAAGGTATTAGTGCTTATTACAAACAAGGAATCACCTCTCAAGATGCTGCTGGAGACAACACATACAGGGATTTAGGAGTTAGATTTGCTGCTAAATTCAGCGATAAATTTGCTGCAAAAGTAAACTTTGGTTGGTTAAAAGGAACCGATTGGTATGCTAATAATTATCAAGGGAAACCAGGTACAGGAGATACAAGAGCAAGTGTAGGTTATGATGGATATAATGTCTATGGTGATGAAGTAGCTACCAACATAAAAGCAGCTTCTGGTGGATTAGGTATTATTCCTAATGTAGTAGTAAGTAGAACTGGATATAACGAGGAAGACCTAACAGACTATAATGCAGAAAGCGTTAAAGCTGATTGGGGATTATATTTCCGACCATGGGCAGACGATTTCGAGATTGCTTATGTTGGAAAAGTAGGAACAGGTTCTACTATATATCAAGGATCTAACCGTTATAATATTGACAATTTCTTCCAACAACAACATAAAATTGAATTTAGAAACGATAATTTCTTTATAAGAGGTTATGTTGTAGCAGATAAAGCTGGTGATTCTTATGATATGACAGTAACTGGTATTCAAATTAACAGAGCTTGGAAAAGTGATACAGATTGGTTTAGTGAATATATAGGCGCTTTTGCAGCAGCTACTCTAGGTGGAGCAACAGAAGATCAAGCACATTCTGCTGCTAGAGCACAAGCAGAAACTGGTCGTTTTGAACCTGGTTCTGAAGGATTTAATAATGCCTTTAATAGAAGCATCAACGACCCTGATTTAACAACTGGATCTAAATTCCAAGATGCTTCAAAATACTACCATGCAGATGCTAATTATAATTTCACTCATCTTTGGGATGTAGTTGAAGTTCAAGCTGGTGGTTCTTTTAGACAATACGATTTGAATTCTTCGGGAACAATATATACAGATTATGATGCTTCAATCCCTTATTCAGAATATGGTATTTATACACAATTACAAAAACAATTTGATTTAAACGAAAGTTTAGAATTAAAGCTAACAGGTTCTGTGCGATATGACAAATCAGAATTTTTTGATGGCTTTGTGTCTCCAAGAATTTCAGCTGGTTTAACTGTAAATAGAAATCATAATATTAGAGCATCATTCCAAACTGGATTTAGAAATCCAACAACTCAAGATTTATTTATTGGTCTTGATGCTGGACCATATGTCTTAATTGGCGCTGCTCCAGATAACTTAGACAGATTTTCTAGAGATTATTCTGTAAGTGCTGCTGGTCAAATTAACTTTGGGCAACCAAATAGCATTACACAAACAGGTGCTGCAGCTTATAACAATTCTTATTCACAATCCTCAGTTGAAGCATTTGCAGAATCTGGAAATCCAGATGATTTAGAAATGGAAAATCCTGATCTTGTTAAGCCAGAACAAGTATCTTCTTTTGAATTAGGTTATAGAGGGAAATTAGATATAGTAACTGTAGATTTAAGTGTGTATTATAATAAGTATAAAGACTTTATTTCTAACGAGTATGTTATTGCTCCTTTATATGGTACTATTGGAGATAATTCTTTATCTGTTGGAGCAGTTGTCAATGGAGATTACCAAGTGTATCAAACTTATACCAATTCGCCTGCCGATGTAAAATCTTTTGGTGGATCTATTGGAGTTGGTGTTAATGTATTTGGTGGTTTTGATTTATATGGAAGTTATACTTATGCAAAAGAAGATTTTGATAATGAAACTTATCCAGACTTTAGAACAAGTTTTAACACACCAGAGAACAAAGTAAAAGTGTCTTTTGGTCATACAGAAGTAGTTAAGAATTTTGGTTTTAATGTAGCTTGGAGATGGAGTGATGCTTACTTATGGCAAGCTAGTTTTGGAGATGGAGATATCCCTTCATACCATAACGTAGATGCTCAAATTAATTACACAGTTCCAAAAATTAAATCAACATTTAAAGTAGGTGCTTCAAATGTTTTAGGTCAAGAATATTACACAGCAATTGGTGTTGGTAGTATTGGTTCTATCTATTATGCATCTTGGACTATTAATAACTTATAATATCATGAAACAAATTATTATGAAAACTAAATATATATGGTTACTTGCTGTTCTGTTAAGTTTTACAGCTTGTAATAACGATGATGATTCTTCATCTTCAATGGATGAAACTTTACCAGCTCTTACAGCTGGTGATGCAGATTTTTCAAATTATGTGGCTGTAGGAGCTTCTTTTACTGCTGGTTTCTCAGATAACGCATTATTTATTGCTACTCAAGAAAATTCGTTTCCAAACATTTTATCAATGAAATTTGATATGCTTGGAGGGAGTAGTTTTTCACAACCACTTATGAGCGATAATGTTGGAGGGTTACTTTTTAACGGGATGCAATTGCCAGATGGAAGTTTTGGACCAAGATTATATTTTAATGGTTCAGGACCAGCTGTATTACCAGGAATGTCATCTACAGAAGCTTACAGTGTTTTAGGAGGCACTTTTAACAATGTTGGAGTTCCAGGTGCAAAAAGTTTCCATTTAGGAGTTGAAGGATATGGTTTTGTCAACCCTTATTTTGGACGTATGGCATCCAACCCAATGGCTTCGATGATTGGTGATGCTGTAGGACAAAGCCCAACGTTTTTTACCTTATCTGAAATAGGTGGAAACGACGTATTATCCTATGCAACATCAGGTGGAACAGGGGTTGACCAAACAGGAAATTATAATCCTGCAACTTATGGTAATAATGACATTACAGACCCTAATGTTTTTGCAGGAGCATTTACAGCCTCTGTAGATGCCTTAGTTTTAAATGGTGCTAAAGGTGTAGTTGCTAATGTACCTTATATTACAAGTTTACCACACTTTACAACGGTTCCTTATAATCCAATTCCATTAGATGCAGGTACTGCTGCTGTAGTAAATAACGCTTATGCTCCATATAATGGAGGTATTGTTCAGGCATTTGCTTATTTAGTAGGCGTTGGTGCTATGACTCAAGAAGATGCAGATGCTGAAATTGCACAAAGAACCATCATGTTTGAAGCGTCAGAAACAAATGCTGTTGTTATCATGGATGAAGATTTAACAGATTTAACAGGAATTAATCCTCAATTAGTGAGTATGAGACAAGCAACAGCAGATGATTTATTTGTTTTACCTGCTTCTAACTTTATAGGTACAGAAGCTGTGCCAGGAAATCCTTTAACAGTAAATGGTGTTGCAATTCCATTAGCTGACAAATGGGTTTTAACTCCAGAAGAGCAACAAGCAATTAAAACTGCAACAGATGCCTACAATGCAACTATAGAGTCTGTAGCAACAGCAAATGGACTTGCATTGGTTGATTTTAAAAGCATTTTAATACAAGCATCAACAACTGGCTTTTCTAGTGGTAATTATATTTTAAATACACAATTAGTTACTGGTGGTTTAGTTAGTTTAGATGGTATACATCTTACTTCTAGAGGATATGCTGTTATGGCAAATGAAATGATGAGAGCTATTGATGACACCTATGGTTCAAACTTTGAAGCTTCAGGTAACTTTGTAGATTGTGGAGATTATCCAACTAACTACTCTCCTACATTACAATAGTATAACCAAAATATAATATTTTTAACACCTTCTACTAATGTATTGGAAGAAGGTGTTTTTTATGTTTAAAAAAGGCGAAAAAAATTGCTGTTATTTTTAAATTAAAAGGCATATATTTGCAGCGCGAAAAACTAGGTGTTTTTCATATTTAAAAATTTAGTAAATAAATAAACAAAATAGTAATGTCAAAAGTTACAGGTAAAGTTGCACAAATAGTTGGTCCAGTTATCGATGTTGAATTCGGAGCAGGAGCTGAACTTCCAAAGATTTACGATTCATTAGAAATTAGAAGAACTGATGGTTCTATATTAGTACTAGAAGTACAATCTCACATTGGTGAAGATTCTGTACGTACTATTGCAATGGACTCGTCTGATGGTTTAAGTAGAGGAACAGAAGTACATGCTACTGGTGCTCCAATACAAATGCCTATTGGAAGTGATGTATATGGTCGTTTATTTAATGTTATTGGTGATGCTATTGATGGTCTTGGAGACTTACCTAAGGCTGGTGAAGCTGGTTTACCAATTCACAGACAAGCACCTAAATTTGAAGATTTATCAACTTCTACTGAAGTTTTATTTACTGGTATTAAAGTAATCGATTTAATTGAGCCTTATGCAAAAGGAGGTAAAATTGGATTATTTGGTGGTGCTGGTGTTGGTAAAACAGTATTAATTCAGGAGTTAATTAACAATATTGCAAAAGGACATGGTGGTCTTTCTGTATTCGCAGGAGTTGGTGAAAGAACTCGTGAAGGAAACGATTTACTTCGTGAAATGCTAGAATCTGGAATTATCCGTTATGGTGATGATTTCATGCATTCGATGGAAGATGGTGGATGGGATTTATCTAAAGTGGATAAATCTGTTATGAAAGAATCTAAAGCTACTTTTGTTTTCGGACAAATGAATGAGCCTCCAGGAGCTCGTGCTCGTGTGGCACTATCTGGTTTAACTATTGCTGAGTATTTCCGTGATGGAGCTGGAGAAGGACAAGGTAAAGATGTTCTTTTCTTCGTAGATAATATTTTCCGTTTTACGCAAGCTGGTTCAGAAGTATCTGCTTTATTAGGTCGTATGCCTTCTGCTGTAGGTTACCAACCAACATTAGCAACAGAAATGGGAGCGATGCAAGAACGTATTACTTCAACAAAAAGAGGTTCTATTACTTCTGTACAGGCCGTTTATGTGCCTGCAGATGATTTAACGGATCCTGCACCTGCAACAACGTTTGCTCACTTAGATGCAACAACAGTATTATCTCGTAAAATTGCTGAGCTTGGTATTTATCCTGCTGTAGATCCATTAGATTCTACTTCAAGAATTCTTACTGCTGATATTTTAGGAAACGATCATTATGCTTGTGCTCAAAGAGTAAAAGAGTTATTACAACGTTATAAAGAATTACAAGATATTATTGCCATCTTAGGTATGGAAGAATTATCTGAAGAAGATAAAATGGCTGTTGGTAGAGCAAGACGTGTACAGCGTTTCTTATCTCAACCATTCCATGTAGCTGAACAGTTTACAGGTATTCCAGGTGTATTGGTAGATATTAAAGAAACTATTAAAGGATTTAACATGATTATGGATGGTGAATTAGATCACTTGCCGGAAGCAGCGTTTAACCTTAAAGGTTCTATTGAAGAAGCTATAGAAGCTGGAGAGAAAATGTTAGCTGAAGCTTAATCAAGCAAAGCTTGATAAATTCCAAAAACAAAAAGTCTAAATTCCAATACGTGATAATTTCGGGATTTAGTTTTTTAAAATTGAAATTTTAGATAATATGTATTTAGAAATTGTATCACCAGAAGCAACATTGTTTAGTTCAGAAGTAGATTCTGTAGTTGTTCCTGGAGTTAATGGCGAGTTTGAAATGTTAAATAATCACGCTCCTATTGTCTCCCTTTTAAAAGAAGGAACTGTAAAAATTCATACACATACACAAAGCCATTTGGTATTTGATGAATTACATGCTGAAGTTATTCCTCATAACGATAATGATAAAATCTTAACCTTAAAGATTAAATCTGGTACGATTGAAATGAAAGATAATAAAGTGATTGTTTTAGCAGATTAACAAGCTTATAATCTATTATATATTATAAGATCGCCTAAAAAGTTATTTTTAGACGATCTTCTTTTTATACAATCTTTTAAAATTTATCCTGAAGTTGTTCTTTTACAATCTGCTGTATTAAAATCGCATGGTGAACAATAATTGCCATCTGGTACACAACCACAACAACTTGCACAAGAAGTAGTTGTACAAACTGTTTCTCCAATAGCATATCTACCATTACTATCTTCAATGTCTTTTAATAAGGCTACTGTAGATACAGATCCTCCTTTATTAAAAAATCGAATATAATCCTTGTTATCAATTTCTTCAAGCTGTAAAGAAACAGCACTTAAACCTAAGCCTAATTTTTTACTATAATTATTAAAAGACTCTAACAGTTTATTGTCTTTAATTCCTAACTTAACTTCATTATTCTTTTGAAAAGCAACAATATTTCCAACAAATTGTTTGGTTGAAAAATTGGATGTATCAAACTTATCCAATGTGCTATATGTATCTTCATTACTACAAGAAAAAACAAATACAGATAAAAAACTTATTATAAATAATTTCTTCATGTTTTTTATATTTACTGATTAACAATGTTTTAAAGGTAAAAAAAAAAAAATCATTCTAACCTAATACAACTATATTGACCTTTAAATGGATAAACTAGAAGTTATTCATTTAAAGTTTTTATCTATAAAACATTCACCTTTATTTTTTTCCAAAGTTTTATAAGTATAAATCCAAAAACAGCAGTCGCTCCAGTTAATAATAAAGCATTAGTGTATTCGCCATATATCCAATATCCAGTTGCAAACATGATACTATAAATTAAAGCACATCCTACCAACATTGCAAGAATACCTGAAGGCACGCTCCAACCTTCTTTTGCATCTACCAGTTCTATATTTTCTTCTCTTGCTTCTGTAACAATTTTATGCCATCCTGGACCTCCTGGTTGAATTCTCTTATAAAAATTCTGTAATACTGTTTTACTTTCTGCTTGGGTTAAAAATGTCACAGCTACCCAAACAATAGTTGTTACTAATACAACAGTTGGAAATTTTGCCCAAGAAGGGAAAAGACCCTCAGCTCCAAAATAATAAGCTCCTAAATCTGTAAAGTTTAATAGTATAGAAACTATTCCTGACACAAACATAGCTGATATTTCACTCCAAGCATTGATTCTCCACCAAAACCAACGTAGAATAAAGATCAATCCAGTTCCTGCACCAAACATTAAAATAATATCGAATAACTGTAGAGCATTTGTAAGTACTAAAGCCAATAAAGCACTACAAACCATTAGTACAATAGTTGCAATTCTACCAACAGCTACCAATTGTTTTTCAGATGCTTCTGGATTAATTTGCTGTTTATAATAGTCATTAACTATATATGATGCTCCCCAATTTAAGTGTGTAGAAATGGTGCTCATATAAGCTGCTACAAGAGATGCAAGAACCAATCCTAATAACCCACTTGGAAGTTTAGTTAACATAGCAGAATAAGCTAAATCATGACCTAATTTATCTTCGGCTACTAAAGGAAAAGCTTCATGTATACTTGAAATATCTGGAAAAACGACTAATGAAGCTAATGCCACAATTATCCATGGCCAAGGACGTAATGCATAGTGCATGATATTAAAAAAGAAGGTAGCTCCAATAGCATGATTCTCGTTTTTTGCAGCCAACATACGCTGTGCTATATATCCTCCTCCTCCAGGTTCTGCTCCTGGATACCATGAACTCCACCATTGAACAGCTAGAGGAATAATCAATAAAGTTATTAGTGCTTCCGTATTACTAAAATCTGGCAAGATGTTTAATTTATCCACAACATTTTCATGTTGAAGAAGCGCTTCTAAGCCACCTACTTCTGGCAAGCCAACTAAATAATAAGCAGCTCCTAGTGCGCCAGCCATTGCTGTAAAAAATAAAATAAAATCGGTATAAACAACTCCTTTAAAACCTCCTAGCGCACTAAATATAACCGTAATTGTTCCAGCATAAATAACTGTCTCCCATGGTTGTAAACCTAACATAATGGCTCCAATTTTTATAGCAGCTAACGTCACTGCAGACATAGCAAGGATATTAAATATAATACCAAGATAGATAGCTCTAAACCCTCTTAAAAAACGAGCTGGAGCACCTCCATAACGCAATTCGTAGAATTCAATATCTGTATTTACGTTAGATTTTCGCCATAATTTAGCATACACAAAAACTGTAAGTAAGCCTGTTAGTAAAAAAGCCCACCAGACCCAGTTTCCTGAAACACCATTAGTTCTTACAATGTCTGTAACTAAGTTTGGCGTGTCTGTAGAAAAAGTGGTGGCCACCATAGAAACACCTAATAACCACCAAGGCATATTTCTTCCAGATAGAAAATACTCTGCAGCACTTTTTCCTGATTGTTTTGAAACATAGATGCCTATAAAAAGAGTAATTGCAAAAAATATAACGATAAGTGAGATATCTAGCGTGGATAGATTTACCATAAGGATTTTGTGTTTTCTTTAAATTAAAGTTATACCTTCTTAATTACGTTGGTTACTATTCCCCAAATTACAAAATCGTTTTCTTCTGTGATTTTTATTGGCTGATATTTAGAATTTTCTGGTTGTAACCATACACCATCTTTTTCTACACGTAACCGTTTTACAGTAAATTCTCCATCTAAAAAACATACAGCAATTCTATTGTGCTCTGGCTCTAAACTTCTGTCGATTACTAATAAATCGTTATCATCTAGTCCAGCATCTATCATACTTTGCCCACTAACACGAGCATAAAACGTAGCTAGCTTGTTTTTTACTAGTATGTTGTCTAACGAAAGACGTTCTTCTTTAAAATCTTCAGCTGGTGATGGAAATCCAGCCGAAATTCCTGTGTCGAAGAAAATGGCTCCTGAATAATCTGCAAATTCAGGAGTGAAAAAAGTTAAAGTCTTAGATGTATGTAGTAGCATAATGTTTTATTTCACCTTTAAAATGTCGTTAATATTAGTTGTATACCTTGGTGAGAGCCTTTCTTGACGCATCTTCCATGTACGTTCTAAATCTTGATTACCAAGTTTTATTTTATAATCCTTATACTTTTCATTAATCCCATCGATGGCTAACATTAAAGGTTTGTGTTTCGGATTTTCTTGTTCAAATATATTTAATTGATGGTTGTAAGTTGGTACCAAACCAGTAACAATAACTCCTGCTCGTTTATATTCTATTCCTTTTTTAAAAATTGACGTAGCAGCTTTTACTGCATACTTACAAATAGTTAAGGTTGAATCTGTAGGATAGGACAATTTTACTGTTTTACTAACACGATGCTGCTCTAAGTCTTTTTTGTGTCTATCACTACTTAGTATAACTATTATCATGTAACAACTAGACTCTTGTTTACGTAATTTTTCAGCACAACTTGTTGCAAATGTTGATATGCGTTCTTTTATGTTTTCAATATCAGAAAAAGTGTTTTCAAAGCTTCGTGTTGTAGCTATAGCTTTTTTAGACTTGACTTCGTCTAAGGTAATTTTCGATATGCCTTCTAAATCTTTTTTAAGCTTCCATTCTGTAATTGAAAAATTCTTTCGAACCCAATCATCTGATAATTGTGTGAAATCAAATGCTTTTTTACATCCTTTTTCTGCTAATTGTTTTTGCAATCCACGACCAATTCCCCAAACATCACCTAACAGAATCCACTTTAAGGCTTTTAATCTTTTTTCTTCTGAATCAATTATATAAACTCCTTTCGTTTCATTTGGAAATTTTCTAGCAATTTTATTTGCTACTTTACTAAGCGCTTTTGTTGGCGCAATACCTACGCTCGTTGGAATTCCTGTCCATTTTAAAATACGCTTTCTAATTTGTGTTCCGTAATCATCAAAATTATAGGCTTCAAAGCCTTTAAATTCTAAAAAAGCTTCATCTATGCTATAGACTTCCACATCTGGTGAAAATTGTTGTAAAATAGACATAACACGACTACTCATGTCTCCATACAAAGGATAGTTTGACGATAAAACTTTTATATTATTCTTTTTACAGAATGCTTCCCATTTAAAAATTGGTGCTCCAAATGGAAGCCCTAATGCTTTAGCTTCATCACTCATAGAGATAACACAACCGTCATTATTGCTTAAAATAGCAATGGGTTTTTGTCGCAAACTTGGATTAAAAACCCGTTCGCAAGAAGCATAAAAATTATTGCAATCTACAAGAGCATACATGGTTTAAAGATATTGAATATTCCATTTTGATTATAACGGATTTCAACAATTTTTAAACATTATTTTTATTTATAAATTGCAACTTGTAATTTCAGTTACTCGCAAGGTGTTGACCATCCCTTTTGCTTGAATTGGCATAGCCGCCAAACTAACAAGCATGTCTCCTGCATCTAAATATCCTTTTTTACAAGCTATAGCATTAACATCCTCAATGGTTTCGTCTGTACTTACAAACTTGTCGTAATAAAATGCTTTAACTCCCCAAAGTAAACTTAATTGTGTTAGAATACGTTTGTTAGAGGTAAATACTAAAATATGTGCACTTGGTCTCCATGCAGATATTTGAAAAGCTGTATATCCACTATTGGTTAAAGTTGAAATAGCTTTAGCATCAATCTCGTTAGCCATGTTAGCAGCGTGATAACAAATAGATTTAGTGATGTATCTTTTAGTACGAATATGTGGAGGGATTTGAGGTACTTTTATTAATGATGAGTCTTCAACACTTTTAATAATGTTAGACATTTGCTTAATAACCTGAACTGGATAACTACCAACTGAAGTTTCGCCAGATAACATAACTGCATCTGCTCCATCCATAACCGAGTTTGCTACATCGTTTACTTCTGCACGTGTTGGTGTTAAACTGGAAATCATGGTTTCCATCATTTGAGTAGCGATAATAACAGGTATTCTAGCTTGTTTAGCTCTTAAGACTAGTTTCTTTTGAATTAATGGAACTTCTTCAGCAGGAATTTCAACACCTAAATCGCCTCGAGCTACCATTAAGCCATCGCAATAAGCAACAATTTTGTCAATATTTTCTACTGCTTCAGGTTTTTCTATTTTAGCAATAATTGGTATTTTATGATCGCTATGCGTATTTATTAACTCTTCCAGTTGCATTAAATCTTCTGCATGTCTTACAAAGGATAAAGCCATCCAATCTACCTTTTGTTCTATTGCAAATAGGGCGTCTTCAATATCTTTTTCTGTAAGTGCAGGTTGCGAAATATTAGTGTTTGGTAAATTAACTCCTTTTTTAGAACGCAATGGTCCACCTTGAATTACTTTTGCTTTTACTTTGCTTTTTTTATCTGTCGAAATAACTTCAAAAATTAATTTCCCATCGTCTAATAGAATTCTTTCACCAGGTTTTGCGTCTTGAGGAAACTTATCGTAAGTCATGTATACGCGTTCTTTAGTTCCTTCAAAACGTTTACCAGTTTCGAATATAATTTCATCGCCTTCGTTAACAAAAACCTCACCTTTCATGGTTCCTACTCGAAGCTTTGGGCCTTGTAAATCGGCAAGAATAGCAGCATTATAATCAAATTCTTCATTTAATTCACGTATCATTTTAATACGTTCTTTCACGTCATTATAATCTGCATGAGAAAAGTTTATTCTAAACACGTTAACACCTTCATCTAGCATGCCCTTTAGTATTTCTTTCGTGCTAGTTGCTGGTCCTAATGTGGCTACAATTTTTGTTTTTTTTCTTTTTAACATTAATTAAATATTAAATTGTTTTTTGATTTAAGCTGGTTAACATCTATTATATAAGCTGTAACAATGTGAGCAATATCTTGAATTTGACTTACAATTCTTTGATTCTTTTTGGAACTTAGTTGGTCGTCGTTAATCTTTAATATATAGTTCACTTTTTTAAATTCTGGCAGTAAATAAAACGTTTCAGTTACTTTACCTGTATCATTAAATAAACTATTACCTATTACTGGATTATTAGTCTCAATCTTACATATATTAGAAACCAAGTTCCATGTATTAAGTTGTTTATTGTCTTCCCATTCAAATATTGGGAATTTAGAAGTATTACTGAAGTCTAAATCCTTTTTTCTACGTTTAAGATTTAAATTTAATTTAGTGTTTAATAAATAAGCAAGTCTGTAATCTTCAATAGAAGTGTGAATGCCGATAAGAGTGAAATCTGCTTCATCAAAAAAGTCTTCTAAACTAAGTTTCTTAATTGCCATAACTCACATTGTTTTGTAAAGATAAGACTTCCCCTTTTATTAATATTAAGTTTTGATTAATCTTAACACAATAGTAATTATTGCATTTTTTGAAATAAAGCTTAGTAATCTTTAGAAATTTGCTTTTGAAATACAAAAAAAGCGCGTTTTGAAGCTTTTTCTTCTGCTTTCTTTTTGGAGGTCGCTCTAGCTTTTGAAACTACTTTATCATCTATCGATAATTTCACTGAAAAATGTCTTACATCATCGTTTCCTGTATCCTCGTACACATTGTAATCGAATGTTTTCTTTTCTTTTTGACACCATTCAATAAGCAAACTTTTATAGCTTATTACTTTTCCTTCTAATTTTTCAATATCTACATAAGGGATAATAACTTTTTTGTAGATAAATTTTTCACTGTATTTATAACCCTTATCAAGAAAAATAGCTCCTACCAAAGCTTCAAAAAGATTACCATGAATGTTATCTCCAAATTGCCCTTTCGGAATTTTACTTTCAACTAGGCTAATTAAGTTTAAATCTTTACCAAGTTCATTTAAATGTTCTCGACTTACAATTTTAGAACGCATTTTAGTAAGGTAGCCTTCGTCTCCACTTGGTACTTCTACGTATAAATGAGAAGCAATAACTGCTCCTAACATAGCATCTCCTAAAAACTCTAGTCGCTCGTAATTAACAATATGGCCTTCACTATCTTTAATATTCATAGAACGATGCGTAAATGCTGTTTTATAAATATTTAAAGATTTTGGTTTGAACCCTAAAATTTTATTAATAGACACAAAAAAATTCCCGTCAATTTTTGAACGGGAATTTAATATGTTTCGAATGTTCTTCATTCGTTTGTTTAATCTAATTTTTTGAATAATACACAAGCATTGTGTCCTCCAAAACCAAATGTATTACTCATGGCAACTTTAACGTTTCGTTTTTGTGCTTTGTTTAATGTTAAATTAAGTTCAGGATCAATATTCTCATCAACAACCTCATGGTTAATTGTAGGAGGAACAATACCATGTTCCATAGCTAAAATTGCAGCAATTGATTCAATGGCTCCAGCAGCTCCTAACAAATGTCCTGTCATAGATTTTGTTGAGTTAATATTAATATTTTTTGCATGGTCTCCAAACACTTCAGAAATGGCTTTTAATTCAGCAACATCTCCTAGAGGTGTTGATGTTCCATGTGTGTTGATATGATCAACTTCTTCAGGTTTAACACCAGCATTTTCTAAACAATTTTTCATTACAGCAATAACGCCTATTCCTTCAGGATGTGGTGCAGTCATATGGTAAGCATCGGAAGATAAACCTCCTCCAAGAACTTCAGCATATATTTTTGCTCCTCTTGCTTTAGCATGTTCGTAATCTTCAAGAATAATTGCTCCTGCTCCTTCTCCTAATACAAAACCATCTCTGGTTGCATCAAAAGGTCTTGAAGCTGTTTCTGGGCTTTCATTTCTTGTTGATAAAGCATGCATGGCATTAAATCCACCCATTCCAGCTATGGTTACAGCTGCTTCACTTCCACCAGTAACCACCACATCGCAATGTCCTAAACGTATATAGTTTAGAGCATCAATCATAGCATTTGCCGATGAAGCACAAGCTGATACAGTTGTATAGTTAGGACCCATAAACCCATGTTTAATGGAAATGTTTCCTGGCGCTATATCTGCAATCATTTTAGGAATAAAGAATGGGTTAAATCTTGGCGTTCCGTCTCCAGCTGCAAAGTTTAAAACTTCATCCTGAAACGTTTCCAAGCCACCAATTCCTGCTCCCCAAATAACACCTACTCTTAATTTATTGATAGCATCTAGATCTAATTTAGAGTCTGCAATGGCTTCATCTGAAGCCACCATAGCATACTGAGTAAATCGATCCATTTTTCGTGCTTCTTTTCTATCAAGAAAATCGGTGGCATTAAAGTTTTTTAATTCACAAGCGAATTTAGTCTTGAACTTTTCAGTATCAAAATAGGTTATTGGTGCAGCTCCACTTTTTCCACTTAATAGAGCCTCCCAATATTCGTCTTTGGTATTGCCTATAGGTGTTAGTGCTCCTAAACCAGTAATTACAACTCGCTTTAATTCCATAAATTTGTGTGAATTATTTTGCTGCTTCTATATAAGAGATAGCTTGACCAACTGTAGCAATATTTTCTGCTTGATCGTCTGGAATTTGGATATCAAATTCTTTTTCGAATTCCATTATTAATTCTACAGTGTCTAATGAATCTGCTCCTAAATCGTTTGTGAAGCTAGCTTCAGTTACAACCTCGTTTTCATCAACACCTAATTTGTCTACGATAATCGCTTTTACTCTTGATGCAATGTCTGACATAATCTTTTAATTTTAAGTTTTAATTAGTTGGCAAAAATAAAAAACTTTATTTTTAAAACACACCTTTACTTTAAAAATGTGCAGGTAATTTACTAAAATAACCTTGAAGTATTTCAATTTTGCCTTCTAATTGTTAATTTTTATTCTTTTTTTTGTCTGAATAATTAACTTTTTATTATCTGTAAAATGAAATGAGCTTGATAATTTTGCTGAACATTGTTGTAAATTCAATTTACGAATTACATCTGACATTAATTTTTAAAATAAAAACTAACAGATGAAACGTATTGTAATTTTTGCGTCCGGAAGTGGTACTAATGCTGAAAATTTAATTACTTTTTTTCACAACAGAAAAAATGTGTCTGTTATTCAAGTATTGACTAACAATCCTCATGCCAAAGTTTTAGACCGAGCAAAAAAATTAAGTGTTAGCGCTCTATCTTTCAATAAAATAGCTTTTACAGAAACAAATGATGTTTTAAATATCTTAAAAGCAAACAATCCTGATTTAATAGTTCTTGCTGGCTTTTTATGGAAATTTCCAGAAACCATATTAAAAGAATTCCCTAACAGAGTCATTAATATTCACCCAGCATTATTGCCAAAATATGGTGGAAAAGGCATGTATGGCAAATTTGTACATGAAGCAGTTGTTGCTAATAAAGAAAAAGAAACAGGTATAACAATTCATTATGTAAATGAAAATTATGATGAAGGTGCTATTATTTTTCAAGCTAAGTGTGAAGTAAAACCTTCTGATTCTGCTGAAGATGTAGCTGCTAAAATCCATGACTTAGAAATGAACCATTTTCCAGAGGTTGTTAATTCCCTAATTAATGGCTAAAAAGAAAAAAAAATACTACACAGTCTGGAAAGGGCATCACACTGGTGTTTTTGAATCTTGGGATGACTGCAAAGCACAAATAAAAGATTTTGAAGGCGCACAATACAAATCTTTTGAAACCTTTGATGCAGCTAAAAAAGCTTTAAACGGAAACTACAAAGACTATATTGGTAAAAACAAAAAATTCGCTTCAAGTCTTTCTAATGAACAACTAAAAAAAATTGGTCAACCTAACTACCATTCCATTTCTGTTGATGCTGCATCTTCTGGAAATCCAGGAGTCATGGAATATAGAGGCGTGGATACCAAAACAAAAAAACAACTTTTTATTCAAGGCCCTTTTGAAGAAGGCACTAATAATATTGGCGAGTTTTTAGCTATTGTACATGGATTAGCCTTTTTAAAACAAAACAATAGTGATAGACTAATTTACACAGATTCCAAAACAGCCATAAGTTGGATAAAAAAGAAAACCTGTAACACCAAACTGGAGCGCCACGATAAAAACAAAGCCTTATTTGAATTGGTTGACAGAGCTGTAAAATGGCTTAAAACAAACAGTTATAAAACAACCATTGTAAAATGGGAAACCAAGGCTTGGGGAGAAATACCTGCTGACTTTGGGAGAAAGTGATTATTTATTTCAAAAAAACTTTCGTGTATTAGAGGCTAAATACCTTATATTTGCACCAAATTTTCAAACCTCAATATGAGCAAATTAGTAATAGTAGGAACCGTAGCTTTTGATGCTATTGAAACACCATTTGGTAAAACAGATAAAATTCTAGGGGGAGCAGCAACATTTATTGGTCTAGCAGCTTCACATTTTAATATAGATTCTTCTGTAGTATCTATAATTGGTGGAGATTTTCCTCAAAAATATTTAGACTTACTATCAAATAGAAATATCGACATTTCTGGTGTTGAAATAGTAAAAGAAGGCAAAACATTTTTCTGGAGTGGAAAATATCATAACGATATGAATTCTCGCGATACTTTAGCTACAGAACTTAACGTTCTTGCAGACTTTAACCCTGTAGTACCATCAAATTACAGAAATTCGGACATCGTTATGTTAGGAAACTTACATCCTATCGTCCAAATGAGTGTACTTGAGCAAATGGAATCAAAACCAAAACTTGTTATATTAGACACAATGAATTTTTGGATGGATTGTGCTCTAAAAGAGCTTCATGAGGTCATTAAAAAAGTGAACGTAATTACTATTAACGACGAAGAAGCCAGACAATTAACTGGTGAATATTCTTTAGTTGTAGCAGCACGTAAAATTCATGAAATGGGACCAAAATATGTAGTAATAAAGAAAGGAGAACATGGTGCTTTATTATTTCATGATGACAATGTTTTTTATGCTCCTGCTTTACCATTAGAAGAAGTATTTGATCCAACTGGTGCTGGAGATACTTTTGCTGGAGGTTTTGCTGGATATTTAGCAAAAACTGAAGATGTGTCTTTTGAAAATATGAAAAATGCTGTAATATATGGATCGACCTTAGCTTCGTTTTGTGTAGAAAAATTTGGTACAGAACGAATGGTTGCATTAAAAAGTAGCGAAGTTCATCAACGCTTACAACAATTTAAGAATTTAACACAATTCGATATAGAATTAAGATAAACAAACGCGCTCCATTATTTGAGCGCGTTTTTTGATTATTAAACAACAACTACAACAATATAACTAACAATGAGCGACGCTTTAAAACATGAATGTGGTATTGCACAAATAAGACTTTTAAAACCCTTAGAGTTTTATAAAGAAAAGTATGGTAGTGCTTTTTATGGAGTGAATAAAATGTACTTAATGATGGAAAAACAGCACAATCGTGGTCAAGATGGTGCAGGATTTGCAAGCATTAAGTTAGACACCAGCCCAGGAGATCGTTATATAAGTCGTGTACGCTCTATTGCACAACAACCTATACAAGATATTTTTGCTCAAATAAACGACAGAATTAATAAAGAAATGCTTGAACATCCTGAATATAAAGAGGATGTATCTCTGCAAAAAAAGCACTTACCATATATTGGGGAAGTTTTACTTGGACATGTTAGATATGGAACTTATGGTAAAAATAGTGTTGAAAACGTACATCCATTTTTAAGACAAAACAATTGGATGCATAGAAATCTCATTCTAGCAGGAAACTTTAATATGACTAATGTTGATAAGCTGTTTAAAGAGCTTGTTAGAATTGGACAACATCCAAAGGAAATGGCAGATACCATAACCATAATGGAAAAAATTGGTCATTTTTTAGATGATGCTGTTGCAAAAAAATACAAACAACTTAAAAAAGAAGGCTATAGTAAAATTGAATGCTCTCCTTTAATTGCAGAACGACTTAATGTGGCTAAAATATTAAAACGCTCGTCAAAAAACTGGGATGGTGGCTATGCTATGGCTGGACTTCTTGGTCATGGAGATTCTTTTGTTTTAAGAGATCCAGCAGGAATAAGACCAGTTTATTATTATAAAGATGATGAAGTTGTTGTAGTAGCTTCAGAAAGGCCAGTAATTCAAACAGTTTTTAATGTCGATTTTGAAGATGTTAAAGAATTAGAACCTGGACATGCTATTATTACTAAAAAATCAGGCAAAGTCTCTATAGTTAAAATAATAGAGCCATTAGAGAGAAAAGCTTGTTCTTTTGAACGCATTTATTTCTCTAGAGGAAGTGATGCAGAAATCTATCAAGAAAGAAAAAAACTAGGAAAATTATTAATGCCAAAAGTGTTACAAGCTATTAATAATGACACAAAAAACACCGTATTTTCTTATATTCCAAATACTGCAGAAACATCTTTTTTTGGAATGATTGAGACTGTTGAAGAACATTTGAACGAGAAAAAAACCCAAGCTATTTTAGATGGTAAAGGAGGCCTTTCAGCAGAAAGAGTTACAGAAATTTTAAGCGAAAGACCTCGTATTGAAAAAATTGCCATTAAAGATGTTAAATTAAGAACATTTATTACAGAGGATAGTAGCAGAAACGACTTAGTAGCACATGTTTATGATGTTACCTATGGAGTTATAAAACCTACTGATAACCTTGTTATTATAGACGATAGTATTGTTAGAGGTACGACTCTAAAAATGAGTATTATTAAAATGATGGACAGATTAAACCCAAAAAAGATTATTGTTGTTTCTTCTGCTCCTCAAATTCGCTATCCAGATTGTTATGGAATTGATATGGCACGATTGGAAGATTTAATAGCTTTTAGAGCTATGTTAGAATTACTAAAAGAAAATAATAAGTATCATTTAGTCGAGGAGGTTTATAAAAAATGTAAAGCTCAAGTAGATTTAGATGATAAAGATGTTAGAAACTTTGTAAAAGACCTTTATTCTGAATTTTCGGCCGATACCATTTCAAATAAAATAGCTGAATTAATTTGCGATAATACCATAAAATCTAAAGTAGAGACCATTTTTCAACCAATTGAAAGTTTACATAAGGCATGTCCTAAAAACTTAGGCGATTGGTATTTTACTGGCAACTATCCAACTGTTGGAGGGAATAGAGTTGTAAACAAAGCTTTTATTAATTTTTATGAAGGAAATAAAGAAAGAGCTTACTAGATAAGCTATTAATAATTAACGCTTTGTCTAAGAAATAAGTGCTTTTATCTAAAATATTTGCATTTCAACTGATATATGCAAAAGTTTAAATAAAATAAAACTACTTTAGATTCACCATAACATAAGTAGGTTAAGTTCATGGTAGATTTGGGGCAAAAAAAGGTGAACTATCGTTCGCCTTTTTTTATTTTACATCTAAATTTCATTTTTTATTCTAAGTTTTCATCTAATTCTTTCTTAATTACTCTTTTAGACTAATTTATAAGTAGTTTATCTAATAATTTTCTCAATTCTAAGATAACAACCATATATTTGATGCACCATAACATAAGTAGGTTAAGTTTATGGTAGATTTGGGGCAAAAAAGGTGAACTCTCGTTCACCTTTTTTCATTTTACAACAACAAGGAAAATCACTTATTTATATATTTCTTAGAAATCACCACATAAAAAAAAGCAAACGATCAAGTTTGCTTTTTTTTTATAACAAGTAATTGCTTTAACTATTTAGCTTCAGCATAGCGTCTTTCAACTTCATTCCAGTTAATTACATTAAAAAATGCATTGATATAATCTGGTCTTCTATTTTGGTAATTTAAATAGTAAGCGTGTTCCCATACATCTAATCCTAAAATTGGAGTACCTCCACAAGTAACTCCTGGCATTAATGGATTATCTTGATTTGGTGTAGAACAAACTTCAACTTTTCCTCCTTTATGTACACATAACCATGCCCAACCTGATCCAAATTGAGTTGCAGCTGCTTTACTAAATACATCTTTAAAAGCATCAACAGATCCATAGGCAGTTATAATTGCCTCTTTTAATTCTCCAGACAAATAACCTTTCCCTTCTGGATTCATAACGTCCCAAAATAAAGAATGATTATAAAAACCTCCACCATTATTTCTAACAGCTTTATTATTCATATCTAGATTAGTAAGAATATTTTCTATTGTTTTTCCTTCTAAATCTGTTCCTGCAATTGCATTATTTAAATTATTTGTATAGCCTTGATGATGTTTAGAATGGTGTATTTCCATTGTACGTGCATCAATATTTGGTTCTAGAGCATCATATGCATATTTTAATTTCGGTAATTCGAAAGCCATAATCTTATGTTTTTTAGTGTTAATATTTAATTCTTTCAAATTTACGGATAAATCAAACCAATTAAAAATAATAAATACCTATCTAATCATCAATAGTTTTTATCTTGTGTAAAATTTTAATTCATGAATAATAAGAATTCTTTTCTAGTTTATAATGCTTCAGCTGGTAGTGGCAAAACATTTACGCTAGTAAAAGAATATTTAAAGATTATATTAAAATCACCTTATAACGATACCTTTAAACAGATTCTTGCTATTACTTTTACAAATAAAGCTGCTAGTGAGATGAAAGAACGTATTATAGATACCTTAAAATCTTTTTCATCTGAAACTATATTAAATAGCTCAAGTAGCATGTTTCATATTATTTGTGAAGAATTACATATGAAACCTTTAGATGTTCACAAAAAAGCTAAAATCTTATTAGACACCATAATTTATAATTATGCTTTTTTTGATATCTCTACCATTGATGGCTTTACACATAGAATTATACGAACTTTTGCTTACGATTTAAAGTTACCTTTAAATTTTGAGGTAGAATTAGATCAAGAAGGACTTTTAACTGAAGCTGTAAATAGATTAATAGCAAAAGCAGGTACTGAAAAAGAATTAACAAAAATTTTAATCGACTTTGCCATAGAAAAAGCAGATGATGATAAAAGTTGGGACGTGTCCTACGATTTTAATAAAATATCTAAATTACTTATTAATGAGAACGACATTCCTTTTATTGATAAACTTGAAGGTAAAACTCTAACCGATTTTAAAGGAATTAAATTACTATTAAAAGATAATATTAAGGAAACTGAGAAAACTATTGTTAATACTGCACAAAAAACACTAACCCTAATTGAAGAGGCAGGTTTGCAATTTGATGATTTTTCAGGAAGTTATTTACCAAAACACTTTCAAAAACTAGTGGACTTAAACTTCTCTGTAAATTTTACTTTAAAATGGCAAGAAGACATAGAAAACAAAACGCTTTACCCCAAACGGGTTACACAAGATATTGCTTCAATAATAGAAGACATTCAGCCTGAAATTGCATCTAGTTTTAATAAAACTAAAAAACTGTTTTACCAGCATAAGTTTCTAAAAGCATTTTATAGAAATATAACGCCACTTTCGGTTTTAAGTTCCATTAATAAAGAATTAAACGTATTAAAGGAAGAGCAGAACAAAGTGCTTATATCAGAATTTAACAACATGATAAGTCAAGAAATAAAAGAACAGCCAACACCTTTTGTTTATGAGCGATTAGGTGAAAAATTCAATCACTATTTTATTGATGAATTCCAAGACACTTCTGTCCTGCAATGGGAAAATTTAATTCCTTTAATAGACAATAAATTATCTCAAGAAAATTTTAATAACGAAAAAGGTTCTTTAATGATTGTTGGAGATGCTAAACAGGCTATTTATAGATGGCGTGGAGGAAGAGCAGAACAATTTATAGATCTGTTTAATGATGCTAATCCGTTTCACACAGAAAAAACTATTCTTAATTTACCTCAAAATTTTAGAAGCTATCAAGAAATTATTAATTTCAACAATGGGTTCTTTAAATATCTAGCTGGAACTATTTTTAGTTCGGAAAGTCATGCAAACATATATAATAATGCTGAACAAGATGTTACTAAAAATAATGAAGGCTTTGTTAGTTTAGATTTTTTAGAAATAAACAAAGAAGATGATACAGATAGTATTTATTCTGAAAAAACACTTGAGACTATAACCTTTTGTCTACAAAACGGATTTGCCCTAAGCGACATTTGTATTCTGGTTAGAAAGAATAAGCAAGGAGTTGCAATTGCAGATTATTTAAACGAACATAAAATTCCTCTAATTTCATCTGATACATTATTGCTTAACAATTCTACGGAAGTTGAATTTGTTATTAATTTTCTGAAACTCTTATTACAACCAAAAAACAACGAAATAAAAATTCAGGTATTAAATTATTTAGCATTATCACTCCATATTGATGAAAAACATCCGTTTTTCGAAAAACACATCAATTTAAATTTAGACGAATTATTTACATCTCTAAAAACTTTCAACATACATATTCAACATAACAACTTATTACAATTGTCTTTGTTTGATCTAGCGGAAACAATTGTTAGAACTTTTAACTTAGTTAAAACATCTAATGCTTATATACAGTATTTATTAGATGTAGTTTTTGAATATTCACAAAAAAACCAACCAGATTTATCTGGATTTATTGACTATTATGATAAAAAGAAAGATAAGTTAAGTATTGTTTTGCCTCCAGGTCAGGAAGCAGTGCAAATATTGTCTATCCATAAATCTAAAGGTTTAGAATTTCCAGTTGTGATTTTTCCTTATGCAGATTTAGATATTTATAAAGAAATTGAGCCAAAAGAATGGTTTCCTTTAAATCCAGAAGATTTTCAAGGATTTTCACGAGCTCTTTTAAATTTTTCAAGCGATTTTGAAAATTTTGGAGAAACAGGAAACCAGATATACAATAGACGAAGATCAAATCTTGAATTAGACAACATAAACATTATGTATGTAGCATTAACAAGAGCTGTAGAACAGCTATATGTTATTACTAAAAAAGATATCAATAAAAAAGACGAGGTTAATAAACAAACATATTCTGGTTTTTTAATCCAATATTTAAACCAATTAAACCTTTGGGATGACAATCAATCACATTATACTTTTGGAAGTCCACAAAAAACTTCAGATAAGAAGCTTGATTTAAAAAACACGATTGAGCAAGAGGATTTTATTTCTACACCAAAACACGAACACAACATTAAAATAGTAACTAACTCTGGATATTTATGGGACACTATTCAAAAGGAAGCCATTGAAAAAGGAAATCTCATTCATAATATCATGTCTCAAATTAAAACAAAAACAGATATTGATTTTGTGATAGATGAATTTATAGGTTCAAACATGATTTCTAAAGAACAAGCAATTATTCTAAAAGAAGTAGTATTACAAATAGTTACTCATAAAGATTTAAATACTTATTTTTCTGATGATGTAACCATTTATAACGAAAGAGATATTCTGTCTAAAACTGGAGAAATCTTTCGTTTAGACAGATTAGTTATAGATTCAAAAAACCAAGCAACTATAATTGATTATAAAGCAGGAAACGAAGATTCAAAGCACTTGAATCAATTAATTACTTACGAAAACATTCTGCTTGAGATGAATATTAAAACAGTAAAAAAGATACTTATATATATTAATGAAGGAATTCAAATAAAAGAATTTTAAATTTGTAAAAACATCTAGAATATGTACGGAAAAATAAAAGAACATTTAGAAAACGAAATTCAAGAGATAAAAGACAATGGTTTGTTTAAATCAGAACGCATTATTACATCGGCTCAAGGAGCTGAAATAACTTTAAACACTGGCGAAACTGTTTTAAATTTTTGTGCAAACAATTATTTAGGGCTATCATCACATCCGGAAGTTATTCAAGCAGCAAAAGACGTTATGGATACGCATGGATTTGGCATGTCGTCTGTTAGATTTATCTGTGGAACTCAAGATATACACAAAGAATTAGAACATAAGATTGCAGATTTTTATAATACTGAAGACACTATTTTATATGCAGCAGCTTTTGATGCTAATGGAGGAGTTTTTGAACCTTTATTTGGCCCTGAAGATGCCATTATTTCAGATTCATTAAATCACGCTTCAATAATAGATGGAGTTAGATTATGCAAAGCTGCTCGATATCGTTATAAAAATAGCGATATGGCAGATTTAGAAAAGCAACTCATTGAAGCCAATAAAAATGGTGCTCGCTTTAAAATTATTGTTACAGATGGTGTGTTCTCTATGGATGGATTAGTAGCTCCTTTAGATGAAATTTGCGATTTAGCAGATAAATACGATGCTTTAGTAATGATTGATGAATGTCATGCAACTGGTTTTATTGGTAAAACTGGAATAGGAACACTTGAAGAAAAAGGTGTTTTAGACAGAATAGATATTATAACTGGGACTCTAGGCAAGGCTTTAGGTGGAGCAATGGGTGGATATACAACAGGTAAAAAAGAAATAATTGAAATATTACGTCAAAGATCAAGACCGTATTTGTTTTCTAATTCTTTAGCTCCTGCAATAGTAGGTGCTTCAATTAAGGTTTTCCACATGTTAAAAAACGATACATCCTTAAGAGATAAATTAGAATGGAATACCAAATATTTTAAAAAAGGTATGAAAGAAGCAGGATTTGATATTATAGATGGAGACTCTGCAATTGTTCCTGTTATGTTATATGATGCCAAATTATCTCAAACAATGGCTAATTTACTTTTAAAAGAAGGAATTTATGTTATAGGCTTCTTTTTTCCTGTTGTTCCAAAAGAAAAAGCTCGAATTAGAGTTCAACTTTCAGCAGCACACGAAAAATCACACCTTGATAAAGCTATAGAATCCTTCATAAAAGTAGGGAAACAACTAGAAATTATTTAAAAAATTTAGACAATCGAGCAGATTTTAGGTAAAATATTCAATATTTTTCTATATTTGTCTTTGTTAATAATATTTAACAACTTACTTTTGCTTACAATTAACACTTAAAAATTAAACTTTTGAATATGAAAAATCTTAGCAGATTATTGTTCGCAATGTTGCTTATGTTAAGTTATAGCAGCATTAATGCACAAGATGAAAACAATCCATGGGCTATTACTGTAGGAGTAAACGCCGTTGATTTCTACCCTACAGGTGAAGATGCTCCACTTGGAGATTATTTTGATGAGTACTTTAATGCTCGTGACCACTGGAATATCTTACCTTCTTTATCAAGCCTAACACTTTCTAAGTATTTTAGCAATGGTTTCTCTTTTGGAGTAACTGGATCTATTAATAAAATTGAAAAGTTTGGTGATTCAGATGTAAGAAACTTATCTTACTATGGATTAGATGGAACTGTAACTTATAGTTTCGCAAAATTAATTAATTCAAATGTAGTTGAGCCTTACTTAGGAGTAGGTGGTGGTTACACTTGGGTAGACACTATTGGAGCTGGTACTTTAAATGGTGCTTTAGGTCTAAATTTATGGTTTACAGAAAATATTGGTTTTTCTTTCCAAAGTACTTACAAACATGCATTTGAAGATTACTTATCTTCTCACTTCCAACACACTGCAGGTTTAAAATTTAAATTTGGTGGAAAAGATACTGATGGTGACGGAATCTACGATAGAGAAGATGCTTGTCCAGAAGTTGCTGGTTTAGCTGAATTCAATGGATGTCCTGATACTGATGGAGATGGTATTGAAGATAGCAAAGACGATTGTCCAAACGAAGCTGGTTTAGCTGAATTTAATGGATGTCCTGATACTGATGGTGATGGAATTCCAGATAACTTAGATGAATGTCCAACAGTTGCTGGTCCTAAAGAATTAAACGGTTGTCCTGATACTGATGGTGATGGAATTGCTGATAAAGATGATAAATGTCCAAACGAAGCTGGTCCTGCTGCAAACAACGGATGCCCTTGGCCAGATAGAGATGGTGATGGTGTAATTGATAAAGACGATTTATGTCCAGATATCGCTGGTACTGTTGCTAACGATGGTTGTCCAGAGTTACCTGAAGCAGTGAAGAAAGCATTAAATGCTTATGCTAAAACTATCTTATTCGATACAGGTAAAGCTACTATTAAAGATCAGTCTGCTGGTGTATTACAAAACATTATTGGTATCTTAAATGAATACCCTAATGCAAACTTTAACATCGAAGGTCATACTGATAGTGTAGGTAGTGAAGCTTTAAACGAAAAACTATCTCAAGAAAGAGCAAGTTCAGTTATGAATTACTTAATAACTAATGGAGTTGCTTCTGATAGACTTAATGCTAAAGGTTATGGAGAATCTAGACCAATAGATTCTAACAAAACTAAAGCTGGAAGAGCTAACAACAGAAGAGTAGAAATTAATTTAAACAAAAATTAATTAGAACACTCTTAAATTCTATAGGAAAACGCCTCGATATATCGAGGCGTTTTCTATTTTTATACCATGAAGACATTTATCTACGAGGTATTAAAAGAACTACAATTAAGAAATGAAAACATTTCTAATATTACATTTATACTTCCTAGTAAAAGAGCTGGCGTTTTTCTTAAACATAAAATAACAAGTGTCTTTAATAAAACTATATTCTCGCCTAAAATATTAAGCATTGAAGAGTTTACTACAGAACTTTCTCAATTAAAACTTATTTCTAATACCGAATTATTATTTGAATTTTATAGTGTCTATCTTAAATTAACTGATAAATCTAATCAGGACAATTTTGAAACCTTTTCTAAATGGGCTCAAATAATTATTCAAGATTTTAACGAAATTGACCGTTATCTCATTCCTCAAAAACAAATCTTCGAATATCTAAATGCTATTCAAGAATTAAACCATTGGTCTAAACAAGAAAATAAAACAGATTTAGTAAAAAATTATTTGTCCTTTTGGAATAAGCTTATAGATTATTACAATCATTTTACAGAACATCTAATTGAAAGTAATGTTGGTTATCAAGGCCTTATTTATAGAGAATCTGTTTCTAATATTGAAACATATATACAGAATAATTCAGATAAAAAATTAGTGTTTTTAGGATTTAATGCACTTAATACTGCTGAAGAAACTATTATTCAAGAGCTCCTTCAGAATGGAATAGCAGACATTTATTGGGATATTGAGAAATCGTTTTTTGAAAATCCAATACATGATGCTGGTATGTTTATTAGAAACTATCATAAAAAATGGTCCTATTTTAAATCCAATACATTCAAATGGATTACAAATAATTACACCCAAGAAAAAAATATTTCAATTTATGGTGTTCCAAAAAATATAGGTCAGGCCAAACAAATAGGTTCAATATTAAAACATCTAACCAAAGAGCAGGTAAATTTAAGTAACACAGCAATTATTTTAAGCGATGAAACATTATTACTTCCAGTTTTAAATTCACTTCCATCAAATATTAATGCTTTAAACATTACAATGGGTTCGCCTTTAAGTTCGATTCCATTGGCCTCGCTTTTTGAAAAATTATTTTATCTACACAAAACATCTAATGCTTCGTTTTACTATAAAGATGTAATTAGCATCCTATCTCATCAAAACATTAGTTGTTTATTTGACTATAATAATAAAACTAAAGTTTCAGAAATAATTGAAACAATACAAGAAAATAATTTAGTTTATCTTAATATAAACCAATTAAAGGCACTTTCTAATCCGTTTGAAGAAATTATAGACTTGCTTTTTTCAAGCTGGGAAAACAACGCAGAGACTGCCCTAAAACAGACTCAAAATCTAATACTTAAAATAAAAACATGTTTAGATTCAAATAAGCAGGAGCACATATTATCCCTAGAATATCTTTATCGGTTTAATGAGCTATTTAATGAGATGATTAGATTGAATACAAAATATTCGCATTTAAAAAGTATTAATTCTCTTTTTGAAGTTTACAAAAACTTGTTAAGCACAGAAACTTTAGATTTTAAAGGAGAGCCTTTAGAAGGTCTACAAGTTATGGGCATGCTTGAGTCCAGAGTATTAGATTTTGAAACAGTAATCATTTCTTCAGTTAATGAAGGTGTTTTGCCTGCAGGAAAAAGTCATAATTCATTTATTCCTTTTGATGTCAAATTACAATACAACCTTCCAACATTTAAAGAAAAAGACGCTGTATATTCTTATCACTTCTACAGATTAATACAACGTGCTAAAAACGTTCATATTCTTTATAATACAGAAGCAGATGTCCTTAATGGAGGTGAAAAAAGTAGATTTATTACACAATTAGAGTTAGAAGACATCCATAGCATTACTCATAAAATGGTCCTTCCAATAGTAACTAATACTAACAAACAATTATCTCAAGTTAAAAAGGATGATGGTGTTTTAAAAAGATTAAAAGAAATTGCTGAAAAAGGATTTTCACCTTCATCATTAACAAATTATATAAGAAACCCAATAGATTTTTACAACCAAAAGATTCTTAAAATAAAAGAATACGATGAGGTTGAAGAAACTGTAGCTGCCAATACTTTAGGGAGTGTTATACATAACACACTCGAAGATTTATACAAACCTTTAGAAGGCATTTTTCTTACAATAGATATTATAAATGAAATGAAACCTAAAATAAATGATCGAGTAATTCATCATTTTAAAGAGATTTACAAAGATGGAGATCTTACAAAAGGTAAAAATTTGATTGTTTTTGAAATAGCTAAAAGATATCTAAATAACTTCTTAGAAATAGAAATTGAAGAATTAAAAAATGGTAATAAAATTAAAATTATTGCAATTGAAAGTGAAAATAAGGTGCTTCTAAAGCTAGACGAAATAGATTTTCCAGTCTATTTAACAGGAAAAGTCGATCGTGTAGATCAATTAAATGGTACAACAAGAATTATAGATTACAAATCCGGCAAAGTAGATAACAGCAAAGTTTCTGTTATTAATTGGGAAGATATAACTACAGATTACATTAAATTCAGTAAATCTTTTCAAGTTTTAACATATGCTTATGCCATGGTTAAAGAAGGCAAAGCAAATTTACCTTTAGAAGCAGGAATTATTTCATTTAAAAATTTAAGTGCTGGTTTTTTAAAATTTTCTAAAAAAGAAAGTTCGCATGATAGAAATAAAATAACTCTAATATCAGAAGAAATACTTCAAGAATTTGAAATAGAATTAAAAAAACTCATTATTGAAATCTGTAATCCAGAGATAGATTTTATTGAAAAAGAAATCTAATGACACAAAAAAACCTTGTTTTATATCGAGAAAACCAAAGACCTATTGTTTGGGATGCTTATTTTAATAAAACAGCCAAGCTAAAGCCTCTTGTTATATTCTGTCATGGCTATAAAGGATTTAAAGATTGGGGAAGCTGGGATTTAGTTGCTGATGTTTTTAAAAAGGAACACTCCTTTTTCGTGAAATTTAACTTTTCACATAATGGAGGAACCGTTGAAAACCCAATAGATTTTCCAGACTTAGATGCCTTTGCAGAAAACAATTATACAAAAGAACTCAACGATCTTGATGATTTTTTAAATTATTTGCTTTCAGAAAACAACCCTTTTTCAGATGAAATTGACAAAAAAAATGTCACACTTATTGGCCACTCAAGAGGAGGAGGAATAGTAACTATTAAAGCATCAGAAGATTCTAGAATTACAACTTTAATTACTTGGGCAAGTGTGTGCGATTTTGGAAGTAGAACTGCTACTATAGGCGATTTAGAGCAGTGGAAAAAAGATGGTGTTAAATATGTTCTAAACGGAAGAACAAAACAGAAAATGCCTCATAATTACCAGTTTTATGAAGATTATAAAGCAAATGAAGCGCGTTTAAATATTGAATTAGCTACAAAAAAAATTAAGATTCCACACTTAATTATTCATGGAGACTCAGACACTTCTATTTCAATTGATGAAGCAAAGACATTACACTCGTGGAATCCTAACAGTGTTCTATTTCCCTTAGAAAACACGAATCATGTATTTGATTCTAAACATCCTTGGCAAGAAAATAAACTTCCAGAAAAACTAGAACTTGTAGTTGAAGTAACTATTGGTTTTTTAATAAAAGTAAAGTCTTTATGAAACATAAAGACTTTTTTGATTGTGGAGAATATCGGATTCGAACCGATGACCTCTACGCTGCCAGCGTAGCGCTCTAGCCAACTGAGCTAATCCCCCAAATTACTTTTTCGCCACTTTCTACCAGCAGCCGTTTTTAAATATACTTCTCTATTTCTAGCCAATATTCTAGTTTCAAATTTTTCAATGTGAACTACTCTCCATGGAGTGTAAGCTTTTGTACTTTTCGTTTTCCCTCTATTGTGTTCTTTTAATCTGCTCTGCACATTATGCGACATTCCTACATAATATTTATCATACGTGTCGCTATAAAGAATATATACACAATACATTATTCAATTATTACTCTTGATTAGAGCGCTCCCTGCCCGAATGAATTCGTTCAGGCGGGTAGCCAACTGAGCTAATCCCCCAAATAAAGTTTATTTTAACCCACTTAAAACTAAAACTGGTAAAGTGCTACTTTGAAAATCTTTTTTCAAAATAGTATTCTTTTCCCAAAGCTTAGCAAAAAATCCTCGTTTACGTCTAACAACACATAATAAATCTGGATCATTTTCTTTATAATGTTCTAAAACTCCTTGAAAAGTTGTGGCATTTTCAGCAAATGTGGTGTTAGTAATTAATGTTGATAATTTTTCATCTACATCAAAATCACCATCATTGTGAAATGGAGTTTTTACTAACAGTAAATTAATGATAGATTTAAATTGATTTTTAATATCTATTAATGGTTTTAAAGCGTCATCCTTTTTAATTACTGCAGATTTTAGTGCCATTAAAATATAAATAATCGGCTTAAATACATAGCCTTCAGGAACTATCAATGCAGGAATATTAGTTTGCTTAATAATTTTACCTGATGTTTTTCCTAAGTAAACCTCTTCTTTAATAGAGTTAGTTCTAGGTTCCAACATAATAAGATCGATGTTCAAAATTTTAGATTTCGCTTCAATAGTTTCCACTAATTTACCCTTATAGGTTTTGGCATGTATTTCAACTCCCTTAGTATCAACCTTTGCAATATGTGCTTTTAAAAATAGCAAGCTTTCACGTTCTAATATATCATCTACCTTAATCATTGTTCCGGCTTTAGAATAGATGTCATAAATTTGTACTACAAATAATCTTGCACCAAAAGCTTTAGCAAAATCAACAGCATATTGTAAATGGCTAACAGCATTTTTAGACGAACCAACTGGGACTAATATATTCTTCATAATCAATAATTAAAAACTAAATTTACACGATAATTTTTGCAAAAGTAAACATTAAAAATGATTCGGAAAGCTACTTATAAAGATATTGATAGCATTTTACAAATAACTAAAGCTTGTGCTGTATTTATGATAAATAATGGCATTAATCAGTGGAATGAAAACTATCCTAACAAATTAGCTTTTGAAAATGATGTGTTAAGAAACGAATTGTATGTATTAGAAAAACAATCTGTTATAATTGGATGTGTTGTAATTTCTTCTTTTGTGGATGAAGAATATATTCCAATAAAATGGTTAACACCTAATATAAATAATCTGTATATTCATAGATTGGCAGTTCATCCAAATCAACAAGAAAAAGGTTTTGCACAACAACTAATGGAATTTGCTGAAACTTTTGCCTAAAAAAATCAGTTTACATCAATTAGATTGGATACCTTTTCGCAAAACAAGCGAAATCAAAAATTTTATGAACTTCGCAACTATAAACGTGTAGGTGAAGTATATTTCCCAAAACAAAGTAAATTCCCTTTTTACTGTTATGAATTAGTTCTATGAGTACCAAGATAAGTTTAAAACATATTAATAAATTAGCTATTCCAGCATTAATCTCTGGAGTTTCTGAGCCAATTTTATCTATTACAGATACAGCAATTGTTGGAAATATGTCTTTAAATGCTACAGAATCTTTAGCGGCTGTTGGAATAGTTGGTGCATTTATTTCAATGCTTATTTGGGTTTTAGGTCAAACCAGAAGTGCTATTTCTTCTATCATGTCTCAATATGTAGGAGCCAATAATCTAGATAAGGTTAAAAATTTACCAGCTCAGGCTATTTTTATTATTACCTCTTTAAGTATCTTAATTATTTTAGTTACTTATCCTTTTGCAGAACAAATTTTTAGACTCTATAATGCTTCAAATGTAATTTTAGATTATAGTGTTATTTACTATAAAATTCGTGTGTTTGGTTTTCCATTTACATTATTCACTATTGCTGTCTTTGGAACTTTTAGAGGATTGCAAAACACCTATTACCCAATGATAATTGCTATTGTTGGAGCAATTACAAATATCCTTTTAGACTTTATTTTAGTATATGGAATTGAAGGTTATATACCAGCAATGCATATTCAAGGAGCTGCTTATGCAAGTGTTGTAGCACAATTTATTATGGCTCTTTTATCTATTTATTATTTACTTAAAAAAACACCAATTTCATTAAGATTAAGTTTTCCTTTTAATAAAGAAATCAATCGATTTATTATTATGATTCTTAACCTTTTTGTTAGAACATTAGCTCTAAATGTTACACTATATTTTGCTACTAGTTTTGCAACAGGTTATGGTAAAAACTATATAGCTGCATACACAATTGCTATAAATTTATGGTTTTTAGGGGCTTTTATAATAGATGGTTATGCCAGTGCAGGTAATATACTCTCTGGTAAATTGTTTGGCGCTAAAGATTATAAATCGTTAATCTCTTTAAGTAATAAGCTAATTAGATATGGTGTTCTCTTAGGAATAACCATGGCAATTATAGGAAGTCTTTTTTATTATTCAATTGGCACCATTTTTACAAAAGACCAAGACGTTTTGAATCAATTTGAAAATGTGTTCTGGATTGTTTTAGCAATGCAACCACTTTGTGCTATTGCTTTTATTTTCGATGGCATGTTTAAAGGCCTAGGAAGAATGAAAGATTTAAGGAATCTCTTATTAATTTCAACATTTGTTATTTTTGTGCCTATACTATTTTGGTTAGACTCTTTAGATTTAAAATTGAATGCTATTTTTATTGCATTAACATTTTGGATTATTTTTAGAGGTTTCCCATTGGTTATAAAATTTAGAAAAGAATTTTTACCACTTTCACAAAACCATTAACTTAGCAAAAAATTAAAGATGTTTTCTATAATAAGCTTATTTCAAGAAATAGATATCAACGAAAAAATAAAAGAAGCTCCAGATAACTCTTATGAAATTGGCGTGTTTATAGGTAGTATGTTGCCTTTTGTAACCCTTGTAATTATAGCTTATTTATTGTTTAGATATAATAAAAACAGAAAAAATAAAAATTAATATGGATTTTTTAAACTTTTTAGGTGGAAACGGATTGTTTCTAGTATTGGCAATTGTGCTAATAATTATTTATGTGTATAACCGAAGAAAAAATCGTTAAGCTATCGCGTTTTTAACCAACCTGTGATACTCAATCTTTCTGTATTTACTGGTTTTACTTCGTGTTCTATAATCTGGCTTTCAAAAATAACAACTCGTCCTGGAAATGGATAGATCACTTTTTCAATTTCTTGACCGTTTTCATCTAGATATAGTACCAGTTCGCCTCCATTTTCAGGCAACCAACCATCTTCATTCAAATAACATACAATAGAAAGTTTACGCCTATCGTCGTTTTGAAAGGTATCTATATGTCTCTTATAAAACGTTCCAGTTGGATACAAAGCGTAATGGAATTCTTTATGTAAAATGCCCAAAAAACAGGTTTTGTTTAAATAATTAACCAGATTGTTAATCTTATTAAAAAATAACATTTCAGCTTCGTTTGCTTTCAACTCATCAATCCATAGAATAACATCTCCACGTATAGAATTTATAATAGTTTCGTTTACTCGATTGCCTATTGCTGCTTTCTTAAAGGCATTTTCTTCATGCTTTTCTATTAAAGACTGTCTTAAAATTAAAACATCTTCTGCAGTAAAAAAATCTTCAACAACACAATACTTCTGTTCTAGAATATCATTAATAATACGCTCATATTGAGGATTTTCTACAAAAGCAATTTCTTCAAAAAGCTGATTCATTTTCTTAATAGTTTTAAAAAAAGTGGGCAAATGTAATCTATAAATCAATTGCTTTTACAAAACAACTATCTTTGCACACATAATAAAGTTGATAATGAGTAAAATTAGAATAACAAAGCAATTTTCTTTCGAAACTGGTCATGCACTTTATGGTTACGACGGTAAGTGTAAAAATGTCCATGGCCATAGTTATAAACTGTCTGTTACAGTAATAGGAACACCCATTTCCAATACAGATAATGTAAAGTTTGGAATGGTTATAGACTTTGGTGATCTTAAAAAAATAGTAAAAAATGAAATTGTTGATGTCTTTGACCATGCTACAGTTTTTAATAAAAACACACCACATGTAGAGTTGGCAAAAGAGCTTGAAGACAGAGGCCATAACGTGCTTTTAGTAGACTACCAACCAACCAGTGAAATGATGGTGATTGATTTTGCTAATAAAATTAAAACCCAATTACCAAGTCATATTGCATTACATTCTTTAAAACTACAAGAAACAGATACTAGTTTTGCAGAATGGTATGCGAGTGATAATAATTCTCTGTAAAAACAGAGATCTCTAAACTATAAAAACTAAGATTTGGGCGTTCCCTAAAGGTCAGGCTTTCGCAAGTCGCTCTTTTCAAGGAGCTCCAACAATTGCTCAATCCTTAACGCAGTTACTTAGTTTCAATTAAAAAGAGTAAACAATTACAATAAGATTCCTGCTTTTGCAGGAATTATTTATATTTACTACATGCAAATTCCCAAAGGAAAAAAAATCTATTTCGCTTCAGATAATCATCTAGGAGCTCCTACACAAGAGCTATCACGTCCTCGTGAAAAGAAATTTGTGGCTTGGCTAGATGAAGTAAAACAAGATGCTGCTGCTATCTTTCTAATTGGTGACCTCTTCGATTTTTGGTTTGAATATAAAACCGTTGTACCAAAAGGCTTTACAAGAACTCTTGGGAAATTAGCCGAAATAAGCGATTCTGGAATTCCTATTTACTACTTTGTTGGTAATCATGATCTTTGGATGAATGGTTATTTTGAAGAAGAACTAAACATTCCTGTTTACCATAAACCCAAAGAATTTACTTTTAATAATAAGACGTTTTTAATTGGTCATGGAGATGGTTTAGGTCCTGGAGACAAAGGTTATAAACGCATGAAAAAAGTGTTTACTAATCCGTTTAGTAAATGGTTGTTTCGTTGGTTGCATCCAGATTTAGGTGTCAAGTTAGCACAATATATGTCTGTAAAAAATAAACTAATTTCTGGTGATGAAGATGCTAAGTTTCTTGGCGAAGAAAACGAATGGCTCGTGCAATACTGCAAAAAAAAGCAAGAGGAAAAACACAGAGATTATTATGTTTTCGGTCACAGACATTTGCCTTTAAATATTGACTTAAACGACAAGTCAAAATACATCAATCTAGGCGATTGGATAAGTTATTATACCTATGGTGTTTTTGATGGGGAAACTATGGAGTTGAAGGAGTATTAATCATCTTTCTCATGCAATTCAATATCTTTTGTTAAATCGAGATTACGCAAAGGCTGGTTTTTAATGCCCATTATAGTTACAATAACAAGAGTTATTGTACCACCAAGTATAACTGCTAATGGCGCACCAAAAATTCTTGCAGCTATACCACTTTCAAGAGCTCCAAGTTCATTAGAAGAGCCCACAAACATGGAGTTTACAGCACCTACTCTACCTCTCATGTTGTCTGGCGTTTTAAGTTGAAGGATTGTTTGGCGTACCACCATTGAAATACCATCAAAAACACCCGAAAAAAACAATGCTAGAACACTAAGCCACATTAATTTTGACGCTCCAAAAATTATCATAAAGATGCCAAAACCAAATACTGAAATAAGCAATTTCATTCCTGTATTTTTTGTAATCGGTATATATGTTGTCGCTAACATAGTTATAATACTCCCAGAAGAAAGTGCTGCGTTTAATATGCCAAATCCCTTTGGTCCAGCATCTAAAACATCTGTTGCAAATACTGCAAAAATTGCAACTGCACCACCAAACAAAACAGCAATCATATCTAAGGTTAATGCACCCAAAATGACTTTGTCGTTAAATACAAAACTAAGTCCCGCTTTTAAACTTTCTTTCACTGATTCATTAGTTCCTTTGTTTAAAATTGGCTTTTGACTTATTCGTAACACCAATACCAATGCTGTCATTACCAAAATAAATATGATACCGAGTGTGTAATGCACGTCAATCCAAGCTATTAAAAATCCTCCACACAAAGCGCCAAAAACATTAGCTCCTTTCCATGTACTGCTACTCCAAGTTGCTGCATTAGGATATGCTTTTTTAGGAACAAGAAGTGCAATGAGTGAAAAAATAGTTGGACCGAAGAAAGCTCTCAAAACACCACCAAAAAATACTAATCCATAAATTCCATATAAAATTGTATTTGTTTCCCATGAAGATTCTATAGTAGCCGAAGTCAGCCAAAACAATCCAAAACTTATTAATGAAAATAGGGCAATGCAAAGCGTGAAAAGGTTTCGTTTTTCTTTTTTATCAACAATGTGTCCTGCAAATGGCGCGAGAAAAAAAGCAGGTAAAAATTCGCAAAGACCTATAATACCCAAAGATAATGGGTTTTTAGTCAACGCATAAACTTGCCATTCTATAACTACAAACTGCATGGACCAACCAAACACTAATGCAAATCTTACCAATAAAAAGATATTAAATTCTTTAAATCGTAAAGCTGCGTAAGGATCTTTTTTTTGCATTTATTTTTTTGAAATTAACTTAAACTCCACACGTCTGTTTAAGGCACGACCTGCTTCAGTATCATTTGTAGTTAACGGAAACCTGTTTCCATAACCTTGAGCGATTATTCGTTCAGGTTTTAATCCTTTTGAAATTAGGTATAAGGCAACTGTTTTTGCTCGTAATAGAGATAGTTTATCGTTTCTTTCTTGTGAACCAACATTATCTGTATGACCATAAATTTCAATTTGTAATTTTTTATGTTTTTCTAAATAACGAGATAATTGATCAAGTTCTGTAATGGATGAATCCAATAAGTCAGATTTATCAAAATCAAACAACACATTTTTAAGTGTATAAACTTTATTTCTCTCTAAAAGTTGATTGTCATCTATTGTGTTGACTACGATGCTGCTAGCAGTTTCAACTTCAAAAGGACTGATACTTATTTCATCAAAATAGTAATAGGATGCATCTGGATTTTTAGTTCCTTGTATTTTAATGGTTCTTATTTTTTTGTTTGTATCAAAATTTCCAATAATAAAAAATTGTTCAAACCCACTTGCATCGTATTCAAAAGTTACCTTTTCCCAAGTCTCTTTTTGTGTATAATACTGAAGGCTATTTATTAAAACAAAATGACTGCTTTCAACCTCATTTAAAACGTTGTTGATATTAATTACTTTATCTGAGGTCTTATTTAATGGTTGTTTTAAAAACAAAACACCTAAATCTTTTATGGTATGGCTTGAATTTTCGGCTAAGCTAATATAAAATGATAGAGTGTATTTTTCTCCCTTTGTTAAAGCGTTAGAAAGCTCTCCTTGTATATATTCACGATAGTCTTCTGGAGCCATAACATACATTCCTGAATAAGCTTCACCAGTCATAGGGTTTTGACTTCCAAAGAAATTTTCAAAGCCCACTGCTTTACTACAAGAATGAAAATAATCTGTAGATCCTAAATTTGGTATAGACCAGTTAGAAACATTTTTATTAAAGTTCCCTAATAATTCAGAACAGTACTTATTTTCTTCAAAACTTGGATTAAGAACAAGGTTTTGAGATTGACAAATCATCAAAATAAAATTGAAAAACAGGATGTAAATTGTTTTCATCATCTATAAAAAATATTATTCTCTAATATCTCTCAATTTTAATTGCAAGCTTACATTCCCATTCCAATGATTTTCATCAATAGAATAAACAATTTTAAAAGGTTTTTTATTTTCAATCAGTTCTAGCTTGTCTCCCAAATTAAAACCAATACAGACTATTTTTTCATTTCCAGTTTGAGTCACAGTCATGCGTAAGTGTTTATCATCTTCGCCAACACATTTTCCATATCCAGTATCTTTAATATCTTCCGACATAAAAATAGGCGTCATATTCCCTGGGCCAAAAGGCGCAAACTGACATAAAATACGCCATAACTTATTATCAATTTGTTGAAGATTTATTTTAAAGTCTATTTTAATTTCTGGAACAAGTAAGTGTTTATCAATAGTTCGCGAGACTTCATCTTCAAAAGCTTGTTTAAAGGCTTCGTAATTTTCTTCTTTTAAAGTTAGTCCTGCCGCATATTTATGACCACCAAATTGTTCTATATGTTCTGAACAAGCTTCTAAAGCGTTATAGACATCAAATCCAGAAACTGAACGTGCAGAAGCAGCTAGTTTATCACCACTTTTTGTAAATACTAAAGTGGGTCTGTAATAAGTTTCTATGAGTCTAGAAGCTACAATTCCAATAACACCTTTGTGCCAAGTTTCATGATACACAACGGTTGTAAACCCTTCATGTTCTTGGTTGTTTTCAATTTGTTGAAGGGCTTCGTCTGTAATTCTCTGATCGGCTTCACGTCTATCTGTATTGAAGGTTTCTATTTCTTCAGCATATTGTTCGGCTAAATCATAATCTGTTTCACTTAATAAAGTCACTGCATAATTACCATGCTTCATGCGTCCAGCAGCATTTATTCTTGGAGCCACGATAAAAACAACGTCTGTAATAGTAAGTTCTTCTTTTTTTACTTGATTGATAATGGCTTTAATTCCAGGTCGTGGATTGGTATTGATTACTTGTAGTCCCAAAAAAGCTAAAGCTCTGTTTTCACCTACAATAGGAACAATATCAGCTCCAATAGCTGTGGCAACTAAGTCCAGATATTCAGTTAATTCTTCAATTGGCTTCCCTTCTTTAAAAGCCAAAGCTTGAATAAGTTTAAAGCCTACGCCACATCCACAAAGTTCTTTAAATGGATAGTTGCAATCGTCTCGTTTTGGATCTAAAATAGCAATGGCTTCTGGAAGGTTTGTTCCTGGTCTGTGATGATCGCAAATTATAAAATCGATGCCTTTTTCTTTGGCATAGGCTACTTTGTCAATGGCTTTGACACCGCAATCTAAAGCAATAATAAGTGAAAAATCGTTGTCGTCAGCAAAGTCAATACCTTTAATGGATACTCCATAACCTTCATCGTATCTATCAGGAATATAGGTTGCAACCAGCTCTGTTCTTGTTTTTAAATAGGTTGACATTAAAGCGACTGAAGACGTTCCATCTACATCATAATCACCAAAAACCAGAATATTCTCTTTTTTAGATAAAGCTAGTTCTATACGCTCTACAGCTTTATCCATATCTTTCATTAAAAACGGATCGTGCAAATGGTCTAAACTAGGTCTGAAGAAGGTTTTAGCTTCTTCATAAGTTTCGATACCTCGTTGCAACAATAAAGTAGCTACAACCTCATCTACTTGAAGAGATTGCTTTAAATGAGCTAATTTTTTAGCCTCTGGTTTTGGTTTAAGCGTCCAACGCATATTTTTTTAACATTTAAGCCATTCTTAAAGTAGTGTATAATTTCGCATAGAGATGCTTCGACAAGCTCAGCATGACAATTATTACTTATTATGATAATGAATAGATGTTTTTACTGTTGCAAACTTGCGAAACATTTCCATAACACCACAGTATTTCTCAATTGATAAATCGACAGCTTTTTTAATTTTATTTTCATCTAGATTTTCACCATAAAAATGATATTCTACAGAAACTGAATGATAATATTTGGGATGTTCTTCGGTTAATTCACCATAAGTATCCACTCTAAAATCGGAAACCTTCACTTTCATTTTATCTAAAATGGAAACCACATCTAAGCCTGAACAACCTGCAAGCGCTGAAAGCATCATAGCTTTCGGACTTAAACCTGAATTATGTCCACCATGTTCTGGACTAGTATCCATTAGGACAGTTTTTCCGTTGGGATTATCCGATTCAAATTGCAAATTACCTTTCCAGTGGGTTATTACTTTATTAGTCATTTTTATAGTTTTAAGTTAAGAGTGTCTAAAATACTTAAAGTTGTTGTTTAAAACTTTAAATACTTATAACTTTAGCACACTTTAAGTGCTCTATTAATCAAAAATACCAATAAAATTTAGACTATGCCATTAGTAACACCATTATCAGCAGAACACGATTTAGAAACCAAAGAATTAGCAGAATTCTTTAATGAAACACTAGGGTTTTGTCCGAATTCGGTTTTAACCATGCAACGAAGACCAGCTATTTCTAAAGCCTTTATTAACCTAAATAAAGCTGTTATGGCTAATGAAGGTAGAGTTACTTCTGCTTTAAAACGTATGATTGCTTGGGTTTCTAGTAACTCTACTGGCTGCAGATATTGTCAGGCACACGCTATTCGTGCTGCAGAGCGTTATGGAGCTGAACAAGAACAACTAGATAATATTTGGGAATACAGAACACATCCAGCTTTTAACGAGGCCGAACGTGCTGCATTAGATTTCAGTTTGGCTGCAAGTCAAGTACCAAACAACGTGAATGCAGATATTAAAAAACGCTTGTACGAACATTGGAATGAAGGAGAAATAGTAGAAATGCTAGGTGTTATTTCACTTTTTGGCTACTTAAACAGATGGAACGACAGCATGGGAACAAGTATTGAAGAAGGTGCTGTAGAAAGTGGCAATAAATACTTAGGAAAGCATGGTTACAATGTTGGAAAACACGATGGCTCGCAATATTAGTTTTCTCATTCCTGCGTAGGCAGGAATCTAGACTCATTAAAAATATTAAATAAAACCTTACTAGAGATAGTGAGATTTTTTTAAATCAATGTCTTTACTCTTTCCTGCAACTCAGGAATAACCCCCTTCTCAAACCAAGGATTCTTAGTTAGCCAAAACCTATTTCGTGGACTTGGATGTGGCAAAGGCAAATACCTTGGTAAATAAGTTTTGTATTCGGCAACAGTCTCAGTTAAGGTTCGTTTTGCTTTTTCTTTTAAATAATATTTTTGAGAGTACATGCCAATAAGAATAACCAATTGCAGGTTTGGCATTTTATCCAATAATTTTTGATGCCATTGTGGAGCACATTCTGGTCTTGGAGGTAAATCGCCACTATTGCCTTTTCCTGGATAACAAAATCCCATTGGCATTAAAGCTATTTTAGTTTCGTCGTAAAAAATTTCTTCTGTTACATTGAGCCACTTTCTTAATTGTTTACCACTAGGGTCGTCCCAAGGAATTCCGGTTTTATGAACACTTGTTCCTGGTGCTTGACCAATAATAATAATTTTAGCATCAGGATGTGCAGACACAATAGGCCTAGGACCAAGAGGTAAATATTCTTTGCAAATGGTGCATTGCCTAATATCTTTTAGTAATTCCTTCATTTTACTTAAAACTAAGCCTCATTCTAAATTAATTTCAGAATCTCAAAATGCTAAACTAAAACAAGTTCAGTTTGACGAATACTTCACTTTTTACCACCAACCACAATCACGATTTCTCCTTTTGGTGGTTTATTTGTATAGTATTCAAGAACTTCTTTAGCAGTGCCTCGAATGGTTTCTTCGTAGAGTTTGGTGAGTTCTCGAGATACAGAAACAGGTCTGTCGTCACCAAAATATTCACAAAAATGAGTAAGAGTTTTAATGAGTTTGTGTGGACTTTCGTAAAAAATAATGGTTCTGGTTTCTTTAGCTAGCAATAACAATCTTGTTTGTCTGCCTTTTTTTACTGGCAGAAAGCCCTCGAAAACAAATTTATCGTTTGGCAAACCACTATTCACTAAAGCTGGAACAAAAGCTGTAGCTCCTGGAAGGCAATCTACTTCAATGTTATTTTCAATACAAGCTCGAGTAAGTAAAAAACCAGGATCTGAAATAGCTGGTGTTCCAGCATCGCTAATTAATGCAATGGTGACACCACTTTTAATTTTATTAATCAACCCTTCAACTGTTTTATGCTCATTGTGCATGTGGTGCGATTGAGAAGGTGTAGTAATCTCAAAATGCTTTAATAATTTTCCAGAAGTACGTGTGTCTTCAGCAAGAATTAAATCGACTTCCTTTAAAACCTCAACAGCCCTAAAAGTCATGTCTTTTAAATTTCCTATTGGAGTAGGAACAATATAGAGTTTACTCATTAATTAAATTTACTTTCTAGAATTTCCATAAAACGTATTTCGAATTCTTCTTTGTCTTTCCAATTATTATAGTCTGGTTTCACTACATTTTGAATAAGGCTCTCAGCTTCTTTGAAAGAGCTAGAGGTATTTAATTGAGAAAGAACCCTATCATAATCTGAAGCTTCACCATTAAACAGATGTTTAATAAAAGCTAGCTTATCGTTTAGCCCTATATTTAAGCCTCCACCTTTCAGTTTATCGTTTAAAGACTTTTTTACTTGATCCTTTTTAGTTTCATTAGTTACTGGCTCAAATTCTGGAATTTCCTCAAAACCAGCAGTAATTTCTTCTAAATCGCTTTTATGGTACTGTTTTTTTGGGATTGCTTTTTCAAAAATGGCATCTACATGCTGAGCTTCAATTGGCATTTGGGCTACCATATCTTTAATTTTTTCAATAGCTGGTTCCATAATATCATCTTGCTCTCTATCGTCTAAATTGACATAGGTTTTATTTTCAAATTCTATGTTATCGCTCACTTTGTTATTAAATGCCACATCCAACATTCCAAAGAATGAAGAATCGCTACCAATAGTAGGTAATTCGTTGTTAAGATTTTCTTTAGCGAATTTTAAAACAGTTAGTTTTTCATAAAGTGTTGCTACTTCTTTATGCATTTCGTCTATATCATCTTTCCCTTTTAACTTCAAAATCCTATGAGCAATACTCATTAATTCTGCTTCAAGTTTCTTCTTCATAACTTTTTAAAATTTAATCTATTTTATGCTTTTGATTTTTAATAAATTTACGCCACCTTTATACAAAACGAAATAAGTCTTCGTTTTAGTGTTAAAATTACAAAATGTTTCTCGAAAATACAGTAAATCATAAAGAACAATTTGGTTGGATTGAAGTAATCTGTGGTTCCATGTTCTCTGGAAAAACAGAAGAATTGATTCGCAGGCTTAAACGCGCCCAATTTGCTAGGCAAAAAGTGGAGATTTTTAAACCTGCAGTAGATGTTAGATACCATGAAGATATGGTTGTGTCTCACGATGCTAACGAAATTAGATCAACTCCTGTTCCTGCAGCAGCTAATATTCCTATTCTGGCTGATGGTTGCGATGTGGTTGGTATTGATGAAGCACAATTTTTTGATGACGAGATTGTTCGGGTTTGTAACGATTTAGCAAATAAAGGTGTTCGAGTAATTGTTGCTGGATTAGATATGGATTTTAAAGGCAATCCGTTTGGACCTATGCCAAATCTTATGGCAACTGCAGAATATGTAACAAAGGTACATGCTATATGCACTAGAACCGGAAATTTAGCTCAATACAGCTATAGATTGTCTAAAAATGATAATCTGGTTTTACTTGGTGAAGTAGATGAATACGAACCCTTAAGTAGAGCTGCTTTTTATAAAGCAATGACACGAGATAAAGTAAGAAATATGAAGGTGAATGACGCTGAAGAAATTTCTCCAAAATCAGACATATAAGTATGCCTAGAACTCAAGAAACAGTCCTAGAAATTGATTTAAGAGCACTTAAACATAATTTTGAATATCTAAAATCCAGAATAACCAAAGGCGCTAAATTATTAGTAGTTGTAAAGGCATATGCTTATGGTAGTGATGCTAACCAAATTGCTAAGTATTTAGAAAAATTAGATGTTGATTATTTTGCAGTAGCATATACAAATGAAGGTGTTGCTTTACGTGATGCTGGAATTACCAAACCTATTTTAGTACTGCATCCTCAACCTATAAATTATAAAACACTTATTGAGCGTTGTCTAGAACCTAGTTTGTACAATTTTAATAGTTTTAATAATTTTCTTGAAGTTGCTACTAATGAACAACAACAAAATTATCCCATTCATATAAAATTTAACACTGGATTAAACAGATTGGGTTTTAATGAAATAGATATTGAAGCGATTTATAATAAACTACAAACAACTGCCTCTGTAAAAGTAAAATCCATTTTCTCTCATTTAGCAGCTAGTGAAGATCTGAATGAAAATGAATTCACTTTAAGACAAATCCAATCTTTTCAATCCATTACAGAATTATTTATTAATACTTTTGGTTATAAACCTATGCTTCATTTGTGTAATACTTCTGGTATTCTAAATTATCCAGAAGCACATTTAGATATGGTTAGAAGTGGTATTGGAATTTATGGGTTTGGAAATTCAGAAAAAGAAAATAAAAATTTCATTCCAATTGCAACTTTAAAATCTGTTATTTCTCAAATCCATACCATAGAAAAAGGAGAAACTGTTGGATATAACAGGGCTTTTAAAAGTGATTCTGATTTAAAAACTGCAACGATTCCAATTGGCCATGCAGATGGTATTGGTAGACAATATGGAAACGGAAAAGGCTTTGTAACTATAAATGGAAACCCAGCCTACATTGTTGGAAATGTTTGTATGGATATGATTATGGTAAATGTTTCAGATATTGATTGTCAAGAAGGTGATGAGGTTATTGTTTTTGGGAAACAGCCTAATGCATCACAATTTGCCGAAAGAGCAAATACAATATCTTACGAAATAATTACAGCTATTTCGCAACGTATTAAGCGATTAATAATTAAATAGTTTTCTTTTCTGTTTTTTTTATTTAAATTAGTCACTTACACTAACTATTAAAAAACACTATTATGTTAAAAGACTTTAAGGAATTTGCCATGAAAGGCAACCTGGTTGATATTGCAGTTGCCTTTGTTATGGGAGCAGCTTTCAACAAAGTAGTAACATCATTTACTGCTGGAATTATCTCTCCTCTTGTTGGTTTAATTTTTAATACAGATTTTAAAGATTTAAAATATGTAGTTACCGAAGGAGTTGCTAATGATGCTGGTGAAATTGCTGGTGAAGTAGCCATTTTATATGGTGATTTCTTAACTAATGTTATCGATTTTATTATTGTTGCTTTTGTAATGTTTATGGTAATAAAAGGCATTAATCGCATGAAGAAAAAAGAAGAGCCAGCTCCTGCTCCACCTGCTGGACCATCAGACAACGATCTTTTAAAAGAAATTAGAGACGCATTGAAAAAATAGTTTTTAGCGTTTATTAAGTTTTACAAAACAGCTTCATGTAGAAGCTGTTTTTTTATGATTTTTTTTAAACTTCAACATGAATAAATTTATAAATTTGTTTCATAAATAATTATTTTATGAAAGTAGCAGTCGTTGGAGTCACAGGAATGGTTGGAGAAGTTATGTTGGAGGTTTTAAAAGAACGAAATTTTCCAATAACAGAATTGATTCCTGTTGCTTCAGAAAAATCTGTTGGGAAAAGTATCTCATTCAAAGGAAAAGAATTCTCAGTTGTCTCCTTAGCTTCTGCTATTTCAATGAAGCCAGATATTGCCTTATTTTCTGCAGGAGGAGAAACATCTTTAGAATGGGCTCCTAAATTTGCAGAGATTGGAACTACTGTTATTGATAATTCTTCAGCTTGGAGAATGGATTTAAGCACAAAATTAGTGGTTCCAGAAATTAATGCAAATACACTTTCTAAAGCAGATAAAATTATAGCTAACCCAAATTGCTCGACCATTCAAATGGTTATGGCTTTAGCTCCTTTACATAAAAAATATAAAATAAAGCGAATTGTTGTTTCTACTTATCAATCAATTTCTGGAACAGGAATGAAAGCTATTAAACAATTAGAAAATGAGCTTTCAGGAGTGAAAGGCGAAATGGCTTATCCTTATCCTATCCATAAAAATGCACTTCCACATTGCGATGTGTTTGAAGACAATGGGTATACTAAAGAAGAAATGAAACTGGTTAGAGAAACACAAAAAATTCTAAACGATAAAACCATTTCTGTAACAGCAACTGCAGTACGTATTCCAACATCTGGAGGCCATAGTGAAGCAGTAAATGTTGAATTTGAATCAGATTTTAATGTGTCTGAAATACGAACTATACTTAATAATACTCCTGGTGTTGTTGTACAAGATAATATTGACACTAACACCTATCCAATGCCAATTTATGCCAATGGAAAAGATGATGTTTTTGTAGGAAGAATTCGTAGAGACGAATCTCAACCAAACACTTTAAACCTTTGGATTGTTAGCGATAATTTAAGAAAAGGAGCTGCAACAAATACCATTCAAATTGCTGAATATTTAGTTGCTAATAATTTAATCTAACAGTTTCCTTTTTTATTTTGTTTATTATATAAGTATTTATAATCTATTTATTATTAAACAATTGTAATTTTTTCCTATCTTAGAAGCCTCTTTTAAGATAAATGGTGAAAAATTACATAAGATTATTAGCATTTTTATTTGTGTGCATAAGTTTCTATTCTTGTGCTTCAGATGATGATTATATTCCAAATCCAACACCAGAACCTGAGCAAACTTCTCCAGTAAATTTTAATATAGATGAGGTACCATATCAAACCCTATCAGAATATAACTTTTTTGATGGTATTCTTAAAGAATTAAACCCTGTTTATGGTGTAGTCCCTTACGAATTGAGCTCACCACTTTTTTCTGATTATGCTCATAAAAAGAGATTTATTTGGATGCCAGATAATGTTAGTGCTAATTACATAAGTGATGGCGATATTTTAGATTTTCCAATTGGAACAGTCTTAATAAAGAATTTTTATTATGAAAATGTGCTACCAGATAATTATACAAAAATTATCGAAACGCGTTTAATGATTAAAAAAGCTGAAGGGTGGGTATTTGCAGAATATATTTGGAATGAAGAGCAAACAGAAGCAGATTTTGATTTAAATGGAAGAGACGTTTACATTCAATGGAATGAAAACAGTATAACAAATAGCGTAAATTTCAGAGTGCCTTCTGGGGCAGAATGCCATACTTGTCATAAAACAGGAGATGTTTCAATTCCAATTGGCCCAAAACCAAGAAACTTAAATAAGCTTTTTAATTATGGGAATGAAACTAAAAATCAACTACAAAAATGGGTAGAAATGGGTTATTTAGAAGATACTTATCCAGACGATATTGTGTCTTTACCCAGTTGGGACGATGTGTCACAACCTTTAAATTTAAGAGCTAGATCATATTTAGATATTAATTGTGCTCACTGCCATTCAGAAGAGGCACATTGTGCATACAGACCTGTAAGATTTGATTTTGAATCTTCAGCCCTTCCTATTAATTTAGGAATTTGTGTAGAGCCAGACACAGAAATACCTGGTTCAGGTTTAACTCATATTGTCAATCCAGGATCTTATGGTAGATCTGTTTTATATTATAGAATGAATTCGGTTGAAGAATCGGAAAGAATGCCTCTTTTAGGCAGAACCTTAAAACACCAAGAAGGTGTACAATTAATTGAAGAGTGGATAAACTCTTTAACAATGCAATGCAATTAAATAATTAAACCATGAAAAAAACTATCCTACTAATCACTTTATTATTAAGTGGCTTTTGCTCTATAGCACAAGTTTTAAATCAAAATGCTAACTGGCCTAACTCAAATTGGGATTTGGCAGGGTCTTTTGATTCTGACCCTTTAATATTTACTGGAAATCCTACTACAGATTCAGCGAATTTTTCTTTTGATGATGATCAAGGAGGTGGCGGTTCTATAAATAATATAGCAGTTCAATCACCAGTAATTAATTTAACCAATGCTTATAACGCAGGGGAAACTACTATAAATATTACTTCAACATATGTTTTAAATGTATATCAAACAGAAACCATTACTTTACAGTATTGGGATGCAGATGCAAATACCTGGAACAATTGGGGCTCTGCTTATGGAACAGACACAACTAATCCACCAAATGTAGATTTTTGTGCAGGGACTTTTGACCCTTTTAATAGTACACAATTAAATATCTCTTCATTTACAAGTACACAATTAACTGGATTTAGATATCGAATTCATTATAATGATAATGGTTCTTTTGGTTGGGGTATGTGTTATGCCTCTCCTACTATTACATCTTCAAATCCACCTGATTGCTTGGTAGTTTCAAATTTAAATGTAACAAGTATTACAGATAATTCTGCTAATATTAGCTGGCAACCAGGTCAAGGGGAAACTTCTTGGCAAATTGTTGTTCAACTTTCAGGAGCAACTCCTCCAACTTCAGGAATTAGCACGAATTTAAACAATCCTTATCCTGCTTCGGGACTAAATGCCGATACAAACTATAAGGCATATATAAGAGCCAATTGTGTTAGCGATGGCTATAGTGAGTGGGTTTCTATTGATTTTAGAACTCTAGAACCACCACCAAATCCAGGTGACTTTGTTTTTATTAGAGACAATAGCATTTCTATGAGTGGAACAAGTTATGCAGTTGTTGATATGAATAATGATGGATTAGACGATTTAATTGCAGCTTCTTCTTCAAACTTAAATATAAATTATCAAACAGTTGGTGGGTTTTCTTATACAAATTATTCTGCTCCAACAAACTATGGCCCAACTTGGAGTATGGCTGCAGGAGATATAGATGGAAATGGATATAACGATTTATTGTATGCAGCAGGAAATGGTGTATCTTTTTTAAAGGCTAATAATGACGGAACAGCTTATTCACAATCTGATGTAACTACTGCTTATGTATTTTCTCAACGTTCAAATTTTGTTGATATAGATAACGATGGCCATTTAGATGCCTTTGTTTGTCATGATGTACAACCAAATGTGTATTTTATTAATAATGGAAGTGGATTGGATGGCAGTTTAGCCTATTATCAAGGCCCTTCGGCAGCTGTGCCAAACGGATTAGGTACGCATCCAAATGGAGGAAATTATGGAACTGTTTGGATTGATTATGACAACGACAGAGATATTGATATGTTTATAGCAAAATGCCGTGGTGGAAACGTAACTCATAAAATTAATGAACTTTGGAGAAACGATAGAAATGGTAATTTTGTAAATGTTGCAACCGCAGCTGGACTAGCAGATCCAGTTCAAACATGGTCTTCTGCTTGGGCAGATTTTGATAACGATGGAGACATGGATGTTTATGTTGGTGCAAGTTCTGGATCTGATGGCGCTCATAAATACATGATTAACAACGGAGATGGCACTTTTACTGATGCTACTGCAACTGCAAATGTTGGAAGTGCTCCTTATGGTATAGAAAATGCGCCTGGAGATTTTAATAACGATGGCTATGTAGATATCTTATCTAATGGTAGAATATTACTTAATAATGGCGATAATTCCTTTACTGTTATTTCGACTGATATGCCACCAAGTGGAGCTATAGGAGATATAGATGGCGATGGTTTTTTAGACGTTTTTAATGGTAACTTATATAAAAATAATGGCGGAAATGGCAATAACTATATTAAAATTATCACTATTGGTGTTCAAAGTAATTACAATGGAATTGGAGCAAGAATAGAAATTCATACAGATTCTGGAACACAAATTAGAGATGTAAGAAGTGGTGAAGGTTTCGAATATATGAGTTCTTTAACTGCACATTTTGGTTTAGGAACAGATACCGTAATTAATAATATGGTTATTTACTGGCCATCTGGAGTAATAGATAATATTTTAAATCCAGATATTAATATGCTGCATTCTGTAGTTGAAGGTCAATCTTTAACGATTGTTGATGAAACACTTACAGACTTAGTGATGTATCCAAATCCAACTGAAAACTTACTGTATTTTGAATCTACTGCTGATATTTCTAATAAAGTAGCAACTATTTTCGATATTACAGGGAAGAAAATATTTAGTTCTAAACTTCTAAATAAATCTTTAGATGTATCACAACTTAATAGTGGCATCTATATTATTAGATTAGAGGAAAAAGGAAAAGTGATAAATAGAAAATTTGTTAAAAAATAAACTTATGTGAAACAAAAAAAGTCACTCAAATGAGTGACTTTTTTTGTTTATAAACTATTTGGAAAGGTTTTTGCGTTAATAAATATCATTTAGAATGATAACTTAATCATGAAAAAGGAACATATTCAACATTTATATTGGCGAGCTGGATTTGGTATCGATCCAAAAGCACTTCAATCTCTATTGAATAAAAATAGAGAAGACATTGTTGATATGCTATTTTCTGAATCTAAAAGCTTTAATCCTTTAAAGATAAATACACCTGAGTTTGATACACTTACTTACAAAGAGTTTAATAAAACAAACAAAATTCATAGAGCATATATTGAAAAAAGTAAACTAAAGGTTAAAGAGCTAAATCATGCATGGATTCATAGAGTTTCAAATTCTAAAGAAACGTTACGTGAAAAAATGACTTTATTCTGGGCTAATCATTTTGTGTGTCAAGACAGGTATATTCTTTATATCCAAAAGTTTAATAACACACTTCGATATCATGCACTTGGTAATTTTAAAGATTTTTTAAAAGACATCTCGAAAGAGCCTTCTATGATAGATTATCTGGATTTAAAACAAAATAAAAAAGGGAGACCTAATGAAAATTTTGCAAGGGAACTTTTAGAGTTATTTACTCTTGGAGTTGGAAATTATTCAGAAGATGACATCAAGGAAATTGCAAAAGCATTTACAGGTTACAATTACGATTTTGAAGGAGATTTTGAGTTTAGAGAGAATCAACATAATAATGATTTTAAATATGTTTTTGGTAAAGCTGGACATTATGATGGAGACGATATAATTGATATTATTTTAGAACAAAAACAATGTGCCAGATTTATTTGCACCAAATTATATCGCTATTTTGTAAATACAACTATTAATAAAACTCATATTGAAGACATGACGAATGTTTTCTTTCCAAATTATAATATAGAAACTGTTTTGCGTTATATGTTTACTCAAGATTGGTTTTATAGTCCAGAACATATTGGAAATAAAATAAAATCGCCAATTGATTTAATTGCTGGAATATCCCATACAGTTCCTGTAACCTTTAAAGAAACAGAACAAATACTTGGCATTCAAGGAATGTTAGGGCAACTTCTTTTGTATCCACCTAATGTCGCTGGATGGAAAGGTGGAAAAAGTTGGATAGATAGCAATACATTGATGATTCGTTTAAAACTACCTTCAGTTTTATTATCTAATGCAAAAATTGAAACCAAAGAAAAAGGAGACTTTTACGATGCTTATAAAAAGTATTACGAAAATAGAAAAGGGGACTCCATAATTAAAGCTTCAGCTAATTGGGAAGTTTTTAAAAGTAATTATCAACATGTTGAAATTGAAGAGTTGGGTAATTATTTGCTACAATGCCCAATTAATAGTGGTGTTCAAGATTATTTAAATCGTTTAAGCAAAAAAAGTAAGCAAGAATATTGCGTACAAGTAATGTCTTTACCAGAATATCAAATGTGTTAAAATGAATCGTAGAAAATTTATAAAAAACTCATCATTAGCAAGCAGTTTGTTCTTCGTACCAAGCTTTGTTAAAGCTTTTAGCAATTTAATTACTTCTGAAACTAGCTATAAACGCCTAGTAATTATTCAGCTTTCTGGTGGTAATGATGGTTTAAATACGCTAATTCCTTTTAGAGACGATAATTATTATAAATCAAGACCAATTATTGGTTTAAAAAAAGAGGACATTATTAACTTAGATAATGAGTTAGGTCTTCATCCAAGTTTACTCCCATTAAAAAAACTATACGATTATGGTTATCTATCAATAATAAACAATGTAGGTTATCCAAATCCAAACAGATCTCATTTTAGAGCTACAGATATTTGGCAAACAGCCAGTGATTCAAATCAATATTTACAAAGTGGTTGGATAGGCAGATATTTAGATAACTTCAATCAAAAAACCACTGCAGCAATAGATATTAACCAAAGTCTTTCATTGGCTTTAAAAGGTGAATTCCAAAATGGAATGGCAGTTAAAAACCCAAATCTTTTATTTAGAACTACTCAAGATCCTTATTTAAAAAATGTGGCGAAACATTATGAAGACTCCCATTTAAGCGAACATAATCTAGGCTATTTATACAAAACTATGATAAATACTGAGTCTTCTGCAAAATATATTTTTGAAACAAGTAAGACAACTTCATCAAATATAGAATATCCTAAAAATACATTATCAAAACAATTAAAAACAACAGCTCAGTTTATAAATTCAGGATTAAATACCCGAGTTTATTATGCCTCATTAGATGGTTTCGACACACATGTAAATCAGTTAAATACTCATAAAAGATTATTAAAAGCGTATGCAGAAAGTATAGATGCTTTTGTAAAAGACTTAAAATCTAAAAACACCTTCAAAGACACCTTAATTTTAACTTTTTCTGAATTTGGAAGACGAGTAAAACAAAATCGTGGCAACGGGACAGATCATGGTTCTGCCAATACACTTTTTATTATTGGTGAAAATTTAAAGACTCCTGGAATTTACAACAAAATGGGTAGTTTAGAAGATTTAGATGATAATGGAGATATTAAGTTTGAAATAGATTTTAGAACCATTTATGCAACTGTTCTAAAGAAATGGCTCAATGTAAATGATGATGTTGTCCTGAATGAATCTTTTAATCATTTAGAATTTATTTAAAATACTTATAGAATTAGCTATACTTCACTTTTCTTAAAATTCTAACAGACTCTTTATAAAGCATATACATTTCTTCGTTATAATTTTTTAAATACGGTTTAGCTTCATGAAGTTTATCTATAGCTTCATGAAATAGATTTAAATAACAGATAAGATAAGTAGCTGGAAGATTCTTTAAATCTTGTGCTTCATTTTTATTAAGCGAAATCCCTTTTTTTAATTTTTCTAAAATAGCATTATTGGCATTGTATATATGATGAAGTACTTTTTTATCATATTGTGGTGCTTCAAAAATTAAAGTTGTATCAATATTATAACTTACATTATTAGAGAAATTTATAACAGTTTCTTCTAAAGGATAATATTTATAAGAATTTTGAAGACCTAAATTTACATATTCAATAATTCTAAATGAATCCTCATCGAAAGATATAGAAACCTCATCAAGTGTTGAATAAAACAAACGCACTTGTTCGTTTATTAATTTAATATCTACTCTGGAATAAAACACTTCGTCTTTAACTGTTTTTTTGAGTCCAGACCAACACAAAACAAAATACTCTTTAAACACCTTATATTGTGGATTGAAATCTTGTCGTGTTTTTAAAAAATCGAAAACACCATCAAGTGTATGTTCAATATTGTTTTGCGAATGACTTTCAATTGCTGAAACTATTGCAGAATTAACATCTTTAATTTCAATATCAAAAACTTTTGGCATACTCATGCTTCCATCTCTAAAAAACACAGAGCCTCCATAATATTTCCATATGTTTTTTCGAAGAGACGTAATTTTATCAATAGATCTAATAGTTACTAGACCAACAACCTTATCGTCTGGCAAGTGTGGAAACGGAATGTTTTCGTATTGAACAATAGGTGGATTTGATAGATATGCATTGATAAGGTTTTGAATTTTACTGTCGTCAAAAAAATCGACTCCTATAATGTTGCTGTCCTCATCTTCAACACCTATAACAATGTATGAGTTGTTTTTAGGATTACTGTTTGAAAGTGCACAAACATGTTTTAAAAATTTTGCTTTTCCTTCTTTATGACTAATATCTATAATACGTTTCTTATCATAAAAACTATTCTCATCATTATGAGCTAAAAGGTTTTTAATAAGTAGGCGCTTGTTAATCATGTTCACTCCCTGAGAAAGCAGGATTTTTTTAATTAAAACTCTTTCTTTACAATAGTCGATGAAGCCTGAGCAGTTGGAAACACTAATAAATCTGCAATATTTACATGTGGTGGACGAGTAATAGCAAAATAAATTATTTCAGCTATATCTTGAGGTTGTAAGGCTTTGTATCCTTTATACACATTATCTGCAATAGCATCTCCTTTAAATCTAACCTGTGAAAATTCTGTTTCTACCAATCCTGGATTAATGGCGCAAACTTTTATTCCATATTCATTTAAATCTATTCGCATACCTTCAGTAATAGCAAGTACAGCATGTTTACTAGCACAATACACATTCCCTTTTGGATAGACTTCTTTTCCAGCCGAAGACCCAATATTAATTATATGCCCAGTTTTACGATTAGTCATATTTGGAATTACAGCTTTACTTACATACAATAGGCCTTTGACGTTTATATCCATCATGGCATCCCAATCATCTGTGTTACCTGATTGAATTGAGTCTAGTCCATGTGCATTTCCTGCATTATTAATTAAAATATCAATATTTTTAAATTCATCTGGAAGAGACTCAATAGCCTTAAAGGTTTCATTCTTATCTTTAACATCAAAGTTTAACGTGTAAACTTCTGTCTGTTTTTTTAATGCTTTTTTAATGGTTTCTAGTCGTTCTTCACGCCTTCCACATAATATTAAGTGAATTCCATGATTTGCAAACTCATGAGCTGTTGCTCTTCCAATACCACTAGTTGCTCCTGTAATTAAGGCTATTTTTTTCATTTAAAATATAGTTTTCATTCCCTTTAAATCTAGAATGATTTTAATTGAATTTAAAATTATAAAACATAATAGTCTTAAAGTTATCTAAACATGTTAATTTTTAACCAATTATTAACAACAAGAAAGCAAAAAATTTAACAATTTGCATGGCTCAATTAAGGATACTATATTCGAGAGATTAAAAATTAAAAAATGATGGAAGATACAAGTACAATTGATATTAAGACAATTAACGAGAAGATTGAAAAGGAAAGTGCTTTTGTTGATTTACTTACATTAGAAATGAACAAAGTAATTGTTGGTCAGAAGCATATGGTCGAAAGATTACTTATTGGTTTATTAGGACAAGGACACATTTTACTAGAAGGTGTTCCTGGTTTAGCAAAAACATTAGCAATTAATACACTTTCTCAAGCTGTTGATGGGAGCTTTAGCAGAATCCAATTTACTCCAGATTTACTTCCAGCAGACGTAACAGGTACTTTAATATATAACATGAAGCAAAACGACTTCACTATTAAAAAAGGACCTATTTTCGCCAATTTTGTCTTAGCAGATGAGATTAACAGAGCACCAGCTAAAGTGCAATCTGCTTTACTTGAAGCCATGCAAGAAAAGCAAGTAACTATTGGAGACGAAACTTTTATTCTGGATAAACCATTTTTAGTAATGGCTACAATGAACCCAGTTGAACAAGAAGGAACATATCCTCTTCCTGAAGCTCAAGTAGATCGTTTTATGCTAAAAACAGTAATTGATTATCCTAAAATGGAGGAAGAGCAACTTATTGTTCGTGCCAATTTAAAAGGTGCATTCGATAAAGTAAACCCTGTAGTTTCTGTACAACAAATTCTAAACGCTCAAAAAGCTGTTAGAGAAGTTTACATGGACGAAAAAATTGAAAAATACATTCTAGATATTGTGTTTGCTACACGTTATCCTGAAAAATATAAACTTGCCGATTTAAAACCGTTAATTTCGTTTGGTGCATCTCCTCGTGGAAGTATCAATCTTGCAACAGCTGCAAAATGCTATGCGTTTATTAAACGTCGTGGCTATGTAATTCCAGAAGATGTTCGTGCTATAGTTCATGATGTGTTACGTCATAGAATTGGAATCACCTACGAAGCCGAAGCTGAAAATGTTACTTCCGAAGACATTATCAATAAAATTGTAAACGAAATAGAAGTACCATAAAAAGAGTTTTCAGTATTCAGTTACAGTTAGCAGTTGCTTACTCATAATTGAATACTTAAAAGAAAACTTGACGGTTTATTGATAACTGAATACTGCGACTGAAAACTGTTTACTGAATAGATGGATACTAAAGAATTACTAAAAAAAGTACGAAAAATAGAGATTAAGACACGTCGTTTGTCTGATCATATTTTTGGAGGTGAATACCATTCAACCTTCAAAGGTCGTGGTATGACTTTTTCTGAAGTTCGAAAGTATCAATATGGAGACGATGTAAGAAATATCGATTGGAATGTAACTGCTCGTTATAACGAACCACATATTAAAATATTTGAAGAAGAACGTGAGCTAACAATGATGCTCATGGTTGATGTTTCTGGTTCAGAATTATTTGGTACAGAATCGCAATTTAAAAACGAAATAGTAACTGAAATAGCAGCAACCCTAGCCTTTTCAGCAACTCAAAATAACGATAAAATTGGATTGATTCTGTTTTCAGATAAAATAGAATTATACATTCCTCCAAAAAAAGGGCGTTCTCATGTACTTCGAATTATTCGTGAATTAATTGAATTTAAACCTAAAAGCAAACAAACCAATATTGCTGAAGCTCTAAAGTTTTTGTCCAATGTCATGAAGAAAAAAGCCATTGTGTTTTTATTAAGCGATTTTATTGCAGACGACTATATGCAAACGCTAAAAATTGCTTCAGGAAGACATGATGTTACAGGAATTAGAGTATTTGATAAAAGCGAAGAAGCTATACCTAACCTTGGTATGGTACAAATGCAAGATGGGGAAACTGGAGAGTACATGCTTGTAAATACAACTTCAAAAACTGTAAGACGTAATTATAGCAAGTTTTACAATAATAAAGTGGATTATTTTAAAGAAAGTTTTACCAAATCTGGTGCAGGTTCTTTAGATTGTCGTGTAGATGAAAGTTATGTAAAGAAATTGCTTGGCTATTTTAAAAGAAGAGGATAAATGAATTATAAATCACAACATAAGACAATTTTTAAGAGCAGTATTTTACTGGCTTTTTTCTTTTGCCTTTTTTATAATGTCTCTTTTTCTCAACAAATAACATCATCAATAGACTCTACTAAAATAAAAATTGGAGAGCAAATTACACTTAGAATACAAGTTGAGGCAGATACTACAGATTTAGTTGTATTTCCTGAAGGACAAACATTTTCTCCTTTAGAAATGATAGAGTCCTATAAAGTAGATACTACAAAAAAAGACGCAACCTATAAACTTATTAAAAAATATGGCTTAACTCAGTTTGATTCTGGCAGCTATATTATTCCTAAGCAAAAAGTACTTATTGGAGATAAAACATTCTTCACAGATTCTCTAAAGGTGTTAGTAAATAACATTGCTATAGACACAACCAAACAAGGACTGTATGACATTAAACCATTAATTGAAGTAGAAAAAAGTGCTAGTGATTGGTGGAAAACTTTATTATTAATATTAGTTATTATTGGTATTGTAGGTGGTTTAATATATTGGTTTATATGGCGAAGAAAACCATTAACAAAAGAAGAAAAAATAGCCTTACTTCCTCCTTATGAGAGAGCTAAATTAGCTTTGAAACAGTTAGATGAAAGTCATTATTTAGAACATTCAGAATTAAAAGAATACTATTCAGAATTAACTTTTATTATTCGAAAATATCTAGACGAAAAAGTCTACGATCGAGCATTAGAAAGTACTACAGATGAATTAATCAATAGATTAAATTTGCTTAAAGATGGTAATCAAATAGACATTAGCAAAGAAGATATTAAAAATCTAGATAGCATATTAAAACGTGCCGATTTAGTAAAATTTGCTAAATCTGCACCAGACATTGAATTAGCTAAATTAGACAGAAAAACCATAGATTTAGAAATAGATCATGTTAAAGAAGCCTTGCCAGAACCAACAGAAGAAGAGAAGCTACTAAACGAACAATATAAAGAAGAACAAGCACGTAAAAAGAACCGTAAAAAGAAAATAATAACTGGAGTTGCTATTTTAGGTTTACTTGTGGCTATTTTTGTAGGATTTGGTTTAAAATATGGTTTTACAAATATAAAAGATACGCTTATTGGTCATGATAGTAAAGAACTACTTGAAGGCGATTGGGTAAGAAGTGAATACGGAATACCTCCAATCGAAATATCAACACCAAAGGTTTTAAAGAGAGAAAATCTACCTATTCCAGAAGATATAAAATCGCAAATACAAACAACAACTTTTGTTTATGGAACTATTCAAGATAATTTTCATATCTCTTTAAGTACTACAACCTTTCCAAAGCAAAAAGAAGGAGAAGAAGAAAAAATAGATCCAATTAATATTGCCAAAGAAAGCATTACAAAATTAGAAGAAGCAGGTATTACAGACATATTTGTAAAACAAGAAAAATTTGCAACTCCAAATGGAGCTGAAGGTTTAAAAACTTATGGGACATTAAAAATTCCTGTTTCAAATTCAGATAATTACAAAGAAGCGCATTACGCTTTACTTCAGTTTATTTCAGATAATTCTGAAGTTTTACAACAAATCATGGTAATCTGGCCAATGGATGATACCTATGCAGATAGTATATCTGAGAGAATTATTAATTCTATTGAACTTAAAAAAGCAGCACAATAATGTTTGAAGGAATTGAATTTTTAAATAAAGAGTTTTTCTGGTTGTTTTTATTACTTCCATTAGCTGTGGTATGGTATCTTTTTAAATATAAAAAACAAACAGCCGAACTTAAAATTTCAAGCCTTAAAGGATTTAAAACTGGAAATTCCATTCTTCCTAAATTAAAACATTTTTTGTTTGTACTAAGATTATTGGTTTTAGCACTTTTAATAACAGCATTAGCTAGACCAAGAACAGTAGATGTGTCTACAAAGACTAAAACTACAAGAGGTATAGACATTGTTATGGCAATAGATGTTTCAGCAAGTATGTTGGCTAAAGATTTGAAACCTAATAGATTAGAAGCTTTAAAACAAGTGGCTGCTCAATTTATTAAAGAGAGACCTAACGATAGAATTGGTTTGGTAGAATATGCAGGAGAAAGCTACACAAAAACACCAATAACTAGCGATAAAGCCATTGTATTACGTTCTTTAGAAAGCATAAATTACAATACCGTAATTGAAGGTGGAACAGCTATTGGAATGGGGTTAGCCACATCAGTAAACAGATTAAAAGACAGTAAAGCCATAAGTAAAATAATAATTCTTTTAACAGATGGAGTTAATAATTCTGGTTTTATAGATCCTAAAATTGCTAGTGAACTAGCTGTAGAATATGGTATAAAAACATATACTATAGGTATTGGCACAAATGGAATGGCACTAACACCAATGGGTATTTTGCCTAATGGTAATTTACAGTATGGTCGCGCTCAAGTGGAAATAGATGAAGAGCTATTAAAAGAAATAGCTGAAGTTACAGGAGGAAAATACTTTAGAGCAACAAATAACAAAAAACTCGCTGAGATTTACGACGAAATAAACAAGCTTGAAAAAACAGAAATAGAAGAATTTAAATATTATAATTACGAAGAAAAATACAGACCACTAGTATTACTAGCTGGCATGCTATTACTTTTTGAGTTATTATTAAGATTCACAATTTTTAGAAGTTTTGTTTAAGTTTTTAGAATATCCTGCTAGATTTCAAAAACCTTGTAGGTGTTAAATAAATAACAATTAAAATGTCACCTTGAGCGCAGTCGAAAGGTCTTTAAATAAAAATATCTGTGCATTCGTAGTAATAACCGAATCCACAAAAAAATAAATAATAATTAAAAAGATTTCCGCATTCACGGAAAGTAAACATGTATCAATTAGAAGAAAAAATATGGTTTTGGGTTTTAGCGGTTATTCCAGTAATAATCCTACTCTTTTTGGTGCTTCAACTTTGGAAACGTCATGCTCAAAAGACATTTGCAGATAAGAAATTATTAAAAAGACTAAGCCCTAACCAATCACTTTTTAAATCTATATTAAAACTTATTATTTTATGTTTAGCTATAGCCTCTTTAGCAATAGCATTAGTAAATCCAAAAATTGGTACGAAACTAGAAACAGTTAAACGTGAAGGTGTCGATATTGTCTTTGCTGTAGATGTTTCAAAAAGTATGTTGGCTGAAGATATAGCGCCAAACAGATTGGAAAAATCGAAACAATTAGTTACACAAATCATTAATAATCTGGCAAGCGATCGTGTTGGAATTATAGCTTATGCAGGCAAGGCATTTCCACAACTACCAATTACTACAGATTATGCTTCTGCAAAGATGTTCTTGCAAAACATGAATACAGACATGTTATCATCGCAAGGGACAGCTATTAACGAAGCAATAGAATTAGCAAAAACCTATTATGACGATGATGAGCAAACTAATCGTGTATTAATAATTCTTTCAGATGGTGAAGACCATAGTGAAGAAGCAGCAAAAGTAGCCGAGGAAGCAAGCGAAGAAGGCATTCGAATTTTCACAATTGGTGTTGGAAACATAAAAGGAGGGCCTATACCAATAAAAAGAAATGGTGTTGTTTTAAACTATAAAAAAGATAAGGATGGCGAAACTGTTATTACTAAATTAAACGAAGAAACGCTGAAAGCAATTGCAGACGAAGCCAATGGTGCTTATATAAATGGAGATAACACCAACGATGTAGTAGAAAACATTAGAGATATTTTAAATAAAATGGATAAAAAAGAATTTGAAGCCAAACAATTTGCAGACTTTAAAGACCAGTTTCAATGGTTTTTAATCTTTGCTATTGTCTTTTTATTTATAGATATCTTCTTACTTGAACGTAAAACATCTTGGTTAAAGAAATTAAATTTATTTAACGAAAATCTCTAGCTACTCTAAAAGCTAGAAATTAATAAAATAATACTCCAATTATAGCAAGAAATTTTATAAAACCTTTAACTATCAATAGTACAAGTGTTTTATATATTTGAAATTGCTAAACACAAGACTTAAATAGCTTAAAATAAAAATGAAACGGTTTTTAATTTACATATTCACTATTATCTCAGTTACCAGCTTTGCCCAAGATAAGGACAAAGAAAAGGAACAGAAAGAGGCTTTAAAAAAAGCTAATAATTATGTATATGAAGGCAATGAATTAGCTGTTAATGACGATTTTGTTTCAGCTGAAATGGCTTATAGAAAAGCCATATCTAAAGAACCTACTTCCGTTGCTGGTGCTTATAATTTAGGAACATCTTATTTTAATGAAGGAAGTTATAATGAAGCTCTCTATAGATTACAACAAGCAACCAAAAGTGCGACCTCTAAAGAAGAAAAATATAAAGCATTTCATAATATTGGCAACATCTTGATGAAAGAAAATAAATGTCAAGAAGCTGTAGATGCCTATAAAAATGCTTTGAGAAATAACCCAACAGACAATGAAACTCGTTATAATTTAGCTTTAGCAAAAAAATGTGCTGAAGATCAAAAAGACGATCAGGAGCAACAAGACGATAGTAAAGACGACCAGAACAAAGATCAAGATCAGGATCAAAACCAAAACGAGAATAAAGAAAACGAAGACCAACAAGACAAAGAAGAAGGCGATAACAAAGAAGACAATAAAGATCAAGGCGATCAAGATAAAAAAGAAGGTGACGACCAAAAAGATGATGAAGGAAAGCCTAAAGATGACAAAAAGGATCAAGGCAAAGGAGATGATCAAGAAAAAGAGCAACAAAAACCACAACCACAACAAGGTCAGTTGTCTCCTCAGCAAGTAAAGAATTTATTAGAGGCTATGAATAACCAAGAACAAAAGGTTCAGGAAAAAATGAATGCCGAAAAACAAAAAGGAGTAAAAATTCAAACAGAGAAAGATTGGTAAATTTAATCTTGTGAATTCTTATCTAGAAATGAAATTATTAAAACACATAACATTAATTTTAATTGTATTAAGTACTAGTTTTGCAAGTGCTCAAGTCTCTTTTGAGGCTAAAGTAAGTAAGAAAAAGCTTGGTATAAACGAAAGATTGCGTGTTGATTTTGAAATGAATCAAGATGGAGATAATTTCAATCCTCCAGATTTTGAAAACTTCACTGTTATTGGAGGGCCAAATCAAGCAGTAAGCACCTCTTGGATTAATGGAAAGAGGTCTTATAAAAAAACATACAGCTATTTTTTATCACCTAAAAAAAGAGGTTCTTTTCGTATTAATCAAGCAACTATTGAGATAGATGGCGAAATCTACAAAACCACACCAATAAATGTTGTTGTAACTGCTGCTGTAAATAATCCAAACGATGAAAATAATCCGGAAACAATTGCTGAAGATAATATTCATTTAATAGCCGAAGTTTCTAATACTAACCCATATTTAAACGAAGCTATTACTGTTGTTTATAAGCTTTATGTCTCGCCAGATACAGGAGTTAGCAATTGGAGAGAAATAGACAATCCAAGATACAACGATTTTTGGAGTCAGAACATTGATATCAAAGGTTTAAAAGTTCAAAATGGCACTTTTAAAGGAGAAGATTATAGGTTTGTTGTTTTACGTAAAACAGTATTGTATCCTCAAAAAACTGGTAAGCTAGAAATAGAGCCATTAAGTTTAGATGTTACAATTGAAGTGCCAACAAACAGAAGAGATATTTTTGGAGGACGATTAATGACTCAGGTTCATAAAACCATTTCAGCTGGTAGTAGATCTATAAATGTAAAAGAATTACCTATTGCAGGAAAACCAAACGATTTTACTGGAGCTGTTGGAGACTTTCAGTTTAATGTTATTACTTCTAAAACCGAATTAAATGCATCCGAATCTTTACAAGCACGAGTGGAAGTTAAAGGAAATGGAAACTTAAAATTATTCGAATTACCAAAGTTAACTTTGCCTAGTTCTTTAGAAGTTTATGAACCAGAACATGCTGAAAATGTATCAACTAATTTAAATGGTATGCAAGGCAGCATTTCAGATGCTTATACTATTGTACCACAATACAAAGGCAAGTATCCAATTCCTAGTATTTCATTTTCATATTTCGATCTAAAAACAAAATCTTATAAACGCATCTCTTCAGGAGAAATAGTAATTAATGTCCTAGAAGGTCCAACAAACACAACCTCTTCAGACAATAATATAGCTTCCGTAAATAATGGCAAGCAACCTGTTGTTGTTAACAGCCAACAATTTGCATTTATAAAAACTGATGCTAATTTAACTTCCGTAAAACCAAATTACTTTTTTAAATCTACAGGTTTCTGGACAGGTTTATTATTGCCTCTTTTGGCTATTCCGTTGGCAATTATTATAAGAAAGAAAAAACAAGAACGAGATGCAGATATTGTTGGAAATAAAATTAGAAAAGCCGATAAATTAGCAAAACGTTATTTAGGAGAAGCTAAAAAAGCCTTAGGAAAAAAAGAAGCCTTCTATGTAGCTTTAGAAAAAGCACTACATAATTATTTAAAAGCTAAATTAAATATAGAAACTAGCGATTTATCTAAAGATAAAATTGAAAAATTACTAGTTTCAAGACAGGTAAGTCATGCTGAAGTTTCAGAATTTAAAGGTAATTTAAAGAACTGCGAATTAGCAAGGTATACTCCTATTACAAATGTAGAAATGCAGCAAGATTATGATAAAGCTGCCAAAACAATTTCAGCAATAGATAAACAATTTAAATGAAAAAAATAATTTACATATATATTGTTTTTATAAGCACTTTTTCTTTTGCTCAAAACAGCTCTTTATTCGAGCAAGGAAATGCGCTATATAATGAAGGAGATTATGATCAAGCTATCTTAAAATATGAAGCTATATTAAATAATGGGGAGCATTCATCTGAATTATATTTCAATTTAGCCAATGCACATTATAAATTAAATCATATTGCTCCTAGCATCTATTATTATGAAAAGGCATTACAACTAGATCCAACAGATAAAGAAATTCAAAACAATCTTGGTTTTGCTCGAAACATGACCATTGATGCTATTGGTTCTGTTCCTGAAGTTGGGCTTACAAACTATCTTAATAACATAACAAACAAGTTAAGTTTTGATTTTTGGGCTAAAACATCAGTAGCATTTGTATGCTTATTTGTTCTACTTTTTCTATTCTATTATTTTGCTTATTCTACAACAACAAAGCGTTTAACTTTTGTTTCTAGTATGGTATGCATTGGCTTAACCTGCATAACATTGCTTTTTGCTTTTCATAAAGATAATCTAGATAAATTAAACCGTCCTGCTATTGTATTTGTTCAGGAAAGTCAAGTTAAAAGTGAGCCCAATTTACGTAGCACAGAAGCATTTATTTTGCATGAAGGCACTAAGGTTCAAATTTTGGACACAGTCAATAATTGGAAAAAAATTAAACTATCAGACGGGAAGACAGGCTGGATTTTGAATCAAGATATTAAAGCTTTAAATGAGATTTAATATTTAGGCAACATTGTTAATATTTATAATTATTATATTAGCGCTCGTTTTAATAAAATTTGAAATGTCAAAAAAAGTAGTTTCTATATTCTTATCAGTAGTATTTATACTGTTTATAGTAACACCAACTGTTATTATGATAGTTGATGACACTATTGATATTTCTATTGTTTATTCGACTTCAGAAGAGGAAGAAAGAGGACACGAAAAACAAATAGATAAAGAGATTTTATTTTCAAATTTAAAATCTAACGAATCAGATTTCGTTTTTAACTCTACTGAAAATAGCGTTGGTTATTGCAATAAAAAATATGCAAAACCCCATCTAAATCTCATCTCACCACCTCCACAACTAAATATTTAATTTTTAGGAAAGGTAGTTTAGTCTACCCAAGATTTAATTAATACTAGCTTTTAATCCAAAAAAAGATTAAAAAGCTCAATTATTTTATGTTTAAAAACTAATAACAATGAAAGCACATACAAGAGAAACACAAGCAACAATGACACCACAAAAGTCATTAGAGTATTTAAAAGAAGGAAATGTAAGATTTCAAAATAATTTAAAGGCTAATAGAAACTTATTAGAACAAGTTAACGATACTAGTGATGGGCAATTTCCATTTGCAACCATATTAAGTTGTATAGATTCTAGAGTTTCAGCAGAATTAGTTTTTGATCAAGGTTTAGGCGATATTTTTAGCGTTCGTATAGCAGGTAACTTTGTTAACTCCGATATTTTAGGGAGCATGGAATTTGCATGTAAACTGGCAGGCACTAAACTTATTGTTGTTTTAGGTCATACTAGCTGTGGAGCAGTAAAAGGCGCTTGCGACGATGCTAAACTTGGGAACTTAACTGGTATGCTAGCAAAAATTAAACCAGCAGTAAAAGCAGTAGTGAACCCTCAAGATAAAAGCTTGAGAAATTCGTCAAACACTGACTTCGTGGATAATGTTTCTGCAAAAAATGTAGAATTATCTATAGAAAGAATTATTGAAGAAAGTGATGTATTAGCTGAAATGCAAAACATTGGAGAAATTATGATTGTTGGAGCTATGTACGATATTAATTCTGGAGCAGTTACTTTTTATGAATAAAATGGGATAAATTGATAGAAAAAAGAAAAATAATTGATTTTAAAATAGTAGCATTATCAGTAATGCTTATGCTACCACTTTACTCTATTGGACAAGATAGTAATTTTGGTAATTGGATGATTTATTTTGGAAATAAGAAAATTAATTCTAAATGGAATATTCATAACGAAGTTCAATACCGAAATTATAATGCTATTGGCGATTTAGAACAATTATTATTGCGTGTTGGTTTAGGATATAATCTAACTGAAAAAACAAATATATTATTAGGTTATGGTTATATTTTATCAGAAAATTATATTGGAGGTTCTGATGAGAAGGAGCAGGTCAATGAAAATCGTATTTATCAACAATTGATTACAAAACAGAATTATAAAAATTTGACTGTTCAACATCGTTACAGATTTGAACAGCGATTTGTAGAAGATGACTTTAGATTAAGACTACGTTATTTTTTAGGTGTAAATATACCTTTAAGCAAAAAGGAAACTAATAGATGGTACCTTTCAGCATATAACGAAATTTTTCTTAACACTGAGTCTCCTATTTTTGACAGAAACCGACTATATGGAGGGTTTGGATACAAAATCAATGATTCTGTAAGAATGGAATTGGGTTATATGAACCAATTTTTTGAAATTGGTAGTACAGATCAATTAAACATTATCACATTCGTAAATTTTTAAGAACGTTAAATCAAAGAAAAAATGAAAAACTTATTTTCAAATATTAAAGGTGATGCATTTGGAGGGATTACTGCAGGAATTGTTGCATTACCTTTGGCTTTAGCCTTTGGTGTATCTTCAGGCTTAGGCCCAACAGCAGGATTATATGGAGCCATATTTATTAGCTTTTTTGCATCACTTTTTGGAGGTACTAATACACAAATATCTGGACCAACAGCTCCTATGACAGCTGTTAGTATGGTTGTAATTGCAGGAATTATAGCTGTCAACGATGGCGATGTAAACAAGGCTTTGCCAATTATTTTAACTGTGTTCCTATTGGCAGGATTAATGCAAATAGGTCTTGGTGCTTTAGGGTTAGGGAAATACATTAGGTATATTCCATATCCTGTAGTTTCTGGGTTTATGACTGCCATTGGTGTTATTATTTTATTAACTCAAGTCTTACCTTCATTAGGTTATTACCCAAAGGAAGATGCTGAATTTGTTAATCTATTTAAACCACAAGCAGAAGAGGTTATTTTAGAAAACATACTTAAAGAAGAAGCTGGAGAAGGGATTCTTGTATTAGAAGATTTTAAAGAAACTATTTCAAGAGCTGAAGGAATTTCTCAAGAAACAATCTTAAAAGAATCTCAAACACTAGCTGCTAAAGAAGCATCAGGAGCCTTAGGAGCTATAAAAGCATTACCTCGAGCCATTCAAAATATTAATTGGTTGGAGCTATTTTTAGCATTAGGAACTATTTTTATTATTTATGGCTTTAAGAGAATTACAAAAGCTGTTCCAAGTACATTAGTTGCTTTAATTGTTATGTCTGGAATTGCAGTAGGATTTGGTTTAGATTATAGACCAATTGAAGAAATTCCAAGTGGACTACCTATTCCTAATTTAGAAATATTTACGTCATTTAATTTAAATAGTATCACACCCTATATATTTACTGCTTTAACTCTAGCGTTATTAGGAGCTATAGATTCTTTATTAACAAGTGTTGTAGCAGATAACATGACAAAAACAAAACACAAACCTAATAAAGAATTAGTTGGTCAAGGAATAGGTAATAGTGTAGCTGCCGTATTTGGGGGAATTCCTGGAGCAGGTGCAACTATTAGAACAGTAGTTAATATTACATCTGGTGGAAAAACCAAATTATCTGGAATGATTGCTGGTGTTATGTTATTAATTATTTTGTTAGGTCTTGGACCCATTGCATCAAAAATTCCAGCAGCTGTTTTAGCTGGTATATTAATAACAGTAGGTATTGGAGTTATGGATTATAAAGGGTTAAAAGCCATTCCTAGTTTACCAAAGGATATAAAATTAGGTCCATTTAAGTTAAGCTCAGAAGTTTTAATAATGCTAATTGTATTACTACTTTCAACATTTTGGAACCTTGTTTATGCTGTTGGTATTGGATTAGTAATTGCTTCTTTAATGTTTATGAAATTAATTGGAGATGTAACATCTGAACGAAGTGATGTAAAACCTTTAAAAGAAGAGGCTTGGAAAGATGAAATAAACTTTCCTGAAAAACTTAAAGAAGAAGTATTTATCAAACACCTGAAAGGTCCTTTATTCTTTGGTTCTACTAGTGAATTTCAACAGCTTACATTACAAATTCCAGATACAGCATCATTTGTCATTATGCGTTTAGGACGTATGCAATATATGGATCAATCTGGTTTATATGCTATGGAAGATATGCTTCTAGATTTAAAAAATAAAAACATAACTGTTCTTTTTGTTGGTTTATTAAAACAACCTAGGTATATGATGGAACGAATTGATATTATTCCAGATTTAATTTCGGAAGAACACATTTTTACTACATTCAAAGATTGCGTTACTTGGATTAAAGATAATGTAAAAGACAAGCATTAAGTTCAGCTAATTAATACTAAAAACCACTCTCTTCTGAGTGGTTTTTTTTATTTCCATATTTTTTAGACTTAACCTTTTTTCTAAAAAGTTGGCAAACAACTTCAATAAAAATTATTAATAGTATCTTTAAACCAAACAATAATTTAATCATATTCATAAACACTTCAACAGCAATTACATGAAAGATTTTTATAAACAATTATTAGATAATAATAAAAAATGGGTGAATGATAAATTACAATTAGATAAAGAATATTTTATTGATTTATCTAAAGGTCAGACTCCACCATTATTATGGATTGGTTGTGCAGATAGTAGAGTTCCTGCTAACGAAATTATAGGTGCAAAACCTGGTGAAGTTTTTGTTCATAGAAATATAGCAAACATGGTTTTACATACAGATATGAATATGCTAAGTGTACTGGATTATGCCGTTAATGTACTCAAAGTTAAACATATTATTGTTTGTGGACATTATGGTTGTGGAGGTGTCAAAGCTGCCATGGGAAATGATTCCATAGGACTAATTGACAACTGGATAAGACACATAAAAGATGTTTATAGAGTTCATAAAAATGAATTAGATGAAATAAACGATGAAACAGAACGATTTAATAAATTTGTTGAATTTAATGTTTATGAACAAGTTTTCGACCTTTCTAAAACCTCTATTGTTCAATCTGCATGGAAAAATGGACAGGAATTAAGTCTTCATGGTTGGGTTTATGCACTTACCTCCGGAATAGTAAAAGACTTAGGAGTTAATATCAGTAATGATTCTGAATTAGATGATGTATACCAACTTAATTTTTAAATATTTTTAAATGAAAAATTTCTTTTCAAATTTTAAAGGTGATGCTTTTGGAGGTATTACTGCAGGAATTGTTGCTTTACCATTAGCCTTAGCCTTTGGCGTTTCTTCTGGATTAGGCCCAAGTGCTGGGCTTTATGGTGCAATCTTCTTAAGTTTTTTCGCAGCTTTCTTTGGTGGAACTAAAACTCAAATTTCAGGTCCTACTGCACCTCTAACAGCTGTTAGTATGGTTTTAATTGCTGGCCTTTTAGCAGTAAATGAAGGAGATGTTAGCAAATCGCTTCCTATTATTTTAGCCGTTTTTATTTTGGCTGGATTGATGCAAGTTGCACTTGGAGTTTTTGGTTTTGGAAAATATATTAAATACATACCTTATCCTGTAATTTCAGGATTCATGACAGCCATTGGACTTATTATTTTAATAACTCAAATACTTCCAGCAGTTGGATACTATCCAGGTGAAGATGTTGATCTGGTTAACCAATATAAGTCAAAAGCTGAAGAAATGATTCTTAAAGACATACTAAAAGAAGAATCCAGTGAAGGTATTTTAGTTTTAGAAAATTTCAATGAGATAAATAAACGAGCTCAACAAATAACTGAAGAAGCCATCTTAAAAGAATCTCAAATTCTAGCAGGAAATTCTGCATCAAGTGCTTTAGGTTCTGTTAAGGCTATTCCAAGAGCACTTCAACATATAAATTGGTTGGAATTATTATTAGCCCTTGGTACTATTTTTATAATTTATGGCTTTAAGTATATCACAAAAGTGATTCCAAGCACTCTTGTTGCATTAATAATCATGTCTGGAATAGCTATTGGCTTTGGATTAAATTATAGGCCTATTGAAGAAATTCCTGGAGGCTTCCCTATTCCAAATTTAAGAGTCTTTACAGAATTTAATTTTGGTAATTTAACCCCATACATCTTTACAGCATTTACACTTGCCATACTTGGAGCAATAGATTCGTTATTAACTAGTGTTGTAGCAGATAATGTAACTAAAACAAGACATAATCCAAATAAAGAACTTATTGGTCAAGGTATTGGAAATAGTATTGCTGGTTTATTTGGAGGTTTACCTGGAGCTGGTGCAACTATTAGAACGGTTGTTAATATAAATGCTGGAGGAAAAACCAGATTATCTGGAATGATATCTGGTGTCATGTTGCTTTTAATTCTTTTATTACTTGGACCTGTTGCATCACAAATTCCAGCAGCTGTGTTAGCTGGAATACTAATTACTGTTGGAATTGGTGTTATGGACTATAAAGGACTTAAAGCCATTCCAAGTATGGCTAAAGACATAAAATTAGGGCCTATAAAAATGAGCTCAGAAGTATTAATCATGATAGTTGTATTACTGCTTTCTACCTTTTGGAATTTAGTCTATGCTGTAGGTATTGGATTAATTTTTGCTTCTTTAATGTTTATGAAAAAAATTGGGGATCTTACTACTGAACGTTCAGACGTAAAATCTTTAGCTAATGAAAAGGCTTGGGATGATGAAGCTAACTTTCCAGAATACTTAAAACAAGAAGTTTTTATTAAACATATTAAAGGACCTCTATTTTTCGGGACTACTAGCGATTTCCAAATTCTTGCAGATCAAATCCCAAAAACAGCATCGACAGTTATTATTAGAACTGGAAGAATGGCTTATATAGATCAATCAGGATTATATGCTTTGGAAGATGTCTTAATCGATTTAAAAAAGAATAACATGAATATATTAATTGTTGGGCTCTTAAATCAGCCAAGATATTTAATGGAACGCATAGATATTATTCCTGATTTAATTCCAGAAGAGCACTTGTTTGACAATTTTAACGACTGTTTAAAATGGGTTAAAGCTAATGTAAAAAATAAAGCATAATCCAATTCTAAACTATATCAAAAAAAGCCACTTTAATAGTGGCTTTTTTTATATTTCTTCTTTGGTTGTTTCTTGTTCTTTGCCTTCCTCAGTAACATTATTTATTATACTAGGAAAAATCATAGGTGCTAAAGATTTTACTGGATTATAGAGAGTTGAGTTTTCTATATTATCTTCATCAACAAAAAGAATGGTTTTATTCATTTTATCAAAAATAATTAAGACAATACTTAAAATTAATCCAATTTTTAAAGCACCAAAAACAGCCCCTAGTATTTTATTAAATAAGCCTAAAGCTGCAAAATCTGCTAATTTAGTTAATGCCTTTCCTGCTAAAGAAATGGCTAACACTATAATAATAAACGTTATTGCAAATGCAGTTATGTTAACTGTTTTTTCGCTCCATTCTACATGATCTAATAAAAATTCTGAGGCATAATTACTAAAATGAATAGCACCATAAATACCTGCAATTAAAGCAATCAATGATGCAATTTCAACAAAAAACCCTTTTAAAAAACCCTTTATAGAGCCAAAAAGTAATAGGGCTACCAAAACAATATCTAAAACATTCATAATTATAGATTTTAAACAAATATAAATTAACTTTGCAACTTTAAAATTATTATGTCAAGAGACGAGGAATTAAAACAACGATGGGATTTGATTGTAAACAAACTATCCAATCAATTTGCAGATGGAGACCAATTAGATTTAGACGCTATTATTTACCTAATTGGCGTTCAAGAATTAGGTCAGTTTGATAGAACTTTTAAAAAAGACCATAAATTAGATCTCATGCACATAGCCATTTGCAGACTCTTAGAGCCTTATGGATATTATGAGTTTGATTTTTTTGATGAAGAAAAATGGCCACATTATAAAGTAAAAGAACAGTTACCAACTTTAAAAGCTGGAGAACAAAGCGTTTTAATGAAAGAGGCTATTGTAAATTATTTTGTTGAAGCAAAGTATATAGAGTAAGTTTTCTTAAATTTGCCCTCATTTTCAACCATATCATGATAGATAAGATAAAAGAATTAATAGCCGAAGCAGAGGCTTTCCAATCTCAATCTAAAGAAGAGATTGAAGCTTTCCGTATAAAATATTTAGGTAAAAAAGGGTTGCTTAACGACTATTTTAAAGAATTTAAAAATGTAGCAAACGACCAGAAAAAAGAATTTGGTCAGGTTATTAATGCCCTTAAAAAAACGGCTGAAGACAAAGTAAATGCTTTAAAAGAAGACCTCGAGAGTAAAGAAGAAGTAAAAGGGATTTATGGCGATTTATCTCGTCCAGGAGAACCTATAGATATTGGTGCTCGTCATCCTATATCTGTTGTTAAAAATCAAATTATCGATATCTTTTCTAGAATAGGTTTTAATGTAAGCGAAGGTCCAGAAATTGAAGACGATTGGCACAACTTTACAGCATTAAACTTGCCGGAATATCATCCTGCTAGAGATATGCAAGACACGTTTTTTATTCAAACAAATCCAGATATTTTATTGCGTACACATACCAGTTCGGTTCAAGTACGTTATATGGAAAACAACAAACCTCCTATCAGAACTATTTCTCCAGGAAGAGTTTATAGAAACGAAGCTATTTCGGCTCGTTCTCATTGTTTTTTTCATCAAGTAGAAGGATTATACATTGATAAAGATGTAAGCTTTGCAGATTTAAAACAAACCTTACAATACTTCACTACAGAAATGTTTGGGAAATCTAAAATTAGATTACGTCCATCTTATTTCCCGTTTACAGAACCTAGTGCAGAAATTGATGTGTTTTGGGGACTTGAAACAGAATCCGATTACAGAATTACTAAAGGAACTGGTTGGTTAGAGATTGGTGGCTGTGGTATGGTAGATCCTAACGTATTAGAAAATTGCAATATTGATCCAAAAGAATATTCAGGGTTTGCTTTTGGTGTTGGTATAGACAGAATAGCAATGTTGTTGCATCAAATTAACGATATACGCTTATTTAGTGAAAACGATGTGCGTTTTTTAGAGCAGTTCAAATCAGCATTATAATAAAAAGTCTCAATATTATATATACAAGTCAATGGAATTCCATTGACTTTTTTATTTAACACTCTTTTAACTTCGTTTAGTTCGGCTAAAACCGAACTATACTTATATATTTGCATAGAAATTTCAGGATAATCAAACTGTATTCTAACATTTACTAATGAAAAAAAATATATGTATAGAAAAAATGCGCTTAGTAGAAAAATTAGGCGTGCATTTTGAAAACAAAGAACAGTTAGCACCTGTTGCCTCTCGTATGCTATCTTACATTATTCTAACGGGTAAAAAGGGAGTTACTTTTGAAGACATGGTAACCAACCTTAGTGCCAGTAAAAGTACTATTTCTACCCACCTTAATCATTTACTAGATTTAAAAAAAATTGTGTATTTCACTAAAACAGGAGATCGCAAAAAATATTTTGTAATTAATAAGGACGCCATCATTCAGAATATAAATAAAATGATAACTGAATGGCAAGAAGAACGCGAGTTACACATAGAAATTAAGAATTATAAGGAAATTATAAATCTGCAAAAAATCGATAATGAAGAAGAAAAATTCGATTTAAACTTTCATAGCGATTTTATCAATTTTATAGATGAAGCATCAGCTTCCATAGAAAAATTAAGAACAAAAATAACAGGCAACCATTTCGATCTTTAAATACCTTCAAAAATGAAAAAGAATAATTTATACTCCATTTTAATACTAACTGTGAGTTTCCTTGTTTTAAGCTGTGGGAAAAATAAACCGGAACAAAAAGCTCCTCCAGTATTACCATATCCAGTAGTTAAAGTTGTTAAAAAAGATGTTACAACTCATAAAAATTTTCCAGCAAGTATTGAAGGGAAAGTGAATAGTCAGGTACGCCCAAAAGTATCTGGATACATCAAAGAAGTATTAGTTTCAGAAGGACAGGTTGTTAAGCAAGGGCAATCTTTATTTAGGTTGGAAACACAATCTTTAAGCCAAGATGCCAATGCTGCAAAAGCAAATGTGAATGCTGCTCAAGTTGAAGTAGATAAATTAAAACCCTTAGTAGAAAAAAACATTATTAGTAATGTACAACTAGAAACAGCAAATGCCAAACTACTTCAAGCCCAAAGTGCTTATAATAGTATCGCAGCAAATATTAATTACGCAAATGTAAAAAGTCCCGTAGATGGTGTTGTAGGTTCTATTAATCATAGAAAAGGGGCTTTAGTAAGTGCTCAAGATCAACAACCTTTAACAAATGTGTCTTCTATTCATGAAGTTTATGCTTATTTTTCAATGAATGAGAAAGAGTTTATTACGTTTATGGAAGAAGCTAAAGGAGAAACAGCTGAAGAAAAAATAGAAAAATTCCCTGAAGTTAAATTACGCTTAGCAAACGGGAAACTATTTGAAAAATCTGGGAAAATTGAAACAATTACTGGAGATATTAATACTCAAACTGGAACTATCACATTTAGAGCAAAATTTGAAAATGAAAAAGGCTTGCTTAGAAATGGAAGTAGTGGAACTATTTTAGTCCCTAGAACTTTTGAAGATGTGTTGGTTATTCCTGCTGAATCAACATTTGAAAGACAAGGAAAGGTTTTTGTTTATAAAGTTATAGGTGATTCTTTAATAGATAAACCTATCACTATTTTAAAAGAAGCTAATCGCTTATATATTATAAGTGAAGGGATAGAAGTTGGTGAAACTATTTTAGCAAAAGGACTTAATAAAGTGGGTCCAGGAAGCAAGATTAAGCCAATTGAAAAATCAATGGATAGTATTGTAAATTCTTTTGAGACCATTTTTAAATAAATCTTATTATGTTACAAAAATTTATTGAAAGACCTGTATTATCTACAGTTATATCTATAATCATTGTTATTCTAGGTGTTTTAGGACTCACACAATTACCAATAACACAATATCCAGATATTGCACCACCAACAGTACAAGTGAACGCTTTCTATCCAGGAGCTAATGCTGAAACTATTTTGGAAAGTGTTATTGTTCCTATTGAAGAGCAGATTAATGGTGTTGAAGGAATGACTTATATTACCTCAACAGCTAGTAACTCTGGAAGTGCTTCCATTCAAGTGTTTTTTGAACAAGGTTATGATGCAGATATTGCAGCAGTAAACGTACAAAACAGAGTAGCAAGAGCAAATGCACTGTTACCTTCAGAAGTAATTCGTGCAGGTGTTGTTACACAAAAGCAACAAAATTCTGCCTTACTCTATACAGCCATTTTTTCCACAAACCCTGAGTATGATGATACCTTTATACAAAACTATTTAAACATCAACATTAAACCAGAAATACAACGTATCAATGGTGTTGGAGCAGTCAATGTTTTTGGTGCTAAAGATTATTCCATGCGTATTTGGTTAGATCCAGATAAAATGGCAGCATATAAAATTGAGCCAAGAGATGTTACAAAAGCTATCAACGAACAAAGTTTGGAAGCAGCTGCTGGTTCTTTAGGTCAAAATAGTGGTGAAGCTTTCGAGTATGTTATTAAATATAAAGGACGTTACAAAGAGGCCAAAGATTATGAAGATATCGTAATCAAAGCCCTAGGCGATGGTCAATTTTTGCGTGTTAAAGATGTTGCAACAGTCGAGTTGGATGCTTTTTCTTATTCTTCGGTTTCCAGAACAAAAGGAAATCCAGCTGTCAACTTTGGGGTTTTTCAAACACCAGGTTCTAATGCACAAGAAATTATTGAAAATATTTATATCAAGTTAGATGAACTTAAAAAAGATTTCCCAGAAGGCATAGATTATTTGGTAAATTACGATACTAATAAATTCTTAACAGCCTCCATAGAAAAAGTATTACATACCTTATTAGAAGCTTTTTTACTGGTATTTATTGTTGTCTTTATCTTTCTACAAGATTTTAAATCCACGCTTATTCCAGCTATTGCAGTTCCAGTATCTATTATTGGTACTTTCTTTTTCTTAAATGTGCTGGGTTACTCTATCAACTTACTAACGCTATTCGCATTAATTCTCGCTATTGGTATTGTTGTTGATGATGCTATTGTGGTTGTAGAAGCCGTACATGCCAAATTAGAAGGTGGTTATAAAGATGCTAAAAAAGCATCCATTTCTGCCATGAGTGAAATTAGTGGAGCTATTGTATCCATTACTTTAGTTATGATGGCAGTATTTATACCTATCACATTTATCAAAGGACCTTCAGGTGTGTTTTACGAGCAGTTTGGAGTTACTTTAATGATTGCCATTTTTATTTCAGCATTAAACGCTTTAACCTTAACACCAGCATTATGTGCTATTTTCTTAAAACCACATAACGAGCAAGAGCATAAAAAGAAATCGTTATTACAACGTTTTTATGCAGCATTTAACACAGCGTTTAATGCAACAACAGAAAAGTACACCAAATCTTTAGGTTTTTTAATAAAGCACAAATGGATTACGTTTGCCATTTTAGGCGTAAGCGTTTTTGGAATTATTGCAGCCAATAAAGTCATTCCAACCGGATTTGTGCCTTCAGAAGATAGAGGTGTTATTTTTATGAATGCCGAATTACCACCTGGAGCTTCACAAGATCGGTCCTTTCAAGTTAATAATAACTTATACGAAATGATTAAAGACATTGAAGGAATTAAAGGAGCTTCATTTATTAGTGGTAGAAACTTTTTCTCTGGTGAAGGAAGTTCTAATGCAATGGGCTTTATAATACTTGATTCATGGGACGATAGAGAAACTGAAGCAGAATCTGTCAATGGTATTATTGGGCAATTGTTTCAAAAAGCAGCCATGATTCCAGATGCTAAAATTATCTTTTTCACACCTCCAAGTGTTCCTGGTTTTGGTAGTGCAGATGGTTTTGAAATGCGTTTATTAGATAGAAATGCCAGACCATTAGCAGAACTGGATGCTACTGCAACCGATTTTGTGAAGCTCTTGAGCCAGCAACCTGAAATTGCTTATGCTTCCAATTCCTTTAGTACTAATTTTCCACAGTTGGAATTAAACATCAATGTAGAAAGAGCTAAAGAAGCTGGAATTTCAACAAGTGCTATTTTATCTGCTTTGCAAGGTTATATTGGAGGGAATTATGTAGCCGATTTTAGCCGATTTGGAAAACAATTCCGTGTGTTTATTCAAACCTTACCAGAAGATAGAACAGACGAAGCTAGCTTAAACAGCATGATGGTTAAAACACCAAGTGGCGAAATGACACCTATTTCGCAATACGTTTCTTTCAATCGTGTATATGGACCACAAACTGTAAACAGATTCAATTTATTTAATGCGGTTACTGTAAATGGTGCAGCAACTCCTGGATTTAGTTCTGGAGATGCTATTAAAACCATCAATCAATTAGCTGAAACTAATTTACCAGAAGGCTATCAAGTAGCTTATTCAGGAATTACTCGTGAAGAAATTGCTTCAGCAGGACAATCAACAATTATATTTTTAATTAGCATCCTATTTGTGTATTTCTTACTGTCTGCACAATACGAAAGTTATCTATTACCACTTTCTATTATTTTCTCATTACCAATTGGTGTAGCTGGAGCTTATGCTACAACCTATTTTACAGGTTTGGAAAATAATATTTATTTCCAAATTGCTTTAATCATGCTTATTGGTCTTTTGGCCAAGAATGCTATATTAATTGTAGAGTTTGCTGTACAAAGACGACATCATGGCTTGTCTTTAGTTGAAGCTGCCATAGATGGAGCAAAAGTACGTTTACGTCCAATTTTAATGACTTCTTTTGCCTTTATTTTAGGATTAACACCATTAGTAATTGCTAGAGGAGTTGGTGCAGCTGGAAACAATTCTATTGGTACAGGTGCTGTTGGTGGTTTATTAGTTGGAACCGTTATAGGAGTGTTTGTTATTCCAGTCTTGTTTGTTGTTTTTCAATGGTTACAAGAAAAAGTCACTGGAGTTCCAGAAGCCGTTAATCAGAAACATCAAGAATAAATTATTATGAAAACAGTTTTAAATAAACGTTTATTTTTTAGAGGAGGTATTCTTGTATTTACGGTGTTTACTTTACAGAGTTGTATTGTTTCTAAAGATTATGAACGACCAGATTTAAAAGATGAAACCGAAAATCTTTACAGAACAGATAATTTGCCAACAGACAGTTTGTCTATGGCAGATGTGTCCTGGAAAGAAGTTTTTACAGATCCTTATTTAGTGCAATATATTGAAGAAGGCTTAGAGAACAATATTGATATTAGAATTGCTTTACAACAAATTATTGCTGGAGAAGCTTATATGAAACAAGGCAACGCTGGTTATTTACCAACATTAAATGGTGGAGCAACAGTTACGCATCAAGAACTGTCTAAAAACAGTCAGTTTGGTAGTTTTTTCAATGGTTCTTTAGAGCAATATGAAATGGTAGCAAACCTTTCTTGGGAAGCAGATATTTGGGGTAAAATTCGAAGTAATAAAAGAGCATTTCAAGCTAGTTACTTAAAAAGTGTGGCTGCACATCAAGCTGTTAAAACCAAACTTATTGAAAGTATTGCAACAACCTATTACAGATTGTTAGCCTTAGATGCGCAATTAAAAATTACGAAGCAAACAGTTGAAACCAGAGAAAATAGTGTCGCTACTATTCAAGCTCTTAAAGATGCTGGACAGGAGACACAGGTTGCAGTAGATCAAAATATTGCGCAATACAATAATGCAAGAGCCATTCAAATAGATATTGAAAGAGAGATTTTTAGAGCCGAAAACACACTTAGTATTTTATTGGCAAAGCAGCCTCAAAATTACGAAAGAGGTGTTTTAGAAACTCAAGAAATTACAACAGACATGAAACTTGGTGTGCCATATTTGTTATTAAGAAACAGACCAGATGTTATGGCTGCCGAATACAATTTTATTCAATCGTTTGAATTAACAAACGTGGCTTTAACAAATTTCTATCCATCTTTAACCTTAAGTGCATCTGGAGGATTTCAAAGTTTAGAGTTTCAAAATTGGTTTAATGCCAACTCTTTATTCGCTAATTTAGTTGGTGGTTTAACACAACCTATTTTTAATCAAAGAAAAGTAAGAACACAACACGAAGTCTCTAAAGCTCAGCAAGAACAAGCGCTTTTAAATTTTAAAAGAACCTTGTTAGAAGCTGGAAAAGAAGTTTCGGAAGCACTTTATACATATGATGCCGAAACAGAAAAATTTATTTACAGAAGAAATGAGGTAGAAGCTTTAAGACGTGCTGAAGCTAACTCTGAAGAATTATTAAATAATGGCTATGCTACTTATTTAGATTTACTAACCGTTAGACAAAATGAATTAGCTGCCGAATTAAATAGTATTGATACCAAATTAGAACAATTGCTTTCTGTAGTTAATTTATACAAAGCCCTTGGTGGAGGTTGGAAATAAATAGTTGCTTATGAAAAAAGACATCATCATTCCAAAAGTAGAAAACGTTTACGTAGCAGTTGTAAACGAATACAATGACATCTATAAAACCCAGGATTGGAATGCCTATATAATTAACGATAAGGATGTTGATTTAGAGATGGTACTTATAGTAACCAGTGGCTATTCTGAAGAAAAGACCACCTCAATATTTCGAAAAAAACTCGATGTACTTCCTAAAAAAAGTTACGCAAAAATAGAGCTCATGCAAGAAGATCTATTTGCTTTAAACAACACGTTTAAAGTGACTTTTTTTGAAGGAAACACCATGTATGATAAAACCTTCTTGTTTAGAAAAAACACGATTAATTTAAAGGCGCTACAACCAATACCTTTAATGAAAGCTAAAGGGGTTTTGGTAAAATAGTTTCGTTTACGTTAGTATATGAATCCGATTTATTGACTTAATTACAATGTGCTTACTTGTAAACAGATAGAAACAATGTTCGTCTATTCTTTTGATTGAGTCAAGTTGGTTAGTCTAACTTATCAGTCAACTTTTTAAAAGTTATTTTAGGGTCTTTGCCTTGATATAAAATATCGTAAACAGCATCTATTATTGGCAAACGTGTTTTCTTTTTATTCTTCTCATTTATTAAATAAGCACTTTTAGTGGCATAATAACCCTCAGCAATCATGCTCATTTCCATTTGTGCAGATTTAACTGTATAGCCTTTACCTATCATGTTTCCAAACATACGGTTTCTTGAAAACACAGAATAACCTGTTACTAATAAATCGCCCAAATAAGCTGAGTTATTGATATTACGTTTCATTTTATGAGTTTTCTTTATAAAACGTTTCATTTCACGTATGGCATTACTCATTAACACACTTTGAAAATTATCTCCATAACCTAAACCATGAGCTATTCCTGCTGCTATGGCATAAATGTTCTTCAACATGACTGCATACTCTGTACCAATAACATCGTCACTAATTTTGGTTTTAATATAATTACTAGATAATTTATCGGCAATTTCTTGAGCTTTATTGGCATCTGCACAAGAAATAGTTAAATAAGATAATCGTTCTAGTGCTACTTCTTCAGCATGACAAGGGCCAGCAATAACTGCAATGTTTTTAAATGGAATTTTATAAATATCATGAAAATGTTCGCCAACAAGTAGTCCTGATTCTGGAATAATTCCTTTTACAGCAGACACAATAATTTTGTTGGAAACATCTGTTGTTAGTTTTTCTAATTCAGAGTGCATAAAAGCAGACGGAATAACAAAAATGAGCATATCTGCATAGTCTGCCATTTCGTTAATGTCGTTACTTAACTTAAGCTGTTCAATTTTAAATTCGACTGAACTTAAATAACTTGGGTTGTGCTGTTCTTTAATTAAATGTTCTTTAGTGTAAGTACTTCGCATATACCAACCAACCTCATCTAAATTTTCGCATAACATTTTTACTATTGCAGTTGCCCAACTTCCTGAACCAAAAACGGCATATTTTAATGGCTTTTCCATGTTTTTTATTGAAATATTAAAAATCAAAAATACATAAAATTTGACTCTTTTATGATGTTTAAAAGGAAAGCATCAAAATCTTTGGCACGTGTTTTGAATTCGTTAAAGTAGTAACTAAAAAAACGACGCTTATGAAAACGGTAAAATTACTTTTCGGATTTGCAATTATAGCAACACTATTTACTTCGTGTTATACAGAAGATTTACACGTTAATCATAATAATCCTACACCTCCTCCATCCATATCCTTAAATCAATTATTAAGCTCTTATGAGTTATGGTATGTAGATATTAACGAAACTATTGGATATGGACAAACGCCTTTTTTACAAATGGCTTTTACAATTTCTTTTAGAAATGGTACTCTATATGCTAATAATAATTTAGTTGGTTTTGGTAGTCAAGGAAACGGATTTGGAATTCCAGTTGGAACTTATGATGCTTATGGAACTATTTTGGATGTGTATCATGTTATTGATGGTTTTGAAACTTTCGATGTATATCAAATTAATAGCAATACCATAGAATTGTATAATCCATATAACGATACGTCGTATTTTTTAAGAGGCTATCAACGTTCAAATTTCGATTACGATTATGTGTTTTACGATAACATCCATTATTTCTTACAGGAATATGAAGCTTGGGAAAAAACATATACAAGTCTAGAAGGTGATATTAATGAGTTTGATAATGAAAACTATTTACAGTTTTTAGCTGGTGGAAATGACTCGGAATTTAGAAGCTCTCAAGATTATAATATTAGCAATCCAGAAAATATATATTGGGATTATACTGGAGTTTATTACGTAGGAAATACAAGTAATATGTATTCGAAAACTTTAACCTTAAATTATGATTCTTATGGCAATGAATTTTTTGATTTACACGTTATTAATGATGCAAGGATAGAATTGTTTCATCCTTCGTCTGGCACAACTTACGAATTTACAGGAAGAGGTTACATTCAATTCATGAGAAATGCTGAAGGGAAACAAATACAAGAAAAACCTAAAATGAGAAAGCAAAAATTTGAGAAAAAAGAAAACCCTAGAGAAAGCTCTAGAGATTAAATAAAGATTGGTTAGTTAAGTTAGTTAATTGGTAAGGAAACTGTTTGAAGTAAAATTCGAACAGTTTCTTTTTTTGGTATGTTTATTGCTTCTTTAAATAGGATTTAAAAAAGATTTTTTTAAACTTTACAATAATTAATTAAAACATTTAAAACACAGAGAACTATGGGATTATTTTCATTTATTAAAGATGCAGGAGCAAAAGTTTTTGGAATTGGTAAAACAACTGCAGAAGAAGCTGCAGAAAAAGCTGCAGATGCAATGGCTGCTAAGTTAAAGTCTGAAGAGGCTGCTGCCAAAAAATTAGAAGAAACTATTAGCGATTTAGGATTAGAAGTTGAAAACTTAAACGTACATATTAGTGACGATAAAGCAACTATTACAGGAGCTGCTTTCGACCAAGCTACAAAAGAAAAAGTAGTTTTAGTAGTAGGTAACTCTAACGGAATTGCTACTGTAGATGACCAAATGACAGTTGAAAATCCTGAGCCAGAAGCACAATTTCATACAGTTGTTAGTGGAGATACCTTAGGAAAAATAGCAAAAAATTATTATGGAAATGCTATGAAATATCCTGTTATTTTTGAAGCTAATAAGCCTATGCTTAAAAACCCAGATTTAATTTATCCAGGTCAGGTATTACGTATTCCTGCTTTAGATTAAACATTAAAACTTGATAAAATTAAAGAAGTTATCTAAAAAGATTGAATACCGTCATTCTGAATTTATTTCAGAATCTTAACTTGATAATATTCAAGATTTATGAGAAACTGAAATAAGTTCAGTTTGACGAATAATTTACTTTTTAGATAACTTCTTTTTTATTTATAAAAATTCATTTCATCCAGATATTCCCAGACATGTTCTGGCAACATAGGTTTCACGTTTTTTTCTTCTTTTATAGAATTCCTAATAAATGTTGAAGACAACTCCATGATTGGAGCATTTACATGATGTATTTTTTTATGTGCATCAAATTGAGTTTCTACTTTTCCTTCAGACAAGCGTGGATAGACATAAATATCATGATTTTTTAAAATCAATTCATAGTTTTTCCACTTATGAAAACTCTTTAAATTGTCTTCTCCCATAATTAAACAAAACTCGTAATCTGGAAATTTTTCTTCTAAATAAACAAGCGTGTTTATGGTATAATTTGGTTGTGGTAAATTAAATTCAATATCGCTTGGACTTAAAGTATCATAATCTTTAGTCGCTCTATAAACCATTTCTAAACGTTGGTAGTTATCAAGTAAAGAGCTTTTCTTTTTAAACGGATTATGAGGTGTTACAACAAACCAGACTTTATCTAAATCGCTATGTTCCACCATGTGATTAGCAATAACTAGATGCCCAATATGAATAGGATTAAAAGAGCCAAAATAAAGTCCTACTTTCATAATTTATTGTTTCTCTTCAACAAAATTACCAACTAAAGATTCAGCTTCCGTAAGAGCTTTTTCTAGATTATCGTTTTCAATAATCACATCAAATAAAGGAGCTGTTGCAAGCTCAGCAGATGCTTTTGCAATACGCATATTAATTTTATCTGCACTTTCTGTTTTGCGTTTTTTTAATCTTATTTTAAGCTCGTCGATACTTGGTGGTTTTACAAAAATTGCAAGTGTCTCTTTGGGGTATTTTCTTTTAATTCGCAAACCTCCAGATACATCAATATCAAAAATAACATGTTTGCCTTTTGCCCAAATACGTTCTACTTCTGTTTTTAAAGTACCATAAAAATTATCGCGATAAACTTCTTCCCATTCCAGAAATTCATCGTTTTTTATTTTGCTTTTAAATTCTGAAGCTGTTAAAAAATAATAGTCTTTAGCATCTATCTCCTCGCCTCGTTTTTCTCTAGAAGTTGCAGAAATTGAGAATTCTAAATTTAATTTTTCTTGTTTTAAAAGGTGTCTAACAATTGTTGTTTTTCCAGATCCTGAAGGAGCAGAAAATACAATAAGTTTGCCTTTGTTTAAATTGTTATTTGTCACTAATATTTTTTTAATTTTGAATTAAGTGCTTTAAATTTTAATCTAAAGTACATTCAATAATTGTTCCTTAATCTTTTCTAATTCGTCTTTCATTTGCACAACAAGCTTTTGCATTGGTGCATAATTACTTTTAGAGCCAATAGTATTTATTTCTCTACCCATTTCTTGTCCTATAAATCCTAATTTTTTTCCATTAGAATCATCAGAACTTAATGCAGCATTAAAATAATCTAAATGATTTTTTAGTCGTACTTTTTCTTCAGTGATATCGAATTTTTCAATGTAAAACATTAATTCTTGTTCAAATCTGTTTTCGTCAACCTTTTCCTTAAGCTCTTCAACTCCTTTACGTAAACGCTCTCTAACGCCTTCAATACGTTCTGGATCCATAGCAATAACTTGTTCCAGTAAATCTTCAATATTTTTTAACCTGATTCTAAAATCTGCTTCTAATGCTTTTCCTTCGTCTAATCTATAGGTGTCAATGTTTTTCAAGGCCACTTTAACTTCATTTAAAATAGTATGCCATTCATCTTCATCAATATCATCACGTTCTGTATTTAATGCATCTGGAAAACGAACTGCCATTTTTAAAAGTTCTGTTTCGTCTCCATCTACAACCTCTTTTAGCTGTTTGATGTATTGTTTAACAACGCTTTTATTTAATTGTGTTGTGGTTTCTTCTCCAGTCATTTCAACATAAATTGAAAAATCTATTTTCCCACGTTCTAAACTGCTACCAATAAGTTTTCTTAAACTCAATTCCTTTTCTCTATAGATTGAAGGCATTCTGGCATTTAAATCCAGATTCTTACTATTAAGAGATTTTATTTCAATCGTGATTTTTTTGGTTGGCAATTGTAAAACTGATTTGCCATAACCTGTCATGGAGTGTATCATAAACTTATTTTATAGTTGTACAAAGGTAGGTAAAACTAAGAGCTTAGAAAACACTAATTTTATTATTCATGCATAATAAGATTATGTAGTTTTGTGCTATAAAAAAATAAATATGTACACAAAACAGTTTGAAATTAGATGGAGTGATGTGGATGCAAATAGACATTTAGCGAATAGTGCTTATACTAATTTTATGAGTCATACCAGAATGGCTTTCTTTATTGAAAAAGGGTTGGATATGAAAACCATAGAAGAGTACAATTTAAGTCCAGTGGTTTTTTACGAGCATATGTATTATTTTAAAGAAGCTTTTTTAGGGCAACCAATAACCGTTAGTTTAGAAGCATCTGGCTTAAGTGAGGATGGCATGTTTTTTAAATTCGACCATAACTTTTATAACCATAAAGGCGAAAACATAGCACATTGCGAAATGCTTGGAGCTTGGATAGACTTTACAACAAGAAAATTAACTGGATTACCAAAAAAACTATTTAAGCTTCAAGACAACTTTCCTAAAACAAACACTTTTAAAATACTTACAAAAGCAGATACCAGAGTTTTCGGAAAAAAACCTGTTCATTTAACTGCTTAATTTTGGTCTTTTAGTTACTAAATAAACACCTGTAAAAATTAATGAAGCTGCAATTATCTTAATCATATTCATGGTGTCGCTTCCCATTAATAAAGCAAAAATACTTGCAATTACAGGCTGAATATATAAAAATGTGCTTACTGTTGAAGCTTTTAAATGTCTTAAAGCAATTGGGTTTAATAGGTATGTAAAAAAAGTAGCTCCAACAACAACAAATATTACAGAAAACAGGATATAAGGTGTAAATGAAGACCATACAATTTGAGAAAACTCTCCATATCCAAAAGGTAAAACTATTATGAATCCGAACAAAAACAGCCACTTAATAAAAGTAAAAGGATGGTATTTATTAGTTAGTTTTTTTATAATTATAAGATATATACTATAAGATACAGCATTAATAAAAACTAATAAATTTCCAAATGGAATATTGTCTGCAACATGTGAAGATTTACCATAAACAGATAAAACTATTGCTCCAGAAAAACCAAGAAGTATTCCAATAATTTTTAAACCTGTAATTCTTTCTTTTAAGAAGAATGCTGAAAGAACAAGTACAACAATTGGCACAACAGTCATAATTACCGATGCATGTATAGGTGTTGTAAATTCTAAGCCTTTAAAGAAAGTAAGCATATTTAAGGCTATTCCAAAAATGGATGCTAAAAAAAATGTGATGTAATCTTTAGGATCAACTTTTTGCTTTGGAGTAAAAATACTTAGTATCCAGAATAAAATAGCTGCTCCTAGAACCCTTAGAAAGATAAACCCAAAAGGTCTTATAAACCCTTCATCTATTACATTGTTTGCAAACGTAAACGTAAAGCCATAAATAACTTGAACTAAAAACACGCCTATTAATGCAAAAATTCTGGTTTTATCCATGAATCACTTGTTTGGCTTGTTCTATTGTTTTTTTAGAATTTCCTATAAAAATATGATTGTTAAATAAAATTACTGGACGACTCAAAAAGGTATAATGTTCTAGAATATATTGTTTGTAATCTGCTTTTTTAAGTATCTGGTTTTTTAAATCCATTTCTTTATAAAGCTTTGCTCGTTTACTAAAAAGAGCTTCAAAAGAACCTGAAAGTTTCTTCATTTCTTCTAGTTGCTTTACAGTAATTTCTTCAGTTTTAATGTCTTGTAAAATAAAGTCTGTTGGTAGGTTAAGCTCTTTTAAAATTCTTAAACAGGTACTACACGTTTTTAAGTAATATACTTTTTTCATCTAGCGCTCACCATCGTGAGTATTTTTTAATTAAAACTTAATTTCTTTATGCAAAGAAAACCCATTTTTATTGAAAAATAATTACTTTTAAATAAAAATTAGAATCATGGATTGGGCTTTCGATATTACCACAAAAAACAGAGCAATATTTAAAACATTTTTAGAGACTTTTACTTTAGAGGAACTAAATAAAGTGCCAAAAGGGTTCAATAACAATATTATTTGGAATGTTGCTCATACAATTGTAACACAACAATTATTGGTATATAATTTATCTGGAATACCTATGCTTTTATCCGATGAAATGATTGAAATGTATAGAAAAGGAACAAAACCAGAACGTGATGTAACTTATGCTGAAGTAGATTTAATTAAAGGTTTGTTATTTTCTACTATTGAAAAAACTAAGGAAGATTACAACAATAAAGTGTTTCAAACGTATAACGAATATACTGTTACTACTAAAAGTACATTAACTAATGTTGATGAAGCTATCGATTTTAATAACTTTCATGAAGGCATCCATTTAGGATATATTTTAGCCTTAAAAAAATCTTTATAAAAAGTTTAAAGTACTCTGTAAGTCTTCCCAAGGAATGTTTATCTCTGTTATTCCAGAAGAATATGGAGCAATCTCGTAGGTATTGTAAAGGAGAATAACGCCTTCTTCATTAAATCCTATATTTTTGGGTAATTTAAAATTATCTGGTTCAAAATACAACTCTTTTTTATCGGCTATTTCTTCGTTAAAATAGTCTTTAGCTATTTCTGTAAAGCTAAGGTAGTCTTGAAATAAATCTTCGTTTTTTAATTGTTTTCCTGTATATACATCAAAATTTAAAAAGTTGATAATTAAATTCCCATGAGCTCCTCCAGTATTCATATAGGAAGTTATGGCTATTGAAACAACTTCATCAGACTGGTACATAATTTCACCATCTATCTGTGCATCCCATTCCATTACGCTCTCAGGAAAATCAGTTTTAAAAGCTACATACTCATTATTAAATAAGTCTATACTTTCAGTTACTGTCATTGTAGTTGACTTATTATCTGACTTTGGAATTAAAGAAGATACAATAATTTGATTTATTCTTTTATTAATTGCATTAGCAACCTCTTCATCGCCAATCGCTTCTGGAATATTAATTTCTACAACTTTATTTGCACTTGTTGTAACGTTAATTTCTTTAAATTCAAGAGTTTTTTCCTCTTTACAAGTTTGAGAAAATAAAGAAATAATCAATGTGTAAACTAAAAATTTAAATCGCATGGAACAAATGAATTAAGTTCTTGTTAAAGATAATTATTGCATTTGAATAGACCGAATTAAACTATAACTTTGTTAAAAGTTTTTAAGCATATGAAATTCAACACTAAAACAATACATGGAGGACAAGAACACGATCCAGCTTATGGTTCTGTTATGCCTCCAATTTACCAAACATCAACTTATGCTCAATCTACTCCAGGAGGACATAAAGGTTATGAGTACTCAAGATCTCATAACCCAACTAGAAATGCCTTAGAAAATGCTTTTGCAAGCATAGAGAATGGCACTCATGGTTTAGCGTTTGGTTCTGGTTTAGCAGCAATTGATGCTGTTTTGAAATTATTACAATCAGGAGATGAAGTTATTTCAACTAACGATTTATATGGTGGATCTTATAGGTTATTCACTTCAATTTATAAGAAATTTGGCATCAAGTTTCATTTTATTGGCATGCAAGAAGCTACAAATATTGAAAACTATATTAATAAGAACACAAAACTTATTTGGGTTGAGACTCCAACAAACCCAATGTTGAATATTATTGATATTAAAGCGTGTGCTTCAATTACAAAAAAACATGATTTGCTTTTAGCCGTAGATAACACATTTGCTACGCCATATCTACAAAGGCCTTTAAATTTAGGAGCAGATATTGTAATGCATTCTGCAACTAAATATCTTGGTGGACATAGTGATGTAGTAATGGGAGCACTAATTGTAAAAGATAAAGAACTAGCAGAGAAATTATATTTTATTCAAAATTCAAGTGGAGCAGTTTGTGGTCCTCAAGACAGTTTCTTGGTTTTAAGAGGGATTAAAACACTTCATATTAGAATGCAACGTCATTGTGAAAATGGGAAAGCAGTTGCAGAATATTTATCAAATCACCCAAAAGTAGAAAAAGTATTTTGGCCAGGATTGGAAAGTCATCCAAATCACAATGTCGCTAAAGAGCAAATGAAAGATTTTGGTGGTATGATTTCTTTTACAACAAAAGGAAATAATTATGAAAAGGCTATTAAAATTGTTGAGGAATTGAAAATATTTACACTAGCTGAATCTTTAGGAGGTGTTGAGTCTTTAGCTGGTCATCCTGCAAGTATGACACATGCTAGTATTCCAAAAGAAGAACGTGAAAAAACAGGTGTTTTAGATTCACTAATAAGACTAAGTGTTGGAATAGAAGATGAAGATGATTTAATTGCAGATTTAAAACAAGCAATCAATTAAAAATAATAAAACCAAGAAATTTTCTTGATTTTTTTTTATATATTTTGTTTTAGAGATTAATCCAGATAATATATATATCCAAAATTTAACCATATTAACCAATCGTTATATTTATTGCTATCTAATTGGTGGTTAAAACCATCTATCCAATCGCTTCCAAAATATTGCCATCTTAAATCAAGCATTAAATCAGAAAGTGGTGTCAATTTATATCTCACACCAACGCTAGTTACTAAAGACCATGTACTTCCTTTATCTAAATTTATTGGATATTCTCTCTGTTCGCCAAGAGGGATTGCTGGTAAATAAGTTTCATTTGCATACCAATAAGAATAAATAGTATCTTCGTTTAAAACATCTCCTCTAGTCGAACTAGATTTTGGATTATAAGCTGTATAATGAATCCCTAAACTTATAAATGGTGCAAAACGATAGCTAAAGGCTTGAAATGATCGAATACTTAAAGGAAAGTATTCTAACTGCATACCAATATCAAAATTTTGAGCCTCACCACTATGAGCTCTTAATCTATCTGCATTTTCACTTGTTTTGTCAGGAGCAACCCATTGCCCAAAGTGATCTAACTTAGTTTTATTCCAAGAAATTTCACTTCGTAATTTAAAATGATCATTAAAATATGTATCTGTAGAATAACAGTTACAATCAGCTCTATAGGCAAAATTAATATAATGTATTAAGCCTATACCTACTCCTGTATTTCCTATATTAGTTTCTTCATTATTTCGAACACCATAATCAGAACGAAACTGTACTGGACCTACTATAGCGCCAATTTCATGCGAAAATCCAAGTTGGGAAAAACTCATTTGAGACCCAATAAGTAGGAATATAATTACGGATAATTGTTTCAAATTGAACATAGTAACTTTCGATAAATTAGAGGGTGTCATAAAACAAATATAAAAAAACTCGACAAAACACCAAAAAAATCAGATAAAACACAATTTAATTGGAATGTTCGTTATTAAACGGTTAAATCTAATAATTATTCAATTAACATTGTGAAAAATAAAAAAATAATATATAATTTTTAAAGTTAATGTATATTTGTCATTGAAAAAATAAAATTAGCTCATCATAATTAAAAATTACTTAAATGAAAAATAAAATAGATGCATTTTTAAATCTTGTAAAAGAAAAAAATGGACATGAACCAGAATTTTTACAAGCTGTTCATGAAGTAGCTGAAACTGTTATTCCGTTTATTGAAGCTAATCCTAAATACCAAGATAAAATGCTATTAGAGCGTATGGTTGAACCAGAACGCACAATTATTTTTAGAGTTCCATGGGTTGACGACCAAGGTAAAACTCAGGTTAATAGAGGGTTTCGTGTAGAATTCAATTCTGCCATAGGACCTTATAAAGGAGGTTTACGTTTTCATCCATCTGTTAATTTAAGTATTTTAAAATTTTTAGGATTTGAACAAGTATTTAAAAATTCTCTTACAACTTTACCAATGGGTGGAGGAAAAGGAGGAAGTGATTTCGATCCTAAAGGAAAGAGTGATAATGAGGTAATGCATTTTTGCCAATCTTTTATGACTGAATTATTTCGACACATTGGTCCAAATACAGATGTTCCAGCAGGAGATATTGGAGTTGGAGGTAGAGAAGTTGGCTATATGTTTGGTCAATATAAAAGACTTAGAAATGAATTTACAGGTGTTTTAACAGGTAAAGGTATATCCTTTGGAGGTTCATTAATTAGACCAGAAGCCACAGGTTATGGTTGTGTTTATTTTGCAAAAAATATGCTCGCTACTAAAAATGATTCTTTTGTAGGGAAAACGGTTGTTATCTCAGGGTCTGGAAACGTAGCTCAATATGCTTGTGAAAAAGCGACAGAACTTGGAGCAAAAGTAGTTACTTTATCAGATTCATCTGGATATATTCATGATACTGATGGTATTGATGTTGAGAAATTAGCCTTTGTGCAAGACATTAAAAATGTTAAAAGAGGGAGAATAAGTGAATACTTGAATAAATATCCTTCAGCAACATTTCATGAAGGCGCCAGACCATGGAGTGTAGCTTGTGATGTTGCCATGCCATGTGCAACTCAAAATGAATTAAATGATGTTGAAGCAAATATGCTAATTAACAATAATGTAAAAGTAGTTGCTGAAGGTGCTAATATGCCAACAACTCCAGATGGTGTTTCAGCTTTTCAAAATGCAAAAGTTATGTTTGCACCAGGTAAAGCTTCAAATGCTGGAGGAGTTGCTACATCAGGATTAGAGATGAGTCAAAACTCATTAAGGTTAAATTGGACTCGCGAAGAAGTAGATGCTAAATTAAAGCAAATAATGGACAATATTCATGGATCATGTGTAACGTATGGGACTGAAGAAGATGGCTATATTGATTATGTAAAAGGTGCCAACATTGCTGGGTTTGTTAAAGTTGCTGATGCCATGCTTGGACAAGGTGTTGTATAATTTTTAATAGAATTTAAAATAAAAGCTTCCTAAATGGGAGCTTTTTTTTGTTCAAATTATATGTTTTATTTATAAAACTCGTTATATATAGATATATTTGAAAGTTTAAAAATTAGTATGAATAAAAGAGTCTCTTTATTATTTATTTTATTTATTCCTTTAATTTCTATAGCCCAAGATTATTCTGCGCTTTGGGATGGTTATTTTTCTTATCTAAATGTAAAAGATGTCTCAAAAGGAAATGGCAAAATATATGTAGCTGCTGAAAACGCTATTTTTACTTATGATTTAGAAACATCTGAATTAGAGACGCTTACTACCATAAATGGTTTGTCTGGTGAAGAAATTTCAAAAATTTACTATAGTGAAGCATATGAATTATTAATAATAGGCTATGTAAATGGGCTTATTGAAATTGCTTTAGATAATAATGAAAATATTTTAACTGTTGTAGATATCTTAGATAAACCAACCATACCTCCTACAGATAAAAAAATAAATCATTTTGAAGAATATAATGAGTTTGTTTACATATCAACAGACTATGGCATCTCAGTTTATGACTTGTCAAGACTTGAATTTGGTGATACTTATTTTATAGGTAGTGGAGGTTCACAAATAATTGTTAGACAAACTGCAGTCTCTGGAGACTATATTTATGCAGCCTGCATTAATAGTGGTGGTCTTAAAAGAGCTCTAGTTAATAGTACAAATTTAATAGATTTTCAAGAATGGGAAATAATCAGTGGAGGGAATGTTGCAGCAGTAGAATCTACAGATGAAGGTGATGTATACACTGTTAAAGTAAATAGAAAAGTTTATAGAGTAGTAGACACTAATTTAGAATTTTTAGTTCAAATCCCAGATCAAACAATAGATTTTAGAAATGTAAATAACAATCTATTTTTAACTACAAAAAACGAATCTTATTTTTTTAATGGTGAGTTTGAACAAATAGACCTTATTCCTATACCAGTAGAATACCCTACTAAATTTTCGGCAACTACAATGGATGGTGACTATATGTATATTGGTACAGAAGATTTTGGCCTCTTAAAAATAGCTTATTTTAATCATAATGATATTACTGAAATCCATCCAGATGGCCCATTATTGAACAGCCCTTTTGCTATTCAAACAATTCCAAATAATCTTTGGGTAACATTTGGTGATTATTCTTTAACGTATAATTCATATCCAGAAAAAGAAAGAGGATTCAGTCATTTAAATAATGAAACTTGGATTAATATCCCGTACGATAGTGTTTTAGGTGCCAGAAATTTAAATAAAATTTCTGTTAACCCCTTCAATAATCAACAGGTATTTATTAGTTCTTTTGAAGATGGTTTAATTGAAGTAAATAACGATTCGCCAACTATATTATACGATGAATCTAATAGTGGTTTGCATTCTGCAATTCATCCCACAAACCCTAATTTTCGAAGTGTTAGGGTAAGTGCTTCAACTTTCGATTCAAGTGGTGTATTATGGACTATGACAGGAAGAGTTGCAGAACCATTAACTTCTTATGATCCTAATTCAGGTCAATGGGATAGTTTTGATTTTACTGATTTAATACCTGATGCCTTTGATGGGGAATGGGGTTATAGTGATATAGAAGTGGATAATAATGGCACGAAATGGATTGGAGCTTATAATAACGGACTAATTGGTTTTAACAATAATAATGGCATTCAATTAAAAAGCATAAACACTGAAGAGCAAAACATGCCAACAACATTTGTTTCCTCAGTAGCAATTGATAAAAGGAATCAAATCTGGATTGGAACCATTAGTGGCTTAAGAGTGTTATATAATACATCAGCATTTTTTACAGATTCAGCCATTGAAGCACAACAAATTATTATTTTGGATGATGGTGTTCCAAAAGAACTCCTGTTTCAAACGTACGTTTCAGACATAGAAGTAGATGGATCAAACAACAAATGGATAGGAACAATTGGAGCTGGATTATTTTATTTCTCCTCAGATGGACAACAAACTATATATCATTTCACAAAAGACAATTCTCCACTCCCTACAAATAATGTAGTTGATGTTGCCTTAGATGATGCTACTGGTGTTGTATATATTGCTACTGACAAGGGATTAGTTTCATATAATGCAGGTGGTTCGCAAACAGAGGTAACTTTAGAAAACGCTTTTATTTTTCCAAACCCTGTTAGGCCATCTTACGATATAAATAATAAAAAGGTGAAAATAAGAGGTATTACAGATAGCATGAATATTAAGATTACAGATATTGAAGGAAATCTTGTTGCTGAAGCTCAATCTAACACAAATTTACGCTATCAAGGCTATAATTTGGAAATAGATGGAGGAACTGCCTATTGGAATGGTAAAAATCTAGGGAACAATACTGTAGCTTCAGGAGTATATATGGTAATGTTGAATGATTTAGAAACTTTCGAGACTAAAGTTATTAAATTAATGGTAGTGAGGTAATGCTAACTAATACAAACGCCATTGTTTTATCGAAAATAAAATACAGAGATAACGACTTAATAATTAAATGTTATACTCAAAAATTTGGTCTTGTTAGTTATATCTTAAGAAATGTTTCCAATTCAAAAAAAGGAAATTCAAAATCTGCTTATTTTCAATTATTATCTCAATTACAACTAGTTACATTACATAAGAAAAACAGATCTTTACAAAATATCAAAGAGGTTAGAACTCAATATTTATACACCAGTTTACAAACACATGTTATTAAAAATTCTATTGTGTTTTTTTTAGCCGAAACATTAACAAGTGCGTTAAAAGAAGAAGAGCCAAACGAACAACTCTATACATACTTAGAAACAACTCTTCAGTGGCTTGATACACATGATGAATATTCTAACTTTCACTTGCTCTTTTTGTTAAAACTCACAAAACATCTAGGGTTTTATCCAGAAATGGCCAAAAGCAGTGAGTTATATTTTAATTTAAGTGAAGGGACATTTGAAAAAGTAAAAAATAATATTTATTCTGTTTCAGGTGAAAATATAATCCTCTTAAAACAGCTTTTAGGCACAAATTTTGATGAGTTAAACTCAATAAAAATAAACTCAAAACAAAGGCAATCTTTTTTAAAAATGATGCTAACGTATTTTGAGTTGCATCTTGATGGGTTTAGAAAACCTCAATCTATGCAGATTTTTAATCAAATATTTAATACATAGTTATTTAACCAACTGAGAATGAAATTTATTTTATCATTTTTTGTTTGGATTTTTTTTGTTGGAACTATTCAAGCTCAAGAAATTCAAATTTTAGAACAAGAATCAAAGGAGCCCATTGCAGGAATTTCTATATATAATGCTTCTAGAACCAAATCAACTATTTCTGATTTTGATGGTAAAGCCGTTTTAGATAATTTTTCTGATTTCGAAACTATTTATTTTGAAGATTTGCTTCATTTAAAAATAGAATCAAATAAATCAAAAATAATCGAGAATAACCATATCGTATTATTAGAAGCTAAAATCGAAGGCTTAGATGAAGTGGTTATTTCGGCTTCTAAATTCGAACAAAGCAAACGAGATATTCCCCAAAAAATTATTAGTATTGATGCTAAAAAAATTCAATTAATAAACCCGCAAACAAGTGCTGATTTATTAGAAAGCAGTGGAAATGTATATATTCAGAAAAGTCAGTTAGGAGGAGGAAGCCCTATGATTAGAGGTTTTTCAACTAACAGATTACTAATTACAGTAGATGGTGTTAGAATGAATAATGCCATTTTTAGAAGTGGGAATCTGCAAAATGTTATTTCAATAGATCCGTTTACCATACAAAATACCGAAATTACTTTAGGAGCTGGTTCTGTTGTATATGGAAGTGATGCTATTGGTGGTGTTATGAGTTTTTATACTAAAAAACCTCAGCTATCTTATTCTAATAAAACTTATTTTAAAGCCAATGCAATTGCCAGATATGCTTCAGCAAATGAAGAAAAAACAGGTCATTTAGATTTGAATTTTGGGTTAAAAAAATGGGCTTTCTTATCAAGTGTTTCTTATTCTAATTTCAACGATTTAAGAATGGGAAGCCATGGTCCTGAAGATTATTTAAGACCGGAATATGTTGTATCTAACAATGGCGTAGATGAAATAGTCGCAAATTCAAATCCTAAAATACAAGTGCCAACTGGATTCAGCCAAATAAACTTATTACAGAAAGTGCGCTTTGAGCCTCAAGAGAATTTAAGTTTCGATTTAGGGCTTTATTATTCAACAACATCAGATTATTCTAGATACGATAGGCTTATAAGGTATCGTGGTGATGAATTGCGTTCAGCCGAATGGTATTATGGTCCACAGGAATGGTTTATGGGAAATATACAAATGACAAAAATTCGTAGTAATTCTAACTTATACGATAAAATTCAAACGACACTAGCATATCAAAATTTTAAAGAAAGTAGAAACGATAGAAGTTATCAATCAAACTTAAAAGATATTAGAGAAGAAGCCGTAGATGCATTCTCTTTTAATGCAGATTTCGAAAAATTACTGTCAGCTAAAACCGAATTATTTTATGGAGTAGAATATGTTTATAACAAAGTAAAATCTAGAGGCGAGATATTAAATATTGAAACAAATGAAACTGAACCAACTGTATCAAGATATCCAAATGGTTCAAATTGGCAGTCTGTTGCAGCCTATACGAGTGTAAAGTTCAAGCCAAGCGAAAAATTCATTCTTCAATCTGGTTTACGCTATAATTATATTTTCATGCACGCAGATTTTTCAGAAAACAATCTTTATCTCAATTTGCCATACAACGAAACCAATTTAAACTTTGGAGCACTTACTGGATCGGCTGGAATTAGCTGGATACCGAATAACATTATACAATGGAAATTTAACCTCTCTACGGCGTTTAGAGCACCAAATATAGACGACATTGGTAAAGTTTTCGATTCAGAACCTGGTTCGGTTGTAGTTCCAAATCCAGATTTAAAGGCCGAATATGCTTATGGAGGCGAGCTAGGTTTGACCTTAAATTTCAACAATATCTTAGTAGTAGATTTAGCAACTTATTACACCTATTTAGATCAAGCATTAGTGAGAAAAGATTACAGCTTAAATGGCGAAACCGAAATTATCTACGATGGCGAATTGAGCAATGTTCAAGCTATTCAAAATGCTTCTGATGCTAGAATTTATGGCTTTGAAGCTGGAATTCATTTAAATTTTTCCAAACAGTTTAAATTAACGTCTCAATATAACGTTACAGGAGGAAAAGAAGAATACGAAAATGGTTCAGAAATCCCAGTAAGACATGTTTCTCCAAATTTTGGAAACACACATTTTATCTGGCAAAAAAACAAGTTCTTAGTCGATGCTTTTGCAGAGTATAATAACGAGTTATCTTTTTATCAATTAGCTCCTTCAGAACAAGACAAGGATTATATGTATGCCTTAGATGAAAACGGAAATCCATACGCACCTTCTTGGTACACCTTGAATTTAAGAACTCAATACCAAATAACAAAGTCTGCTACTATTACTGCGAGCCTAGAGAATATTACAGACCAACGTTATAAGACCTATTCCTCTGGAATTGCTTCACCAGGAAGAAACTTCATTGTCTCGTTAATGTATAGTTTATAAAGTCTATTTAAAACAAAAAAAACCACTACAAGATGTCTGTAGTGGCCTTTTTATTGGCTTAAATCCTTACTTTCTTTTCACTGCCTTTTTACTAATAACCTGTCCATTAGTCAAGGTTATTTTGGCAATATAAGTTGCTTGACTTAAGTTAGAAAGATTATACGTTTCAGAATTACTGTTTCCTTTTAAATTGTAAATAGTTCTTCCTAATAGGTCGATTATTTCAATCTTTTTTATCTCATATTGATTAGGTACTTTAAATTGTACCTCGTCATTTTGATGTTCTATGATAGTCACACTATTCGCTGAAATTTCTTCTTCATTTATAGAAAGGGAAGAATCTCTAAATATTATTTCAAAACGATTGTTAAAATTTCCAGCATCAGAAACAAAAGAATATGGCGCTTCAATTAAATTATGTATAAATCCTAATTCATTATCTTTTAGATAAATGATTTGATTATCTGTTTCAAATAAACCATCAATAAAAGCAATAGCAAAATGATAATTCCCTTGCTCAACTATGTTTACACCTAATGGAATAGCATCCGTATCATTAAAAGGTAATGAACGTCCTTGAATAATAAATGGTGTTTCATCTATTAATGAATATAAATATTGATTGCTTGATACAGAAGTTATAGCATCATACATTCTATCACGCTCCATAGTTGCTCCATCCACATAACCAACTAAAATTCTATTAGTCCCTTGAGTTTCTGAAACTAAATCTAACCAAATTCTATGTCTTTCTGCTGCATTATAACTAGGCTCCGTTGTTCTATAAAACTGAGAATTATCAAAAGCCTTATTTCTCATTGAATTATTGAATTCAATATTAGTTGAAGCTGAATCATCTGTAGAGTTAGTACCATTTAACATATTTACCATAAAACTCTGTCCGGCTGCAATCGATATATTACCTGGTCCATTACCTGCACCAACAGCATTATAAGCTATGTAATCTGTAGCAGTATAATTGGATCCAAAATCGTAATAAAATGGATCTTGGGTATATATTGGGTCGTTGCCATGTGTCCAAAAATGCACAAAACCATCTAATGCATTTTTATTTGGAATGTGGTCTAAAAATAAAAATACATCAACAGCAGAAGGATATGGATTTCCTATTAAATTCCAGTTATCATCAATATTGTCTTTATCTATTCCTCTTGAAACAGTAACAGTTGTTAAGCCATTAAATGGGACACCTAGGAAATCTACTGTAAAGTTTAAATCTCCTGGATTAACAGGAGCTGCTTGACTTCCAAATCCTCTAACAATATAACCAACTCCTGAATCCATATTTCCACTAGCAGGAATCCAGTTTCCTTGGGTCCCATTTGTGTTATTAAAAGTTGGATTCCAATTGTAAATATATTGTGTTGTTGAAATATTATTTACATCAAAATTACTTACAGGAGAAGACCAATACACATAATCTAAATTATCAACCGATGCTTTACGTTCCATATTGATATTTCCTGTGTTTACTCCTGAGTCATCAATTTGTACTAAAGAGCCATTATTTTCTATCATAAATGTACCATTATTGGTAACGTCAAAATTCACATTTACATAATCATCACTCCTTACTATTAAAGTATTATCTGGATTTATAATTAAACTACAAGCATCAAAACTAGTTTGGCCATTTGTACCATCTCCAGTGTCATAATCATCATTTATTATAGCGATAGTATCGATATCTGGTGTCGTAGGTGTCCAAACTGTTCCGTTCCAAGTGGTTCTATTCAATTCTATTTTTATTGCTTCACTTGCAGTAGAACAGCTACTTCCTTCGCTCACATCACAATAGAATTGATAATTTGTTTTAGTAAAAATATTATTTATAGTTAAAGTACTTTGACTAGCTGAATTTACTACAACATAATCACCTCCAGTACTTATTGGATTCCACATATCATTTATACCATCATAGTAATACCATTGAAAAGTTAAATCATAAGAATCTGCAGAAAAGATCCCTGTATAACCTTCAGTAGCATCAGCAGTAATTTCAAAAGTGTTACATGTAGTAGTTGGTGTGTCTAATAATATTGTTGGTGTACCACCTTCAAAATTTGGAGCTTGACCTGCACCAACACAGTAAGGGGATGAAGGGTAAATATCTGTAAATGACCAATCAGCTGAATTGTATGTAGCAACAGGTTTAGCTACACTTAAATCTCTTAAATAATGATAACCTACAATATTTGCAGTATGTAACTGATCAATGGTAATATAGCTACCTGAACCGTTATCTTTTCGTAATTCAACACCATCATTGGCATTGAAACCAATAAATTCAGTTTCATAAGGTGTAGCGTAATCACTACAATTACTTCCGTTTATCCAAATACGGTAAATCTCTCCTGGTGCTAAGGTACCTGAAAGCGAATGCCATAAAGAGTAAGGAAAACTTCCAGTATTAGAGTAATCAGTACTTCTATAAAGTCTATATTCACTTAAATCTTTAATTTCTAAAGTACCATTAAAAACAGTAATCATTCCACCATTTCCCCAAGCACCACCTGAGCCATCTATGTTTTGATCTTCATCAAACAATTCATAAATAAATAAATCAGTAGGAGGAGGTGTTATATTTGTCTGACAACTTAATTCTTGATCTATTACATTAAAAGGAAAAGCAGAGTCACAAACAATAGAATTAGTTTTAATAATGATGCTGCCATCTATTGCATTATGAGGGATTTGTATAACTATTTCGTTGGTGTTTTGTGATATAGGAGTAAGCGTTGTTGAGTTAAAACTTACTGTAGCCGTTCCTAATTGACTACCAGAAATAGTTACATATGTTCCAATGGGTCCAGAAGATAGGTCAATACTAGTTGTTGTAGTCGGAGGTGTACAAGGTGTACAATACACTTTTACATCATCAAGATACCAACTATTAAATGTAGAGTTAAACCTAAAACGAACATTAGCAAAAGAAGCTAAGTTTACACCTGAGACATCTGTTAAGTCTACTAATTCTGTTTTTCCAGCTTCAGTAACACTAAAACTATGTAATAGAGTCCAAGCTCCGGTTCCAATTCGATAATCAACCGTGGCAAAACTACCACTTGCAGCAACAGATGCGTCCTGATAAAATTCTAATATCGTAGGATAATCGGCCTGTGAAGTAATAATAGCATCGTTTGTGCCAAATACTCTACATGGCTGTGAAGCTCCTGAATGTGCACCTGAAGTTTCATTTATAGTTCCACTATTAGTCCAACCAGTATCTGGAAAACTATTGAAATCTTCCTCAATACAAGGCGAACCACTATGTACAAACAAAACAGCTTCATCAGATACCGTGTCTCCACATGAATTAGTTGCTACTATTCTATATAGATAACCATGCATACTAATACTTGCACTTAAAACAGTAAGTGTATTTGAGTTTGTACCAGTATTGGTCCAGTTAGTCCCACCATCTATACTTACTTGCCATTGGTAACTTATAGCTCCAGTAACAGTAGCTGAAAAAATTGCATTGGCTCCATTTGCTACATTAATATTATCTGGTTGATCTGTAACATCTGGTAGATTACTTATTGTAACAGTATATGGGCCAATAACTCCAGTAGACCAACATGATGTTACAGTATTATAGGCTCTTACATAAAAATCACCACTAATTGTAACATCTAATGCATTGGCAGCGTCATCAGTCATATCTATACCTGAAGCATCTGTTTGCCAATAGTAAATAATATTTGAAGGTGGAGAACCTGAAAAAGCCAATTCTGCTGTTTCACAAAAGTCAGGAGCATCTATACTTGATATAACACCTGAAGGATCAGCTGGAGGTGTACATGGAGTGCCACAGTATATCTTAATACTATTAATAAATTGTACACGATAGTCGTCTGAACGGTATAATCTCAATCTAATATTGGTACCATTAGAAACAGCAAATGGTAAATTTACAATAACTGTAGAATAAACAGTGGATGTAAAATAATCTTGCTGAACATCAACCCAAATACTTCCATCAAAATACTGAAGAATCATACCATCTTGAGTACCTGAAGAGCTTGAACTTACTGCCGTTTCGTATTCAAAAGTTTGCGCATTACTTATAGGAGGCAATTCTAACCAATCTCCAACATCATTTAATTGCACTCTATTGCTTCCAGCATAGCAGCCATTTGAATTCCAAGTACCATCACTAGTGGTTTCAGTCCAGTTTGAATAACTATGATTCCATCCTGTAAAATCTTCCTCTAAACAAGGTCCAGTTATAGTCGTTGAATTTCCTGTTAGTGGATTAATTGTATTATAAGCAGGTCCTCCAGAACAACTAGCATCATTTAATGCAAAAACAAAGAAATAATACTGTGTGGTTTGGGATAATCCTGTTGCTGTAAACATTGAAACATTTGAACTTTGAACTACTGTTCCTAAACCAATAGTATCACCTGCAGAATAAGTTGTTCCATTTATGGGATTAGCTCCAAGAGTAGCTGATGTACTTACAACAACCAAATACTCATCGGCAGTAGTAGCGGTAAAAGAACCGTCTATAGACGAACCTGTTATATTACTTAAAATTAAATTAGTTGGTTGTCCTGTAGGCGCAACACAAGGTGTTGGTGTGGTTATACAAATACCAAAATCGCCAGTGGTACCACCATTATATTCCCAAACTCTAATATATAACGTTGTCCCTGCTAATGAAATATTATTAAAGTAAATAGATGACATATTAGCATTTAAGCTACCATCATCATCACATTCAATTAATGACAGACTTCCACAAGTTCCAGAATATAGAGCCATGCCACTATCAGTAAAGTCAATATTATTAGTGTCAATAGTAATTTCTCCTGTTGCAGGTACAACCACAGAAAACCAAACATCTTCCCCATTGTAATTTGCACAACCCGGATTACCTTCTCCGCTATCTGTAGCATTTACATTGGTATAAGTTATATAAGTACACGTGGAAGTTGGCGATAAACTTATGGCTCCACTGCATAAATCATTAGCAGGTGGTGGAGGTAACACTTCGCCACTAACGTTAATAGTTGGTGTTGTGCCTAAGCCAGGAGTTGAGTTAGAAATTGTAATAGTACTACTATATGTGTTAACAGCTAACCCTGCAACTAAACGTGTATAAATGGTAGTAGTCCCATTTAAAGTTCCTGCAGGAACGCTTACAGAATTACCATATCCACTACCTGAAGTTAAAGACACCTCGAAGTTTATGGATGAAGATGTAACAGTTGTACCAGCAACTAATAAAGTTCCTTCAATATCAAAACTTTGTTGAACCGAAGGGCCAGCACCTAATATATAATCTAAACCTGCTAGGTTGGTTGGTGTTGCAGTGATGTTTGGACCAGTTGGTGTGTCCAATTTAAATAACACAAATTTTCGTTGATTACTAGCATAACAAGCAAATCTTGGTGAGCTAGGGTTGTATTGCAAAATTCTTGTTGAAACAGCAACATTGGTAAAAATAAATGAACCTCCAGAGTATGTAACATCCCACCTTTGATTATTTGTAGTTACGTTGTCAACTATTTGAACATTGTTGCTAAATCCCGTGTAAGAAACATATTTTGAGATATCTTCATTAAATATACTTCTTCCAGAACTGTTGGTTTCTATCTTCCATACAATTGTGACTGAGGGATCTGTAATTGTTGTACCTAAAGGAGAAATGACTGTTCTGTCTAAAAATGTGCCATTATGTGAGTTATTCATTGCAAAACCTTCTTCATCTTCTGCAACAACATAGTAACCATCCGTTAGATCTGTTAGTGAAGTAATTTTTGTAAAAGTCCCAGTGCCTGAATATTGCCCAAAACCAGACAAAACAAAGCAAAAAATAGCTACTAATACAAGAGGGTATTTCTTAATCATAGGGGAAATTTTTTTTATTTGCCAAGACAAACGTACAAATATAGTACAAATTATAGATAAATCCATGTCTTACAGAATGTTAGTTGTTAACAAAATGTTATTATCTTGCAGTTATGAAAACGGTTAGAACCTACACCTTAGAACAGGCCAAACGAACCCTTGAAAACTACTGTGTCTACCAGGAACGTTGCCATAAAGAAGTAGTGCAAAAACTTCGAAATATGCGCATGATTCCAGAAGCTATAGATTTGGTTGTGGTTCACTTATTAGAACACAATTTTTTAAACGAAACCCGTTTTGCAAAAAGCTATGTTCGTGGCAAGTTTCGTGTTAAAAAATGGGGACGGAAACGTTTGGAGCTAGAATTAAAAAAACGAGAGATTAGTAAGTTTAATATTAAAGAAGCTTTTAAAGAAATTCCAGATACAGACTACTTAAACACTTTTCATGTTTTAGCCGAAAAAAAAGCTGCAAACATAAAAGAACCAAATGTGTATAAAAAACGAAAAAAACTGGCTGATTATTTACTTTATAGAGGCTGGGAAAGTCCTTTAGTTTATGGGAAAGTACATGAGTTAATTCAATAAAAAAAGCCTTTTATACGTATTTATAAAAGGCTTTTTTTATTCTGTGTTTTTGTAAATTATAAATTAAATACAGCTCCTAAATTTACGGAAAACTGATTATTAAGTTCTTGTGCTGGTGTTAAGTTGTCTTTATATTTTGCTATAGGAAATTGAGCTTCAGTATACAATCCAAAACCAGTTGTAAAGAAATAACGAGCACCAAGGTGACCACCAAAATTCTTTAAACTAAAATTTAAGCCTGGATACAAATCAAAATTTTCATCAATGTTTATAACATTACCAATATTGGCATTAAAACGTGCTTTTAAATCAAAACGATCATCGAATCCTGCTTTTTCTACAACTGTATTTCCAGATGGATCTTTTACACCATCTTGTAAATCTCCTGAAACACCTAAGGCATAGCTAGAACTTACACCAATAGATATGTTTTCTCCTAATCCGTAGTCATAACTTACATTAAGACCTGTAGCATGCGATTGAAAATTAGCGCCTAATTGAAATTTTTGATCTCCTTTACCACTAAAAGCTTGTCCGTTTACTAAGTATGCAGTAAGCATACAGGTAATTATTATTATTCTTTTCATAAATACTTTTTAACTTTTTAAAATTTGGGCAAATATAAGATTAAGTATTTAAAGTAGCAGTGGTTTTTTTAACAGCTTGCTCATTTTTCCAGTCAATCCATTTTTGGCCTTTAAGTCGCCTCATTAAGTTATCAAAATGTCTCATAACAAATACGTTATAAATAGCTTTACTTAAATGTTTTGGGTGTCTAGGAATTGCTCTTAAACTCATAGAGAATCCCGTTGTTTTATATTTCATATAATGCCAATATCCTTCTGGCATATATAAAACTTCACCGTGTTTTAAATTAGTTTTATAGCCATTTGCTTGTTTTAATGCTGGCCATTTTTCAAAATTTGGATTTGAAAAGTCAATGTCTTCACGAGTAATTAATGCATGTGGGATTTTATACAAATATTTGCTTTGATTCTGGTCGAATAAAATAATTTCTTTTTCGCCAGCAAAATGAAAGTGAAAAATATTAGCCAGATCAATGTCGTAATGCATAAACGTATGTGTCCCTTTTCCTCCAAAAAATAACATAGGAAGTTTTTTTAAAAGTTTTAGACCTAAATCTGGATAAGTAAAATCATTTTGAAGCTGAGGAACTTCTTTTAAAATATTCCATAAAAAAATGCGATATTTTGTTGAGCCGTTTTGAAGTAAATCGATATAATCGTTTAGTTTCATTTTAGCATGTGCCTCATTAAACCCATCGTCGCAGGAAACAGGTCTGTCGTCATAAAGAGACACGATTTTATCTCCAGCAATTTCTTTAAAATAGTCTAAATTCCATGTATTATATGCTGGCCAATCTTCTATAAATTCTTCAAGTACCACAGGTTTTTGTGGTTTATAATAGTGTTCCAAAAAATCTTTCTTAGAGATAGATTTAACACGTGGAATATCTTCGAGGTTCAATTTCAACATCTTTTATTTAAGAGGTTAAAAATATTCAAGCCTAACCTATTTTAAAGTTTTAGCTTTTTCTTTGGCAGCTTCGTTACGTTCAATTTTATGTTCAGGTCTGGTCCATCTAGGTTTTTCACCTAAAGCCTGATATTCAGATTCTGTTGCTTCAACCGTTTGTGGTTGTACTTTTTTAGTGAATGGTTTTTGAGGATTCATTCCTAACAATTTAAACATTTTCATGTCCTCATTTACATCTGGATTAGGTGTTGTCAATAACTTATCACCTGCAAATATAGAATTTGCTCCAGCAAAAAAGCACATGGCTTGCCCTTCGCGACTCATTTGTGTTCTTCCAGCACTTAAGCGTACTTGTGTTTCTGGCATCACAATTCTGGTAGTTGCCACCATACGAATCATGTCCCAAATTTCAACGGGTTTTTCATCCTCTAAAGGCGTTCCTTCAACAGCAACTAACGCATTAATTGGCGTCGATTCTGGTTGTGGATTTAAAGTTGATAAAGCCACCAACATACCTGCTCTGTCTGCCACATTTTCACCCATGCCAATAATTCCTCCAGAACAAACAGTAACATTGGTTTTACGTACATTGTCAATCGTGTCTAATCTGTCTTGATATCCACGAGTTGAAATAACTTCTTTATAATATTCTTCTGAAGAATCTAAATTATGATTGTAGGCATAAAGTCCAGCTTCGGCTAAACGTTTTGCTTGATTTTCTGTAACCATTCCCAATGTGCAACACACTTCCATATCGAGTTTATTAATGGTTCTAACCATTTCTAAAACCTGATTGAATTCTTCGCCATCTTTAACATTTCTCCATGCAGCTCCCATACATACTCGAGAGCTTCCAGTTTCTTTAGCGCGTAATGCTTGTGCTTTTACTTGTTGTACACTCATTAAGTCATTGCCTTCAATATTGGTATGATAACGAGCAGCTTGAGGACAATAACCACAATCTTCTGAACATCCTCCGGTTTTTATTGAAAGTAATGTAGAGACCTGAACCACATTAGGATCGTGATGCAATCTATGAATAGTTGCTGCTTCGTAAAGCAATTCCATCATAGGTTTGTTGTAAATATCTAAAATCTGTTCTTTAGTCCAGTTGTGTCTAATCTCGTTCATAAAATCAATAATTTGGGTAAAAATAGAAAATTCCACCTTTGGGGTGGAATTTTATTTTACTTTTTATCTTTAGAATTATCAACATCTTTTTTATCAGGATCAGATTTGTCTTCTAAATCTTTTCCTTTTAGATATTCTGGTAACTGCATTCCGGCCATATTAAACATCTCTTGTAAAGGAGGGACAGATTGATACATTCCAGATAGAAAATTTGCAGTTGACGATTTTCCATCCTTTCCACCACCATTTTCCCAAACAGTTACTTTATCAATTTTAATGTTTTTTATTGCCTCAGCTTGAGTCTTTACTAACTCAGGCAACTTATCAGCAATTAATAATAATACAGCATCTTTAGAGTTGTTGCCTGCTGCTTTTACTATTTGGTCCAAACCTGCTGCTTGTTTAGTTAATACTTCAAACAATCCTTGTGCTTCGGCTTGAGCTTTAAACAAAATAGCATCAGCTTCACCTTTTGCTATTCTTCTTATATTTTCAGCTCGTGCTTCTGCATCGATTTCAACTTTCTTTTTATCAATCTCAGCAGGTACAATAACATCTGCCATTTGAGAAGAACGTTCTCGTTCTGCTCTAGCTACTTCTGCTACCTGTTCTGCTGCATAAGATTCTTCTAATGCTTTTGCTGTTTGAACTTTTTCTGATGCGATTGCTACACGTTCTGCCTCTGCTTCTCTTTGACGACGTAATGAATCGGAATTTGCGACTGCAATTTTTGCCGTATTTTCACCTTCTACTGCTTGCGCATTTGCAGCAGCCACTTGCGTTCTTTCGTCTTGAACTGCATTTGCCTCACCAATAGAACCATCTCTATTTTTCTCTGCTACCGATTTACGAGCTGCATTAATTGCATGTGCTGCAGCTTCTTTTCCAAGTGCTTCAATATAACCAGACTCGTCAACAATATCAGTTATATTTACGTTTATAAGTTTTAATCCTACTTTTTTAAGCTCAGACTCAACACTTTCAGAAATATTAGTTAAAAACTTATCTCTATCAGAATTTATTTCTTCAATATCCATGGATGCAACAACCAAACGTAACTGACCAAAAATAATCTCTTGTGCTAATTCCTGAATTTCATTTTGCCCTAAACCTAGTAGCCTTTCAGCTGCATTTTGCATAATTCCAGGCTCTGTTGAAACACCAATGGTGAATCTTGATGGAACATTTACTCGAATATTTTGTTTTGAAAGGGCATTTACTAAATTAACTTCAATTGAGATAGGCGTTAAATCTAAAAACTGGTAATCTTGAATTACAGGTAAAATAAAAGCTGCTCCACCATGAATACATTTTGCAGATTGACCTCCACCAACTTTTCCATAAACAACTAAAATTCTATCTGAAGGACAGCGTTTATAACGTCTAACTAAAACAATAAAAAATAAGAAAATAAATAAAATGGCAGCAATAATTGCTATTGGAAAACCTAGACTAAAAGCGTCTTGAGTAGTAATTAAAATCATATATTATTTGTTTAGTTGTTCAACAATTAAAATTCCATTATCTGTAATATTCTTTACTTTTATTACTGAACCAGATTTTAAATCGGTTTCAGCATCTGTAAGTGCTTCTAATTCTCGTAAAGCACCTTGTATTTTAACATGAGCCTTACCAATTGAAGATCTGTTTGCTCCAATTGTTAAGTAAACTTCACCTACTGCACCAATAGCATTTTTAAAATCTAGAGTGCCACTATCATTTAGTTTTCGCATATAGAAAAACATGGCTGCCATAATGGCCATCATAATTAATCCGCAAATTAATGAGACACCAATTGTTATTGGTTTAGAAAAACCAGCATCTATACAAGCAATACCACTCCAACCAAATAAAGTAAAGAAACCTATTAAGTTTTTAAAAGTGATAAATTGAAATCCCATTCCTGTATCTCCTTCAATTTCGGCATCTGTATCTAATTCACTTGTATCTCCTCCAACAAAAGTTAAAACCATTGTTATAGCAAAAATAAATGACCCAATTAAAGCGATACTCCAATAAATTTTGGCAAATAATTCTAAATTTGAAAACCAATCCATCATAGTATTAAGAATTAAAAATTAAAAACGAAATATAAGACCTTTTGTTGGTCTTTCATATTATTTCGAAAGAAGAATTGACACGGCATTTCCACCAAATCCAACTGCGTTAATTAAGATGTTTTTGATGCGTTTTGGTTTTACTTCGTCGATATAAGGAACAGAAACAAACTCATTGTATTTTAGCATTAAAATAGCCATTTCTATATTTAACATTCCTGAAGCACCAAGGCTATGACCAATCTTCCACTTATTAGTTGTCAATGAGGGAGTTTTGTTACAAAATATTTTTTTGATAGCATTAAATTCAGAAATATCTCCTTTTATAGTTCCTGGAGTATGAGTAACAATAACATCTATTTCGTCTGGATTTAAATCTCCTAAAGCCATCTTCATGGAGCGTTGAAAACAGAGAGCATTTGTTGATAACGAGGCGTTGTGTTCCAAGATTTCAGTGGCATAACCTATCCCTTTAATTGTTGCTAATGCATTCGGATTTTCACCTTTTTCTAAACAAGCCATAGAAGCAGCTTCGCTAAGAATCATTGTGTTTTTATTTTTATTTAGATCTAAGGCACGACATGGGTAAGATTCTGGAATGTCTGGTCGAGCGCAGTCGAGACCTATATCAACCTCTCGACTGAGCTCTAGGTGACTTAAACTATTTGATTTCGCATAAATTTTAAGAGCTTGCATTTGCGAAATAGTGAATGCTGTTAAAGGCGCTTCGCTACCACCAACCAAGAATTTCTTACACATCCCAGAATTAAGCCAAGCAATACCATTTAATAAAGCATGTAGCGCTGTGGAGCAGGTAATAGAATGTGAGATTTCTGGGCCTTGTGTTTGTAAATCATGAGCTACCCAAGATGAAATATTGCCTAACGTAGTTGTTGGAGAGCTTAATGGTTTTGTTTTGTCTTTTTTAAGAAAAAACTTATGATGATTTTCAAAAAGCTCTGTTGCTCCTCTTGAAGAACCAATATTAATTCCAAAATCATCGGAAGCTATCCAACCAGCTTGTTTTATGGCTTCTCTGGATGTATAAATAGCATATAAAACCGAATTGTCTAAAGCCTTATATTTAACGTCTGATGCTCTTAACTTTTTAATTTCAGCTTTTAATTCTGCAGGTAATTCGGCAACGTAATTATTATCTTTAATTGAAAAATAATGTTGTTTGTTTTTATAAGCTTGCCAAATCTCATCTGTTGTTTTACCAAGGGGAGAAATAGTTGCTAAGCTAGTAATGGAAATGGGTTGAATCATTTTGTTGTCATGCTGAACTTGTTTCAGCATCTCATTTTTTATTGATAACTTAATGTTTTTAAAGTTGGATTAAACTTTCTAATTAAATTTAATTTCCACTCTTTATGCCAATTTTTCAATTGTTTTTCTCTTGCAATTGCTTGATTAATATCTGTGAATTCTTCATAATAGATTAAATCTTTTATATTGTATTTCTTTGTATAGACTGAAGCAACTCCTTCATAATGCTCATATAATCTTTTCGATAAATTAGCAATAACACCTATATAGAAAGTGGTTCTATATTTATTTGTTAATATGTAAGTGTAACTTAATTGCATAAATATTATGTGACACTGAAACGAGTTCAGTGTGACGTTTCATTTTATACTGACCTTACAAATTTAAACTATTGACAAAGCTTCTTCAATGGTTTGATACACTTTTTCTAATTGCGAATCTGAAACAACATAAGGTGCTTGAATGTAAATGGTATTGCCTAATGGACGAAGAAAAACGCCTTTGTCTAAAAAGAATGAAAAGAGCTTGTCTCTTAAATTTCCATATCGAGCCATTTCTGTATTCAAATCCAAAGCGAAAATAACACCTAATTGTCTGGTGGATTTTACTTTTGGATGATTTTTGATTCGTAAATTAAAGGCTTCATGTGATGCTTTAATTCTTATAATATTATTCTGAATTTCTTCAGATTGTAGCAATTCAATTCCAGCCAAAGCTGCAGTACAAGCTAATGGATTTGCAGAATATGTGTGTCCATGAAATAAGCCTTTACCTATTTCATCGCTATAAAAAGCATCATAAATTTCTTGCGAACAAGACGTGATTGCCATTGGCATTAAGCCAGCTGTTAAAGCTTTACTCAAACATATAATATCTGGTTTGGTTTCCATATAATCTGAAGCATAGTGTTTTCCAGTTTTTCCAAAACCAGTCATCACTTCATCAGCAACAGTAACAATATTGTTCTTTTCACAAAACTTTAAAATAAGCTCTAAGCCTTCTGCATCATGTATTTTCATAGCTGCTGCTCCTTGAACTAAAGGTTCGTAAACAAAACCTGCTACTTGTTGTGTTTCAAGAAGCGATTGTAATGCATTTAAAATAGCTTCGTGATTGGTTCCATTAGGTGTTGGAATTCGCTTAACATCTAAAAAGAAATCTGCAAATGGTCCATTATAAACCGATAATCCAGACACACTCATAGCCCCAAATGTGTCGCCATGAAATCCATCTTCGAAAGCTATTAACGTGTTCCGTTTTTCACCTTTATTAAAATGATATTGCAAAGCCATCTTAATGCCTATCTCAACAGAGGTAGAACCATTATCGCTAAAAAATAATTTATTCTGATTTTTAGGAAGAATTTGGATTAAAGCTTCTGATAATTTTATAGCTGGTTCGTGAGTAAAACCCGTAAAAACAACTTGATCGAGTTGTTGCATCTGACTTGAAACTCGACTTGTAATAAATTCGTTACAATGGCCATACATACAGGTGTACCAAGACGCAATGGCATCTATATATTCCTTGCCATCTTCGTCTGTTAACACACAACCTTTTGCTTTTGTTATCGCAATTGTTTCTGGATGCAATTTATGTTGCGTTAATGGATGCCAAAGATGTTTTTTATCTCTTTCTTTTAATGTCATATGCGTCATGCTGAACTTGTTTCAGCATCTTATTGTTTTGATTTTATTCTTTTGAACTTTCTTTAAATTAGTAAAAATGTATTACTAATTTCATAAATATTATGTGACACTGAAACAAGTTCAGTGCGACGAAAATTACAACTTGCTTCGAAATAGTTCTGCATACTCCAAAATCACATTTTTATCAAAATATGGCTCTTCATCTATTCGTCCAATAATTGGGGCTTTCGTCATTTTTCTTATGATATCTTCAGTTGTTTTATGTTCTTTCCCACTAAAAATAATAGACACTTGAAAACCTTTTTCTTTCAACAGATTTACCGTTAAAAGCGTGTGATTGATGCTTCCTAAATAATGTCTGGAAACCACAACAACATGATGTTCAGGCTTTATAATATCTAAAACCGTTTGCTTACTATTAATTGGAACCAACAAACCTCCAGCGCCTTCAATGACCAAATGGTTCTTGGTTTTTGGTTCTATAATTCCTTTTATAGTTATAGCAATGGCATCGATATCAGCAGCTGCATGAGGACTCATAGGTGTTTTTAAAGCATAACTATTTGGATGGAATTTTGACTTTTTATTAGACACTAATTTTTCTACTTTTTTAGTATCGCAATTATCTAGTTCTCCAGCTTGAATGGGTTTCCAGTAATCTGCTTGAAGTGCTTCAACTATAATAGCAGAAGCTATGGTTTTTCCAACATCTGTAGAGATTCCTGTAACAAAATAGGTTTTCATTTTAAATCGAATTCGGTTTGGCAGGCTTCACATCGATACTTATGTCTGGTATAAAATGGAAGCGATGAAAATAAGACTCCAAAAATAAACCATATTAATGATTTGGCATCTTTAATTGTAGAAAAGAGTTCTATTTTTTCGCTTTTGCAGTTTGGACAATTTATAGAATTCCCTTCGTCGTCTATAGAATATTTTCTAATGGATTCTAAAATTTCTATAGCTTCGTCACTTTGTTCTAATAATACTTTTAATTTAACGCCTCCAATGGCATTACTTACTAACGGATCTGTGTCGATTGTTAAATTATCGGAAAGGAAAACTTCAATCCCTTCGGCCTCAAGACGACCTTTAATAATTTGTGCCTCAGAAGAATACTGAAATCTGGCAATGGTTTTAAATGTGTCTGTCATATCTTTAAAAGTGAGGCTAATAACTGTAAAATATCTTTTATTTCTTTTTCTGAATTAAAGCTATGTAAGCAAAAACGCAAGCGTTCTTCTCCTGCTGGAACTGTTGGCGAAAGAATAGGTTTAACATCGAATCCTTTTTTTAAGAGTTGGTTTGAAAGAGCTTTTACATTTTCGTTCCCAGAAACCAAACAACATTGAATTGCTGAATTGCTGTTTATAAAATGATGCTGAATCTTATTTTTAATAATCTCAGCTTTAAAAAAGGTAATGTTATTATGTAATTTCGATATTTCGTGTGTTTTGGGCAATTCCATATAAACAGACTTGATTGTCATTAACGTATGTGGAGGAAGTGCTGTGGTGTAAATAAACGAACGTGCAAAATTCACCAAGTATTCCGTAAGTTCTTTGCTTCCTAAGATAGCTGCTCCATGACTTCCAAGTGCTTTTCCAAAAGTTATTAATCTAGCAAACACTTGGTTTTCTAATCCTAATTCTTGAATTAAGCCTACACCTTTTTCGCCAAAAACGCCTGTGGCATGTGCTTCATCTATTACAACAAAAGCTTTATACTTTTTACTAATATTTATTAAAGAAACTAAATTTGGAGAATCGCCATCCATGGAAAACACGGATTCTGTAACAATATATATTACAGATTCGTCATGCTGAACTCGTTTCAGCATCTCATCCAGATGATCTAAATTATTATGCTTAAACTTATATGATTTTGCATGACTCATGGTGATGCCATCTCTTATGGATGCATGAATGTATTCGTCGTATAAAATAATATCACCACGTTGTGGAACCGATGAAAAGAATCCTAAATTAGCATTGTAACCAGAATTAAATATTAAAGAAGACTCGCAATTGTGAAACTCGCAAAGCATGGCTTCAACTTCATTATAAAACTCATAATTTCCTGACAATAAACGAGATCCAGTGGAACCATTTCTATGCAAATTATGTGATTCTAAATAATGATGCGTCATGTCGAAAATTTCTTTAGAATTTGAAAATCCTAAATAATCGTTAGACGAAAAATCTATCAAATCATGTTCTGTGCCTAATTGACGTAACATGTTTTGTGCTTTACGTTGGTTGATTTTTTCTTGTAGTTTTTTAGGAAAGTTGTTCATTTATTTTGCTTTTCCATTCGTTTTTATCAATCCATTTGCTTTCATTTGGAACAGTTGCATCTAATAAATCTATATTCAGTTTTTCAGATATATTATAACCTATTTTAAATGCATCCATATAATCATCCCTTTCATAAAGCTCTATATGTTTCACTCTTTCATACCAAAGGTTCACTTCAAATACAGTGCTGCCGTCTGATTTCGGTCTAAGAAATACAGAAACATATTCTGAGTTTTTTATTGGTTGCCATCTCCCAATTTTTATTGGGCCAACCTCATAAGATGCTTTTATTTTTAACTTTTTTAAATCTAAGTATACTCTTTTTTGCGAGCAAAATGTTGTTCCTAATAAAAACAATATTAAAATTAATTCAATGTTTCCTGCTAATCTCTTGCCTTTATTCTCTAGGTCTATATTTTGAAATAACATGACAATAAAAGCTAAGCTCAAAGTGAACAATGCTGCCGCAATAATTAATTGCCAATAAGGTCTATTGCTTTCAGAAATAATAATGTTCTCATTATTCATATATCAAATATAACTAATGAGATTTGTTTTAATCAACAATAAAACAGTAAAAGCAGTATATTAGAGCCTTAAATTTACTTCCATGCAAAAATTTCAATTACTCTTAATAATATTCCTTTTTTCAATTCTAGTGAATGCTCAAGTGTCTTCAAAATATGATATTTCATTTGAAAACGCTATACATCATGAAGCTAGTATTCAAGTAACATTTACTGATTTAAAATCAGATGAGGTAGAGTTTAGAATGAGTCGTTCGTCCCCTGGACGCTATGCCATACACGAGTTTGCAAAAAATGTCTATAACGTAAAAGTAACTGATGGCAAAGGAAACTTATTAAAAATAACTCGTCCAAATCCATATGCATGGTACGTTTCTGGACACGATGGAACTATAAAAGTTAGTTATACTTTATTTGCAAATCATGGAGATGGAACCTATGCACAAATAGATGAAACTCATGCGCATTTAAACATGCCAGCTACGTTTATGTATGTTCCTGAGTTGTCTGAAAACGAAATGGAAATCACTTTTAATGTTCGAGAAGATTTAAATTGGAAAGTGGCAACACAATTAAAACATCTTGAAGACAATACATACTATGCAAAAAACCTGCAATATTTTATGGATAGTCCTACAGAAATCACCAACTATAGAACGCGTTCTTTTCAAGTAGATAATCAAATTGTTAAATTAATACTTCACGATGATGCAGCTACTAATGAAGATTTAGACACTTATTTCGACCATATTAAAAAAGTAGTGCTTCAACAAAAAGCTATTTATGGCGAATTACCAGTTTTCGATTATGGTGAATACACTTTTCTAGCGTGTTATATGCCAAATGCTACTGGAGATGGCATGGAACATAGGAACTCCACTTATTTGGTAAGCACTAGAAGTTTAGCAAAAGGGGGAATAAATCAAAATATAGGGACTGCTTCTCATGAATTTTTTCACTGTTGGAATGTTGAACGTATTCGTCCTAAAAGCTTGGAGCCCTTTAATTTTGAAGAAGCTAATATGAGTGGTGAACTTTGGTTTGCTGAAGGTTTTACTAGCTATTACGACGATTTAACCTTGTGTCGTGCAGGAATTATTTCGCAACCAAATTACATAACTGGATTAACAGGCGCTTTTAATTATGTGTGGAATTCTCCAGGTCGAGATTTTTTTAATCCAATAGAAATGAGCTATCAAGCTCCTTTTGTTGATGCAGCCAAATCGGTTGATGAAACCAATCGAGAAAACACCTTTATTTCTTATTATTCTTATGGAAGTATGTTGGGTCTGGCTTTGGATTTATCTTTAAGGGAAAAAGGCTTGAGCCTTGACGATTATATGAAACTGGTTTGGCAAACCTATGGAAAAACTAAAACGTTTTATACAATTGCAAACTTAAACGAAACGCTAAATGCATATGCTGGTAAAGACTTCGGAAACCATTTCTTTAACAACTATATTTATAAAAGTGGGATGCCAGATTTTAAACGTTTATTTGAAACCGTTGGTGTCAACTTGAGTAACGATAACTCAAAAGTAGATTTAGGTGTTTATGTAAGACATGGGAAATTAATGAATAACCCTAGGATAAATTCATCTGCATATAATGCTGGACTTCAAAAAGGCGATAAACTAATAAAAGTTGGTGCTACTGAAATTAATGAAGATATAGATTTAAACGAACTTCTTACATCCTATAAAGTGAACGACACTGTTGACATAGTTTTTGAACGATTTGGAGAAACAAAAACAAGCACGATAACACTTCAGGTTGATACGTCTTATACCATTTCTTTAATGGAAAGTGATAAAAAACCTTTAGATAAAAATTTGAAAACTAATAGAGAAAATTGGTTGCAGGCTAAGGAATAAGCTTAAAAGTCAAATTTTAATTGCACGCTAACTTCCTTAGGTTTTACAATAATTGGTTTTTTAGATTTGTCTGTATTTAAGTTAGATAAAGAAATACCAAGCAGCCTAACAGAGTTATTTAGCTTGTCTTGGTATAGTAAGTCTTTCGCTGTTTCAAGAATAATGTCTTTATTGTTTATAAAATAAGGCAATGTTTTACTTCTAGTTTGAAGTGTAAAATCGCTATACTTAATTTTTAAAGTCACTGTTTTTCCAGACACCTTACTTTTAGTCAAACGCTTGGAAACTTCTTGAGCTATATGATCTAATTTTTCAAGCATAAAGATTTCACTCGATAAATTTTCATGAAACGTACGCTCAGCAGCTAATGATTTTCTGGTTCTGTAAGGCTTCACTTCAGATGTATGAATCCCTCTAACTATGTAATAATAGAATCTTCCAGATTTCCCAAAATTTGTATCTAAATAATCTAAGGTTTTAGATTTTAAATCTTTCCCAGTAAAGATTCCTAATTGATACATTTTTTCAGCAGTCACTTTACCAACACCATAAAATTTTCTAATGTCAAGAGCTTCTAAAAAACTTATAACTTCTTCTGGATTTACCGTTTTTTGTCCGTTAGGTTTGTTGTAATCGCTAGCCACTTTAGCTACAAACTTATTAATTGAAATTCCTGCTGAAGCTGTTAAGCCCACTTCCTTAAAAATACGCTCTCTAATTTCCTTGGCAATTAAACTGGCACTTGGATTACCTTTTTTGTTCTCAGTAACATCTAAATAAGCTTCGTCTAAAGATAAAGGTTCTACCTTATCTGTGTAATCGTAAAATATCTTCTTAACCTGTTTGGATATTTCATGGTATCTGTCAAATCGAGGCTTTACAAAAATTAACTCTGGACAGTTTCGTCTAGCTTGTGCGCCACTTAAAGCACTTCTTACTCCAAATTTTCTAGCCTCGTAACTTGCAGCACTAACAACACCTCGCGTTCCTCCACCACCAACAGCAACAGGTTTACCTTTTAGTTCAGGATTATCCATTTGCTCAACAGACGCATAAAAGGCATCCATATCTACATGAATAATTTTTCGAATTGGTAAATTGTCTGGCATCATGTAAATTTATAATATCTTTATCAAAATTACATATCGAAATGAGTAAAACAGCAATCATTTTAGGAGCAACTGGACTTACAGGAGGTTTGTTGTTAGAACAACTTCTTATAGATAGCAGATATAGTAAAATAATCCTCTTTTCAAGAACGTCATGTAATATAAAACATGTTAAGATTGAAGAACATATAGTTGATTTATTAGACTTAACATCTTATAAAGATATCTTCTTAGCAGACGAGGTGTTTTGCTGTATTGGTACTACAAAAGCCAAAACTCCAAACGAAGAACATTATCTACAAATAGATTTTGGAATTCCAGTAATGGCTGCTCAACTTTGCAAAGAGAATGATATCAATACTTTTATAGTTGTTTCGTCTTTAGGTGCAGATAAACACAGTACCATTTTTTATAACCGAACCAAAGGCAGAATGGAAGAGGCTGTCTTATTGGAAAAAATACCTAGTACATATATCTTACAGCCTTCATTAATTGGTGGAGATAGAAACGAAAAAAGAGTTGGAGAATTTATAGCAAAACTGTTTATGAAAATTTTAAATCCTTTATTATTCGGTTCGCTTTCAAAATACAAATCAATTCATCCTATAACCATAGCAAAATCAATGGTTATTTTAGCAAATAGTTCCCATCCTTCTGGAAGAATTGTTTCTAATGATATAAAAAAATTAGTAAAAAATAATGATTGAAATAGAACGTAAATTTTTAATAAAAAGTGATACTTATAAAGACGAGGCCTATAAAAAAATAAGCATTAAGCAAGGCTTTTTAAATTCAGATAAAGACAGAACGGTTCGTGTTAGATTGACTAATAATCAAGGTCTCTTAACAGTGAAAGGTTTGTCTTCTAATGATGGTTTAACTAGGTTTGAATGGGAAAAAGAAATTTCTAAAACAGATGCTGAAGCGCTTTTTAAGCTATGTGAAAAAGGCATGATTGAAAAAACCAGATACCTTATAAAATCAGGAAATCACACCTTTGAAGTCGATGAGTTTTTTGGTGACAACAAAGGACTTGTTATTGCTGAAATTGAATTAAATCATACCACTGAAATTTTCACTAAACCCACTTGGTTAGGAAAAGAAGTGACTGGAGATATTAAATATTACAATTCGCAATTAAGTAAACATCCATTTAAAACCTGGTAACATGAAAAATCTCTTTTTAATAATCTTATGTGTCATAGCATTTATAGCTTGTAAACAAGAACATAAAGAAGGTGCAATAGAAAATTTTGAAATTGTAACAGATACAATCATTGAAGAAAATACTCCTGTAGATGTTGAAAAAACTATTAAAGAACTTAAAGAAGAATTAACAGCAAAAGGCTATCAAACCTTCGATTATGTAGATGCCAAAACACAAGACACCATTTTAATGCAACAATATTTTATGGCCTTTTTAAAAAGTGGTCCTATTCGATCTCAAAACGAAGAAGAGGCTGCTTTACTTCAAGAAGCACATATGGCACATTTAGGAAGGATGTACGAAGAAGGTTTTGCCGATTTAATTGGTCCTTTTGGAGACGATAGTGAATTTCGTGGCATCACAGTTTATAATGTTCCAACACTTAAAATGGCAGATAGTTTGGCAAATTTAGATCCTATGGTAAAAGCTGGAAGATTGGTTATAGAAGTGCATCCTTGGTGGTGTGCCAAAGGTTATTCTCTACGTTAATTAAAATCTCTTAAATAAATATAAGCTCAGACTATAAGATTAAACTTAGGTCTGAGCTTCTTTTTATGAAGTATATAAACTTAATTTATTTCTTCATTATTTTAAATGCAGATCTATTTTCTTTATGCTGATAAATGAAAAATAATATTCCTGAATTAAAATCTGAGACATCAACTTGAATGTTGGATGATTCATTTAATGAATAATCTTGATTAAACAATATTCTTCCCGTTTGATCTAAAATCTGAAGGTTTGCAACGCCTGCATTTTCAGAAACTTTAAGATTAATAAAATCATTAGCTGGATTTGGATAAAAACTAATTTGGCTCTCATTTTGTAGGTTATTAAATTGTGCTACTGTTGTTGATTCACTGGTAATTGAACGCAAAGACTCAGTACATGGATCTGCATTTGATCCATTAGCCGACTTAGAGGCATTGTTACAGCCTTGTGTTTTAACTTCCCATTGTAACCTACCACCATTGGTATAAATATTAAATGTATGAGTACCTGGCAAAAATAGTTCAGGAGGAGACCCAACAAATTGTGCATTACCTCTTAAAAGATTATTAGCTCCATTTGGAATATATATTGGCACCTCTAATCTGTTAGTATATTCAAATTGTAACAAACTAACTATATTTGGATTATCAGGTAAAGTTGCTGGGCTTTGGCAAATACCAGAAGCAGTAATACGATTGTTGCATCCAACTAATGGATTTACAAACAACAATCCAGAAGTTTGTGTAATTGTGTAATTATCATAACCAGATATACTGGCTAAATCTGCGATCACATTATATGTTCCACTATTTAAATTACCTGTTTGAACCACACCGTTTTGATCTGTAACAATAAAATTAGTTGCTGTAGGAGATGGATCATTACAAACAAGACCATTTGCTATAATATTAAAATCAGTAGGGACTGTGTCTCCTTCAAAAATATAAAATGATCCAATCTCTATATTAAGTTCAGCATTCTCGATAGTTAAATTTCCAGATTCATACGTAATATTATAATTATATGCTGGTAGTGAATGACTTACTGTAATAACTGTTTCAGAAGTACAAGAATCGTCAGGAGTAAACGATAATTCCCCTAAAACCTCCTCAATTGTCTCGTTGTAAGGTAAAACTTCTTGACTTGTGCTTATACCAAATGAAGGTAAATTTGACTGTCCATATGTAATCGTTGCATCATCTACAGTAATTGTTAAATCGAATGGATTAACGGTTAAAACACCTTGATCAACAAATGTAATATTATAATTTGGAGAACTATTGATTGCTGAAGCCTGAAAAGAATATGGACTTTCTAAAACGCCACATTGTATACAGTCTACACTATAAACTATTCCGTCTGGGAAAACATTTTCTAATGTATCACTGTATTGCAATCCATCAATTATTCCAGTTGGAGTAATTTGCTCATCTCCATAAGTAACTATTGCATCTTCTGTTGTAACAGTTAAATTGGCTGGTAGTATTTCTAAAGAAGTTGGTTCATATCTAATTTCAAAATTTGTATCTAAAACTCCACCAGGAATAATATACTGAGTACCAGCATCAATTCCAGTTATAACATTAATAGGTTTAATATCGATAGGTGTTTCAGATGAAGCATCATCGCCATTTAATATTACAATAATATTCTCGAAAGCATTCAAAATAGAATTGCCTTCACTGTTTACTAACGGAGTACCATTGACAAGAGCTGTTCCATTGACCAAGGAAAGACCATTTACAAGTGATAAACCGTTAACTAATGAAACTCCATTAACCAAGGAAACACCGTTTACCAGAGAAACTCCATTTACAAGTGATAGACCATTTACAAGTGATAGACCATTTACTAAGGAGATTCCATTGGTTATGGTCGAAAATTCACCACTAGCAATAGCATTTTCAGAAAATATATCAGCTCCAAAATTTACTAATTTTTCACTACCATTACCATTTACAAGGGATAAACCATTCTGCTCAACAGTATCTGATTGATTTACTGTGCTCTGCGAAACAAAAAATGTTTTATTAACTAATGAAAGACCATTGATGGTTGGCTCGTTATTCACTAAAGAAATTCCATTTACCAAAGAAAGCCCATTTACTAAGGAAATTCCATTTACCAAAGAAAGTGCATTAACATGATTTGATGCAAAAGTATCTGCTACGTCTTCATCAACATCTAAATCTGTTTCATTTGGATTTCCAAAAGTATAGTCAAAACTAATTTCTGGCAAAGCATCGCCATAAGTTATAGCATCTAAATTCTGAGGCTTTATTGTAACTTGCATTGGTGTTATATTTAGGACACCAGGTTCCAAAATAAAATTGTATAATTCTAATAAACCAACATTAATGTTCTCTAAACTCAATTCTATAGCATATATACCCACATTCGAATTATTAATAGCAGAAGTTGATATTGAGACAGATGGTAATAAAATGTTTAACTCTTCTTGCAGAAGTGCGTTTTCTGTATCGCCTACCATAGTTGTGAAAGTAAACTGTGGATTTCCTTCACCATATCTTCGTGATGCATTATCAGGCTGCACTAATACATCAGTTACAATGGTGTCATTGAAAGTTAATGCTTCTGATTCTCCTCCATCTTCTCCATTGGTTAATGGTCCTGGTTCTGTAAATACATAAATAGGTGGATTACCAAAAAATTCGGGTATTATTACAGACAGTGTATTTTCATCAATAAACGTTGTTGGCAATTCTTCCCCACGAAATATTACTACAGATGATTCATGGAATGAATTACCCTCTAAAATAAGTTCGAAAGCCACATCGCCAGGAGTGTAGACAGACATATCTAAATTTTCTAAATTAAATCTGATAAGGTTTGGAGACGGATTCGAAAACGCACCAATAGCACTGTCTGCCGATAAGAAACCATGTCCTGATTTATTATCAAACCCAGAAGGTGCAATATCTATAGCATTATCAGTAAGCAAATTTCGTACACTTAAGCTCGAATCAGAATTTGAAACATCGACACCAAATTTTGTTTTAGCTTCAATTATTAATGCTGCAACACCAGCAGCATGTGGTGCTGAAGCCGAAGTACCAAAAAAATTAGGTAATGAGTTTCCATCAAAATCAGGAGCGCCTAAGTTTACAGATGTATCTCCTCCAGTTGGCGCCATAATATCAGGTTTGTTTCTAAGTTGTCCGTTTGTTACTGTTCCACCTAGAGACGATGATTGCTGAGCTGCAAATACTCCTCCATAATCTGGAGTATTATCATAACGAACAGCTCCAACTGTAATGGCTCCTTCTGAATTTGCATGACCAATAATTGTTGAGCTATTGGCTGCTGGAACAGCTTCAAAATTTCCGTTGTCTCCTGCTCTAAAAACAACATACTTGAAGAGTGGTGCAGCTCCAGTTCCAGAAGCTCTTTCAATAACAATATTAGTTGTGGTAGGGTTTACAACGGTAAACGGCATAATTTCTACAGGATCTGCACCCATATTGTTTCGATTAAATCCGTATTGGATACTACCATCGTTCCCAGAGAGATAAATATCTAAGTCGTTGGTAGCTCCAGTATTAGATCCGAAAGAATAAAAATCGTCATCCCACTGTAAAACAACAATATATGATCCCACATCTAAAGTTAGATTTTGCATAGAATTATTCCCTCCAAAATCGTGACGCAATGGATTAGAAGAAGAAGCGGTAAATGTAGATTGATATGATTTAGACCCAAAATTACCTGCTGAGGTAAAATAACTTACACCATTAGCTGTTGCTTCATTAATAGCATCTGAAACAATACCATCTCTAAAAAATGGTGCTCTCATGTAAGTAAGATCATCTACTATAACATTACAATCTAGCGCAACAAGTTCGGCAATTCCTGCTGCCATGTTTCCTTCTGAAATATATCCAGTTCTAAAGTACAATTCTGCACTAGGAGCAACATCGTGTAGAATTTGAAGCATTGCTCTCCCTTCGTCGCTTGCAATACCAAAAGGATAATCTTGAACAACAGTTACAGGATTTTGATCTCCTGGAATATCTCCATTGGCAATGTCTGTTTGCAAAGCAGAACTCATCCCTGATATTACTCCAGATTTCCTGTCGTAACTATCGGAAAGCACTCCTATTTTAACACCATCACCACTTAAATTCCATCCTAATCTTGCAGTATTTGAATTTTGAGCAATATCTCCTTGACTATCAATAAGTCCGGAGTTTGGCATGGGAGGAGAAACCTCATATACTTGATTAATGATGTCTGATCTTGGGTTGAGATCCTCTAAATTTGCTATAGGAAAAAATGTAGTTATAACGCGTTCATCATCTTGTGGATCATAGACATCTGAAATATAATCACTCGTATTTACTCCAAAAGTGTTAAGAAAAGATGCTACAGCATTGAATTGACCATTAAACGTGACTATTTCAATTAACACTTCTCCATTTTCATTAATAGTGTATATAAACTCATTTGTTGGTTCATTGGGATTATAGTTATTGAATAGCGATGTTAATGCAGACCCAATAATTTCGTTAACTTTAGAATTTGGTGGATAACCAGGAAGAATATCGCAATTTATAAGAGCACAAGCACACACTGCAGCCACTTCTTCTTCAGTACTTATAGATCCTGGAAGTCCGCTACCACTTTGGCTGTAAAAATAAATAACATTCGTATCCCAAGTACCAGAGTTGTTAATTGAACCATCTGCAGTCTTTACACTACCAAGACCAGACACAATTCCTCCATTTAAAAAATTACCACCTACAAGTTGGACACAAGCATTAGAAAATTGTAATTGGGAATCATTAATAAAGTTACCATATTTTAACATTAAGGCATTTGTTAGCTGAATAGTACCTTTATTTTTAAGAACTCCAGGACCAATAGAAATCTCCCCTTGATCCACAACCAACAATCCTCCTTGGTTTATATTGAGATTACTTGCACTTGTAAATTTTGCATTATTAGAAATGTACAGTTCTGCATTGTTCCTCAATTTAATTGGGTTACTGGAATTATAAACCATATCATGATTTATGGTAATTGTAGAATTGCTTATTTCGTAATCTGGAAATGGGTTATTGTTACATGGACCACCAGAGCAATCCCATGCTATGGCATCTTCCCAATTACTTGATAAACCTGTAGTTGTATAATTCTGTCCATATACCCATACAGTAGTTAACAGAAAAAATAAACTTGATAAAATAATTTTGTTGATTGCTTTTGTGGTAAAGAATATACCACTTGTTGTTGTTGATTTCATAGTGTTAGACTTATAATAACCATATAGGTTTATGCACCAACGATTCTCATTGGCTTATATAAGTCATTTATAGAAGAGGAGTAAGCTATAAATCATTCTTAGGAGCTTGTAATATACACATTATCAATTAAATAAAAAACCATTACAGAAGTTATCTATTCGTTTTAACACATAATTAACAAGAAAGGAGTTCTTATCCTACAAATTAGCTTTGTCAAGCGTTCAGAAATAACTAATTCATTTAAAAAATGACTTGTTTAGTAGCAGTTAAAGACTAGACCTTTTTTGTTTTAATTCTTTTAATTTACTCAGCTTTAATTTCCGTCTATTTAATTTTGCATAAAGTGTATGGAATTTGTGATTTTCGAGAAACTTGATTTGTAAATCTAACCATTCTCTTTCTGTGCTAATAATTCCAAAATGCAAAAATTCTTGGTGTAGGTTTTCACTAAGTTCATCGTAATCAGTTCTTCCTAAGTAATCCAAATCGGCATCAGCAAGAATCTTATCGTAAAAAGTTTTTGGTTCTTGAGGTATCTTTGTTGCCCTTATCATACCGTTTACAATTTCTAATTCCTGTTTAGTAAGAATAGAATTGAGAATTGGTTCAATTAACAAAATGCTACGCTCTTCATGATCTATAGGTGAAACAGTGTAGCCAAAATCGTGGCAAATGGCAGCAATTCGGATTAGCTTAGCCATATTATCATCTATTCTATACAGCTTAATATATTTATCACATACATTAGCAACATCAACGATATGCTTATAAGAATGATATCTTAAATGTGGTGCTAATTTCTGTTTCAATTCATTTAGAATTTGAAAACAAATATCTGGATATGTCTTTTTGTTATCAAGATCCATGTACTTACAATTTTAAGAATGATTTTCTTTTTATTACCATTGTATATTTTTCGATCATCCCCAAAATCGATTAGAATTAATACTAATTTATAAAATATTATTTTAAAATAATCATTTATCAGGTTTTCTTACCAATATTCTCTTCTGCATAATACATGCTAAGCAACTGTTCATTCTTCGCTATTATCTTACCTCTGTAAGTGAAATTATATTTGTTTTTTAAGTGTTGGTAGGTATTTTCTGAAACATTAATTTTTCCTGGTTTAGAATTATTTTCCATCCTCGCAGCTATATTAACTGTATTGCCCCAAATATCATATTGAAACTTCTTGATTCCAACAACACCAGCTACAACAGGACCTGTATTTATTCCAATACGAATCTCAAAAGGGTATATACCTTCTGGTGGATTATTTTGAGTTTCTCTAACAAATTCCATAATCTCTAAAGCAGCAGCAAAAGCATTTTCTACATGCGAAGTGTTTTCTGTAGGAAGCCCTCCTGCACACATATAGGCATCTCCAATGGTTTTTATTTTCTCAAGATTGTGTTTTTCTGTAATGTTGTCGAATTTCTTAAAAAAATAATCTAAACTTTGAACGAGGTCTTCTGCAGATATCTCTTCTGCTACTAAAGAAAATTGTTTGAAATCTGTAAAAAGAACTGTTACTTCCTTGAAATATTTTGTCTTAATAAATCCTTGTTCTTTTAATTCTTCGGCTGTTTCTTTTGGAAGAATGTTTAATAGAATGCTATCACTTTTGTTTCGTTCTTTAGCTAGAGATGCATTAGATTTTTGAATAAATCGGTAACGTGAAAAAACACCTCCTACTGCTGCTAAAAGAAGTGCTGCTAGTGCATATAACAACCTTTTTGACGCTGTAGCACGTTCAATCTGGGCTTGTTTGAGTTCATTATCTATATTAAGAAGTTTTATTTCTTTTTCTTTATTTTCTAAATCGTACCTAAATCTCATATTGCCTATAGATTCATCATAGGATTCGTTTCGAATAGTATCGCTTATAGAAGTAAAAAGTTGCTGATAGCTATATGCATTTTTATAATCTTTCATTCCTGAGTAAGCCTTAGAAAGCCCTTCATATGCATTCTTTTTATCTCTATAGACACCTGTAGTTTTTGTTAAATCAAGCCCTTCTTTAAGATTTTTAATAGCTTCTGAATAGGCTTTTTGCTCTATTAAAACTTCTCCTAATGCTATAAGTGCCTTAGTTTTGTCTGATTTAGCCTCATTAAGATCTGCTGCATCTATAGCTTTTAGATGATATTCTTTTGCTAAATCATATTTTTTTTGGTCTTTATAGACCTTGCCCATACTATTATATGTGTGTGAAAGACTACTTCCTGCTTTAGAATAAGCTTCCAAAGCATCATTCAGGTGAAGTAATGCATCTTGTGGATTGCCATTTTTTAAGTATAATTCTGCTATATTAATAGCAGCAGCTCCAACTCCTTCGTCGTATCCTATTTTACTAAATATAATCTTGGATTTATTAAAGGATTTAAATGCATCTTCATAAGTTGTTTCTTCATTAGAATAAACAGCTCCAATATTCAGGTAAGCTGTCCCCATTCTTGAAGAATCTTGAATCTTTTCTGCAATCTTGACAGACTTTAGTAAATATTCTAAAGCTTTAGGGTCGTTTCCTTTCGTTTCGTAAACAGCACCTAGATTAGCAAGTAAGTTACTAATTCCGTTTTGGTCATTAATTGTTTCAAAAATTTCTAATGATTTTTCCCAATGAATCAAGACATCCGAGAATTCACCTTTAATATAATGGCCAAGCCCCATATTTTTATGTCCATAGGCTAGACCTCTCTTGAAATTAATTTGTGTAGCTAGATTAATGGCTTTTTGAGAATAAACAAAAGATGAGTCTGGTTGAGATCGAAAAAGCTGTGAAGATATCTCTAATAAGGTATTAACTTTTGTGCTATCATCGGCTTGTTTAACAACAAGCTGCTTAAGATCTTCTATACTTTTGTCGTTTTGACCAAAAGAATTTAGCGTAATGCAAAACAAGATGATTGAATATAGAGTCGTACGATTCATCAAAGTTGTGGGTCAAAATAAGTTTTAGGGAATAGTTAAATGTAGGAAATTATTCTATATAAACCAATTAATTAAGTCATTTTCAAATGGATAAACAAGAGCTTAGTAATTTTTTAGTCTACAAGTTTTCATTATTAATACGAATATTCTAATTTCTCTAGTCTACGTAAAGCCTTATTAAAAATGATAAATAGTAACCTAAGTTGTGATGGATTTCATTACGATAAGTCAAAATCGTATTCACGTTCTACCTTACAAATTCTAACATGATACCAGTTGTACCATTGACTTCTTCCTTTTTGTTGTGCTAAAAGATGTTCGGAATTCTGTTTCCAGTTTTTTATTGCTTCAAGGCTTTCCCAGTAACTTACAGTAATTCCTACTTGATTCCTAGCTGATTCAATTCCTATAAACCCTTTTTGTTGTTTGGCAAGAGTTTCCATTTTTTCAGCCATGTCTTGATAACCAGTTATATCTTCATTTTGAGTTGAAGTGAAAATAACTGCATAATAAGGTGTTGTTTTAGTCATTATAAATGCCAATATTAAGTTCGCCTTTATCATTCATAGTAGCTCGAAACATGCCAGATGTATTAAATTCCATAACCATATTTCCGTTTTTATCTACTGCAACAATACCTCCATCTCCACCAAGTTCAGGTACTTTTTTCTGAATAACTTCTTTGGCTGCTTCGGCTAATGTTAATCCTTTATATTCCATTAAAGCAGAAATATCGTGAGCTACCATAGCACGTATAAAATATTCTCCCCAACCAGTACTTGAAACAGCACATGTATTGTTGTTCGCATAAGTTCCTGCTCCTATTATTGGTGCATCACCAACACGTCCCCAACGTTTGTTTGTCATGCCTCCTGTAGAAGTTCCTGCTGCAAGGTTTCCATCTTTATCTAATGCTGCACAACCAACGGTTCCAAACTTGGAGTTTTTTATAGCAACATCATAAAATGCTGTTTTATTATCTGCTTTTTTCTGTTCTTCATATTCTTTAACACGTTCCAAAGAATTCATACTCTTTTCAGTATAAAAATAAGTTGTATCAACAATTTCGATACCTTGTTCTTTGGCAAAAACATCTGCTCCATGTCCAGTCAACATCACATGTGGTGAGTTTTCCATGACAGCTCTCGCTAAATCAATTGGATTTTTTACGGTTCGTGTTCCTGCAGAAGCTCCAGCATTTAGAGTTTTACCATCCATAATAGAAGCATCTAACTCATTCGTTTCTGCATTTGTAAAAACAGCTCCTTTTCCAGCATTAAACAAAGGCGAGTCCTCCATAATATTAATGGTTTCTTGAACAGCATCTAGACTGCTTCCTCCATTTTTTAAAATGTTATATCCAACACGAATGGCTTCTTCCAATTTTAATTTATAAGCTGCTTCAGCTTCAGCAGACATATATTCACGTGAAATATTACCTGCTCCACCATGAATAACAATTGCAAATTGATTGGTTTTAATATCTAGATTGTCTTTTGAAACAACTAGTGAGTCTTTAGAGGCTTGTCTACCATTTGTTAAGGATTTGAGTTCTTCCTTATTTTTGCAACTAAATATTATAAAGCATAAACACAAAAAATAAATTCCTTTTTTCATCATATAACATATTAAAATGAGAGGTTTAAAGTTAGTTTTTTAGAAATAAAGCCTCAAGAAAAAACGACTTTTTATTCCTATCTTTGCAACTAAATTTAATAATTAGTAAAAAAACAAACATATATGGAAGCCATAGCTACCGATTTCGGAATAGAAAAAGCATTAAAACAATTAGGAGTTAAAGATATAAATGAAGGAACTTCTACAGGTTCAAATAGCTTTTCTAATGGAGACATTATAGAGAGTTATTCTCCAGTAGATGGGAAATTAATTGGAAAAGTAAAGACAACAACAAGAGCAGATTACGACAAAGTAATGGATGCTGCAACATCAGCATTCTTATCTTGGAGAACCATGCCAGCACCTCAACGTGGAGAAATTGTACGTCAGTTTGGTAACAAATTAAGAGACTTAAAAGAACCTCTAGGAAAATTGGTTTCTTATGAAATGGGGAAATCTTTACAAGAAGGATATGGAGAAGTACAAGAAATGATTGACATCTGTGATTTTGCAGTTGGATTATCTAGACAATTAAACGGACAAACAATTCCTTCTGAACGTCCAGGACATGTCATGAGAGAACAGTGGCATCCAATAGGTGTTGTTGGAATTATTTCGGCATTCAACTTTCCTGTGGCTGTTTGGGCTTGGAACACAGCTTTAGCTTGGATTTGTGGTGATGTTTGTGTTTGGAAAGGTTCTGAAAAAGCACCTCTGTGCACTATTGCTTGTCAAAATATTATTGCAGAGATTCTAAAAGAAAACAATTTACCAGAAGGAATTTCTTGTATCATTAATGGAGATTACAAAGTAGGTGAAATGATGACAACCGATTCAAGAGTTGCTTTAGTTTCTGCTACAGGATCTACAAGAATGGGACGTATTGTTGGGAAAACAGTTGCAGAACGTTTTGGTAAATCTTTATTAGAATTAGGTGGTAACAACGCCATTATTATTACACCAACTGCCGATTTAAAAGTGGTTGTTCCTGGTGCTGTATTTGGAGCTGTTGGAACTTGTGGACAACGTTGTACGTCTACAAGAAGATTGATTATTCACGAATCTGTTTATGATAAAGTAAGAGATGCTATTGTTGGTGCTTATGGACAATTAACTATTGGAAATCCTTTAGATGAAAGAAATCATATTGGGCCATTAATCGATAAAGATTCTGTAAACACGTATTTAGCTGCCATTGAAAAAGCAAAAGCTGAAGGTGGAAACGTTTTAGTTGAAGGTGGTGTTTTAGAAGGTGAAGGATATGAAAGTGGATGCTACGTAAAACCAGCAATTATTGAAGCTGAAAATCATTTTGAAATTGTACAACACGAAACATTTGCTCCAATTTTATATTTAATGAAATATTCTGGAGAAGTTGAAAATGCTATTGAAAAACAAAATGGTGTTGCTCAAGGATTATCTTCATCCATTATGACGAATGATTTGAAGGAAGCAGAAAAATTCTTATCATTTGCTGGTTCTGATTGTGGTATAGCTAACGTAAATATTGGTACTTCTGGTGCTGAAATTGGTGGCGCATTTGGTGGTGAAAAAGAAACAGGTGGAGGGCGTGAGTCTGGATCTGATGCATGGAAAGTTTATATGAGAAGACAAACAAATACTATAAATTATTCAGATGAGTTGCCTTTAGCGCAAGGAATTAAATTTGATCTTTAATAGATAAATTATAATCATTTAAAAAAATCCGTTTCTTCCAAATCGCTGGAATTGAAACGGATTTTTTATTCTAATTTAACAGATATGCTTCAAGTAAAAAACATCGAATTTACTTATAAAAAAACTTCAGTCTTAAAAGACATTAGTTTTTCTGTTGAAGCTGGAGAACACCTATCTATAATTGGCGAAAGTGGTTCTGGTAAAAGCACCTTACTAAAATTACTTTATGGTGAATTAGACGCAAACAAAGGTCAAATATTTTGGAAAAACTCTGAAATTCTTGGGCCTAAGTACAACCTAGTTGTTGGTTATGATTTTATGAAATACGTGGCTCAAGAATTCGACTTAATGCCATTTATTTCTGTAGCCGAAAATATTGGAAAGCATCTCTCAAATTTCTTTCCTGAAGAGAAACAAACTCGTATAAAAGAACTTTTGGAGGTTGTTGAACTCACTCCCTTTTCGAACACCAAAGTGAAGCTCTTAAGTGGTGGGCAAAAACAACGTGTAGCTTTGGCAAGAGCTTTGGCTAATGAACCAGAAATATTGTTGCTGGACGAACCTTTTAGTCATATTGATAATTTTAAAAAACAAAGTTTAAGGCGTAATTTATTCAATTACTTAAAAACCAAAAACATTACCTGTATTGTTGCTTCTCATGATAAGGAAGATGTTTTGCCTTATTCAGATAAGATGATAGTTTTACATAACCATAAAATAGTAGCAAACAACACACCAGAATATTTATTCAACCATCCAAAAACACCTTTAATCGCTTCATTTTTTGGAGATTTTAATGTGATAAATGGAAAGATTGTTTATGCTCATCAATTACAGATTGTAGAAGATTCCAATTTAAAAGCTACGGTTAAAAAATCTTACTTTAAAGGACATTATTATTTGGTTGAAGCCAACTTAAATGGTGCTACAATTTTTATCGAAAACAAAATGTTTATTGAAAATAATAGAGAGATTTACTTATTTATAAAATCTCAATTATCTTAAATTCATTTTCTCTAAAAGTCATTACATCTCCAGCCTCCTTACCAATTAGCAATTTTCCAATAGCTGTGTTGGGCGAAATAGCAAAATATTTTTCCTTTTCTACAACTATTTCTCCAGAGCTTATAGCTATAAAATAATTTGCTTGAGTTGTAAAAACAAGACTTCCTAAACAAACTGTTTTAGAGGTTTTGGAAACATCTATTTTAGAAAGCAATTCTTGTAGTTTTTCTGTCTCAGCTAATTGATTGCCTGCTTTTTCACGCTCTAATTGAAGCATGGCTCTTCCTGTTTCATGTTTATCTCCAGCAGAACTCTTAGTTTCAGATGTTAAAGATTCTTGAATTTCTTCAATAGATGTCCTTATTGTATCAAGTCTGTTATTACAAAACTGAACACATTGCATGTATAATTTTTGCTTGAGTTCCATTTTACTTTTTATTTACTTTGTTATAATCCAACTTACCAAAATAACCCATTTGTTTAACAATCCAGATTTTTCTACGTTCAATGTAATTTGAAGCAGGCTTTGCTTTAAATTTTAATGGATTTGGTAAAATGGCTGCAATAGAAGCTGCTTCATATTGTGATAATTTTGAAGCGGGCTTTTTATACCAATAATAGGCTGCAGCTTCGGCTCCATAAATACCATTCCCCATTTCTATGCTATTTAAATAGACTTCCATGATGCGTTCTTTACTCCAAATTGTTTCTATCAAAAAGGTAAAATACACTTCCAACCCTTTTCGAAACCAACTGCGTTGTGGCCATAAAAACACGTTTTTTGCTGTTTGCTGACTAATGGTACTTGCGCCTTTTATGCCTTTTCCTTTTTTATTGTCTTGATAAGCTTTCTCTATAGCTTTAACATCGAACCCCTTGTGTATTAAAAAATTCTGGTCTTCACTACAAATAACTGCTAATTGTAAATTTTTTGAAATCTTATCGATAGAAACCCAATCATGTCTCCAAATCATGGATTTATTGTCTTGAAAATTCTCTACACTTCTAATTAGCATTAATGGCGTTGCAGGAACTGGAACCCATTTATACAAAAACACCATCGCTATGGAAAGGATAAATAATCCAACAATAAGTTTAAAAATAAATTTGAAGAATTTTTTAATCATTTTACTCGATTAGGTCTACTATTTCTTTACCTACCAAACTTCCAATAGCAACTCCCATTCCTCCAAGTCTCACGCCACAATATATATGATCTGACAATTGTTTTACAATGGGTTTTTTACTAGATCCAACTCCCATGATACCTGACCAACTATAATCAATTTCGAAATTAGTTTCTGGCAAAATAACCGTTTTTAAAAGTTCTTTTAGTTTGTTTTGAATGAGTTCTGTTTGTTCTAATTGGGTAGTTTCTTCTGCTTTAAAATCTAAATTTCTACCTCCTCCAAACAAAATACGATTGTCAATATTCCTAAAATAATAATAGCCTTTATCTAAGTGAAACGTGCCTTTAATATGAAGGTTTTTAATGGGTTTCGTTATAAGAACCTGAGCTCTTGCAGGTTTTACTTTTTCAGAAATATGTTGGGATGCAAAACCATTGGTTGTAAAAATGAGATTTTGGGATTCAAACTCTACCTGATTGGTTTTTACATGCACACCTTTTGAAGTGTCCTCAAAACTTTCAACCGTTATATTATTTAAGATTTTTATACCTAGGAATTGTACTTTTTGAAGCAAGGTTTCCATCATTTTACCTGTGTCTATTTGTCCTTCAAACGGATTAAACACATAAGTATCTTGTATATTTTTAAAACCAAAACCATTCTTTTTTAACTGAAATACATCATCATTAAAAATTGGTTTTATAAGACTGTTTATAGCCTCTCTCTTTTCTAAACAAGCTTCAAAAAATTGAGTGTCTTCTTTCGTGAATAATTCGTAACCTCCCAATTGTTGATAATAAATGGCTTGATCTGTTAAGGTTTGTCTTAAAAGTAACAACCCATCCAATCGTTTTTTGATTAAATTAACAACGTCTTCTTCTGAATGCGATTTTAAATCGTCTAGAATTTCGCTTAAACTTCCAAAACAGGCAAATCCTGCATTTTTAGTACTTGCGCCTTGTGGCAACATCCCTTTTTCTAAAATAAGTATGGTTGCTTTCGGAAATTTCTGTTTTAGTTGTAATGCACAATTAAGCCCTACAATACCACTGCCAACAATGGTATAGTCTATATTGGTTAGCCACGATTTTATTTCCCAATAAGATAAATTCATAAATCTAAATTAATGCTTTTGTTTTAACTATAGATATATAATCACCCATTTTAAATTAAAAAGGCTTCCTAAATAGGAAGCCTTTTTTTATAATCAATATTTTAAATAGTTATTCTACAATAATCTTTTTGATTACCGTTTTAGAGCCATCATTTATATTTAATAAATACATACCAGCTTGAGCATTATTCATCTTTATGGTTTGATTAAACTCTCCAGTGTTCTTATAAGTTTTAGTTAAAATAGTACGTCCTCTAATATCAAACACTTGAATGCTTATATTTTCACTATCGTTTGCGTTATATTTAATAGTAAATTCTCCTTGGTTAGGATTCGGGAAAACACTTAAGTTATCTAATGAATATTCACCTACTCCAAGTTCTGCCAATACATTTAAAGTATAATCTTCTACTTCAGCATCATGGCCATTCTCACAAGATGTTGGAACACCATCATTTAAATATTTTGTAGTAACACGCATGGTTGTATTTCCTAAAGCAGCATCAACTGGAATAGTTATACTTAATGGTGAGTTTGCAGTTGGACCATTTGTAACATTAAAAGTAGTACCTAATTCGTATACTTCACCTGGATCATTAAAACTACAATTCTGATTCCAGTCTACCCATACAACAGTTGTACAAGTATAAGGCCCATCAGTATTTGTATTAATAGTTAGAGAATAATCTTCATTTCTATTTACATCTGTAACCATACTTGTATAATCACTATATCCAGATGGTTTTCCAGTGTTTGTATTACTTAAAACATCTGATGTTCCATCATTAATTATTACGCCTTCTGTGCTTGTATCCCAATCTGTATTGGCAACAGAAACACAAACACCATCTGTAATAGTCAAATTAACTGTAGTTGTTCTGTCAAATGAAGTTGCTGACCCAGTAACTGTTATAACATAATCTCCGGTTGCTGCAGCTAATAAATTGTCAACAGTCATTGTAAAAGTACCATCGTCGCTTAATTCAGTAGGTGTAAAAGTAACATTTGCACCTGCTGGATCTCCTGTTGCAGAAAAAGTAGTTGTTTCAGAAAAACCGTTAGAAGTAACATAATTAAATTCATACATCACTGAATTTATATTACATGCTGATTGATCTCCAGATGTATTACTAATACTAAAATCTGCACTACTATTTATACTAAATGCATTAGAAACAGCATAAAAAATATTATCTGCAGCTTCCACCAAAATTTTTGCAGAAGTTGAATTTGCAATATTTGGAACTGTAATACTTGCTGAACCTGTATTTGGAACTCCTGAAGCTAGAGTGGTATCAAAATCAACTCCATTTGCTGCAAACAAGATATTTACGGTTTGGCAGTTAATTGGTACTACATTAGATTGACCAAGAGCCCAATTAACTGTTTGAGTTGTATTTTGTCCCCAAGTTGGAGGTGTAGAAACTGTAAAAGGTGTCACATCCATAACAGTAACAATTACATTATCTGATGCTGAGTTTCCTCCTCCAGCATAATTATCTCTAACCGTTAATAAAAAATCCATAGTTCTCCCAACTGAGGGTACAACTTCCCAAGTAGAAGCTAAAGAACCTGAAAGCACTGTATTAAATGCAGGCATGTATCTGTCTGGCGAAGTAGTTGGCGTTAACGATCTAAAAGCTGGTCCAACAGTAGATGTTGAAACTGGAGGCATAGTTGCAGGAGCTTCGTCGCTTTGTTCCCAGCAATATGTTAATACATCTGCTGGATTATTGTCTGTTGCAGTTCCTTTTAAAACAAAAGCAGTCGATTTTGGAATAGAATAATCTGGTCCTGCATCAGCTGTAGGAGCTATGTTTCCAGATGGTGTTGGAACATCGCAAGTACTACTGTTTCCAACTGAAATGTTTAACCACATTTCTTTTATATTATCTCCGTTAAAATAAGCATCACTATTGTTTTGAACATTCGGCGCGCAAATTCCAGCATAACCCATAATAGTTGAAGCACTTCCAGGTTCTACTGAAACAGACGATCTATTACAACTATTATTTTGGGTATGGTTCCCTCCAAATTGGTGTCCCATTTCGTGTGCCACATAATCAATATCAAATGTATCTCCAACTGGTGATCCAGAACCTGTAACGCCTCCTGCTTTAAAAGTTGTACAAGGAGAGTTTAAGTATGCAACTCCTCCACCTCCAGTGCTAAATACATGACCAATATCGTAATTGGCTGAACCAATATTATTATCACATGTCGTTTGGTTTTCACCTAACATTGTTCCTCCACTATTATTAGTATATGGGTCTGAATTCACATCTGGTCCTAAGAAAATAATACTAGAATTAGGCACCATTACCATAGTAAGAGATAAATCTCTTTCGTAAACACCATTTACACGAGTCATACTTGCATTCATAGCTCCCATAACTCCAGATAATGTACCACCATGAAATAGTGCATACTCGACTGTACATGCCAATGCTAATCGGTAAGTTCTTAATTGTCCATCATCTGCATTTCTAAGGGTTTTAAATTCTTCATCAGAAATATTATATTCTTGTTTTATATATTCTGTTTCACATACAAAATCATCCCTCCGTGAATCAGATTCTGAATTTACAAATGAAATATATGTTTTTAAATCTGCAGAATAAGGTTCAATAAAAACCGTTTTCTTGTCTGAAAGAACCATACTGCTCAATCCTTTTTCAGGAGATATACTAAATCTTACAATAGATGTTGGATTGTCTATTCCTTGTCCTACATAAGACCTAATGTTTGGAAATTGTTCTTGCAATTCTGGTGTCATAACTGAAGCCTCTTTAATTCTGAAAGATTCAAAGACACCTTCAGCATTAGGAAAACTAACAACAATATCAGATTGTCGGTTAAAGTTTTCTCTTTTTGGAGTGTTTATTAAAGCATTTGTTAAGCCTTCTAAATCTAAATTTAAAATAGTTGATTTTTGAGGTAATGATTTTACAAATACAACGTCTTTTTTCATTACTTTTTTAGAGTCATCTTGGCTCCAAAATGAACTTTTGTTTTGTGAAAATCCAACAGCTGAAATCAATAAAACTACGCACAAAATAAATGCGTTTTTAGAATAGTTTTTTTTCATTAGGAAAGTTTTTAATTAATAACTCTAAAGTTATGACGATATATTTAATATTTACAACAATATGATAAATGATTTTAATTATAATACATTTGTTTATAAACCATTTATTATGAAGTATTTATTTGTAATTTTTGTCTCTTTAGTTGTTTTAGCTTGTCATTCAAATAAAACAGCATCATCCAATATACAAGATAAAACTATTGCTTCTACAAATTGCCCTGAAGATGGCATTTGTACATTTAAAGTACTTCAAAATAAAGTTTTAACTATTAAAAAAGATGGTTTTGGTGAATTGTATCCTGAGCTTTCAGATGGAAAAAAAACGGTCATTAAGTTTGAATACAAACGAAATGAAATTCCTAATACAGCAGATAGTAGTTATTCTGAAATTATTTATGCTGAAATAGAATCTAACATAAATGAAATTATCCTGAAAGACGAAACCCTTAGTGAAGCTAAAGTGTTATTTGGTAGACTTTGTTTTTGTAGAGGTGCAACTGGTTATTATCTTGTAAAAGAAGGCTCACTTAAAATCTCAACTAATAATAAAGGCGCCAAAACATATAAGTTAAACTTTAAAGTAAATGAAATTCCACAGATAATAACTATGTTTCAAGAAACTCTATAAAAAACTCCGAAAACAATTTCGGAGTTTTAAATTTAATCTTCTGTTGGTTTTTGTATTACAAAATCTTCCATAAATTTCGTGGTATAGTTTCCAGCTAAATAATCTGGATGATCCATTAATTGTCTATGAAAAGGGATGGTTGTTTTAATACCTTCAATCACGAATTCATCTAATGCTCGTTTCATTTTATTGATAGCTTCTATACGAGTTTGAGCTGTGGTTATTAGCTTCGCTATCATAGAATCGTAATTTGGTGGAATAGTATATCCTGCATACACATGTGTGTCTAAACGTACTCCATGTCCTCCAGGCGCATGAAGCGTTGTTATTTTTCCAGGAGATGGACGAAAATCGTTAAACGGATCTTCAGCATTAATTCGACACTCAATAGAATGTAAATTCGGTGTGTAATTTTTTCCAGAGATTGGTACTCCAGCAGCTACAAGAATTTGTTCACGTATTAAATCGAAATCGATTACTTGTTCAGTAATTGGGTGCTCTACCTGAATACGTGTATTCATTTCCATAAAGTAGAAATTTCTGTGTTTATCCACAAGAAATTCTACAGTTCCAGCACCTTCGTATTTAATAAATTCGGCTGCTTTTACTGCAGCGTCTCCCATTTTTTTACGCAAAGCAGTTGTCATGAATGGAGATGGTACTTCTTCGGTTAATTTTTGGTGTCTTCTTTGAACAGAACAGTCTCTTTCTGAGAGATGACAAGCCTTTCCATTAGAATCACCTACAATTTGAATTTCGATATGTCTAGGCTCTTCAATAAGTTTTTCCATATACATATCGTCGTTACCAAAAGCAGCCTTAGATTCTTGTCTAGCAGAATCCCAAGCATCTTTTAGTTTTTCTGGTTTCCAAACAGCTCTCATTCCTTTTCCACCACCTCCTGCAGTTGCTTTAAGCATCACAGGATAACCGGTTTCTTTAGCTATTTTTTCGCATTCTTCAAAGCTTTCAATAATGCCCTCGCTTCCTGGAACACAAGGTACTCCAGCTGCTTTCATAGTCGCTTTAGCTGAAGCTTTATCTCCCATTCGATTAATCATTTCGGCTGAAGCTCCAATGAATTTAATTTTATGTTCTTCGCAAATTTTTGAAAATTTAGCGTTTTCAGATAAGAATCCGTAACCTGGATGAATGGCATCTGCATTTGTAATTTCGGCTGCTGCAATAACATTCGACATTTTCAAATAAGACAAGTTACTTGGTGGTGGTCCAATACAAACAGCTTCGTCTGCAAACTTAACATGTAAGCTTTCTGCATCTGCTGTTGAATAAATGGCTACCGTTTTTATGCCCATTTCTTTACAGGTTCTAATAACACGAAGTGCTATTTCTCCTCTATTGGCAACTAGTATTTTTTTAAACATAACTTTAAGTTTTAAAAATTTCAAATTCCAAACTCCCTTTCTGCCAACTGGCAGGCAAATTTCCAAATATTGGAATTTGAGATTTGCGTATTGGAATTTTTAAATTGTTATGACGGATCAACTAAAAATAATGGTTGATCGAATTCTACAGGTGAAGAATCGTCAACTAAAACTTTTACTATTTTTCCAGAAACTTCAGATTCTATTTCGTTAAATAGTTTCATTGCTTCAATAATACATAATACATCTCCTTCTTTTATAGATTGACCAACTTCAACAAAAACTGGCTTGTCTGGAGATGGCTTACGATATAATGTTCCTATAATTGGAGATTTTATTGTAATATACTTAGAATCTTCATCTGCACTTGCTGCTGCAGGCGCTTCGGCTACTGGCTGTGCTGTTTGGGCAGGAGCTTGAGTCATTGGTGCATTAACAGGAATTTGTTGCACATAAGTTGTAGTTTCTGGTTTATCTCCAGTTCCTGTTTTGATGGTGATTTTTACATCTTCTGTTTCTAATTTAACCTCACTTGCGCCAGATTTAGCAACAAATTTAATTAAGTTTTGAATGTCCTTTAAATCCATAATTTTAGATATTAAAATTTTATTTAGTAGTTAGTTAGGAGTTATAAGCCCATTTTAAATAAATAGAGCCCCAAGTAAATCCACCTCCAAAAGCCGCAAAAATTAAATTATCGCCTTTTTTAAGTTTAGATTCGTAATCGCATAATAATAAAGGAAGTGTTGCTGATGTGGTATTTCCATATTTTTGAATATTCATCATTACTTTTTCTTCCTCTAATTCTATTCTATTCGCTGTTGCGTCAATAATTCGTTTGTTTGCTTGGTGAGCAACTAACCAAGAAACATCATTTACTGTTAGTTTGTTTCTTTCTAATATTTTTACTGCTACATCTGCCATGTTAAATACGGCATTTTTAAATACCGTTTTACCATCTTGAAACACTTGATGTTCATGATTTTTTATAGCTTCAGGTGTCGAAGGATAAGAAGATCCACCATATTTTGCTTGTAAAAAGTCTCTTCCTATACCATCACTTCTTAAAAACTCATCTTGTAGACCTAATCCTTCTTGGTTTGGTTCGAAAAGTACAGCTCCTCCTCCATCTCCAAATATGATACAAGTTGCTCTGTCTTCATAATTAATCATTGACGAGTTTTTGTCAGCTCCAATTAACAGGACTTTCTTATACTTTCCTGATTCAATATATTTAGAAGCAACAGACATGCCATATAAAAAACTTGAGCATGCAGCTTCTAAATCGAATGAAAAAGCATTTTTAGCTCCAATTTGTGTAGCTGTATAGGCAGATGTTGGTGCTGCCTTCATGTCTGGTGTAGCTGTAGCAACAATAACCAACTCAATTTCTAAAGGGTCGATACCACTTTTATCAATGAGGTTTTGAGCAGCTTTAATTGCTAAATAAGATGTGCCTTTGCCTTCTTCTTTAAGAATTCTTCTTTCTTTAATTCCTGTTCGTGTAGTAATCCATTCATCATTTGTATCAACCATGTCTTCTAACATTTTATTAGTTAATACATATTCTGGCACATAACCACCTACAGCTGTAATTGCTGCTGAGATTTTACTCATAATCTATAAAGTTAATTTGACCTAAAAATATTGCAAATTCAATCAAATAATCATGAAATGTATAAAAAACAATTCATTTTGGTCTAATTTAATGCAAATTAAGTCGTTTTTGACTTCTATAAAAATTTAAAACAAAAAAAACGCTCACAAGTGAGCGTTTTATTATATGCATGCATAATACTTATGCTAAGTTTTCTTCTACTTCTGAGTTATCTATAAGAACTTGTCCTCTATAATATAACTTACCTTCGTGCCAATGAGCTCTGTGGTATAAGTGTGCTTCTCCTGTTGTAGGACACGTAGCAATTTGTGGAGCTGTTGCTTTATAGTGTGTTCTTCTTTTGTCTCTTCTTTGTTTAGAGATTTTTCTTTTAGGATGTGCCATTTTCTATTTTTATTTATCCGTTAATAGTTTCTTTAATGTATTCCAACGAGGATCTGTTTCCTCTTCAGTTTCTTTATTTTCTTTAAGCTTTGGGCTTAATTCTTCTAATTTTTTAAGTATGTCTGAATTTAATGTTCCGTCTTTTACTCCAGGATGAATTCTTTTTGTTGGGACAGCAAGAACAATTAATTCGTAAATATATTGTTGAATATTTATTTCATATTCTCCATGTGGAATAATTAATAAATCAATTTCTTCATCATTAAATTCTTCACCAAAATTTACAACTAAATTAAATTGGTTTGAAATTTCCTGATTGTAAGCCTCATTTGTTAAGTCGCAATTGATATTTACTGTTCCAGAAATGTCGAAATCTAATTCAAGTAAAGTTGTCTTTTTATTTAATGAAAGACCCACATTAATCGAAGTATCATTAAACTCCTCATACTCAAAATGTTCAAAGAACGTTTTATCAATTTGATACTTAAAATGATGCTTTCCTAATTTTAGCCCTACAAATGGAATTGTAAACTCTTTCAAGTGCTTCATCATCACATCTAATTTGAGCATGCAAATATAGTAAAATATTATTTAGATAATACAACTTATAAACATTTTTTGTTTATATCTTTTTAGGTCTTGTTTTTAGTGGATTTTGATTCAGATTTTCATACTCATTTCTGTTTTTAAATATCTGAATAGCAGTGAACACGGCTTCCTTAAAAGAGCTTTCATCTGCTTCGCCTTTGCCAGCAATTTCAAAGGCTGTGCCATGATCTGGAGAGGTTCTAACTCTGTTTAATCCAGCCGTAAAATTAACACCTTTCCCAAAGGCAAGTGTTTTAAAAGGTATTAATCCTTGATCATGATAAGCTGCAATAACAGCATCGAAATTTTTATAATTTTTAGAACCAAAAAAACTATCTGCTGCGTAAGGACCATATACTAATCTGCCTTTATCTCTAATCTCGCTTAATGTTGGTCTTAAAACTTCGTCGTCTTCTTTTCCAATAACACCATTATCTCCTGTATGAGGATTGATTCCTAAAACTGCCACTTTGGGCTTTCTTATTTTAAAATCTTTTTCAAGAGATTGGTAAATTATGTCTAATTTCTCTTTAATTAAATTATTGGTAATATGGCTTGAAATGTCTTTAACTGGAACATGATCCGTAAGTAAACCAATTCTTAAATCATCAGACACCATAAACATTAAACTTTTTCCTTCAAGCTCTTTTGCTAAATAATCTGTGTGTCCTGGAAAATTAAATGCTTCAGATTGTATGTTGTGTTTATTAATTGGAGCTGTTACCAATACATCAATATTATTTTCTTTCAAAGCTTTTGTTGCTGCTTGAAGTGATTTAATAGCATATTCGCCAATTATTAGATCTTCTTTTCCAAATTCAATATTGAATTTGTCGTTCCAAACATTAAATACATTTATCTTACCATGTATAAGTTGATTGAAATTGTTTATTCCATTAAAATTCAAATTAAAATCAAAATGTTTATTTAAAAAACTTATGGTTTTAACAGATGCAAATATGACTGGCGTGCAAAATTCAAGCATTCTAATGTCCTCGAAAGTTTTTAAAACCACTTCTCCACCAATACCATTTAAGTCTCCTATAGATATTCCAACTATTATATTTTCTTCGTTCTTCATTAAATAAGATAACTTTTGTTTGTAATTTTACACTTGCAAATTTAACCAAATATTCGACATAATATGTTTACAGGAATCATTGAAAGTGTTGGTGTAGTAAAAGATTTAAAAAAAGAACAAAATAACCTTCATATTACTATTGAAAGTAATTTTACAAATGAACTAAAAATTGACCAAAGCATTGCTCATAATGGTGTTTGTTTAACAGTTATAGATATTAAAGGAGATAAATATACTGTAACTGCAATTGAAGAAACCCTTGGTAAAACCAACCTAAGCCTTTTAAAAATAAATGATTCAATAAATCTTGAACGAGCCATGAAGCTTGGAGATCGTTTAGATGGACATATTGTTCAAGGGCATGTCGATCAAACTGCTATATGCACAAACATTGTTAACGAACAGGGTAGTTGGAAATTTACTTTTCAATACGATTCAAGCTTAAATAATATAACCATTGAAAAAGGGTCTGTTACTGTTAATGGTGTTAGTTTAACAGTTGTAGATTCTAAAAAAGACCAATTTAGTGTAGCTATAATTCCTTATACCTACTTACATACTAACTTTAAAGACTTTAAAAAAGGAACTGAAGTAAACTTAGAATTTGATGTTATTGGAAAATATGTAACTCGCTTAATGAGTTTAAATTAACGCTTTAATAATTTTTTTACACCTATAACAATACCAATAAATATCCCAGCAATTATTCCTCCATCAATTGGAAGTCCTGGTGGTGGTGGTGGCATCGGTGGTGGTGGTGTAGATTGAGCAACACATACAAAACTTATTAATACTAATAAGACTGAGGCAACCATTTTTTTGTTTTGTATCTTCATTCGGCTGTAAATGTATAAAAAAAAGCGACTTATCAAAATAATTTAGACAAAAAATATCCTTTAAGTGCAAAAAACATCGTTGAAATGCACAAAAGGATTGTGTTAACATAATTTTAATAATTCAAATATATACTTTTTTATAATAAATAAAACATTTTTGTTTTATTAAATTGTAACTTAATGTATTAGATTATATTGTAAACCCTCTGTAGTGGCCTTTTATCAATCAAATATGAAAAAAAAGCTTATTTAAGGCTCTAATAGAACGGTAAAGACACAACTATATATTTCTTGACATAAATAAAATTGTTCAACCTATGTTCGACCCAAACAAAATAAAAAAGCCTTACGTCTCTGTAAGGCTTGATTTTACTAGTGGTCCCACTTGGGCTCGAACCAAGGACCACCTGATTATGAGTCAGGTGCTCTAACCAACTGAGCTATGGGACCAAAATTGGGTGCAAAGCTAATATTATTTTTAAAACTCTACAAGCATTTTATTCCTTTATCTCTTGGCATAATTCAATTAGAACGCCATTTGTAGATTTTGGATGCAAAAAAGCTACCAGTTTATTATCTGCTCCTTTTTTTGGTGTTTCGTTTAAAATAATAAACCCTTCATCTTTTAATCTGGTTATTTCTGCTTCAATATCTGTAACATCAAATGCTATATGATGAATCCCTTCGCCTTTTTTCTCAATAAACTTTGCAATTGGACTATCTGGTTTTGTGGCTTCCAATAATTCAACTTTATTTTCTCCTACTTTAAAAAACGAGGTGTTTACACCTTCGCTATCTACTTCTTCTGTTTTATAGTGTGGTTTGCCAAATAACTTCGAAAACAATTTGTTAGATTCTTCAAGGTTTTTTACTGCAATTCCTATATGTTCTATTTTATTCATTTATTAATTCTTTAATAGTAAGTTACGAATTTTGACATCAAAAGTAATATAATCTTTAAATATCGTTATTTTTGCATCATGAAAACCCATAATGGTTTTTTATAATAAAAGTTAAGATCGTGGAAGAGGAAAGTCAAAGACAAAAAAAAATAGGTTCAGTTTTACAAAGAGATTTGGTTGAAGTGCTTCAAGGTGCTGCAACGCAAGGTGGTATGAAAGGTATTCTTATTTCGGTTTCTAAAGTAAAAGTAACTGTGGATCTGTCTGTTGCAAAGGTTTATTTGAGCATTTTCCCAAATGGTAAAGGAAAAGAACTTATTGAAGGTATCAAATCCAATGCGCCTTTAATTAAACATGAATTGGCGCAACGCACCAAACATCAATTGAGACGTATGCCTGCACTTCAGTTTTTTATTGATGATTCTCTAGAATATATCGATAAAATTGACAAGTCTTTAAAAGGCGAAGACAATCCTATTAACGATCCAGATCTCTTAGGAAAACGTAAAAAATCGTAATTGAATTTTTCGCTCTACATAGCTAAACGTTATTTGCTTTCTAAAAGCTCTAACAACGCTATTAATTTTATTACCATTATTGCTGCAATTGGAGTTGTTTTAGGTTCAGCATCACTATTTATAGTGCTTTCAGGTTTTGCGGGTTTAAAAGATTTTACACTTCAATTTACTTCTATTATAGATCCAGATTTAAAAGCTGAAGCATCAGTGGGTAAATCTTTTTTAATTTCTGAAGATGAGTTTTCTAAATTGAATAATTTGGAAACTGTCGCATTCTATTCTAAAATAATTGAAGAACGTGTCTTTATTACATTTGAAGACAAAAGCTATCCAAATGGCTATATTAAAGGTGTTGACGAGAATTTTGAAATTGTAAATGCTATAGATTCTGTAGTTGTTTTGGGAAGCTGGATTACTCAAAAAACAAACCAGATAGTTTCCGGATGGGGAATTGCAAATACGCTTTCTTTTGGTGTTTTAGATTATGGAAAGCGTGTAAATATTTATGTGCCTAAACCAGGAAAAGGGCAAATAACGTCAGTAAAACAAGCTTTCAACACTTTTGATGCTGTTAATGTTGGTGTTTTTGATGTGAATGAAAACTTAAACGATAAGTACATTTATGCTCCTTTTGATATGGCAAGAGCACTTCTAAACTACAAAGAAAATGAAGTCTCTGCTATTGAATTTAAGCTGAAAGAAAACGCTACGGAAGAACAAGCCAGAAAAGAAATTACGTCTGTTCTAGGAGAAAAAATAACTTTGAAAAATAGTGCTCAATTAAACGATGCACTTTACAAAATGCTCAACACAGAAAATTTAGCTGTCTATTTAATCTTTACACTTGTATTAATTATAGCTTTGTTTAATGTAATTGGCTCCATTATTATGATGATTCTGGATAAAAAAAATACCTTAAAAACGCTTTTCAACCTTGGAGCAACCATACAAAATATTCGGAAAATTTTCTTTCTTCAAGGGAGTTTAATGTCTATTGTTGGAGGGTTGATTGGTTTGGTTTTGGGTTGCCTAATCGTTTGGTTACAAAAAACGTTTTCTTTGATTATGATTACACAATCTCTACCATATCCTGTGACTTTAAAAGCCGAAAACCTAATAATTGTGTTTGTTACTATTTCTGTTTTAGGTATTATCGCTTCAAAAATAGCTTCGGTAAGGATTTCTAAAAATCTAGTAGAAAATTAAACAAACTCATAATCTGAAAAAACATCTAAAACCTCATCAAAGGCTGCAAATACATCTTTAGATTCGTCGCTTGTTACCATTTTCATTCTATATTCCTTAAAGTTTGGAATGCCTTTAAAATAATTTGTGTAATGTCTTCTGGTTTCAAACACACCAAGGGTTTCCCCTTTCCAATCGATTGCCATTTGTAGATGACGTCTAGCAGCATCCACACGTTCTTCTAACGTTACAGGTTTTAAGTGTTCTCCTGTTTTAAAAAAGTGTTTTACTTGCTTAAAAAACCAAGGATTTCCAATAGTTGCACGACCAATCATACAGCCATCTAGACCATATACGTCTCTCATTTCCATAGCACGTTCTGGAGAATCTACGTCTCCATTTCCAAACACAGGAATATGCATTCTTGGGTTATTTTTTACTTCTGCAATAGGTTTCCAATCGGCTTCACCTTTATACATTTGTGCTCGAGTTCTCCCATGGATTGAAATTGCAGCACAACCAACATCTTGAAGTCTTTCGGCTACCTCAACAATTCTAATAGAATCGTGATCCCAGCCTAAACGGGTTTTTACTGTAACTGGCAAATTGGTGCGTTTTACCATTTCTGCAGTTAGTTGCTCCATTAAGCAAACATCTTTTAAAATACCTGCTCCTGCTCCTTTACTAACTACCTTTTTTACTGGACACCCAAAATTGATATCGATAATGTCTGGATTCGACTTTTCAACAATATCAATGGTTTGAAGCATGCTTTCTAAATTAGCTCCAAAAATTTGAATTCCAACTGGACGTTCTTTTTCATAGATATCCAGTTTCATGACGCTTTTTGCAGCATCACGAATCAAGCCTTCACTAGAAATAAATTCTGTGTAAACCACATCTGCACCTTGTTCCTTGCACAAAGCGCGAAAAGGAGGATCGCTAACATCTTCCATTGGAGCTAAAAGCAATGGAAAATCTGGAAGTTCTATGTTACCTATTTTTACCAAATCTTAAAAGTTGATGTTTGCTTGAATATCTTTTCCGTTTCTTTTAACCACAACTTGAGTAGAATCTCCAGCCTTGAAAACAGATAATGCTCTCATATAACTCATCATGTCAACAATTGTACTATCTCCAAGTTTAACAACAATATCTCCTTTTTGCAAACCTGCTTTTTGCGCTGGTTTGTCTTCGCTTATGCCATCAACTCGCATACCTTCACCATCAAATAAATAATCTGGAACAACACCTAAACCAACCTTAAAACGTGGTGTTTCTTCGCTTTCATTCTTCGTTTTTCTAAAAGCTAGCTTTCCACTTTTATCTAGTTCTGTTATGATATCAAAAATATAGTTTGAAATAGCATCCATACCTTCATAATTCAGCTTTTCTGTATCGTCTCCAGGTTTGTGGTAATCATCATGTTGACCAGTAAAAAAGTGTAACACAGGAATGTCTTGTAAATAAAAAGACGTGTGGTCACTTGGTCCAACACCTGATTCTTGTTCTACCAATTTAAAACCAGGATTTGTAGCAGATAGTGTTTGTTTCCAACGTGGTGATGTTCCAACGCCATAAACAGCTAAAGTGCTATCTTGCTTTAAACGTCCAACCATGTCCATATTAATCATGTAATTGGCTTTACTTAAATCTAAAGTAGCATTTTTAGTAAAATAATTAGAACCTAATAAGCCCATTTCTTCACCAGAAAAAGCCATAAACAAATAGTTATTAGACGTGTTAGCATATTTTAGTTTTCCAGCTAAATCTAACATCACTGCTACTCCACTTGCGTTATCGTCTGCTCCATTATGAATCTCTTTTTCACCTCTATGTAACGAACCATCACTTCCAAAACCTAAATGATCGTAATGTGCTCCTATAATAATGGTGTTTTCGGCTTGATTATCTATATATGCCAGAACGTTTGTTCCTGTAATAGTAGAATCTTCAGCAATAGTTACATATTTAACTTCAGCATGTGGTTCGGTTTTAGGCTTAAAGCTAAAAGTTTGGTAAAAACCATTTGTACCTTTTGGTTGTAGTCCCATTTCATTAAAACGTTCTACTAGATAGGCTGCAGCTTCCTGCTCTCCTTTAGTTCCTGTTTCTCTACCTTCTAGTTTATCGTCTGCAAGAAATGTAACATCTTCTTTTATTCTATTTTCATGTTTATATTCTTGTTTACACCCTAAAAACGATATAAAAAGAACTAGTAACGATATTTTCTTCATATTATTAATCTTATTTTTGGCAAAATTATGGAATAAATGCCATTTATTTAAACTTTAATCTATGTCTATGTATTTAAGATTTTTTTATAGCTTATTATTAGTAACATTAATATTTTCTTGTAAAAACGATAAAACCCAATCTGCTGACGCAAAATCTGGTGCGACAAAATGGGTGGATACTTTAATATATTCAGATGAAGTTCATTTTAAATCTTTAAAACAAATCACCTTTGGTGGCGATAATGCAGAAGCTTATTGGAGTTTCGATGACAAACAATTAGTATTTCAATCTAACAATAAGGAATGGAATGTAGGTTGCGACCAAATGTTTTTAATGAATGTTGATGAAACATTTAAAGACAATATGCCTCCAATGGTTAGTACTGGAAAAGGTAGAACCACTTGTGCTTATTTCTTACCCGATAACAAACATATTATTTACGCTTCTACACATTTAGGTGGTGAAGAATGTCCTGAAACACCTTTACGTAAAAACGGAAAATACATTTGGCCAATTTATGATACGTACGACATTTTTGTGGCAGATTTAAAAGGCAATATTGTAAATCAGCTTACTAATGAGCCTGGATACGATGCTGAACCAACTGTTTCGCCAAAAGGAGATAAAATTGTATTTACTTCAGATAGAAGTGGAGATATTGAATTGTACACGATGAATCTAGATGGTAGCGATGTAAAACAAATTACGTTTGAATTAGGTTATGATGGTGGTGCATTCTTTTCGCCAGATGGCACAAAAATTATCTTCCGTTCTTCCAGACCTAAAACCGAAGAAGAAATTAAAGAATATAAAGATTTGTTAGCTGAAGGATTAGTGCAACCAACAGAAATGGAATTATATATTTGTAATGCCGATGGTAGCGATTTACGTCAATTAACAGATTTAGGAAATGCTAATTGGAGTCCGTTTTTTCATCCTTCTGGTGAAAAGATTTTATTCTCTTCGAATTTCGAATCTGAACGTGGTTTTCCGTTTAATTTATACATGATTGATTTGGATGGTAAAAACTTAGAGCGAGTAACACATAGCGATACATTTGATGCGTTTCCAGTGTTTTCTAACGATGGTAAGAAATTGATTTTCTCTTCCAACAGAAATAATGGTGGCGGACACGATACGAATTTGTTTATTGCTGAGTGGCAGGATTAAAGAATTAATCTCTTTCTTTAATACGATCTCTTTCTTTAACTTCTTTTTGGCGTTCGTTAGTTTGTAATATGGTATTACCAAACTTGTACCTAAATCCAAATTTAACGAATCTGTTATCTAAATCTGTGTGGTTATAACTTCGTTGGTTTAAATATTCTGTAGTTGTTTCAAAATCTCCTAAATTGAATAAATCTGCTGCACTTAATGATATTACAGCTTTATCCTTTAAGATGGTTTTTGAGATAGATAACTCAGATTCTAATCTTGCTCCAACATCTCTAAAACCTTGTAAGGCTTCCGATTGGTAGATAAACGTTAAGTTTACAGATAGGCTTCTATCTTCTAAAAACGAGAAGTCGTTGCTAAGCACACTATAGTTAGACCATTTATCTGCTTCTATAAAACCATTATCTGTGTTTTTTTCTTCTAGTGCGTTATAAAAAGACGTTACAGCATACACAAACCAAGAGTCTGTAACATTAAAATAAGAAATAATATCAAAACCATACTCTATGGATTTATCTATATTAACTGGAGCATAAACTATCTGGTTAGATAAATTGTCTTGAAGAGGAAGTTCGATAAAGTAATCCTTTTCATTAATATAATATGCCTCTAAGGTTAAAAAATAAGTTACAGAAGAACCTATTACATAATGGTCTTTATAAGTTGGTTTTAAATTTGGATTACCAACAACCAACGTATTATCGTTTAAGAAAAAGGTAAATGGATTTAAATCTCTATAGTTTGGTCTTACAATACTTCGTTTATAAGTTGTGTAAAAACTAAGTGCATTTTCTGTTTGGTATTTAATACTCGCTGTAGGAAACCAATCTAAATAACTTTGTTTGTTGGTTTGGTTATAAGTAATTGAGGTGCCTTTTATGTCTGTTTGTTCCATGCGCAAGCCTGCATTTAAGCCCCACTTCCCGAAAGTTTTATCATAGTTAGAATATAATGCAAAGATATTTTCGTTATATTTAAAAGCACTTGAATTTGCAGTATTTAAAACCTCTTCATTAGTATTAAAATCATAATCATAACGAGTTATATCGCTTTCAGATTGAATGCTTGAATATTTTGATCCAGCATCAAAATTCGATGTATCGTTAATTGGAAGTTTATAATCTAATTGAGCAGTAACTATTTGTGTTTTTTGATTGGCATCTGTATTAAATGCTGTAGGTCCAATATAATTATTATTCTGGTCGTAATAGTTGCTTGAAGATTCTTGAAACCTGTTGTAATCGTATATAGTAAAATGACTATTAAAAGCCAAGCTGCTTTTTGTAAATTGATGAAGATAATCTAAATCGAATCCTAAATTGTATTTATCGTCGTTAGTTAAATTATCTGCTTCAAATCGAGATTGAAATTCATTATTAGCATCATATATATTGGTGTTATTATCAAGTTTATACTTAAAATAAGGTGTCCACAACAAGTTTGAAGACACACTTAATGTATTGTTCTCGTTTAATAGAAAATCGAGGTTAAAATTCAAGCTATGAGACTTGGTCCATGTATTTCTATTAGTTGAAGATTTCCATACTTCATCAATTTGATTATTAGTATCGAAGTAATAAACACCATCGTCGTTATCTCTATTTATTTTATCGCTTGTATAGCTATAATTAGCAAATAAGTTGATTTTATCTGTTTTAAAATAATTAATCATTCCAAGGTTGTATCTAGGAAAAACGCCTTGAGTATAGTTTCCAGAAACACTTCCTCTGTATCCTGTTACCAAGTTTTTGGTCATAATAATATTTAAAACAATGCCACTTTCAGCATCATAACTAGCCGAAGGGTTAGTAATAACCTCAACAGATTTAATAGCATTTGCAGGAGAGCTTTCTAAGAGTTGCAATAATTCTTCAGTAGATAATTGTACTTTTCTATTATTTATATAAACAGAAGGCGACGAACCTTTTACCATTATTTGTCCATCTAAAACCAAAACACCTGGAGTGCTTTTTACAACTTGTAATAGGCTTCCTTCAGAAAGAGCCGTGTTCTCAACTCCAAAAACTAATTTGTCTGCTTCTTTCTTTACTATAGGTTTATTAACAACAATACTTACTTCGTCTAAAGCTTCGTTATTTTCATTTAAAATTATTTCTCCAAGATTTATATCTGTAGATGAAGTAACTATAGATTTATAATAATCTGAATAACCAATAAAACTTACTTTTATATTGTAACTACCTTCCTTAATGTTCTTTATTTCAAAAAATCCGTTATCGTTTGTGGAGGTTCCTTTAATTGCTGTAGAATCTTTTGCAGACAACAAAACAGTATTGGCAAAATAAATTGGATTGTTATCTTTATCTTTAACGGTTCCAGTTATAGATATATCCTGACTTAATACTGTAAAAGGTAGTAGTAAGAATAAAAATAAATGTAAGATATTCTGTTTAAAATTCATCTTTCAGTTTGGGGTTACAATATAAAAATAGTTTTGAACTTATTTTTACGGTTTTACCGTAAATAAAATATTTTCATTTAGTTAGTTATTAACATTTAAAGCTATTTTAAAACAATTATATTTGCAAATTAGTTTTTTAGCTAGGATTTAGATTTTATGAAGCACATTAGAAACTTTTGTATTATAGCACATATAGACCATGGTAAAAGCACCTTGGCAGATAGATTATTGGATTATACTGGTACAGTAACAGAGCGAGAAAAAAAAGAGCAACTTCTAGACAGTATGGATTTGGAACGTGAAAGAGGGATTACTATCAAATCGCACGCAATACAAATGGAATATACGTATAAAGGAGAACACTATGTATTAAATTTAATAGATACTCCAGGTCACGTAGATTTCAGTTACGAAGTGTCTCGGTCTATTGCTGCATGCGAAGGCGCATTGTTAATTGTTGACGCTGCTCAAAGTATACAAGCACAAACAATATCTAATCTTTACTTAGCTTTAGAAAACGATTTAGAAATTATACCTGTACTTAATAAAGTAGATTTGCCTAGTGCAAATCCAGAAGAAGTAACCGACGATATTGTTGATTTGTTAGGTTGTAAGCCTGAAGATGTTATTCATGCAAGTGGCAAAACTGGTTTTGGTGTAGATAATATATTAGCAGCCATTATAGAAAAAGTTCCTGCTCCAAAAGGCAATCCAGATGAACCTTTACAGGCTTTAATTTTCGATTCTGTTTACAACCCATTTCGTGGTGTAGAAACTTATTTTAGAGTTCTTAATGGTACTATAAAAAAAGGACAAAACATAAAGTTTATTGCAACTGGTAAAACTTATTTTGCCGATGAAATTGGCACCTTAAAACTCAAACAATTTCCAAGACAAGAAATTAAAGCTGGAGATGTTGGTTATGTTATTACTGGAATAAAAGAGGCTAAAGAAGTTAAAGTAGGAGACACCTTAACTGATGCTAAAAATCCAACAACAAACGTCATTGAAGGTTTTGAAGATGTAAAACCAATGGTTTTTGCTGGTATTTATCCAGTTGACACAGAAGATTACGAAGAGTTAAGAAACTCTATGGAAAAATTACAACTTAATGATGCTTCTTTGGTATTTACACCTGAGAGTTCTGCTGCTTTAGGTTTTGGTTTCCGTTGTGGATTTCTTGGAATGCTTCATATGGAAATTATCCAAGAACGTTTAGAACGTGAGTTTGATATGACTGTTATTACAACAGTTCCAAACGTTAGTTACCATGCTTTTACAAGAAAACATCCAGAAGTTCCAGTAATTGTAAACAATCCAACCGATTTACCAGATCCTTCTGGTTTAGATCGTGTTGAAGAACCATATATTAAAGCTACTATTATAACAAAAGCCGATTTTGTTGGAAATGTTATGTCTTTATGTATTGAAAAACGAGGCATGATTACTAATCAAACGTATTTAACTACTGAGCGAGTTGAAATGACTTTCGATATGCCACTTGCAGAAATTGTATTTGATTTTTATGATCGATTAAAGACCGTTTCAAAAGGGTATGCTTCTTTTGATTATCATCCTATTGGCATGAAAACATCAAAATTGGTACGTGTAGATATTCTTTTAAACTCTCAACCAGTTGATGCGCTTTCGGCATTAATTCATGCAGATAACGCACATAATATTGGTAAAAAAATGTGTGAAAAACTAAAAGAATTAATTCCAAGACAACAATTCGATATTCCTATTCAGGCAGCCATTGGAGCAAAAATTATTTCACGTGAAACCATAAAAGCACTTCGTAAAGATGTAACTGCTAAATGTTATGGTGGAGATATTTCTAGAAAACGTAAACTTCTTGAAAAACAGAAAAAAGGTAAAAAACGTATGCGACAAGTTGGTAATGTTGAGATACCTCAACAAGCATTTATGGCTGTATTAAAGTTGAACGATTAAAACTTTTCTATTATATATTACAGCCTAGACATTAGAACTGTTTAAGCGCCATTGGTTTCTATTTTAACATTCTCAACATCAAAAGGTTTACCAATATAAACCAGTTTCCAGCCAGGTTCTATGTTTTCAAGAGTTTCTTCTTTATCAGCTTTTACAACAAACAAGTCGTCTTCATTATCTTTAATGAATAGTGGGATAATGTCTTGGTCTTTACTTGTAATATCAATTAAATCGTAATAATGTTCTTTGCTTTTTAATTCAATCTCTTGAATGGAAGGATATTTATTAATTACGTTTGTTAAAGAATTAAAATCGTCTGAATATGAAAAAATACCTTCTGTTGGAATATCTGTATTTTCAAGCACTTCGGTAGCTGTTAACAGTCTGTAAGAACCGTTTTCGCCAAACTTATCACCAAATTGCTTAATGGCATACTTATTAATATCTGTATTACCTGTTAGTGCCATTAAAAAACCCATATCATTAAGCTCGATATTATCTAATAATTTATCAGAATAAATATTAGTATTCATTGCTTCTAAGCCAAGTTCGTTAGCTTTAGTTATATTATTTTGGTTACTGTCTATTAAAACGACATGTCTGCCATTTTCTTCTAAATAATGCGCCAATAATCTTGGAAGCTTAGAAGCACCTACAATTAAAATTCCTCTAGACTCGGTTAAAAACACACCAACTATTTTTGCAAACATTCTGGCTGTAGTAGCATTAAGGATAACAGTGCCTAAAACAATCATAAACACTAAAGGAGTAATGTATTCGGCTCCAGGAACGCCATCTTCAGCTAATTTCAATCCAAATAATGAAGCAATACCAGCAGCCACAATACCTCGTGGTCCTACCCAACTAATAAAAAGTTTTTCTTTTAACTTCAAATTAGACCCTTGAGTACTTAAAAACACACCTATAGGCCGAATAACAAAAACAACTGCTGCAAAGAGAATAACTGTATTCCAATTGTAAATTAAAAGTAAATCTTCAAAGTTAATATCTGCTGCAAGAAGAATAAAAAGTATGGATATTAACAAAACACTTAAAGACTCTTTAAAATAAAGTAATTCTTTTAAATAAGGAGATTTAGAGTTGCCTAAAACCATTCCCATAACCACTACTGCTAATAAACCAGATTCATGGGCAAACTCATCAGCTAAAATAAAAACACCTAAGACAGCTGCTAATGCAAACACATTCATTAAATAATGTGGTACCCATTTTTTATTAATAATTAAATTAAGTCCGTGTGCAAAAGTAAATCCAAAAGTTGTCCCAAATAAAACAATCTTTCCAAACTCAATAAAAACTGTTTTTGTATACTCTCCTCCAGCATCCACACTAATAAATTCAAATACCAAAACAGCAACAAGAGCTCCAATTGGATCGATAAGAATACCTTCCCATTTTAATACAGCAGAAATATCTTTTTTAAGTGGAATATTCCTTAAGATAGGCGTAATTACTGTTGGCCCAGTAACAATAATTAAAGCTGAAAATAAAAATGAAATTTCCCAGCTTAAATAAAAAACATAATGTGCTGCTATTGCAGCGCCAAAAAAGGTAACTATGGAACCTAATGTAATTAATTTTGTAATTACTGGTCCAACATTTTTTATCTCTCCTTTTTTAAGGGTTAAACCTCCTTCGAATAAAATAATACTAATAGCTAAAGACACAAAGTAAAACAGGCTACCACCTGGAAATAGTCCTTCTTCACCATTCCATCTAGGTTCAATCCATTTTGTACCATCTTCGCTTAAAAACTCTGCTGCAATAGGCCCAACAAACAATCCTATAAGAATCAATGGTAAAATGGCTGGAATTTTTAATTTCCAAGCTACCCATTGAGCAAGTATTCCTAAAATTATAATCCCTCCTAATTCTATCATGGGTTATTTTTTGATAAAACTACTATTAAATTTAGACATTTTTGTTTTAGTGCAATTATTTTTTAAAAAAATACTATCTTTCAAATCCTTAAAAATTTGATAATAAAATTTGTCTTTTAAACCGTTTAAATCTGTTGGTATAGGTGTTACGTTCTCACCAAATCTTAAAGCTAATATTTATGAAGCTTCAAGACTCTCTTTAATGTTTAATTCTAAACTTATACTTATCCATGTAGGAGAAGAAACTGCAGAAAAAAAAGATACGTTTACAAATATTTTAGCTCCTTTTTTAAATCAAAATCTATCAGTAGATATTATTTTCAAGTCAGGAAATCCTGTTGATGTTATTTTATCTGTATCTCAAAATAAAAACATTGATCTACTAATATTAGGTGCTCTAAAAAAAGAAAAGTTAGTAAATTATTATTTAGGATCAATTGCCAGAAAAATAACAAGAAAATCAAATTGTTCTATTCTGTTATTAATTAATCCATCTATAGAAAGAATTGCTTGTCAAAATATTGTTGTTAATGGATTAAAAGATCCTAAAACAGAACAAGCAATAGAATCTGCTTTTTATATATCTCATTGTTTAGGCTCTAAAATGGTAACTATAGTTGAAGAAATTAATCAAGATGAAGTAGCTATAAAAGTTGAAGATGATAAATCGTTAAGAAAAGCAACTATCTTAAAAGAACGTATAAAACTACGTGAAACCACAAGGATTAAATCAATCGTAGAGCATATTCCAAAAGAACATACTGATTTAGTAACTATTAAATCTCAACCAATATTTGGAAAAAAAGGGTATTCCATTGGACATTATGCACAAATATCTAGAGCTGACCTTTTAGTCATGAATGCGCCTTCAAAAACAACTATTTGGGATCGTATTTTTCCACACGATATTGAGCATATTTTAGCAGAACTCCCAACAGATGTTTTAATTATTCAATGAGTCCAAAAAAACCAACAATAGTCGATTTTCTTAAAACATTACCAAAGAATATTTTTTCTGGTTTTGTAGTAAGCCTTATTGCTTTGCCTTTAGGATTAGGATTAGCTATGGCCAGCGATGCGCCTCCAATAGCAGGTATTATTGCAGCTGTAGTTGGAGGGCTTATGGTGTCTGTTTTAGGAGGAAGTCATGTAACCATCACTGGTCCTGGAAATGGTTTGGTTGGTGTTTTGTTAGTAGCTATTACAACCCTAGGCATTGAAAGTGCTTATGCAGCTATTATTTTTTCTGGTGTATTAGTGGCCATTTTAGGATTTTTAAGACTAGGTAAATTATCCGATTTCTTTCCATCTTCTGCAATTCAAGGTATGTTGGCAGCTATTGGTCTTATTATTTTAGGTAAACAATTTCACATTATGTTAGCGCATAGGATAGAAAGAGAAGATACCATTGATTATTTATTAGAAATTCCATTTACCATTAACGATGCGCTTCATTATGAAAAAGAGGGACTTATTTTAGCAGCCCTTGCAGGTTTTTTTAGTTTTTTGATTATGGTATTTTATCCTAAAATAAGGAATAAGTATTTACAGCTAATTCCTGCTCCAATGTGGATAGTAATCCTCTCTATTGCTTTTAGTTATTATTTTGAACTATTTGTACATGAGTCTAATCCTATTGCAAAAAATTATATGATTTCCGGAATACCAGAATTTAAGGAAATTATAGCCCAATTACCAACTGTTAACTTTGGTAAAATAGGACAATTCTCCTTTTGGTCAAGTGTTTTAGCACTTACACTTATAGCTAGTATAGAATCTTTATTGAGCATAAAAGCAGTAGATAAATTAGATCCTGAAAAAAGACGTTCTAACGTAAATAGAGATCTTAAAGCATTAGGACTAGCCACTATTGGTAGTGGTTTTTTAGGAGGTTTAAATGTGGTAACTGTTATTGCAAGAAGCTCTGTTAATGTTAATAATAATGGGAGTAATCGGTCAGCAAATTTTTTCCATGCTATTTTTCTAATTATATTTATTGTGTTGTTTAGTTCGCAATTAACTAGAATTCCATTACCTGCTTTAATGGCAATTTTAGTATTTACTGGTTATAAATTAGCATCACCAGAATCCATTAAAAAAATATTTTCAATAGGAAAAGAGCAGATAATAATATTTCTTGTAACACTCTTTGTTACTTTAAAAATAGGTTTAATATCAGGTATTTTATCTGGAGTATTAATTACTATTATAATCCATATAATTATAAATAAAAGCATTGGCTTATTTGCAAGAAACATACTTAAACCAAATGTTTTAATGTATCAAGAAACAGATACTGATGGAAATTATTATATAAGCGTAAAACACATTTGTAGTTTTTTAAATTATTATAAGCTAAAAAATAAATTAGATGCTGTTCAAGAAAATCAAGACGTTATTGTTGATTTCTCTTTATGTGAATTTGTTGACCATACTGTTATGGAGAACCTAAATAGTTACAGAGATCTTTTCTTAAAACGAGGTGGACATTTTGAAGTTATAGGACTCGACATGCATGATACAGATTCTAAACATCCTTTTGCATTAAGGCGATTGCTTCCAGTACCAAATATTATTAAAAATAATTTAACAAGGCGTCAAACAAGTATAGAAGAACTAGCTGAAAATTACAATTTAAAATACCTTCATAAAAAACAAAAAGACACACTTTTCTTAAATAATTTTATCTTTTTCAGAACAAAAAAAATTAATCATATAAACAATCAATTATTTACTAAAAATGATGTCATAACCATTTTTGATATTGAATTTTCTGAAGGTGAATTCATTGCCAAGGAAGTGGTAAGAACTACTATGCTTCATATCTCATTAAATAAAACAATTCCTGAATTTACCTTAGACCAAGAAGGTTTCTTAGAAAAAATATATGCATTTGCTGGTTTTAAAGATATACCTATTCAAGATCAAGTAGATTTCTCTAATCGCTTTTATCTTTTAGGAGAAGACGAAGAAGCAATAACAAAATTCTTTAACGAAGAACTCGTTCATTTTTTTGAGAGCAATCCATATTTCCATGTTGAATCTAATGGTAATGCCATGCTTGTATTTGGCAAAGAACGATTAGCAAGCATCAAAGAAATTAAAGTATTGTTTGATTTTGGTAAACGCTTAAAACAAGTAGTTAATTAATAATTGAAATCTTTAATTGGTAATCTCTTAATTAGAATTCATGTTTAAAACAAGATTAAACATAACCAGTTGTTCTTTTTGGCTTATAAAATGTTAAAAAACATCTAATAATACCTCATTATTTTCACTTATATTACCTGTTTTAGTAATTTGCACTCCTTATGAATTTATATCCTATTGAATCTGGAAATTTTAAGTTAGATGGAGGAGCCATGTTTGGTGTTGTTCCTAAATCTTTATGGCAAAAAACAAACCCTGCCGACAGCAACAACATGATTGATATTGCTGCTAGATGCCTACTTATTGAAGATGGTAATAGACTTATTCTAGTAGATACTGGAATGGGTAATAAACAAAACGATAAGTTTTTTGGCTACTATTACCTTTGGGGAAATCATACCATAGATAAATCCTTAAAACAATATGGTTATCATCGAGATGATATAACAGATGTGTTTATGACACATCTTCACTTCGATCATTGTGGTGGAAGTGTTCAATGGAATAAAGATAGAACAGGCTACGAACCTGCTTTTAAAAATGCTAAATTTTGGAGCAATCAAGCCCATTGGGAATGGGCAACACAGCCAAATAAAAGAGAAAAGGCTTCTTTTCTTAAAGAAAACATTCTTCCAATGGAAGAAAGTGGCCAGCTAAATTTCACGTCACTTCCTGAAATTGATTTATTAAAAAATTCAGAATTAGGTTTCGATATTTTCTTTGCAAATGGACATACAGATAAACAAATGATTCCAATGATAAATTATAAAGGAAAAACCATTTGTTTTATGGCAGATTTATTACCAACTGCTGGTCATTTACCAATTCCTTTTGTTATGGGCTATGATACGAGGCCTCTTTTAACTTTAGACGAAAAAGAAAAATTCCTGAATTTAGCAGCAGATAATAATTATTACTTATTTTTGGAGCACGATGCACATAACGAGATTATTACAGTAAAGCATACTGAAAAAGGCGTGCGACTAAATAATGTTTTTACTTGTAATGATATTTTTAACTATAATACTTAATATTAAAATGAAATTAATTAAACCTTTCTTCCTTTCAGTTCTTGTAGCTACAGCTTTATCTAGTTGTGGTGGTGGTGCTGATATTGTTTCAACTCCTGTTGAAAACATTGATTCTGTTCCTTTAAAAGTATCAGAATTAACTGAAAATGAAAAACACACTTGGGGACATTTAGATCTTGTAAAAGATACAATTCCAGGAATGAGTGTTGAAAAAGCATATGCTGAAATTATAAAAAGTAAAAAAGGGCAAACTGTTATTGTTGCAGTAATTGATTCTGGTATCGATATCGAACACGAAGATTTAAATGACGTTGTTTGGGTAAATGAAGACGAAATTGCAGGTAATGGAATAGACGATGATAAAAACGGCTATGTAGACGATATTCATGGTTGGAACTTTTTAGGAGATGCCTACGACGAGCAATTAGAATATGTTAGAATACTTGCAAGTGGAGACAAAACTAATCCTGAATTTGCTAGAGCTCAAGCAGAATACGATAAAGAATATGAAGAAACTGTTGCTAGAAAAGCACAATACGATCAAATTTATGAGCAAGTAAAAAATGCAAATGAAGTGATTTCTGAATATCTAGGTAAAGACGATTATACTGCAGATGAAGTAAACGCTATTGAATCTGATGATGAAGCAGTAACAAAAGCTGTTGGAGTTATGAACTTTATGTATGGAAATGGTTTCGATTCTACTGAGACAGCTTTAAAATCAATAAAAGGTGGAGTAGATTATTTTACAGATAAATTAAATGCAAACATAAACATAGACTTCAATGGAAGAACAACTGGCGATGATCCAAACGACCTTACTGATGTAGGTTATGGAAATGGTAACGTGCTTCCTTCTGAAAAAGGCGAAAGTCATGGAACTCACGTAGCTGGAATTATTGCTGCAGAACGTGGTAATGGATTAGGTGTAGATGGTGTAGCAAATAATGTAAAAATTATGAGCTTAAGAGCAGTTCCTAATGGCGATGAGTACGATAAAGATATTGCATTAGCTATTAGATACGCTGTAGATAATGGTGCAAAAGTTATTAACGGAAGTTTTGGTAAATACTACTCACCACATAGCGACTGGGTAAGAGATGCTATAGCTTATGCTGGTAAAAACGATGTGGTATTCGTAAATGCTGCAGGAAACGAAGGTCAAGATTTAGACCAGAAAGAATGTTATCCAAACGATCAAGTAAATAGTGGTCCTGAAGTATCTGATACTTTTATTACTGTTGGTGCATTAGAGCCTAAATATGGTTCTAATATGGTTGCTGGTTTTTCTAACTACGGAAAAATTAACGTAGATGTTTTTGCTCCTGGAGCAAAAATTTACTCGACAACTCCAGAAAATGAATACGACACTAAAGGTGGTACTTCAATGGCTGCTCCTGCAGTAGCTGGTGTAGTTGCATTAATACGTTCTTACTATCCAAAACTATCTGCTGCTCAAGTAAAACAAATAATACTTGACTCTGGTTTAGCTTTATCTACTAAAGTTGTTGTTGGAGGAGATTCAGAAAACATTCAACCAATTGGTGACTTATCTAAATCTGGAAAAATAATGAATGCATACAATGCGCTAATCATGGCGCAGCAAATGTCTAAATAAATATATTTAACCTCTAAAACCTCATCATTAAAACGATGGGGTTTTTTAATTCATTTAAAATGAAAAAATTCTTTTTATTCCTTTTTAGTTTAAGCTTTCTTATTTCTACTGCCAATCCCAAAGAAATAGAGCCAAATAAAACAACCAGTAACTCTAGTTATTGGCAACAACATGTAGATTACAAAATGGATATAACCATGGATGTAAATAACTACAGATACAATGGAACACAACAATTGGTTTATACAAACAACTCTCCAGATGTGTTAAATCGTGTGTATTATCATTTATACTTTAATGCCTTTCAACCAGGAAGCGAAATGGATATTAGATCTCAAAATATAGCAGATCCAGATGGTCGTGTTGGAGATAGAATTAGCAAATTAACACCAGAAGAAATTGGTTATTTAAAAGTTACATCGCTAAAACAAAATGGCATTATTTTAAATTACGATGTGGTTGGAACAGTATTAGAAGTACAGCTAAACGAACCTATTCAACCAGGAGAAAAAGTAACTTTCGATATGGTTTTTAATGGGCAAGTACCTGTACAAATTCGTCGTTCTGGTAGAAATAATGCTGAAGGTGTTGCGTTATCTATGACACAATGGTATCCAAAATTAGCAGAATACGATTTTGAAGGTTGGCATGCAGATCCTTACATAGGAAGAGAGTTTCATGGTGTTTGGGGAGATTTTGACGTTACTATTAACATCGATAAAAACTATACAATAGGAGGCTCTGGTTATTTACAAAACCCAAATGAAATTGGTCATGGTTATGAAACTGGAGAAGTAAATCAACCTAAAGGAGACATGCTTTCTTGGCATTTTTTAGCACCTAAAGTACACGACTTTACTTGGGCTGCAGATCCAGAATTTATTCATGATACAATGCAAGTGCCAGATGGACCAATGCTGCATTTTTTATATAAAAAGAATTTAGAAGCAGAGTATTTAGAAAACTGGAAACAATTACAGCCTAAAACAGTTGAGCTAATGAACTATTTTAGTGAAAACATAGGTATGTATCCTTACAAGCAATATTCTGTAATTCAAGGAGGAGATGGAGGCATGGAATATGCTATGTGCACCTTAATTACTGGAAAACGTAAATTAGGTAGTTTAATAGGTGTTACAGCTCACGAATTAGCTCATGCATGGTTTCAGTTTTTATTGGCAACTAACGAGCTTAAACACTACTGGATGGACGAAGGTTTTACAAGTTATATTAGCGATTATGCCATGGATGCAGTTATGGGAACAAACGAAGATAATCCTACTACTAATGCTTATAGAGGTTATCTTTATTTAGCTACTTCTGGAAAAGAACAACCACTTACAACGCAAGCAGACCGTTTTGAGTACAATCAAGCCTATGGTATTTCAGCTTATAGTAAAGGTGAAGTTTTTATGGCACAATTAGGCTATGTTATTGGCGAAGACAATTTAAAGGCAACCATTAAAAAGTATTTTAATGATTTTGCTTTTAAACATCCAACACCGAATGATTTTATTCGTACTGCTGAAAAAATTACAGATTTTGAATTAGATTGGTATTTAATAGATTTTGCTCAAACAACAAATACTATTGATTATGGTGTTAAAGCTGTAAGCGATAAAACTATTATGTTAGAACGTATTGGACTAATGCCAATGCCTTTAGACTTAACAGTTACTTATACAGATGGAACAACTGAAGATTATTACATTCCATTACGTATGATGCGTGGAAAAAAGCCAACAACGGCTACAACCATATCTAATTGGGCTTGGGCTTACCCAACCTATACTTTTGAAGCATCTAAAACTATTAAATCGGTTCAAATAGACCCAAAAGAATGGATGGCAGATGTTAACAAAGAGAATAATAAATTTGAGAAACAAGACTAAAGTCTTAATTCAAATAAAAAAACCACTTGAAAAGGTATCAAGTGGTTTTTTTATTTCTATTTAAACCAAGTTTCATTTTTATATAAATCTACTCTAGAAACACGTTCTCTATTATAAAGTAACATGCGTGTTTTATCCAATTGTTGACTTCTAAAACCAAAAACATGAAAGATTTGTTTGGCTAGGTATTTGGTGACTTTTAAATTAACAGATAAGATGCCTTTTTTTCTATCGTGCCATGAAATTCCTGGTAATAACACCAATAAATTATCTCCTTTATATCTTCTTAATAACTCAGACATTTTTAAAAAAATTGGTTTTATTGTTTTAATTAAAAAAAAGCCTTCTTCGCCTTGTGATTGATATAATGGCATAAATATTCTTGCATTATATTCAGAAAAAATATCTTTATTGTTACTAATAGCTAATCGTTTTCCTTTTGCAATTTTTTGAAAGCTATTAAAACCATTAACCATTTTAAAATTGTCGTTTTGTTTAATTTTATGCAAATAAGTTACTTCAAATACATGATTGTTGTTTTGAGATTGATGTTTTAATCTATTATAATGAATTTCAAAATCTACCAAATCGTTTTTATTTAATACTTCAGCAAAAACCAATGTTAAATATATAAAAGACAACCCATTTAACACAGCATCCACATCGTCATGTTGACCAGATTCAAACCCAAGAGAGACGTAGCCTAATTGATTGATATAACTTAATAAAGGGCCTGATAAATATTCTTCAATTCCTAAAACAATAGGTACTGGAAATTGTTGCGAAAATTTTCTATTAATAAGCGCATCGTTAATAGTTATAAAAGGCAATGTTTTACTAGATGTGGTGTGCAAATCTATAAAGTAGATAGGTCCAGAATGCTTGTCTTTTATTTCTTTTAAAAGATTGTATAAATCTAGTTGCTCTAAGTTTTCGGCTTTTAAATTATTATTAGATATTAAATTTTCTAAATTATCTTGAGTCCAAAGCCTGTTTAAGTCTTGTTCTATAAATCTCTTATTAACAGAAAGTGCTTCTAAATTTCCTGCTATAGCATATAGATTTCCTTTTAAATTTTCTAGTGCATCACTTTTTAAAAATTCGTTTAAAGCAAAAACACCAGCTGTTTCATTTCCATGAATTCCTGCAAAAAAAACTATAGTTGGCCTATTTAAAGAGCTGGAAAAATTAGTAATAATCCGTTCTACTTCAATCTGTTTATTAAGTGCTTTACTAATAACTTTTACCATTAATCTAAAAAATCTTTTGAAGTTAATAAGCCTATTAATTTGCCTTTTTCAATAACTGGTAAGCAATTTATTTGATTGGTTATCATCAATATTTTGGCTGTTTCTAAAGTTTCGTATTGACCAATTGTTATAAGCTCTTTGGTCATAATATCTTCTACTGATACGCCTTTGTCTATATAATGGTTAGAAAGCCCTTTAACATCTGTAGTGGTAATGAGCCCAATAATATGTTTATCTCCATCAATTACTGGCATGTGTCTAATTTTTTTCCATTTCATAATGTTTACTACAAGCTGTAAACTATCATCTTTAAAAACCGAAAATATATCTGTACTCATGGCGTGTTTAACAACATGATTTTCTTTATTGTCTGGAATCTCATTTTTATTAATCATACTCCAAGAACCAATTGGATAATTTAGTTCTTGCTTTTCATATAACTGAGAAGTTAAAACTTGAGCAGATTCAAATTTGGTTCTTTCTTTATTTAAATGTCTGTAATTCTTAATAAGCCATTGCGAACCATTATGAGATGTAACTCTATTTTCAATAATGGTTAAATATTTTTCAACATCAGCAGGATTTACTCCAACACTATACAGACCTCTATATGCCATTGGTAATAATTCGTCTAAAATTAATTGATGACTAGAAATGTATTTTCCATCCCATAAAAATTGCGTTGCCATGCCATATCTAGCTGCACTAAAAAAGTTTGATTTTACATCTTTAAAATTCCATTTCTCATGAATATTATCAAATTTTGAAGGTTTTCCATGCATAAGTCCAACCCAAAACATCATATTGGCAATTTCATCTGTAACTGTTGGTCCTGAGGCTATGTATCTGTTTTCAATTCTTAAATGTGGTTTGCCTCCACCAACGCCATAACATACGCGATTCCATTTATAAACTGTTCCACTATGTAGGCTTAATGCCTTTAATTTAGGGATTTCACCTCTTTCAATCATATCTACACTATCTGTAATATATTCTGAGGTTACTAAGCTTCTAAACCTAGAAATATTATCTCTAAAAACATCTGTAACACTTCCTGTTTCCCAATTGTTACCAAAACTAACTCGAGATTGATTTTCATTTAGCATAATAGAATTAGCTCTAGTATCTACACTTTGAGTAAATAAAGCTATTCGAGATTCTGCCCAAAGTTCTTTTCCAAATAATAACGGAGAATTTGTACAAATACTAAGTACAGGACCAGAAATAGCCTGAGCCCAATTATAGCTGTCTATAAAATTATCTGGATGTATCTGTAAATGCATTTGAAAACTTGTGTTACAGCCTTCTAGCATAACAGAATCGTGTTGAAAATTAAGCTCGTCTACACCTTTAATATGAATATTAAAATCTTGATTTCTAGATTCTTTAATAGCTTCGTTTAGCACATAATAACGCTGAATAGGCGTCATATTATCTATAGTAATATGCTTTAAAGATAAAGTTGGCAACATACCTGTTAATATAACCTTAGAATTGTATTTATTAGCAGATTCCTTTGCTTTATCTAATAGAGTTGTTAACTGTTCTTCTAGTTTAGAAAAACAATCTGTTTTAAGTTCCTGAGGATCTAAATTAATCTCTAAATTAAAGTTTCCTATTTCGGTTGTAAAATGATCATCGTTAATGTCTTCAAGAATTTCAAGCGCATTATTATTAGGAAAAAAGGAATCGTTAACAATAAAAAACTCTTGCTCTGCTCCTATTCTTATAGGTTCTTTTTCAATTAAATCCTGCTGAAGCATGAGATCTAAAGCCTCAATATCATTCATTAAATGATAAATATAATTAGCGTGTTCTTTTTTGTTTTGAAGTTTTGTAACATTTAAATTTCCCATACTTAAAGCCGTTTAATTATAAGCTATTAAATTACTGCAATTCAATAAAATAAAATATGATTTATATCATATAGAAAAAGGATGGCTTGAAGATTGCTGGTAATTGTTACTTTTGCTTTATCTGTAAATTATGAGTACAACCTATTCACATAAAGAAAAACTTAAAAGCGAAAAACTTATTTCGCAATTATTTCTTGAAGGAAAATCTGTTTCGGCTTATCCTTTAAGAATGGTTTATTTAAAAACCACTTTTACTGATGCTGTAAAAATTAAAGCTGGTGTTTCAGTTTCTAAAAGAAATTTTAAAAAAGCTGTGGATAGAAACCGAATTAAACGTTTATTGCGTGAGGCTTATAGATTAGAAAAAGACTCTTTTTTTAACAACATGACAACACAATATGCGTTTATGATTTTGTACATTGGGAAAGAAAAACCAACTTACACAGAGGTGGAGATAAAAATGAAGCAACTGTTACAAAAATTTATAGAAAAAAGTACAAAAGAATAATTTAGAATGAAAAACAGACTAAAAAAAATAATTATCATTCCTGTATTAGCTGTCACCATCTTTTTTACAGGAACTGCTTTCCAGAACGATTTCTTTGAAATAGCTAAACAAATAGAAATTTTTACAACATTATTCAAAGAAATTAATATGAATTATGTTGATGAAACCAATCCTGCCGATTTAATGGATACTGCTATAAAAAGCATGTTAAAAGATCTAGATCCTTATACAAATTTTTATAACGAACAAGATGTTGAAGCAGAACGTATAAGAAGAACTGGAGATTACACAGGAATTGGAGCTAAAGTAAGAACCTTACAAGACAGGCTTGTTATAGTAGAGCCTTATAAAGACTATCCAGCAGATAAAGCTGGATTAAAGGCTGGTGATGAAATAATTAAAATTGGAGACATAGTAATTGATTCTTACGAAGAAGATGCAGGAGACTTACTTAAAGGGACTCCAAATACAGCTGTAGAAGTTACATATGTGCGTCAGGGAAAAGAAAACATTACAACCATTACACGTACTGAAGTTGAAATTGATGCTGTTCCTCATTTTTCTATGATAGATGCTAAAACAGGTTATATTGTTTTAAGTACTTTTAATAGCAAAGCATCTACTCAAACTGGTTATGCGCTTAAAGATTTAAAGGCTCAAGGTGCAGAGAGTATTATTTTAGATCTTAGAAATAATCTTGGAGGCTTACTACACGAAGCTGTAAATGTGGTTAATTTGTTTGTCCCAAAAGGTCAGCTAGTTGTTACAACTAAATCTAAAGTTAAAAAATACAACAGAACCTATTACACACAAAAAGATGCTATTGATACAGAAATACCTTTAGTGGTTTTAATTAATGGAAGTAGTGCATCTGCCAGCGAAATTGTATCTGGTTCATTACAGGATTTAGATAGAGCTGTAATTGTAGGTTCTCGTAGTTTTGGTAAAGGCTTAGTACAACGTCCAAAACCTCTAACTTATGGCACACAAATAAAAATAACTATCTCAAGATATTACACGCCTTCTGGTCGTTGTATTCAAGCACTAGATTACTGGAATAGAGACGAAAAAGGAAATGCTGTTAGAATTGATAGCGAAAAATACCATGAGTTTAAAACCAAAAATGGTCGTCCAGTTTTCGATGGAGGAGGTGTTCTTCCAGACGAATCATTGGAAATTTCTAAAAATTCTGCCATTACAAATGCTATTATAGAAGACTTTTTAATCTTTGATTTTGCAACAGATTATTACTATAAAAACCCTAATGTAACAGATGTTAATAAATTAGAATTAACCAATACAGATTTTAAAAACTTTAATAATTACCTATCAACAAATAATTTTTCTTTTATAACTGAAACTGAAAAATCCTTAAAAAAAGTACTTGAAAATGCTAAAAAAGAGGAACTAGACGATAACATAAAAACAGACTATAATACCTTATTAACTAATTTGAATAATTCGAAAGAATTGGCTATATCAGAAAATAAAGATCAAATTCTATACTTATTAACCGACGAAATTGTAAAGCGTTATGTTTATAGAGAAGGATTATATGATTATTATAAAATTCATAATCCAGAAATTAGAAAAGCCACAGAAATTCTTTCAAATCCTTCAAAATATAATAGTTATTTAAGATAAATTAGTATCATTTAAAATATTGTTTGTAAATACTTATATTTACTTGTAATTTCATGTGACCTACTATGAAACATCTTTTATTTATATCATTCTTTCTTTACAGTTTATTAACAACTGTACAAGCTCAATTAACTCATGAAGTTTATTTTGAGACAGATAAGTTTGAAGTGCCTCCAACAGAACATAATAGATTATTAATGTTTCTTTCAGAAATTGAAGGTTTAGATATTCAAAAAATATCAATTTATGGATTTACAGACGATAGAGGTAGCGACTCTTATAATCTAGTCTTATCTCAAGAAAGAGCTAATTCAATTAAAACCATTTTTTCTAATAACGAATTCGACGAATCTATAATTACAAATGTCGATGGTAAAGGAGAGATTTTAATAAAACTTGTTAAAGAACAAGACTTAAATAAAATAAGAGGATTAAATAGAAAGGTTGAAATTATTGTGCAACCATATGATCCTCCAAGAGATCTTACTGTTAAGCCAGAAAAGAAAAATACAACAGAATCCATACTTGACGAAAATTTAAAAGCTGGAGATAAAATTCTTTTGGAAAATATTTTATTTAAAACAGGTTATAGTGTGTTGTTACCTGAGTCTAAAAAAACTCTGGAAGATATTGCTAATGTTTTAGTAACTAGAAAAGATATTTATTTTACCATTCAAGGTCATGTTTGTTGTACTCAAAACAGTAGAGATGCTTTAGATAGAAAAACCAAACAACGTAATTTATCTGTGGCTCGAGCTAAATATATTTACGATTATTTAGCAAAAAAAGGAGTTGATAAAAAACGAATGAAATTTGTTGGAATGCGTAGAAAATTCCCTCTTGGTGGCGAACCAAAATTCGATAGACGTGTGGAAATATTAATTACTTATGTTGGCGAAACAAATCAAAGACATTAATTTCTTATCATTGCTATATGTGGAATACCATCTTCTAAGTATTCTTCGCCAGTTTCTTTAAAACCTAAATTATTATAAAACCTTTTTAAGTAACATTGGGCTGAAATTTTAATAAGAGTTTCATTAAACTCTTCTTTTATAGCTTTTATAGAAGCCTCCATAATTTCATAACCATATTTAAATTGTCTTTGTTTTTCTGCAACTACAACTCTACCTATACTTGACTCTTTAAAATAATCACCTGGTTTAAAAATACGTGTATAAGCTACTAATACATTGTCTTTATATCCTAAAACATGCCAAGCTTTCTGGTCTTTACCATCTACATCTTGATACACACAATCCTGTTCTACTACAAAAACTTCAGCTCTTAATTGAAGTACATCGTAGAGTTCTTGTGTGCTTAATTCATTAAAGGTTTTCGTAACTATTAATAGCATGGCTTTATTAGACTATAAATGGATTATTTTGTTAAATAATACGCATTTAACAAGATGCTGGAATTTTATTTACTCGGTTTTGATGTCTACCACCTTCAAATAAAGTTTCTAAAAAGGTATCAACCATTTGTATTACTTGTGGAATGGCAGTATATCTTGCTGGAATACACATAATATTAGCATTATTATGTTGTCTAGTTAGTTCTGTTATTTCTTTCATCCAACAAATTCCAGCTCTTACATTTTGATATTTATTTGCAGTCATAGCAACACCATTTGCACTTCCACAAATTAAAATACCATAATCTACTTTTTTATCATTAACATCCTTAGCTACTGGATGAACAAAATCTGGAAAATCCACACTATCATTTGTGTCTGTTCCATAATTTATAACAGTATAGCCTTTAGCTTCTAAATGTTTTATTATAGCAAATTTGTATTCTGTCCCAGCGTGATCGTTACCAATAGAAATTTTCATTTTTTAAGTTGTGTATTTGTTATTGTAAAGGTACAAAATGTAGTTAGATAGCTCTACTTTTTTTATACCTTTAGTAAATAAGATTATCTAATTGTTAATAGCTTCATCTTATAAAACCCATAACCTGTTAATAACTGTTTATAATTATTTAAAACTAAAATATTGTTTATTCAATAAATTTTTCAATCAAAAATAGAGATGAAATAACCTAAATATAACTCTGTTATTTTTAGATAAGTTTTCAGACAAAATTTTAAGTTTATAAACAGTAATTTATTTAATAGTTATGAATATTTACTATTAAAAACCACTTATTAACAACTATTAAAAACTGTTAATAGTTTTAATAAAAGGTATGGAAATGAAGCTCTTAAATATAAAATAATTGTTAACTATATATTAATAGAACGTCAACAAGATAACATCAAAATAAAACTTAAAAAAGTTATACCTTTATTAACAAGCAATCATAATCATTATTTATTTTTTAAATTTTAAAAGAAAAAATATGATTGTATATATAAATGTGGATAACTAGTTTTTAAAGATTAAATATTAATTAATTATTAAATTTTTGAAGTTAAAAAAGTATTTAATATTAAAAACGTAGCTTTGCAGTATTCTTAATGAATTGATTTAAAAGAATTCATAGTAAATTAAACAGACTTCCTATATTAAAACATTCGTCCGAATAGAGAAAATTCAGTTTCATTAAGATTAATAAATGATTACAAAATAAATGACAAAAAAGAAAAAAAGGAAACCTTCACATAACCAGATTTCCAACCTTACAAATACCATTCTAAGTATTTTAAAAAAAGATAGAAACCAATCCTTCAACTATAAACAAATTGCTGCTAAACTTGGTGTAAACGACGCAAGTAGTCGCAATCAAATTATTAAAAAACTTCAACAACTTAAAGCAAAACAAGAAATTGAAGAAGTAGAACGGGGTAAATTTAAAGCCATTGTTAATACCGAATATCACACAGGAATTCTGGATATGGCTTCAAAAGGTACTGGATATATTATTAGCGACGATTTTGAAGATGATATTTATATATCTTCAAATAATATGAACAAAGCGCTTCATGGAGATCAAGTCGAGTTTTATGCTTACAAACGCTTAAAACGTGGTAGACGTGAAGGCGAAATTACAAATATTATCAAGCGTGCTAAAAGCGAGTATGTTGGTGTAATTCAATTCAGTAAAAATAATAATTTCGCTTTTGTAGTTGTTGATTCAAATAAAATGTACAAAGATATTTTTGTACCAATTAATAAAATTAACAAAGCTGAAGATGGAGATAAAGTTCTAGTTTCTTTAGACGATTGGCCTGAAAATTCCGATTCACCAAATGGTCGTATTTTAAAAGTTTTAGGAAAACCTGGAGAGCATAATACAGAAATCCATTCTATTTTAGCCGAATATGGTTTGCCTTACGAGTTTCCTCACGAAGTAGAAGATTATGCAAACAAATTAGATACCTCAATTACAAAAGAAGAAATAGCAAAACGTCGCGATATGCGAGATGTTTTGACTTTTACAATAGATCCTAAAGATGCTAAAGATTTTGACGATGCCTTATCGTTTCAAATCATGGATAATGGCTTATTTGAAATAGGAATTCATATTGCAGATGTCTCACATTATGTGCAACCAGATACGGTTTTAGACGATGAAGCTTACGAGAGAGCTACTTCAGTTTATTTAGTAGATCGTGTGGTACCAATGCTTCCAGAAGTATTATCTAACAATGCATGTTCTTTAAGACCACTTGAAGAAAAATACACCTTTTCTGCTGTTTTTCAAATGAATGATAAAGGCGAAGTTAAAAATGAATGGTTTGGAAGAACCGTTACCTATAGTGATGCCAGATTTGCTTACGAAGAAGCGCAAGCTATTATAGAAAATAATCCAAATCTCACATCGAGCGCAATCGAGATGTCTCAAATAAATAGAACAATTCCAGCTGAAGTTTCTCTTACAGGAAAAGAATATCAAACCACACCAGAAATTGCACAAGCTACTCTTAAGTTAGACGAATTAGCAAAAATCATGCGAAGAAAACGTATGAATTCTGGAGCTATTTCTTTCGATAAAGTAGAGGTGAAATTCAATTTAGACGCACAAGCTAATCCAGTTGGTGTTTTCTTTAAAACAAGTAAAGATGCTAATAAATTAATTGAAGAATTTATGTTATTAGCTAATAGAAAAGTGGCTGAATTTATAGGAAAACAATCTCCTAAAAAAACCTTTATTTATCGCGTTCACGACGAACCAGACGATAGTAAATTAGCAGCATTACAAAATGTTGTAAGTCGTTTTGGATATAAATTAAACTTTAAAGATAGAAAGAGTATTGCTTCATCTTTAAACAATTTATTAAGTGAAGTAAATGGTAAAAAAGAACAGAATTTAGTTGATACGTTAACTATTAGAACTATGAGTAAAGCTGAATATACAACTAAGAATATTGGGCATTATGGTTTAGCTTTCGATTATTACAGTCACTTTACCTCTCCAATTAGAAGATATCCAGATGTTATGGCACATCGTTTGTTACAACATTATCTAGATGGTCAAAAATCGGCTAACGAAGAAGTTTACGAAGATAAATGTAACCATTCCAGTAATATGGAAAATCTAGCTACAAAAGCAGAAAGAGATTCTATTAAATACATGCAAATTAGATTTATGCAAGATCATAAAGATGAAGAATTTGTAGGTGTTATTTCAGGTGTTACCGATTGGGGAATTTATGTTGAAATTATTGAGAATAAATGCGAAGGTATGGTTAGTGTTCGAGACATGAAAGACGATCATTATGTATTTGATGATGACCATTATGCTTTAATAGGAAAAAATTCTAAAACCATGTATCAACTTGGCGACGAAGTAATTGTAAAAGTGAAAGATACAGACTTAGTTAAAAAGCATTTAGACTTTACCTTAATTGGTAAAAACGAAGATTAAATATTACCTTTATAAAAAATTAATCCACATGAAAAATATAGTAACAATTGCATTAATATTAGTATCAACTGTATTTTTTGCACAAAGTCCAATTACTACAACAGTAGGTAAATTTAAAGAACTTAAAGTTTACGATTTAATAGATGTTAATTTAGTACCATCAAACGAAGACAAAATTATTATTTCTGGTAAAAACACAGATAAAGTGGTTTTTGTTAATAAAAATGGTGTTTTAAAAATAAAGATGAGTATTGATGCACTTTATAATGGAGATGATACAACAGTTACTTTACATTATACTGGAGTAGATATTTTAGATGTTAACGAAGGAGCGTCTATTTCTTCTAATGATACAATTAAACAATTCGAAATAAATTTAAATGCTCAAGAAGGTGGAACTATTGAGGTTAGTTTAGATGTATCATATACTAATGTTAAATCCATATCAGGAGGGAATATAAAAGCTTCTGGAGTTTCAAAAAACCAGAATATATCTATAAAAACTGGTGGTGTTTATAATGGTAAAGAACTTAAAACGGAAACAACAGATGTTACTGTTACAGCTGCTGGCGAAGCACGTATACATGCAAGTGGTTTAGTAACTGCTAAAGTAACAGCTGGTGGTAATGTGTATATTTATGGAAACCCTAAATCTGTAGATGAAAGTAAAGTTATGGGAGGAAATATAAAACGTATGGATTAAATCCATAGAGATTTCCTAAATTTGTGTAAACACCATATGTATGCAAGATGCTATTCTTAAAGCAATTCCCTTCGGTATACTATTATCGTTCACTATTGGACCTGTTTTTTTTGTGCTATTAGAAACTAGTGCAACAAAAGGTTTAAAAAGTGCTTTAATATTCGATTTTGGTGTTATTATAGCAGACATATTCTTTATAGTTGTTGCATTTTATAGTACTACTAAACTTTTAGATAAAATAAAAGACGACCCAAATTTTCTTATTTTTGGAGGTGTTCTACTAGCTGTGTATGGGTTTATTTCTTTTATAAAAACCTCAAAATCTTTTCGAGATATTGTTAGAGAATATCATACTGTCGAAATAAAAAAGAAATTTGGAAAACTATTTATTAAAGGATTTCTACTTAATTTTATTAACGTTGGTGTGCTTTTAGGCTGGCTAGGTTTTATAGTTATAGGTAATTCTTTAACAGAAACTAATCAAGAACTTTGGGTATTTCTAGGAACCATATTAGCAGTTTATTTTTTAGTAGATTTACTTAAAATTATAGCTGCAAAAACCCTTAAAAGCAAATTAACTCCTAGACGTATTTTTAAAACTAAAAAAATAGTCTCATTAGTTATTTTAGGATTTGGTATTTTATTACTAGTACAAGGATTTTTTCCTGAAGAGAAAGAACTAATTAAAGATAAGCTAGAACAAATTAATCCTATTAAAAAGTAAATAGTATTATCATACATTAGTTAAGCTTTTATTTACTTTATAAAATGCCAAAAGTCCAATATCATATTTATGTTGTAGAACTATCTAAACGTGTTTTTACAGAAAACCGAAAATTTAGAGAAGCCAATCCGCAATTTAATGGTGTTTTAGAATGTTTATATGTTGGCATTACAAGTAAAACACCAAAAGAAAGATTTGAACAACATAAAACTGGATATAGAAACAAAAAAGGATACAAACTTTCCTCGAATATTGTTGAAAAATATGGTTCCTATTTAAGACCAAGCCTCTACAATCACATAGATCCAATGAGCTCCAGAGCAGAAGCCCTTAAAATGGAAGAACAATTAGCTTTAGAATTAAGAAGACAACGTTACGCTGTTTGGTACAACTGATTTATCTTAAAAACTTATAATAAAAAACCTTTAAGTTTATCTTGAAGGTTTTTTTGGTGTCGATTTTAAATATTATTAAACGCTATAGCTGGTGTATAAACTTCAATTAATTTTTTTAAAAATTAGCATAAAAAAAAGAGCTACTGTTAAGTAACTCTTTCTTGAGGTGTCGAGTGAAAAATATTTTACACGCTTTAGATGGTGTATTAACTTTAAATAAATTTTTATAAAAATTAGATATAAAAAAACCTCCAACTTAATTTGAAGGTTTCTTGAGGTGTCGTTTTAATAAACATTCTTACAAGCTGTAGATGGTGTGCAAATTTTAATTAATTTTTCTTAAAAATTTAAAATAAAAAAAACCTCCAAACAATGTTTAAAGGTTTTTGAGGTGTCGAGCGGATTCGAACCGCTGTAGATGGTGTTGCAGACCACTGCCTAGCCACTCGGCCACGACACCTAATAAGACAGCAAATGTAAAAAAAATAAAGTTTTTACACTATTCAGAACTTACTTTTTACGCTTTTCTGTCATTTTTATTGTAACCATTTCAACATCACCACCAATAGGAGGGTTTAGTTTACTAACTTTAACAGTGGCTTTGGTAATATGTCCATCTTCAATAAATATTCTTCCTAAAATACGCTTAGCAACTGTTTCAAGTAGATAAGAAGGAATTTGCATTTCTTCTCTTACAATTTTATTTAAAAAAACATAATCTACTGTATCACTTAAGCTATCAGATTTTGCTGAAGTTTGTAAATTTGCTTTTACTTCTAAATCTACGCGATAATCACTACCAATTGCTGTTTCCTCTTTTAAACAGCCATGATGTGCAAAAATGCGTATATTTTCAACTTTTATTATTCCCATATCACAAAAATACTATTCAGAACGTCACTTCGAAATAAATTCTAAAAGAAATTAATATATAGAAGTTATTAATTTGTAAAAAAGTCAAAAATATTAGTTATGCTGCTTGTTTTTGCTTTAAAAAATTCTGTATAAGTGCATTTTGTACAGGTTACAGAAGTAAATTTTTTGTTTTGTATGTTAAAAAGTTTTGTAAAAAGACCTCCTGTTGCTTGCATTTGATCCATTTCGTAAGTACGATTATGGCATTTTGGACACTCGTAATTTCTATGTTGCATGATTTAAGTTTTAATTATAGGTATGAAAAACCATTCAGATGTTACAATTAGTCTAAAATTACCTAATTTTGTGCTTCATATTTCGAATAGAGAATATTTATGTCTGAAGAATCAAAATCACTCAATTTTATTGAGCATATTATAGAAGAAGATTTAGCTAATGGCTTAAAAAAAGAAGCCTTACGTTTTCGTTTTCCACCAGAACCAAATGGGTATTTACACATTGGTCACACGAAAGCTATTGGTATTAGTTTTGGTTTAGGTGAAAAATATAACGCTCCTGTAAACCTTCGTTTCGACGATACCAATCCAGCAAAAGAAGAGCAGGAATATGTAGATGCTATTAAAGAAGATATTTCTTGGTTAGGCTATAAATGGGCTAATGAGCTGTATTCTTCAGATTATTTTCAGCAGTTATACGATTGGGCAGTTCTGTTAATCAAAGAAGGTAAAGCCTATGTAGATTCGCAATCTAGTGAAGCTATGGCTGAACAAAAAGGAACACCTACACAACCAGGAATTGATGGTCCATATAGAAACCGAAGTATTGAAGAAAATTTAGATTTATTTCAACGTATGAAGGATGGCGAATTCAATGAAGGGACTCACGTGCTTCGTGCAAAAATAGACATGCAACATCCAAACATGTTGATGCGTGATCCTTTGATGTATAGAATTTTAAAGAAAGCGCATCATAGAACTGGAACCGATTGGTGTATTTATCCTATGTACGACTGGACACATGGCGAAAGCGATTATATAGAACAGATTTCTCATTCTCTTTGTTCGCTTGAATTTAAGCCTCACAGAGAGCTTTATGACTGGTTCAAGGACCAAGTATATAAATATCAACCAGAAGCGCTTCCAATGCTTCCAAAACAACGTGAGTTTGCACGTTTAAACTTAAGTTATACCATTATGAGTAAACGTAAGTTGCTTAAATTGGTAGAGGAGAAGATTGTATCAGGTTGGGACGATCCTAGAATGCCTACTATTTCAGGACTTCGTCGTCGAGGTTATACGCCAAATTCCATTAGAAAATTTGTAGAAACCGTAGGTGTTGCAAAGCGTGATAATGTGATAGATGTAGCATTATTAGAATTTTGTATTCGCGAAGATTTAAACAAAACAGCTCCAAGAGTGATGGCTGTTTTAGATCCAGTTAAGGTAGTAATCACCAATTATCCTGAAAACAAAGTAGAATGGCTGGAAGCTGAAAATAATCAAGAAGATGAATCTGCTGGATTTAGAAAAGTGCCTTTTTCTCGTGAAATTTATATTGAAAAAGACGACTTTAAGGAACAAGCTGGCAATAAATATTTTAGACTAACTCTAGGAAAACAAGTGCGTTTAAAAAATGCATATATCATTAAAGGCGAAAGCGTTGTTAAAGATAATCAAGGACATATTACAGAAATTCATTGTACATATACTGAAGATACTTCCATAAAAGTAAAAGGTACTTTGCATTGGGTCTCTATTTCTCATGCTATAAAAGCTGAAGTTAGAGAGTATGATCGATTGTTTTTAGACGAAGCTCCAGATGCACATCCAGACAAAGATTTTATGGACTTTATAAATCCTGAATCCTTAAAAATAGTTGAGGCTTATGTAGAACCTAGTTTAGCAGATGCCAAAGTAGGAGACAGGTTCCAATTCCAACGTTTGGGTTATTTTAATGTAGATAATGATACGACATCAGAAAAACTTATTTTCAATAAAACAGTTGGGTTAAAAGATTCTTGGGCAAAGCAACAACCAGCCCAAAATAAGAATCAAAACCAACAGCAACCAAAACAAAATATTCCACAGAGAAAAGCTATTGATGTTATTCAGCAATTAGGAAAAAAATACACCAATCTACCTGAAGCAAAACAGCAAAAAGTAAAAGCTGAAATATTAGAACTTGCTAATAAAGTTAGTTACGAAGAATTAGAGCCTTTGTTTAATACAGCCGTTAAAAAGGTTGGAACACGTATTGCTGCTATGTTAGCTTTAAGTGTTCTAATTAAAAATGGGCAAGAGAAAAACTCTGCTGTTGTTGAGTTTATTGAGAAAGCTTTAGACGATAAAAATGAGCTTTTAGTAGCTGAAGCTAAAGCGATTTAAAAGTAAAATATAAAACAAATTAAAGCCTTGAAGATATTGATTTTGAGGCTTTTTTGTTTATTTTAAGTATCTTTAGCAAACTAACTAACAATCTCAAATTATGGAAATTAATTTTTTAGCAATTATTGCTGCTGCAATTTCAGCTTTAGTTGTTGGGTTTATTTGGTATAACCCAAAAGTGTTTGGAAACGCATGGATGCAAGCTGCAGGCATGAGTGAAGAAAAAATTAAAGGTGGAAATATGGCTAAAATTTTTGGTTTAGCTTTATTTTTTGCAATTCTTTTAGCATTCTCGCTACAATTTTTAACTATTCATCAAACTGGTGCTTTAGGAATGATTGGAGGAGATCCAGCTACAGCTCTTCCATCTTATAACGCTTTTATGGCTGATTATGGTACTGCTTTTAGAACTTTTAAACATGGAGCGTTACATGGAACAATTGCAGGTTTATTTATTGCTCTACCAATAATTGGAACTAACGCACTATTTGAGCGTAAAAGCGCAAAATACATTTTTATTAATTCAGGCTATTGGATTGTTACACTCGCAATTATGGGTGGCATTGTTTGTGGCTGGGTCTAATTTTGTAATGATTTAACTTATTTAAAGACTGAAAGATTTTATTTCAGTCTTTTTCATTTTTCACTTTGATAAACTTTAAAATCTTTAATTCTTCTAAGCAATTACCTCTTGAATGGGATGGTTTTGTTATAGAAGATATTTTTCTACAAACGGCTTATTTTAAATCTTTAGAACAGGCCTCTCCAAAAAATATATCTATGAATTATGTTGGAGTTTTTAAAGACGAAACTCTTGTTGGTATTGCTATTATTCAGCGTGTGGAATTATATTTAAAAGATATGTTTAGAAATGAAACAGATTCTTTTTTTGTTGAAAATTTTAAAAACGGGGTTTCAAAACTCTTAAAAGGAAACTTGCTTGTTGCTGGTAATTTGACTCATACTGGACAACATGGTTTGTATTTTAATATTGAAAGTATTTCACAAAAAGAGTTTTTATTTCAAATCTATCAAGCAATCCTTCAACTTAAAAAAGAGATAAAAATTAAAGATAAAAAGCGAATTCGAATGATAATGTTGAAAGACTTTTTTTTCGATGATGCTGTACATCAAGAATTTGATTTATTTAGTGAGAATCAAATTCATAAGGTGACTGTTCAGCCCAACATGATTATGGAAGTTAAAACCCATTGGAACCATTTTGATGATTATTTAGCCGATTTAAATAAAAAGTATCGAGACAGATTTAAATCAGCCAGAAAAAAAGCTAAAAATATTGAAAAGAGAGAATTAGATTTAGAAGACATCAAAGAAAATTCCCCATTGCTTCACAAGCTTTATAAAAACGTTTCAGATAATGCAAAAATTAATACGTTTATACTACCAGAGAATCATTTTTACAGCTATAAAAAACATCTGGATGAGAATTTTAAAGTTTTTGCTTACTATTTAGATAATAAGCTGATTGGCTTTTACAGTTTAATTTTAAATAAGACAGAATTAGAAACCTATTTTTTAGGTTACCACAAAGAACATCAATATACAAATCAGTTATATCTTAACATGCTTTACGATATGGCTTCTTTTGGTATTGAAAACAATTTTTCTTCAATTGTTTATGCAAGAACAGCTATGGCGATTAAAAGTTCGGTTGGCGCACATCCTAAAAAAATGTTTATTTATATGAAACATACTAATTGGGTTATGAATACGCTATTAAAATATATTTTTAAACTAATGAACCCAAAACAAAACTGGGAAGAACGACACCCATTTAAATTTTAAAATACATCATTTTCAAAATCTTATAATTTTGAAAGATTAGCTATTTTCACTATCTTTTAAGTTCTTATAGTATAAGAATAATATAAAAAACGTGAAAGAGTTACTAGCAGAAATATCAGAGTTATTACTTTATATTAAGAAGAAGTATCCAGTTAGTTATAAATATTTAGACGAAAACCCGATTACTATTCCTAATATAGAAAACCCAAACATATCTACTGTAGAGTTGGAAAAATATTTAGCACTTTTAAAAGATTTAATAGCTAAAAGAGAAAATAAAAATTAAAAACCTCCAACTTTTATAATTGGAGGTTTTTTGTATTGTTTGTAATATTAAACTAGTCTTCTTTTTTCTTATTGGTATTCTTCATGGCTTCCCCAATTTGATTACTTGCTGTAAAACTTGCAACCATATCGTTTAACATATTGCTTCCAGCTTGAGGAGAATTTGGTAATAAAATTAAATTCGTGTTTGTTTCACTTCCAATAGCTTGTAAGGTATCGTAATGTTGCGTTACCACAATTAATGCAGATGCTTCTTGACTATTAATTCCTACACGATTCAGGACGTCAACAGACTCTTCCAGACCTCTAGCAATTTCACGTCGTTGGTCTGCAATTCCTTGTCCTTGTAAACGTTTACTTTCAGCTTCAGCTTTTGCTTTTTCAACAATTAATATTCTGGCAGCATCACCTTCAAATTGCGCAGCAATTTTTTCACGTTCTGATGCGTTAATTCGGTTCATGGCTTGTTTTACCTGAGCATCTGGATCTATGTCTGTAACAAGCGTTTTTATAATATCGAAACCATAATCAGACATGGCATCGTTTAGTTCAGCTTTTACGGCTAAAGCAATATCATCTTTTTTAACAAATACATCGTCTAATTTCATTTTTGGAACTTCAGCTCGAACCACATCAAATACATAACTGGTTATTTGTTCGTGTGGATAATCTAGCTTGTAAAAAGCATCATATACCTTTTCTTTAATAACTTTATATTGCACAGATACTTTTAATCTAACAAATACATCATCTAAGGTTTTTGTTTCAATGATAACATCTAATTGTTGGATTTTTAAACTCAATCTTCCAGCTATTCTATCAACTAAAGGAATTTTTAATTGTAAGCCAGATTGACGAATGCTTTGAAATTTTCCAAAACGTTCTACAATAACTGCTGTTTGTTGTTTTACTATAAAAAACAAAGAGATAAAAATAAACAAACAAAGGATTATAATAGGGATAGATAGAATGGACATAATAGGATTTTTTAAGGTTGTAAAATAATTGACTACTAATTTAAGTTATATTTGTCACAATCTCATAAAAACAATTATGCAAAAAAGACAACTTATATTATTAGTAGCAATATGTATTGGTTTTGTTACAGTTTCGTTTGGACAACATAAAACATATAGAATTCAAAACGGTTTTGGAATCTATGGAGGTATTACACAATATGATATTATTACAGACAATTTTACCACAAAGAAAGACAATGGATGGCAAGCTGGAGCTTCAGCAACGGTTGATATTCCTCATAAATGGTACAATGTAAGTTACACCATTCAATTATCTGAAAACCATGTTGGCATAGCTGCAAGACCACTTCCAATTAGTTTAAGTGAAGAGTTTGTAGATTATAAAATATTTACGGCTCAAATTGCTTTATTGATGCATGTTAAATTGATACAAAGCTTTTTAACCATTGATGTTGGACCTATGATTCAATATAACGGAGACATGGAAATGAAAGACAAAGCGTACGAGAATTATATTATTAACTCTTACGATAACTTATTAGCTAAAGACATTAAAGACATTACTAATTTTAATGTGGATGGAGCTATAGGAGTTTCGGCTGGATATGCTTTTTTTAGATTAAAAGCTCAATATATTTATGGGTTTACTAATATGTTAAATAAATTAAACGATAGTAATTTAGACCTCACTGGAAACGATAAAAAGATTAAAGGAAACCAATCGATGTTTGCTTTTACAGCTATGATTACGTTTTAATAGAATAAAGATATGAGAAAAAAAGCGACCATTAGGTCGCTTTTTTTTATGATAACGTATGAATCAAATTCTCAATACGTCGTATACTTTCATTTTTCCCAATTAAATACATAATATCGAAAACATCTGGTCCTTGTAAGGCACCAACCAATGCTAAACGCAAAGGCATCATGACTTTTCCAAAACCTATTTCTTTTGAAGCAATCCAGCCCTTAATCGCTGTTTGAAGGCTTTCTACAGAATAATCTTCAACATTAGAAATAACTGATATGAGTTCTTTCATTAATTCTGAAGAATCTTCTTTCCAGGCTTTTTTAACAGCTTTTTCATCTAAATCTGAAGGTGTTTCGAAGAAAAAATGACCTAAATCCCAAAAATCGGTTACAAAAGTAGCTCGTTCTTTTATGAGATTGATAGCCATAGCAATGTAGTTAACATCAATATCTTTTAATTCTGTAAAAAGCGATTTAAATTGTTCTGCAAGGTCAACGTTGTCTTGCTCTTGCATATAATGATGGTTAAACCATTTTATTTTATCTGGATCAAAACGTGCTCCAGCTTTGTTAACACGACTTAAATCGAAAGCTTGAATCAATTCCTCCAAGCTAAAAATTTCTTGTTCAGTTCCTGGATTCCATCCCAAAAAGGCTAAAAAGTTTACAACAGCTTCAGGAAAATAACCATCTTCTCTATAACCACGAGACACTTCGTCTGTTTTATGGTCTTTATATGCTAATGGAAATACAGGAAAACCTAATTTATCGCCATCACGTTTGCTTAATTTTCCTTTACCTGTAGGTTTTAATATAAGTGGTAAATGCGCAAATTCAGGAGCTTTCCAGCCAAATGCTTTATATAATTGATAATGTAAAGCTAAAGAAGGCAACCATTCTTCACCACGAATAACATGTGAGATTTCCATTAAATGGTCGTCCACAATATTTGCTAAATGATATGTTGGCATGCCATCGCTTTTAAACAAAACTTTATCGTCTAATACATTGGTATCAATCGTAATATTTCCACGAATAATATCTGTTAAATGCAAGGTTTCGTCTTGAGGTGATTTAAAACGAATCACATAATCTTCGCCAGCATCAAGTTTTTCTTGAGTTTCCTCAGCTGAAAGTGATAAAGAATTATCTAACTTCAAACGGTTATGCCAATTATAGATAAAGGTTTTACCTTTTTCTTCATGATCTTTTCTATGAAAATCTAAAGCTTCAGAAGTATCAAAAGCATAATAAGCATTTCCAGAAGCAATAAGTTTATCAGCATATTCTTTATATATATGCTTACGCTCGCTTTGTCTGTAAGGGCCAAATTTTTCATTTTTCCCTGGACCTTCATCAAAAGAAATTCCACACCAATTTAAAGATTCTACTATGTAATTTTCAGCACCTTCAACATATCTATTTTGATCTGTATCTTCAATTCTTAGGATAAAAGTTCCGTTGTGTTTTTTAGCAAAAAGGTAGTTGAAAAGGGCTGTTCTAACACCTCCAATATGTAAAGGTCCTGTTGGACTTGGTGCAAAACGCACTCTAACTTGTTTTGACATTTTGTTTCGTTTGAAGTTGCAAAGATAGATTTTTGAAGTTTTAAGTTCAAAGTTTAAAGTTTAAAGTTTCTCAAAAGGCAAACCAGAACTGAAAACAAGTCAAGAAATCATTTCACGTGGAACACGCTTATTCATTATATTAAACCACAAAGGAGGAAAGAGCGAGATAACCATTGAAGCTGGATAGCCATATGGCATTTGAGGGCTATCTTCATAACTGTCCAAAATTTGATATTTTTTAGACGATTTATAATGATGATCGCTATGTCTTGTCAGTTCATAAAGTACGATACGTCCTATAGCATGATTGGAATTCCAAGAATGTATTTCACGAACACGTTCGTATCTTCCTGAAGGTAATTTTAAACGCAATAAACCATAATGTTCAATATAATTAACAGTTTCTAACAAAATAAAACCAACAATTCCAGAAGCAAGAGCAAATAAGAATCCGATTGTTCCAAAAAAGACAAAAATAAGTATGAGATAACTTAGTTGAAAAATGCCATACCAAAGCATGTCGTTTTTAACAGAAAAGAAGGGTTTCTTATTATTTTTTAAAAGCATTTTCTGAATCTTCCAAGAATTAAAATATTGTCTAAATGTGGAAGTAAACCAAAAAGAATAAACTGTTTGATTGTATTTTGCTGTAGCTGGATCTTCAGGAGTTGCTGCATGTAAGTGATGACCAAAATTATGCTCTATATAAAAGTGCATATAAAATGATGGAAGCAGTAAAGCTTTGCCTAAAAAGCGTTCGTTTGTTGTTTGTCTGTGGCCAAGTTCATGAGCGACATTGATTCCGTTAACGGCTAAAACAATACCAACGGAAAAAATCAATCCAATAAATTCAAACAATTCTAAATGAATTGTAGAAACTGTTATTAAAGCAAACAAAACCAACCCATAAACTACTGGAAGATTTAAGTACAATAACCAATCGAACAGTTTGTTTTTAAGTTTTGTGGTAACTTCTTCTGGAGTTGGATTAGAAGTATCCATCGGAAATAACAAATCAAGTGTAGGTAAGATTATAAACGCATAAACTGGAGTTAAAAACACAAAAGAGCCTTTAAAATAGACACCAATAAATGCCATAATTGGAATAGATAAAGCAGCTAAATATTTCAAATCTTTCATAAAATGGAATCTTTCACTGAAAATTAACTAAGTTTTACCAAATCTAAACAATTCAGAGTAAAAATAATATTGTAGTTTTATTGGTTAAGACAACATGCATATAATTTACATGACAAAATTTGCAGACATACAATTAAAATTAGAGCAATTTATTAAGCGATTTTATGCAAATGAATTGCTTAAAGGAGCTATTCTCTTTTTTGCTATTGGATTTTTGTATCTTTTATTCACACTTTTTGTGGAATATGTATTGTGGTTAAATCCAACAGCCAGAACCATTTTGTTTTGGGTATTTATTGGTGTGGAGTTGGCGTTGTTTTATAAATTTATTGCTATACCATTGGCGAAGTTATTTAAACTCCAAAAAGGGATTGATTTTAAAGAAGCATCAAAAATTATTGGAAACCATTTCCCTGAAGTTAACGACAAGCTTCTTAATATGCTTCAGCTTAAAGACGATTCAGCCGAATCGGAATTATTACTGGCAAGTATCGAGCAAAAATCTACCGAATTACAGCCTATTCCCTTTAAACTAGCAGTCAATTTTAAATCGAATTTAAAGTATTTAAAATACGCAGCCATTCCTGTTATTATTCTGCTTCTAACTTTTGTAACAGGGCATATTAATTGGTTTAGCGACAGTTATAATCGTGTTGTAAATTACAAGACAGCCTACGAGCCACCAGCACCTTTTCAATTTTTTGTTATAAATGAAGATTTAAATGTAATTGAAAATAAAGATTTTAAATTAATGGTTTCTACAGTTGGAGAAGTTGTTCCCGAAAATGTAAAAATTACTTTTAATAACGAATCTTATTTATTACAACAAGTAAACTCAGGGAATTTCGAATATGTTTTTTCAAAACCTAAACAGAATGTAGAGTTTCAACTTTCTGCTAATAATGTTATCTCTAAGCCATACGAACTTCTAGTAACCGAAGTACCGAGTTTGCTTGGCTTTGATATGGTTTTAGACTATCCATCATATATTAAAAAAACAGATGAGGTTTTAAAAAGCACTGGAAACGCAGTTGTTCCACATGGAACAAACATTACCTGGAAATTACAAACAAAAGCGACCAATCAAGTACAATGGATTTCAAAAGATACAACGCTATTAACTAAAACAGATTCAGATAATTTTGAAATAACAAAACAAATCTTTAATCAAACAATCTATAGTTTAAGCACAAGCAATAAAAACATAAATAATTACGAAACATTAGCATTTCAAATAGAAGTAATAAAAGACGAATATCCAGAACTTAATATAAAAATGGCTGTTGATAGTTTAGATCAGCAATCCCTTTATTTTCATGGTCAAGCGAGCGATGATTATGGTTTGAGTAAACTTCAATTAGTATATTATCCTGCAGAAAATGAAGCAGATAAACTAATAGAACCAATTTCAATTACCTCTTCAAATATTGCAGAATTTATAAGCGCATTTCCAAATCAGTTACAACTAAAAGAAGGAATAAGTTATAATTTATACTTTCAAGTGTTTGATAATGATGCCTTAAATAGATTTAAAAGCACTAAAAGTAATGTTTACTCTTATAGAAAACTTACTAAAGAAGAAGAAGAGGAAAAGCAATTAGAACAACAAAACGAAACCATTCAGGATTTAGATAAATCTATGGAGAAGCTTGAAGAAAGACAAAAAGAATTAGAGTCTTTATCTAAAACCCAAAAAGAAAAATCTGAACTTAATTTTAATGATAAACGTCAGTTAGAAAATTTCCTTAAACGTCAAGAACAACAAGAGGAAATGATGAAAAACTTCAATAAGAAATTGCAAGAAAACTTAGAGGATTTTCAAAAAGAAAATGAAAAGGAAGACACTTTTAAAGAAGATTTAAAAGAACGCTTAAAAGACAATGAAGAGCAATTAAAAAAAGACGAAAAGCTACTTGAAGAATTAGAAAAACTTCAAGAAAAGATAAATAAGGAAGAGTTAACAGAAAAGCTAGAAAAATTAGCCAAGCAAAACAAAAATCAGAAACGAAGTTTAGAGCAATTACTAGAGTTAACTAAGAGGTATTATGTAGCAAAAAAACTAGAAAAACTTCAGAAGGAATTAGAAGACTTAGCTGAAAAACAATTAGAGCTTTCTAACGAAACAAAAGAAAACAACACAAAAGAAAAGCAGGATGAATTAAATAAAGAATTTGACGACTTTAAAAAAGAAATGGAAGACCTTCAAAAAGAAAATGATGACTTGAAGCAACCAATGAAGATACCTGACGATGAAAAGCAAAAAGAAGACATTAAAAAAGATCAAGAAGCAGCGTCAGATGAATTAGAGAAAAAAGAAGAAAACGAAGAGCAGAATCAAGAACAAGATGCTCAGGAAAACCAAAAGAATGCTTCTAAAAAGCAAAAGCAAGCTGGTCAGAAAATGAAAAACATGAGTGAGAAAATGCAGGCTAGCATGCAAATGATGGGAGGAGGAGAACAAATGCAGGAAGATATTGAGATGCTTCGTCAGATATTAGACAACTTAATTGTCTTTTCATTAGACCAAGAAGCCTTAATGAATCAGTTTAAAGTTATTGAAGTTAATCATAATAAATATGCTACATATCTTAGAAAGCAATACACATTAAAAGAGCACTTTTCTCATATTGACGACAGTTTATTCGCGTTATCGTTAAGGCAACCTAAGCTATCAGAATTTGTAAATAAGGAAATTTCTGAAGTGTTTTATAATATAGATAAATCTTTAGACCAATTTTCTGAAAATAGAATATTTCAAGGTGTTTCTAATCAACAGTATACGATTACTGCTGCTAATAATTTAGCCGATTTTTTAAGTAACATAATGAATTCTATGCAAATGCAGGCTAGTGGTCAAGGTCAAGGCCAAGGACAGCCAGAACAAGGACTTCCAGATATTATTATGAGCCAAGAGGAGCTTAACAAGCAAATGCAAGATGGCATGAAGAAAAGTCAAGAAGGAAAGCCAAAAGATGGAGAAGAAGGTAAAGAAGGTGAAAAAGAAGGTGAAGAAGGAGAGTCTGGAAAGGAAGGTAAGGATGGTAAAGAGGGTGAATCTGGAAAAGAAGGGAAAGAAGGAAAACAACAAGGTGAAGGTGAAGGTTCTATGTCTGAAGAAATGCATGGCGAATTATTTCAAATTTACCAAAGACAACAACAAATTAGACAAGCTTTAAAAGACAAGTTGGCAAAAGAAGGTATTAATCCAAATGCAAATAATTTATTAAAGCAAATGGAAGATGTTGAAATGGATTTATTGAATAAAGGTTTTACACAGCGTACTTTAGAAAAAATGATGAATTTACAACATCAATTATTAAAACTAGAAAATGCAACCTTTCAGCAAGGTATGGATACAAAAAGAAAATCTGAAAGCAATAAAAAACAGTTTGATAACAATACAAATAATCAAATTCCAACTGCTAAAGAATATTTTAATACCAATGAAATTTTAAACAGACAAAGTTTACCTTTGCAACCAGTTTATAATAAAAAAGTACAAGAATATTTTAAGCAGGAAAATGATTAGTTTTAATTCGGAAAACACCTTTAACATAGATAACGAAGAGCACTTAAGTGAATGGCTAGAGCAAGTAATTTTAAGTGAAGATAAAAAGTTAGGAGAAATAAATTTTGTTTTTTGTAACGATGATTATTTACACAAAATGAATGTTGAATTTTTAAATCACGACACTCTAACAGACATAATAAGCTTCGATTATACTGTAGGAAAAATAATACAAGGAGATGTTTTTATCTCTACTGAAAGAGTAGCAGATAACGCATTGGATTTTAAAGTTACATTCGAAGAAGAATTGCATCGAGTTATGGTTCATGGTATTTTACACTATTGTGGCTACAAAGACAAAACAGAAGCAGACGCGACTATCATGCGAAGCAAAGAAAATCATTATCTACAGTTGCTAGCTAATATTCAGTAAATCAGCGTATATTTGCAAACTTAAAATTATTTTAACTGAAATTGTTTCACGTGGAACAATTTTTAATTCTGTATTATTTCAGAAAAGATGAAAGTAATTTTTAATATTAAAGAATAAAGAAATTATCATGTTTCAAACAGAGTATGACGTTATAGTAGTTGGTGGAGGACATGCAGGAAGCGAAGCTGCTGCAGCTGCTGCCAATATGGGAAGCAAAACATTACTTGTTACCATGAATTTACAAAACATTGCACAAATGTCTTGTAATCCTGCTATGGGAGGAATTGCTAAAGGCCAAATTGTTCGTGAGATTGATGCACTTGGTGGTTATAGTGGAATTGTAAGCGATACATCTGCTATTCAGTTTAAAATGCTAAATAAATCTAAAGGACCTGCTATGTGGAGTCCTAGAGTTCAAAGTGATCGTATGCGTTTTGCTGAAGATTGGCGCTTAATGTTAGAAAACACACCAAATTTAGATTTTTATCAAGAAATGGTTTCTGGTCTTATTGTGGAGAATAATATTGTAAAAGGAGTTAAAACATCTCTTGGATTAGAAATAAAAGCCAAGTCTGTTGTGTTAACAAATGGCACTTTTCTAAATGGATTAATACATATTGGAGATAAAAATTTTGGTGGAGGAAGAGCAGGTGAAAAGGCGGCTACTGGAATTACAGAACAATTGGTAAGTTTCGGTTTTGAATCTGGTAGAATGAAAACAGGAACACCTCCAAGGGTTGATGGAAGATCTTTAGATTATTCAAAAATGATTGAACAACCAGGAGATGAAAATCCTGAAAAGTTTTCTTATTTAGATATTACTAAACCTCTTACAAAACAACGTTCTTGTTTTATGAGTTATACAAGTCCGGAAGTTCACGATTTACTTCGTGAAGGATTTGAAAGATCACCAATGTTTAACGGAAGAATAAAAAGTCTAGGACCTAGATATTGCCCATCGATTGAAGATAAAATAAATCGATTTGCAGACAAAGATAGGCATCAGTTATTTATTGAACCAGAGGGATGGAATACGGTTGAAATGTATATCAATGGTTTCTCGACTTCTTTACCTGAAGATGTTCAATTTAAAGCTTTAAGTTCTGTAGCAGGATTTAAAAACGTGAAGTTTTTTAGACCAGGTTATGCTATTGAATACGATTATTTTCCACCAACACAATTACAGCATACTTTAGAGACTAAGCTAATTGAAGGTTTGTATTTTGCTGGTCAGATTAATGGAACCACAGGTTATGAAGAAGCAGCATCGCAAGGGCTGATGGCAGGAATAAATGCAGCTTTAAAAATTCAAGAAAGAGAGGCATTTATTTTAAGTAGAAGCGAAGCATATATTGGTGTTTTAATTGACGATTTAATTACTAAAGGAACAGAAGAGCCTTATCGTATGTTTACTTCTCGAGCAGAATACAGAACTTTATTGCGTCAGGATAATGCAGATTTTAGATTAACTCCAAAAGCATTTGAGCTAGGTTTAGCATCAGAAAAGAGGTTAAAACGCATGGAGGAAAAACAGAATAAGGCTGAAGCATTTGTTATGTTTTTTGCAGACACTAGTGTGAAACATGAAGAGATAAATCCTATTTTAGAATCTAAAGACTCAGCTTTAATGAAGCAATCTGATAAGATGCAAAAGATTTTTTCTCGTCCAAATATCACCATAGACGATATGCGAAAAGTAGCTTCGGTTGAGACCTATATTCAAGAAAATAATCTAGATAACGAAGTAATAGAACAAGCAGAAATTCAAATAAAATATTCTGGTTATATTGAAAAGGAAAAGAATAATGCTGATAAATTAAATAGATTAGAAAATATTAAAATCCCTAAAAATTTCGATTATTCTAAGCTTAAATCTATGAGTTTAGAAGCAAGAGAAAAACTAAACAAAATACAACCTGTAACTATTTCTCAAGCATCAAGAATTAGTGGTGTTTCTCCTAGCGATGTGTCTGTGCTTTTAGTTTATATGGGAAGATAGATGCAAATTATTTATAAATGTTTCACGTGGAACATTTAATTTCTGAAGAGCAGAAACCTTAATTTATGAGTAAAAAGAATGTGTATTTAGAAGTAAAAGATTACTCTGTTTCTGGAGAAGAATTTCAACTTTTACATAATTTGGAATTAGATATGTTAGAAACTTTTCCTCAACCAAAAGAGGATAAGTTACCAGATTATTATAAAACCGAAGATTATATTTCGCATACAGATTCTAAAAGAAACCTCTTTGAAAAAGTATATCATCTAGTTAGATCTATTTCATTAAAACGGAAATTAAACTTAATTAATTCGTTCAATTCAACAGAAAAAAATCTTTTAGATGTTGGTTGTGGCACTGGAGATTTTTTAAAAATTGCATTAAATAATAATTGGAACGTTTCAGGAATTGAGCCAAATCCAGATGCAAGAAAAATTGCAAATTCTAAAACAAATAATTCTGTATTTGAAATCGATCAATTATTAAAATTTAAGCCTAATAGTTTCGATGTAATTACACTTTGGCATGTGTTAGAACATTTGCCAAATTTAGATAACCATTTATCAGTTTTTAAACAGTTATTAAAAGCTAATGGAACATTAATTATTGCTGTTCCTAATTTTAAAAGTTTTGATGCTTTGTATTACAAAAACTTTTGGGCAGCTTTTGATGTGCCAAGACACCTTTGGCATTTTTCGCAACAATCCATTTCAAAATTAGTTTCTAAGAAAGAAATGAAAGTTACAAAAACACTTCCTATGACTTTTGACTCTTTTTATGTTAGTATGCTTTCAGAAAAATATAAAAAAGGATCCTTAAATATTTTTAATGCGTTTCGTGTTGGATTGCTATCAAATTTAAAAGCTAAACGCTCTGGAGAGTATTCTTCTTTAATTTATGTTATAAAAAACAAGTAATACTTAATTTTAAACTTCGTGCAAGCAGATTTTAACCTCAAACGATTACTTGTTACTATTTTTTTTAAAAGTATCTTAAATGGCTTAAAACAAAGCAATATCTAATAAAGATTAACTATAGCTTAATTAAGCATTAATAAATTTACCTTATAGTGTAAATTATGTGTAATTTTTAAAAACTATCAAGTTTACTTTTTTACATTTGCGCCATAAAAAATAAAATAACAAAAAATGAAAAACATATTTATAGTTGTATTAGCAATTGCAACTTTAGTTTCATGTGAGCAATCACTTAAAACAGGATTTATTGATAATTCAGAAGTAATCAATAATTATCAAGAGAAATTAGATATTGAAGCTAAATATAAAGCTAAGATTGAAGCATTTCAAAAAAGAACGGATAGCACAAGTAAAGCGTTTCAAATGGAAGCTCAAGAATTCCAATTAAAAGCACAAAGTTTACCAGATGCTCAAGCGCAAAAAGAATACCAAGTATTAAGTCAGAAACAACAAATGCTACAACAACGTATTCAATTTGAAGAGCAACAAATCCAACAAGAAAGTCAAGTTGAAATAGACTCTTTAATTTCTAAAGTAAAGAACTTTGTTTCAGATTATGGAAAAACAAATGGTTACTCTTATATTTTTGGAAGTAATGAAGGTGGATCTGTTATGTATGGAGCTGAAGAAAACGAAGTGACTCAAATAATACTTGATGCATTAAATGCCGAGTATAAAAAAGACTAAATTCTAAAATTAATTTAGAAAACGCCAAACGAAAGTTTGGCGTTTTTTTGTTTAACAGTAAAACGAAAAGGCTTTTGGAATTATTGAAATCTCTAAATTTCCCGTACCAATTAATTCTCCATCAGCTTGAATATATGGTTTGTTAATATCTGTTATTACAACACTAATTGTTTTGCTTTTATAGGTTTCTACTTTTTTATGATTTGTAATCTTACCATTAAAAAGATTCACGACATTTTTAAGAATATCTATCTTTCCTATATTTTTTACTATACTAATATCAAGCAAACCATCAAACGGATTTGGTGTTTTTGTTAATTGCATACCTCCTCCAGAATATTGACAAATACCGATTAAAATCATTAATGTTTTAGATTCAATAATAGATGAATTGACACGAACTTTAGAATGGAAATTTTTAAAAGAAAACAATCCTAAAAGCGCTCCAGAAAGATAAGCAATAGCTCCAAGATGCTTGTATTTATTGACTTTGCTAACCACAAAACCATCAAAACCAATTCCTGCAAGATTTATAAAATATGTTGGATCTTTGTCTATATTATTAAGAATAATTTTACCAACATCTTGTATTTTTAAATGCCCATTTTTAATAGTTTGAATGGCATTTTCTAAGTTGTTAGAAACACCATGAGTTTTAACCCAATCGTTTCCAGTTCCAATAGGAATAACACCAATATGAACTTGATTATAAGGTACTTTATTTTGGAGCATAATACCATTTACAATATTATGCAAGGTGCCATCTCCTCCAATACAGATAATCCTGTTAAACCCTTGAATAATAGCATTTTGAACTAATTCAATGCTATGGTTTTTGTGTTTAGTAAATTCAAATTCAAACTCAAATTTATAAGTTTTTAAAAGCTTTTCAATCTCAGGCCATTTTTTCTTGCTTGCTCCATTTCCAGAAGTAGGATTAATAATAACAAACCATGAGTTAGAGTTTGCCATTTTAAGCATCTTTTTTATGAAGTAATCTGGTAAGTTTTATAGAAAGATCTGTAAGAATTATTTTAGAATTACCATTGCGTTCAATATGATAAATAGCGTCTTGCAGCTCTTGAGTAATTTCTACAATATTATTACCATGTACAAAAGGAGCAAAATTCTTTAGATTGAAACCTTCTTCTTTAGTTTCTATATAAACCAAATTGTTTGCTTGATAATTCATAAGCATGGCTTGTCTAAAAAAGGTCATGCAAAATTGTAAAAACTGTTTCTGTGTTTCTCTACCTGTTTTAGAGATGTCTTCGCTCCAGGAAATTAAATCGTGTATGGCGCTTTTATTTCCTTTGGCTTTAAATGCACTTCTAATCCAGAAAATAAACCATTTTTCAAAAGGTGTGTCTTCACTATCATGATAGACTAAATCGCATGCTTTATTATAATTTCCATTAGCTTGGTGTGCAATTTTTGTAGCTATGGTATTTTCTAAACTATAATTTTTTATAATAGCATCTTTAATAACATCTTCGGCTAAAGGAGGAAAATGTAACACTTGACATCTAGATCTAATAGTGTTAATAATTTGTTCTTCGTCTTCGGCAATAAGGATAAAAACCGTTTTACTTGGTGGTTCTTCTATTAGTTTTAATAATTTATTTGCGGCCGATGTATTCATTTTTTCAGCCATCCAAATCAGCATGACTTTGTAACCACCTTCATAAGATTTTAAGGCTAAAGATTTTACAATTTCAGAAGCTTCATCTACACCAATTTGACCTTGTTTATTATCTACACCAAGCTTTTTATACCAATCAAACAAGTTTCCATAAGGTTGTTCGGCTAGAAGTTCTCTCCATTCTTCTAAAAAATAATTAGAAACAGGATGCTTTTTTACCTTATCGTTTGTAGCAACAGGAAATGCAAAATGTAAATCTGGATGAGAAAAATGTTCAAATTTTAAATTACAAGAATCGTTTCCACCTGTATTTTCACCATTTATGTTTTTACATAATAAATATTGTGCATAAGCAATAGCCATTGGCAATGTGCCACAACCTTCAGGACCTACAAAAAGTTGCGCATGTGGAACACGACCATTTTCGGCACTTTGTGTTAAATGGGTTTTTATATGTTCTTGACCAAGAATTTCATGAAATTGCATAAGGCAAAGATAACAGAAATCATCTCTTTTTTTTGAAATGAAAAAATTATATTTGTCTCTTAAAATTTGATTTTATGAAAACACTAAATGACTTTAATTTCGAAAACAAAAAAGCCCTTATTCGTGTAGATTTTAATGTGCCTTTAAATGATGAATTTAAGGTTACAGATGCTACAAGAATTTTATCTGCAAAACCAACTATTATTAAAATTCTTGAAGATGGAGGGTCTTGTATATTAATGTCTCATTTAGGAAGACCTAAAGGTGTAGATGAAGCATTTTCATTAAAACATATAGTAGATAAAGTAGAAGATATTTTAGGTGTAGAAGTAATATTCGCTTCAAATTGTATTGGAGAAGAGGCTACTAATGCTGCAAATAATTTAGAAGCTGGACAAATATTATTACTTGAAAATTTACGATTTCATGAAGAAGAAACAGCTGGAGATGTAGATTTTGCAAAACAACTTTCAACCTTAGGAGATATATATGTAAATGATGCTTTTGGTACTGCGCATAGAGCACATGCTTCTACAACTATAGTGGCTCAATTTTTTCCAGACAACAAGTGTTTTGGATATTTACTTGCTCAAGAAATTGAAAGTATAGAAAAGGTAATGAAAACAGGAGAAAAACCTGTTTGTGCAATTCTTGGAGGAGCAAAAGTGTCTTCTAAAATCACGATTATTGATAATATTTTAGATAAAATAGATCATTTAATTATTGGTGGAGGCATGACCTTTACTTTTATAAAAGCTCAAGGAGGAAAAATTGGAAGCTCCTTAGTTGAAGACGATAAAATGCAGTTAGCTAAAGAAATATTGGAGAAAGCTAAATCAAAAAACGTACAAGTACATCTTCCTGTAGATGCTATTATTGCTGATGCTTTTAGTAATAATGCACATACAAATACATGTGATATTAACAATATTCCAGATGGTTGGATGGGATTAGATATTGGGCCAAATACCGAAGAGCTATTTGCACAAGTTATTAAAGATTCTAAAACTATTTTGTGGAATGGACCTTTAGGTGTTTTTGAATTTGCAAATTTTGCTAAAGGAACCATAGCTTTAGGTTATGCTATAGCAGAAGCCACAAAAGAAGGCGCATTTTCTCTTGTTGGTGGTGGAGACTCGGTTGCAGCAGTAAAACAGTTTGGTTTTGAAGACAAAGTAAGTTATGTAAGTACAGGTGGAGGAGCTATGTTAGAAAGTCTTGAAGGGAAAACACTACCTGGAATTGCAGCCATATTAGATTAAGACTTTAATATTGTATATTTATAATTGTTATTAAAGTAAGAATTTAATAGTAATTACGTTTTCCGTTTAATAAACATATTAAGCCCTATGTATTTATATAAAACCTTAACCTTTTTATTTATTTTAAGCATTAGTATTACATATGCTCAAGATTCTTTAGTTACTAAAAAGAAAGCAAGCAAACTTTCAGACTCAGAGCTAGTTGCTGGAGAAAAGTATATAGTAGATACAATTATAGATGGTAAAACATTATATAAATTACAAATTGAAGCTATTCCAAAAATTTCAGAATTAGATTCTTTAAAAGATCATGAGCTGGCACAACAATTTGATGAGAAGTGGTTGGAAGAATTATATAACAACAGTTTGTACGATACCATCTACAAAACGGTTTCGGAGTTAGAATATAATGACATTGATTATCCAGAACTTTCAACAGATACTTTAAAAGCTAGGCTTAAAAGATTAGATGCTAAAACACCTTTTAATGTTGCATATAATCCATCTTTAGAAAGCGTTATTAAAAACTTTTTAAAAAATAGAAGGTCTTATTTTGAACGTATTATGGGTTTAAGCTATTACTATTTCCCAATGTTTGAGCGAGAGTTTGATGCTAAAGACATTCCTCTTGAGATGAAATATTTAGCCATAGTAGAATCTGCTTTAAAACCCAGAGCTAAATCTAGAGTTGGTGCAACAGGCTTATGGCAATTTATGTTTGCTACTGGAAAGCAATATGGATTAGATGTTAGTAGTTATGTTGACGAACGTAGTGATCCAATAAAATCTACAAAAACTGCAGCTGTATATTTATCTAAATTGTATGAGATTTTTGGAGATTGGGATTTGGCATTAGCAGCATATAATTCTGGTCCAGGTAATGTGTCTAAAGCTATTCGACGTTCTGGAGGTTATGAAAACTATTGGAACATTCGTCATAATTTGCCAAGAGAAACAGCTGGATATGTTCCAGCGTTTTTAGCCACTATGTATATTTTTGAGTATGCAGATGAACACGGATTTAAACCTGAAAAACCTTTATTTCATATTATAGAAACAGATACCATTAGAGTGAAACAATTAATTACTCTCGATCAAGTTTCTGAAGCAACTGAAGTACCAATTGAAGAACTTCAGTTTTTAAATCCTTCATATAAATTAGATATTATACCATATATAGAAGGCAAAAATTATTATTTAAGATTACCAAGAACAGCTATAGGGAGTTTTGTAAATAATGAGGAAGCAATTTATGCATCTGCCAAAGCAGAAATTGATGAAAAAGAAAAACCTTTACCTCAATTTTTTGAATCGCAATCTAAAATTAGTTATCGTGTAAAGAGTGGCGATAATTTAGGGTTTATTGCTAGAAAATATAGTGTTAGAGTTAGCGACTTAAAAAAATGGAATGGCTTACGTAGTAATAATATTAGAATTGGACAAAGACTAACTATTTATCCAAGAAATCCTGCAGCAAGTCAAGCTTCAACAGTAAATAAAACAGCTAACACCACCACTTCATCAAGTGGAGCAAGCATATATACAGTTAAAAGTGGAGACTCTCTTTGGAGTATCTCTCAAAAATTTCCAGGAGTTTCTGTTCAAAATATTCGAGATTGGAACGATATTAGTGGGAATAACTTAAAGCCAGGAATGAAACTTAAAGTTTCTAAAGGTTAAGCTTTAAAACCAACAAAATTTCAAACACATGAAACAATCACTTTTATTATTGTCATTTTTATTCATTTTTAGTTGTGGAAATAAAAAATCTTCAAACCAAAAAATCTTATCAGATTCTTCAGGAAACATTAATAATTTATCGGTTGTTATAGATAACAATCTTTGGGAAGGAAATGTTGGCGAAGCTATTAGAGATGTATTAGCCGCACCATTAGATGGCTTACCTCAAGATGAGCCATTATTTAACATGAGTCAGATTCCACCTGCTGTTTTTTCTGGATTTGTTACACATAATAGAACGGTTTTTAAAGTAGAAAAAGGAGGAGAAGCATCAGTAAAAATAGCTTCAGATGTTTTTGCAAGACCTCAAAAATTAGTCTTGATTACTGGCAAAACAAACGAAGAAATAATACAACAGATTCAAGAGAATTCTCAAAAAATAATTGCAGCTTTTAAAAGTGAAGAAATTAAAGAAAAACAAAGACGTATAAATTTATCTCTTCATAAAAACAATAACTTGAAAGCTAAATTAGGTGTTTCTTTAAATTTTCCAACAGCATATAGAATTGCTAAAGAAGAAGATGATTTTTTCTGGATAAGAAAAGATATTACTACAGGAACAACCAATTTAATGATATTTGAATTGCCTTATAATGCCGTAAAAAAAGGAGACAGTTTGGTGGATCAAATTATAAAATTAAGAGACTCTATTGGGCAAGCTCATATTCCAGGACCAACAGAGGGAACTTATATGATAACAGAAGAAGCTTATGCTCCTGCAGTTTTCGAAACTATTATTGATAACAAACCAGCTATTGAAACAAAAGGGCTTTGGGATGTTAAAAATGCCTTTATGTCTGGACCATTTATTAACTATATTATTGACGATGAAATTAATAATAGACTATTAGTTATAGAAGGTTTTGCATTTGCGCCTTCTGTAGAAAAAAGAGATTATATGTTTGAGTTAGAAGCTATTATTAGATCGCTTAAAATAGAAAATTAAGATTATTAGATAAAATAAAAATCACAAAAAAGCCCAACAAATAAATAATATTTGTTGGGCTTTATTTCGTTATAATAAGAACACTATTCTTTTGTGTCTTTTGTTTTGTCTTCTTCTTTGCTAGCGTCTTTAAATTCTTTAATTCCACTACCTAGGCCACGCATTAATTCTGGTATTTTTTTCCCACCAAATAATAATAACACAATAACAACTATTAATGCTATTTGCCATGGTCCAATTGCTAAGGGTAACATATATAAACTCATATTGATTTAATTTAAAGTGCAAAGTTAATAATTAAAGTTTAATATTATCGTTTTAACAAGAACTTTAGCATAAAGCAAGTCAACAAGTGTCATATTTTTATTTAATTTTGTTTATATAATGACAGAGAATAAAAAAACAAAAAAAAAGTTTAAAAAGAAACTACTTCATAAGTATCGCTTAGTCATACTTAACGAAGACACTTTTGAAGAGCGTTTATCTTTCAAGTTAACACGTTTAAATGTGTTTGTATTATTGTCATTATCTTCCATATTGCTAATTACAGCAACTACCATATTAATAGCATTTACATCTTTAAGAGAATATATTCCAGGCTATTCTTCAACAGCATTAAAAAAACAAGCTGTCGAATTAAATTATAAAACAGATTCCTTGCAGCAGTTAATTGCAGTTAATGAGAGATATTATTCTTCTATTAAAAAGGTCCTTCAAGGAGAAATAAGTTCAGTAGATTTTAATAGAGACTCTATTATAGAAGAAGCAAAGCAGTTTGCATCACAAATAGATTTAAGACCATCAAAAGAAGATTCACTATTGAGAGAAAAAGTAGCAAAAGAAGATAAATATAATTTGTTTGAGGAAGCAACATCAAAAATAAATTTTGTTTTATTTCCACCTGTTACAGGAAATATTTCTGAAGATTATGACTTTGAAAACAAGCATTATGCTGTTGATATAATTGTTGAAAGTAATACACCTGTAAAATCCACTGCCGATGGAACTGTTATTTTTGCTGAATGGACGGTTGAAACTGGAAATGTTATAATTATTGAACATAGAAACGGACTTATTTCGGTATATAAGCATAACGAGTCGCTTACAAAATCTCAAGGAGAATTAGTTAAATCGGGAGAAGTAATAGCAACATCAGGAAATACTGGAGAATTGTCTTCAGGACCACATTTACATTTTGAACTTTGGAAAGATGGTTATCCTATTAATCCAACCAACTTTATAGACTTTAATTAATGTTATCACTTAAAGCAGCACTTGCTAAGCCTTTTGCCAAACGTGTTTATAAATCTGTCCAAAAATGGGCAAATAACCCTATTGAAACACAAGAAAAAGTTTTTCAAGAATTAATAAGTAGTGCTACATCAACACAGTTTGGAAAAGACCACGATTTTATAAGTATCAATACACATAAAGATTTTGTAAAACGAGTTCCTGTAAGAGATTATGAAGAATTAAAACCTTATGTCGAGCGTGTAGTTGCTGGAGAAGAAAATATATTATGGAAAGGAAAGCCCATTTATTTTGCTAAAACTTCTGGAACAACTTCTGGAGCAAAATACATTCCTATTACTAAAGAAAGTATGCCAACACATGTAGAGGCAGCTAGAAACGCTATTTTATTGTATATAGCAGAAACTGGTAATGCCAAATTTGTTGACGGTAAAATGATATTTCTACAAGGAAGCCCCATCTTAGAAAAAAAACATGGTATTCAGTTAGGAAGATTGTCAGGTATTGTAGCACATTATGTGCCTAAATATCTTCAAAAAAACAGAATGCCTTCTTGGGAAACTAATTGTATAGAAGACTGGGAAACAAAAGTAAATGCTATTGTTGAAGAAACGCTACCCGAAAACATGACTATTATTTCAGGCATTCCATCTTGGGTTCAAATGTATTTTGAAAAAATTCAGGAAAGAACAGGTAAAAAAGTAGGAGATGTTTTTAAGAATTTCAATCTATTTATTTTTGGAGGTGTAAACTACGAACCATACAGAGCTAAATTCGAAAATTTAATTGGACGGAAAGTAGATAGTATAGAACTGTTTCCTGCTAGCGAAGGGTTTTTTGCATTTCAAGACAAGCAGAACGAGAAAGGCATGTTGCTTCAGCTAAATTCAGGGATTTTTTATGAATTTATCAAAGCAGACGAATTTTTTAACAAGAACCCAAAACGTTTTACCATTAAAGATGTAGAGCTTGGAATTAATTACGTTATGATAGTTTCAACAAATGCTGGTCTTTGGGCTTATAATGTTGGAGATACTGTAGAATTTACTTCAACAAAACCCTATCGTGTAATTGTATCTGGTAGAATAAAACATTTTATTTCTGCCTTTGGAGAACATGTTATTGGAAAAGAAGTTGAGCAAGCATTACAAGAAGCAGTTAAAGAAAGTGATGCTCAAGTTACAGAATTTACTGTAGCGCCAAAAATAAATCCAGATTCAGGTTTACCTTATCATGAATGGTTTATAGAATTTGAAAAAGAACCATCAGATATTGAAGAATTTTCTAATAAAATTGATGCTTCGCTTCAAAAACAAAACAGTTATTATTTCGACCTAATAAAGGGAAAAGTTTTGCAGCCTTTAAAAATATCTCAGGTAAAGAAGAATGGATTTCAAGATTATATGAAATCTATTGGAAAGTTAGGAGGTCAGAACAAAATAGCTAGACTTTCTAATGATAGGAAAATAGCAGATATTTTAGATGCACAAAATCTGATTAAATAATATTATATTTGTTGCTAAATACAATGTATGAGTAAAATTAAACGCCATGAAAGAACGAGAGCTCAAGAGAGTTCAAATGCGATAGAAAGAATGTATATTACCATGAGACACTTGTTTAACAGAGGGTTTTACAAGCCAATGGGAGTTTCTGGCGAAACACTTCGCGAAGCATTATTATTATTAAGACCAGAAATTTACGGTTCTATAGGAGAAGAAAAAGCTGAGTTAGAAGGCTTACTTTATGTGATAGACAGATTACCTCAAGGTATTGAAGAATGTACTTTCATTAACTTAACAAGTGATGAAGGCTATGCAAATTCTCATTTCAAGCCAATTATTCCACCAAAGAGAAGGCGCAATTGTTATCGCATAGATAGTGAACAGATGAATATTGAAATCACTCGTGGACGTTCGGAAATATACGACATTCTTACACATCTTACTTTTATATTTATTGAGTCTCATAAAATTAGTAAACGTGTACTAATTGATGAAAATGGCAATACAACTAGAGATTGGAAAAAACTTGAAAAAGCCGTTCTTTCCAAAAAAAAACTAACCCAAGAAGAAAGAGAAATTGCTATTTCTCATACTGCAAATATTTTAGGAAGAACTTTTAATGAGATTGTTACAGTTTACAGTCAGTTCGCATTAGAATCTCAGCCTGAAAGGTTATTACATATTGTTTATTGGTTAGGTAAATTAGCCATTGAAGAGGTGGTAAACAACAATAAAAGAACCGTAACATTTAGTCCAGTTTTAAGAGAGCGTTTAGGTCATCATATTCATGGGGAAATATGGTCTAATAACATAAAAGAAATTCTAAATAATAACGGACTACTTGAAAGACCAATTCATATTATTAGCGCTAACATGCATAGTGTTATGAATTCTCTTTTTGCTTCATCAGCCTTAAAAACTTTTGCAAAAAAGAAAACCATCTTTGAAATTTACGAAGCTATAAGTCAAAAAAATAATCAAGAATTACGCAATAAAGTAACTAAAGAAGCGTTGCAAAATGGAATGATTTATGTTCCAGACACATCTGGAACAAATATAGATGTTCAAATTTTTGATACAGAAAAAATAGATTTTTCAAAATTAGATATTGAGGTAAGTGAGTCGTTTAAAAAATCAGAAAAGCCAGTTATATTCGTTATGGATTATGCTTTTGGAGAGCAAGCTTATGAAACTATAGATGAACTATTAAAACCTATTCACTTTAATGGAAAGAAAACCCATTTTAATGTAGAGTCTATTTCTATAATGGGTAAAGCAGGGATTTTAGAAGGTGGGAAAGGAGATATCATGATACCTTCGGCTCATATTTTTGAAGGAACTGCAGATAATTACCCTTTTAAAAACGAATTGAGTAAAAATGATTTTGAAGAATCTGGAGTTGCGGTATACGAAGGAGCAATGATTACAGTTTTAGGAACCTCTTTACAAAACAAAGAGATTTTGAAATTTTTCTTTAATTCAACTTGGAATGTTATAGGATTAGAAATGGAAGGAGCACATTACCAGAAAGCAATTCAAGCAGCTTCCAAAGTAAGAAGAAGTATCAATCCAAAGGTAAAAGTAAGATATGCATATTACGCAAGTGATAACCCGTTAGAAACTGGAAGTACACTAGCATCTGGAGGTTTAGGGACCTCAGGTGTTAAACCTACATATTTAATAACAAGAAAAATATTACAACAAATTTTTAATTAATACCAACCATTAAGATGAGTGATAAAATACCAGATCAAAATAATTCAGAGGAAGTAGATTTAGGCCAGCTATTTACCCTAATTGGAAATGCTTTTAATAAATTATTTTCTTTTATAGCTTCTATATTTAAAACTATTTTTTCTGTAATTGTTTTAACACTTAAAGCCTTTATAGTAAATTTTAAAATTATAGTAATCACTATGATTATTGCTGGTGTTCTAGGCTTTTTTTTAGATAAATACAAGCCAAATTTATACAGTTCAACAATGTTGGTTAAACCATATTTCGACTCTAAGTATCAATTAGTAAATACCATCAATTATTATAATGCGCTTTTAGAAAGTGAAGAATATGGAACATTATCTAAAGTTTTTAGTTTAGAAGAAGAAGAAGTTAAAGAAATCTCAACTTTTGAAGTTAATCCAGGACCAGAGACTGAAAACGAACAAATTGTTCAATATAATAACTTTTTAAAATCTGTTGACAGTGTTTATGCAAGCGAAATTACCTTTGATGATTTTGTAGAAAATAGAAGTATATATTCAGGTGAGTTATTTGAAATTAAAGTTTTTTCATACAAAAAAGATATCTTTCAAAAGCTTGAAGAAGGATTGGGAGGATCGTTTACAAACGTTTATTCAGAAAAGAAAATGAAGAAACGAGATTCTTTAATTTCAATTCAAAAAGAAAATATAATGGAACAATTAAGAGGTGTAGCTTCTTTACAAAATGTTTACATTAAAGTGTTAGAGGAAGAATCCAAATCAGCCCCAACCGAGGTTAGTATTGGAGGCGAAGGACTAACGTTTAATAAAGATAAAACCCAAACCAAAGAGTTTGAGCTATTAAATACTGAAATTAAATTACGGAACGAATTGAAGGCTTTAGATGAGCAAAAAGTAGAAGAAGATGTCTTTTTTGATGTCATTGCAAGTTTTCAACAAGTTGGAAGTAGAGATATAGAATGGCATCAAATGTATAAGCTAATATTTCCTATACTCGCCTTTGTCTTCTTGTGTTTTGTATATTTAACAAATAGGTTAGTTAGATTTGTGAAACAATATGAAGCATAAAAAAAATATATTAATAACAGGAGGAGCAGGTTTTATTGGATCTCATGTTGTTAGATTATTTGTAAATAAATATCCAGAATACAACATTTTTAATTTAGACAAATTAACATATGCTGGAAATCTGGAGAATCTTATAGATATTGAACACAAAACAAATTATACATTCCTAAAGGCTGATATTAATAATCAATCAGAAATTAATTCACTTTTTAATAAGTATAAATTTGATTGTGTTATCCATTTAGCTGCAGAATCTCATGTAGATAGGTCTATAGAAGATCCTTTAGCATTTGTAAAAACAAATGTCATAGGAACTATGAACTTATTGAATGCTTTTAAAAATATTTGGAAAGATGATTTTACAGATAAGCTATTCTATCATATAAGTACAGATGAGGTTTATGGCACATTAGGAAAAACAGGCTTGTTTACAGAAACAACACCTTACGATCCAAACTCACCATATTCTGCATCAAAAGCAAGTTCAGATCATTTTGTAAGAGCATATGGCGAAACTTATGGCTTGCCTTATGTTATTACTAATTGTTCTAACAATTATGGTCAAAATCAATTCCCAGAAAAACTCATTCCATTATTTATAAATAACATAATAAATAATAAACCTTTACCAGTTTATGGTGACGGTAACTACACTAGAGATTGGCTATATGTAAAAGATCATGCAGTAGCAATAGACATGGTTTTTCATAAAGGAAAAAAATCTGAAACATACAACATTGGAGGCTTTAACGAATGGAAGAATATAGATTTAGTTAAAGTTCTCTGTGGACAAATGGATATAAAACTAAACAGACCTAATGGCACATCTGAGAAATTAATTACTTATGTTAAAGATAGACCTGGACACGATTTAAGATATGCTATAGACGCATCTAAAATAAAAAATGAGTTAGGTTGGCAGCCTTCAGTTACTTTTCAAGAAGGCCTATTACTAACAATTGATTGGTATTTAGAGAATGAAAGGTGGTTGGTAAACGTCACAAGTGGTGAGTACCAAGAATATTACGAAAAACAATATCAATAATTATGAAAGGAATTATTCTAGCTGGTGGATCTGGAACAAGACTACACCCTTTAACTTTATCTATAAGTAAGCAATTAATGCCTATTTATGATAAACCGATGATATATTATCCCCTTTCAACATTAATGTATGCTGGAATAAAAGAAATTTTAATTATCTCAACACCTAAAGATTTACCTTTATTCAAAGACCTTTTAGGAGATGGCAGTAAATATGGTTGCACCTTTCAATATGAAATTCAGGAAGAGCCAAACGGATTAGCTGAAGCTTTTATAATTGGTGAGAAATTTATTGGAAAAGATAAAGTGGCTTTAATTTTAGGAGATAATATTTTTTACGGAACAGGTTTAGCAACTTTATTGCAAAGTAACAACAATCCAGAAGGAGGCATTATTTACGCATATCGAGTTCATGATCCTGAACGTTACGGTGTTGTTGAATTTGATAATGAAGGACAGGCAATTTCTATTGAAGAAAAACCTAAGAATCCAAAATCAAATTTTGCTGTTCCAGGGATTTATTTTTATGATAATTCGGTAGTTGAAATTGCAAAAAACATTAAACCAAGTCACAGAGGAGAACTTGAAATTACTGATGTTAATAGAGAATACCTAAAACAAGGAAAATTAAGTGTGAGTATTTTAGACAGAGGAACTGCTTGGTTAGATACTGGAACATTTCAATCTTTAATGCAAGCATCTCAATTTATTGAAGTAATTGAAGAAAGGCAGGGGTTGAAAATAGGATCGATAGAAGCTGCTGCGTTTGAAATGAACTATATAAATAAAGAACAGTTTGTAGCCTTAGCAGAACCATTACTTAAAAGTGGCTATGGTAAAAATTTGTTAGGCCTAATAAATAATGATGTATGACAGTGATAGAGACCAAATTAAAAGGTTGTTTTATTATTGAACCTACAATATTTAAAGATAAACGAGGTTATTTTTTTGAAAGTTTTAATGAACAAAAATTCAATGAAGCTTTAAATTTAAACAGTCGTTTTATTCAAGATAATGAGTCTTTTTCAACCAAAGGCGTCTTGAGAGGATTACATTATCAAACGGGAAATTCTGCCCAAGCAAAACTCGTAAGAGTTGTAAAAGGTAAGGTTTTAGACATAGCTGTAGATATTAGAAAAGAATCTCCAACTTTTGGGCAATACATCTCAATAGAATTAACTGAAGAAAACAAAAAACAAATTTTCGTCCCAAGAGGTTTTGCTCATGGATTTGTTGTGTTAAGCGATACAGCCATATTATCATATAAATGCGATAATTTTTATAATAAAGAATCTGAAGAAGGCATTATTTATAACGACACGACTTTAAATATAGATTGGAAACTTCCTCCAGAATCTCTTATTATATCAGAAAAAGATATTGATTTACCGAGTTTCGAAGAAGCAATATTATAAAACTTAAAGATGAAAACAGTTCTAGTTACTGGTGGAGATGGGCAACTAGCTAGTTGTATAAAAGATATTGAATCTAATTATTTAGATTTTAAATTTATTTATAAGAACGCTTCAGAATTAGACATTACAAATCAAGAACAAATTAGAAACTTATTTGAATCTAATCATTTTGATTGGTGTATAAATTGTGCTGCATACACAGCTGTAGATAAAGCAGAGGCTGAACCAGAATTAGCCTTCAAAATTAATGCTGAAGGCGCTAAATTTTTAGCAGAAGCTTCTAGAAAACACAAGGTTAAATTAATTCACATTTCAACAGATTTTGTTTTTGATGGAAATGAAACATATCCATACTCAGAACAAGACCGACCTAATCCTATAAATGTTTATGGTGCTTCAAAATTACAAGGAGAAAAACATATAGAATCTATATTAAAAGAACATTTTATCATTCGCACCTCATGGTTATATTCTAAACATGGGAATAATTTTGTAAAAACAATGCTAAAATTATCTCAAGATAGAGATAAAATTAATGTTGTAAACGATCAAATTGGATCACCAACACATGCTTTAGATTTAGCTCATGCCATATTAAAAATTATAAACAAAAACAACAATGCATTTGGCCTATATCATTTTAGCAATCAAGGAGAAATAAGTTGGTATCATTTTGCTACAGCCATCTTTAGTGTTTTTAATAGAAAGATAAATGTTCAACCAATACCTTCCAGTAAATATAAAACATTAGCTAAAAGACCTAGATATTCTGTATTAGAAACTAATAAAATTGCGACAGAGTTTCAAGTAGAAATTAAAGGTTGGAAAACGGCATTAGCTGAGTTTGTTCAACTCCAATAAATTAATACATCATTATACTTTTTAAAGCGTTTTTTTTGTGGTAATTTTACACGTTAAAAATATAGTAAAAGAACTTTGTTTTAGAAATTAATTCTAAAATTAAAGTAGCATTAATTTCATGAATATGGAATTATGATGAAGGGTTTAAAATGTATTGCTTTAAATGTAAAAAATGAATAAAAATCTACAAACAGCCATAGAAGCTTCTTTAAAAGCGGGTCAAGTTATTATGGAAGTTTATAACACCCCTTTTAATGTCGAGTTAAAAGATGATAAATCTCCCTTAACAGAGGCAGATAAAAAAGCGAATGATATTATTAATTCTTTTTTAATTCCTACGCAAATTCCAATCATTAGCGAGGAAAATAAACAAACAGATTATTCAGTTAGAAAAGACTGGAAACTTTGTTGGGTTGTAGACCCTGTAGACGGAACTAAAGAATTTATTAAACGTAATGGTGAGTTTACAGTAAATATAGCTTTAGTAAGTAACGGAAGACCAATATTAGGAGTCATTTATGTGCCTGCTACTAAAGTTTTATATTATGCAGATGTTACACTTCAAAAAGGATATAAAGTAAATTTAAAATCTCATGAAGTAAGTATCCAAAAAATTACAGAAAGCGCAACACCATTGAAACCTAAAGCAGGAAATACAGATCTTATTCAAGTTGTTGGAAGCCGTTCTCATATGAGTCAAGAAACATTAGATTTTATGGAGACACTAAAAGTAAACGGAACTCAAGTAGAAGTAGTTTCAAAAGGAAGTTCATTAAAATTTTGTTTGGTTTCAGAAGGGAACGCCGATATCTATCCTCGTTTTGCTCCAACTATGGAGTGGGATACTGCAGCTGGTCAAGCTATATGTAATGCTGTTGGTATAGAAGTTATCTCTAAAGAAACTAATAAACCACTTTTATATAATAAAGAGAATCTCTTAAACCCATGGTTTATAGTTTCTAAAATCAACTAATATGTCTCCATATAAAAAAGAATCACATTTTCGGAGTATTATAAAAGGCATTTCTTGGAGAATCGTTGCTACTACAGACACTATTTTAGTTGTACTTTTAGTAACTTGTCTTACCGGAGAATGTAGCATAGAGAATGCCTTAAAGATTGGTTTATTTGAATTTATTATAAAACTAGCAATCTATTATTTCCACGAAAGAGTATGGTTAAACATATTAAAAAAACAAGCTACAACAAATAAAGAAATAGTTTATAAATCTATTTCTTGGAGATTTGTAGCTACTTCAACTACATTTATTATTTCGGGAATTGTATTAAAATCGTTTAACGAAGTAGCATTATATATTGCTCTTACAGAATTATTTACGAAATTTGTACTTTATTATTTGCATGAAAAAGCTTGGTTAAAATTACCCTTAGGAAGAATTAGAAATTTTTTCTTAGGAAGAAAATAAAAAAATGAAAGAGAACATTATTCCACATTCATATCAAATTTCAAGACAAGATAGAAAAGAAGCAAATAATCACAACTCTTTTCTTATGTGGTTTACTGGACTTTCTGGTTCAGGAAAATCTACAATTGCAAATGTCGTTGAACAGGAACTATTTAAACTTGGAATTAAGACTTATATTTTAGATGGAGATAATATTAGAAAGGGTATAAATAGTGATCTTACTTTTTCACCTGAAGATCGAACAGAAAACATTAGACGTATTGCAGAAGTAGCTAACTTATTGGTTGATTCAGGACTTGTAGTTTTAGCAGCTTTTGTTTCGCCTTATAAAAAAGATAGAGAGAATATCAAAAATATCGTTAAAGATGTTAATTTTGTTGAAATTTATGTGAATACCAGTGTTGAAGAATGCGAGCGTAGAGATGTAAAAGGTCTCTATAAAAAGGCAAGAGCTGGAGAAATAAAAAATATGACAGGAATTTCTGCTCCGTATGAAGCACCGGAAAATCCGGATGTTGAAATAAAAACAGAAAAAGAATCTGTTGAACAAGCTGTTAAACAGATTATAGAATATATAACACCAAAATTAAAACTCAAAAAATGAGTAAATATTATTTAAATTATTTAGACGAATTAGAAAGTGAAGCCATTTTTATTTTAAGAGAAGTTTGGGCACAGTTTCAAAATCCAGTTATCTTATTTTCTGGTGGAAAAGATTCAATCTTAGTGACGCATCTAGCTAAAAAGGCATTTTATCCAGCTAAAATCCCTTTTCCTTTAATGCATGTAGACACTGGTCATAATTTTCCTGAAACTATTCAATTTAGAGATAATATTATAAAAGAATTAGGTGTTAACCTTATTGTTGGTTCAGTACAGGAATCTATTAATGATGGACGTGTAGCCGAAGAAAAAGGTAAAAATGCCACAAGAAATGCGCTTCAAATAACTACATTATTAGATGCTATTGAGGCTAATAAAGTAGACTGTGCTATTGGAGGAGGAAGACGTGACGAAGAGAAAGCCAGAGCTAAAGAAAGATTTTTTTCACACAGAGATGATTTTGGTCAATGGGATCCAAAAAATCAACGCCCAGAACTATGGAATATTTTTAATGGAAAACATTTTCAAGGCGAACATTTTAGAGCTTTCCCAATTAGTAATTGGACAGAAATGGATGTATGGAATTATATTAAAAGAGAAAATATAGCTATCCCATCATTATATTTTGCACATGAAAGAGAAGTGGTTTGGAGACAGGACACTTGGATACCAAATTCTGAATTTTTGATATTAGAAGACCACGAGGAGGTAGTAGTTAAAAAAATTCGATTTAGAACTTTAGGTGATATTACAATTACAGGTGGAGATGAGTCTGAAGCAGATACTTTAGAGAAAATTGCTGCAGAAGTTGCCGGAATGAGAAATACTGAACGAGGAAACAGAAGTGATGATAAACGTTCAGAATCTGCAATGGAAGACAGAAAAAGACAAGGGTATTTCTAAAAAATAAGTTTCAATTTTTTGCTTTTGCAAGAATTATAAAATAAAGAACAAAATACATGTTAGACAATAATCAATTATTACGCTTTACTACAGCAGGAAGTGTAGATGATGGAAAAAGTACCTTGATTGGACGTTTACTTTACGATTCAAAATCTATTTTTGAAGACCAACTACAAGCTATTGAAAAAACCAGCAAGAAAAAAGGTCATGATGGAGTAGATTTGGCTTTGTTTACAGATGGCCTTCGCGACGAAAGAGAACAAGGAATCACCATTGATGTAGCTTACAGATATTTTACAACACCAAAAAGAAAGTTTATTATAGCAGATACACCTGGACATATTCAATATACAAGGAATATGGTTACGGGAGCTTCAACAGCTAATGTTGCTACAATCTTAATTGATGCAAGACATGGTGTGATAGAACAAACCAAAAGACATGCTTTTATAGCCTCCTTATTGCAAATACCGCATATAATAGTTTGTATTAATAAAATGGATTTAGTGGATTATTCAGAAGAAGTATATAACAATATCGTTAGACAATTTGAAGATATATCGTCAAAAATGTTAGTAACAGATGTCCGTTTTATTCCTATGAGCGCATTGAATGGAGATAATGTAGTAAATAAATCTGAAAACATGCCTTGGTATCAAGGAGCGCCAATGCTTCACACATTAGAGACTATGCATATTAGTAGCGATATTAATAAAGTAGATGCTCGTTTCCCTGTACAAACTGTCTTAAGACCACAGAGGGAAGGCTTTATAGATTATAGAGGTTATGCTGGGCGAGTAGCAAGTGGGATTTTTAGAAAAGGAGACGAAATTACGGTTATGCCATCTGGCTTTACAAGTAAAATAAAAACTATAGATACTTTAAAAGGAGAATTAGAAGAAGCTTATGCTCCTATGTCTGTTTCTATAACTCTTGAAGATGATATAGATATAAGCAGAGGCGACATGATTGTTCGTTCTAATAATAAACCAGAAGCACTACAGGATATAGAAGTTATGCTATGTTGGTTGAATAATAATCCTGCCAAACCTAGAGCCAAATACACAATTAAACATACGTCTAACGAGCAAAAGGCCATGATTAAAGAAGTGGTATACAAATACAATATTAATACTCTAGATCGAATACATGATGATAACGAGCTTAATATGAATGATATTTGTAAAGTAAAAATTCGAACCACAAAACCATTAATGGTTGACTCCTATAGAGAGAATAGAACCACTGGAAGTATTATTCTTGTAGATGACTCAACAAACGAAACTGTTGCAGCAGGAATGATAGTCTAAGTATAGAAAACACATATAATATGTTAATTAATAATTTTTAGAATTTTGTAAAGATTATGTATACAAAAGCAGACATATTATTTGTCATTTTCATGTGTTTATTTTCATGTAAACAAGCAGAAGACTATTACCATTTACCAACATATTCTTCAAACAATATACTTCAAGCTGTTATTGAAATTCCTGCAGGAACTAACAAAAAATTCGAATACAATAGCCAGACCAATACATTTGAGATTGACAAAAAAAATGGTGTAGAAAGAGTTATTCAATTTTTGCCTTACCCAGGGAATTATGGTTTTATTCCTTCAACATATTCTAATCCAGAAAAAGGAGGCGATGGTGATGCACTAGATGTATTAGTATTATCTGAAACTGTATCCACTGGAACTGTTATAGAAATTATTCCTATAGGTGTTTTAAAACTAATTGATGATGGCGAAATCGACTCTAAAATTATTGCTATTCCTGCAAACAGTTTAAAACAGATTATAAAAGTAAAAACTTATCAAGAATTTTTAATTAAATACCCAGAAGCTAAAAATATTATTGAAAGTTGGTTTTTAAATTATAATAAAGAAGATCTAGCTTCAATAAATGGTTGGGGAACTGAACAGGAAGCTATTTTAGAAATTGAAAATAGCAAACTATAATGAGTATGCTTGTTACATTAATAAACCTAGTTTTTTAATTTTAAATTAAAATATATGAATAAAGCCATATACTTTTTAATATTTGTATTAATATATTCATGTAATAATAACAGTAAATCACAGTTAAATCACAGCTCTGCTAAAAAATACTTACATCTATCTCACACTAGAACGAATAAAAATCCAAAAATGGATAGTGTTATAGAAACTATTGATTATACAAAATATGATATGTTATGGCTTGGTGGAGATTTAGCTAAATCAACTTCTATAAGTAGAAATGCCATTACACATGTAGATTCAATTTTTAATTTGGGGAGTACAAATACATTATGGTCTTTAGGAAACCACGATTATAGAAATTTAAGTTTAGTTAAAGAGCATACAAATAGATTACCATATTATTCCTATCATAAAAACGGTATTACTTTTTTAGTATTAGACACACAAGATAGTCTAAGCAATATTGTTGGCAAGCAGATGCAATTAGTAAGAAAAGTTGTAGACACCTTAAAGCATTCGTCACATTTATTAATTTTACACCATAAACTAATCTGGATGTATAATAATCCAGAGCTAGAATCTAGGGTAAAGAAAACCTCAAATGGCAAGATAGGTGACTGTTTTCATTGTATAAATCCTAATAATTTTTATTCAGATATATATCCATTACTATTAAAAACAAAGCAAAAGGGAATAGAAGTTATTTGTATTGGTGGAGATATTGGTTATAAAACAAAAGAGTTTGAATATGTAACTCCCGAAGGTGTTTATTTTCTTGCGTCTGGAATAAAATTTAATCATAATTCTGAGAATAAAGGGTTAGTGTTTGAACACGATATTCTTACAAAGAAATTAAAATGGGATTTTGTGCTTCTTCCAATGCTTTAATCCTTTTTTAAATAATGATAATTAACTTTAATTTCAATAAAAAGGAATAAGTTAGCTTGAAAAGAATGTTAGTAAAAATAACATATATTTGCAACTATTTTCAAGACTAATATAATAATATGTTAAGTAATTTTTTAAAGAAACATTCATTAATTCTTCTTGTTGGAATACCAATTATTTTATTACTTATCTTTTCTGTTTTTTCTAATTCTGAAGATGAAATTGAACAAGGTGATTTTGTTAAATATTATAACGAATTACCTCAAAAGTACACTGCTATTTTTAATAAAATAAAAAAAGATTCTACTAATTTTTTCTGTACAATTTTAGAAGAATACGGAAACAGAGAATTGATAATTTTTAAAAAAGCTCCAGTTAATCAATTATTAAAAACAGATTTTATAATTACAGTTTTTCCAGAAACTGATAATTACTTATCAAAACCTTTAAGGCTTAATTTAGTTAATGATGCTGTAATTTTTAATTATGAAAATGTAACTTATGGCTTTCATAGAATTTCATTACCATTTATTAATACAGAAAAACTTGAAGTAAAAAGAAAAGTTTTAAATAAGCATCAAAAAAAGTGGGACACATTAATACAAACCCCTTTTAAAACAACTCTAAAGCCAGATATTTATATTGGAGAAAGTAAAGGGTTTGATAAACTATCAAACCCATATTTTTCATTATTTACAGATTTATTAAAATTAAGAGGTATTCGTTTTTTACCTTATTCATATGTATTTAAAAACGACTCATTATATCAAACTAAACCAGAAGTAGAAAAATATTTTTTAGAAGAAAAGTTAACCCTAGGTAAAATTCAAAAACCAGTTTTATTTTGGGAAGCTTTAAATGCAAAAAACAAAAATTTATTAGAATTAATCCAATTTAGTGGAGAGAACAAAGGTCAGGCCATGACGTTAATTCAAGATTTAATTACTGAAGAAAAAGAGATTAGCGAGGTATTTAATCTTGAAAAAACAGCACAATATTTTGCAATAAAAGATTTATTTATTTCTAGATGTAACGAGTATGTATATTTTTTATATAATTCAACTAATAAGTTGCTCGAACCATATTTTGTTCATTCTGAATGCTTAGGTAAAGTTTCTGATTTTATAGAGAAACCATTAATACATGACATTAACTTTATTGACTTTTATTTAAGCGAGTTAGACAAACTAACTAATCTAGATATTAAAACCGATTTACTAAACAACAATACAACTTTCGAAGAAGAGTTAAGCTTCATTAACTCTTATCATCCAGATTTAATATTCGACATTGATGTTTTAAACATTAATCAAAGAATAATTTTTCAAAATATAAATGACACCCAAGCCATAAAGCCTGAAGTAATAAGTGTTGATAAAAATAAAATGATACTATCGATACTTAATTTAAGTAAATATCCAGTAAATATTATTGGGCTTAATCATGAAAAGAAAAAATCCATAACACTTTTAAATTCCAATAAGCAGATTTTAAGTGGTAAAAAGGATACTATTATAATCAATTTACCAAGAAGTTTTGAAAACCTCTTTGTAAGTAAAAAGACTAAGGAAGTAGGCTTTAAACTTTATAAGCATATTTATGATTTATATATATCATATTCAATTGTAGGAATAAATAACACCCTTTATTCTTCAATTTTACCATATCAGGAAAAAGAAGAAGTAACCCAGGATATATTTAGAGATTCCATAAATATCTCAGACAGAAATGATATTGTAATATATAATAAGAAAAACATTATTACATTTAAAGAAAAAAACATAACAATTAGCACGCCTTTAATAATTCCAAACAACCATACATTTGTAATTAAAGAAGGCACTATAATTGATGTTGTTGAAGGAGGAAAAATAATTTCTCATTCTCCCATAAAATTTAATGGTACTAAAGAAAACCCAATTGTAATAAGATCTTCAGATAAAAAAGGGCAGGGCATTTTAGTATTAAGTGAAGATCAACCCAATATTGTGAATTATACAATTTTTGATTACTTAACTAATCTGGAACATGGCTTTTGGAATGTTACTGGAGCTGTTACATTTTATGAGTCTCCAGTAACTTTAAATAACGTAACAGTTAGTAATAATAGATGTGAAGACGCTTTAAATATTATTAGAACCACTTTTGAAATGCGAAATTGTACACTATCTAATACACAATCTGATGCCTTTGATGGAGATTTTGTTGTTGGTACAATAAAAGATTCAAAATTTATAAACCTTGGTAATGACGCTATAGATGTTTCGGGGTCCGACATTAATATTTTCAATGTTCAAATATCAGAAGCAGGAGATAAAGGTTTAAGCGCAGGAGAAGACAGTAAAATGACAGTAAAGAACGTATATATATCAACAAGTGAAATTGCAGTAGCAGGAAAAGATTTATCTGTAATTAATATAGATAAATTATTCATAGAAAATACCAAACTTGCTTTTACTGCATTCCAGAAAAAGCCAGAATTTGGACCTTCTAATATAACTGCAATAGATGTAAAAATGGAGAATGTTGAAATTAAGTACTTAGTAGAGAGCACTTCAAGTCTATTAATGGAAGGTGTAAAAGTAGAGACATCTCAAAATGTAAAAGATAGAATGTATGGAGCTGAATTTGGTATAAGTAGTGATGAAACTAGAAATAAACAATATAATAACTAGAATACTTTATATATGACTTTGCTAGACATAAAACAAGATAAAGATATTCATTTAATTGAAGCTAAAAACAATTATCGTTTTGAGCGTAAATTTACAGTGCCTACAAGTTATACTGTTAAAACCGTAGAGCAGTTTGTAAAGAGAAATACGCATCTATTTAGAGAGGTTTTTCACTTAAGACAAGTCAATAATATCTATTTCGATACAGAAATATATAACGATTATTTTGATAATGTTTTAGGTGTATCAGACAGAAAAAAGATTAGAATTAGATGGTATGGAAACACTTTTGGCGTTATTCAAAACCCCGTTTTAGAAATTAAAATTAAAAAAGGTTTGGTTGGAGACAAATGGTCTTATAAGTTGAAGCCTTTTACACTAGATAATACGTTTACCAATAATTATATTCAAGATATTTTTAAAGACTCAAATTTACCTATTCCAATTTTGGAATCTGTTAAAATGGTAGCTCCTAAATTATTAAATTCATACAATAGAAGATATTTTTTATCTGCTGATAATAAATTTAGAATTACAATTGATTTTGATTTAATTTATTATAAAATAGATAAGCGCTTCAATAATTTTAGCGTGAAAAAGCCAGCACAAGATGAAAATAAAATAATAGAACTTAAATATGAATTGCAAGAAGATGATTTAGCAAATAAAATTTCAACAGAATTTCCATTTAGATTAAATAAAAATTCTAAATATGTAAATGGTGTTAACACCATAAAACAATTTCCACAATAAAAAAAATAACAATTTAAAGAGTAATTATAATGCAAGACAATTCAATTTTAAACGACATCGCCAACCAATTTGGTTCAGGAGAATCATCTATTCTAGATTTTATAATAAACATATTCATAACCATTATTTTGGCTTACATTATTGGTTTAATATATTCTAGATATGGCAACTCCTTATCTAACCGAAAAAAATTAATACAAACATTCGTATTACTTGCTTTAACAGTTATGCTGGTTATTTCAATTGTAAAATCTTCTTTAGCATTATCTTTAGGCTTGGTTGGTGCTTTGTCTATTGTAAGATTTAGAACCGCTATTAAAGAACCAGAGGAATTAGCCTATTTTTTTGTTGCGATAGCTATGGGTTTGGGTATGGGAGCAAACCAACGTATTGTAACTTTAATTGGAGCAATTATAATTATTCTATATGTAGTTTTACAAAATTTTAATTCTGCTAAGAAACAAAAACTACAAAACTTAATCATTACAATTTCAAATACAACAGATAAAGGTTTAGACGAGAATAAAATTTTAGAACTTTTAAAAAATCATACCACAAAATTAGATTTAAGAAGATTAGATAATATTAATAACAATACAGAACTATCCTTAAATGTAGAATTTAAAGATCTAAAAAGCATTTTAAATGCTAAAAACGACCTTAAAGCATTAGGAGATATACAGTTTAGTTTTATAGAAAATTATTAATTAATGAAGCTTAAATCTTCAAATAAAAAAACATATCTATTTATAGGTGGTTTACTATTTTGTATTGTGTTTCTTTTTGCTTTCAAAGAAATATACACAAAGAAGCCAACTAAATACCCTTTACCACCATTAATTGAAAAAAAAACAGGATTAGATTTAATTCAAATTTCACTCAATGAAAAAAACTATCTTAAACTTAAGAAAAAAAGAGATAAGGCTTTAAGCGTAGGAATTTTAGAAACTAATGATTCAGATTATGTTCCTGCAACTATAACTTATCAAGATGAAAATTATAGAGCAGAGATAAGATTAAAAGGAGATTGGACAGATCATTTAAAAGATGACAAATGGTCTTTTAGAATAAAATTAAAAGACAATAAAACCATAATGGGTATGCGTAAGTTTTCTGTGCATAGACCTGAATCTAGAGGCTTTATTAATGAATGGCTTTATCATAAAGCAATAAAAGCTGAAAAAATAATGGGTTTAAGATATGGGTTTCTAGAGGGAATGATTCATGTTAAAAAAAATCATTCATCAGAATACTTAACTAAAGAAGTAGGTATTTATGCTATTGAAGAATCTTTTGATAAACGAACTATTGAAAGTAATGCAAGGAAAGAAAGTGTTATATTAAAATTCTCTGAAGAAGATTTTTGGGCTAAAGTAAAAAGGAGTAAGGCTATAGGAGACCCATCTGGTATTTTTTGGCGAAACTTTATGAGTTTAGATGTAGATTTTCCTATAACTACATTTGGTGAAGATAAAGTATTACAAAACGAAACTTTACATCAATATTTTAAGCTAAGTAAAAATTTGTTAAGTGATTTACGAAATGGCAATAAAACTATTGACCAGGTTTTTGATGTTAAAGAGTTAGCCATGCAAAATGCTATTCTAAATTTATTTGGGGCTACACATGGTGTATATGCCATAAATGTTAGGTTTTATTATAATCCAATTACTAGCAAGTTAGAACCATTAGCATTTGATGGAAACGCTGGAAAAATCATTGACAACTATATACATTTTGATTTTCTTAATTCACAAAAAGATTCAATTTATTTAAAAGAGCTGGCTTATGCTTTAGAAAAAGTTTCTAATCCTAGTTATCTAAATAACATAGTACAAAAACATAAAGAAGAGCTTACATATTTTAAAAAAGAATTAAAAAATGAGTATAGATGGCCACTTATAAAAATTGAAAACTTTGAAAAAAACCAAATGATTTTAAAAAATGAACTAATAAGGCTAAAAAATATATATAATATTGAAAACATTACTATACCAACAGAATTAAATGAACTGAATACCCTTGACGAAATTAAAATTTCCGAACCAAATAAATGGCAAAATAAAAATATAAATATCAGTCAAGTTAAAAACACCAAGAATGTATATAAATTAGAAAGAAGCAACCCAAATCAAGCTGCATATGTTATTATAGATAGCTTAAAAACATATTTAAATACAACTTATAAAATATCTATGTTAATTAAAAAAGGCGATATTGGAAATGCTTTCGGGCTTAGGGTTCAAGGTGTTTTTCCAAATAGAATAGATGCTGTTTTTAATTTAGAGGAAGGAACTTTAAAAAATATTGCCAATACAGGAAGCTTTATTAACGAAGGGGCAACAATAAAAAAACAAGATGATAATTGGTTTGAAATAACTGTTAAGGTAAAACCAAACACAAATATTATTAAACTTGTATTTGGACCCACAAATATAGATAGCCAAATATTAAAGTGGGTTAGTCCAACTACTAATAAAGAAAGTTCTTTTATAAATTACTCAAGTTTAAAAATTGAAGAATTAAAATAATTTTTTATAAAATAAGTGTTTGTGTACGTACATAATTATTGCATTGTATAATTTTTATGCATAAAATAAAAAAAATAGTAATAGAGTTATATAATAACGAGTTAATTAGTAAAAGCGTTAAGGTTCTGCTTTTAAGAGTTTTAGGGGTTTTACTGTTTTTTTCAACAACTCTTTTTATTACAAATTTCATTGACCCAATAACTGTTGGAAAGTATGATTTTACTAGATCTACACTTATTATCTTAGGAGGATTAAGTGTTATAGGTATGAATCAGTCTATAATTTATTATTCAGGGTATTTAGTTTCAAACAATGCATTCAATCACTTAAAGCAATTATATATAAAAATGATAATTATCATTTTTTGTATCTCTTTGATTTTAGGCTTTTTATACCTTTTAATTAATGATGACTTTATAAATTCTTTTTTTGAAAAGCAAGTTTCAAATTTAATCTTAAAGTCTGTAGTAACCATCTTTTTTTATGGCTTAACTATGCTTAATATAGATGTATTTAGAGCTATTAACAAAATTTATATTTCAGAATTATTTAGAAATGTTTTTAGGTTTGTTTTCTTTTTTCTTGCAGTAATAGGTGTTTATTACACCAATAATAGTAATTGGTTGGTAGATGTGTTTTTATTGAACTTTTTACTATTAGCTATTGTCTCTACAGTAATTCTGTTGTTATATTTTAATAAAATCAGATTAACAGAAAACTCGTTTAATTTTTCCTATAAAACAATAATTAAACGATCCTGGCCAATGGCAATAAGCACAATAGCATTAGTTTTAATGCAAAGTGTCGATGTTATTCTATTAGGAAAATTTACTAATTTCGAAACAGTTGCATATTATTCAGCAGCAATAAAATTAACAACAATAATATCTTTAGTACTTACTTCTGTAAATGCAGTCTTTGCTCCTAAAATCGCTGAATTATATAGTAACAAAGATTTTTTAAATCTGAATTTAAGTTTAAAAAAAGCAACGAGACTTATTTTTATTTTAACTATTCCCGGAATCGTTTTGCTAGCAGTGTTTTCTACAGTATTTTTATCTTTTTTTGGAGAAGGATATATGCAGGCAAAAAATGCCTTGATTATATTATTATTAGGGCAAACAGTAAATGCATTATGTGGCTCTGTAGGTGTGTATATGAATATGACTGGAAAACAAAATATATTACAAATAATATTAATAAGTTCATTTTTATTAAACCTAATATTAAACTGGCTATTTATTCCTTTATATGGCATGATTGGCGCAGCTAGTGCCACAAGTATTAGTATGGTTTTATGGAATATAACTGGAACTATTTATCTTTTTAAAACAGATAAAATAAAAACATTTTTAAATTAATAATTAATGGCATTACCTAATTTTATCATTGCAGGGTTCCCTAAATGTGGGTCAACGTCATTGCATTATTATTTAGAAGAGCACCCTGAAATCTTTATGCCAAAGCAAAAAGAACTTCACTATTTTACATATAACATTTTATCTAGCATGACTGCTGGCCCACAAGATAATGAAGTTAATAAATTTCATATTAATTCCTTTAGGGAATACCAAAAATGCTATAATGATGTAAAAAATGAAATTGCTATTGGCGAAGCATCACCTTCTTATATAAATTATGATTCCTGTATTCCAGATTTAAAAGAAAAGTTAGGGGACAATGTTAAGATTGTAATCCTGTTAAGAGATCCAATAAAAAGAGCTTATTCAAATTACCTACATTTAGTAAGAGAGCATAGAGAAAAATTAAATTTTAAGGATGCTATTTATGAAGAGCCAAATAGAGTGAAAGCAACTTATTCAGATTTTTGGTATTACACATTTAATTCCTTTTATTACAAGAAAATAAAAGCATATAAGGAAGCTTTTAAAAATGTATTACTAATTACAACCGAAGAATTAAATAATAACACCGAAGAAACTGTAAAGAAAGTCTATCGTTTTTTGGAAGTAGATACAGAGTTTTCACCTAATAATATAGACAGGCGTTATAATCCTGGAGGAGTTTATAGCGATAATTTGATAACAAGATTAGTCTTTAAACAAAGTAGCTTTAGAGTTTTTATTAAAAAAATTATGCCAATTACACCATGGATGAAACACCTAAAACATAAAGTAATTGGAAATTTTAAAAAAGAAACACCTCAAATAAACCAAGAAACGGAAGATTATTTAATAAATCTATTTAAAGAAGACGTTATAATGCTGAAAAAGGATTTTAATGTTAAAACAGAATTATGGAATTCTAAATTTTCTGAGAATTAAAAAATGAAAGACCTAACATTACCAAACACATTTTTAATAGGTGCACAAAAAGCTGCTACTACTTCTGTTTATAGCTGGTTAGCACAACATACAGAGATTTGCGCTCCTATGGCTGTTAAAGATTATGCGTTTTTTACAAGAGACGAATTTTACGCTAAAGGGTTAAGCCATCTTTCAAACTTTTATGAAGACGAGCATAAAAACGAAAAAATAGTATTACAAGGAAGTGTTCATTATATATTTTTCGAAAAAGCATTAAAAAGAATCCAAGAATTTAATCCAAATTCTAAATTCATACTTATCGTTAGAAATCCAATTGAAAGAGCTATTTCGGCTTATCAATATGCTCTTAAATTTAATTATGAAAACCTACCTATTAAAGAAGCTTTTGCTAAGGAGGAAGAACGATTAAAAGGTTGTGATGTACGTACATTATCTGAGTTAACATATAAGCATCATGGATTATACTATAAACAAATACAAACATTTTTAAAATATTTTAAAAAAGAACAACTAAAGGTAGTATTGTATGATGATGTTTCAGAAAACTCTAATCAGGTAGTAAAAGATTTGTTTACTTTTTTAAACATTGATGATGGTTTTATTCCAGAATTTAAGTCATTAAATAATACTGGAGATATTAAAAATAAAACATTTCAAAAAATCGTTTTTGGAGATGGAGCTTTTAGGAATTTTCTAGTAAAAAAGGTTTTTAAATCAATTATTTCAGATGCTTTAAAAGCAAAGTTAAGATGGAAAATTATTCATTTAAATACAAAAGAAAAGCAATCAACTTATTTAGATGCAATTGATGTAGATTTAAAAAATGAATTAATTTCTTTTTTCAAACAAGATATAGAACATTTAGAAGTTTTTTTATCAAAAGATTTAAGTTCATGGAAAATATAACATGAAAATAAAATATAACTTAAAAAATATTGTTTCCTGGTTGGTATTCATAGGTATTTTCTTCCTGCCTTTCAACTCATATATGGGAATAAGTTTTTTAGGTGAGTTTGGTCAAGACTCTTGTACCATATTTTTTTTGCTAGCAGCAATGGTCTTAGCTTTTAGGGCTATATTAAAAGGGAAAATAGAAGTTCCTTATTCAAATCCTCTTTTTCATTTAATTCTGCTTTTAATTATTTGGGTGGTTATTTCTACAATTATAAACAGCATAAGTATTGCTGGATATTATTTTAAGCAAACATCAGGAATAAGTAGAACGATTAGGCAGTACATTGTGCTTATTTTTTCAAGTATTGTTTTTTTAATTACATACTATAATGCGTTTATTCAATTTACTGCAAAAGAACTTTTTTTTAAAATCAGAAAAATATTATATTATTCTTTTGTAATAGTACTTATTTATGCCTTTTTAGAGATTTTAATTCTAAAATTAAACATGTTATGGTTAAGTCCAGTAGTTGAGTTGTTTAATTATTTTCCATTTGTTGATGTTTATATAGACGATAGAAATTTTAGAATTTCATCTGTTACTTTTGAAACTCCAGCATTAGCCACTTACTTGTTTTTTATTTCAGGATGGATGTTTAGTTATGTCATAACAGAAAAAGGACTTAAGAAATATGTTCCAGGATTATTAACTATAGTATTAACATTGTTTTCAGGTTCAAGAGCTGGGTTTTTAATAATTTTTATTCAAGCAATAGCTTTTGGATATTTTTTATTAAAAAGTAAAAAATATCAAATTCTATTTGTTAGAATTGTAAAGTACTCGTTATTACTTTTTGCTGTAATATTTATTTTTAAAGGAAGAACAGTAACCACCTATATTTACGAAAAAGCAACATCATTTGAGATAGAAGACGATACTCATGCCATTTCTAACAAATCTAGATTTGGAATACAGTACGCTCTTTACCAAGTGTTTTTGCAAAACCCAGTTTTTGGTGTTGGTTTAGGACAACAGACATTTGTATCTAAAGATTTTTATCCAGATTGGGCAACAGAAGACAATTGGGAATTTAGATTAAAATATTTAAATGAAGATGTTAAAAGCTTTCCACCTGGTTATAACATTTATCTAAGAATAATGGCTGAATTAGGGATTATTGGTTTAGTTATTTTTCTATTTCTTTTATTTGCCATTTTATATGTAGCATACAAAATGTCCCGAAATAAAGACGAAGGCACCTCTCTAATAGCAATAGTGGTTTTTGTTTCTATACTAGGTGTCTTTTTTAATTGGTTAAAAATGGACACCTTTAGAACTTTTAATTTTTGGATTAACTTAGCATTATTATTAGCCATAACAAAAAACAGAATAAAGTTTAATTTAAATGCCGAAAAGTCTTAGCAACATTGCTGTTTTAATACCACATTATAATAACCCAATAGATTTAGAAAAAACTATTTTATCTATTGTCGAACTCATTCCTATTGATGTATTTATTGTTGATGATGGAAGTTACCAGAAACCAAACCAAACCAAATTAAAAGAAATCTTTACTCTTGGTGAGATTGAATTTATTGAATTACAACAAAATCAAGGAATAGAAAACGCTTTAAATGTTGGATTAAAAGAAATTAAAAAAAAAGATTACAAATATATAGGAAGGCTAGATTGCGGAGATTTTTGTAAACCTAATAGATTTATTAAGCAAATAGAATATTTAAATAATAACGAAGACATATACTTATTAGGAACTTGGGTTAATATACTCAATGAAAAGGGTAATTTATTATATGTTTTAGAACACCCAGTAACTTATAATGAATTAAAGAAAAAAATGTATTTAAACAGTATGTTTGTGCATCCATCAGTAGTATTTAGAACTAGTATTGTTGATTCTGTTGGTTATTATCCAACCAATTTTAAAGCAGCAGAAGATTATGCTTATTTCTTTAATATTATAAAAAAATATAAATCTGAAAATCTCCCAGAAATATTGTTAGATTATATTGTTGATGAAAATTCTATTTCCTCAACAAAACGAAAACTTCAGGTAAAAAGTAGAATTAGAATTATTTTAAAGCATTTTTATTTAGGATATTATCCAATAATTGGTTTGTTTCGAAGTATTATTTTATATTTTGTTTCGAGAGACTTAAGTAATAAAATAAAAAAACTTTTTAATAAATGAAATTGCATATAAAACAGATATACCATTATCTATTTTGCTTGCTAGTATTTACTTTTCCAATAATTGATTTAGTTAAGGCAATACCAAACATAACACTTGGAGTGCTAGCTGTATTATTACCTTTTGTTGTAAAGAGTAACGATTTTATTAAGTTAAAAGACACAAAATATTTACTTGCATTTCTATTAATTATTTTTATTCTCTTAAAAGCCATATTATATAATGATTTCTTAGAAGATTTTTATGTTATAAAAAAGCTTTTAATAATAGTTGCAATGGCAATCCTTTCTTTGCCTATTAAAAACTACAAACAAATTTTCATTTCTTTTATAATTGCTGTATTTATAAGTATTCTAATTTCTTCCTTTAGTATTATAAATCTTATTGTAGAACAAGGATCTTTTGATTTTTCTAGAGGAGATGGTATAAATTCAATTTTAATTAACGAAAGGTTGTATTTTGGATTACTGTGTTGTTTAAGTATTGTTTTTTCATTAAAACTATTTAATGAAACAACTAATATCAAATATAAAAGAGCACTAATTATAAGTATAATTATTTGTGTATTATTTACGCTTACCATCGTAGCTAGAATGGCCATTTTAACATTGATGATTGTGTTTTTAATTAGAGCTTTTTCAAGATTAAATATAAAAAAAGCCATTGTCTCTATTTTAGCATCATTTGTAATAATAGTCATATTTTTTTCTGTAAATAAAAATTTATCTCAGAGGTTCTTTTATTCAGACCAGAAAAATGAATTTATTGAAAATATAAAAATTTGGGAACCTAGATATGTTATCTGGAATTGCTGTCTAAATATTTTAAACGCTCCAAATAGTAACATACTTTTAGGACATGGTTTTAAGCACACAACACAAAAGCTTATTAAGTGTTATTCTGAAGTGGTTACTAAAGAAAAGCGAAAAAATTGGTTTATTACTAAAGGCTTCAATACCCATAATCAATATTTAGATTTATTATTGAGTTATGGTATAATTGCCCTTTTAATTTTCAACATATTACTTGTATACTTGATTATTGTTTCTAGAAAAAACATTGAAAGCTTATCAATGGTATTAATATTACTATTCTTTTGTACCATAGAAAATTTATTACACAGGCAGTTAGGTGTATTCTTATTTTCAATAGTTTTGATTTTTTATAACTCTGAATATTTTCAAACAGAAAAATCAATAAAACATCAATGAAAGTAAAAGTTGCACATATATTACATTCAGTTGGAGGTGTTGATGTTTATTTAAGGCTAGTAACTAATAACATAGACCCTAATAAAGTTCAAAGTATTATTATTCATCAAGATGATAAAGATAAAAAGCCGTATACTGATAAAAATAACAATCCAATAGCTGAATATAAAATTCCTATTCAAAGAGAAATTAGTTTTATTCAAGATTTAAAGTCTATTATTTCTACAGTAAAGATTTTAAAAAAAGAACGCCCAAACATTATCCATGCTCATAGCGCTAAAGGAGGGATTATTGCTAGAGCTGCTTCATTATTTTATAAAGTAAATGTGTTGCATACACCTCATGCGTATTCTTTCTTAAGTGCAGAATCTAATTTCAAAAAAAGTTTTTTTTTAATAATTGAGAAAATTTTTAAACATGCTAATTCGTATTTATTGGCTACTTCAGAATCGGAATTAAATCAAGGAATTGAGAAAGTAGGATACAAAAAGAATAAAGCCTTACTATTTAATAATTCAATTTTACCAGTAAAAAGCATTGAGCCTTTAAGTATTGAAAAAACATGGCCGGAACAATATATATGCTCCGTAGGAAGACCATCTTTTCAAAAAAATATTGAGTTTATGGTTGATGTTGTTTATGAGCTAAAAAAAACAAATAGTAGTATTCATTTGGTATTAATGGGAGTTGGTTTTCATGCGCCTAATTTAGAGGCAGTTAAACAAAAAATAATGAGTTTAGACTTAGATAAAAATATTACCTTATTAGACTGGACATCCAGACAGGATATATTTCATATAATAACAAATAGTCAGTTATATATTTCTACTTCACGATATGAGGGCTTACCATATTCAGTTATAGAAAGCTTAGCCATTGGCAAACCAATTGTGGCTACAAATTGCGATGGGAATAGAGATTTGGTTAAGCATGAATTTAATGGCTACCTTGTTAAAAATAATAATGTTAAAGAAATGTCAAGTTATATTTTAAGGATTTTAGGAAACAAAGAATTGAGTTTGCAATTCTCAAAAAATGCAGTTCAACTATTTTTAGATAACTTTGACCTAAGTAAGAATATTTTTAAGTTAGAAAAAGTATATTTCGAGTATAATAAAATTAAATAAATGAAAATAAAAAATATTTGCTGTATAGGCGCAGGCTATGTTGGAGGTCCAACTATGGCTGTTATTGCACAAAAATGCCCACATATAAATGTAACAGTTGTTGATATAAACGAAGATCGAATTGCAGCATGGAATGACGAAAATTTAGATAACCTTCCAGTTTTCGAACCGGGTCTAGACAGTATAGTAAAAGAAGCAAGAGGGAGAAATTTATTTTTTTCAACAGAAGTAGATAAAGCGATTGATAATTCTGAAATTATTTTTATTTCTGTAAACACGCCTACTAAGACTTATGGAAAAGGTAAAGGAATGGCTGCAGATTTAAAATATATTGAGCTTTGTGCTCGCCAAATTGCTAGAGTTTCAAAACAAGATAAAATAGTTGTTGAAAAATCGACACTTCCAGTTAGAACTGCAGCTGCAATAAAAAGTATTTTAAACAATACAGGTCATCATGTACATTTCGAAATATTATCTAATCCGGAATTTTTAGCCGAAGGAACAGCAGTTAACGATCTACTAATGCCAGATCGCGTTTTAATAGGAGGAGAATCTACTCCTAAAGGCAAGGAGGCTTTAAAAGCCTTAACCGACATTTATGCTAATTGGGTTCCTAGAGAGAAAATATTGACTACAAACGTTTGGTCGTCAGAACTTTCTAAACTAACTGCAAATGCATTTTTAGCACAACGTGTTTCTTCAATAAATGCCATGTCAGAAATTTGTGAAAAAACAGGAGCAGACATAAACGAAGTAGCAAAAGCTATAGGAATGGATAGTAGAATAGGCCCAAAATTTTTAAAAGCTTCAGTAGGTTTTGGAGGCTCATGTTTTCAAAAAGACATTTTAAATTTAGTATATATAGCAAAAAGCTATGGACTAGATGAGGTTGCAGATTATTGGGAACAAGTAATACTAATAAATGAACATCAAAAACAGCGTTTCTCAGATCTTATTGTAAGCACATTATACAATACAGTTTCAGGTAAAAAAATAACATTCTTAGGCTGGGCATTTAAAAAAGACACGAATGATACTCGTGAATCAGCAGCAATAAAAGTAGCAGATAGCTTATTAAGCGAACAAGCTAAAATTTCTGTTTACGATCCTAAAGTAGTTGCTAAACAAATATATTCAGACTTAGATTATTTAAAAACCAGATCTTCTGAAGAAAATAGAAATTTGTTACAAGTACACAAAGATCCTTATGAAGCTTGCAATCAATCTCATAGCGTAGCTATTCTTACTGAATGGGATGAATTTGTAAGCTATGATTGGCAGAGAATTTATGATAATATGCAAAAACCAGCTTTTGTTTTTGACGGAAGAGGTATATTAAACAAAACAGAATTAGAAAGAATTGGCTTTGTGTATTATAAAATAGGGAGTGGTGCCTAATAAATTCATTTATCTAATTTATTAAACTATCTATAGCTAAAATTTGGCTATTAAATAATATTAAATAATATTTAAGCTTAGTTATATATTGAAATAATGGAAAAAGTATTAATAACAGGTGCAGCAGGATTTTTAGGTTCGCATTTATGCGATAAATTTATTAAAGAAGGATTCCAAGTTATTGGGATGGATAATTTTATAACAGGCGACAAAAAAAATATAAGCCATTTATTAGATAATCCTCTATTTCAATTTATCGAACATGATGTTACAGAATTCATTAAAATTGAAGGAGAACTAGATTATATACTTCATTTTGCATCACCTGCAAGTCCAATTGATTATTTAAAAATTCCTATTCAAACACTTAAAGTTGGTTCTTTAGGGACACATAATTTATTAGGTCTTGCTAAAGCTAAAAATGCACGACTTCTAATAGCATCAACATCTGAAGTTTATGGCGACCCATTAGTTCATCCACAAACCGAAGAATATTATGGAAATGTAAACACTATTGGACCGAGAGGTGTTTATGATGAGGCTAAAAGATTTCAAGAATCTATAACAATGGCCTATCATAGATTTCATGGATTAGAAACTAGAATTGTACGTATTTTTAATACCTATGGTCCAAGAATGAGATTAAACGACGGAAGGGTTATTCCTGCTTTTATGGGTCAAGCTTTAAGAGGTGAAGATTTGACGGTATTTGGAGACGGCATGCAAACTAGATCGTTTTGTTATGTTAGCGACCAAGTAGATGGAATTTATAAGCTTTTATTTAGCGACTATTCTAATCCAGTAAATATTGGGAATCCTCATGAAATTACAATTAAAGATTTTGCCGAAGAAATAATTAAATTAACAGGAACAGACCAAAAGATAACCTATAAAGAACTTCCAAAAGATGACCCATTACAGAGACAACCAGATATTACACTGGCAAAAAAACTATTAGGCTGGGAGCCTAAAGTTGGAAGAGAAGAAGGTATGCTTAAAACATTTAATTATTTTAAAAGCCTTACAAAAGACGAATTATATAAAAGCGAACACAAAGACTTTTCAAAGCATATTAGAAAATAAGTGACAACATTTAAACAAGGTAGATACTCTGGTTATTTAAAGCATATAGCTTACATTATTGATTTAAGTATCATTAATGTATTGGCTGTCTTGTATTTTTTTAAAATGGTAGAGCCAATAAAGTTTGTATTTATTGTTTCTATTTGTTGGGTAGTACTCTCTATTTATTCAAAATTTTACGAAGTTTATAGATATTCAAGAGAAATTACAATTGCATCATTATTAATTAAACAATTGGCTTTGTTTACATTATTAATGTTTGCCTTTTCTGGTTTCAACCATGAATTAAACATTCAACCTTTAACCATTATAAAATATTCTTTATTAGTTTTCTTATTAATAGGGCTTTTTAAATTTACCTTATATTATTTACTACAAAAATATAGAACAGTATTTGGTGGAAATTACAGAACTACAGCCATTATAGGTAAGAACAAACAAACTATGGCTCTAGAGAGTTTTTTTAATAAAAATCCAGAATATGGCTATATGCATAAGAAAACATTTAATATTAAAGATAAAGACAACTTTAGCTTAGAAGCATGTTTTAATTTTATTAAAAGGGAGTCAATTGATGAAATATATTGCTCTATCTCAGAACTATCAAACACTCAAATGTATAGGGTTATTGATTTTGCAGATAATAATTTAAAAATACTAAAGTTTTTACCTGATAATAAAGACATATATTCTAAAAAACTTAAATACGAGTATTATGATTATATTCCAATTTTATCTTTAAGAAATATTCCTCTGGAAGACTCAGTTAATTTGTTTTTAAAAAGAACATTTGATATTTTGTTTTCTTCTTTGGTCATTATTTTTTTATTATCATGGCTTACACCTTTGATAGCGATTCTTATAAAAATTGAATCTAAAGGGCCAATATTTTTCAAACAATCAAGAAACGGTTTTAATTATAAAGAATTTGATTGTTATAAATTTCGATCTATGATGCCTAATAAAGATGCACATTTATATCAAGCAACAAGAGGAGATCAACGAATCACAAAAATTGGAAAGTTTATAAGAAAAACCAGTATAGATGAATTACCTCAGTTCTTTAATGTACTATTTGGGGATATGTCTGTAGTTGGGCCAAGACCTCATATGGTTAGCCATACAAATATGTATGCAAAAAGAATTGATAAATTCATGGTAAGACATTTTGTAAAACCAGGCATAACAGGATTGGCGCAAATAAGTGGTTTTAGAGGTGAAGTTGAAACAGATAAAGACATTATTGGACGTGTTAAGTACGATATATTTTATATTGAAAGCTGGTCTCTTTTATTAGATATTAAAATTATTTTCAAAACGTTTTTAAATGCTATAAAAGGAGAAGAAAAAGCTTATTAAATAAGCTTTTTTATGGTTTTAAATTGGGTTTTAAAATCAAAATTTTCTAACGCAGTCTTTCTTATATTTTTTTTAAATTCTAAAGTTAATTCTGATTTTTTGATACACGAAATCACTTTATTTAAAGCCTCGTAATCACCAGCCTTTGCAGTCCAACCTAAACTATTTTTTTTAACAATACTTTCACCTTCTCCTCCTCCAAAATAAAGTATCGGCAATCCTAATCTAGCATATTCAAAAATTTTTGATGGAACAGAGCCATATATTCTATTAAGCAAAGGGATAATAGTTATATCATAATTTAAAAGCTCTGAATGGAGTTTAGTTCTTAATATCTCTCCATGATATACAATTGGTAATTCTGGATGATTCAGAATAAATGTTTCAATTTTTTTCTGCTCTGCTCCAGCGCCATAAATATGAAACTCTAAGTAAGAATAATCTAGTTGTTTACATAATTTAAAAATACCTTGAGCCATTCCTAATAAGCCAGCATAAACTAATTTTATTTTTCCTTCAGAAGGATAAGGTAATACTAATTCAGCCACCTCAAAATCTGGGTAATTTCTATATAAGTAAGACGTTTTGTTTGGAATAAGTGATCTTACGTGAGTTAAAATTTCGTCACTTTGCCCTAAAACAATATCTGCCTTTTTATAGTTAAAACGTTCAATTTTCTCTAGTAATCTATAGCTATAATTCTTTTTAAAAGCTCCCAATTCCAATCCAGCAATTGGCCATAAATCGCTTACATTTAAAATAAGTTTTCTGTTTTTAGATCTTAAAAAAATCATGTTAGTAAAAGCCACTATTAAAGGAGGTGATTGCACAATAACTGTTTGAGGAATCTTATTCCAAATAAAAAACCAAATCAAGCTAAAACTATAAGAAAACATTGCGAATAAGCGTAAAAATTTGTTTTTAGAGTTGCTAGCATAAAGCCAAAGTCTATGGATGGTTATGTTGTTTTCAATTGTGGTACACTTAAATTTACCTTTATATTCTGGAAAAATTTCACCTGTTGGGTAATTAGGTAATGGTGTAATTACTGAAACTTTATAATTTTGATTTTGTAAGCCATTAGCTAAATGGAACATCCTATTTGAGGCAGCTCCAGTTTCTGGAGGAAAATAACTTGTAATTATTAGTATGCTTTTCATCTTTTAAGGTTCCTGAATTAAAGACGAAAACTGTTTCAGTTTACCACTCTTCGAACGTTCTAATTGATGTTTTCGTTCAAAATCAATATGAAGCCCTTTTTCTAAATACTGTTCCATTTCTTTTGAAATTAGTTTCATTTTTTCAACAGAAAGTTCATATAAACTCACATATTTTATGATGAAAGTATTTTTTTTATGTTGTTCTATAACAAATTCCTTCACGTTTCCATCGTCCTCAATGATACTTTTTGTGATATAATAAAATGTTAAACCTGCTGCTTTTTTTCCACTTGGTAAAATAGCAATATCATTAGTTCGTCCTATTAATTTTTCTAAAATGGGTTTTTTAAATGTACTTTGTGTTGAAAGTATTCCAATATCTCCAATATCGTATCTTATAAAAGGGTGAGCCTTGTTGTAAAGTGAGGTTATAACGACTCGTCCTTCCTGTCCAAGTGGAAGTACATTGTTGTTTTTATCTAATATTTCCACTAATAACGTTTCACTATTTACTAGCCAATTATTATTAGGGTCTTGGAAAGCTATTAAATCAAGTTCTGACGCTCCATATTCGTTAATTACTGGAATTCCAAACTGAGTTTCCATGAGTACCTTATCGTTTTCAAAAAGCATTTCAGAAGTTACAATACATGCTTTTAACGTTGGACAAATGGTTTTTAGATTTAGGTTTTGTCGTTCTAAAAATTTGGCAAATTGAATAATAGAACTGGTGTAACCATTTATATAATCAAACTTACTAGATTTAAAAACAGTTAAATATTTATGAAAAGCCTTATCACTTAAATCAAACACAGAAAATCTATAACGTTTACTTAATACGTCTTTAAACCGCTCTTTATAATAACTTTTTTTATCTAATGGGATACCATAAAATCGAGCTTGTTTTGAGCTATTAAAATCTAAACCATACCAACCAAATCTATTTTTAATTAGAGCCCAAGTTAAAGCATGACAAAATTTATCTTTTGCAAAAACAAAAGGGTCTCCTGAAGAGCCAGAGGTTTTATTTATATAAACGTTTTTGCGTGTGAAACCTTTCGATAAACGTTTATCTAAAGTCTGTTGTAAATCGCGTTTTGTCATAACAGGAATTGAATTCCAGTCTAAAGAAATTGCGTCTTTTGCTAGTTCTTTGTAAAAGGAGTTGTTTTTTAAATGAAAATCAACAATAGCCTGCTTTTTTTCGTTGATATATACCTCAAATACATCCTCATTTATTTGTTGAATTCCTTCTAAAGCAATTTCAGCCTTCTTAATTGGAAAGCCATTAAATTTTAAAGTAAGATCGAATAAATTCAAAATATAAAAACATAATTTCTGTAAAGTAAACAAAAATTATTCGTGTATTCGAAGCATTAGTTTTATTTTTGCGACAAACAACACACAACATGAACATTTTAATTCTTGGCTCTGGTGGAAGAGAGCATACTTTTGCTTGGAAAATGGCACAAAGCCCTTTATGTAAGTCACTTTTTGTGGCTCCTGGGAATTCTGGGACCAATCAAATTGCAAAAAATTTAGATATTAAAGTAACAGATTTTCTAGCCATTAAAGAAGCTGTTTTAGAATATAAAATAAATATGGTTGTCGTTGGACCAGAAGATCCTTTGGTACAAGGTATTCACGATTTCTTTTTAAATGATGAGGATATTAAGCACGTTTCTGTTATTGGACCTCAAAAAGCAGCAGCCGAATTAGAAGGAAGTAAAGAGTTTGCAAAAGAATTTTTAGTGCGTCATAACATTCCAACAGCAGCTTATAAAAGCTTTAACGCTTCTAACGTTGAAGAAGGCTATGCTTTTTTAGAAACTTTAAACCCACCTTATGTTTTAAAAGCAGATGGTCTTGCAGCCGGAAAAGGTGTTTTGATTTTAAACAATTTAAACGAAGCAAAAGCCGAATTAAAAAGCATGTTAATTGACGCTAAATTTGGTGAAGCAAGCACGAAAGTAGTTATTGAAGAGTTCCTTGACGGAATTGAGTTAAGTTGTTTTGTTTTAACAGACGGAAAAAACTATAAAGTACTACCAACAGCTAAAGATTATAAACGTATAGGTGAAGGCGATACAGGTTTAAATACAGGAGGTATGGGAGCAGTTTCTCCAGTTCCCTTTGCTACAGATGACTTTTTAAATAAAATTGAAGAGCGTATAGTAAAACCAACAATTGAAGGACTTAAAAAAGACAATCTGCCATACAAAGGGTTTGTTTTTATTGGATTGATTAAAGTAGGAGATGATCCGAAAGTAATCGAGTACAATGTTAGAATGGGAGACCCAGAAACTGAAGTTGTTTTACCAAGACTAAAAACCGATTTGGTTGAAATTTTCCAAGCAATAGCCAATCAAACATTAGATAAAATTAATTTAGAAATTGATGAACGTGCTGCAACAACAGTCATGCTAGTTTCTGGTGGTTATCCTGAAGCTTACGAAAAGGGAAAGGTAATTACAGGTCTAGAACAGATTATAGATTCAATACCTTTTCATGCTGGAGCAATTAATAAAGACGGAAAAATTGTAACTTCTGGAGGACGAGTTATGGCAATAACATCTTTTGGGAATACGTACCAAGAAGCCATAAAAAAATCTTATCAAAATATAGAAAAACTACATTTTGATAAGATGAATTATCGAAAAGATATTGGATTCGATTTATAAGTATGAATGCGATGTAATACTTTTATCATCATCATTAACATCGTTATATCCTTTTAATTGTTTCATCCAATATAAAAAAGCAACAAAACCAATAATAACAAATAACCAAGAAACTATATTTGCTGCAAACCAATTTTCTAGTTCTAGTTTAGCTAATGCATCATAAGGAGCAAATAATACGTTTACAAATAAATCCTGGATTGCGTAAAAAAAGTCTTTCATTATATATAAAATTTAATGCTCAAAGAGAGCCAAAAGGGATTATCAATATATTTACATAGCAATATTACATTTTTTTCATTTTAAATTTTAATAAATTGTAAAGAATATTAAAATAACTACTACAAACAAATATTTTTTTAAATGATATCTAGTTTCTTTAGCAAAGCCAAACCCATACATTTTGTTGTTGTAAGTACTTTGTTGATGATTGCTTTTATTTCAACTAAAGTTTTTAAAACTACAGTAGCATATAATGCACTTAATGTTGGTAAACAAATAGTATTGTTTGGTGTTTGTATCTTTTCAGTATTTGTTTTCGATTTTTTATCAGGTAAAAACGATTTGACCAAAAGCAATAGCTACAAAATTTTATTTTTTAGCTTATTCATGGTCATGATGCCACAAACTTTTATAAACTCTAAGATTTTAGTCGCAAACCTTTTTATTCTGTTTGCTTTAAGACGAATTATTAGTATTAGGACAAAAAAGCAGATAAATAAAAAAGTTTTTGATGCAGCCTTTTGGATAAGCCTTGCAACACTATTATGTTTTTGGTCATCTCTTTTTTATATTTTAATTTTCGCAGCTCTTTTATTATTTACTGTTGCCGATGTAAAAAATTGGATTATACCTTTTATTGGTATATTAACTGTTGGTGTAATCAGCATTTGCTATTTATTGCTTACAAATACAGATATTATAAGTTATTTTTCTAATATTAATACAGATATTAGTTTCGATTTTAGCATGTTAAACGAAACTCAAATCGTGCTCTCTTCTACAGTTATATTATCCTATTTTGTATGGGCAGTCTTCTTCTATATAATCAATATAAAAACTAAATCTAAAAGCTATAAACCTTCATATTTATTAATACTTTTAGCAGCTATAATTGCTGTTACAATCATTATAATTTCACCACAAAAAACTGGTGCAGAATTTATATTTCTCTTTGCTCCATTATCTATAATAATGGCAAGCTATTTTGAAATAGTTAAAGAAAAATGGTTTAAAGAAGCATTAATTTGGATTCTTATCCTTGTTCCAATAATCAATTTATTGCTGTAGTTTTTCACCAAAGGCTAAGTCACCTGCATCACCTAATCCAGGAACAATATATCCTTTTTCATTCAGTTTTTCATCTACAGTTGCAACCCATAAATGGGTGTCTTTATCAAAATGATTTTCAATAAAGTCAATCCCTTCTTGTGCAGCAATAACACTAACTAAATGAATATTTTTAGGCGTTCCAAATGGTTTTAAAGCCTCAAAAGTAGCAACCATAGATTGTCCAGTCGCTAACATTGGATCAGCTAAAATTAAAGTTTTATTTTCCAAACTAGGACACGCTAAATATTCGACGATTATTTCAAAACTCTCAGGCTTTTCTTTATGATGTCTGTAGGCAGAAATAAAAGCATTTTCTGCTTTATCAAAATAATTCAATAAGCCATCGTGTAACGGAACTCCTGCTCTTAAAATAGAGCAAAGCACGATGTCATTATCTATTTTTTCAATTTCGCAAACTCCTAGAGGCGTCTTAATGGTTGTGGGTTTATAACTTAATTTTTTGCTTAATTCGTAACCCAAAATTTCACCAATACGTTCTATGTTTCTTCGAAAGCGCATGCTGTCTTTTTGAATACTAACATCTCTCATTTCAGAGACAAATGTATTTAAGATGGTATTTTGTTTTGAAAAATTATGAATGTGCATGTTTGTGCTAATTTTGTTGAGTGGTAAAGTTAATTAATTAGGCTTATATTTACGTTTGTAATTTTTATTTTAATAGAAAAGTAAACGTGAATCTACTTTCTTAAGGCTTTAAAAACCTTTTAGCTAAAAAATATGTAGATTTGTGTCTTAAATTTGAAATCATGTTTACAGACAAAGCCAATAAAATTTTTCAGGACGTAATTGAAAAATATCATGTTATAAATACAGTCGATCAATCTTTTGAAAACCCATATAACAAAGAATCACATTTATTAGAACATTTGCTTTACAGAAAAAGTTGGATAGATACAGTTCAATGGCATTACGAAGATATTATTCGCGATCCACAAATAGATCCAGTTGCTGCTTTAAAACTAAAACGCCAGATAGATGCTTCTAACCAAGATAGAACAGATATGGTGGAATATATTGATAGTTATTTTCTTGAAAAATATAAACATGTAACACCAAAAACTGGCGCTACAATTAACACTGAAAGTCCAGCTTGGGGAATTGATAGATTGTCTATTTTAGCACTAAAAGTGTATCATATGAACGAAGAAGCAACAAGAACAGATGCTTCCGAAGCACATTTAGCAGCATGTAAAAAGAAATTGGACGTTTTGTTAGAACAAAGAGTAGATTTATCTACTGCAATTGACACTTTGTTAAGCGATATTGAAAAAGGCGATAAGTACATGAAAGTGTATAAGCAAATGAAAATGTACAACGACGACGAGTTGAATCCTGTATTGCGTTCCCAAAAATAAAATTCTTGCAAAAGCAGGAATCTCATCTTAATTAAGATGTCAAAACCAAAACACATCCTAGTCATTCGTCTTTCAGCTATGGGAGACGTTGCCATGACTGTTCCTGTTATAAAGGCACTCACTACACAATACCCAGAAGCAAAGCTAACTGTTTTAACTAGAGAATTTTTCACACCTTTCTTTAGAGATTTAGAAAACGTAACTGTTTATCCTGCAGATTTAAAAGGAAATCATCAAGGTATTTTTGGGCTTTATAAATTATCTAAAGAGTTAAAAAAGCTGAATATTGACGCTGTTGCAGATTTACATAATGTATTGCGCACAAATATTTTAAAATGCTTTTTCTTCGGAAAATCTTTTGTTCAAATAGATAAAGGAAGAGCAGAAAAAAAAGGGTTGATTACAGGAAAAACATTCCAACAACTTAAAACAACGCACGAACGATATACTGATGTTTTTAGAAAATTAGGATTTCCTTTAGATTTAGCAAACCCTAAATTTCCAAATCGTGTAGCGTTGAATTCCAAATTGCAGGATTTAGTAGGAGCAGACACTAAAAAATGGATTGGTATTGCTCCTTTCGCAGCTCATGAAAGCAAAATGTATCCTTTAGATTTGATGGAAAAAGTAATCGATTCGCTTTCAAAAACAAACAAAATTTTACTTTTTGGTGGTGGAAAAAAAGAAATTGATATTCTTAATTCGTATCAAAATAAGTACGAACATCTTGTCAATCTAGCTGGAAAACTAACGTTAGGTGAAGAATTAGATGTTATTTCCAATCTAGATGTTATGCTTTCTATGGACTCTGGAAATGCACACATGGCAGCTATGTTAGGTGTAAAAGTAATTACCATTTGGGGAGTGACGCATCCTTTTGCTGGCTTTGCGCCTTTTAACCAACCAGAAGATTTTGCCTTACTTTCAGACAGAGAACAATTTCCTTCAATTCCAACATCTATCTACGGAAATAAATATCCCGAAGGTTATGAAGAAGCTTCAAGAAGTATAACTCCAGAAACTGTTGTAGGGAAAATAAAGGACGTTTTAACAACTAAAATTAAATATCATCATAATCCACTTTCACAGTAGGCGTTGTTGGATGTGCTTGACAAGTTAAAATCAATCCTTCGGCCACTTCACCATCAGTTAAAATGTTGTTTTGTCTCATGGTTACTTCACCTTCAGTCACTCTCGCCAAACAACTGCTGCAAATACCACCTTGGCAAGAATAAGGTGCATCTAAATCTTCATCTAAAGCAGCTTCAAGAATAGATTGTTTTTGAGACATTTCAAACGTGGTTTCTTCTTCATCAACAACAACAGTAATTTTAGTTTTCCCACTAGCTATTTCATCTTCATTAACATCTGCAGGTTTTGCTGCTTTAAAAAGCTCGTAATGAATATTGTCTTCAGGGATATTGTGTTCGGTTAACACATCTTTAACCGTATGAATCATGGCTTCTGGACCACATAAATAGAAGGCATCTACAACTACGTGCTTATGCGTATTTTTCATAACAAAATTAACCGTACTTTTTTCAATGCGTCCAAAAATGGCATCATCTTCATCTGTTTGACTAAACACAAATTGTATAGAAAAACGGTCCTTATATTGATGTTGTAAATCTAGAAGTTCTTGCAGAAACATGGTATTTTTAGTCGATTTGTTACCATAAACCAGAATCACTTTGCTATAAACTTCTTCTTCTAAAGCACATTTAATAATACTTAGAATTGGCGTAATACCACTACCAGCAGCAAAAAGCGCAATGTTTTTTGTTTTAGAATCGTTAGGTTCAAAAAGAAAGCGTCCTTTTGGTGGAGCTACTTCTAATGTGTCTCCAGCTTTCAACGTATTATTAGCATAAGCCGAAAATGTGCCATCTGTAACTTCTTTAACAGCTACTGTTAAATCACCACTTTTTGGCGAGGAACACAACGAATAATCTCTACGTACTTCGTGGTTATTAATATTAGTTTTTAAAGTAATATATTGACCAGCTTTAAAAGCATAAGTCGATTTTAAATTTTCTGGGACATCGAAACTTATAACAACAGATTTATCTGTTTCTCTTCTAATTTCTTTTATAGTAAGCTTATGAAAATGTGACATATTATAATTTTTCACAAAAATAAGAAATACAGTTATTAATTAAGTTTTGATTGTAACAAAATGTGTATTAATATTACTAATAGAAGAAACCAACTCGAAGCGTATGAAAATTAAACACTTTATTAACTTAGAATGGAAACAATATTTTAGGTCTGCTTATTGGCAAAAAAGCATGGCTCTTAATGTTTTGCTTGTTTTTGTTGCCTTGTATTTTGTAGTAACATTCTTAGCATTAGGGATTGCATTATATCCAATTTTAAAAGAAACATTTCCAGAACAAGATCCATTAGTAATAGTAAATAGTTATTTATTTTACTGGTTTTTGGCTGATGTAATCATGCGATTTTTCTTTCAAAAATTGCCAGTTATGAGCGTAAAACCCTTATTAACACTCCCAATAAAACGATCTAAAGTGGTTCATTATGTGTTAGGGAAATCGGGTTTTTCTTTTTTTAATTTCTTACCACTTTTCGCGTTTGTGCCTTTTGGAGTTATGCTAATAATAAATGGGTATCCAATAACCTCAGTTATTTTTTGGGTAATAGCCATATTTGTTATAACCTTAGTTATTAACTTTTTAAATTTTATTATTGAAAGCCTTTCTTCTGAAACAGAGTTATCTTATTTACCAATAATATTATTTGCTGGAGGCTTATTTGCTATCAATTATTTCGACTTAATCTCTTTTACAAATTTAGTTTCAAATGCTGTTTCATCAATTTATGAAACGCCATTGCTTATTGCTATTCCTGTATTAGTTTTAATAGGGTTATATCTTGTTAATTTTGGCAAATTAAAAAAGCAATTGTATTTAGATAGTTCTTTAAAAGCTAAAGCTCAAGAAGTAAAAGCTTCAAATCTAGAATGGACTAGAAAATTTGGAGATGCAGCTCCTTTTATGCAATTAGATTTAAAATTAATTTGGCGTAATAAACGCCCAAGATCTTCTGTTTTTATTTTAGTTATTGGTTTGCTTTATGGCTTGTTTTTCTATCCGAATCCAGTATATCAAGACATGCCTTGGATGTTTGCTTTTGTAGGCATATTTGTTACAGGAATCTTTTTAATTAATTTCGGACAGTTTATTCCAGCTTGGGATAGTGGTTACTACAAAATGCTTATGAGCCAAAATATTAAATACAAACAGTATTTAAAATCTAAATATACCTTGATGGCTGTTAGTGTTGTTATCTTATTTATTTTAAGTATTCCGTATGTATATTTTGGATGGAAAATTTTATTAGCGCATTTTGCAGCAGCAGTATATAATATTGGAGTTAATACACATGTTATGTTACTTGGTGGTTCTTTTAATAGAAAGAAGATAGACCTAAACCAACGTGCAGCTTTTAATTACCAAGGTACTGGAGCAGTACAATGGCTTATTGGTATTCCATTAATGGCACTTCCACTGGCTATTTTTGGAGCTTCGTATTACTTTTTTAGTTTCGAAATAGGCTGTCTAGTATTAACAATTCTTGGAGTAATAGGAATTGTTTTCCATCAAAAACTAATGAATCTTATTACCGAAAAATATTTAGATTCAAAATATAAAATGATTCAAGCATTTAGTCAAGACAATTAATAAAAATAGATTATGATACATACATCAAACCTTACAAAAACATACGGAAGTAAAACCGTTTTAGATATAGAGCATTTAGATATTCCTAAAGGGCAAAGTTTTGGCTTGGTTGGAAATAATGGAGCAGGAAAAACTACTTTTTTCAGTTTATTATTAGACTTAATTAGACCTTCAAAAGGAGAGATAAGAAGCAATGACATTTTAGTAAAAGAAAGCGAAGATTGGAAACCTTTTACATCTGCTTTTATAGACGAAAGCTTTTTAATTGGTTACCTAACACCAGAAGAATACTTCTATTTTATAGGAGAACTTCGTGGACAAAATAAAGCAGATGTTGATGCTTTATTATCTCAATTTGAAGACTTTTTCCATGGAGAAATATTAAATCAGAAAAAATATTTAAGAGACTTGAGTAAAGGAAATCAGAAAAAAGCAGGTATCGTTGCGGCTTTAATAGGAAATCCAGAAGTTATTATTCTAGATGAACCTTTTGCAAATTTAGATCCAACAACGCAAATTCGTTTAAAAGGGATTATTAAAAATCTTGCTGAAACTAAAGGTGTTACAGTTTTAATTTCAAGTCACGATTTAATGCATGTAACAGACGTTTGCGAGCGTATTGTAGTTTTAGAAAAAGGAAAAATTATTAAGGATTTAGCCACTAGTGAAGCTACTTTAAAAGATTTAGAAGCTCATTTTGCAGGAACTGAAACTGTTTAATGTTTTCAAAATAAACAAGTTGGTTTTTATACAAAAAAGCGATTGAGAGAATTCGATATATTTCTCATACATTCATATTTGATATATTTCTTTACAAATAATTCAAAAAGATGCCTTATTTTTACGGCTATACATAATATATGTAGCTTATTTTAGTTTATACTTAAACCAAATACTGTCAACGTTGCGTACATCTTTTAGAATCATATTGTTCTTGTTCTGTATCACTCTTTTTATATCGAGTTGTTCTCGAAAAAAAGACTCCTTTATTAACAGAAATTATCATGCTTTATCTGCGAAGGATAACACCTTGTATAACGGTTATATTTCTTTAGAAGAAGGAAGGCTGGATTTGAACGAATCTTACCAAGATAATTATTGGGATATTCTTCCAATAGAAAGAATGCAAATTCAAGACGAGGTAACACTTCCAGGACAAAACAAAAACGAAAGGTTTAGTAGAGCTGAAGAAAAAGCTGTTAAAGCCATTCAAAAGCACAGTATGAATATTCAAGGCAAAGAAGTAAATCCTCAAATGGATGAAGCGTATTTGCTTTTAGGAAAATCTAGATACTTCGATCAAAGATTTGTACCAGCGTTAGAAGCTTTTAATTATATTCTTTATAAATATGCAGCTAGCGATAAAATTAATCAAGCTAGAATCTGGCGTGAAAAAACAAATTTACGATTAGAAAACGATGAGCTTGCAATAGAAAACCTTAAACGCTTGCTAAAACTTGAAGCTTTAGAAGACCAAGATTTAGCCGATGCAACTTCAACATTAGCACAAGCATACATTAATACAAAATCATTAGATAGTGCTGTAACCCAATTAGAAATAGCTAGTATAAATACGAAAAATCACGACGAAAGAGGTCGTTATCGTTACATTCAAGGACAGCTTTATAACCGACTTGGTTATAAGGATAGCGCAAATCTAGCTTTTGAGGAAGTTATAAAATTAAACAGAAAAACCCCTCGTATATATTTAATTGCAGCTCATTTAGAGCAAGCTAATAATTATAGTATTGCAGAAGATAATAAGGATATAATCTTAGAAACTCTAACAGATTTAGAAGAAAACAGAGAAAACAGACCTTATCTAGACAAAATATACCATCAGAAAGGGGATTTTTATCGTTCTATTGAGTCTGATTCTTTAGCTGTTGAATATTATAATAAATCCTTAAGAACCAATTCAGGAGATAAAAAATTAAAAGCTATAAATTACGAGATTTTAGGCGATTATTTTTTCGATTACTCTCAATACAAAATAGCAGGAGCTTATTACGACAGCACAATGACCAATATGGTTACAAACAGTAAGCCGTTTAGGATTATAAAGCGAAAAAGAGATAATTTAGATGATGTAATTTATTATGAAGATATAGCATTCGTTAACGATAGTATTATATCGCTTACAGCTTTGTCACACGATGAGCAATTAGCTTACTTTGAAGATTATACAGATCAATTAAAAATTCAAGCCGAAAAAGAAAAAGAGTTAAAAGAAATTCAAGAAAGAAACAAAGAGTTTGACAACCAAAACATTTCTAAAAATAATTTTGGTGGGAAAGATCAAAATATGAAAACCTCTAGAGGACCAATAAATGGACCTCCAGCTTCTAGTTTCTATTTCTATAATCCAACTACTGTTGCTTATGGTAAGAATGATTTTATTAAAAACTGGGGAAACAGAGAATTAGCTGACGATTGGAGGTGGTCTACAAAAAGTAAATCTATAATCAACGAAAATGCTAAAAGTCAGGAAACTGCTGTAGTTGCTGAAAACGAATTATTCAATCCAAAATATTATATAGATAGAATCCCAACAGAACAAAAAGAAATTGACAGCATTATAAAAGAGCGAAATTTTGCTTATTACCAATTAGCTGTTATTTATAAAGAAAAGTTTAAAGAATATGAACTTTCTAAAGAAACTTTTCAAGACCTATTAAGCAAAGAACCAGAACATAAACTAGTGTTACCATCTGAATATAATCTATATAAGCTATATATTTTATTGGGAGAAAACGACGAAGCTGAAATTGCTAAAAACAATATTATTGCTAATTATCCAGACTCGCGTTATGCATCTATTTTAATGAATCCAGAAGCAGGAGCAGCAAAAGATGAAAATAGTCCAGATTATATTTATAAAATATTATACGATAAGTTAGAAAATCAGGAATACAGTGTAGTAATCACTCAAAGCGAAGAATATATTACAACATTTGAAGGCGATCCAATGGTGGCAAAATTCGAATTACTAAAAGCAACTGCAACAGGTAGGCTATATGGTTTTGAAGCCTACAGTAGTGCCTTAAATTTTGTAGCTTTAAATTACGCGAATACTCCTGAAGGAGTAAGAGCTCAAGAAATAACTGATAATGTTTTACCTAAATTAGCTAACAAAGAGTTTATAGATAGTGATGAAGACAGAAACTTTAAAATAGTTTATTACTTCACTAATTCATCTAATGAAGAAATTGATAAATTTAAAAAAGCTTTAGATAAGGAAATAGAAAAAGTGAACGTTTACGAGCTTTCTGTTTCAGAGGATATTTATAATTCAACTACAACTTTTGTTATAGTACATGGATTAAAAAGTAAAGATGGAGCCATTGGATATGCGCAATCTCTTCAAGAGAAAAAGAAAGATAGAATTGTGCATGATTTTTTTGCAATTTCTTCATCTAACTACAGAATCATTCAAATTCACAAGAATTTTGATGAGTATTTAAATTTTGAATAACCATTAAAACAGTTCATTATGTTTTCTGAAAATAAAAAAGACAAAACAAGCCTTGAACTAACTTCAAGTCAGAATGTTATCTCTAAAGGCACAAAAATTGTTGGAGATTTAACAAGTGAAGGCGATTTAAGAATAGATGGAACTATTGAAGGGAATTTAAGAACTCCTGGAAAAGTAGTAGTTGGAAAAACAGGTTATATTAAAGGGACGTTAAGTGGTACAGATGCACATTTTGAAGGTAAATTTTCTGGTAAATTATCTTTATCTGGAACCTTAACTTTAAAATCTACAGCACATATTGAAGGAGAAGTTGTATTAGGTAAACTAGAAGTAGAGCCAGGAGCAACATTTAATGTAACTTGTGCTATGAAAGGCGCTGTAAAAGATTTTAATTCTAGAAGTGAACAAAAAGAACTCCCAAAATCTGGACAAGAAACAGCTTAATACTTACGCTCGTTATTCCAGTATTGCTTTTCAAATGTTTGCTATTATTGGCATAGGGGCTTTTGTTGGTGTAAAATTAGACAATGCGTTTCCAAATAAACACAACCTCTATACCATTATTCTATCTTTAGTGTTTGTAATTTTTGCTATTGTTTTTGTAATAAGACGTATTATTGCAATCTCAAAAGAAGACAATTAAATGAATCCAGCTTTTAAATCTAGACAACTTTCGTTTTTAATTCAAAATATAGCAGTAACCCTTATTTTATTTGGGATACACAGTTATTTGCTATATCATTTTGCTGAAAACATCAACTATATTATTCCTTTATGGCAAGTGTATGTCTTTCATTTTGTGGTTACCACCTTATTATATTCAGTCATTAATTTTCAATATTCTAGAGGGAAAACCGAGATTTTCAACATATTTATGGGGTTTACATTCTTAAAAATGATTTTAGCTATCGTTTTTTTACTCCCAGTTTTATTGTCGGATACAGAACATAAGCAGCCAGATGTATTCAACTTTTTTATCCCTTACTTTTTATACTTGTTTTTTGAAGTCTTTTCTTTAACAAGTTTCCTTCAAAAAAAGCCTTGAAAACCCTCTAAAAACAAGGCTTTAAATAATCATTAAAAAAGTGTTTGACATTTAATATAATGTACGTACATTTGCACGGAATTTAAAGCAAGGTATTTTTAATCAATATAGAATGACATTAAACACCTTTAAAAACGTATTTTTTTCTGTATTATTTTTAGCAATTTCATTTGTTGGATATGCAACAGAAAGCCCAGAGAACGAGAACGATAAAGAGTTCAATGCCAAAGAAATGATTATGCATCACGTTAAGGATGCGCATGAGTTTCATGTTGTTGATTGGAATGGTAAACCAATTACTATTGCTTTACCTATTATTCTATGGACAGATCAAGGACTAACAACCTTTATGTCTAGCGAGTTTCATCATGACGATTCAGGTTCTCATATTGTTGAGAAAGATGGTATGAGATTTGTAAAATATCATGAGAAAATTTATCAGTTAGATGCTAATGCTCAGGAAGTTGCTTTCGACGCAGAACATCATCCAACCAACGCAAGCTTGCCAACAGACTTGTCAATTACACGAAATGTGTTTATGATGTGGATTTCGGTAATTGCTTTATTACTTGTTTTTATATCTACAGCTAGAGTTTATAAAAAATCTAATAACAAGGTTCCAACCGGAATCGCTGGGTTTATGGAGCCATTAATTGTTTTTGTACGCGACGAGATTGCAAAACCAATGATAGGAGAGCATAAGTACAATAAATACATGCCATATTTATTAACCGTATTTTTCTTTATATGGATTAATAATATTTTTGGATTGATTCCAATTATTAATGGAGCAAACGTAAGTGGTAACATTGCCTTTACTTTAACGTTAGCTGTATTTACGTTTATCATTACAACCATAAGTGGTAATAAAAATTATTGGAAACATATTTTCTGGATGCCAGGAGTTCCTGTTCCAATGAAAATATTTTTAATGCCTATAGAAATAGTTGGAATGTTTGTTAAACCAATCTCTTTAATGATTCGTTTGTTTGCAAACATTACAGCAGGACATATTATTATTTTAGCTTTAATGTCCTTAATATTTATTTTTGAGACTATTGCTGTAGCACCAGTTTCAGTAGCGTTCGCATTATTTATCGGATTAATAGAAATTGTAGTAACTGCAATTCAAGCATATATATTTACAGTGTTGTCTGCCTTGTATATTGGCATGGCAACTGAAGAAGCACATCATTAATTAATTTAAATTTTATAACTATGACTATTACAGGAATCGCAGCAATCGGAGCTGGTTTAGCAGCAATTGGAGCTGGAATGGGAATTGGAAGAATCGGTGGTTCTGCTATGGATGCCATGGCACGTCAACCGGAAATCCAAGGAAAAATCCAAACTTCAGCGCTTATTTTAGCAGCTTTCGTAGAAGCAGTAGCACTATTTGGTGTTGTTGCTGCATTAATCGTTTAATTATGATTACAAAGTACAGAGGTAACGGTTGGTTGCCTCTGTATTTTAATTGAAGTTCAAGAAAAACCTTACGATTTAAACATTAAGGTTTTAACATAGGAAATAATTTTAAATTTGAGGCAAGCCTCATACAATTGGCCCATTTGTGGGATTGTAAAACTAAATATATTAAGAAATGGATTTAATTACACCAGGTTTAGGACTTGTCTTTTGGACAGTAATTACATTTTTGTTTTTGCTTATTATCTTAAAAAAGTTTGCTTGGAAACCTATTCTAGGAGCTGTAAGCGATAGAGAAGAAGGTATTAAAAAAGCATTGGCATCTGCAGAAAATGCTCGTAAGGAAATGGAAAACCTTCATGCAGATAATGAGCGTATTTTAAAAGAGGCAAGAGCTGAACGCGAATCTTTACTTAAAGAAGCACGTGATATTAAAAATAAAATGATTGATGATGCTAAAGGTGAAGCACAAACTCAAGCAAATGCAATTATAGAACAAGCACAAGCTGCTATTGAAAGCGAAAAGAAAGCTGCTATGGCAGAACTTAAAAATCATGTAGCAGGTTTATCTATAGAAATAGCAGAAAAAGTAGTACGTGCAGAATTATCTAATAAAGACAAGCAAATTCAATTGGTTGAGTCTATGTTAGGTGAAGCAAAATTAAACTAATATATAATGGCAGGAGCAAGAGCAGCAATACGTTACGCAAAAGCAGTTTTAAGTTTAGCATCAGATAAAAATACAACAGATGTTGTAAATAACGATATGAAGCTAATAGCTAATACTATTGCAGAAAGCAAAGACTTAAGCGATATGCTTCAAAGTCCTGTAGTTAGTTCATCAATTAAAAAAACGGTTATATTAGATGTGTTTAAAGACTCTAATGAAATAACTAGAAATTTAATAGATACGTTAATTACAAATAAAAGATTACCACTTTTAGGCGAAGTAGCTTTAAAGTATAATATATTATTTGACGAATTAACAGGAACTCAGATTGCTCAAGTTACTACAGCTGTACCTTTAACAGACGATTTAAAAGTAAAGGTGTTAGCTAAAGTTAAAGAGCTTACAGGAAAAGATGTTGAAGTTAAAAGCACGATAGACGAAAGCATTCTTGGAGGCTTCATATTACGTGTTGGAGATATTCAATATAATGCAAGTATTGCAAATAAATTAAATAAGTTAAAAAGAGAATTTACATTAAACTAAGATATTTTATCTAAATATATAATAAGATGGGAGAAGTAAAACCAGCTGAAATATCAGCAATCTTAAAACAACAACTTTCAGGATTTGAAGCAGGAGCTACATTAGACGAAGTTGGAACAGTATTAACTGTAGGTGATGGTATTGTACGTGCTTACGGATTAGCTAACGCTCAATATGGTGAGTTAGTCGAATTCGAAGGTGGATTAGAAGGTATTGTACTTAACCTTGAAGAAGATAATGTTGGTATTGTATTATTAGGAACATCCATTGGAGTTAAAGAAGGTTCTACAGTAAAACGTACAGAACGTATCGCATCTATTAATGTAGGTGAAGGTATTGTTGGTCGTGTTGTAGATACTTTAGGAAACCCTATTGATGGTAAAGGACCTATTACTGGAGAAACTTACCAAATGCCTCTAGAGCGTAAAGCTCCAGGTGTAATTTTTAGAGAGCCAGTTACAGAACCATTACAAACAGGTATTAAGGCAATTGATGCAATGATTCCTGTCGGTAGAGGTCAACGTGAGTTGGTAATTGGAGATAGACAAACTGGTAAAACAGCAGTTTGTATTGATACCATTTTAAATCAAAAAGAATTTTTCGATGCAGGAGAACCTGTATATTGTATTTATGTTGCAGTTGGACAAAAAGCTTCAACAGTAGCATTAATTGCTAAAACATTAGAAGAAAGAGGAGCTTTAGCATACACAACTATAGTTGCTGCAAATGCATCAGATCCTGCAGCAATGCAAGTATATGCACCAATGACTGGAGCATCTATTGGAGAGTATTTTAGAGATACTGGTCGTCCAGCTTTAATTGTATTTGATGATTTATCAAAACAAGCAGTAGCTTACCGTGAAGTATCTTTATTATTACGTCGTCCACCAGGACGTGAGGCGTATCCTGGAGATGTTTTCTACTTACACTCAAGATTATTAGAGCGTTCTGCAAAAATTATCAATAACGATGATATTGCTAAAGAAATGAATGACCTTCCAGATTCATTAAAACCAATCGTAAAAGGAGGTGGTTCTTTAACAGCATTACCAATTATTGAAACACAAGCAGGAGACGTTTCAGCATATATTCCAACTAACGTAATTTCTATTACAGATGGACAAATTTTCTTAGATGGAGATTTATTTAACTCTGGTGTACGTCCAGCTATTAACGTAGGTATTTCGGTATCTCGTGTTGGTGGTAATGCACAAATTAAATCTATGAAAAAAGTAGCAGGTACTTTAAAATTAGACCAAGCACAATATCGCGAATTAGAAGCGTTTGCTAAGTTTGGATCAGATTTAGATGCTGTAACTTTAAATGTAATTGAGAAAGGAAAACGTAACGTTGAAATCTTAAAACAAGCACAAAACGATCCGTTTACAGTTGAAGATCAGATTGCAATTATTTATGCAGGATCTAAAAACTTATTAAGAGACGTACCTGTTGAAAAAGTTAAAGAATTTGAAAGAGATTTTATAGAATTCTTAAAAGCAAAACATGCTGATGTATTAAGTACATTAAAAGCAGGGAAATTAACTGATGAGGTTACAGATACTTTAATGGCTGTAGCTAAAGATTTATCAGGAAAGTATAAAGCTTAATTAATATTCCCACGAAAGTGGGAATCTTATTTCATATTTTAAAATATGGCAAATTTAAAAGAAATACGTAACAGAATATCATCGGTATCTTCAACCATGCAGATTACCAGTGCCATGAAAATGGTATCTGCTGCAAAGTTAAAGAAAGCTCAAGATGCTATTACAGCAATGCGTCCTTATGCAGATAAGTTAACTGAACTTTTACAGAGTTTAAGTGCTACTTTAGATGAAGATTCAGGAAGCAAATATTCTGTACAACGCGAAGTTAATAATGTATTAGTTGTTGCTATTACTTCTAATAGAGGGTTATGTGGTGCATTTAATTCAAACATTATTAAGCAAACGCAAAACCTAATTAGTAATACGTATGCTGGTAAAAAAGTATCTGTTTTAGCTATTGGAAAGAAAGCTAATGACGCATTTTCTAAAAAGCAAATAGTTGTTGGTAATTACAGTGAATTGTTTGATGATTTAACGTTTGATAACGTCGCAAATGTTGCTAAACGTTTAATGGATATGTTTACAGAAGGCGATTACGATAAAATTGTAATTGTTTACAATAAATTTAAAAATGCTGCCACTCAAGAAGTAATGACTGAACAATTTTTACCAATTGTGCCAGTAGAAGCAGATACAAATGTAAACCTAGACTATATTTTTGAACCTTCAAAAATTGAAATCGTAGAGCAATTAATCCCTAAGTCCTTAAAAACACAATTGTTTAAAGGCATTAGAGATTCTTTTGCAAGCGAACATGGAGCTCGTATGACTGCTATGCATAAAGCAACAGACAACGCAACAGAGTTAAGAGATCAATTAAAATTAACTTACAACAAAGCACGTCAAGCAGCTATTACTAACGAAATTTTAGAAATTGTTGGAGGTGCTGAGGCACTTAATAATTAGGCAAAGCCAAATTATTAAAAGTGCAGAAGCATTGAACAGTTAGATATCGAAAACGAAGAATCTTAAATTTAAATATATTAAGCCTCACTTTATAAGTGAGGCTTTTTTATGGAACACTATTTGATTTAGTATCTTTATAACATGAAAAACAGCATACAATGAAAATACAGAATCAGGTTTTAAGCTTCATTTTTATATCAGTAATTATATTAAGCTTTACACAATGTTCTAGTGCTCAAAAACTAGAAGAAAAAGCATCTTTTGAGTTAGGTCAAGTTATGTTTCAAAATTGGGTGGCTGGTGTTCAAGGAGGAGGTTCTGGAATTCATATGTTAATTCATGTTGTTTCAAATAAAAATAATGTGGTTTTCGATTCTATTTATTTTAGAGGTTATAAAGCTGAAATTGAAATAGGTAAAATGGGCTATGTAGCAAATATAAAAACAGAAATCAATCAACGAGAGGACATTATTATGAGTAATAATGGTCAAGATGAATTTGGCAACAAACCACCATTAAAAGATAGCAATTTTCCTTTTAATTTAGCCGAAAATGAATGTGTTATCAGTTATATTGAGAAAGATATAACTAAATATCTTAAAGTAAATAACCTAGTTGAAAAGCCTCGAGAGGAGTATCCATCTGCACCACCAAAGCAACCATAAATTAATACATTGTAAATAGATTTTTAAAACTGTATATTTAGCAGACCAAAAACCAACTCTTGAGCACATTAAAAAAGTTCTTTAAAGACACCATAATTTATGGATTGGCAACCGTTTTGCCAAGGCTCATGAATTTTGTTTTAGTGCCTCTACATACAGATAAATTAGAAACCTCTAGCTATTCAGACAATACAACTTTCTACGTATATGCTGCTTTTTTTAATGTATTATTGACCTATGGAATGGAAACAGCATTCTTTAGGTTTTTTAGCAAAAGCGAAGAAAAAAGTAAGATATTTTCAACTGCACTAATTAGCTTAACAATTACAGCTTTATTGTTCTTATTAGTTGTTATATCTTTTAATTCGCAATTAGCAGATTTAGTAAATTTAAAACAATCTTATTTTAATTTATTAATAGGTGTTTTAGTTTTAGATGCCATTGTAGTAATTCCTTTTGCATATTTAAGAGCTACAGGAAGACCTATAAAATTCACTGCTATAAAACTTTCCAATATCGCTATTTATGTAGCTTTAAACTTTTTCTTCCTTTGGGCCATTCCAAAGTTTGGTATAAATTTTCCAAACTATGATAAAAACGATTTAGTTCAATATATTTTTATAGCCAACTTAGTAGCAAGTATGGTTACTTTTTTATTGTTAACACCATATTTCTTTAAGTTTAAACTTCATTTTAATAAAGTAATTTTCAGGCAACTTTTAAATTATGGATGGCCAATTATGGTTGCTGGATTAGCCTATGTTATTAACGAGAATTTTGATAAATGGCTCTTGCCAAGTGTTCTAGGAAAAGATATTAATGGAGCTTATAGTGGTTGTTATAAAATTGCGATGTTTATGACTATTTTTATTCAAGCTTTCAGACTAGGAGCCGAACCATTTTTCTTTAATCATTCTAAAGAAAAAAATGCTCAGCAAACTTATGCTACTATAATGAAGTATTTTGTCATTTTTGGTAGTTTCATGCTTGTTTTTATAATTGCTTATTTAGATGTTTTTAAATCTCTAATTGTTAAAGATGAGAGTTACTGGATTGCAATAAATATCGTTCCAATTGTGTTGTTAGCGAATCTTTGTTTAGGCATTTATTTTAATTTAGCTATTTGGTATAAGTTAACAGATAAAACACGTTATGGTATGTATTTATCGATAGTTGGAGCAATCATAACTATTGTATTTAATTTAATAATGATAGAAAAAATAGGCTTTATAGCAGCTGCTTGGGCAACATTAGCAGCTTATGGGATGATGATGATGCTTTCATATTATTTCGGACAAAAACATTATCCTGTGCCTTATAATTTGAAACGAATTTTAGGGTATTTATTTTCATCAATTGTATTGTCAATAATTGTGTTAAACACTAATAATAACTATTATATTAATACAGCTTTAGTTTTAGTATTTTTAGGTCTTGTTTATCTATTAGAAAAGAAAGAATTAAAACGCATGCTTATCAAAAATAGTTAATGATAAAGTTCTTTAATAAAATACTGAAACAACTTTTGGACGAGAATAAAACTGGACGTTATTTAAAATTCACTATTGGTGAGATTATTCTGTTAATAGTTGGTGTTTTATTGGCATTACAGGTAAATAATTGGAATAATAATCGAGAATAAAAGAGAAAAAAAATAAGATGAAAATAAAAATAATCAACAAATCCAGTCACGGATTACCACACTATGAAACTATAGCTTCAGCAGGAATGGATTTAAGAGCGAATTTATCAGAGTCAAGAGTTTTAAAACCTTTAGAAAGAAGCATTGTTGGTACTGGTCTTTTTATTGAATTACCAGTTGGGATTGAAGCGCAAGTACGTCCACGAAGTGGTTTGGCAGCCAAAAAAGGAATAACCGTTTTAAACGCACCAGGAACCATAGATGCAGATTATAGAGGTGAGATTGGTGTGATTCTTGTAAACCTTTCTAACGAAGATTTTACCATTCAAAATGGCGAACGTATTGCGCAATTAGTTATTGCAAAACACGAACGTGCAGATTGGGTTGAAGTTGAATCACTTTCTGAAACCTCAAGAGGCGAAGGTGGTTTTGGAAGTACAGGAGTGAAATAAAGGAAGTGTCATTCAGAACAAAGTGAAGAATCTAATACTAGATAATTAATATAATAAGATTCCCTCCTTCGAGGGAATGAAAATAAAATTTTCAATGAAAATAATAGTACCAATGGCAGGACGAGGATCTCGTCTTCGTCCACATAGTTTAACAGTTCCAAAACCTTTAATTCCAGTTGCTGGCCAACCTATTGTTCATAGGCTGGTAAATGATATTGTAAAAGTGTTAAATCAACCCATAGAAGAGATAGCCTTTGTTCTAGGAGATCCAGCATGGTTTGGAGACGATGTTGTTTCTAGTCTTCAGGATTTAGCAAAAAGCTTAAATGCAAAAGCAACCATCTATCGTCAAGACCAACCTTTAGGTACAGGTCATGCCATTATGTGTGCTAAAGAATCTCTTTCTGGTCCTGCAGTTATTGCTTACGCAGACACCTTAATTAGAGCCGATTTCAACTTAGATCCAGAAGCAGATGCTGTTATTTGGGTCAAGCAAGTCGATAAACCTGAAGCTTTTGGAGTCGTTAAATTAAACGACAAAAATGAAATTATAGAACTGGTTGAAAAACCAAAAACTTTTGTAAGTGATTTAGCTGTTATTGGCATTTACTACTTTAAAGATGTGGCTGTTTTAAAAGAAGAGCTACAACACGTGTTGGATAACAACATTATTAATGGAGGAGAATACCAAATTAATGATGGTATTAAAGGTATGATGGCAAAAGGAAAAGTTTTTAAAACAGGAACTGTAAATGAGTGGATGGATTGTGGTAATAAACCAGTAACCATCGAAACCAATTCAAGAATGTTAGGCTTTTTAAAGGCTGATGGAGACGAGCAATTAATTGCTTCAACAGTTAAAAACAATAACTCTACCATTATAGAACCATGTTTTATTGGCGAGAATGTCGTTCTAAATAATGCTACTATTGGTCCAAATGTATCTATTGGAAACAATTGTAAGATTGAAGCTTCAACCGTTAAAAATAGCTTAATACAAAGCCATACTACTATTAAAAATGCTAATTTAGACGACGCAATGATAGGTAATCATGTGAGTTTCGATGGCAATTTCACAAAAGTTAGTATTGGCGATTATTCAGTTTTAGAATAATATTCCTGAAAAGACAAGAATCTCTTAATAATAAAAAAAGTACATTTGAATCTGATCGAAATGATATACAATTGGAGCGTTGATTTTCATATAGTTTAGCTAATAGTATTGACAATTGATCTCTAAATGAAAATAATTTAAAAGTCAACACTAAAATACCTGCTAACACAGGCATGTTATGAAACAAAAAATCTACATATTCATTTTTTTCTTCGGAATGATTTTCACTCCACAGATAAACTATGCGCAAATAGATTTTAATAAAACGCCAGACGACGATTTAGGAGATGTTGAAGATAGAACCCAAGAATTATTTTTTGAAGCCTTAAAACAAAAGGCAATAGAAAATTACGATCGTGCAGTTACAGCTCTTTTACAATGTATAGAAATCGATAAATCGCAATCGGTTTTTTATTACGAATTAGGAAAAAATTACAACCTGTTAAAAAACTTTGGCGAAGCAGAAGATGCTTTAAAAAAAGCCGTTAAAGAACAACCAGATAACGAATGGTATTTGGACGAACTTTACGAAGTATATGCACAACAAAACGATTACGATAAAGCTATTAAAACGGTTAAACAACTTGTTAAATACCATCCAGATTATAAAGAAGACTTAGCAAACCTTTATTATAGAACTAAAAAATATAACGATGCTCTTGAGATTCTTGACGAATTAGATAAAGAACAAGGAATTACTCTTTCAAGAGACATGTTAAGGAATCAAATTTATGCTGCAACAGGTAGAAAAAAAGATCAGATTGAAAACCTAGAAGAACGTGTTGAAGACAATCCAGACGAAGAATCAAATTACTTGGCACTAATCTATAGGTATAGCGAAAACAACGAAAACGAAAAGGCTTTCGAAACTGCTAAAAAATTACTTGAAATTAAACCGAACTCTCAACTGGTTCATTTAGCTTTATATAAGTTTTACTTAGAAGAAAACAATCCAGAGCAAGCCATAGAATCTATGAAAATTGTGCTTCAAAGCCCACAAATTAAGGCAGAAGCTAAAATGATGGTTCTGTCGGATTTTGTAAAATTTGTTGGCGATAATCCTCAATATGAAGAAGATTTAGTTGAAGCTACCAGTTTCACATTAGATGACACCAACGAAAAAAGTCTTGTTGAATTAGCGCAATACTATTTAACCAAAGGAGATAAAGCAAAAGCTTTAGAATATTATAATGAAGCTTTAAAATTAGATGGAGATAATTTTAATATTTTAAGAAATGTTTTATTACTTCAAATAGATTTACAAAATTATGAAGCAGCTGCATCTAAAAGCGAAGAAGCCTTATTAAAATTCCCATCACAGCCATTACTTTATTTAGTAAATGGCGTTGCATTAAATAAATTAAATCGTGCTAACCAGGCTATTGAAACACTTGAAATAGGATTAGATTATATTATAGACGACCCAAAAATGGAAGCAGATTTTTATAAACAATTAAGTTTAGCTTACACCACATTAAACAATACAGTTAAAGCTAAAACGTTTAGTGATAAAGCAAAACAGTTAGAATCTACAAATTAATGAGTATATCTTTTTTTAAAAAATCCACCATTATTGGATGCCTCTTATTCGTTTTTTTTGGCTGTAAATCCACAAAAAATATTTCAAATGGAGTTGCTAATTTAAACCTATCTTCAAAAGAAGTAATAAAAGAAAACCTTAAAACATCTCCTAATTTTACAACGTTACAAGCAAAAGTTAGAGTTGCTTATACACAAGGAAACGATTCGCAAACACATACAGTTACTATGCGTATGCTAAAAGATCAGATTATCTGGTTAAGCTCTTCATTTAACATTATTAGAGTCATGATTACTCCTGAAAAAGTTAGCTATTATAACAAATTAGATAACACTTTTTTTGATGGAGATTTTAGTTTATTAAGCGACATTTTGGGTACTGATTTAGATTTCGAAAAAGTTCAGAATTTACTTCTTGGAAATCCATTGTTTAAATTAAATAAAACAGATTATAGTATGTCTGTAAATAACAATGCATACTTGTTTCAACCAAATGAACAATTAGCACTTTTCGAGTTGTTTTATATTATAAATCCAACTCATTTTAAAATAGATTCTCAGCAACTATCTCAAACTATTGAAGCTAGATTTCTACAAATAGATTATTTAAATTATCAAAAAGTTGACAAGGAAAGTTTACCAGAAAACATAAAAATAATTGTTTTAGAAGGAGATAAAGAAACTACTATAGAAATGGAATTCAAATCGGTATCTTTGGACCAAGAATTACGATATCCTTTTAATATGCCATCAGGATTTGAAGAAATAGTTCTTAAATAAATGATGCACAAGAACACATATACTTATTTACTCCTACTTGTTTTTTTATTAAGTAGCATCGTTGGATTTTCGCAAAGTAAGAAACAACAAGAATTAGAAGAACGTCGTCAAGAATTACGTCTCGAAATACAACGTATCAATAATTTACTATTTAAAAATAAATCTGAAAAAAAATCACAAACGTCTTTAATCGAAGACTTAAATTATAAAGTAAGTGTTCGTCAAAACTTGATTAAGGTTACCAATCAACAAGCTAATTTGTTGACTAGAGAAATTAATACAAATCAGAAGAAAATAACAGAATTAAGAGACGAATTGCAGACTCTTAAAGACAATTATGCCAAAATGATTGTTACTTCTTATAAGAGTAAAAGCGAACAGAGCAGAGTCATGTTTTTATTGTCGTCTAGTAATTTTCAACAAGCCTATAAACGTGTTCAATACATAAATCAGTATGCCGAATACCAGAAAGAACAAGCAGAAACCATAAAAATAAAAACAGAAGAACTACAGGAAACAAATGCAGCACTATTAAAACAGAAAGAAGATAAACAAAAGCTTATAGATGAAAATAGAATCGCTCAAAGAGAACTTGAAGTTGAGTTAAAACAGCAAGAAAGCTTGATGGCTTCTATTAATAAGAATTTAAATAATTACACAGCTCAAATAAGAGAAAAACAACGAGAAGCAGACAAAATAGATAGAGAAATTGAAAAAATTATTCGTGAAGCCATTGCTAGTTCTAACAAAAGTGCAGGGAAAACAACCACAGCATCTAGTGGATTTGCACTAACTCCAGAAGATAAATTGTTAGCAGATAATTTTGTGTCTAGTAAAGGAAAATTACCTTGGCCAGTTGAAAAAGGTGTGGTAAAACTTCGTTACGGAAAGCAACCACATCCAGTGGTAAGAACAGTTATGATACAAAGTAATGGTGTACGTATTGCAACCGAAGAAAGCGCTCCAGTTCGTGCTGTTTTTAATGGAAAAGTACTAGCTGTCCAAGCCATAAAACATGGAAATCTCTCAGTCTTAATTCAACATGGTAACTACGTTACAGTTTATAAAAACTTATCGAAAGTGTATGTTAAAAAAGGTGATAATGTAACTACCAAACAAGAAATTGGACAAGTATTTACAAACCCTTCCAACAAAGAAACTATTTTAAGTTTTAGCATTTTTAAAGAAAGCGCGACTCAAAATCCAGCAGATTGGATTTACAAAATGTGATAACATTTTGAAACACTTTTGTGGATTTACAAGATGTAACAAATTCCTGCGAAGGCAGGAATCTTATTAAAAAGGAATAATTATATAAACAAAGCCTTTAATTCAGTAGCATCAGCAGGCTTCATTTTTCCAGCAAGTACCAAACTTAATTGCTTACGTCTTAAAGCACCTTTAAAGCGTTCTTTTTCCAAGTCGGTTTCAGGGGTAATTTCAGGAACTTCCACAGGACGTCCAGTTTCATCTACAGCTACAAAGGTATAAATAGCTTCGTTGGCTTTGGTTTTTAATCCAGATTCTCTGTCTTCTATCCAAACATCCAAATATATTTCCATCGAGCTTCTAAATGCACGAGATACTTTTGCTTCAACCGTTACTACAGATCCAACAGGAACTGAACGAGTAAATTCTACATGGTTTACCGAAGCCGTCACTACAATACGTCTGCTATGTCTTCTAGCAGCAATACTTGCAGCACGATCCATCCTAGCCAGTAATTCGCCACCAAATAAATTATTTAATGGGTTTGTTTCACTTGGCAGCACTAAGTCTGTCATGATGGTTTTAGATTGCTCAGGTGTTTTTAATTGCATGGCTTAGATAATTTAAAGTGCAAAGGTAAAGCCATTTTAGATTTTAAAGGGAATTTAAAATGAAAAAATAATTAGAATTAAAAGAGGAATAAAAAGAAATTAAATTCTAAAAAGCGTTGATTAATCCACCTCTTTTACTAATAACCAAGCAGCAGAATTATGAGCACGTTTTACCTCTCTTAAAGCACTTAATGCTTCTAATCTGTCTTCGTAACTAGCATAAACAACCTCATGTAAACCGTATTTGTTGACACCAATTTTTCTAGCATCATAACCTAAGGCTTTAAGTTGATCTACTTTTTTATCGCTGTTTTCTTCAATTCTAAAAGCACCAGCAATTATATGGTAGTTGCCAGTTTTCTTAGTAACATGAAGTGTCACAGCAGGAAGTGGATTCTCTATAATAAAAGTAGCCTCTTGTATTTTGCTTTCAAGTTGTTGGTTGGCTTCTTCTTGAGCTATTTGATTTTGTGTGTTTATGTTATTTACATAATAATTTGAAGCCACAAATCCACCTATAGTAAGTGCAATAACAGCTACTGCAGCATATTTTAAATAACCTCTAGATTTGCGTCTTTCAGGAGTAATGGCAATTGGAATAACTTTTTCAATTTCTTGAACTTCTTCTTTGTAAACTTCTCTACTTACAGAAGGTGATACAAATTGAGATAATCCAAAAGCATCAGTTAAATAGTTTAAATGATATGAAGGTTCAAAAACAATTCTCCCTTCGTTATTTAATAAAAGATCTCCAATGTTTTCAAAAGAAATGGTTTCACCTTCTGTTAAATAAGACTTTAAAGCTTTAACTCGTTTTTCAATCTTTTTTGAAGCCTCTTCAAAAGGAATCTTTTCTACATCAGCAATATAATGAGTTAAAATACCATCATTCTTCTGAATTTGCTCGTTAAACGAAAGCATTTTCTTTGGAGGATAGAAGGCGTTTGTAGATTCGTGAATGGTTGCCGAAACACGTTGCGTTAAAAAAGCGCCAAATTCAGGAACTGTAACACATTCATATCTATATAATAAATCGCTTATGTAAGATTCTAATTGCATAAAAACAAAGTTACTAATTTTTAAAAGCGAACAAAAATTCAGCTTAACTATTTATTAACATGATAAAAATTCTTTTCTTGTAGTCTCTAAATCAAAAATTTAAGATGACAGAAAATAGCTTACTTCATATTTTAGCTTTGCAACATGTGCCAAATATTGGTGATATTACTGCTAAAAAGCTGATTTCACATTGTAGTTCTGTAGAAGCTGTTTTTAACGAGAAAAAACAAAACTTACTTAAGATTGATGGTATAGGTAGTTTAGTTATTAGCGACTTATTTAATAAAAGTCATTTTACAGCTGCCGAAGAAGAACTAAAGTATATTCAAGAGAATAATATAACTACATTATATTTTGCTGAATCAGATTATCCTGAAAAACTAAAACACTGTATCGATAGTCCTATTCTATTGTTTCAATCTGGAAATATTAATTTAAAAAAGCAACGCATTATTAGTGTGGTTGGCACTCGAAAAATTACGACTTATGGTATTGCTTTTTGTAATAAACTTATTGAAGAACTAACTGTTTTTAATCCAGTTATTGTGTCTGGATTTGCGTATGGAACAGATATAACTGCTCAAAAAGCTGCAATTAAAAGCAACCTGCAAACTATAGGATGTTTGGCTCATGGTTTAAACCAGATTTATCCTAAAACACATAAAAAATATGTGGCTGAGGTTGAAAAACATGGAGGATTTTTTACCGATTTTTGGAGTAGCGACCCATTTGATAGAAACAATTTTTTAAAACGAAATCGAGTTATTGCTGGTTTAAGCGAAGCAACCATAGTTATAGAATCTGCCGAAAAAGGAGGTAGTCTGGTAACTGCAGATATTGCAAATTCTTATAACAGAGATGTGTTTGCTGTTCCAGGAAGAGTAACTGATAGTCAGAGTTTGGGTTGTAACAATTTAATTAAATTTCAAAAAGCTCATGTGCTATCTAATCCTTTAGATATTCCATATATGTTAAATTGGGAACTGGAAGACAATAAAAAAGTTCCTGTTCAAAAACAACTTTTTGTGGAGTTGGACGACGACGAAAAAATAGTTTATAACTATCTGAAAGTGAAGAATAAACAATTATTAGATGTTATAGCTTTAGAATGTAACATGCCTATTTATAAAATGGCTGGCGTTTTGTTGAATATGGAACTTAAAGGGGTTATAAGACCTTTGCCTGGAAAATTATTTGAAGTAATCTAAAAGTTTATTTTAAGAATCCAGATATCTTGAAAATAATCTAGTTTGGAAAGTTCCTTTTGTCTTTGATAAATAACGCTTGCATCTTCATTGTTATCTAAATAAATATAATTCCAATTATTTTTAGGATTGATGTAAGATTTTGGTAAATGACCTTTTTCTTCTAAAGTTTTTATCCAATTGTCAGCATTTTCTTTTACGGAAAACACATTAGTTACTAAATAATAACCTTTTGCTAGGTTAGGAATGTTAATAGATTTTAAACTTTCAATACGTTCTAAACCACTTTTCTTTTTTGGTTTTGGAGTTTCAGTTTTTATAGTTTTAACTGGTTCTGAAACTTCAGGTTTACCCACAATTATTTCTTCCTCTTTTTCTACCTCTATAGTATCTGTTGATTCTTCATTTTCAAAAACAGCTAAGGTATCTTCATTGCTTTTACCTTCCATATAAATAGGACTTATTTCTGTTTCAAAAGCCACAAAAAACAAGTAAAATCCGTCAGCACGAGTTTTAAATCTAATGGTTGTTTCAGAAGAATTATTAGATAGAATGTTATTGTTTTCATTTGGAATAGACATTTTCAAGACATCAAATCCTAAGGTGTTAGAACTGTTAGGGTTTCGGTCTAAAAAAGTTTCGTCTTCAATAGTAATTTTGCTATTAAAAAAATTATTTCCTGGTCGTTGTTTGTTAGACAGTAAGACAAACGATTTTTTTTCAGCATCTAAAATGGCACAATTATCAGTCTTATATTTCTGGTCACCTTCTAGAGTTCCAATTAAAAGTGAGGTTTTGATGTTACCAACTTCATCTGTTTTAAAATTTTTAAATTGAATATCTGTAGCTGTTTTATCAACGCCTACAAATCCATTGTAAGTAGTAAAATATTTTGCAGTTTCTGCTTCATCTTCATAAATCACATAAAGCAGCCAACCACCAGCAACTCCTCCAGAAACGTAACCTTCGGTAGCTTTTATGTTAGCAACAGTATAAATTCCATTTATGGTATTAGCATTTTTTAATAAAGAGGTTACATCTGCATAACAAACATATGGTTTTGTGTCTTCGAATAACTCGGTTTTATAACTATCAAAAATAATGGATCCTGTTAGTGTATTATAATTACCATTTGGTTGTTTAAATAAGATAGAATTTACGTTTGTAGAGCGTTCGTCTTTACCATCGTAAACCAATTTTTCGAAGTTTATTATTTTTCGAACACCTTTGTCGTATTTATAAACTGCACTCCAATACAAGGCTGCATATTTAATATTTGATGCATCTTCAGAAAGTTTTAAAGTAGCTTGACTGGAGCTAAAGGTTGATGCATCATCATCCACATCAACATATTCCATTTTTAGGACATCGTTAATTTCAGAAGCATCATTAAATGGTTTAGTTGCATCTGTACTTACAATGCTGTTACCAATAATAGTAGAATTCCCTTTTAAATAGAATTTTTTATTTGAAGAGAATTTTTTTCCTTCTTGAGAATAGCCCAAAATAGTTGAAATAACAAAAAGGATAAGGAATAAATACTTCATTAAATAGCAATTTGAGAAACTAAATATACTATTAAAATATTACCTATAAAATTTTGAAAGTTAGTAGCCTACTTTTTCACGAACACGTTTTAAAACATTATTAGCAACCACTTTAGCTTTTTCTGCTCCAATGGCTAAAAGCCTATCTATTTCAGGAAGGTTATCCATGTAATAATTATATTGTTCACGTTCTGTAGCAAAAGTTTCAACTATTAATTCGAAAAGCGCTTGCTTGGCATGTCCATAACCATAACCACCTTTTTCGTAATTGGCTTTCATGCTTTCTATTTGAGTTTCTGAAGCTAATAATTTATAAAGAGCGAAACAATTACATGTACTCCAATCTTTAGGCTCTTCTAATGGCGTACTATCTGTTTCTATAGTCATAATTTGCTTACGCAGCTTTTTGTCATCCAGAAATATATTGATTATATTCCCTCTACTTTTACTCATTTTTCCTCCATCGGTTCCAGGAACGAGCATGGTGTTTTCTTGGACTTTTCCTTCTGGCAAGACAAAAGTGTCTCCCATTTTAGTATGAAATCGAGAAGCCACGTCACGTGTCATTTCTATATGTTGTAATTGATCTTTTCCAACAGGAACCTGTTCGGCATCATATAATAAAATATCTGCAGCCATTAACATTGGGTAGAAAAACAAACCAGAATTAACGTCTTCTAATCTATCTGCTTTATCTTTAAAACTATGAGCCAATGTTAAACGTTGATATGGAAAAAAGCAGCTTAAATACCATGACAGCTCTGTTACTTGAGGAATATCGCTTTGTCTGTAAAATACGGTTTTTTCTACATCCAAACCAAAAGCTAGCCAAGTAGCAGCTGTAGAATACGTATTACTTCTCAAAAGTTCTGCATCTTTAATTTGAGTTAGTGTATGTAGATTAGCAATAAACAAAAAAGAGTCGTTTTTAGGATTGTTAGCCATATTAATGGCTGGAATTAATGCGCCTAAAATATTTCCTAAATGTGGTGTTCCTGTACTTTGAATGCCTGTTAAAATTCTTGCCATAGTATTTCCCACGAAAGAGGGAATCTCATTAAATTAAACTTAATCTCTATTTAAAAGCACAAAGGTAATTTTTTTGAAGTAATAGCTCAATAAAATTAAGTAGTTTTGACCTCTATGAGACTATTTAAGTGTTTGTTTTGGATTTTATATCGCATCTGGTTCTATATACTTGTAGCCTTGCCAATTATAGTTCTTTTTCCATTTCTCTTTGTTTCTATTTTAAAAGAATCTTGGTATCCTTTCTTTTTTAAATTAGCTCGATTGTGGGCTAAATTTATTTTAGCAGGAATGGGTTTTGTATGGAAAATTGAACATAAACAAGCTCTTGATTCTAGTAAAAGCTACATGTTTATTGCCAATCATACCTCTATGGCAGATATCATGCTTATGTTGGTGTCAGCCAAAAACCCGTTTGTTTTTGTTGGTAAAAAGGAGTTGGTTAAAATTCCATTATTTGGGTTTTTCTATAAGCGAACTTGTATTTTAGTCGATAGAAGTTCAGAAAGAAGTAGAAAAGCTGTTTTCTTAAGAGCGCAGAGAAGATTGAAACAAGGGTTAAGTATTTGTATTTTTCCTGAAGGAGGTGTTCCAGAAGATGAAAGCGTTGTTTTAGACACGTTTAAAGATGGCGCTTTTAGATTGGCAATTAATCATCAAATACCAATTGTCCCAATGACATTTTTAGATAACAAAAAACGATTTTCTTATACTTTTTGTAGTGGTGGACCTGGAAGCATGCGTGTTAAAGTACATCCATTTATTGAGACAGAAGGTTTAACTATAAAAGACACAAAGAGCTTAAATAGTAGAGCGAGAGAGGTTATTTATAATGAGCTTATCAAATCTGATAAATAATTTTATTACCTTGAAAAGGTCAAAAAACACAATAATGAAGTATTTTGTTTTATTTCTATCAATTCTACTTTTTAACTGTCAACATAAAAGCACGTCAGACAATGTTATAAATACATACAATGCAAAAGTAAATTCCTATGATAAAATTGAATACCATATTAGACGAATAGATACCTTTTCTCAAGACAATACATGGAATAAAACTGGTCAGGTTCTGATAGAAAAAAACAAGAAAGACACACTTTTTGGAATGTCTTTCTTTACAAATTCATACACACATAGCAATAATTATTTATACGATAATTATAATGGTTTTGAGATATCTATCAAAAACAATACCTATGAAATAATCTACTCTAAGGGTTTTCTTGGAAGTCCTGGAGGTCAATTGGTTTCAGATATTTTTTTTGGGCTAGATAATATTTATAAAACCGTAGAAATAGTTGAGACCAAAAATAAATTTCAATTAGAATATACTTTTGAAAATGATACTGTTTATGATATTAGAAACATTAAAAAAACCATTGACATTGATAAAACCACTTTTTTACCCATTAAAATAGTTAAGACTTTTGAAAGAGGAGGAGAACGAGCTGCTGAAATTTTTCAGTTCGATAGTGTTTTAGTAAATGATAAAGTTAAAAACTCTATTGAAAACCAGAAAAAGAAACTTCAAGCTATAAGGCTTATTAAAGAGGAAGCACCAATAATTACGTCTTTAATTGGAACAGAATTTAATACAGAAAGCCTTCCTAATTTGTGGGATGATAAGCCAGTAGAAATTTCAAATAATTTTCCTTTATTAATAAGTTTTTGGGAGTTTTGGTGTAGTCCATGCATAAATTCTTTACCAAAACTTAAGTTGCTTCAAAACACGTATAAAAGCAAAATTACTGTTATTGGAGTTTCAACGCAAAGTCCTGAAAAAGCAAAGCATATTCTTTTAAGTAAAAACATAGAATATATAAATTTAAAAGGCTCGGAAACATTACTTGAAAAATATCAAATAAATAGTTTTCCAACGTATTTTCTTGTAGATAAGAATGGTATAATCATCAAGAAATATTCAAATTTCTCAGAGGACATAGAAAAAGACATCAAAACTTTATAGAATAAAAAGCTGCTCTTGGCACAGAGCAGCTTTTTTTTTAAGATTGTCATTGTTTTTCAAAAAGGAATAACAAATAAATCTAACCAACCAAAAACTAAAATTTATAACTTAATCCTGTATAAATACCAATAATGTATGGATTGAAATTACCTGATGTATTTTCAAACGCATTGATTTGATATTTAAAAGTAGGCTCTAAGTTAAACTTAACTTTTTCTGAAAATTTATAGTCTAGCCCAACACCAAAATTGGTACTAAAACTAAAACTCTTAATATTATTTGCTTCTCCTATATAGGTTTTTTCATCTTTTAATTCGGAGAAAACTTCGTTGTCATCTAAAATAAATGAACTAAATCCTGCAATTACATTTAAGCCTAGTTTTCTATTTCCTATTCTATAATTCACTTCCATTGGAATTTCGTAATAACTAATACGTTGACTTATGGCAGCATTGGATTGTGGACTTAAGGCATTATCTACCTGAAAAACACCAATATTATCTGCACTTAAGGCTGTAAGGGATTCGTTTCCACTTGATAAATTAATATTTTTTAAAGGATTAGTAGCAGGAATACTACCAGAAATATTTTCATATAAAATAACATCGTTAGTGTCATAACTCAAGTTTAAAGAACTTATTCCAGTACGTATAGATAACTTTTTATTTAAATTATAGCTTACATTAACACCATAACTTGTATTTACTTCGCCAGTTTTAGAGTTGTTTGAAAATTGACCATCAATATGCGAGCCCTTTCCCATCGAATTATAATAAACAGGCGCAACATTTGCGTAAACTTGCCACCTGTTTATTAGTTCTTCTTCTTCCTTTTCAATAATATCTTCGTTTGCTGCAATAGCTTCTTCAATGGTAAGATCTGTTTTGTTTAGTTCTTCTTCAACAGTTTCTTCTATTTCAGCTTCTGTATTTTCTTCTTCAGCAACTCCATTTTCAGTTGCGTTATTTTGTAATTGTTGTATTTGGTCTACAGCCTTTTCATCATCAAATTCAGGAATAGAATTTGATTCGTTAATTATTTCGGTATTTTGGGTTTCTGCTATTCTATTACTGTTTTCAATGTTTTTCTTCTTATCTATTTTAGTAGGACTAGCATTGGTATCCAAATTATTTTTTGAATCTATATTTTGTGTAATTCTGGTATCATTAGAATTATTTAGAGACGTCTTGTTTTCTAATTGCGTAGTGTTTGAATTGTTTTTAGAAGCATTTATATTTTTTAGCGAATGGATGCTTTCTGTAGTATTTTCTGAAGCTATCTGAGTATTATTTGAAGATTCTAGTGGATTGTTTAAGTTGCTGTTTAATTGGGAATTTGAATCAGTTTCTAAATTGTTATCAGTGTTATTAGAGTTTACAATTGTTGAATTTATATCTGTTTCTAAAGATGGACTTGTTGTGTCTTTTGTGCTTTTTTCAGTATCTACTACTTTGGTGTTATTTGATTTTTCTGTAGTGTTATTGAAAACCAAACTACCAACTGTAAACATTAAAAGCAACAAAGCTGCAACTCCAGCAAGTCTAAGCCATAATGGGAAGATTTTCTTGTTGTCTTTTTCTTGTTGGTTTAGTTTATTTTGAATGCCATTCCAAACTTCTGGTTTAGGTGAAACTTCAAAATCTTTGAATTTTTCTTGAAAAATTCTATCTATATGTTTTTTATCACTCATTATAATGATTGTGATTTTAAGCTTGTTTTATAATCTTCAATTCTATCTTTTAAAATCTTTCTAGCTCTAGCCAAATTAGATTTAGATGTTCCTGTTGTTATAGAAAGCATCTCTGCAATATCTTTATGCGAAAAACCATCTAACACATACAAGTTAAAAACCAATCTGTATCTATCTGGTAATTCTTGAATTATTTGGAGAAGAAATTCTAAAGAGATATCATCTTCTTCAACAGTTAATTCAACATCTTCAATATTACTGTCGTCAATAATTTCGAAAACACCTTGTTTTCTATAACGCTGTAATGCTGTATTAATAGTAATTCTCTTAAGCCAGCCTTCAAAAGAACCTTTGTTATTAAACTGAGATATTTTGCTAAAAATAGTCACAAAACTATCTTGCAGATTATCTTCTGCCTCAGCATAGTTTTTACAATACTTTAAGCAAACAGAAAACAATTTACTCGAAAAGAGTTGATATAATTCACTTTGTGCTTGAGTATCATTATTACTACATTTTTGTATGAGTTGTTTTAAACCCAAATGAAATACGTATTAATTTAACTTAATTTAATCTACTACTGGAACTTCAATAACCAAATAGTTATCTCCACCTTGCCAAAATTTAAAAACATAAGATCCACTATCTTCAGCTTTAAAATCAAACGAGGCTTCTGCTTCAATATCTGTTGGTTGACAGTTACCATTTCCAGAAATTACATATGCTACTACAGCAACAGTACGCTCGTTTAATTCTTCTAAATAATACATATTATTAAAAGCATGACAAGTCGATGGTCTAATATAGGTTAAAGTAATTTCATAGACTTCACCTAATTGGAATTCATCTGGTAAAACAGCACTTTCTACAGGTAAAATTTCGTAATAAATATCTTGAGTACTATCATCGTTAGTGCTGCAAGAAAAAAATAAAAATACGAATAGACAGGCTATTAATTTTTTCATTAAAAAACACATATTTAACTTGTAGATGCAGAAAGTATAAAAAGGTTGCGTGAGATATTAAAAAATCCCGAAAATTTCGGGATTTTAAGGTTTAAAAGTTTATTCTTTATTTGCTTTTAGTTGCTCTTTGATTTTAAGTTCCAGTTCATCTTGTAATTCTGGATTGTCTTTAATTAATGCTTTAACAGCATCTCTACCTTGACCCAATTTGGTGTCACCATAACTAAACCAAGAGCCAGCTTTTTTAATAATTTCAAACTCGACAGCAATATCTAAAATCTCACCTACCTTCGAAATACCTTCACCATACATGATGTCAAATTCTGCCATTTTAAAAGGTGGAGCTACTTTGTTTTTAACTACTTTAACTCTGGTTTTGTTTCCAGTAACATTCCCATCTGTCTCCTTTATTTGTGTAGAACGTCTAATATCTAAACGAACAGAAGCATAGAATTTTAATGCGTTTCCACCAGTTGTAGTCTCTGGGTTTCCAAACATCACACCAATTTTTTCACGTAATTGGTTAATAAATATTACTGTACAATTTGTTTTGCTAATTGAGGCTGTTAGCTTTCTTAAAGCTTGAGACATTAAACGTGCATGTAAACCCATTTTCGAGTCTCCCATTTCGCCTTCAATTTCACTTTTTGGAGTTAAAGCAGCAACAGAATCGATAACTACTATATCTATAGCACCAGATCGAATTAAATTATCTGCAATTTCAAGCGCTTGTTCACCATTATCGGGTTGAGAAATAATTAAATTATCAATATCAACGCCTAATTTTTCGGCATAAAACCTATCGAAAGCGTGTTCAGCATCAATAAATGCTGCTATACCACCAGCTTTTTGAGCTTCGGCAATGGCATGTAAAGTTAATGTAGTTTTTCCTGAGGATTCAGGCCCATAAATTTCTATAACTCTTCCTCTTGGGTAGCCACCAACTCCTAAAGCGATATCTAGACCTAATGAACCAGATGAAATGGCATCAACATCAACTACTGCTTGATCGCTCATTTTCATAACTGTTCCTTTGCCGTATGCTTTATCTAATTTATCTAAAGTAAGTTTAAGTGCTTTTAATTTTGCTTCTTTTTCGTTGCTCATTTCTCTATATTTTATCTTGTGAAAGTGATGCTAAAATACTACTTCTTTTTTCACTTTACAATTTTATGACGCAACCTTTTTATACTTTTTGCATCTACTATATAAAGTGGGGAAAATTTAGCTGTGAAAAAGAAAAAAACAACTCACTTTTAAACAAATTAATAGTTTTAACTTAAAAGTGTATAGGCTATGAAATTTTTTAAAAAATGTATTAATGCACTAGGTGTTTCAGTGGCTATATTTATAAATAGCAACTGTAAAGCCGATGGAGGTTAACTCGTAAAAATGTTTTTTCGATTTAGAAAATAAATTAAAAAATATTAATAACGAGTTAGTCTACTTAAAGCACTTTATAAATTTTATAAAGTGCTTTTTGATTTATACAAATTCATAAACTCATAAAAAACACTACATTTGCATCAAATTATATTAGAATAATCTTTAACCTTAAATAATTAGTATAGCATGCAACTGTACAATACCTTAAGCGCTAAAGAAAGAGCAGAACTTATTGAGCAAGCTGGAAAAGAACGCTTGACCATCTCTTTCTACAAATACGCCAAAATTGACAACCCAGACATTTTTAGAGATCACCTATTTCTTACTTGGGATAAATTTGATGTTTTAGGCAGAATTTATGTCGCTCACGAAGGCATAAATGCCCAACTTTCTCTGCCTGCAGATAACTTTAATCTGTTTAAAAATCATTTAGACACTATTTCGTTTTTAGAAAATGTAAGATTAAATATTGCCATTGAACATGATAATTTTTCTTTTTTAAAGCTGAAAGTAAAAGTGCGCGATAAAATTGTAGCTGATGGTTTAAACGATGACACTTTTGATGTAACCAATAAAGGCATTCATGTAGAAGCTGAACAATTTAATAAGCTTATTGAAGATCCAAATGTGGTTTTGGTAGATATGAGAAATCATTACGAAAGTGAAATAGGCCATTTTAAAAATGCTGTGACTCCAGATGTGGATACCTTTCGTGAATCTTTAGACATTATTGAAGCCGATTTAAAAGAACACAAAGAAGATAAAAAACTAGTCATGTACTGCACTGGTGGAATCCGTTGCGAAAAAGCAAGTGCTTACTATAAACATAAAGGATTTAAAAACGTGTATCAACTTGAAGGAGGTATCATCAATTATGTGAGACAAGTAGAAGCTAAAGGCCTTGAAAATAAATTTATAGGCAAAAATTTTGTGTTCGATGAACGTCGTTCAGAACGTATTTCCGATGATGTAATTGCACATTGCCATCAATGTGGAGAACCAGCCGATTTGCATACTAATTGTGCAAACGAAGCTTGTCATTTATTATTTATTCAATGTGATGCTTGTAAGGAAAAAATGGAGAACTGCTGTTCTACAAATTGTCAAGAAATAACTCATTTATCTTACGAAGAGCAGAAAGCCTTACGAAAAGGTCAAGGCAATAGCAACGATATCTTTAAGAAAGGAAGAGCCGATCATTTACCTTATAAAAAGGATTTGCGCAACATCTTTGAAAATTTTAAAAGCACTAATTCTTAAAAGCCATAGTTATGCAACATATAGAATTAATGGCACCTGCAGGAAATTTCGAATCGCTTCAAGCAGCATTAGATAATGGTGCAAATTCCATTTATTTTGGAGTAGAGCAACTAAATATGAGAGCTCGTGCAACCTTAAATTTCACCATTGCCGATTTGCCTGAAATTGCAAGACGCTGTGAAACCAAAAATGTTAGAACCTATTTAACATTAAATACCATAATTTACGATCACGATTTATCCATTGTAAAAACTTTACTGAAACAAGCCAAGGAAGCTAATATTACAGCTGTTATAGCTATGGATCAGGCTGTTATTGCTTCAGCAAGAGAGATTGGTATGGAAGTGCATATTTCTACACAATTAAATATCACGAATATTGAAACGGTTAAATTTTACGCCATGTTTGCAGACACCATGGTTTTGAGTCGTGAATTGAGTTTAAGACAAGTAAAAAAAATAACCGAACACATAGAAAAAGAGCAAATAAAAGGGCCTTCAGGTAGATTGATAGAAATTGAAATCTTTGGTCATGGCGCATTGTGTATGGCAGTTTCTGGGAAGTGTTATATGAGTTTACATTCACATAACTCTTCAGCAAATAGAGGTGCTTGTAAACAAAATTGTCGAAAAAAATATACAGTTATCGATCAGGAAACTGGTTTTGAAATGGAGTTGGATAACGAATATATTATGTCTCCAAAAGATTTATGTACCATCGATTTTCTAGATGAGATTGTAGATGCAGGAATTAAAGTTTTGAAAATTGAAGGTCGTGGAAGAGCACCAGAATATGTAGCTAAAGTAATTAAATGTTATCGCGATGCTATCGATAGTGTTGCAAATGAAACATACAGCAAAGAAAAAGTAATTTCTTGGATGCAAGAATTGGAAAAAGTATACAATCGTGGCTTTTGGAGTGGTTATTATTTAGGGCAGAAATTAGGCGAATGGAGTACAGGTTCCGGATCTCATGCCACACAAAAGAAAGTGTATTTAGGAAAAGGCACACACTTTTATCCAAAAGCAAAAATTGCCGAATTTAAAATTGAAGCCTTCGATATTACTGTTGGAGACACTATTTTAGTTACTGGTCCAACAACTGGAGCTAAAGAAATGGAAGTGACAGACATGATGGTAAACGATTTGAAATCTGATAAAGGTTCTAAAGGCGATTTGGTAACTATCCCAATCGATTTTAGAATAAGACCATCAGATAAATTGTATAAAATTGTTGAAAATAAAGTAGAAGCCTAATGGTAATTATTACCTTACAACGCAATAAATGTATTGGCTGTAACTACTGCGTGGAAATGGCACCAAGCCAATTCCAGATGTCAAAAAAAGACGGAAAAACGGTTTTGTTACATGGAATTGAGAAGAAAGGATTTTTCACTTTAAAATCAAACGATTTTAACATTTTGGAAGCTTGCGAAAATGCTTCAAAAGCCTGTCCAGTGAATATTATTAGTGTTAAAATAAATTGATTAATAAATAATAGAATGAATATTTACAAGTTGTTACAACTTAATAGAAAGATAAAAAGTCATAGAATTAAATTTCTTGGGCTCTATCTGTTGCATAAGTTTAATCAACGCTATTTAGCTGTAAATATAGATCCAGTAATGGCCTGCAATTTAAGATGTAAAATGTGTTATTTTACAGATGCAGATTATGTTAAAACCCTAAAAGGCCAATTTAAAGAAGACGAACTAAATCAAGTAGCAAAAACCATTTTTAAACGCGCTTTAAAACTTCAAATTGGTTGTGGTACTGAGCCAACATTATATAAAGATTTAGTGAAAGTTGTAGAACTAGGAAAAGCTTATAATGTGCCATATATTTCCATTACTACCAATGCCAATTTATTAGATGAAGAAAAAATTGAAGCGCTTTTAAAAGCTGGTTTGAATGAGTTCACTATTTCGCTTCATGGAGTTCATAAAGAAAGCTATGAAAATTTCATGCAAAAAGCCAGTTATGAAAAATTTCATAATGCTTTTAAAGCCTTTGAAAAATTAAAAAAACAGTACGATTTTAAAGTTCGAATCAATTATACCTTCAACAAAGATAATTTTTACGAACTAGCTGATTTTTTCAAACATTTTAATGGCGAAAGCTTCGATATTCTTCAAATTCGTCCTATCCAGAAAATAGGTAATACCGAATATAACGATTTTGATTTAGATAGTATTCGGGCAGAATATCCTCAATTAATTAAAGACATTAGAACCCAGTGTAAGGAAAATCACATCACCTTATTAGCGCCAAATACTATTCCTAAAGACCAAAGTACGAATGCATCTAGTTTAATTTTCGACTATACCTTTTGTTATGTGTCTCCACAAAAATTTTGGAAAGATGGTTTCGATTGGAATAATGAAAGCTTTAATGTCTATTCCCAAAAAATTGGCTGGGGTAAGTTATTATGGTCGAACATATTTAAATCTGAAAAAGAATTAAAATCCCTCTCAAATAGATTAAATTACGAAGTTGAGTTTAATTAAAAAAAGCTTATTTTAAAGTCCGTAAATAATCTTACCTTTACAATCCAAAGTATTTACTTTGAGTTGTATTTTCTACAAATGTGGAAATTACTTAAACAAAAATATTTTTATTAATTTTCTTCTGTTGTCTAAGGGCTTCAGAATCAATATATACATAAAACTTATGAGTTGTAACAGTTGCTCAACTGGTAAAGATGGACAACCTAAAGGTTGCAAAAATAATGGCACATGTGGAACAGATAGTTGTAACAAATTAACAGTTTTCGATTGGCTTTCAAATATGTCACTCCCAAATGGTGAAAAACCTTTCGATTGGGTGGAAGTACGTTTTAAAAACGGGAGAAAACACTATTATAAAAACACTGAAAATTTAACGTTAAGTATTGGAGATATTGTAGCTACTCAAGCTCAATTTGGTCACGATGTTGGCATGGTAACACTTACAGGAGAGCTTGTTAGAGTTCAAATGAAACGTAAAAAAGTTTCTGAAAATGACGAGGAAATTTTAAAAATCTACAGAAAAGCTACTCAAAAAGATATAGATATTTGGTCTGATTATAGAGACAAAGAGGAGCCAATGAAAGTTAAAGCTCGTCAATTTGCTATAGATATTAAATTGCAAATGAAAATTTCAGATATCGAATTTCAAGGAGATGGTAGTAAGGCAACTTTTTACTACACTGCCGAAGAACGTGTTGATTTTAGAGAGCTTATTAAAATGTATGCTAGAGAGTTTAAAACACGTATAGAAATGAAGCAGGTTGGCTTTCGTCAAGAAGCTTCAAGACTTGGAGGTATTGGCTCTTGTGGTAGAGAATTATGTTGTTCTACCTGGTTAACAGACTTCAGATCGGTTAGTACTTCGGCTGCACGATACCAGCAGCTATCTTTAAACCCACAAAAACTAGCAGGACAATGTGGTAAATTAAAATGTTGTTTAAATTATGAATTAGATACGTATTTAGATGCTCTTAAAGATTTCCCTAAATCAGACATTAAATTATACACTGAAAAAGGGACTGCAGTTTGTCAGAAAACAGATATTTTTAAAGGTCATATGTGGTTTGCTTATGAAGGTGAATGGAGTAATTGGCATGTAATTACAAAAGATCAGGCTATAGAAATTTTAGAGTTAAATAAGAATAAACAGAAAGTTGCTAGCTTAGAAGAATATGCTTCAGAATTAATTGAGAATACTAAAACCGAATTTGAAAACGTTGTAGGACAAGATAGTTTAACAAGATTTGACTCAAAAGCACCAAATAGAAAAAGCAAAAACAATAGAAGGAACAAAAGGAAGAGAAATCCACAAAACAGTAAAAAAAATGCGAAATAGTGTTTTGTTTATCCTTCTTGCAATAATAATAGTCTCTTGCGATTCTAAACAAGTGTTTGATACCTATAAGTCAGTTCCAAACAAATGGCATAAAGATTCAATTATTAGTTTTAAAATACATCCACCAGACACATTAAATTCGTATAACTTATATGTAAACCTTAGAAACAACAACGACTATAAGTATAGTAACTTATTTTTAATTGTTGAGATGAAATTTCCACATGGAAAAACTATTAAAGACACACTGGAATATAGAATGGCCAAACCAAATGGCGAGTTTTTAGGCACAGGATTTGCTGAGGTAAAAGAAAACAAGTTGTGGTACAAAGAAAATGTAGTCTTTAGTGAATCTGGAGAATACAAAGTAAACATTCAACAAGCCATGAGGGAAAATGGTAAGGTAAATGGTGTTGTTAACCTAGAAGGTATTACAGATATAGGATTTAGAATTGAAAAACCAGCTGCAGAATAAATTTATGGCTAAAGTAAAAAAGAAACAAACAAAAAATAATCAAGATTTTTCCAGCTATGTAAGATGGTTCTGGAAATTATTTATTACAGGCACTCTATTTGTAGCACTGATTTTTTTATTAGCATCATGGGGAGCTTTTGGAGAGCTACCAGATTATACAGTTTTAGAAAATCCTAAAACAAATCTGGCTACCGAAATTATTTCTTCAGACGGAAAAACTTTAGGAAAATTTTATTTTAACGATAACAGAACACCAGTTGGTTATAACGATTTGCCACAACATTTAGTTGATGCTTTAATTGCAACAGAAGATGTTCGTTATTACGAGCATTCTGGTATTGATGCTCGTGGAACTGTTAGAGCATTTGTGTTTTTAGGAAGTAAAGGTGGAGCTAGTACTATTTCTCAGCAGTTATCAAGACAATTATTTGTTGGTGTAGCATCTACAAGCACATTAAGTAGGATTACCCAAAAATTAAAAGAGTGGATTATTGCCATTAAATTAGAACGCCAATATACCAAAGAAGAAATTATTGCCATGTATTTTAATATCTACGATTTTGGTAATAATGCCGATGGTATCCGTTCGGCAGCTAGTATTTACTTCGATAAAGAGCCTAAAGAGTTAGATATTAAAGAATCTGCTATGCTGGTAGGCATGTTTAAAAACTCATCTCTCTATAATCCTAGAGACCATAGAAACCCAGTTGGTACTAAAAACAGACGAAATGTGGTTTTAGACCAAATGGAAAAATATGATTTTATTACTGAAGAAGTTAAAGATTCACTACAAAAAACAGAATTAGGATTACGGTATTCTCCACAATCGCATCGAGATGGCATAGCAACATATTTTAGAGCTTATTTAGATGGCTTTATGAAAGATTGGATAAAGAATAATCCAAAACCAGATGGCGAAAAATATAATTTATATGGAGATGGTTTAAAAGTATTTACAACTATTGATTCCAGAATGCAACAATATGCCGAAGATGCTGTACAACAACATATGCCAAGGCTTCAAGCAGAATTCAATCATCAAAACACACCAGATAGAAATCCTACAGCACCATTTTTAGAATTAGGCCAATCTGAAATAGATGCATTAATGAAACGCTCTATGAAACAGAGCGAGCGTTGGAGGCATATGAAATATGATTTAAAGAAAGATGAAGATGAAATAATTGCTTCCTTCAATAAGCCAACACAAATGACACTCTTTTCTTGGAAAGGAGAGATAGACACCATTATGAAACCTATGGATTCTATGCGTTATTATAAGGCATTCTTACATACAGGCATGATGTCTATGGATCCACAAACAGGACATGTAAAAGCTTGGGTTGGAGGTGTAAACTACAAACATTTTCAATACGACCATGTAAAACAAAGTCGCAGACAAGTAGGTTCTACTTTTAAGCCTTTTGTGTATGCAACAGCAATAGACCAATTACATTTATCTCCTTGTGATGAGCTACCAAATACGCAAATAACTATAGAAGCTGAGAAATTTGGAAATCCAGAACCTTGGACTCCTAGAAATTCCGATGCTCAATATGGAGGTACACTAACTTTAAAAAATGCATTAGCTAATTCAGTAAACACAATTACAGCTAGATTAATGGATAAAGTTGGCCCACAACCTGTAGTAGATCTAGCAAAAAAACTAGGTGTTGAAGCAGAGATTCCAGTTGTGCCCTCTATCGCTTTAGGGACAGCCGATTTAAGCGTGTACGAAATGGTTGCAGCTTATAGCACTTTTGCTAATAAAGGGGTTTATACAAAACCAGTTATGGTAACTCATATTGAAGATAAAAATGGCACTATTTTATATCAATTTACTCCAGAAGCAAGAGATGTTTTAAGCGAAGAAGTAGCATATGTAACAGTTAAATTAATGGAAGGTGTAACAGAAGGAGGCTCAGGTGTCAGATTAAGAACAAAAGGAGCAGACGCTTATAGAGCAGATTATAGAGAGATAATAACTGGTTATCCATATGAATTTAAAAACCCAATAGCAGGAAAAACTGGTACTACACAAAACCAAAGTGATGGTTGGTTTATGGGTATGGTTCCAAATTTAGTTACTGGTGTTTGGGTTGGAGCAGAAGATAGAGCAGCACATTTTAGAACCATTACTTATGGGCAAGGAGCAGCAATGGCTTTACCAATTTGGGGTTTATATATGAAGAGTTGTTATGAAAATGAAGATTTGGAGATTTCTAAAGCAGATTTCGAGAAACCTTTAGAGCTTTCAATTGAAGTAGATTGTGAAAACTACAATCCTGATGAAAATTCCGATCCTAATATGCCTGACGTTGAAGTGCCAGATGAATTGGATTTTTAAAAAAAAACAAAAGCCATTCTTTTTAGAATGGCTTTTTTATTTCGTATTTTTCCACTACAAAAAATGATAGTAACATGATTAATAAAAAAGTGGCTAATGTTCATGAAGCTCTTCAAGGTGTTTCAGATAATATGACCTTTATGTTTGGTGGTTTTGGACTTTGTGGTATTCCAGAGAACAGTATTAACGAACTTGTAAAATTAAACCTTAAAGGATTGACTTGTATTTCAAACAATGCAGGCGTGGACGATTTTGGCTTGGGCTTACTACTTCATAAAAAGCAAATAAAAAAAATGGTTTCTTCTTATGTTGGAGAAAACGACGAGTTTGAAAGACAAATGCTGTCTGGAGAATTAGATGTCGAATTGATTCCACAAGGTACTTTAGCAGAACGTTGTCGTGCTGCACAATCTGGTTTTCCAGCTATTTACACACCAGCAGGTTATGGAACCGAAGTTGCTGAAGGCAAAGAAACCAGAGAATTTGATGGAAAAATGTATGTCTTAGAACATGCCTTTAAAGCCGACTTTTCTTTTGTAAAAGCCTGGAAAGGCGATGCTGCTGGAAATTTAATCTTTAAAGGAACAGCTAGAAATTTTAATCCTGCCATGTGTGGAGCAGCAAAAATAACGGTTGCTGAGGTAGAAGAATTGGTTCCTGTTGGAACTCTAGATCCAAATCAAATTCATATTCCAGGAATTTTTGTGCAACGTATTTTTCAAGGTGAAATTTACGAGAAGAGAATTGAACAACGTACAGTTAGACAAAAAAGTTAAAAATTATAAGTACTTGAAGTGCCTAAAATTAAAATGATATGTCACACTGAGCGCAGTCGAAGTGTCTGATTAAAATAAAAATAAATTATGGCTTTAGATAAAACAGGAATAGCAAAACGCATAGCAAAAGAAGTCAAAGACGGCTATTACGTAAACCTTGGAATTGGTATTCCAACATTAGTGGCTAATTATGTTAGAGAAGATATAGAAGTCGAATTCCAAAGTGAAAATGGTGTTTTAGGAATGGGACCATTCCCTTTTGAAGGCGAAGAAGATGCAGATATAATAAATGCAGGAAAACAGACTATAACAACATTACCAGGTGCAAGTTTTTTCGATTCTGCAATGAGTTTCTCTATGATTCGTGGTCAACATGTAGACTTAACCATTCTAGGTGCTATGGAAGTTTCTGAAAATGGCGACATAGCCAATTGGAAAATTCCAGGTAAAATGGTAAAAGGCATGGGAGGAGCAATGGATTTAGTTGCAAGTGCCGAAAACATTATAGTTGCTATGATGCATACAAACAAAGCTGGAGAATCTAAATTACTTAAACGTTGTAGTTTACCATTAACAGGAGTTGGTTGTGTAAAAAAGATTGTCACCAATCTTGCAGTACTTGAGGTTACAGATAATGGTTTTAAATTATTAGAACGTGCTCCAGGAATATCTGTTGAAGATATTAAGAATACTACGGAAGGAACGTTAATTGTTGAAGGAGATATTCCTGAAATGAGTCTGTGACGAATTCCATTTGTCGATAATATAAAATAGGAATTTCAAATAATATGAGCTTATAATATAATATTCTTTTTAGATGAAATTCCTAAGCGAATTTCATTTAACTAAAATTCTTTGCCACGAATAACAAATATTTTTGTTATTCGTGGCTTTGTTTTAACCTAGTGTTAAATTTAAGCATTTAATATTTGTAGGAAAACACCTTATATAATATCTTAAATGTTAAAGTTTTATGTATTTCAACGATTTATAATGTATTTTAGCAGAACAACTCAAAAAAAGTTTCATATTAGCAGAACCAAATCAATTAACCTATTCTTTGAAATGTTGAATTTATAATTTGCCCCAAATCTATTATAAGTTTAATCTTAAAAGAAACCCAAATTTACCATAAAATCCTACTTATGAATTTTGCCTCAAATCTACCTGAACAATCTACAAGTTATGAGAGCAAACTTTATTCGAGTTTGCAAAGTACAAGACGCTTTATTAGAAGTTTAATGTATTTAACTAAAAAAATATTCATGCTATAATCCCTTTGGGATGGCATGAATTAATTTTTTAGTATAGTCTTTTTTCGGATTCTTGTATATTTCATCAGCATCATCCATTTCTTCAATCTCTCCTTGATTCATTACAATTAACTGATCAGACATATATTTTACAACGGCTAAGTCGTGCGAAATAAATATATATGTAAATCCAAAATTCACTTTCAATTCATTCAATAAATTAAGTACTTGCGCTTGTACAGAAATGTCTAAAGCAGACACAGATTCATCACAAATAATTAATTTAGGTTCAAGCGAAATAGCTCTAGCTATACCAATACGCTGTCTCTGTCCTCCAGAAAACTCATGTGGATATCTATTAAAAAATGTCTCGTCTAATCCAACCTTTAGCAGTAAATCTAACACTAAAGTTTTTCTTTCTTTATCCGAATTTCCAATCCCATGAACCTTCATGGGTTCCATAATAGCATTACCTACGGGAATTCTTGGATTTAATGAAGCATAAGGATCTTGAAAAATTATTTGAATATCTTTTCTTAGTTTTCTAGTCTCAGTTTTTGAGAGTTTAGTAATATCAGTTCCTTGATATAAAATTTCACCTGAAGAGGCTTTATCTAATTGTAAAATGGCATTTGCCAAAGTAGACTTTCCACAACCAGACTCACCAACCAACCCTAGAGTTTCACCTTCATATAATTTAAAACTAATATTGTTTACAGCTGTAAAAGCTTCAGGTTTAGAAAACCAACCAGATTTTGATAGATAAGTTTTATTTAGATTTACAACTTCCAGAAGTGGTGCTTTTCCATATATTTTATCATGAAATGCTTTTCTATCTTCATTAGAAACGATGCTACTATCAATCGTTTTATTCATAAAATCCTTAATTGTAGGCAGCTTATTTAATCTAACGTCAAGAGAAGGCTTTGAGTTTATTAAAGCTTTTGTATATATATGTACAGGATCTTTAAAAACTTTATGTACAGGACCTTGCTCAACTATTTGCCCTTGATACATTACTAAAATTCTATCTGAAATTTCAGAAACCAAAGACAGATCATGAGAAATGAAAAGAATGCTCATATTTTCTTCAGCTTGGAGTTGTTTTAGTAGTAGAATAATCTCTTTTTGAACAGTTACATCAAGAGCAGTTGTAGGTTCGTCTGCAATTAATATTTTTGGTTTACAAGCAATTGCCATAGCAATCATAACTCGTTGTTTTTGTCCACCTGATATTTCATGAGGATGCGCATTAAAAACACGCTTTGGATTTGGAAGCTTAACCTTCTCAAAAAGCGTTAAAGTTTCTTCTCTAGCTTCATTTTTAGACAGAGTTGTATGCTGCAATAAAATCTCTTGTACTTGTTTTCCACAAGTCATAGAAGGGTTTAAAGAGCTCATAGGTTCTTGAAAAATTATTGCAATATCATTGCCTCTTATTTTTTGAAATTCCTTAGAACCAATTTGGGTTAAGTCTAAGTCGTTAAACAAGATACTTCCATTAGTGATTTTAGATATATTTTTTGGTAATAAACCAAGTATAGCAAGAGAAGACACAGATTTTCCTGAGCCAGATTCTCCTACAATTCCTAGAATTTCGTTGGTGTTTAATTGAAAAGAAATATCTTTGATAATTTCCTTTTCAATCTTATTGGAAATAAATGAAATTGAAACGTTTTCTATAGAGAGCAAATTTTTACTTGGCATATGTAAAAATAACTATTTTCTGTTTTTCAATTACGGTTTACTCTAAATAAATTTAGTTTTTACAGTATTTAATCGAAAAAGGATTCTTTTAAACTTCTCATTAATTTTATTACTTTATTTTAGCAAAAAATGAGAAAAATTATTTGACATCAAAAAAGTGTCAATAAATTATTAAAAGAGATATGAAAAAAAATATTTTGTTTTTAGTGAGTGTTGTTATTATGAGTGTTAATGTCTATGCTCAAAATAATTTCTGGACCAATGCTAATACTAACGATTTTAGAACTGAATTAAAAGATAGAGTTTCAATTCCTACTTCCTATAGAACAGTTTCATTTAATGCCGAAGCTTTTTTAAATTTTGCTAGTAATGCAAGATCGATGTTTAGCGAGAGACAAGGCAATACTCTGGAATTAGTATTACCAATGCCTAATGGAGAAAATGAAAGGTTTACTCTTGAAGATTCAGAAATAATGCATCCTGAATTAGCTAATAAATTTCCTCAATTAAAAACCTATTCAGGAAAAGGTATAGATGATAAAACAGCAACTATTCGAATAACTTATTCACCATATTTTGGATTTAGTGGAATGATTCTTTCAGGAAAACATAGTACAGTTTATATTGACCCTATTACTAAGGATAATGTATTTTACATGTCTTATTATAGAAAAGAGTTGGTGCAAACTTCAATTGATTTTCAATGTTATACAGATGAAAGTAGTGATGGTTTAATTAATAGAGTTGAAGATGTTCAGCGAGTTGATGCTTTGGGAGACTGTAATTTAAGACGCTATCGATTGGCTCAATCATGTACTGGTGAATATGCACAATATCACATTGCACAAGCTGGAGGATCAACAGGTAATACTGCTGGTGACAAAGCGATTGTTCAAGCTGCTATGAATGTTACCATGAATAGAGTAAATGGTATTTACCAAAGAGATCTTGGTATTATTATGCAATTTGTGGCTAATAACGATTTGGTTATTTATTTAAATGCAGGATCAGATCCGTGGAATGGTGAATATAATACCACGACAGCTCAAACATTAGATTCTCAAATTGGCGTTAATAATTATGATATTGGTCATAATTTTAATACGTCTGGTGGAGGAAATGCAGGATGTTTAGATTGCGTATGTTTAGCGGTTAGTCAAAGTGGGACTCATAAAGGTAGAGGTTATACAGGACGTGCAGCACCAATTGGAGATCCTTTTGATATAGATTATGTGGCACACGAAATGGGTCATCAATTTGGAGGATACCATACTCAAAGTAATCAGAGTTGTCGTTCAGGAAGTGGAGCAACAGAAGTAGAGCCTGGTAGTGCAAGTACTATTATGGGATATGCTGGAATATGTTCTGCTAATGTTCAAAATGCAAGTGATGATTATTTTGCTTATGTAAATATTAGAGATATAGTGACATCAATTAACTTTGGTAATGGAAGTGGTTGCGCAGAGTTGATTGTTTCAAATAATAGTGGACCAACAGCAGACGCAGGTTTAAATTATTCGATTCCTAGTTCAACTCCTTTTAAATTAGAAGGAATTGGAACTGATGCAGACGATAGTGGATTAACCTATTGTTGGGAGCAAAATGATCCGGAAAACCCTGGTTCGAATTCAGCACCAACTTCAACAAGAGCTGTTGGACCTATGTTTAGATCGTTATTACCTGTAGCAGAACCTTATAGATATATGCCGAATATTTCAGCTATAGTTAATAATACAAGCCCAACCTTTGAAGTGTTACCTTCTATCTCCAGAAGTATGGAATTCTCATTTATTGTAAGAGACAATAATTCGATGTCTGGTTGTACTGCAAGCGATTTAATGACTGTAAATACAGTTGCTTCAGCAGGACCATTTCTTGTTAGCACGCCAAATACAAATGTGACTTGGGATACAGGATCTACAGAAACGGTAACCTGGGATGTTGCTGGTACAACTGGAAACGGAATTAATGCTGCAAATGTCGATATATTTTTATCAACAGATGGAGGTTTTACATACCCAATCACTTTGGCATTAGCGACACCTAATGATGGTTCACATGATATTAGCGTTCCAAACAATCCAGGGACTCAAAATCGAATTATGGTAAAAGCATCAAATAATATATTCTTTGATATATCAAACACGAATTTTACAATTAACCTTTCATCACCTACTTTTTTATTGTCTGCAACACCAGATAACAATGAGTCTTGTACACCAGCAACAGCAGATTATACTATTGATTTAACCTCTTTATTAGGTTTTAACTCACCTGTTACTTTATCAACTTCTGGTCTTCCTTCAGGTGCTATAGAAAACTTCTCTGTAAATCCGGTAACTCCAACAAATAGCTCTGTATTAACTTTAGACCCAGGAACTGCAAATTTTGGAACTTATATTGTGACCGTTAGTGGAGTTGGAGGTGGAATAACCCAAACATATGATATTAGTTACACAATATCTGCAGGAACACTTAACACCATTACATTATTATCACCAACTGATGGTGAGGTTTTTGTAAGTACTTCGCCAACTTTAAGTTGGAATACAGAGGCTAATGCAGATTCTTATGAGATTGATGTTGCAACAGATGTTGCCTTTTCAAATATTATATTTAATCAAACTGGTGAAACTAATATGTCAACTGTTGCATCAGGATTATCGTATAATACAAATTATTTTTGGAGAGTTCGAGCTGTAAATAATTGCACAATTGGTAGTTGGTCTACTGCTTGGCAATTTACAACTCAAGATATTCCAGCATGTACAGGAACAATTATTAATACGTTTCCATATTTAGAGACTTTTGATTCAGGTATTGGAGATTGGACACAAGCATCAGGTGATGATGGAAATTGGACTTTAGATGCCAATGGAACTCCTTCTGGTGGTACTGGGCCTTCAGATGATATTACAGGAGGAGGAAACTATTTCTTTACTGAAGCATCTAGCAACGGTTCACCAGGAGAAGTTGGTGCTAATGCTACAGTAATTTTAAATAGTCCATGTTATGATTTGTCGGGTCTTACAGAAGCATATTTTTCATTTTATTACCACATGTATGGAGGAGATATTGGAACATTAGATTTGGAAATTTCTATTGACGATGGAGCTAATTGGAATAATATCTTTACTGTTAATAGAGATTTAGGGAACCAATGGAATTTTCAAAACATCGATTTAAATAGCTATATAGGTGGGAATGTAAAGTTTAGATTTATTGGGTTAACAGGAGATGGATGGGCTAGCGATATAGCGATTGACCATATTGGACTTACAGATACATTTGATCCTATCTATTGTGATTCAAATGGAAATAACACTAACGATGAATATATTGGTCGCGTTCAATTAAATTCCATTGATAATAATAATTTAAACCCTGGAATTACCAGTCAAGGATATTCTGATTACACAAATTTAAGTACAGATTTATATAGTGGCACACAATATACTATAACGATAACGCCATATTGGACAGGAACTGTTTATAATGAAGGATATGCTGTATGGATTGATTATAATCATGATGGTGATTTTGATGATGCTGGCGAACAAGTTTGGACGCAAGTAGCTACACAAAACACACCAGTATCAGGAAGCTTTACTGTCCCAGACGATATCGCATTCGAAGAAAGCACTAGAATGAGAGTGTCTTTAAAATGGAATGGTATTCCAACATCCTGTGAGTCTTTTGGTTATGGCGAAGTTGAAGATTACACCATTAATTTAAAATACAATGGTCTTCTTTATTTAAATAGTTCTTGGATTCCTAATGCACCATCAGGAGCTACAGGTAGTGATAATGCATTGGTTTTTAATGGAACCTATAATGTAAATACAGATGTTACTGTAAACAATTTAATAGTAAATTCATCAGCTGCTATAGAAATTCCTGAAGCACTATCGATGTATGTTAATGGAGATTTAGTGAATAATGGAGATTTGACACTAAATTCGGTTTCAGATCAGTATTCAAGTTTAATAGTATTAGGAACTGCAACAGGCGATGTTACATATAATCGACATGTAAATATGAATGCGAGTTCAGGAGGAAACGATTTAATTTCTGCACCTGTAACTGGACAAACATTTGGTGCTTTTGCAGCAGCTAACCCTAATATTTTTTCTAATCCATCTAATCTTTCAGAAAAAATGTTTGGACCATTTGATAAAGCTTCAGAATCATATTTAACTTATGATACAGATATCCCTTCAGAAGCAGCAGTAACTCTAGATTCAGGAATTGGTTATAGAGCAGCAACCTCAGATGATGGCACATTGACCTTTAAAGGGAATGTGAATACAGGTGATGTATTTATCAATATATATAATTTAGGGACAATTTATCCAGAATGGAATTTAATAGGAAACCCTTATCCTTCATATATTAAATTAGCAGATTTCTTAAATCCAACAAATTTGAATCAGCTCTTGAGTACAAGTGCTGCAATATATGGATATAACGATGATACTGTTGTAGGTGGAAAATGGACGATTTTAAATTTAGCTTATTCCCAAAATAATCCAAATGAAATATTGACACCAGGACAAGGTTTCTTAGTGTCATCAAGAGTAGGAGGAGGAACTATAACGTTTTCACCAGGATATAGAACTATAGGGTCTAGCGACGATTTTATTATAGGTAGAGAAAACCAAAATAATGATATCGCTTATTTAAGCCTGCAAATGGCAAGTGCTTCAGACACATATAATACGGATTTTTATTTTACAGATAACGCTTCACGTGGTTTAGACCTTGGCTATGATGCTACAGTATTTAATGGTGTTGCTCCTGATTTTGCTATTTATTCTGCTTTAGTTGAAGAGAATGAAGGAGAAGATATGGCTATTCAATCTGTAGGATATAATGAGTTTAGTAGTGATATAGTTATTCCTTTAGGAATAAATGCAGCTCAAGGACAACAGATAACAATTAGTATTGATAATTCTAGTTTACCAGAAAATGTTGAGGTGTTTCTTGAAGATAATTTATCTAACACATTTACATTATTGAATAATTCTGATTATGTTTTTACAGCAGACGCAAATTTATCAGGTACTGGACGTTTCTTTTTACGATTTGAATCTGAAACATTGTCAAGCCCTGAAAATGCTTTAAATTATGTGTCAATATTTACACCAAAAAGCGTTAAATCAATTATAATTAAAGGACAGATTAATGAAAATACATCAGCAAAATTATATGATATTCAAGGAAGATTGGTGTACTCTACAACTTTAAAAGAGGGTACGTCTTTAAATGAAATTGATGTTAAAGATTTTAGTGTAGGTGTTTATGTTATTAAACTGGAGAGTGCTACTCAAGGTAAAACTCAAAAAATTATACTTAAATAAGATATAAATTTTATAATAAACTAAAAGTCCAGAATTTAATTCTGGACTTTTTTATTTTGTTAGGTTTTTGATTTCTTTCTTTAGTGTAAATAGCTTCAGAATCTACATTATATATGAATAATCTCACTATCATGAAGTAGCTCGTCACCACGAAGCCTTAAAAATATTTGTGCCACAGCAATAGTGTCTTTTTCGCAGTAGGTAATAATTCTGTCTATTTGGTTTTCTTCGTAATAAACTCTATAGACTTCACTACCATCAATATCATCTTTTGGTGAAGGAATCCCTAAAATATTAGTAAGCAATTTTAATGACGTATAATGTTTGTAATCACCAAATTTCCATAAATCCAAAGTATCTAAATGTGGTACTTCCCAAGGTTTTTTCCCGAAGAGATTCAGTTTGTAAGGTAGTTCTATATTGTGGATAATCATGCGTCTGGCTATATAAGGGAAATCGAATTCCTTGCCATTATGAGCACATAATAAATGTTTAGTCTGACTAAAATGAGAAATAATAAGGTTTTTAAATTCTTTTAAAATTTTAATTTCTTCACCATAAAAAGAGGTCACTCTAAATTTTCTAATATCTCCTTGAAAAGTAAAATAACCAACCGAAATACAAACAATTTTTCCAAATTCGGCCCAAATGCCTGCTCTATCGTAAAATTCTTCTGCTGTAAATTCGTCTTTTCTTTGGTATTGAGTTTTATGTTCCCAAAGTGCTTTTTTGGTTTCATCTAAATCAGAAAAATATTGAGTTTCTGGAACCGTTTCAATGTCTAGGAAGAGAATATTTTCGAGATTTAGCTTGTCAATCATATTATTAAAACTTTAGCGTTTCGCTAATAAAGTTACACATTGTTTTCCAAATATTCCAGAAATTCCTGCTGCAATACCACCAATAATTCCAGTCACTAGTGTTAGAAGATAGCCATTTCCGTTTAAAGGTAAAAGAACAGCAATCTTTTTTGCAAGTATAAAATCGTTGGTATTACTTAGCCAAAAAGCATAAGCTATCCAAAATAATGTAATTGCTAAAAAAGGAACTACAAATACAGAAGCACGTTTTAAGCTAATAAAAATACTTGTTGCAAATGCAGCAACCATAATAGACCACCAAGGCATAATTTGTGAAAGAAGAAACGCTATGAGTATAGTTGCTATAAAATTGATGCTATTTTTTGTCATGATTATGGAGTTAAGATTTGTGTTGAAATTACACCTTCCGTTTTATTTGAATCTTGAATAAATAAGGCTTGAAAATAGTCTCCAACTGCCCATTGGTCTATAAAATTATCGTAATATTTACTTCCTGGATTTCCAGATTGTCCTCCAGGATAAATTCCTAAAGCTGTTGGTGGAGAAGTCATTTCCACAATCATTCGCCAAGAAGGCCCATGATTTGTGTCGGCTGCATTTACTGTATTTCTGTCTCCTCCAATAGGTAAATTAAATCTTGAAAACGCAGGTAATCCTTGTAATAAATGTCCAACATAAGCACCTTTGTAGGCTTGCCAATTATAATCACCATGTTCTTTTTTCCATTCGGTGAGTTCTTGTGCAGTTTCTTTAAAAGTAATTAAAAATAAATCTTTTGCAGATTCTTTTTCCGGAGTATCTACAATATCCATAAACTCGTTTTCTGGATGATTTTTAAGCATGTAAATAGTTTGATAAATGAAAGGATCCATCAAAGCAGTGTTTTCAAGATCTAATTCATCCCATGTTAATGGATACAATTTTTTCCACCATAAATCCCAGATACTTGGAGCTATTTTATCAATATCGCTATTATAGTCCCAAGCTTTAACTAGCTTTAAGATGTCTTGCTCTTCTTGATTTAAATTAGAAGTATCCATGTTTTCAAGCATGTATGGCATTAATTCTGAAGCTTTTAAATTATAATTATTGTTTTGAAGGTCCTTAAAATCTTCAATACTGAATGTTTCTTTCGAATTGAAAAAATCGTTAATTACACGATTTCGATAGGTTTCATAACCATCGTTAAACACATAAAATGGATACGATGCATCTACAGGATGCTGATTGGCAGAACTAACAAAGCCACGATCTGGATTTTTTGAAAAAGCATTGTTTTCTTTTGGAATAAAGCCTTGCCAGTCGTGCTCTGGATTGCTTCCATCCATTAAAAATTTGCCTTGTCCTTGCCATTTATTTGGAAATAACCCTTGAATCCAAAGTGCAATATCTCCATTGGTGGATGCAAAAACAAAATTTTGTGCTGGCGCTATCCAATGTTGCAGAGCTGCTAAATAATCGTCGTAATTTTTAGAGGAATTCAAATCTATTAAGGTTCTCTGATTATTTCCTCCTATATGCCCAATCCATTTCATAGCATAACCTTCTTTTTGCCCATTTCCTTTAAATGTATGGTCATAACTTACAGGTCCATGATGTGTGTATATAACAGAATCTAGATAAGTTTCTTTACCTCGTATTTTTATTTCTTCAACTCTAACAGTTGTATTTTTCCAAGTGTTATTGTATCTGTATTGAGTTCTATTTTCGTCTTTAAATTCAATTTTGTACCAATCTTTCACATCTCTTGTGGCATTGGTTTCTCCCCAAGCGATATCTGTATTAAACCCAGAGATAACTCCCATAGCTCCAGGCAGTGTGGCTCCATATGCATTGTGTTCAGGAGTTGCTAATTGCATAACAAACCAAATAGAAGGTAAGTTGAGTCCTAAATGTGGATCGTTTGCAAGAATAGGATTTCCTGAATAAGATTTTTCTCCAGAAACAGCCCAATTATTACTACCATTATTGGCATGAGGTTTTTCCATAGTTTCAGAAATAGAGTCTAGTGGTAGTTCGCTTTGTGGTGTTTTTGTCATGGCTGAATCTATATAACTCCAATCGGTTTCTATTGGAATTATTGGATCATTTACATCAAAAAAATCTGGATATAATAAATCGAATTTATCTTCGCCTAATAATCTTAGCGCATTAGTGTACTCTAAATCGTGTTCTCTGCTACACAACATGTCTGTCATGTACATCAATAAATAAGCTGTTTTATCAATTGACCATAATTCAGGCTTATAACCTAATAACTTGTATTCTACCGGATAATCTTTTGGTTTTAAAGATTCAATGAAGCTATTTACTCCTTCACTGTATGCTTGAAGGAACACTAGTATTTCTGGATCGTCTGCTTCCATTTTAGCAATAGCATTTTCTGCACCAAAACCCATACCTTTTCTTCGTTGAGCTCTATCATAATCTAGAGCTTTTTCTCCTATTATTTCTGAAAGACGTCCTGCAGCTGCAAAAGTTTGAAATTCCATCTGCCATAATCTATGTTTAGCTGTAATATAGCCTTGAGCTTTATATAAATCGGTGTCATTTTGAGCAAATATATGAGGAATAAGATTTTCGTCGTAATGGACTATAACTTTATCTGAAAGCCCATTAATTTGAAGATTACCAGTTATAGATTCGGTTTGTTCATTTTGCCAAATGCCTTGAGCAGGATTTAAAAATTCGCCTATAGCTGGCACAGAACCAAATTTTGTATTCAATGCATAAAAAACACTAATTAGAAGTATTAGTGAAACAAAAAATTTGAGGTATTTCATTTAATAAAAATTTATAGACTAAAGATATATTTTTTTGTTGAATTTGAACTCTAAAGAGAGTTAGAGCCTTTAATTAAAATAAGGATTGCTGTTTATAAGGACTTTCATGATCTAGCAACCATTTTTTTCTGTGTAATCCTCCAGCATAACCTGTTAAACTGCCATCACTGCCAATTACACGATGACAAGGCACGACAATCCACAAGGGATTTTTACCATTGGCATTGGCAACAGCTCTTATGGCTTTTACGTCGCCTAATTGTTTTGAAAGATCAAGATAAGACACGGTTTTCCCATAAGGAATATTCAATAGAGCATCCCAAACTTTTCTTTGAAAATCGGTTCCATCTGGATTTAGCTGTAGGTCGAAACTCTTGCGTGTTCCTTCAAAATATTCTTGAAGTTGGTAGACACAATCTTGAAGACAATCAGGAATAATATCTGTAACTTTTTCTTCAGAATTTAAAACTATAATAGACAAAACACCATCATTATCACCTGTTATTTTAGTAAACCCTAAAAGTGATTTGATAATACATATCTCCATTAATCTTTTGGTTTAATATCGTCAATTAACCCAAGTCTTTTGGCGCGAGCTTCCCAACTTTTTCTTGCTAAAAGCTGTAAATCTGGTACATCGTCGTGCTCATCCATAATCTCTAAGCCTAAAAGAGTTTCTATAACATCCTCCATGGTTACTAGACCACTTACAGAACCGTATTCATCTACAATTAGCGCCATGTGATTTTTGCTTTCTATTAATTGTTCAAACAAACGAGGTATTGGCATACTTCGATTGATGATTATAATGTTTCTCTTAATATTTTTAAGTAATTTTTTCCCATTTCCAAAGGCCATTTCTTTAAACACTTCGTCTTTTAAAACCAGTCCTGTGATATTATCCGGATTTTCGGTAAAAACAGGAATTCTAGAGAATTTTATATTGGCATTATTTTTAAAAAAAGTTTCAATGGTTTGGTTTTCATCTTCTATAGACATAACCGTTCTAGGTGTCATAACATCTTTCGCCAACACCTCTTTAAAAGTTAGCATGTTTTTTATGACCTTACTTTCAGATTCATGAAAAATACCTTCTTCTTCTGCTAAATCTGTCATAGCGTGAAAATCTTCACGACTTAAAACACTTCCATGTGCATTACCTCCAATTAGCTTGGTTGTAAGTCTTAATAGCCATAAAATGCCTGTATATTTTAGTGGAAAAATTAAAATATTAAGAGTAGTTGCTGTAAACCCAACTAAATGTTTCCAATAAGAAGCACCAATAGTTTTTGGAATAATTTCTGAAACTATTAATATAAGCAACGTCATGATTGCAGAAATAATTCCAACAGTATTTATACCTAATATTTCTAATTTAAAAGGTAATTTTTCAGCTTCAATACCTACCATCATGGCTCCTAAAGTATGAGCTATAGTGTTTAAGGTAAGGATTGCAATTAATGGCTGGTCAACATCTGATTTAAGGGCTTCCAGCTTAAAAGCATAGGCTTTACCTTCTTGTTTTTTAACACTAATAAAAGTTTGTGTTACACTTAACAATACAGCTTCCAAAATGGAACATAAAAACGAAAAGAAAATAGATATAGTGGCCCAAAGAATGAGTGTGCTCATTAAAGTGTATTTAATTTTTTGCTAATTTACAAAATCCAATTTATAAATTACTTTAAGTACGATTATGTTTACGCTTAACGTTTTAAAGTAAAATGTGAAGTGAACTCACGATCTACATTATCGTCATCTTTAAATAGAACTTTAAACCAATAGTCTGAACTTGGTAAATTTTCACCTTTAAATGTTCCATCCCAACCAGGACTATTTGAGTTTAATTCTTTTAGAAGCTTTCCATGCCTATCGAAAATATATATTTTAGGTTCAATTAATTTTTCTACACCAATTATCTGCCAAAGATCATTAAAGCCATCATTATTAGGCGTGAAAAATTTTATATAATCTACTAGTGTTTTTCCAACCGTAACTATACCACATCCATTAACATCTCCAATATGAAATTCATGATATCCATTTGGGACATTATAAAATATTGAACTTTCTTGATAAGGACTTTCATCAATTCCATACATATAGTTACCATGTCCTATAGCTATTATTTCTACTATATGATTTTCAGAAAATGGTTCAGAGACAATATTTACTTCAAGTGTTTGAGGTGGTCCAGAAGGAGTAATAACAGCATGTTTTTCTATAAAACAACCTGTTAAATTATTAGTTACATTAACAGAATAGTTTCCATAATTGGTAACTGTTAAATCGCTTAGAGATTCACCTAGAATTAAAACGCCTTCAAAATACCATTCAAATGTGTGTAGTGTATTAGATAAACCTGTTGATAATATAGGGAGCTCATAAAAAGTGTTAGGTGTATCATCGCTATTAACACATAAAAAATCATCATTTAATTCAAATTGTGGAGGGATATTTATTGTTACTGTAAAAGGAATGTAAGTATAACAACCATTACTCAAATCCCTTTTTTTGGCATACAAAGTAAAGCTAGGTAAACCAGGTGTTGAATAGTTAGTTTTTGAAACAGCAATATTATTAATAACATCCAATTCAGTTTCATGGTAGGAAATGTCATAATCTGCTGGATTATCAGGACCAATAATAAACATATCTGCCCCAGAAAGATCTATAGTTGTTATATAGTCGTAATCTTCATCACAATAAAATTGTTCTGGAATAGGGTATGACAATGGTATTGGTGGACCAGTTATTTCTATAATATCATTACTAGCAGTTAAACAGCTATACTGTTCTAATACAAAATTGGAATAAATTCCTCTATCTAGATTCTCAATAATAATTTCACCATTCGCGTTGGCTTCAATAGTAATTTCATCTATCAATTCTCCGTTATAAGTATATTGGTATGTATAATTTGTATATGGAGTTAAGCCATGAATTATTATTTCACCATCAATATTATCGCAATCTGTAACATCCTCTTTAGTAATAGTATAGTTAGGCGCTTCTGGGTCTGTTAGTTCAAAAACGGTATTTATACTGGTGTTACAAGCAGCATAAAATAGATTAATATTAGCATAAGTTCCAGCGTCTAAATTTTCTATAGCTATATTTCCATCAACATCTGCAACAAATGTTTCATTAGGAATAAAAACACCATCATCTTCATAGTTGATGGTGTAGGATTCTCCAGGATCTAAACCTGAGAACACAATTCTTCCATCTAAACCATTACATATTGAAGGGTTTTCTTGAAAAACATTAACAATAAAAGGGATAAAAGATTCGTCAATCTCTTCTAATATATAAAAGTAGGTAAAACTTACGGTTTGATTTGATTCAATATCTCCAATATTTATTGCTAATGAAATAGCTGCATCAATAAAATTTGTAGTACTACCTTCAGTGCTAAAATGCGTAGGGGTTGAATTCCAGATATCACTTGCTACTCGATTGTCGAATCCACCATATGATACTCTTATGTTTTCATTTTTTGCATAAAAGCTTACATGCGATCCATCCATATCTTGAGGAATTCCAAGCGCTGATTGAGAAGCAGTAACAAGACAAACATCATCTGTAGCAGAACTGGCTTGCGAAATTAAGCTCATATCGGTCTCATATGAACCACTTAAAGTAATATTATTGTCTGGATCGACATTGTGCATAAAAAACACATCGTTTTTAACAGAATCAGATAAGTTTTTTATTATAGTTTTCATTTGAATAAATAAACCATCTTGAGTCACACTGTAGTATCGTTTAATGTTTAAGCCAGCAACATTGCCTTCCCAAGTAATTTGTGCTGTATCTTCAAAACAATCAGATGAAACAACATTAACATTTGTAACTTCTCCAGGTATTTGGAACAAGTAATCAGAATTATTATTGTTATAGTTTATACCACTAATTTCTATGGTGAATCCTTCTTCTGGGACTCCAGGTGTAAAAAAATCACCATCATAATCTACCCAGCCATCGGCTAATGGGTTTGCAATAAACCCAAATTTGAAATTTCCATCAGACTCTCTATTATCATGAAAATTTGGAGGCTTATTATTAGTCTTAGCCCCAAATACTCCTTTTTCATTTATTCCTATTTCTATAAAATCTCCTTTAGCCCAACCGTCTCCGTCTATTAAATGAGCTTCAAGTTGTGCTTGAACTTGACTAAAAGTTAAAAAAAATAAAAATGAAAAGAGACCGAGTTTACGTGAGGTATTCATTAATTGAAATGGGTTTTTTAGCTATAGAAGTAGGATTTATTAATTTAAGATAGTTAAATATAATTTTTTAATTAATAATATGTGCGTTAAATATTACTTATTTAATAATTTAACAACATCTTTTGCGAAATAGCTAGCTATAATATCTGCTCCAGCACGTTTTATGGCAGTAATTTGCTCCATCATTACAGCATCGTGGTCTAGCCAACCTTTTTCTGCAGCAGCTTTAAGCATAGCATATTCTCCAGAAACCTGATAGACAGCAACTGGCACATCGACTTCGTTTTTAATTTCTCTAACAATATCTAAATAACACAAGCCTGGTTTTACCATCACAATATCTGCACCTTCATCTATATCCATTTCGGTTTCACGAAGTGCTTCAAAACGGTTGGCATAATCCATTTGATAGGTTTTTTTATCTTTTGGAATATTTTTTAAATCTACAGGTGCTGAATCTAAAGCATCACGAAAAGGACCATAAAAAGCAGAAGCATATTTGGCCGAATAACTCATAATACCTGTATTGACAAATCCTTCATCTTCTAATGCCTCACGAATAGTTAAAATTCTACCATCCATCATATCGCTTGGAGCTACAAAATCTGCTCCAGTTTTGGCATGAGAGATACTCATTTCAGCTAAAACATCGGCAGTTTCATCATTTAGTATTAGACCATTTTCTATTATACCATCATGCCCATAAATAGAGTATGGATCTAAAGCAACATCTGTCATGACTAACATATCTGGACAAGCATTTTTTACGGTTTTAATAGCTCGTTGCATGAGTCCTTTTTTGTTTAATGCTTCTTTACCAGTATTGTCTTTTAGCTTGTCGGGTACTTTTACAAATAGTAACACAGATTTTAAACCCAGTTTCCAAAGATCTTTAACCTCTTTTTCAAGTAAATCTAAACTGTAACGATAGTAATTAGGCATAGAAGCAATTTCTTCTTTAATACCTTTTCCCTCAACGACAAAAAGAGGGACCAGAAAATCGTTTGGTGAGATAATGGTTTCACGAACTAAAGAACGAATGGCTTCGTTGGTTCTTAGTCTTCTATTTCTTCTTATTGGGTACATAACTTATTATTTAAAAACCGTATTTTTCATTAAACTTGTCTGCAAAATTAATCCATTTTTTTGGAGCCTTGAAACGATATCCAATATAAAACTCTAGATAAGTAATTTCATCATCCAATCTTGTAGTTTTATCTGCATTTTGCTTTAGAATTATAATGTTCGAATTAATTCCACCAAAAAATGAATCGGAATTATAGCTTAAAACAGCTCTTCCGGTAAATTCGTATAAAGCAGATGTTATGTTTTCTGAACCTAGATTATTACTATGATTAACTCCAATTCCTGCAGAACCACCTAATGAGAAAAGCAGATTTTTTGTTACTACCAAATTATAATAATACGAAGGTGCAATGGCAATATTATAAGTATATGCTTTTTCACTAATTTCATCCTCTTCAAGTTTATATTTTGTATAGTAATAATAAAGTCTTGGAATAAAACTTCCAGCACTTTTTAATTGCCACTCATTTTGAAATCCAATAGCTCTAAAGGAGAAATTTTTATTAAATATATAGGAAGTAGAGCCTCCTATTTTCAAGGTTTTTACTCCAGGCAATTCAAAAGTATTGCTATTACCTTTAATGTAAAACCCTTTTTGATTGTAAAAATCTATGGTTTGCATCCATTGATTATAAAACATTCTAAAGTTTAGTGTAAATAATCTTGAATCTTTATTGTCTTTATTTGCAGACAGAAAATTAGGCGAAAAACCATAATCAATTTCTAAAGAACGAAAAAGTACTGAAAAACCTAAATAATTTGTTTTATTGGGTTCTAATTTAAAATGCTCTTCATTGTTTTTATCATATATATAAAAACTATTAGATGTGTTAATTAAAGAAATTCTTGTAGAAATTTTATCTTGAAATGCTTTAATATACGTGCTTTTGGTGAGGCTATCGTTTTGTGAATATGCTGAATAATAGAATGTAACTAAGACGAAATATTTAATTAATTTTAGACCCATTGTAAAGGGTGTTTTAAGACACTTAATAATTTTTCTTCAGCACTTTCAGGTTCAGGTTGATGATCATAAACCCATTGCACATGAGGAGGTAAACTCATTAAAATACTTTCTATTCTTCCGTTAGTTTTTAATCCAAAAAGTGTTCCTTTATCATGTACCAAATTAAATTCAACATAACGACCACGACGGATTTCTTGCCATGTACGTTGTGAATCAGTATATGCTAATTCCTTGCGTTTTTCAACTATAGGCACATAAGCTTCTAAAAAGCTATTGCCAACTTCTGTAACAAAGCTAAACCAATTTTCCATACTCATACTGTCTGTCGCTTTGCAATAATCGAAAAACAAACCTCCTATTCCTCTAGCTTCATTTCTATGTGAATTGTAAAAATACTCGTCGCAACGTTCTTTATATTTTGGATAGAAATCAGGATTGTGTTTGTCGCAAGCTGTTTTACAGGTTTGGTGAAAATGTATGGCATCTTCTTCAAATAAATAGTAAGGTGTTAAATCTTGTCCACCACCAAACCATTGATCTACTATTTGCCCTTCTTGATTATACATTTCAAAATAACGCCAATTAGCATGAACAGTAGGAACCATTGGGTTTTTAGGATGTAAAACTAAACTCAAACCACAAGCAAAAAACTGAGCATCTTTTACGCCAAAATGGCTACGCATAGTTTCAGGAAGCTCTCCATGGACAGCAGAAATATTAACACCTCCTTTTTCGAAAACCCGACCATTTTCAATTACACGAGTTCGTCCTCCACCACCTTCTGGACGAATCCAGATGTCCTCTTGAAATTTAGACTTGCCATCCACAGCCTCTAGTTTAGAGGTTATAGAGTCTTGTAAATTTTGTATGTAATGGTAGAATTTATTTTTCATCATGTAATTCATAAAGTTCCATGTCTATTGGGTTTCTTCCGGAAGGTTTAAATTCATTTGTAAGTGTTTTAGACCACTTAAAACCACAACGCTCAGCTACATTAATACTACTAGCGTTTGTTTTATGAATAATAATTTGCAGCGTTTTTATACCTAAGTCTCTAAAAGCAAATTTGGTAAAAGCTTTAATGCTTTGTGTAATCCATCCTTTTCCAGAAAATTTTCTCCCAATACAATAAGCAAATTCTCCTTGATTAATCTGGTAATCCAAATTTTTTAAAATCACTAAACCTGCTACCTTATTTGTGTCAATATCTTTTATAGCAAAAGTAAATTCTGTTTGATCTTTTAGGGCTTTATTTTTTTTTAAAATATAATTTTCAGAATCTATTTCAGATAGATTTTGAGCTAAGGTTTTAGGTAAATACTCTTGAAAACTTTTACCGTTATTTATCATTAAAGCACTTAAACTTGAAGCATCTTCGAGTTTAAGTGCTTCAAGTTTAAATGTTTCGGTAGAAAAAGTCATTTTTATACTTTGTATTCTTTTACAGCATCTATAAATGCTTTGGCATTATCTAAAGGAATGTTTGGCAAAATACCATGACCTAAATTTACGATATATTTATCTTTTCCGAAATCGTTAATCATTTGATGTACCATTTTCTTAATTTCAGAAGGAGGAGAAAATAATCTTGTAGGATCAAAATTCCCTTGTAACGTGATGTTTCCACCAGTTAGATAACGAGCATTTTGAGCCGAACAGGTCCAATCAACACCTAATGCAGAAGCACCAGATTTCGCCATTTCTCCAAGAGCAAACCAACACCCTTTTCCAAAAGCAATTACAGGAGTTTCATCTTTTAAAGCATCAATAATTTGTTGGATATATTGCCAAGAAAACTCTTGATAATCTACAGGAGATAACATGCCTCCCCAAGAATCGAAAACCTGAACAGCATTACAACCAGCTTTTACTTTTTCTTTTAAATAAGCGATGGTTGTATCTGTTATTTTTTGAAGTAACTGATGTGCAGCTATTGGGTTTGTAAAACAAAACTCTTTGGCTTTGTCGAAATTTTTACTGCCTTGACCTTGTACGCAATAGCATAGAATAGTCCATGGTGAACCTGCAAAACCAATAAGTGGAATTTCGTTGTTTAGTTTTTCTTTAGTTGCTTTTATAGCTTGATATACATAATCTAATTCTATAGTAACATCTGGTACTACAACATTATCTACATCTTTTTGATTGCGAATAGGATTTGGCAAATAAGGCCCGAAATTTGGTTTCATTTGCACTTCTATATTCATTGCCTGAGGAATTACTAAAATGTCGCTAAACAATATAGCTGCATCCATTCCGTATCTTCTAATTGGTTGAACTGTAATTTCACTAGCTAATTCAGGTGTCTGACAACGAGTAAAGAAATCGTATTTTTCTTTGATAGCCATAAATTCTGGCAAGTAACGTCCAGCTTGACGCATCATCCAAACTGGTGGACGATCTACCGTTTCTCCTTTTAAAGCTCTTAAAAATAAATCGTTTTTAATCATAATTTTTATTATTCTTCTTTCTCCTAAGGAGAAAAAACAGGAATTTGTTTAATCTAACTACTTAAAAATTGAGATGCTTAGACAAGCTAAGCATGACAATGGTTTATATATAATGTTCGTTCACTAACTCTATAACGCTTTCAACCGTTGGGACCTTTGCAACTCTAACATCTTTAAAATGTTTTTTTGCTTCTAAGGCTGTTGTTTCTCCAATACAAAAAGCAATACCAATTCCATGGTTCTTCTTAATAAAGCTTTGTACTGTTGAAGGACTGTAAAACATAATACCTTCAATATTTTTATCTATTTCAAAGGCATCATACTTGGTTTGATAGGCTTCAATTTCGTTGACTTTTATTTTGTTTTCATTTAAAATAATAGGAATATAATCTAATCTTAAATCGCTACAAAAATAAGTAACTTCTGTACCATCTATATATTCAACTAAATAGTTAGCTAAATCTTTAGCATTATTTTCTGAATGGGTTACTTTACCAATTCGTTTTTCGACCATACGTTTGGTTCTACGACCAACACAATAAATGTTTTCGAATTGTATTTCTTCTGCAGGACAATTGGTTAAAATTGCTTCTACGGCATTTTTACTAGTAATAATAGCGTTCTTTATTGGTGCTTTTAAAACAGCTAGCGAAATTCTATTTAAACTTATTTTTACAGCATCATTACTTGTTGCAGAAATTCCATCGTTAAATAATTGTGTTTGCCCTTCTGTTAAAGATTTTGTAGAGTAAATATTGGTTTTTTTATTTTGGTTTTTAATACTATCCATTAAGGTTTTTCCACCTCTTTCAATAATGTAATTAGAACAGAATTGCGCAATATTATGATGTCCACCAAGCTTTTCAGTTTTAGTTACTTCAATTTTCTTAGAACCATCTGGACTTAATAAAACACCTTTAAAAACAACTTCTTCGTTTTTATTAATATAGGCCAAAGCACCAATTGGTGCAGAACATCCACCTTCAAGTAAATTTAAAAACTTACGTTCTATGGTAGTACAGATTTCGGTTTCTTCATCATTAATTTCGGCACAAATGGCTCTTATATCTTCATCTTCTTTTAAAGCAGTAACCATGATGGCGCCTTGTGCTGGAGCAGGAATCATCCAATCTAAATTTATAGATTCTTCGGGTCTAATATCTAACCTACCTAATCCTGCAGCAGCAAAAATGGCTCCATTCCAATTCTTATTATCTTCTAGTTTTTGCAATCTTAAATTAACATTACCTCTTAAACCTACTACTGTATGAGTTGGATACCTGTTTAACCATTGCGCACGACGACGAAGACTTCCAGTTGCAATTATAGCCTCTTTATGCGATAAAAATTCTTCATTATTTTTAAAAACCAGCGTGTCTTTAATATTCCCACGTTTTATTACTGCAGCTTGTACAATACCAATAGGTAAAATTGTAGGGACATCTTTTAAAGAATGAACAGCGATATCAATATCGTTGTTTAGCATAGCAATATCCAGAGTTTTTGTAAAAGCACCTGTTATACCAAGTTCATGTAAGGGTCTGTCTAAAACTAAATCGCCAGTAGATTTTACTGGAACGAGCTCTGTTTTATGACCTAATTTTTCTAATATATTTTGTACTGTTTTGGCTTGCCATAGTGCTAATTGACTATCTCGAGTACCAATTCTAATTGTTTTAGACATGTTTTATAGTTTCATCTGAAAGATGATTTTTATTAAGATAACAAAGGTAACAACTTTTAAAGATTCTAACTTCAACGCCATGATTATATAGTTGCAGTTGCATCTAACTGAAATACCTTCTTAATTAATTCAAGGCTTTCGTCTGTAGGAATTGCATCATCTTTTAAATGATGCGCAAAATGATTGGTTATTTTTTGTATGATATTATTGCTGATTAATTCTGCTTGTTCTTCGTTAAAACCAGAAAGTTTTTTACGTTGTGTGTCTAATTCAGCTATTTTGAAATCGTTTAATTTTAATTTTAAAGCTTTAATGGTTGGAGCAAATTTTCTGGTTTCTAACCAAGAATTAAACTCAGCTTCAACTTCTTGTATAATTTGTTTAGCAAGAGGAATTTGTGCTTTACGTTTTTCTAAAGTGTCGTCTGTAATTTGAGATAAATCGTCTAAATGAATTAAACTTACTTGCTCTAAATCTGTGACATTTAGATGCACATTTCTTGGAATGGATAAGTCTAATATCAATAAAGGTTTTTTAGATTGAATCAAGTGTTTGTCAACCGTTGGATTTTGAGCTCCAGTGGCAACTATTAAAACATCTGTCTGATTGATTTCTTCTTGTAAATTAGCATAATCTTTAACTAATAAATTGAACTTTCCAGCTACTTCTTCGGCTTTGTTTTTTGTTCTATTAATTAAAGTTATATGTTTGTTTTTGGTGTGCTTTACTAAGTTTTCGCAGGTATTCCTTCCAATTTTTCCAGTCCCAAAAAGCAAGATGTTTTTATCTGTTACATTCTCTATATTACTCATAATATATTGAACCGAAGCAAATGATACCGAAGTAGCTCCAGAAGAAATATTTGTTTCTGTTTTTATGCGTTTACTAGCTTGAATAACAGCATTAATTAAACGCTCCATAAAGGCATTTAATAAGTTTTCTTTTTTCGAGTTTCTAGTACTTGTTTTAAGTTGACTAATTATTTCGAAATCGCCAAGAATTTGACTATCCAATCCAGAACCAACTTTAAACATATGCGAAACAGCCTCTTTGCCTTTATAGATATAAGCTACATTTTGAAACTCATCAACTGTTCCTTTTGTGTTTTCACATAATAATTTAATAAGTTGATAAGGATGTTCTGCAAAACCATAAATTTCGGTTCTGTTGCAAGTAGACGTTACAATTAAACTTTCAAGACCAGCTTCTTTAGCTTGTTGTAATAAATTAGCTTTGGCTTGTTCGTCTAAACTAAAATGACCTCTAATTTCGGCATCAGCTTTTTTATAACTTAAACCAATGGCGTAGAAGTATGTTGTTTTGGATGTGTTCATATATTCCATACCTGACTTGGGAATTATGAAGCAAATGTAAATTTATGTTTAGATAAAAAGTAACGCTCAAAGAACATTTAGTATCGCTACTCGATTTTTAACTTTATTTTTTAAGATAATATGATAAATGTCATATTTTTGCCCTTATATCAATACTTTTAAACGATTTAGTTTAGAATGAATCTAAATAAATAAAAATGAATCCAAGTTTTAATGTAGATAAAAATATCGCTAAAGGTGCTTTTGATGAAGTAGAAATAGACAAAGATTTTTTTGTTTTAACTTATCAAAATGAAAGTGGTGTTTTAGAAACTCTTGAGCGCGAGATAGATAGTAGTTTTATTCAATTTCATTATTGCGTAAAAGGTTCTAGTAAATTTATTTTTAATGATGGACGTTATGCCTTGGATATACAAGATGAGAATTCGCTATTGCTTTATAATCCACAACGCGATTTGCCTATACATTTAGTTGTAAATCCAAATTCTTGGTTGGTTTCGGTATTGATTTCAATAAAAAAGTTTCACAGTTTATTTTCTCAAGAAGCAGATTATATCACGTTTTTAAGTGATGACAATAAGGATAAGAAATATTATAAAGACGGAAAAATATCGCCATCTATGGCAATTGTTTTAAATCAGTTGATAAATTTCAATTTAAACACGTCCATTAAAAACTTATATTTTAAAGGAAAAGCCTACGAACTATTGAGTTTATATTTTAATAGAAGTGAAGATGCTAACGTTGAACAATGCCCTTTTTTAGTAGATGAAACCAATGTAATAAAAATTAGAAAAGCTAAAGAAATTATTATTTCTAGAATGGCAGAACCTCCATCACTTCAGGAGTTAGCAGATGAAATTCAAATAAGTTTAAAAAAATTAAAAGAAGGTTTTAAAGAAATTTATGGCGATTCTGTTTTTAGCTTTTTATTCGATTATAAAATGGAATTTGCTAGAAAGCTCTTAGAATCTGGTGGTTATAATGTAAACGAAGTTGGATTAAAAGTTGGTTATAGTACATCCAGCCATTTTATTTCTGCCTTTAAAAAGAAATATGGAACAACTCCAAAAAAATATATAATGTCGGTATCTTCGCAGGCGTAATTTTTTAGTTAGTAAATTAAGAAATCCACTTTAGTGGAACATGTATATGAAAGGAATATTATTTGTAAATCTTGGTTCTCCAGAAAGCCCTAATCCAAAAGATGTAAAAAAATATTTGGGAGAGTTTTTAATGGACGAACGTGTTATTGATGTCCCACTTTGGGCAAGAACACTTCTTGTAAAAGGAATTATTTTAAACACAAGACCAAAAGCTTCTGCTGCTGCCTATCAAAAAATATGGTGGGAAGAAGGTTCTCCATTAATTGTAATTTCTGAAAGATTACAGAAGAAGGTTCAAAAGAGAATTATGTATCCTGTAGCTTTAGCTATGCGTTATGGAAGTATGACCATAAAAAAAGGATTGCAAGAATTAGTTGATAAAGGTGTAGATGAGGTATTACTTATTCCTTTATATCCACAGTTTGCCATGGCAACAACCGAAACTATTTTAGTATTAACCGAAGAAATAAGGAAAGCTGATTTTCCAAATTTGAAAATTACAGATCTTCCTGCTTTTTATAACAATAAAGAATATATTGAGGTGCTTTCTGAAAGCATTTCGAAACATTTAGAAGGAAAAACACCAGAACACTTATTATTTTCTTATCATGGTGTTCCAGAACGACATATTTTTAAAAGCGATGTTACTAATTCTCATTGTAAAATAGATAAAAGTTGTTGTACAAAACCCTCAAGTGCTCATGAGTTTTGTTACAGACATCAATGTCTAGAAGTTACTAGACTAGTTGCAAAAAAATTAAACTTAAAACCAAATACATTTTCAACTAGTTTTCAATCTAGATTAGGATTTGATCCATGGTTGCAGCCATATACAGATAGAACTATTGAACGTTTAGGCAAACAAGGCATAAAAAATATGGCTATTGTTACTCCAGCTTTTGTTAGCGATTGCTTAGAAACTCTTGAAGAAATAGCCATGGAAGGACAAGAGATATTTCATGAAATTGGAGGTGAAGAATTTACAACCGTTCCTTGTTTAAACGATGATGATCCATGGATAGATTTACTTACTAAATGGATATTAAATTGGGCAGAACCTGAAAACCTACCAGTTTAATGGCTAAAGTATCTTCACAAGATTTAGGCACACAACCCATTGGAAAACTACTTGTAAAACAAGCCGTTCCAGCTTCTATAGGTATTTTAGTGATGTCGTTAAATATTCTTGTGGATACCATTTTTGTTGGAAATTGGATTGGATCTACAGCTATAGCTGCTATAAATGTGGTATTACCTGTTTCCTTTTTTATTGCTGCATTAGGAATGTCTATTGGTATTGGAGGTTCTTCTATTATTTCTAGAGCTCTTGGTGGAGACAAACCCGAAAAAGCATTAAAAACCTTTGGTAATCAAATAACCTTAACGCTTTTGTTTACGGTTACTCTAGTTGTTTTTGGACTGTATTATGTAGATTCAATTATCCCAGCATTTGGAGGAAAAGGAGCCATTTTCGAACCTGCAAAAATATATTATACAATTGTACTTTATGGTGTGCCTTTTCTAGCCTTGTGCATGATGGGAAATACCGTAATTAGAGCCGAAGGCAAACCAAAATTCGCCATGTATGCTATGATGATTCCTTCGGTTGGGAACTTAATTCTCGATTACTTATTTATCAATGTATTAGACTTTGGTATGGAAGGTGCAGCTTGGGCTACTACAGCTTCCTATTTGTTATGCTTTGCATTTATTTTCTGGTATTTCCTTTCAAAAAATTCAGAATTAAAAATTAAGTTTTCACATTTTGGTCTTCAAAAAAGTATAGTTAAAGAAATTGGTTCTTTAGGATTTGTAACACTTGCAAGACAAGCTGTTGTTAGTATTACCTATCTGTTTATGAACAATATTCTCTACGATTTAGGTGGAGAATCTTCAGTAACTGCTTATGCTATTGTTGGAAGAATGCTCATGTTTGCCTTATTTCCAGTGTTTGGTATTACACAAGGGTTTTTGCCAATAGCTGGTTTTAACTATGGAGCTGCTAAATATTCAAGAGTTAGAGAATCTATTAATACTGCTATAAAATATGCTGTATTTTTAGCAACGGTTATATTCATACTTCTTATGATTTTTCCTGAAGCAATAACAAGGCTATTTACTAATGATGCTGAGGTGATTAAAGAAACACCAAGTGCTATGAGATGGGTTTTTGCAGCTACGCCAATTATTGCTATTCAACTTATTGGAGCAGCTTATTTTCAAGCTATTGGCAAAGCCATTCCAGCTCTTTTATTAACATTAACCAGACAAGGCTTTTTCTTTATTCCTTTAATTTTAATTCTGCCTATGTTTTATGGCGAATTAGGTGTTTGGATGTCCTTTCCAATTTCAGATATATTAGCAACTATAGTCACAGCATATTATTTAAATAAGGAAGTAAAATCTACCTTATTAAATAAACTAGTTGAAAAAGAATAATTACATTTAAACAGTGGAATACTATAACTACATAAAATCGCTTCATCTTATTTTTGTCATAACATGGTTTGCAGGCTTGTTCTACATTCCAAGATTATTTGTTTATCAAATTGAAGCTTTCCATAAACCATCACCAGAAAAAGAAATACTTGGAAAGCAACTAAAACTTATGGCAAAAAGACTGTGGCATATTATTACCTGGCCTTCAGCAATATTAGCGACCATTTTTGCAGTTTGGTTGTTAATTTTACAACCACAATGGTTACAACAACCTTGGATGCTTGTAAAATTAGGGTTTGTTTTGCTTTTATTCATCTATCATTTTATAACACATATTTATTATAAGCAATTGCAAAAAGACGATGTTAGAAAATCTTCTAATTACATGAGACTATGGAACGAAGGAGCCACATTTATTCTATTTGCAGTCATCTTTTTAGTTATTTTAAAAAGTGCCATAAACTGGGTATTTGGCGTTGTTGGAATTTTTGTTTTAGGCATTTTACTAATGTTGGGTTTTAAACTTTATAAAAACATACGTTCTAAAAATCCAGATGTATAATTCTAAACTGAAAACATCAAATTTCAAACATTAAATACTATAACTTAATCCTTAGATTTTAAAAAATGATTTTTTGAGAACAGCTCGAAGGGTATTTGGAGCGATTATTGTTATATTTATCGAAGCACAAATTTAACTATGTACTTAGGAAAACTTTCTTTACGTCTTCGCATATTTATAGCCATGATTCTTTTGGTTTTATTAGCATCCATACTAATTGCAGCAGTTACTATATATCAATATAATGAAGAAGCTAAAGACTATCATCGAGAAAGGTTAGAACGTAAAGAAGAAAATATTAAGGAGAGTATAGAATATGCCATTAAGAAGACAACATATCCAGTTACTACCGAAAATATGGCTCTTATTTTTAAAGATGAAATTTACGAAATTGCAGCCATCCATAAACTTCAGATTAATCTTTACGATTTAGATGGTGGCCTTATAAAATCTTCCAGAGCAACTTTTGAAACCGACTCGCTTACAAAATGCTTAAGTGCTGAAGTTTTAAATACGTTATCCAATACAGTGGAACATAGATATGTTAATAAAACAGAAGAAAATGGTGAAACATTCCTTTCATCTTACACATATATCACAGATCAAAAATTTAAACCCTTAGCTATTTTAAATTTACCTTATTTAGAGAATGATGATTTTTTAAATAAAGAACTCAACGAATTTTTAGAGCGTTTAAGTTATGCCTATTTTTTAATGCTAATTATTGCCATTGTTTTAGCATATTTTCTTTCAAAGTATATTACAAAATCGCTTAAAACCATAAGTGATAAAATGAATGAAACCAGACTTGAAAAGCGCAATAAGAAAATAGAAATTGAGTCTACAAGTGAAGAAATTGCAGCATTGGTTAATTCTTATAATCGCATGATTGATGAATTAGAAGAAAGTGCAGTTAAATTAGCCACCAGCGAACGTGAACAAGCTTGGAGGGAAATGGCAAAACAAGTTGCACACGAAATAAAGAATCCGTTAACTCCAATGCGTTTAAGTGTACAGAGTTTTCAACGAAAATTCGATCCAAACGACGAAAATATTTATCAAAAAGTAGATGAATATTCAAAAACACTTATTCAACAAATAGACACCATGAGTTCTATAGCTTCGGCATTTTCTAATTTTGCTAAAATGCCAGCACAACAAAACGAAATGTTGAATGTGGTTGAAATTACACGTTTAGCATTAGATATTTTTAGTGAAGATTATATAGAATTTCAAAGCGAAAAAGAAAAAATTATGGCTAAGTTAGATAGAACTCAGCTAATAAGAGTTATCACTAATTTAGTAAAAAATGGCATTCAAGCCATTCCAGACGAAAAAGTAGACAAAAAGATTATTGTAAAAGTTTTTGAAGAATATAACACAATAAATATCAGTATTTCAGATAATGGAATTGGTGTTTTAGATGAAAATGCTTCAAAAATATTCGAACCCAAATTCACCACAAAATCAAGTGGAATGGGACTTGGTCTTGCTATGGTAAAAAACATTGTGGAAACTTATAATGGAAGTATTACCTTTATAACCCAAAAAAATATAGGCACTACTTTTAAAGTGTCATTCCCTAAAGAATAATCTAAAAAGATATTAAATGAAACATCTATTATTAATATTATTTACGACATTCAATCTAAGCTTATTTGCGCAAACAGAGAAGCCAGTTGGTACATATGAAAAAGTTTTTAATGCCAATAATGGAGATGTCATGACTTGGACCATAACATTAAATCCAGATGGGACTTTTTTGTATCGTTTTTATAGAAATTTTCAAAATGGTATTCCACCAGAAGAAAATTTTTACAGCAAGGGAAGGTGGAGATCTCAAAAACATTTAGTCTTTTTTTCTACTACCGAAAATGATTTAGACGACACGCATACCATGAATTTTACCAATACCAGAGCAAGAATAAATAGTAAATCTCCAAGAGATAAATCAGATAGAATTATTAAAACTTCAATTGTTTTTTACGATTCTGAAATTTCAGAAGTAAAAGGACTAGAACTTTTTAAGGAGACTAATTAAAATAAAACAATTTACAATGACTTACGAAACTATCATAGCAGATTTCCAAAACGGAATTACAACCATAACTATTAACAGACCAAGTAAACTTAATGCATTAAATAAGTCAACCATTCAAGAATTACATGATGCTTTAGATGCAGCAAATAAAGATGTCAATACCAAAGTGATTATTGTAACAGGAAGTGGCGAAAAAGCTTTTGTTGCTGGAGCAGATATTAGCGAGTTTGCACACTTTGATGTTGCAAATGGTGGAAAGTTAGCAGCTAAAGGGCAAGAATTACTATTCGATTTTGTTGAAAATTTATCAACTCCAGTAATTGCAGCCGTTAATGGTTTTGCACTTGGTGGAGGTTTGGAATTAGCTATGGCTTGTCATTTTAGAGTAGCTAGCGATAATGCTAAAATGGGACTTCCAGAAACATCTTTAGGTGTTATTCCTGGTTATGGTGGTACACAACGTTTACCACAATTGGTTGGGAAAGGTCGTGCTATGGAAATGGTTATGACAGCTGGAATGATTGACACTAACCAAGCACTTGCTTATGGATTGGTAAACCATGTAACTACCCAAGAAGAACTGTTACCACTTGCTGAAAAAATTGCCAGTAAAATTATGCGAAATTCCTCAGTTGCCATTAAAGGCGCAATTAAAGCTGTGAATGCAAATTTTAAAGATGGCGTAGATGGTTATCAAGTAGAAATTGAGGAATTTGGAAAGTGTTTTGGAACTGAAGATTTTACCGAAGGCACCACTGCTTTTCTAGAAAAACGTAAAGCTGATTTTCCTGGGAAATAAAAGATTATTTTACAGATTTAATTAGAATTTCATTTACGTGTTTGTGTACGATTTGTGGCGTGTTTAAGTACCTAATTTAGCTAATAAAAACCGAATAGAAAATCCGTGAGGATTTTCGTAAGTAGGCTAGAACTAGCAATTAATTTTATACGGTGTTAGCTGCTGGAATTTTGTATTTTAATGAAGACTAATGACTCTCGTCACAGTCCAATTTTCATCCGTTTTTTTCCAAATCATAACGAATCTACTTGCTTGTGTTTTATTTTCTGGTGTTTCTTTGTTATTAAAAGTATGATAACCCATAATAACAGCTCCATAATCCTTTATAGGGTAAACCTCTAAACTACCATCAATTAAGGTTCTTGAAACTTTATTGCAAATATTGTTTTCCAGTGCAGTTAGAACTTGTTTTTTTGAGGTAGATAGGCCTCCTTCATCGTGAAAAAATTCCAAATCTTCCGAATAAAGAGCGGTTTGCACATCCATATCACAGGAATTATAAGCATCAAATAATTTTTTATCCAACGATACAATAGTTTCATACAATTCTTGATTGGCAGGCACATAAGTTCTTCCTAAAATATCTTCATATGTTTCTTGTGAATAGGATAATGAGGCTTGTAATAGAATAATTGAAATAAAAAGCAATCTTATTTTTTGAAAAATCATATCATTTTTAATTTAGGTTAATCGTTTCTTATTCTTGCAGCTAACGGTCTGATATGAAATCGTTTTAATGTTTTATATCAGCTGTACCTGCCTGACGGCAGGCAGGAACGAAGTTCGTCTTTTTTTTGCACAAAGTCAAGATTAAGAGATTTTGTTAATTGCCAAATTCAAGTTGTCGGTTATATTCTTTGTCATCAAAATAACCTTTAGATTCTTGGATTAATCCATCTTCACTTAAAGTCCATTCTTCAAAACCACTAATTTGTACTTTATTACCTGTTCCATTAGGTCCAGTGTTTGTTCCAATTAAAGTCCAATGGAATTCTGTGCTATTTGATTTTGGGACAAGGCTATCAAAACGTACAATCATATCTGGAAAAGCAGTCATAAATCCTTGTGCAACGTTTGATATAGCATCTCTGCCAATGGCAGGATCTCCATCATTTACTTGCAATGAGCCATCTTCTTCAAAGAACATAGAAACAAATTCCGGTCGCACACCACTCCACACTTGCGCGTAGCTTTTAGCAAAAATCTCCATATCGAATTTTCTCAACTCTTCTGGTAAGCGTGTATTTGTGAATGAGATGTTAATAAACTTCCATTTACCATCTTCCTTGATTAGGGTAAAATTGTCGATGTTATTTGTCCGTGGAACACCAAAACTATGTAAGGTAGCATCAGCCCAAACAAAAGCAATTTGCCCTTTATTTATAAGGATTTTGTATTCATTTACTGGCTCATAAAAGGGCTTCCGTTCACGATTTTTTTGTGACTCAAAATATTCACTAATTGTGATGACGGAATTTTTCGAAGCTCCATCTCGAATTATGGCACTTGCCAAGTTTGCCTTGTTTGAAACTATGGAATCCAAAGCCTGCCAATTAGAATTGCCTACATTAAATAATAGTTTTTCTACAAGGGCTTTTAATTCTTCTTCCTCTGGATTTGGAGTTTTTTCTTTTTGTTCTGTAAGAACTTCTTCAATGACATCTGGTTTGTCTTGTTTTGATTGACAACTAATAATAAAGATGGAAAAAACGAAGATGAAAACGCTTGGAATTTTTAATGGATTAGTCATAATGAGTACGTTTTATGGTTACAAATTATTGTTTTGAATCGCTATTTTCATTTTAGGTAGAGAGGAACTAAGATATCATTTATTTCTAACTAAATTAATTAAGCAAAACTATAAAGATTCTTCGGTCGTCCTTTGGGACTCTCTCTGAATGACATAGAAACTATTTTTCACCTTCCCATTCAGCATAAAACTGCTCAAGATATTTCACCATAAATTCATGGCGTTTTTCAGCCATTTGTTTCCCTGTTTTGGTATTCATTAGGTCTTTTAGCAATAATAATTTTTCGTAAAAATGATTGATGGTAGGAGCTGCTGAGGCTTTATATGCTTCTTTGCTCATGTTGAGGTCAGGAAGAATATCTGGATTATAAATTGCTCTGTTTTTAAAGCCTCCATAATTAAAGGTTCTGGCAATACCAATGGCTCCAAGTGCATCTAATCTGTCTGCATCCTGGATAACATCCAATTCAGGAGATTTAAATGTTTTTGAAGAATCTAAAGTAGAGTTATAAGATATGTTTTCAATAATGTTGATGACATGCTCAATAACATCTTTTTCAACTTGAATGCTATTTAAAAAATCACGAGCTAATTTAGGCCCAACTGTTTCATCTCCATGATGGAATTTACTGTCTGCAATATCATGCAATAAAGCTCCAAGTTTTACCACAAAGGCGTCCACTACTTCTTTTTCAGAGATGAGAGAGCAATTATTAAAAACTCTTAGAATATGAAACCAGTCGTGACCTCCTTCAGCATTTTTAAGGGTTTCTTTTACAAAAACTTTGGTTTTTTCTATCTGTACTTCCTGAGTCACTAAATTAGGATTCTATTATGTCTGGTTGAGCGCAGTCGAAACCTCTTTAAAAATTCCTTTTATCGCTTAAACAAACTATTTATAATATTAAACTATTGGTTCAACCCATTTAAATTGATGTGAATTTTGTGGAATTTTCATACGTTCCGACAATCTGATTAATCGTGAAGGAAGTTTCATTAAATAATCGCGAGCTTTTTCAGCTTCGTCAGACAAGTTTGTGATTTTGTCAATTTCCCAGCGTTTCAGCAGCTTGTCTAAAATGTCCACATAATCGTTTGAGGTGTAAACACCAATACGTTGTGCTGTATTTGAAAATTCTTCGAAAGCAGAACCAATTTTACCACCAGATTCTCTTAAAAAATGTGCTGGCATCGTAATTTTTAACTTCATCATTTGCTGAAAAGCCATCATCATTTGGTTTGGATCTACTTTAAAAATACGTTCCACAAATTCACAATAAGCATGATGGTGTCTCATTTCGTCTCCAGAAATAATCTTACACATTTTACTTAATTGCTTATTGCCTTTGTCTTTAGCAAGTTTGGCTACTCGATTGTGAGAAATATAAGTTGCTAATTCTTGAAAACTGGTATACAGAAAGTTTTTATATGGATCTTGGTCTGTGCCAATATCAAAACCATCAGCAATAAGATGCTGTGTGGTTTTTTCTATTTCTTTCATATTTACTCTCCCAGAAAGATATAAGTATTTGTTTAAAACGTCTCCATGTCTGTTTTCTTCTGCTGTCCAATGTCTTACCCATTTTCCCCAAGAATTTCTACCACCTTGATCGACACCTTCAACATCCATTAACCAAGATTCGTATGTTGGTAAAGCTTCTTCAGTAATCATATCTCCAACTAAAACCACCCAAAAATCGTAAGGTAGCTCTTTAGAAAGCTCTCTAATTTCTTTCACTTCTTCCATGAAGTTTTCACCTTCAGAATTAGGTAAAAAATCTGTTGGTTGCCAAATACTATCTACAGGAATAAGATATTTCTCAATCAATGCATCGACATCCTTTTCTAAGTGTTTCATTACTTCCAATCTAACATTTTTCAACGACATAATTTAGAGTTTTAAGGGTTTATACCAGAGCTAATGGTCCTTTCTATTTGTTTAATTAACTCTTGCTTATCTTCAAAGTTAGTTAATTTTAGAGGTTCGTGAACCGTTAATTGAATATGATTTCCAATTCCCATAGGAAATTTGCCATAACGTAACATTTTCCAAGAATTATTTATAGTAATAGGAACAATCAAAGCTGAGGGAATTTTCTTAAATAGCATTTCAAGACCTTTGGTTTGAAAAGGATTTGGATGTCCATTTTTACTTCGCGTACCTTCAGGAAAAATAACGGCAGTACGTTTAGTTTTCTCTATGTATTCTCCAAATTTTAAGATAGCTGGTAAAGATTGTCTTGGGTTTTTTCTATCTATTAATACAGAGCCACCATGACGTAAATTATAAGAAACACTAGGAATTCCTTTTCCTAATTCCTGTTTGCTAATAAATTTTGGATGATGTTTGCGCATATACCAAATAATACAAGGAATATCGTACATACTTTGATGATTAGCTACAATAATTAAGGGTTGGTCTGAAGATATTTTATATGCATTTTTAAAGGTATAACGTGTTCCTAAAATATTAGTGCAACGCATAATAAAAAACTGAAGCCAATCGACACTTTTTTTATGTGCTTGATATCCTAGTACATTAAAACAAAACCATTGAATAGGATGAAAGATTACTAAAGTTAGTAAAAAGACTACTGCGTAAATGGACGTTAAGATATAAGCTAATAATTTTTGCATGTTACAAAATTAAGAAAATATAAAAGCTTACAAACATTAATAGATAGGAATGCAGATATTATCTACACAGTCGAAACCTATTGGAGGTGAAGGGATATCGCAAGTCGACATTCCACCACAACCCTCTTGATTAAAAGACGCTTCAAGAGTATTGAAATCAGCAACCCAATTAGTCAGTTCTAAAGTGTCAATGGAAGTGGTATAAATTAAGAATTCCCATGGACCACCACATGGTTTGCTTCCGAAAGCTATAAAACGACATTCAAAATCGTCACTACAGATGGAAGTTTCAGCAAAAGCTCGAATTTGTTCTCTTTGTTCGGCTATAAACGATTTTTGGTCGGCACATGAAACGGGTTCATCATCATCCGAGCAACTAAAGGCTGCTAAAAAAAGCATTTGAGATATGATTAAGCTAATAATAAACGATGTTTTCATCCCTGTTTTTTTGAAATACGATATTACTAAATGCTTGTGAGATCACATAAAAAAACCACGACAAAAATCGTGGTTTATATTTTTTATTTTCATTGCAATATTAGCAATACTCATTATAAGCATCAACTAAATTTTCTGCAATAATTTCTGCTGGACGACCTTCAATATGATGACGTTCTAACATATGAACCAATTCACCATCTTTAAATAAAGCCATGCAAGGTGAACTTGGAGGAAACGGAATCATGTGTTCTCTTGCCTTGTCAACAGCTTCTTTATCTACTCCTGCAAAAACGGTTACTAAATTTGTAGGACGTTTTGCATTTTGGATACTCATTCTTGCTCCTGGACGTGCATTTGCTGCTGCACAACCACAAACAGAGTTAACAACTATTAAAGTTGTACCAGGTTTAGCTAAAGCAGTTTCAACAGCTTCGGCAGTATGCAATTCTTCAAAACCAACTTTAGTTAAATCTTCACGCATTGGTTTTACTAATTCTGCTGGATACATATCTTTTAATTTTTAAAATTATTATTTAGACTGCAAAGATACCAATTGTGTAACAAAGTATATAAACAAACTACTAACAAATAGTATATTTACCCATAATTAAAATTTATAGTTAGGATGAGTTTTTCAAAATGGATTGGCGCGGCTTTAGGATGGTCGATTGGAGGTCCAATAGGTGCCATATTAGGCATGGCTTTAGGAAGTGTTGTTGATGGGTTTTCCAATGGAAATATTAAGGTAGAAACACAACATCCTTATGGAAGAAAAAGGCGTACTCAATCTGGAGATTTTGAAATTAGCCTATTAGTTCTTTCTTCAGTAGTTATTAAAGCAGATGGCAAACAAGACCAAAGAGAGTTAGATTTTGTTCGTCAGCAATTTGTTGGTATGTATGGAAAAGAAAGAGCCAATCATGCTTTTAAGTTATTTAAAGGAATCAATAAACAAGAAATACCAACACGTCAGGTTTGTTTGCAGATTAGACAAATGATGGATCATCCATCACGATTACAACTCCTTCATTTTTTATTTGGAATAGCAAAAGCCGATGGTATTGTGGTTGAAAGTGAAGTGAGTATCATTCAAACCATAGCCAATTATTTAGGAATTAGTCATCAAGATTTTGAAAGTATTAAAGCCATGTTTTACAACAGTAGCGACAATGCTTATAAAATTCTTGAGATAACAAAAGAAGCTACAGTTACAGAAATTAAAGCTGCCTATAGAAAAATGGCAAAAAAATACCATCCAGATAAAGTAATACACTTAGGAAAAGAGCATCAACAAGGAGCTGAGGAAAAGTTTAGACAAGTTCAAGATGCTTATGAGCAGATACAAAAGGAAAGAGGGTTTTAACCTCTAAACAAAAAGAAATCGTCTTTCATGTCTTCAATTTGCGCATCTTCATTAGTAATAATATAATCGATGGCTAAAGAGGTAAACTCATCACCTTTTTCAGTTAGAGAAACAATTTTTTTATCAATAACAATCATGTTGTTTTTTAGAGCCAGATCTAAAACCGTTTTAGCTCTAACTTTTTGCCAATTAATATGCTCTTGTAAATGATTGACATGTCGTTCTCTTTCTTCAGAATGATTTTTTAAGTGAAGTAAAAAAGTAAGCAATGACACTTCTGTTCGTTGTTGTTTTTCACGATACATAACTGCAATTAGTCCTTTACTAGGCGCAAATAAATAGATTACTAAAAATAACAATCCTAAAATAGTTGTTATAGAACCAGCAATAGAAGCATCTAACCAATGTGCTAGCCAATAACCTGAAATGGCACTAAACACACCAAAAACAATAGCTAACCCAAGCATTTTCTTTAAATCTGTAGTCAGTAAGTAAGCGCTTGCAGCAGGAGCAATCATTAATGCGACGACCAGAATAGCTCCAACAGCATCGAAAGCTCCAACCGTTGTTACTGAAGCAACTGTCATTAATCCATAATGGATTAATGCTGGCGAGAATCCTAAAGAGGCTGCTAAGCCAACATCAAAGGTGCTAATTTTTAGCTCTTTAAAAAAGGCAATTAATAAGCCAATTGTAGCCATTAAAATAGATCCAATAATCCATAAAGATTTTGGACCTACATCTATTCCAGAAATAATAAGTCTATCGAAAGGAGCAAAGGCTAATTCACCTAACAATACAGCATCTACATCAAGATGTATATCGTTGGCATTTTTGGCAATCATAATCACACCAATACTAAATAGTGCAGGAAATACTAAACCAATAGCAGTATCTTCTTTTACTAAGCCTGTTTTTTGAATACGCTCTACCAGAACAACAGTAATTACTCCTGTTAAAGCAGCTAATAAGATTAATAATGGCGAGTTGAGGTCTTGAGTTATAAAAAAACCAATGACAATTCCAGGTAAAATAGAATGACTAATAGCATCGCTAATCATGGCCATTTTTCTTAGTACCAAAAATGTTCCAGGAATGGCACATGCAATAGCTACCAGACTAGCAATTAATTGTATTTCTATTTGTGCACTATTCATCGTTTATAGCTTGTTGATTGTATAAATTGGAAGCTGTTTCGAATCCTTTTTCTGTTAAACTCCACATGGTTCCATCTAATGTTACATAGTTTTTATCTACTAATTTCTGAAGAGTTTTACGTGTAAATCCTTGAAAGTTATTTAAGATTTTTATAGCATGAGGATGAGAAATATTTTCGTGTGTTTCTGCTATACGATACATAAAGGCCAACGTTTTTTGTAATTCTAAATCACGTCTGTTAGCTATGAATCTAATTTGACGGAAAAGCAAGCCTCTATTTGGTGAAAATATAAATGAAAAAATAACAAATACTGAAGCTACAATTACAATAACTGGACCTGTAGATAGATTATTCTGACTGGCACTTATAGCAGTACCAAAAACACCAGAAAAAGCTCCGAAAATAGCTGCTAAAAACACCATTTTACTTAAGCTATTAGTCCATTGTCTAGCAGCTGCAGCAGGAGCTAATAGCATAGCACTCATAAGAACAACACCTACTGTTTGCAGACCTAAAACAATAGCTAAAACAATAAAACTTGTAATTAATATGTCTATAGATTTGGTGTTGAAACCAAGTGTTTTAGCGTAGTCTTTATCAAATAATAGTATTTTAAATTCTTTCCAGAATAGCAGTAATACAAATAAGCAAATACCAGTTACTATAGCCATTAGCCACACATCACTTTCAACCAAAGTGGCAGCTTGACCAAATAAATATTTGTCTAATCCAGCTTGATTTGCATTAGGTTGTTTTTGAATAAACGTAAGTAGCAACATACCAAATCCAAAAAACAGAGAAAGTATTAATCCTAATGCTGTGTCAGATTTTAGATGCGTTTTATTAACAATACCTCTTATCCAAAACGTACCAATTAAACCACTAACTAAAGCTCCAATAAGTAAGGTGTTGCTATCTTTTGCTCCAGTAATTAAAAATGCAATGGCAATTCCAGGAAGTGCTGCATGAGAAATGGCATCTCCAAGTAAACTTTGTTTTCTAAGAACAGCAAAACTTCCAAGCATTCCTGTTACTGCACCAAGAATGGCTGTTCCTAGTGTTATGGTTCGTAACGTGTAATCGCTAAAAACTAAAGAAAAATACTCTTGAATATCCATTATTCTTGAATGCTTACTTTATAATTAATTCCGTAAGTTTTTGTTAGATTATCATCATTAAAAATATCTTTAACAGGTCCTGTCGCAATTTTTTTCACATTTAAAAAGGTTACCCAATCAAAGTATTCTGGAACCGTTTGTAAATCGTGATGAACCACGATAACCGTCTTACCTGCTTTTCGTAATTCTTTTAAAATATTAATAATGGCAATTTCTGTAGTAGCGTCTACACCTTGGAATGGTTCGTCCATAAAATAGATGGAAGCATCTTGGACTAATGCTCGAGCCAAAAAGATACGCTGTTGTTGTCCTCCAGATAATTGACTTATTTGCCTGTCTTTAAAAGGGAGCATTCCAACTTTTTCTAGTGCTTCGAGTGCTGCTTTTTTTTCTTTTAATCCAGGACGTTTAATCCAACCCAAACTACCATAAGTTCCCATTAAAACAACATCTAAAGCTGTAGTTGGAAAATCCCAATCTACACTTCCTTTTTGAGGCACGTAAGCCACAAGAGATCGTTGTTTGTTGTAAGGTTTGCCATAGATACTTACACTGCCTGCAATTGGTTTAAGGATTCCTAAAGTTGCTTTAATTAAGGTTGATTTTCCTGCGCCATTTGGTCCAACAATAGCCATAAGAACACCTTCGGGAATTTCTAAATCAATATCCCAAAGTACAGGTTTGTAATTGTATGCAACGGTTAAATCGTCTATTTGAACTGCTAGTTTTTTGTCCATTATCTTAAAGCATTTACAATCGTATTCACATTATATTCAAACATACCAATATAAGTTCCTTCAATAGTTCCAGCGTTTCCTAAAGCATCAGAAAACAACGTACCTCCAATAATAACTTCATGACCTTTAGATTTAACAGCAGCTTGTAAAGCTTCAATTGTTCGTTTTGGAACTGAACTTTCAACAAAAATGGCTTTTACTTTCTTATCAATAATAAAAGCAGCTAGTTTTTGAACATCTTGAACGCCAGCTTCTGTAGCTGTTGAAAGCCCTTGTAAACCAACAACCTCAAAGGCATAATTTTTACCAAAGTAATTAAAAGCATCATGTGCAGTAACTAAAATACGTTTTTCTTGAGGAAGCGTTTCAATAGTAGCTTTAATGTTTTCTTGTAAAGCATCTAGCTTTATTAAATATTGTTTCTCATTTTCTGAATAATTCTCTGCATTTTTTGGATCTTTTTCAGATAGAACTTGTGTTACTTTTTTAGCAAATTGTTTAAAATATGCAATATTGAACCATACATGAGGATCGTAATTAAAAGCAAAATAATCTGAGCCTATTAATGTGCTTTTGTCAATTTCTTCAGCTAATGCTATAGGTGTTTTAGTTTGGCTCTCCATTTTTTCAAAAACTTCTACAAGTTTTCCTTCAAGATGGAGTCCATTATAAAAAATAATATCAGCATTTACAAGTTTAGTCACATCGCCTTCACTAGCTTTATATAAGTGAGGGTCGACTCCAGAACCCATTAACCCTTGAAGATTAATATGGTCTCCACCAATGTTTTTTACCAAATCGGTAATCATTGTTGTAGTAGTAACAATATTAAGTTTTCCATTTTCTTGATTCTCTTTTTTACAGCTAGAAATAGCTAGAAAAACAATTGATAGAAGAATGATTTTTTTCATTTTTAGTTGTTTTTTGAAGGAATTCTATAGCTTAGACCTGCACTTATCATTAAGTCTTGACCTTTAGTAATGCTAGTCCCAAAAGTTGCATCTAATTGTAAATTGTTTGTAATTAAATAGGTTATGCCTGCGTCACAAAGATGATTGGCTTTGCTGTTTTCTGGAAAATCCCCATATATTTCTGCATAACCACAGATTTTTTCTGTTAATTTATAACCATAAGCAATTGTGTAAAGATAAGAAGCTTCTGGAGAGTCATTTCCCCAAGCAACTCCAAGATTGTATGAAAGACTTGATTTTTCACTTAAGCTATTTGCAAAAGCAAATCTAAAATCAACTCCAGTGCTATCGGGTTTATAATCTGAACCTGCTGTAAAAGGTAAGTATATGTGTCCTAATAATCCTATCTCAGGAAGCCAGTTGTTTTCTTTTGATACACTTATTTTTATACCTAGCATTAAAGGGCTAAATCCACTATTTATGTTGCTTATAGGATTGTTATAGATTTCTGTTTTATTTTCAACAAAATCCCAACCTAATCGTAATTCTAAATTGTTAAGCAATCCAAAACGAACCAAAGAAGTGTTATAAGTGGTGGTTTCAATTTTAATATTATTATTTTTAAAAGCTTCATAAGCAGCTCCAGTTTCAATTTGTATGTATCCTTTTGAAACAACGTTTGGAGACTCTGTCTGGTCTGGCCTGTCTGTTATAAGAGGTTCTATTGTTCTTTTTTCTTGAGCGTAAGTCATTGTTTTTGCAGTAAATAAAGTTAAACACAAAATCGTATTCTTAATAGTTTGTTTCATTAACATATATAATATTTGTAAAATCTTCATTAAGAATAATGTTGTTATTATTAATGGTTATTTGGGTCATTTTGTTTTTATTAAATTGCTTAGTAACTATTATAGAGTTGCCATATTTCAATCCGTTTAAAGCACAGAAATCAAAAAATTCTTTATCATCACTCATTAATCGAGAAATGATATAAGTTTTCCCTTCTTGTGTATTAGAAAGAGCGATCGATGTATCAATTGTAGTAATTTCTCCATTAGCATTTGGAATTGGATCTCCATGAGGATCAAATTTAGGATTGCCTAAATATTCACTAATTCTATCTGCTAAAAAATTGGAAGTTTCATGCTCTAAAAGTTCTGCTTCACGATGGATTTCATGAAGAGACATGTCAAATAACTTAAACAATAAGGCTTCCCAAAGACGATGTTTTCTAATAACATTCAAAGCCATTTTAGTGCCTTCGTCTGTAAGTTGAAGTGCCTGATATTTCTCGTATTGTAAGAGGTTTCTTGAGGCTAATTTTTTAGCCATATCTGTTGCAGCTGCATTAGATATACCTAGTTTTTTTGCAATATTTCCAGGCTTTGTATCGTTTGAGTCGTTTGTGTCGTTTTTGTAGATTGTTTTTACAAAATTTTCTATGGCTACAGACATAATAAGTGCTTTAAATTAAATTTAAGTAAGCTTAAATATTTTTCAAAGGTAGCTAAAATAATAGAATTCGCAAAAGAATTTGTACATTGACGACTCTAAGATTTAAAAAGCGAAAAATGAAGACTTATATACTATTATTGGTGGTTTTTGTGTCAGGAAATTTGGTAGCTCAAGATTCAACAAGCATTGAAGTTGAAACACCTAAAATTATTTCAAAATTACAATTAGGTAAAACATATAGTTTAGATACAGTTCAAATTAAATTTGTTGATGTTTTATCTGATTCTAGATGCCCTTCAGATGTTACTTGTGTTTGGGCAGGACAAGTTATTGCATTAGTTGAAGTATATGAGAACAAGACATTAATTGAGAAGAAAGAATTGGTTTTTGAGTCAGGAAAAAATATAAATAATGAATTAATGACCTTGTTTACTTCTGAAAAGTCAATAATTATTGCAAATAATGTTTTGCCTTATCCAAAATCAAGAGAAAAAATAAAAAAGGAAGATTATTACTTACAGTTGGAAGTTAAATAGTATAGAAATACTTCTTTTTCATACTATTACTAATGGCAATTATCACAATCATGTTTCCCTAAACCTTTCTTAGGTTTAGAGTTTTTCCAAAAGAATTTCTTCACTAGAAACCCTAGTGCTAAAAAAAGCAAAGTAAAAGCTAGAATATTTTGTAGAAAATCGTTCATATTAGATTAGACGAATTTATTTCTAAAAGCTTAAATTAAAATTTGATAGGCAATAAATGCGACAACATAAGCAAAGGCACTCATCAAAACCAATTGTAAAACAGGCCATTTCCAACTATTTGTTTCACGTTTTACAATTGCAAGCGTACTCATACATTGCATAGCAAATGCATAAAAAAGCAATAATGAGATTCCTGAAGCAAAATTAAAAAGTGGACCACCTAAAATGGGGTTAACTTCGCCAGCCATTCTATTTTTAATAGTTTCTTCTTCTTCACTACCAACACTATAAATAGTTGCTAATGTTCCTACAAACACCTCTCTGGCAGCAAACGAACTTACAATAGCAATACCAATCTTCCAATCGTAACCTAATGGTCTTATAGCAGGTTCTATAGCTCTTCCAGTTATACCAATAAATGAGTATTCCAGTTTTTGAGATGCAATTTTTTTCTGTAGTTCTTCTTCAGATAAATTTTCTGAAGCAAATTTTTCAGTTACAATTTCTTCAGCATTGTTAAATTCTTCACCTGGACCATAAGAGGCTAAAAACCATAATACAATGGAAATAGCTAATATTATTTTACCAGCACCAAACACAAAAGATTTCGTTTTTTCTACAACAGTTAAAGCGACGTTTTTTATTAAAGGAAGCTTGTAATTAGGCATTTCGACTACAAAAAACGATTTGCTTTTAATTTTTAAAACTTTATTTAAAATCATAGCAGAAATTAAAGCAGCACCAAAACCTATTAAATAAAGCAACATTAAAGTTAATGCCTGATAACCTAAACCAAGAAAACGACCTTCTGGAATAACTAACGAAATAATTATTAAATACACAGGAAGTCTTGCCGAACAGGTTGTAAAAGGCGTTACCAAAATGGTAATTAATCTTTCTTTCCAGCTTTCAATATTTCTGGTTGCCATAATGGCTGGAATAGCACAAGCAGTTCCTGAGATTAATGGCACAACACTTTTTCCACTTAGTCCAAAACGACGCATGCCTCGATCCATTAAGAATACTACACGACTCATATAACCACTCTCTTCAAGTACAGAAATAAACAAGAACAAGAAGGCTATCTGTGGAATAAATATAACAATTCCTCCAAGTCCTGGAATTATACCTTCAGCTAACAAACTAGTAAATGCACCTTCAGGAAGCGAATTTTTTGTCCATTCACTCAAAGAAGCAAAAGAGCTGTCAATAAAATCCATTGGTATGGCAGACCAATCGTAAATGGCTTGAAAAATAGTAAGTAGAATGACCAAGAAAATAGCATAACCCCAAATTTTATGGGTTAAAATTCTATCTAATTTAATACGTATATCTTTAGCTGTACTTAAATCAATGGTTTGCCCTTTTTTAAGCGTATTATTTATAAATTGATAGCGTTTTACAGTTTCTTTTTGTTGTAAACGCTTTAAATCTGCTTTGGTTTTAGTTTTAAAATCTGCAACAGCATCAATTACGTTTCTATCTGTTTTTCCAAAATTTACATCTTGAGTAATTACTAACCAAAGTTTGTATAATAACTGGTTTGGAAATGCTTTACGAAGATTATCGAAGTAATTTCTATCTATATCAGAAGCATTTAAACAAGGTGAAATTGAAAGGTCTTTATAATTAAAAATTAAGTCTTTTAAATTATCTATCCCTTCATTTTTTCTTGTACTTATTAGCGCAATTTTAGTTTTAAGTTCTGATTCTAAATATGGAATATCTAAAGAAATACCTTTATATTTCATTCTGTCAGACATATTAATGACAAGAATGGTGGGAATCTCTAAGTCTTTAATTTGAGTGAATAAAAGTAAGTTTCGTTTTAAGTTTTCAACATCACTTACTACCACTGCAACATCTGGAAAATCTTTATCGTTTTTATTTAAAAGTAATTCTATAACCACATTTTCATCTAGAGAAGATGCGTTTAAGCTATAAGTTCCTGGTAAATCTATAATATGTGCTTTAACTCCTCTAGGTAGTTTGCAAATACCTTCCTTTTTTTCGACAGTAATACCTGGATAATTTCCAACTTTTTGATTTAATCCTGTTAAGGAATTAAAAACAGATGTTTTTCCAGTGTTTGGATTTCCTATTAAGGCAACATTAATCTGCTTACTCATTGGTTATTTCAATTATAATATGAATGGCAGTTTCTTTTCTAATAGCTAAATGCGTTCCGTTTATGTTAAGATATATTGGATCTGAAAAAGGAGCTACCTGTACAAGTTCTACTGCATTACCTGGTAAACAACCCATTTCCAGAAGTTTTAACGGAATGTTTATTGAAGAAACATCAGTAATAATGGCCTTTTCTCCTCGTTTAAGATGTGCTAAAGTAACTTGCAAGCTTATTTAGATTGATTTTAAAGAAGCAAAAATAAGGTAAAAAAATCAGTCTAAAAAAATTGTGAACCAAAAACTATTTATATTCTTCTTTTAAGATTTTTAAGTCTTCAAGTAAACGAGAAATATCTTCAGGGTTTGTACCATCGTAGTAACCTCTAATTTGTCGTTTTTTATCAATTAACATAAAGTTTTCTGTATGAATCATATCGTATTCATCTCCAGTTCCATCTGTTTTAACAGCTAAATAGCTTTTTCTAGCTAACGTGTAAATTTGTTTTTTATCTCCTGTTACTAAATTCCACTTACTGTCATTTACACCTTTTTTAATAGCATATTTTTTAAGTTGTGCTACACTATCAATTTTAGGAGTTACCGAATGAGATAATAACATGACATCTGCTTCATCTATTATTTCTTTTTGTATCAAGGCCATATGGTCTGTCATGATTGGACAAATAGTTTGGCAGGTTGTAAAAAAGAAATCGGCTACATAGATTTTGTCTTTATAAGAATCTTGAGTTATAGTTTCTCCATTTTGATTGATTAGACTAAAATCAGCTATTTTATGGTACTTTTTTTTGTATTGAATTGTACTATCTACCATTTCAGTATTTACCATAGCTGGCTGATAAATTGGAAGCGGTTTATAAACATCAAATATGTTATAAATAATAGAAATAATTATTAATGAGAGAATTGCAAAAACAATTGCAAAGTATTTGTAATCTTTAAAAAATGATAGCATTTACTTTTATTTGATAATTAAGTAAGTTTTATTCGCAAAAATACGACAGATAAGTGTTTAATTCGGTATTTTTAACATGCTAAATAAAATGTTGTGAAAGAAATTTTAAAATATATATTTATTCTTATGCCATTGTTTTTTTATGGACAAGATATTTCGGAGTCGATGGACATGATTAGAGAAGCTGAAACAAAAGCTGCATTAAACAAAATGTTTCATCGAGTTAATATGAATACTGGAAATTACGATGTAAAATACCATCGATTAGAGTTTGATGTCAACCCAAATCAAGCCTTTATTTCTGGAGATGTAACAACCTATTTTGAGGCAAAAGAAAATCTATCTGAAGTCACATTCGAGTTAACACAAAATATGATTGTTTCTCAAGTATTACAACGAGGTAATTCGCTTTCATATACTCAAAATACCGACGATGAATTAGTAATTACTTTAGATCAAGTTCAAAATATTGGTGTTTTAGATTCTTTAACTATAAGCTATTCTGGAAACCCAATAAGTTCTGGGTTTGGTTCTTTTGAGCAAACCACACATAGTGGCGATCCCATAATCTGGACACTTTCTGAACCTTATGGAGCAAAGGGTTGGTGGCCTTGTAAACAAGATTTAATTGACAAAGCAGATTCTTTAGATGTATATATTACCACACCAACATTAAACCCTTCAAACGAAGAATATATAGCAGTCTCAAATGGATTAGAACAAAGTCAAATAGTAAATGGGAGTTTTAAAACCACCAGATTTAAGCATGTTTATCCAATTCCTGCTTATTTAGTTGCCATTGCTGTTACAAATTACGAGGTTTATTCTCATACAGTTGAAAACAATGGAAATCCGTTTGAAATTGTAAATTATGTTTACCCAGAAAATTTAACTTCAGCTCAAGCAAGTACACCTGTTACAGTAGATATAATGAATTTATATTCTAATTTGTTTGAAGAATACCCATATGCAAACGAAAAATATGGTCATGCTCAATTTGGTTGGGGAGGAGGCATGGAACACACAACGGTTTCTTTTATGGGTAGTTTTGGACGAAATTTAATAGCACACGAATTAGCACATCAATGGTTTGGAAATAAAGTAACTTGTGGAAGCTGGAAAGACATTTGGTTAAACGAAGGTTTTGCTACTTATTTATCTGGCTTGGTTATTGAAAACTTAGATGGAAATTCTTCTTTTATTAATTGGAAACAAAGTTTAAATAATTCCATAACCTCTCAACCAGGAGGTGCTGTATATTTATCAGACACAGACACTTTAAGTGTAGGTAGAATTTTTAGTGGCAGATTAAGTTATAATAAAGGAGCTATGGTAACACATATGCTTAGAAAAAAGCTTAGTGATGTGTCTTTTTTTCAAGGCATGCAAGATTACCTAGACCATGTAAATCTATCTTATGGCTATGCTAAAACGGAAGATTATAAACAAGTAATGGAAACTGTAAGTGGGCAAAATTTAACAGAATTTTTTAACGATTGGATTTATAATCAAGGTTACCCAAGTTATGCAGTAGAATGGAGTCAACCTAATTCGAGTCAAGTAAGAATTACCCTTGCACAAACCCAAAGTCACGCATCAGTTTCTTATTTTGAAGCTCCTGTGCCTTTACGACTTATTGGAACTTCTGGCGAAATACTTGATGTTGTTTTAGACAACACAACTAATAATGAAACATTTTTTAGAAATGTAACATTCCCAGTCAGTAATATACTTTTTGATCCTGAAGTAGATTTAATATCTAAAAATAATTCGGTTACTTTAAGTATAGATAGTGTAGAATTGGAAAAACAATTACTTCTTTACCCAAATCCAACAACTCATTCTATAACAATTCAAAAACCCAAAAGCATTGAGGTTGAGGAAATTAAAATTTATAATTCTTTAGGGCAAATTTTACTAATAACAAATTGGAAACCTAATATAGACCTATCAACATTATCTTCAGGATTATTTATTGTTCAATTTCAAACAAATCAAGGAGTAATTAATAAAATGGTGTTAAAAAACTAGCTAATACTCCTGTATTTATTTTCTAAATGAGGCTAAAACATTACTTTTGCAAATTAATTTACATTAGACACGCATATACATGGAGTTTGTTATAAAAATATCTCAATTTTTATTGAGCCTTTCATTACTAATCGTATTACACGAATTAGGTCATTTTATTCCTGCAAAACTATTTAAAACTAGAGTTGAAAAGTTTTACCTATTCTTTGATGTAAAGTTTTCTTTATTCAAAAAGAAGATTGGAGATACAGTTTATGGTATTGGCTGGCTGCCACTTGGAGGATATGTTAAAATATCAGGAATGATAGACGAAAGCATGGATAAAGAGCAAATGGCTCTACCACCAAAACCTTGGGAATTTAGATCTAAACCAGCTTGGCAAAGATTAATTATTATGCTTGGTGGTGTAACTGTTAATTTTCTATTAGCTATTCTAATTTATATTGGAATGAGTTATTATTATGGAGATAGAATATTACCAAATGAAAATATTAAAGATGGACTTTTAATAGAAAGTACTGTTGTTAACAATGCAGGATTATTTACAGGAGATAAAATTATTTCGGTTGATGGGGAAGAAATTGAGCATTTTTCACAAATTTCTGAAAAAGTTCTTTTTGGAAAAGAAATCACCATTGAAAGAAATGGACAACAGTCTACTGTTGTTTTACCTGAAGATTTTTTAGCACAATTAATTGATTCTAAAGAAAAGAAGTTTATAGATTTACGCATGCCATTTGTAATTGCTGAAGTGCCAGACACTTCATTTAATAAGGGAAGTGGTATAATAAAAGGTGATATAATTACAGGGTTTAATAATCAAGAAACTAAATATATTGACGAAGTTTTACCTGCATTAGAATCTCTAAAAGGACAAGTTGTACAAGCAACTATTTTAAGAGATAATAGCAATATACAAATCCCTTTAACAATTAATGATGAAGGAAAATTAGGATTAGTTTATGCAACAGGAGCAACACCTGAAACATTAGAAGCATTAGGTTACTATACTTTTGAAACTCAAAAATATGGATTCTTTGAAGCCATTCCAGTAGGGATTATTAAATCTAAAGACAAGCTATCTTCTTATATAACTCAAGTTAAGGCCATTTTTACTCCAAGTACAGGTGCTTATAAAGGAGTTGGAGGCTTTAAAGCTATTTACGACATATTTCCAGACTTCTGGAGCTGGCAAGTATTTTGGAATATTACAGCATTTTTATCTATTATGCTTGGGTTCTTAAATCTATTGCCAATACCAGCTTTAGACGGTGGACATGTTATGTTTTTGCTTTACGAAATGATTTCTGGCAGAAAGCCTAGCGATAAATTTTTAGAGTATGCACAAATGGTTGGATTTATTCTTTTAATTGCTTTAGTATTGTTTGCAAATGGTAATGATATTTTTAAAGCTATTTTTAATTAAATTTTTTAAAATATAATTTGTAGTAATTAATAATTAAATTATATTTGCCCTCGCAAAAGCGAAAAAAACACTCTTTTTAAACAGAGTGTAAGTCAGAAAAAAGACTTTAAAAGACAACATACTCCTCCTTAGCTCAGTTGGTTAGAGCATCTGACTGTTAATCAGAGGGTCCTTAGTTCGAGCCTAAGAGGAGGAGCCAAATGGGAAAAGCCTTTACAGAAATGTAGAGGCTTTTGTTTTTTGTATGGGTGAAACATAGGTTAAACAAATAAATAAAAAAGAAAACTGCATTTTAGGCGCAAAATTATTGAGCTAGAAGATTTAATTCTAGACTTTATATTCAATTAATATGACAATTTGAGAGGAATAAAATATTTAAAAAAGAAGAAGCATTCAATTTAATAAATGCTTCTTCTTTTTATTACCAACCATCTTTAGTTAAAAGATATTCTTATAAAAGCAGAAAGTAATTAGTGGGATTACTTTCTGCTTCTTAAATATTAGGTAATTTTTACTACTTTTTTTGTAGATAATTTTTTGGCTTCTGGCTTTTTTTCTAAATCTATTTTTAAAATACCATCTTTATAAGCCGCTTTTACTTCTTGATTTAAATCAATTGAGTCTGGTAATGTTGAAGATCTTTTAAAAGATTTATAACTAAACTCTTTACAAGTATAGTTGTCTTCTTCCCCTTCTGTTTTTTCACTTTTTTTACCTTCAACATTCAGTACATTACCATCTATGGTAACTTCAAAATCTTTCTTATTAAAACCAGGTGCTGCAAATTCAATTTCAAAATTGTTCTTTTGCTCTTTCACATTCATTGATGGCATAAGGCTATCTTCTTCCAAAAAATCACCATTAAATGCATCATCGAATTTAAAGAAATTTTGAAGTTCATTTAGGCTAGATGGAAATAGTCTATCTTCCCAAGGTGACAATAATCTGTTTCTAAATGGAGATAATTGTCTGTTTCTGCGTTTTACAAGTGTTGTCATAATATATATTTTTTGGATTAAACATTAATTAATGTTGCTAAATTAATTATCAAATATATTTTCTAAAATGATATATATCAGTTTGTTAGGGTAGTTATTAACTTAGTATCTAATGTTTAATTACACTTTGTAAGTATTGAAACATTTGTAACTTAAAACCTGTAAACTCTAAAATTAATTTATAAATTTTGAGTTCTAAATCGCCATGCTCTATTAATAAAATAGATATCAAAAGCTAAATCTTTACATTCAATTTTATTAATTTGATGTGTTATTTTATAAACTAGCATGCTCAATAGCTTTATTATAATTCAATTATAGAAATTGAAATATTTTCTTTAGTGATAATATAGAATGTAGAGTTGAGATATTTCAGCTTCTAATTTTATTTAAAAGAAAACTGCCAAAAAAAATATTTTGACAGTTTTCAACCAACCAACTAATAAATAGACAAATATTTAATTTGACTTAAAGAAGTCTCTTACCCAAGCCTTTACTTGGTTTTCGGTCATGCTGTCTGCTTTTTTAACAGCTTTTATTTTAGTAATCAAAGGTTTATAATTGTTATGCAATTCTTCATTAAATTTTTTATTAGTTTCGGCTGGACCAAATATTACTAATGCATCTGTATCTTTAATTTCTGAAGCGAGAGACTTAAAATACTTTTTAAGTTGTTGTTTTTCACGATCTAGGTATTTACTATCTTGAACAACATCTTGTGGACCACCTTTAAATCGAGTTCCAGAACCACCATGAATGCGATAATGATCGACATTTGATGTAATTGTGTGTAACGTCTCAACACCATTTTCTATAGTGACAATGTGTGCTTTGTTTTTATCTAACCAAATACCTGTATTTTTCATTTTTATATTTTTTTAATTTCTTAAATCATGCATTACTAAAATTGGTACTTTAGAATGAAATGCTATTCCTTTTACCATTGGCTTAGTTAAAATGCTTCCAAAAAAATTATGCTTTTTATTAATAAATGCTACCATATCGCTATCTCTACTTTCTACAAATATGTTTACAGCAGACTCTACAGTATCATGTGATATGGAATGAAATGTATACTTAACACCTTCAAAAATTTCTTGGAGCAATTGTTTACGTTCTTTTTGGTTTTCATTTAATTCATTCTCTTCAGAAACATGTAGTATTGCTATAGTTGCATCACATTTTTTACTTATGTCTGTTAAATAACTTAATTCTCGTCTTTTGTAATGTGTTTCATAGCTTGTAGGGAATACAATTTCTTTAGGTAAACTCTGTTTAGCATTTTCTGGAACAACAATAACAGGACAGTTGCGAACTTTTTCCATTGCATTAACAGCAACACTACCAAATACAGTGCTTTTATCACTTGATTTGCCTTTAGTGCCCATAATAACTATTTCAATATCTTTCTGTTCCACAATATCTTTAATCGCATCTATTGGATTATTGAAGACAGAAATAGTTTTAAAAGTATGTTTAGGGTCACCATGTTCTTTTATAATAAGTTTATCTAGTAGTTTAGATAAATTATCTTGAGACTCAGTTTTTGCCTCTTCAAAAAACTCACTATCTGTCCCTAAATTCATGATATTTTCTATAAGACTGTTAGTACCCAAGAAGGCGTTAAGTAAATAAAAATCACAAGTTTCATTCTTATATAATTGTAAGGCATAATTAATTGCCAACCAGGAGTTATTGGAAAAATCGGTAGGAAGTAGAATTTTACGTTTCATTGCTTCAATTATTTAAATAAAGATAAGTTGTAACTAGTTGGTAATAAATGATATATATCAGTTTAAGATCTATTTTTTTGAAGGAATGACCATAAAAGGAATATTTAATTGGAAACCAATTTGATTAATAGTCGATTTAAAAAACAAATTTTCAAAAACAAGTAAAACTTTGGAAAACGTCTATATTGCTTTAAAGAAGCATGGTACTCCAAAACTAATACACATTGTTTCGGTTATTGGTTCAAAAACTGGAGTGGGATATGTTAAAAAGATTTTTCCAGAAGACACACATTTATGGATAGCCACAATCGACGATACCTTAAGTAGTAAGGGTTATATAATTCCTGGACTTGGTGATGCTGGAGATCTATCATTTGGTCTAAAACTCTAGACAAATTCTTGTATAAAAAAAACGGGAAGCGTAACTTCCCGTTCCAGAAGAGATTAAATTGTTAGAAAACCTAATGGTTTAATAACACTTAAAACTCTTCATGACCTCCTAAATTACCAAAATTGGCAATTAAGGCGTGTACTTTAAAGAAACAGGAAGTAGAAACTTCCTGTTTCATCTGAAGATTTTAATGATATTGATTAACTTTTTCTAATCGCTAATATGCAATCATTACTGATTAAAATTAGCTTTTTAGTTAAAAAATAGCTTCAAAATCTCCATAGTAGGCTTTAGCATTTGCAATAATAAAACCTATATGTTTTTTAAAAGCAGGAAGCCGGAACCTCCTGCTTTCTTGAAAAGTTCAATTATATTATTTCTCCTATAGCACTTCCAATAACTCTTTATTACTAAAAAACCATTAGAACTATAAGCCAAATTATAGCATTTGAACTCTTCATTACAGATTAAGCATTTTTCAATGTTTAACCTGTGTGTTTTATAAGAAACAGAAAGTCGAAACTTCCTGTTTCCTGTTTAGAGTCTAAATATTATCATCTAATTCAAATAAACTTCAATGCATCTTTATTTCTAAATAAATTCTAAAAGTCTAATAAATTAAATAATAGTTTTAAACTCAATATATAGTCTATAAGGTCTTACGATTTATAGACTTGTATTTTAAAGTTCATCAATGATTCAAAGAGCGTTTTAATTATAATACTAATATAGAGGATATTACTTTTATTTAAACTGATATATATCAGTTTTAAGAAAAAAGAAAGTCAAACTTTCGAATGACTTTCTTTTTGATTAATAGCATATTACTAATTGAGAATCCCCCAATTCTCAAGTCAAAATTAAATGACTATGTAAATATATTTATATGCTATAAATTAGTAAATGATATCCATCAGTTCTGAAAAAATATGGAGATAATATTATAAGCTGTATTCAATAATAAAACAGTAGTATGTATTTAATCTGAATCAGTTTAACCTTAATAAACTTTAGTCATGAAACGGTTTGTTTTGGGAAAACGAATAATGTTAGTCCTATAAAAAGAAAATGATAAGAAATCGTCCTCAGAATTTTGCTAAAAAAAATGAATTATCTATGGTTAATTTTGTTGTTCGTGTAGAACTAGAAAAGGTACATCGGTTTGGTAGCTTATATTTTTAATTGTCGGCAAAAATAAAATTTGCTGAAAATAATTTAAGTTTTTTGCAACCATTACTATCAAGTCTATATTTCTGCTTTCTACGAAACATTGCACAGCATCTTCTATTTTATCATTGGTTAAAAAATGAAAACTATTTTTATAACCATTAAAATAATCTTCCAATAGCTCTTTATATTTTTGTTGGTCTCTATTTAAATTTTCTTTCTTTTTGTTGATATGCAGAATTCTTAAAAAAGAATTAAACTTGTCTAAAACCTCAGAAATGGGTTGTAAAGTTTGAATGTGATAAGACAAAGCCAAGTCTGTTGGGAAAGCAATTTCAGTTATACTGTTAAACTTAGCATTTTCAGGAACTACAAGTGTTGTACAATGTACTTTGGTTATAACATCACTTGTATTGCTACCAACAATAAATTTTTTTAGTCCAGAAGCGCCTTTGGTTCCCATAACAATCATATCTATTTTTCTTTCTTCTACATGATTTTTAATTGATTCAATAAAAAAATTATAATCTGTAAGTGAATAAAATCTATGATTTTTATTATGTGGTAATTCTTGTGAAATTCGCTTTAAAAATTGGCGTAATTGTTTTTTAGCAAATCTAGTTTGTATTTCCTCAGGAGTAGTTATATAAGACGTATCTAAAGATGTTAAATTACTTAAGCTATTAACATGCAATAGGTAAAAGTGACAATTAGATTTTTCAAAAAATTTCAGAGAATATTGTATAGCGTTCCAAGAGTTTTCTGAAAAATCTGTTGGTAATAAAATTGACTTCATTTTAATCCTTCTTAATTCTACAAATTTAAATTAAAGAGGATTTACAAAAAATGATATTCGTCAATAGGGCTTTATAGAAAAAGAATTTTTAATATATATCTTTGAGTTTTTGAAGTTCTAAAATTTTAATATTCCTACCTTCAATAGCAATAAGCCCTTGCTTTTTAAAATGAGTCATGGATCTAATTAAGGTTTCTGTTGCTATTCCTGCTACACTTGCTAAATCGCTACGAGAAATGGTTAAAGGGTCTTCAGGCTTTTTATTCATTTTTTCAGCAAATTTTAAAATAGTAGCAGCAGTTTTTTTGTTTACCGAACTGTATGCCATTTGCAATAATTGTTCTTTTACATCAGACAGATTATTTGTTAACAATTCAATAAGATCTAAAGTGATTTTATGGTTTGAGTCAAGTATATTTTTAAGGTCATTTTTTAAAATGCCAACTATTTCCACATCTTTAATAGCAGTTGCAGTTTCTTGGTATGTTATGCTTTCATTAAAGGATAAATAGCCAAATAAATCGTCTTCTTTATATAAAGCAGTTGTAAGTTCTTTACCAAGTTCGTCAAGCTTATGACACTTTATAACACCTTTGGTTATTAAAAAAATATAATTTGAATGATCCCCTTCATTATAAATAATGTCGTCTTTATTATACTTAAACTCCTCTCCATTATCATTTATATAATTCTTAAAATCATTTAATGTTCTAATTTCACTTTCTTCAGTTGTCAAATTGTTTAGACTTTCTTCTCTTTTTTCTTTTAAAATGGCAGTCTTTGCTAAACGACTTTCAATAGCACTAATAAGGTCGTCTTCGGTAAAGGGTTTTGTAACATAATCATCTGCACCTAAATTCATACCTTTTCTTATATCTTGACGCTCGGTTTTTGCCGACAGAAAAATGAATGGAATGTATTTTGTATCATCATTTTTTGATATTGCATTAAGAACGCCATAACCATCTAATTCTGGCATCATAATATCACATACAATAATATCTGGTAAAACACTTTTTGCTTTATCAACACCTACTTTTCCATTTGAAGCTGAAATTACTTTGTAATTGGAAAGTTCTAATAATTCGGCAGTATTTTCTCTTAGAACTGTATCGTCCTCGATTAATAAAATAGTCTTCATTATTCTGCTGTATTAGGTATTTCTATAGTAAAAACGGATCCTTTGTTTTCTGTACTTTCAAAATAAATTTCACCTTTTAAATTATTTATATGGTCTTTTGCAATATTTAACCCAATACCAGTGCCTTGAGATAGTAATGCGTTTTCGGCTCTAAAATAACGATTGAATATGTTTTTTTGATCTTTTAATGGAATGCCAATGCCTTGGTCTTTTACTTTAAAAATTGTAGTCTCTTTGGTTTGCATAACATCTATATCTATAGCAGTATTTTCTTCGGAATACTTAATAGCATTATTCACTAAATTAGACAATGCCAGCTCGATGATTTTCTCGTCTTGATGTAATGAAAGCTCGTCTATGTTATCTGGATAATTAATATGTTGCCCTTCTTTTAATAGCATATTTGCGCTATAAACTACTTCGTTAACAACCTTACTTACCTTAAAAGTATTAAACTTATAATTATAACTTCCTTTATCCAATCTTTCTACTGATAAAAAATCGGTAAGTATATTGTTTAGGTAATTTACCTCATCGGTAATGGTTTTAATGTGTTTATCTCGTTTATCTTGTTGGTCTTCTAATTGATATTTACTAAGTAACATGGTAGATGTTAATATACCACTTAATGGTGTCTTAAATTCGTGAGAGACTAAAGACAGGAATTTTGTTTTTAATTCATTAAGATTTTTTTCGGCAGCCAATGCAGCATTTAACTCTTCAGTACGTTTTGCTACGGTTTCTTCAAGTTTTTCGGTGTAATTTTTTTGTTCTGTTATATCTAATATAATAGCAACATAGACGTCTCTTTCTCCAAGTTTTGAGCGTTGTAGATGAACATTTACAGGATACGTCGTGCCAGATTTACGTTGGTGTACGGTTTCAAATTCTATTTTTTCTACATTATCGTTATCTAGCATCTCTAACTCTTTTCTGAACTGTGACTCTGTATATTCGAGTTTAATATCTACAGGTGACATGTTTTTCAACTCTTCTAACGTATATTCTAAATTTTTTTGTGCACCATAGTTTGCATTAATAAATTTTAAGGTTTTTGCATCTAAAACGTATATTTCATTTAAAGACTCATCAAAAATGGTAGCTAGATGATTTTTTTCCTCTTCAATAATTTTTTTATTTGTAATGTCATTTAGTATTCCAATATAGTTTGTAACAATTCCATTACTATCTTTTATTGGTGTTATGTGTAAATCATTCCAAAAAAGTGTACCATCCTTTTTATAATTTCTTAGTGTTACCTGGCATCTCTCACCATTCTTAATAGCGTTTTGTAGTTTATTTATAGCTTCCTGTTGCCTGTCATCTCTTTGCAAAAATCTGCAATTCTTATTAAGTATTTCTTCTTTAGAATAACCTGTAAGTTTTATAAAAGCAGGGTTGCAATATATAATTGGATTATCTGGTTTTAGATTATCTGTTATAACAATCCCATTACTTGCAGATTTTAATGCTTTGTTTTTTAACATGAGTCTCTTTTTAATCTTCTTTTTTTCTGAGAGATCATTAATCAAAGCCATTGTGTAAGGCCTTTTATAAATGGAAAATGGGTTTAACTCTATTTTTGCAGGGAATGTATTTCCATTTTTTTTAACACCAAAAATATCCATGGTTTCATCACCCATTTTGCGACGCTTCCCTATTTCTATAAAACGTTTGAAATGTGATTCATGATTTGTATGATATGCTTTTGGAATTAGAATGTTTAGGGGTTGACCTATTAATTCAGTTTTGGGATACCCAAAAGTTTTTCCAGCAGATTTGTTAACTTCAATAATAACTTGATGCTCATCAACAATTATGACACCTTGAGAAATTGCTTCTAAAAGAATATTAAATATTTCCTGGTCTTGTTTAAACATTTTTTATCAATTTTCATTAAGGCTTGTAGATACATAAAGATACTAAAGTTATAAATATCCATACTATTTTCAAGATTAAGTTTTTGAAATGATTACAGAACTGATATATGTCATAATTAAATCAAAAACAAGTGTTTATATTTATATAGCTTAATTTTTTAGAGATGAAAACGGATAATGATTTAGTTCAAAAATTTTACCAAAACTTAGGTAAGTTGTTTTATGCCATTGCTGCTGTAGACAATAATGTGAGAGATGTTGAACTTGAAAAATTAAAAAACGTAGTTAAAAAAGAATGGTTAACTACTAATCTTATTGATAATAGCTTAAAAATAAATATTGAGGATTCTATTATTAATACTTTTAAGTGGTTACACGACGATAATGAGTATCATGCCGAAACATGCTACAATAGTTTTTTAACCTTTAAAAAAGAGCATGAGTCATTGTTTACGGATAGAATGAACACACTTATTTTAAAAACCGCAAGAGCTATAGCAGCTTCTTTTTCTAAAGTAAACAAATTAGAATTAATGTTACTTACTAAACTGGATATGGAATTAAAAAACATAAAGACATGACATATTATTATACCACAATTGTAACGGGAGATTTTGAGGACGTTGAGGCAAAAATTGTTGAGTTATTAAAAAAAGAAGGATTTGGTGTGCTTACACAAATAGATATTCAGCAAACGTTAAAAAAGAAACTTAATGTTGATTTCAAGAAATATAAAATCTTAGGAGCTTGCAATCCGTCTTTTGCTTATAAAGCATTGCAAACTGAAAATAAAATTGGCACCATGTTACCATGCAACATTATTATTCAAGAACTTTCACCAAACAATATTGAGGTTTCAGCTATTAATCCTTTAATATCAATGCAAGCTGTGAGTAATGAAGCACTAAGCACTTTAGCTGGAGAGGTTAGTTCTAAACTTGAAAATGTTATCAATAATTTATAATCACATTCTTGAACTGGTATTTATCATGATGAATATCATTTTGTAATAGAGTTAAACTCGCTACTTTAGGCTCATATTATAAAAATATTTATCATGAAAAAAATACTAATTATATTATTGATTATTCCTGTTTTAGGGTTTTCTCAAGTTATTGAAAATGTAGATTTTATTTCACCTTTTCACGATGAAATGGCAGCAATTAAAAAAAATAATCAGTGGGCTTTTATAAACATACATGGTGATATTGTTGTCAACTTTAGAAATGATTTAGTGACTTCTAAATTTTTAGATGGGGATTATCCTATTTTTAAGAATGGAAGGTGTTTAATTGTAAATGAAAAGGATGGAGTTTTATATTTTGGTTACATAAACACTTATGGAAAAACAGTTATTGAACCTCGATTTTTAAATGCTACAAACTTTAATAATAACATAGCAACAGCATTAGAGCTAGATAAAGAGGAAATGGGAAGAAACCCAGCTTTAGATAAAAAAATAGTGAACTACAAATATTTTGAAGTTACAATTGATACAGTTGGGAATGTTAAAAACTACTTAACTCATAAAGGTGTTCATGTTGTTTTAGATAAAGATTTTTTAAGGGAACCTCCTAAATTTACATCAAAGCAAATTTCAGATAACCTAGTAGTGACTAGGAATGAAAAAGGGAAATGGACATTAAAAAAAATTAATGAGTAGATTTAATTTTTATGAAAGCTAGCTTAAATTTAGGGAGTATTTCTGGGATAAAAATAATTATACACTGGACATTTTTATTATTAATTCTTTGGATAGTTTTTGATGAACTAAAACGAGGAGGAACAACCGAGAGTGTTTTATTTAATGTCGCTTTTGTTTTGGCAGTTTTTGTTTGTGTTGTATTACACGAACTTGGACATGCCTTAGCAGCTAAATATTTTGGGGTCAAGACAAGAAAAATAACCTTGTTTCCCATTGGTGGTATGGCAAGCTTAGATAAAATTCCTGAATCACCAAAGCAAGAATTATTGGTTGTAATAGCTGGACCTTTGGTTAATGTAATTATTGCAATTCTACTCTATTTAATTTTACCTATTCAAGAATTAATAAATATGAGCTTTGTCGAAAGTTTAGAGACATTAAGTAATCTTACCTTGCAAAATTTTTTACTCTATTTATTTATTGTTAATGTTGGACTAGTAATTTTTAATATTATTCCAGCATTTCCAATGGATGGAGGTCGTATTTTAAGAGCCTTACTGGCAATGAGAATAGATCGTGTAAAAGCAACCCAAATGGCATCCAGTATTGGTCAGTTTATTGCAATTATTTTTTTAGTAGGTTTATTATATAATCCATTTCTGGTATTAATAGCTCTTTTTATTTTTCTAGGAGCTTTTGGCGAAAATCAAATGGTGTTGCATTTATCTCTGCTCAAAGGGCATACAGTTGAAGACGCTATGATGATAAATATTACAATTTTTAAACCAGAAGACTCTATAGATCTTGTTGTAGATAAAATTATCTCTGGTACAGAAATTAATTTTGTAGTCGTTAAAGATTCAATCATAAAAGGGTTGTTATATCATCAAGATATTATAGAGAATTCAAGTAAAAATGTATTAGTTAAGGATGTTATGGAAACGAATTTTAAAGTACTTGATGTTGACGATGATCTTAAAGAGTTATATAGTATAATACAAAGTAAAAAGAAATCTTTTTTTCCTGTTGTAGAAAATAAAAAACTTGTTGGAGCTATAGATTATATAAATTTGAATGAATACATATTGTTACAATCCAAGTTAGCTTATTAATTATGAAATTAGTTAGTTTTTTTATAATCTCATTAGTTTTACTGTCCTGTAATAAAAAGCAAGATAAAATTCTTCCAATAGAAAAAACATTAACAGAATCTGTCTATTCTTCTGTTACCATTCAACCAGATAGTCTGTATCAAGCTTATGCCATTGTTGCAGGGATTTTAGATAACAATTTAGTAGAAGAAGGAGCTATAGTTTCAAAGGCCCAAACACTTATGCAAATAATTAATAACACACCTAAACTTAATTCTCAAAACGCAAAGTTTGCATTGGATTTAGCTAAAGAAAATTATAATGGCAGTGCAGCTATATTAAACAGTATTGAAGAAGAAATTGCTGCTGCCAAACTAAAATACAAGAATGACTCCATTAATTTTTTTAGACAAAAAAACCTCTGGGATAAGAAAATTGGATCTAAAGCAGAGTATGATGCCAAAAAACTTAATTTCGAATTAGCTATTAACAACTTAAAGGTATTACGAAGTAAATATAACAGAACAAAAAACGAATTATTAACGACTGTAAAACAAGCTCAGAACAACTATCAAACGTCATTAATTGCCACCAAGGATTTTGCTGTTAAAAGTAAAATTAATGGTAAAATCTATGCATTATATAAAGAACCTGGAGAAATTGTTACAATCATGGAGCCTTTGGCATCAATTGGAAGTACAACTAATTTTATTATCGAGATGTTAGTAGACGAAGTAGACATAGTACGAATTAGTAAAGAACAGGATGTTTTAATTAATCTAGATGCTTATGCAAACAAGGTTTTTAAAGGAACAGTTTCTAAAATATATCCTCAAAAAGATGAACGAAATCAAACCTTTAAAGTTGAGGCAGTTTTTGAGAATCCTCCTGAAGTATTATATCCTGGACTTTCAGGGGAAGCCAATATAGTAATTGCAACCAAAAATAAGGTGTTAACTATTCCAAAAGCTTACATCATTGATGATGATAAAGTCAAAACAGTTGATGGATTAATTACCATAACAACTGGTTTGCAAAATATGGAATTTGTTGAAGTACTCACTGGAATTACAAAAGACACTTATATCTATAAACCTGAATAATGGCAAACTGGAGCGTTATACTAAACATTGCCAAAACCCATTTGTTAACAAAAATAAAGCAAACATCTACAGCAGCTTTAGGTGTTACTTTTGGAATTGGTGCTTACATTACCTTAGTGTGTTTCATGACTGGTTTAAATGGCATGTTAGACGATTTAATATTAAATCAAACACCACATATTCATGTTTATAATGAAATTGAGCCTTCAAAAAAACAACCTATTTCTTTATATGATAATGTAAATGAAAGTTTTAATGTCGTTCATTCAATTAAGCCAAAATTAAGTCAAAAAAAAATTCATAATGCTCTACCAATTATAAAATATTTAGAAGAGAATAAAGTTGTACGTTGTGCGCTTCCACAAATAAAAACACAAATATTTTACATAGCAGGATCTATAGAGTTAGGTGGCAATCTCACAGGGATTAATGCAATTGATGAAGCAAGTCTCTTTAATATGGGAGATTATATTGTTGAAGGTTCAGCTGAAGCTTTACAAAATACTGACAATGGCATTTTATTGGGTATTGGTATTGCTAAGAAAATGTCTTTAAAAGTTGGAGATCGAGTGCAAATAAGCCCTATAAATGGAGGTGTTTTTCCATTAAAAATTGTTGGTTTCTATCAAAGTGGTATTGCAGATTTGGATGCCATACAGAGTTTTACCAATATAAAAACAGTACAGCGTATTTTAGGTGAAGCTAATAATTATATTACAGATATAAATGTGAAACTGTATGATATTGATCAGGCAGTTTCATTGTCAAAAAAAATTGAAAGACAGTTCAATCTTACTGCTTTAGATATTAAAACTGCAAATGCACAATTTGAAACAGGAACAACCATTAGAAACCTTATTACGTATGCTGTTTCTATAACACTACTTATCGTTGCTGGATTTGGTATTTATAACATACTAAATATGCTTATTTATGAGAAAATGAATGACATTGCCATACTAAAAGCAACTGGTTTTTCAGGTAAAGATGTGCAACTTATCTTTATGAGTCAGGCAATGATTATTGGTTTTGTAGGTGGTCTTTTAGGTTTACTTATTGGTTATGGTTTGGTAAGTTTAATAGATACTATTCCGTTTCAAACAGAAGCTTTACCTACTGTAGAAACTTACCCAATAAATATGAATCCTTTGTTTTTTGTAATTGGTTTTTCGTTTGCTATGTTTTCAACCTTTTTGGCAGGCTACTTACCATCAAAAAAAGCTAAAAAAATTGACCCAGTTAAAATAATAAGAGGACAGTAATATGAGTATTGTATTAGAAGCAAAACATATCAATAAATACTTTAAAAAACCTGTGATGTTTCATGTTTTAAAAGACATAAATTTTCAGATAAAGAAAGGTGAATTTGTATCAATAATGGGAAAGTCTGGTTGCGGCAAATCAACACTGCTCTATATTCTCTCTACTATGGATACTGATTACGAAGGAGAACTTTTTTTAAATAATAAACTTATCACTAATCAAAGTAGAGAGCATTTATCTTATTTACGAAACAAGCACATTGGTTTTGTGTTTCAGTTTCATTACTTATTATCTGAATTTTCGGTGTTGGAAAATGTCATGCTTCCTGCCAAAAAATTAGCAAAGAAGTCACATCAGGAAATCGAGCATGATGCTATGGAAAAATTAAAAATGCTTAACATAGACCATTTAGCTTTAAAGCGTGCTTCTCGAATTTCTGGAGGCGAAAAACAACGTGTTGCTATAGCAAGAGCACTTATTAACAACCCTTCAATTATAATGGGAGATGAGCCTACTGGAAATTTGGATAGTCATAACGCTGAAAATGTATTCAACATCTTTGAGCGATTAAGTAACGAGCAAGGGCTTTCACTTTTAGTTGTTACTCATGATGGAGATTTTGCTAAAAAGACAGATAGAATTATTCAAATGGAAGATGGTAAAATTATGACATAATTTTCTATTCATGATATTGGTCATTTCAAATACATTCATTTCAAATTATCTTTAATCTATAATTATCTAAAAAACACCTTGTGAGCGATTATAGAAATAGACCAAAAGGAAATTTTATCCAAGAAGCCTCTTGGCAGGATTTGTATATGTTAACCGAAAGCTGGAAAAAAGATTTAGAGTTTTATTCGCTGGATGTAAAATTTATAGAGCTATTGGTTGAAACTTATTTTGTAAAGTTTCTTATAAATCAAAATTTAGATGATTTAAGAGAATTACAAAGAGAATTGCTTGAGTTGAATAAACAATGTGAAAATTTACTGAAACGCATTAAAATCCATTTTACACATATTGTTGATTTAATAGAGGACCCATTTATATACGACGCTTCAGTTTTTAGAACCGAACATGAACTATTGGAAGAGGAGATTTCAGAATTTATAAAAATGCTAAAAGTAGTTAGATATGCTGTTTTTGTTTTATCAAAAGATGTTTTAGGCAATGAAAAACCTAAGCGTATCTGGAAATATAATTAAATATATTCTATGAAAACACTTCAAGACATACAAACTCAAATAATAAAGCTCACATCTAATATTGAGACAAATTACCCTGAATTGTATGTTACGCTAGAAGAAAACCCAATAACCATACCATCAACAAAACATCCTGAAATAAGTTTAAGCGTAATGCAAGACTACTTAGAAAGCCTCAAACAAATATTGAAACAATACATAAAAACTCATGGAATAAGATAATGGAATTTATAGGTTATTTTAAAATGGTGAAGTTATTTAAAAACAAGCGACCTAAAAAGATATAAAAAAAACATACCGAAAACTGACTTGTAAGTGTCATCTAAACTTAAACCTTTATAATAAGTTTGTTGAATAGAAATTCAAGAAAATAACAACTAATATGCTCACATTTAAGAATTTTAATATCGCTGATTGGTTTTCGTTTTATAGAGTTATTGCTGCGCCTTTTCTTATTTTATTTCTATGGCTTGATGAAAGACAACTTTTTGCTTGGTTTTTATTTATTAGTTATTCAACAGATGCCATCGATGGCTATTTAGCAAGAAAACTAAAGATAACAAGCCCAAGAGGCTCACAATTAGATTCTTTTGGTGATCAAATAACACTTGTTATTGGATTAATTGGATTACTCATTTTTGAAAATGAATTTATCAGGAAAAATATTATAATAATTGGCGTATCATTTATACCCTACATTATCCAAATGATTATTGCTTATTATAAATATGGTAAGGCTACGGCATTTCATACATACTTGGCTAAATTATCAGCTATAATACAAAGTGCTTTTATTCTATATTCTTTGTTTTTTTACCCAAATTACACCTTGTTTTATATAATGATTGTGTTTGGAGTCTTGGAAACTTTAGAAGAAATAACGCTTATTTTTATGTATGATAATTGGGCTTCAGATGTAAAAGGGATTTATTGGGCATTTAGAGATAAAAGGCGTCTGAAAAAGCATGTAAAATGAGATTATTCTTTTTGTTTAGCATCCATTTATTTTGTTTAGCAATTTAAATAGTAAATCTTCTTGTATTCTATAGGTGTTTAAAATTGTGGAAAGCTATCTTTTTAAGCACTATTTAAGTCAATCTGATATATATCATTTCCTAAACTTTCATAAATCTATAATTTTAAACATGTTTAATTTAAAATTTAAAAATCATGAAAAAAATAATTATTGGTTTATTTATTTTTGGTCTAACCACCCAACTTTTTGCTCAAGATCCGATACAATTAGATGAGGTTATTTTAGTTAATACAAACTATAAATATCTAAGTAGTACAAATGCTACAGATTTACCAATAGAAGTTGACAGGCTTCAAGTTCAAGCTGGAACTTTTGATATTAAGACCATGGATATTTACGAAGATGAATACGATTTTTACGATGTATATTTCATTATTCCTGAAGGAAAAATTCTAGCAACTTACGACAATGAAGGTAATATTTTAAGAACTGCCGAGAAATATAAGAATCTTGATTTGCCAAAACCAATTTTACAATCTATAGAAAAAAGATTTCCTAACTGGAATGTAACTAAAGATGTATATTTAGTTAAGTATCGTGAGTCAGAAGGTTCTAAGTTTACATACAAAATCACTTTAGAAAATGGAAATAAGCGTATTAAAGTAAAACTTGATGAACAAGGCAAATTCTTATAAACTCTAATCCAATAGTTTTTTCATAATTAGAGTATAATTAAGTTTTGGGATTATGAAACCCAAAAAAATACTCATTTTGGTACCAAGTCATAATTAATAAAATCGGAATGACTACTGACAATACCAAAATGAGTATTCCATGAATCATATTTTTCCTTATCAAGTTAATACTTCAAGTTTAGACATGAAATTAAAAACAACACTAAAGAAAATAAAATTATAGTATTTACAAATTTTGGGCAGGTTTCACATTGAATGCAGGGTGTTGATTCCATCATTCGTGAATCTAAATTAGAAGTAATAACTGGTAAAATGAGAATAAATTAATTATAAATAATAATGAAAACATATAAGAACTGCCAAAGTTGTGGCATGCCAATAAGCAAAGACCCAGAAATGGGAGGAACAAATGCAGACAATACCAAAAGCCATTTGTACTGCAGTTACTGTTTCCAAAAAGGGGAGTTTACTTTTAAAGGTACTGTAAAAGAAATGCAAGCATTTTGTAAAGAAAAAATGATAGAGCAAGGATATTCACGGTTTATAGCTTGGCTATTTACACGAAGTGTTCCTAGGCTTAAGCGATGGGAATAGCAACAATCTGCTCATGCATTGCCTAACAAGCTAATAAGCTTTTTACATCCACCTTGTTTTATATATTTGGTATGATCTTCTAAATCCTTAAATTTTCTTCCACAAATATCACTACACAACATCTTCTTATTGGTTGCTTGGTTAAAAGTCATCAGTATTTTTTTTGCAGTTTTGTTGTTGAAAAAAGGTGGGCTTTTGGTAGGGTTCTCTCTACACCAATCTAACATGCGTTTCCATATAGCAGCACTTAATGCACCACATGCATTTCCACTCAAACCAAGACCACCAGCAAATCCCGCGACCATCACAGTTTCTTCATCACTAGCTCCCATTTGTTTCAAAACTTCTGACGTACAACTCAATGGCTTCTCTGCTATAATAATATCTGCCGACAGGCTTTTATTTGCTGTTTCAACGGCCTCTGGAGCCCATTGTTCAGCGAGATTAAAACAAAGGCTATTGTCCATCCCTTGAAGTGTGGTTTTTAACATAAATTTTGTCATACCCAAAATAGTTGTGAGATTATAACCAATTATGTCTTTACAATCTGTAGCTCCAGAGGTTTTTACAAAAGATGTGATAATGTCTTGTGTCGCATTAACTGTAATGGTAATGGCTTTGTCAAGGTTTTTGTGTTTACGGAATGATTCGGCACCAATTGCCAAAGCTGTTCCCCAAAGCATACCACATTGATGGCCTTGGTTTAAAATGCCACCTGCTAATGGATTCAGAGCACGCTCTTCATGCTCCATAGGATGTTCAAATTCACGATTTAATAAATGCGCAAAGGTTCTAGAGCATGTTTGGCATTTTTTAAAAACTTCCTTTGCATCGTTTTTATTTTCTATATACATCTTCATTTCAATTATAATTAAATTCTTTTTAAGATATTATTTTTAATTAAAGTAGACACTGATATATATCATTGTCTACTTTGAGTTTTGTTTAGATATTTAATATCATAATAAAATCTAATAATCATGAAAAATAAAGAGGACATTCAATTTGTAGATAAAGTTATTGGAGCACTTAGAAAAACGGCAGTTGAGCTTGAAGAATTTCGAGTTCAAACAGCTTTAGGAAAAGCTGAAGTACAAGATAAGTATGAGGAGGTTAAAAAGAAATTTAACCTATTTATTCACGACAATGAGTATAAAATAAAAGGGGTTAAAGAAAAAATTGAAGAACTTAATACCAAGTTTGATGAATTACGAGTACAACTAGCTTTAGGAAAGGCAGAGACTAGGGAGGTTTTTAAAAAGCAAAAAAAGCAATTGCTTTTAACTTTACATGATATTGAAGTAAAAATTAAAACAAATGAAACTTTAAATAGAATGTATGCTTTAACTCTAATAGAAATTGAGCAATTTAAAATTCAATTAGAGATTTTAGAACAAAAGTTTAATAAAGATAAAGACGAAGCTAAAGATACTTTTGAAAAAGGCAAAAAAGATTTTAACACATTTATCGATAGGCTTAAAGTAAAATACGCCAAAAAGAAAGATGAAGAAACAAAAATAGAGCATTTTCAAAATGAAATTTCTGAAGCATTTAAGCATTTTAAAAAAGCATTCTCTAAGCCATAACCCAAAAAAGCTTAAACAAAAAAGCACACTAATAAGTGTGCTTTTTTGTTTAAATTCATCATATTAATTTAGAAAATTAATAATCATAATCCCCTTTGTTTATATTCTTTAACATACCAAATCCTAAAATTACAGCTAAGGAGAAACTGACCATACCTATAAAAGAAATGCCATTCCAAATTGGGGTAATTTCAAAAATTATAAACAATGATGCTCCAATTATAAGCGCGACCATTATAAAAGCTGTAATTAATTGTTTTGTTATTCTTTGTAGCGTGCGTACCATTGGGTCTATACCTTTATGTGTTAAATCAACTTTAACTTGACCAGAATTAATTTTACGTATGGCATTTTTCAAATCAGATGGAAAATCTTCCATATAATCTGTAATTTCCACAATAGAATTTACAACTTTTTTTCCCATGTTTAATGGGTTGTATTTTTTAGTAACACTTGTTCTTAGATATGGTTTTACAATTTCAAATTGTTTTAAATTTGGGTCAAGTTTATTAATAACACCTTCAAGAGTTACCAAAGATCTAGCAAAAAGGAAAAAATAAGTTGGAACTTTTAAATCATGAGCTATAATAATATCTTTAAGTTCTAACAGAATAGTACTCATCTCGTTTTCATGAATATCCTTTACATAGTATTTTTCTATAAATTCATTAATATCAAACTCTAATTCTCTCATGTTCTTAACTGAAGTATTATTTGATAGTTGTTGTAAAGCTTTAATTATATTCTTTATGTCTTTGTAAGTAATAGCGATGAATAAATTACTTAAAATTGAAACATCCCTTGGGAGCATACTACCCATCATACCAAAATCTAAATAACAAATATGGTTGTTTGGTAGTACTAATAAATTTCCTGGATGTGGATCGGCATGAAAGAAACCGTATTCAAAAACTTGTTTAAAATAGCTTATAGCAAGCCTTTTGGCAATAATTTTAGTATCAACGTTTTTAGTTTTTAGCGCATCAATTTGGTTTATTTTAATTCCAGAAATAAACTCCAAGGCCAAGACTTTTTTAGTTGTTAGAGATTGATAGACCTTTGGAGCTTCTGCAAATTGATCTAATGAGGTATCATCTTTTAAATTATTAAAAAATCTTTGGACATTAATCGATTCATTTATAAAATCAATTTCTTTTAGTATAGAATTCTCAAAGTTTTTAACAAGTCCAATAGGATCAAAGCTCTTTAAAGATGGTATTCTATTCTCTAAAATCTCTGCAATTTTATACATTGCTTTTATGTCTTCTTCAATAATTTCATGAATACCTGCGCGTTGGACTTTTAACGCAACTCGTTTACCAGAATGCAAAGTCACATTGTGTACTTGTGCTATAGAAGCAGATGCAAAAGGTGTTGGCTCAAACCAAGCAAATAAATTTTCTACAGTATCATTTAGTTCTGTTTCTACAACTTTTTTTGCAACTTCTTTTGGCATTGGTGGCACATTGTCATGAAGTTTTTCTAATTCTAAAGCTAATTCTAAAGGAATTAAATCTGGTCTGTTACTTAAAATTTGACCAAACTTTACAAACGTTGGACCTAATTCTTCGCAGACCAATCTCATTTTTGCCCATTTACTATATTCAATTGCACGCTTCCTAGACGTTTTAGGGATTAATTTTTGAAAAAATGTGTATTTTTTGTTTTCTTCTATATATTCAACTAAATCTTCAAAACCATATTTTATTAAAACCTTAATAATTTGGTTATACCTAGAGATAGATCTAAAATTCTTGCCAATTCCTGCTATAATTCCCATTGTCCTATGTTTCCAGTTTATTTAATCTTGCTTCTAAGAGAGCAACTGTTGCGTCAAGTTTTTCAAGTTTTTCATTTAGAGCTTTAATTTCATCTAAATGTGCTACATTCATTTTTTTGTAAAACTTAACAACCAATTCTTCAATTTTATCATCAAGTTCTTCTTTTAACTCATGAGTTTTTAAAATTATTTTATCTACAAACTCCAATTCATTTCCATTTTCATCCAGTTGAGTTTCAGATACAATTCGATTGATATTTACTTTTCCTTTTTCAGAAAGTTCATTTAATTTGTCTAAAAATTGAGTGTCTCTTGCCAAATAATAAAGGCTAGAACTTAGTGTTAGTAACTCTAAGATGGTTTTAGTTTTCATAATTATGCATTTAATTCTTGAATAAATTAAATGTATTAATTAAGATCTTGTTTTAAAATGATATTAATCATTTATAGGAAGCAATAGAAATAATAATAAAGATGTTTATTTGTTTTTGATGAGTTAATTAAAAAGCCAAAATGGAGTTGAGAATTATGGATTAATAAAAAACAGAAACCATTTAGAATACTTGGCATTAAAGACCTAATTAAGAAAGTCCTGTTTGTAAGCTGACATTTTTTAATTAAGCAACTTATTTTAATGCATAAAGGATTGATTATGAGGATTTTCTATTTTTAAATTCATCAATTTAAAAATAATTGTATTTGAGCGACATTATATTAACATTATCGTTAATTTTTGGAAATGTTAAAGTATAAAATTAATTTAGTAAAGCTATTAATCAATACATATTTAACATTATGAAAAAAATAGGATTACTATTTGCAGTTTTGGCGATGATTTTCGCTTCCTGCACCAATGAATCACTAAACGAAAACACTGAAAGCTTAAACCAAACAGAAAATTCCTTTAGATTAGTAAATGAAGTTACTATAATTAATTTTGATGGTTTTGCAGCAGGCGAAATTATTTCAGAAGTGACTCCTAATGGATGTTCCGGAACAATTTCTATAATGGCTGTTAATCCCGATTTTCCAGGAATTAATGCTGCCATGATTTTTGATTCTTCAAACCCTACAGGCAATGATTTTGATTTAGGAACTCCAAATGAAATGTTTGGAGGCCCAGGAATTTCTTCTGATGGACCACAACCTAGTAACGATGTACCATTAGGAAATGTACTTATTATATCAGAGGATATGGATAGTTCAGATCCTGATGACAGTGCAATTAATGGGTCTAGATATGAGTTTGATTTTTCAGGATATGGAAATGGAATGGTAACTCTTCATTCCTTTGATATGCTTGACCTAGAACCAGTTGGTGCAGATGGATTGCCAACTGTGGTTACTTTATATGATGGATTAAACAATATCTTATTAGAACATGTACTTCCTTATGGTGAAGACAATGTAAAACAACTTGTAGATTTAGAATCTACTGCAGGTGTTGTACGTATGGTTCTTGAAATGAATAATTCAGGAGCTATAGATAACATTAGGTTAACATGTCATCAAGAAATCCAAATTGGTGGATGTGAGACTATGTTTGCAAAAGGTGGAGATGAAGCTACTTGTTTCATTGGAAATGGATTTAACAGATGGGGTTGGACTAACGGTCCTCTTACTTCCGGAATTTATACTATGGATATCTATGCTGGAGCTTCACATTGTAATACAGATAATCGTGAGCCAGCTGGAACAGTAACTTTAGAATATAATTCTGTTACAGGTGAGGCTGTAGTTACTTATTTAGTTGATGCTGGTTATGTACTAACAGAAACACATTTATATTTAGGAAATGGACCTTATCCACTTAAGAGAAGAGGAAGAAATTGGGTAGAAACCGTTGCTCCTGGACAGTATCCTTATAAACATGGAAATTTAGATCATGTTAGTGAAGACACTTATATGGTTAGTGATTTGTCTGGAGATATATATATGATTGCTCATGGCGTTATCTGTGAAGTACTTGATTGATCCCAGAATAATAAAATAAAGTTATATTTTACAAAAAAGCCTTTACAGAAATGTAGAGGCTTTTGTTTTTGTATGGGTCGAACAAAATAAGAGGCTTGTTGCTTTAACCTATTTCTTTATACTATTTATTCTTCACTGCCAGATTTATCTTTTTTATTCATAATTTCTTTTACTTTCTTGCTAAAAATAGGTACATCGATACCTACAACAAATTGCCAGCGCGTGTATTTTATGGTGGAGTTTATATTGTTGTCAATATCAAAGCCATCAACATCTAAACTATAAGGACTTACAAAATTATTAGAACCATTTGTGTACGTAATACCCATAATTAAATTTGCCCATTTCAATTTCCAGTTTACTCCTAAACTTAAATGGTAAAAATTGTCACCAACATTAATATTTTTAGTACCATCTGAAGATAAATCGAAAATATTTGCACTATCCACTAAGGCATAATAATCTGTAGAAAATCCTCCATATGCTTTAAAATTTTCTTTTAGAAAAAACTCAGCTCCAACACCAAAATTAATAATTGTCTTACGTTCTTCATCAAAATTTACTGGAGTTAATGTACTTTCACCTGTATCTATATCAGGAATATCTATTCGGCTATATTGTGCTAAACCACTAACATAATCAACATTTAGGTGTAATTTTCCTTTCTTGATAGGAATACCTGCACCAATAGAAACACCAAATGGTTCTTTTCTTTTGGCAGATAAGTCGTTAAAAGAATTATCAACAAAAAGATTGTATTCAGGGTCAACACCAGATAAAACTTCAGAATAATTAAAACTCCCTTTATTATAAACACCAATATTTGGGAGATTAATATTCAATCCTAAATCGAATTTTGGGAAATGATAATTAGCACCAATTTTTATAAATATTCCATAAGATTTTTGATTAAAACTTGTGACGTTTTGATAAAATGCAACTTCATTATCAGTAGATTGAAGCGTGTGATTTAAATCTGATCGACCTGAATAGTTATAAATAGAAGCAAATGCCGATATGCCTAAGTTAAAATTATCACTTATCTTTTTCGCCCAAGTTATGCCTGTCCAATCATCTCTATTATTAGATTGAAGACTAATTTTAGCATTGTGTTTTTCAGCATCTGGAAAAGCACTTAATATATCATCATTTAAATAATAACTACTGTAATTTAAATTGATGTTATTGTTAGCTTTTGTGAAATATGAATAAACAAATCTAGTTCCAAGTAAATTAAAAACAGCTCCAGCCATTACAGAAGTACCTTTAAAAGACGTGTTGTCTAAATTCGAATCTTCATTTAATGCACCTTTTAATTTTATAGAAACTAACTGGTAACCTTTAGCATTAAGTGAGAATCCTACATTTTCAACATCTGTTAAAAATGAGGGATTGTAATATACAAGACCTAAATCTGAGACACTACCAGTTACATTTCCAGATAATAAAATGGAACGATTTCCAAAATTGTTGAATCTGTAATTACCTTGTTGTGCAAATGTTTGTAAGGATATTAGCAAAAAGTATAAACTAACAAATTTATAAAACCAAGGATCTATTGTTTTTAAACATAGGTTAGTCATTTTATAATTGCTTTATGGTAATATAAATTTAAATGTTTAAAGAAGGTTTTCAAAGTAATTTGAAAGAATTCATTTTAATTATTTATGAATCAATATGTATTTTAACAATAGCTATAACTGGATTCTACTTATGATTGGTAATTGTAGCTTTCTAATTCCATTTTATTCTTATTAAAACTTCCTAAATTAAATCAATAAAAGACTAAAAGGTATTATTATATTTGCAACTCATTTAATTTTCAAATAAATTAATAATGGCTTTACCTAAATCACAACACACATTTCATATTCCAGTTATGGGATTAGCTTACACTATAGACAGTCCAATTCGTGTAGCTCAATATGGTATCTCGTCAGTAATTTCTATTATTGACGATGAGCTTATGGAAAAAATGAACGCCTTTTATAGTAATAAATTTAGTTTACCATATCAGGAAATATCAAAAAAAGCACAAGATTATCGAGCCGAACGCATAACATCTTATTTAAATTTGGTGGATACCATAGTTAAAGAAAAATTTTCAAAGTTTAAAACAGAGCTTTCAGAAAGTAAAGTAGCCTTAGAAAACTTCTTGGACTCATTACCTAATAAATCTACTATCAAGGAAGGACTTTCCAATTTAATGGTTGAAGGTTCTGCGCTTAAGGAAAATATAAAAAACTATTTGGAAACGCATTTAACTGCTGGTGATATTGATGTGAATATCATGACCAAAGTAGATAAAGATAACTTTGTTAAAAGCGAACAATTACCAATAGAATTTAATGATGCGCATGCGTCACTTCGTGGATTTGCAAAGAGTAATTTAAGCTCATCTGTCGTGCTTTCTGCAGGCATGAATCCAAGATTATATAGTTACTTCGAAAATTTTAATGATTTCTATCCTAATAGTCAAGGACAGTTAAAAAAGAAAATCATTTTAAAGGTAAGCGATTATCGTTCGGCTACCATTCAAGGAAAATTTTTAGCTAAAAAAGGACTTTGGGTTTCAGAATATAGAATTGAATCTGGTTTAAATTGTGGAGGTCATGCTTTTGCAACAGAGGGCTTTTTATTAGGCCCAATTTTAGAGGAATTTAAAAATAAAAAGGAGGAGTTAATTCAAGACACACACGATGTTTTAATAAAAGCCTTAAGCACAAAAGAATTGTCTATTCCAGTTCAACCTTTAGATTTAAAAATTACAGTTCAAGGTGGCGTTGGAACTGCTAACGAACACGAATTTCTTATTAATAATTATCAAGTGGATTCTGTTGGTTGGGGAACACCATTCTTGTTGGTTCCTGAAGCGACTTCTGTCGATAAAAAAACTAGAGATTTATTAGCCAAGGCTCAAGAAAAAGATTTGTATTTAAGTGGCATTTCGCCTTTAGGAGTCCCTTTCAATACCATAAAAGGTACCACCAACGAATTTTTTAAACAAAAACGTATTGACGATGATAAAGCAGGAAGTTCTTGTCCGAAAAAATATTTGGCATTGAGTAAAGAGTTTGGCCCAGAAGGTATTTGTACAGCATCAAAAAAATATCAGGATGTAAAATTGGTAGAATTAGAAACAAAAAGATTAGAAGTTTCTACAAGCATGTACGAAAATGCTAAAGCTAAAATTACCGAGAAAGCGTGTCTTTGTGTTGGGTTGACAAATGCATCTTATTTAGAAAACAATATTCCTATTAAAGGTCAGGAACAAGGTGTGGTTATTTGTCCAGGACCAAATCTGGCTTATTTTGATAAAGAAGTGTCGCTTTCTAGTATGATGCAACATATTTATGGAAAGGCATCTGTACTTTCTAACATAAATCGTCCGAACATGTTTGTTAAAGAATTGAAAATGTATGTAGACTATTTAAAAAATGAAATAGCTACAATTTCTGAAGATATAACAAGCAAACAAATAAAGAAATGGGAAGCTTTTAAAAGCAATTTATTTGATGGCATTGCCTATTACCAAGAGTTGTTTGTAACAACTATTTCAGATGAAAATAAACACATTCAAGAAGAGCTTCAGTTTTATAAAGAAGAATTAATAGCTGTTATGATTCCTGATTTGGAACTTGTTTAATTAATTAATATAAAGTTTAAGAATCTGATTTTCTATTATCGATTACCATAACAGGTTTTCTGCTCATGATAGGAAATTGTAATTTTTGAATCTCTTTTTTATTGTGAATTTCTATTTTAGGAGACACACGTAATTTGGCTCTAAAATGGTCTTTAATTTGTTGAAGCAACTTATCTGTTGGGTTTTTTACAGCTATTTTAATGCAGATTTCGTCTGTACCAATGGTGTTGTTTGAAATTTCAATTATGTAGCTCTCTACTTCACTAAAATCGTTTAAAATATTATCCATTGCTGGTGGATATAAGGTGGTGCCTTTATATTTTATCATTTGTTTTTTTCTGCCAACTACTGGACCTAAACGCATGGTATTTCTGCCACAACCACAAGCTTCTGTATGTGCCTGAACCATATCTCCAGTTTTAAAACGAAGCAAGGGCATACCTTCTACTCCAAGAGTAGTAATGGTAAGCTCTCCAACGTTATTTGTAGAAACAGGTTGGTCTTTTTCATCTAAAATTTCGGCAATAATTAATTCAGGATGATGATGTCCTCCTTGTTGTTTTTCACACTCATTAAAAGCTGTATTCATTTCTGTTGAAGCATATGTAGAGAATAACTCTATTTGCCATTGAGACGTAATTTTTTCAGCTAAAGTATTTAAAGAAAAATCTTGATTTCTTAAAGGTTCGCCAATGCAAATAGCTCCTTTTACTCCAGAGTTATTGATATCTATATTATGTTGATTGGCATATTCAATCAGTTTCAATAAAAATGAAGGAACAGCAATAAGATAGGTTGGTTTAAATTTTAAAATAGAATCCCATTGTAATTCCGGAATTCCTGCTCCAACTCGAATAATTCCAGCTCCAAGTTGTCTAGCTCCAAGAAAATAGGCCAAGCCTGCCATAAAACGTCTGTCTATGGTAGTCATTAGTTGCATGACATCATTTTCAGAAACTCCAGAACAAGCAAAAGACATGGCTTCGTTATAGGCTAAACGGTTTAAATCGTTATCTGTTAAAGCAAAGGTTACAGGATCTCCCATTGTGCCAGAAGTCGTTACATAATCAATGATTTTGTTTTTAGGCACACATAAAAAATCGTTGTTGTACTGTTGCAACAAATCTTTAGTGGTTGTTGGAATTTTTGTTAAATCTTCAAGATTATTAATCGAATTAATATCGATGTTCTGTTCTTTAAAAACACGTTTGTAATAAGGCGAATGTGAATTTAAATACTGTAATAACTCTTTCAGTTTTTCTTCCTGAAAGGTTTTTATGTCTTGAGATGATGCTTTTTCAATTTCGGGAATCATTCGTTTAATTTCCTTTTAATCTTTTTAATATACAAATCTATCTTTTCTTTACTAGGAACTGTTGTAATTTCCTTAGTTTTTGCTTTTTCAAATGCATTTAGAGCTGCTTTGTAATATTTTTTTTCGTAATAATATTTTCCTATTAAATAATAAGCTTGCCAATAATCTGGATTGGTTTTTTGTAATTCGGTTAGCATGATTGGAACAATATGGTCATCATTACTAATAGCTTTTTCAACTTGTCTACTAAGTATGCGATATTTTTCGTAATCTAAATAAGCATTTGTGTATTGAAAAGGGTCTTCTTCTATAGTAAGCAATTTGTTATTTAAAGGTTTTGCCTGTAAATTATTAGGTGCTTCACTAAATACAGTATTTAAATTATAAGCTACAAATTCTCCTAACTGATATGGGTTTGAAGAAACCCAAACCAAACGCTCTTCAGGTTTAAAAACAATGCCATGATGCGCCAAAAGCTGATTCAAAGCTTTTTCGTTACCATAGCCAATGGTTTTATTATTCAAGCCTTCTTTATTTCGTAAGATATCTACAGCTATTTGCGGTGTTAGTTTTGGAGTCTCGTCTAAAAGTTCTTCCATACGTTCGTAACGATATTGCGAATGACTTTCAGCTTTGTGTTTTATGTTTTTTTCATCTTCTGCATAAGCGTCACTTTGAAAATGATTAGAGCAAATTAACTGGTTGGAATTTTCAACTTCATACACACCAAAATTCTTTGGAGATACTTCAATGGTAATGGCTCGATTGTCTTTAGCGCTACCAATAAAGATAGATTCCGACACAAAAACTTGACGTTTTTCGGCAATTTCTATGGCTTCTTCAATATTAGAAGCATACTGTAAAATTTCTCGAGTAAGAATAGAAATAGGTGTTTTTGCCACCCAAGGAATACTCGATTTTCCAGCGTTAATAGTAACTGTTAAACCTTGATCGTTCATTCCTGAAACAACTCCTAACATGCCAGCCCAAGTAACAGACATAAAATTGTAACCGTTTGTTGGTTTTACAAAAGCAATAATTTTGTCTTTTGAAAAATCGTCTCCAGCATAAAAATCAAAATTTCTACCAATAATTAAATCGCCATCTTCGGTTTTATTTCCCCAAGCAGCAAAAGATGAACAGCCAACAAGCATAAGGTCTTGAAGCGCATGGCCAATATCGTGAGCACTATGGAAATAAAGAATTCTTAAATAATCGTCTGCCACATAATCATAGTCATCTCCTGCATATTTAGAAACGCCTAAAATTTCAGCTTTGTATTCTTCAGGAATATGTAAATACATTTTACGGTTGTACCAAGCTAGAAGTTTTCGTAATAATTTTTGTTTTGATTTTGAAGGAACCAATTCATCAACCTTACTTAAAAAAGCATGTTCTTGTTTTTCAAAAAGTTCTTGAGTTAAACTACCAGTGTTTAATCCAATTTGATAAGGATCTCCAGTTACAAATAATTCCCATTGACCAGAAGAATTTTTAGTTAGATAACCATTACCTGTTGTAAATGATGTATCTGATATTTTAGTGCGTTTGGGTAAAGCATCGTGATACATACTAACATCTGGAACATCTTTCAAGGAGATAGAAACACCACAAGACACCAAGCTTAGTAGTAAGAACAATGATAATATGTAGGTTGCTAATCTCATGCTTTTTTTGATTTTGATGGTTTGTTAGCAGCAATAATTTTATCCAATAAATACTCCTGACCTAAAATTTCCGAGCAAGTTACAACTGCTCCAATAGTAACCCCTAAAATACCATGCATGTTTAAACATTGTCCTGTAAATAACAGATTTTCAATTTTGGTTTTAGGAGAAATAAACGATTGCATAGATTTATTTACATCTTTAGCATAACCATACATGGAACCACGATTTGTTGCAATATAATCTCTATAAGATAGAGGAGATGAGGTATAAGTTTCTTGAATACAATCTCTAATATTGGGAAATTTTTTCTCTAGTTCTATAATGATTTTTTCGGCTTTTTCTTTTTTAAACTCTTCGTAAGTCTGACCTCTTTCGTTTTTATTAGCTACTGTATTAAAAGTATTCTCCCAAGGTTCAACTTCTTCATAACGCATATAAGTCATTATGGTAATATTATCTCCATATTCATCGTTGTTTTTCTTGATTCCCATGGATAACATATAATTTTCAGGCCAGCTTTCTTGTGTATATTGTTGCCCATTCCAAACGGCATCAACCGATTTAAAATGGTAATAATTTTTGTTTAAATATTTAAAACAACCAGGTTTTAAAACAATATATAAACTAAAAGCTGCAATGGTACTTTCTATATTTTCAATTCTGTTGATGTAGGATTTTCGTAATTTCCCATCATCAATTAGTTTTAGAGTGAGTTTTGGATCTATATTCGAAATAAATAAATCGCCTTTAATTTCATTGCCATTTTCACAAATAACGGAACTTATTTTGTCTTCTTCAAACTCAAATTTTATGGCTTCATGATATTTGTATACTTCTCCACCAGCCTCCAAAAGTCTTCGGATTAATAATTTAGTAATTTGGCTACCTCCATTTAAACATCGATACGCACTTTGAATGTATGAGTTTACTGATAAAGAATGAACATAAAATGGTGTTTTATAACCATCTCCAGCATACAAAAAATTAGTTCCAGCTAAGACAGCTTGTAAGCGTTTGTTATCTGTAATAGATTCTAGAAATGTTCTAATTTGTAATTTAAAAACACCATCTGCATAAGGTCTTCCAAGTTTTAATCTGTATAGTGGAAACTTGTCGCATGTTTCTTTTATTTTATCGCAATATGCTTGAATAGCTGATTCTTCTTCAGGGAAATCTTTAATTAAGTTCTTGATGAATTTTTCGTAACCTTGAGCATATTTGTATTCTACTTCATCGTCGTCAAACGTAATAGCATCAAAGCCATCTTCATCCATTTTTTTAAGAGCAAGCTCATCCATAATACCCAAAAAATTGAAGTATTGATAAAGATTTTGTCCTTTGTCCAAACTCCCAACATAATGGACTCCAGTGTCGAATATGGATTTGTCTCTTACAAAAGTTTGAAGGTTGCCACCATACTGTTGGTTCTTCTCCAAGACACAAACACTGTAACCTTCTTTGGCAAGTATAACTGCTGAAACAAGTCCTCCCAAACCACTACCAACTATAACAATATCGTAATGTGACTTTGGTTTCAAATGGTATGTGTTTTTGTTAATATGATACAATTATCTTTTTGTTGAACTACTTTAAAAGACTGTTTTTTAAATCCTTCAGAATATAATTCAGAATCTGAATGTAATAAGATAATTTTTGTAAGCCCATTTAAAATTGTAGTTTCCAATTGCTTATTTGTTAAATTGATTGCGTCTAAAATAAGAACGTTAGCATTATTATTTAGAGTATCTTCAATTGTATCTAAAACTGAAATCTTATAATGATTATTGCTTATATAACTGTTTTTAACGATGTTGCTCACAGATTTGTTTTCAAAATTGGTATATATCTTTCTATCTGGTCTATCTAAAGCCAATAAGAAATCTAATTGTCCACAAGTTTTAGAAATATGCAGAATGCTATCTTTTTCTCCAACCGAATCCATGATGGTTTTGTAAGCTGTTCTATTAGTTTTTAAATCTAATTTCACCTGTTTATATAATGCATCTCCTTTATAACGAAACTCTTCTAAAACTACTTTGTGGAAATAGATATCATCTTCAATTTCCTGTCTAAAAGCATTAAATTGTTCTTTAAAGTATGCGCTTGTTTTTTTAGTAGTATCTCTAGTTGTTCCTAAAAATATATCATCTTCAAATGGTATTCTATCTAGTATTTTTACTGTAATGGCACCACTTTTTATAACGAAATTTCCTTTAGGTAGCACTTCGGAATTTCCATGAATCATTACTGGAACAATGTCTAATTTAAATTGTTCAGCTAAAAAGAAAGCACCTTTATGGAAGCGTTTCATTTTATTGGTGTAAGAACGTGTGCCTTCAGGAAACGCCATTAAACTGTAACCTTGATCGACCTTCTTTTGTAAATGGTCAACTCCTTTTTCAATACCACTTGACACAGGATAAAAACCTGCAAGTTTTACTGCTTTTCCAAAAAATGGGGAGTTGTAAACCCAATCGTTTACCAAAAAAATAATTTTGGGATGCAACATGCCAATAGCCAAAATATCTAAAAATGATGTATGATTGGCTATAATCATGGCTTGTTTTTCAAATGTTTCGTTTGAATTGTTTATCACTTTTGTTTTAAAGAACGGATAAGAATCTAAAACCGATTTCATGAATTTCGACATGATTTTATGAAACCAATTCATTTTAATTTTCATACTAATTGGTACCACTTTCATAAAAGCAATTCCAAGTAATGATAAAAATAAACCACCTAAACCATAATAAGTAAAAGAGATGGAAGAATGAATAAACATGAGTATTGGCGAAGGTCTGCTATTTTTACTTCCAATAAAAAATCCAAATAAAAGTGGTTGGATAGTAAACGAAATAAGCATTGCAGATAAAATACCAATTAGCGACACCATGGAAATACTATGTAAAGCTGGATGCTTAGCGAAAACAAGCACACCAACTCCCAAAATAGTAGTAATAACTGAAAGTAAAATAGAGGTTTTATGGGTAGGTAAGGAGCTTTCCCCAGTTCTTAATTCATTGAGCAAACCGTTAGTTATAAAAATACTATAATCGATACCTAAACCAAAAATAAAAGTTGTAATAATAATGTTGAAAATATTAAATTGAATATCCAACAAGCCCATAATTCCAATAGTTAAAAACCAAGTTAAAGCAATAGGAAGAAGCGTAACCAAGGTCAAAGAAAAACTGCGATAAAATAGTAACAGAAGCAGTAAAACAACTATAAATGAATAACCTACCAAACTATTGAAATCGGTTTTAAGGTTGCCCAAAAAGGTTTCATTCATTTGTTTTCTATCGATAACTAAAGTTTTCGAGTTGTTTTCAAATTTATGAAACAAGTTTTCTGCTTGTTCGTCTTTTAACTTTACTAAGGTTGTTATGGTTGTGAAACCTTCTTTTGAAGCAATGTAATCGTCAACCGAAATGGTTTTGAAAGCTTTAAAATCTTCTATACTTAATGTGGCGAAATCTGAATCTAAATGTTTGTAAAATTGCTGAAAACTATTAGGCTTGAATCCTAACTTAGAGCCACTATCAATTAGGTTTTCTTTAGTATTTAGTTTGGTTTCTTCAGACCAAAAATTATTCCAAGTGGCAAGCTGTATTTCTTGTATTTGGTTAGATTTTATTAAAGCACTTATAGAACTAAAACCAATGACACTATCTTTCTCCTTTAAATTTTTTAAGGTCGAAAAAATACTGTCGTTTGCCAGAAGTACTTCATCTTTATTTGTTCCGTAGGCAGCAATATAAACAGATTTGGAATTAATATTGGTTAAAGCATCTAATCGGTCTTGAGCTTCACGAAGATTGGTTGGTTCAAAGTTTAAATTAGCTAAGTCGTTATTAAAAGTTACTTTGTTATAGGTGAAATAACTCATAAAAAACAGTAACACCAATCCTATTAAAACCCATTTGTTTTTATGAAGTGGGTAAGATGCTACTTTATCAATAACAGTTGCCTTTTTTGTGGTTTTACTTTGTTCTTTATAAACTAGTGGAATAAAAATCAATGCAAAACACGAAGCACCAAGCACACTAATAGCTGCAAAAAGCCCAAGGTCTTGAAGCGCTTGAGAGTCTAAAAACAGCAAACATAAAAAAGCCAAAGCTGTTGTTAAGCTACTCATTAAAATTGGCTTGGTAATTTCTTGATACAGAGCTTTTATGTTGTTATTACTACGAATATGCGTTAAAATATGTAAGGCATAGTCTAAAGTGATACCTAGCAAAACAGAGCCAATACCTAAAGAAATTGCAGAAATTTTTGTTCGTATTAAAAATAATAAAGCTACTGCAAGTAAGGCACCAAAAGCAGTTGGTGTGAATAGAATTAGTGGCACACTTAGCTTTCTATAAAATACAATAAGAATTAATAGTAAGAATGTTATAGCAATACCAACGGTTAGTTGAATGTCTTTTTTTATTTGTTTAGCATTGGCTACTGCTACTAAAGCACCACCAAAATATTCGCTACTTACTTTGCCTTTAAACTCCTGATTTAGTTTTGAATTTAAACTGTAAAGTTGTTCTGCAAAAAGGGCATTTTCTGAAGTTTCACTAGAAGCGTGCGTTGGACTTATAAATAACAGAATATGTTTTTTGTCCTTGCTTAACAAAAAGCCATTTTGCATGGTAAACTCATTACCAAAACTTAATTGCTGTAACTTTTTTAAGGCTAAAAACGATAAACCTAATGGATCTCTTAAAATGGTTTCTTTGGCAACCATTCCAGAAGGTGAAATCAAGGTTTTATAATTAGCTTTAGTAATAGCCTCTATGCTGTCTTTTTGAAGCTTATTTTGTATGGTAATATAATCGGATTCCTCTAAAAACTGAGGTAGATTATTATAGACAAAATCTAATGTATTTAGTATTTCTTCATCTTCAACTTTCCCTTGTATTTTAGTAAAATACTTGCTTGAAGAGTTGTTAATACTATCAATAAATTGTGAAGCGTATTGGGTTAAATTGTTGATGGAACCAGCAGATTCACGTTTAATATTTACAATTATTTTATCAGCAAAATTAACTGACTTAAGTACTTTTTGAGCATCAAGATTTTCTTCATTGATAGGAATTAGTTTCGTAATATCTTCTTCAAAAGTAATCTTTGAAGCTAAAAAACCTAAGCTAATAACAAGTAAAGCTAAAGCAAAAAAGCCTACAATTTTTTTTGAGGCCAAGTACGTATGTATGTTATAAAAAAAGTTAGTCATTCTTTACTGCCATGTTCTTCTTATTGGAAAAGCTGAAGAAAATGTATCCTATAAATCCAAAAACAAAAGCTCCAATACTTGCTAAGGTAAAACTTCCAACAAGATACGTTTTTAGATGTTTAAATGCCTCAAAATTAGCTATCATTTCTTCAATAGAATAAGAGATTTTTTCACCCAAAATCCATTGACCTAATTCTAAACTTGCAAAAATGATAAATGGAATAAAAGGAGGTAAGCTTACGTTTGAAAACGCAAAGGATATGGCTTTGTTTAGTTTTAGAAAAATAGCAAGTGTTAAGACTAAAAAAGTATGAAATCCCCAAAGAGGAGAAAAACCTATAAAAGTTCCTAAGGCAATAGAAAGGGCTTTCTTTTTTGGAGAATCGTTGCTGCCTAAGAGATCTTCAACAAAGAATTTTTTAAGACCTTTTTTTTTAATGTTCCTAAAAAGTCGTCTTGGGAAATAATAGATACCAGTTAAAAAAACCAACCAGGTATTTAAGATGCTAATTCTTGTAAAATCTTTAAAAGGTCTAAAATGCGATACACGTTCAGACTCATCATAAAGTACTTGAATAGGGATATTTTTAACTTCTACATCTTTCCAAGCCGATTTCACAATGACTTCTATTTCAAATTCGAATTTGGTGGTGTAAAATTTCAGGTTTTTAATTACGTTTAAAGGATACAATCTAAATCCAGATTGTGTGTCTTTTAGCTTGATACCAGTTTCTATCCAAAACCAAAAGTTTGAAAACTTGTTACCAAAACTACTTTTTCCTGGAACACTTTCGTGATTCATATTTCTGGCTCCAATAATCAGCAAGTCTTTTCCCTTATTTTGCTCCAGTTCGTTTATGAAATTTGGAATATCGCTTGGAAAATGCTGTCCATCAGAATCTATAGTAATTGCAAAGTCATATTCTAAAGAAATTGCCTGTTTAAACCCTTTTCTTAAGGCCATACCTTTGCCTTTGTTTTTAGGAAAATGTATTTGATTAATGTTTTGGTAGTTCTTTAATATGGAAGTTGTAGTATCTGTAGAGCCATCGTTAACAATCAAAATGTTATTTGTTAATTCCAGAACACCATCTATAACTCGTTTTAGTGTATGTTGATTGTTGTATGTTGGAATAATAACACATACGTTTAAATCGGTAATTTTTTGTTTAATAAGCTCTATATTCACTTCAATGAAGCCTTATTTTGTTATTGTTCCGAAATTACTGATTTTTCTTCTTATTTAAAGCGATAGATTAAATAATTAGATTAAAATTTTTGACCAGGTTTTTTCTTTTTCTTTATAAGAAGTTCGTTGTAACGTTTTAAAGCATTTAATATAGAATCTGCCATATCATGCCCATCAACTCTCATGATTAATTTGTGTTTATCCCACTTATTCTTTTCTTTGTTTTTTAATATGGGAACAAATATGTTAATGTAAGCTATGTCATTTTTTCTTTTTGAAACTTTTTGAAATAGATATACATTTTCAAAATCGTATAAAAGGTTACTTCTCTCTCTAGTCTGATTTTTATTTAATATGATTAATCTTAAGTAGTCTCCTTCAAAAACGGCTTTATATGGTTCTTTAAATCCATCTTCTTCATAACAATTCTCACTAATGTTTTTTATTATAAAAGCTTTTGTTTCTTCCAGAGAAGTTACATCTTGAGCAGATAACGAGAGGCTAAATAACAAGAAAACAATAATTATTCTATTCATAGATTTTTGGTCTTAATTGGTTGGTTTTCTACTTACAATAAGAAGATTTAATAATTAAAATTTTTGACCAGGTTTTTTTGTTTTCTGTTTAAGAAGATAGTTGTAATGTTTTAATGCGTTTACAATAGATTGAGCATTTTCATGGCCTTCAACACTCATTACCAATTTAAGCTTATCCCACTTATCTTTCTTTTCATTTGCTAAAAAAGGCACATAAAAATTTAAATAAGCAAGATTGTCGGCTCTTCTGTCTGGTCTTCTAAATGAATATACATTTTTGAAATTGAATAGATGATTACTCAATTCCTTAGATTGGTCTTTATTCATGACAATTAGCCTTAAATAGTCGCCTTCAAACTTTGCTTTGTATCTGTTTTTTAGATATCCATTATCATCATAACAGTATTTACCAATATATTCTATTAAAAATGTTTGAGTTTCTTCCATTGTAGCCTCGTCTTCATCATTATCTTCAGAAACAACGTCAAAAGTTTCAACGTCTCCATTTTCGAAAATAATTTTAGCTACCTCAGATTTCTCTATGTGATATGATGGTCCAGATAAATTATTAAATTTTTTATAGGAAATGGTTTCAATATGAATTTCTTCAACTTTTGCAGAAATCTCTTCATTGTTTGATGTTACAATAACATCTTGAGCAGAAATTGAAAATGTAAATAGAAATAATAATAGGATTGTAATTTTTTTCATGGTTTAATCTAGTTATTGTTTACTAATAGTTAGTTTTTCTTCATCTGTAAAGACTTTAGATTGCAAAATATAGTCTTTAACATGTTTTTTTAAATCTGTAGACGAAATATTATTGTATTGTTTTAATAAAAAGAGTTTGTCTTCGTTAATGTTGTCTTTATACTTTAGAATTTTTGGAGAGTTTTCTTGAATTCCAATTCTAACAAATCTAGGTTCAATAGCATTTGGTTCTTTCTCTATTGCAAATTCTATGTATGATACTCCATTAAAAAACCCTTCTTTTTTATCTTTAATGGTTTCGGCATATTTTCCTTTTAATGCAATGGAAGCTCCTTTATAGGCTACTAATGCTACAGTACTATTTTTTGTAACACCTTCAAGCATTTTGTTAAAAGCTTCTACTTTTGTTTTATCGTGAGCAGCTTCTTTATAGGCAGCACGTACTTCACTTAATTCTAGAGATAGAATAAATAAGCAAAAAGTTGAAATAAAAGCTATTAAGAATTTCACGATTAGGTTTATTTAACAATATAATTATTTGTCAATTTTAATGCCACAGTATCTCCAAAAGAGGTGTTATTTTTTACTTTGTATCCAGTTTCAGTTTCAGTTATATCTAATTCAAGAATTAAGTCTGGTGTCTCTTCTGGATTAATAATTGCCATAAATTTGACATTACTAGACGATTCCATAAAGAGTTTTCTATCGACAATTTGCTCTGTTAATTCTTTAATTATCTGCATCATGCAAACACCAGGAGTAACAGGGTTTCCAGGAAAATGACCTTTAAAGACTTCGTGGTCTTTGTTAATAGTAATTTTAGCAGTTGCCAAATTTTCTGAAACTGCTAGGTCGTTTAATTTATAAAAGTCTTTTAGTAACATTACATTCCAAATTTATAATAAACACTAAACTGAAATACAGAGTTTAGTTTGTTATTTCCGTTATAATACTCATTATCGTAATTATTGTCGTAATAATAATCGTCATAATAACCATCTCTTACGTCAACAAATCCTTGTTTATATCTAGCTTCAATACCAAGTCCCATTGGGAATTCGTAACCAATACCTCCAAAAAATGAAACATCAGCAGGAGTTATGTCTCCATTAGAATTATCTGAAACATTAATATCCAAACTTGGACCAATTATAAAATGTAAGCCAATTTCAGGAGACACAAAGAATTTATTTGCAATAGATAGTCCTAAATAGTGAATGTTAACATCGTCTCCATTGACATGAATAACATCTCCATAATAAGGATCAATATAGGTATAATTACCTCCTTTAAATCCTTGATTAGAGTAGGTCATTTCTGGTTGTAATTCGTAGAATCGTGACAAGTGTAAATTTACAAACATGGCTCCACTAAAGCCTAATAATCTGCCTGAGTCGTCATGATTTGTAATGGTTGAAGCATTTAATCCCAAACGTAATCCTGGGCGTACTTTAACTTGAGAGAATGTAGGTATGCTAATTGCAATTAATGCGATAGCTAAAAATAATTTTTTCATTGGGTAATAGATTTTAATATAATTTCTAGTTTAATATTGTTGTGTTTTATTGAAATCTGGTCTGCAAAATTAGCGCTTATTTCTGTGAATAAAAATTCAACTTTTTCTTTACCATTTTTTGTTTTTACAACGTGTGTAAGTTGACTCTCATTAAAGAAATAATAGTGGGTTTTATTATAAATTGTTGTTTCAAAAATACGATTATTATTTTTTTTAAAACTATTTGAAACTTTAGGTTTTTCTGTAATTAATACTTTAAAATCTTTCTTTAAGATGTTAATAAGCATTTTTTTATTTAGTTCATCCAGAATGAAATTTACTTTAAAGTCGTCTTCAATAAATGTGAAATCAAACAGTTTGTTACCCATTTCTGTGGTAAAAGCCACACGATGATTGTTTTTGTCAATTTTCTTAATAATTAAAAGGCCTCCAAAATGCTTGTCGTAAACATCAATAGATGCTTTGTAAACATAGTCTTTTGTTTCATCTGAAAAATAGGGATTTGCTAAATTTTCAGAGACTGAATTGTCTAATTGAAAGTTCTGTTTTTTAGGATAACTGCCACAAGACACAAAAAGAAAACAAATACTAATTAGTAAATATCGCATCTGGTAGAGGTTTGTTTAGCTCTTTATTGCTAAATACAATTTTAGTGAAATCGCCAGAAGGCTCAATCATTTTTACTTCAATAACATCTCCTTTTGTATTGAATGTAATATGAAACGCATCGATGTATTTTGAAGATTTTTTGTCTTTCGGAATAAAATGCACTTGACTGTTTTTATCTGTTTTGAAATAAGTAATATCAAAAGCCTCATCATCAAACATATCACCTTTTATGCTGTTAATAATCAAACTATTTAATTGTTTAAATAGTTTATTTGAGCCCATATCTACTTCATTTTTTTTGCCTTCGTCGTTAATAAAAAGGGTTTCATTTTTAAAAAGAACTGTATATTTATAAGGCTCTGTATATTCCCATTTTACAAGATCAGGTGTTTTAAATGCAAGTTTTCCTTTGGTTACAATATCGTTTGATAAAAAATCTAGATGTTTGTATTGTGTAAAATTGCTGGAAATTGTTTTAGTAGTTAAGGCTTGTTCTTTTACCAAAGTTTTTAAAGCCTGTGCTTCTGAAGCAGACATTTGTGTTTGCGACTGAATACTAACAGTTAAAAATAAAAATAAGTAAACAAGGTTACGCATAAGGTTCAATATTAAATAAGCAATCTACAGTTACAGCTTGTAAATTTTGCTTTTGTAAAATTAACAATAACTGTTCCAAAACCCATATTGTTTTTTCACTAGAATCATGCAATAAAATAACATCGCCTTTTTTTAGGTTTTTAATAACACGATTTAAAACAGTTTCTTTGCTTAATTTAGTAGTATCTAATGAACGTTTATTCCAACCTATTGCCTGAAGTTTAGTAATATTTAAAGCTTTTTTAATTCTTGGATTGGTGACACCAAATGCTGGTCTGTATAGATTTAAGTTTAAACCTGATTTTTCTAATACAATGTTATTTGTTTGTTCTAATTCTGAAATCACTTTTTCAGTACTAAAGAAACCAAACACATTATTGTGAGAATAGGTATGGTTTCCAACTGTATGACCTTCGTCTATAATGCTTTTGAAGATTTCTGGATGGCTTTCTATCTGTTTTCCTATACAGAAAAACGTAGCACTAGCTTGATATTTTTTTAAGAGTTCTAACACTTTAGGAGTGAACTCTGGATTCGGACCATCGTCGAAAGTAATAGCTACTTGATTTTTTAAAATGGATGGATTCGAGTTTAATGCTTTAATATGGTAGTTCCAACCAATTATTCCAGAACCGAGAGCAGTTAAAGAAAACCAGATAACTCCTATTAAAACAAACCACAAAAAAGAGAAACTAAATATCCAGCAAGCCATAAATAAACCTATTAAAACAATAAGAGTAAATATGTTTACTGTTTTAAAGTTTAACATGTTTTAAGTAAAGTGAAACTATGATTTTCTCCACGATACTGATTATAAAGTAAGATGTGTTTAAAGGAAGAAGTTCCTTTGTTGTTTAGTTTTAATATGTCTGGAAGTGTTTGTGTTTTTAATATTTTCGAAGCTATCCAAACTCCAAAAGGAGAGGCTGTATTGAATTCTCCAATAAGATGTTTGTAGCAAACTTGTTGTGTGTTGCTAAATATGTCTGAAGTTAATTCGTTATAAAACCTATCAAATTCTACATCACCATTATTACCTAAAACAACAGCATCTAAATCTTTAGTAGTTAAGTTGTTTTCCTTTAAGAAAGATAAGGTAGTTTGAACAACGTCGTTTAATGGCAATGTGTTATACATTTTCACTGAAACAACTTCTGCATAAGAAGATTCTTGTTCTTTATTGGATAACACAAAGAAATTAGCACCTTCTCCAAATATAGAACCTTTGGTTTTAGAACCTAAAAGTGTATTTGTAGTAATATCCTCTTTTTTTATATGATGAATAAGCTCATGTAATTTTGTTGTGTGATCTGCTAATTCATCTACACCACCAATTAGAATGTTTTCTGCTTCATTTAATTCTAATTGAAGTTTGGCATCTAGCAAAGTAGATTCAAATGAATTACTACCATGCACATACGTAAAATTATAACCTTTACATTGAAGCTCTAAGGCTATTTGTCCACCAACTGTATTGTGAGTTGACTGGATGAACGAAGTAGGTGTTAAAAACTGTTCGTTATTATCAATAATACCACTTAAAAACTTTTCGGAATCACGTAAACAACCCATTCCTGTACCAGTAATTATAGCATCTACATTTTCCAGACCAGCTTCTTGTAAAGCTATTTTAGAGGCAACAACTCCCATTTTAATACCTTTTGCCATACGTCTAGCAGCAGCAGGTGGAATGTAGTCTTTGTAAACAGGTTCCACAGCAGAAACAACTTGGTTATCATGAATTATTACCTCGTCTAAAAATTCCGAATTATCGAAAGTTTTTTGTGGTGTAATAGATGCAACGCTATTTATATAGACCTTTTTCATTGTTCTTTTGAAAATATAACTGTTGAACAATTACCACCAAAACCAAAGGAATTAGACATAACGGTTTTTAACTTTTTTTCTTTTAGTTTCAGTTGAGGAGTGATATTAAATTCTTTCATCTGAGTTTTGAAATTCAGATTTGGATAAATTACATTATTCTGTAAAGCTAAAACTGAATATACAGCTTCAATAGCTCCAGCTGCAGCTAAAGTATGACCTGTATATGCTTTTGTGGAACTAAACTCTGGAGGAGTATTACCAAATACTCTAATAATGGCGCGACCTTCAGATAAATCGTTGTTTCCTGTGGCAGTTCCATGAGCATTGATATAGTCTATGTCTTTGACAGTTAAATTAGCAACTTCAAGAGCTTTCTCCATAGCTAAAGTAGCTCCATCTCCATGATCTGAAGAAGCTGTTTGATGAAAGGCATCGTTTGCATTCCCATAACCTTTTACATAGCCTAAAACGGTTTTGTTTTCTGCTTTTATTATAGCATCAGATTCTAATACCAAAAAAGCAGCAGCTTCACCAAGATTTAGTCCTTTTCTATTTTCGTCGAAAGGTGTGTTATAAGTATCAGACAATATCATTAAGGTTTTAAAACCATTAATGGTGAATTTAGACATGCAGTCTGATCCTCCAACAATAACTCGATCTAATTGTCCAGATTTTATAAGTCTCGCTCCAAGCATAATAGCATTTGCAGCCGAAGAGCAGGCTGTACTAATAGTCGTTACTAAGCTTTTGTCTATACCTAGTTGTTCAGCTATTTTTTGTGTAGAATCTCCTGCATGATGACTTTCTATATATCTATGGTTGGTGTCGTTTTCTAGATAATTGTAATAATATTTCTCAGTCATATCCATACCTCCAACACTAGTTGCAGATATCAATCCAGTTTTATAAGCATTCATATCTTTTATTCCAGCATTTGAAACGGCTTCTTTAGCTGCAAGAGCACCAATTAGGCCTGTTCTAGAATAATTGTTAACTGAAGAGATTCCTAAAAGTTGTTCTAATTCTGAATTAGTATAGGCAATTTCGCCTACCATAATATCATCTTTATGGATGGTGTCAATTTTAGAAATTCTTGAAATTCCTTTTTTCCCTTCCACAAGTGACTGAAAATTTTCTGCAACATTGTTTCCAATTGCAGATATAATTCCCATTCCTGTTATAGCAACTCCTTTACTCATAATATTTCCTAAAAAATAGGAATGTGTTTATTTAGATCTATGTTCTTGGATATAAGCAGCCATAGTATTTATAGACTCAAAAATAGTACGACCTTCTTTTGGGTCTGTTAATTTAATTCCATAGTTTTTATCTAACATCACGATAAGTTCTAAAGCATCAATTGAATCTAGTGCTAAACCATCTCCAAAAAGCATATCGTCATCTGCTATATCTGCAACTGTCATGTCTTCAAGGTTTAATTGCTCGATAATGTTTTCTTTTAATTCTTGTTTTAAAGCTTCCATATTATGTATTATATAGTGTTATTATATTTTGTTTGTTGAATTCTTTGTCGCCTTCTTTTTTTGAAACCAAATACAAAAAGGCTTCATAATTTTCTTCTTCTAATTCTACCCATCCACAAAGAACAGATTCTGCTTTATGTGTTGCTAATAAGCTATTTGTATATGTAAACAAATGTTCAGCATTAAAGCGCTCAAAGATAAAAAAACTATTCTCAGTATATAGCTTATATTTAATACTTATCTCACCTAAACAAATATTTGGTAATGTGTACACAAAAACAGCTGGACTTGGAAAATAATTGTCTTTATGTTGTATGGCTTTTTGATGGATAACATCTGTATCTAAACTCGATGCTTTATTAGAAAACACGAGTGCTATATTATTGTCTTTTTCTAAATCTAAATTTTGGTTTTTAAGTAAAACATCAGCTGCTAAAAAAGCTAATTTACTTAAGTTATCCATTTTAAAAAACTTAGAATACTTTGTGTTTTGATCTTTGTATGCTGCTTTTATAAATTCTGAAAAACTTGTATGCACTTCACTAAATATAACAGAACCATTTAAAGAAATATGATTATTCTTTATATGGCAATAAGATGTTATGTTATAATTAGTTTTCAAAATTATTTACTTTTTCTTACAAACCAGAATGGTATGATATTCACCAACTGCAATATCTTCTTTTAAAACTAATCCAGCTTTATCTATAAGCTTCATGAACACTTTAGCTGGATACATTTTACTATTTCCATTCGCCATAACTGTAAAATAAAGCGAAGTTGCTTCTAGAGCAAATCTGGCATTATCGAAACGTTGACGATCTGTAAAAGTTTCCATGATTAGAATTTCTCCGTCGTCATTTACAGCAGCTGCACATGCTTTTAAAATGGTTAGAATTTCGTCTTCTGAGAAACAATCTAAAAACTGACTCATCCATATAGCATCTGCTCCTTTTGGTAGTGTTGGGTTTTCTGATAGCCAATCTATTTCATGATGAGTTACACGATCTTGAAAACCAGCATCAGCAATGTTTCTTAATGCTATTTTTAATTGACCTGGCAAATCGACCATTTTTATAGAAACAGTGTCGTTAAATTTACTTCCACTTAAGGCAAATTTTCCAGTGTTTGCACCAACATCATAAATGGTTTTTGGGTTGTTTTTAAAAACAGTTTCTAAAGCTTCTTGAAAAACATCGTCTGAATAATGATGGTCAAATTCAAACCATGCTTTTTGTACTTCAGGTGTTAATTGCGATAAACCTTCGTAAACAGTTTTCCAATCTCCTAGTACTTTTAGTCCTGCTGGTTTTCCAGTTTTTATAGCTTCTTCTAAGTGAAACAATCCTTTATAACAAACCTCTTGAGTAAAATTAATGTTTACATCAACTGTTTTATGAGAATTTAAATAATAACCAATGGTTGTTAATTCGTAGTGATTGTTTTCGTCTTTAGAAACTATATTAGAACTTTCGGCTATTTCTAATAACACGCCTACACCATATGCACTAAGTGATAATTCTTTAGCAATATCTTCTATTGTGATACCTCCTTTTTTTCTTCTTTCGAAAATAAGGTCGAAAATACCAAGTTTTCTTAATGAAACGACTGCTTGAAATACAAATGGTGCAAAAGCAATTTTTTGAGCTTCTTGAATAGCATCTATAGCTTTAATGTGGTTTTTAGACATGATTTTTAGTTTGGATTGATTTTTTTAAATAATATGGCTGTATTGCAACCTCCAAAACCTGATGCAGTTTTTAAGAAGGTCTTTAATTCTTTTGATGTTGTTTTTTTAATAACATGAATAGGTTTCGAAACACCTAATGTTTCAAATCCTTTCGATGCATAAAGTGTATTATTATATAAGGAGTGCATGCCAACTATGGTTTCCAATAAACCTGAAGCACCTAACGTGTGTCCGAAATAGCCTTTCAAACTATTTAAAGGAACATCTTGTAATTGTAATCTATTAAAAGCAATGGCTTCCATTTCGTCGTTAAACATAGTAGCAGTTCCATGAGCCGAAATATAATCTATGTCTTGAGCCGTTAAGTTAGCTTGTGTTAATGCAGAATTCATACTTCTATATAAACCTTCACCAGTTCTAGATGGTCCAGAAATGTGATTGGCATCATTACAAGAACTTTCACCAATAATTTCAACAGCTTCTTTTGTAAGATTTATATCGCTATTAGTTACTAATGTACTTGCTGCTACTTCGCCAATATTAATTCCTGTTCTGTTTTTATCGTAAGGTTTACAAGGCTTACTGCTTAGTGCTTGAAACGAATTGAAACCAGACAAGATAAATTCTGTTACAATATCTCCACCAACAATAAATACATGATCGTACATATTTTGTTGAATATATCTTTTAGCAATAGCTATTGCTAGAACTCCAGAGACACATGCATTTGAAACGAGAATGGGTTCATTTTTAAAATTGAAAAAGTCTTTAATTTGTTTTCCCAATTCACTTAAATAAGCACGTTCTTTTTGGAATAAATTATTTTCATCTAACGCATCAATGTTTCCTTTGGTTGTAGAAATTATTAAACCAACCCGATCGTTTAATTCAATATTAGAAGTACTAATAACCTTGCTTAAAGAGGTTATCATCATTTTTTCTAAACGTGTATACTCTTGTTTTGGGTGTAATTTTTGAAAGGCCTCTTCAAGTTTTTCCGAATTAATTAACGCTGAATAAAACGGTTCTGGTAATACATTTTTATTATCTATTAATTCTAAACCAGAAACTTCGTTGTGAATGTTTTCAACAACAACATCGCTATTAAAACCTAATGATGAAACAATATTATTATATGAAACGTACGTCTTATTCATCTAATAAACCAACACTTTTTTTCCAATCCTTAAAGAATGATGGAATGGTTAACCATAAATCTCCTTCACCAATTTTATCTACAAATACTTGTATAGTTTCTCCAGTACAAACTAACGCATTGTCTTGGTTAAAAATCTCATATCTAAATACCATTTTAGCAGCAGGACTATCTACATATATGGTTTTTATTGTAGCAATATCTCCATAACGAAGAGGCAGTTTGTGGTCTGTACTAGATTTTACAATAGGTGTTGCAAAACCATATTTTTTCTGATCTAAATAAGAAATGCCATGATGTCTTCCAAAAGCTTCACGACCATCTTCGAAATACTGAATGTAATTGCCATGCCAAACAATTCCTAAGGGATCTGTTTCTACAAAACGTACACGTACTTGACTAGTATGTATTATTTCTTTTGGTTTATACTGTGTTTTTCTTTTCATTATAAACTATGGCAATAAATGTTGTTGCTAGAAAAAATAAAAATAGCAAACTAATTTCTGGTAAAATATCTAATAGAGAGCCATGGCGTAAAAATACATCGTAAAAAGCATTTAAACCCCAATTCATTGGCGAAATATTTGAAAGCGTTTGCATCAATTTTGGCATTACAAAAACAGGAACCCAAACACCACCAAGAGCAGCTAAAATAACTACAAATGTAGCGCCAAATGGAGCAGATTGTTCTTGTGTTTTAGCAATAGTTCCTAATAATAAGCCTAATCCAATTGCTGCTAGTCCAGCAAATATAGCTACTACAAAAAGTAAAGGAAGTCTACCAGAAACATCTAAGGTTGGTAGGCCAATAGCTGGAAATAAATAGACGCCAACCAATAACATAAGTACAAATTGGATAAGGCAAACCACGAGATAAATAAGTGTTTTGCCTCCTAAAACTGTTGCGTAAGACACTGGATTTGTACGTAATCTTACAAAAGTCCCTTGACTTTTCTCTTTAACAATATTGATTGAAAGTGGTACTATAATAAAAAATATGGCGAACAAGGTCCAAGCTGGTACATTATGTTGCACCGAATTAGGAATGATTTCTTTATTATTTTCTTTTGGTAGAATTTCTTTAAAAGTGATGAAGTTTTCAGTCTCAAAAATAACCTCGGTTGGATCGTCTGATATTTGTTCTTGAAAAGCTTTGTAAATAGATTTGGTTTCAATTTCTGCAACCATTTTATCAATTCCATTTTTTACAGAACTTTTAAAGGTCATTTGTGTGGCAGGATCGAAATATAGTTTGACTTCTTTACTTTTTATGGTTTCTTTTGGAAGACTATCTGTGTCTTCTTCAAAACCAAATTTTTCAATAATACCATCAACATTTTGAGTTACTTTTTGTTCTAATCCAGAACTTAAGTTTTCAGGAATAATAATGGCTAATTGATATTTTCCTTTAAAAACTAAATCTTTAGCAACGTCTTCAGACTCTTTGATGTTAACTTCAAAAGCATTGGATTCTCCCAGACCTTTCAATATGGTTTCGGAAACATTTCCATTGTCATTATTCACAACAAGAATTGGAATTTTGGCATCAGAGACTGTTTTAAATGTGCTATCTTGAATTAAAGTAATAGTTACAATTAACACCAAAGGCATGATAAAAAGAATAGCAATACCACCAATATCGCGTATAAGCAATAAGAATTCTTTATATGCTGAAGCCATTAATTTATGCATGATCTCTTAAGGCTTTTCCTGTTAAACTTATAAATACATCTTCGAGATTATGTGAGCCTTCACTATTATCAATTAACTCTTTTGGCTTTCCTTTAATAATTAATTTTCCATGATCTATAATAGCTACACGCGTACAAAACAATTCAGCTTCGTTTAAGTGATGTGATGTGTAAATAATGGTTGTTCCATTCTTATTTAATTGCTGAAGGAATTCGATTATTACATTTTTAGATTGCACATCGACACCAACGGTTGGTTCGTCTAGAAATAATACTTTTGGATTATGAAGAATACTAGCAATTAAATTAATGCGACGCTTCATACCTCCAGAAAATGTGTCGATTTTCTTATGAGCAAAAGCTAGAAGTCCTAAATGTTCTAAAGCATTATTAATTTTTTCATCTAAAGATTTTCCTTTTAAACCGTACATGCTCCCAAAGTATTTTAAATTTTCGAAAGCAGTTAAAGAAGGATATAGAGCATATTCCTGTGGAACAATTCCTATTAATTGTTTAAGCTGATTTTTGTTTTTTTGATATGTTAAATCGTTAATTGAAAACGAGCCAGAAGTAGGTTTAATAAGCGAACATAAAATGGAGATCAGAGTGGTTTTTCCTGCGCCATTTGGACCCAAAAGACCAAAGATTTCTTTTTCATTGATGAACAAGTCTAAATCGGAAACAGAATAATTATCAGCTCCTTTGTATTTTTTAGAAATTTGTTCAATTTTAATCATTGTTATTGGATGGCTTTCTTTAATTTTTTAAAGAATACTTCTTCTTTATCTGCAATAACTTCAAGCTGAGTCGCAACGTTATTATAAGCATCTTCTTTTGCACTTCTGTTCTTATAAATTCTTGAAGCATCAACGGCAAAATCACGCCAAGAATCACCAATTAAAGTCATTTCTTTAGAAAGATTTGAAAGTTCAGGTTTATTTAAAACTTTACTGGATTCTTGTAAAAAAGCAGCAAATATATATCTAAAACCACCACCTCCTGTACCAATTTCTTCCTGCATTCTAACAATCTGACCTAAATAATGATTGGCTTTTTTAACACCTTTTTTCTTTGGCCATTTTCTAATAAGTTTTGCAGTATAACGAATTCCTTTTACACCTAAAACAGGCATTGGAGCAAGCATGTCTCTGCAAGTATGTTTAATACCTTTAATTATTGCGCTTTCAAGTTCTAATTCTTTTGGAAAATCTACTGGATAATAGATATGTCCTTTTGGAGCAAATGCACCTTTTGCAAAACGCACTTTTTCTAACTGTTTATCCGTTAAAGTAGTTACATCTTCCATGACTGGATCGCTAATTAAGTAAGTGTCATTTTCTTTACCATAAACTACTAAGTTATGCGCATTAAAATGAAAACGATACTCATCTGGAAAATACACTAAATTATACACACCAACTTGAAGCCCAACAGGATTGTTGTTGTTTAAGTTTTGGTCTAAAACAGCTTTTGCTTGTTGTGGGTTTTTAAATTTTTCGCGTTTAATTTTTATACCAACACGTTTGGCAAAACGTTTAAAAATTATTCCAGGCAAAGCTCTATAAGTAAAAGCTGGCGCATGGTTAACCATTAAAAAAGGAATGTGACAAAATAATAATCCAGAACCAATACCAAAGGCCATAGGTTCACTAACATTAAAACCATGATGTTTCATTAAATTAGAAATCACACCATTTTCGCAATGTGCCGATTGATGATGAGTGAAATTAATTTGCATGAAGCTCTATATTTTTTAATTGTTCGATACTAATGTCGAAAACATCGGCATATTTTTGTAAAAGATTGATTGAAAGCTTATTAAAAACTTGTGGTTTAAAATGTCTTTTTACACGCCATTTCCACAAACCTACATAACTTGCTAAAATTGGAAGATCCATTTTATGTAGCTCCATATAATATTCAATAGGACTTGTTTGATTGTTTAATACACGTTGTTTTGCATCTTCAACACGTTGGTTAATGTCTTCAATAGCTTTATTTAGCGCAATGGTTTTTGGATCCCATCCTGTACTATTTACAGTTGTGTATTCACCATTTTCATCAACAGCATAGCATAATTCTCTAAAATTAGCTGACTCTAGATTGCTTTTATCTTGAGGGACTTCATCTTTCTTCATGTTGAATTTATTTAAGTTCCTGTATAACCAAATTTAATTCGCAAGATAGTAATTCTTTATGGTCTGTTGAGGTTGTACAAACTATTGTGCAAATACTGTATTCGTCTGTATCAAATCTAGATTTTAATTTGGCATTTGTAGTAATTGTGCTTCCTACTTTAGGGCAAGCATTTATAGTAACTTTTTTTATGGCACTAATAAAACCTATTAGTTTAACATCTTCACCCAAAATATCGTCTTCTCGAAAAAAGCTTTTACCAACAATTGAAGAGCAAGTTTGAGCAGCATTTTCAATTAAGCCATTTTCATTAAATACTCCAGTATCATTAAAAATACAATTTTCATTTATAAAAAAAGAAGTGGAAACGTGCTCATTATCAATAGATAAAACTTTATCTACCATTAAGAATGGTGCTCGATGAGGTAAAAATTTTTTTATGTCTAAATAGTCAAGATTCATTAGTTTGCAATAACTGTTTTCATTTCACCTGATGCTATTTCTTCTTTTTCAGTATTAAAGACTTTAACAGCGACCATAGTTACACCATTAAATTCATGTAGAATATCTACTTCTGTAGTAATGATATCGTTTAAAACAGGAAGTTTTAAAATTGCTATTTTTTTAATAGACCCAATATAACCTGTAGGAGCTTCTTCATTTTTAAGAAAAAAATCGTAACCTGTATGAAGAGCAACAGTTTGAGCCATATTTTCAATAAGACCAGATTCTAATAAGGTATTGTCTTTTAAAAATATATTGTTTGCATTTATTTTAAATGAAGAAACCACTTTAGTGTTAGAAAAATCTAACAAAGTGTCTACCATTACAAATGGTGTTTTTTGAGGTATTAAGTGTGTAATATCTGTTATTGGATATTGTTGTAATGCCATTTTAACAAACTGTTAAAAGCGCATATGCATAAGCAAAACGCGCGCTTTCTGGAACTGAAAGTAATATTTTGTTTCCTTTTTTTAATTTTCCTGAAGAGGCTAATTCCTCTAGCATGATGTATATTGAAGCTGCGCCAACATTACCTACTTTACTTAAATTCATAAACCAGTTTTCCCAAGGAATTTCAACATTCTGATTAATCATTTCTTGGTATAGTTTTTCTTTAAAGTAATAAGAAGAAATATGTGGTAAATAGTAGTCTATATCTTCAGGTTTTACACCATGTTTTTCGATTGCCATTTTTAAGCTATCAACGCCCTTAACTAAAATGTTTTCTCCTAAGAGTTTTACATCTTGCTTCATAGCAAACAATGATTTTTTACTCCATTGATCTGAAGGGTATTCGCTCCATGGTTTTAAAAATCCTGATTCAAGTTTATCTGCACCTGCATACATACAAGCCTCTAATTCGTGAGCATAAGAGTAGCCTTCCATCCATTCAATTTTTAGAGGAAGATCTCCTTTTGGTTCATTTTCTAATAAAAAAGCTCCTGCACCATCAGAAAGCATCCATCGTAAAAAGTCTTTATTAAATGCTAAAATTGGATTCTCTTCAAGAGTATTTAAATATTTTAATTCTTCTTCAAAAGTATCAGATTTCATCCAAGACGATGTGCGCTCAGAACCAGTACAAACAGCATTTTTTGTTTGTCCGGATTTTACAGCTAAGAAGCCATATTTTAAAGCATTCATTCCAGAACAACATGCTCCAGATGGTGAATTTATTTCGGTATTTCCATTTTTTAAGAAGCCATGAACCATGGCTGCATGAGAGGGTAATATTTGGTCTGGACTCGAAGTTCCACATGATAATAACTCAATTTCATTAGGTTTTAAGTTATCATCGTATAATTTTTCAACAGCTTCTTTAGTTAGTTGCGCATTGTTATGTGTATTGTTTCCATTGTCGTCAATAGCATAATATCTTGTTTTTATTTGATTGTTACGCAAAACAATTCGTCTTCCTTTAGATGACTTGCCATCAATAATGCCCAATTTTTCTTCCATCTCGTCATTACTAATGGGACGATTTGGTAAAAACTTTGATATTTTTGTAATATAAACTTCCTTCATTTTTTAGTACCTTCTATTTTAATGCAACAGATGAGTAATATATCTTATCCTTTTTTATTTTACCATACAAAGGTAAATAAGTGAACAAAAATAAGATAAAAACTATAGGTGCAATAATCCAAATGGCAAATAAAAGATAATAATTAAACATTTTAACTAATAATTGACGTTTTGAATCGTTTTTTTGGCCTTTAGAAATAATTAAATGTGCCCATTTAGAGAATAAAATATTTGCACGTTTGTCTACAGTTATTAAAAAGGGTTTAATTTTTACAGCATTTTTGCTTAAAAGATCGTTTTGCAAGGTACTATAATTATTATTTAATAAGTGGTTTTTTATTATAGGTCCAAATTTAACAGATTCGTCTATATCTTTTTGTGAAACACCTGGTTTTGGAAAGATTCCTAAAAAACGGTCTTTTTTTCCTGAAAACATCCATTGGGCAATGGTAATTACACTAATATGGTTGATGTTTCTATCTACAAGAACAATATTTCCAACAAGGTTTGCCTGAAGGTCTAGTAGCTTTTTTTTCATTTTTTCCTGAGCCATTATCCACATGTTTCTGCAGCCAATAACTGTTATTACAGGCGTATTAGCAAAAAGTTTTTTAGCTTCAGGTGAATTTAAAAAAGAAGTTGTTGGCAAAGATGGCGTTAGGTACCACACTGAATAACCAAAAATAATTAAATCGAATTTTTTGTTTAGGATGGTATCTGGAAGGGGTTTTGTTTTTCTAGGTATTTGAAGAAATGTTTCAGGAAATACACCAAAGAAATCTTTTTTATTCCATGGAAATGGAAACGGTTTTTCCATTTCTATATTTAGAAATGTTAGATTAGTTTCATTAGTATTTAAAGGTGAAACAATATTATTTACTATTTCTATTAATTGACCAGATTGCGAATATTGTATTACAAGTACTTCCTTCATTTTTATTATTTCATTACATCCCAAAAGTCGAAATAATTAAACCATTGTAATGGATATTTTTTTAGCATCCCAGTTACACTTTCGGTATATTCTTTTAAAATAGTTTGAGCATCTCTGTATTTTGCTTTCGATTTTTTTGCATATAATTGATAGTGCCTTTTAGGTCCTTTCATAACATAAACAAATAGAACAGGGACATTAAGTCTAGATGCTAATAAAAAAGGACCTGCAGGAAATTTTGCTTCTTTGCCTAACAACTCTTGGGTTAAAAATTTCGAACCTTTCATATAGCGATCGCCTGTAATACAAACAATCTCATTTCTTGCTAAAGCAGCATTAATTTCAAATATATGTGATAAATCTTCTTTTAGAATAATAAAATTAATATTAGACTTTTTACTCACACTTTCTAAGTACTCTTTAATTGCCGAGTGTTCAACGTCTGTAGTAAGTAGACTAATTGAGGCGCTAACTTCTAGATTACTAAAGAAGAATTCGGCTACTTCAAAATTTCCTACATGAGCACTAATTAAAATACTTCCTTTTTTTTCTTTAAGAGCTTCGTTTATTAAACCAGAAGCATAAGATACATAGGTAAATTTACTACTCAAACCAGAGTTTATAGCAATTTTATCTAATATGGTTTGTCCAAACACATAATAGCTTTTAAAAACATTAAGAACGCTTTTAGTTTTAGAATATTTTAGTCTATGCCTAAAGTAATAATAAATAGATTTCGTGCTGTCTTTGGAGAAAAAGCAAAAGTAAGTAGCAACAAAATATAAGATAAAATATGCTGCTCCAATTCCAACATTCTTTATAAAAAATACGAAGATTTTATATCCTAGAACGGTTCCTCGGGATTTTCCTTGCCACTCAGTAGCCATATGTTTACTTGTGGGTATTTAGACTAATTTATTTTCAATAAGAGTATAAAAATCATTAAGAGATTTTACATTAAAAAAATCTTCTCCAACTAATTTTACTCCAAAATTAGATTCGACAGCAACAACAAGATCTACAAAATCTAAACTGTCTAGCTCAAGAGTTTCTTTTAAGTCAGACTCTGGTGAAATATCTTCACTCTCTACCTCAAATTCATCGATAAGAAAGTCGTTTATTTTCTCAATGATATCCTCTTTATTCATTGCTACACTATTATTTTTTAATTATTAAAGCTGAATTTGTTCCACCAAATCCAAAAGAATTTGACAAAAATACATCAAATTTTTTATCTAATGTTTTGTTAACTAAATTTAATTTAGCAGCAGATTCATCAGGTTCTTCTAAATTAATGTTTGGGGCAATAAAATTATGTTGCATCATAAGTATAGAATACAATACTTCGCTTGCTCCAGCCATCCAGCATTCATGTCCAGTCATAGATTTTGTTGAGCTAACATAAGGTCCATTTTCTCCAAACACCTCAAAAATTGCTTTAGCTTCATTCTCATCTCCAACAGGAGTTGAAGTTGCATGTGCATTTACATATTGTATTTTTTCGGGTTTGATTCCTGCTTGATTTATAGCCATTTTCATAGCTCTTGCAGGACCATCTACATTTGGAGTTGATATATGGTCTCCATTTGAAGAAAAACCATAACCTATAACTTCACCAAAAATAGTTGCACCTCTTTTTATAGCAGATTCATAAGTTTCTAAAATTAGTGTTGCGGCTCCACCACTTGGAACTAAACCATCTCTATTTTTATCGAATGGACGCGAAGCTTGGCTTGGATTTTCTGTGTTAATAGAAAACACGCCTAAACCATCGAAACTGCCCATAGCTAGTTTGTTGATTTCTTGAGCTCCACCACAAATAATACAATCTTGTAAACCACTTTTAATTAATTGATAAGCCATTCCAATAGAATGAGAGCCACTTGCACAAGCTGCACTAATGGTAAAGTTGACACCTTTTAACTTAAAGATGGTTGAGAGATTCATGGTAACTGAAGAGTTCATGCCTCTAAAAATTGCTCCAGAACCAACTAGAGTTGTATCTTTTTTGTCTCTTATAATATCATTAGATTCTATAATGGCTTTTGCAGTACTATCGTTTCCGTAAAGAATTCCTACTTCGTTTTCGTCTAAAAACTCTTGAGATATTTTAGCATTATTTAATGCTTCTAGAGTAGCAACATATGCATATTCTCCTTCTTCGCCTAAACTAATGCGTTGTCTTCTTGAAAGTGCTGATTTTAAATTTGGAGTTTTAACCATTCCAGTTAAGGGAGAACGAAAACCAAATTCTTTTCTTTCTTCATCGATTACTATTCCAGATTTTCCTTTATATAGTGATTCTTTAACGTCATTTAAATTCTCTCCAATACAAGAATATATTCCCATTCCTGTTATCACAACTCTTTTCATTTTATAATATTTTAAGAGTAAATTCCACCATTTATATTAATAACTTCACCAGTAATATACGAAGCTTTTTTTGATGCTAAAAACGAAACTGCAAAGGCAACTTCTTCAGGCTCTCCAAATCTATTAATAGGAATCATATTTTTTAATTCGCTTTCATTCAATTCAGCAGTCATATCCGATTTTATAAAGCCAGGAGCTACAGCATTTACTGTTATTTTACGCTTAGCTACTTCTTGAGCCAAAGCTTTTGTAGCAGCAACTAATGCGCCTTTTGCAGCAGAATAATTAGTTTGTCCTGCTGTTCCTTTTACTCCAGAAACAGAAGCTACATTTATAATACGTCCATATCTATTACGTAACATTTTTTGAATTAAATGGTTTGTTACATTAAAAAATCCATTTAATGAGGTGTTTATTACATCTTGCCAATCGCTTTGTGGCATCCACATAAATAAACCATCTTTAGTGATTCCTGCATTATTAACAATAACCTCTATAGTAGCATCTTTATTTTTTTCCTGCCAAGCATCTAAAGTTGATTTTACTTGATCGGAATCTGTTACATTAAATTGAAGAATATCACCTGTGTTACCTTCTGCTTCAACTTCTTTTAGAGTTTCAAGTGCAGCAGCTTTGTTGTTATTGTAATTTATTAAAATATGATAGTCTGAATCTTTTGCTAATTGAATGCAAATTGCTTTACCAATTCCTCTAGATCCACCTGTAATTAAGGCACATTTCATTATAAGTATTGTTTTATTTAGTAAATTTTGGAGGAGTAAATTTCGATTATTGGAATAGCTCTAAATTATCAAATTGCATATTTTTTAGAACGTCTCCTTTTGTATTAATATAAACCCAAGATTTCTTTTCTTTTACTCTAGCAAGACCATTAATAAATCCTTTAGGGTTATTTTTTTGAAATATTGAAAATCCACCAGCAGTAATATCGTATTTTTCTTCAATAACCAATTGGCCTTCTGTATTGATAAAACCCCATAATTTTGATGATTTTACAGGAGCTAAACCGTCTTCGCTAAAAATTTCAGCATCTTTATATTGAAACATTATTACAACTTCTCCTTTTGGATTAATATAACCCCAAGTTTTATCTTTCATAACAGGAGCTAATCCATTTTTAAAAGCACGAGCTTTTTCGTAAGCTGGTTCTATAATCCATTCTCCTTTACTATTAATATAACCCATTTTACCACCTTTTTCAGCATAGGTATATTCAGAATTATTAGAGAAATCCCATATTTTTTCGGCTCCAGAAACTATTTTAAATTCATTATTAATAATTAGACCATGAGTTTCACCAAGTGTTGCAACAATATTGCCATCGTAGAAATTGCTAATACCATCGTACTCTGTTTTTACTAAATAGTTTCCAGAAGGATCGATTAATCCCCATTTCCCATTTTCTAAAACTTTAGAATAACCATTTTCAAAATTGAAGGCTTTAGTGAATTTTGGAGTTACTACAACTTCACCTTTATTATTAATAAAACCTACATAATCTCCTTTTCTAATTATAGCATAACCGTTATTAAAATCGTAAAATTTTTCTGTAGATACATTTGTAAGTGTACGTTCTCCTTTAGTATTAATGTAAAACCATTCTTTATCTTTGAGAACAACAGCAATACCAGAATTAAATTCTTTTGTTTTTTCGAAAGAAGGTTGGATAACCCATTCTCCTTTTCTATTAATAAATCCCCAAGTTTTACCATCGTTTGATGCTTCGGCTAAATCTTCAGAAAAGTTTTTAGCTACTTTAAACTGAGGGTTTATTTGCCAATCTCCAGTTTTGGTAATATAACCATAACTACCACCTTGATTAGCAAGCGCAAGTTCTTGTGCAAAACCAGAGAAACCTGTGATTAAGCACACAATTAATAAACATTTTAATTTCATGATTAATAGCTTTTAATGATTCATTATAAAGTCCTTAACCTTATTTACATAAGGATACATGATGACATCTTCTGTAAAGATAGGAACTAAATTCCTAATATCATCATACATCTTTTTAGTTTTAGAAGAAACGTTTTTTTGCACTTTTAAATATTCAATAGCTTGAACAATAGTAATCATTTCTATAGCCACGACTTCGTATGCATTTTCAATAACTTTTTTGGTTATTAATGCTGCATTAGTTCCCATACTAACTATATCTTGGTTGTCGTTATTATTAGGAATACTATGTACGTACATTGGGTTAGATAGCATTTGATTTTCGGCAGTTGTTGAAGTAGCAGTAAATTGCACGCCCTGCATTCCAAAGTTTAAGCCTAATTTTCCAAGATTAACAAATGGAGGAAGCATGTTATTTAATCTTGAATTAAGAAGATAATTAAGTTGTCTTTCAGAAAGCATACTTAATTTGGTGACAACAATTTTTAATTTATCCATTTCTAAAGACACATAATCTCCATGGAAGTTTCCACCATGATAAACATGTTTTTGTTCTACGTTAACAATTGGATTGTCGTTAGCTGAATTTACTTCTTCTATTAAAATATTTTCAACATTATTTAAAGTATCTAGTACAGGACCTAATATTTGAGGCACGCAACGTAGCGAGTAATATTCTTGAACTTTATCTTCGAAAACAGAAACATCATCGTTTTTTGAATATAAATGATGTTCTCTTTTTCTTGTTAATGAGCTATCTTTTAGGTGTTCACGCATGGATTCAGCAATTTTGCGTTGTCCAATGTGTTTTTTAGACTGGTTTAATTCGAAAGACAAATGATCATCATAAGCCTTTACAATTTCATTTATTGCAGCCGAACAAGATGTCATCCAATCTAGTAATCTTCTAGTGTAAATGGCATTAACAATTCCAATTCCTGTCATTACAGAAGTTCCATTCATTAATGCTAAACCTTCACGTAATTCAACAGAAATAGGTTGTAATTTTTCTATTTTAAATACTTCAGCTGTAGATTTTCTTCCTCCTTTATAAAAAACTTCACCTTCACCAATTAAAACCAAAGCTAAATGAGCTAATTGTACTAAATCTCCACTAGCTCCAACACCACCATGTGTATAAATTAGAGGTGTAATATTTCTATTTATAAGCTCTGTCATTAAATTAATTACCGAAACATGAACTCCAGAGTTTCCTAGAGATAAGGTGTTTAATCTTGCAAGCATAGCTGCTTTTACGTACATTGGAGCAATTGGTTCTCCAGTTCCAGAAGCATGACTTCTTATTAAATTATATTGAAGTTGAATTCGTTCGGAATCTTTAATCTTATATTGAGCCATTGGCCCAAAACCAGTGTTAACACCGTAGATTACTTTGTCTTCGGAGAATTTTTTTAAAAAATCAAAACTTTTTTCAACAGTCTTTAAAACTTGATTATCGATTTGTATCTTAGTATCTTCAAAAATAACTTTGTAAAAAGCTTCTATTTCTAATTTTCCGTTAAATGTTAGCATCTATAATTTATTCTGTTATTTTTTTAATTTATTTTTAATAACTATAACTAAAGTAGTTATTTTGGATTGCAAATTTATAATAATTAATGAATTAATACTACAAAGACCATGAGTGATATACATATTGATGTTTTAATTATTGGAGCAGGACCATCAGGTTGTGTAGCAGCAGCTTATTTAAACAACAAAGGATTCAATATTAAAGTTGTTGAAAAAAGTGTGTTTCCAAGATTTGTAATAGGCGAAAGTTTATTGCCTAGATGCATGGATCATTTTGAAGAAGTCGGTTTGTTAGAATGCCTAAAAGCAGCAAATTTTGAAATTAAAAGAGGTGCACGTTTCTTACGAGATGATGTTGTTTGTAATTTTGATTTTAGTAAGAAGCATACAGATGGTTGGAATTGGACGTGGCAAGTGCCACGAGCAGATTTCGATAATATTTTGGTTAATGAGATTATTAAGAAAGGTGTAGATGTTTCTTTTCAACACGAAGTTGTTGGTGTAAATATTGCTGATGATGGTGCATCAACTACTATAGTAAAAGATCCAGATGGTAATGAATATAATATACATGCCAAGTTTATTATAGATTCTAGTGGTTATGGTCGTGTATTGCCTCGTTTATTAGATTTAGAGAAACCTTCAACAATACCAGAACACTCATCTATATTTGGGCATGTAAAAGATATTAATAGACCTGAAGGCGAAGAAGGAACTCTTATTACTTTCGATGTATTAGATAAAGACACTTGGTTTTGGGTAATCCCATTTTCTAATGGAAATACCAGTTTAGGGTTTGTTGGCAAAAATGAATTTATTGATTCTTTTGAGGGAACAACTTCTGAACGTTTACAAACCATGTTCAAACAATCTGATTATTACTATAAACGTTTTAAAGATGCGCCATTATTATTCGAACCAAAAAGTATTAGAAATTATTCCAAAGCTGTAAAGCAATTTTATGGTAAAGGTTTTGCTTTAACAGGAAATAGTGCTGAATTTTTAGATCCAGTTTTCTCGTCTGGTGTGACGTTTGCTACAGAATCTGCTTTAAAAGTAGCTAAAGTATTAACTAAAGAATTACGTGGCGAAACTGTAAACTGGGAAGAGGATTATGCAAACTATATTAAAAAGGGCGTAGATGTATTTGCTACCTATGTTAAAGAATGGTATACAGGTAATTTACAGACCTTGTTTTTCCATAGACCAGAAAATCCAGAAGTTAAAAAACAAATTTGTGCAGTTTTAGCTGGTTACGTTTGGGATGATACAAACCCATTTGTTAAAAAACATGATAGATTAGTTAAGACTTTTGCACATTTAATACATATGGAACAAGAAAAAAGCGAATCCATTTAGATTCGCTTTTTTAAATTTTAATAAGATTGAGGAATCTTATTTATTATTTTTATACATATGTTTTACTAATGCTCTTGCAAAAATAACATAGGCATCAGCAATTCGTTGACCAGAATTAAAATCGTAGCCACCACTACCAGCACCTTCTATTTTTGTATAGTCTACTTCGAAAATAACATCGTCTGGACTATCATTTTTATAAACAGATAAAGTGACTTCTATTTTAGAGTTATGTCTAACAACACCTACATTATATCCTGGATAGATAAATGTAGTGTGAATTTTCATTGTATATTCAGCACTTCCTAAATCTCTGTCAACTTTTACTAAACCATCTTTATATCTATCATTAAATGTTTCAATAAATCTTGGCTCGTAAAAATTTTCTCTATCAGAAAACCAGGATTCTCTAAATGCTTCTCCTGTTCCAGGCTCTTTTTCATCTCTTTTAGCCATTTTTTCCTCTAAAAAAGCTTCTTCTGAGTCGAATTTAGGGATTTCTAAATCAGAATAATCGAACACAAGAGTGTATTCGGAAATGCCTTTTAAAGCTGACCAATCGCCTTTAGTGACGTTTGCTTTTTGCGAAAACATATAAGTTGTAGAAAATAATAGTGCAAATACTAATAATTTATTCATGATAATAAGTTTAATTGATTTATGAAGCTAATATAAGGTAACTTTATGAGATGTTATATACGATAAACTACGTATTTTTTACATGCCTGAAAATAAAAATTTAGGGAATAGTGTAAAACAATAATATGGCTAATTAAACAGATTGTTTAGCTTTTGCTTTTAAGTTAGTTAGCATTTCTTTTGTAATATCATCTAAAGAAAAAGAGTGACTCCAATTCCAGTCTTCTCGTGCTCTAGAGTCGTCTATGCTTTTAGGCCAGGAGTCTGCAATTTTTTGTCTAAAATCTGGATTATAAGTAATGGTAAATTCTGGTATGTACTTTTGTATGGATTTGGCTATTTGTTTTGGAGTGAAACTAACAGCTGCCAAATTATAAGAAGATTTAATTTTAATGTCTTCTTGGTTAGCATTCATAATATCTATGGTAGCCTTTATAGCATCGTCCATAAACATCATTGGTAATTCAGTATCTTCAGATAAAAAACATTCGTATTTTTTTTCTGCAATGGCCTTATGATATATTTCTACAGCATAATCTGTTGTTCCTCCTCCTGGCATTGTTTTCCAACTTATTATTCCAGGATAACGAATGCTTCTAATGTCTACGCCATATTGTTTATGGTAATACTCGCACCAACGTTCTCCTACTTGTTTGGTAATTCCATAAACCGTAGATGGCTCCATAATGGTAAATTGAGGTGTGTTTTCTTTTGGTGTCGTGGGTCCAAAAACTGCAATACTTGAAGGCCAAAACACTTTTTTAATAAACCCTTCTTTAGCTAAATTTAAAACATGAAATAAAGATTCCATGTTTAAATCCCAAGCTTTCCTTGGAAATTTCTCTCCTGTGGCACTTAACATAGCTGCCATTAAATAAATGGTATTTATTTGGTGTTTTTCTATGCAAATTTTAACAGAGGTATAATCTTGGGCATCCACTCTTTCAAAAATCCCAGAATTAACCAACTCAATATTATTATAACTTATATCTGTAGCTATAACATTTTCTGCACCATGAATGCTTCTTAATCTTTGTGTTAATTCAGATCCTATTTGACCACTTGCACCAAGTATTAATATTTTAGGAGACATTTTTTGTAAGTTTTAAGGTTTTCAAAAATAACAAGATTTTTGTTTTTGTTTTATAAAATTAACTTAAAATGCTTAGTTATTTATTAAACATGTGCTAAACAATAGGATATAAAAAACCGAAATCTATATATTTGCTATTCATTATAAATTACACATGAAATTAGTAATTAGTTTTCTTCTATTAGTATGTATGTTTTCTTGTAAAGAGAAAGAAGGTAAGTCGACAGAAAATAATCAAGACAATACATCCTTTTCTATTTCAAAAAAAATGATTCAGAATCTAAACTATACAGATTTTATTTTAGATTCTAAAGTTGAAAAAATTACTCAAAAATGGGCTAAATATAACGAGTTAGAAGCTGTTATATTAAATTTAAAACAAGCAGATTTATCTTATTTCAAAGATAATCATGAATTTTTAGAAGCGTTAATTAACGACCTTAAACAAACGATTCCAGATAAAGTTAATTCTCCTGCAATTATGTCAAGGTTAATTGCATTAGAGACAAAACTATATAAACTAGAAAGTGTTGTAAATCTTTCTAACTCATCAACAAAAGTTATAGTTACTTCTATTAAAGAAGTATTAGTTTCTTTTTCTAACTTAAACCTTCAAATGAATAAAAAGATTGAGAGAGAATCTCAGAAAATTAAAAAACCTTAATGTAATATCTTCCATTTATTAAGGTTTTGTTAATGTATCTTACTAACTAAATAATTACTAGTAATTTTCCCGGTTTAAAACTCAAAATTTTCCCTATGAGCAAAAATTTTAAAAAGCTTTCGCTATTTAGCGCTTTAGCTTTTGTAGGCTTGATAGCTTGCAAAAAAGACCAAGAAAAAGATATGGCAAAACTAGAAGTTGAAAAAATTCCAGGAATCAATTTAGATTATATGGATTCTTCAATAAAGCCAACTGACGATTTTTTTAATTATGTTAATGGAACATGGCTAAACACGAACGAAATACCAGCTGATAGAACCAGATGGGGAAGTTTCGATGAGCTTCGTCAAAAAACAGATGAAGATGCTTTGTCTATTTTAAAATCTGCCATGTCAGATAATAAAGATTTAGAGAAAATAGAATTGTTACCAGGATCAGATCAAGAAAAAGCAGTAAAACTTTTTCAAACCATTATGGATACGGTCTCTAGAGATAAACAAGGCATCGATCCAATTAAACCATATTTGGAAAAAATAGATAAGATTAATAATATTCAAGATTTACAAGCTTATTTAATAGAAATGGAACCTCAAGGAGGAGCTGGATTTTTTGGGTTTGGAGTTGGTTCTCATCCAAAAAATAGCGACTTAAATGTTGGTTATTTAGGAAATGGTTCTTTAGGTTTAAGTAGAGATTACTATGTAGATCAAGACGAAGACACAAAAGAAAAGCTAGAAAAATATCGTGCTCATATTGCTAGAATGTTGCAATATATAGGCGAAACTGAAGAATCTTCAAAAATTAAAGCAGACCAGATTTTAGAATTCGAAACACGAATGGCAAAATCTACAATGACAAAAGAAGATAGAAGAGATGCCAGAAAAAGATTTAACCCAAAATCTATTGAAGACTTAAATAAAATGACAACTTCTGTTAATTGGGATGCATATTTTAATAACATTGGAGTCACATCTATAGACACTGTAATTGTGTCTGATCCTGGATATTTTAAAGCCTTAGATGTTTTACTAAAAGAGAATAAAGTAGGTGTTTGGAAAGATTACTTAAACTGGACGCTTATTAGAGGAGCAGCTGGTAAATTAACGACCGAAATGGAAACTGCTAACTGGGAGTTTTATAGCAGAGATTTAAGAGGCTCTAAAGAACAAAGAGCTAGAGATGAAAGAGCTTTAAACACGTTAAATGGAACTATTGGCGAAGCCTTAGGAAAATTGTATGTGGATAAAATGTTTCCACCAGAAGCTAAGGAAAAAGCTGAAAGAATGATAAGCAATATCATGTTAGCTTTTGAAAACAGAATCCAGAATTTAGAATGGATGGCACCCGAAACTAAATTAAAAGCGATTGAAAAACTTCAAAAAATGACAGTTAAAATAGCCTATCCAGATAAATGGAAAGATTATGCTGCTCTTGAAGTTAAAGGAGTAGACGAAGGAGGCTCTTATTTTATAAATTTAAACAATGTCTATAAATGGAATTTCAATAAAGATCTCAATAAATTAGGGAAAGCAGTTGATAAAAGTGAGTGGTTAATGGCACCACAAATTGTGAATGCCTATTTTATGCCTTCTTACAATGAAATTGTATTTCCAGCTGCTATTTTACAACCTCCATTTTATAATTATCAAGCAGACGAAGCTGTAAATTATGGTGGAATAGGCGCTGTTATTGGTCATGAAATCTCACATTGTTTTGATGATTCTGGTTCACGTTATGATGCTAATGGAAATTTAAATAATTGGTGGACTGAAGAAGACTTAATAGAGTTTACAGCTTTAGGAGAAAAACTAACTGAGCAGTATAGCAATGTGAATGCGTTTCCAGATGTAAAACTAAATGGCGAATTTACTTTAGGTGAAAACATTGGCGATTTAGGAGGTGTTAATGCTGCTTACGATGGATTACAAATGTATTTTGCAGAAAATGGTAGACCAGAAAATATTGATGGATTTACTCCAGAAGAGCGTTTCTTTATGAGTTGGGCAACCATTTGGAGAACTAAATATACTGATGATGCTCTAAGAAATCAAATTAAAACAGACACACATTCTCCAGGAATGTATCGTGCTGTTATGCCTTTACAAAATATAGATGCTTTCTATAGCACATTTAATATTAAAGAAGGAGATAATATGTATCTAGCTCCTGAGAGTCGTGTTAAAATATGGTAATCTAATTATATAGAATTAAATAAATAAAGCCAGCAATTATTGCTGGCTTTTTGTTTAGATTATTTTTTATTTAATCTTCAGTTTTTGGTTGAGGTTTTTGTCCTAATAAAGCTTGTCTACTTACAAAAGCTAAATTAAAATTAGGAGCCATAGTAAGAGCTTGCTCTAAGTAAGAAACAGCAAGATCTATATTTGTTTCTTTATTCTCATTAAATACAATAAGACCTTTTAAATATAAAAATGCTGCTTTTAAAGGCACTTGATATGGTTGTTGAGATTCATAAAACTTTTTCCCCATGTTGTCTTGAGCATGTAAAAGTCCATATTCAACATTTTTTGAAGCCTCAGTAAGATTTTGTGTTTGTAAATATAATTCTGCTAATTCATAAGAAAGAGCAACATTCTGAGTTCTTTTAAATAAGGTTTCAAATTGAGGAATAGCTAATTTTGGTTGACTTAAAGCTTTTAAAGACATTGCTTTTACTTCAACAGCCATATCAGAATCCGAACTATTTTCGTCTACGCCAACTGTATTAATTGCTTGGATAAATTTACCCTCATTCATATAAATATATGCAAGTGTATCTTGCCTAGCTACTGATGGTGAAAGAACATTTAAATGTGTTAAACCATTTATAATCCCTTGAATATCTGACTGAGATTTCATTTGTTTATAATAAGCTTGATAATGCTCAAGTAACTCTTTATTATTTTGAGCTTGGGCATTAAAACCGATTGCAAACACAATTAATATGATAAAATGTTTCATAATTTTTTTAATTTTTTAAAGATGTGCCAAAACTATAAAAATTAAACAGTTAATATCTTAAAACCATGCTAATTTAATTATGCTTTTTTTAGGTGCTATTCTATTGTAATTGTTTTCTTAACCATTACAGCATCGTTTACTACAAATGGTTTTGGAATCATATCACTAGGTCTTTCGGGCACTCTAAACAAATTATTATCTAATAAATTAAAAGAGATGTCATAGAAATGAATGGTAGTTTTTTGATTTTTAGGAGTGCTAAATTCTATTTCTAAGAACTTATCGTCTACAACATAATATTCAAATAATCTATTGAACTCTCTTTTAGAAAATACATTGCCATCTTGATCTTTTTCTATCTCAAGACCATTCACATTAAAAGAAGTAAACACATTTGTGGAATCTGCATAAAGATCCATTCTATTTACTAATCGTTGAGGTGAAATAAACATTTTTATATATCTGGTTTCCCCAATAATAGTATCTGATTTAATGTCAACATAAGGATGATTAATGGGTTTAATATTTGCTTTTTTACTATATGTAAATTTGGTATTGTATTTACTAGAATTAGTCGCTTTAGTAATATCGTGGTCAGTATCTGGAGTTTCAGAGAGATAAGCTTTTGTCCATGGATCTAACATCTTGTCGTAAGTAGCCCAAACTGCTTCATTTTTATCTGTGTCTAAATAATAAACCAAACTATTAGGCTTAGGGTTTTCTTCATTAAAATCTGAATTTAAATGTGCAGAAATAAAACAACAGAAAGCTAAAAGAAACAAAAGGTAAGACCATCTGTTTTTATATCTAAAAAACCCAAAAACACCAATACATAATGAGAATATTAATGACACTAATAAAGTTGTAGCGATTATGGTTTTTAAACCTAAACCAACAGGAAACATTTTAACAAAAGGAGACAGTATTAATAAAGCTGGAAATAATAATAAGGTCATTAATATTAAGCTTGGTTGTTTTTGTCGCACAAGAACAAATAAACTAATAAGTCCAAAATATACAGGAATAATAAAGAAACTTGCTCCTTTAAGTTGAAAGCTAATTACACCACAAATAACTAACCATAAAAATAATGGTGGTACAACTAAACTTGCTGTGTTTTCTGGCTTATAAACTTTATTATAAAGCCACATACAAATAGCTACAGAAAGCAAACTAAAAGCCCAAATATAGGTATGTCCATTATATGTAAACCCATGAAGCATCTCGTTATACTGTGGGTAAATTGAGGTTAAAAATTTCCAGCCAAAGAAACCAATACTCCCATTAATTAATAAAGCAGCAATTCCTGGTAAAAAACCTATTGCTATATGTTTAGAGTTTAAAGTTCTTTTATTTATGCCATAAAACACTAATGCTATAAAAATAAGGATAGCTAAAATAAGCATGGGAATAATCCAAGAAAAAGGATAACTCACTGTTTTAAAAAGTGGAACATTAAAGTAAATGTCATCAGTATCACTTTTAATATGGTTGAGGTTAGCATCTGCAAAATAGTTTAGTAAAGGCATTAAATAACTTCCTTGATGCTCTAATGTATTTCGGTCTAATCTTTTGTAGTTATCTAAAGATGTATGGTAATCGAAATGGTCGTCAATAAACGCAAAGTTAAAACCATCTATATTTCCCTCTTCTCTAAATCGGGTTAAATCTGTATCGTTAGGGAGTTTTTTGTAGACACTATAAGCCAAAGAGTTTGCAACAGGATATTCTGGATTAGCCTCAATAAAACCAGAAATTAAATTATGATTTCCTCCATTGGTTTCCATAAGCATATAGCTTGGTCCACCACTACCACGAGCTTCAAAATTCAAGACCAAACCTACATCTTTAGCCCATGGATGTTTAGTTACAAATAACGAAGCACCATTTAAGCCTAATTCTTCAGCATCAGAAAACAGAATAATAATATCGTTTTTCGGAATTTTATTTTCATGTAAATAAGCTCTTAATCCCTCTAGAATAGTCACAACTCCAGAACCAGCATCACTTGCTCCATAAGAAGCATGAGATTTGCTATCGTAATGGGAAAGCAGCATAAGTGCTTTTGTGTTATCAGAACCTTTTATCCTTGCAAGAATATTTTTGGGTTTTGTAATTGTTCCCCAATCTGTTAACACATAACCTTCTTGAATCTCAACTTCCAGTCCTAAATTCTCTAAAGCCTTTACAATATAATTTTTAACTACCTCATGTTCTGGACTACCAACATAATGAGGGTTTTTTGAAATTTCTTTTAAATGAATTAATGCTCGTTGTGTAGAAAATGTATTATCTGGAGCATCTATAGATGAGATTTTGCTTGGTAATAAAGCTGAAAAACTCCAGTAAATTGCTATAACTATAAGAACAATAGAAATTACTTTTTTTAACATGACAAAAAGTTGTTGGTTAGTTTTATAAAAATAAGAAAATAATCTCAGCTAATTTCTAGTTAGGATAACTCATTAATAATAAGTATATTTAAGATTAAAATTAAATTAATTAATCATGGGAATAAAGAGTTTTCAAGGAGCAAGGAAGCAACAACAAAACACAACTGATGAAATGCCTTTTAAGGTAAGTGATATAATGTGCAAAGATCTTATAACTTTTAAACCAGAACAATCTGTTCAAGAAGTTATAGAGACACTTATAAATAATAAAATTTCTGGAGGTCCAGTTGTAAATGATAATAATGAATTAGTTGGAATTATTTCTGAAGGAGATTGTTTGAAACAAATAAGTGATAGCAGATATTATAATATGCCAATGGAGAGTGACAATGTAGAAAAGCGTATGATTAAAGATGTTGAAACAATTGATGGTAATATGAATGTGTTTGATGCTGCCAACAAATTTTTAGAGTCTAAAAGAAGACGATTTCCAATTGTAGAAAATGGGAAATTAGTTGGTTTAATCAGTCAGAAAGATATTTTAAAAGCTGCCATCGAGCTTAAAGGACATACTTGGAAATAACAATTAATTATCCACATTAAAATAACCACCTTTATTCTCTTTTCTATCTAAAGATTGACCAATAATTAAATGCGCCACATTTACCATGTTTCGTAACTCACAAAGTGTGGTGGTAATTTTAGACGTTCTGTAAAGCTCTTCAACTTCATTATAAATAACATCTAAATGTATTATCGCTTTTTTCAATCTGTTGTTACTTCTAACAATTCCAACATAATCACCCATTAAAGCTTGTAATTCTTTTAAGTTATGTTTTATTAATACATGTTCTTTTGGAATGCTAGTTCCATAATCGTTCCAGTCTGGAATATGCTTGTTTTTTACCGAAATAGGATGATTGCAATGATATTTATAAATATTATGTGCATACACCAAAGCTTCTAATAAAGAGTTTGATGCTAATCTATTTGCACCATGTAATCCAGTTCTGGTACATTCGCCACAAGCAAATAAATTAGTAATGGAAGTTTTACCATTTGTATCTACTTCAATGCCACCACATAAATAATGTGAAGCTGGAACTACTGGAATCCAATCTTTAGAAATATCTACATTATGCTCTAAACAAGTTTGATAGATATTTGGAAAATGATTTTTAAAGGCTTCTAAATCTAAATGAGTACAATCTAAATACATACAGGAATCACCAGATTTTTTTAATTCTTTGTCTATGCTTTGAGAGACAATATCTCTAGAAGCTAATTCAGCTCTTTCATCATAGTTTGGCATAAATCTATCGCCATTTTTGGTTCTTAGGTAAGCGCCAAATCCTCTAACAGCTTCAGAAATTAAAAAGGCAGAACCTTCTGTATTTGTATATAAAGCTGTTGGATGAAACTGCACAAATTCCATATCTTTAATTCTAGCTTTAGCTCTATAAGCCATAGCAATACCATCTCCTGTAGCAATAATTGGATTGGTGGTGTGTCCATATACAAAACCAATTCCACCTGCTGCTAAAACAGTACTATCTGCTTCAATAGTAAGAATATTTCCGTTTTTTTGATTCAAGACATAAGCTCCATAACACCTAATATTTTCAGATACTTGTTTTAATTGGTGTTCGGTTATTAAATCAATGGCAAAATGATGTGTTAAAAGCGTAATATTTTCAAGCTGATGAACACGAGCCAACAATGCTCTTTCAATTTCGTAACCAGTTATGTCTTTGTGGTGTACCACTCGGTATTGACTGTGTCCACCTTCTTTTCCTAAATCGAAATTTCCAGTTTGGTCTACATCAAATTGTGCTCCCCAAACCATAAGTTCTTTAAAACGTTTTGGGCCTTCGGTAATAACCATTTCCACAACAGTTTTATCGCATAAGCCATCGCCAGCAATCAAAGTGTCTTCTATGTGTTTTTGGAATGAGTCGGTTTTTTCGTCCAGAACAACAGCAACACCACCTTGAGCATATTTAGTATTGGATTCGTCTTCGTTTCCTTTAGTAACAATCGTGATGTTTTTCTTTGGAAATTTTTCTGCAAATTTTACAGCTAAAGTTAAACCTGCAACACCAGAACCAATAATAAGTAATTGGGTTTTCATGTTTTTATTTTGAAAGTTCCAACATACGTTCAATAGGAATTAAAGCACGTTTTCTAATAGGCTCTGGAACTTCAATTTGTGGAGATTCGTTTAATAAACAATCGTATAATTTCTGCAACGTATTTACTTTCATAAATGCACATTCACTACAAGCACAGGTATTATCTTCTTCAGCAGGAGCAGGAATTAAAAGTGTATTTGGAACATCTTGCTGCATTTTATGAAGAATACCAGCTTCTGTAGCCACTATAAATTTTTCCTCTGGATGTTCTTTTACATAATTAATCATTCCAGCAGTAGAACCAATATAATTGGCGGCATCTAAAATATGTGCTTCAGATTCTGGATGTGCAATAATTTTTGAGCCTGGATGTTCGCTATATAATTTTAAAAGTTTATCTATTGAAAAGGCTTCATGAACAATACAAGAACCATCCCAAAGCACTAAATCTCGACCAGAAATTTTACTAATATAATGCCCCAAATTTTTGTCTGGAGCAAAAATAATAGGTATTTCTTTCGGAACAGATTCTACAATTTTTAACGCATTAGATGAGGTGCAAACAATATCGCTCATAGCTTTTATTTCAGCTGAGCAGTTTATATAAGTAATAACCAAATGGTCTGGATGTTTTTCTTTAAAAGCTTTAAAAGCATCAGGAGGACAAGAATCTGCTAAGGAGCAACCTGCTTTTAAATCTGGTAAAACCACTGTTTTAGTTGGGTTTAAAATTTTAGCAGTTTCTGCCATAAAGTGCACACCAGCAAATACAATAATATCTGCATCTGTTTCAGCTGCTTTTTGAGATAAACCCAAACTATCTCCAACATAATCTGCCACATCCTGAATTTCTGGCACTTGATAATAATGTGCTAAAATAACAGCATTCTTTTCTTTTTTTAAACGAAGGATTTCTTTTTTTAAGTCCAAAACATCTAAGTAATTACGGATTTTATAAGAGGCAAATTTATTAGGAACCTGCCATATAAATTATGATATAAATCATAAACAAAGATAATGTTAATTAAAACAGGACAAAAATATCTTTTTTATATATTTACAAAAAAATACTGTGTTATCAAATGCTTGTCAATATGCAATCAGATCAATTCTTTATTTAGGAATGCGTTCTGATGAAGAACATAAAATTGGAGTAAAGGTTATTTCTAAGGAATTAGAAGTGCCTCAACCTTTTTTAGCCAAATTGCTACAACAATTAAATAAAAGCAATCTAGTTACTTCTACAAAAGGACCTTATGGAGGTTTTTATTTAAGTGAAACAAATAAACAACATACAGTTTGGGATATTGTTTCTCTAATTGATGGAAACGAAAAATTTAATCAGTGTTTTTTAGGACTATCTAAGTGTGGAGATGATAATCCATGTCCTGTTCATTTTACAGTTTCAGCTTTCAAACAAAAATTATTTCAAGATTTTAAAGAAAAAACTATAGCTGAATTTGTAGAAGAAATTAAATTGAAGGGTCGCTATATATCTTTAAAATCATTCGAAATCCTAAAACCGGATTCAGACTCTTAAACTATTTATTAGCTTTTTTAAGATTGGCAAACCAATGATGCTGATACTTGTAGTTAAAGCAATGCCAAAGACAAAAAACGCCATATATACCCAAAATAAACTGTCTTGCATATTAGAAAAAGAGGTGTCGTTTCCTGCGTACATCCAATGACTTCTTTTGGCACCTGCTACCAACAAAGCTGAGAAAAATAAAAAGAGTGTGATGTTAAATCCCCAAAGACCTCGTTTTATAAGTGTTTCTTGTTTTTTAGAGAAAGCAGATATTTTTGAAACAATATACAAAAGTGAAGCAAAAAGAATGGTTGTGTTTATGCCAATAGTTGTTCCCATAGAATGTGCAACTGTAATATGCGTACCATGTGTAAAGAAGTTAATGGCTGGTATGGAGAATAATAAGGCAATGATTAGATTGATAAATATCCAGAAATCGGTTGTTACTAAAAATCTATAAGCTAATGGATATGAGTCTTTTTTAGTCTGGCTTAGGTTTTTCTTCCAATCGTAAATCATATAACCTAAAATTATCCATTCGGTCATACTTACACCATAAGCTACATATCTTATCCATGGTTGAGTAGGTAGGATATAAGTGTGGTGAGCCCAACCAAACATCAAGTTTGTTAACCCAAGAAAATAGAAAAAGAAGGCTAATTTACCTCTACCTATAGCATCATTTCCTTTTATTCTTGCCATAACGTAAATGGAAATTCCATAAACCAACATATTCCATGAACCAACGAAAGAGCCATAAGATTTCCACTGAACCGTTAAATCTTTTATAACATGTTCTCTAAAATATGGAAATAACCATAGATGAGCTTCTGTTAAATGAATCATCATAAAAACAATTCCAGTTCCCCACATCCAGTAATATACAGGCCAGTTTTTAACTTGCTTCAACATGGTTTTAAAATAATTAATTCCAAAAAGAAGCCAGCCAAATAAAATGGGAATTGTTAAAATAGGCGTAAAAGCTAAGTACTCTCTACCTTCCATTCTTCCAAAAATATAAGACAGATAGATGCCTAAACCAGTTATAAGAAATACAATTAAATGAAGCTTCATTAATTTGTTTGAAAACAATTTCAATTTTTCAATTTGTGTAAGGTAAAAATAGATGCTTCCAGTTGCACAAAGCACTATCCATGTAATAACTGTCGTAACATGAAAAGGTCTCATTTTATGGAATGGAATGAGTTCTTTTAAAAATTCTGGAATAAGATATTGTAAGGCTGCAAATAAACCAAAAAGCATTCCAGTAAGTAATGCTGAAAGTGCTGTGATTAAAAAGATGATTGCTGCTTTATTTTTCATTTTTATATTCTAGTTCAACCCAACCATTAGGTTTAAATTTGGCGTTATAATTTGGGTAATATCCTGTGCTGTCAATAAATTTCAGATAAGTTACTAACGCTTCTTTTTCAGCTTCTGAAAAATTAAATTTTGGCATGGCTTTTACACCACTATTCAGGAAGGCTTTTATGTATAAAGGACCTTTATTCTCTGCACTATATACATTTGTTAAATCTGGGCCTAAGTAACCACCTAATCCATAAGTTTGATGACAAGACCAACAATTATTTTCTTGCCACAAACGTTGACCATGTAAACCTTGTTCTGTTAATTTTATTGGGTTTTCATTTTCATTAGACGTGTAAATTAACCCATTAAATACCACGAAAAGTGTTATTAAAATGGTGATGATAAAAAAATTATATTTTGTTTTTTGAGTCATCTTAAATAATTAAAACCAGACTAATAAAAATAGTTAAACAAGCAATTAATAATACTTTCCAAAAAACGTTTGCATGACGTAATTCCATAAAATAAAAAGCAACAGCTAAAAATTTTAAAGCAGATAGAATCATGATTAATTGAGAAGCATAAGTTATTTGCGAATTTGAAACGATTGCTGAAAGCAAGGTTAAAGCAATAAGTACAATTAATATATATAAAAACGGTTTCTGTTTCATTTTAAAAAATCAAATAAATTACAGGAAATAACAATAGCCAAATTATATCGCACATGTGCCAAAAGGTAGCACTTGCTTCAACATCTTCTAATATGAGTTTCTTAGGATTTTTAACCATAGTTCTTAAAACCGAAGCTAAAATGACTAAACCAACTAATACATGAATCACATGAAAAAGTGTTAACATCCAATAGAATGAATAAAATGTATTGTAACCCATGGTTAGTCCAGCATCAATTTTATCTAAATATTCTACAGTTTTTAAACCTAAAAACAGCAAACCTCCAAGCATGGTGAGTTTTAAGTATAATTTAGATTTGGCGATATTATTAACTTTTAAATTGACAACAGTAAGCGCCATAAAAAACCCACTAATCAATAAAAATAAGGTGTTTATGGCTCCAAAGGTGGTGTTTAATTGTAATCTCGATTGGTGAAAAAGTTCAGGTTCGTCTTTACTATACCAAACCATGGCTACCAATACTGCTCCAAATGTTAAAAGTTCTAGATAGATAATTATCCACATTAAAATACCTCCAGGTGGATAAAGAATATTCTTAGAGTTATGTTGTTGAATGACTGTTGACATTAACTTTGATGTTTTATTTTTTCGTAGAGTTTTACTAAAGATTGCAATAACTCTACTGGTGTTGTTAATATTTGATAATGGTTTTGCCCAAACATTTGTGGCAAATAGTATTTAGCTTGTGCTTCTATGGCCAAAGCATACGAGTTAATATTGCGTTGGTTTAACTCACGAAGCGCTTGTTTAACATCGTTAATGCCATATTTTCCTTCGTATTTATCGTAATCATTTGGCTTTCCATCCGAGATTAAAATAACCCATTTGTTTTTTGTATCTCGTGCGTCCAGTAAAGCTCCTGAATGTCGCAATGCTGCTCCAATTCTGGTATAACCACTAGGTTCTACAGCTCCAATTTTGTGTTTGGCTTTATCCCAAGTATCGTCAAATCCTTTTAGAGTGAGGTAGGTTGCGTAGTTTCTGGTTTTGGAATAAAAGCTTTGAATAGAAAAATCTACGTTGAACTCGTTTAAAATTTCACCAAAAATAATAGAGACTTGTTTTTCAACATCAATCACTTTATTTCCTCCAGCATAACCATCGCTAGAAAGGCTGACATCTAATAAGATTAAAATAGATAAGTCTTTATCTTTTTTGCGTTTTGAAAGGTAGATTTTTTCTGAAGGTGTATGGCCAGAATGAATATCTACATATAGATCTGTTATAGCATCTAAATCAAAATCTTCTCCTTGCGTTTGTCTGCGTTGTTGTTGGTATTTGTTATTAACAGAAGTCAGCATTTTACGCAACCCTGTTAAGGTAGATGCGTTTTTTTGAATTGTTTTTTTATAATAAGCAGAATCAGTTTCTACTTGTGTTTTTGGATACACCTTACAGAATTTGGATTTGTATTCACGTTTGGAGTAATCCCATTCGTCGTAAGCAACATGAGGTGCTTCTGTATCTAATTCGGCACTTTCAGAAATAGTTGTATTTTCAATAAATTCTGCTTGATAAATGGAGTGAACTGGATCGTCAACACGTACTGTATGTTTCATGTTGAGGTCTTCTAAAGCATTGGCATGATCGTCTAAATCGTCGTCGCCATCAAAATCTCTCCAACCACCTTCCCATTCTTCAGCAGTTTCAATTTTTTCAAAATTATGTGTCATCACATAATCTTCTTGTTGTTTTTTATCTATTTCTAAAGACGTAATTTCCTCGACTGCATTGGCTTTTAAAATAGTGTTTATTTCGTGGTCTATGGCTTTTTTTACTTGTTCTGAAATGTTATTTAAAACAGATTTCTTTAAAGTTTGAGGATCATTGCGCATCCATTTTCCATAAATAAAGCTTAAATCTTCTGGTGTCTTCTCTGTTGCAAATTTGAAATAATGCGTAATTAATTCCTGATGAATTTGCTTGGTTATTGGAAACTGCTGAAACATCTCGTTTAGAATTAAAGTTGAAGTTTCAAGCGCCTTTTCACGAGCAGTCTCTAAAGTAAATTCATCTTCAGCTGTAAAATTTAAATTCAAGTTTTTTTGAACAGATAGATAAACAATTCTAAAAATATAAAATTTGGTGTTCTGCTCTAAGGTTTGAAATTCTGAAAATCGAGTTGGTAAGAAGAAGCTATTGTTTTTATAACCACCTTCACGTTCGGCTTCAAATATTTCTATAGCTTGACCTGTTATAGCTCTAGAAAAAATAGTTAGCCGTTGCTTTATGTCTTTTAACTTAACGGCATGTTCGATTGTTTCTTGAGCATTTTTTTTACGACGCTTTAAAAACTTTACAATTTTAGAATAGATAAATTCATCTGGCTCGAACATGATTTTTTATTTAAATCATTAAATCACATAAATCTGATAAGGCTTCGGTAATTTCTGTGTCGTCTGTTAATGGCTCTACAACAGCCACACGAACAGCTAGACGTTTTCCTAAACCAGTATGTATTAGTTTGGCAGCATCCACCAATAAACGTGTGGAAACGGTTTCAGTTAAGCCAAGTTCAGTTAGGTTACGAATTTTATTAGCAATTGAAACTAATTTTTTAGCAATTGAAGCATCAATTTGTGTTTCGTTTACTAATATTTCAGCTTCATCTTTTTCATTTGGATAATTAAAAGCTAGTGCTATAAATCGTTGTCTTGTTGAAGGTTTTAATTCTTTAAACCCTTTTTGATAGCCAGGATTAAAAGATGCGACTAGCATAAAATCTGGATGTGCTTTTATAGTTTCGCCCAATTTATCGATATACAATTCTTTTCTATGATCTGTTAAGGAGTGAATAGCTACAATAACATCTGGTCTGGCTTCGGCAATTTCATCTAAATAAATTACGGCACCTTTTTTTACTGCTTTTGTTAGAGGTCCATCTATCCAAACAGTTTCGGCACCTTTTATAATATAACGACCAATTAAATCTGTTGATGAAGTCTCTTCATGACAAGAAATAGTAATTAATTCCTTCTCTAATTTATAGGTCATGTAGTCCACAAAACGGGTTTTTCCAGTTCCAGTAGGTCCTTTTAAGAGTACAGGAATTTTATTTTTGTAAGCATGTTCAAACACTTCAATTTCTTTAGCTATTGGTTTATAGAAAGGTTTTATTGTGTTTGTATGTTGCATTTCTGAATTCAAATTAGTTGAGTTTATAGCTGAATTGACTATCGTTTTTGACATGATTATAAAATTTAAAAGGCCCTTTAGTTAAAGATTTTTGAAGCGAGTAATTGTCAGGTATGAGCAAATTTAACTTCACTATCTATATATAACCAAAAGGCCATTTCTGCTATTATTTGTTATAAATCGGATTCTAAATCTAAAGCTTCATCAGTTGGTTTTCCATGTTTTATAAAGTCCATGATATACATGATAATTCCTACTGTAAATAAAGTAGCACAAAGAATTAATACCACAAAGTGTATACTAATTTCTGCTTGAACTTCCATAAAATCCATTTTGAATTTACGTTCAAGATATACTTGTGCAACACCTGCAACACCAAAGGCAACTGTCATTCCTATCATTCCTACATTAGACATCCAAAAGGCTGCACGACCTACACTGCTATCGTATAATTTCCTTCCTGTCATATTTGGTAAAGCATAACTAATTATTGCAAGAACTATCATTGCATAAGCTCCCCAAAAAGCAAGGTGACCATGCATAGCAGTTACTAAAGTACCATGAGTATATAAGTTTGTTTGAGGTAAGGTATGTGCAAAACCTAATAATCCTGCACCAACAAAAGATACAATGGCAGAACCAAGAGTCCAGAATAAAGCTATTTTATTTGGATGTTTCTTTTCACCTTTTCTATACATATTTACTGCAAACAATGCCATAGCTAAGAAAGCTAAAGGTTCTAGAGCAGAGAAAATACCACCAACAATTAACCAAATTTTATTTACACCAATGTAGTAATAGTGGTGACCAGTACCAAGAATACCAGATAGGAACGTTAATCCTACAATAACATAAAGCCATTTTTCGATAACCTCTCTATCGACACCAGTAAGTTTTATTAATAGAAAAGATAAGATACCTCCCATTATTAGTTCCCAAACACCTTCAACCCATAAGTGAACAACCCACCATCTAAAGAATGAATCTGTTACTTGACTATCGAAAGGAAGCATTCCAGGAATATATAGCAAAGCTGCAAACAATAATCCCATTGTAAGCACTAAAGCTGTAGTAGTTTTACGTTTACCTTTAAAAAGCGTTGCTAGAATTAGTCCCAAAAATAAGAGGACATTTACAACTACAAGATAATCTAATTGTCTAGGTATTTCTAAGAATTTACGTCCTTCCCACCAGTTAAAATGATAACCAATAACAGCAGCAACACCAACAACAGCAAGTGAAATTAATTGAACATAAGCCAATTTAACACTAACTAATTCGCGTTGTGCTTCTTCTGGGATAATGTAGTATGCTGCTCCCATAAAACCGGAAAGTAACCATACAACTAATAAGTTTGTGTGCACAGCTCTTGCTGTGTTAAAAGGAATAAATTCATGGAGTCCATCGAATCCAATACGAGCAAAACCCATAATAAATCCGTAGGTAATTTGTAAAACGAGTAGTAGCATTGAAAAGGCAAAAAACCAATAGGCTACTTTTTGTGATTTATATTTCATAGTTAGTTAGTTTTTATTTCTTTCAATTTTGTCTTTAGCTAAAGGAGAGACTACAGTATCAAATCCGTTTAGATCAATGCCTCCAATCCAATCAAAGAAAGCTATTAGGTCATCAGCTTCTTCTTTTGTAAAACCGTAAGCAACCATTTTCCTCCCATTAGGATTCCAAGGAATAGGAGACATTAATACAGCTTTAACGTAACCTTCGCCACGACGATCTAGTACTTTTGTTAATTCTGGAGCGTAGTAAGCTCCCTCACCTAAAATAGTATGGCAACCCATACAATTGTTTTCTTCCCATAACACTTTACCTCGAACTACCTGTTCGGTAATACCTTCGTGGTTGGTTTGGTCTTGACTTTTACTAAAAGAAAAAATGGTTAATCCTATAAAAATTAAGAATGTAACCACAGTACCTCCAAGGAAAAAAGCACGTGCTTGTTTTTTTGATAACATATGATTAATGGTTAAATTAGTTAAAAAAGACCTTTTAATCTTTTAAACAAAAATAAAACGATGAATCCTTAAAAAACATGACATTCGTCATATTATTAAAAAAGGCATTAAGAAAATATCTAAGGTGTGAGAGTGAAAATGTAACGAAAAACTAACTTTCACGCTTTACTAATGCGTAATAATCGGCTTCTAAAGGGAGGTAACCTTGGTCATAAACAAAGTAATAAACTGTTCCTGCTTTTGTAGTATAAATACTAGTAAAATAGTTAAAATCGAAACCTCTTTCTATTAGTTTGGCTCTTGATGTTTTGGTTTTCTGTTCTGGATTGAGCTCTTCTAAAATTCTGTAATTTTTTCTCAATCTGTTATTGGTGTTTCTAATTAGGTTTTTAGAATCTTTATTAACTCGATTATTAAATGAGTTTCTACAAGCGTCGCTGCAGAATTTTTTGTCAATTCTGCCTACAATTTTATCTCCACATTCAGGACATTGTTTTTGCATATATATTATTTTTTAATAAAAGCCATTATGGCTTTTCTATTTTATACCAACGTAAATTTACTTGCTCTTGTTCAAAATAAAAATCTTCCACATAGTGCAAACCTATTTTTAAGAGTGCATTGTGTGAAGCTTGATTCCCTAGTTCTGTAGTTGCATAAATTTCAGGAAGTTTCATATTATTAAAAGCATAATCTACAGAAGCTTTACCAGATTCTGTGGCAAAACCTTTTCCCCAAAAACGTTTTATTAGTCTATATCCAACATCGTAATATTTAGTAAAGCCATTCATGTTGTATTCGGTATTTAAACGCAAACCAGACCATCCAACAAAATCTCCAGAAGATTTTTCTATAACTGCAAATCTACCAATACCTCGTTCTTTATATTGTGTAAGAACACTCTCTAAAATTATTCGCGATTCATCTATAGTTTTTACAGGTTTGTTTCTTAGAAACTTGTGTACTTCAGGATCAGAATCCAAAGCAAACATACCTTCTAGATCTGTTAATCTTAAGTCTCTTAATAGTAGCCTTTCTGTTTCAATATGAAAAGTCATTTTTCTTTTTTATAATTAAATTTTACTTCTTCAGATGTCCCATTTTCTTCAATAACAACATAAAGATTCATTTCATTTTCTGATACTTTTTCAAATGTAAATTGATCAAAATAAACTTTATTATTTTCAATTTTCACCAATTTAAAATCAACTGTTTCGTCTTTTTCTTCCCAGCCTTTAAAATCGTTTCCAAAGTGTTTTAGTTGTAACAAGAGAGTTTCCTCTACTTGTCTAATGCCTCCTAATTCATAAAAAACCACTTTATTATCGACCACTAGTTTAAAGCAAAACATCATGGAATCTCCAAGAGGAGGACTCCAGAATTCTTCGGTTATACCACCAAAAGCTTCACCTTTCCAATAGCCTTGAATCCAAGAAATATCTTCTAAACTAGCTTGAGGAGACATGCTGTTTTCTAAAAATTTTATGGTTTGTTCTTGTGCTATGCAATTCTGAGAAATAAAGAATAAAATTATAAAAAAGGTTGCTAAATGCTTCATAAGTAACTGTTTGTGTTGCAATATAGTAAAAACAATAGTCGTTTACAAATGACTACAAACATTTACAAACGAATTTAATTAGTTAATAACCGACTATCATTTGCAAGTGGTTGCATCTTTGCCTTGTTGAATTGAACTAATGACATTCAATATAATTAAAACCTTATCTTATGAATACGTTAAGAAACAAAGTACAGTTAATTGGTAATTTAGGAAACGACCCAGAAATTATTAATCTTGAATCAGGAAAAACATTAGCAAAATTTGCAATAGCAACTAACGAAAGTTATAAAAACGCTAAAGGCGAAAAAATAACTGATACCCAATGGCACAATGTGGTTGCCTGGGGGAAAACGGCAGAAATCATTGAAAAATATGTCACTAAAGGCAAGGAAGTTGCTATTGAAGGAAAATTAACATCTAGAAGTTACGAAACTAAAGAAGGTGAAAAACGCTACATAACAGAAGTGGTATGTAATGAGCTTTTGATGTTAGGTAAATAACATTTAAAAAGTATTTATTTAAAAAGCGACTTAGGTCGCTTTTTTTATTTTAAAAATCTGTTTTTCTATGAAGGTTACACGTATGCCAAATAATAAAATAAAACCACCAAGAACCATTTGTAAAGAAATAGTTTCATCAATAAACATCCAAGCTAAAAGAGATGCTAAAATACCTTGTCCCAATAAACTTACCGAAACTCTGGTTGCTCGCATATGTTGTGTCGCATAACTAATAAGAAACCAAGCTAATAATTGACAAATTACAGCCTGAATAACTAAAACGAGCCAACCAGCATTAGTAAAGCCTGTAAATGGTTCGTTTATGGCATAGCTTACAATGCCTAAATGAATTGAAGAAGCTAATAAACTTAAAGTCATAAATGAAATAACATTCATTGTTTTTAAGACCTCCTTACTAATTAACATATAAAAGGCATAAAGCACTCCAGAAAGTACTCCAAAACTAAAAGCTAAATCAAAATCTAGATTTTTAAATACTGTAAAACCAACCAACATCATCATTCCAAAAACAGCAATTACAGTTCCAATCCAAAAATTAGTTCTCGGTTTATCTTTTATAAAAAATAACGATAAAACGCCTACCCAAACTGGAGATAAGTTTGTTAATAACGAAGCCTGAGTTGCTGTAGATTCTTGGATAGCTACATTCCAAACAGCCACGTCACTACCAAAAACAATTCCACAAAAAACGGCTAAAAGTCCAGCTTTTAAATCTGGGATTTTAAATTGCTTACTTATTAGAACATAAGGAAGTAATAGCACTAGGGAAAACAACATTCTGTAAAATGCCGAAATAACGCCTGGAGTCAGGTTTAATTTTACCAAAATGGGGAATATAGAAATACAAAATATTCCAATAACTAATGCGATTCTTGCCTTCTTCATACAGGTATATTCAGTAACTGAAATTGAATCGGCAAAAGTACTTATTATTTATAGATTTGTATAAGACTAAGTTAGCCAATTATGGTAAAATATTATCCTGTTTTTACTTGTGAAGTTTTAATTGAATGCGTTTTCGTACTATATCTGCTTCCAGAACTTTTACTATAACTTGTTGATGTAAACTAACATGTGCATTTACATCACTTACAAAACTATCTGATAAATTGGACACATGAATTAAACCACTTTCCTTGATTCCAACATCTACAAAAGCACCAAAATTGGTAATATTGTTAATAATGCCTGGAAGTAATTGTCCTTCTTGTAAATCGGTTATGGATTTAATATTTTGATTAAAGGTGAATACTTTGGCTTGCTCACGAATATCCAATCCAGGTTTTTCAAGTTCTTTAATAATATCTTGAAGTGTTGGTAATCCAACCGAATTGGTGCAATAAGGTTTTAAATCTATTTTTTGAAGTAAGGCTGAATTTCCAATTAAATCTGAAACATTCTTACCTAAATCTTTTGCCATTTTTTCTACAATCGCATAACTTTCTGGATGTACAGCTGAATCGTCCAATGGATTTTTAGCATCTTTAATCCTTAAAAAAGCAACGCCTTGTTCAAAGGCTTTATCTCCTAAACGTGGTACTTTTTTTATATCGTTTCTGGATTTGAAGATGCCTTTTTCGGTTCTATAATTAAAAATATTTTCGGCTAATTTTGGACCAATTCCTGATACATAACTTAATAAACTGGTACTAGCTGTATTAATATTCACTCCAACAGCATTCACACAATTTTCAACAACATTATCTAATTCTTTTTGAAGCTTCGTTTGGTCTACATCGTGTTGATATTGTCCAACACCAATAGATTTGGCATCAATTTTAACCAGTTCTGCAAGAGGGTCTTGTAAACGCCTTCCTATAGAAACAGAGCCACGAACGGTTACATCGTAATTAGGGAATTCATCACGAGCAATTTTGGAGGCCGAATAAATACTGGCTCCAGCTTCGCTTACTACAAAGACTTGAATATCGTTTTTAAATCTTATTTTTCTAATGATTGCTTCGGTTTCTCTAGAAGCAGTTCCGTTTCCAATTGCAATAGCTTCTATTTGATAAGCTTCAGAAAGCGAGCTTATTTTTTTCATGGCTCCAATGGTATCGCTTTTTGGAGGATGTGGATAAATGGTTTCGTTGTGTTTTAAATTCCCTTGGGCATCTAAACAGACTATTTTGCAACCTGTTCTAAATCCTGGATCGATTGCTAACACACGTTTTTCACCTAAAGGCGAGCCTAACAATAACTGTTTTAAGTTTTTAGCAAAAACATTAATGGCAGACTTGTCGGCTTTTTCTTTAGCGTTTTGAAGCGCTTCATTAGATAGAGATGGAAACAATAAGCGTTTATAAGCATCTTGAATGGCAATCTGTATTTGCTCTGAACAAGCATTCTTAGAACGTATGATGCGATCTTCAATTTTAGCAAGTGCTTTGTCGTTGTCAATAGAAATTTTAGATTTTATAAAACCTTCCTTTTCGGCCCTTAAAATAGCCAACAATCTATGAGATGGAATGCGACTTAAGGCTTCTTCCCATTCAAAATAATCTCGATATTTTTGGGCATTTTCATCGTCAACTTTCGATTTTACTACTTTGGTTGATATCATAGCAAAACGTTCTAATTGATGACGAATGTTGTTTCTAACATCTGTACGTTCGTTAATCCATTCTGAAATAATATGTCTGGCACCTTCTAGAGCATCTTCAACAGAATCAACCTCTCCTTTTACATATTTAAAAGCAATGGATTCAATATCCGAAGCATTTTGGCTCATAATAATTTTAGCCAAAGGTTCTAAACCGTTTTTTCTAGCAGTTTCTGCTTTAGTTTTACGACTCTTTTTGAAGGGTAAGTAGAGATCTTCAAGCGTTATTAATTCTTGAGTTTTTTCAATTTTTTGTTTTAATTCTTCAGTTAAAACTTCTTGTTCTTCTAAAGCTTTTATAATGGTCGCTTTTCGTTTTTCAAGGGCTTCAAATAGTTCTTTATATTTTACGATATCTCCTATTTGAACTTCATCTAGATTACCAGTACGTTCTTTTCTATAACGTGAAATAAACGGAATGGTACAGGCTTCATTTAATAATTCGACTGTATTTTTTACTGAAGTTTCTGATAGTTTAGTTTGGGAAATTATATAGGAAATCATAAATTTATTTTGAAAGTCGAAAATACTAAAAAAACCTCGCAGAACATAGTCTGTGAGGTTTATAATATATAGTTTAAAGACTTTTTTTAATGCTTCAATAAGCAACTAATTAAGTTACTTAGCGTTCTCTTCTCCAGTTGATGAAATAGCTATCTGTTTTTTTAAGATATAAAAATCAGCTAATTCACCAGTCACTTTATTTCCAGATTTATCAAGTTGAGTTAAAGTGTTTTCACCTACAAGATAAGTTGTTTCATTATCATCTGATAATAGGATTTTTTGACCATTATCTATCCATTTAATATAACCACGACTATCGAAAACACCATCTTTTTTTCCTAAATAATTATCTTTAGAAATAAAAGTATGCCCATTAATAGTAATAGTTCTTTCTATGCCTTCACAATCGGCACATGGAAGTGTACCTTTATAAGTTCCTTCCCAATCTAACGAGCTTTCACTTGAGTGGGAATCGATGACTACTTCTTCTTCAACGATTTCTACAATATTTTCTGAATTAGTTTCAGCATTCTTTTTTTCATTCGAATTACAACTAGTGAAGACTAATAGCACTAAAGTTGCAATGTGTATGTTTATTGCTTTCATAAATAAATTAATGGTTACTTGATTAAATTTAATGTCTTTTAAATAATGTATAAATATAAGGACGTTCGCCTCCAAACGGATTAATAAACGTATGATTGAAAGATGTAATAAGTTTAAAATCTGTTCCTAAATTATTTTGAAGCATCTCAACATTATAGCGTTTTAAATCTAAACCACAGCATTTTTCGGCACCATCGAGAGCAAAAACGGCAATTAGCACATAACCATTTTTGGCAACTATTTTTTTAATAAGATTGAAATAAGCTGTTTGTTCTTTTGCTTGTAAAAAGAAATGAAGCACAGCTCTGTCAATCCATAAATCTATAGGTTCTATGTTTTGTAATTCTATAGGATTTGTTAAATCGTCTGTAATACAATTTAAGTCGTAGTTATGTGATTTTTTTATACGTTCTTTTAGTTTTTGTAAAGCTAAATCGCTTAAGTCGTTTGCTATTAGATTGAAGTAACCAGCATCTAATAAGGCATCGATTAAAGTCGTAGTTCCTACACCAACATTTAAAATTCTGACATCTTTTTCAAGCTTACATGATTCAATAAGTTGCATGGTTTGAGCTGGGTTTTCTTCAAACCAACCCAATTGATTATCGGCTTTATCATAAGCTCTGTTCCAGTGTTCTTTTAAATTTTGAGGGTTGTTCATTTGCTAACTAATATGCAATCCGTTATTAACTGAAGCATCATCAGGATTTACAAACACCAATTTTCCTTCTGGAGTTTCCGTCATTAAAATCATCCCTTGACTTTCCACACCACGTAAGGCTCTTGGAGCCAAATTGACTAAAACAGTTACTTTTTTTCCAACTACTTCTTCTGGAGTGAAACTTTCGGCAATGCCTGAAACTATAGTTCTAACATCGATTCCTGTATCAACTTTTAATACTAAAAGCTTTTTAGCTTTTGGCATTTTTTCAGCTTCCAAAATAGTTCCAACTCTAATGTCTAATTTGGTAAAATCATCAAATGTAATTTCTTCTTTTTGAGGTTCTACTGTTTTGTTGGCTGCTTCATTAGCTTTTTTAGTGGCCAATAATTTATCTACTTGAGCTTGAACGGTTTCATCTTCAATTTTAGAAAATAATAATTCTGCTTTTCCTATTTTATGTCCAACTGGCAAAAGGATGTCTTTTGATGATATGTCGTTCCAACTTAGAGCGTCATTGCGAGACTCATTTTTTTGAGTCGTGGCAATCTCTTTGTTTGAGGAGATAACCACTTCGCTTTGCTTCTCGATATGACATAATCCTAAAATATCTTTTAATTTATTGGAAGTAAACGGTAAAAACGGTTCGCTTAAAGTGGCTAAAGCTGAAGCAATTTGTAAGGCAACAAACATAATGGTTTGCGTTCTGGCTTCGTCTTCTTTAATCACTTTCCAAGGCTCTTCGTCAGCTAAATATTTATTTCCAAGTCTGGCTAAATTCATTAATTCCTGACCAGCTTCACGAAACCTATATCGTTCTATTGAGCTTGAAATTACTGCTGGATAAGCTTTAACCGTTGCTAAAGTTTCTTCGTCTATTTGAGAGAATTCAGATGGGCTTGGAACAATTCCGTTGTAGTATTTATTGGTTAAAACCACCACACGATTGATGAAATTTCCAAAAATAGCTACTAGCTCGTTGTTGTTTCTTGCTTGGAAATCTTTCCAAGTAAAATCGTTATCCTTTGTTTCTGGAGCATTAGCTGTTAAAGCATAACGCATTACGTCTTGCTGATTTGGAAAATCTTCCAAATATTCTGGCAACCAAACAGCCCAGTTTTTAGAGGTTGATAATTTGTTTCCTTCTAAATTTAAAAACTCGTTTGCAGGCACGTTATCTGGTAAAATATATGAGCCTTCAGCTTTTAACATGGCTGGAAAAATAATGCAGTGAAATACAATATTATCTTTCCCTATAAAATGCACTAGTTTGGTGTCTTTGTCTTTCCAATATGGTTCCCAATCTTTCCCTTCGCGTTCTGCCCATTCTTTGGTTGCAGAAATGTATCCAATTGGTGCATCGAACCACACATATAGCACTTTGCCTTCAGCATCTGGAAGTGGCACAGGAATTCCCCAATCTAAATCTCTGGTTACTGCTCTTGGTCGTAAACCATCGTCAATCCATGATTTTACTTGTCCATAAACATTAGGTTTCCAGTCTTTTTTATGACCTTTTAAAATCCACTCTTTTAAAAAGGCTTCATGTTTATCTAAAGGTAAAAACCAGTGTTTTGTTTGTTTTAAAGTTGGTACATTGCCTGTTATAGCAGACTTCGGATTAATTAAATCTGTAGCATTGTGGCTTGTTCCACATTTTTCACATTGGTCGCCATAACTTTCTTCATTACCACATTTTGGGCAGGTTCCAACAACAAATCTATCAGCTAAGAACTGATTGGCTTCTTCATCGTACAATTGCTCTGTTACTTCTTCAATAAATTCGCCTTTATTGTATAAGGTTGTGAAGAATTCTGAAGCTGTATCATGATGAATTTTCGCAGTAGTTCTAGAATAATTATCTAATGAGATACCAAAATCTTCAAACGATTTTTTGATAATTGCATGATATTTATCAACAATATCCTGTGGTGAAACACCTTCCTTTTTCGCTTTAATAGTAATAGGAACACCATGCTCATCACTTCCACAAATAAAAGCAACATCGTTTCCTGTTAATCTTAAATAGCGAGCGTAAATATCTGCTGGCACATAAACACCTGCAAGATGTCCAATATGTATTGGTCCATTTGTGTAGGGTAAAGCAGCTGTTATGGTATATCTTTTTGACATTATTAGAACTTTTTTTGAATCCACAAAAGTACACATTTTAAGAGCGAATTAGAAAAAAAATGTACTTTTACAATATGACAAAAAAGACCTTACTTTTAAGCTTATTCAGTCTGATATTTTTCTTCGAAGAAAATAATCTATCTGCACAAGAAACACTAACATATAAAACACAAGTTTTGATACAGCCTCCATATTTAAAAGCTGGCGACACAGTTGCCATTGTAGCACCTTCAGGAATATTAAAAAATAAAACTGGCGAAGTACAACAAGCTGAAAATTTACTTAAAAGTTGGGGATTGAACGTGGTTGTTGGAAAACATGTGTTTAGTCAAGACAATCATTTTGCTGGAACAGATGATGAACGTTATGAAGATTTCCAAAAAGCTATGGACGATCCATCTATAAGTGCTATTTGGTGTGCTCGTGGAGGTTATGGGACTGTTAGAATTTTAGATAAATTAAACTTTTCTATGTTTAGAGAAAACCCTAAATGGTTGATAGGATATAGCGATATTACAGCTTTGCACAATCAATTTCATAACGAAGGTTTTGAAACCATACATGCTTTAATGTGTACTAGTTTAACAGATAATCTTGACAATATTTCAGAATCCATTTCAACATTTAAAGATGCTATTTTTGGGGAGCCTTTAAGCTACACACTAAAAGGAACAGATTATAATCGAGTTGGAACAATTAAAGCACCTTTGGTTGGTGGAAATTTAACCATGTTACATACCATGTTGGGTTCTAAAACGAGTATTGATACCAGTGGTAAAATATTGTTTATTGAAGAAATAGGTGAATATAAGTATCATATTGACAGAATGTTACAAAGTTTAAAACGAGCAGGTTATTTTGATAATTGTGCAGGTGTTTTGGTTGGAGACATGAGTAAAATGCGTAAAAACACAACTCTTTGGGGAACATCAATAGAACAACTTATTTTAGATGCGCTTGCAGACTATAATTTCCCAATTGCATTTAATATGCCAGCTGGACATGAAAAAGATAATCGCGCAATGATATTTGGAAGAACAATTGATATGACTGTTGAGAAGGATAAAACGGTTGTAGTTTTTGAAAAATAAAAAAGGACTTTCTATAAAATCTAAAATGAATGTATAGGATTTATTAATTGATCAATTCAATATTCTTCTAATTTAAGAGTGTAGTTCATCGATAAAAGTAAGAAAAAGCTTTCAAAAATAATATTTTTAATGCAACTCAACGAATAAATTGTTTTATAATCGACAATCCTTATTACCTTATAATTAAATAACCCAAAATCTACAAATTATGAAAAAACTTACTAGTGTTATGGCTGTATTGTTCTTATCGGTTCTTATAGGTTGTTCAAGTGAACAATTAGATGACCAACAATACAATCAAAAAAAGAAAATTAAAAGTCAAGAATTAGAATTACCTGATTTAAATCCTAATACAAATACAGGAGGACATTGTGTTTATACAAGTCTTATAGCTGGTCAGCATCATACTGCTGGAGCTGTAACTATAGATGTTGTTGGTAATAACTTAATAGTAACTTATACCACAAATGAAGATTGGACTCTAGGCACAACTCATTTAAGCATTGGAGTATGTGAAGAAGGTTGGGTGCCAACAACAGGTTCTGGTAATCCACAAATTGGACATTTTGAATTTACAGAACCTTATTATGAATCACCACATCAAGTGGTATATATCATTCCAATAACAGATATTGGAGATAATTACTGCTTTGCTGCTCATGCAGAAGTTGAAGGGCCTACTGGTGGAGAAACAGCTTGGGCTGAAGGTTCAGGGTTTTCTGGTAATAGCTGGGCAATGTATTCAGAATTTAATTTATCTAGTTGTAATACTTCTCAAGGTTAATTAACCAGAGATTGGTTTACAGTTATCAATTATAGCTGAGCAAGATATTCTTGTTCAGCTTTTTTTATATAAATAGTTTTAAATGAAATGTTTTAAAGGAGTAAAAGTTATGATAATTATAACAATCGCTTCTGAAATATATAAAATAATATAGCTCCTAAAAAATAGAGAAATACATCTATAGGGTCTCCAGTATATCGCGTGTTGAGTTTTGGCATAAGCCACTCAAAATAAATAGCGTAATAAGTTGTCATAATTAAAATGATGCTTAAAGGAGCGTAAATAGCATCTGTTTTTTTTATAAATCGAAGGATTGCCAGACTTAGACTTAATACAATAGGCATACAAAGAAAATCATTTACATAAGAATAAATCCATGACGGAAGTGGCAATGCCAATCTGCTTGCAAAATATATAAACAAAGCAATTAAACAGAAAACTAAAAAGATAGGATTTTTTAAAATTTTCATGCGACAATAGCTGAAATTAACCAAGCAATAAACATTCCAATAGCCATAAATACAAGCCAAATAGAACGAATGATTTTGGCGCTAATTCGGACTAAAAAATACCGATGATTAACATATTTTTCAAAAAAAGAAGGTTCCTTTTCTATAGATTTAGCTTGTTTTAAGCGTTCCTCTTCTTGTTTTTTAAAAGCTAATTCACGTCTTATTTTATAGGAAAGTACGGTTTTACATTCTTCGCAATAATCTCTATTCGTATTATAAACACCACAATTAGGACATTTAATGGTAGCCATGTTACTGGTTCTTTAATTAATTTACAAAAGTACCACTTATTGAATGAATTTTTTGATTGAATTAACCTTAAACATTGTTAAATGGCTAAGAGTTGGTTATCTTTAATTTATAAATTTGCAGGAAGAGATTCCTGCTTGCGCAGGAATTATGGCACAACACAACGAACTTGGAGAATGGGGAGAACAATTTGCTACTGAATACCTTGTAAAAAAAGGCTATGATATTTTAGAGCGAAATTATTTTTATGATCGAGCTGAAGTAGACATTATTGCTAAATCTAAAGAAGGGAATTGCATTGTTTGTGTTGAGGTAAAAACTAGAAATTCTGATATGTTTGGCGATCCACAAAGTTTTGTAAGCAAAGGGAAAATCAAGCTTCTAGTAAAAGCTATGGATGCTTATTTAATTGAAAAAGATATTTCATTTGAAACACGTTTTGATATTATAGCAATTATAAAAAACAAATCTACAGAAGAACTCATACATTATGAAAATGCGTTTTATCACTTTTAATTCCTGTGAAAAAGGGAATCTCATCCAAATACAAAAGAGGGAATCTCATTTGTTAGTTTACAATTGGCCTTAAAACTGCTAAAGCCTGTTTTACGGATTTAATATTTTCGAAGCTTAATAATAAACGTAAGCCATTTCTGGTTTGTTTTTCTTTCATTCTACAGGCTCCTGAATGAGATTGTACATATTGTAAAACCTTTGTAAAGCCATTACTTTGATAAAAGCCACTTTTTTGATCTGTTATAAAATATCCAATCAACTTGCCTTGTTTCATAATTACTTTCTCAAGCCCCATTTTAGTAGCAATCCATTTTATACGTACACTATTTAATAAGTCGGTTACTTGAATTGGCAACTCACCAAAGCGATCCACTATTTCAGATTCAAATTTTTGTAGCTCTTCTTCTGTTTTAATATTATTAAGTTGGGTATAAAGATTTAGACGCTCGGAAATATTATTCACATAATCGTCTGGGAAAAGCAATTCGAAATCCGAATCGATAGTGATGTCCTTTACATATTCTTTTTCTTTGCCATCGTCTTCATATAAATCTTTAAACTCATTTTCTTTAAGTTCTTCAATAGCTTCGTTTAATATTTTCTGATAAGTATCAAAGCCAATATCGTTTATAAAACCACTTTGTTCGCCACCCAATAAATCTCCAGCACCACGAATTTCCAAATCCTTCATAGCAATATTAAAACCGCTACCAAGTTCAGAAAACTGTTCTAAAGCTGTAATTCGTTTCCTGGCATCTTCTGTCATGGCAGAATATTCTGGTGTTATAAAATAACAGAAAGCTTTTTTATTGCTTCGTCCAACACGTCCACGCATTTGGTGTAAATCGCTTAGTCCAAAATTATTGGCATTATTAATAAAGATGGTGTTTGCATTTGGAACATCGAGCCCACTTTCAACAATGGTTGTGCTTACTAAAACATCAAATTCACCATTAATAAATGCTAACATTAAATTTTCAAGTTTTTTACCATCTAGTTGTCCATGACCAATACCAATCTTGGCATCTGGAACCAAACGTTGAATCATTCCAGCAACTTCTTTAATATTTTCAATGCGATTATGAATAAAGAAAATTTGTCCACCACGTTGAATTTCATAAGTAATTGCATCTCTTATAGCTTCTTCGTTAAAACGAATTACATGACTTTCTATAGGATATCGGTTTGGTGGAGGCGTTGTTATTACTGATAAATCACGAGCTGCCATTAAACTAAACTGAAGCGTTCTAGGAATTGGAGTAGCAGTAAGGGTTAACACATCTACATTTTCTTTAAGCGTTTTTAGTTTTTCTTTAACTGCAACACCAAACTTTTGCTCTTCGTCAACAATCAATAAACCTAAATCTTTAAACTTGACATTTTTATTTACTAACTGATGTGTTCCAATAATAATATCCACATTTCCAGCCTCTAAACCCTCTAGAGTTTCTCTTTTTTCTTTGGCAGTTCTAAAGCGATTTAAATATTCTACAGTAACAGGAAACTCTTTTAAACGCTCTTTAAAAGTTCTAGAATGTTGGTAGGCTAATATAGTTGTTGGCACTAAAACAGCTACTTGTTTGCCATTATCTACAGCTTTAAAAGCTGCACGAATAGCCACTTCGGTTTTACCAAAACCAACATCACCACAAACCAATCTGTCCATTGGTCTTTGGCTTTCCATATCTGCTTTTATGTCTGCAGTTGCTGTGGTTTGGTCAGGTGTGTCTTCGTAAATAAAAGAAGATTCTAATTCCAGTTGCATATAACTATCTGGATGATATTGATAACCTTTATCTAACTTGCGTTTTGCATACACTTGAATCAAGTTAAAGGCAATTTCTTTAACTCTGGATTTAGTTTTTTGTTTTAGGTTTTTCCAAGCAGCAGATCCTAATTTGTATATTTTTGGAGGCTTGCCATCTTTACCATTAAACTTAGTGATTTTATGGAGTGAATGGATGCTTAAATAAAGCACATCTCGTTCGCCATAAACCAGTTTTATAGCTTCCTGTTTTTTGCCTTCAACATCTATTTTCTGTAAACCACCAAATCGACCAATTCCATGATCTATATGTGTTACATAATCGCCAATTTCAAGATTTGTAAGTTCCTTTAAAGTAATAGCTTGTTTTTTTGCATACCCATTTTTTAAATGAAACTTATGGTAACGCTCAAAAATTTGATGGTCTGTATAACAAGCAATCTTAATGTCATTGTCTATAAATCCTTGAAAAAGTGATAATACAATAGTTTTATAATGCACGTCCTGTTCAACATCTTCAAAAATATCATGAAAACGTTTGGCTTGTTGTTCGCTTGAACAAGCTATGTAATTTGTAAAACCTTTATCGTGATTCGTGTTTAGGTTTTCAATTAATAAATCGAATTGTTTATTAAAAGAGGGTTGAGGTGTGGTGTTAAATTGAATAATACTGTTATTACTAAAAACAGACTGTGTACCAAACTCTACCAAAGTATAATCCAGTAATTGTTTTTTTAATAAGGAGGAATTACAGAATAACTCTTCAGGTTCTGCATGTTTTAATTCGGACGATAAATTTTTAAATGCTTCAACAGCTTTTTCAAAGAAATCGTCGATTCTTGAAAACATTAAATCGCTATTTTTAGTAAAAACTACTGTTTTTGAAGCGATATAGTCTAAAAAACTCTGTCTGCTTTCTTCTAAAAATTTGTTAGCAACATTAGGAATGATGTTTATTTTTTTAATTTGTTCTGTAGAAAGTTGTGTTTCCACATCGAAGGTTCTAATACTATCTACTTCATCTCCAAAAAACTCAATTCTATAAGGCTCATCATGTGAAAAGGAGAAGACATCTACAATACCTCCTCGCACTGAAAATTCGCCAGGTTCGGTAACAAAATCAACTCGTTTAAATTTGTATTCAAACAAGACTTCGTTTACAAAATCGATAGATAGATTATCATTAACAGATATTTTTAGTGTGTTTCGTTCCAGTTCTTTTCTGGTAACTACTTTTTCGAATAAAGCATCAGGATAGGTAACAATTATGGCTGGTTTTTTACGTGAATTAATTCGGTTTAAAACTTCAGCTCTTAAAAGCACATTGGCATTATCTGTTTCTTCAATTTGGTAAGGTCTTCTATAGCTTCCAGGATAGAAAAGCACATCTTTATCATTCAATAAAAACTCTAAATCGTTTAAATAAAAAGCAGCTTCTTCTTTATCGTTAAAGATAAGTAAGAACGGTTTGTCTATTTGTTTAAATGTTTCAGTTAAAACAAAAGATAGAGATGAGCCTACAAGTCCTTTTAAATGTGTTTTACTTTGATTTTTGGCAATAGTAGTTTGCAGATTTTGCGTTTGCAAAGCCTGTGCATATTTTTGCGAGAGAAGAGTTTTACTCAAGACAATTTATTTTAATGAATCGTTGATTCTAAGAATTGCAAATATAAAGGTTAGTATTTAATAATAGATTGATTTTATTTCCTGAATTACTTCCTTTTTATAAGAGATAAAAAAAGCAAAATTTATATTTTAAAAGGTATTATCTTTGACTATATTTGCACGACTTTAAAAACAAAAAAATATGTCATTTTTAGATTTATTCGATAGTGGGTTTAAACAACGCAACGAAGACCATTTTGCAGCAATTGTTAGAGTGGCAATGGACGATGGAATTATAACAGAAGAAGAGAAGGCGTTTTTAGACCGTTTGGCTAGAAACCTTGATATAAGTGAAGATAAGTATAAGGAAATTCTTAAAGATTATAAGTCTCATCCAATAAATCCTCCAACATCTTACGATAGACGTTTAGAGCGTTTATATGATTTATCTCGTATGGTTTATGTAGACCATATTAAAGGAGATCACGAAGAATTTGTACTTAGAAAAATAGCAGTAGGTTTAGGTTTTTCTCCAGATAACGTAAAATATGTGGTTGATAAGGCTTTAACTTTAGTAAGTAATGGTGTTGATTTAGAGACCTTTATTGAAGAAATAAGAAATATGAACAGATAATATTATTCTGTACTTAAATAAAAAAGCGAGCTATTAGCTCGCTTTTTTTATGTTTATATAGAAAATTTTATTTGGCATTGCGCATAAACTCTTCAGCTTTTTCAACCATGTTTTTGCTGCCACAAATAAAAGGTACTCTTTGGTGTAATTCTGTTGGCTCAATATCCATAATTCTATTAAAGCCATCACTTGCTTTTCCATTTGCCTGTTCTGCTAAAAATGCCATAGGATTACATTCGTAAAGTAAACGTAATTTACCGTTTGAGTCTTTAGAGCTTTTAGGATACATGTAAATACCACCTTTAATCATGTTTCTATGAAAATCTGAAACTAAAGAACCAATATACCTACTAGTATATGGTCTGTCTCCTTCTTCCATTTGGCAATATTTAATATAATTTTTTACTCCTTGAGGAAAATGAATGTAGTTTCCTTCGTTTACAGAATAAATATTTCCATTTTCTGGAAATTCCATATTTGGATGAGATAAATAGAAAGTGCCAATAGCTGGATTTAGAGTAAACCCGTTAACACCATCGCCAGTTGTATAAACCAACATTGTAGAAGTTCCATAAACAACATAACCAGCAGCTACTTGCTGACTCCCTTTTTGAAGAAAATCTTCCAGTGTTACTGGAGTTCCAACAGGAGTAACGCGTCTGTATACCGAAAAAATAGTCCCAACCGAAACATTAACATCAATGTTTGAAGAGCCATCTAAAGGGTCTATAAGAACTATATATTTGTTTTGATGGTTTTCATCTCTACTATTAATGCTAATAAAATTATCCTCCTCTTCACTTGCTATACCACAAACTATGTTTCTGTTTTTAAGTGTTTGAATAAATTTATCATTTGCGTAAACATCTAGTTTTTGTTGATCTTCACCTTGAATATTTGTGTCTCCAGCAGCACCAATAATATCTACTAAACCTGCTTTATTAACTTCGTGATTAACTACTTTTGCTGCTAAGCGAATAGAATTAATTAGTCGTGATAATTCTCCAGAAGTATATTTAAAAGACTTTTGATTCTCAATAATAAATTCTCCTAAAGTTTGATTTTTTCTTGACATGAAGTTGTATTGTGTTGTTAGTATTGCAAATATCGTATTTTTTAACAAACTACAACGTTTTCGAAACGGATTAATAATATAAAATAGGCAACTTTAAACTATCTTTAACCCAAATTTTTTTAAATGAATATTTCAATTCGTAAAGCCATAAAGGAAGATATGACTGCTGTTCTTATTTTAATTAAAGAATTAGCTATATTCGAAAAAGAGCCAGACGCTGTTGAGATAACTGTAAAAGATTTAGAACAAGATGGTTTTGGGAATAATTCAAAATTCCATTGCTTTGTAGCTGAAACAAAAAATAGAATTGAAGGAATAGCCTTAGTTTATATGCGCTATTCTACATGGAAGGGTTCTGTATTACATTTAGAAGATTTAATTGTAAGCAAGAGTATGAGAGGGAATAACATTGGAACGATGTTACTGGATGAAGTAGTTAAGTATGGCCATCAATTAGGTGTTAAACGAATTAGCTGGGAAGTATTGGATTGGAATGAATCTGCTATTGAGTTTTATGAAAAGAAAGGAGCTAATGTCATGCGAGATTGGGACGTGGTTCAACTAGACGAAAAAGGTATAAAAGCATATTTATCAAAATTATAATGCAAGTATTTAAATTTGGTGGCGCATCTGTAAAAGATGCCAATGGTGTAAAAAACTTAGTAAATGTTTTAAATAAAACAGGATATAAAAACACGTTGGTTGTAGTCTCTGCCATGGGAAAAACAACCAATGCTTTAGAGATTGTAATTACTAATTATTTTAATAAAAAGAGCGAATTACAAAGTTCTCTTCAAGAAGTAAAAAAGTTTCACAATGCTATTTTATTAGACTTATTTGAGAACGAGAAGCATAAAGCTTTTAAAAAAGTTAATAATTTCTTTAATGAGTTAGCTTTGTTTTTAGAGACTAATAAATCGCCAGATTACAATTTTGTTTATGATCAAGTTATAGGTTTTGGCGAAATGGTTTCAACCACAATTATTAGTGAATATTTAAACGAAGTTGGTTTAAAGAACAACTGGTTGGATGTAAGAGATTATATTAAAACAGACAATTATTATAGAAGTGCCAATGTTAATTGGGAAGTTACTCAAGCCCAAATTTCTAAACAATTTAACAAAAATGTTTTAAATATTACACAAGGATTTTTAGGGAGCGATTCTAACAATTTTACAACAACTTTAGGAAGAGAAGGAAGTGATTATACTGCTGCCATTTTCGCCTATTGTTTAAATGCAGAAAGTGTTACTATATGGAAAGATGTTCCAGGTGTTTTAAATGCAGATCCACGTTATTTTGAAAACGCTCAATTACTTTATAAAATTTCTTATCGTGAAGCTATAGAGTTAGCATTTTATGGAGCTTCTGTTATTCATCCAAAAACGTTACAACCTTTACAAAGAAAAGAAATTCCTTTATACGTAAAATCTTTTTTAGAACCTGAAAATAAAGGCACCATAGTATGTAAAGAGGTTGGTTTAGAACCAAACATTCCATGTTTTATTGTAAAGAAAAATCAAGTTTTAATCTCTTTATCTTCATTAGATTTTTCATACATAGTAGAAGATAATATTAGTGAGATTTTTAAACTATTGCATCTATACAAAATGAAAGTAGATGTTATTCAAAACTCTGCTATTAGTTTTTCTGTCTGCGTAGATAATATGTACCAAAATTTAGACAAGTTATTACAGCATTTAAAAGCAAAATTTAAAGTAACTTGTAATGAAAATGTGTCTTTATATACTATAAGACATTATAATGAAGCTGCAATAAATCAACTAGAAAAGGATAAAAAGGTGTTGCTGAAACAATTAACTCAAGAAACTATGCAAATAGTTACTAAATAAACAATTTCATTACATTTGTATATGAGCCATCAACCAGATAAAGGATTAGTTACAGCAAAAGAAGTAGCTAAAGCCATACAAATAGATTCCTACGGTTTTGTAGGAACTTTTATTGGGTGGATACTTATGAAGGTCCTTAAAATATCTACGCTCAATAGGATTTATAATAGAAACAAACACCTTGAGAAATTAGAATTCTTAAATGGGATTTTAGGGGAGTTTCAAATTAAGTTCGAAATTCCGGAAGAAGACTTAAAACGTTTGCCTAAAGAAGGCGCTTACATTACAGTTTCGAACCATCCACTTGGTGGCATAGATGGTATATTACTTTTAAAATTAATGCTTGAACAAAGAGAGGATTTTAAAATAATAGCCAATTTTCTTTTACATAGAATAGAGCCATTAAAACCTTACATTATGCCAGTAAATCCTTTTGAAGACAGGAAGGATGTTAAATCTAGTATTGCTGGTTTTAAAAATGCGATAAAACATTTACAAGAAGGTCATCCACTTGGTGTGTTTCCTGCAGGTGAAGTTTCAACATATAAAGATGGAAAACTTTTAGTAGATAAACCTTGGGAAGAAGCAGCTATGAAATTAATTAAAAAGGCTGAGGTTCCTGTTGTACCAATCTATTTTCATGCGAAAAACAGTCAATTATTCTATAAGTTATCCAAGATTAGTGATACGTTTAGAACAGCTAAATTACCTTCGGAATTGTTAACTCAAAAACGAAGAACTATAAGAGTTAGAATAGGAAAACCAATTTCTATTGCAGATCAAAAGGAACATCAATCTCTTGAAGATTTTTCAGAATTTTTAAGAAAGAAAACCTATATGCTTTCTAATTCTTTCGATGAGAAAGGTAACTTGTTGAGCAATTTTTCTACGTCGTTAAAAGTACCAAAACCACCAAAACGGATTGTTACTCCAATATCTAAGGAGGTAATGAATAAAGAGGTAGAGGCCTTAAGAAAAGGGGACTTTAGATTGTTACAAAGTAAGAATTACGAAGTGTTTTTAGCAACTTCTAAAGACGTTCCAAATATATTAAGAGAGATAGGACGATTACGTGAAATTACTTTTAGAGAAGTTGGGGAAGGTACTAATGAAGCTATAGATCTAGATACATTTGACTCTTATTACCACCACATGTTTCTTTGGGATAGCGAACAAGAATTGGTTGCTGGTGCCTATAGAATGGGATTAGGTTCACAAATCTTTGCAAAACATGGTATCGATGGTTTTTACCTTCAAGATTTATTTAGGTTCGAGCCGGAATTATTTAAAATGATGAGCGAATCTATAGAAATGGGAAGGGCTTTCATTATTAAAGACTACCAACAAAAACCCATGCCATTATTTTTGCTTTGGAAAGGCATTGTACATACTACGTTGCGTTATCCTGAACACAAATTTTTAATTGGTGGTGTAAGTATTAGTAATCAGTTTTCAAATTTCTCAAAATCGTTAATGATTGAGTTTATGAAATCTCATTATTACGATCCTTATATTGCACAATATGTGCATCCAAAAAAAGAGTTTAAAGTAAAACTGAAAGATGCAGATAAAGATTTTGTTTTCGACGAAACGGAAGCAGATTTAAATAAGTTCGATAAGATAATTGATGAGGTAGAACCAGGAGCATTGCGTATGCCAGTATTACTAAAAAAGTACATTAAGCAAAATGCTAAATTAGTTGCATTTAATGTGGACCCACTTTTTAATAATGCTGTAGATGGTTTAATGTATATAAAAATCGCCGACTTACCAGAAAGCACAGTAAGACCTGTAATGGAAGAATTCCAGGCAGAATTAGAACAAAAGCTCTCTGAACAGAATGGAGATTCTTAAATTAATATCTACAAAAATTTAAACCACTCTTGAAACTGATTTCCTAATAATGGAATTGGTTTCATTTCTCCACTTAAAGAACCAACTAAACTTATAATCCACAAAATAAGAATACCAATATTAACAAACCAACCAATTACAGGAATAAAACTTAAGACTAAAAAGAAAAGCATGATGCCTAAAACTTGTCTAATATAAAATGAAGCATACTCACTCTTGTTATTGTTGTTCATTATTAAGGCAATAATCCAACCTATTAACGTAATGTGAGCAATAATTGCCACATTTTTACCATCACTTAAAACTTCTTTAGCATCTTTAGAAAACTCTTGAGCTTTCTCTTTGGCTTCATCTCCAAAACTTTTTTCTTCTTCAGACATGATTTTTAATTTTAAAGATTAATATATTAAAGATAGTGAAAATTAGATAGTTACAAGCACTTATTTTTTCCAACGTTCTAATTTTGGAATGCCTTTTGTGAAAAATCCAGCTAAGAATCCTGGAAACCCCATGCTTTTTAATTTGTCTTTAACAAAAACTTGCATTTGTTGTGCAGAAATATCTGGTTGAAGAAATTTACCGTCTTCAAAACAATAGCTACAATACATATTGTTCTTGGTTCCATCGGCATTAGTTGAGCCTCCTTTAGGGTCTTTTTTTAAGGGCATGGCACAACTTTGACAAATTTTATATGTTTTCATCTTGTTTATGGTTTATTGAAAAGCCTTATCTACAGGTTCCCAAAGCTCTATTTTATTTCCATCGTTATCTAAAATCCATCCAAACTTTCCATAATCGTACTCTTCTATTTGGCCTACAATTGTTACACCTTCTTCTTTTAAAGTTGCAAGTAATTCATGAAGGTTTTCTACACGATAATTAAACATAAAGTCTTTTTTTGAAGGCTCATAATATTTAGTGTCTTCTGCAAACGGACTCCATTGTGTGGAGCAATCATTACCATCTTTATCTTTCCACCAAAAAGTACATCCATAATCGTCGGTATTAAATCCTAGATGTTTTTTATACCAATCTTTAGCAGCTTTTGGGTCTTTACTTTTAAAAAACAAACCACCAATTCCAGTTACCCTTTTTTTCATATTTATTTTCCACGAAAGTGGAAATCTTTTAGTTAAACTATTATTATAATACTACAAGGTTTTTAAAACCTTGCAGGATAATATATTATTTTTTTAATGTTTTTTCATAAATACCTATCCAATCATCAATAGTCATTTTTCTTACTAATTCGGCTATAAGCTCATAAGGGATATCTTCAATTTTTTTAAAACGAACACAACTTTTACCCATGTCTAATTTACGTTTACTATGCTTTGGAAATTCTTTAATAAACCAATCATGAATCTCAGGGTTTGCATAAATTCCAGAATGGTAAAAGTTTATAGAATTTTTCTGTGAGGCAAAACTCATAAATGGCAAAGGTATTTTTGGGTCGCAATGGTAACCATCCGGATAAACAGAATGTGGTACATAATAACCTATCATTCCATATTGGATGCCTTCTTCAAATCCTTTTGGAAGATTTTTATTTATAGTTTCTCGAAGTTTTTTTAAGACCTCTTTTCGTTCTTCAGGAACTTGATTAATATAGTCTTCTGGAGTGTCTGCTTTATATTGCATGCTTTTGTATTTCTTTATGTTATAAAGTTAACAAAATTTCTCTTTAATTTTATTGACTATAGTTTGTGCTAATTTTTCTTTGCTTTCAATAGTCCATCCAGCTACATGAGGTGTTAAAATAACATTCTCGGCTTTTATTAAATATTGAAATGCCAGTGGCATTTCTTCATCATTTCTGTTAAATAAATTCTCAAATGAGGTTTTTTCGTATTCTAAAACATCTAATCCAGCTCCTAAAATTTTTCCTGTTTTTAAAGCCGAAACCAAATCGTCTGTGACAACACTTTTTCCACGAGCAGTATTTATAAACCAAAATGGTTTTTTGAATTGATTAATAAAATTGTTGTTAATCATATTTAAAGTTAGAGATGTTTGTGGTGTATGCAGACTAACCACATCTACTTTTTCTTGAAATTCTTTTAAGGAGACTTGTTTGGCATTTTTATCGCCTACGTTCTCCTTAATATCGTAACAAAAAACGTTTACATCGAAACCTAAAAGTTTTTTAGCAAAGGCTTTTCCCATGTTTCCATAACCAATGATGCCAATTGTTTTTCCATCTAATTCAACACCTCTATTAGCTTCGCGTTGCCACTTTCCTTCTTTAACTTCTTTATCTGCTTTGTTAAGCTTATTAAATAAAGATAGGAGCATGGCCAGACTATGTTCTCCAACAGCATTTCTATTGCCTTCTGGAGCAGAAATAAGATGTATTCCTTTTTTTTGGGCATAGTCGCAATCAATATTTTCTAATCCAGCACCAACTCGTCCAATAAATTTTAGGTTTAAAGCTACATCCAGAAAATGTTTATCTATGGTAAAACGACTTCGAATAATCATGCCATCATAATCTAAAATTTTAGCTTCTATTTCAGGTTTTGAGGAAGTATAATCTTCATCGTTTTGAAAACCTAAATCGTTTAGTTGCTCTATTAGAAGTGGATGATTTGTATCTAAGTGAAGAATTTTCATATTTATTTATTGCAAAGGAAGTATCTTATTAATTTTTTAGTAAAAGTAAACAAATTATGAGATGCTGAAACAAGCTCAGCATGACTAAAATTAAATTTTTGGATAATGTGTTTGTGTTTTTTCGTGTTGAACTTTTCCTGTATGAGCTATTGAAAGTTTTTCGAAAAGAAGTACATGTACTTCTTCGTTATTTTTGGTTGTTGGATTATGTTCAACACCTTTTGGAACTACAATAATTTCGCCTTGTTTTACTATTTCTGTTCTGTCTCTAAATTGCATGTAAAGCGTGCCTTTAATGACTTGAAATAGTTCGTCTTCATTGTCATGGCTATGCCAAACAAATTCACCTTTTAGTTTTGCTAATATAACCTGCATGTTATCTACTACAGCAATTTGATGTGGATGCCAGTTTTTGCTAAATTTTGTAAACTTTTCTTCGATATTTATGGCTTTCATATTATAAATTTACGAAGTTTTGCGTTAGGGATTGAAATGGAAATCCTTTTTGTGACATAAGAGCAAAAAGATTGTAGTGGAAAGCCCGACCTTTATGGTAACGCCAAAAAAATTAAAAACCTAAAATAAGTTTGGCTATTAGAAAGTAGGTTAAAATCCCAAACACATCATTACTTGTTGTTATAAATGGTCCAGTGGCTACAGCAGGATCAATACCTCTTTTATCTAAGAATATGGGAATAAATGTGCCAATAAGTGCAGCCATAACTATAACTGCTACTAAGGCAATAGCAATGGTTATAGATACAATATATGGTGTTCCAAATGCAAAATGCGTAATGGCTAATCCTATTAATGCAATTGCAACCCCGTTTACTAAACCTAATAAGAATTCTTTAAATAAACGTTTTAAAATGTTACCATCTACACTATCGTTTGCCAAACCTTGAACTACAATTGCAGATGATTGAACACCTACGTTTCCAGCTGTTGCTTGGATTAATGGCACAAAGCTTAGAAGCACAATAAAGTCTCCCATTTCTCCATTAAAGTGTTCTATAATGCTTGCTGCTCCCAGACCTCCAAACATACCTATTAATAGCCATGGTAAACGAGCAATTGTTAATTTCCAAATACTATCGTCTGCTTCAACATCTCGGGAGATACCAGCTGCCAATTGGTAATCTTTTTCGGCTTCTTCTTTCATGACATCTACAATGTCATCAATGGTAATTCTACCTAAAAGTTTTTGATTATCATCCACTACAGGAATGGCTTCTAAATCGTATTTCTGCATTACTTTTGCTACATCTTCGGCATCATCATGAACATTTACAGAGTCTACATTCGAGTTTGATATTTCAGCTATTTTTTGTTCGCTTTTTGCAGTAATTAAGTCTTTTAAAGAGAGTCTTCCTATTAACCTATCTTGTTTGTCTACCACATAAATGGAATGAACTCTTGTAACATCTTTTGCTTGTCCTCTTATTCTGCGCATACAGCCAGCTACTGTCCATGTTTCGTAAACTTTAACCAGTTCTTTTGCCATAAGTCCACCTGCAGAATCCTCATCATAAGCCATAAGCTCCCGAATCTCTGCTTTGTGTTCTTCGTCTTCAATTTGTGAAATAACTTCAGCCTGTCGCTCTTCTGGTAGCTCGCCAATTATATCTGCAGCATCATCTGTGTCTAACTCTTCAATCTCTTCTGCAATCTCTTTGTTAGATAAGTTTTTTAAAACCTTTTCTCGATTGTCTTCATCGAGTTCCATTAAGATTTCAGACGTAGTCTCTGAATCCAACAATTTAATAATATAGACGGCTTCTTCTAAATCTAACTCGTCTAAAATTTCTGCAATATCTGCATGATGATACTCTTTTAGAATGAGTTGAAGTTCCTTATCGTTTTTAGTTTCAATAAGTAATTCTACTTGTTCTATAAGTTCATCGGTGAGTTCAAATTGTATGTTATCGTTTTCTTCAGACAATGGATTTAGTTATTTAAGTCGTTTTCTATTAAGGTAGTTAGTCTTATAAACTCGACAACACTTAATTGTTCTGGACGCATTCCAAAGATACTATCTTCTCTTAAATTATCGCTTAAATTCAAAGTTTTTAAACTGTTGCGAAGTGTTTTTCTTCTTTGTTGAAAAGCTGTTTTTACAACTTTAAATAATAAGTCTTCACTACACGAGAGTGTGTAATTTTCTTTTCTTTTAAGTAATAACACACCAGATTCTACTTTTGGAGGTGGATTAAAAACGCTTGGAGGAACTGTAAATAGGTATTCAGCATCGTAAAACGCTTGGGTTAATACAGATAATATTCCATAGACTTTACTGCCTTCTTTCGAGCAAATACGTTGTGCTACTTCTTTTTGAAACATACCTGCAAATTCTGGAATTTGATCACGCATTTCTAAAGTTTTAAAAACGATTTGAGTAGAAATATTATAAGGAAAATTTCCAATAATAGCGAAGGGTTCGTTTTCGAAAACCTCGTTTAAATTGTATTTTAAAAAGTCTTGTTCAATAACTCTATCTGCTAAATTTAAATAGTTATTTTTTAAATATTCTACAGATTCTGGATCTATTTCAATAACATGTGTTGTTGTTTCTTTTTTTAACAGATACTTTGTTAGAACTCCCATTCCTGGACCAATTTCGAGCACATGTTTGTAGCCTTTAAAAGATAATGAATTTGCAATTTTTTCAGCAATAGATTCATCGTTTAGAAAGTGTTGTCCTAAATATTTTTTTGCTTTTACTTGATGTTGGTTTGCGTTTTGAGCCACGAATTCACGAATATTTGATTGTAAAGGTATATTATATTAATGGATTCCTACTTTTCAAGGAATAATGATTATTTAAAGGTTACTGAATACTCATCCACTATTTGAAGCTCTGTTCTAAAGGCTAACATTTTATCTGCGAACTTTTTTAAACCTTCAATTCTCATTTTTTCTGCATCTTCTTTGTAATATGCCTCTAGTGCTTCTCTTGAATAAGATCTGTATTGTACAGAATAGGTGTGACCACCAAGTTCTTCTTCTACCAATACTTTTGTAAGCGTTGCTTTTTCAAATTTACCAGTTGCTAAAACTTGTGGAATATGTTCTTTAATCCACAGAAGCCATTCGTCATGTATGCTTTCGTCAATATTTACAGTTACGTTATATATAATCATTTTTTAAGTTATAAGTGTCTGAATTTAAATGTGCCTAAAGTTATTATCACTTAAAATAATAGCCTGTTAAAATTTGAATTTTATAATAAATCCTTTGCAAATAACAGAAGTTCTTCGTCATCTTCAAAGGGTTTGACTCTTTTTTCAAAAGATAACCCTAATTTTTCTAATAACTTAATAGAATTTGTATTTGTAGGTAATGTTATGGCCAAGATTTTATCGAGATGGAATTCTTCTTTTGCTAATTTTAAAATAGCTTTGGACGATTCAAAGCCAAAGCCTTTACCTTCGTAAGCTGGTAACATTGCAAAGCCTATATCTGCATGGTCAAGCTTCTCTCGTTTAATGAGTCCACATGTGCCAATGGTTTTATTGTTTTCTTCTTTAAACTGAAGTTTATAGAATCCAAAACCGAAGGTCTTATAGCTTTTAAGGTGGCCATTTTTTATAGCTTCTTCGGCTTGTTTTAAGGTTTTTATATTACGCTCCCCAATATATTTTTTCCAGTTTGGTGTATTAACTAATTCTAAAAAAAAGTCAGCATCCTCTAATGTGATTTTTGAAATTATTAGTCGTGATGTTTCAGCTATTTTCATTGAATTAATTTATAGAATCTCCACGTAGTAATCTAAAATTATTTCTAGCTTCAACATAGTAAATACTATCTTCATACTCAAACACTATTTTTTCATAGAGTTCTTTTGCTTTATCAGGTTTATCGAGCTTTTTGAAATACAGTTCTGCTAAATAAAAATAGGCATCATCTGCAAGAATATCGTCGCTAAAATTTGTAATAATGCTTATGTAGTTTTCTTGTGCTTTAAGATACTCTTGTTTTTTATAAAATAAATTTGCTTGTTTAAATAAGGCTTGGTCCTCTATGCTTTCGCCTTTGTGCTCTTTTAAAATTTGGTCTAATAATAAAATAGCTTCATCTGTTTTGTTTTGAAAAGCCATTAAATCTGCTTTAGCATAAAGTTTTAAACCAGCTTGTGTTGAGTCTTCAAACTTATTATCCGTAATTAAAAGCATAAGTTCTAAAGCATCGTTTGCTATTAGTTGAGAAGTAGATGATTTTAGTATTTTTAGTTGAGATTCTGCCCATTGAAAATCTCCTTTATAGTAACTGGTTTTAGCTACTTTAAAACGTGCTTCTTGCGAAATCGTACTATTTTTTAAATTACGTTGTATTTGTGAGTAGTAAATTAATGCTTCATTAAATTTTTCTTGTAAAACTAAAATATCTCCAAGCTCTAGTTTGGCTTCTGCCTCTTGAAATGAAGACAACGGAAGCTCTAATGTTTGTTTTAAAAACGAAATAGCTTCGGTAGGATTATGCTTGTAGAAAGCTAAAAAATGAGCGTAAGATTTTTGAATATAAAATGTTTGTGTAAACATTCCATAAGTATAAAAAACATCTTGATACTGTTTTGAAATTTCGTTGTATTCTGATTCTAAAGCTATTTTGGTTTTAATCTCTATTAGATAATAGGTTGCAGTTAGTTTAGTATCTATGTCTTGGGCAATATCTGTTATGTATGAAAATATTGAAATAGCAGTTTCGTATTCACTATCGTTTGATGCAATATGAGCAAGTTCTTCAATTCTATTTAAGCTTTCAGGTTGTCTATAGAAAATGGCTTTTTCTTGAGCAAATGCTTTTTTATAATCTTTTTGTTGAACAAAAAGCCAGCTTAGCATTTCGTTCCATAGTAAGTTAGGCTCTTGCTGAATTTTTTTTAGAAGAATTCGTTTTAAAATTAGGTTGTTTTCGTTATCACTATTTTCGCTTATAAAATCGCTGAATGCTCGTTTTATAGTGTTTAAATAGGTATTGTTTAATTCAACAAAATTTAAATAGCTATCAAACATTTTTTCTACATTACCTTGTTCGCCATAAATTCTTGCTAATTGAATATTAAAGTTTAAATCTGGTTTTAATAACATGGCTTTTTCGTAAGCTGTTATAGCCTGTTCTAATAAAGATCTGTCTTCAAAAGTTTTGCCAATAATAAAGACATAATTTGGGTTTTCGTCTAATGTAGCTATCGCATCATTGTAGTATTTATTAGCATTTACCAACTCGTTTTTTAATTGATAATTATATCCTAGCTCTATTAATAGAGGTGGATAATTAATTCTAGACATTTGGTTTAGAAGAAGTGTTTCAGCTTCATCTAGTTGTTCTAATTGTTGATGAGATTTTACTAACTGTAAAAGATATGTGTTGTTGTTAGGCGTTTTTTTATGTAGTGTTTGGTAAGAAAGTAGCGCTTTTTCGAAGTCTCCATTTTTAAAATATTCTGAAGCTACAAGGTCTTCTTGAGAAAAGACATTGAAACTAAACAAAAAACATATTAAAAATAAAAATCTCATAGCATTACTTTCTGTAAATATAACAAATGTGATTTGTAGAAAATGTAAATGTTATTATAAAAAAAATGCCTGAAGTTATTCAGGCATTTACCAACCAAAATAAATGTGCTATTAATCTTGTTTTATTTAACATGATTCAAATACTCGATTGGGGCAATTCTATATTACTAATACTTTATTTAGTTGAAACAATAGTATTTGTATTATTTTCAGATTTAAATAAATCAAAATCTGAAGATAAAACTTTACTAGCAATAACTATTAAAGCAATTAGTAGAAAAATACGTTTTACATTTTTCAAAATAAGTAGGTTTTTGTTTGGGAGTACTAACATCAAAAAAATAATTTAATAAACAAAGGAAATTGCCAAAAAATCGTTAAACAACGTCTTTTTTTGTCATTTTATCGAAAAAACATAAATAAAAGTAAGAAAAATCCTATGGTTAATTTATTATTTTAAATCCAGTATATGGTATTAAAACATCAGGAATCAAGATACCATCTTTAGTTTGATAATTTTCTAAAATACCAGCAAGTACTCTAGGTAATGCAAGTGAACTTCCATTTAATGTATGTGCCAATTCGTTTTTACCTTCATTATTTTTAAAACGAAGTTTAAGTCTGTTGGCTTGAAAAGTTTCAAAATTAGAAACAGATGATATTTCTAGCCATCTATCTTGTGCTGTTGAAAACACTTCAAAATCGAATGTCAGGGCAGAAGTAAAGCCAATATCTCCACCACAAAGTCTTAAAATTCTATATGGTAATTTTAGTTCTTTTAAAATATCTTTTACATGATTTACCATTTCGTCTAAAGCTTGATAAGAACGGTCTGGATGTTCTACACGTAAAATTTCAACTTTATCAAATTGGTGCAATCTGTTTAAACCTCTTACATGTGCTCCATAGCTTCCAGCTTCGCGTCTAAAACAAGGTGTATAGCCTGTTATTCCAATTGGTAATTGAGATTCGTCTAGAATTACATCTCTAAAAATATTAGTTCCTGGCACTTCGGCAGTTGGAATTAAATATAAATTATCTTCAGTAACATGATACATTTGGCCTTCCTTATCTGGCAATTGTCCAGTTCCAAAACCTGAGGCTTCATTTACTAAAAGTGGTAATTGATATTCAGTATAACCAGCTTCAGTATTCTTATCTAGAAAATAAGCAATTAAAGCACGTTGTAATTTAGCGCCTTTTCCTTTGTAAACAGGAAATCCTGCTCCTGTAATTTTATTACCTAGGTCGAAATCGATGATATCGTATTTTTTTGCTAATTCCCAATGAGGAATAGCTTCACTATGTAAAACGGGAATATTACCTTCTCTATATATTTCTTCGTTATCATCTTCTGTAGAACCACTTGGTACACTTGGATGAGGTACGTTTGGAATTTTGTAAAGTAATTGATTTAAAGCTTCTACAATGTCGTTAAGTCTTTCAGTTAAATTTTTGCTATTCTCTTTAAGCTGGATAGTTTTTTCTTTTAAAACATTAGCTTCAGCTGCTTTTCCTGATTTGTATAAGTCTCCAATTTTTTTAGACAAGCTGTTGGATTCTGCCAAGACATTATCTAAAAGGGTTTGAGTTTGACGTCTGTCTTCATCAATAGAAATAACATCATCAATCATTTGAGTAGCATCTATATTTCTAATAGCTAATCGTTTTATAACATCTTCTTTATTTTCTCTAATAAAAGGGACTTGTAACATGGAATGAAAAATTTAAGCGACAAATTTACGTAATTACTTAGTAAAATAATCTTCATTTGAGGGTAAAATCCAATCGCTATGTTTAAAAATTTGCCAAGGAACAGAGGCTAAATCCACTTCAGGATTTATAAGCTGTTGGTAAGGTCTTCCATTAATGCTTATTTTACAATCTATATAAATAGAAACATCTTCTTCTCCTTTTTTAAGATACTCTTCTTTTAAATGTTGAGAAAATTGCCAAATTACGTCTGGTTTTGTTGAAGCTAAATGAATTTGTTTATTAGATAAATAATCATTCAGATTTATAGTTGTTGGTTTTTTTGTTTTATTATTTACAACTTTATAGATAGCAAAACCTTGTTTGGAACGCAGCATCATTCTCCATGATAATCTGTGACCTTCTTCTGTCCAAAGCACATTGTCTTTTATAAAATGATGTCTTAAAGGAAGAGCTATTTGAATAATGAAATAAATAGAAAAAACGGTTATTAAAAGGTTTCTATATATAGGAATAAACACTTCATCTTTATTATAAAATGGCTTCCTTTTTAAGAACATATTATGAATGGTTTTAGGCTCAAAAAAGAAAAGTGCAAAGGCTAAAGATAAATATGGGAAAATGCCAACCTGGAAAACAATTGAATTAAACAAATGAAAGAATATAGATGCGAAAAAAGCCCACCTTCTTGTTGGTTTAAAAAGTAATAATGGAATTATTAAACCATCGAATAAAATACCACCATAAGCTAAGAAATAATGTATCCATTTTTCTTGTAACAACTCACCAACAAGTAAGTAATGTTGTTTGCCTTTCATTAATATTTCAATAAACCTGGTATCTAACCAATCTGGATATAGCTTAGCTATTGCTCCATACGAATAGACAATAAACATTTGTAAAATAAAAACTAAACGACACCAATTAGGCATTGATATTTGGTTGATGCTTGGATTATTTCTTACATCTAATGAATAATATTTATTAGCTGGTTGAAATACCATTATAGCACTTAATAAAATCAATAAATAATAATGATTATTATAAGATGCTTTTTGCATAAAATAAGTTCCTGCCCACAAAATGGTAAACATAATGGTACTAAAACGATATTTATAGCCAAGCATGATGCACAAGCCAAAAACACCCATTAATAGGTAATAAGCGTACATCCAGTTGCCAGGAAGTGGTTGTAACCATTCGAAACCTATAAAAGAAAAAGTAAATTCTGGATCTATAAGGGTTCTTTTAATCCAACCTGTAAAAATAGCACCTACAGACTCTAAAAAACATAACAGACCAAAAATGATTCTAAATACAATTAAAGAACTATTGTCAATATGTTTGAAAAGTAGTTTATTAAGCATGATGCTTATTTATATAGTTTAAAGAGGTTGTTTTGTCTTTTTGTAATTGAATTTTAAGGTCTTCAATTGAATCGAATTTTTGCTCATCTCTAATTCTATCTAAAAGTTCAATAGTTAAAGTTTTATTATAGATAGATTCATTAAAATTGAAAAAATGAACTTCTATGGATTGTTGGTTGTTAGATTTTATAGTTGGGTTTGTGCCAATATTCATCATTCCATAAACAGTTTGATTTTTATAGATAGTTTTAACAATATAAGCACCTAGTTTTGGGATGAGTTTGTAAGTTTCCTTTATATTTAAATTAGCAGTAGGAAAGCCAATGGTGTTTCCTAAGCTTTTACCTTTAACAACTTTTCCAGTTAGCATAAAGTAATTTCCTAAATATTTATTTGCTGTTTTAACATCGCCTTCAACTAAAGCATTTCTAATTTTTGTGGAACTTACTGAAACCTCATTAATGTCTTGAGCTGAAATTTCTTCAACATCAAAATCATATTGTATACCAAAGGCTTTTAGATCTTCAATGTTTGCCGAACGATTTCTTCCAAAATGGTGGTCGTAACCAATAATAATTTTTTTGGCATGAAGTTGTTTAACTAAAATTTCTGAAACAAATTCTTCTGCAGTTAAACGTGAAAAATCTTTTGTAAATTTCTTAATTATTAATACATCTAAACCAAGTTGTTTTAAAATAAGACTACGTTCTTCAATGGTATTTATAAGTTTAATATTAGCATCGTTCTGCAAGACCATTCTTGGATGAGGGAAAAAGGTAAGCACAACAGATTGTAAACCACTCTTTTTTGCAGTATTTACTAATCTTTCGATAATTTTTTTATGACCAATGTGGACACCATCAAAGGTGCCAATTGTAACCACTGTTTTCGAATTAAAATCTGCTGGTAAGGAATCGAAAATTTTCAAACGTTTATTATTTCTTCAAAAATAAAAAAAGAGGATTGATAAACATCAATCCTCTTTTAAGTTTATTTAGTATTAAAATTTATTTCTTAATGAAAGGTAAAGAAATTTGATTAGATTCTTTAGCTATTTTAATAAAATACATACCATTACTTAAAGTTGAAGTATTAACCGTTAAGTCTGATTCGTTACTAATTTCTTTATTTAGTACTACCTGACCTAACATGTTATAAATAACATAGCTATCTGGTAACTCATTTGCATTAGCTAAGGAGATGTTAAGTACACCAGAAGTTGGATTTGGAAACATACTGAACCCTTCAAGTATATTTTCTTCAACGCTTAAATATGCATTAAGTGGTCCAAAATAGAAATCTCCATCTGCACCTGTAAAACTTCCTTCAAGAGTAACATCGGTTGCGCCATAACTTCCAATAGTTGCAGGAACAATATCTTCAACATTACCATTTACTTCTCTTATTATGTATAAATCTGCCCTTACTTGACCAGTAGCAGATTCCCAACCAGTAATTTCAGCATTTGTAAAATAGAAAGTAGCCATAACATCACCAGCTGTATTTCCAGAATCAGTGCCAATTGTAAATGCTTTATCCATTACAAATTCGCCAGAATCTGGATTTTCATACATTTGTGCTCCAGTACCAGCACGCATAACAGAGATGTCAGCACAACCATAATCAAAACTATCATTGTTTTGTACTTCAGCCATAATATTCGCGGAAGTACTATCATAAGCATAAGCTGAACCAGATCCATTTAAATCCATCTGAGCAGAAGTGCCAGTATTTACAGTTGTTTGAACAGAATTTTGAATAAAAGTTGTTACGCTAATATCATCTAACATAAAGATATAGCTATCTGCTGATACTTCATGAATAGCAATATAGATGTCCATACCATCGAAAGCAGATAAATCAAATACATATTCTGTCCAAGCCGTAGGAGCCGATTGATAAGGTGATTGTGGTGCCGGTGAACTTGGTTGTATGGTTGCAAAATTTGATAAATCTGTATCTGATGTAGATACTTTAACATTAAAGCGTTCTAACCCCCAAGTAGGATCTTGTGTTTTGGCCCAGAAACGTAATTCACTGTTAACTCCAGTAAGACTTATTTGAGGTGTAATTATATGATCATCATTTTGAGCAGTTCCATTAGGTGTATCTGTTGCTGCAAAACAATAATAGCCTTGGTTGCCACTATGTGGATTCCATGATGCTGGTAAAGTACCACCAGTAACTTGAGAAGGATCAAAAACAATAAATGTTCCTGTGTAATATTGGTTAGTCCATTCATATGGATCACCTTCACCGTAAGTAGCATTACCATCACCATCATCCATTGTCCATCCACCAATTGGGCTAATATCGAAAGTATTATAACTTTCAAAATCATCACTAAACAATGTAACTACAGAACCAAGATTTGGACTGTTATCATCATTCAAAATAGTATAAGTTAACGTTTCAGAACCATTTGTTGCTAATTCAGCATCTCCACCATTGGCATTTAAAGTCATGTCAACAATAATTGTTTCGTCAGCTTCAACAAATCCATCTTCAAATATTCTAAGCATTAGGTCTTGACTCGAATTGTCTCCAGATGCAAAAGTTACAGATGGAGTTAAAATTTCAAAATCTGTCATATTTGTTGCTGAACCACTTACTGAAAAAGTGACTGTTGCATTAGCTGATGCTCCTATAGCAATATTAACAGGTATATTAACATCTCGAGCGATACAACTTGTGCCTTCTAATTCGTTCACTATTGGTGTGCCAAAAGCAATTGTAGGAGTAGAGTTTCCAGTGTTTGAGTTTGGTAAGTTTGATATACCAGTAGCATTTTCAAGAACTGTTATCATTCTACTAACTTGATCGTTAGTAAATATATTCATACAAGCATCATTTGTGTAATCCATGTAGTTTTCAACCATATCGTTTCCTAAACCATCACTAGGACAACGGTCAATAGTAGGGCAACCTCCATTAGAAGTTGTAGAATCAGGAGTGTCTGCACAATAATCATCGTTTGTACAAGCAGATGTATCTCCCCAAATATGCCTTAATCCTATCCAGTGACCAACTTCATGTGTTAAAGTACGACCTAAGTTATAAGGAGCAGCTGTTCCTGGATTTGCTACAGAACCTACACTTCCAGCAAGTACAACTACACCATCTGTTTGAGCTGAACCTCCACTTGTAGGTAAACCTGGTAATGTTGAATTTGATGGGAATTGCGCATATCCTAATAACCCACCACCAAGATTTGCTGTCCAAATATTTGCATATAAAGAGCGATCCCATATAGTTGCAGGTTTAATCGTATTGTCTAGTGCTGTTGTAGAAATTGTTCCTGGATAGCCATAAACTCTATCGATTCCTGGCTCTGCTAAAGTGTTTCCACTTGGATCAATTACTGCCGGAATAAAATTAATTTCAGCATCGGCAGCTGCAGCATGTGTGCTTCCTGCTAAATTTCTAAAATCTATATTTAATTGGTCTATCTGCGCTTGTATTTGTGATGCAGATAAATCGTTAGCATCTCCAGCAGAGCCAGTAAGCACATGAAATATTATTGGAATATTAACTACTGCACGCCTAAAGGTTCCGTTTGCCTTTTCTTCAGCTATTCGTTGATTACGAGCTTCGATTAAAGGTGCTAACCAATTTTCAAATTCTTCTTTAGATTGAATTGAAGGGTCGTTTTGTCTACGTAAGGCTTCCATTTCTACAGTTGCACATCTTACATAACCTGTTTCTTCAAAATGTCTTTGATTTTCTTCTGTTAATTGTAAAGGTTCATTAGATAAAATACTTGTAGCTAAACTTGTTTTTTGTTGCGCTTGCAAACTAAAAACCATTAAAAGCATAAATAAACCTAATAAAACTTTTTTAAAGTCGTTCTGTTTCATAATTCACTAATTAATAAGTTGATTTTAAGTGTGTTTAATATGTAAATTTAAATAAAATTAACAAGAAAATATTATATAAAAAGCTCTAATTGAGTATTAATGAAGTTTTTTTAACATAAAACGTATTAATAGAATGTTTTTAAAAGTTGAAGTATTTGATCAATTTTAAAAATTTTTGACAAAAAAAGAGGATTGATAAGCATCAATCCTCTTTTAAGTTTATTTGGTAATAAGGGTTATTTCTTAATAAACGGTAAAGAAACTTGATTAGATTCTTTAGCTATTTTAATAAAATACATTCCGTTGCTTAGGTTAGATGTGTTTATTGATAAATCAGATTCATTCGAGATTTTATTACTCATGATTTCTTGACCTAACATATTGTAAATAGCATACGCATCTGGTAAATTAGTATTTGTTGACTTTATATTAAGAACTTGAGATGTTGGATTTGGGTAAATACTTAAAGAAGTACTTAATTCAAATTCAGACGTACTTAAAGAAGCTGTAGAAATTGTTGTAGCCTCTTCTGCAGCAAATTCGGCACCTGTAAAAATTATTGTCCCTGTATTATCTGACAGTTCATAAGATCCGGTTCCATAATCACAGCAAATACCATCTCCATAAGAATCATAAATTGTAAATGTGTAACATTCATTATCCTCAATAGTGAATGATTCGTTGTAAGTTGTATTACTAGAAAGAGAACCGCTACCATATAAAACCGTACCACTAGAATTTGTAAATTCCCAAGTTGTTTCACTTCCGTAGTCATCGGTTACTAATTCTAATTCAATGCTCGTTGAACCCATAAAAGAAGTTCCAAAATCAAAATTTTCAGAATCAACATCATTTACAACATTCATATCTGTTCCTCCATTAGGACTTGTAATATTAACATTGAAAGTATGTGATCCTGAAGTTGATGAAGTTGTAGGAAGATTAATTACTTCAGAGTCTCCAGTATTAGCTAGATTTCCTGACCAAAAATAATCTGTTGGAGTGTTTCCATCAATATCATAGCTTATTGTAATAGAGGTTATAGGATTATTTCCTGTATTAATTAATTCAATTTCAGGTGTAATTGTGTACTCACAATCAACTAGATTTAAATTGTTTATTTTTATTCGACCATCTAAATCGTAAACCGTAACAGGATTACCTGTTGGTGAGCTTGGAAGACTTGAAAGACCAGTGGCATTTTCTAGTGCAGTAACCATTCTGCCAACCTGATCGTTAGTGAAAATATCCATACAAGCATCATCTGTATAATCCATATAGTTTTCAACCATATCTACATCACCACCAGCACAAGAATCTACACTTGGACATCCAAAGTTTGCACCACCAGCATTAGGTGTATCTGCACAATAATCATCCACAGTACAACCACCATCTCCCCAAATATGTCTTAAACCTATCCAGTGACCAATTTCATGAGTTAACGTACGACCTAAGTTATATGGAGCAGCTGTTCCTGGATTTGCAACAGAACCAACAGTTCCAGCAAGTACTACTACACCATCTGTTTGTGCAGAACCACCACTTCCTGGCATACCTGGTAATGTTGAATTTGAAGGAAATTGTGCATAACCTAATAAACCACCACCTAAATTAGCTGTCCAAACGTTAGCATATAAAGAACGATCCCAAATAGTTGCAGGTTTAACGGTTCCATCCATAGATGATTGTGATTGTGTGCCAGTATATCCATAAACTCTATTAATTCCTGGCTCGGTTAAAGCAATTCCATTTGGATCTACTGTTGCTGGAATAAAGTTTATTTCAGAATCTGCAGCTGCAGCATGTGTACTACCTGCTAAATTTCTAAAATCAATATTTAATTGGTCTATTTGTGCTTGTATTTGCGCTTCCGATAAATCGTAAGCATCACCTGCAGAACCAGTAATAACATGAAATATAATTGGAATATTATATTCTATACGTCTAAAAGTTCCGTTAGCTTTTTCTTCAGCAATTCGTTGTTTACGTGCCTCAATTAAAGGCGCCAACCAATTTTCAAATTCTTCTTCAGATTGGATTGAAGGATCGTTTTGTCTACGTAAAGCTTCCACTTCTACAGTAGCACATCTTATAAATCCTGTTTCTTCTAAGTGTCTTTGATTTTCTTCAGTTAGTTCTAGATTGATCTGTTTTTTTGGTGCCTTTTGTTTTTCTTGTGCTAATAAGAAAACTGGCATGCAAAAAAAGGTTAAAATCATAAATTTTAAAGTAATTTTTTTCATAATGTGTATTAATTAATAGTTTTGAGAGTAATAAGGGACTAAAATATAAATAAATATCAGAATAATGTTAGATACAAAGTGCAAATTTTGAATTTGTAATAATAATTTAACATAATATGTATTAGTAATAAATTTTAAAAATAAAAAAGGGAAGCTAATTTAGCTTCCCTTTTTTATTTTCCATTAAAGGCATTCATGGTATTATTAATGCCTGCTGTACCAAAAGATTTAATTAATTCTATTGATTTATCAAGTCGTTCAGGGAGTTTTTTATTTTCCTCTTCATCCCATTCTCCTAAAACATAATCTACTTGAGATCCTTTATTAAATTCATTACTAATTCCAAATCTAAACCTATTATAATTAGTAGTATTTAATTTGTCTTGAATATCTTTTAATCCGTTATGTCCACCATCACTACCTTTGGTTTTAAGTCTAAAAGTCCCAAAAGTTAAATTTAAATCATCAGTAATTATTAGAAGATTTTCTAAAGGTATTTTTTCTTTTGTAAGCCAATAAAGAACTGCTTTACCACTTAAATTCATATAGGTACTTGGCTTTAATAAAATAAAGGTTCTTCCTTTAAATTTGTATGTAGTTAGGTCTCCTAATTTTTGTGTAACAAAAGACAGGTCTTCTTTTTTTGCTAAATGATCTAATATTTTAAAACCAATATTGTGTCTGGTGTTTGCATATTTTTCGCCAATATTACCAAGACCAACAATTAAAAATTTTTTCATTGTGTTTGTTTCTTCACTATAAATAGGAGTATCCTGTTTACTAAAAAGATTTTTTAAGAAGTTACACATTTTATTTATTTGTGTAAAAATAAAAAAAGCATTCTGAATTATTCAGAATGCTTTAGTATAAGTTAAACTGTTAGGTTTATTCTTGAGTTTCTGCAGCTACTTCTGGAGTTTCTCCTCCTTCAGTAGTTCCTTCTGCTCCTTCTGTTTCTTCATCATCATCTTCAGCAGCAACAACCATTGCAGCTCTAGCACGTTTAATTTGACAAACAACTGTATTGTCTGGATGCATTATGTTGAAAGCTTCGTTTTCTAAAGCAGTAACATATAATTTGTTTCCAATTTTTAAAGGTGTAATATCTACCTCTATAAAATCTGGTAAGTTTTTTGGTAAAGCTTTGATACGTAATTTACGTGCGTTTTTACGTAATACACCACCAGCTTTAACACCTTTAGAATTTCCAATAAAATGTACTGGAATTTCCATCATAATTGGTTTGTCTTCATATAACTGATAGAAATCTATATGTAAAATTTTATCTGTTACAGGATGAAACTGAATATCTTGCATAATAGCATTATAAGTTTCACCATTATCTAAAGCAATTGCAACTGTATGCGCATTAGCCGTATATACAAGTTTTGAGAAGGCTAATTCTTCAGCTGTAAAATGAACTGGTTTGTCTCCTCCGTATAATACGCAAGGAACCTGACCAGCATTACGTAAGGCTTTTGTTGCTTTTTTGCCCACGCTTTCTCTTTGAGATCCGTTGATTGTAATTGATTTCATTGTTTGTGTTTATATTAATTATTAATTACATTATAAATTTTGAACTAATTGATTTGTTGTAATGGACATTATGCATTACATCTGCAAAAAGTTCGGCACAGCTTAAAACTATTATTTTGCTGCTTTTATGTTTTAGAGGAATTGAATCTGTTACAATTAATTCTTCTAGTTTTGAGTTTTTAATTTTTTCATAAGCATTTCCAGACAAAATAGGATGTGTACAAATAGCACGAACACTTAATGCACCACGTTCTATCATTAAATCGGCTGCTTTTGTTAATGTGCCAGCTGTGTCTACCATATCGTCCACCAATACAACATTTTTACCTGTTACATCTCCAATTAATTCCATATGAGAGATGGTATTTGCTTTTGCTCTTTGCTTATAGCAAATAACCACATCACTTTCTAACGCTTTAGAATACGCATAAGCTCTTTTCGATCCTCCCATATCTGGAGAAGCAATAGTTAAGTTGTCTAGATTTAAACTTTTTAAATAAGGTAAAAATATAGTTGAAGCAAAAAGGTGATCTACAGGTTTTTCAAAAAACCCTTGAATTTGATCGGCATGCAAATCCATTGTAATTATTCGAGTTGCTCCAGCAGCTTCCAACATCTTTGCAACTAATTTAGCAGCAATTGGTACTCTTGGCTTGTCTTTTCTATCTTGTCTAGCCCATCCAAAATAAGGAAGTACAGCTGTTATATGTCTTGCAGATGCACGCTTAGCTGCATCAATCATTAATAACATTTCCATTAAATTTTCTGGACCTGGATGTGTAGAACCTATAATAAAAACACGAGTCCCTCTTATGGATTCTTCATAAGATGGTTGAAACTCACCATCGCTATAAGTAGAGGTTATAACATTGCCTAATGGAACACCGAAAGCACCTGCAATTTTAATAGCAAGCTCTTTACTTTGTGTACAAGTAAAAATTTTAGCCTCTGTTTTAGCGTTTGGCATTGTTAAACTGTTGTTTTGTAACGAATTAAATCGTTTTTATTAAATGAGGTGCAAATTTAGGAATTTATTTCAACTCCAAAAGCATAAAAGGGACTAATTTTAATTGTTTGTGCTATTTTATTTTATAATTTTGCAGTCTATTTAGCTCAAGTGGCGGAATTGGTAGACGCGCTGGATTCAAAATCCAGTTCTTTCGAGAGTGTGGGTTCGATTCCCACCTTGAGTACTCAGATAATAAAAGACACACAATTTGTGTGTCTTTTATGTTTAAATTAATGATGCTTTTATTGTCATTTCGTTATAAATTGTATATTTGAAAACACCCAAATAAACGACAATAAACAATGTTTGATAATTTCTGGTTTCACGTAGAGTATGGCATCAATCACGTATTAGATATAAATGCCTACGATCATGTTCTCTTTTTAATAGTTCTAGCAGTACCATATCTTTTTAAAGATTGGAAACGTGTTTTACTGTTAGTTACTTTATTCACATTGGGTCATACCCTTTCTTTAGTTTTAGCAGCTTATAATGTAGTGAGTGTTAATGGTCAATTAGTAGAATTTTTGATTCCAGTAACTATTTTAATGGTTGCACTTTTCAATGTATTTACAGCAGGAAAAGGAGCTCAAAAAGAAAAAGTTGGCGTTCTGTTTTTCTCCACATTATTCTTTGGGTTAGTTCATGGATTGGGTTTTGCAAGAGAATTTAGAATGTTAGTTGGACAGTCTGATAACAAATTAGTAACTCTTTTAGAATTTGCTCTAGGTATTGAAATTGCTCAAGTAATTATTGTTTTTGTAGTGCTATTTTTAGGTTACATCATGCAAACTGTTTTTAGATTTTCTAAACGCGATTGGGTTATGGTAATTTCGGCAGTTGTGGTTGGATTAGTTATTCCAATGATTTTGAATAGCGATTTATTAGCTTAAAATAACCTTCATTTTTACCTAAAGTTTTCATAAAACTTTAATTCTCTGGTTGTAATTAAAATACTTACAACCTATCTTCGTTGTATATTATTAAATTAGATTTTCACTTTGAGATATATATGAAAGAACACAAACTACTTAAATACGATAAAGCTTATTTAAGAATTGCAAAAGAATGGGGAAAACTATCTTATTGTGAACGTAAACAAGTTGGCGCAATTATTGTAAAAGAAAGAATGATTATTTCTGATGGATTTAATGGCACACCAACTGGGTTTGAAAATTATTGTGAAGACGACGAAGGTTATACCAAATGGTATGTTTTGCATGCTGAAGCCAATGCAATTTTAAAAGTAGCGTCTTCAACACAATCTTGTAAAGGAGCTACATTATATATTACCTTATCTCCTTGTAAGGAGTGTAGTAAATTAATCCATCAAGCAGGAATTGTTAGAGTTGTATATAAAGAAGCATATAAAGACGATTCAGGATTGCAATTTTTAAAAAAAGCAGGAATTGAACTTGTATTAATAGAAGATTTAAAAGCTTAATGAGGCTAAAGAAAAAATATATCCCACTTATTATTGGTGTTGCAATTGCAGCAGGAATATACATTGGGGGAAAATTAAATTTCACTGATACGTCTGATAGATTATTTACAAAAAACAGCAAAAAGGACAAACTTAATAGACTTATAGATTATATAGATTACGAATACATTGACGATGTTAATACAGATAGTATTGTAGATGTAACAGTAAATGGCATTTTAAATAATCTAGATCCACATTCGGTATATATTCCAAAAGAAGATATGCAACGTGTAACCGATAATATGAAAGGCGATTTTGTAGGTATTGGCATTAATTTTTATACTTATAAAGATACCATTACAGTAATTAGAGCTGTAGAAGGAGGTCCAAGTGAAAAAGCTGGGATTATTGGAGGAGACAGAATTATTATGGCAAATGGCGATTCTATTTTTGGCAAAGATTTTAACAATAACGATATCATTAAAAAATTAAAAGGGCCTATTAATACCATAGTCGATTTAAAAGTTTACAGAAGAGGTGAGCCAGAACTTTTAAATTTTTCTGTGAAAAGAAATCATATTCCAATAAGATCTGTTGATGCAGCTTACATGCTTACAGATAAGTTAGGTTATATTAAAATTAACCGTTTTGCAGAATCCACTTATAAAGAATTTAAAAAGGAACTTACTAAATTGCAAAAAGCTGGAATTAAAGAATTAGCAGTCGATTTACGAAATAATCCTGGAGGTTTTTTAGGTGTTGCCGAACAAATTGTAGATGAATTTCTTGAAGACGACAAGCTTATTTTATTCACTAAAAATAAAAGAGGTGATATTGAAAAAAGCTATGCTACAAAAAAAGGCACATTTGAAAAAGGAAAAGTTTACGTACTAATAGATGAAAACTCAGCTTCAGCAAGCGAAATTATAGCAGGAGCATTACAAGATAACGATAAAGGAACTATTGTTGGACGTCGTTCTTATGGTAAAGGGTTGGTGCAAAGAGAAATGGAGTTAGGAGACGGAAGTGCAGTTAGACTAACCGTTTCAAGATACTATACACCAACAGGTCGCTCCATTCAGCGTTCTTATGAAAACGGAAATAGAGATTATTACGACGAGTATTTCGATCGATTAAATAGTGGCGAACTTTTAGATCCTGAAAAAATTGAAGTAGCAGATTCTTTAAAATTTACAACTCCTAATGGAAAAGTTGTTTATGGAGGAGGTGGTATTATTCCAGATGTGTTTGTGCCTTTAGATATGAGTATGCAAAACGAAACACTTACTTTTTTAGACAGAAGAGGGTTTATTAGCAATTTTGTTTTCGAACTTTTAGAAAAAGATCGTCATGCTTACGATAATATTTCAAGAAAGGAGTTTATTATGAGCTTTCAGTTTAACGACGATATGGTTTTGGATTTTCAAAATTATTTAAATGAAAAGACAAAAGCCAATATTACATTTGTTGCCTACAACGAAGAAGTTAAACAATATATTAAAGCCACTTTAGCAGACCAACTTTATGGAAATGGCGCTTTCGAAGAAGTTATCAATCAAAAAGATATTATGATTGAAGAGGTTATAACATTGAGTAATAGAGTGGATTAAATTTTATCATGAATCTTAACATGCTCACCATTATTCCAAAGCGTTAAAATGTCTGTTGCCACTTGAGTTCCACTACCACAAGCAATAGCAAATTGACTTCGCCATCCAGCTAAAGTCCCTGTCACATAAAGGTTTTCTTCTATTTTATGATCTGTATTTTTCAACCAGATTCTATTTTTTTCAGCTTTTGCTCTTGGATGAGGTTCTATGTATTTTTCTAAACCTTCAATAGTTATTAAATTGGTGTATCCAACTGCTACAACAACAATTTTGGAGTTATATTCAGCCTTATTAGTTTTTACTAAAAAGCCATTTTCAGCTTTAACAATTTCACATACTTTTTCATGTTCTATTTGCTTAACATGTGGATATAAAGATGCAAGTTGGTGCATGCCATTTTCAAGTATAGATTCTCCAGTTGTTCCTGGAGTTAATCCTAAAACATTATTAAATAGAGCGTTTTGTAGATGAGACGTTTTTTGATGTAATATAATGCCAATCTGTTTGTTTTTAGCAAATTCTTGTTTTTTTGCAGAACCTAAAACCAAGGCACAAGACATGCCAGAAGCTCCTCCACCAATAATTAAAACATCGAACATTATTTATTTTGTTTTATCTGTTTTTCAATTTTTTTTGAAAGTCTTAAAATTTGCAATAAAATTAAAGCACACATAGAGGCTAGAATAGTAATAAAGGCTATAATGCTTTCTTCTTCAAAAGGAGCATTAAAATTAACCTGAGTAAAATTGTAAATTATTAATACAATTGCAAGTATTGATAACAAAATCTTGAAAATCTTCATGAGTTAAGTGTTTATTTTCTTGTTGCAAATTTCGATAATTTGAAACGAATATTAGAATCTTTTTGACGTTTTATTTATGCTTTTAAAATGTATATTTGCCACATGTTTCAATTAGGAAAAACCATCGTTTCAGAAGATATTATTGAGAAAGATTTTCTCTGTAACCTTTCGGCATGCAAAGGTGCTTGTTGTATTGATGGCGATGCTGGAGCTCCACTGGAGGATAGTGAAACAAAAATTCTTGAGGATATCTATCCAAAAGTAAAACCTTTTTTAAGAAAAGAAGGGATTGAAGCTATTGAAAAACAAGGCGTTTTTATTACAACAGAATTTGGAGATTTTGAAACTCCTTTAATTAATAATGCAGATTGTGCTTATGTTATTTTTGACAAAAAAGGGACTGCTCTTTGTGCAATTGAAGAAGCTTATAATCAAGGTGTTGTAAGCTGGAAGAAACCTGTTTCTTGTCATTTATATCCTATAAGAGTAAAAGATTATAGCGAGTTTTCGGCAGTTAATTATGATAAATGGGAAATTTGTGACGATGCTTGTACTTTAGGAAAAGAACTTCAAGTGCCAATTTATAAATTTGTAAAAGAGGCATTAATAAGAAAATTTGGGGAAGATTGGTATGCAGAATTAGAGAATGTAGCTAAAGGATTCAATAAATAAAATTCTCTATTAAGCAGTTTTTAAAACAAATGTTTTTATTGGAATGTTTACAATAACCTTTGTTCCTGAAGGGTTTTCGTTTTCAAATAAATCTATAATTTCAATTTTATAATCGTTTATAAAATCTTTTGAAAAGTTTTCTAACCTAGCTTTTGTAATGTCTATACCTACAGATTTTCGTTTTAATTTTTTTTGTTCTTTTATTTTTTCAGAAACAGATCTACCAACACCATTATCTGTTATAGTAATAGTAATGTAGCCTGGATTTTTTTGATTAACATCTAAATAAATGTTTTTTTCTCCTGTTTTAGAAGATAAACCATGCCAAAGAGCATTTTCTAAAAAAGGTTGCAAAATTAATGAAGGAACTTTAATAATAGATGGATTTACATCTGTTTCTATGGATGTTTTGTAATTAATTTCATTTGAAAAACGCATATTTTCAATATTCATATAAAGATCCATAGTATCTAACTCGTCTTGTAGAGAAATCTCTTTTTCGGTTGAAGCGATAAGTATTTTTCGAATGAGTTTAGAAAATTTGTTTAAATAATAAACAGCGTTTTCCTTTTCATTATTAATAATATAAAGTTTTATAGAGTTTAGTGAGTTAAAAATAAAATGAGGATTCATCTGGTTACGTAACATCTCTTGCTCTAGTGTTACAATCTTTTTTTCATTTTTTAATCTGTGTTGCCTTTGTAGAATAACAAAAAAGCCAACAATTAATATACCTCCAAGTAAGCTTAAGAGTAAAATTTTACGGTTTTGTATTAGTTTTAATTTTACAATTTCGTTTTCGCTAGCCAATGCTTTTATTTGATTGTTTTTCTTTTCGCTTTCATATTTTAGAATTAAATCGCTTACATATTGAAAGTTTTTTTCGTTAGTAATTGTTTTATCTAAATCTACATACAGTTGATAGAATTGAAGAGCAGTTTTATAATTTGCTAACTGTTCATTTAATTGTGAAAGATATTTGTAGGCTTCAGATTCTTGAGATTTTAAATTGAATTTTTTTGCAATATTTAATGCTTCGTTTAAATTATTTTCAGCATCATTAAAATTATTCAGTTTTAAATTTATCAAACCTAGATTGGCATAAGATAGCGATATATAATATTGATCATTAGTAATTTTAGCCCTTTCTAATGCGTTTTCAATAACTGGTAAAGCCTCTTTGTAGTCGCCTTTTAAAATATCTAGTTTTCCAATACTATTATAGCAAATAACACGACCAATATCTGAGTTTATTTCGTTGTTGTATTTTAAGGAAGTTTCATAATTAAGCAAGGCAACATCAATATTTCCTTTAGCTTCTTGGGCATAACCAATATTATGATAATTAATTGCTAAGCCTAATTTATTATCTAGTTCTTTTTCAATTTCTAAAGATTTATAAAAGAGTTCTAATGCTAAATCATATTGTTTAAGAGCTAAATAAATATTTCCCATACTGTTTTGAGAAATAGCAATACTGTGTTTTAATTCTAGAGTAATTGGCTTTACAGTTTCAGCTAAATCTAAAGCTTCCTTATGGTAGTCTAATGCTGTTCTAATTACGTCCAGTCTTCTATAGACTACTCCTAACATGTTTAAGCTTACAACTTGTAAATCTATGTTTTTTGCCTCTTTAGCTATATCTAAAGCTTCTTGATGAGTTTCTATAGCTTTATCGTAAATCGAGAGATTTCTATAGTTTTCTCCTAGCATATTTAAGGAGTAGCTTTGGCCTTCTAAATAATTAGTTTCTCTACTTTTAATTAATAAAAACTGCATCTTTAGTGTGTCGTTTTTAACATTGCTGAAAGTAGAATCTAAAACTTTATAAATAGGTGTTTTATCTATTAAAAAATTATTTATTTCAGATTTAAATTTGGAGTCTATTTCATTTTGAGAGATACTAGTAAAGGGGAAATATAAAAGAATTAGAAGCAGAGCTATTATTTTTTTTAAAGACATTTTAGAAAAATAAAAATAACGTTTCATTACATTATAATTTGTTTAAAAAATCTGTTTTTCTTAGTCTGGCAACAGGTATTTTGTCGTTAGACTCCATAACTACATAACCGTCGTTTTTTACAAACTCTTTAATTTTATTTAGATTTATAATATAAGAATTGTGAATTCTAAAAAAATAGTTTTCTGGTAAAAGGGCATCTATTTCTTTTATTTTTTTTGTAACAACCATTTTTTGATTATTGGCCATTATAAAAGTACTATAATTTCCATCAGATTCGATATATAAAATATCGTCTACGTTTAAAAAAACGAGTTTGCCATCTGTGTTTATAATAACTTTTTTTTGTTTTAAACCTGCATTAAAATTTAATAAGACTTCTTCAACTTTAGCAGAAGATATATTACTATTGTGAAATTTTTTAATCTTTTTAATAGTTTCCTTTAAATCATCAGAATCTATAGGTTTTAATAAATAATCTATCGCTTCATTTTTTAAAGCTTTTAAGGCATACTCATTATATGCTGTTGTAATAATAATGGCAAAATCTTTTTGTGTTAAGGATTCTAGAAACTGAAACCCATCCATAGTTGGCATGTTTATATCTAAAAACAAACAATCTGGCGTGTGTGTTTTTAAATATGCTATAGCCTCTTCGGGTTTTGTGAAAGTTTCAATAACTTGAATTTCGTTGCTAAAATTAGCTAATTCCCATGTTAAGCTTTGTATAGCTTTAGTTTCATCGTCTACAATTACTGCTTTTATCATAAACTCAAATATAGCAATATATTATTTTGTTTAGCCTTTTATATGTATAGTTGGCTGCAATTTTTGTATAAAGAGTATTTATCTTCCTATTAACTAAGTAAATGTAATAATTAGATTACCAATTATACAGTATTTGTTACCAACTATACAAAATCTCATTTTTGTATTATAAAATCTTTGATATTTGTAATGCTATTAATTAAGGGATATGCATTTCATTTTATAATGTTTGCTATTAATCGATCTAAAAAGACCAGTTCAAGCTGGTCTTTTTTTATGCAAAAAATTCTAAAGAAGTATTGCTAAAGAATATAGTGGCTGCCTATCATTCTTTATTGTTTAACACGTATTTTCATACAGTAATAAATTTAATTCACAAAAAAATAAGTGCTTAATAGTCAGCTAGATAACGCTTAAATAGATATGCGATTCATAATAATTGACAGATTACTTTTGTTAAAAACTTGTTGACAATGTTTATAACTTAACCTTTCATTTTCAATCTCATTTTTGAATCTTTGTTAGCCCCAAATCACATCAAAATTTTCGTTTCACAATTTAAAAACACTAAAAAATAATGTCTCAAGTAACAGAACCAATATTGCTAGAAAATAAGGATAGATTTGTAATATTTCCAATTCAACACCATGATATTTGGGAATGGTACAAAAAATCTGAAGCAAGTTTTTGGACTGCTGAAGAAATAGATTTACACCAAGATCTTACAGATTGGAAAAGTAAATTGAATGATGATGAGCGCTATTTTATTAAACACATATTAGCTTTTTTTGCAGCTAGTGATGGAATTGTGAATGAAAACTTAGCAGAAAACTTTATCAATGAAGTTCAATATAGTGAGGCAAAGTTCTTTTACGGATTTCAAATAATGATGGAAAACATACATAGTGAAACCTATTCGCTATTAATAGACACCTACGTAAAAGACGAAAAAGAAAAAGACCAACTTTTTAATGCTTTAGATAATTTTCCTGCCATAAAGAAGAAAGCAGATTGGGCTTTAAAATGGATAGAATCACCAAGTTTTGGTGAGCGTTTAATTGCTTTTGCAGCAGTAGAAGGAATTTTCTTTTCAGGAGCATTTTGCTCTATTTTTTGGTTAAAAAAACGTGGCTTAATGCCAGGATTAACTTTCTCTAACGAGTTAATTTCAAGAGATGAAGGTGTGCATTGCGACTTTGCAGTACACCTACATAACAAACACTTGGTTAATAAAGTGCCTAAAGAACGTATTAGAGAAATTCTTATTGATGCGTTAGATATAGAACGTGAATTTATTACAGAATCTTTACCAGCAAGTTTAATTGGCATGAACGCTAAATTAATGTCGCAATACTTAGAGTTTGTAACAGATAGACTTTTAAGCGAATTAGATTGTGAAAAAGAATATAACACTGCTAATCCATTCGATTTCATGGACATGATATCGTTACAAGGAAAAACAAATTTCTTTGAAAAACGAGTGTCAGAGTACCAGAAAGCAGGTGTTTTAAATAAAGAAGAGGAAGAGGATAAATTTAAATTTGACGCCGATTTTTAGCAAGCAACCCAAGAATATAAAATAAGTTAATAGCAATCTTTTTATTCAATATTTCAAGTAAATATTCAGTTAACTTATTTCCAATAATTATTTAAATTATAAGTGTTTCAATTGTTTTTGAATACTTAAACCAACTAATTAATCCATTTTCTGAAGGTGTTCAGAAAAATTTAAAAACGTGTAAAATATGTATGTAGTAAAAAGAGATGGCCACAAAGAACCAATGATGTTCGACAAAATCACTGCTAGAGTGAGAAAGTTATGTTATGGATTGAACGATTTAGTAGATCCAGTAAAAGTAGCCATGCGTGTTATTGAAGGATTGTATGATGGTGTAACAACAAGTGAACTTGATAATCTTGCTGCTGAAATTGCTGCAACAATGACTACAGCTCATCCAGATTACGCCAAATTAGCTGCAAGAATTTCAGTATCCAACTTACATAAAAACACAAAGAAAACCTTTAGCGAGGTTATGCACGATTTATACACTTATGTAAACCCAAGAACAGGTAAAGATGCGCCATTATTATCTGATGAAGTTTACAAAGTAATCATGGATAATAAAGAAAAATTAGACTCTACTATTATTTATAATCGCGATTTTGGATACGATTATTTTGGATTTAAAACATTAGAACGTTCTTATTTATTAAAGTTAAATGGCGAAATTGCCGAACGTCCTCAACATATGTTAATGCGTGTTTCAATTGGAATTCATTTAAACGATTTAGATGCTGCAATCGAGACTTACGAGTTAATGTCTAAAAAATATTTTACACACGCTACACCTACACTTTTTAATTCTGGAACACCAAAACCACAAATGTCTTCTTGTTTTCTTTTAACCATGAAAGACGATAGTATTGAAGGTATTTACGATACATTAAAACAAACAGCTAAAATTTCTCAATCTGCAGGTGGAATAGGCTTAGCAATACATAATGTTCGCGCAACAGGAAGTTACATTGCAGGAACAAATGGCACATCTAACGGAATTGTACCAATGCTTCAAGTGTTTAATGACACTGCTAGATATGTAGATCAAGGAGGAGGAAAGCGTAAAGGTAGTTTTGCTATTTATATTGAAACTTGGCATGCAGATATTTTCGATTTCTTAGATTTAAAAAAGAATCATGGGAAAGAAGAAATGCGTGCAAGAGACTTATTCTATGCTATGTGGATTTCAGATTTATTCATGAAACGTGTGCAAGAAGATGGAGAATGGACTTTAATGTGTCCAAACGAATGTCCAGGATTACCTGAAACACATAGTGAAGAATTTGAAGCACTATATTTAAAATATGAAGCAGCAGGAAAAGGACGTAAAACAATAAGAGCTCGTGAACTTTGGGAGAAAATTTTGGAATCTCAAATTGAAACTGGAACGCCTTATATGTTGTATAAAGATGCTGCAAACAGAAAATCTAATCAGAAAAATTTAGGAACCATTCGTTCTTCAAATTTATGTACAGAAATCATGGAGTACACATCTCCAGATGAAGTTGCTGTGTGTAATTTAGCATCTATTGCTTTGCCAATGTTTATTAAAAATGGTGAGTTTGACCATAAAGAGTTATATAAAATAACGAAACGCGTTACCAAAAACTTAAATAAAGTAATCGATAGAAATTACTATCCTGTTATTGAAGCAGAGAACTCTAATTTCCGTCACAGACCAATAGGTTTAGGTGTTCAAGGTTTAGCAGATACGTTTATAAAATTACGTATGCCTTTTACAAGCGATAAAGCCAAGAAGTTAAATCAGGAAATTTTCGAGACATTATATTTTGCTGCTGTAACAGCAAGTATGGAAGAAGCAGAAAAAGAAGGTCCTTACAAAACGTATAAAGGCTCACCAATTAGTAATGGCGAATTCCAGCACAACCTTTGGAATGTAAAAGACGAAGAATTAAGTGGACGTTGGGATTGGGCTAAACTACGAAAAGAGGTTAAAAAACATGGTGTTAGAAACTCTTTGTTAGTAGCTCCAATGCCTACAGCAAGTACATCTCAAATATTAGGAAATAACGAATGTTTTGAACCATATACCTCTAACATCTACACACGTCGTGTGTTATCTGGAGAATTTATTGTAGTTAATAAGCACCTTCTAGAAGATTTAGTGGAATTAGGTCTTTGGAACGATGGATTGAAACAAGATATAATGAGAGCTAATGGCTCTATTCAAAATATAGATGTTATTCCTCAAGACATTAAAGAATTGTATAAAACTGTTTGGGAGTTAAGTATGAAAGACATTATAGATATGTCTCGTCAAAGAGGTTATTTTATAGATCAATCTCAATCTCTTAATTTATTTATGGAAGGCGCAACCATGGCAAAACTAACATCTATGCATTTTTATGCATGGAAAAGTGGCTTAAAAACGGGAATGTATTATTTAAGAACAAAAAGTGCAGTAGATGCCATTAAGTTTACGCTTGATACTAAAAAGAAAGAAGAACCTGTTGCTGAAATTGTTGAAGTAGATGAAACTATAGTTGCTCAACAACAACAAAAAGCTGCAAAAACAGCAGCTAAATTTAGTCAGCAAACAAAAGAAGAAGTAGAACCAATGTCTGCCGAAGAAATGAAAGCATTAATTGCCCAAGCAAAAGAAGCCGAAGGTGATGATTGCCTTATGTGTGGTTCTTAATTAAATTAAATTTAAGTGTTATAAAAAGCATCTCTCTTGAGATGCTTTTTTATTTTCTAGATTATATGACATTTATCATATGGTTTTGTTGAATAAAATTATAATATTATCTTTTACAAATAATATAGTTGACAAAAGTTTATATTATGGTTTACTACAAGACTATTAGTTTGCATAAGGACAAAATGAGTAAATAATATGATTAAAAAAATCTTATTCTTTGGACTTTTAGTTATACTAGCAATTCTGTTTTTTTTAAATCCAAATTTTGAAACTATTTCTGCAGGAGTAGCTATTTTACTTTTTGGTATGGTTATGCTTGAAGAAGGGTTTAAAGTATTTACTAAAGGACCACTTCAAAATATTCTAAAAAAGTCGACAGACAAATTATATAAAAGTATTACAACAGGAGCATTAATAACAGCATTAATGCAGTCTAGCTCTTTAGTTACAGTCATTACAATTTCGTTTATAAGTGCTGGATTAATTTCGCTTTCAGGAGGAATAGGGTTAATTTTTGGAGCCAATATTGGTACAACAGCAACAGCTTGGTTAGTTGCCGGATTTGGACTTAACATAGATATTTCTTCTATAGCTATGCCAATGTTAGTTTTTGGTGTAATTTTTTCTTTTCAAAAAAATTCTACGTTTAAAGGCATTGGAAATGTTTTAGCAGGTTTGGGATTCTTCTTTTTGGGTATTCATTTTATGAAAGAAGGATTCGATGTTTTTAAAGAATATATCGATTTAACCCAATATGCTATACCAGGATTTTTAGGAGTAGTAGTTTATGCTGGATTAGGAATTTTAATAACTACCATTCTTCAATCAAGTAGTGCTACTTTAGCATTAATATTAACAGCGCTTTCTGCTGGGCAAATAGAATATGAAAACGCATTAGCTTTAGCTATTGGAGCAAACATTGGGACAACTATTACGGCAATTTTAGGATCGTTAGGCTCTAATATTGCTGGTAAACGTTTAGCTGTAGCACATTTAATATTTAATGTTTCTGCAGGACTTATTACTTTATTATTAATTTTTCCTTTAGCAAATTTTGTTAATATTTTGGCCGACTGGTTTCAAATATTACAAACTGATTATACATTAAAACTAGCCTTATTTCATACTGTTTTTAATGTGATTGGGGTTTTATTGATGATTCCACTTATAAAACATCTTGAAAGCTTCCTTTTAAGAGTTATAAAAGAAGAAACTCACCAAGGAGTAGATGAACCTAAATTTTTAAACGATGCAGTTCTAGAATTTCCAGGTTCAGCAATTTCTACATTGTTAGAGGAATCTAAATATTTATTTGAGAATGCTATTTTTGAAATTGTATCTCACGCTTTAAACATTCATAGAGAAGACATAAAATCTGATTTGAAACTTAAAAAACTTATCAAAAAATCAAACATCCTTTTTGAGGCTGATATTAGAGAGTTGTATACCACAAAAATAAAACACATTTATGGAGAGATTATAAAATTCGCTACAAAAGCTCAGAGTTTATTAAATTTTAGTGAAGCTCAGAATGTGGAAATTGCTGAAATAAAAATAGCAAATAGAAGAATGGTTGAAATTATTAAGGATGTTAATGAGCTAAGCCGAAATATTACTTTGTATTTAAATTCTGAGAATAAGCATATTCAAAAAGAATATAATAAACTTAGAAAACGGGTTGCTAAGGTATTAAGAGTTATATATTTATTTAGAACTGAGACAGAGAATCGTAAATACTATAAGACACTTTCCAAGCTAAAACAAGAGGCTAAAGCTAATATTTATAAAGATAATTTAGAGATTGATGCACTTATTAGAAAAGACTTAATTACAGTAAATATGGCTTCTTCATTAGTTAACGACAATGATAACGTGAACGATATGATAAAAAATTTAATAATTGTTACCGAATTAATTTATGGTAATAAAGATTCTCTTTTAGAAAATGGAGACTCTAAAGAATAAAGCGAGTAATTAATACCATTTCCCATAAAAAAACCACCTAATTTAAGGTGGTTTTTTTATTATTTAGAATCTCCACTTTCCAATAGCTCATCAACTACATCTATAGTAGCAGGTTCAACAGAGCTATCGTGAGCATTATGGTACTCTTCTAAGAGATTCATAGTAGCTATTAGTAAATCTTTTGTTTCTAATAAAAGACTAAAGTATAAAGTGGTGTTTTTTGGACTAGACTCTTCTGTTCTTGTACGTTCTACTTGTTTTTGAATCTTATCTGCTACAAGAGAAATAATTTCTTGCTTTCTATTTAAGATAATACCAATTTCTTCAAACGATCTAGAATCAAATGCTTTGTATGTATTATTAAAGAATAACTCAAAGCGATCATCTATTTCTTTTAACTCTTTTATTTGACTAAACTTCAGTTTTTTGTGATTGTTATTAATATGCTTATGGCTCACTTTAGATATGTATTCTAAAGATTGGGTCATATCTTGCAAATAGCCTAAAACATTAATATAAAAGTTACTGGCTCCAATGCTTGATTCATCTAAATTCTTAATAAAGTAGAAAACGTTATCACGTAAATCGTCAACTTCATCAGTTAATTTTACAACTTGTTTTTTACTCTTTTTAAGTAAGGTTAAATCTTGTCTCGCTAAACCAACAATGGCATTAGAGTAAATACGATTAGAACGCTTAACAACATTTGCTATATTATGTGCACTTTCATGAATAACACCTTGAACAGAACTACTCTCAGCTCTTTTTAGGCTATCTTCAGCTTTAACTTCTTTTGTTTTTTTATTATGAGCAATATAGTTTCTCAATATCAATCCAAATGCTGCCAACAATAAAATTGGGAACATTAAGGATAAATTTAAATTTAATAAGTAAGCAACTAATCCTGCTGCTGAAAACGCTATGATTGCCGTAAAGAACCAGCCACCAATAACATTTAAAACACCTGCAACTCTATAGACAGCACTTTCACTTCCCCAAGCTCTATCTGCTAAAGAAGTACCCATTGCCACCATAAATGTAACATAAGTTGTAGATAGAGGTAATTTCATGGATGTAGCAATTGAAATTAATACAGCTGCGACCATTAAATTAACTGCTGCACGAACTAAATCAAATGCAGGTAACTCGTAAGTCTTATCTCTTTTTAGAGCAATAACAGGTTTTTCAAATTGTTTTTCAATTTTTGTTTGCACAGATTCAGGCAACATATAATCAGACAATTTAGACATCATCATTGCAAATCGAACAAATCCTCTAGATAAGAAATTAGGTTGAAAACGTTCTTTTGTGTCTTCTTGACTTGATAAATCTAAAGAGGTTTTTACAACATCTTTAGCTTTACTTGAAAACCATAATGTAACGACCATTATTAAGCCTGCAGCAACTAATAAGTAGGTTGGAGTAGGTACTTTGTCTGCAAGAAATCCCATGCTAAACAACTCTGCAGAAACTCCAGAACCTGACCAAGCTACATAAGACTGCCAACCTGCAATTGGAACACCAATAAAGTTCACTAAATCGTTCCCAGCGAAAGCTAATGCTAAAGCAAAAGTTCCAACTAAAATAATTAATTTATAAATATTCGTTTTTAAAACAGAAATAAATATAAATGATAAAAGCGACCAGAAAATTAGACTAACAGAAACAATTAAAAGAACATTATTTTCTAAAAAATGACTAATTGTTTCTCCATTAATAATATCAAAAGTTGCTTTAGAATAAGCAGTCCCTTTTAAACCTTTCATGAAGATAAAATAGGTTATAGATGTCAAGGCAATACCACCAAATAAGGCGCCAACCCAATTTGCTTTTTTCTCAAAATTAAAAGAAAGTAATACTCTTGCAACATATTGAACCATGGCACCTATAGAAAAAGCAACGACAACTGAGAGCAGGATTCCTAAGATAATTTCTGTAGCTTTTGTTGTGTTTATATAGTCTATAACTTCGTTTAAACCACCACCATCATGGCCAATTTTTATTAATGCCATTGCAACGGAAGCTCCTAAAAGTTCAAAAACAATAGAAACCGTTGTAGAAGTTGGCATACCAACAGAATTAAAGAAATCTAGTAAAAGTATGTCTGTTATCATGACTGCCATGAAAATAATCATGATTTCATTAAACATAAATTCGTGTGGATTAAAAATTCCTTTTCTGGCAACTTCCATCATTCCACTTGAAAAAACAGCACCTACAGCAACTCCAATACTAGCAACTATCATGATGGTTTTAAAGGAAATAGCTTTAGATCCAATTGCTGAGTTAAGAAAGTTTACAGCATCGTTGCTAACTCCAACTACCAAATCTGCTATAGCCAAAATAGCTAGAGCAATTATCATTAAAAAGTATATATTATCCATAGTTAATATTAAATAGTTTGCAAATATCTATAGGGATTTTCACAAAAATGTTATGTAATTGTTATTATTTCGATATTAAAATTGCATTTCAAACTGTAAACGATAAGCTAATCCTCCATTTCCAATTTCATTATCGATATATGTTAAATCTGATTGAACCTTAAGATTATGACCAACTATATATTTTGATGCACCTAAGGTATACTCTTGTACAAGTCCTTTTCCTGTAATTTCTTGATTATAGTTAACATTAGAGTATCTTCCAGAAAGCTCCCAGTTTTTCTTAAACAAATATCCAGATTGTAAATTAAAAGCATTTCCTACTTGAACGGTTTGCCCAGTTGGAGTACCATCTAGATTTTTTACAATTGGATCTTCTGCATCACGATAGGCATATTCACCCATAAAGGAGATTCCTTTATATTTAAAAATAGCATCAACAAATACAGTAGAAATATTCGTTTCATATAATCCATCATCTGTTATCATAAAAGATCCCATATTACTTCTAGTTCGAACAGCGTTGTTATTAAAATCGTATGTTGCGCCAATTGCTAACTTTGGAGTTTGTATGCGTAATAAATCACTTCCTTTATAGTCTTCTTTTCCAGGAAAGGTGCCAAAAGGTAAGAACTCTAGTCTTCCTGTATATTGAAATCCTCCTTGATTGCCTTCGGTTATATTTCTTCCTTCTCCTTGTGAAATAGCAACAATTTCACGCATCACAAACGAATCGGATAGATTTATATGATGTCTTAATTGCACACCAATGTCACGATCTATATTGAACCCAGCATTTAATATGGAACGATCTACAAACTGTAAATTGGCTGAAGATATAACACGCTCTCTGTTTCCTGGTAACTTAGCTTGACCAAACCAGAGAACAAAATTCTCATGAAAATTCCATTTCATAACTGCATCCAATATAATTCTTGGGGAATCTCTTGTATATAATGATGAACCAGACATATCTCTATTAGAAAACCCGAGTTCAATTTTATATATAAGATTAGGCGAAAATGCAAAGCCATCAAACTTTAATCTAGCACGTCTAATAAGCATATTAGAATATGGATTAACTAATTCACCATCTTTATTCTCCCATGCTGCTGTACCTAATATTTGAATTCGAGCACCAATTTTCATAGTAAAAGAACTATCCTTCCCAACTATATTAACGATGCCTTTTCCGAATTTTGTAGGTTTAGTTTCTTGTGCGTTAGTTTTAAATATTACTGCAAATAGTAATATCAAAAGGGTAGCTTTAAATTTCATATTGGAATTATTAGTTTTTGTCAATGCAAATAACTAACTCTAATGTTAATTTAACGTTTCCTTAAGATTAAGTTTAATACAAAAAAAGGCTGCCTTGGCCAAAAGCAGCCATAGAATTCATGATAATATAGTCGACAAAAACTAATAAATTATATGAAATTACTAATTTTTTGTCTTAAGACATTACAAATATCCTTAATGTTTATGATATAATTGTAACCTAAATATTAAGTAATTATTAATATTCTAAGGTATTTTATAATGAATAAAAGACACGTAATCAAATAGATACCATTCCAATGTAAAATTAATGTTAAGAGAATGTTGCTTAAATATTATCTAATAGTTATATTTGATTTATAATAAATAGAAACCCAAATAATTATGAAGAAAATTGTAATGCTTTTTACCTTTTTAATTACTGTGGGCTCTTTTGCACAAGAGAGAGAATTAAAACTTAACAAAGACACAAACTTAATTGAAGTGGTTTATTATCATGACAATGGAGTAGTAAGCCAGACAGGTACTTATACTCTAGATGGCAAACTTCAAGGTGAGTGGTTAAGCTTTAACACAGAAGGTGAAAAAATGATTTCTGCGAATTATGATAATGGGAAGAAAGTCGGCAAATGGTTTTATTGGAATGATAAAACTTTAAAAGAAGTGGATTATGAGAACAATGCGATTGCTAGTGTAAACGAATGGACTAATCTATCTCATGTTGCACTACGCAATTAATGCATTTTATACTAAATAAAAAAGCATCCTAATTTAAGGATGCTTTTTTATTTTTAGACTAATTCATTTATTCAACGGTCCAAGATGCTCCCCAAGTTGCATAATCTGTTCCAGTTCCATTTCCTTCCCCTGAAATAAAATCAACTTCAGTAAAAGTTTCACCAGTATCGTTTTTCATATTTAAAACAACATCTGTAAAAGTGACATCGGTAACGCTTAAATCACCACTTAATACACCAGCTCCAGTTGGGTTATCTCCAGCATCACCATCTAAATCAAAACCTTCTTCAAAACCTTGTATTAGAACATTATTAAAAACACCTTGAGTACCAGCTCTTAATCTAATAGCTTCGTTTCCAGTTGAAGAACCTAGTCCTATAATAGTTAGGTTAGTAACAGTTGGTTTTGAGAAGAATCCTGCAGCATTACTAAAATCTGTATTGTAACCATCTGCTTCAATCCCTTTATCATGATCTGCTCCATGTTTAACATAAGCATTAGTAATAGTTCCTCTGTAACCTTCCGTCCAATCTATAGAATCATCTTGAGCATTAACAACAGAAATATAACTAGCATTAACAGTGCCACCAAAAAACTCAATACCATCATCTTTACCTTCGAATGCTTGAATATATTCTACTACAGTTGCGTTTCCAACACCATAAAATGAAAACCCATTATTTTCTGATTGACCGTCTGCAGCTCCACCAGAATATTCCACACGAACATAACGAATAATACCTGAGTCGTCAGCTTCGTCAGTTCCACCAAATGGTAAACTAGCAATTTCTGAAGTAGAAGTAGAACTTCCAGTAACAGAATTTATTGGCGCTTTACCTAATAGGATTAGTCCTCCCCAATCTCCAGCTGAAGGAGCAGAAGCATCTGAAGTGAATACAATTGGTTTATCGGCAGTTCCATTGGCAATAATTTTAGCACCTTGAGAAATTGCTACATAAACATTTGCGCCAGAAGCTAAAGCTGTAATAGTCATTCCTGCAGGAATTTCTAAAGTCGTTCCACTAGCCATAATTAATGAACCATTCACTTTATACGTATTGTTAGCATCTAGAATTAAATCTTGAGTGTAAGTACCAGAAAGGAAAATAGTTTCTGGATCTGTAGTTCCACCACCATTATAATTTACACTATTGTCTGTAATGTAAATGTCTGATGTGTCGTCTGATGAACAAGAGAAAAGCATACTTATTATTGCTATTCCTAAAATTAAGTTGTTTTTCATTTTTTCTAATTTGATTTAATTTTTATTAGTTTATTAATTGTGTTTAAAATTTATATTTAAGTTGTAATCCTAAATCCATACCTCTTTTATAATCTGTTACTCCTTTGCCATTTGCAGAGTTTACAGCAATATCTCCTAAAGAGGTTTCTCTAAAATATTCGATGGTTGGGTTTAGTAAGTTTTTAATGCTAAAATTTATTTCCAGATTTTCACCAAAACTATTCTTCCAGATAAAGTCTAAAGTTGGAACGCCTTTTTCTATAACATTGCCTAATTGTCCAGAACCTAAAGCGTCTATTCTGTCAGAAAAATAAGAGAACACTAAATTGGCAACAGGTTTATAATTCCCAAAAGTTGGAGAATAGTTTATATCAGCATTTAATATTAGTGGTGATGCGCCTTGGAGCTCGTCTTCAGATTTTTCGAAACTTACATCATAATATTCACCATCAATTGAGCTATATAAGTCTTGCTCTGTTTTCATATAAGTTGCATTGAATCCTAAAGAAAGTTTAGGTTCATCATTTGTGTCTGTGAGGATGTTTTTTCTTATTTCTACTTCAACTCCATAAACATTTGCTTTATCTCCAGTTCTAAAATAGCGTTGCGTTCCTGTAGCATCTGCACCAACAACTAAGTTTACAGGGTCTTTTATTTCTTTAGTAAAAAGAGCCACAGAAACAATTTCACTTTTAGTATAGAACCATTCGTATTTTAAATCGATGTTTAAAATTTTAGAATAGCCTTTGTCAAGTAAATCTGGGTTTCCACCTATTCGAGTTGAGATATCTTCGTATACAAAAGGAGCAACTTCTTTAAATTCTGGAATTGAAACGGTTTGACTTGCAGAGAAACGAAGGTTTTGATCATCGTTTAAAGCATATTTAATATTTAAACTTGGTAGGTAGAAATTCTCATAAGAGCTTATGGTATTTTTGCCTTGATTTCCTAAGTTAATAACATCGAAAGCAATGTCTTGTTGAAAGGATTCCAGTCTTATTCCTGGAACAAATAACCATTTTTCTCCAGCTTTTATTTCAGCATCAACATATCCAGCAAATATATCTAGTTTACCTTCATAGGTGTTTTCTGGTAAACCTGGTCTATTTGTATTTGATTGAGATGGTAGTGCATTTATTACTTTTATCTCGTAAACTCCATCATCTCCATTATTTAGATTTAAATTATCTATAGTAAAGATAGAATTGAAATTATTTACATCTGTAATTTGGTATCCCGAATCTACTATATCATAACCATAACGAATATTTTCAAAGTCTCTCTTTTTGCTTCTTCCATTAAAACCAAAATTTAGTTTTAAATAATCGTTTGCATTGTAAGCAAGATTTATTCTACCATTGTATTCATCATCTTCAATATCCTGAAAATAGCGTTGGTTGTCGTAATTAACATTACTATAAAATACTGGGTTTGTATCTATATCATTATCTAATGCAAATTGATAATTTTCAATACTAATTCGCTTTCTGTCTGGTTGTTTAGAAAACACATAGTTATATCCAAATCCCCAATCAACGTCAATCTTTCCTGATGTATGCTTACCTAATAATTGGTTGACATACATTTGTGTTTGATCGAATTGCACATTCATTTGATAAAAGCCTTCATCTGTATTTGCTATAGCATCTCTATTTCTACCATTTCCATCGATTCCAAAATAACCAACAACATCTGACGAGTTATTTATGAATAAGAAATTGTATTTGATTGAATTATCACTATCAATACGATAATTTACATCAGCCATTGCTGTAGTAGTCGTATCATATTCATATTCTTCAGCATTATTATCAAAAGCCTTTTTTTCAGTTAATGTATAATCTACAGCAGAACCTTTTCTGTATTCATAATTATTATCAAATGAAGCTGTTGCAAATACGCTTAATTTAGAACCATTACTAAAGGTGAAAGATTTCCCAGCAGAAGCTCCATATCCAAAATTAATTGGAGTGCCAACACTTACTGGATCTACACCATGTGATAAAATAATAGCGAACGGATTATGGTCGTATCTACCATAGTACCCAAAGTATCCTGTCCCTTCACTTCTAACAAAATTTTTATCGATGGCATTCGTATTAAAACCAGTTGAGGTAAAAGCATCAAAGAACCAATTACCTGTAAAGTCCTTAGAGTTAATGTTTACATTTCCAGCTGAAAAATCGCCATAGTATTTTGCAGAATATGCTTTACTTATAGAAACATTTTCTATAATATCTGAAGAGAATAAATTTAAATCGATATTCTTTTTATTGACATCGTTTGAAGGAAGCGAAAGTCCATTCATGGTTGTATTTAAATATCTATCTCCTAAACCACGAACATAAACATTGCTTGAGCCTTCTTGTTTAGAAACTCCAGAAATTTTTGCAACTGCTCCAGCCGCATCACTAACTCCTTTTCTAGATAACTCTTCGGCTCCAATACTTTGTTTTATTTCAACTGCTTTTTTTTGTTCCAGGAGTAATGCTGTTTCGCTTTCTCTTTTTGTAGTGGTAGATATTACAATTTCATCTAATGTAGCTGAACTAGCTTTCATAGAAACATTTACCTCAGTGTCTTTATTTGCAAGAATTTCAACTTCAATTTCTTGCGTTTCATAACCAACAAAGCTAAAGATTACTGTATGTATTCCGGCTTCAATATTATTAATTTTATAAAGGCCATCGAAATCTGAAGTAGTTCCTTTTATAGTCCCTTTAATTAATATGTTTGCAAAAACTAAAGGTTCGTTATTTGCATCTAAATCTGTTAGTTTACCTAATATAGAACCTGTGTTTTGTGCATAAGAAGTTAAAGATGCCATTAGGATAAAAAAGAGAAAAATATGTTTCATTATTTGTTTTAGTTCTTTAGTCATTTTCTATTGGCAAAGAAACTACAACAATGTAAAGCGTCTGTTAATGCTAGATTAAACCTTCGTAATAAAACTGTTACTTAAATGTTAAGCGGGTAACATGATGTTTTGGTTTTGGAAATGATTTCTTAACATAGACTCAAAATAATTTGTTTATATCTGCTCCTGAAAAAAGAAATTTTAAAAGATGAAAAATGTATCTTGCATCAACAAAATTAGTACTATGAATTGGGAACAATTACTCTCATTAAAGCGTTATGGAGATACAAATAAACGCTTAAGAAAAGAACAAGACGAGACAAGACTAGGATTTGAGGTTGATTATGATCGTGTTATATTTTCATCAGAATTTAGAAGCCTTCAAGACAAGACACAAGTCATTCCTTTGTCGCAAACAGATTTTGTTCATACTAGATTAACACATAGTTTAGAGGTAAGTGTTGTAGGCAGAACATTAGGGAGAAAAGTTGGAGCAAAGCTAATCGAGAAACATCCTCATTTACAAACCATTCATGGATATCAAGCAAACGATTTTGGAGCTATAGTTGCAGCAGCTGCTTTAGCGCATGATATTGGAAATCCACCTTTTGGGCATTCAGGTGAAAAAGCTATCGGAGAGTTTTTTAAATCTGGAAATGGAGAAAAGTTCAAGAACCAATTAACAGAAAAAGAATATCAAGATTTATGCGATTTTGAAGGAAATGCCAATGGCTTTAAAATAGCCACAGAAAGTAGAATTGGAAGAGAAGGAGGTTTGCGTTTAAGTTATGCTACTCTTGGTGCATTTATGAAATATCCCAAAGAGTCTTTGCCCAAAAAACCAAGCAATCATATTGCAGATAAAAAATATGGATTCTTTCAAAGCGAAAAAGAATTATTTATAGATGTCGCTATGGAACTTGGATTACTAAAACGAGGAAATACAAACGATATCAGTTTTTCAAGACATCCATTAGCATTTCTGGTAGAAGCTGCAGACGATATATGTTATACTATAATTGATTTTGAAGACGGAATAAATTTAGGGCTTATCCAAGAAGAATATGCTTTAGAATACCTAATTAATTTAGTTAGAAACTCAATAAACACTTCAAAATATAACCAACTTTCTACCACACAAGATCGAGTAAGTTATTTAAGAGCATTGGCAATAAATACACTAATTAATGAAGCTGTTGAAGTGTTTTTAAATAATGAAGAAGAGATTTTAAAAGACAGGTTTACATGTGCATTATTAGATAAAAGTAAATACGATGCTCAAATAAATGATATAATTAAATTGAGCGTTAAAAATGTATATCAATCCAAAGAAGTTATAGATAAAGAAATAGTAGGATTCGAAGTTATTAGCACCTTATTAGAAAAATATACCTCAGCCATAATTAATAATTCCAATCAAAAAGCGTCTAATTATGATAAACTTATATTAAAAAGCATCCCAGAATTAGACTTTATTGAAACAAATAGTATTTATAACAAATTGCTTAAAGTATGTAATTATATATCGTTATTATCAGATAGTAGAGCCATTTTAAAATATAAAATGATAAAAGGCATTGCTTTTTAAAGCACTTTGTGCATTTTATCGAATAATTATGCTTTTTATCGAATAAAAAGCGTATATTTACAAGACCTAAATGCTAAATCTATCCAAAATGAAAAAAAATCTACTTGGAGCAATCGTTATCATTTTTGTAACTTTTGCATGTTTGCTAGTTATGATTGAATTAAGTAACAAAGATACTTCAGAAGTTGAAACGCAACAATACTATACTGACTCTGAATAATAGCATATTATATTTTGACAGTCTTCTCTATATCGTAACCAATTTTTAGAGTTTATTTTCACCTTTATAATATGAAATATTTTAAGAAAGTGATTTATAGCTTTTTAAAGTGTTAAATTATTTGCTGGTATTTTGTAGTATATAATAATTGAGTTAATTTAGCTTTTCTAAAAAAAATAACACATGAAAAAAATTTCCCTATTAATTTTTAGCGTTTTAATTGCTGCATTAGCCATTTTTGTTTTTACGAAAAATGACGATGCATCTAAAAATGAAGATGCTTCAAACAACAAAGTTGCTTTAGTTTCTGTTGAAGAATTGAAACAAAAACACAAAGAACACATAGATAATAATCCTTTTAAAGAAGCTTTATTATTATCTAAGAAAGAGAGAAAAGAACACAGGTTAACGCCTAACAAGTACAATGAAGAACAATGGATTCTAACTATGAATCCAGAATTAGGAAGACCAACACCTCATAAGGTAGCAGAACTTCAAAAAGAGTTATTAGAACAAAGAAGAATCGATTTAATAAACGGAAGAGTTCCTGGAGATGCTATGGATAATGGTTGGCTTGAAAGAGGACCAAACAATGTTGGTGGAAGAACTAGAGCAGTGATGTTCGATCCTAATGACGCTACAGATAATACTGTTTTTGCAGGTGGTGTTAGTGGTGGTTTATGGAAAAACTCAAATATTTCAAGCGCTAGTAGTGTATGGACTAGAGTCAATATTCCAGAAAATTTAGCAGTATCAAGTATTACTTACGATCCAAATGATACAGATACCTTTTATTTAGGAACTGGAGAATCTTATGTTGGACATACAGATGGTTCTGTAAATGGAGATGGATTATGGAAATCTACAGATGGTGGAGACACATGGACAAATGTTTTTGGTGGAAATACTGGTACTAGTTATTTTGTTTCAGCTTCTACAATAACGGTTAATTCACCTGCTGGAATTGCCGGAAATTATCAATCTTATCCAACTACAAATTTTGGACCTGAAATTACATCTACAATAACGGCAGATTTTATTATGGCTAATGACCCTTCAGGTGTTCCTACTCAAGGATGTAATTCTTTTGGGCCAAGTGCAGCTGGAAAAATTGCTTTAATAAGAAGAGGAGATTGCCCATTTGTTGATAAAGTTAAGAATGCACAAAATGCTGGAGCAATAGGTGCTATTGTATTAAATAATGTGCCAGGAGAACCAGTACCAATGGGTGGAACAGATCCAACAATAACAATACCTTCTGTTATGATTAGTATGGCAGATGGTGATATTTTAGAAGCTGCTTTAGCTTCTGGAACTGTAAATGGGTCTTTAAATCCTGCTTCTGGAGATTTTACTGCAATGGTAGTGCCAGGAGTTCAACAAATTAACGATGTTAAAGTAAGAAATAATGGTGGTAATTCAGAAATCTATGTAGCAGCTAGTGATGCTGTATATGGATCTTCTAATGCAGCAACAACTATTGGAGGGCTTACTTACGGTTTATACAAATCTGTAGATGGAGGGGCTAACTGGAGTGAAGTTAGTTTACCTTTAACAGCAGATGGACATAAATATGCTCCAAACGATTTAGAAATAGGGCCAAACGGAAAAATTTGGATGTCTACTACTAATAGTAAACTATATGGAGATGGTGGAGGAACAATTTTTTCTTCTACAGATGGAAATACGTTTACTATAGCTTATGAAGTTGCTGGAGGAATAAGAACTCAAATTGCAGTTTCTTCAACTGTAGCAGATAAAGTTTATGTGTTAGCTGAAACAGCTTCTGGTGTAACAATCAAAAAAACAACAACGGCTTTTGTACCAACTTTTTTAGTGCAAACTAAAGCCTTACCAAATGATGCTGATACTGGAATTTCTGCATCAGATTTTACAAGAGGTCAAGCTTTTTTCGATTTATTGTTAGAAGTGGATCCTACAAATGATGAAGTTGTATACACTGGTGGAATTGACTTATTTAAATCTACAAATGGAGCAACATCATGGAATCAATTTTCTCACTGGTATGGTGGTTTTGGTTTTCAAGAAGTACATGCCGATCAACATATACTAGCTTTTGGACATACTAACCCAAATAAGATAGTTATTGGTAATGATGGAGGTGTATATTACTCTTCAAATGGAGGAACTACAACGCAATCTAGAAATACAGGTTATAATACGTCTCAATTTTATACTGTTGGTGTAGCACCAACTACAGCACTTTCAGGAGATTATTTTGCAGGTGGTTTACAAGATAATGGAACTCAATTGATGCGAAATGCGAATCCAAATGGCGTAGATGATGCTGAAGAGCCTTATGGAGGTGATGGAGCATATACCTTCTTTGATCAAGACGGAACTGATAGATATTTTATTAGAAATTACGTTTATAATGCAGGTGTAAACTTAAGATTTTTAAATGCAGATGGATCTCTTGGAGCTAACGTTACTATTAGTTCAGGCGATAATAATGGAGCGTTTATTAATCCACAAGCTTTAGATTCTAATTTAGATATTTTATATTCTAATTATCAGGCTGGTGCAGATCCAGGTATTAGAAGATATTCGGGTATTAAATCATCTGCAACTTTATCAGCAACAACTTTAGTAGATGCAGAATTAGTAACGAGTGTAACTGCTTTAACAGTATCTCCTCATACAACAAGTTCTTCTAAGTTACTTGTAGGTGACCGTTTAGGAAATATAATACTAATTGAGAATGCAAATACTGCAAGCCCAACTTGGACAGAATTAGCTAATAGATCAATTGTTGGAAGTGCCTCTGATGTTGAGTTTGGACAAACTGAAGATGATATTTTTGTAACCGTACACAACTACGGAGTTAATAATGTTTGGTACACTAGTGATGGTGGAGCAAACTGGGAAGCTAAAGATGGTGATTTACCAGATTTACCAGTAAAAGCTATTTTACAAAACCCATTAAATACTGAGCAAGTAATTATTGGTACAGAATTAGGTGTTTGGTTTACAGAAAACTTTTCTTCTGCTAGCCCAAATTGGAATCAGGCATATAATGGCATGAGTAATGTTAAAGTTTTAGACTTAGATCTTAGAAACGATAATATGGTTTTTGCTGCTACACATGGTAGAGGTGTATTCTCTGGAATGTTTACTCCAGATTTCTTAAGTGTTGAAGAAAATACCTTAGCTTCAGATTTAACTTTATATCCAACGGTTTCTAATGGAGAAATAACTATTTCAGCTAAATCTAATTTAGGTGAAGTTAAATTAGCTATCTATAACCTAGCTGGTCAAATGATTTACAATTCGGATTTAGAATTGAATTCAAATGGAAGACAACAATTATCTTTAGATTTAAGCTCAGGATTATATCTTGCTAGATTCTCAAAAGGTAATTTTACTGAAACAAAGAAGTTTATTATTAAATAAGCTTTATATTATTATATAGAAAGAGGCGATATATTCGCCTCTTTTTTTTGCTTTAAATTGAATATTTTATAAGAGTCCTGTTATGGTTTGGAAGATGCTTATTGAATCTATTTTACATTCTCTATGTAGCTCTTCAGTTGTTCCATGTTCTATAAATTCATCAGGAATACCGAGTAACTTAAATGTGTTTTTATAATTATGTTGAGAAGCAAATTCTAAAATGGCTGTACCAAAGCCACCATTTATAGAACCATCTTCAACAGTTATAATGCTTTGATGTGTTTTACAAATAGTATGCAGTAATTTTTCATCTAGAGGTTTTAAGAAACGCATATCATAATGAGATATTTTATGTTTTCTCTCAATCTTATCAATCGCTTCAGAACAATTTTTAGAAATGGTTCCAATGCTTAAAACAGCAATTTCAGATCCTTTTTTTAGTGGAATACCAGTTCCCATTATAATCTCATTAAAAGGCTGTTTCCAGTCTAGAGTAACACCTCTTCCTCTAGGATACCTTATTGCAATTGGTTGTTTCAATTTACCTAATTGAGATGTGTACATTATATTGCGAAGCTCAATTTCGTTTCTAGGTGCAAAAATTATGATGTTTGGAATACAACGTAAAAAGGCTAAATCAAAAACACCATGATGTGTAGCACCATCTTGTCCAACCAAACCTGATCTATCTAAACAAAATATAACAGGTAACTTCTGTAAGGCTACATCATGTATAACTTGATCGTACGCACGTTGTAAAAAAGTAGAATAGATATTACAAAAAGGTATTAATCCTTGAGTTGCCATTCCAGCAGCAAGCGTTACAGCATGTTGTTCGGCAATACCAACATCGAAAGCACGTTCAGGAATTTCTTCCATCATATATTTTAAGGAACTTCCAGTAGGCATTGCAGGAGTTATTCCTATAATATCTTTATTCTTTTTTGCTAATTCAACAATAGTAAAGCCAAAAACATCTTGATATTTTGGTGGTTGTTCAATAATTATCTTAGTTGCTAATTCTCCTGTATCAGCATCGAATTTACCTGGAGCGTGATAAGTTACTTGATTGTCTTCTGCTTGTTTTAAGCCTTTCCCTTTCTTAGTTATAACATGTAAAAGTTTTGGTCCTTGTACAGTTTTTAAACGCTCTAATTCAGAAATTAACTGAGAAAGATCATGTCCATCAATTGGTCCAGAATAATCAAAATTTAAAGCTTCAAATATATTATCCTGCTTTTGTGTTCCTTTTTTTACATTAGTTAAATATTGCTTTAAAGCTCCAACAGATGGGTCTATACCAATAGCATTATCATTTAAAATAACTAGTAAATTAGCATTGGTTACACCAGCATGATTTAAGCCTTCAAAAGCCATTCCACTTGCAATTGAAGCATCTCCAATTACTGCTATATGTTGTTTTGTAGTATCTCCTTTTAATTGTGAAGCGATAGCCATTCCTAAAGCAGCAGAAATTGAAGTAGAAGAATGACCTACACCAAAAACATCAAATTCACTTTCTTCTCTTTTTGGAAAACCACTAATACCATTAAATTGCCTATTGGTTTCAAATACATCTCTTCTTCCAGTTAGAATTTTATGGCCATAAGCTTGATGACCAACATCCCAGATTAGTAAATCTTTAGGCGTATTATAAACATAATGCAAAGCTATGGTAAGTTCTACGACACCTAGGCTAGCTCCTAAATGACCTTCTTTAGTAGCAACAATTTTTATAATAAACTTCCTTAGCTCTTTAGCTAATTGAGGCAGCAGTTCGATAGGTAATTTGCGTAACTCTTTTGAAGAATTTATAGTTTTTAAAAGATCAATACTCATTCGTTTATAATATTTAGTAAAATTATTAAAATTGGTAGAATAACTGTTAATATGTTAAGTATTTTACTTAATTGTATTAATTATAACGATAAGGAGTCTATATTTGTGAAATTCAAAATTTAATTTAAGACAGATAAAATGAAAAAAAATTACATCCAGCGTTTAATGGTAATTGGATTGTTGTTTTTCGGGTTACTAGGTTTTTCTCAAAACACTTTAGTTAATTCAGAATATGGCAATGTTATTAAAACATACTTAATTCAAAATCAAGCTAAGTATAATTTAACAGCTAATGATATTGAAGATTTATATGTTAATAATGAGTACTTTTCTAAAAGTACCAAGATTAATCATGTTTATGTTAACCAAAGACACCAAGGGATAGAAATACATAATGCCACTTCAAGTATTGCTATTAAAGATAATGCGGTATTTTATTATGCAAATAACTTATTGAGCAATATTTCTGAAAAAGTAAATACTATTGCACCACAAATTAATGCACAACGTGCAATAGAAAATGCTGCCTCTCAATTAAATTTAGGTGCTATCCTAGACTTAGAATTAATTTCTGGTAACGATAAAGAGTTTTTATATAGTAGTGGAAATATTTCAAGAACAGAAATTCCAGTTAAATTAGTTTACCTCTTAACAGAACAAGGAGAATTAAAACTTTCTTGGGATTTAAGTATTCATACGTTAAATGGAAAAAATTGGTGGAGCTTAAGAGTTGATGCCATTACAGGACAAATAATTGACACTAACGATTGGATTGTGTCTTGTAATTTTGGTGAAGGAAATCACTCTAATCATGATTTTCACACTAATTCAAATAAAGATTTTAATTTATTTAAAACAAATTCTTTTGTTGCAGATGGATCTCAATACAATGTATTTGCTTTTCCAGTTGAAGCACCAAGTTTTGGAGGAAGAACTTTATTAAGTAATCCTGCAGATGACAATGCCTCACCTTATGGATGGCATGATACAAATGGAGTAGCTGGTGCAGAATATACTATTACAAGAGGAAACAATGTGTATGCTTACGAGGATACTGCTAATCAAGATGCACCTGGAACATCTCCAGATGGAGGGGCTTCTTTAAACTTTGACTTCCCATTAGATTTAAATCAAACCCCAATAGGTTATCAAAATGTGTCTGTAACTAATATGTTTTATGTTAGTAATGTGATGCACGATGTTTGGTATCAATATGGTTTTGATGAAGCTTCTGGAAATTTTCAAGAAAACAATTATGGAAGTGGTGGTTTAGGTAGTGATTATGTTGAAGCTGAAGGACAAGATGGAGGAGGAACAAATAATGCCAATTTTGGAACTCCACCAGATGGTCAAAACCCATATATGCAAATGTATTTGTGGTCTGAGCCACCAGGAAATGCTCTAACAATTAATGATGGAGCTTTAGCAGGAGACTATATAGCTGAACCAGGAAATTTTGGTGCTAGCATACCTAGCACACCACTTACTGCCGATTTAGCTATTGCTATTGATGATGTTAACGACCCTAACGATGGTTGTAATACCATTACAAATGGAGCAGAATTAAACAATAAGATTGTTGTAATTCGTCGTGGTGACTGTGAATTTGGATTTAAAGCAAAGGCTGCCGAAGATGAAGGAGCAGTAGCTGTAATAATAGTAAACAATGTGCCAGGAGGCACTATTGCAATGGGTGGAGGAGCAGTTGGAGCAACTGTAACAATCCCAGTTGTAATGGTAGATAATATTGATGGTGAAGCTATAATCGCTGCTTTATTAGCTGGAGATACAATTAGTGCTACATTACTTAGTCCTGTATCTTACCAAAGAGATGGAAGTTTTGATAATGGTATTATTGCTCACGAATTTGGGCATGGAATTTCAAATAGATTAACTGGAGGTGCTTCAAACTCTAATTGTTTATCAAATGCTGAACAAATGGGTGAAGGATGGTCAGATTGGTTTGGATTAATGTTAACTATGAAACCAGGTGATCAGCCAGAAGACGGAAGAGGTATTGGAACTTATGCTATAGGTCAACCAACAACTGGTTTAGGAATTAGATTAGCGCCTTATAGTACAGATTTTGCTGTAAATGATTATACGTATATTGATACTAATGACACTGCAAATGTAGCTGCACCACATGGTATTGGGTTTATCTGGGCAACAATACTTTGGGATTTAACTTGGGCTTATGTAGATAAATATGGCTTTGATGCCGATCTTTATAATGGAACAGGTGGTAACAATAAGGTAATGCAATTAGTAATAGATGGATTAAAATTACAAGGTTGTAATCCTGGATTTGTTGCAGGTAGAGATGGTATTTTAACTGCAGATATGGCATTAACAGGAGGAGAAGATCAATGTTTAATTTGGGAAGTATTTGCTAATAGAGGTGTTGGTTTAAATGCATCTCAAGGGTTAGGTTTTACTAGAGCAGACCAAGTAGAAGACTTTGCTATGCCACCAGAAACAGATCCTTCCTTAGCTAACTGTACAAGCTTAAGTATTGAAGAATTTAATTCTAGTAGCTATAAGGTATATCCAAACCCAACAAATAGTCGTTTGTTTGTTAAAACTGCTAAAAATTATGGAGAAGTAACAATGACACTTACAGACATTAATGGAAGACAAGTACTTTCTAAAAAAGTAGAGTTATTTAACGAAGTAGAATTAGACATTAATAGATTGCAGTCAGGTATTTATATATTAAATATTAACGGACAATCATTTAGTGCAAATCATAAGATTATTAAAAACTAATAGATTTTATTATCATATTTTAAAGGCAGCTAATGTTATTTAGCTGCCTTTTTTTATTTTTACAGATATGGAAAATATGTTCGACGATACTTATTTTATGAAAAAAGCCCTTCAAGAAGCTGAAGTTGCTTTCGAAAAAGGCGAGATTCCTGTTGGAGCTGTTATTGTAGTTGATAATCGAATTATAGCAAGATCACATAATTTAACCGAGCTTTTAAACGATGTAACTGCACATGCAGAAATGCAAGCAATAACAGCAGCTTCAAATTTTTTAGGAGGAAAGTATTTAAAAGATTGCACGTTATATGTAACCTTAGAACCATGTCAAATGTGTGCTGGAGCTTTATACTGGAGCCAAATAAGTAAAATTGTTTATGGCGCTAGAGACGAAGAACGTGGTTGTATTAATATGAAAACGAAATTACATCCAAAAACCATTATTGAAGGTGGTGTTTTAGCAGATGATGCTTCACAATTATTAAAACGTTTTTTTATTGAAAAAAGGAATTTGAATTAAGTGTCTTTACTTTCTTTATAGTCGCGCATTTTTTCTAAACTTTCTTTTGTAATCATGTAATCCTTAACATTTCTATCTTTCCATCTGTAATAGGAAAACAATGGAAATACAAAAATAAAAAGCCCAACAACCCCAAAACCAATTAATTTTTCAGAGTAATCTAAATCTAATAAATAACCAGCTAGAATGCTTCCTAAAGATAGTATTAGAAGAATAAAGGTTATTAATTTTAAAGCAATATTTGACATTAAGTAAAGTTGATTAATTCGCGTCTGTACGCTGTTAATAATTTTGATTTTGAAACAAATCCAAAGTACTTACCATTTTTAATTACAGGCAAATTCCAGGCATTAGTATCTTGAAATTTTTGCATGACAATTCGCATGGAATCTTTTTCGTAATCAATATATCCAGGTGGCATTTGCATGAAAGTTTCAACAGAAGTAGATTCATACAAAGATTGGTCGAACATAATACTTCTAATATCATCTAAAAGAATAATACCTACTAAAACTTGATCTTCATTAACAACAGGGAATAGGTTTCTATTAGATTTTGAAACACCTTTATGTAGCATGTCGCCAAGAGACATATTAGGATTTAGAGTTATAAAATTTTTCTCAATCACACTATCTATATTCATAGAAGTTAAGACGTTTTGATCTTTATTATGAGTAAGCAAATCACCTCTTTCTGCTAATTCTTTAGTGTAGATTGTATGCTCCATATAATTTTTAGTAATCATATAAGAAATAGCTACTGTTATCATTAGAGGAAGAAATAATTCATAACCTCCTGTAATTTCAGCTATTAAAAAGATAGCAGTTAATGGTGCATGAATAACTCCAGCAATAAGTCCAGCCATGCCTACTAAAGTAAAGTTAGATTCAGAGACTTGATGTCCAAAACCAATGTTGTTGACTATTTTTGCTACAACGTTTCCTAAAGCACTTCCCATAACCATTGTTGGTACAATAACTCCACCAATTCCACCTGCTGCAAAAGTTGTGGTCATAGCTATTGCTTTAAAAATAGTAAATCCAATAAGTAGAACAATTACAACCCAAATATTGTCAAGGTAATCATCGAATAAATTAGTCCCTAAAGCATGTAGATGATTACCATCGAATAAATCTTTTGTAAAACTTAGACCTTCACCATAAAGAGGAGGAATAAAATAGAGCATAACACCAATGGCTAAACCTCCTACTAGTAATTTGGCAAACCGAGTTTTAAACCTATCGAAGAACTTGTATATGGCAAAGTAAATTTTTGTAAAATAAATAGATGCAATTCCAGTCCCTAAACCAAGAATAATATAAAAAGCTGTATCGTATAGAGTAAATTTATCTGTAAGGGTAAAACTAAAAAGCACTTCATCTCCAAGGAAAAAATAAGATGTTAATACAGATGAGATTGACGCTATTAATAAAGGTAGTAAAGAAGCAAATGTTAAGTCTAAACTAAACACTTCAACAGCAAAAACTATGGCAGCAATTGGAGATTTAAACATTGAGGCAACTGCTCCAGCAGTTGCACAAGCAATTAGTAAGGTTCGTGTTTTCTTATCTATATGAAGCAACCTACTTAAATTAGAACTAATTGCCGAACCTGATGTTATAGCAGGACCCAATAATCCTACCGAACCACCAAAACCTACTGTTAATGGAGCAAGAATTAATGGATGATAAATTAGCTTGTATGATAATAAGCCTTTTTGTCTTAAAAGTGAATATAAGAGTGAAGGAACTGCACGTTTTATAAAAGGAGGAACAGAAGGTATCATCTCTTTTCTAAACATATATTTTTTAATAAGATATACTATTAATAATCCTATTATTGGTAAGATAAAATACAACTGATTTTGAGAAAATACAATTCCTTTTTCTAATGTATTCTGAATGAAATATGTAATGTTTTTTAATGTTACAGCAGCTATACCAGCTAATAAACCTACAAAGGTGCTCAAAAATAAAACAAAATTTTTCTGTGAGATATGTTTGTATCTCCAAATTAAAAACTGCTTTATTAAAGACTTTATATCCATATTTAGACTGATAGTTTATTAAGTATTCATTACAAAATATGCGTAAGTGTATAAACTAAACAATATTATAGTAAAGACTAGAACTGCATATAAGATAACCTTAATAATCTTCTTTCTCATGAATTAAATCTACTAAAAAATCCTGCAAATGCAGGATTTAATATGTTATGATTTTATATTAAGCTTTAAGCTAAGTTCTTCTAGTTGTTTATCGTCTATTGGAGCAGGAGCATCTATCATAACATCTCGCCCAGAATTATTTTTCGGGAAAGCAATAAAATCTCTAATGGTTTCCTGGCCACCAAGTATAGCAACCAATCTATCTAATCCGAAAGCTAATCCACCATGTGGAGGCGCTCCATATTCGAAAGCATTCATTAAAAAACCAAATTGTTCTTTTGCTTCTTCTTTAGTAAAGCCTAAATAATCGAACATTAAAGCTTGTGTTTTTTTGTCGTGAATTCTTATAGAACCACCACCAATTTCGTTCCCATTTAAAACTAAATCGTAAGCATTTGCTTTTACCTCTCCAGGATTTGTAGCTAATAATTCTAACTGTCCAGGTTTTGGTGATGTAAATGGATGATGCATGGCATGATAACGTTCTGTTTCTTCATCCCATTCTAAAAGTGGAAAATCCATAACCCATAGTGGTGCAAATTCGTTTGGTTTACGTAAACCTAAACGTTCGGCCAGTTCCATACGTAAAGCACTCAATTGTGCTCTTACTTTATTTTTATCACCAGAAAGCACACAAACTAAATCGCCAGATTTTGCTCCAGTTATCTCAGCCCATTTGGCTAAGTCGTCTTGATCGTAAAATTTATCTACTGAAGATTTGTAGCTTCCATCTTCATTGCATCTAGAATATACCATGCCTAAAGCTCCAACTTGTGGACGTTTTACCCAATCAATTAATTTATCTATTTCTTTTCTTGTATAACTATTTCCACCAGGAACTGCAATTCCAACAACAAGCTCAGCAGAGTTAAACACACCAAAATCTTTATGTTGTGCAACTTCATTTAGTTCGCCAAATTTCATCCCAAAACGGATGTCTGGCTTGTCATTTCCGTACAAACGCATAGCATCATCATACAGCATTCTAGGGAATTCTTTAACCTCCACACCATTCACTTCTTTTAAAAGGTGTCTTGTTAACCCTTCAAAAGCAATTAAAATATCTTCTTGTTCAACAAAAGCCATTTCGCAATCTATCTGTGTAAATTCAGGCTGCCTGTCTGCACGTAAATCTTCGTCTCTAAAGCATTTTACAATTTGAAAATACTTATCCATGCCACCAACCATTAACAATTGCTTGAAAGTTTGAGGGCTTTGAGGAAGTGCGTAAAACTGACCTTCGTTCATTCTTGAAGGTACTACAAAATCTCTAGCTCCTTCTGGAGTAGATTTAATCAAGTAAGGTGTTTCAACTTCTATAAACCCTTCTTTAGAAAGATAATTTCTAACTTCTTGAGTGACTTTATGACGGAATATTAAACTATTTTTTACTGGATTTCTTCTTATATCTAAATAACGATATTTCATTCTAATATCTTCACCACCATCAGTTTTATCTTCAATAGTAAAAGGAGGAAGTAGAGATTCATTTAAAATAGTCATCTCTGTAACTAATATTTCTATGTCGCCTGTAGGTATATTTGGATTTTTAGAAGCACGTTCAATAACAGTTCCAGTTACTTGAATCACAAATTCACGACCAAGTTTTTGAGCTGCTTCCATCATGGCTTTAGGTGTGCGTTCTTCATCAAATACCAATTGCGTAATACCATATCGATCACGTAAATCTACCCAGACTATAAATCCTTTATCACGAGATTTTTGTACCCAACCAGAAAGTGTGACTTTGTTATTGATATGTGATGCTCTTATTTCACCACAATTATGACTTCTATACATAAAATTTGAAAATTTAAATTTCTTGTTTTTACAAGGAATTAAATAAGTTGCAAATTTAATGAAGTTTAATGATTATCAAATAAAAAAGCCTTAACATTTGTCAAGGCTTTTCCGCTATTAATCAGTCCTTTTAATTGAGAGTAAAAAGGAAGGTAATTAGATAAGGTCTGTTGAAGTTCTTTTTCTTCGAATCCACATTTTTAATTGCATGGATAAAAAGAACAATATTGGAACTACAATAAGGGTTAAGAATGTTGCTATTAACAAACCGTAAATTACTGTCCATGCTAATGGTCCCCAAAAAACTACGTTATCTCCACCCATATAAATATTAGCATCAAATTCTTTAAAAAAGGTAAAGAAATTGATATTTAATCCAATAGCCAATGGTATTAACCCTAAAATTGTTGTGATAGCTGTTAATAAAACAGGTCGTAAACGTGCTTTTCCAGCTCTTACTATACTTTCAAATAAATCTTCTTTACTTAAATAATCATGGCCGTCTAAATCTAACTGCTGCTTTTTTCTATCTATGAGTAATTGTGCATAATCTAGTAGAACCACACCATTATTTACCACAATTCCTGCAAGAGAAATAATACCAACCATCGTCATCATAATTACAAAGGCACTTCCAGTAATAACAATACCTCCAAAAACACCAATAAAACTTAATAGTATGGCAAGCATAATAATGGCTGGTTTTGAAATGGAGTTAAATTGAAATATTAAGATAAAAAATATCAATCCTAATCCAGTAAAAAAGGCACCCATTAAAAAAGACATTTGCTTGTTCTGCTCCTCAATTTGACCTGTATAATCTATTTTAATATTTTCAGGCAAGCCTTTATAGCTTTTCATTTCATTTTGAATCTGGGTTACAATAGCTCCAGCATCAGTATAACCTGGTGATAAAGCCGAATAAACAGTAACTACTCTTCTGGTGTCTTTATGCTTAATGGCACTAAAACCTGAATTGTTTTCGTGTTTTGTAACTGCAGAAACTGGAATGCTTTTAATTTTACCAGTATTATCTCTAAACGTGATATTTTGATTAAAAAGCGCACTCGTGTTATAACGATTTTCTTCATTAAAACGCACATAAATATCAAAATCGTCTCCACCTTCTTTGTAAATACCAGCTTTCGATCCAAAAATAGAATTACGTAATTGTTCTCCCACTTGGCCAGCACTAATACCTAATTCTCCAGCTTTTTCTCTGTCAACCACTACTTTCATAGATGGTTTATCCTTATTCACATCAATTTTAAGTTCATCAATTCCTTGAATACTTTTGTTATTTATAAATTCACGCATGTTTTCGGCTGTGTTAATCAGCTCGTCGTAATTATCACCTTCAATTTCAATGTTTATTGGAGCTCCAGCTGGTGGTCCATCTGCATTTTTCTCTACAGAAATTAATACACCTGGGAAAATTCCAACCAATGCCTTTTGGACTTTTTGACGTAATAACTCACTATCTTCACCACGACGGTATTTATATTCACGCATGGAAGCTGTAATCTTTGCTTTATGTGGCATTTCGGCAGAAGAACCACTATCAGTTTGTGGATTTCCAGCACCTTCACCAACTTGCGATACAGCACTTTCTACCATAAAATTATAGTCTCCATCTTTATATTGTTCAACGTTTACAACAGCATAAACAATTTTCTCTATCTCCTTGGTAATAGCATTAGTTTTCTCAATAGCTGTTCCTTGTGGATATTCCACATAAACAATAATCTGATTGGGTTTGTTATCTGGAAAGAATTCCACTTTGGTACGTTGAGTAGATAATGAGATTCCAAAAGTAACAAAAGCAATAATTAATAAAGCAAAGGTTCCAATTGTTAATAAATATGGATTTTTCCCAGACAAAGCCCAACGTAATTGTCGTTCATACCAACGCTCCAATCTTACCAATGTTTTTGTTTGAAAACTATTTGCCCATTTACGCAAAAATAAACGGTACACCCAAAGCATAATGGCTGTAAAAACCATTAATGATCCAAGGGCACGATATTCAGCACCAAAAATAAATATCAAGATACCAATAACTGCCATGATTATGGTAGTTCTTATAATTTTGTGAAGAGGCATATTTTTGTCTTCGATATTCATAAACTGCGATACTAATACCGAGTTAAAGAAAATGGCAACAAATAGTGACGAACCTAAAACAACAGAAAGTGTAATAGGTAAAATCATCATAAATTCTCCCATAATTCCTGGCCATAATCCTAAAGGAATAAAGGCTGCAACGGTTGTTGCTGTCGAAATAATAATAGGAAAAGCAATTTCGCCAATTCCTTTTTTTGCTGCTTCAATACGGCTCATGCCTTCTTCGTCCATGAGTCGATAGACATTTTCAACTACCACAATACCATTATCCACCAACATTCCAAGTCCCATAATTAAACCAAAAAGCACCATCGTGTTTAAACTATGTCCTAAAAGATTCAAGATCATAAGAGACATAAACATGGACATTGGGATAGCAAAGCCAACAAAAATAGCATTTTTGAATCCTAAAAAGAACATTAAAACGGTAACAACAAGGATGACACCAAATATAATGTTGTTCACTAAATCATCCACTTGACCAATGGTTACAGGAGATTGATCGTTTGCAATAGTTACTTCTAAATCTTGAGGAAACACATTGGCAATAGCATCTTGAACAATTACTTGAATTTGCTCGGCTGCTGCTACCATGTTTTTACCAGCGCGTTTTTTAACATCTAACATCACTACAGGCTCGCCAAATTCTCGAGCGTAAGTAGTTTTGTCTTCTTCATGAAAAGAAACAGTGGCTATATCTTTTAAATAAATAGCATGACCTTCTTCTGCTTTTACAACAAAGTTATTAAGTTGATCTGGAGAATCTATTTCACCTAAAATCCTGATGGTTCTTCGTTGCCCACTGGTTTTTAAGTTTCCGGCAGACATGGTTATGTTTCCGTTGTTAATGGCTCCAATAATATCTGAAAAAGTGACATCGGCTGCCATCATTTTGTAAATATCTACAGCTACTTCAACTTCTTTGTCTTGAGCACCACGAATATCTACTTTTTTAATTTCCATTAAATTTTCAATCTCATCTTGGAGATATTCGCCATATTCCTTTAGTTTTTCAACAGGATAATCGCCAGAAATATTGATGTTAAGAATTGGCATTTCTTCAGAAAGGCTTAATTCGAAAACATCTGGTTTTACTTTGGCACCATTAGACATTGGCCAATCTTCGCCAGCAGTAATGGTGTCTATTTCGTCTTTTACTTTTTGTTTTGCTTGTTCTACGGTAAGGTGTTCGTCGAACTCTACAATTATCATAGAAAAATCCTCTTGCGATGTTGAGGTTATTTCAACCACATTACTTACCGTTTTTAGCTCGTCTTCAAGAGGGTCTGTAATTAACTTTTCAACATCTTCAGCCGTGTTTCCTGGATAGACAGAACTTACATAAATTTTGGTTTCGTTTACTTCTGGGAAGTTTTCACGAGGCATATCGAAAAAGGCAGTGACACCTAAGTAAAATATTACCAGAATTAAGACATACATGGTGGTTTTGTTGCTAATTGCCCATGATGATAAACCAAATTCTTTATCGACTTGTTTTTTCTTTTTAGTCATTAGTCCTTTTGTTGGTTAGTGCTGTTGTTTTCATTCTCGGTAGACAAATTAATTACTTTAACTGTCTGTCCATCTTTCACACTTCTGGCACCTTCCTTTACTATTTCTGCACCATCTTCAATACCATCAAGAACTTCAATAACATCGCCTTGAGTTCTTCCAGTTTTTATAATAACACGTTTAGCATCGCCTTCATTATTGGCATTTTTATTTGTTATTACATAAATATATTGTTCGCCTTCAGCATTTTCAGATATAATACTTTGTGGAATTAATAAGGCTTTTTCATTAGTGTAGTCGTTAATTTTAAGACGTGCCGTTAAATTAGGTTTAATGGTTTTGTCTTTGTTTGGCACACCTACTTCTACTTTAAAAGTTCGGTTTGCAGGATTGATAACGTCTCCAGCTTGTCTAATTTTAGTTTCAATGGTTTTCCCCAAAACAGGAAAATCTACAGTAACATCTTTCCCTTTAATCACATCGCTAATATAACTTTCTGGTACATCTGTTTCTATATACATGTTGTCTAGATTTACAATGCGCATAAGTTGAGTTTGCCCAGCGACTACAACACTTCCTTGTTGTGTAATCACATCGTCTATAGTGCCTGAAAAAGGAGCAATAACATTGGTTTTAGCAATTTGTTGCTTTAGTTGGCTAATAGCTTTTTCCTGAGATTCGTAAGTAGATTTTGCTTGTAGGTATTGAATTTCACTACCTATGTTTTGATCCCATAAACGTTTTTGGCGTTCAAAAGTAGTTTTGGCAAGATTGGTCTGTATTTCTAATTGTGCCAATTGTTGACTTAAACCTCCATCGTCTATTTTAGCTAGAAGTTGTCCATTGTTTACTTTTTGACCTTCTTTAACATATACGTTGGTTAAAATTCCATTGAATTCTGGAGTGATTATTAATAAATCCTTAGTTGTAACATTTCCTTGAATTTCCAACTGGTGGTTAAAGATTTCCTGTTGAGCTTTAAAAGTAGTAATCAATGGAATTTTTCTAACTGTATCTAGCTGAGAAATTTTCTCGCTGAGCAACTTCATTTGCTCGTTAAGTTCTTGTTGTTTATTGTCTATTTCGTTTCGCTTTTCTTTTAACTCTGTTAAATTGTTAGATGCAAGAACATCATCAAAAGATTTTGCTTTTTTATCGCTACAAGACGAAACGATAAGGGCAAAGATTATTAGGAATTTTATATTTTTCATGATTATGATTGATTAAGTGCTTAGTAATTTACTGTGTTTAATATGGTTTCTAATTCTGCTTTTTTAGCAATTACATTAAACATAGATTGTAAATATTCTTGTTGTGCTGTATAAAGTTGTGTTTGTGCCTGTCTTAAATCGAAACTAGAAGCAATGCCTTCAAAAAATTTGGTTTCGTTTTTAGTTTCAATACGTTCTGCTAGATTTAGATTTTCTTTTTTGTTGGAGTATTCTTCAATTGCAAATTGGTAATCACTTTTGGCATTTGCTATTTGAAACTTTAATTGTTGTTCTGTTTCTGTTAATTCTTCTTTAGCCTTTTCAACATCAATTCTAGCTCGTTGTGTAGATGCATTACGTAATCCAGAACTAAAAATAGGGATAGACATATTTACACCAAATAATGAAGATCCAAACCATTTTTGGTTGTTTGTAGTAAATACAAACGCATCGTTATAGCCACTATAACCAGCATTTACAAAAGCATTTAAGCTAGGTAAGAAAGAATTTTTTTCGAGCTTTAATAAAAGCTCTCTGGTTTCCATATAGTTTGAGGCTATTTTGTAATCTATAGTATTTTCAACATTGTCTTCCGTTTCAAGTAAATTCAAGGAAATATTCTGAAGAGTAAGAACTTCTAAATTATCAGTAAGAACTGTGTTGTTATTTAAATCTATTCCTAATGTAATGTTAAACATTTTATACGCTAGGTCTTTTAATCTAACTACATTGTTTCGATAGTTTTTTAAACTAGTTAAAGTAATTTGAAGTTGCTCTACACTTTCTTCTTCTCCTAGACCATTTTCATAAATTTTTGTGGTCTCATCCAGATTTTTTTCAAGAATTACAATGTTATTATTTACAATATTTAAACTTTCTTCAGATAATAATACATTACCATAAGCATTAATAACAGCCTTTCTAACGTCTAAATCGGTTTTAGTTTTAGAATTTTCGGAGATTACTAAATACACTTTGGCAGCTTGAAGTCCAACCAAATAAGAGCCATCAAAAATCAATTGATTTAAAGTGGCATTAGCGTTAACGCTTTGTTTTGTTCCAAATGTAACTGGAATAAAAGTTCCAGGATCGCCACCAGCCAATTCTCCAGGTAATAAAGATACTTGTTGTTTTAACCAGTTTTGGTATTCTAAATTACCATTTATTTGAGGCAATCCACTTGCTGTGGCTTCCCATTTTTGTTTTTCTGCTACTTCAATATCACGAACAGCATTTTTTGCAGTTCTATTATTTTCTAGTGCAAAGTCTATAGCTTCTTGCAAGGTGAAACTCTGTGTGTTTTCTTGAGAAAATATTGAGAATGTAATAGCTAAACTAAATATAAATATTAGTTTGATTTTCATTGTTGATTTTTGTTTTTGTTGATGATTTTTGTTAAAATGTCTAATCCTTTTGGTGTGCAAATACCTCTTAAATGGTATTCTAAGTAGTTCTCCATAAGCATATTCATAGAGAAATTGTTTAGTGGAAATAAATCCTGATCTTTTAAAGAAACCATACTATTAAAGTAAATTCTTGATATAAAATCTATATTAATGTCTTGCCTAAACAACTTTTTTTCAACTCCCTTTTTTAAATTATCTGTTACACATTTCTGCATGACTTCAAACTGTTTCTTTTTTAGAGTAGCTGAGATTTTTGGATAATATTTTTGAAGTTGATATTGTGGTGAAGATTTCTCATCCTTTAGGTGAAGCATTACAAAACTTTTAATATCGTAAAGTTCTTCAATAGGGTTTTTTTCAAGCTCACAAATACAATCAATGCCATGAGAAATAATTTCAAACATGTGCATAGTTGTAGCTTCTACCAGTTTTGTTTTATTTTCAAAATGCTGATAAATTGTTTTTTTCGAAATGCCTATCTGATTTGCAATATCATCCATGGTAACGCTTTTAAACCCATAGGTAATAAACAATTCGCTGGCATTAGATATAATTTTGTCTCTCATAATTGACAGCAAAATTACAACAGGAAACTTTAAAAACCTAAAAAGTTTCCAAAGTTTTAACATTTTGTTAATATTGACAAAAACTTATTGCATATGTTTCTTTAATTACACTATTTTTGTTTGATGCAACAAGTACCATATTATCAGGAAGCTTTTGTTTCTTTTTTAAACAGTTTTACAGTTAATAGAAAACCAGAATCCTTATACAATCCTATTAACTACATATTGAAATTAGGAGGTAAACGTTTACGTCCTGTTTTAACTTTAATGTCTGCTGAATTATTTAATTGTAATTACAAGAAAGCTTTAAATGCAGCATTAAGCATAGAGGTGTTTCATAATTTTTCTTTGATTCATGATGATATTATGGACGATGCTCCATTGCGTCGTGGTCAAGAAACAGTTCATGAAAAATGGGATTTAAATACTGGAATTTTATCTGGAGATGCTATGTTAATAATGGCTTACCAGTTATTTGAAAATTATTCTCCAGAAACGTTTCAAGCCCTCGCAAAATTATTTAGTAAAACAGCTCTAGAAGTATGCGAAGGACAGCAATTCGATGTAGATTTTGAAACAAGAGACGATGTTACAATTCTTGAATATTTAAAAATGATAGAATACAAAACAGCTGTTCTAATTGGTGCTGCCATGAAAATGGGAGCCATTGTTGCTAATGCTTCAGAAGAAGATCAAAACTTAATATATGATTTTGGAAAAAATTTAGGAATTGCTTTTCAGTTGCAAGACGATTATCTAGATGCGTTTGGAGATCCAAAAACGTTTGGAAAGCAAGTAGGTGGAGATATTATTGAGAACAAAAAAACCTATTTGTATATAAAAGCAGTAGAATTTTCAGAAGAAGATAAGAAAACTGAATTGATGCATTTGTATAGTTTAAATACAAAAGATCATTCAGAAAAAATTAAAACTGCAAAACAAATATTTATTTCAAGTGGTTCAGCTAAAGCTACACAAAACGAAATACAGAATTATACTTCTAAAGCATTTTTAGTGTTAGATAAATTACATATTTCAGAAGAAAACAAAGAAGCTTTAAGACAATTTGGAGAACAATTAATGAATAGAAACGTGTAATGCAATTACCAGATACTTTCAATGAGTTAATTAATCAAGCCACTGAAGATAACTTGTACACTAGTTTGGTAAAACAATTAAATAAAGATTTGTTGTATGCTAATATTGATTTAGAATTTAATGAAGATATTCTGCCAACAAGTTTAAAATTAATGCTACATGAGACCGTTTATAAATTGATTCAGGAAAAATTTATGGATTACCTAAATCTTCTTTATATTATAGATGTATCTGAAAAAAAAGTAAAACAACTAGATGGAAGTGATACCTTATTATTATCAGAACAAGTTAGTTTTTTGATTCTTCAGAGAGAGTGGCAAAAAGTGTGGTTTAGAAAAAAGTATTCTTAAAAGTAAACTCGTACAAATGGCATCCATGGATCTAAATATGTGCTTTTAGAGCTACTGTAAAGCACATCGTAACGAATACCAATAGTTACATTTCTAGTACTATAACCTGCTCCTAAAAATAAAGAAGGATACCAATAGTTTTCATCTGCAAAACCCGTTCGGCTATCCCAATCAATATTAACATTATTTTGTTCAAATTCAGTAGAAAGTTGTATTTCAGGTATTGGATTAAAAAGTCCTAGAATACCACCTCCAATTATTGAAGACTTATAGTAATTCTTCTCTGTATTATAGGTGCCACTAAGCCCAACTCCAAAAGCAACATAATTATTAAATCTATAAATAGCGCTAGGTGCTAAAGTGCCACTAAAATATCCATTACCAAAGCCAAGACCAATGCCTCCTCCAAATTGAACATGACTCCAAAATTCACTTGGTTGTTTCTTTGTTATCTCTTGTGCATTTAAGCCAAATGAAAAGAAACATAATAAGCAAATAACAATCTTATTTTTCATATGTAAATAGAACGGTTTTTTAATATTTTTATTTTTCATCTAAAAAGGTTGTGGATAAAAATAATAAAACCATATCTAATTTTACTAAAAGTTGTACTTTTGTGTAAATTTTGTTTAAACTATTTAGTTTTACATTTTATATGGATAAATTTTCATTTTTAAATGCAGCGCATTCAGCTTATTTTGCTGATTTATACGACCAGTATTTACAAAACCCAGATTCTGTAGAGCCTAGCTGGAGAGCCTTTTTTCAAGGATTTGATTTTGGTAGTGAAAGTTCTGGCATGATAGACCTACCAGTTGAAGCTGCTTCCTGTGAGCATGTTTCAGAAAGTCTTACCAAAGAATTTCAAGTTGTAAAACTTATTGATGGTTACAGAACTAGAGGTCATTTATTTACAAAAACAAATCCTGTTCGTGCAAGACGTAAATATGCACCAACATTAGAGATTGAAAACTTCGGACTTTCAGAATCAGATTTAAATACTGTTTTTAATGCTGGAGAAATTATAGGAATTGGTCCAAAAACACTACGCGAAATTCGCAGTCATTTAGAAGCTATTTATTGCAATTCTATTGGTGTTGAGTATATGTATATTCGTCAGCCAGAAGTAATTTCTTGGTTTCAAAGCAAATTAAATGTTAATGACAATCAGCCTAAATTTTCAGCTGATGAAAAAAGGCACATTCTTAAAAAATTAAACGAAGCAGTTTCTTTTGAAAGCTTTTTGCATACAAAATATGTTGGGCAAAAACGTTTTTCATTAGAAGGTGGAGAATCTTTAATTCCTGCTTTAGATGCTTTAATTGAGAATGCTTCAGAATATGATGTGAAAGAATTTGTTATGGGAATGGCACATCGTGGTCGTTTAAGTACTTTAACAAATATCTTTGGCAAATCTGCAAAAGACATATTTAGTGAATTTGATGGTAAAGATTATGAACAAGAAGTTTTTGATGGAGATGTAAAATACCATTTAGGCTGGACAAGTGACAGGGTTACAGATTCCGGTAAAAAGATAAATTTAAATATAGCACCAAACCCTTCGCACTTAGAAACCGTTGGAGCAGTAGTAGAAGGTATTGCAAGAGCAAAACAGGACGATAAATACCCTGAAAACCCATCGCAAGTATTACCAATTATTGTTCATGGTGATGCAGCAATTGCAGGTCAAGGTTTGGTATATGAAATTGTACAAATGGCGCAATTAGATGGTTACAAAACAAACGGAACCATACATATAGTAGTAAATAACCAAATTGGTTTTACTACCAATTATCTTGATGCACGTTCTAGTATTTACTGTACAGATATTGCCAAAGTAACACTTTCTCCAGTAATGCATGTCAATGCAGATGATGCAGAAGCTGTTGTACATGCTATGCTATTTGCATTACATTTTAGAATGAAATTTAAGCGTGATGTATTTATAGATTTATTAGGTTACAGAAAATATGGACACAATGAAGGTGATGAGCCTAAATTTACTCAACCATTATTATATAAAGCTATTGCTAAGCATAAAAATCCAAGAGATATTTATGCCGAAAAATTAATAGCAGAAGGTGTTATTAATAAAGATTATGTTAATAAATTAGAAGAAGATTATAAAAATTCTCTAGAAGAAAAATTAGAAGATTCTAGAAAGATACAGAAAACAGAAATTACTCCATTTATGAGTAACGAATGGGAAAACTATATTACTGTTGAAGAAGATAAAATGATGAAGCCTATAGATACTACTTTTTCTAAAGAAGGCTTAGCAAAAATAACAGATGTTATTTCATCTTTACCAAAGGATAAAAAGTTTATACGCAAAATTTCTAGATTGGTAGAATCTAGAAAAGATATGTTTAAAGAAGATAAGTTAGATTGGGCAATGGCTGAACATTTAGCTTATGGTACATTACTTGAAGAAGGATATGATGTTAGAATTTCTGGGCAAGATGTTGAAAGAGGGACATTTTCTCATCGTCATGCAGTAGTAAAAGTTGAAGACAGTGAAGAAGAAATAATTCTACATAATAACATAAGTGATACACAAGGAAGATTCTTTATTTATAATTCTTTACTTTCAGAATATGGTGTTGTAGGTTTCGATTATGGTTATGCCATGGCAAGTCCTAAAACATTAACTATTTGGGAAGCACAATTTGGCGACTTTAGCAATGGAGCACAAATTATGTTAGATCAATATATTTCTGCAGCAGAAGATAAATGGAAACTTCAAAATGGATTAGTTATGTTATTGCCTCATGGTTACGAGGGTCAAGGAGCAGAACATTCTTCTGGACGTATGGAACGTTACTTACAGCTTTGTGCTAAAGATAATATGTTTGTTGCAGACTGTACAACTCCTGCAAACATGTATCATTTGTTACGTAAACAAATGAAGGCTAATTTTAGAAAACCATTAATTGTTTTTACACCTAAAAGTTTATTACGTCATCCATTAGTTGTTTCAACAGTCGATGAATTTGCAAACGGTAGCTTCCAAATGTTAATTGATGATGAAAGAGCAAAAGCAGAAAAGATAAAAACTTTAGTATTTCTTACAGGAAAATTCTACTACGATTTACTAGAAGAACAAGAGAAATTAGAAAGAAATGATGTTGCTTTAGTAAGAATAGAACAATTATTCCCTTTACCAATAAACGAAATTAGAGACATATTAAAAAAATATAAAAACGCTACAGATGTTGTTTGGGCACAAGAAGAACCAAGAAATATGGGAGCTTACAGTCATATGTTAATGCATTTAGACGAAGCAAAAACCTTTAGAGCAGTAACTCGTAGAGCATATGGAGCTCCAGCAGCTGGTAGTTCTGTGCGTTCTAAGAAACGTCATAAAGAAGTCATAGATTTTGTATTCGATAAATCTAAAAACAATCAACGTTAAGTGAAAAAAGGATTATTCATATTATTTTTACTTACCTCTGTAGTTTCTTTTTCTCAAGAAAAGGAAACTTATAAAAAAGTGGTTTCAGAATTTCAATCATTTTATAATGAAGGGAACTATAACGCCATCTATAATATGTTTAATTATAACATGAAAAAGGCTTTGCCTTTAGATAAGACTCAAGCGTTTTTTGCAGATTTAAATAGTAAACTAGGTAAAATATCTCAAGTTGAATTTAGTAAACTAAAAGATGATGCACATATATATAAAACAGCTTTTGCTCTAGGAGTTAGAGATATAATGTTTTATCTGGATAGATATAATAGAATAGGAGGTTTACTTGTAACATATCATAAACCTGATAATTTACCAGTTCTTGAAAGAAATACCACGAAAATGATATTGCCTTTTAAAGAAGAATGGTATGTGTTTTGGGGAGGAACTAGTGAAGAACAAAATTACCACGTTGCTCACGAAAACCAGCAGTATGCTTACGATATTTTAATTGTAAAAGACAGTATGTCTTATAAAGGTGATCCTAAAATAAATGAAAATTATTTTGTTTTTGGGAAAGAGATTATTGCACCTTGTGATGCTAAAGTTGTAAAAGTTATAACTGGAGTAAAAGACAATATTCCTGGAGAATTAAATCCAGAACAACTTACAGGGAATACCATTGTTTTAGAAACTAGTAATAAAGAATATATTCTTTTTGCACATTTAAAAGAGAATTCAATAGCAGTAAGAGAAGGTCAATTTATTAGACAAGGTAGTTTATTAGGTCAATGTGGAAACTCTGGAAACACAACCGAACCACATTTACATTTAAGCTTACAGAATGTGTTAGATATGAATATTGCAACAGGTGGGAAATTATACTTTGACAAGATTTTGGTTAATGGAGAATTAAAACAAAATTACCTTCCTGTTAAAGGAGATTTAATAAAAAATAGAGACAGATAACAAACCGTATACTAATAAAATTATAATTATGATTTTAGAAATGAAAGTTCCTTCGCCAGGAGAATCAATTACAGAAGTAGAAATAGCAACTTGGTTAGTGCAAGATGGAGACTATGTAGAAAAAGACCAAGCTATTGCTGAAGTAGATAGCGACAAAGCAACACTAGAACTTCCTGCCGAAGCTAGTGGAACAATTACTCTTAAAGCAGAAGAAGGAGATGCTGTAGCTGTTGGCGCAGTAGTTTGTTTAATAGATACAAGTGCAGCAAAACCAGAAGGTGATGCAGCACCAGCAAAAGAAGAGAAAAAAATTGAAGCTCCAAAAGCAGTTGAAACGCCTAAGACAGTTGAGACTAAAACATATGCAACTGGAACAGCAAGTCCAGCTGCAAAAAAAATATTAGCAGAAAAAGACATGGAAGCTTCTACTGTTTCTGGGACAGGTAAAGATGGACGTGTTACTAAAGAAGATGCAGTTAATGCTGTGCCTTCAATGGGAACACCAACAGGTGGAAATAGAGGATCTTCTAGAAGTAGAATGTCTATGTTGCGTCGTAAAGTAGCAGAACGTTTGGTAGAAGCTAAGAACACAACTGCTATGTTAACTACGTTTAACGAAGTAGATATGTCTCCAATATTTGCTTTACGTAACGAGTATAAAGAAACTTTTAAAAACAAACATAATGTAGGATTAGGCTTTATGTCTTTCTTTACATTGGCAGTTGTAAGAGCTTTAAAAATGTATCCAGATGTTAATTCAATGATTGACGGAAACGAAATGATTACTTACGATTTTGTTGATGTATCTATTGCCGTTTCTGGACCAAAAGGATTAATGGTTCCAGTAATAAGAAATGCAGAAAACCTAACTTTTAGAGGAGTTGAAGCTGAAGTAAAACGTCTTGCTATTAGAGCACGTGATGGACAAATTACTGTGGATGAAATGACTGGTGGAACATTCACCATATCTAATGGAGGCGTTTTTGGCAGTATGTTATCTACACCAATTATCAATCCTCCACAAAGTGGGATTTTAGGTATGCATAATATTGTTGAACGTCCTGTAGCTGTAAATGGTAAAGTAGAAATTAGACCAATTATGTTTGTAGCTTTATCTTACGACCATAGAATTATTGATGGTAAAGAATCTGTAGGATTTTTAGTTGCTATTAAAGAGGCATTAGAAAATCCAATCGAATTATTAATGAATAGTGATGTTAAAAAAGCTTTAGAATTATAATTTTCTAACAAATATTTAAAGTATAAATAAAGCGCAACTTGTAATTAAGTTGCGCTTTTGTCTTGAAAATAACTAACTAAAAAAAATTAACAAGAATATTTATAGATATAACAGTTATAACAACAATAATTAATCCAATAATAAAATATTTGTTTACAGTGCTTTCTTCGTTTACTGTGTTTTCTTCGTTTTCCATTGTTAAAATGTAATAGGTTTAGGGCATTTTAAAAATTCATTCGGAATTGAAACTCTGTGTCTTATTTAAAAACACAGAGTTTGTTTTAATCCCTATAATGGTAATTGATTAATAGCACTGTAAATGTCTTAATTATCTTAATGCTAAACAATACGTAGTACTACGTATTTTTCATATATATTAATAATAAATGAATGGTAATTAACAATAAATGAATGGTATAAATGAAGAAAGCTCTAAATAAAACAAATTATTTAGAGCTTTCATAATTCTCCCTAAGAACTAATTAATAGCAATACAAATATCTGCATTATTATCACACCAAACAATACGTAGTACTACGTATATTTTACTTTAAATGGCTCTTATTTTCCTTAGCCCAGAAAAGTAGGCTGTATTTTGTTGGAGTAAGATTTAATTTTCTGTTAATATTACTTTTATGTTTTTCTACTGTTCTAAAAGAAATAAACATAAGTTCACCAATTTCTTTAGCTGTTTTATTTTCAGATATATGTTTTAAAACGTCTATTTCTGTTGGAGTTAAAGATTCGATTTCAATAGGTGCTTCTTCTGCTTCTAAATAAGAAAGTAATTCTTGACTAAAATATGGAATGTCTTTAGAGACTGCATCAATACAATGCTCAATTTCTTCTAGCGCAAATTCCTTTAAAACATAGCCATAAATACCTAAAGATTTAGCCTGGTTGTAGATAGCTTCATCTTTTTCGAAAGTAATTAAGATTATTTTGGTTTCGTAATTTAATTCTTTACTTTTTTTAGCAATTTCCAATCCTGTTAAAAACGGCATTTGTATATCTAATATTGCAATTTCTGGCCGATGTCTCTCTATAAGGTCAAAAGCCTCCTTGCCATTAACAGCACTTGCTAAAACATTGTATTTTTTTTCAATAAGAAAATCGTTTAGCCCTTTTAAAATTAGTGGATGGTCGTCTGCAATAATTATTGAGGTTTTCATGTGCTATTAATAAATTCTAATAATATTTAAAGGTAAAGATATTTATTTTATAAGAAATGTACTACAATTTTAAATATAAATATTTCTTTTCATAATCGATAATTGCTTTTCCTTTCTTTAAAATATCTGCTCCAATTATGCCATCTACAGGTTGTGCATTATGTGTAATTAAGGCTGTATTTACGTGTGTTAAGTTAAATAAAATAAGTGCTACTTTGTCTTTTTTCCATTTACCAATTTTCACTTTATTCTTTTTTGAAATTTGAGTAAGCATATCTGTTGCACCAGCACCAGCTGCTTTTACATTAGAATCTTTTGCTTCTAATTTAAAAGTTTCAATTGCATCAAAGCCTACACAAGAACTAGAAGCTCCAGTGTCTAAAATAAACAATCCGTTAACACCATTAATAGTGGCTTTCACTTCAAAATGATTTGTCTTTGTTAATTTTAATTTAACTTTTGTATAGCCTTTTTCTAATAGGTAATCTTGAAGCTTTTCCATAACAAGGGGTTTATTGCAAAGATAATAATGTAAAAACATATATTTTTGCAAAATGATAATTACAGACACACATACACATTTATATAGTGAGGCTTTTGTTGAAGATAGGAAAGAGATGATTCAAAGAGCTATTGATGCTGGAGTTTCTCGTTTTTTTATTCCAGCTATCGATTCGTCTTACACAAAAGCGATGCTTGAATTAGAAGCAGATTTCCCAAAAAATATTTTTTTAATGATGGGATTGCATCCAACATCTGTTAAAGAAAATTATCAAGAAGAATTATTACATGTTGAAGAAATGCTTGCCAAGAGACATTTTTATGCTATAGGAGAAATTGGAATTGATTTGTACTGGGACACATCTACTTTAGAAATCCAGAAAAAAGCTTTTAAGCGCCAAATTCAATTAGCAAAAAAATATAAGTTGCCAATAGTTATTCACTGTCGAGATGCTTTCGATGAGATATTTGATGTCTTAGAAGAAGAAAAAAGCGATAATCTTTTCGGAATCTTTCATTGTTTTACAGGAACTTTAGAACAAGCAAAACGTGCTATCTCCTTTAATATGAAATTAGGTATTGGAGGTGTAGTCACTTTTAAAAATGGGAAAATAGATCAGTTTATTAATCAAATCGATTTAAAACATATTGTACTGGAAACAGATTCGCCCTATTTAGCGCCAAAACCATATAGAGGAAAACGCAATGAAAGCAGCTATATAATAAAGGTGTTAGAAAAACTATCGGAACTTTATTTGCTTCCTCAGGAAAAAATTGCCGAAATTACAACTCAAAATTCAAAAGACGTTTTTAATATATAAGTATGGAAGCTAACAAACCTAACATCCTTTTAATTTATACAGGAGGCACCATTGGGATGATAAAAAACCCAAATACTGGAGAATTAAAATCATTCGATTTTAATAACCTTTTAAAAAGCATCCCAGAATTAAAATTGTTAAGCTGCCAAATTTCAACAGTATCATTTGAAGAACCTATTGATTCTTCAAATATGAATCCAGAATATTGGGTTCAAATGGTAGAAATTATTGAGACTCATTACAACACTGTTGATGGTTTTGTAGTGCTTCATGGAAGCGACACCATGAGCTATACAGCTTCTGCTTTAAGTTTTATGCTGGAAAATCTAGCAAAACCAGTTATTCTTACAGGATCGCAATTACCTATTGGAGATTTGCGTACAGATGCTAAAGAGAATTTAATTACATCTATTCAAATGGCCTCTTTGCGAAAAAACAACAAGCCAGTTATTAGAGAAGTAGGTTTATATTTTGAATACAAATTATATAGAGGCAATAGAACCACAAAAATAAATGCAGAACATTTTGAAGCTTTCGAGTCTTTAAATTACCCGCATTTAGCAGAATCTGGAGTGCATATAAAAGTTAATTACGAAGCATTGTTTATTCCAAACATTAAAAAGAAGTTGAATATTCATAAAGCTTTAGACACAAATATTGCGCTTATAAAACTATTTCCAGGCATTTCTAAATCGATATTAGAATGCATAATTAATAACCCTAGTTTAAAAGGAATTATTTTAGAAACTTATGGTGCAGGAAATGCTACTACAGAAGCATGGTTTATTTCTTTAATAAATAATGCTATAGAAAAAGGGGTTCAAGTAATAAATGTGACTCAATGCTCTGGAGGTAGTGTTAGTATGGGACAATATGAAACCAGTTCTCAATTAAAAAAAATAGGCGTTATTTCTGGAAAAGATATAACTACAGAAGCTGCTATTGTTAAATTAATGTATTTATTAGGAGAAAAAATATCGGCTAACACCTTCAAAACCATATTTGAAACCTCTTTAAGAGGAGAATTGTCTTAAAATTAACTCTCAAAATTTTTAGCTTTCAAAAGTTTTTTTGTTATTTGCTGAACTGTATTATTAAATATAATATACAGAGAGGTGGCCGAGTGGTCGAAGGCGCACGCCTGGAAAGTGTGTATACCTCAAAAGGGTATCGAGGGTTCGAATCCCTTCCTCTCTGCTGATATTTTTATTTTTTAGTAACATTTTTTTTATATCTTTAACACTTTAACTAATAAAATTAAGAACAAGAACAATGAAAAGATTATTTTCTATTCTAGCCATTACTGGAATTATGGCTTTCGGAACTGTTAATGCAAATACAACTGCAAATATAACAGCATCAATAGCAGCAACTGTTGCTAGTGTATCACAAGATGAAGTAGCAACAGACGCGGCTTCTGAAGATCTTGGATTTCACCAAGAACTAAAAAAACGATTTATAGAAGGTGGACCTGGATTTATGGGAATCGTTCTATTATGTTTAATTCTTGGTTTAGCAATTGCTATCGAAAGAATTATCTTTTTAAACCTTTCTACTACAAACACTAAAAAATTAACTCAAGACGTAGAAGACGCATTACAATCTGGTGGTGTAGATGCTGCTAAAGAAGTTTGTAGAAACACTAAAGGACCTGTTGCCTCTATTTTTTATCAAGGTTTAGATAGAACAGACGAAGGTATTGAAGCTGCTGAAAAAGCTGTTATTGCTTATGGTGGTGTGCAAATGGGACAATTAGAGAAAAACGTATCTTGGATTTCATTATTTATTGCTTTGGCTCCAATGTTAGGGTTCATGGGAACAGTAATTGGGATGATTCAAGCTTTCGATAAAATTGAAGCTGCAGGAGATATGCAACCATCTTTAGTTGCTGGTGGTATTAAAGTAGCACTTTTAACAACTGTATTTGGTCTAATTGTTGCTATTATTCTTCAAGTATTCTATAATTACATTATTGCAAAAATTGATAGCATTGTAAACGATATGGAAGATGCATCAATCACTTTAATGGATTTATTGATTAGAAACAAGAAGTAATAATAACCTAAAACACATTAAACAATGAGTTTACATAAAATATTAAAAATTATTGTTGGTGTACTTTCAATAGTAGGTGTCATATTCGCTTTAATGATTATGTCCGGAAATGAAAGTATGATAGACAATATGATGTATGTTACTTATGTAGTTCTTGCTATTATACTAGCCTTAGTTCTAGTATATGTGATTAAAGGATTATTTGCAGGTAATATTAAAAAGACGTTAATGTCTGTAGGAGCATTTGTAGTTATTCTAGTAATTTCTTACGCCATGTCTTCAGGAACAGACTTAGATTTAACACCTTTTACAAATAAAGGCGTTGATATAACAGAAGCAATTTCTAAAAATGTTGGAGCTGGATTGTACGCATTTTATGCTTTAGCAATTATTGCTATTGGTTCTATGACTTTATCTGGCATTAAAAAATTAACGAATAAATAATTATGGCAAAAAGATCAGCACCAGAAGTTAATGCAGGCTCTATGGCTGACATTGCATTCTTACTCCTTATATTCTTCTTGGTTACAACAACCATTGAAACAGATTCTGGATTAAATAGAAAGTTGCCTCCTATAGATCCACCTGATGATACAGAAGTTATTATTAAAGAGAAAAATATTTTTCAACTTAATGTTAACAAAAATGACGCCTTGTTCTTAAAAACAGGAGGAGAAGAAAAAATTATCCAAATTAAAGACCTTCGTGCAGCTGCTGTTGCCTTTTTAGATAATGGTGGTGGAACTGGACCAGATGCTTGTAAGCGTTGTCAAGGGAGAAAAAACCCTAGGTCTTCAGATAATTTTGATAAAGCCATTATTTCGTTACAGAACGATAGAGCTACTAAATACAAAACGTATATAGCAGTTCAAAACGAGATTATAGCTGCTTATAACGAGTTAAGAAATAGAGAATTTGAAAGAAGTTTCCCTAACTTAGGAATGAACTTTGTTGAAGCAGATAAGCGCTATTCAGATCCTAGAACTCCATCAGAAGAAAAAGCGAATTTAAAAGATAAATTAGAAGAAATTAAAATTTTAATTCCGCAAAAATTCTCTGAAGCAGAACCTAAAAAGTCTAATTAGATAAATAAAAAATATGTCTAAATTTAAAAAGAAAAAAGGAGGCGAAATGCCAGCTGTAAATACAGCATCTTTACCAGATATTGTATTTATGTTATTATTCTTTTTTATGGTGGCTACTGTTATGAGACAGAACACACTAATGATTGAGAATAAATTACCACAAGCAGATCAAGTTGAAAAACTGGACAAAAAAGATTTGGTAATGTATATTTATGCTGGAAAACCTAGTAGTAATTATAAATCAACTTTTGGTACAGAAGCAAGAATTCAATTAAACGATAAGTTTGCTGAAGTTGAAGAAATACCTGCTTTTATAGCTGCCGAACGTGCATCTAAAAGAGAAGAATTAATACCATTTTTAACTACTGCTTTAAAAGTAGATAGTGAAGCAAATATGGGATTAGTTACAGATATTAAACAAGAATTACGAAAAGTAAATGCACTTAAAATTAATTATACAACTAGAAAAGGTAATGCCTTAGATGGTTTAAAAAATTAATTAAACTCTTAATTTTATATTATAAAGGCGTTTTGAGAAATCTTAACGCCTTTTGTTTTATATTTAACTTAGAAAAATTATGTAATTAATATGAGGTTTATATTAACTTTATTTTTAAGCTTTATATGCTCAGCTTCATTATGGTCTCAAGATGTAGTTGCAGATTCCACCAAGATCATCGATCCAAAATATAGAGAAGACCAATTTTATTTTGCCATTACTTATAATCTGCTTGCTGAAAAACCAAGCAATGTTAGTCAAACAGGTTTTTCTAGTGGATTTCATTTGGGATATATTAGAGACATGCCTTTAAATGAGAGAAGAAATTTTGGTATTGGTTTGGGCTTAGGGTTTTCTTTAAACTCTTACAATCATAATATCTATGTATATAAAAACGAAACTGGAGAGATAGCATATATTAATTTAAGTGATTCTGATATTAATTATACTAAGAATAAATTCTCAACCTACCTTGTAGAAATGCCTTTTGAATTAAGATGGCGAACTTCTACAGAAGACGAATATAGATTTTGGCGAATTTACACAGGTTTTAAAGTGGGTTATTTAGTAGCAAGTTCAACAAAATTTAAGGGAGATATAGGTACTGTAAAAAATAGTAATATTAAAGATTTTAACGATTTTCAATATGGTCTAACTTTAAGCGCTGGTTATAACACATGGAATTTTCATATTTATTATTCTTTAAATCCTATTCTTTCAAAAGATGCCCAATTAGGCGAACAAGCCATAGATATGTTTGCAGTTAAATTTGGCTTAATATTTTATATCCTATAGCCAGTAATTCACTAAAATTAACTGAGGAATAAAACCAATAAAAAATCCAAAGAGCAATTCTATATTAGTGTGTGCTTTTAAGTGAAGCCTCGAAGTAGCAATAGCACCAATTAAAACAAACATAAGCGCTAAGGTGCCATTAATATTGATGCTAAAATGTATACTTAAAGCAATATAAAACATTGTGACTCCAGAAATCCCTATCATGTGTATACTTGCCTTAAATTTTAAAATGGCTAAAATAAAACAGGCTAGAGTAGAGATTAAAATACCTACAAAAAAATAATAAAGCTCAATAATTTCTGTTGGAGGAAGTACACGATTTAAGATTAAAATAATTATACAACCATTTAGAAACAAAGGTAAAAGTCTTTCGTTTGTAGTGTTTAAATAGATAGAATGAACTCTGCCAATATTCTTTAAAAGATAATAAAGTAGAATGGGAAGCAATATGGTTAAGATAAATAGCGATATTATTTTTGCCTGAATAATTTCTAAAGGAATAAATCTTGGCGATTTAGAAAAGTAAAAAACCACACCTAATAATGGCATAAGAATAGGATGGAATATAAACGAGATACTTTTTAAAAGCTGATTCAAATTTTTATTTTAAAAGTAAGAAATTTATTGATTTCTAAACACAATTACGGAAAAACCGTAATTGAAAGTGTGTGTTTCATCGAAAAGGTTCAAATATACGTGTTATTATGTATGTTTTTTTTGATTTGATTTTTTAGGTTTATAGAGAATTAATCAATAACGCTTTTTTTAGTTTGTGAAACATCAAATACTAATTGCCAAATTGCCAAAATTTTCACTACTCAAAATAATCTGTTTTCTTTTATTAAATGTATTGTTATTTACTTGTCAGAAAGACGATTTTGAACTAGTAGAGCAAAATAATTCAAATAAGTATCCAGACATACACTCGCAAATACTTAGTTTGGATGAAGTACAACAAAACAGTAAGCTACAAAAATCTTTAAAAAAGATTTCTAATAGTTTTGATATTAACAAAACCAAGACTAAAAATAAAACTTCAAATCCTAATTCGAATCTAGGTTCTAACTCAAAAATTGATGCTAACGATGGGTCTTTTTCAATATTAACAGATGAGATACTGCATGTCACTTCTAATGGAGGTGAAGCTTGGTCCTTTAAAATTGAGACTCCTCTTTTGGCAGAAGCTACTTTCGAAAATTTTGTTATTACTGACAATGGGGAAGAAATTAAATTTTTTTTATATTCTTACATAACTTTAGAATACAATGGAGAAATATGGCATTTTGTTATTTCAGTACTTCCTATAGAGAATGAGCCAATAGATGTACCTTGTAATTAAAAAAAATGAAAAAATGAAAAATATATTTAAAATTCTTAGTGTTTTATTTTTGATTAGCTGTAAAGCACAAACAATTACACCTTTATATCCTGTAGATAGTAGTCCAACTAATGAGATTATTGTGAACCAATATTATAAAGATGTAGATAACGATTATAATCCTTATGTTGGCACTTGGAAATGGGAAAGTGGGAATAATTCTTTAACTATTATCTTTAATAAAGTAGTTTATAATAATAATGGGCATGGAGATTTTTCAGACCTCTTAGTTGGAGAATACCAATATATAGAGAATGGAGTTGAATTGGTAAATACATTTCCATTAATTGAACCAATAGGGATTCCTAATATTGTCAATCAAGAAGATCCTTGGGAAAATAACATAGTATCTATAAGAATTGCCGATACCCATAAAGGGATTCCACCTTGCCCAGAATGCGCACCTAATACTCGCTTTATTATTTTAGAGATATCAGACCCAGCAAAGCCAAACTTGATGGGAGATATTGTTATGGCACGTTTTGTAGAAAGTAGTGTAGAAAAAATTCGAGCTAGAATTTATAAGACACACAATTTATCTAACTCAAATGGTGAGTTATCTATTCCAGAAAATAGTATTTATACTTTAATTAAACAGAATTAATATTTTTTGAAATACTTTCTTGTAACATACTTTATTTTTTCTTTGGTTTTAAGCTGTAAAGCACAATCAATAACACCCTTATATCCTGTTACAAGTAATCAAACAAATGAAACCATTACAAATAGATATTATAAAGATGTAGATAACGATTATAACCCATATGTTGGTATTTGGAAATGGGAAAGTGGAAATAATTCTTTAACAATCATTTTTAATAAATTTGAACATTATCCTTCAGGTAGTGGAGATTATTTTGATTTTCTTTTAGGCGAATACAAGTACACAGAGAATAGTGTTGAATTGGTCAATACATTTCCATTAATAGAACCAATAGGAGTTCCTAATATAGTCAACCAAGAAGATCCCTTAAATAATAATATATCATCAATTGTAATAACAACAATAGATAGAGGGTTTCCACCATGTCCAGAATGTGCGCCAAATACGCGTTTTATAATTTTAAGTATCTCAGATCCAACAAAACCAGGATTATGGGGTGAAATTAAAATGGCTCGATTTGTAGAAGGTGGTGTAGAAAAAATTAGAGCGAAAATTAATATGAAGTTTAATGAAAATGCAAGTATTGATTATTCCGGACCAGATAATATAACTATTCCAGATGGGGTTTATACATTTATAAAACAGAATTAATATTTTTTTGAAACAGGTATTTATAACATATATTATTTTATTATTAGTTTTAAGCTGTAAAGCCCAAAACATCGTACCAATTTATAATATTAATGGGGTTGAACTTCCAGAAGATGAAGCCTATTTAAAAGACGTTGATAACGATTATAATCCTTATGTTGGTACTTGGAAATGGGAAAGTGGCAATAATTCTTTAACCATTATTTTTAATAAAGTAGAGCAATATACTTCTAGTGTGGGTGATTATTCCGATTTACTTGTTGGAGAATATCAATATATAGAAAATAGTGTTGAATTGGTAAATACATTCCCTTTAATCGAGCCAATAGGAATTCCTAATATTGTCAATCAAGAAGATGCCATGCGAAATAATAACATAGTTTCTTACTCTATTACAACAAATGATATTGGATTTCCACCCTGTCCTGAATGTGCTCCAAATACGCGTTTTATAATATTAAGTATTAAAGAACCTACCAAACCTGGATTATGGGGAGGAATTGTAATGGCTCGATTTGTTGAAAGTGGCGTAGAAAAAATTAGAGCAAAAATAACCATGAGATTTAATGAAAATGCAAGTATTAACTATTCTGGTCCCGAGATTATAACAATTCCTGTAGGAGTTTATACATTTATTAAGCAATAATTAAGAGCTTAGCTTGAAATTTAAAAAATATGTTGCCACGAATATTTTAATTATTCGTGGCAAATTTATTTATCATATCTTCTTACGCAATCGAGCCACAGGAATATCTAATTGTTCTCTGTATTTTGCCACAGTTCTTCTAGCAATAGGATAGCCTTTTTCTTTTAAAATTTTGGCAAGTGCTTCATCTGTTAAAGGTTTTCTTTTGTTTTCGTCTTCTATAACAGTTTCAAGAATTTTTTTAATTTCTCTGGTGGAAACTTCCTCTCCTTGGTCGTTAGTCATCGATTCTGAGAAGAATTCTTTAATCAATTTCGTGCCATAAGGCGTATCTACATATTTGCTATTGGTAACTCTGGAAACCGTAGAAACATCCATGTCTATTTCGTCTGCAATGTCTTTAAGAATCATGGGTCTTAATTTACGTTCATCGCCAGTTAAAAAGTATTCTTTTTGATAATGCATAATAGCACTCATGGTAACAAATAAAGTCTGCTGACGTTGCTTAATAGCATCTATAAACCATTTGGCTGCATCCAACTTTTGTTTAATAAACATCACAGCATCTTTTTGCGATTTCGACTTGTCCTTAGATTCTTTATAACCTTTAAGCATGTTATTGTATTCTCTAGACACGTGAAGCTCTGGTGCATTTCTCCCATTTAAGGTCAGTTCTAATTCACCATCTACAATCTTTATAGCAAAATCTGGAACTACATGTTCCACCATTCTATTATTTCCAGAATAAGAACCTCCAGGTTTTGGGTTTAGGTGTTCAATTTCGTCAATGGCATCTTTTAGTTGTTGCTCTGTAATATCGAATTTTTGAAGTAGTTTTTTATAGTGTTTTTTAGTAAATTTCTCGAAAGCATTGTCAATAATATCTATAGCCAACTCTACATCTGGACGTTTCTCTTTTCTGTGTAATTGAATGCTTAAACACTCTTGAAGATTTCTTGCTCCTACACCAGCAGGATCCAATTGATGCACTATTCTTAGTACTTTCTCAATGTCTTCTTCTGTGGTATAGACGTTTTGTGTAAAAGCTAAATCGTCCATGATATCGCTTAATTCGCGACGTATATAACCACTTTCATCAATACTTCCAACTAAAAATTCTGCAATATCAAACTCATCGTCTGTTAATCTAAAGGTGTTTAGTTGATTGATTAAATGTTGTGTAAAAGAAATACCAGCTGCATAAGGCATGGTTTTTTCTTCATCGTCACTACTGTAATTATTGGCTTGGGTTCTATAATCAGGCACATCGTCGTCGCTTAAATAGTCGTCTACATTAATGTCGTCTGTATTTATAGTTTCATTATCATCTTCGTAATCGTCTGTATTGTCAAAATCGTCATCATATTCATCTGTTTGCTCCTTCCCACTTTCTAGGGCTGGATTTTCTTCCAACTCTTGTTTCAAGCGTTGCTCAAATGCTTGTGTTGGCAATTGTATCAGCTTCATCAACTGGATTTGCTGAGGCGATAACTTTTGCGATAATTTAAATTGTAAAAATTGTTTAAGCATTATTATGATTTGGTTTCATCTGTTAATTTTTATTGTTTTTCAACGGTCAGATGCAATGCCTTATTATATGTCAGTTGGTTTTCAACTTTTTGTTCATGGCATTTCATATAAAAATAAAAAAAACAATCTATATAAACATGGTTATAGATTGTTTTATGATATTATTTTGAATTACTTATTTAAAACGAAAATTTTAATCCATAAGATTCTTCGCTTCACTCTGAATGCTCATTTTTAAAACTCAGCATTTTGAGGTGTTCTAGGAAAAGGAATTACGTCGCGAATGTTACCCATTCCTGTGGCAAACATCACTAAGCGCTCAAACCCTAAACCAAAACCAGAATGCACTGCAGTTCCGTATTTTCTTAAATCTAAATACCACCACAATTCTTCTTCGTCGATGCCTAAGGCTTTCATTTTTGCTTTTAATACGTCTAGTCTTTCTTCACGTTGCGAGCCTCCAACCATTTCTCCAATACCAGGAAATAAAATATCCATGGCGCGAACGGTTTTTCCATCTTCGTTTAAACGCATATAGAATGCTTTAATGTTTGCTGGATAATCGAACAAAATAACAGGACAGTTAAAATGTTTTTCTACTAGGTAACGTTCGTGTTCACTTTGTAAATCGGCTCCCCATTCTTCAATAATATACTTGAATTTCTTTTTCTTGTTTGGTTTACAATTTCTAAGAATATCAATGGCTTCTGTATAGCTTACACGTTTAAAATTGTTATCTACTACAAACTTAATTTTTTCAATTAAGCTCATCTCACTACGTTCGGCTTGTGGTTTTGTTTTTTCTTCGTCTAACAATCTGCTTTCTAAAAACTCTAAATCCTCGCGATTGTGTTCAAGTATATAACTTAAAACCGATTTCATAAAGTCTTCTGCCAAGTCCATATTTCCTGCCAAATCCATAAAAGCGACTTCTGGTTCAATCATCCAAAATTCTGCTAAATGTCTGGATGTGTTTGAGTTTTCGGCTCTAAAGGTTGGACCAAACGTATATACCTTTCCAAGAGACATAGCATAGGTTTCAGCTTCTAATTGTCCAGAAACTGTTAAGTTGGTTTCTTTTCCAAAAAAGTCTTCTTTGAAATTAACGTTTCCATCTTCATCTAAAGGTGGATTTTTAGCATCTAAATTAGACACACGAAACATTTCTCCTGCTCCTTCAGCATCACTTCCAGTAATAATTGGTGTGTGCATATAGTAAAAGCCATTTTCATTAAAATACTTATGAATAGCAAAAGATAATGAAGAACGTAAGCGCATAACAGCACTAAAAGTGCTAGTTCTTGTTCTTAAATGAGCATTTTCTCTTAAAAACTCGAAAGAGTGTTTTTTAGGTTGAATTGGAAATGTCTCAGGATCTGAATCTCCTAGAATTTCAATAGATTTTACTTGTATTTCTACTTGTTGTCCTTTTCCTTGACTTTCGGTTAGAGATCCTTTTATTGATACAGCAGCTCCAGTAGTTATACGTTTTAAAACGGCTTCGTCTGTATTTTCAAAATCAACTACACATTGAATGTTATTTATAGTAGAACCATCGTTTAATGCAATAAAACGATTCGCTCTAAATGTTCTTACCCAACCTTTAACTTCAACATCTTGTAGTTTGTTTTCTTTAGAGAGTAAGCTTGCAATTGTGTTCGATGTCATTGTAATCATATTTTGTTCACAAAGATAATTCTTTGTTATATTTTTTTAATTGTTGTTTTTATCGTTTTCAAATTCATCTTCATTTATATCTTCTTCTGGAATAATATTTATAGAAGGCTCTTTTAATACTTCTTTGTTAGCAATACTTCTTTCTAACGATAATAATAAAGAAGGAAGCAACAGTAAATTAGATAACATAGCAAAAAGTAGAGTAGCAGAAACTAAAGCTCCTAACGCTACAGTACCACCAAAACTAGAGAAAGTAAATACTAAAAAGCCAAAGAATAAAACAATAGAAGTATAAAACATACTTACACCAGTTTCACGAAGTGCAGCATAAACAGATTTTCTAATTTTCCAATGATTGGCCTGAAGTTCTTGTCTGTATTTAGCAAGAAAGTGGATGGTGTCGTCTACCGAAATACCAAAAGCAATACTAAACACTAATATGGTTGAAGGTTTAATTGGTACTCCTAAATAACCCATTAATCCAGCAGTTATAACTAAAGGTAATAAGTTTGGTACTAATGAAACCACAATCATTCTAAACGAACGAAACATGTAAGCCATAAATAAAGAGATTAAAAAGATAGCTAGAGACAAAGAAATGGCTAAGTTTTTAACTAAATATTTGGTTCCTTTTTGAAACACTAGTGCTTTTCCAGTAATGGTTACGTTGTACTTATCTGCAGGAAAAACCTTATTTATTTTTGCTTGAAGATTATCTTCTATACGCTCCATTTTGTCTGTTCCAATATCTTTCATGAACGTAGTAATACGAGCATATTGACCAGTACTATCCACAAAATTGTTTAGTAGGTTTAGATCAGACGATGAGTTTTTTGCATAACTTAAAATAAAGCTATTTTCTTGAGATGTTGGTAATTGATAATATTTAGGGTTACCATTATAATAGGCTTGTTTAGAATACTTAACAAGACTTACAATAGAAATTGGTCTTGATAATTCTGGAGTTTCTAGAATAACATCTTCTAGCTCATTCATGCGTTTTAAAGTGGCTAACTTCATAACGCCTTTTTTACGTTTGGTATCGACTAAAATTTCAACTGGCATAATACCATTAAACTCTTCTTCAAAAAAGCGAATATCTTGAAAAAACTCAGCTTCTTTAGACATGTCTTCTATTAGGCTACCAGAAATTTTTATTTGATAGATGCCAATCATGCTGGCAATTAATAGAATAATTGAAGTAATGTAAATAGTAATACGTCTTTGTTTTACCATACGTTCCATCCAATTTACAAAACCACCTATCCAACGTTTATTTAAATGTTCTAAATGTCTGTCTTTTGGATAAGGTAAAAATGTGTAAATAATTGGAATGATAAGCAAGCATAAAATAAAGATAGCTAGAATACTTAATGATGCAACTAGACCAAACTCCTTTAGAAGTGTGCTTTCAGTTAGCATAAATGTAGCAAAACCTGAAGCTGTAGTTACATTGGTCATTAATGTAGCATTACCAATTTTGGTTATTACACGTTGTAAAGATTTTACTTTATTGCCATGTAATTTAACTTCATGCTGATACTTATTTATTAAGAAAATACAGTTTGGAATTCCAATAACAATTATTAATGGTGGAATTAAAGCTGTAAGAACCGTTATCTCATAGTTTAATAAACCAATAATTCCAAAGGTCCACATAACACCAATACAAACTACTATAAGTGAAATTAAGGTGGCTCTAAACGACCTAAAAAAGAAAAAGAAAATAAGCGATGTTACACCAAGTGCCAAGGCAATAAACTTTCCAATTTCATCGACAATGTTTTGTGCATTTAAGGTTCTAACATAAGGCATTCCAGAGATTCTAACATCCAGATTGGTAGCTTCTTCAAAAGCTTCTACCTTTGGTAATAACTCATTAAAAACAAAATCTTTTCGGGCAGATGTATTAACAATATCTTTTTTTAGATATATAGCTGTCCTAATTGTTTTAGTATTCTTATTGAAAAGGAAATTATCGTAAAAAGGGTATTGCTTAAATAATTCTTCTTGAAGCGAATCTAATTGGGTTATAGAATTTATAGAGTCTTTAATAAAAGGTATTAATTCAAAACGCTCGTTTTCGGTATCTTTTACTAATTTTTTAAGATCCTTAATGGATAATACAGCTTCAATTTCATTTAGACTTTTAAATTCTTCTGAGAGCTTGTTCCAAGCATTTAATTTTTCAACAGTAAAAAGAGAAGAATCTTTTATTCCTAAAACAACTAAATTACCTTCTTCTCCAAAAACTTTTAAGAAATCGTTATAAACGACATTTACTTCATGATCATCAGGTAGTAAGTTGGCTTCAGTATAAGTGAATCGCATATTTTCCCACTGAGTGCTAAAAAAAACAGTAGCTAAAACAATTGCGAGAAGTATGGCAATTTTATTTCTTAAAATTACTCGAGCAATTACATCCCAAAACCCTTTTGTAAATAGTTTAAACATACGCTATTAAAAACAGGCGCAAAGTTAGGGAAAAGCAATGTATTTGCTCAATGATTTTAGCGATAATGTCATGATTTGGATGATCTTTATCTGAATAAAGATTAATTTATTTGGTGAAGAATAGATTTTATAAAATCTATGAATAAAAAAAAGCGACTATATAGTCGCTTTTTTTATTAAACTGTCATGATTTCTTTTTCTTTAATATCTAAAATAGCATCTATTTTTAGAACATAAGCGTCTGTCATCTTTTGAATGTCTATTTCAGCATTCTTTTGAAGATCTTCTGAGACATCAGATTTTTTTATTTCTGTATTAGCATCTTTTCTAGCAGAACGAACACTAATTTTAGCATCTTCAGTTTCAGCTTTTGCTTGTTTAGCTAAATCACGTCTACGTTCCTCAGTTAATGGAGGAACATTTATAATAATGGTGTCTCCATTATTCATTGGGTTAAAACCTAAGTTGGCATACATAATACCACGTTCAATTTCCTGAAGCATATTTTTTTCCCAAGGTTGAACAGTAATGGTTCTGCCATCTGGCGTATTTACATTTGCAACTTGACTTAGTGGTGTTTGTGAACCATAGTAGTCCACCATAACGCTACCTAACATGGCTGGACTTGCTTTTCCAGCTCTAATATTTACTAATTGTTTTTCAAGATGCTTTAAGGCAGCATCCATAGATTCTTTTGTTGTGTCTAGTATAAACTGAATGTCTTCGTTCATCTTAATAAAATTTAATATTACAAAGGATGTTTCAAAAAATAAGCCAAAGATTAAAAATAAGGATTATAAATTAACTTTAGTTCCTATATTTTCACCTGTAACAACTTTTAAAAGGTTTCCTTTTTTATTCATATCAAAAACAATAATAGGTAACTCGTTTTCTTGACTTAAAGTAAAAGCTGTTGTGTCCATGACTTTTAAACCTTTTCTTAAAACATCGTCGAAAGATATATGATCGAATTTAATTGCTTTCGAATCTTTTTCTGGATCAGTATTATAGATTCCATCAACTCGAGTTCCTTTTAAAATAACATCTGCACTAATTTCAATAGCTCTTAAAACAGCAGCAGAGTCTGTTGTAAAATATGGGTTGCCGGTTCCACCACCAAAAATAACAACACGTCCTTTTTCTAAATGTCTTAAAGCACGTCTTCTAATAAAAGGTTCTGCAACTTCTTCAATATGGATAGCTGTTTGTAGTCTGGTTGGTACACCTGCATTTTCCAGAGCACTTTGTAAAGCCAAACCATTGATAACTGTAGCAAGCATTCCCATGTGGTCTCCTTGAACTCTATCCATGCCATTGCTAGCACCTGCAACACCTCTAAAGATATTGCCTCCTCCAATAACAATTGCAACTTCTACACCCAGCTCTTTAATTTCTTTAATGTCATTTGCATATTCAGATAATCGATCTGGATCAATTCCATATTGTCTGTTACCCATTAAGGCTTCACCAGATAATTTTAAAAGAATTCTTTTGTATTTCATTAGTTGAATTTGGTCTGTTAAAGATTCCCTAAGTGGGAATTTACGTTTAGCAAAACTACATAATTTTTTTGTTTTTAGTTTTAAAAATAATTTTCAAATGTTTTAAAATTGAGTTTAAAGTTATGGTATAAAAAAACCACTACTGATTAAAGTAGTGGTTTTATATTTATATTCTTTGCTTTACGCTTAGAAGATATTATGTTAACCTAAAGTTACACGTTTAAAACCTGTAATTGAAACATCTCCATAAGATGCTACATATTTAGCAACGTTTATCTTCTCATCTTTAATAAAGTTTTGATCTAATAAACATTTTTCTTGGTCTAAAGTGGTGTTATCTGAAATAAAACGTTCCATTTTCCCTGGAAGAATTCTATCCCAAATTTGTTCTGGTTTACCTTCAGCTTTTAATTCAGCTTTTGCAGCTTCTTCAGCTTTAGCAATAACTTCAGGAGTTAATTGAGCCATAGAGATATATTGAGGAACATTTTTAAGTGTTTTACCTAAACGTCCTAATTCAATATTATCTTTTTCTATAACTGCAATTCTAGCTTCTGTTTCTGATGCTATAAAAGCAGAATCAAAATCTTTATAAGACAATGTTGTTGCTCCCATAGATGCCACTTGCATAGCAACGTCTTTTACCAAAGTATCAGCATTATCAACTTCTTTAGATAAGCCAACTAAGGCTGCAATTTTATTAATATGAACATATTGTCCTACGTAAGGTGCATCTAACTTTTCAAATGCCGTGATGTCTAATTTTTCACCAATTACTCCAGTTTGTTCTGTTAATTTTTCAGAAACAGTCATTCCACCAAAATCAGCAGCTAAAAATTCTTCCTTAGTGTTGTAGTTTAATGCAATATCAGCCAATTGGTTAGCTAATGCTACAAAGTTTTCGTTTTTACCAACAAAATCAGTTTCACATCCTAATACAATTGCAACACCAGAAGTGTTGTCTGCGTTTATTTTTGCAATAGCAGCTCCTTCAGAAGAATCTCTGTCAGCTCTTTTTTCTGCTACTTTTTGTCCTTTTTTACGTAATACTTCAATGGCTTTGTCAAAATTACCTTCAGCTTCCACTAAAGCTTTTTTGCAATCCATCATACCTGCACCTGTTGCTTGTCTTAATTTATTTACTTCTGCTGCTGTTACTTTTACCATAGCTTCCATATATTTTAATATTTAAAAAAGTCGTTTAATCTATTTTCAAACTAGAAAAGAATAAACGACTTAATTAGGTTGTTTTTAATAATTTATTCTTCCTCGTCTTTTGCTACTGCTTTCTTTTTTGGAGCAGCTTTCTTTTCAGCTTTAGGTTCAGCATCTTTACTAGTTGCATCTTTTTCAGCTTTACGTTCTGCTAATCCACCTGCAATTGCATCTGTTACGTGGGTTAAAATTTTGCTTATTGATTTAGAAGCATCATCGTTTGCTGGTATTACATAATCAACTTGACGTGGATCAGAGTTGGTGTCAACCATAGCAAATATTGGAATGTTTAATTTTTGAGCTTCTGCAATAGCAATGTGTTCACGTTTAATATCTACAACAAATAATGCTGCTGGTAAACGCGTCATATCGCTAATAGAACCTAAGTTCTTTTCTAATTTAGCACGTTGACGGTCTACTTGTAAACGTTCTTTTTTAGATAAAGAATTGAAAGTACCATCTTTCTTCATTCTATCGATAGTTGCCATTTTTTTAACGGCTTTTCTAATAGTAACGAAGTTAGTTAACATACCACCTGGCCATCTTTCAGTGATGTAAGGCATGTTGATGTTACCAGCTTTTTCAGCTACAATATCTTTAGCTTGTTTTTTTGTTGCAACAAATAAAATTTTACGTCCAGAAGCTGCAATTTTTGCAAGTGCTGCTCCAGCTTCATCTATTTTTGCTGCTGTTTTGTATAAGTTAATAATATGAATGCCATTACGCTCCATATATACGTAAGGAGCCATGTTTGGATCCCATTTACGTGTAAGGTGTCCAAAGTGTACACCTGCTTCAAGTAAGTCTTTTACTTCTACTGCCATTTTGTAATAGTTTACGTTCTGTTGTATTAGCAATGTTTAAGTGGTCATTTTTCAATTCGCCTTAATCATTTAGATGCTAAACTAAATCCTGACCATTTGGTCATGGACAACAATAACTGGGTTATTTTTTTGTTTTGTTTCAACAAAATTGAGATACTTATTATAAAGACACTCAATCTTGTTGAAGATAAATTAACGTTTAGAGAATTGAAATTTCTTACGAGCTTTCTTCTGACCGAATTTCTTACGCTCAACCATTCTTGGATCTCTTGTTAATAAACCTTCTGGTTTAAGAATTAATCTGTTTTCCGCATCTAATTCGCACATAACGCGAGATAATGCTAAACGGATTGCTTCTGCTTGACCTGTGATACCTCCTCCAAATACATTTACTGTAATATCAAAGTTGCCATCATTGTTAGTCATAACTATAGGTTGGTTTACTTTATACTGCAATGTAGCAGTAGGAAAATAAACAGCTATGTCTTTTTTATTAATCGTGATGTTCCCTTTTCCTGGGGCAACATACACACGTGCAACAGCCGTCTTTCTACGGCCAATTTTGTGAATTACTTCCATGTTATTTGAATTCTTCTAGGTTAATTGTTTTTGGTTTTTGAGCTTCATGAGTATGAGCTGAACCAACAACAACATTTAAATTACGGAATAAATCTGCACCTAATTTGTTTTTAGGTAACATTCCTTTTACTGATTTTTCTACTAATCTTGCTGGATCTTTTCCAAACAATTCTGTAGCAGATAAACTTCTTTGACCACCTGGATAACCTGTGTGACGGATATAAGATTTATCTGTCCATTTGTTTCCTGTTAAGTTGATTTTTTCTGCATTGATAACAATAACGTTATCTCCACAATCAACATGTGGTGTGAAGTTAGGCTTGTGTTTACCTCTTAAAAGTTTTGCAACTTTAGAGCATAAACGACCTAGGCTTTGACCTTCAGCATCAACTAAAACCCACTCTTTATTAACAGTAGCTTTGTTTGCTGAAATTGTTTTGTAGCTTAATGTGTCCACACTTATTAATTTTTTTATCTCGCACGATGCGAAATAGATTAAACATTCCTCTCTTTAAAAGAGTTTGCAAATTTACGATTATATATTTGATTACCAAATAGTGTAGTGAGATATTTTTGATAACTCTGTTAATATCTTTTTATAGACATTTTTTATTGAAAATTATATCTTTTTCTTTTCAAATTAATAAAAGAAAAATCATCATTATCAAACTCTATTTATTTTCTAAGTAGATAAATGTCTTTTTGAGATTAGCTTCATTAAGATAATTAACAAAAAGCTCTTTGGAAACTCCAGAACCGTTACCATTCCAAAACAAATGACAAAAAATTCTATTAGAATTTATAATCTCTTGTTGAATTTAAAACAACAGATTAAATTATTTTAAATTAGTTTTAAAATGAAAAGCATAATTAATACCTTTATTAAAATTTAAACACCATCAATTATGAAAAAAAGCCTAAAATTAGTTTTGGGTATTTTAGCTATTGGAATTTGTGCTACATCTTGTCAGGAAAAGACAGAAACTGCAGTTAAGCCTGAAATAGCTGTAAATACTGATGATTACGATCGATCTGTATTGCCTATAGTAAAACCCAAGCGTCCTTTTTATACAGAATTGGATGTTAGAGATGTAAAAGCGCCACCTCGCTTTGAAGTAAAAGCACCAAAAGGGGCACCAAATGTTGTAATTGTTTTAATAGACGATATGGGCTTTGGAGTAACTAATACTTTTGGAGGACCAATTGAAATGCCAGTACTAGATAAGTTAGCAGATAATGGGTTACGTTATAATCGTTTTCACACAACCGCTTTATGTGCGCCTACTAGGTCTGCTTTAATGACTGGTTACAATCACCACTCAGTAAATATGGGTTCTATTACGGAAACAGCAACATCATTTCCTGGAAATGATGCTATTAGACCACAATCTATAACACCAATGCCAGAAGTACTACTTCAAAATGGTTATAATACAGCTATGTTTGGTAAATGTCATGGTGTTCCACCATGGGAATTATCTGTGTCTGGGCCTCAAACACAATGGCCTGCTCATTCAGGATTCGAAAAGTTTTATGGATTTTTAGGAGGAGAAACCAATCAATGGGCTCCTTTAATCTATGATGGTGTAACCATGATGGAAACACCAAAAGATCCTGATTATCATTTTACGATTGATATGACGAATCAAGCTATTTCTTGGGTTCGTTTTCAACAAGCAATGACGCCAGAAAAACCTTTTATGATGTATTATGCTCCTGGAGCAACACATGCACCTCATCATACACCACAAGAATGGATCGATAAGAATAAAGGTAAGTTTGATGCTGGTTGGGATGTTATGAGGCAAGAAACTTTTGAAAGACAAAAAGCATTAGGAATTATACCTCAAGATGCAAAATTAGCTCCAAAGCCAAAGGATATAAAAGACTGGGATGATTTAACAGATAAGGAGAAAAAGTTATTTGCTCGTCAAATGGAAGTTTATGCTGGATTTGCTCAACAAACCGATTTTGAAATAGGTCGCTTAAAAGCAGCTATTGAAGATTTAGGCGTTATGGATAACACCGTATTTATCTATATAGCAGGAGATAATGGTACGAGTGCAGAAGGTGGCATGAATGGAATGTTTAATGAAATGACTTATTTCAATCAAGTACCTGAAACGGTTGACGATATGTTAGAACATTATGATGAATGGGGAAGTCCAAGTACCTATCCTCACATGGCAGCTGGTTGGGCAGTAGCATTAGATGCTCCTTTTACATGGACTAAGCAAATGGCCTCAGATTTTGGTGGTACACGAAATGGAATGGTTATTCATTATCCAAAAGGTATTACAAAAACTGGAGAGATTCGTGAACAATTTAGTCATGTTAATGATATTGCACCAACAGTTTACGAAATAGTAGGCGTTCCTGCACCAAAAGTTGTAAATGGTATTAAACAAAACCCAATAGAAGGAACCAGTTTGGTTTATACATTTAATGAGAAGGATGCTGAAGAACAGCATAAAGTGCAATATTTTGAAATGTTTGGAAACAGAGGTATCTATAGCGATGGATGGTTAGCTAGAGTTATACATAAAGCACCATGGCAAGCAAAACCAATAAGATCTTTGCAAGATGACATTTGGGAATTATATAACGAGCAGGAAGATTTTACTTTAACAAATAATATTGCAGATAAGCATCCAGAAAAGCTTAAAGAGCTTCAAGATTTGTTTATGAAAGAAGCTGAAAAATATCATGTGTTACCAATTGATGATAGAGTATTTATTAGAATGGATGCAGCTGCAGTTGGAAGACCAACGCTTATGGATGGTCGCAAACATCTAGTATTAGGAGAAGGTATGAGAGGCATGGCGCCTGATGTGTTTATAAATACACATAATGTATCGTTTTCTATTACTGCCGATGTAGAAGTTGATGATAATGGAAACGGCGTATTGGTTTGTCAAGGTGGTCGTTTTGGAGGTTTTTCACTATACATAAAGAATGGTATTCCAGCTTTTACATATAATTTTTTAGGGTTAGAATCTTATAATGTTAAAGCAACTGAAAAACTTAAATCTGGAAAACACAAAATTGTAATGGACTTTAAATATGATGGTGGTGGTCGTGGTAAAGGAGGTACAGCTACTATTAGTGTTGATGGTAAAAAATCTGCTGAAAGCAGGGTAGACAAAACTCAAATGACCATATTCTCTGTAGATGATATGGCAGATGTTGGAATAGATGAAGGCACGCAAGTAGCTGATTATGGAATTACAAATAGATTTAATGGAAAAATTGATAAAATAATTATTGATGTAAAATAAGATTCGATTTATTTCAAAACAAAAAAGTCCATTTTTAAATGGACTTTTTTGTTTTTTTTACAAGAATAATTAGTGAGCCTCCAACCAATTATCACCAACATCTAAATCGACATCTAAAGGTACTTTTAATTTAAAAGCCTTTTCCATTTCAGTTTTAACCAATGTTTTTATGGTTTCTAGTTCTGGTTTATAGACATCAAAAACCAATTCGTCATGAACTTGTAAAAGCATTTTAGTTTTGTAATTGTTTGTAACCAGCTTGTTGTGAATATTAATCATGGCAATTTTAATAATGTCTGCTGCGCTTCCTTGAATAGGTGCATTTATGGCATTACGTTCGGCAGCTCCTCGAACAACAGCATTTCTAGAGTTGATGTCTTTTAAATAGCGACGTCTTCCTAAAACGGTTTGAACATAGCCATGATCTCTGGCGAAATCTATTTGTTTACTAATGTAGTTTCTCAACTTTGGATATGTTGTATAATAAGTATCAATAAGTTCTTTAGCTTCGGTTCTGGATAAATCTGTTTGATTACTCAAACCAAAAGCTGAAACACCATAGATAATACCAAAATTTACTGTTTTAGCATTACTTCGTTGCTCACGTGTTACTTCATTTAAAGGGACATTAAATACTTTCGAAGCCGTTGAAGCATGAATATCTTCGCCATTGTTAAAGGCTTGAATCATGTTTTCTTCTTCACTTAAAGCAGCAATAATGCGTAATTCTATTTGTGAATAATCGGCTGCTAATAAGGTGTAGTCTTCGTTTCTAGGAATAAAGGCTTTTCTAACTTGGCGACCACGTTCTGTTCTAATTGGAATGTTTTGTAAATTCGGATTATTACTACTCAAACGACCTGTTGCTGCAACGGTTTGCATATAATCTGTATGAACACGACCTGTAGAAGGTTCTACTTGTAGTGGAAGTGCATCCACATAGGTGCTTTTTAATTTGGCAAGTCCACGATAATCTAAAATATTCCGAATAATCTCATGGTCTTTTGCTAAATAAGATAAAATGTCTTCCCCTGTTGCATATTGTCCGGTTTTGGTTTTTTTCGGTTTGTCAATCAGTTTTAATTTCTCAAAAAGGATGATGCCCATTTGCTTTGGTGAGGCAATGTTGAATTCCTCGCCAGCTGCTTCATAAATTTTCTTTTCAAGATTAGCAATATCATTATTGAGTTCTACTGAAAGTGAATTTAAAAATTCCGTATCCAGATTAATTCCTTCTAGTTCCATATCGGCAAGTACACGAAGCAAAGGAATTTCTATCTCATCAAACAATTTTTGGGTGTTGGCTTCACTTAGTTCTTTTGTAAAATGTTCTTTTAATTGAAGTGTGATGTCAGTGTCTTCAACAGCATATTCGGTTTGTTTCTCTAAAGGAACATCTCGCATCGATAATTGGTTCTTTCCTTTTTTACCAATTAATTCCGTTATGGAAATAGGTGTGTAATTCAAATACGTTTCTGCTAACACATCCATATTATGTCGCATGTCTGGATTAATCAAATAATGCGCTAACATAGTGTCGAATAATTTGCCTTTTACTTTGATGTTATATTTTCTAAGGACTTTAATATCATATTTTAAATTCTGACCAATTTTTTCAATATGTTCAGCTTCAAAAAACGATCTTAATTGTTCAATCAACTCTTGAGCTGCGTCTTTGTTTTCTGGAAAGGGCAAATAGAATCCTTTTCCAACTTCCCATGAAAAAGCAATACCAACTAATTCTGCAGTCAATGGGTTTAATCCTGTCGTTTCAGTATCAAAACAAACACTTGTTTGATTCATTAAATTTTTAATGAATAGTTTGGTAGCCATTCCAGAAGCCACACTTTGATAAAAATGTGACGATGTTTCGGCTGTTTTTCTTGTATATTCTGAAACTGTTTCAAGTTTTGAAACAGATGAAGGTTCGCCACCAAACAACGAAAACTGTCCTGAACCAGCAGAGATTTGTTCTTTAGCAGTAGTTTTAGGAGTATTGTCAGCTTTTGAAGCATCAGATAATTCATTAGAAGCAGCAGTATCTTCAGAAGTAAACGTCTTTAAGAAATTATCAATCAAACGTCTAAATTCTAATTCTTGAAACAAATGGGTTACTGCTTCAATATCTGGCTCAGACATTTCAAAGTCTTTTTCATCAAATTCCACAGGAACATCTAGCATAATAGTTGCTAATTGTTTAGAAAGCATTCCTAATTCTTTTGAAGCTTCTACTTTCTCTCTCATTTTTCCTTTAAGCTCATGAGTATTGGCTAAAAGATTTTCCATACTTCCATAAGCTGCTAAAAATTTCTTCGCTGTTTTTTCACCAACGCCAGGTAGTCCTGGAATATTATCGGAAGAATCTCCCATCATCCCAAGAAAATCGATTACTTGCTCTGGACGTTCAACTTCAAATTTCTTTTGTACTTCAGGAATTCCCCATGTTTCATAACCACCTCCAAAAACGGGTCTATACATAAATATATTATCGCTTACTAATTGTGCAAAATCTTTGTCTGGTGTTACCATAAAGGTCTTGTAGCCTTCAATCTCTGCTTTCTTAGCAAGTGTTCCAATAACATCGTCTGCTTCATATCCTTCTTTTACCATAATTGGAATATGCATGGCTTTTAGAATTTCACAAATATATGGAACAGCAATTTTTATGGCTTCTGGTGTTGCATCTCTATTGGCTTTATATTCAGAAAACATTTCAACTCTGTCTACACTGCCTCCCTTGTCAAAACAAACAGCCAAATGGTCTGGTCTTTCTCTTTTTATAACATCTAAAAGTGAATTCATAAAACCCATAATAGCAGAAGTATCAAGTCCTTTAGAATTGATTCTTGGGTTTTTTATAAAAGCGTAATAGCCACGAAAAATTAAAGCATAAGCATCGACTAAGAAAAGGCGTTTTTGTTCAGACATTGGATTGTTTTTGTAAGAACATCAAAGCTACAAAAAAGTTATCAGACCTTTCAGGTTTTTAAAACTTGACAGGACTTTATTTTTCAAAAGCAAAGTGTATATTTGAAACTCAAAAAAATAACAATGAAAACATTCTCAATTGCCATTCATGGTGGAGCTGGAACTTTAGTACAGGGCATGATGACACCAGAATTAGAATCTAAATATAAACAAGCTTTAAAACAAGCCAGGGATTCAGGTTATGACATTTTAGAAAATGGAGGAACAGCAATTGAAGCTGTTGAGCAAGCCGTAAAACTACTTGAAAATTCGCCTTTGTTTAATGCAGGAAAAGGAAGTGTGTTTACAGCAACCGAATCTCATGAAATGGATGCTAGTATAATGGATGGGAAGACTTTAAATGCTGGAGCAGTGTCTTTAATTACAGGAATAAAAAACCCGATAAGTTTAGCCAGAGATGTTATGGAAAAAAGCGAGCATGTGTTTTTAGCAGGAGAAGGCGCTATGCAATTTGCAAAAGAATTAAACTATAAACTAGAAGAAGCATCTTATTTTTATGATGAATTTAGACACAACCAATGGTTAGAAATAAAAGATACAGATAGTTTTCAGCTGGATCATGCCAAAAAGAAAGATTCTAAATTTGGAACTGTTGGTGCTGTGGCTTGTGACCAACAAGGGAACATTGCAGCAGCAACTTCAACTGGAGGCATGACTAATAAAAAATGGGGAAGAGTAGGCGATTCACCAATGGTTGGAGCTGGAAATTATGCCAATAATAAAACCTGTGCTATTTCTTGTACTGGAAGTGGCGAATTTTTTATTCGTGGAGTCGTGGCTTATGATGTGGCCTGCTTAATGGAACATAAAGAATTGTCGTTAGAAGAAGCATCAAATGAAGTCATTAACAAGCGTATTCTCGAATTAGGTGGAGATGGTGGTTTAATAGCAATTGATTCACAAGGCAATATTGCTATGCCTTTTAATACAGAAGGCATGTATCGAGCTAGTAAATCATCTAAAGGAATCGAAGAGATTTCTATTTATAAATAAGGTGTCATTGTAACTAATTTAAAGCAATTAGTTTTAGTACTTAATTTAAGTTATAACCACACCACTTTGTTCCTTGTAATTGTTAAGGTTAATTAAATAAATGGAGCCTCAATTGGTAAAACACTAACACGTCTGTTCTTTATATCATAGAGATCACCATTTGTTAAAATATTGACAATCAAATTTACCATAGTCATTGGTGTTCCTTCTTCTAGAACTTTTTCATTATTATGGGTAAGTGCGCTTCCATCAAAAACAATCACCATTCCAGAACCAATAACAGTACAATCGTTACCATTTTTAATAATCATTCCTGTGTCTTCGGCAAGACCAAAACCAACAAGGTTTGGGAATTTAGAAACAGCTTGAGACACGCGTCCAAAACGACCTCTTTGAATGAAGTGGGTGTCTATAATTAATTCAGGAATAAGCCCTAAACCTTTATACATAGTTACAGCGCCTTTTACAAATGCATCTTTTGGGCTTCCACCTGCAATCATTTCGTCTGTCATAGCCATGGCTCCTGCACTTGTACCAGCAATTACAAAACCTTCTTCGTTTTTAAATCTATCTAATAAGATGTTATGAATAGTAGTGCCACCAATTTTATTTTTAATTTTAGATTGGTCACCTCCAGAAAACATGATGCAATCTGAATCATTTATCAACTGAATAGATTCCTCTTTTTCAGAATCTTCTTTGCTTTTAATATTTAAAACAGTTACATTTTTGCATCCTAAGGTAGTGAAAGCTGTCATGTAGTTTTCTCCAACTTCAACTGGAATACTTGATGCTGTTGGGATTACAACAATATTTGCATTTACTCCTCCTGCTTCTTTTACTACATGATAAAGAATGCCTTCATCAATAAATTCTAAGGTGTGCTTTTCATCACTCCCCATTCCTTTATCTTCATTTCCACCAATCGGAATTAATGTACCTTTAAATTTTTGCATGTAATCTTCTCTTAAAAATTTTATTGTGCAAAAATAAACTAATTTTTTACAGATTTTATATATATTTATAATCTTTCACAATAACTAAATAAAAAATCCAACCCACATGAAGATAAGAGAGATTAATGCCATGAGAGGACCAAACTATTGGTCTGTAAGACGTCATAAATTAATAGTAATGGTTCTAGATCTTGAAGAGATGGAAGAATTTCCATCTAATAAAATTGATGGCTTTTACGATCGATTAAAAACCATGTTCCCAACCATGTACGAGCATCGTTGTTCGGTTGGAGAACCAGGAGGATTTTTTCAGCGAGTAGAAGAAGGAACTTGGATGGGTCATATAATTGAACACATTGCTTTAGAAATACAAACTCTTGCGGGAATGGATGTTGGATTTGGTAGAACTCGTGGTTATGGTGAAGAAGGTGTTTATAATGTAGTTTTTGCATATATGGAAGAGTCTGTTGGTCGTTATGCTGCTAAAGTCTCTGTTGATATTTGTGAAGCTCTGATTGCTGGTGAAGATTATGATATGACTGACGATATTCAGAAAATGCGTGAGCTTCGTGAAGATTCTCGTCTTGGTCCAAGTACAGGGTCTATAGTTGAAGAAGCTGAATCGAGAGGTATTCCATGGATTCGTTTAAATAAATATTCTCTTTGTCAATTAGGTTATGGAGCCAATCAGAAACGTATTCAAGCTACAGTAACAAGTGAAACAAGTAGTATTGGTGTAGAATTAGCTTGCGATAAGGAAGATACAAAATACTTACTGGAACAAGCAGAAGTTGAAGTGCCAAAAGGCGATATTATTAGACGAGAAAGCAGTCTAGAGGAAGCCTGTCGTTATGTAGGTTATCCACTGGTAATAAAACCAGTTGATGGCAATCATGGACGTGGTATTACAGTAGATATTCAAAATTATGATGATGCCTTAGTGGCCTTTAGACATGCAAAAGAAAGTTCACGTAGTGGAGCGATAATTGTAGAAAAATTTATTACTGGAGATGATTACCGTTTGTTAGTTATTAATAATAAATTGGTTGCAGCAGCTAAAAGAACTCCAGCTCACGTTATTGGTGATGGTAAGTCTACTGTTCAAGAATTAGTAGACGAAATAAACAAAGACCCAAGACGTGGTTATGGTCATGAAAATGTGCTTACCCAAATTACAATAAACGATTTAACCAAAACAATTATTAAAGATGCTGGATATACCTTAGAGTCTGTTGTACCTAAAGATGAGATGCTTATATTAAAAGATACTGCAAATTTAAGTACTGGAGGAACTGCTGAAGATGTGACAGATATAGTGCATCCTGCAAATATTTCAATGGTTGAACGTATTTCGAAAATTATCGATTTGGATATTTGTGGTATAGATATAGCAACCACAGATATTTCAAAACCTTTATCTGAAACTGGTGGAGCTGTTCTTGAAGTAAATGCTGGACCTGGATTTAGAATGCACTTAGCACCAACTAAGGGCTTACCAAGAAATGTAGCAGGTCATGTTATTGATAAATTATTCCCAAAAGGAAATACTGGACGCATTCCTATTGTAGCTATTACTGGAACCAATGGTAAAACAACAACAACTAGATTAATTGCCCATATGGCAAAAATGAATGGTTATAGAGTTGGTTATACCACTAGTGATGGTGTGTATATTCAAAATAGATTGCTAATGACTGGAGATTGTACAGGACCTACAAGTGCTGAATTTGTACTAAAAGACCCAACAGTAAATTTTGCTGTTCTTGAAAGCGCCAGAGGAGGATTACTAAGAGCTGGTCTTGGATACAAAAAGTGTGACATTGGTATTGTTACTAACGTAGCAGCAGACCATTTAGGATTGAAAGGAATTCATACAGTAGAACAATTAGCAAAAGTAAAAGGTGTAATTCCAGAAACAGTTTTGCCTGATGGTTATGCAATATTAAATGCAGATGACGACCTAGTTTACGAAATGCGACGTACAGTAAATAGCAATGTAGCCTTGTTTTCTATGGACGAAAACAATCCAAGAATTAAAGCTTTACAACGTATGGGAGGAATTACTGCTGTTTACGAAAATGGCTTTGTTACTATTTGTCGTGGCGAATGGAAAATGCGAATTATGAAAGCCGAAAACATACCATTGACTTATGGTGGAAAAGCAAAATTCATGATTCAAAATGTGTTGCCAGCTATTTTAACAGCAAATATTCAAGGCTTTAGCATTGAAGACATGAAAGCTGCACTAGAAACATTTATTCCTTCTGCAACACAAACACCAGGACGTTTAAATTTATTCGAGTTTCAAAACTTTACAATACTTCTAGATTATGCTCACAATCCAGCAGGAATGTTAGCACTTAAAAAGTTTACAGATGAATTAGACGCAACTGTAAAAGTTGGAATTATTGCAGGAGTAGGAGATAGAAGAGATGAAGACACGAATCTGGTAGGGAGTATTGCAGCAGATATGTTTGATGAAATTATTATTCGACAAGATAAACGCTTACGAGGGAGAACAGAAGAGGAACTTATTAAGTTGTTAAATGATGGTATTCAGTCTAAAGACCCTAAAAAGAAAACAACTATCATCCCCTCAGAAAAAGAAGCCATAACGTTTGCAGTTAAAAATGCTGTAAAAGGTTCGCTTATTATTTTATGTAGCGATGTCATTCCAGATGCTTTAGCGTTGGTTCAAAAATTTAAAGAACAAGATATGAAAGGTGAGCCGTTTCAAGCTTAATTAAACTATGGATTATAAGGAAAATAAATTTGCTAATTTATTCGAGAAACAAAAAGCGAATCAATTTGTTGTTGGTAATACAACCTATAAGGAACGTATAAAAAAGCTAAAACGATTAAAAAATGCTTTAGAATATACTTATAGAGACTTATTAAAAAACGCACTTTACAAAGATTTTAAAAAACCTTTTGTAGAAACTGATTTAACAGAGATTTACTTAGTAATAAAGGAAATTAAAGTAGTAATCTCAAATTTAAAAAACTGGACTTCCAAACAAAAAGTAGAAACACCTTTAGCACTCTTTGGAACATCGTCTTGGATACATTACGAACCTAAAGGTGTTTGTTTAATTCTTTCACCTTGGAATTATCCAATAAATTTAACTTTTAGTCCTTTGGTTTCTGCAATTGCTGCAGGAAACACCGTTTTTATTAAGCCTTCTGAACTAACACCAAATACATCTAAAGTTATGGCAGATCTTGTTAAAGATGTTTTTAATGAAAATGAAGTCGTTTTAATTGAAGGTGCTGTTGATGTGGCTCAAGAACTATTGAAATTGCCTTTTAATCACATATTTTTCACAGGTTCCCCAGCTGTTGGTAAAATAGTTATGGAAGCTGCATCAAAAAACTTAACATCTGTAACCTTAGAATTAGGAGGAAAATCGCCAACCATTATAGATGAAACTGCAAATATTAATAATGCTATAGAAAATTTAGTATGGGGAAAACATATTAATAATGGGCAAACTTGTATTGCTCCAGACTATGTGTGGATTCATGAATCTGTAAAAGGCTCATTTATTGAAGCTTATAAAAAGAAGCTGGAAGTTTATTATACTTCAGATGTTTCAACATCAGATTCTTATTGCAGAATTGTAAATAATAAGCATTATAACAGGTTGGTAAGCTATATTGAAAATGCCAAAGAAACTGATGCTACTATAGAATTAGGAGGTCATTATAATAGTAATGATAACTATATCGAACCAACAGTTATTTCAAATTTAAAGGATGACACATTACTGATGCAGGAAGAAATATTTGGACCGATTCTTCCAATTAAAACTTATAAAAATATTGATGAGGTTATCAATTATATTAATGAAAGAGAAAAGCCTCTTGCGCTATATATTTATAGTAAAAATAAGAGAGTAATAAATTATGTTCTTAATAATACCAGAGCAGGTGGAACATGTATAAATACAAATGCATTACAGGTTACTAATCATTATCTACCATTTGGTGGATCTAATAATAGTGGTATTGGTAAGACACATGGATTTTTTGGATTTCAAGATTTTTCAAATCAACGTGCAGTTTTAAAAAGACACACTATTGGACCACTTAATTTATTATTCCCACCTTATAATAACTGGAAACAAAAAATAGTGGATTTGACCATTAAGTGGTTTTAAGTTTTATAAAAAAAATCTGATTGTATTTGCTCATTCACTCCATCTTGAAACTTGGTCATACTAAACCATTGATGAATTGAATAGCTTCCTATTTCTCCTTGTTTATTAACTGCAATATATCCAACCTGAAAGTTTTTATAATCGCTTTTTGGTTTGTTGACGATTCTGTTTATCGCTTCTTCGCAAGCTTCCTGAGGCGATTTACCTTGACGCATCAATTCAACCACTAAAAAGCTGCCAACGGTTTTTACGACTTCTTCACCTAATCCAGTAGCAACACATGCGCCAATTTCGTTATCTACAAATAACCCAGAACCAATTATTGGAGAGTCGCCAACACGTCCAGCCATTTTATATGCTAATCCACTTGTGGTACAAGCTCCAGAAATATCACCATTTTTGTCTATAGCCAACATACCAATAGTGTCATGGTTCTCGATATTGATAATGGGTTTGTATTCAGATTCTACTTTCCATTTTTCCCAAGCTTCTTTAGAGGCTTCAGTTAGTAGATTTTCTTTTTTAAAACCGAGTTCATAGGCATATTGTTCAGCACCTTTTCCGGCTAGCATGACATGAGGTGTTTCTTCCATAACTTTTCGTGCAACGGAAACAGCATGAGTCACATTTTGTAAATACACAACCGAACCACAATTACCATGTTTGTCCATGATGCAAGCATCTAAAGTGACATTGCCTTCACGATCAGGCAGACCACCTTTTCCAACAGATTGATTCATGACATCGGCTTCTTCAATCATACATCCTTGTTCAACAGCATCTAGAGCATTTCCTCCAGCCTGTAAAACTTCCATGGCTTTTGCTGTGGCATTTTCTACATGCCAAGTGGCAATAACCAATGGTAATGATGCCTTGCTAGTGTTTGCTATAATTTTTTTGTCTTCGGAAGGATTTTCAACACAACTTGCTATAGTGCTTCCAACTGCTAATCCAACTCCAGTTAAGGAGGCGTTTTTAATAAAATTTCTTCTCTTCATAATTCTTAATTTTTTGGTGTATTAGACATTTCAAAAATAAGTTCTCCACCATTCATAATATCTTGATGCGATAACAAAGTGCCTTCAAGAGTTTTTCCATTTATAGAAACCCGTTGCACATACACATTTTCTTTACTTTGATTATTAGCTCTAATGATTAATGTTTTTCCATTTTCTAAATGAATTTTCGCTTCTTTAACCATGGGACTTCCTAAAGCATAATCTGATGAGCCAGGAGTTACAGGATAAAAACCTAAACTACTAAAAACATACCAAGCACTCATTTGTCCAGCATCGTCGTTACCACAAAGCCCATCAACTGTTGGTCCATACATAGTATCCATAATCATTCTTACACGAGCTTGTGTTTTTTCTGGATGTCCAGTCCAATTATACAAGTAGGGAATATGATGTCCAGGTTCGTTGCCATGTACATAATTTCCAATAATACCATCGCGAGTAATATCTTCGTGATTTGAAATGTATTTTTCTTCAATTTCCATAGTGAATAGGGAATCTAAATGCTGTGTGAAACGCTCTTTTCCTCCCATCATCCCAATCATTTTATCAATGTTTTGAGGCACATATAATCCATAATTCCATGCATTTCCTTCAATAAATCCTTGTCCATGTGTGTCCATTGGGTCAAAGTTTTTTCTGAATGTGCCATCAGCTAATTTTGGTCTCATATATCCGATTTTAGGATCATAAACGTTGTTGTAATATTCGGAACGTTTTAAGAATTCTGTTTCAACTGAAATGTCTCCAATTTGATTTGCTATTTGGGCAATGCACCAATCGTTATAGGCATATTCCAAGGTTTTAGATACTGAAGAATGGCTTTTATCATCTGGCACGTATTGATAATCGATGTAATCTCCCAAACCATCAAAATACTTCACGTTTGCTGTATTCACAGAAGCTTCTAAAGCACGTTCTTGATTAAAATCTCCAATATTCTTTGCCATTGCATCTGCAATAACCGATGTTGCATGATAACCAATCATACACCAATTTTCATTGGCATAATGGCTCCAAATAGGCAACATATTATGTGCACTTTGGTCATGATGTGCCAACATACTTTTTATCATATCGTTGTTGCGTTGAGGTTGTGTGATGTTGAACAATGGATGCAAGGCTCTGTAAGTGTCCCAAAGCGAAAAAATGGTGTAGTTTGTAAAACCTTCAGAAGTGTGAATATTTTGGTCTAAACCTCTGTATTGTCCATCGACATCTTCATAAATAATTGGTGAAAGATTGGTATGATATAATGCTGTATAAAACGTTGTTTTTTGCTCTTCAGTAAGCGTTTCAACTTCAATTTTTGATAGTTCATTGTTCCATTTTTCACTGGTTTCTTCATAAGTTTTGTTGAAATCCCAATGTGGAATTTCAGCAACCAGATTTTTTAAAGCTCCAGCCGAACTCACATTAGACAACCCCATTTTTAACTTAATTTGCTCGCCCTCTTCTGTATCAAAATTGAAATATGCTCTAATGTCTTTTCCTGCCATTTCTGGGAAATTTTCATCTTGATTAAAGCGTCTGTAGAAGCCATCATATGTAATGTTATCATATTTTTTATGACCATAACTTTTAAAGGGTTTCGAGAATTGCATGGCGAAAAATACTTTCTTATCTCTAGCCCAACCTTTGGTTTGCCTATAACCTGTAATCATGGAATCGTTTTCAACACGAATAAAAGTCCACACATTTTTATTGTCGTGATGATACACATTATAAACCATATCTAAAATAATATGTGCATCATTAGATTTTGGAAATGTATATTGATGAAAACCTACGCGTTCACTAGCAGTCAATTCAGCTTGAATATTATAGCTATCCAAATCTACTTTATAATAACCTGGAGATGCTTCTTCAGAACTATGTAAAAAAGTAGAATAAAAGCCTTTCTCACCTTCCTTGGTTTCTAAAGGATCAAGCACTAATTTACCTGTGGTTGGCATGATGAGAAGATCACCCAAATCCGAATGTCCTGTGCCACTAAAATTGGTGTGTGCAAATCCAATGATGGTTGAGTCACGATATTGGTAACCAGCACAATATTCATAGGTTTCAGTATTGTATTTTCCATCTTCAAACATGACTTCAAAGTTGGTCTGAGGACTCAATTGAACCATACCAAAAGGTGCAGTAGCTCCAGGAAATACATGTCCCATTTTACTAGTCCCTATAAAAGGATTGACGTATTGTGTATAATAAGTTGTTGGTACATTTAAACTTGTTGTTTCTTCTACGTTTTCGTTTTTAGTTGTTTCATTTTTACAAGCAAATGCAAGTCCTATAATTAGTAATAATATTAGTTTTCTAAACATTTTGTAATTTGTTTTTAGAATTTTTATAACCATACCATAAAATATAACCATAGCAGATTACAATAAATAATAAGGCTGATTTAAAGCCTACGTTATCCGTTAGTAGCCCAAATAATGGAGGAATTATTGCGCCTCCAACAATTGCCATACATAACAATCCAGATGCTTTTGGTTTTAAATCGCCAATACCATTTAATGCTAATGTAAAAATAGTTGGGAACATGATGGAATTAAATAAACCAACAGCTAAAATGCTCCACATACTTAATAATCCTGTTGTACTGATAGAAACAAATATGAGACAGATAGCTATAGTTGCAAAGATTCCAAGAACTTTTCCTGGTTTCATGATTTTGGTTAAATAGGCTCCAGCAAAACGGCCAATCATTGCTCCAGACCAATAAAAAGTAACAAAGACACCAACAATAGCTTTACTATCTTTTTCTGTAATTCCAGAATTAAGAATGCCTTCAGCAATAGATTTCATAAAGCTATTTTCTTTTATAACATCAACTAAATTCATATCAAGAAAGTAGTTAACCAAATAGCTTCCAATGGCAACCTCTGCTCCAACATAGAAGAAGATGCCCAAAACGCCTAACATTAAATTTTTGTTTTTAAAGGCTTCAGCATAGGTTCCTGTGTTTTCTTCGCTAATCATTTTTGGAAGTTTCGCAAAGAGAAATATTCCAGCTATAAATACTATAAATAATGCCAGTCCTAAAAAAGGTGTTTGAACTGCAGAGGCTTCAGAAGCTAAATAGGTGTCTTTTGCCGTTCCTACTAACCCTTCAATCTCTTCTGTAGTTTTAATTTTATCGCTTAAAATAAACAAAGCTCCAACTGCTGGAGCAATGGCTGTTCCTAATGAGTTGAATGCTTGCGATAGGTTTAATCTACTTGAAGCTCCATCTTCAGAACCTAAAACTGCAACAAATGGATTGGCAGCTACTTGCAAAATGGTCATGCCTCCAGCCAAAATAAAATAAGCTAACATAAAAATTCCAAATATTCTGTAAGATGCAGCAGGATAAAAGAGCAAACAACCTAAAGCCATAGTTAACAATCCGAAAATGATGCCCTTTTTATACCCAATTTTAGACAAGATATAACTAGCAGGAATAGAAAGTATAAAATAAGCTCCAAAAAAGGCGAACTGTACCATTCCAGCTTGAAAGTAGGAGAGTGTAAATAGCTCGCGAAGTCTTGGAATTAAAGAGTCTACTAAAACAGTTATAAATCCCCAAAGGAAAAATAACAGAGTTAGTAGAATGAAGGATGAACGATACGATTTTTGTTGTCATTACTAGACCTTTAGGTCATGGCAATCGGTTGTGCTATTTAATAGTAATTTCATCTACAAACAACCAACTTCTGCCATCATGTTCAAAACCTAAATGCCATTCTGGAAGTTGTCCTAGTTTTTTTGCAATGATTTTCACATAACGATAATTACTATTTGGGAGTTTAAATTCTATGGTTTTTAAATCTATCTCGTCTGTAGGTTTTATTTCTTCGAATTTATAATTACCTATTAATTTAAAGTTTTTCCCATCATTCGATATAAAACATTCAACTTCAGTTGGAAAAAATATCCATGAACGTTGGTCTTTTAAGAAGTTTACCGAAATGTTATTTACTGTTTTTTTGCTTCCTAAATCAACAGTCGCTACTAAGTCTGCATCAAAATAGCCTTGCCAAGTTCCTGTTCTATAATCTTGTGTGCCATAAATACCATCGATAAGCGCATTATTTCCACCACCATTATATTGATTGGCATATTCTGTTTCTAATTGTATGGAGATGTTTGGATCTATTTTATAGAATTTTGTTGTAATTCGAGCGCTTTCAGTATTGCCTTTTATGGAATAAACTTCTAATGTTGATGGTTCTGAAATGGTTAATGGTTTTTCATAAACTTTATAGTCATTATCATCTAATTTATATAAAATTTCAGCATCTGTATCGACATTTTCTAAAACGATTTCAGTTTCAACTTTGAAGGCGACTTCGCCTTTTGCAATAAATGGTACAGGAACAATAAGATGTTCAGTGATTTCAGTTTTTGGTATTTGGTTTTCAAGCGTTCCCCAATTAGATGGACTACTTGTCATTTGAAATTCGAGAGCGCCACCATTCATAATGTCACTGTGAGAAATGTAAGTTCTGTCTAATTCTTCACCATTTAAAAACATGTTTTCAATATAGATATTAGTATCACTTAAATCTTTGGCAGTAATAGTGAAATTTTTACCATTTTCTAAATTGATAGTTGCTTTTTTAAATAAAGGTGTTCCAATAATATATTGATTTGAAGCTGGTGTTACAGGATAAAAACCCAATGAAGAAAACACAAACCAAGCACTCATTTGTCCGCAATCTTCATTTCCGGAAATGCCATCAGGAGCATTTTTATATAATTCGGTTATAATTTGATGCACTTTCTCTTGTGTTTTATGTGGCTTGTTTACAAAATTATATAAATATGCCATGTGGTGACTCGGTTCGTTTCCATGTGCATACTGGCCTATGAGTCCTGTAATATCTGCTTGATCTCTTCCTGAAGTTTCAGCTTTAGCTGTAAACAATGCATCTAAATTTGCTTCTAACCTGTCTTTTCCACCAAGTAAATTTATAAATCCTGAAATATCTTGTGGCACATAAAAACTGTATTGCCATGAGTTGGCTTCGGTGTAATTGAAATTCACTTCGTAAGGATCGAAAGGAGCAAACCAGGTATTTCTAAAACGGCCTCTCATAAACTGAGTCTCTGGATCGAAAACATTCTTATAATACTGAGCCCTTTCTGTATACGTTTTGTAAGCGTCATCTTTTTCTAAGGCTTTTGCCATTTGGGCAATCGTCCAATCATCATAAGCATATTCTAAAGTTTTTGAAACCGATTCGCTTTCTTCTTCTACAGGAATAAACCCGAATACCTTATAAGATTTTAGTCCTAGTTTGTCACGTGTAGCCGAATGAATCATAGCTTCGAAAGCTTTTTCAGCATCATAATTTTTTATGCCTTTTAAATACGCATCAGCAATAACTGGAACAGCATGATATCCAATCATACAACCAGTATAGTTTCCTGATAAATCCCAAATAGGCATAATGCCACCTTCGTTATATTTTGCTAAAAAAGTATTTATAAAATCGTTGGTTCTATCGGGTTCTATAATTGTGTAAAGTGGATGTGCTGCTCGATACGTATCCCAAAGAGAAAAAACAGTGTAATAGTCGAAATCTGTTGTTTGATGAATTTTCAAATCCATACCACGATAACGTCCATCGACATCTTGATATAAGTTTGGAGCAATCATGGTGTGATACAATGATGTGTAGAAATTGGTTTTGTAATCTTCATTATTGCTTTCTACTACAATTTTTTCAAGTTGTGTTTCCCAAGTATTTTGGGCTTCAATTTTAACTTCTTCAAAAGTTTTGTTGCTAATTTCTTTATCTAAATTCTTTTTGGCACCAGCTTCATCTACAGCTGAAATTCCGATTTTAATTTCTAGAACAGTGCTTTCAGAAGTATCAAATTCAAAAGCGGCTTTCACTTTTTTTCCTTCACCTATATCATTTAAAAAAGTCATATTTTTAAAAGGTCTCGAAAACTGAATGTTATAGAATAACATTTGATTTGTAGCCCAAGCTTTAGAATGTCTAAAACCACCAATTTCAGTGTTGGAATATACAGTTGCCTTAGAATTTAGAACTTCATCTCGATGTTCTAAATCCAGAATAACAATTTGTTTTGAATCTTTAGGGAAGCTGTATTTATGAATCCCACTTCGTTTAGAAACCGTCAACTCTACATCAATTTCTGTTGAATCTAAATGCACTTTGTAATAACTAGGTTCTGCAATTTCATTTTCGTGTGAAAAATGAGCGCGATAGCCTTTTTTGCCATCATATCCATTATTAAAACGGACTTCATTGGTTGGCATCAATAAAATATCACCATAATCTGAAACACCAGTCCCACTTAAATGTGTATGCGAAAACCCGTAAATATATTCGTCGGAATAATGATAACCAGAACAACCATCCCAACCATCCAATCTTGTGTCTGGAGAGAGTTGCATCATGCCAAAAGGCATGGTTGCACCAGGATATGTGTGTCCATGACCACCAGTTCCAATAAACGGATTTACATATTTAATGAGATCCTTTTCTTTTACTGCTTGGAGATTTTTATGATTCTCTAAACAATTTGTTAGAGAGAGGATTGCGAATAAAATAAAAAGGCGTTTTAGCTTCATTAAAAAATAGATTACTAAATTTAATGCATCTAATATACTAAAATGCTATTCAAGAAATCTCTTATTCTTATCGTTTTTATAAGCGTTATTGTTAGCTGTGCTGAAAATCATCCAGAAGCAATTTCACCTCAAATAATTTCTATTCTACAAGAGCAAGTTTTAACAAAAGGTGTTTTTATTTTGGATAATGAAAGTGGTTTACAATTTGATACTGCGTTTAAAGTTTCAGCAGCATTTCTGAAAGCTTTTATTCAACAAGGAAGTAATCTCGTTTTAAAGGAAAACAATACCATTGTTTTTATAAAAGAAGAAAGAATTAAAAGTGACGAAGGTTATGTGTTGAATATAACACCAACTCAAATTGAAATTAAAGCAAATAAGTCGATAAATAATAATTCCAAACTACGGAACTATCCAAGAATACAAACAAGGTTCTGGACGTAATGCTTGGACCTTTATTGATGAAATAATAATTGATTAAGATGATATTAGAAATCTGTGCCAATTCCTTTCAATCTGCTAAAAATGCTCAAGAAGCAGGAGCACATCGCATAGAGTTATGTTCGGAACTTTCAGTAGGTGGCATCACTCCAAGTTATGGATTGATTAAAAAAGTTATTGAAGAATTACACATAGAAACCTTCGTGTTAATTCGTCCTAGAAGTGGAAATTTCACCTATTCCAAAGAAGAATTCGAAATCATTAAACAGGACATTCAAATCTGTAAAAATTTAGGATGTGCTGGTATTGTTTCAGGTGTTTTAAAGGAAGACAATACCTTGGATGAAGAAAGAACCAAGATTCTTATTGAACTTTCAAAACCATTAGCATTTACCTTTCATCGCGCTTTAGATTGCGTGCCTAATCCCATAAAAACATTAGAGCAATTAATAAATTTGGGAGTCGATAGAATTTTAACTTCAGGACAAGAACCTTCAGCCGAAAAAGGTTTGGAACTTTTAAAGAAACTTAAAGAAAAAGCAAGAGATAAAATCACCATTCTTCCAGGTGGTGGCATTACACCTAAAAATGCTCTTTTGTTTAAAGAAGCAGGATTTACTGAAATTCATGCCTCTGCATCTCAAGTAATTTTAACTAAAAGCAAGTGCGATTATTTTGGTGAAACAGCACAAACGATTTCATGTTTAGATACAATTACTGATATTTTAAAAGTCATTAAAAAATAAAAGCTTATTTCTTATTTAGCCAAGCCAAAAGATTTACAATTGAAACAGGAAGCTATTCAGAAAAAAGTGACAAAGACTGCAAGCGAATTTAAAATTGAACTCATCTCTACAGTCCTTCAAAAAGATGTCTTCTTATTTTGTAATGAAACCGGTCGCTTTTCCGACAACTATTTTGATTTATTGCCAAACATGAAGAAAGTTGTTGATTTTGAAACAACTCACACTGAAAATATCCTTTTTAAAACTAAAAGTGTTAACAGTTTAATAAGACAATAAATTAATTGGATTACTTATCTTTAACACCAAATAAAACCTTATGTCTCGCTGGATTATTTTTGCCATTATTTATATATTTTTAGTGGTTTATGGCTATCAAGCTATAAAAACTCTCACTAAAAATAAATGGATATATGCTATTTTTATTGGTCTTGCCTTACTGGTTGTAGGTAATTTTGTGTTTGAGTTTACTATTGCTTCAAATAGTCGTGTATTATCTCAGCCTAAAAGTGAGGCTTTCGGGTTTCTTTTGGCCTTTATGTCTTTTAGTTTGGTAATTGCGCCTATTCTATTTAGTGAAGATATTGTTCGATTTTTTGCTGGGTTATATCATAAATTTTCACCTTCAAAAAAGAATTTCCATGTGCCTTCAAGAAGAAAATTTATTAGTCAAATAGCTCTTGGATTAGCAGCTATTCCGTTCTCTTCTTTGTTATATGGTATGTATAAAGGAAAATACGATTTTAGAGTTTTAAAATATACGTTACATTTTGACGATTTACCACAGGCATTTGATGGTTATAAAATTACTCAAATTAGTGATATTCATTCTGGGAGTTTTGACGATAAAGAGAAAATTGAATACGCAGTAAATTTAGTGAATGAACAAAAATCTGATGCTATATTTTTTACTGGAGATATGGTAAATAATAAGGCCTCAGAAATGATTCCTTGGAAAGACGTTTTTGGCAAATTAAAGGCTACTGATGGTAAGTATTCTATTCTTGGGAATCATGATTATGGAGATTATGTTGAATGGGATAGTAATGAAGCTAAACAAAATAATTTAGAAGAATTAAAACAAATTCAAAAAGAAATAGGGTTTGATTTACTTTTAAATGAAAGCCGTTTCATTGAAAAAAATGGTGAACGCATTGCACTAGTTGGTGTAGAGAATTGGGGAAGAGGTCCGTTTAAAAAAGCAGGAGATTTAAAGAAAGCAGCCAAAAATATAGATGAAGAAGATTTTAAAATTTTAATGAGTCATGATCCTTCACACTGGGAAGATGTGGTTGTAGATGATATCTATAAATATCAGCTTACATTGAGTGGACATACACATGGTATGCAATTTGGAATTGAAATTCCAGGTTGGATTAAATGGAGTCCAATTAAATGGCGTTATAAATATTGGGCTGGTATTTATAAAGAAATGGGACAGTATATAAATGTAAATAGAGGTTTTGGATATCTTGGTTATCCTGGAAGAGTTGGAATTTGGCCAGAAATAACCGTTATAGAGCTTAAAAAAGGTAAGGATTTAGTATAAATATAAGATTGCTATAATCATACATATTATTTGTGTATATTTATATTATTGATTGCTGAAACTTGCTATTTATAAGGTATATATACAAAATATGAAAAAAATACGTAGGTTTGTATATATTCGTTTGACTTAAAACTTTAAAAGTATGTCAAAATTTGGGGAACTTATAGATGTAGAAATTCCTGTGTTACTAGATTTTTTTACCGAATGGAATGATCAATCTACTGCCATGCATCCTGTTCTAAGAGATGTAGCAGCTGCATTAGGCGATAAAGCAAAAGTTATAAAAATTGATGTAGATAAAAATAAAGAGTTAGCCGAAGCTCTTAGAGTAAAAGGCTTACCAACATTAATTATTTATAAAAATGGCGAAATGAAATGGCGCCATAATGGTGAGCAAGATGCCAATACTCTAATTGGAATTATTCAAGAGTATATTTAAATAGTTAAAGATTTAAAAGTATATCCTTTATTGCTAAAATATTCTAAAGTTTTTGGTAAGGCATACATCATGTTTTCTGATGCCTTCTCACTATCATGAAAAACAACAATACTTCCATTGCCAGCATTATTTATTACATTCTTTAGGCTAGATTTTTTATTTGTTCTAGCACTCCAATCTATAGCTAACACATGCCACATAATTATATTGTAACCTAAATTTATTAATTCGCGACCTTGCTTTTTTGTTATTTGCCCATAAGGAGGACGAAAGAGATTACAGGTTTTAGTTTGTTGATTGTTTAATTCAGATTTTAGAAGTTGAAAATTAATAATTTCCTGAGCCTGTTTAACATTCTCTAAATATGCTTTAGTGGGAGATTTTAAGCCATTTGGATGGTTGAAGGTATGGTTGCCTATAACATGCCCTTTTTTTATTATATCCTGAAAAATTTCTGGATGTTTCTGCACATTGTCTCCTGTACAAAAAAACGTAGCCTTAGCATTAAACTGGTTTAATATATCTAGTGTCCAATTAGTAATTTTTGGAGTTGGACCATCATCAAAAGTGAGATAAATAACTTTTTCATCAGAAGACATATTCCAGATATATTTTGGAAACAGTTTTCTTACAAAGAAAGGAAGCTTTGCTGGAATAAATTCCATATGGTTTAGTTATTTAAATCTAAAAGTAAACTATCTAATTCTTTTTCTTGAATTATATCTGGATTAGATTCTGGTACAGTTTCTTCTTCCATACCTTCATAAAAATGACTAAATAAGTTTAAATAATTTGTAAAGATAATAGTTTCGTCTTTATAGAAAGGCTTATCGTAATCCTGTAATACATCCAAAATTCCTTTGTAACGCTCAATATCTGTTAGAATATCTTCTATAAGTCTGTATTGACTTTCTACATCTAATTTACTAAAATACGTTAGGTTCTCTTGATATTTTTTAGAAACATCTTTATAAAGTTTTTGAGCTTTCTCATTAGACCCAACTTCGTAATAAGCACCAATATAAGGCTCTAATAAAGTGTAATAACCAAACTGTTCTACAGGCATATTATCCATGGCTATGTCTGCAATTTCTTCAGCTTTCGTTAGCTCTTCTTCATTTATTAATTGCTCTACTAATCTGGCTAAATTGCCTCTATAGGTAATAGAGTTTTTACGTGTTTCAGTATCGTGATAGATATCTGTATCTCCACTATTTCCCCAATCCCATTTTACTACTTTATTATACATTAAATCGCTATCTACTCGTCCCATATCAAACGGATTGGCTCTATCAACTGGTGTTTTAATAGGAACTAATTTATAACACATACCATCTAATTGTAAATAGTCCTTCATCCAGATATAGTCTTCATCACCAAAGGCACCACCTGTAAAATAAATTGGACGTTTCCAATCGTTATTTGCAACAATATCTAACATCAACAATCTGTTTTTGTAAATAGCATTATCTGTTATTGTAATGTCTAAATAATCCACCATTTCTTCAGCATCTTTTTCTCTAACAATACCAGATGCCAAAGCGTTTTCTTTATTAACTGGAATTCTTACATTTTCAACTGGAAAATAATTTGAGTTTACAAGTTGTGATGGATAAAAACTTGGGTCATCTCCCTGTTGTTGCAAAATATATTTAAATTTAGTTTTAGGATTTTCGCTAGATACAAAACTTAAAAAGTCTTTTATCTCCATAGTATCTCTAGAAACTAATCTTTTCATGATGTAATCTCTCGTACCATATCTATATTGATCATGTGTTAGTTGCGAAGGAATTGGATCGCTTTCATAAGCCTTACGTTTCATTTGGTCTATATACCAATCTGTTTGAAACAAGCTTGTGTTAACTACTCTAACATCTGTTCTATAACCTTCAATTTCTTGAGCATACCAAAGAGCAAATGTATCGTTATCTCCAATGGAGAAAAGAATTCCGTTTTCATCGCAAGAATCTAAATATTTTTTTGCCATTGCTCTGGCAGTATATTTTCCAGATCTATCATGATCATCCCAATTGTTAGAGACTAAAATACCTGGCACTAAAATAAAGCAAGCTAAAGTAACTGCAGGTGCTAAAAACTTAGAGGAGGTATATTTATTGAATATCTCATATAAAGAAAATACACCAAACCCAATCCAGATGGCAAATACATAAAATGAACCAACAACAGAATAATCTCTTTCTCTTGGTTCAAAAGGTCTCACATTGGTGTAAAACTGAATGGCTAATCCTGTAAATAGGAAAAACACCATCATAGTCCAAAATAATTTTTTGTCTTTTTTATATAAAAAGAAGAGCCCAATTAGTCCTAAAATTAAAGGTAAAAAATAATAGGTATTTCTTGCTTTATTGTTTTTTACATCGCTTGGTAAGTTGTCTTGCGAAAAGCCTAAATGCCATTCGTCTATAGGTTTTATACCACTTAGCCAATTACCATGATTGTCATATCTTCCTTGAATATCATCTTGTCTACCAGCAAAGTTCCATAAAAAATATCTCCAGTACATATATCCTAACTGGTATTCTAACATGTAGGCAATATTACTTCCTAAAGAAGGTTTTTCAACATCTATATATTGTCCAAATTGTTTCAGAAAATTATGATAATCTTCATAATCAACAGCACCTTGAGCCACATCGCTTTTGAAATCTGAAATTGCTTTTCGCAACTCATTTTCCATTTGGTAATCGGGTTTTAATTTGAAATCTAAAAACCCAGAAAACAGCATATAGTTTTCGGCATTTTCCTGACTCCACATTCTTGGTAATATGGCTGCATGTTCATGATTATAATTTTGCTTGGCGTTTTTCCAATCATTTACAATAACATATTTTCCTGTTTTAAGATCCTTTTCATAATTTGGTTTATCGTCTACATAAGGCTCGTTTTCATCTAATCCAGAGTATTGATCGGTAAATAATGGTCCATAAAACAAATGTGTTTCTGGATATTGTTCTAGGTTATAATATGCTAATAATTCTCTAGCATCAGATGGGTCATTTTCGTTAATTACTACATTAGCATTCGCACGAATTGGTAACATGAGCCAAGAAGAAAATCCGATGAAAATAAAGAGCAAGCATAATATACCAGTATTTAAATGTTTATAATTTTTGTCTCTGGTATATTTAATACCAAAATAAAAAGCAGCAATTAAAACAAGACCAGCTATAACGGTTCCAGAATTAAAAGGCAATCCAATTGAGTTCACAAAAAAGATTTCGAATGCGCTAAATATTTTTAATGCATTTGGCAATAAGAGTTTAAAAATAAATAGTAGGATGGCTACTGAAACTACATTTGCTATAATAAAATTTTTAACTGTAATGGTTTTGTAGTTTTTAAAGTAATAGATTAAACCAATAGCAGGAATTGTTAAAAGTCCCATAAAGTGGACTCCAAAAGAAAGTCCGATAATAAAAGCAATAAGAATTAGCCATTTATTTCCACGAGGCTTATCCATGTCTTCTTCCCAGCGTAATCCTAAGTAGAATAATACAGACATAATTAAGGTTGCCATGGCATAAACTTCAGTTTCTACAGCATTAAACCAAAAAGAATCTGTAAAAGCAAATGCTAAACTTCCAACTAAAGCACTACCAAGAACAGCTACTTTTTTAGAATGAGTGAATTCGCCATTCATTTTTACTATTTTTTTAAGTAGTAAAGAAATGGTCCAAAACATAAATAAAATAGTAAATGCACTAGCAACAGCACTCATTAAATTCATTACTAAACCAATTTGGCTAGGCTCTAAAGCAAACATAGAAAAGAATGCGCCAAACATCTGAAACAGTGGTGCTCCAGGTGGATGGCCAACCTGTAATTTTGAGGATGTTAAAATATATTCTCCAGCATCCCAGAAGCTTACTGTTGGTTCTACGGTTAAGCTATAAGTTATTAATGCAATTAAAAAGGAGAACCATCCAAGAAGGGTATTCCATTTTTTAAAGCTGAAATGTGTCATAAAATCTATGTTTGTTAGAAGAAGCGAATTTAACAATAAATATGATATCAGAAATATTTTTAAGGAAACGTTAAGTATTTTGATGATTTTTTCTTTAAAAAATACTTGTGCAAACAAAATTTTGTTTTAAATTTGCCACCTCAATACCAGAATGGCCCATGGTGTAACTGGCAACACGTTGGTTTTTGGTACCAAAGAGTCTAGGTTCGAGCCCTAGTGGGCCAACAAAAAAAGCCTTTCAATTTATTTTGAAAGGCTTTTTTGTATTTTATAGAATATTATATTTTAAAGGTAATAACAGGTCTTTTTGCGTGATTTACTAAATCTTCACTAATACTGCCATTAAGAAAATGGGCAATTCCTTGTCTGCCATGAGTGCTAATACCAATTAAATCTGCGTTTATAGAATGCGAAAAGCTTAAAATTCCTTTTTCTACATTCTCATCATTATAAATATTGATGGTATAATTAGTAAAATCGTTCCCTTTAATAAAATCTGAAATTCTAGACTTTGCTTTTTCAGTTGTTGTAAAATTGTTTGCAGTATTAACCATTAACAAATGTATTTTAGCATCAAAAGCTTTAGCTATTTCGGTTGCTTGCTTATAAGTCTCTTTACTATCATTCTTAAAATCTGAAGCAAATACAAATTCATTAATATCAAAATTTAGATGTTCATTTTTTATAACTAGAACTGGAACTTCAGAAGTACGAACCACTTTTTCAGTATTCGAGCCAATAAACATTTCTTTAAATCCAGTAGCTCCATGCGATCCCATGATTATTAAATCGACGTTGTTTTGTTTTGCGGTATCGGAAATTCCAGAAAAAGATTGATTAAAATCAACATTCTCATGTACTTTAATACCTTTAAGATAATCTCTGGCTAAGACGTCTTCAAACTTTTTATGAGCTAATTTCATAAAAAACACAGCTTCGGGTAATTCACTATGGCTACTTAAAGCATCTACTTGGCTTAAGGGTAGTTCTAGCAAATGTGTTAAAAATATTTCACTATTGTATTTTTTGGCTAATTGGGCAGCTACTTTTAATGCGTTTTCTGCTTCTTTAGAAAAATCAGTTGGAACTAATATTTTTTTCATAGTTGGTAGTTAAATTATCATTAGAACGTTGTCAATAAAATTAAGAATAAAAATTGACATTTCAATCATTATGTAAATCAATATAAATATTGTATATTTGCAGCGTTGTAAGAATTAAGAGATATGAGGGGACGGAAAGTCCCCTCTTTTTATACAAAAAAATGTTTAGAACAACTGTTGAAAATTTATTAAACGAAGGGTTAGAGCAAAAACAGCATCTGTTTTTAATTGACTTTTCAATATCCGAAGACAATGCTATTAAAATAGTTATTGATGGAGATAATGGTGTAACTGTAGAGGACTGTATGTTTATTAGTCGTGCTATAGAGCATAATTTAGATAGAGAAGAAATAGACTTCTCTCTAGAAGTAGCATCATCTGGAGCAACAGCTCCTTTAGTAAATACAAGGCAGTACAAGAAAAATATTGGTAGAACTTTAGAAATAAAAACTACAGATAAAGTTATAGAAGCAAATCTTATAAATGCAACAGATAAAAACATTAAAGTTCAGTGGAAATCGAGAGAGCCTAAACCCATTGGTAAAGGTAAAATTACTGTTCAAAATGAGGCTGAAATTGCCTACGAAAATATTGTAGAAGCAAAAGTTATGATAAAATTTTAATTCAATAGAGATATGGAAAATCTTGCGTTAATTGATTCTTTTTCGGAATTTAAAGACGATAAATTAATAGATCGTGTAACGTTAATGGCGATTCTTGAAGATGTGTTTAGAAATGCCTTAAAAAAGAAATTTGGAGACGACGATAATTTTGACATTATTATTAATCCAGATAAAGGAGATTTAGAAATTTGGAGAAATAGAGTTGTTGTTGCAGATGGTGAAGTAGAAGAACCTAATCAAGAAATTTCTTTAACAGAAGCTCGTAAAATAGAACCTGATTTTGAAGTAGGTGAAGATGTGTCTGAAGAAGTAAAACTTATAGACCTTGGTCGTCGTTCAATTTTAGCATTAAGACAGAACTTAATTTCTAAAATCCACGAACATGATAATACGAATATCTATAAGCAATTTAAAGATTTAGTAGGTGAAATTTATACTGCAGAAGTGCATCATATTCGTCACAGAGCAGTTATTTTATTGGATGACGATGGGAACGAAATTATTTTACCAAAAGAAAAACAGATTCCATCAGATTTCTTTAGAAAAGGTGATAATGTAAGAGGTGTAATTGAAAGCGTTGAGCTTAAAGGTAATAAACCTGCAATTATTATGTCTCGTACATCTCCAGCTTTCTTAGAGAAATTATTCGAACAAGAAATTCCTGAGGTTTTTGATGGTTTAATTACAATTAAAAAAGTTGTAAGAATACCTGGAGAAAAAGCAAAAGTAGCAGTAGATTCTTATGACGATAGAATAGATCCAGTAGGAGCTTGTGTTGGTATGAAAGGATCAAGAATTCATGGCATTGTTCGTGAACTAGGAAACGAAAATATAGATGTTATAAATTACACAAACAATTTACAGCTTTTTATTACAAGAGCCTTAAGCCCAGCACGTGTTACATCAATTAAAATAGATGAAGAAACTAAACGTGCAGAAGCTATACTAAAACCAGAAGAGGTTAGTAAAGCTATTGGTCGTGGAGGACATAACATTCGTTTAGCTGGTCAATTAACAGGTTACGAAATAGATGTATTTAGAGAAGGAGCAGAAGAAGATGTTGAGTTGTCTGAATTTACAGACGAAATAGAAAGCTGGATTATAGCAGAGTTTAGCAAAGCTGGTCTTGATACTGCAAAAAGCATCCTTGAACAAGAGGTTGCAGATTTAGTAAAAAGAACAGATTTAGAAGAAGAAACAATTATTGACGTTATAAGAATTCTTAAAGAAGAATTTGAAGAATAACATATTTTTAGGTTATATTAAAGGCAATTTATGGCTGAAACTATTAGATTAAATAAAGTATTACGTGAGCTAAACATTTCTTTAGATCGTGCAGTTGAGTATTTAGATACCAAAGGCATCGAGATAGAGAAACGTCCAACTACAAAAATTTCAGACGAGGTTTACCAAGTCCTTTCAGATGAATTTCAAACAGATGCTAATAAAAAAATGGCATCTCAAGAAGTTAGTGAAGCAAAGCAAAAGGAGAAAGAAGCCTTGAAGGAACAGCGCGAACGTGAAATTGAAGAAAAAGAGAAGGAAAGAGCAAAAAGAGAAGCTATAGCTGCAGCAAAAGAAGCTGAAGTTGTAAAGGCGAAATCTACCCTTTCTGGACCAAAACAGGTTGGAAAAATAGATTTAGAGCCAAAAAAGAAAGCTGTAGAAACTCCTGAAAAGAAAGTAGAAGAAAAAGCTGTCGAAGAAAAACCTAAAGAGAAAGTTGAGGAAAAGGTTCAAGAAAAAGTTGAAGTAAAAGTTGAAGAAAAACCAACTAAAAAAGAAGAGCCTAAAACTCCTGCAAAAGAAGTGGCTCCTAAAGAGGTAGAATCAACTAAGGAAGAAACTCCAATTGAAGACGAGAAATTAAAAACGCAATACCAAAAACTTACAGGTCCAAAAATTGCTGGAGATAAAATAGATTTAACGCAATTTAATAAGCCTAAGAAGAAAAAAGAGGAAAAAAAGAAAGATGATAAAGCTGTTTCTGCTAACAAGAAAAAGCGTCGTCGTATAAGTAAAGTTGGAGCGCCTGGAACAGGAAATGCTAATGCTCCAAGAGGAGGAAACGACAGGTTTAAAGGCAAACCTGGAGCAGGAAAAGGAAGAAGAAATATAGTTAAAGAAGAGCCTAGTGAAGAAGAAGTTCAAAAACAAGTTCGTGAAACACTAGAAAAACTACAAGGAAAGTCTAATAAAGGTAAAGGTGCTAAATATCGTAGAGATAAAAGAGACCAACATAGAGAACAAACTGAAATTGATCAGAAATTAGAAGCTGCCGAAAGTAAAATATTAAAAGTAACAGAATTTGTTACGGCTAGTGAAGTAGCAACCATGATGGATGTTTCTGTTACACAAATTATTTCAGCTTGTATGTCTCTTGGAATGATGGTTACCATGAACCAACGATTAGATGCTGAAACCCTTGCCATTGTAGCAGATGAATTTGGTTACCAAGTAGAATTTGTAACATCAGATATTGAAGAGTCTATTGAAAAAGTAGAAGACAAACCTGAAGATTTAATAGAACGTGCACCAATTGTAACAGTAATGGGTCACGTAGATCATGGTAAAACATCCCTTTTAGATTACATACGTCAAGAAAATGTTATTGCTGGAGAATCTGGTGGAATTACACAACATATTGGAGCTTATGGAGTACAATTAGAAGGAGGACAAAAAATTGCCTTTTTAGATACACCTGGTCACGAAGCATTTACAGCTATGCGTGCTCGTGGTGCTCAAGTTACAGATATAGCAATTATTGTTGTAGCAGCAGACGATGATATCATGCCTCAAACTAAAGAAGCAATTGCTCATGCTCAAGCTGCAGGAGTACCTATTGTTTTTGCAATTAATAAAATAGATAGACCAACAGCAAACCCAGATAAGATTAAAGAAGGTTTAGCTAGTATGAATTTATTAGTAGAAGATTGGGGAGGTAAAATTCAATCTCATGATATTTCAGCTAAAGTTGGTACTGGAGTTAACGAATTATTAGAAAAGGTATTACTTGAAGCTGAATTATTAGAGCTTAAAGCAAATCCAAATAAAGCTGCTGTTGGAACTGTAGTAGAAGCATTCTTAGACAAAGGTCGTGGTTATGTATCTACAATTCTTGTACAAGCTGGAACTTTAAAAGTTGGAGATTATGTTCTTGCTGGAAAAAATAGTGGTAAAGTAAAAGCCATGCACGACGAACGTGGTCACGAAGTAAAAGAAGCTGGTCCATCAACTCCAGTATCTATATTAGGATTAGATGGTGCGCCTCAAGCAGGTGATAAATTTAGTGTCTTTGAAGACGAACGTGAAGCCAAACAAATTGCTACTAAACGTACACAATTACAACGTGAGCAATCAGTTAGAACGCAACGTCATATTACACTTGATGAAATTGGAAGACGTATTGCTCTTGGAGATTTCCAAGAATTAAATATTATTCTTAAAGGAGATGTAGATGGTTCTGTTGAAGCATTAACAGATTCTTTCCAGAAATTATCTACTGAAGAAATTCAAGTAAATATTATCCATAAAGGTGTAGGGCCAATTACAGAAAGTGATGTGTTATTAGCAACAGCGTCTGATGCTATTATCATCGGATTTAATGTGAGACCAATGGGTAACGCACGTCAAATAGCAGATAAGGAAGAAATCGATATTAGAATGTACTCGATTATTTACGATGCTATTAACGATCTTAAAGATGCTATGGAAGGTATGTTATCTCCAGAACTTAAAGAAGAAATTACTGGAACTGCAGAAATTAGAGAAATCTTTAAAGTTTCTAAAATTGGAAGTATTGCTGGTTGTATGGTAATTACAGGTAAAATCTTTAGAAATTCTGGTATTCGTTTAATTCGTGATGGTGTAGTTGTTTACACAGGTGAATTATCATCATTAAAACGTTTTAAAGACGATGTAAAAGAAGTTGCTAAAGGATACGATTGTGGTATGCAAATTAAAAACTACAACGATATTAAAGAAGGCGATGTTATAGAAGCTTACCATGAAGTAGAAGTTAAAAAGAAATTAAAATAATTTATAATTACACATAAAAAAACAGCGACCAATTGGTCGCTGTTTTTGGTTTTAATATTTTATGTAATTAAAATTATGCCTAACTGATCTTATACAGGTTTCTAAATTTACTTGTTTTTTTAACTTAGAATTTAATTTGACAATGTTTTTAGTTCTTTCCGTTTTCTCTTATTCGGGTAAATTCTTTTCCCATTTTTTTAGAAAAATCAGATAGTTTATCCTCATCAATTCCTGAAGGAGTTAGTACACCTGCGTTAAATAATCTCTTAACCATATATTTTTTGAATCCCATTACAGCATTTTCTTCAAAGAGAATATTGTCTAAATTATTAGCTTCATAAATTTCATAATAATTTAAACTGCCATAAACAACCCATTTGAAGTATAGAAGATTGTTTTCATTTGTGCCATTTATGTAAAAGGAACCTCTCACAGATTTGTCGTCTTCAATTATTCCAAATAGCTGATCATCAATTGTAATTACATCCTTTTTGATTTTTATATTTTGCCCATAAGCAGTGGTGACTAAAGTAAAAAGAAAGATGGATAAAGTAATTTTTATTGAATTCATAATTTATTTGTTATTTCCTATATTTGATTTTCATATGTTTCATGACATATTATGAATGCATAAAGAGTATCTAAAACACCATCAAGCCTATTCCTTCTCTTTTTTAGGCTTAAACCTAAAAGCAGTAGGAAATTTAGTTTTTACTTTTTTTAGCGCTCTATCTGCTTCCAGTCTGTCTCTAAAATTACCAACCCATATTTTGTAATTAGGAGTTTCGTATACTAATTTAGAAGGTAAGTCTATATTCAAGCTTTTAAAAGTGCTTTGTGCTTTTTCGGCTTCAGACCTATTTCCTGAATAAATTTGAATCCTATATCTATCTGAAGTGTCTTCAGATTCATTCATTTCTTTCTTTATTGCCAATAATTTATCAATATCCTTATCTTGATTAATTGTAACTGTGCCTTGTTGCCCAAAACTAAGGTTGGTTAAAAAAAGTATGCAAACAACTGTAAATGTGCTTATTTTAATGTTCAATGTTTTCATTTTCAACAATATTTAATGCAAATGTATGTCTTATAAACTAAATTTTATAGCTAATTATTATTTAGAATTCCTCTAAATTACCAATTAACACTTCTCTAACATTTTCAAAATCGACTTTAAATGTTACTTTTGCGAGAGATTTTATAATTGTATTTTTCATTCACACTAAGTGAAAAAATCATACCAAAGTTTAGACGTTAATTCAACCATTAATATGAAACAGGTGAGTAACCGTAAGTTAGGCAGAAATATTCTTAAATTAAGTTTAGTTTTTATTCTAACAATTTCAACTTCAATTTTCGCTCAAGATGGCGATCCAGAAAAAGGAAAATCTTTATTTAATGCCAATTGTGCTGCTTGTCATAAATTAGACAAGAAAATGACAGGTCCTGCTCTTCGTCATATAGAGCAACGTTTGGCAGATGAACAAGGTTTAGATAGAGAATGGCTAGCAGCCTGGATTCGTAACAGTTCAGCTTTAATTAAAGCTGGAGATGCATATGCAACTAAGATTTATGACGAGTACAGTGGAGCAGCTATGACAGCTTTTCCTCAATTATCAGACGAAGACATAAACGATCTTTTAGCTTATACAGAACAAGAAGCTGTAGTTCCTGCACAAGTTGCTGGTGCTGTTTCTTCAGGTGGACAAGCATCATCAGGGTCTGGAATTTCAAACAAAATAATTTTAGGAGCACTAGGACTGTTGTTTGCACTTTTAGCAATGGCCTTATTGTTAGTAAGACGTACATTAAATCGTTTTGCAGAGGCTAAAGGTGTAGATGTTTCTGAAACAAAAGGAACTCCTATCTGGAAGGCATTTGTTCAAAATCAATTTTTAGTTTTAGTTACTGCTATTTTCTTATTATTAGCAAGTGGTTATTATTTATATGGTTATATGATGCAAATTGGTGTGGATCAAGGATACCAACCAGTACAACCAATTCACTATTCGCATAAAATACATGCTGGAGATAATGGAATAGATTGTAAATACTGTCACTCTTCTGCAAGAGTTAGTAAAACATCTGGAATTCCATCTTTAAATGTATGTATGAATTGTCACAAATCAATTTATGAAGTTGCTGAATCTACTGCAACTGAAGAATACAGCAAAGAATTCTACGATGGAGAAATCAAAAAATTATATGCTGCAGCTGGTTGGAGTGATGAAGAACAAAAATATACTGGAGAAGAGCAACCTGTTAAATGGGTAAGAATTCATAATTTACCAGATTTCGCATATTTTAATCACTCACAACACGTAACTGTTGCAGGAATTGAATGTCAAACATGTCATGGACCTGTAGAAGAAATGGAAATAGTTTCGCAATATGCTCCATTAACAATGGGATGGTGTGTTAACTGTCACAGAGATACAAATGTGAAAGTAAAAGACAATGCTTATTATACTAAAATACATGAAGAGTTATCTAAAAAGTATGGTGTAGACCAGCTTACAGTAGCTCAAATGGGTGGATTAGAATGTGGTAAATGCCATTACTAATAATTAGATTTTAGAAATTTCCATAACAATGGAAATCACTTAAAAGAGAAACAAAAATAAATTAAGAAGTAATTCAATTATATAATATGTCATCAAACAAGAAATACTGGAAAAGTGTTGAAGAGCTAAAAGAGAATAGCTCTATTGTTGAGACGCTACAACAAAACGAGTTTGTTGAAGAGATTCCTACTGATGAGTTTTTAGGGAATAAAGAATCGTTAGAGAGCTCTAAAACAACGCGTCGTGATTTCTTAAAATATGTTGGTTTTAGTACAGCTGCTGCATCTTTAGCAGCCTGTGAAGGACCAGTTATTAAATCAATTCCTTATGTAGTGCAACCAGAAGAAATAGTTCCAGGTGTAGCAAATTACTATGCAACAACTATTGCAGATGGTTTTGATTTTGCGAGTGTATTAGTTAAAACTCGTGAAGGTCGTCCAATTAAAATTGAAAACAATACTATGGCATCCACTAATGGTGGAGCAAATGCTAGGGTAAATGCATCTGTTTTAGGATTGTACGACAGTTTGAGAATGCAAGGTCCTGTTAAAGGAGATAGTTATGTTTCTTGGGAAGATTTAAATGCTGAGGTAAGTCAAAAACTAACTGCTTTAAGTGGTTCTGGAAAGCAAATTGTTTTATTAACACAAACATTTGCTAGTCCTTCTACATCAAAATTGATAGCTGAATTCAAACAAAAATATGGTAATGTAAACCATGTTATATATGATGCTGTTTCAGAATCTGCAGCACTAGATGCTTATCAAGCAAAATATAATGAAAGAGCATTAGCTAATTACGATTTCTCTAAAGCTGAAACTATTGTTTCTGTTGGAGCAGATTTCCTTAGCGATTGGCAAGGAGGAGGGTTCGATACTGGCTATTCAGCTGGACGCATACCTACAAAAGGAAAAATGTCTCGTCACATTCAGTTTGAGTCTAATATGTCTTTAACTGGAGCTAATGCAGATAAACGTGTACCATTAAAACCAAGTCAACAAAAATTAGCTTTAGCTAAATTATATAGTGAAGTTGTAGGAGGATCTATTTCTGTAGATTTGCCAGAGCATATATTAGATGCAGTAAGCAAAGCAGCAACTCAACTTAAGAATTCAGGGAACAAAGCAGTTGTAGTTACTGGTATTCAAGATGTAAATGCACAAACAGTTGTTTTAGAAATTAATGAATATTTAAAATCTAAAGCTTTTGATGCTTCTACACCAATAAAAACAAGACAAGGAAATGATAAAAAAGTAAATACTTTAGTTGCTGATATGAAAGCAGGCAAAGTTGGCGCTATTATCATGAGTGGCGTAAATCCACTTTATACATTACCAAATGCAGCAGATTTTGCAGAAGGTTTAGCTCAAACAGATTTATCTGTTACTTTCTCAATGAAAGCAGACGAAACATCTACACAAACTCAATATATTGCTGCAGCACCTCATTATTTAGAATCTTGGGGAGACGTTGAATTGAAAAAAGGACATTTTGCATTAATGCAACCAACAATTCGTCCGTTATTCGATACAAAACAATTTCAAGACGCTTTATTAAATTGGATAGGGAACGATATTTCTTACCATGATTACATAAAACAAACTTGGAACGAAAGTATTTTAGGAGGAGCATCATTTAGTCAAGCATTACACGATGGTGTTTTTGTTTCTAACGGAAACATGACTTTAGCTACTTCAAGTGAAAGTGAAACTAACACAACTTCAGAAGATGATAAAACATTTGTTGGAGGTATTATTGAAGATGTTGCACAGGGTCTAGGAATTAAGAAAGATGATGAAATTGTTATTGAAGAAACTACTACTGCACCAGTTGCTAAAGGTGGTCAAGCTGCAAGAGCATTAGCTTCTTCAACTTTACCTGAAGGTTTTGAGTTAACATTATATACTAAAGTTGGAATGGGAGATGGTCAACAAGCCAATAACCCATGGTTACAAGAGTTTCCAGATCCATTAACAAGAACATCTTGGGATAATTATTTAACAGTTTCCATAACAGATGCAGAAGCATTAGGTCTAAGAAATGATCATAGTGCTGATGGTGGTTTAAATGGTAGCTATGCAAACGTAACTGTAAACGGAACAACTTTAGAGAATGTGCCAGTAATGATTCAACCAGGACAAGCTAAAGGATCTGTTGGTTTAGCGTTTGGTTACGGTAGAACTACTGGTTTAAAAAATGAAATGAAGACTGGTGTAAATGCTTATGTTTTATGCCAAGATTTTAATAATGTACAAAATGTAAATGTTACAGCTGCTTCAGGTATGCACGAATTTGCTTCTGTACAACTACACAACACTTTAATGGGTCGTGGAGATATTATTAAAGAAACCACTTTAGAAATTTTTAATACAAAAGATAAATCTGTTTGGAATGCTGTACCTGTTGTATCATTAAATCACGTTGATACACCAGTAAGTTCTCCTGATGTAGATTTATGGGATGAATTTGATCGTTCAATAGGACATCATTTTAATTTATCTATTGACTTAAATGCCTGTACTGGATGTGGTGCTTGTGTGATTGCTTGTCATGCAGAAAATAATGTGCCTGTTGTTGGAAAAGAAGAAGTGCGTAAAAGTAGAGATATGCACTGGTTGCGTATTGATAGATATTACTCTTCTGAAGAATCTTTTGATGGAGATAATGCTAAAAAAGAAAATATTTCTGGATTAGGAAGTTCATTAAGTGAATTTGGCGAAATGGAACAAGCTTCAGAGAATCCTCAAGTGGCATTCCAACCTGTAATGTGTCAACACTGTAATCATGCACCTTGCGAAACTGTTTGTCCAGTTGCTGCAACATCGCATGGTCGTCAAGGTCAAAACCATATGGCTTATAACCGTTGTGTAGGTACAAGATATTGTGCAAACAACTGTCCTTATAAAGTGCGTCGTTTCAACTGGTTCTTATACTCACAAAACGATGAGTTTGATTACTATATGAATGATGATTTAGGACGTATGGTATTAAATCCAGATGTTGTTGTTCGTTCTCGTGGAGTCATGGAAAAATGTTCTATGTGTATTCAAAAAACACAAAAAACCATTCTAGATGCTAAACGTGATGGACGTGAAATTAAAGATGGTGAATTCCAAACAGCATGTTCTTCTGCTTGTAGTAATGGAGCAATGGTATTTGGAGATATCAATGATAAAGACAGTAAAGTTGCAAAACTTTTAGAAGATAATCGTATGTATCATTTATTAGAAAGTGTTGGTACTAAGCCTAACGTGCAGTATCATACTAAAGTGAGAAATACAACCGAAGCATAATAAAACGAATTAAGAAAATAATTATAAAAGGATTATGGCGTCTCATTACGAAGCACCTATTAGAAGACCTTTAGTTACAGGCGAAAAATCATACCACGATGTATCTGTGGATGTAGCAAGACCTGTTGAAGGTAAAGCAAACAAATCTTGGTGGATAGTTTTTTCTATTGCACTAGTAGCTTTTCTTTGGGGAATAGGATGTATCATTTATACAATATCAACAGGTATCGGAACTTGGGGTTTAAATAAGACCGTAGGTTGGGCTTGGGATATTACCAATTTCGTTTGGTGGGTTGGTATTGGACATGCAGGAACATTAATTTCTGCTGTACTTCTATTATTCCGTCAAAAATGGAGAATGGCAATTAACCGTTCTGCAGAAGCAATGACAATTTTCTCAGTTGTTCAAGCTGGTTTATTCCCTATTATTCACATGGGTCGTCCATGGTTAGGATATTGGGTTTTACCAATACCAAATCAATTTGGCTCTCTTTGGGTAAATTTTAACTCACCATTACTTTGGGATGTATTTGCAATATCAACATATCTATCTGTATCATTAGTATTCTGGTGGACAGGATTATTACCAGATTTTGCAATGTTAAGAGATAGAGCAATCAAGCCTTTCCAAAAGAAAATATATTCATTATTAAGTTTTGGTTGGTCTGGAAGAGCAAAAGATTGGCAACGTTTTGAAGAAGTATCATTGGTACTTGCTGGTTTAGCAACACCTTTAGTACTTTCAGTACATACTATTGTATCTTTCGATTTCGCAACTTCAGTTATACCAGGATGGCATACTACTATTTTCCCTCCTTACTTTGTTGCAGGAGCCGTTTTCTCAGGATTTGCCATGGTAAACACACTTCTTATTATTATGAGAAAAGTGTGTAATCTTGAAGACTATATTACTGTGCAGCATATAGAATTAATGAACATCGTAATTATGATTACAGGTTCTATAGTAGGTGTGGCTTATATTACTGAATTATTTATTGCTTGGTATTCTGGTGTAGAATACGAACAATATGCATTCTTAAATAGAGCAACAGGACCTTATTGGTGGGCATATTGGGCTATGATGTCTTGTAACGTATTCTCTCCACAGTTTATGTGGTTTAAGAAATTAAGAACAAGTATTATGTTCTCATTCTTTATCTCAATTGTAGTAAATATTGGTATGTGGTTCGAGCGTTTTGTAATTATTGTAACATCATTACACAGAGATTACTTACCATCTTCTTGGACTATGTTCTCTCCTACATTTGTAGATATAGGTATCTTTATTGGAACTATTGGATTCTTCTTTGTGTTATTTTTATTATACGCAAGAACATTCCCAGTAATTGCTCAAGCTGAGGTGAAAACTATTTTAAAATCTTCAGGTGATAGATATAAAAAGATTAGAGAAAGAGGAGATAGTTTAGTAGGAACAGGAGTTGATGAAAGAACTTCTGGAAGCCAAGTTAACAAAACAAAAAACGACGAGTAGCATATGGAAACTTCAAAAGTAATTCACGCTATTTATACAGATGATGATGTATTAATGAATGCTGTTAAAAAAGTAAAAGCAGAGAAACATCACATTGAAGAAATATATACACCTTTTCCAGTTCACGGACTAGACAAGGCTATGGGATTAGCTCCAACACGTATTGCAATTGCATCTTTTATTTATGGATGTATAGGTTTAATTGTTTCTATTGTCATGATGGATTTTATCATGATATCTGATTGGCCTCAAAACATAGGTGGTAAACCAAGTTTTAGCTACATAGAAAACATGCCAGCATTTGTGCCAATTATGTTTGAGCTAACCGTATTCTTTGCTGCCCATTTAATGGTAATTACATTTTATTTACGCAGTAGAATGTGGCCATTTAAAAAAGCTGAAAATCCAGACCCAAGAACTACAGACGACCACTTTTTAATGGAAATTGCAGTTCATGGTAATGAAAAGGAGTTAGATAGCTTACTTAAAGAAACTGGAGCAGTAGAAATTAGATTAATTGAAAAAGAAGAAGCACATTAATATAGTAATATGAAGAGCTTAATAAAAATAACGGTTATAGGATTAGTGTTCATATCATTTGTATCTTGTATGGATGATTCAAGACCTAATTATCAATTCATGCCAAACATGTATGAATCTGTAGGTTATGAAACATATTCTGAATCTCAAGCATTTAGAAGTGGTATTGAAGCGCAATTGCCTGTAGAAGGAACTATTGCTAGAGGTTATATGCCATTTGAATATTCAAATACAATCGAAGATTTTCTATTAGCAAAAGAAAATTTAAAGAGTCCAATAGATTTAACTCAAGTTAACTTAGAAGAAGCTAAAATTCTTTATGATATTTATTGTGGCATTTGCCATGGTACAAAAGGAGATGGACAAGGACAACTTGTGAAAAGAGAAAAAATATTAGGGATACCAAGATATGATGATATAGGAAGATCTATTACAGAAGGTAGTATTTATCATTCTATTTATTATGGTAAAAATACCATGGGTTCTTATGCAAATCAACTAAGCGAAGAAGAAAGTTGGCAAGTAGTAGCTTATGTATTAGACTTAAAAGCTAAATTAGAAAAGTAAGAAAGATAAAGATTAAATATAGATATGTACACAATCTCAAATAAATTAAAGACATTTTCTATAGCCTTAATAATTTTAGGACTATTAGGTGTAGGATATGGTTTTATGACATCTCATAAATCTTTTGAAGACGTTGAAACCATGTTAGCACAAGAATCATCTCATGGTGGAGGACATGCTGAAGAAGCTACACATGAAACAGCATCACAAGATGTAGTGGCTAGTGAAGATCATGCACAAGAATCACATGGTGAAGAATCTCACGTAGATGCTCATAAAGAGCATGTAGAACATGTACAACATCAAATTGCAAATAGACCTTGGTCTGCATTATATGTAGCAGCATTTTTCTTCTTCATGATTGCACTTGGTGTATTAGCATTTTATGCTATACAGTTTGCATCTCAAGCAGGTTGGTCTCCAGTTCTGTTTAGGGTTATGGAAGGAATTACAGCTTATGTATTACCTGGAGGACTTATTGTTTTAGCTATTGCAATAGCTTCAGGAACAATTGGACACTATAACATTTTTATATGGATGGATCCAGATGTAGTTGCTCATGATAAATTATTACAAGGTAAAGCAGGTTGGTTAAATATAGGATGGTTTGCAGTAAGAGGATTAATCTTTATTGCAGGCTGGAGTATCTATAGATTCTTTGCACGTAAATTTACAATTGCTCAAGATAAATCTGATGATAACAGTAACTTTAAGAAAACCTTCCGTATTTCTGCAGCATTTTTAGTATTCTTTATTTATACAGAATCTATTATGTCTTGGGACTGGATTATGAGTGTAGATCCTCACTGGTTTAGTACTTTGTTTGGATGGTATGTTTTTGCTGGAATGGCAGTTAGTGGTATTACTGTAATTGCATTTATTTCACTCTATTTAAAATCTAGAGGATATTTAGAAGTTGTAAACGATAGTCATATTCATGATTTAGCGAAATTTATGTTTGGCTTCAGCATCTTTTGGGCTTACTTATGGTTCTCTCAATTCATGTTAATCTGGTACGCAAATATTCCAGAAGAAGTAACATATTTTGTTACTCGTATTGAAGATTATAATGGACTTTTCTTTGGAATGCTCGCGTTAAACTTAGTATTCCCATTCCTAGTCTTAATGAATAGTGATTACAAACGTATTCCTTGGTTTGTTGTTATGGCTGGAATAGTAATCTTAGTTGGTCATTATATTGATGTGTATGTTATGATTATGCCAGCAACTGTTGGAGACAGATGGGCGTTTGGAATTCCTGAAATAAGCTCTATCATGTTATTTGCTGGATTATTTTTATTTATAGTATTTACAGCTTTAACTAAAGCACCATTAGTAGTTAAAAGAAATCCGTTCTTAAAGGAAAGTGAAAATTTCCATTATTAAAAATTAATTAAAGAAGAGAAAAGACAATGACAGCTTTTTTAACAATAATAATAGTACTTTTTGTAGCTGTTGCCATATGGCAAATGGTTAAAATATTTGATTTAGCCCAGGTTGGTTCATCAAATAGCCAAATAGCAACAGATAATGATAACAAAATAAATGCATATTTAATGTTAGCTTTTTTAGCTTTCATTTATATCATTACCATTGTATGTTTTGTAAAATGGGGTGATTTACCATTAATGTCAAATTCAGCATCTGAGCATGGTTCTGAAATTGATAATTTGATGATAATTACTATGGTAATTATTTTCATTGTACAAACCGTTACACAATATTTATTACACTATTTTGCTTTTAAATATAGAGGAGAAAAAGGTAAGAAGGCTTTGTTCTATGCAGATAACAATACCTTAGAAGCCATTTGGACTATTATTCCAGTTATTGTATTGGCTGGTTTAATTATATACGGTTTATTTACTTGGACAAGTATCATGAACGTGAATGAAGATGATGATCCATTAATAATAGAATTATATGCACAACAGTTTAACTGGAAGGCTCGTTATGGTGGGAATGATAACACATTAGGTAAAGCTAATGTAAGATTAATTAACTTAGATAATGCTAACATTTTAGGTCTAGACGAATCTGACCCAAATGCACAAGATGATATAATTACTTCAGAATTACATTTACCAGTAGGTAAACCAGTCTTGTTTAAAATGCGTTCTCAAGATGTATTACACTCTGCTTATATGCCTCACTTTAGAGCGCAAATGAACTGTGTTCCTGGTATGGTTACTCAGTTTGGTTTTACACCAACTATTACCACAGCAGACATGAGACAAACACAACAAATTAAAGATAAGGTGGCTAATATTAATAATATTAGAGCTGAAAAAAGTAAAGAATTAGCAGCTAAAGGTGAAGCAGCCTTAGAACCTTACGAATTTGATTATTTGTTGTTATGTAATAAGATTTGTGGAAAATCGCATTATAATATGCAAATGAATATCATTGTTGAGACTCAAGAAGAGTACGACGCATGGATAAAAGAACAAAAAGAATTTAAAGATTCTTTAATTAAGTAATTAAGAAACGGTTTTAAAAAGTATATAATAGATTATGTCAACACACGCAGATACTCACGCACACGAAGACGATCACGGACATCATCATAAGGAAACATTCATGACTAAATATATCTTTAGTCAGGATCATAAAATGATCTCTAAACAGTATCTTATAACAGGTACTATAATGGGTGTTATTGGTGTTTTAATGTCCATAATGTTTCGTATGCAAATTGCATGGCCAGAAGAACCAAATGTATTGTTTGAAGCATTACTAGGGAAATGGGCACCAGGAGGTGTTATGGATGCAGATATTTATTTAGCATTAGTAACTATTCATGGTACCATTATGGTATTCTTTGTGTTAACAGCTGGATTGAGTGGTACTTTTAGTAACCTATTAATTCCATTGCAAATTGGAGCACGAGATATGGCATCTGGATTCCTAAATATGATTTCATATTGGTTATTCTTCCTTTCTAGTGTTATTATGATTATCTCTTTATTTGTAGAAGCTGGTCCAGCTGCTGCAGGTTGGACAATATATCCTCCTTTAAGTGCCTTACCAATGGCACAAGGTGGATCTGGAATGGGTATGACTTTATGGTTAGTATCTATGGCAATATTTATTGCTTCATCATTATTAGGATCGTTAAATTATATTGTTACCATAATAAACTTGAGAACTAAAGGAATGTCTATGACTAGACTTCCACTTACAATATGGGCGTTTTTTGTAACTGCTATTATTGGTGTAGTATCTTTTCCAGTATTATTATCTGCAGCCTTATTATTAATAATGGATAGAAGCTTTGGAACATCCTTCTTCTTGTCAGATATATTTATTCAAGGTGAAGTATTACATTATCAAGGTGGATCTCCAGTTTTATTTGAACACTTATTTTGGTTCTTAGGGCATCCAGAAGTATATATTGTAATATTACCAGCAATGGGAATAGTTTCAGAAATTATGGCATCAAATTCACGTAAACCAATTTTTGGTTATCGTGCAATGATTGCTTCAATTTTAGCCATTGCATTTTTATCGACCATTGTTTGGGGTCACCACATGTTTATCTCAGGTATGAACCCATTCTTAGGATCTGTATTTACATTTACTACCTTATTAATTGCAATACCATCTGCCGTAAAATCCTTTAACTGGATGACTACAATATGGAAAGGGAACATACAAATGAATACTGCCATGCTCTTTTCAATTGGTTTTGTGTCTACATTCATAACTGGTGGGTTGACAGGAATTATAATGGGAGACAGTGCTTTAGATATTAACATTCATGATACATATTTTATTGTTGCTCACTTTCACTTAGTAATGGGTATTTCTGCTCTTTATGGAATGTTTGCTGGAATTTATCATTGGTATCCAAGAATGTTTGGTAGAATGATGAATAAAAATCTAGGATACATCCACTTTTGGGTAACAGCAATTTGTGCTTATGGTGTATTCTTCCCTATGCATTTTATTGGAATGGCAGGATTACCAAGACGTTATTATACAAATTCAAACTTTCCATTATTTGACGATTTAGCAAATGTTAACGTAGTAATTACCGTGTTTGCAATTATTGGTGGAATATTTCAATTAGTATTTTTATACAACTTCTTTGTAAGTATTTTCTATGGAAAGAAAGCACCTCAAAACCCTTGGAGATCAACTACATTAGAATGGACAGCGCCTGTAAAACACATACATGGTAACTGGCCAGGCGAAATCCCTCATGTTTACCGTTGGGCTTACGATTATAGCAAACCAGGTCATGATGTAGATTTTGTTCCGCAAAATGTCCCTTTAAAAGAAGGCGAAGAAGAACTTCAACATTAAAAAAAATCTTTATATAATACAACAGAAGCCTTTCTAATTAGAAAGGCTTTTTGTTTATATTTGTTGAAAGTTCAGCCTGCAAGGCTTAGAAACCCTTGTAGGTTTGCATTTGCAAATATTTTATTTTAATAATTAAAGAGATTCCCATTGTTATGGGAACTGAAGATGAACGATAATCTAGATCCAACAAGTGAGAATTTTACACCAGAAGAACTGGATGTTGAAAAAAAGTTAAGACCATTATCTTTTGAAGATTTTACTGGTCAAGAGCAAGTGTTGGAAAATCTTCAAATATTTGTTCAAGCAGCAAATCAAAGAGATGAAGCTTTAGATCACACGTTATTTCATGGTCCACCTGGTTTAGGAAAAACAACGTTAGCTCATATTTTAGCAAGCGAACTAAGTGTTGGTATTAAAGTAACCTCTGGACCAGTATTAGATAAACCAGGAGATTTAGCAGGATTACTTACAAACCTTGAAGAAAGAGATGTTTTATTTATAGATGAAATACATAGATTAAGTCCTATAGTAGAAGAGTATTTATATTCAGCTATGGAAGACTACAAAATAGATATCATGATTGAGTCTGGACCAAACGCTAGAACTGTTCAGATAAACTTAAACCCTTTTACATTAGTTGGAGCAACAACCCGATCTGGATTATTAACAGCTCCAATGAGAGCCCGTTTTGGTATCCAAAGTCGACTTCAATATTATAATACAGAATTATTAACCACTATTGTTCAAAGAAGTTCAACTATTTTAAATGTACCAATCTCTATGGAAGCAGCAGTAGAAATTGCAGGTAGAAGTAGAGGAACACCTCGAATTGCAAATGCTTTGTTACGTCGCGTCCGAGACTTTGCACAAATTAAAGGAAACGGAAGTATTGATATAAAAATAGCAAGATTTTCATTAGAAGCTTTACATGTAGACGCTCATGGTTTAGATGAAATGGATAATAAGATTCTAACAACACTTATAGAAAAATTCAAAGGAGGTCCAGTTGGTATTACTACACTAGCAACTGCTGTAAGCGAAAGTGCCGAAACCATTGAAGAAGTGTACGAGCCCTTTTTAATTCAACAGGGTTTTATAATGCGTACACCTCGTGGACGTGAAGTCACAGAGTTAGCTTATAAGCATCTTGGAAAAATAAAAGGCCCAACTCAAGGAGGTTTATTTTAATATGATGCTATTATATGCAAAGTGAAGTATATCAAAAATGAACACTAAACAAAAGCATACAGAATTAATTAAGACCGAAGCCAAACGCCTCGGTTTTTTGTCTTGTGGTATTAGTAAGGCGCAATTTTTAGAAGAAGAAGCGCCACGTTTAGAGAAATGGTTAAGTAACAATATGCATGGTGAAATGCAGTATATGGAAAACCATTTTGACAAAAGATTAGACCCAACAAAACTGGTTGATAATTCTAAATCTGTAATTTCCTTATTACTTAATTATTACCCAAAAGACATTCAAAATCAAAACAGTTATAAACTGTCTAAATATGCATATGGAACAGATTATCACTTTATAATAAAAGACAAATTAAAATCATTATTAAATTATATTCAAGATGAGATTGGTGAAGTAGAAGGTCGAGCCTTTGTAGATTCTGCACCTGTTTTAGATAAAGCTTGGGCAGCAAAATCTGGATTAGGTTGGATTGGAAAGCACAGTAATTTATTGACTCAACAAGTTGGTTCTTTTTATTTTATTGCCGAATTGATAATTGATTTAGAATTGGAGCACGATTCAATTACTTCAGACCATTGTGGCACATGTACTGCATGTATTGACGCATGTCCAACCGAAGCTATTAAAGAACCTTATGTGGTAGATGGAAGTAAATGTATTTCTTATTTTACTATTGAATTGAAAGACAATCTTCCTACAGAATTTAAGGGCAAATTTGATGACTGGATGTTTGGTTGCGATGTATGTCAAGATGTATGTCCATGGAACCGTTTTTCTAAGGCTCATAATGAACCTCTATTCAATCCACATCCAGAATTGTTATCTATGACAAAAAAAGATTGGGAAGATATTACAGAAGACACTTTTAAAAAAGTATTTCAAAAATCTGCTGTCAAGCGAACAAAATATTCAGGTTTAACGCGCAATATCAAATTCTTAAAAGATTAGGCTTTAAGTTGGAGTATTACTACATTTGTTAGTTCAGTATTTTTTGAACAAAGCTTTAATTAATAGCATATATGAGCAAACAAAGTAAACGTAGAGAAGCCTTAGTGTATCATGCCAAGCCAATACCTGGTAAGATTCAAGTAGTTCCAACAAAAAAATATACAACACAAAGAGACTTGTCTTTAGCCTATTCTCCTGGAGTAGCTGAGCCTTGTTTAGAAATAGTTAAAGATGTAAATAATGTCTATAAGTATACTGCTAAAGGAAACCTGGTAGCTGTAATTTCAAATGGAACAGCAGTTTTAGGGCTTGGTAATATTGGGCCTGAAGCCTCAAAACCAGTCATGGAAGGTAAAGGTTTACTTTTTAAAATATTTGCAGATATAGATGTATTCGATATAGAAGTTGGTACTGAAAATATTGAAGAATTCATTCAAACAGTAAAAATGATTGCACCAACTTTTGGTGGAATCAATTTGGAAGATATTAAAGCTCCAGAAGCTTTCGAAATAGAAAGACGTTTAAAAGAAGAGTTAGATATTCCAGTAATGCATGACGACCAACATGGTACTGCAATTATATCTGCAGCTGCATTAATAAATGCCGTAGAGTTATCAAAAAAGAAAATTAAAGATATTAAAATAGTAGTAAGTGGAGCAGGAGCAGCAGCAATTTCTTGCACTCGTTTATACATGGCTTTAGGAGCAAATAGAAAAAATATTGTCATGCTCGATAGTCAAGGTGTAATAAGACAAGACAGAAAAGATCTTTCTGATGAAAAGGCAGAATTTGCTACACATAGAAAGATAGACACACTAGATGAAGCCATGAAAAAAGCAGATGTGTTTATCGGGCTTTCTAAGGCAGATATTGTCTCTCCAGAGATGCTAAAATCAATGGCAAAGAATCCCATAGTTTTTGCTATGGCAAACCCAAACCCAGAAATAGAATACGATTTAGCAATTGCAACTAGAAAGGATATTATTATGGCAACTGGACGTTCAGACCATCCTAATCAAGTAAATAATGTTCTTGGATTTCCGTTTATTTTTAGAGGAGCTTTAGATGTTAGAGCAACAAAAATAAACGAAGAAATGAAAATGGCAGCAGTAAAAGCTTTGGCTAAATTAGCTAAAGAGCCTGTTCCAGAACAAGTGAATATTGCTTATGGAGAAACAAGATTAACATTTGGAAAAGAATATATAATTCCAAAACCATTCGATCCAAGATTAATTGCCGAAGTGCCTCCTGCAGTTGCAAAAGCAGCTATGGAAAGTGGTGTAGCTAAAGAGCCAATTGAAAATTGGGAAAAATATAAAGATGAACTTCTTGAACGTTTAGGTTCAGATAATAAAATAGTTAGACTTTTAATTAATAGAGCTAAATTAAATCCAAAACGAGTGGTTTTTGCTGAAGCAGATCATCTAGATGTTTTAAAAGCTGCTCAAATTGTTTATGATGAAGGTATTGCAATCCCTATTCTGTTAGGAAGAAGAAAAACAATCGAAAAATTAAAAGAGGAAATTGAATTTGATGCAGATGTAGAAATAATAGACCCAAAATCAGACGAAGAAGAGGCTAGAAAAAACAACTATGCTAAAGTGTATTGGGAGCAACGTAAGCGTAGAGGTGTGACTTTATATTCTGCTCAAAATATCATGCGAGAACGAAATTATTATGCAGCCATGATGGTGAATGAAGGAGATGCTGATGCTATGATTTCTGGTTTTTCAAGATCGTATCCTTCAGTTGTAAAACCTGTACTCGAACTAATAGGTTTAGCACCAGATTCAACTAGAATAGCTACCACAAATATTATGATGACAAAACGTGGACCAATGTTTTTAAGCGATACAGCCATTAATATAAACCCAACTGCCGAAGATTTAACAAAAATTGCTCAAATGACGGCTGGTGTAGTAAAAATGTTTGGCATGGAACCAGTTATGGCTATGATTTCCTATTCTAATTTTGGATCATCAAAAAACCAAACAGCAACAAAAGTTCGTGAAGCAGTAAATTATTTGCACAATAGACATCCTAATTTATTAGTTGATGGGGAACTTCAAGCAGATTTTGCTTTAAATAGCGAGATGCTTCAAGACATTTTCCCTTTTTCTAAATTAGCTGGAAAAAAAGTAAATACACTTATTTTTCCAAATCTTGAATCGGCAAATATTACTTATAAACTTTTAAAAGAACTTAATAATTCAGATTCTATTGGGCCTATAATGATGGGACTAAGAAAACCTGTTCATATTTTACAATTAGATGCAAGTGTAGACGAAATTGTTAACATGACTGCCATTGCAGTAATAGATGCACAACAGAAAGAAAAAAAAAGAACTTGAAATTAAAGAAGTATTAGAAAAATAAACGGCTTTATAATGCGAATAATTTTATTACATTTGAGAGTTTATTAAAGTTTTGTTAATGATTACACATATTCAAGGGAAACTTGTTGAGAAAAATCCAACTGATGTTGTTATAGATTGTAATGGTGTTGGCTATTTATTAAACATATCTTTACATACATTCTCTCAAATTCCAAATCAAGAAAACTTAAAATTATTTACCCATCTTCAAGTAAAGGAAGATTCACATACCTTGTTTGGTTTTTCATCTTTAGCAGAAAGAGAAATATTTAGGCTGTTAATCTCAGTAAGTGGTGTTGGAGCTAGTATAGCTAGAACTATGTTGTCTTCTTTAACACCAAAACAAGTTAGAGAGGGAATTGCTATTGGAGATGTAGCATTAATTCAATCTATAAAAGGTATTGGAGCAAAGACAGCTCAACGAGTAATTCTGGATTTAAAAGATAAAATTTTGAAAGTTTACGATATTGACGAACTTTCAACTCAAAAAAGCAATACTAATAAAGATGAAGCGTTATCTGCTTTAGATGTTCTTGGATTTAATAAAAAACAATCCGAACGTGTTGTAGATAAAATTATAACAAATCAGCCAAACGCAAGTGTAGAGGAAATTATTAAAGGGGCTTTAAAAAATTTATAAAAATTTGAGTACAACCAACCATACTTATTCAATAAAAACTAAACATTATATATTATTAGGCTTTTTTATGCTTTTTAGTATATATTCCTTTTCTCAGGTTACACCAACAGAACAAGATTCTACAAGTACAGGATATGCATTAGGAAATATAAATATGCCTAATCCAAATAGCATTGAATCTAAATACACATACGATCCTCTAACAGACAGATATATTTACACAGAAACTGTTGGTAATTTTAATATTAATTACCCAATTATTTTAACTCCAGAAGAATTTAGAGAATTAGTAATCCAAGAAAATTTAAAAGAATATTATAAGCAAAAAATTGATGCTTACGATGGGAAGAAGGAAGGGTCTGAAGAAGAACAAAAAAATCTACTTCCTGAATTCTATGTAAGATCTGGATTTTTTGAAACTATTTTTGGAAGTAATACCATTAATGTAGTGCCTCAAGGATCTGTTGAAATAGATTTAGGGGTTTTATTTACCAAACAAGATAATCCAACATATTCTCCACAAAACAGAAGTAATTTTACTTTCGATTTTGATCAACGTATTAGTTTAAGTTTATTGGGTAAAGTTGGTACTAGATTGCAGGTAACAGCAAATTACGATACAGAATCTACTTTCGACTTTCAAAATTTAATTAAATTAGAATATACACCTACAGAAGACGATATAATTCAGAAAATTGAAGTTGGTAATGTTAGTATGCCATTAAATAGTTCGTTAATTACTGGAGCTCAAAGTTTATTTGGTGTTAAAGCAGAGTTGCAGTTTGGAAAAACAACTGTTACAGGAGTTTTTTCTGAACAAAAATCAGATAGAACTACTGTAGTTGCCCAAGGAGGAGGAACACTTGAAGAATTCGATTTTTTTGCAAGAGAATACGATGAAAACAGACATTACTTCTTAGCACATTACTTTAGAGATAATTATGATAGGACATTAGAGAATTATCCTTTTATAAATTCTAATGTTCAAATTACTAGAATAGAAGTTTGGGTAACAAACAGAAGTAATAGTACAGAAAACGTAAGAAATGTTGTTGGTTTACAGGATTTAGGTGAATCTAATCCAGATCCAAACCAAAACAATATGGTATTGCAACCAATACCTCCTGGATTTATTAATGCAGGTCCAAATGCATTTCCAGATAATGGAAATAACGACTTCGATCCAACACAAATTGGCTCTGGATCTGTGTTAACAGAGTTAATTAGAGATATTGCAACTGTACAACAAGGTTTTGGATCAGTATCAAACTCTGTAAGTGAAGGTTCAGATTATGCGAAATTAGAAAATGCAAGAAAATTACAACAAGGGCAAGAATATACTTTAGATACACAATTAGGTTTTATTTCCTTAAACCAAAGATTAAATAACGACGAAGTTCTTGCTGTTGCATTTCAATATACAGTTGGAGGACAAGTTTATCAAGTAGGTGAATTTGCAAACGATGGGCTAGATGCAACAGGTGTTACTACAGATCCTGGAGGAATAACCACAGTTACCAATAACAATTTAATTTTAAAACTTTTAAAAAGCCCAATTACAAATGTAGATCAACCTATTTGGGACTTAATGATGAAAAACATCTATAACACTGGTGCTTATCAATTAAGTCAGGAAGATTTTAAATTAAATATATTCTATAATGAAGCATCTCCATTAAATTTTATTTCACCAGTAGATGGAAATTCCTTTGGTGTAGATATTAATGGAAATCCAGTAGGACCTTCTACGCCTCCTGAAGATTTAATTCAGAATACAACCTTATTAAGGTTGTTTAATTTAGATAGATTAAATTTTAATGGAGATCCACAAACTAATGGTGATGGATTTTTCGATTTTGTTCCAGGAATTACAGTTATTCCACAAAATGGGAAGATAATTTTCACAAAGGCAGAACCATTTGGAGAATACTTATTCGACAAATTAGCTCTTGGAGGAGAAGACTATAATAATGATTTGACTTATAACGAGAATCAGAATAAATATGTTTACGATATTCTCTATAAGCAAACTAAAACGGCAGCTTTAGAGGCAGCAGATAAAAATAAATTCAAAATTAAAGGGCGTTACAAATCTTCAGGAGGAGATGGTATTCCAATTGGAGCATTTAATGTGCCAAGAGGTTCCGTTCAAGTAACTGCTGGAGGTCGTGTTTTAGTAGAAGGTATAGATTATACAGTTAATTATCAACAAGGAACTGTTCAAATTCTTGACGAAGCTTTAAAAGCTTCAAATACACCAATACAAGTAACTACAGAAAATAATGCAGTATTTGGCCAACAAACTAAGCGCTTTACAGGTATTAATGTAGAACATCAGTTTAACGAAAACTTTGTATTAGGTGCAACATGGTTGCATTTAAGCGAAAGACCTATTACTCAAAAAGCCAACTACGATCAAGAACCAATTAACAATCACATTTTTGGAATTCATGGAAACTATTCTACAGAAGTTCCATTTTTTACTAGATTAGTAAATAAATTACCAAATATAGATACAGATGCACCATCCAATCTCTCAGTTAGAGGTGAATTCGCTTATTTAACTCCAGGATCTCCTAAAGGAACAGAGTTTAATGGTGAAGCTACTTCTTATATAGATGATTTTGAAGGTTCTCAAAACGCTATCGATTTAAAATCACCACAGTCATGGTTCATTTCCAGTCGACCTCGTGGAATAAATTCAAATAACGATGATGTTAATGGAATAGAGCAAGGTTACGATCGTGCATTGTTAAATTGGTATAATATTGATCCTATTTTTTATGGGAGCCAAAGTCCTAGTGGAATAACAGACGATGATATTTCAGATTTATATACAAGTCGTGTTTTTATTCAAGAATTATTTCCAAATCAAGATGTAGCTCAAGGACAAACAACAGTTGTTAATACATTAGATTTAACTTACTATCCAACAGAAAGAGGACCTTACAATTTTCAAACAACCAATGTAGATCCATCAACAAATACGCTTACTTCCCCTCAAAATAGTTGGGCAGGAATTACAAGACAATTAACATCAACAGATTTTGAACAAGCAAATGTAGAATACATTGAATTCTGGTTACAAGATCCATATCAAGAAAATTCTGCAAATCCAGGAGGGAAATTGGTTTTTAACCTTGGTAACATTTCAGAGGATGTTATTAAAGATGGAAGAAAATTATATGAAAACGGGTTGCCTGCAGATGGTAATGTAATAGGTGTATTACCTACATCTCCTTCTTGGGAAACTGTTTATCCTCAAAACCAATCTTTAATTTATGCATTCGATACTACAGGAGACCAACGTACCAATCAGGATGTTGGTTATGATGGATATAACGATGCAGAAGAAGCACAAATTTTTACAGATTATTCAGGATTAGCAGATCCTTCAAACGATAACTATACGTATTTCTTAAATGCAGAAGGAGATATTTTTGAACGCTATAAACGTTATAATGGTCTTCAAGGTAACTCGCCAGATACATTTTCAGATACAGATCGTGGTTCAACAACGCAACCAGATGTAGAAGATATTAATCGTGATAATACTATGAATACGATTGATAGTTATTACGAATATGAATTAGATTTAACACCTGCAACATTAAACGAAAACAATCCATATATAGTAGATATAAAAGATGATGAGGTAAGAGAATTACCTAATGGACAAACGGTTAACCCTAGATGGATTCAATTTAGAATTCCTGTAAGCGAATTCACCAATGCTGTTGGAGGTATATCAGATTTAAGATCTATACGTTTTACACGTATGTACTTAAAAGAGTTTTCAGAAAAAACAGTATTTCGTTTTGGGACATTAGATCTAGTTAGAAGTGATTGGAGAAGATACACACTTTCTTTAGATGAAGATGGTGGTGACCCTAATTTAGATAATACAGAGTTTAGCGTTGGAGTTATTGGAACTATAGAAAATGATGGTACTTACATTTCGCCTCCAGGAGTGGAGCCAGAAGAGTTTTATAATAATAACACAGTAATTCGTCAAAACGAGCAATCTCTTGTATTAGATGTTTGCGATTTAGAACCACAAGATGGTAGAGCTGTCTATAAAAACATTAATATAGATATGCGTCAGTATAATAACTTACGAATGTTTATACATGCCGAAGAAGGAGATATTCCTGGGCTGAATGATGAAGATTTAGTAGGTTTTATTAGAATGGGTAACGATTTAACTCAAAACTATTACCAAATAGAAGTACCTTTAAAAGTTAGTGAAGGCACCTCGCAAGAGCTTTTATGGCCAACAGAAAACGAAATTAATTTACCGTTAGAATTACTTCAGGATATAAAATCTGAAGGAATTAGTAATGGAACCATTAGCAATCCAGATCCAACATTTTACGATGTAATTGATGGCGTTTTAAGTGAAAACCCTGTACCAGAATACTCGCCTTATACATTAGGGCAACAGCGTATTGCTATTATTGGTAACCCAAATTTTGGTGATGTTAGAACTTTAATGATAGGTGTTAAGAATGCAGCTGCAACAGATAAATGTGCTGTATTGTGGTTTAACGAACTTCGTCTATCTGATATGGATAATGAAGGTGGTTGGGCTGCTATTTTAAGTGTAGATACTAATTTTGCCGATTTTGCAAACGTAAGTGCAACTGGTAGAAAAAGTACAACAGGATTTGGTTCAATAGAACAAGGACCAAACGAGAGAAGTAGAGAAGATGTAGAACAATACGATGTTGTTACGAATGTTAATATAGGACAGTTGTTACCAAAAAAATGGGGAATCCAAATTCCATTTAATTATGGTCAAGGTGAAGAATTAATTACACCAAAATTCGATGAGTATTATAAAGATTTAACTTTAGAATCTAGAATTGACGCAGCAGATACAAATGAGGAAAAAGATAAAGTTAGAGAACAATCTGAAAATTATACCAAAAGAAGAAGCATTAACTTTATTGGAGTAAGAAAATTAAAAACCAATGAATCTAAACCACATTTTTACGATGTAGAAAATTTAACGTTTAACTATTCATACAATAAAATTAAACATAGAGATTTTGAAATAGAAAACTCTGTAGATCAAACAATAAGAGCTGGAGTAAACTATGCATATAATTTTCAGCCATTAACTATAGAACCATTTAAGAAAAATGATTCATTATTTACAAGCGAATATTTAAAACTATTAAAAGATTTTAATTTCAATCCTCTACCTTCTAGTTTTACAGTTAATACAAATATTAACCGACAATACAATCAACAAAAATTTAGAGAAATAGATTTAGTAGGTGATAATATTGGTCTGGATGAGTTTTACAAGAGAAATTATACTTTCGACTATCAATACACAATTAATTACAACTTAACCAAATCATTACAATTAAATCTAACAGCTTCAAATAATAACATTGTGCGAAATTATTTTCAAGATGGTATTATTAATGGAGAACAAGATCCTACGTTAAATGTTTGGGATGGTTTCTTTGATTTTGGCGATCCCAATAGACAGTTTCAACAATTAGGAATTAATTATGATATTCCGTTAAATAAAATTCCAGTCTTTAGTTTTGTTGATGCTGCCTACTCATATAGTGGCGATTTTCAATGGCAAAAAGGATCAGATTTATTTGGCGATTTAGAAATTGATGGTGTAACATACGATCTAGGAAACACTGTTTCTAATGCTAATAGACATAATATTAACACGACCTTTAATATGAATAAGTTCTATAATTATATAGGGCTTAAAAAGAAAACAGTTAGAAGAACACCAACACCTGCTGCTAGACCAGATAGTAAAGAAGATTCAGATAAAGGAGCAACAGACAAACCTGCAAAAGCTAAAAATGGAGGGCAAAAATTAGCAAATGTTGGTATTGATATATTAACGAGTGTTAAAAGAATTCAATTTAATTATGCTGAAACTAATGGTACATATTTACCAGGATATCTAAGAACTCCAGGGTTTATTGGAACTTTAAAACCAACAGTTGGATTTACTTTTGGTAGCCAAAGAGATGTAAGAGATCTTGCAGCTAGAAAAGGTTGGTTAACTGTTTATCCAGATTTTAATGAACAATACACAGCAGTTAAAACACAACAACTAGATTATACTGCTAATATTGAGCCATTAAATGATTTAAAAATTGATTTAGTAGGTTCTAGAATATATGCTGAAAGTTATACCGAAAATTATAGAATTAACGACTATGGTAATGGATATGAATATGAATCTCTAACTCCAAATACATTTGGTAATTTTAGTATTTCTACCATATTAATTAAAACAGCATTTAGCAAAAGCGACGAAACCCAATCAGCTGCATTCGATGATTTTAGAGCAAACAGATTAGAAATTGCAAACAGATTAGCTGAAGATCATTATGGAAATACAACTTATCCTGTAGATGCTGATGGCTATCCTGTTGGTTATGGTAAAAATAATCAAGCTGTGTTATTACCATCTTTCTTAGCGGCATATAAAGGTAAAGAGTCAAATGGTATTTCATTGTCAGCCATAAGCGATTTTCCAATTCCAAATTGGGATTTAAAATATACAGGATTAATGAATTTAAAGTGGTTTAAAAAACGATTTAAACGATTTTCTTTAATCCATGGTTATCGTGCTAATTATACCATCAACCAATTTAGAACTAATTTAGATTATGATCCACTAGATCCAGAAGAACTAGATCAAGGAGGTAATTTTAAAAACGAAACCATATATAGTAATGTTAACCTAACAGAAATGTTTAGTCCTTTAATTCGAATAGATATGGAGATGAAAAACTCTGTAAAAATTCTAGCCGAAATTAAAAAAGACAGACTTCTATCTTTAAGTTTTGATAATAATTTAATGACAGAAATTCAAGGGAATGAATATATTATTGGCTTAGGTTATAGAATTAAAGATGTAAGAATTAAATCTAAATTGGCAGGTCCAACAAAAAGAATTGTTAGCGATTTAAATATGAAAGCAGATTTAGCCTACCGAAGAAACGAAACAATAATTAGGTATCTAGATCTTGAAAACAATCAAATTACTTCAGGACAAACAATTTGGTCTGGAAAATTTACAGCAGATTATTCATTTAGTAAAAATCTAACAGGAATATTCTATTTCGATTATATGTTTTCAGAATATGCTATCTCAACTGCATACCCTCAAACTACCATTCGTTCAGGAATTACTTTAAGATATAATTTTGGTAATTAATAAAATCTGTTTGATATTAAAAATTGAATAAATACATTTGCGAAAATAAATACATATTATAATGAATATTCCATCAAATTTAAAGTACACAAAAGATCACGAATGGATTAAAATAGAAGGAGATATTGCTACTATTGGTATCACAGATTTTGCTCAAGGAGAGTTGGGAGATATAGTTTATGTAGAAGTAGAAACTCTAGACGAAACCTTAGATGCTGAAGAGATTTTTGGTACTGTTGAGGCAGTTAAAACAGTTTCAGACTTATTTCTACCACTTTCAGGAGAGATTATAGAGTTTAACGAATCTCTTGAAGACGAACCAGAAAAAGTAAATAGTGATCCTTATGGAGAGGGTTGGATGATTAAATTGAAATGTTCTGACCTTTCACAAGTAGACAATTTAATGTCTTCAGAAGATTATAAAGCGTTAATTGGTGCTTAAAACTAAGGCATTATTTTTTTCAACACTATATACAATAACGCTTACATTTGTAAGCTTAATAACCTTGGATTTAGATGATGTTGAAGAAATAATACCATCTTATAGCGATAAAATATTTCATTTATTAGCTTATTTGTTATTTGCATGGCTTTGGTTTAACACCTTTTTTTATAGATATAAATACAATAAAAATCAAAGTATTATTCGAAGCATTATTGTTTCGTCGCTTTTTGGTATAATTATTGAAGTCTTACAACTTGTAATAACAACATCAAGAAATTTCGATGTCCTAGATATTGTAGCAAATATTTTTGGTGTGTTAATTGCAGCTATTTTAATAAACAACTATATTAAAATAGAAGTTAAAAAATATTAATCGTTTGCTTAATTGCCAAATAATTGGTTATTTTAGCATTCAGGAAAATTAAAAAATCATGGAACAAAAGAAGAATCCTCAAGCTAACGTAGGTAGAAACAGTGGTCTGTATTTTGCAGTTGGTTTAGTATTAATGTTATTTATTACTAATTATGCAATAAATTATAAGACTTATGATAAGTCTGCAATAGATATTGGATTATTAAATCTTGATGAAGAATTAGAGGAAGATGTTCCAATTACAGAACAATTACAAACACCTCCACCACCTCCACCACCTCCAGCAGCTCCAGAAGTAATAGAAGTTGTTGAAGATGAAGAAGAAGTTGAAGAAACTGTAATTGAATCTACAGAAACTAACCAAGAAGAAGAAATTGTTGAAGTAGAAGAAGTAGAAGTAGTAGAAGTAGAAGAAGACCTAGAAGTTCCTTTTGCTGTTATTGAAAATGTGCCTGTATTTCCAGGTTGCGAAAGTGGTAATAACGAAGCAAAAAAGGCATGTATGAATGAGAAAATTAGCAAATTTGTTGCTAAAAAGTTCGATACAGATTTAGCAGGAGATTTAGGATTAAGTGGAGTTCAAAAAATTAGCGTGTTTTTTAAAATAGATAAAACAGGAGAAATTGTAGATGTTAAAGCAAGAGCTCCACACCCAAGATTGGAACAAGAAGCTATTAGAGTTATAGGCATGTTACCAAAAATGAAACCAGGAAAACAAAGAGGAAAAGCCGTAAGAGTACCTTACTACTTACCTATTAAATTCCAAGTGCAAAACTAAAAATTTAGTGTATTTAAATTAATATAAAATCCTGTTACAATTACTGTAACAGGATTTCTTTTTTTAAACCATCATTATTAAAAAAATAGTATCTTTCTGCTCAATTTAATAAATACACTTAATATTTGATATGAAGAAGCTTTTCGTAATTATTTTTTTATTTATTACGTTTCATTTTAACGCTCAAAACGATTTCTTATACGAAAAACCCCCTGTATTTTCTGAGTGTGAAAATGTAGAGATTGAACTTTTACAGAAGTGTTTTGATAATCAAATTTTCTCGCATGTGTTTAACACCTTTAAAGTTCCTGAAATAGTTTCTAATGAAAACTATAAAGGAGATGTGGTAGTGCTTTTTGAAGTAGATAAAGATGGGGATTTTCGCGTTATTTATGTTGATGCTGTTTACGATGAATTAAAAGATGAAGCTAAACGTGTTTTTGCAGAACTTCCAAAGATTAAACCTGGAACTAATAATGGAAGACCTACTTACAAACAATATTCTATTCCAATTAAAATACCATTAGTTAACCAAGCAGTAGCAACAAAAGATTTATCGAAAGATGAAGATGTTACTTTAGACAAGGAGCTAACAGAATTAGAAAATGCTGCTAAAAAAGAATATGATAGCGTGAACATGAAACTGGTTCCATTTTCAAATAAAGAATATAAGAGTCAGCTAAACATACCTTTTACTCACAGTTATTATGCAAAATTTGATAGAAGCATTAATTTAGTTGGAACGAATAGTCATACAGCATCTAAACCATATATGTATGAAGATATTTCTAATTACTACGATTTTCAAGCAGAGATAGATACTTTATTAAAAGACACAAAAACCTTTGCTGGAAGAAAACTCTGGAACGAAAGATTGGTTAGAGTAGAAGGTAAAGATTATTGGTTTACTATCGATCCTATTTTCGATTTTGAAGTTGGTAAAGATACCGAAGCAGATTTTTCAAGCACTTATAATAATACGAGAGGAATTAATATTCAGGGAGGTTTTGGTAAAAAATTTAGTTTTTACACATCGTTTTTTGAAAGCCAAGGTCGTTTTGCACAATATTATAATCAATATGCAGAATCAATTAAAGCAGCAGACGAAGTAGCCATTATTCCTGGTCGTGGTATCGCAAAAGACTTTAAAGATAATGGTTACGATTATCCAGTTGCTGAAGCTTATTTATCTTATACTCCTTTTAAGTTTCTTAATGTCCAGTTTGGGCAAGGTAAAAACTTTATTGGAGATGGTTATCGTTCTCTTTTTATTAGTGATGTAGCAACACCTCATCCATTTTTAAAACTAAACACTACTTTTTGGAAAATAAAGTATACAAGTACTTGGATGTGGTTAAGAGATGTTAGACCAGAAGTTGAGGTAGATGGAGCTTATTTGCCAAAATATATGGCAACCCATTTTTTAAGTTGGAATGTATCTAAACGTTTAAATATAGGACTTTTTGAATCAGTAATTTGGACTAACTCCAATAACAGAGGATTTGATGTTAGTTATTTAAATCCAATTATCTTCTTTAGAGCTATTGAATTTGAAACAGGTCAGGACGCTGGAAATGCATTATTAGGTTTATCTGGAAAATACAAGTTAAACGATAACATGAATGTCTATGGGCAATTTATAATCGACGAATTTTCAACAAGCGATGTTACTGGAGGAGAAAAAAGCTGGAAAAATAAGTTTGGATATCAATTAGGCTTTAAATATTATAATGCATTTAAAGTGAAAAATTTAATGCTTCAAACGGAATATAATAGAGTAAGGCCTTATACATATTCTCACAACAATGTAGTATTAAATTATGGGCAAAGTAATCAATCTATGGCACATCTTTGGGGTTCAAATTTTAGTGAGTTTGTTCTTATTGGTCGCTATCATTACAAACGTTGGTTTGGAAATGCCCAATTAGTATTGGGAACTAGAGGTTTGGATTTTGATAATGGTACAGATAATTACAGTTATGGTGGAGATATCTATAGAGATTACAACGAAAGACCTTACGATAATGGAGTAACAGTTGGGCAAGGAAATAAAACAACTTCAGTTTTTGCAAATCTACAAGCAGGATATGTTATTAATCCTGCTACTAACTTAAAAATATTTACAGATATTACTTTCAGAGATTATAATCCTGAAGTCCAAACAGCAAATGCTATAAACAGCAATACAGTTTGGTTTAATATTGGAATTAGAACAGACCTATTTAATTGGTATTTTGATTTGTAGAATTAACTTTTCAAAGTATCTTTGCAAACGCAAATCAAAGCGAATAAGCAACCCATTACTTTGAGTAGAACAATTACTTCAGAAACAAAGCATTCTATTATTTCAGATTTTAAAGAAATCACCAAAATCCGTTTATCGGTTAGTGTTGTTTTTTCTTCATTAGCTGGATATCTATTAGGTGTTGAAACAGTAGATTATAAAACGCTTATTTTATTAGCTTTTGGAGGTTATTTTATGGTAGGAGCTTCTAATGCATTTAATCAAATTATAGAAAAAGATTTAGATGCTTTAATGGATCGTACTAAAAACAGACCAATTCCAGCAGGTCGTATGTCTGTTTCTACAGCATTTATTATTGCATCAATTTTTACTGTCTTAGGAGTTTTTATTTTATATACCATAAACCCTCAAACAGCTATGTTTGGAGCTATTTCAATATTCCTTTATACTTGTGCATATACACCATTAAAGACAAAAACACCACTAGCTGTTTTTGTAGGTGCCATACCTGGAGCAATTCCGTTTATGTTAGGTTGGGTAGCAGCTACAAACGATTTTGGCATAGAACCAGGAACCTTATTTGCTATACAATTTTTCTGGCAATTTCCTCATTTTTGGGCAATTGGTTGGTTCTTATTCGAAGATTATAAAAAAGGAGGTTTTTTTATGTTGCCAACTGGAAAACAAGATAGAGGTACAGCAATTCAAACTATTATGTACACCATTTGGACACTTTTAGTTTCAATTATTCCAGCATTTGGATTTACAGGACGCTTATATTTAACACCATTTTCTGCAGTAATTGTGTTTTTATTAGGATTAGGCATGGTGTATTATGCCATTCAATTGTATAAAAAAATGACTGTAAAAGCTGCTAAACAGCTTATGTTAGCAAGTGTTTCTTATATTACATTATTACAAATAGTTTACGTATTAGATAAGTTTATTAGATAAATCATGGATTTAACACAAGGTACCTTAGAAGAAAAAAACAACAGAGCAAAAAAAATGATGCTCTGGTTTGGAATTATATCACTAATCATGTCTTTTGCTGGCTGGACAAGTGCTTTTGTAGTTAGTAGTAGCAGACCAGATTGGCTAAAAGATTTTCAATTACCAAATGCATTTATTGTTAGTACTGTTGTTATTATATTAAGTAGTATAACTTTTATGTTAGCTAAAAGAGCTTTAAAAAACAATAAAAGCCAAGCAACAACAATTTTTTTAATTGCGACATTTATTCTTGGTATTGTATTTATTTTTAATCAATTTAAAGGATTTCAAGAAATAATTGATCTGGGTTATAATTTTACTGGACCAACTAGTAATATTACCATGTCTTACATCTATTTAATAGCTGTAGTACATATTTTACATATAGTTGTTGGGTTAATCTGCTTATTGGTGGTAATTTATAATCATTTTAAACAAAAGTACCATCCAGCTAAAATGCTAGGTTTAGAACTAGCAGCAACATATTGGCACTTTGTAGATATACTCTGGGTATATCTCTTTTTGTTTTTATATTTTGTAAAATAAATACTATTGTTTTTCAACAATCTTAATTAATATCTAAAGGAAACCTTATTTAGAGTTTTTAAAATTTAGGAATGGATATTTCGTTAGAAAAATAAATTGATTATTTTTGTGCAACTTTTAAATACTAAACCAAACATATGGATACTACAGTTGTAAATACTGGAACAGAAGGAAAAACTTGGGGAGGTGGTAATAAGCCATTAAATGCAAGTTATGGAAAAATGATGATGTGGTTCTTCATTGTTTCTGATGCTTTAACATTTTCTGGGTTTTTAGCTGCCTACGGATTTTCAAGATTTAAGTTTATTGGTTCTTGGCCAATAGCAGATGAGGTGTTTACCCACGTACCATTTTTTCATGGAAATTATCCAATGATATACGTGGCATTCATGACCTTTGTCCTTATTATGTCTTCAGTTACTATGGTACTTGCTGTAGATGCTGGTCACCATATGAATAAAGCAAAAGTTACCATTTATATGTTTTTAACTATTATAGGTGGTTTAATATTCGTTGGTTCTCAAGCCTGGGAATGGAATACATTTATTAAAGGAGATTTTGGTGCTGTACAAACTAAAGGTGGAAACATTTTACAGTTTGTAGATACAGATGGTAACAGAGTTGCACTTAGAGATTTTGTGGTTGCAGAAGATAAAGATAGAACAGCACATGAAAATAAAAATGGGTTGTGGTTTGTTAGTGAAGGAACTTTACCAACCTATACTGTAGAAGAAGTTATAGCTGGATTAGAATCTCATGATAATGTTCTTGTTAGAACTCAAGACTTAAATGAGAATGGAGAGAAAACAGTATTAGATAGAGGCGCATCTCTACAACAATTAAAATTAAATGGAAAAGTAGTTGTTGAAGGGGCAAACCTTAAGGTTAACGAATATGGCTCACCTTTATTTGCAGATTTCTTTTTCTTTATTACTGGTTTTCACGGATTCCACGTATTTTCTGGTGTATTAATTAATATCATTATATTCTTTAATGTTATTTTAGGAACATACGAAAGAAGAGGAAGCTATGAAATGGTTGAGAAAGTTGGACTTTACTGGCACTTTGTAGATTTAGTTTGGGTATTTGTATTTACATTCTTCTACCTAGTTTAATAATAGATAATACAATTAAAAATGGCAGACGCACATAAATTAGAAATTTTAAGAGGTTTAGTTAAGTTTAAATCTAATACGCAAAAAATTTGGGGTGTTTTAATACTCCTAACTATTATTACAGCTGTTGAAGTAATATTAGGTATCTATAAGCCAGAAATGTTAATGGGACAGTTTATTGGAATGAAAATTTTAAACTGGATTTTTATTATATTAACAATAGCAAAAGCTTATTATATTACTTGGGACTTTATGCACATGAGAGATGAAACTGCAGCTCTAAGAAGAATGGTTGTATGGACAGCAGTTTTCTTAATTTGTTATTTAATATTCATTTTACTACAAGAAGGTGGATATATAGAAAGTGTTTACTCTAGTGGTTATATAAAAAGAGACTTTTAAAAAAGTTTTTATAGTTAAATAGATATAAAAGACGGTTTTTTAAACCGTCTTTTTTTATTTTTGCAAAACCAAACTTATATTAAGTTTAAGGTTTAAAAACAATCAGTTTATTGTTTATTGAATTGATTATAGACAACTCATAAATGAATACAAAGCTTATTAAACGCTACACAGTTCTTGGAATATTATTTTTTCTTCCAGTGTTATTTTTGTTAATGTTATTTCCTGCCAAACATCATTATAGCGCATTAGATATTGTTAATGAAAATGTAGCAGATATTAATAATTTTGATTCCGAAGACAACCAGACAATTATTTTAAAAGATCATATTACAGTTCTTGGTTTTTTAGGAAAGAATCCTATGGATAATGCTATTGCAGCTTCTAACTTAAAAGAATTAGTTTACGATAAATTTAAAGGCTTTAAGAAGTTTCAAATTGTATTAATACTTCCTCATGGAACAGAAGATCAAGTTGAAATATTAAAAAGGGAAATTAAATCATACGAAGATTTAAAATATTGGCATTTTGTATATGGAGAAGAAACAGATATTCTTAAAGTATTTAATAGTTTAAAATCTAGAATACCATTAAAAGAAGATTTGTCTACTCAAGATGTTTTTATAGTAGATAAAGATTTAAATCAGAGGGGAAGAATAGACGATAGAACAGATAGTGAGAAGGAAAAAGAAAAAGCTATTTATCCATTGTATTCATATGATTGCATTGAAGTAGCCGAAATAAAAAATAAAATGAGTGCAGACGATTTACGTGTGTTATTTCAGGAATATAGAGAAAAAAGAAAAGGAAATTTCGATTCTTCAACGAGAAGAGCTAACGATTTAAAACCAACAAATGAGCAATAAAACTAATTATTCTTATATAGGCATGGCCTTTATTATCTTGGTGTTTGGAATTATCTTTATACCAAGAATTGTAGATAGAATTAAGAATGGCGATATATCAAGAAACGATAGAATGAGCCAAGGACAAGACAATAATTTTAAAGATGTTAGTGCATTATCTTTCATAGAAATTAATGGTGATCCAAAAAAAGTGCCTGCATTTTCTTTTATTAATCAAGAAGGGAAAACAATATCAAATCAAGATTATTTAGGAAAAGTTTATGTTGTTGAATTTTTCTTTACAACATGCCCAACAATTTGTCCAAAAATGAATAAAAATTTAGTTGATGTTCAAAATTCATTTAAAGGAAATCCAAATTTTGGAATCGCTTCTTTTTCAATAAATCCAGAGTATGATACTATGCAAGTTTTAAAGGATTATGCTAGTCAGTATGGTATAACAAACCCAAATTGGCATTTAATGACAGGAGAAAAAGAGGATATTTATGCTTTAGCTAATCAAGGGTTTAATTTATACACTGCAGAGGCTAAAGATGTAGAAGGAGGTTTTGAGCATTCTGGAAACTTTGCTTTAATAGATAAAAACGGATTTATACGTTCTAGATTAGATGAATTTGGAAATCCATTAATTTACTATAGAGGAACTGTTTCTGAAGCTGAACAAGTGAATGATGATGGCGAAAAAGAAGAAATCAGTATGCTAAAAGAAGATATTAAAAAATTACTTAATGAATAATAACTCTTTGCAAAACGAAAAAAAATATAATAAATGGATTGTTGTACTTTCTATAGCGATTCCAATTATAGTTGCAGCTTTGTTTGGAGTAAATTTAAGAGATTTTGGTTTTAATGTTCAACCATTAACCATGTTGCCTCCAATATATGCTACAATAAATGGCTTAACTGCAGTTATTCTTATTATCGCTTTTTTTGCAATTAAAAATAAAAACATTGTACTCCATGAAAATTTAATGACAACAGCTATTGGGTGTTCGGCTGTGTTTCTAATTTTATATATGGCCTATCATATGACAAGCGATTCAACAAAGTTTGGAGGAGAAGGGCTCATTAAATATGTTTATTATTTTGTATTAATCACTCATATTTTGTTATCTATTGTTATAATTCCATTGGTTTTAATCACTTTTGTAAGAGCTTTATCAGAGAATTTTGAAAGACATAAAAAAATTGCAAGAATTACATTTCCATTGTGGTTATATGTTGCAGTCTCTGGTGTTGTTGTGTATCTAATGATTTCTCCTTATTATGTTTAATTTATAAATTATGAAGCGCAAAATCTTCTTTTTACTTTTTACTCTATTCGTTTTTCTTAAAACAAATGCTCAATGTGCCATGTGTCGTGCAGTATTAGAAAGCGAAGAAGGCCAAGAAACTGCTAAAGGTATAAATGATGGAATAGTCTATTTAATGGCTATACCTTATATTCTTGTTGCAGGTATTGGTTTCTTAATTTATAAAAAGTTTAACAAGCCAAAAAAATAGACACCTTAAAATATATTTACTTTTGTTGTAACATTTTAATCTTTATAGAGTCTAACCTTTATAAAGCATTAATTAGCAACAATAATAAGTATGTTAAATATTAAAAAACTTCATAAATCCTATCCAATAGGAGATTCAAGTTTACATGTATTAAAAGGAATAGACCTATCTGTCGAAGATGGAGAAATGGTTGCCATTATGGGATCTTCAGGTTCAGGAAAATCTACCTTACTTAATATAATAGGGATGTTAGATGAAGCAGATGAAGGCGAATACATTCTAGATGGTGTTCCTATTAAAAACCTCACAGAAAAAAAAGCTGCTATTTATAGGAATAAATTTTTAGGATTTATTTTTCAATCTTTTAATTTAATAAACTATAAAAATGCTTTAGACAACGTAGCATTGCCTTTATATTATCAAGGTTTAAAAAGACAAGAAAGACAGGAGAAAGCATTATTTCATTTAGAAAAAGTTGGACTGAAAGATTGGGCACATCACTTACCAAATGAATTATCTGGAGGGCAAAAACAGCGTGTAGCAATAGCTAGAGCGTTAGCAGCAAATCCAAAATTATTATTGGCAGATGAGCCAACAGGAGCATTAGATACCACAACATCTTACGAAATTATGGACTTCATTCAACATTTAAACGATGAAGGAAAAACAATACTTATTGTAACTCACGAAGATGATATTGCCCATATGTGTAAGCGTATAGTGCGTTTAAAAGATGGTGTTATCATGGAAGACGTTATAGTTGAACAAGTAAGAGCCTCGCAACATGTTTGATAGAGACCTTTGGAGGGAAATATTTCAAAGTATTAATATGAACAGAACCAGAAGTGTTTTATCTGGTTTTACTGTAGCATTTGCTATTTTGTTATTTACCATTCTTTTTGGTATTGCAAATGGTTTAAATAATACGTTTGATGAAGCATTTGCAGACGATGCTAATAATTCCATATTCATTCAGTCTGGAACAACAACAAAAGCACATAAAGGTTATCAAGCTGGTAGACAAATTCAATTTAAGAATAAAGATTACGACTATATAAAAGAAGAGTATGGAGAAAAGGTTCAATACATTACTTCTAGAATATATTTAAATGTAAACGCCTCATTTAGAAACGAAAACAATTCATATTCAGTTAGAGCTGTTCATCCAGATCATCAATATTTAGAGAATACAAAAATTAAAGAAGGCAGATACATTAATCAACTAGATATAGATAATAAAACTAAAGTAGTAGTTATAGGTAGATTGGTAGATGAAGATTTATTTTTAAAAACTACAGCTTTAGGAAAGTACATAACTCTTAATGGCTTAAAATATAAAATTGTAGGAATTTTTGAAGACGATGGAGGAGATGATGAAGAACGCTTAATCTATATGCCAGTAAGTACAGCCCAACGTGTTTATGGAAATAACGACTTTATAGATCAAATAAATTTAACTTATAATCCAGAAATGGATTACGATAAGGCTATTTCTTTTAGTAATGCATTAACAGACGATTTAAAAGATAGATTCGATATAGCCAGTAACGATCAACGAGCTATTAGAGTAAGAAATTTAGCTAATGAATCTAAGTCAGTTAACCAAATGACTTTTGGACTAGGAGTTATTATTATTGTTATTGGGTTTGGAACACTTATAGCTGGTATAGTTGGTGTAAGTAACATCATGATTTTTATTGTAAAAGAGCGTACTAAAGAAATTGGCATAAGAAAAGCCTTAGGAGCTTCGCCAAATTCTATTGTATCTATCATTTTAATGGAGTCTATTTTAATTACTGCCATTGCTGGATACGTTGGATTATTAATTGGAATGGGAGTTTTAGAATTTGTTGGGCCAAGTTTAGAAACCTATTTTATTAAAGACCCAAGTGTAAGTACTTCATTAGTAATAGGAGCAACAATAACACTTATAGTTGCTGGTGGAATTGCAGGATATTTGCCTGCTAAAAAAGCCTCTAAAATAAAACCAATTGTAGCCTTAAGAGACGATTAATATGATAAAATTTTTATTCGAAAGAGATACATGGCAAGAAGTATGGGATAGTCTTAGTAAAAACAAACTAAGGTCTATACTTACTATGGTTGGTGTTTGGTGGGGAATTTTACTGCTTATTGGTCTACTTGGTTCTGCTAAAGGTCTGGAAAACTCTTTTAATAGATTGTTTGGAGATTTTGCTACAAATAGTGTTTTTGTTTGGGGACAAAGTACTAGCAAACCATTTAAAGGATTTCAAGAAGGAAAACGAGTTAGATTAACACTAACAGATACTAAGTTAGTTGAAGAAAATGTTGAAGGTATCGAGTTTGTTTTACCAAGAAATCAAAATCAAGCTTTTGTTGTTAAAGATTTTTTATCTGGAACTTATGGTATTAATGGAGACTTCCCACTACTAGATAAAGTACAAAAAAAGAAATTGATTAGAGGTCGTTTTCTCAATCAAACAGATATTGATGAAAATAGAAAAGTTGCTGTAATTTCTGAAGATATTTACAAACAACTTTTTGAGAAAGATGCTGAAATGATTGGTGAATTGATTAAAATCAATGACATGAATTTTACAGTTATAGGCATGTTTGAAGTAGGAAATGTTAATATGGGACCAAGTAGCGATATACATATTCCATTTACTACGTTCCAACAAATATATAACCAAGGCGACCAGATAGGATGGATGATGATTACTGGGAAACCAGATGCAGACATATCTCAAATTGAAGCAGATGCCAAACTTATTTTAAGAAATTTAAATAACATTCATCCTGAAGATAAACGTGCTTTTGGAAGTTTTAATTTAGGAAAAGAATTTGCTAAAATCACTGGATTTTTAGTAGGTATGCAGTTTTTAACATGGTTTGTTGGTATTGCAACACTTATAGCAGGTGTTTTTGCAATTGGAAATATTTTACTAATTACTGTTAAAGAACGGACTAAAGAAATTGGAGTACGTCGTGCATTAGGTGCTACGCCATTCGAAATAAAAAGACAAATTGTTGTAGAGGCAGTATCTATAACTTTATTAGCTGGGTTTTTTGGTATATTATCTGGAGGTTGGATTCTAATTGGTTTAGATTCAGCTTTTGGTCAAGGAGACGAAGCTGTAATAGTAAATGCATCTGTATCTATTGCAGTTGTTTTTATATCATTAATTATACTAATAATATTAGGAACATTAATTGGATTAATTCCTGCTTTTAAAGCAACAAGTATTAAGCCAATTGATGCATTAAGAGAAGAATAAATCAATTAAAAAAGAAATGAATAAAACAGTAAAAATCATCATTGGAATTGTATTGCTAATACTATTTATATTAGTAATTAAATATTTTAAAGACTCTAATTCTAAGGCTCTTGAAGATTTTAAAGTAGAAGAACCATTTTTCACATCAATAAACACAAAAGTTGTTGCTACAGGAAAACTTAATCCAGAAGAAGAAATTGAGTTAAAACCACAAATAGCTGGAATTATAGATAAAATATTTGTTGAAGAAGGCGATATTGTTAAAAAAGGAGACTTAATTGCTAAAATACGTGTCGTACCTAACGAGCAAAATTTAGCAAGTGCAAATAGTAGAACGCGTACAGCACGTTTGGCTTTAGAGAATGCTCAGGTACTTTATAATAGAAATAAAGGGCTTTTTGAAAAAGGAGTTATTTCTAAACAAGATTTTGAAAATAGTGAATTATCGTACAATCAAGCTAGAGAATCTTTAACTCAAGCACAAAACGATTATCAGATTATTAGACAAGGTTCTCTTTCTGGTGGAGGCTCAGCTAACACAAATATTGTGGCTCAAATCCCTGGAACTGTTTTAGAAATTCCTGTACGTGAAGGAGACCAGGTTATTGAATCTAATAGTTTTAATGCAGGAACAACAGTGGCAACGATTGCAGATATGAGCAAAATGATTTTCGAAGGAAAAGTAGATGAAGCCGAAGTTGGAAAACTTGAAGAAGGGAAAGAAATAATTGTAGTTCTTGGTGCTTTAAACGAACAAGAATTTCCAGCAAAATTAACTTTTGTGGCTCCTAAAGGACAAGAAGAGAATGGCGCTGTTCAATTTACTATTAAAGCAGATGTTACTGTAACGCCATCAACAAAAATTAGAGCAGGTTATAGCGCTAATGCAGAAATAGATATGGAAAGTAAAGACAGTGTTTTAGTAATTAAAGAAGCTTTACTTCAATTTAATAGAATTACTGAAAAACCTTTTGTTGAAATTTTAAACGATAATAATTCTTACGAAGAAGTCTATGTAGAATTAGGTATTTCTGATGGGATTAATGTTGAAATAACAGAAGGAGTTAAAGAAGGAGATAAAATTAAAGTGTGGAACAAAGCATCTAAAGAAAATAACGATGATGAAGATGAATAAAAAGATATTTACAACCGTTTTACTAACCGTTTTTGTAAGCATAACTATCTTTTCTCAAGAAAAATTATGGACACTTGAAGAATGTGTAAATTATGCTTTAGAGAATAATATCACTGTAAGAAAAGGAACCAATGTTCTATTATCTAATGAACAAGATGTTATTGAAACTAAAGGTAATTTTTTGCCAACTGTTAGTGCCAATGCAAGTCAGAGTTTAAATCTAGGAAATCAGGAAGTATTTCAAGGGCAATTTGTTGATAGAACAAGCCATAACACCAATCTTGGATTAAGTATAAATCAGACCATTTTTAATGGTTTTAGAAACACCAATCTTTATAAACAAGCACAACTAAATTTAGAGGTAAACCAAATGGAGTTGGACAGAATTAGAGATGATATTTCTTTAAATGTGGTTAATGCTTATTTAAATGTGTTATTTAACAGAGAAAAATTAGAAATAGCTAAAGCTCAAGTAGAATTTTCTAATAAACAATTAGATCAAGTAAATAAATTAGTTGAAGCTGGTGTACAGCCTAGAGCAAATACTTACGATGCTATTGCAACTGCTAGTAAAGATGAACAAAACTTAACTATTGCAGAAAACAATTATGATTTAGCTTTACTTAGTTTATCGCAATTCTTACAATTGCCATATGAAGGTTTTCAAGTAGCTTTTGAAGAAGTTGAAAATCCATCTGCAGCTCTAATGTATAATGATGTAAAGCCAATTTTGGAATATGCTTATGTTAATAGGCCAGAAATTAAAGTAGCAGAAAAAAATATTGAAAATTCATTACTAAGCACAGAATTAGCAAAAAGTGGATTTTTACCTAGTGTGTCTTTTGGTTATGGTTTTGGAACCAATGTGTTCTTCTCTAATTTAACTCAAGATGAGGAAACATTTCTAAATCAATTGAACGATCAAAAATCTCATAACTTTTCTTTGAGTGTTGGTATTCCAATTTTTTCAGGTTTTCAAAATAAAACCAATGTAGCTAAAACTAAAATTCAACAAGAAAATAGTGTATTAGAATTAGAACAAACCAAGTTAAATTTGGAGAGTAGCATTCAACGTGCCTTCACAGATGCAAAAGCAGCATTTAAAACATACGAAGCGTCTAAAAAATCTTTAGTGGCTCAAGAAATGGCATTTCAAAATGCACAGGAAAGATATAATATGGGAGCTTTAAATGCTTTCGATTTAGAGCAAACCAGAATCCAATTGGTAAATGCACAATCTAATCTAACTAATTCTAAATACGATTTTGTATTTAAAACTAAAGTGTTAGATTTCTATCTTGGTAAATCTTTAATAGACTAAATATTTTGGCTTTAATATTAAGCATAGAAACATCAACAACTAATTGCTCAGTCTCTCTTTCTAAACAAGGAGAGACTTTTGCACTTAAAGAAGATAATAGCAAGGAATTTTCTCATGCAGAACGTCTACATGTATATATTGAAAAACTATTGGCTGAAAATAATTTAATTGCAAATCAATTAGACGCTATAGCAGTGAGTAAAGGACCAGGTTCTTATACTGGATTACGAATTGGTGTTTCGGCAGCAAAAGGACTTTGTTTTGCTTTAGATAAGCCCTTAATATCTGTTTCTACTTTAATGGCTTTAGCACAGCAAGTAACTATAGATAAAGGTGTTGTTATTCCAATGCTCGATGCCAGACGAATGGAAGTATATTCGGCAATTTTTGATAAAAATTTTAATGAGATAAGAGAAATTGAAGCACAAATACTAGATGAGACTTCTTTTTCTGAATATTTAGAAAAAGGAAAAGTTTATTTTGTTGGGAATGGTGTTGAAAAAACAAAATCTCTTATTAATCATCCAAATGCTTTTTTTATTGATAGCAAACTGCCTTCGGCAAATGAAATGAGTAAGATAGCTTATAATAAGTACAAAAAAAACGACATCGAAGATGTCGCTTATTTTGAACCATATTACTTAAAAGATTTTATTGCATTAAAGCCAAAATCTAAATAATTTTCTATTCATTTTTATGAATTTCAACTTGATGTGGATAAGGTATTTCTATTCCAGCAGCATCAAGTGCTTCTTTAATATTTTCGGTAGATTCGAAGAAAACTGCCCAGTAATCTTCGGTTTTACACCATGGTCTTACTGCAAAATTTATAGAACTATCTGCTAATTCAGAAACGTTTACTGTTGGAGCAGGATCTGAAATAACTTTTGGATTAGAAGTTAATACATTCATTAAAACCTCTTTGGTTTTCTTAATATCAGAATCGTAACCAACTCCAATTGTTAAATCAACTCTTCGGGTTCCTTCAGTAGAATAATTAACAATATTTCCGTTTGAAAGTGCTCCATTAGGAATAATTATTTCTTTATTTGATAGGCCTATTAACTTCGTAGTGAAAATTTCAATTTCTTTAACGACTCCAATTTCTCCTTGAGCTTCAATTAAATCTCCAATCTTAATAGGTTTAAATATCATAAGTAAAACACCTCCTGCAAAATTACCTAAAGAGCCTTGGAGTGCTAAACCAACGGCTAAACCAGCTGCTGCAAGAATTGCTGCAAATGAGGTAGTTTCAATGCCAAGTTGTGATAAGATAACAAGAATTAAAAGTATTTTTAATACCCAACCTATTAAGTTTAATAAGAATTTTTGAAGACTTTCATCGAAGCCTCTTTTGGTCATTACAGCACGTGTGCCACCAATTAATTTTCTTATTACCCAAGATCCAATAATCCATATAATTATTGCTCCTAGAATTTTTAAACCATATTCGGTTGCTACTTCTACTCCTAATTTAGTCCACTTTTCAATATCCATATTTTTATTTTTAATTTGTTTGTAAATTTATAAAAAAGGAATGAGAATCAATAAATTAAAATGAAAGTGAAAATTAAAAGTACATACTTAATGTCAATATGATAGTGAATAAGGCTGGTAAGGATTGAATATAAAACAACTTTTTATTTTTTGTTGAATAAGCACCATAAATTCCTGCAATTGCAATACAACATAAAAAGAACAAGGTAGTATTATAGTTATTAATAATTACAGAGAAAATTAATCCTGCAGCAAGAAAACCATTATAAAGGCCTTGATTTGCTGCTAAAACTTTAGTTTCTTCAGCAAATTCTTTAGACTTTAAACCAAAGGTCTTAATGCCTTTAGGTTTAGTCCACAAGAACATTTCTAATATTAAAAAGTAAATATGTTCTAAAGCAATAAATACAATTAGGATGGTTAATAATAGTTTCATTAGTTTTTGTTTTTTAATAATTCAATTGCTTTTTTAGTTTCATTAACGGGTAACTTACATGCTTTATTAACACATACATAAATAAATGTTTCTTTCTCAACAAACCTGTTTTTTAATAATGGCATATTAGACTCCTCAGTACTACCAACAATTAATTTATTAGGAAGATAAGTTTTATTTAGCTCATTAATTTTATTGATAGCTTCTTCTCCAGAAATAGCAACTTCATAAAAAGGATTTGTGTAATTAAGCATCAAATCTAACCAGTTTGAATAATTAGAACCATAATTTTCTATTTCGGGTTTTACATTATTCAGCATACTAGTTGCTGTGTTGTAATAATATTCGTTATCAAAATAATGAGATAATTTGAACAGGTTTTTTGCCATTATAGAATTGCTTGCAGGAATTACATTATCTCTGTATTCTATATTTCTAGTGACTAGTTTGGCATCTTCGTTTGAAGTAAAATAAAACATGTTATTTGTTTCTTCATAAAAATAATCGAACGTATAATTAGTTAAGTCCCTTGCAGTATGAAGCCATTTTTCATTTAGTGTGTTTTCGTAAAGCGATATAAATGCATCAATAGCAGTTGCGTAATCTTCAAGATAGCCATTAATATTGCTGATATTGTTTTTGTAATTGTGGTTTAGTCCACCATCTTCTAGTAATTGATTGTTTATAATAAAATTGGCATTTTTTTCGGCTGAAATTAAGAAATCCTCTTCTCCAAAAACACGATAAGCATCTATATATCCTTTTAGCATTAAAGCATTCCATGATGTTAAAGTTTTATCGTCTAGTCTTGGTCTTGATTTTTTTTCTCTAGTCTTTAAAAGAATGTTTTTCCAGTTTTGTTTCTTTTCATTTAAAACCTCAATCGATAAATTATGTTTTTTCAGGATACTTTTATCATCATCTTTTCTAATTAAAACATAATTTTTGTTTTCCCATAAACCATAATTATTGATGTTGTAATAATCTTCAAATAATTCGAAATCTGAAGTTATTATTTTTTGTAATTCTTCTTTTTGCCAAACATAAAAAGCACCTTCTTCTAGATGCCCTTCGGTAGTATTACTATCTGCATCAAGAGAAGAGTAGAATGCACCATTTGCTGAGGTAAGTTCTCTTTCTACAAATTCTAAAGTTTCGTAAACAACATCTTTATATAACTTATTTTTAGTAACTAAATATGCATCTGAATATAAACTAACTAACTGGCCATTATCATAAAGCATTTTTTCGAAATGTGGAATATGCCAATTAACATCTGTTGAATATCTTGAAAAACCACCTCCAACTTGATCGTATAGTCCTCCATAGGCCATTTTAGTTAGAGTAAGATTAACAAACTCTTGTAATTCTTGATGGTTGTTTTGATAAGCGTATCTCAATAAAAAATGATAATTATTTGGCATCATAAATTTTGGAGCACGTTTTAATCCACCATGTAGATAATCGAAATATTGCGACCAGTTTTCTAAAGTCACTTCTATATATTCATTGTTGAAATTGACTTTATCTTTGTTTAAAGAAACCACATCCATAGCTTTGATGCCTTTTTCCAATTTATCGGCATATTCATATAGCTTTTCTGGATTTCTAAGGTATAAGTCAGATATTTGTTCTAAAGCACTTATCCATTGTTCTTTTCTAAAATAAGTTCCACCCCAAACTGGTCTACCATCTGGTAAAGCAATTACATTTAGAGGCCAGCCTCCACTTCCTGTCATTAATTGTACAGCATTCATATAGACTTGGTCCACATCTGGACGTTCTTCTCTGTCTACTTTAATATTTATGTATTTAGAATTCATGGTTTGAGCAACAATGGTGTCTTCAAAGCTTTCATGTTCCATAACATGACACCAATGGCAAGCTGCATAACCAACACTTATTAAAATTAATTTATTCTCATCTTTTGCCTTCCTTAAACTAGTTTCATTCCAAGGATGCCAATTTACTGGATTATGGGCATGTTGTTGGAGATATGGACTTGTTTCGTTAATTAGATTGTTTGTGTATGGATGATTCATGGGTTTCTTGTTTTGTCCTTGACAACTTATTAAAATACTGAATATTAATAATGGAACATACTTCATATTCAAAGTTAAGGATTTAAAGACACAAAAAAAGCGTTCATTTTAGAACGCTTTTTTTCATAATTTAAGTAAGGTTATTATTTTACTTCAAAAGTAAGTTTCAAATTGACTCTAAATTCTGTAACACTATCTCCATTTACTATAGCACTTTGATCTTGTACATAAACAGATTTAATGTTTTTTACAGTTTTAGAAGCTTCTTTTACAGCTTTTTTTGTAGCATCTTCCCAACTTTTATCCGAATTAGATAATACTTCAATAACTTTTAATACTGCCATAATTTTATAATTTTTTTGTTAAACTTTAATTAATCTTAAAGTTAATGAAAAATTATCCGTTTATAGCAACAACGCTACTAACTTTGTCTTGTAGCATTTCTTTTAGAATATTTTCGATACCACTTTTAAGTGTGTAAGTTGAAGAAGGACAACCACTGCAAGCGCCTTGCAAAACTACTTCAACTACTTTGCTTTCTGGATTGTAGGATGTAAATTGAATATTTCCACCATCGCTAGCAACTGCTGGTTTAATATATTCTTCTAGAATGTTGATGATTTGTTTAGAAATATCGTCCAGCTCATCGAACGATTTATCTAATTGTTCAGTTGTTTTGTTTAGGACTTTTGAAGCATTAGCAAGAATTAATTCCTTTCCTTGTTCGATGTAGCTTCTAATAAACTCACGAAGTTCCATAGTAATATCATTCCATTCTGCCACTTCATATTTAGTAATTGACACAAAGTTTTCATCGATAAATACTCCTTTTACAAATGGAAAATGAAATAATTCTGTTGCTAAAGGAGATAATTTAGCTTCGTCTATAGAGGTAAATTCATAGGAAGTTGTAACTAATTTTTTATTTGCAACAAACTTCATTGCCGAAGGATTTGGAGTGCTTTCTGCGTAAACTGTAACAGGTACTTTTTTAGGAGTAGCAGTTTCTTCAACAACAATACCACCATCATTTAGATAGGTTTCTATTTGTTCCGCTACTTCGTTCTGCACATCTTTCCATTCTACAATATTATATCTTTCTATAGCAATAAAATTGCCAGAGATATAGATTTTTTTTACAAAAGGTAAATAGAATAACTGTTGAGCTAAAGGAGACTTCTTGGCTTCATCTATATTATTAAATTCGAAACTTTGGTGCTGTGTTATAAATTCATTTATTTCGAATTTAATGATGCTATTATTGGAAGTTTCTTGAATAGAAACTTGAAAAGTTTTCATAACGATAAAATTTTTGGCAAAAATACTAAAAGATAACTTTAGATATCCATATATTTGGCTTTTTCGCTTTAAAAAAGTGAGATTTTTATTTATATCTCTAAATAATTGTTAACCTTTAACTTTATTAGTTAGACTGATAAAAAGTAATTTTTATATATTTGGTTTCTATTTATAATTTTATTGCAAAAAAGGAGTTTTATAAACTAACCAGTTTAAAGCATTAATTAAATAGAGTCCCTGAAAACTAAAATTATGATATTGAAACGGTTCTATATATTGGCATGTGTGTTTTTATTTGCACAGACAGCTATATCTCAAGAAGGAATGCCTATTTATTCAGATTATTTAACCGATAATTATTACTTAATTCATCCATCGATGGCTGGAGCAGCTAATTGTGCAAAGATTAGAATTACTGGACGTCAACAATGGTTTGGAGATGAAGATGCGCCAAGTTTATTAACTGCAAGTATTAATAGTAGAATAGGAGAATCAAATTCTGGTGTAGGAGCTATTTTGTATTCAGATAAGAATGGATATCATTCTAACACAGGAGTATATCTTACTTATGCACATCATATTTTATTCTCAAGGAGTGAGTTAGATTTAAACATGCTTTCTTTTGGTTTAAGTATTGGTGCCATACAGTATAAACTAGATGAGACAGCATTTATAGATGAACCATTTGATCCAATTATAGCTGGAATTGAGCAAAGTGCAACCAACTTTAATGTCGATTTTGGGTTTTCGTATTTTCTATATAATTTTTATGCACATGCTACAGTAAAGAATATGCTTAAAAATGAAGGTATTAACTCTAATGAGAATGGCCTTTTTGTTTATGATAATCCAAGACAATTTTTATTTAGTATTGGAAATGTATTCCAAAAGTTTGGTAGTGATTGGAGTTTTGAACCTTCGGCCATGTTTATGTATAAAGATGGTACAAAAGAATCTTCAATAGACATAAATGCGAAAGCTTATAAAGGAATGGATTTTGGTACTGTTTGGGGTGGCATATCTTATAGAAGAAGCTTAGATGGTGCAGAATTTCAAGATGGTACTGAGGTTTCTAGTCAAAAATTACAATATATTACTCCTTTACTAGGTGTTGATTATAATAATTTTATGTTTGCTTATACGTATTCTTACCAAGCAAATTCTGTTGTTTACAATAATGGAGGATTTCACCAAATAACTTTAGGGTATAAATTTGGTTGTAAAAAAGAACGTTACCACTGTAATTGTCCTGCAATAAATTAAATGATATACAGCCTTGATTCTTCAAGGCTTTTTTTTACTACTTTTATTATTATTTAACGAAGCCTCTTAGAGCTTAAACTAATTTACAATTATGCCTATTATAAAACCTGTTAATGGAAAAACACCAATTATTCCAGACGATTGTTATATAGCTGATAACGCTACAATAGTAGGAGAAGTAACTATGGGTAATGCATGTAGTGTTTGGTTTAATGCAGTAGTTAGAGGAGATGTCCACTTTATTAGAATGGGTAATAAAGTAAATGTACAAGATGGAGCAGTAATTCATGCAACCTATTTAAAATCGCCAACAACCATTGGAAATAATGTGTCTATTGGACATAATGCTATTGTACATGGTTGTACAATTAAAGACAATGTGTTGATTGGAATGGGAAGTATAGTCATGGACGATTGTGTAATAGAAAGCAATAGTATTATTGCAGCAGGAGCTGTCGTTACTAAAAATACTAGAGTAGAAGCTGGTAGTATTTATGCTGGAATTCCTGCAAAAAAAGTAAAAGATATTAGTGAGGAGCTAGTCTCTGGTGAGATAAACAGAATTGCAGAAAACTATGTTAAGTATTCCAGTTGGTTTAAAGAATAATTAAAAGTCCAAATATGCTACATGATGGTTATTACCTAAAAGGGACTGTAACACTTCAGGGCTTCCATTAGAATAAAATTTTAGAGTTGGTTTATTTGTAGTATTATTTAATAGTTGATGTTGTCTTAATACAGTTTGGGTTTGTCTAGCTACTGCTTCGCCAGAATCAATAATTTTAATATGCTTTGGTAATAATTCTAAAAGCTGAGGAATTAAATAAGGATAATGTGTGCAACCTAAAACCAAATAATCTACATTGGCATCCAACATAGGTTCTATGTATGTTTTTAAAAGAGATTTCATTTCCAGGGAATTAATTTTTCCAGTTTCAATTAATTGAACTAAGCCTTCTCCAACTTGTTCTATAACTTTTATTCCATTCGTGAATAAATCGGTTGTTTTATGGAATAACTCGCTTGAAAGCGTTCCTTTTGTTGCTAGAATACCTATTGTTTTTGTTTTAGTTTGTAAAGCTGCAGGTTTAATTGCTGGTTCTATACCTATAATTGGAATGTTGTATGTTTCTCTTAATACTTTTATAGCATTAGTTGTGGCAGTATTACAAGCAACAACAATAAGTTTACTTTCTTTTTCAATTAGTAAATCGATGTTTTTTTTGCATAATTCTAAAATCTCACTTTTAGTTTTCTCGCCATAAGGAGCATTCTTGCTGTCTGCTAGATAAATGGTGTTTTCATGAGGTAATAAGAGGTTTAGCTCTTTCCAAATGGATGTGCCACCTACACCAGAATCGAATATACCAATTGGTTGTTTACTCATAACAATCAAAAATAAAAAAAGCCACTTATAAAAAGTGGCTTTTAAAAATTATCTTTTAAAAAATATTAGATTCCTAAATCTTTTTTAACGTCATCCAGTAAATTTTTACCATCAGCCATAATTACACCACCACCTTGAGTAGAGTCTAATACGTAATCAAATCCTTGAGCTCTAGCAACTTTTAAGATTGCAGCTTTAGCTTTTTCAGTAATTGGTTTTAATAAATCAATTTCCTTTTTCTGCATTTCTTGTTGTGCTTGTCCTTGATATTGTTGGATATTTTGTTGCATAGTTTGTACTTCAACTAAACGCTTTTGGTTCTCTTCATCAGTTTTAGTTGCAGCTTCTGCTTCGTATTGTTTCATTTTATTTTGATATTCAGTAACCATAGCTTGAATATCTGCTTCATAAGTTTTACCTAACTTATCCATTTCAGCTTGAGCTGTATTCATTTCTGGCATAGCCTGAATTAATGTTTGCGTATTAATATGAGCTACTTTGCTTTGAGCTTGAGTAAAACTTGTTGCTCCAATAAATAAAGCTGTTACTAATAAAAGGGTCTTAAAATGTTTCATTTTTAAATAGAATTAATGTGTGTGTTATAAATTTTAATTGTTATCTGTTTCTTCAGGTTCTGTTGTGCCTTCAGTATTATTATTTTGTTGTGCGTTATTTTCTCTTTCTTCTTTAGCTCTTTGTCTTTCTTCTAAAATACGTTGCTTACGTTCTTCTAGTTCTTGTTGTCTAAGGGCTCTATCTTCTAATTTTTTTTGTTTGCGCTCTTCTAATATTTCTTCTCTGGTTTTTTGTTCTCCTTCAACAACTTCACCATCTTCACCTACAGTTTCGTTTGCTGCATTATATCTAGCATTTAATTTTTCTTCTCTTAAACGAGCTCTTTCTGCTATAATACTATCTCTACGTTTTTGAGCATCTAACTGTTTTTGTTCACGCTCGTCTAAAATTTCTTGTCTACGTTCTTCAGCTGCTGCATCTTTTGCCTCTTGTTCTTTATCTATTTCTGGATGAAGCTCTTCGTCTTCAGCTGCTTTTCTTTCAGATCTTGACTCTGCTTGCGTTCGTTTAGCAGTTCTAGAAATACTTCTAATAACTTCTTCGCTAAAATCAAATCTTTCTGCTGAATATAACATCACTACATCGGCAGACTTATCAAAAACAAAATCGTATTTTCTTTTTTCAGCAATATCTTGAACGGCTGCAAATATTTGGTCTTGGATAGGTTGAATTAATTGTTTCTTTTGAATCATTAAATCTCCATTTGGGCCAAAACGTTTTTGCTGATAATCTAATATTTCTTTTTCTTCAAAAGAGATATCTTCTTCACGTTCTTCTATTAGTTCTTTTGTTAAAAGCGCTTTCTCGTTACTTAAATCTTTTCGTTTTTGTTCAATTTCACTTAACTGACTTTCAATTTCAGTTTTCCATTTTTGAACTTTACCTTCCAACTGAGATGTAGCTTCTTGGTATTCTGGAACATTTTGTAAAATATATTCTGTATCAATATATCCAATTCTTACACCACGTTGTGCTTGAGCAGATATACTAATCATAAATACTATAACCAGTAAAAAAAGAACTTTTATTTTCATCTGTTTCATATTTTATAATTTATTGGTCTATAAATTCTAAAAAAAAGACAGAAGATTATTTAATGAGTCTGTCAATTTTTGAACTAACATTTCAAAATTAACGAATTTTAACTTTAAAAATTTTAATTCTTAAATTAAATAATCAATTTGTTATTAGAAAATATCGTGCCAAATTAAAATTGTTGCCCAATAATAAAGTGTGTTTCCCATCCATTTGGAGATGATTGACCAGGAATTGGATCGAATCCGTAACCAAAATCAATACCTAATAAACCAAAGGCAGGCATGAAAACACGTAAGCCTACACCTGCAGATCTTTTAAGATCGTAAGGACTGTAGTCATTAAAATTATTAAATGAAATTCCACCTTCCATAAAACCTAAAACAAATATTTTAGCTTGTTGTTTTAAAGTAATTGGATATCTTAATTCTAGTGAAAACTTATTATAAATGGTTCCTCCATCGTTTGTTGGATTTCCATTTGCATCAACAGGTTGAATAGATTGGTTTGGGTATCCACGTAATGCAATAGATTCTCTACCATCTAAACTGTAAGACCCTAAACCATCTCCTCCTAAAAAGAAACGCTCAAAAGGGATATCTCCTCTGTCTTGATTGTATGCACCTAGAAAACCAAACTCTGCACTAGGTTTTAGTACTAGTTTTTTAACAATTTCTTGATACCATTCTGCCTTAAATTTTATTTTATAAAACTCTAACCATTTAAAACGTTCTTGATCAATTTCTGCGATACCTTGATTAGCTTCCTGTCTTTCTGGAATAGAATATGTAGGATCTTGTACAATGTCTTCTAGATCTTCTCTTTCATGTTTTAATGCATTATAATCAACACCATTAAATAATGAATAAGGCAATGTTAATTTAGCACTAACACTAAAGTTAGAACCACCAACTGGGAAAACAGGATCGTTATAAGTACTGTTTCTTGTTAAGCCAATTGTGTATGCTAGGTTGTTTGAATAACCATCTCCGAATGTAAATAACCCTGTATTATAATTTTTTAAGTTGTAATGCTGGTAGCTAACTGCTTGAGATAATGTAAAATAGTTGTCTGGTGCATTTAAACGTTTTGCTATACCAACAGAAATACCAGTAATGTTAAACGCTTTATCTTTATCTGCTTTTCCAGTTTGAGAATTGTATAAAAATTGTTTAGTGTGAGAAACAGATGTTGAAAATTGTACTGGCTTTTCTCCACCTAACCAAGGCTCTGTAAATGAAAAACTATAAGTTTGATAAAACTGACTTGCTTGTAAACGCAAAGCTAGTTTTTGCCCATCTCCTCTTGGCACAGGTTTATAGGCTTTAGGGTTTAATATATTTCTTAATGAAAAGTTATTAAAAGATAATCCTAAAGTACCAATAAAACCACCTCCACCATAACCACCTTGTAGTTCTATTTGGCTAGACCCAGTTTCTACTACAGTATATTCTAAATCTATGGTTCCTTCGTTTGGATTCGGGTTAGGGAAATCGGTTGTAAGTAGGGCTGGATCAAAGAATCCTAGTTGACTTAATTCTCTAATAGTTCTAATTACATTAGATTTGTTATATAATTGTCCTGGACGTGTGTGTAATTCTCTGTAGATTACATGATCGTTAGTTACATCGTTACCAACTACAGTAACATTATTGAAATAAACGGGTTTTCCTTCAGAAATTCTAATCTCTAAATCTATAACATTTCCTTCAGCACTTACTTCTACTGTGTTAATGGTAGAGAATAAATATCCGTTATTTTGATATAAGTTAGTAATGTCTACTGCTTCTGGATTTTCTGTATCAGCTATTCTTTTTTCAAGTAAAATACCATTATATGTATCGCCAGGATTTATTCTTAAAATTCTTTTTAAGACATCATCTGAATAGACAGTGTTACCAATAAAATCAATTTTTCCGAATCTATATATTTCTCCTTCTTCTAAATTAATGTAAAGTGCTACGTTTTTTTGATCTAATACAACTAAACTGTCAGATGTTATTCTGGCATCTCTATATCCATTCTCTTTAAATTTATCTACAACACTATTAAGATCTGTTTGATAATCTGCTTCAATATATTTAGAACGTTTAAGTACATGTGTTATGTTTTTCTGTTTGGTATTTTTCATAGCTTTTTTAAGCTTGCTATCTTTTATAGCATCATTACCATTAAAAACAATTTCTTTTACTTTAACTTTTTTCCCTTTGTCAATATTAACTACCATGTTCATGGCTTTAGTAGATGTTTGAAGTGTGTCAATTTCAGTTACATCTATAGTGTTAATGCTAACTTTAGTATTATAAAAACCTTCCTTTTTATATTTATTCTCAAGATAATTTTTAGTAGTTGTTAATAGGTTTTCGGTTACTTTAACACCTTTATTTAAAGTGTTTTCTTCAATAATTTTATCTTTTTTAGACTTTTTAATACCATTAATTTTAACTTCATTAATTTCTGGTAAATCTTCAAGTCTAATTTCTAGATATACCTCATTACCTTCTATTTTATTAATATATATTTCTATGTTATTAAAAAGATTAGAATTCCAAAGTTTTTTAATTGCAGCACTAATTTTATCTCCAGGAATAATAACATCTTCGCCTTTTCTAAGACCAGAATAAGTAATGATTGTTTGTTCGCTAAAGCTGGTATTGCCTAAAACAGAAATGCCTCCAATAACATATTTTTCGCCTTTCTTAATGTTGTCTTGAGCTTGTATAAATTGAATATTTACAAAAAATAGCAATGTAAAAATTGATAGTAAATATGTTTTCAATAGTACTTTATTAGTTAATTTGTTCACTTGTTTTCCCAAATCTTCGTTCTCTTTTTTGATATTCAATAATTGCTTCGTATAAATGCTGCTTAGTAAAGTCCGGCCAAAGCACATTTGTAAAATACAATTCAGCATAAGCAATTTGCCACAATAAGAAGTTGCTTATACGTTGTTCGCCACTCGTTCTAATAAGCAAATCCACATCATGTAAATTTCGCGTGTAAAGATGCTCATTAATAACCGATTCATCAATATTTTCGGGCGAAATTATATTATTTTTAACTTTAAGGCTTATTTTTTTAACTGTATTTATTATTTCTTCTCTAGAACCATAACTTAAAGCAAGAGTTAAAATCATTCTGCTATTGTCTTTCGTGCTCTCAATTACTTCTTTTAGTTCTTTCTGAGCTTTCTTTGGTAGATCGTCAAGATTTCCAATAGCTAATAGTTTGATGTTATTATCTTGCAGTGTTTTTATTTCTTTTTTTAATGAAGAAACTAAAAGTTTCATAAGCGTTTTTACTTCTAGTTTTGGTCTGTTCCAGTTTTCAGTAGAAAAAGCATATAGCGTTAAATTTTCAATGCCTAATTCGGCACTTGCTTCAACAGCTTGCCTTACAGATTTTGTGCCATTTTCATGGCCAATAGCACGCATTAAACCTTTTTGTTTAGCCCAACGACCATTGCCATCCATGATAATTGCTAGATGTTTTGGTAATTGGTCTGTATTTATTTTTAATTTTAAATCCATTTAAAACACACAATAACATGGTTTGTCGCCAAAAGTATAGGTTAATGTTATTCCAGTAAAAACATACCAGTCGTTATTATTTAAATTACCAAAGCTTAATCCATCTAATTCTACAGCATCTGGTACACTTCCATCAATTTCATCGCTAAAGGTATATCTTGCTCCAATTTCGGCTGCTAAAACAAAATTTTCCATAAATTTTGCTTTAAAACCAAGAATCATTGGTATGCCATATGCTATACTAGTAGTGTTTTCTGAAGTATATACTCCTTGACGTGTAAAGAAAAAGTTGTCATGATATGCTGCTGAAATTCCTGAATATAAGTATGGTGTTGCTTTTCTTTTGCCATCATGAAGGTCGAAATCAAAAAATGTAAATTCTAATCCAAGCGAAGCTTCTACTAAATGATTATTAAATTGGTAACCTCTTTCTTGTCGTCTTGGGTCGTCCGATTTTAAATCATCTCCTTGTAACTCAGAATATATTAAAGAGAATCTAAACGAATGTCTTGGACTTCTGTTCCATTTATAAATACTACCAATAGCTAGTTGATTTGGAGCAATATAAGTAGTTGCGCCAACATCTCCAATAAAATTGCTGCCACCAAGAAACACTCCAATTTCATGTGTTTGAGAATGGCTGAATTGCATTGATATTATAAATATAAAAATTGTGGTTAAATACCTCATAAATGTTCAAAAGTTTGCAAATATAATAAATAAGATTAGCCTATAACAATTTGAATCAAATTGTATTAGAATAAAACAACATTTCTCAAAAATTATTGTTTAATTTCTTCGGTCTTCTCCCCAAAGTAGCTTTTTGCGAAGTGTATCTAAAAAGCTTTCTCTTAAAAGTTCAATCATTTTTATTTTAAAAGGTGCTTTTTTTATAGTAACAATGGTATTATTACTTAGAGTTGCAATTCTTGAGTCTAATGATATTAGAAAATTATCTTCTCGACCACTTACTTTTAACTGAATCTCTGTGGAATCTGTAATAATTAATGGTCTTGCACTTAGATTATGAGGTGCAATTGGTGTTAAAACAAAACTATTGGTGTCTGGAGTTATAACTGGGCCACCGCAACTTAAAGAATAACCTGTAGAGCCTGTAGGTGTAGATACAATTAATCCATCGCTCCAATAAGATGTTAAATATTCTCCATTTAATCTAGTTTCAACAGATATCATAGAAGTTGTATTCTTTCTGCTTACTGCAATTTCATTTAAAGCAAAATTTAAATCATTAAATTCCTTATGTTCAGGAGAAGTTGTAATTGAAAGTAAACTACGCTCAGATATCTTATAATCACCAGATAATATATTATCAATGGCTTCGGTAATATTTTCATTTTGTATGGTTGCTAAAAACCCTAAACGCCCAGTATTAATGCCTACAATTGGGATATCTAAATCTCTAACTAAGGTTGTGGTTCTTAACATAGTTCCATCTCCTCCAATACTAATTAAAATATCGAAACTTTTGTCTAATGCTTGAAATGTTTTAAACTTATCGTAATCTTTATGATTAGTAAGTTGGTGGTTAATAATGTCGAAAAATTTTTCCTCTATATAAACATCAATGTTTTTATCAATAAGATAATCTAGAAGTATTTCTACAGCTTCTTCAGCATTTTTATGATAGAATTGTCCAAAAATTGCAATTTTCATATACATCTACATGTTTAAATATTTGTTTAAATAATCCGACCGCTCTTTTAAACTCTCTAAATAACTATCTTCTTCGTGTCCAGAAACAATATTATAGCTATAACGTCTAAAGGTTTGCATAATGTCGTTTATTCCAGTGTTGCCTATTTTTAGAGTTAATTGAACTACATCATTTTCCATTTTAGAAATAAAAGCCCCTAAAATTTTTCCATCATTAGATTCTACAATCTGACTTATTTCACTAAAAGAATAATCATTTAAACCTTTTTCAACAATTAAAATACTACCAGCTGCTGCAAAAAATGGCGTTTCATTAAACAGACTAATAATATCGTTTAATTCGTAATAACCTAAATAAGTGTTTTTTTCATTTAAAACAGGCATAATGTTAGTTGAATTTTGCGCAAAAGCTTCTAGAACGTCTAGCCAAACTGTATTATGTCTAACAAAAAAACCTTCAATAGCATGGCTATATTCAGAAATATCTTTATTACTATTATAGCAATGTGCATCTGTTTCAGACATGCAGCCTAAATAAATACCATCTTTATTTTTAATAGGAATGTGCGAATACGTTAATTGATTAAACAATAACTGGATGTCTCCAATTTTATCTTCTCTATCTAACGGTTTTATGTCGTTTATTATAAATTCTGAAAGATTCATGATTCTTCTAATGTTACTGCAAATTAATCAAAAAAATACTATAATAACCTTGATTGACTTTGTATTTTTGTCCGAATAAATTGATGGTCATGACAAAATTAAGTGTTAATATTAATAAGATTGCTACTTTAAGAAATTCTAGAGGAGGCAATACTCCAAATGTAGTTCAGTTTGCAAAAGATGTGCAAAAATTTGGAGCTGAAGGTGTTACTATCCATCCAAGACCAGACGAAAGGCATATTAGATATCAAGATGCTTACGATTTAAAATCTGAAGTTTATACAGAATATAATATTGAAGGAAACCCAATAGATAAATTTGTAAATATGGTTTTAGAGTTAAAACCAACACAAGTTACTTTAGTGCCAGATGCTTTAGATGCTATTACCAGCAATGCAGGTTGGGACACAATAAAACACAAACATTTTTTAATAGACGTTATCAAGGAGTTTAAAGACCATGGAATTAGAACTTCTATTTTTGTCGATCCAGATTTAAAACAAATTGAAGGCGCTAAGGCAACTGGAACCGATAGAATTGAACTCTATACAGAAGCTTTTGCACATGCCTATGGATTAGGAAACAAATCTGCTATTAAACCTTATACTGCTTGTGCAGAATTGGCTAATTCTTTAAAAATTGGCATTAATGCTGGACATGATTTATCTCTTGAAAATATTAAGTACTTTAAAGAGCACATTCCAAATTTATTAGAAGTCTCTATTGGTCATGCGCTTATTTCAGAAAGCTTATATTTAGGAGTAGAAAACGTAATTCAAATGTATTTGCAAAAATTAAAATAAAAAACATCTGGTTTTGCCAAGTTGAAACTTATATAAAACATTAAATCGCTATGCAATTATATTCAGATATAATAGGTCAAGGGAAACCGTTTATTATTCTTCATGGTTTTTTGGGCATGAGTGATAATTGGAACACTTTAGGTAAAAAATTTAGTGAAGAAGGTTATCAAGTTCATTTATTAGATCAACGTAATCATGGTAGAAGTTTCCATGATAATGTATTTAATTATGAGGTTTTAGTCGAAGATTTAAATGCGTATTGTCAAGAACATCAATTAAAAGACATTATTTTACTAGGCCATTCAATGGGAGGGAAAGTAGCTATGCTTTTTGCAGCAACACATCCAGAGTTAGTTTCAAAATTGTTGGTTGCCGATATTTCGCCAAGATTTTATCCAGTGCATCATGAACTTATTTTGAAAGGCTTAAGTAGTCTCGATTTTAATAAAATAAAAAGCAGAGGAGATGCAGACGATCAATTAGCTCATTTTATTACAAATTTTGGAATTAGGCAGTTCTTATTAAAAAATCTATATTGGAATGACTCTAAAGAACTTGCATTAAGAATAAATCTAAAGGTTTTAAAAGATAATATAGAAGAAATTGGCGAGGCCCTACCAATGCATACACAATATTTTGGCAAAACACTTTTTCTTCGTGGAGATAGATCTGAATATATTGGATTGCAAGACGAAGCAATTATAAATACGCATTTTCCAAATGCAAAAATTGTAACGATTTCTAAGTCTGGCCACTGGTTGCATGCCGAAAATCCAAAGGACTTTTTTAAGGAAGTTATAAATTTTTTAGGATAGTTTAAAGTAGATTACTACCTTTAAATCTAACTAAAACAAAATTTTATGAACTTAATTATTCGTATATTATTAACTGCTGTTGCAGTTGTAATATTAGCAAAATTCTTGCCTGGTGTTACAGTAGACGGGTTTACTTCGGCTATTATTGTGGCAGTAGTTTTAGGCCTACTTAATATTATAGTAAAGCCTATTTTAGTCATTCTTACCTTGCCAATAACTATAGTTACTTTAGGCTTATTTTTATTGGTAATTAACGCCTGTATTATCTTAATGGCTAATAGTTTTATTGATGGCTTTGCAGTTGATGGCTTTTGGATAGCATTACTATTTAGTTTGTTGTTATCATTACTTCAATCTATCTTATTTTCATTATTAAATGAAGATGTAAAATAGACTGAAATACAATACGTTAAAAACTTTGTTGGGTTGCAAAAAATATGTATTTTTGCAACCCAATTTTTATGTCATAATATAATGAATATTACAAGAGAAAACATCGATGCATTAAATGCTGTAGTAAAAGTAGATATCGCTAAAGAAGATTATAGCGAAAAAGTTGAAAAAATCTTAACAGATTATAGAAAAACTGCAAACATACCAGGTTTTAGAAAAGGTCATGTCCCAATGGGAATGGTTAAAAAACAATATGGAAAAGCTGTGTTAGTTGATGAGGTAAACAAATTATTACAAGAAGCTTTAAATAAATATTTAACAGAAGAAAAGTTAGATGTTCTTGGTCATCCACTACCTAAACCTCAAGATGATTTAGATTGGGATTCAGATAAATTATCTTTTGAATTCGAATTAGGTTTGTCTCCAGAATTTAACGTTGAGTTAAAGAGCAAGAAGGCAATAACTAGTTATACTATTGTTGCAGGAGATAAAATGATCGACGATCAAATAATAAACATCCAAAAGCAATATGGAAAGTTATTATCTCAAAAAGAAGTAACTAAAGACAGTGAGGTTACTGGTGTTTATAAAAATGAAGAGAAAGAAATTGAAAATACAGTAACTTTAACTTTAGATAAGTTTAAAGGAAAAGCAACTGAAAAGAAATTTGTTGGAGCTAAAGTTGGAGATGTTATTACTTTAAAGACTAAAGGTCTTTATTCTGATGAGCATGAGTTAATGCACGCTTTAAAATTAACTCACGATGAAATTCATGGTTTAGATATTGAAGTTACATTTACAATCACAGAAATTAATGAGCGTGAATTAGCAGAACTAGACCAAGAGTTATTCGATAAATTATTTGGAAAAGATACTGTTAAAACGGTTGCTGAATTAAAAGAAAAAATAGCAGAAGATGCTGAAAAGCAATTCAAGCAACAAGCAGATCAGAAATTATTAAATGATGTTACAGAATATTTAGTTGAAAATACTAAATTCGATTTACCAGGAGAATTCCTTACAAAATGGATGCAAAATTCTGGTGAAAATCAATTAAGTGAAGAAGAAGCTAAAGACGAATACGAAAAATCTGAAAAAAGCTTACGTTATCAGTTAATTGAAGGAAAGTTAATTACAGATAATAACATTCAGGTAACTATGGATGATATTAAAGATCATGCCAAGCAAATGATTAAAGCGCAAATGGCTCAGTTTGGTCAAATGAATCCTTCAGATAAAGAATTGGAAGATATTGCAGCACGTGTATTATCTAACCAAGATGAAGCTAGAAGAATTTCAGAACAAATTATCAGTCAGAAATTATTAGAGCTTTATAAAGAAAAAGCAAACCTTAAAACAAAAGAACTTACTTACGAAGACTTTATTAAAGAAGTTTACGGAGATAAATAAGTTAACAAAGTTTTAAAGAATAAATCCTTATATTTAGGCGTTAAAATTGTATTTTTAACGCCTTTTTAATTCAATTTAATTATACAAAAGCAATTTATGGATTACGGAAAAGAATTTGAAAAATTCGCAATAAAAGATCAAGGAATAAGCAGTACCTACTATAATAAAATTTTAAGCAGTATGTACCCAACTAACTTGACGCCAAATATTATTGAAGAGCGCCAAATGAATATAGCTATCTTCGATGTGTTTTCACGTTTAATGATGGATCGTATTATTTTCTTAGGAACAGGAATAAACGATCAAGTGGCTAATATTATTCAAGCACAATTATTGTTTTTAGAAAGCACAGACTCATCTAAAGATATTCAAATATATATTAACTCTCCTGGAGGATCTGTTTATGCAGGTTTAGGAATTTACGATACTATGCAATTCATCAAGCCAGATGTTGCTACTATTTGTACAGGTATGGCAGCTTCTATGGGAGCCGTTTTATTATGTGCTGGAGAAAAAGGAAAACGTAGTGGTTTAACACATTCTCGTGTTATGATTCACCAACCATTAGGAGGAGCACAAGGACAAGCAAGTGATATAGAAATTACTGCAAGAGAAATTTTAATATTAAAAGAAGAGCTTTATAAAATCATTAGTAAGCATTCTGGTCAAGATTACGACAAAGTATATGCAGATAGTGATAGAGATTATTGGATGAAAGCCGATAAAGCAAAAGAATATGGAATGATTGATGAAATTTTAGTTCGTAGCTAAAAATTCTCTTTTTTTTAAATATTTATATTATAGAATGGAGTAATAGTTTTAAGTAAAAGTGAAAACTTTAACTTTTAACCTTAAACTTAAGTAATGGCAAAAGAAGATTTAGAATGTTCGTTTTGTGGTAGGAAAAAGCCAGAAACAAATTTATTAATTGCAGGATTAGATGCGCACATTTGCGATAAATGTATTGAGCAAGCTCATGGCATTGTTTTAGAGGAATCTAAACAAAGTGATAAAACAGATTTATCTGCCGAGCTCATGTTGAGAAAACCACAGCAAATAAAAAAGTTTCTAGACGAATACATTATAGGTCAGGATATGACAAAAAAAGTGATGTCTGTGGCTGTGTACAATCACTACAAAAGACTTCTGCAACCACCAAGTGATGACGATATTGAAATTCAGAAATCAAACATCATCATGGTTGGACAAACTGGAACAGGAAAAACACTTATGGCTAAAACCATTGCAAGGATGCTTAATGTGCCTTTAGCTATTGTGGATGCAACTGTTTTAACAGAAGCAGGTTATGTTGGCGAAGATGTAGAAAGTATCTTAACGCGTTTGTTGCAAGCAGCAGATTACAATTTAGATAAAGCTGAAAAAGGCATCGTTTTTATTGATGAAATAGATAAGATTGCTCGTAAAAGCGATAATCCTTCTATAACAAGAGATGTTTCTGGTGAAGGTGTTCAACAAGCTTTATTAAAATTATTAGAAGGAACAGTTGTAAACGTACCACCAAAAGGAGGTCGTAAACATCCAGACCAGAAATTTATTGAAGTCAATACCGAAAACATTCTATTTATTGCAGGAGGTGCTTTCGATGGAATTGATAAAGTAATTTCTAAACGTTTAAACATGCAGGCTGTTGGTTATAGCGCTTCCATGTCTGAAGAACGTGTAGACCAAAGTAATTTATTGCAATATATTATTCCAAAAGATTTAAAGGATTTTGGTTTAATTCCAGAAATTATAGGTCGTTTGCCTGTGCTAACTTATATGGATCCATTGGATGCCAAAACCTTAAGAGCCATTTTAACGGAACCTAAAAATGCCATTATCAAGCAATACAAAAAATTGTTTGCTATGGACGAAATAGACTTTAGTATTACAGATGGCGCTTTAGATTTTATAGTTGAAAAAGCCATAGAATACAAGCTAGGAGCACGTGGATTGCGTTCCCTTTGTGAAGAAATTTTAACAGATGCTATGTTCGAGTTGCCTAGTACAGAAGAAAAAGAGATTAAAGTAACTAAGGCTTATGCAGAAGAGAAGTTATCTAAAACAACTATTAAGAAACTGAAAGCTGTTTCTTAAAATTATATAAGTTTCTATTTGAAAAAGACTGCCTGAAAAAGGTGGTCTTTTTTGTTTTATGGAACTTATTTTTAGTTTAACATTTGAATTTTCACGGTATACTTTAAAAAGTACGGAAAAACCGTAATGCAAAATGGTATTTCATCGAAAAGTGATAAAATAGCGTAGAACTACGTATATAATTCTAAAAATATTTTTTTTAGGTTTATGCATTATTAATAATAAATTATATATGAAAACCCCAAATTTGAAAGGTCAAAAAACCGAAACATTACCTAAATTAAGATTAATAACAGGATGCTTGTTGTTATTAGTTTTGACAATTTTTAATTGTAAACAAGACGATATTTAAGACGTTGACTTTAATTCATTACAAAACCAAAAAGAAAGTATTAATCATTTTACCATTGAAGATTTACCAGATATAGAACAAGCTTTAAATGATATTGGCTCTAATAGAAATGAAAGGTTTATGACAACCACTTACGGTGATTTAGATTTGTCAGACATTCTCCAATTTGTAAATATAGATGGTAAAGAAACATATTCATTTAGGATTTTAAATTCCAGTAACACCCAATCTCAAATCGATTTTGAGAATCTTCACTTAATAAAACTACCAGAAGACAATGGTTATTTGGCATACATTATTCAATGGCAACCAAATCCAGATTGGTATGTTACAAACAGTTATATGTTTAATTTAGAAAATTTCACTGGAAATATGTTGCGTTACGATTTAGATTACAACCTATTGGATTCTAAAGAATTTGAAAGTGGGATAGTTATCAATACCCAAGATGATTCTAATCGAGATATGGACGATGGTTGCGACATACTTCAATATGAAGTTTGTGTAAGTTCAGGAGATTGCACTTGCAATGATGAATGTTATAATGTTATTGAAATATCGTGTACTGGTGGAGGTGGAGGAGGTGATGGAGAATTTCCAGACCCAAACCCAAATGAAAATGAAGAAGGAAGTACGGGAACACATATACCAGGTGGTAGTACACCAGGAGGTTCTACAGGTTCTGGAACTTTTGTGCCAGGTGGGAATGGAGGAGTTGTTGTAGTTCCACCTAACCCATCAGAGGTATTAACATTTTATGGAATGACTTTAACATTTCAAGAGACTAAATGGGTTAATAATGAAGATAATAGTGATGATGTTGATGAGATTATGGATTTTTTATTAGAACATTGTCAATCTGTTGTTGTGACAGATTACACTTGTGAGGAAGCTGTTACTCTTTGGGGGAATGTTATTAGTTTATTGGTTCAAGATGATGCTTTAAGTTTTGAAGAAGCATATTTTGAGATTAACCCTAATGAATGGTTAATTGAATACGAATTTAATTCGGGAGAGATTATTAATATTACGGAATATATGAATTGTTTTTCTGGCGCTTCAACTTCTTCTTCTTTTGATTTAACAATATATGTAGATCAACCAATGCCTAATAGTGATGATACATGGGTAAATGATGGAACAATTTTTAATCCTGATATTAATGTAGGTCATACTTTTATTTCAATTAGAATGAATGATATGGGAAACATAGTTAACCAAACTTTTGGGTTTTATCCATCAGATTCTGTAAGTCCTACTAGCCCAGAGATTAATGGCGTTTGGGTTGATGATGGAGGACATGGTTATGATGTTAGTGCTACAATGATACTTAATTATTCTGAATTTAATACTTTAAAAAATCAAATATTAAGTCTAGGCACTCCAACATATAATTTAAATACATTTAATTGTACTGATGCAGCACTTCAAATCTGTAACTCTTCAAATATGAATTTAAATGATACTGCTGGTTCTTGGATTGGAGGAGGAGGTAGTAACCCTGGAAATTTAGGTCAAGACATTAGGACAATAGATAGTTCTTCAATAACTGTGAATACTAATGGAGGAAATGCTAATTCAAGTGAAGGTGCCTGTCCATAAACAACTAATTATGTATAAAGAAAAAATCTATTTACTGTTATTTTGTTTTTTTAGCTTTATTGCATGTAAACAACCTGAACTATTAATATCTGATAAAGGTGCTGGAAATATTATGATTAATGAATCTTTAAAAAGCACCTATGATGATAATATAATTGACATTAAAACGGATGCCAATAAGTTAGTTGTCTCTATTATATTATCATCGTCTAAGTTTAAAACGAAAGAAGGATTAGGTGTTGGTTCTGAAATGACAACGATAAAAGAAGTTTATCAAGAAAATGTAGTTGAGAATGATATTAATATGTCAAAAGGCTCAATGAATATTGGAGACATTGGAGATGTTCTAATTGTTGAAAACATTTCTTTTATTGACAATAATAATGATGGAATTGTTGACTTAGTTTGGGTTGTTAAGAAAGAAGATTTTTAGTATGAAAAATGTATTTTTAATTTTTTTAGTTTCTAGCTTATTTAGTGTTCAGGCTCAAGAATTACAAATTCATGAAATAAAATTGACAGATACTATTTTAAAGAACACTATTTCTGATTATATTAAAGAAACTAAACAAAACTTTCCTGAGTTTAATAGTGTAGGTTATATTAAAGTTTCTATTAAATCAGTTAATAAGCCGTATTTAGGAAAAAACCTTAAAAGAGTTTATAAAATTGAAGATGCTGGAATTGAGGTGTTAGATAAGAGCGAAGATTGGTGGTATCCAAATTACTACACTCACATAGACACTAAATTGGTTATTATTTATAATAAAACTATTAATGATGTATTTGATATTAAGTATTCAAAGAAAAGTAAACGAAAATTTAGAAGGATTTTAGAGGACTATTTGCCTCCAAAAAAGAAATTTAAATTTAGAGACTTTGAAGGTAATGGTAAAACTATTACAGAAATATTTAGGCATCCAACTTACCTTGGTTCGGAATCTTATGGAATAATTTTAGAAGTTTATTGGAAAACTCACGAGATTAGAAAGGCGACTCATTATGATTAGTTTTTTTTATTTTAAAGATAAATCTATCACATGAAAAAGACAATAACAATTTTGCTTCTAATGCTTTTCTGCTTGAGTTGTAAAGCACAAAAAGTAGTTGTAAAAGATATTTCAAATAATGTGGACATGAATTATCTTTTTGCAAGACTTGATTCAAAAGATATTTTTAATCAAGAACTTTGGAATGGTGGTCAATATGTAAAAGTGTTTAAAATTTCAGATTCTAAAGCGACACCTGAAAAATATTTTGAAGGAACTGACGAAGTTTTAACAAGTTTAATAATATCAACAGTTCCTGATGGCGACTATTATACAAATAGTAAATTGTATAAAATTGAAGGGTTATGCAACCCAACTATATTAGAGATTAAAGAAGAAGAGCAATTCAGATTTTCAATAAAAATAGAATATGGTGCCTTTAATGAAAGAGAAGTTGAAGTCTTTGAATTAGTTGGAGTTCAGTAATTTAATGTAAAACAAAAGAAGTCAAGTAATTAAATTTTTTATGAATCATAAATTATCAGTTTTAATCTTTTTTGTTTCTAGTTTATTTAGTGTTCAAGCTCAAGAATTAGAGATTCATGAAATTAAATTAAAAGATACTATTTTAAAAAGTACAATTTCAGACTACATAAAAGAAACAAAAACTTTCGATTCTGAATTTAATCATATAGGATATATAATTGTAGTTATTAAAGGATTAAATAATTATAATAAAGAAAAAGACATATTCAGAATTTATAATATTTATGATTCTTCATATCCTTTAGAGAAAAATGATCAAGATATTATGTATCCTAATTATTACACCTATGTCGATGACAAATTAGTTTTAATTTATAATGATCTTAATAAAGAAGTATTTGATTATACTTTTTCTTGTAAGAGTAAAAAGAAAATGAGGACATTAATGGAACCTTTTTTAAGCCCTAAAATTAAATCTAAAGATTTACCTAAAAATAAATTAGAAAGAGATTTTATAAAAGATTTTAGAGAGCAATATGTGAGATTTAGGCATACTGAATTAATTATTATAAAAGATAAAGAACCGATTGTTATTAAAAATGTTCATTAAATAAAAAAAATAAGACCATTCCAAGAGAGTAATTTTTATGCTTTTCTCTTGAAATAACAATACAGCTCTATATTCATAAAAATCAACAACAAGCCATAAATTGAATCTTCAATAGGAATATTAAACAACCGTATTCCTAAATTCTCAGCATCATTATACCAAACAATAGGTTCCACTAAGAAACTACCTGTTAAAACACCATTGCTTAGAAAGAAGAATGGCAACACAAACAGATAACTTAAATAATGCAAAGATAGGTCTGTCTTCTTATAGATTAAATACATCAAATAATAACAGGTTCCAAAAAAGGTTACAGACGTGTATAATTTGTTATAATTAAAAACTGCAACAACAAAAAGAATGGCTATAAGTATATAAGATATAATAGCTTGTGACTTCTGTAGAAAATTAGTCTTAAAAAAATATTGAAAAGCAAAATAGCTAAACACACAAGCATAAGGAATACAGATAAAAAACAAGATCTCTTCAAGTGGTAAATTGCCAATATGGATGCCAGTTAAATAGGTTTCGTTAAAACCCCAAACACCTATTTTAGTAAATAATGAATCCCAAATAACAAATAATAAAGTTACTAAAATGTTGGCCTTAAAAAACGATTTCCACTCTTTGTAAAAGGTATGTTTCGGATAAAAACTTGCTATAAACGGAATGAAAATACAAGCTAGATTAACCAATAAATACGTGTAGGCTTCCATGGATTATTTATATTGATTATGATATTTTTTAGGCACAAACAGCATCCCAAAACATTCGCCTTCTTCTTTGTTAAGGTGTTTATGATGTACTTTATGTGCTTTTCGTAAACCTAAAAGAAATTTGTTTTTGGTGTTCTTAAACCATTTAAAACGTTGATGGATCAACACATCATGGATTAAAAAATAAGTGAGTCCGTAAAAAAAAATACCCAAGCCAATAAAAAACATAAAGTTTAATTCTGGAACAGCTCCAAAATAGAATAGCAAGATACTTGGGATGGCAAAAATGATAAAAAAAGTATCGTTTTTTTCAAATACATGTGGATATTTTGGTTGATGATGATCTTCGTGTAAAAACCATAAAAATCCATGCATCACATATTTATGTGTCAACCATGTTACTAGTTCCATTATGGAAAAAGTGCCAAGTGCAATTAAAATGTATAATAGAATGATCATAATGAAAGTTACTGATTTATTGATTAAAGAAAGTTTAATTTATACCTTAAATACGATTTGGTAAGAATGAAAACTTTCAACCCATTTGAAATTCGAATACGTCCATCTAGTATTTTTTCAGAATCAGCTTTCTTTAATTTCTTTAGTAGTTTTAAATAATATCTATAGGCAATATACACACCAAATCTACTTTCTAATGGCAATTGAATAATACCTTTATATGCTTCTCTTAAGTCCACATTTATATCAGAAATAATTTCCTCTTTAGTCACATTGTTTAATGTGTTATTTGATAGGTTTGGAAAATACGAACGTCCTAATTGTTCAATATCATCTTTAATATCTCTTAAGAAATTTATTTTTTGAAATGCTGAACCTAAATGTTTTGCCGAATGCTTTAACTCATTAAATTTAGTTTCATCATTATTAACAAAAACACGTAAACACATTAAGCCTACAACATCTGCAGAACCATAAATGTAGTTCTCATAAGCTTCCTTTGTTGTGTATTCTGTAACATATAAATCTGCTTCCATACGTTGTAAAAAATCTTCTGCATAGGCATATAAATTAAATGAATGTACAACTTCTTGAAATGCATTAATTATAGGGTTTAAGCTTATTTTTCTGTCTAATGATTTTCTGTAATCATTCACAAAATCATGAAACAATACTTTTTGATTGTACATGTCGAATGAATCTACAATCTCATCAGCATAGCGAACAAACCCATAAATAGCATATATATGAGGCCGTATAGAAGGTGCAAAAAGTTTGATGCCTAACGAAAAAGAAGTACTATAGGTATTGGTAACAATTTTGCTACACTTAAGGCTTGAAGAGTCAAATAGGTGTTTCATTTTAATGATATTTTAGAATTAAATCACTCACAATTTTTCCAGATATTAAGGATGGAGGCACTCCAGGTCCTGGAACGGTTAATTGTCCACAGAAATACAGATTATCTACTTTCTTACTTTTAAGTTTTGGTCTTAGCACATGGGTTTGAGTGAGTGTATTTGCTAAACCATAGGCATTGCCTTTATAAGAATGATAATCGTCTTTAAAGTTATTTACACAATAAGATTCTTTAAATAGAATGTTGCTTTTTATAGATTCTCCTGTAATAGTTTCTACTCTTTCTACAAGCTGATTGAAATAATGTTCTCTAATCTCAGGAGTATCTTCTACATCTGGAGCAATAGGAATTAAAAAAATACCAGCTTCTTGCCCTTCTGGTGCAGTTGAAGCATCTGTAATGCTTGGGAAGCTAGCATAAAACAATGGTTTTTCTGCCCATTCCTTAGTGTCGTAAATGGTTTTTGCATGTGCTTCAAAATCTGTATCGAAAAACAACGTATGATGTGAAACGTTATTTAGTTTTTTATCGAAACCAACATAAAATAATAGAGCAGAAGGAGCAAATACTTTTTTATCCCAATAGCTTTCAGAATATTGTCTTAATGGTTTAGGCAATAATGTTTCTGTATGATGGTAGTCTGCTCCACTTAATAATATATCACAAGGGAAATAACCACTATGTGTAGTAACTCCAGTTACATTATTATTTTTAATCTCTACTTTTTCAACTTCGCTTGACGTGATTATTTTAACGCCTAAACTTTTTGAAAGCGTTGTCATAGCTTTTACAACTTCATACATGCCACCTTTAGGATGCCAAGTGCCAAGTTTAAAATCGGCATAATTCATAAAATTGTAAAATGAAGGTGTATTACTTGGTTTGGCTCCTAGAAATAAAACAGGAAATTCTAATATTTTTTGAAGTTGCTTGTTTTTAACATAGCCAGAGACTTGATTTTTTATTGTTAAAACAAACTCATATAGTTTTAAAAAAGTTTTTTTGTTTATGATTTCAAAAACATGTTCTCCAGGTTTATAAACCAAATCTTTAATAGCAATGTTGTAGTTTCTGTGAGCTTTATTAATAAATTTTTGAAGCTTTTTACCACTACCTTTTTCAATATTCTCGAAGGTTTGTTTAATGTCCTCGAAATTATCAGAAATACTAACGGAATCCTTTTTGCCAAAATATATTTGATAGGCTGGATTTAGTTTGTTTAGTGAGTAATAATCGTCTGTTGATTTATTAAAATCTTTAAAGAAGCTTTCAAAAACATCTGGCATCCAATAAAATGTTGGGCCAATATCAAAAACAAACCCATCTTTTTTTAATTGCCTAGCACGACCACCAACAGTTTTGTTTTTTTCTAAAATGGTAACATCAAACCCTTGACTTGCTAAATAACAAGAAGCCGAAAGCGATGAGAACCCTGAACCGATTATGATAATTTTTTTTGTTTCCATTTAATGTTTAATAAAGTAAACCGACAACCAAGAGAGCTGTCGGCTTACAAATCAACCAACTAAAACCAATCTTTTACCAAGCAGTTTAAACAACTTGTTTGGTAGTAATTCCATTTATAGATTAGGGATCATTACTTTATTAATAACATGGATAACTCCATTTCCGGCCTGAACATCTACAGCAATTATACCTATGTCTGAAGCGCCTGAACCATCTGTAATATCTCCAATATTATCACCTGTTCCAGGTAATGTTATTGTAATGTTATCTCCTTCTAAAGTTGGTGCAGATGTATCACCAGGATTATTTAACATGCTAGAAGTTATATTAGACTCACTAACAACATGGTGTAATAATACTTGAGTTAACACCACTTCACTAGGTATAGCGGCTAATGCATCAAATGCATCATTAGTAGGTGCAAAAACTGTGAATTCTGGATTAATACCATCTGCATTACTACCTTCAGTTCTTGATAAAATAGAAGCAAAGTCAGTTCCTGGGGTTAACGTTGTTAAGGCTTCAACCAAAGTTGTGAAGTTTGGATCTGCAGCAGCAAAAGTAACTACTGTTGGAATATCGATTACAGTATCAACTGCATGGATAATACCATTAGTTCCAACTACGTCAGCTTGAAAAACTGTAGAAATTCCATTAAATTTAACTCCATCATTTGTGTTAAAATATAAACTCATGGCTGTTCCACCAGGTCCAGTAGCACTAGAATTTGTATATCCTGCACCTGAATCAATTAAAAACTGAGAATCAATAGTTGAATTCATGATTACGTGATTCAATAATATTTGAGATAATACAGCTGTATTTACTCCTCCTAGTGGAGCTCCATCTAAAAATGTTTCAAATGCATTGTTATCTGGTGCTAATACTGTAAATGGGCCATCACCTTGAAGAGCAGTTACTAAATCTCCATCTGCTGCTCCTAGTGCAGTAACTAAACTTGTAAAAGAAGGATTTGCAATTGCATGGTCAACAACGTCTGGTAAACCAAGAACGCCATTTATAATGTGAATAGTTCCGTTGGAAGCATCAATATCTGCTGTTGATACAGAAGCTGCATCATTAAATCTTACGCCATTTGCTGTGTCAAAAAAGATACTAATATTTAGACCTCCTGAACCTGTTGCGCTACCTGAAGCATAACCACTTCCTGCAGCAATTAAATCACTTGCTTTTACATCTGCCATAATAACATGATTCAATAAAACTTGAGATAGTACATCAGTAGGTACTTGTTCTAAAGAGCTAAATCCGTTTGCATTAAGAAATGCTGTAAATGCTGCATTTGTTGGAGCAAGAACAGTAAAAGGTCCATCTCCACTTAATACATTTACTAGATCTCCATCTGCTCTAGATAGCGCAGCAACTAGTGAAGTTAACTCTGGAGTGTCTAATGCAATCTCTACAATATTTTGTTGTTGAGGTTGAGGAGTTGGTGTTTGATTGTCATCATCATTACTACAAGATGTAATAAATAATGAAAGACTAAATAATACGATAAATAAATTTGCTGTTTTCATAATGTCTAATAATTAATTGTTTAAACTTGGACAAATATATATACAATTTTAATATTGTCCAAATAAAAATAAAAAAAGTTGGACAAATAATTTTTAGTTATTTTAATTTATTGAATATATTTGTTTAACTTTGTGGTGTAAATAATTAGACATGAGTAAATATACAATGACCCAAATCGTTACATTAACTGGCATTAATGCACATACATTACGCAAGTGGGAATCTCGATATAGTTTTTTGGAACCAGAACGAACAGATACAAATATTAGATACTATTCAGACGAACAATTAAAAAAACTATTGAACATTAGTATTTTAACACGTAATGGATATAGAATTTCCAAGATTGATAAAATGTCTGATAATGAAATCTATGATATTATTAGTAATAAATTAATTGATGATAATCATGAAGATGATATTAGTACATTAATATTAAGTACGCTTGAAATGGATGAAGAAGTTTTTGATGGTGTGCTTAAAGAACACATTCTCAAAAACGGGCTTTTAACAACAACCACTAAACTTATTTATCCTTTTTTAAATCAAGTAGGTGTTTTGTGGGGAATTAATAAAGTCATGCCAGCTCAGGAGCACTTTATTTCTAACCTAATAAAGAAAAAAATATTTTCCACTATTGATTTATTACCATATCCAAAAAAAAATGCACCTTCTATATTGATGTTTTTGTCTGAAAATGAACATCATGAAATTGCATTGCTTCTCGCATATTATATTGCAAGAGAATATGGCTGGAGAGTTTATTATCTAGGACAAAATGTGCCTACTGAAAATATAAGGCAAGTTATTGAAGAGACTAAGCCAAAAGCATTGATAACTATGTTTGTAACGCCAACTCATGAACCTATAGAAACAAAAATTAATGCAATTTTAGGTCAAAGTAATATTCCCCTATTTGTTTCTGGAAACCCTAATATTCTAGAAGATATTGTAGAAAATAAGCAAATTAGATATTTGTCTCATCCAGATGATTTTATAAAAGAATTAAAGTCTCTTTAAAAACAATATAAAAAAATTAACCCAAGCTTTTGCTTGGGTTTCTTCTTTAATATATGGATGTTAATTAATAATTTGACACTATGATTAAATTATTTTATGGTCAAAAAGTTGTAGGGTATTTACTTAAAGAAACGACATCTATCTGGCATTTACTTGGTTGTTATAAACACCAGATAAAAAGTATCGTTTGTTATTAATAGCATGGTAAAACTAGCAATTTAATTGTAAGAAAAAAATGACTGACATTGTTTTTAGATAAAGCACAAAAAATACTCGTTATAAATATTTTTTTTACTTTTTTTATCGATAAAAGACTTACTACTTATTTAATTCTAACAAATCATCTAGGTAATCTCGTGTATTAGAGAGTCTAGGTATTTTGTGTTGGCCACCAAGCTTGTTATTTTGTTTTAACCAATCGTAAAATAATTGTTTTCTAGCAATGTGTATGGTTGGTTTATTTAATGTCATATTATTATAACGTTTGGCCTCGTAGTCTGAATTTATTTCTTTTAACGCGTTGTCAAATAATTCATTAAAATAACTAATATCAGCAGGAGGTGTTTTAAATTCAATTAACCACTCATGAGCACCTTTTTCTTTGCCTTGCATAAAAATTGGTGCTGCTGTATAATCAACAATTTCTGCTTTGGTTTTTTTACAGACTTTTCTTAACGCATTTTCTGCGTTTTCTATAATTAATTCCTCTCCAAAGGCATTAATATGATGTTTGGTTCTGCCAGTTACTTTAATTCTATATGGATTTGTTGAAGTAAACTTAACTGTATCACCAATTTTATATCGCCAAAGCCCTGCATTGGTTGTAATAATTACGGCATAGTTTTTATCTTTTTCAACGTCGCTTAAGGGAATTACTTTCTCGTCTTTTGTTCCATAAGTATCCATTGGAATAAATTCATAAAAAATACCATAATCAAGCATAAGTAGTAATTCGCTAGAATTATTAAGGTCTTGAATTGCAAAAAAACCTTCAGAAGCATTGTATATTTCGTAATACCTGAAATCCTTTTTAGGTAAAATATTTTTGTACTGTTCTTGATATGGAAGAAAACTTACTCCTCCATGGAAATACACCTCCAAGTTTGGCCAAATATCAAATAAATTGTCTTTTCCAGTGGTTTCTAATACATTATTAAGTAAAACCAACATCCACGAAGGTACACCTGCAAGACTAGTTACATTTTCTTGAATGGTTTCGTCTACAATAGCTTGCATTTTGTCTTCCCAATTACTCATTAGAGAAACTTTGTTACTAGGTGTACTGCTAAATTCTGCCCAAAAAGGCATGTTGTCTATTAAAATAGCAGATAGATCGCCAAAGGTCGTACCATTTTCTTTAAAGAGTTCTTTGCTGCCTCCTAATCTTAAACTCTTACCTGTAAATAATTGAGAATTTTCGTTGTTATTTAAATACATACAAAGCAAGTCTTTGCTTGCAGCATAATGGCAATCTTCTAATGAATCTTCGCTTACAGGAATAAATTTACTTTTTGCATTTGTAGTACCACTTGATTTTGCAAACCATTTAATAGGTTGAGGCCAAAAAATATTATTTTCTCCATTTCGAGATCTTTCAATTACATCTTGATAATCTTCATAGGTAGATATTGGTACTCGCTCGGTAAAAGTTTTGTAATCTGTAATTGATTCAAAACCAAATTGCTTGCCAAATTCGGTGTCTTTTGCCTTATTTAAAAGATGCGTAAGTAGCTCATGTTGAACTTCGTTAGGGTATTTTAAAAACAAATCTATTTGATGAAACCGTTTTTTTAAAAACCATGAAGCAATAGAATTAACTATAGGAATTGGCATATTTGCATTATATTTAAAAAATAAAAATAAGACTTTTTTTTATGACCTACCAAGGTGTTTTAACAAAAATGGAAACGGAGTTTTCCGAACCCATTCAATATTATTTAGTATTTGAATCAGATTTTATTAACATGAATCAAATGTTAGATAAAACTATAAGCATTCAATTTGTTAAGTATCAATGTTTAAGCTGTGGTTTAGATAAGCCTATATTTAGACAAGGATTTTGTAAAAGCTGTTTCTTCGATATTCCTCAAACTGCCGATTGGATTATGAGACCAGAGTTAAGTACAGCGCATTTAGACAAAGAAGATAGAGATTTAGAATACGAGAAAAAAGTACAGCTACAACCACACATAGTGTATTTAGCAAATTCTAGCAATGTAAAAGTTGGTGTTACTAGAAAAAGCCAGATACCTACACGTTGGATTGATCAAGGAGCGCATGAAGCCATTGAAATAGTAGAAGTGCCAAATAGATATTTAGCTGGTATTACCGAAGTTGCTTTAAAAGATTATGTGGCAGATAAAACCAATTGGCGTACTATGTTGAAAAACGATATTGCAGATGAAGATTTAGTAACTTGGAGAGATAATTTAAAACAATACATTCCAGACGAAGCAAAAGATTATTATATAGAATCTAATTCTGAAACCAATATTTTATTTCCAGTTTTGCATTATCCAAAAAAACCAAAAAGTTTAAATTTAACTAAGGCTCAAAATTATACAGGAAAATTAGTTGGAATAAAAGGGCAATACCTCATTTTTGAAGACGAAACAGTTTTTAATATTAGAAGTAACGAAGGTTTAGTAGTAAATATTTCTATTATATAAACTAGTGTTTCTTAAGACGCATTTCCAAATACTTATTGGTAAACCCTAAACTTTCATAAAGTTTAATGGCTGGATTGTTAGGCTCTACATGAAGAGCAATATCTCCTTCTGTTAGTTCAATAGCTTTTTGCAAAAGTTGTTTGCCAATACCTTTTCCTCTAGCATGTTCATGAACAGCAATATAAACTAAAATGTTTTCTGGAATGTAATCCTTCATTCCAGTTTTATTAATAATGGTTATTCCTTGGAGTAATTTCTCTTCATAAATAAGCAAAACAAAACCTCCAAAGGAAGCAACATTGTTTTTTACTGCATAATCCAAGCATTTAGAAATGTCTTCTTTAGAGTCTCTAAATTCTTGTAAATGTTCGTGTAAAAAATTTACAATGTTTTGTTTTTCTTCTTTTGAAGGTTTTGTTTTAGAATGATATACTTTAAACAAAAGCATATATTTTTATATATCTTCTTGGTCTCTTAAGTTTTGTATATATGCTGCTTTTTGAACTTGTCTTCTTCTCTTAACTGAAGGTTTCGTAAAAAACTGATTCTCTCTAATGTTTTGCATAATTTTCACATTTCTGTGTTTCTTCTTATAACGTTTAAGAGCTCTGTCTATTTTTTCGCCTTCTTTAATTTCAATTTTTATCATCTATCTTTTTTTGGGTGTCTAAATTATTCAATTATTTAAGATTAACCTAAATATGTTTTAAGTATTTTGTTTTTAGAGGTATGGCGTAATCTTCTAATACCTTTCTCTTTAATTTGTCTTACTCGTTCTCTTGTTAATCCAAAAGTGTCTCCAATTTCTTCAAGACTCATTGGTTGTTCGTTATTAATACCATAATAAAGTCTAACCACGTCTGCTTCTCTTTGAGAGAGTGTGTTTAATGCACGATTTACTTCTAGATTCAACGAATCTTTCATTAAGCTAACGTCTGGATTTGGAGACTCACCAGATTTAACTACATCGTAAAGACTAGAATCTTCACCTTCTTTTAAAGGTGCATCCATAGATAAATGGCGACCAGAATTTTTCATAGATTGTTTTACGTCACTAATAGTCATATCTAACTCCTTGGCTATTTCGTCTGGACTTGGTGGACGTTGATGTGTTTGTTCTAAATAAGAATATGCTTTATTAATTTTATTTATAGAACCAATTTTGTTTAATGGTAAACGTACAATTCTAGACTGTTCAGCTAGAGCTTGTAAAATAGCTTGTCTAATCCACCAAACTGCATAAGAAATAAATTTAAATCCTCTGGTTTCATCAAAACGTTTGGCTGCTTTTACCAAACCTGCATTTCCTTCGTTAATTAAATCTGGAAGGGTTAATCCTTGATTTTGATATTGTTTTGCAACTGAAACCACAAATCGTAAATTGGAAGTAGTTAATTTATCTAAGGCTAATTGATCTCCTTCTCTAATTCTTTGTGCTAACTCTACTTCTTCATCTGCAGTAATTAAAGGGAGCTTACTTATATCTTGTAAATATTTATCTAAAGATTTAGACTCTCTATTTGTTACCTGCTTCGTGATCTTTAATTGCCTCATATATTCCTTTTAGATTATTTTATTATTACCTATCCTTACATAATAACCTTTTTTTTTGAAAATCCTAATAAAAGCACACTTCTTTGTTGAAATTGCTTAAAAACAGGTGAAATCTGTTAAATAATTAACAAATTATTTATAATTATAATATTTCTTATATAATTTGAAGAGTAACAAAAACTACTTGATGCTATCCTTTTTGTTTTTCTTGCCACTAAGTAAACCTCCAAGAATATCTTTTATACCATTGTTTATAGTATTGTTTGTTTTAATAGTATCTGTTTGTATAAAAGTTGAATCTTGATTAGCACTATTAGACTCTTCAGTTATTCCTTGTAAGAAATCTTTAATGGCATTAGAACCTTGATCTAATAGTTTTTGCTTTTCAATTTCAATAAGCTGTTTGGTTAATTTAGTAACTGCAGAACTTAAATCTGTTTTAACATTCGGGTTATTAAAAGAGCCTGTAATATTTGCTGTAACTGGAATTGAAATTTTATTGACTTTTGGATCGTTAATTTTTCCAATAAGTCTATTAATATCACTTCCTAAATATTTAGCTGGAACATCTAGAACTACATTGTAATTAATGTTTTTATCGAATCCATGAGCTCCATTAATATGAATATCTATGTCTTCATATTTAATTGTAAATGGTTTTAAGTTTACCAGTCCATCTTTAAAAGTTAAGTTAGTTTTCAAGTCTTTTAAATCAAGCTTATTGAAATCTATGAATTTTAATGTACTGCCTAATAAACTTAATATTTTGCTGTCCTCTGTATTTATATCTGTTGTTAATAATTCAGCAAAAGCGTTACCCGAAACAGTTGTTAAATCTGGTGTAAACTCTTTGTCTAAACTACCACTTAAGCTAATGGTTGAATTAAGTTTTCCTTCAAGAATTTTTGCAATAGGAGCTAAAGCTTGTAATAAGTCTAAATCTTTAAAAGCTTTAGATATATCAAAGTTTTCTGCTCCAAGATTGATATTAAATGTTGGAGTTTCTTTTTGAGTTGATACGTTTCCAATAACTGCTAATTTTCCATTGAAAATATTTGTAGTCATATTCTTTAAGGTTGCTTGTTGATCTTTTATAACAAGCGTGCCTTGTACATTTTCTAAATTCAAATTGTCATAAACAACCGTTTTAGCATCAGCTTGAATGGTACAATCTAAAAATTCAGGGATTTTTAAGGATTCTTTTTTGGAGGTCGTTTTATTGTTGTTGGAAGCTGTTTTGCTTTCAACCATAAAATCACTAATGATAAAAAGATTAGAATTGACATTGAAATTTCCTTGTAATTTATTGTCGCTCAACAAGAAACCAAGTAAATTTTTAATGGTTCCATTTGCGTGTAAATCACTTTTGCCAGTTACTGCATCAAAATTATTAAGCGAAACCGTTCCAGGATTAAATGTCATATTTGCTTTTTTAATATGAATTGGATTTACCATATCTTCAGATGAAAATATAAAATCTGTAATTGAAGCCGAGCCATTGTTTTTTATACGCTCATAGGCATTAGTCTCAATCGCATTCATATCGAAAGCAGTATTTAATTTTGCTTTTAAAATACCACTTAACTCTTTTTCTAATTTAATAGGATAGGCTTTTGTTAGATTGGCCAAATTTAATACGCCATCTATGTCTGCATTAATCAGCATATTTTTAGTGATATTTTTTAATGTAGCAGACGATTTAAATGCATCTTGATCTATCTTAAAATTAAAAGCATTTATATCTATATAAGTATCGTCTGATTTTCCAGTGGTGTTTTTTACAGCTGCATTTATTGTAATATTATCGACACGTTTGGGTAAATCTGGATATTTAAATGATGCGTTATTGGAAGAAACTTGGATATCTAAATTTGGAATAGTCTCATCTGTCAATAAGCCCTTAATCATTCCTTTTAATTTAAAGTTTCCTGTAGTTTGAACATCTTCTATATTTTTAGAGTAAGTTTCAGGTATTATTGCTAAAAAATCTCTAAAATCGGAACCTGGATTCTCAAACGTAATATCGATATCTTGACCTGCTTCAAGCAATTGTACATAGCCATGAAACTCTAATGGTAACTTATTGATAAAAGCTTTATTTTCCTTAAAAGTGTATTTGTTGTTATCTAAATCGAGATCTATTAATGCATCAAGTTTTAGCTCGTTATTGCTTAAATAATCTGTGCTATCTATTCTTAAACTAATTCTAGATTCTGTTTTTGTTTCTAATTCAGAAACAGTTTCAGAGAATTTTCCTTTTCCAGAATGGTTGAATTCGGTTATATAAAAAGTGGTGTTAGAGCTTTCATCTAAATAGGTTATAGCACTATTATCAATCGAGTAGTCTTTAACATCTAAGGTAAATCCAGCAGATGAATTTTCTTTTTCATCTTTGTTTTCATCTTTGTTTTCATCTTTAAGAATATCGTAATTGGTTTCCCCTCTTTTATTCGTTTTAAGAGTAATGAGAGCTTCGTCTATATTAATTTTATTAATTACAATAGGTTCATCGCTCGCTTTTTTAAACAATTCTTTTACAGACATGTTTAATGAAATGGATTTAGCTGTTGCTAGAGTTTCATCTTTAAAAGGTTCAAAATTTGTTATCACTAAATCACTAACATTTACTTGAGCTTGAGGAAAACTTCTAATAAAACTTAAGTTGACATCGCTAAATTCTACATGAGCATTTAGGTTTTCGTTTATGGTTCTTTTTACAACCTCTTTAATTTTAGATTGAAAAGCAAAAGGGATAGCAATTAGTAATAATAGTATTGTTAATAAAGTAATTCCAATAATTTTGAATACTTTCTTCATGTAAAGTGATTTATGGGTTTATTGTAAGTATATACGTATAAAATTGCATCAAAGTTGTTAAAAAACAAAAGTTTAATAAAACTTTAATAACCTTAGAGAATATCTATTTCTTCGTTTGTTTTTAAATGAAAACGTTTTTTGAAAAGATAAACGCCTAAATAAAGAAAAGGAGTGTCTAACATGGCAATAATAACTTTAAATAGAAAGCCAGCAATAAGTAAGCCATAAAATTTATTCCATTCTATAATGTTAAAAGAACAAAGTAAAAGAAGTATGGTACAAGTGTCTACAAATTGCGATAAAAAGGTAGAGAAATTATTACGTAACCATAAATGTCTGCCTTTTGTTAAGCGTTTCCAAAAATGATAAATTTGAATATCCACAAATTGAGCAAACAAATAAGCTATCATGCTGGCAGCAACAGCAATTGCTGTATTTCCAAAAGCAGTTGAAAATAAATTGTCATTTACTGGAGACCAGCTTGTTGCTGGAGCAGCATTAGCTATTAAAACAATTGAAAGCGAAAAAATCGAAGCAAAAATTCCAGCAACCACTACTTGATTGGCTCTTTTTTTACCATAGATTTCGCTAATTAAATCCGTTATTAAAAAGGTTATTGGATAAGGCAAAATGCCAACTGAAAGTTCGAATAACTTAACTCCAAAAATTTCAATATCAAAAGGATGCCAATAAAAAAATTTCTGAAAAATCAAGTTTGAAACCACTAAAGATGTAATAAATAAAGCTGCTAAAAACAGATAGATTTTTTGTGCAGCTAGTTTATCTTTTAAGGTCATTGAAAATTGTGAATAAATAGGTTTGGTAAATATAAACTATTAAAAATTCTTTTAGTTAATTTGTTTTTTCAATGGATACACGACAAAAAATTTACATTTCAATAGGAAGCAATAAAGGCGACAGATTAAAATATCTGCAAGATGCTATTAATCTGATTTTTAATAAAATTGGAAAAATTAATATCATTTCTAAAGTCTATAATACGCCTGCTGTTGGATTTGAAGGAGCAGATTTTTTGAATTGTTGTGTTATTTTAGAATCAGATTTAGAGCCAAACAAGGTCATGCAAGAATTGCTTGCAATAGAAACATCTTTAGGAAGGCAAAGAGATGAAAATCTTGGTTATCAATCCAGAACCATCGATTTAGATATATTATTTATAGATGAAGAAATAATCGACACAAATACTCTTCTTGTGCCACATCCAGAGCTTCATAAAAGAAAATTTGTTTTAAAGCCATTATTAGAGATTGCACCTAAATTAACACATCCAAAGTTAAATAAAAGCATATCGGATTTGTTGGAAATATGTGAAGATACAAGTGTGTTAGAACCTATAAATATTTGGTTAAAAAATCCAAGCAAACAATTTCAATTTACCAGTTATAATTATATAGCTATTGAAGGGAATATTGGCGCAGGAAAAACAAGTTTGGCTACCATGATTTCTAAAGATTTTAATGCCAAGTTGATTTTAGAACGTTTTGCTGAAAATCCGTTTTTACCTAAATTCTACGAAGATGCAAAACGTTATGCGTTTACTTTAGAAATGTCTTTTCTAGCAGACAGATACCAGCAAATTAGCGACGATTTATCTCAATTGGATTTATTTAAAGATTTCATTATAAGTGATTACGATATCTATAAGTCACTTATTTTTTCGAAAATTACATTACCTGAAGATGAGTTTAAACTTTATAGAAAACTTTTTTATTTAATGTATAAAGACATCGCTAAACCAGAATTATACGTGTATTTGTACCAAAATACAGAACGTTTGCAAGAAAATATTAAAAAACGTGGACGAGATTACGAACAAAACATTGAAAACGAATATTTAGATAAAATAAACACAGGCTATTTAGAATTTCTAAAAAATCAAACAGAACTAAATGTGAAGATCATAGATATTTCAGATAGGGATTTTGTTGATAATCGAGAAGATTACCTTTGGATCTTAAGTGAAATATGTCATAAAGATGATGCAACACAGAATTGAACAAATTAAAGATAGATGCGTTGTTGGAATAAAAGCCAACATGACTATTCAAACTATTCAGCAAGAAACAGGAAATTTGGCTAGACAATTTATGCCAAGAAGACATGAAGTTGCGTCTCGAGTTGGAAAACTTGTATTTTCTATTCAAAATTATGGGAATCTTAAGATGAAAGATGTAACTCCACAAACAAGGTTTGAAAAATGGTTAGGTGTTGAGGTTTCTAATATTAACCATATTCCAGAAGGAATGGAAACGTTCATTCTAGAAGCCGGAACTTATGCTGTTTTTTCGTATAAAGGATCCATTGAAGATTTTCCAAAAAGCAGACAATATATTTTCCAAGAGTGGTTACCAAATTCTATGTATCAATTAGATAATAGAGCTCATTTTGAAGAATTATCTGAAAATTATAGCAAGGATTTGCAAAACACAGAAGAAGACATTTGGATTCCTATTAAAAAAAGAAGCTGATTTAAAACCTTAAACTGCTCTAGAATAGTTTGTATAAGGTTGTTACAATGCGTCCTTTATTCTTTTCAAGAATGTGTTCTCCAAGTTTTTTTTCTTCTTTAAAGTCTAGATTAAATGGGGATTCTGTAATAATAACACCACTATTTTGTTTTAGTCTAATCCCTTGACCAGAAATAACATCTTTATTTGGAATAAAGTTCCCCATAGGTATATGTTCGGTTAGAATAATGTATTTATAAGAGGTTATTTTTTTAATTACGCTTTGTATTTCAGTATTAGACAAATGCTGTAATACTTGTCTTATTATAATACAGTCTCCAGATGGAAGATTATCTTTTGTAATGTCTAAACACAGGAACTCTAAGTTGTCTTCTTTGTATAGTTTTTGATTTCTAGTAATAAGTTTATCGACTATATCTATAGCAATATATTTTTTAGTGTATTTAGCAAGGTGCTTTCCAATATTAAAATCGCCACAACCTAAATCGCAAACAACTAAAGCATTGTTATTAGATTTTAAAAATGCGATGATAGCATCTAAATAAGGATTAATAATTTTTGGATCGTGTGAGCCTATTCCAGAATAAAAATCATGTGTTTTTCCTCCCCAAAGTTTTAGGTCATAAATCTGATTCATAACATCTTTAGTAGGCCAAGGAGTCTTTGTTTTTTTTATCACCTATTTTGAGTTTGCAGTAAGCTTAGAAAATAAATCCCAAACTACAACACCACAACTTACAGAAATATTTAAAGAATGTTTGGTTCCAAACTGTGGGATTTCTAAAACAACATCGCTATTACTAACAATATTTTGAGCAACACCTTTAACTTCATTTCCAAAAACAAGTGCATATTTGGTTTTTTGTTGAGGTTTAAAATCATTAAGCATCGTAGCATTTTCAGCTTGTTCAATAGACACTATTTTAATGTTATCTTTTTTTAGATTTTCAACTAATTCTAAGGTGTTTTCAACATATTCCCAAGCAACAGTTTCTGTGCTCCCTAAGGCTGTTTTGTGGATATCTTTGTGTGGAGGAATTGCTGTAATGCCACAGAGATAAATTTTTTCAATTAAAAAGGCATCACTTGTTCTAAAAACAGAACCAATATTGTTTAGGCTTCTAATGTTATCGAGTACGATAATTAATGGTGTTTTTACTTTTTCTTTAAAATCTTCAACACTTAGTCTATCTAACTCGCTATTTTTTAGTTTACGCATTTTAAAAATTGTGAATAATTGTAAATAACTTCTATGGTTTAGGCTTTACAAAACATGAAATTATGGTTACATTAGCAACCCTACATTTAAAGCAAAAGTAACACATAAAAATCATTTAACCATTGGCAAAAAAAACTAAAAAAGTAACGCCTTTAATGAAACAGTACAACGCTATTAAGGTTAAGTATCCTGATGCCTTGTTATTGTTTCGTGTAGGAGATTTTTATGAAACTTTTGGTGAAGATGCTATAAAAACAGCTGGTATTTTAGGTATTATTTTAACGAAAAGAGGAGCAGGAAGCGAAAGTGAAATAGAGCTAGCTGGATTTCCACATCATTCGTTAAATACCTATTTACCTAAACTTGTAAAAGCTGGCGAACGTGTTGCAATTTGCGATCAGTTAGAAGATCCTAAACAAACTAAAACCATTGTAAAACGTGGTGTTACCGAATTAGTGACTCCAGGAGTTGCTTTTAATGATGAGGTTTTAAAGTCGAAATCCAATAATTTCTTATGTTCTGTTTACTTCGGAAAAATACATATAGGGATTTCATTTTTAGATATTTCAACAGGAGAGTTTTTAACGTCTCAAGGTAATGAAGAATACATTGACAAGCTGCTTCAAAATTTTAAACCAAGTGAAGTGCTTGTTTCTAAACAAAAGCGAAGCGATTTCAAGACAGTTTTTGGCGACGATTTTCACACTTTTTATTTAGAGGATTGGGTGTATCAAATTGATTATTCTAACGAAACCTTAATCAAACATTTCAATACAAATACTTTAAAAGGTTTTGGAATAGAAGAGTTATACGAAGGGATTATTGCTTCAGGTTCTATCTTGCATTATTTAGCCGAAACACAACATAATAAATTGCAACATATCACATCGATCAGCAGAATTGCCGAAGATGATTATGTGTGGATGGATAAGTTTACCATTAGAAACCTAGAGCTGTATTATTCTACCAATAACAATGCAGTAACGCTTTTAAATGTTATTGATAGAACCATTTCTCCAATGGGAGGACGATTATTAAAACGTTGGTTGGCGCTTCCTTTAAAGGATATTAAGAAAATAAAACAACGTCATGAAGTGGTTGACTTTTTGAGTAAAAATAAGCAAGTACTTCAAAAAATTCAGAATCACATCAAGCATATTGGCGATTTAGAGCGCTTAATTTCAAAAGTCGCTACAGGTAAAGTAAATCCTCGAGAAGTCATTCAGCTTAAAAACTCTTTGGAAGCTATTGTTCCAATAAAAGCATTGGCATCCAATTGTGACAACGAATCTTTAAAAATTATTGGAGATACACTGCAAAGTTGCCAGATACTTCGTGAAAAAATAAAGGAGACTTTAAATGAAGATGCTCCTGTAAATGTTTTAAAAGGCTTTACAATTGCTGAAGGTTTTTCTTCAGAATTAGACGAGTTACGAGGTTTATCTCTTTCTGGAAAAACCTATTTAGATAACATGTTGCAACGTGAAAGTGAACGAACAGGAATCACGTCGTTAAAAATTGCATCAAACAATGTATTTGGTTATTATATTGAAGTTAGAAACACACATAAAGATAAGGTTCCAACCGAGTGGATTAGAAAACAAACTTTAGTTAATGCAGAGCGTTATATTACTGAAGAGCTTAAAGAATATGAAGCTAAAATTTTAGGAGCCGAAGAACGCATCTCAGCTATAGAACAACAGCTGTTTTCTGAATTGATTGGTTGGATGATGCAGTACATAAAAGCTGTTCAGCAAAATGCAAACTTAATTGGGCAATTGGATTGTTTGTGTGGTTTTGCACAATTAGCAAACGATAATAATTATGTGTATCCAACCATAGATAATTCAACCGATTTAGACATCAAAGATGGAAGGCATCCAGTAATTGAAAAACAATTACCACCAAGTGAAGCCTATATAGCAAACGATGTATTCTTGAATAGAGAAACACAACAAATCATCATGATTACTGGGCCAAATATGTCTGGTAAATCGGCTATTTTACGTCAAACAGCTTTGATTGTACTTCTAGCTCAAACAGGAAGTTTTGTGCCTGCAAAATCAGCCAGAATTGGTGTGGTGGACAAAATATTTACTAGAGTAGGAGCTAGCGATAATATTTCCATGGGAGAATCGACTTTTATGGTTGAGATGAACGAAACAGCTTCTATTTTAAATAATCTTTCTGAAAGAAGTTTGGTTTTACTAGATGAGATAGGAAGAGGAACCAGTACCTATGATGGGATTTCTATTGCTTGGGCAATAAGTGAATATTTACACGAACATCCTGCAAAAGCGAAAACCTTGTTTGCTACACATTATCATGAGTTAAACGAAATGACCGAAACTTTCGAGCGTATTAAAAACTATAATGTTTCGGTAAAAGAATTAAAAGACAATGTACTTTTTTTAAGAAAGCTAGTCCCTGGAGGATCTGCTCATAGTTTTGGAATCCATGTTGCTAAAATGGCTGGAATGCCTCAACAAGTCTTACATCGCGCTAATAAAATATTAAAAAAGTTAGAGCAATCGCATTCCAGTGAAGAATTAACAGAAAAAGTAAAAACTCTAGATAACGAGATGCAATTAAGTTTTTTCAATCTGGATGATCCGTTATTAGAAAATATTAAAGAAGAAATTTTACATATTGATATAGATACACTTACACCAGTTGAAGCGCTTATGAAACTCAATGAAATAAAACGTATGTTGGTAAAGAAAAAGATGGCTTAAAAATAAATTGAATTATTTTTTAAAAAAGACTTTGCAGTTCATATAAATATTTTAAATTTGCATCCGCAATCGAGAGATTGCTTGCCTGCCATTTGGAAGGTACGTTCATTAAAAACTGCGAAAGTAGCTCAGGGGTAGAGCATCACCTTGCCAAGGTGGAGGTCGCGGGTTCAAATCCCGTCTTTCGCTCTATACACTGAATAAAATATACCAAGCTGAAGTGGTGGAATTGGTAGACACGTTGGACTTAAAATCCAATGTCCATTAGGACGTACGGGTTCAAGTCCCGTCTTCAGTACAGATGAAAAGCCGAAACGAAAGTTTCGGCTTTTTTGTTTTAAAAAATTACAGAAAGCTCACTTTTGGCAATTCTCTTCTTTATAACAAAACCTTTGTCGAAGATATATAAGTTTTTAAAGTTTGATGTTTTAAGATTACCCTTTAGTCAGCGTCATAGAATCTGCTACAACAATAATATAATTAGCTATTTCGGCTTTATCTTCTTTACTCATCTCATCCCATTCCGATTGCATAACCGTTGTAATAGATTTTATATTTAAGCCTGGCTGGATTTTATTAATCCACCAAATAATGCCTTGATTGTAGTTGGAATGGTAAGAACCTTCAAAATGAAAGAGAAATTCACCTGGATTAAAATTCTGTAAAGAAAAATGAGCCATAGTTGCATCTTTTGAGGCTTGGGCTATTTGAATGTTTAGCATGTTTGGAGGCACATGTCCACCCATTTTATCTGCCATTTCAGCATAAGCCTTTACAGTTGGGTCGAAATAGGTTTCTAAATCTGGCCCAATCATGGCAAGTGCTTCTGGGCTTAATTCTTTTAAAGCGTCCATGCCTTTTTTACTTAACATGGAAGCATAACGTCTTGGAATGTTTGTGGCAATAAATCTTAAATTATTGTCTTTGGCAAAATCGACTAAAGGTTTGTAATCTGTTTTGTAATTTCCCCATAACTGCGTGATTTCTGGAAGCATTTTATCTTCAGCATAAAATCCTTCTAAGTATTCGTTTAAAACTAACTGGTTTCCATTTTCAAACATTTCTGCACCAAAAAATAGTTTGTCTCTTTTAATCTCGAAGAAACTTTTACTCATTTCTAATTGTAGCCAGTGTGAAATTGGATTGTTGTGATATTCGCCAAAAAAAACCATATCACTTTCAGCCAAATCTTTAATCATTTTGTTGTAATCAGCTGCTTTTCCATTGTTTTTAAACAATTGGTAAGCTGGTTTGTTTTGTGCATTTGTTATACTTATAAACGCTAAGAATATGAAAGCTATTTGTACTAATTGTTTCATGTAGAATTATTTTCTTTTAGGTCTTCTTTTAGGCTTTTCTATATTTTTAACAAAAATTAATTTGTGTTTGCTTTTAGGAGTTTCTCTTTGTTCAATTTCAAAACTTTCGGTGGATTTAATCATGGGAGTTAATTTTTCAAAGCCATAGTTTCTAGAATCAAAATTGGGTTGTTTTTTTTGTAGTAAACTTCCAACATCTCCAAGAAATGCCCAGCCATCTTCATCTGATAAATCATCAATAGTTGTAGAAATTAGTTTAATAACTTGAGGTGTAATTTTATCGATACTATCTTTTTCTTTCTCTTTGTTGCTAGTTTCGTCTTTCTTTTCAGATTGGCTTCTTAATATTTCAACGTAAATAAATTTATCGCATGCCACAATAAAAGGTGTTGGCGTCTTTTTTTCTCCAATACCTATAACTTGCATGCCAGCCTCTCTTAATCTGATAGCTAATCTTGTAAAATCACTATCGCTAGAAACCAAACAGAAACCATTTACTTTATTAGAATAAAGGATATCCATGGCATCAATAATCATGGCCGAATCTGTTGCATTCTTACCTGTCGTGTAAGCATATTGCTGAATAGGTGTAATGGCATTTTGCAGTAAAAGATCTTTCCATTTAGTTAGATGAGGTTTGGTCCAGTCGCCATAAATTCTTTTTATGGTAGGATTGCCATATTTTGCAATTTCCTCCATCATTTCTTTTACGTGAGCTGAGGGAATATTATCTCCATCTATAAGTACTGCAATGTTTAAATTCATATTATTATTAAAACTTTAATTTTCATTAATTGCCAAATTACATATAATATAAAAGATATTAATGTTATATACTTATTTATTCACCATAAATATCTTTTAAAACTACTTTTTCGCCTTCTTCGTTAATAATATTTAAATCATATCTAATCCTAATTTTTGTATCAATTGGCGCATAATAATATATAATCCAAGCATCTGCTTCGTTTGTGCCAATACAGCCATTAGAATATGCTTTATTAAGTGTTATTGGATTGGTTGTTGGATGAATTAATTGACCATATCTTATGCCATTTATTTCAGTTTCAATAAATGGAATTTGTGGTAATTTGGTTGTTTTATTATCGTCTCTTTTAGTTACAAAATATTGATTTCCAGTTACAGGATTGTAGTAATCAGGATTCTTTATAAAGGCTACAATTTTTCCTTCACCAGGAATAGTTTTTAAATCAGTAACTCTGTTTCCCATTTTCAAATATTTTTTTTCGTTTCTACCAACTCTAATTGGAAACTCGTATAACATTGTGGAATCTTTATAGATTCGAAATTTATATTCGGGAATATTTACATCTAACCAAGTATTTTTAAAGGTGTCAAGTAATTGTTTAGTTTCAAGAGAATCTGGAATATTAATTCGACTACCTTTTTTTAGTATAATTAACTCTTTTTGATTGTATACAAAAGAGTCTTTAGCCATCATTCTATAATAATCTGTATTTGCCAAAGAGTCTATTATCCATGGATTGTGTCTAACCAGAACATGTTCAGAAATAATATAAGCATGTTTGGAATTAAAATTTGTAATAATAGAATCTAGATATTGAAAGTAACTTTTTATCTGAATATCTCTAGTTAATATTACTGGTTGTATTGAGTCTTGAAGATTTCTTGTTTTTATTGTGTTTTGATTGTTTAATTGTGTGTTTTTAGGAAAAAAGCTAGTGGTTACTATTAACACAATAGTAAGTAGATAGTAATTAATAGTTTTAAAGGTCATCACATTATAATAAATTATTTTTATTAAGAATTCATACTTAAATTTAGAATGAATATCTTAGAAAAGAAATGATATTAATCATATTAATTGTTAGCTTCTTACATTATATTTGGTAGAATGCTAATTATGTAACATGCAGAAAAATAGCGCTATAAAATCGTTTTTTATTGAAATAGGAGAGCTTACATACTTTGCTGGTCGGTTTTTTAAAGAAGTTTTTTCTAGACCATTCGAGTTTAAAGAACTTTTAAGGCAGTGTTATAGTATTGGCAATCGTTCTATTCTATTAGTTGGTGTTACTGGATTTATTATTGGTTTGGTTTTAACCTTACAAACCAGACCAACTTTGCAAGAATTTGGAGCAGAATCTTGGATGCCTTCTATGGTTAGTATTTCTATAATTAGAGAGATTGGACCTGTTATTATTGCCTTAACATTTGCAGGAAGAATTGCCTCTGGAATAGGAGCCGAATTAGGTTCTATGAGAGTAACAGAGCAGATTGATGCTATGGAAGTTTCTGGAACAAACCCTTTTAAATTTTTAGTGGTTACAAGAATTCTTGCAGCAACAATCATGCTTCCTATTTTGGTTATTTTTGGTGATGCTATTGCACTTTATGGTTCGTATATTATTGAAAATGCAAAAGGAGATGTGTCTTTTGTTTTATATTTTAATAAAGTATTTAAAGCTTTAGAATTTAGCGATCTTATTCCAGCAACTATAAAAACGTTTTTCTTTGGTTTTGCCATTGCACTTGTAGGTTGTTTTAAAGGATATAACTGCAAAAAAGGAACAGTAGGTGTTGGTAAGGCAGCAAATTCTGCAGTTGTTTATGCGTCCATGCTTTTATTTATATTAGATTTTATAGCCGTTTTTATAACAGACATATTTTTTGAAATTTAAAGATGAATCAAACTCAAAACATACTAGATGTAACTAAAGAGCAAAGCGAAAAAAAACTCATGCTTGAGATTGTTGACTTGAGAAAATCTTTTGGAAATAACCACGTGTTAAACGGATTTAACCTAGAGCTTTTTGAAGGAGAAAATCTAGTCATTATGGGGAAATCTGGTTCAGGGAAATCGGTTATGATTAAATGCCTTGTTGGTTTAATGCAAGCAGATTCCGGAAGTATAAAAGTTATGGGAAAGGATATTACCAAACTTAATCGTGTTGAATTAGATAACATTCGAACCGAAATTGGCTTTCTTTTTCAAGGGAATGCGCTTTACGATTCTATGACAGTAAGAGAGAATCTAGAATTTCCGTTAAGAAGACATAAAAAGAAATTTGAAAATTTAACAGATACTACACCACTTATTACTGAAGCATTAGAAAGTGTTGGTCTGGCTCATACAGTAAATTTAATGCCATCTGAACTGTCTGGAGGTATGAAAAAACGGATAGCTTTAGCAAGAGCACTTATTTTAAAACCTAAAATTATTTTATACGATGAGCCAACAAGTGGTTTAGATCCAATAACGTCTAAGGAAATTATTGAGCTTATGAGACGTGTACAGAAACAATATAAAACGTCGTCGTTAATTATAACTCACGATGTAGATTGTGCTAGAGTAGTTAGCGAACGCATGATTTTATTGGTGGATGGAACTAATTATGCTGAAGGAACTTTTACTGAATTGGCTTCGTCTAACGATGAGCAAGTAAAAGCATTTTTTAAATAATTTAATAAAGATTCCCTTTTCTGTCTGAAGTCAGGTAGATTTATAGGAATGAAATAAATATAGTTAAATGAAAAAAACAAGTAAAGAGACATTTAATCTGGGACTTTTCGTGGTTATTGGATTAATCATTTTTATAACTGCTGTTTATTTTATTGGCGAACAAAAAAACATGTTCGATAAAACCTTTACAATAAGTGCTAATTTTAATAATGTAAATGGCTTGATGCAAGGTAATAACGTTCGTTATTCTGGAATTAATGTAGGAACAGTAAGAAATATTAACATGATTAACGATTCTACTATTAATGTGGAATTGGTTATCAATGAGAAAATGGTAAAGCATATTAAAAAAGATGCTATTGCAACAATTGGTTCCGATGGTTTGGTTGGAAACATGATTGTAAATATTATTCCAGGCCAAGGGTTAGCAGGTCCAATAGCTCAAGGAGATAACATAAAATCTTATACAAAAATTGGAACAGGCGAAATGCTTAATACCTTAAATACAACAAATGAAAATGCAGCTTTATTAACATCTAAATTATTAGACATTGTTAATTCTATTACAAAAGGAAAAGGCACTCTAGGGATGCTTATAAACGATACCATTGCAGCAAATGACATCAAGGAAACGCTTAATAATTTAAAATTAACAAGTGTGCAAACCAACAAAACTATGTTGAGGCTTAATTCGCTTATAGCTGAGATTGATTTAGAAGAAAGCGTTGCTGGTGTTTTATTAAACGATACTATTGAAGCTAATAAGGTAAGACATATTATTTCAAATTTGGAAACATCAAGTATGGAAATACAATCTGTAATTACCAATTTAAACGAAACCATAACCAATTTAAAAGAAGGAGAAGGAGCTGTAAATTATTTATCGAACGATCCTGAATTAGTAAAACAACTTGAAGAATCTATTAAATATATTAATGAAGGTACAGATAAATTTAACCAGAATATGGAAGCCTTAAAGCATAATTTCTTGACACGTGGTTATTTTAAGAAATTAGAAAAAGAAGAACAAAAGGCTGAGAAAAAGGCTGAAAAAGAAAAGAATTAGTTTAAAACAGATTGTTTTCTTACCTAGTTCTTTATTGGTACATGTTTTTTATTCATTAATAATTATTCCTCCAATCATTTCTTTTTTAGTAGGTTTTTCGAACCAGTTTTCCATAAAATCGAAATTTTCTTTACTTACTTCAAATTCAAAAGTTTCACCTTTTTCTTTGTTTCTTTTCATAACTCTATTTAGTCGAGTTTCTTTTGGAATGTCTAAAAAATGGGTTCTTAATTCATAACCGTTTAAATCAGCGAACTTTCTAAATTTTTCACGATGTTCAAATTTTGAAAGTCCTAAATCTAGAATTGAATCGGTTTTTGAGGTTTCTAACTGACTAACTAGAGTCATAATCAATTTTTCAGCTCGTTCAATTCTTTCTAGAAACCATTCTAATCCGTCAGTCGGTTTTTTGTCGGCTAAGAATAGTGTTTTATTCCACTTGTCAATTGAAAAAATAATGCCGTTTGTTTTTCTTTTTAATTCAGTTGAATATGTTGTTTTTCCTGAACCTGTATTTCCAACTATCAAATGTATCATTTTTGTTTTTTTCAGATTGTAACCTAACGGTTAGTTTATGGTGTGAGCAATGCTTGCATTACACATATTATTGTAGTTGGTTATTCCGTTTTTAATGCCTCTATTTCTTTAAGGTAGTTTATTCGATCTAATTCCGAGACGGATTTGTCATTATTTATTAGTTCGATTGCCTTATTGAGATAATGTTCTCCTTTCTCAATTTCTTTGAGAGTAATATAGATTTCTCCTATCCAACTATTGTATTCAAAATCATTTGGAAACTCTTCTATTGCCTTTAATAGAATCTCTAGAGTAAAATCTAGATTGTTGTCACCATATATACTGTCATAATCATTGTAATACTCTGAAGCAATACTATTGAAGAATAATTCTGATGGTTGGATTTTAAAACCTAATTCAGAAGAAAGGGAAGAATATAAGTCTAGAAAATCATTCCATGGCACTTTATTTCTCGATCCTTTTGCAAGATCAAAACATAACTCTATTCTTCTGCCGTAATCTTTGAAAATTTCACTTAAAGCATTACCTACAGTAACTCCTGGTGTAAGATCATGTGCTATTTTATGCTTGTAATATTTCCATTCCAAGTTTTTAGGTAATTTTTTAGCATTTAAATAAGTGTTTAATGTGTCTACGGCTGATTCATGTAAATCTCCATATGATTTTTCTCCTACTGAAAAATAGTAATAGTATTTATGAGAACTTGACACAATCTTATTCAAGAAGAGTTCAAATTGTTTGTGTTGTTCATTATCCCCAAAGTCAAAATTCGAAACGCTACTTGCTATTGTACCATTGAAAAATTCAGGGCTTTTTGATAAAGCGTAAGATGAAAAAATTGCCGTACGAGAATGTCCTATCAACAAATTAAAATTTGAGATAGGGTATTTTTCTCTCAATTCATTATTCAACTCATTTTCTATAAATAGTATCAAATTATCTGCTTTTCCACCAGATGCATTAGGAACTGTCCAAGAATTTCTGTTTTTATTAGAAAAAGTAATACCAATAACTATTGCATTAGGCATCCATTGCAGTGTACTTAAATAGTCAATAGCATATAGATTGTATTTATAGTTGTTGGATAACTGTCTATCAAGTAAATATATAATAGGATATTCTTTACCTGTTTGATTTTTTAGTTCTTTAGGCAAGGTTATTTCCAGACTTACAGAGTCATTTAATGCTTGCGAATACAAACTTGTTTCTATTGGTTTTTCGTAGGAGGAGAATTCTTGAGCCTTTGTTGAGCATGTAACAATCAGCAGTAAAAAAAATATGCAATACGTCCTCATTTATCGTTTTTATAATATTTTGTCTTCAATAAATTATATACAATCAATGCAAGATATACACTCGTGTGTATATTCTTAATGCATATACCTACAAATCTAAAAGTTTTTACCTAATCTTTAATTATATTTCTTTCCAATTCCAATATTTCAAGCTTTAACCAATTAAAATCACCTTCTTTTAATTTCCAACTTACTGAGCTTTTATTTGGAATTTTAATATTGTTAAAGGTTTTGTAAGAAGTCATCTTTACATGCCAAGTCTCAAGTTTAGAATTTGTATTGCCACCATAAAATCGTTTGGCTTCAAAGGAAATAATATGGCCTTCTTTAGAGAATTTGAATATTCCTGATACGCTTTCGCCATTGACTGTTAACGTCGCTTTTGCTGAAGTTTTATCTAAAGTTTCCCAAACAATATAATTGTTTAAAGCAGCTGATGGAAACCAGCATATTTCAGCTAAAAACCGTATCATTGCTCCAGAATTTATTTGTGGGTTTTCAGCATCATTCACTACTGGAATTAAAGCTCCTAGTTTAATAAGCATACTACCTTGTTCTAGGTATAGCTTGTCTCTACCATATAAAGAAATAAATGGCATGGCTTCAACTTGAGTATTCCAGACAAAAGCTGGCTTTTCTACATTAAATATTTGTGTGGCAGTAAAAGGCATCCATTTGTTTTCTGGTTTAGTCCTCATCTTCCCAATTTGTTTTAACCGAATGCTTTGACTTATTTCTTTTCCAATTACTCCAGAATTTCTTAACCATGTTTGAATAATTTCTGGTAAATGCAAGATGTCTTTTTCAGAAATTATAGTATGATTTTTAGTTTGAATATGTTGTAAAACCTGTGTGGTTTCGTTTGAAACCATATTATTAAATTGATACTTGCCTAAAGAGAATATGCTAACAACAAGAATAATAATGTTGGCTATCGTACCAAATTTAGCATATTTCCAAAATATAATAATGATTATTTGCGATATGATAACTGCTACAATAGCAATAATAAACCAGAATTTATAAGATTTTAAATATGCCAAGAATGTTATTAAAAACAGAAGAAACGTTAGGAACCAAAGAATCCCAATTGGTTTTGAAATGCTTTGAGGTAATTGGTTTATTTCTGCTAGATTAAAGGCTTTTACAAATCCTAAAAGATGTATTAATCCATGAAACAATAATATGAAGCTATAGACATATTGCATAACATATTAATTACTTTCATAAAAATCTATCTTGTTGTGAAGTCTCTTAATTTCGTCCTGTAAGGTTTCCACTTTATTAAGCAAATTAGAAATGGCATGAATGCCTTCCAGATTAATATCCATTTCGAAATGAAACCTAATGAGTTTTTCGATGTTTTTTAATTGGGTAACACGTACACATTGGGTGTTATCTGTGGTTGTAATTTCAATTAATTCGTATTCGTATAAGGATGTAATAAATGTTTCTGGAACCTTATAAAGCGAGCAAAACTCTTGTACTGATATTAAATTTTCTCTGTCCATAATCATCTTAATTTTGATAATTCGGTGAATAATTCTTTTTCCTTGTCAGTTAATTTTGTTGGTGTTTTTATGTTATATGTAATGTATAAATCGCCAAACTGACCTTCTTTTTTATACACAGGAAAGCCTTTGCCTTTAAGCTTAACCTGAGTGCCATTTTGGGTTTCTGGTTTTACTTTCAGTTTTACTTTTCCGTTAAAAGTATCAACTGTAACATCGCCACCCAAAAGAGCTTTGTATAAATCTAAATCGACCGTTGTATACAGATTGTTTTTGTCTCTTTTAAAACTGGTATTGTTTAAAATATTGAATTTAATGTATAAATCGCCATTTGGACCATTATTGACACCTTTGCCACCATGTCCTTTAATTTTAATAACCTGACCATTCTCAATACCTGCAGGAATAGTAATCCTAATGTTTTTGTTGTTTACGGTTAATGTGCGTTTATGGCTTGCATAAACATCTTTTATATCTAGTTGTAATTCGGCATTAAAATCCTGACCTCGAAACATGGTGCTTCTACTTCTTTGTCTAGAGGCTCCACCAAACATGGATTCGAAAAAATCTGAAAAATCACTTTCATTAAAATCACCAGAATACTGTTGCTGTCTGCTACCTTGGTATTGTTGTTGCTGTTGTTTTGCTCTTTCAAATTCTTCGGCATGTTTCCAGTCTTTTCCGTGTTCATCGTATTTTTTTCTGTTTTCCGGATGACTTAAAACCTCATTGGCTTCGTTAATTTCCTTAAATTTTTTTTCAGCTTCTTTGTCGTTAGGGTTTAGATCTGGATGGTATTTCCTTGCTAATTTTCTATAGGCTTTCTTTATGTCTTTTTCTGTAGCATTTTTTGGAATGCCTAATATTTTATAATAATCAATGTACGACATCCTAATGGTTTTTTAATTCTAATAATATCTCTATTTCAATATTTAGTTTGTCTGCTATTTATTCCATAACAATTTAACTTAATGAATTCTTTTTTTTCCAGTTACTTCTTCAATTTTAATTAAGAAAACAAAAGGAATTTCATCTTTATAAATTTTGCTAGAAAAATCGCTAATACGATCTAGCTTAACCTGTTCTTGTTCTGTAATAACGTCTTTTACACCTAATGAGAAAGCATGAAGATAGGCTTTAGCTTCGCTACCAAAATGAAGTTCAAACTGTCCATGAACCAAAACAGATTTCCAATTATTTACTGTTTCTATTTCTGCTACTTGCAAGGAAACTGTATTGTTTTTTCGCATGGCTGTTATTTTATGTCCTTCGCCAGAATAACAGATAATATGGTTCGCTTTTTCATCAAAGTAATAAGTAATTGGTACCACAAAGGGTTTGTTTTGGAAGATGTACCCTAAATGTCCAATGTAATTATTGCTAAGTATAAAGTTGCATTCTTTGGTTTCTAAATTTGCTATCATGTTTCTGGGTTTTCTTATTATAATAAATCGTCCAATTTTCTTTTAATTTGATTGCTTACCTTTTTTACATCTTCAATATTAGATTCTCCAGTTAGAGCATCGACATTTTCCATTTTATAAGAACCGTTTCCAGATGTAGTATATATAATTATTTTGCTTTTAAGCGCTTTGTTACTTTCTATAAATTTCTCAACCTCAATAGGAGGTTTTAAGTTTTCCCATGTATGAAATAAAAATATAGCATTAAATTTATTGGCATTAATTTTATCTAATAGTGACACATCAATAACTTTAATGTAAAGCGAATCTTTCTTGTAGTAATTTACAATATTTTCTGTTATTGCATTTTTAAATTCGCTGCCTTGGGTTGCTATTAATAATTTAGTTTGATTTGTAGGAGAATTAATTTCGTAAGAAGCAGCTTCGTCCATGGAATAAGTAACTTTATACCAAACTAGGAATAAAAAAAATAGTGTAATAATGCCAATAAAAACATATAGTATTTTCTTTTTACGTGTCATAATATTCTAATTTAGACTAACAACTAACTTAATACTTATTAAAGTAAAAGCCTATGACATAAATCAGTTTAGACATTTTGTTTTTTTATTAATTCTATAAGTGTTATTTCTGGACGCATGCCTAATCTTCCAGGGAAACCAAGCCAGCCTAGACCTCTGTTTACATAGAGACATTGCTTGTTGTTTTCGTATAATCCAGCCCAATGCTTGTATTTATATTTTATAGGACTCCATTCTTTGTTTTTTAATTTAAAAGCAGCCTGCATACCATGTGTATGCCCAGAAAGTGTTAAGGCAATGTTGGTTTGTTTTATAACTTCTTCTGGCCAATGAGTTGGATCGTGAGACAAAAGAATTTTAAACGGAACTTCTTCAGTGCCAGATAATGCTTTTTGCAAATCTCCATATTGTTTAAAAGGTGGATTCCCCCAATTTTCAACACCAATAATGGCTATTTTTTCATTTTTTGAAGTTATTATTTCAGATTCATTCAATAAAAGCTTAAAATTATTCTCTTTGTAAAATGTCTTAATAGCTTCAAAATTTTCTTGCTTGGCTTCTTTAGAGTCCCATTTACTATAATCGCCATAATCATGATTTCCTAAAACAGCAAACTTGCTTATGTTAGGCGAAAAATGTCTGAATGCTTTTTTCCAGCCACGTAATTCCCAAGCATAATTATTAACTAAATCACCTGTGAATACTAACAGATCTGGCTCAAGCTGATTAATTTTATTTATAGCTCGATCTAGAATATGAAATTGATGATTGAAACTTCCTAAGTGTAAATCGGAAATTTGAACAATTTTCAAACCATGAAACCCTTCAGGTAAATGATTAAAAGGGAGTTTTACATGATGTACTTTAAAATTGTATCTAGCTTTAAAAATACCATAAACAATTACGAAAAAGGGTAGAAATCCAGCAAATAACCCAATAAGAGGAATGACTAAAAGCGATTCTTTTTCGGAAAACACATAATTGGTAAAAAAGAAAATAGCCGTAACAACTATAAAAATTATTTTAGGAATAAAGGATGATATGGTCAAACCATATAAAGATGAGATAAGTAATTGTTTTCTTCTAGGTTGTATGTGGTCTAATCTTATTTTCAGGGTAATTATGGCTACTATTAATCCAATAGTAAAAAACCAAAAAAGTATATGAATGGCACTCCTTAAAAAGGAGAAGGAAATAAGATTTGTAATTGACTTTAACCAATGATATGCTAAAAAATCGACAGTAAAAATAACTAAACACAAAAGGAATATGGTAAAAAGTGAATAGCTTTTCATAATCTATTTTATATATTTTACTTATTAATATCGACTTTAATTTCTGGTATTTTAACAAGTTCTATGGTGGTTGATGCAAATAAAACTTTGCCATTTGTACCCTCAAAAGCTTTTAGAATTGAGTTGTGTAATTCGTTTTTTGTAAACCTTCGTTTTTTGTAATCTACAATAAATCTTAAATTAAATTGAATCCAATTATCTGTTAACGTAATAGCAAGTGTTGGATCTATTTGCGCATCTTCAATATAATATTTGTTTACTATTTCTTTCCATTGTGTTTTAGAACTTGCTGTATGTTCAGCCAATGCTTTAGACGCAATATCAATGACTAAAGATTTTGCCAATTCTATATCTGAGCCATATTTTATAGGTAAATTAATTTCGTCCCAAATAAATGGAAAGTCTTGAGAGTAGTTGTATATGGCTCCTTTAAACACAAAGGCATTGCTCAATTTTACTATTCTTCCACTGTAATTATCGCTAGAAACCCATTGGCCAATTTCCATCATAGTTGTATAAATACTGCCAACATCTATAACATCTCCTTTAATGCCATTAATTTCAATTCTATCTCCAGGCTTATATACCTTAACAACAAATATGTAAACAGATCCTGCAATACTTAAAAATAATTCTTGAAGAGTAAAGGCAACACCTGCAGAAAAAAGACCAATAGCTAATGTAAAGTCTTTTATGTTTCCTGTAAAATAAGATATAGATAAAATAATTAACAAGGTGTATCCAATAAATTCTATCCCTTTTTGCGATTTATATCGTGCTGAAGTGTCTGGAATGTTTTTTCTTAAAAAGCGTCTTAGAAATTGGATAACTAAAAGGACAAAAATTACAATTAAAGCAAATTTAGCGATACTGTAAATGGTAGGATTTTCTAAAATCCAGTTTTTAATTTGATCCATATTTATTGAATTATATTTTCTTTAATTCTATATCTAACTTTGCTAACATAATAAGTTCAGACTTGTTTTTTCCTGAAAAACTATTTGCAATAGCATGAGCTGTTTTAATAATTAAATTTTTAATGGGTTCTGTAAAAAAATGCTTTTGTTCGTTTTTGAAATCTATAAAATCTTTAAAACATGCTTCTGCATTTAATTGACCTTGATTATTAAGCCAATCGAAAACAAATTCAATTTGGTAAGCCGCATCTGTGTTAAAATTGTCTTCTGTATCATCTACAGGAAGCCATTTGCTTTTTACAATCTCATGTAATTTTAGTATTTCAGCTTCTCTAACATCATTATCTGCTGCAGCAATAGCATAAAATAATTTGCCTAATTTTTGATAAAAATGCATGTTGAGGTTTTTCATCTTTTTTTATATTATTTAATATTAATCTATTCAATTAAGGTACGAATAGAAAAGGAGGTATAAAATGATAAAAATCATTAAATCAATTAATTAGTGCATTTAATATTCTTATAGAATGCATGTTTGCATATTAAAAAAAGTATATTTATTAATCTATAAAACTTTGTGAATCTGACATTTATCATAGTTTGTTATGAGTTTAACAATTAACTTTAAGAATAATGAAATAAACTTACAATTATGAGAAAAATATTAATTCCTACAGATTTTTCAGATAATGCCTTAAATGCTATAAAGTATGCATTAGAGCTTTTTAAATATGAGATTAGCGAATTTTATATCATGCATGCTTATCAAGATGAAATATATGCAGATGAAGCTTTAATAAGTAGAGATAAACTAGATAAAGTAACTAAAAGTGTTAATAATGCTTCAGTTAAAAAACTAGAAACAATACTTAAACAGATTAAAGAGATTTCTCCAAACCCTAGACATAAACATTTTATTATTTCTTCAAATAGTATTCTTGTAGACGAAGCAGATAGAATAGTTGATAAAGAGAATATAGATATTATTGTTATGGGTACTCGTGGAGAAACAAACGATAGAAAAATAACTTTTGGTAGCCATACATTGCAAGTTTTAAAATATGTACAATGTCCTGTTTTGGCTATTCCAGAGAATTATAAATATACACAGCCTAAACATATTATGTTTCCTACTAATTACTTGATTCCTTATAAAAGAAGAGAACTTAAGTTATTGTGCGAGATGGCTATGCCTTTTAGAGGAGAAATAGATATGGTATATATCTCTAAAAGCGACAAGCTTTCAATGAGACAAGAAGACAATAAAGCCTTTGTTAAAAACGAATTGTGTAAAAATCAAATAAATTTTATTACAATTAAAAATAAAGATATTACAAAAACCATTTTTAATTATATCGAATCAAAAAAGATAGATATGCTAGTTATGGTTAACACTAGACATTCGTTTCTAGAGAACATTTTGTTTCAATCTACCATATCTAAACTTAGTTTACATATAGAAATTCCATTTTTGGCTTTGCAGAATATAAAACGAATTTGATAATACTTAAAATTTTAAATCATGAAAAAAATATTATTACCAACAGACTTTTCTGATAATTCTTGGAATGCAATAAAATATGCGCTTCAATTATTTAAAGAAGAAACTTGTACGTTTTATTTATTAAACACGTATACTCCAATTGTTTATCATGTAGAATATGTTATGGTAAGTCCTTCGCAATTTGGACTTGCAGATGCCATTAGAGAATCGTCCATAAAAGGTTTAGATACTATAGAAAAACAAATAAAAGAAACTTTTAATAATCCCAAACACAGCTTTAAAAAGAGAGCTTCATTTAACACATTGATTCTTGAAATTAAAGAGTTAGTTGAAGAAAAAGGAATAGATTATGTAATTATGGGAACTAAAGGTGCCACAGGAGCAAAAGAAGTATTATTTGGTTCAAATACAGTACAAGTGTTTAAGCATGTAAAATGTCCAGTTTTGGCTGTTCCAGACGAATTCGAGTTTGAAGCGCCTAAAGATATTTTATTCCCAACAGATTATGAAATTAATTACCAAGACAAGCAAATAAAACCTATAGTTGAAATTGCGAAACTGTTTACTTCAAGAATCAATGTGTTACATGTATCTTATGGAACAGATTTATTAGATGAACAAGAACAAAATAAGGCTAAATTAGAAACTTATTTTAAAAAAGTAGCCCATTTATTTCATGAAGTTAGTAAACAAGATATAACAGATGCTATTACCAATTTTCAACAAAAAGCACGTATTAATTTATTGATAATGATAAATAATAAGCATTCTTTTTTCGAAAACTTATTTTTTAAATCGACCATTAATCAAATTGGTTTTCATCTAAAAATTCCTTTTCTGGTTATTCCTTCAGATAAAAAGAATAAAATAGAGATTTAGTATTAATAATTGCTTTTGTATTTAGGTCATTTTTAAATTTAATTTATGGAACAACATATAGAAGTCATTAAATCTTCAGGCGAAAAAGTGAAGTTTTCATTAGAAAAATTAAGAGCTTCTTTAAATCATTCTGGAGCAGATAAAAAAACAGTAGATCAAATAATTGACAAAGTTCGAGACGAATTATATCAAGGTATTTCAACTAAAGAAATTTATAATAGGGCTTTTGCATTATTGAAAAAGAAGAAAAGTTATTTTGCTTCAAAATATAAACTTAAAAAAGCCATTTATGAGTTAGGTCCAACAGGTTTTCCATTTGAAAACTTTATAGCTACTATTTTTAAATATACTGGATATAAAACAGAAGTTGGAAAAATTTTACAAGGCAAATGTGTTACTCACGAAATAGATGTAGTAGCATATAAAAATGGAAACACAACCATTGTGGAATGTAAATTCCATAGCGAAGAAGGTAGGAATTGCAATGTTAAAGTACCTCTCTATATAGCATCAAGATTTAAAGATGTAAAAGAGCATTGGGATTCTAAACCTAAAAAAACCAAATTAAATTCGGGATGGGTTGTAACTAATACACGATTTACTGAAGATGCTTTACAATATGGAAAATGTATAGGATTAAAGTTATTAAGCTGGGATTACCCAAAAGAAGATGCACTAAAAAACATTATTGATAGATTGGGTTTATATCCAATTACAGTTTCTACCTTATTAACAAATAGAGAAAAACAGTTCTTATTAAGTAGAGATGTGGTTTTGTGTAGAGATTTGATTGGAGATTCTTTTTATTTAGATCATTTAGGTATTTCAGATACAAGAAAAGAACGCATTTTAAATGATATAATGCAGTTGTGTAATCCTTAAGAATAAAATCATGGAAAAATATGCAAGAATTAATTTTTTAGGTGCTTCTGGAGTTGTTACTGGGTCTAAATTTCTTTTAGAAACTTCCGAAAAAAATATCTTGATAGATTGTGGTATGTTTCAAGGTCTTAAAGAGCTTAGAGAGTTAAATTGGGTAGATCTTCCTGTAGATGTTGAAGAAATAGATATTGTTTTGTTGACTCATGGACATTTAGATCATGTAGGTTACTTACCAAGATTATTAAAACAAGGGTTCCAGGGGAAAATTATTGGAACAGCACCTACATTGGCTATTGCAGAAATTATATTAAAAGATAGTGCTAAAATTCACGAAGAAGAAGCCGAAAAAGCCAATAAGGAAAAATACACAAAACACAGTCCTGCTTTACCATTTTATACAACTCGGGAAGCCGAGAAGACTATAAATATGTTTCAGGTAGAAATGCATGACAAATGGATTAAGTTGTCTGAAAACATATCTTATCGATTTCAATATAATGGACATATTATTGGAGCCACTTTTATTGAATTAGATATTAATGGCAAACGATTTGTGTTTTCTGGAGATATTGGGAGAACTAACGATTATCTTTTAGATGATCCAAAAAGGCCTGAATGGGCAGATTTTTTATTTATAGAAAGCACTTACGGAAATAAACTCCATCCAGAAGAAGATATTGAAACTCTACTTTCTAATTTAATAAAGGAAACTATTTACAAAAAAGGCAACCTTATTATACCAAGTTTTGCAGTTGAAAGATTACAAACATTAATGTACATTTTGTGGAAACTTTATAAGTCGAACAGAATTCCTAACATACCTATTTTTATTGATAGTCCAATGGGAAACAATGTACTTGATGTTTTTAAACACTTTCCAAAGTGGCATAAACTTTCCGAAGCAGACTACAGAGCTATGTGTAACCATGTTAATATTATTCAATCTTATAAAGAAACCTGGGAAACCATAGACGATAAACGTTCCAAAATAGTTATTGCAGGAAGTGGCATGGTTACTGGAGGTAGAGTGTTAACTTATTTGCAGCAACTTATAGATGAATCTTCCACAACGGTTCTATTGGTTGGTTATCAAGCCGAAGGAACGCGAGGTAGACAATTGCTTGAAGGTGCACATGAAATTAAATTCTTTGGAAAATATTATCCTGTAAAAGCTACTATAAAACACTTAGAAAGTTTATCGGCTCATGCAGACCAAGAAGAATTATTAAATTGGATGAGCAACATAAAAAACATTCCTGAAAAAGTTTATTTAATACATGGAGAGTCTATGGCTTTAGATGCTTTTAGAGTAAAAATAAAAGATACGTTTAAATGGAATGCAACCATTCCAAAACTTACAGACATTGAAAAAGTAATGTTATAAAATTAAAGTTTTTATTATGCAAACACACATAGAATACAAAAGTTTTAATAGAGAGAAATCTACTGAAGAATTGCAGTATCATGTACTATTGTATGCAGAAAGTCTTCAGAATTTAAAAGAAGAATTAATCTTCTTGCAGTTTTTAGTAAATGCTCAAATTTATAGGCCTAAAATAATGAACCTATTTGAAAATCTTGAGCAGTTTAAAAAAGAATTAGAGAAATGTATTCAAAAATCAGATAAATTGATAATAAAAGTTAATTCTCATAAGAGTCAAATTGCTAATATAATTGAATGCGATGAGCTTGCTTGTGATAATTATTTTATGAATTTGCACAACGAAATAGAACAAAATATCCATCAGTTTATTAACCAAGCATTAATATTAAAATCGAGAATTTTTAATTATTTACAAGGTGTTATTCAAACAGAATAGATTGTTTAATAAGTAAGGTTTTATTGATATTTTTTATTAACTATGAAATATAAGTAATGGGACTTTTAAATCTTGGCTTATCTTTTTTGTAGAAGACCCTCCAAAAAAACGTTCAAAAGCACTTTCTTTTTGAACTAGTAAAGTAACTAAGTCTATATTGTTAGTTTGTAAATAACTATCAACTGTAAAATGTATTGGTACATTGCTTATTTTATGATAAGTATGCGACTTGTTTTTTAATAAGTTGTCTATATTCTCTAGGTCCTTTTTCTCTTCTTTAGAAGTTTCATTTTTTGGGTTAATACGTAGTATGTGCAAGTTGCTTTTGTGTTTTTTTACAAACTTATGTAGTTTTAAAAATCCACGACTACTCAATGAGTCAGTCATATCTAGAGGCAGAAGAATATTTTTAGGTTTTCTAAAGTTAAAACCTTCAGGAATAGCTAATGTTGTGCAGTCAACTTTTCTAATAACTTGAAGCGTATTGCTTCCAAAAACAACTTCTTTAGCTCCTGTGGCTCCATTAGTGCCCATAACTATAAGTTCTATTTTTTTAATTTGAATAATTTGGTTAATGGCTTCAGGAAGAGAATCATAATCTACAATAGATTCAAAAAGGTAAGATTCATTTTGAAATTTTGTTTCAAGAGTTTTTACATATTTATCTAGTTTCTGTTTTGTTTTTTTAACTAGAGAATCGTAAACACTTGAATTACTATTAGAAATTAAATCGCTAGTAGTATATCTTGAAGTTTTTTGAGTGTTTAAAACATAAAATACACACGTTTGCTTTTCAAATAATTGTAAGGCATAATTAATAGCATTTTTAGAATTCTTAGAAAAATCTGTTAGTAAAAGAACCTGTTTCATTTTTTCCATATTTTATGAATAAAAATATCAAAAAATTAAAGGATAAGCTATGATATAAATCATAATATGCTAGTTATATATTGATTCATTAAGAATAATAACAAAAAAAGACCCTCAATTTAAGAGAGTCTTTTTTACTAATTTTATTTAGAACTACTTAATTAGTGAGCTCCTTTTACAGCCTTAGCAGCATCATCAGCAGCTTTGTCTACAGCTTTTCCAGCTTTATCTGCAGCATCACCAGCAGCATCAACAGCGTTATCTACTGCATCACCAGCAGCATCAGCAGCATTTTCTACAGCTTCACCAGCAGCATCAACTGCGTTATCTACAGCTTCACCAGCATCTTCCATTGCTTCTTCAGTTGCGTCAGCAGCATCTTCCATTGCATCTTCAGTTGCATCAGCAGCGTTTTCAATTGCGTCTTCAGCAGAATCAACTTTTTTCTCATCTCTACAAGAAGTAAATACAAGACTTAAGCTCAATAATAATACAGTACTTAATAATAATTTTTTCATTAGTTTAAAGGTTTTAGTGTTATAATTAGTGTTTTTAAAATAATTAACAAATTTAATAACTAATTGTCAAACATCGTATATGTTTTATTAACAATTTTTAACATTTTTTAAGTTATTATGCTAAATATTCTCTCTATCTACGTAAATAAGACATGATTTGGACTACGGATCCTGTATTATTTTTTATATAATTAGAATTATTTTTACCCGAATCCTCTCTAAAATCTGTGTTTTTTATAAGTAAATTTAATGTATCTTTTAGATTATCAGCATTTTTAATGGAGTACATGCCTTTGTTTTCTATCATGGCTTTTGCTTCTGGAAAATGTTTAAAATTTTCACCTATTATAATAGGAACTCCAAAAACTGCTGGCTCCAAAGTGTTATGTAATCCGGTTTTTCCAACAGCTCCACCTACATAAGCAATGTTAGCATAGCTATAAATTTTAGAAAGCAGACCAATAGTATCTATAATTAATACCTGGAAATCTTCTAGAGAAGCGTTCTTCTTCTCAGAAAATAGAATCGTTTTTTTATTTATAGACTGTTTTAGTTTTTGAATTTGAGGAGCATTTATATTGTGAGGAGCAATAATAAATTTTAAATCATTATTTTCTAAGGAATTTATATAATCTACTAAAAAAACATCGTCTTCTGGCCAAGTGCTTCCTGCCACTAGACATAGTTTATCGTTTTTAAAAGCTTGAATAAAACCTAAAGTGTTGTCTTGGTCCAACTGACTATAAACACGATCGAATCTAGTGTCTCCAGAAACAGTTACTTGATTGTAATTAATATTTTTTAATAAAGATTTTGAATGGACATCTTGAGTGAAAATATGTTCAAAAGCAAACAAGGCATTTTTCATAAAACCACCATACCATTTAAAGTATATTTGATTATCTCTAAATAAAGCAGAAATTAAAACAGCTTTTAATTGCCTCTTCTTTAATTCGTTTAAAAAATTTGGCCAAATATCATATTTAACAAAAATGGTTAATTCTGGATTTACTAGGTCTAGAAACTTTTTTGCATTGGTTTTGGTGTCAATTGGAAGGTAAACTACAACATTTGCAATGTCTGTGTTTTTTCTTATTTCGTAACCAGATGGAGAAAAAAAAGTAAGTACTATTTTATGGGTAGGATAAGTTTTTCGTAATTCTTTAAAAACAGGAAGACCTTGTTCGTATTCACCTAAAGAAGCACAATGAAACCATAACGTCTTATCAGATTTAGAAATCTGACTTTTAATGATGTTAAACGTGTCTTTTCTTCCAGTAACACCAAGTCTGAGCTTATGGTTAAAGATTGAAATAAATTTCAACACCAATTGGGTTATGTTTATCCCTAAATTATAAATTACCTGCAATTTTGAATCTTTGTTGCTAAAATACACTTCTTTGATAGAATTTCATTGGTTAACGTTTACGAATTTTGTAATTTTGTGTAGTATGAAAAAAATTCAAATGGTTGACCTTAAAGGTCAGTATAAAGGTATAAAAGATGCTGTTAATCCTGCCATTCAGGAAATTATTGAAAACACATCTTTCATAAATGGACCTAAGGTTCATGAGTTTCAAAAAAATCTTGAAAATTATTTAGGAGTCAAGCATGTTATTCCATGTGCAAATGGAACAGATGCTTTACAAATAGCTATGATGGGATTAGGGTTAAAACCTGGAGATGAGGTTATAACTGCCGATTTTACATTTGCAGCTACTGTAGAAGTTATTGCCTTATTACAATTAACACCAGTTTTAGTTGATGTTAATCCAGACGATTTCAATATAGATATTGAAGCTATAAAAAAAGCCATTACTCCAAGAACGAAAGCCATTGTTCCTGTACATCTATTTGGTCAATGTGCCAATATGGATGCTATTATGGAAATTGCAAAAGAACACAACCTTTTTGTTATTGAAGATAATGCTCAAGCAATAGGTGCTACTTACACATTTAAGAATGGAAAAAAAGCGAAAGCAGGAACCATAGGTCATGTGGCGTCAACGTCTTTCTTTCCTTCAAAAAATCTAGGATGCTATGGAGATGGTGGAGCTATTTTCACTAACGATGATGAGCTGGCACATATTATAAGAGGGATTGTAAATCATGGCATGTACGAACGTTATCATCATGATGTGGTAGGAGTAAATTCTAGGTTAGACTCTATTCAAGCTGCAGTTTTAGATATTAAACTGAATCTTTTGGACACCTATAATAATGCAAGGAGAGAAGCAGCCAATAAATACAACGAAGCTTTTAAGGATATAGATAAAATTACTACGCCATTTGAATATGGTACACCAGACAACCATGTATTTCATCAATACACTTTAAAATTAAACGGAGTGGATAGAGATGGACTTGTTAAGTTTTTAAATGAAAACGACATTCCTTGTGGAGTATATTATCCAATCCCATTGCACAATCAAAAAGCATATCAGGATTCACGTTACAATGAAGCTGATTTTAAAGTTACAAACCAATTAGTAAAAGAAGTAATTTCTTTACCTATGCATACTGAATTAGATGACGAACAAATTGCATTTATTTCAGAAAAAATCATTCAATATATAAATGGCTAAAATTTTAGTTACAGGAGGTTTAGGTTTTATTGGGTCTCACACAGTTGTTGAACTTCAAAATAAAGGATTCGAAGTAGTAATTATTGATAATTTATCTAATTCATTAATTAGTGTTTTAGAAGGAATTACAGCAATTACTGGTAAAAAACCAGAGTTTGAAAATTTCGATTTAAAAAATAAACAAGGACTAAAAGAGTTTTTTGAACGTCATAATAATATAGATGGTGTGATTCATTTTGCTGCAAGTAAAGCTGTAGGAGAAAGTGTTAATGAACCTTTATTATATTACGAAAACAATATCAATACCTTAGTTTATTTACTTCAAGAATATAAAAATAGATACATAGCTAATTTCATTTTTAGCTCTTCTTGTACAGTTTATGGACAAGCAGATACATTACCAATAACAGAAGAGGCTCCAGTAAAACCAGCACTTTCACCTTACGGAAATACCAAACAGATAGGAGAAGAAATTTTAAAAGATGTCTGTCATGTTAATCCTCAATTTAATGTTGTTTCATTAAGGTATTTTAACCCAATTGGAGCTCATGAATCTTCCCAAATTGGAGAATTGCCTCTTGGAGTGCCACAAAATTTAGTGCCATTTATTACACAAACAGCTATAGGTAAAAGGAATGAACTATCTGTTTTTGGAAACGATTATCCAACTCATGATGGAACTTGTATTCGAGATTATATTCATGTAGTAGATTTAGCTAAAGCACATGTTATAGCTTTAGAAAGGTTATTAGACAAACAGAATAAGAAGGATTTTGAAATCTTTAATCTTGGAACAGGAACTGGAAGTTCTGTGTTAGAAGTTATCAAGTCTTTCGAACGTGTTTCAGGAGAAAAATTAAATTATAAATTTGCTCAAAGAAGAGCAGGAGATGTTGTTTCTGTATATGCAGATACTAAAAAAGCAAATCTTGAATTAGGTTGGAAATCTAAATTAACATTAGATGATGCTATGCGTTCAGCTTGGAAATGGGAACAAAAACTTTCTAAATTATAAAATTTGGGAATATTCATTCAAAAGACCATTATGTTAACAATCTGATAATGATATGTGGATTCTGTTGAATAATCAAAAATAATATATTGATTAACAAGGTTTTAGCTTTATTTTCTTGGTGTTCCATAATGATTTCCGTTACTTTGTAGCTTAAATGATAACGGAAAACATGAAATTGATTACAGTTCAAAGAGAAACAATTGAAGAGAAAAGGTACACACCTAAAATGGGAGAACTATTTACAAAAGTGACTTATATAAAGAAAGCTTTTTTAAGTATTCCCATTAAAACAATTCACAAATATCGAGAAACCTATTATGGTGAAGTTAAAGATTGCGAAGCTTGCAGTCTAGCAAGATAAAAAAATAAAAGCCTCTTAATAGAGGCTTTTTTTATGCATTTTTTGTTTCTTTTCCTTTTTTAAATCCTGCAAACAAAAGTAGTCCAAGTCCCAGCATAACCGACATGTCGGCTAGATTAAAAATACCAGTTCTAAAGACTCCTCCTAAATCAATATGGAAAAAATCTGTAACAGAACCATAGACAATTCTATCATAAACATTTGCTATTCCTCCACCAACAATACAACAGAACCCTATTAAGGATAATTGATCTAATTCTTTGTTTTTAATAATATGAATAGTCACATATCCTAAAACAAGAATAGGTAAAGCTAATAAAAAAATAAATCTTAATGTTGGATTTAAATCGCTTCCCATTCCTAGAAAAGCTCCAGAATTTTCCACATTATGTAATGTGAAAAAATCTCCAATAATTGGAGTCTCGCTTCCTGGTGTTACGTATAGGCGAGTTAAAACTTTAGAAATCTGGTCTAAGGCTATATTTAATACAATAAGAAGGACAATAAAAGTGTTTCGAGATAATTTCATTAAGCTTCTTTAGTATAATTAGCCGAAGCTGTTTGTGCATCTCTATTTATTTTCTTAACCAAACCTTGCAATACATTTCCAGGACCAACTTCAGTAAATAAAGTAGCTCCATCTGTAATCATTTGTTGAACAGATTGTGTCCATCTTACAGGAGCTGTTAATTGAGAAATTAAATTGGTTTTTATTTCTACAGCATCTAAAACTGCAGAAGCAGTTACGTTTTGGTAAATAGGACACTGAGGTTTATTGAAAAACGTATTTTCTATAGCAGCAGCTAGTTCTTCACGTGCAGGTTCCATTAAAGGTGAGTGAAAAGCGCCACCAACAGGAAGTACTAAGGCGCGTCTAGCTCCTTCTTCTTTTAAAGATTCGCAAGCTCTATTAATAGCATCTATTTCTCCAGAAATAACAAGCTGTCCAGGACAGTTGTAATTTGCAGCTACAACAACTCCTTCAGTTGTTGCACATACTTTTTCAACAATATCATCATCTAATCCTAAAACGGCAGCCATAGTACTAGGCTGAAGCTCGCATGCTTTTTGCATGGCTAAAGCACGTTGGGAAACTAATTTTAAACCATCTTCAAAAGTTAATGTTCCATTTGCTACTAATGCTGAAAATTCTCCAAGAGAATGTCCTGCTACCATATCTGGTTTAAAACTGTCGCCTAAAATTTTAGCTAAAATAACCGAATGTAAAAATATTGCTGGTTGCGTAACTTTTGTTTCTTTTAAATCTTCAGCAGAACCTTGAAACATCACATCTGTGATGGAAAAGCCCAAAATATCGTTGGCTTGTTCAAATAATTCTTGTGCTAAAGTTGATCCTTCATAAAGGTCTAAACCCATTCCAGAAAATTGTGCTCCTTGACCAGGAAATATATATGCGTTCATATGTGTATCTATTTTAGTGTTGCAAAAATAGGAATAATTTTTTTAGATGATAAGTTAGCTTTGTTTTGTTTTTATAATCCAATAACTGCTGCTTCAGCACAACGCTCTCCATCCATGGCTGCCGAAACAATACCTCCAGCATAACCACCACCTTCACCACAAGGAAACAAACCTTCAACTTCAGGATGTTCTAAATTTTCATTTCTAGGAATACTTACAGGTGATGAGGTTCTACTTTCAACACCAACTACATTGGCTTCTGCTGTGTAATAACCTTTCATTTTTTCACCAAATGCTTTAAATCCTTGACGTAAATTTCCGCCAATGAGTTTTGGTAAAAGAGAATGTAAAGGAGCCGATTTTAATCCAGGTTGATAAGACGTCGAGTTTAAATCTGAAGATAATCTACCTTCTACAAAATCTGTTAAACGTTGTGCAGGAGCAGACTGAGTTCGTCCTCCAGCAGTAAAAGCCAAACGTTCTAAATCTTTCTGATATTCTAAACCTTTTAAAACACCAAAGTGTTCGTATTTAGGAAAATCTCTTTCTACATTTAATTCTACTACTATACCAGAATTTGCAAATTGGTTGTTTCTTCTAGATGGAGACATGCCATTTACAACTACTTCGCCATTGGCAGTAGCAGCTGGAACTATAAAGCCTCCAGGACACATACAAAAGGAATACACACCTCTATTGTTTACTTGTTGTACCAAACTATAAGAAGCAGCCGGAAGTAACTCGTCTCTTTGTCCAGAGCAATGATATTGAATGGAATCGATTATGTGTTGTGGATGTTCTACACGAACTCCCATTGCAAAGGATTTAGCCTCCAAAGCTATTTTCTTTTCATGTAACAAGTAGAAGATATCTCTTGCCGAGTGTCCAGTTGCAAGAATCACACGATTTGCTGAGAGTTCCTCGCCATTAAGTAACTGGATGGCTTGAATTTTATTGTTTTTGATTTTAAAATCGGTTACACGAGTTTCAAAACGCACTTCTCCACCATATTTTAAAATGGTTTCACGAATATTTGTAACCACTTTTGGGAGTTTGTTAGTGCCAATATGTGGATGAGCATCAACAAGAATTTGGTCTGTAGCTCCATGAAAAACTAGGTTTTCAAAAATGCGTCTTACATCGCCACGTTTTAAACTTCTAGTATACAATTTCCCATCGCTATATGTTCCTGCTCCACCTTCGCCAAAGCAGTAATTGGAATCTTCGTTAACAAAATGGTCTTGATTGATAGCTTTTAAATCGCGACGTCTGTCTTGCACATTTTTACCTCTTTCTAAAACAATGGGTTTAAAACCTAACTCGATACAACGTAAAGCAGCGTACATACCTGCTGGACCAAAACCAATAATATGTATGGGTTTAGCTTTAGAAACATCTTTATAATCGAAGGTGTATTCTGATGTTTCTGGAACTGGTTCGTTAATGTAAACAGCAACCTTATAGTTTAAAATTATTTTGGGCTTGCGTGCATCGATAGATTTTCGAAGCACTTTAATGCCAGAAATTTTATCTCTGGACATGCCTAAGTTTTCAGCAGATTTAATTAAAAGAATATTTGGAATTTTTTCCTCTTTTAAACTAATACGTAACTGAAGATCTTTTATCATGTGGCAAAATTAAGGAATATTAAAATAAATAAACACCCTAAACCAGATTCATGATTTAGGGTATTTTGAAATTGTTTAAAAAATACTAATCTTCTAAATTTAAACTTTTAATATTATCGTTATATACACGATCTATTAATATATGTCTTGGGTCAATTGCAGCTTTAACAGGTAGTGAATCTAATTGAACTGTGATTGAGGATTTATCTTTGTTAAATTTCACGCGTTGTTGTTGGTATAGCCTGTTCTCATCATTATCCATAAAGAAACCAATATCAATCCAATCGTTAATGGCAACTTTTGTTTCGTTACCAAGACTATCCGATTTCACTTTTGAACTTTCAATTTCCATGGTTACTTCAAACTTACCATTGTCTAAAGTCTTATATGTTGCATCTATTAATCTATTGTCATAAAGAGTTATTTCTTTAAACCAATCTTTAATTATATAGTTTAATGAATCTGGTACTTGTGGTTCTAAATATCGTAAGAAGTCATATGAACTTGGATAAGGAGGTCCATTGTAACGGTATTCTTCTAGAAAGCCTTTCATTGCAGTATTTACACTTTCTTCACCAATATAATCTTGTAACGCATATAAAATAACACTTCCTTTTCCATAGTGAATATAGCCTTGATTTTCTACTTGGTATAAAGGCAATTCTTTTTCGCGTTCACCACTTCGTCCACGTAAATAGCGATCGTGATTATATTTTAGAAATTCTCGCATTTTCATAGGATTTTCATTAATGCTTTTTAAGGTCATTAATGCAGAATATTCAGAAAAGGCTTCACTAAGCAAAGTGCTCCCTTGCATATAGGCTCCAATAACTTGATGTGCCCACCATTGGTGAGCCATTTCATGCGCTATGACTTCATCGACAATATTGTTTTCAGTTTCGTCTTCTAAATTGATTATAAAACCAATGGCTTCAGAATAAGGCATTGTTCCTGGGAATGCTTGTGCAAAAGAGGCATAACGTGGAAATTCTATAATACGACATTGCTTATGAAAATATGGTCCAAAATTTTTGGTGTAATATGCTAATGAGCGCTCAATAGCATCTAACATCATTTCTACGTTTTCAGGATGCTTTTTATCATAATAGATTTCAAGATCTATACCATTCCATTTTCGTCTTGCTATTTCAAAATCAGCAGACATAAATGAATAGAAATTTAATGAAGGTGTATCGGTTTTGTAATGATAATAATTTCGTCCGTTTTCTTCCCATTTTTTTAATAATGAACCTGGAGCAATTGCAGTTTGGTCTGCTGAAGTTGAAATTACAGTTTCAACATTTATAAAATCAGATTGCCCATTAAAAATATAATTACCCATATGCAAATCAGTAACACCATCTGTAAGTTCTGGCATTCTTTCTTTTTCAGGAAGGGCATATTTTTTACGTGTGTTTTTATCGGCTAATTCATAACCATCATTATAACCCATAGTTGGTAAAATGGCACTATTATTAAAGAACGTACCATTTTTTACAATCATTGTATTCCCTTGTCCATTACTAAATCCTTTTGTAATGTATTTATTATCTACTGTCATTGTTATTTTTTCTCCAGGTTGTAAAGGAGGACTCAATTTGTAGATTGTAAACAAATAGGTTGTGTCTTTGTAAACGACCTTTGAATTAGGTATAATTAACTTGGTGTCCCAACCTTCGTTATTATAAAAATGAAGTGAATCAATAGGTTTATCAGAGGCATTAGTTAATTCTAAATCGGCTTTGACATGAATATCTCTTTTATTAGGAAAAATATCTATGTAATACTTAGCATCTGTAACTTTAGGAGATATAATATCTCTATACTTACCATATTTTTTTTCGTAATCTGCAGATAATTGCTCTAGAGTTTCATTAGATAAGTAAGGATTTAAAACTTGTGTGTTATAGTATACAAATGCTGTTACACCTAACCAAGCAACAGCTGTAATAATTATAACACTTCTATAACTTTTCGGTACTTCTTTTCTTGCTGTTTTTATGCGACTCCACAATGAGCTTTTAGAACCTCTGTTCCATAGAGTACCAGCAATTAACAATCCTAAAAGGGATAATAAAATCCAATATAAATTAAACCAAAGTGTGCTTTTTAGACCAGGTCCAAAGGCATTCATATCTGAATAGAAAACAGAAGCACTTCCTCCAATATTTACCATATTAGAAGTGATATCTAATATACTTAAGATAATACTCCAAACTAATAACACTAAAATAGATATAAAGTAACCAATGTATTTATTACTTGAAAGTACTTGAATCATAATCATGATACCTCCAAACACGATGTAAAGCGCAAGATTTTCATACAAGAAATCTAATAAATATACATCTAATTCAATACGTGTGAATCCATGGAGAAGTTGATAAACAATGGCAACACCAATAAAAAATAAGTTTAAAATTGAAGTAATACAAACTAATGATAAAGCTTTTGCAGCCATTGATATAAACGACGTATGTGCAGTAGCATCTACAACTTCATATATTTTATTGTCCCTATCACGCCAAATTAATTCACCACTAAAAAATATGAGAATAATTATGGTAAAGATGTTTGTGTTGCCTTTAATTGAGTCAATAAGTTTGTAGGTAAGTGGATAGGACTGAAGTCCAAAATATTCAAATCCAGCACTTAAATCTGCAACTAAAATAATAATACAGAATAAGAATAATATTTTAAAAGTGACACTTTTTACGATGCTTAAGAAGTTGGTGTAAAAGAAGCTCTTGAATTGAATCCAGTTCGTATTGGCATTAAATGAAGGATTTAATTTTGGTAAAGTAAAAACCGTTTCTTTTTCCGATTTAGATACTTTCTCCTTCTTAATTTTTTTATTTTTCTCTTTAAAAGAAAAACTAAAATAAGAGATTAATAAAATAATAATTCCAACACTAGTCCAGATTAATCGATTCCAAAACAGTACACCAGAAAATCCAGGACTAACTGTGTTTTTTTCAGCAGGTGTAAAATATTTGGTTTCAATAGCGTAGGTGTTAATACCGAATACATCTGATAAAGCAGCAATGGTTTCGTTATCAACATCAGACATTAGCGAACCGGAAACTATGTAAGTTATAATAATTAACAATCCACCTACAAAAGAAATAACTGTGCTTTTCCATTTATTTGCCATGGCAAAAATGACAGCTCCAGCGAGAAACATGTTTGGTAAGACAAACAATAAGTAGTTGTTTACAAAGGTTTCAATGTAAAATGGACCAAAGCGTTCTACATCAATCCATCCAAAAATTGTATTCATATAAGTACCTATGAGAACACCAATAAAAACACCTATAAGTGGTAAAGTTGAAACGACTAAAGCGCCAAAAAAACGACCAAAAAAGTATCCTGATTTGCTTAAAGGGGTTGTAAATAGAATTTCATTAAACTCATTATTATGGTCACGTAAGGCTGCATTATTAAAAAAAGCAACAGCCATTAATAAACTAAATATGCAAAAAATAGTCACATGAAGTGTAATTGTATATGGCGAATTTCTATAGACATTACCAATTGCTCCTCCAACTTGTACATTATCACTAACTGTTGCAAAGAACTCCATTAATGCTAAGAAGAATATAAAAATGTACACCATTGGTTGTCTAAGTGTATATTTTAATTCCGATAAAAAGAATGTTTTAAACATGATTAAAATGGTTAGTAAAGATTAAACAAGTACGTTAGATGTGTTGATTTTAGAAAAGAAAACATCCTCTAGGTTAGGTGTTACTTGTTCAAATCCATTTTGTGGATTTTCTTCACTATATATGTGAATTAGAGGTCTTCCAGCAACCATTTTGTTAGAGATAATTTTGTACTCGTTCGCATAGGTTTCAAGTTCGTCTCTATTCACAATTTTTTGGAATACTTTACTTCTTAAGTCATCAATTGCGGTTTGTGGAGATCCATGAAAAACAATTTCTCCCAAGTTCATTATGGCCATATTCGTGCATAATTCTCTTACATCGTCAACAATATGGGTTGAAAGTATAACTATAACATCTTTGCCAACATCGGCAAGTAAATTATAGAATCGGTTACGTTCACCAGGATCTAAACCAGCAGTAGGCTCATCAACAATAATTAATTTGGGGTTTCCTATAAGTGCTTGAGCAATACCAACGCGTTGTTTCATACCACCAGAAAATCCTTTGACAGATTTATTGCGCTTGTCGTATAAATTAACTTTGTCGAGTAAATATTTTACCAACTCTTTTCGTTCTGATTTATTTATTATGCCTTTTAAAATAGCTAAATGAGTCAATAATTGTTCGGCAGTAATTCTTGGATAAACACCAAATTCTTGAGGTAAATAGCCTAAGACTTTACGTAATTCTGCTGGTTGATTTAGAATGTCAATATCATCTAAAGTGGCACTTCCAGAATCGGCATCCTGAAGTGTTGCAAGTGTTCGCATTAATGATGATTTTCCTGCGCCATTTGGTCCTAAAAGACCAAACATGCCGTTCTCTAGTTCTAAACTAACATTGTCTAATGCTTTAACACCATTAGTATACGTTTTTGATAAATTACTGATTTTTAATGTACTCATTGAAAAGCGATTTTTGGTTGGTTAATGTAAATAAGACGACATATAACAAAAAACGTTACATGATAGCTGTTGTCTCGACAAGATACTACTTTATATAATTAGACGTAATTTATAGATAAATGGTTGCCTGAATGAAGAATGAAATACCTGTAATTAACCTTAGTGTATTGAATGCATTTTTAGTAAAATGTAATATTTTATTATTTGTTAGATAAAAACGCTTCTATAGCTTGATAGTAAATTTCTGGTTGCTCCAGCCAACCATAATGAGCGCATTTATCTATAAAAACTAATTGAGAATTTGTTAATAGTTCATGTGCTGATTTAGCAATGGAAACATCCATAACGTCTTTCTTTCCTTGAATAATTAAAACAGGTTGTTTAAAATTTTTATAAGCTTCAGTACAATTAAAATCAATGGCTCTTATATTTTGCCAGATCAAAGTATTTATTGTTCTGTTTCCTTGAGTTAAACGTTCTGCTATAATAGGCGTATGCTTTTTATCATAAATATAAGCTGGAGCTAAATATTTTCCCCTGTTGTATCTAGCTTGATACGTTGTGTCTCCTTGACTAATTTGTCTGTTCCAATAGTTTAGAGAATCACGTTCAGTTTGACTAAGCTTAGATAGTAAGTTTAGATTTCGTGTGATGCTTAAATCATAACCGCCAGAACCAGAAAGTATTAAAGCCTTAATGTTTTCAGGATGCTTAGATACATAATATGATGCTAACATTCCACCAAACGAATGCCCTAAAACAATCCATTGTTCGAATTTAAAGTGATTACGTATAACTTCAATATCGTCTACCATGAAATCCATAGTCATGGTTTTAGTACTGACTTCAGAAATAGAAGAATTTCCTGTTCCTCTTTGGTCGTATAAAATAGCAAGGTTATTTTTACCTAATTCTTCAGCTAAAGACGTAAAGCCTTCACTATTCATTCCAGGTCCACCATTGATAATTAGAATGGGTTCGCCTTGGCCATAAGTAGTAATATGTAAATTCCCATCTGGAATTGGAATGTTATAAGTGGATTGTGCTATTCCATTAAAATAAACCGAAAGTAAAAGAAACACATATATACATTTGTTTGTCATGTTATTGTGTTTGTTCTTGTAACTGAATATTTTTGGTTTGTCTATTTTTAAGAATTTTGAGATATCTCAAAGCATTTTTGTCTTCGTAATCTGTGTATGATTTAGAAGCCCATGTTATTGCTGATTCCAAATCACCATTTATTTCGTTAATAATAGCCATGTTATAGCATGCTCGACCTGCAATTTTTCCTTTAGGATTGTTCAGTTCCTGTTCCCATAATTCAGCAGCACCATCCCAATCACCAGTTTGTGCACGACGTTTACCTATTTCAAAATTGTCAGTGCCTTTTACATAATATTGTCTGGTTACACGAATTTTAAATGGATAGGTTCTATACATATAATCTTGACCAATTTTAGTGCTTTCTTCTAATAGTGCTTCTTTTCTACTAATAATGGCTTCTATAGCTTTACTAGGATTAATACCTTTACCTATAGAAGTAATCCATCTGTCAGTAACTATTTCATCTCGAATAATTTTATTGACATTATCATAAATTCGAAAACCAGCTTTTATATTTGTATTTATTGTTGCTTCATGCTCAATCATAGGTATTGGAATACCAAATGCATTTAGTTGTTCAACAGTTCTAGTTTTGTATGAGATATTTGCATCTGTATCGTAAAAAGATAAAGTAACAATAGCATCAATACTATTGTCAACACATAAATTATTTATGGTTGCCCATGGTAAAGCACTTGGAAAGATTCCTAAGCCTGGATTCTCTATTTTGTCAGAAGAAATTATTTTTACAACATTATAATCATCGTCTTTTTCTAATACATCTTTAATACTTTGAATGGTATAATCTGCGCCTTCTATATCGAGATTCTTACCTTCAATAGAAAGTATTTGATCAATATTATCAAGCGGTTTGTTTTTGTCTGAAGCTTTACTTCGGTTTAAAAGGCCTATGTTTTTAAGCGTAGATGGAATATAAACAGGAGCAGGTTCTGTGACACTCATGGTTAAGTTATTCATAGATTGGCAAGAAAAAAGAAGTATGCCAATTAACAGTATGATTGTAAATATGTTAAAACGAAACTGTTTCATATCGATTAGATTTGGGATTCTAATACTTGCAATGTAGTAAATTTTAATAAATTACTATTTTTTAACTTCTCGAATAGGTTATGAATGAAAAGTTGTATTGATGTTTTTCATCTTTTGCATGGAAGCTATTGTTTGTTTCTTTCCAAATATTTAAATCTATTTTTGGAAAAAAAGTATCTGCATCAAAATTTTCATGCACTCGAGTCAGTTCAATTTTATCAGCAAAAGGCATGGCTTGTTTATAGATTTCACCTCCACCAATAACAAAAGGTTGTTTGTCTGATTTTGAAGCATCAAATGCATCTTCTAGATTATTTACAACAATAACACCACTTGGTACTTTATAATTGTCTTGCCTAGTTATAACAACATGTGTTCTGTTTGGTAAAGGTTTTGGAAAACTCTCAAATGTCTTCCTTCCCATAATAATATGGTGACCATTTGTAAGCTCTTTAAAACGCTTTAAGTCGTCACTTAAATGCCAGATAAGTTGGTTGTCTTTTCCAATGGCATCATTTTCTCCAGCTGCAACAATGAGTGTAATTTCAGATTTTTTAGAAACTTTTAAAGGTCTTTTTATTTCGGCAGGTAACGGATACTCTTTTTCTACTTGTTGTTGTAGTTCTGCAATGCGTTTTTTCTGTTTAGCAACCATGCTATTAAGTTGCTTTTCCTCCCAGTTTTTACTTAATAATTTTGAAGTTACAAACACATTAAATACATGATAAATGAAGATAAATAACCAAGCTAAAATGGCAAAGACAAACCAATTAATTCCAAAAAACGTGACGTCTTTACCAATATTAAGAACTAGATTGGCGACAATTAAAAAAACAGCGCCAATTAAGAATACAACAAAGTGCGCATACAAACGTTTTTTTTGCTTTATGCGTTTTTGAGCAGTTTTAATTAACTCTAATTGCTCTTTGTCTATTTGAGGAATCTCTTTCTTCTTGCCGAACATAATGTGTTATTATAATATGTAAAGTTAGCATATTTCTAGGGATCTTTAGAAATAGATGGTCATTAAAATTTGCATTTCAGTTTCTACAGGTTTTCCATCTTTATAACCTGGTTCCTTGAATTTTGGCATTCGTTTTAAGACATTTATGACCTCGGCAGCCATTTCTTTTTTATGAGCTTTAGCTGTAATGTTTTCAGCTTTTCCTTTTTTATTTATAGTGAAATTTACCAAGAATTGAGTGGATTTATCTAAAGGGAAAAGCTTGTCTGCTAATTCATAATTAACGCTTAATTTAATATAATCTGCAACTTTGTTGGTAGTACATTCTTTTAAGGCCTCGTAATTTAATGTTTCATCGCAGTTTTTGTAGACTGGAAATTTGTCGGGTTTTTCTGATTTAAGGTTAGTTATTTTAAATTTTATTGGCAAAAAATATGGCACTCTCACAGGTTTGCCATCTACATAACCTGGCTTTAATTTTGGTAGTAATTTAATTGTACGAATAGCTTCGATTTCTAACTCAGGATATGGAGATCTAGCTTTAATATCTATTATTTCTCCATTTGTAGATATTTTAAAAAAAAACAGAAATTTTTACTATAGTCTCATCTGGTAAATTTAATTTATCAGCCACTCTCACATTAAAGTTTTTAGCAATGTGACTATTCATTCTTTCATTAAAGCACTCTTTTAAAGCCTGATTCCCCATGTTTTCATCACAACCTTTATAGATTGGAACACGTTCTACTAAAGCAAATGACACATCATCTGAATCGTTAGTGTTTTTGGGAATTATTGTTTCTTGAGAAAAAGCAAATAGACTAGTTGCAAAAAAAAGAAGTATTAAGTTGTATTTCATGTACTGGGTTTTTATTAAATAACACCAATTAATATGGTTGATTATAATGTAACCAACAAAAATATATGAGTGTCTGCAAGCTAACTATGAAAAGTCTATTAAGCAAACAAAAAAAGTGCTTTCTTAAATTGAAAGCACTTTCTTGTTTAATAGTAATTACAAATAGTGGATAATTAAATTAATTACTCTCTGCTTCCAATGAGAGTTCCACTAATTCCTTTTGCAGTGTTTTCCCAAGTTCCTTCTAGGTCATCTCCAGTAATTTGAGATTCACTTGTGCTTCCGTTTTCTGTAACAGAAGTTACAGAACCATCAACATTTATTGTTGCGCTAATAGTAAGAATTGTTTCCATAGCGTTATTTGAATAAGAAGATCCAGAAACAAAAGTCCCACTATCTGAAATCACCATTATCCAAGTTCCAGTGTCGTCGCCTGAGTAAGTTCCACTCCATGTTCCTGCAAAAGGGGAAGGAGCCATAACTGTACTAAATAAAACAACTCCGCTTTCCGTACTAATATTAGTACTTGAGCATAACGCTTGCACATAAAAGCTATATGAGGTATCTGGTGTTAGGCCATCGATACTAACTGAGTTTTGCGAAGTCATAATAACTGTCCCATTTCCAGGAGTAAACCCAGCAGGACCATATTCAACTTTAACTTCGGTAATATCATTAGAATTTCCCCAATTTAAAACTGCACTTGTGTCTGTTATTTCTGTAATTGATAAGCCAAAAGGAGTTTCGCATACTTCGATTATTGGGTCACTGTTATTGTTGTCATCATCACTAGAACAAGATTGAAAAGTAAGTGCGAAAACTGTTAATAATAAAAATAATTTTTTCATAATAAAGGTGTTTTTAATAAGTGATTATACACTGAGCTTTTCGGTGTATTTACTATTAATTAAAATGAAAAGGGGGGATTTACTTTAATGATATTCAGTAAGTTAGTAAAATTTAATGAGATAGTAGTTAAAATAGGACCAAAGCATTGATTTAATGTCCGAAGCTTTAGTTTTTATTACCGAGTACAATTAAGTTTTATTTTTTTTGTCAAGTTTTTTTTGTTCTCTTTTTGATAAAGGCTTTTTGTTTTCAACAGTAAAAACAATTGGTAATGTGTAAGGTACTACAACAGCCTTTCCACGTAGATATCCGGGTTTGTCTAGATTAGGGATTAGTTTAATGACTCTTATAGTTTCTTTCTCTAATTCTTTATGTGGCGCAATTACTTTAATATCTTTTATTTCACCATTTACACCAATTTTAAAGTAAGCCATAATTCTAACCTTACCTTCAGGCAGATTTAAATTTCTAGCTTTATTAATATTAAAATTTTTACTTATTAAAGTAGATATTTGAGAACCCATACATTGTTTAAGAGCTTGATTTCCCATATTCTCATCACAACCAGAATAAACAGGAACATTTTCTATAATAGCAAAAGGAACTTCATCAGATTCTTCGTTAACTTCTTTTATGCCTAATTCAGTCGTATTTTTTTCTTGAGAAAAAGTTATAAAACTTGCTACAAAGAGTAATAAAAATATGTTAAGTTTCATGAATTGGGTTTTAATTAAACAGCTACAACGCCTTTAATATGTGGATGTGGATTGTAGTCTACCAACGTAAAATCTTCAAATTTAAAATCGAAAATATCTTTTACATCTGGGTTAATCAGCATTTTTGGGAGTGGTCTTGGATCTCTGGACAATTGTAATTCTAATTGCTCTTTATGGTTATTATAAATATGTGCATCGCCAAATGTGTGGATAAATTCTCCAGCTTGGTAGCCACATACTTGTGCCATCATCATGGTAAACAACGCATAAGAAGCTATGTTAAAAGGCACACCTAAAAAGATATCTGCACTACGTTGGTATAACTGACACGATAATTTTCCATCTGCTACATAAAACTGAAAAAACGCATGACAAGGAGGAAGCGCAGCTTTGCCATTGGCTACATTTTCGCTAAAACTTTTAGATGTATCTGGTAATACTGAAGGGTTCCAAGCAGAAACCAGCATACGTCTGCTGTTTGGGTTTTTCTTTAACGTATCGACAATCTCCTTTATCTGGTCCACTTCGTCGCTATTCCAGTTTCTCCATTGATGGCCATAAACAGGACCTAAGTCTCCATTTTCGTCTGCCCAGTCATTCCAGATACGAACACCATTTTCTGTTAAATAGTCAATATTTGTATCTCCTTTCAAAAACCAAAGCAATTCGTATATTATCGATTTTAAATGTAGTTTTTTGGTTGTTACCATTGGGAAACCTTCGCTTAAATCAAAACGCATTTGGTAGCCAAAAACACTTTTTGTTCCTGTTCCTGTTCTGTCTCCTTTTTCATTTCCGTTCTCTAGAACGTGTTTAACTAAGTCGTGATATTGCTTCATGTTCACTTCCTGCGAAGGCAGGAATCTTGTTTTAATTCAACTTAAATATTCAAAAAATAAAAATAGAAAAAAGCTTCAAATCTAAAGGATAGAAGCTCAATTTAATATTAAAAGTTATTAACTAATTATTTTACGAGAGATAGTGATAATTTATCTGAGGCGATTAGCCACTAGCCAATTATCATTCCAGCGATTGTTGCAGAGATTAAAGAAGCTATGGTTCCACCAATTAGGGCTTTCATGCCAAATTCAGATAACACTTTTCGTTGTCCTGGAGCAAGAGAGCCAATGCCACCAATTTGGATTCCAATAGAAGCAAAGTTTGCAAAACCACAAAGCATGTAGGTTGCCATAATAATAGATTTGTTATAGTTTAAATGCATTTCATTTGCAACGTTTTTCAAGTCGGCTAATTGTATATAACCAACAAATTCGCTTGCAGCAAGTTTGATGCCTAATAGTTGTCCCATCATCATAATATCTTCACTTGCCACTCCAATTAACCACATTAAAGGCGCAAAAATGGTTCCTAGAATAGCTTCAAGAGAAAGAGCAGGATATGGTGTGTTTGCAGCCATCCAAGTATTGATGGTAGAAAAATCTCCTATCCAACCCAGAATTCCATTTATCATAGCAATAAAGGCAACAAAAACTAAAAGCATGGCTCCAACATTTACGGCTAATCTTAACCCTTCTGTTGTTCCATTAGCAATGGCATCTAAGATATTAGAGCCAATCTTTTCTGATGAGACATCTACTTCTGTATTTATTTCTTCAGTTTGAGGATACAATATTTTGGAAATAACAATAGCTCCAGGAGCAGCCATAACAGAAGCTGCTAATAAGTGTTTTGCATATACAAGTCTTAAAGCAGGATCGTCTCCACCAAGAAAACCAATGTAAGCTGCAAGTACAGCTCCAGCAACTGTTGCCATACCACCAATCATGACCAAAAGCATTTCGCTTTTAGTCATCTTTTCCAGATAGGCTTTTATTAGAAGTGGTGCTTCTGTCTGACCTAAAAAGATATTTCCAGCAACACTTAAACTTTCAGCTCCAGATATTTTTAAGAGTTTGGTTAATAGCATAGCCATTAATTTAACTACTTTTTGAATGATGCCTAAATAAAATAAAACAGACGTTAATGCAGAAAAGAAAATGATGGTAGGTAATACCTGAAATGCAAAAATAAATCCGAAGGTGTCCATGTCTACTACTAGGCCTTCGAATAGAAATTTACTTCCAGCTCTAGTGAAATCTAAAATGCTTATAAAAACCTGACCTACAGATTCGAAGGCACTCTGGATAAAAGGCACCTTTAAAACACCAATGGCAATTATTAGTTGAAATGCTAAACCAATTCCAACAGTTTTCCAGTTAATAGCTTTTTTGTTTGAGCTAAATAGAAAAGCAATAAATATTAAGGATACCATTCCTAAAACACCTCTCCAAAGGCTATTAAAAGAGAAACCTTGACTTGGCTTTATTGTGTTGTCTGTTTTAGATACAGCAATTGTTTCTTCAAGTAATAATTTAGGGCTTATAAAAGAATATGTTGACTTTTTTCCTTTAAACACTAAAGTAGAATCTGTATGCTCACTAATTTTGTATTTTATTATAGATTCGTGAGGCTTATTAAAGTAAAAAACTAATAGGTTATTTTGATAAATATAATCTCCAGAAGCATTAAGAGTGTCTTTGCTAATAGTAAAATTAAATTCCCCTTTATTTAAATCTAAAGCGTCTGATTTTTGTGAAGTATATATATTTTGACTAGCATGATCTTGAATAGTTTCAAGTTGCCATTTTTTTTCTAATTCTTGAGCTTCAAGTGTTGAAGTAATTCCAAAAAAAATAGCTATAATTGCTAGTAAAAATTGTTTCATCTGTAATTTTTAGGGTTCTTATCTTTTAGAAATTTCATCACGAATCTTTGCTGCTTTTTCATAGTCTTCATTGGCCACAGCTTCATCTAGTAAATTGTGTAACTCGTCAAGGGTTTTGCTTTTGTAAACGTCAATTGGAGATCCAGATTCTAACTCTTCAGCAATAAAATCGTCGACTAAAATACTATCTTCTTCATCTTCTTCGCCCTCTTTCTTCGGATTTACCTTTAAATATATTCCAGCTTTATCTAAAATATTTTTATAAGTAAAAATAGGTGCATCAAAGCGAAGTGCTAAAGCAATAGCATCACTAGTTCTGGCATCAATAATTTCTTCAATTTTATCACGTTCGCAAATTAAACTGGAATAAAAAACACCATCAACTAATTTATGAATGATTACTTGTTTGACTACAATATCAAATCGATCTGCAAAGTTTTTAAAAAGGTCGTGAGTTAATGGTCTTGGAGGTCTAATTTCTTTTTCAAGAGCAATAGCTATTGATTGTGCTTCAAAAGCACCAATAACTATAGGTAATTTACGGTCTCCATCCACTTCATTTAAAATAAGTGCATACGCGCCATTTTGTGTTTGGCTGTAAGAAATCCCTTTGATATTAAGACGAACTAAACTCATAAATTTTAAAACACAAAGAACTGTTTAAATTAGGACTTTACCAACTGCTTAAAGCATATTTGATGATTTTGTTTTTTTAATTTAACAAAATCTGAGCTGTTATAGTTAGTGAATACGTAATTTAAACAGTTCTTTAGAACTATACAAGTTAAAAAAAATATTTATTGTTGCGCTTTAAAAGCTTTTAATTTTTCGATTAATTTTGGAACGACTTCAAAAGCATCACCTACAATCCCATAATCTGCAGCTTTAAAAAATGGTGCTTCTGGATCTGTATTAATAACTACTTTTACTTTACTTGCATTGATTCCTGCAAGATGTTGAATAGCTCCTGAAATTCCAATGGCAATATATAAATTAGAAGCTACTGGTTTTCCTGTTTGTCCAACGTGTTCGCTATGTGGTCTCCAGCCTAAATCACTTACTGGTTTAGAGCAAGCAGTTGCAGCACCTAAAACATCTGCTAATTCTTCAATCATTCCCCAGTTTTCAGGACCTTTAAGTCCACGACCACCAGAAACAACTATTTCTGCATCTGCTATTGTAACTTTTCCAGATACTTTGTCAACCGATTCTACTTTTACACCATTTTCTGGAACTGAAGGAGCAAAATCTTCAGCAGTAGCGCTTGAAGAATTTTCTTTTAGACCAAAAGCATTTTTAGAAACTGCAACTAATTTTACATCTGAATTGATAGTTGTCATGTTAAAAGCTTTATTAGTAAAAGCTGTTCGTTTAACTGTAAATGGAGATGTGCTTGAAGGCGCTTCTACAACATTCGATGCAAAACCTGCATTTAAATCTATTGCTAAAAGTGGTGCTAAATATTTACAATCTGCACTAGAACTAACGATAACTACTTTCGATGCTTCTTTTGCTGCTGCTTGGGCTATAACATTTGCATAACCATTGGCATTAAAAGTCTCTAACTGTGAGTTGTTAACATTTAATACTTTATCTACACCATAATTACTTAAAAGAGATGTGTCTTCAGTATTAAAAGTAATTGCTGTTACAGTTGTTCCCATTTGGTCTGCAACTGCTTTTGCATAAGAAGCAACTTCTAAAGCTGTTTTTTTAAATTTTCCTTGTTCGGATTCTGTATATACTAAAACTGACATAAAATTTTATTTTTAAAATTTTTCCTGAACTTGATTCAGGAACTCATTGTTGATTTCTGAAAAATTTCTAAAGATCCCAAAATAAATTTGAGATGATTTAGTTTGTAACTAAATCACCTTAGCTTCATTATGAAGTAAGTTTACTAATTCTTCCACATTATCTGCGTCTACTAATTTAACAGCGCCTCTTGGAGCTGGTTTTTCAAACTTAACAGATTCAGTTTCAGCATTTGCATCAATTGGTTCAAGAACATTTAATGGTTTTTGCCTTGCCATCATTATGCCTCTCATATTTGGAATACGTAAATCGCTTTCTTCTACTAATCCTTTTTGTCCTCCAATAACTAGAGGAAGAGTTGTAGAAACAGTTTCTTTTCCACCATCAATTTCTCTAGCTGCAGTTGCATTTGTTCCTTCAATATCTAGGCTAATACAATTGTTTACAAAATTTGCTTTTAGTAAACCAGCCAGCATTCCAGGTACCATACCACCATTATAATCTATAGATTCACGACCAGCAATTACTAAATCGTAACCACCATCTTGAACCACTTTTGCTAATTGTTTTGCAACTTGAAAACCATCTGTAGCAACTGTGTTTACTCTTATAGCTCCATCTGCTCCAATAGCTAAAGCTTTACGTAAGGTTGGTTCGGTTTCAGGACCTCCAACATTAACTACATGGACGCTTGCTCCTTGTTTTTCTTTAAACCACATGGCACGAGTTAAACCAAATTCATCATTCGGATTGATAACAAATTGAACACCATTAGTGTCAAATTTTGTGTCTCCTTCTGTAAAATTAATTTTTGAAGTCGTATCAGGTACATGACTAATACATACTAATATTTTCATATTGTTTTTATTTAAATATGTGTAATTGTTTTCAGGCTACGAAGTTAATTATTTTATTCAGAATATTTACTATGCACGCATAATAAATTTTCATTTTTTAGGAATTAATTATGATGCTATTAAAAGGTGAGTTACATTTTTAAAAATTTGATGATTCTAGAAATATTATTGTCTAACGAAATCGCTTTTAAAAAATACAAACTTGAATTTAAGTCGTCAATTTTTATGGAGTTGTTTTTAAGTGATTTTTTATTTGGAATCTTAAAAATAAGAAAGTTTAAAAGACGATTGATTATACCAAATAAAAATATATTATTTTCTTGCCAATAATTCTTACTTTTGCCTTTCGTAATAAAGTTATAAAAATGAAAACAATTCAATTTAGAGAAGCAATTGCCGAAGCCATGAGTGAAGAAATGCGCAGAGATGAAAGCATTTATTTAATGGGAGAGGAAGTAGCTGAATATAATGGAGCTTACAAGGCAAGTAAAGGTATGCTTGACGAGTTTGGACCAAAACGTGTTATCGATACGCCTATTGCTGAACTTGGTTTTGCAGGTATAGCTATTGGTTCTACCATGACTGGAAACAGACCTATTGTAGAGTACATGACTTTTAACTTCTCTTTAGTAGGTATTGACCAGATTATAAATAACGCAGCAAAAATTAGACAAATGTCAGGTGGGCAATTTAAATGTCCAATTGTATTTCGTGGACCTACAGCTTCTGCTGGTCAGTTAGCAGCTACACACTCTCAAGCTTTTGAAAGTTGGTTTGCTAACACACCAGGTTTAAAAGTAGTTGTTCCTTCAAATCCTTACGATGCTAAAGGGCTTTTAAAATCTGCTATTCGCGACGACGATCCAGTTATTTTTATGGAAAGTGAGCAAATGTATGGCGATAAAGGCGAAGTTCCAGAAGGAGAATACACCATTCCATTAGGAGTTGCAGAAGTTAAACGTGAAGGTAAAGATGTTACAATTGTGTCCTTCGGAAAAATAATTAAAGAAGCTTATAAAGCTGCTGAAGAATTAGAGAAAGAAGGTATTTCTTGTGAAATCATTGATCTTAGAACTGTTCGTCCTTTAGATAAAGAAACTATTTTAACTTCGGTTAAAAAAACAAACAGATTGGTTGTTCTTGAAGAAGCTTGGCCTTTTGGTAATGTATCGACAGAAATCACTTATATCATTCAGGCAGAAGCCTTCGATTATCTAGATGCACCAATAATAAAAATAAATACTGCGGATACTCCTGCACCATATTCATCAGTTTTATTTGAAGAATGGTTGCCTAATAGTAATGAAGTGATTAAAGCTGTTAAAAAGGTTTTATATAAATAAATATATAATTTTTAAATTAAATTGACTTCATTGGCAATATTGTTGATGAAGTTTTTTGTTATAATGAAGTTTAAGTTATTAGTTTTATTTTTTTTCTCAGGCATTGGCTTTTTGTTTTCGCAAACAAAAGTCAGTGGTCATGTCTATGATGAAAATAACGATCCAGTAGCTTATGCAAACATTATCTTTAAAAATTCTACTGAAGGGACTATCACAGATGAAAATGGAACCTTTTACTTAGAATCTTCAGAAACTTGGAAAACTTTAACGGTTTCTTTTATAGGATACGAAACCATAGAATATCCTTTAGATAAAAAAGTCAATTACAATTTAAGTTTTACCATAAAGGAAGCAGCAGCTGCATTAAATGAAGTTCTTATAATTGCAGGTAAACAATCAAAAAAAGCTGAAGAGAATCCTGCTATTGCCATTTTGCAGAAAATTTGGGAGCAAAAACGTAAAAATGGTCTCAAGAAGTTTAAGCAATATGCTTACGATAGATATGAAAAGGTAGAGTTTGATATAAACACCATAGATAGCGCCTTAATGGAAGGAAAATTGTTTAAAGGTATGGAGTTTGTTTTTAAACATGTTGATACTTCTAGAGTTACCGGAAAAACATATCTCCCATTTTTTATAAATGAAGAAGCAGCAAAAGTTTATGGAGATAATATTCTTAAGAAAGAAAAAATAGAGCTAAAAGGAAATAAAAATTCTGGATTTGATAATAATCAAGCTATCATAGATTTTGTAAAAGATTTATATTCTGAATATGATGTTTACGATAATTATCTTAAGTTATTCGATAAAAGTTTTGTTAGCCCAATATCTACTACTGGTATTAATACATACAATTACGTGCTAGCAGATAGTGCTTTTATTGATAATAAATGGTGCTACAATATTATTTATTATCCTAGGCGTAAAAACGAATTAACCTTTAAAGGCGATTTCTGGGTTGCAGATACCACGTTTGCTATTAAAGATATTAATATGCAGGCTTCAAAGAGTGCTAATATAAACTGGGTTAAAGATATTTATATTGAGCAGGAATTTGAAGTTTTAAACGATTCTGTGTTTTTGGTAAAGCGAGATTATTTTATGTCAGATTTTACACTTAATAAAAAGGAAAAATCACGAGGCATTTATGGCAAACGAACAACACTTTACAATAATTATGTGTTTGACCAGGTAAAGGAAGAAGAGTTTTATAAAAAAGAAGTTTTCGATTATAATAAAGACGCATACAATAGAGATGATGCTTTTTGGGATGAAAACCGAATGGAAGTTTTAAATAAAGACGAAAAAGGAGTTTATAAAATGTTAGACACCTTAAAAACGGTTACTAAATTTAAAAGGCTTTACAATTTAGGTTCCATATTATCTTCAGGATTTATTGAGTTAGATAAGTATAATTTAGATATTGGACCAATTTCTTCAACTTTTGGTTATAACGATGTGGAAGGCTTAAGGCTTAGAGCAGGAGCTAGAACTTATTTTGGTCAAAACGATTTATGGCGAGCTCAAGGGTTTTTAGCTTATGGCTTTAAAGATAATAAGTTTAAATATGGTTTATCTGCAAAATTGTTATTGAACCAAAGAAACCGACTCATAATTTCAGCAGGACATAGACGAGATATTGAGCAAATTGGAGCAAATTTAACAAGCTCAACAGATGTTTTAGGAAGAAGTTTAGCATCTAACGATATTTTTTCGGTTGCTACAAACGATAAGCTATCAAACATTAATTTAGTAGCATTAGCTATAGAAATGGAGCCATGGCAGAATCTAGTTTTTCGAGTAGGTGGCGATTATAGAACTTTATCTTCTGCTTCACCAACGTTTAGTTTAGATTATGTAGATCCAGAATCTCCAACAGGAGTTTCTTCTGAAATCCAACAATTTGAAAGTACTTTTTCAGTAAACTATTATCCTCAAAGAAAGATGACTGGTCATGGTGTTGAAAGACTAAATGCAAATGATGACTATGCTTCCTTATTTACACAATTTAGTGTAGGAACCAAAGATTTATTTAATAGTGATTTTGATTATACTAAAGTACAATTTTCATACATACAGCCTTGGCAAATTGGTGGTCTTGGACAGCTTAAGTCAACCTTTCAAGCAGGTAAGACTTTTGGTGAAGTGCCTCTAGGGTTATTAAGTATTGTGCCTGGAAATCAATCTTATTTTTCGTTTTACAGATCATTTTCTCAATTAGATTATTACGAGTTTGTAACAGATACGTATGCTGCTTTATTTCTTGAGCATAATTTTAATGGACGATTATTTTCTAGAATCCCATTTTTAAGAAAATTAAATTGGAGAGAAATAGTTAGCATTCGAGGTGTTTGGGGAGATTTATCTGATGAGAATATTGCCTTAAGTAGTCCTACAAATATGACTTTATTGGCTCCAAACAAAGAAATTTACTACGAATACAGCGTAGGTGTTGGGAATATATTTAAGCTCATGAGAGTAGATTTTAACTTTAGAGGTAATTATTTTGATAATCCTGGAGCCCGAGATTTTGGTGTTTCTATTAATTTCGGATTTAGGTTTTAAACTATTCTATTCTTTATTCTTTTCTTTAAACGCATCAAAATCTGAAGGTGTTTCCACTTTTGGAAAGCTATTGTTTTTTGTATCTGTATCAGCAAACTCAAAATTAGGATCTAGGTTTATTTGTTTCACTTCTTTAGTCTTTAAAAAAGTTTTACTTATTTCATATTCATTTAAACGCCAAACTTCAGCAGGTAATTTGTCAATTTCTTTTGTGCCATCTATATAAACCCATTCTATTGTTAATGGCATTACCAATCCACCAATGTTCTTAATGGTTAATTCGTAAATATTCTTACCAGATAATTGTTTTCTAACTTCAGACTCATCAAGTCTTGATAAAAAACCTCCATAGCTATTCTCTGAGGTTGGAGTCATGGTAATAATTTCTGGACCTCCAGAAAAATCGGTAGCAATAGTCTCAGCGCTTTCGCCTTCTATTTTAAAGGTGGTTTTTTTATGCTGATCTTCAATATTTAAATCATCTTCATATACTTTAAACCATTTTACGTTAGAAAGCTCCATGTCTACTTTATCAGTTGTAAAAAACCAACCTCTAAAAAACCAATCTAAATCTGTAGCAGTAGCATCTTCAAGGGTTCTAAACAAATCTGCAGGATTTGGATGTTTATATTTCCAACGGTTAGCATACTCTTTAAAAGCTTGGTCAAATAGCTCTGGACCAATAATAGATTCTCTTAACATTTGTAAGCCAACAGTAGGTTTCTGGTAAAAATTAGCTCCAAATTGTGTTAGCAATTCGTTGTCTGAAGTAGTCATAATGGGTCTTAAAATATTTTGGTCGCCACTCATAAATGGTACAATATCTTTAGGTGTGGTGCTATGGAATTCTGGATATTTTTCAGCAACTGTTCTTTGGTGTAAGTACGTGTTTAAGCCTTCGTCCATCCACATCCATTTTCTTTCATCTGAACTAACTATCATTGGAAACCAGTTGTGTCCAACTTCGTGGATTATGGTGCCAATCATTCCAGCTTTAGCTCTGTCGCTCATTTTTCCATTTTTAGGTCGACCTCCATTAAAACTAATCATTGGGAATTCTATTCCAATGTTCGATGTGTTTACAGAAATGGCAACAGGATATGGATATTCAAAAGTTGCTTCAGAATATACTTCTAATGCAGCAACAATAGCTCTTGTAGATTCCTCACTCCAAACAGGCAAACCTTCTTTTGGATAATAAGACATAGCCATAGTAACATGATCTGAAAACTGATGTGCTTGTGCATCCCAAATAAATTTACGTGACGAAGCAAAAGCAAAATCACGCACATTTTTTGCATGAAACCTCCATGTTTTTAATTTACTCGCTTTAGTTTTTTCATTTTGAGTAGCTTCTTCAGGAGTTATAATCATTACAGGTTTATCAAAAGATTTCTCAGCTTCCAGTAAACGTTGCCTTTGAGTTTTAGTTAATACAGACTCACTATTTTGTAGTTTACCAGTAGATGCCACAATGTGGTCTTCAGGAACAGTTATTTCAACCTCATAATCTCCAAATTCTAAAGCAAATTCACCCAATCTATTAAATTGTTTGTTTTGCCAACCTTCGGTATCATTATAAACAGCCATTCTTGGAAACCAATGCCCAAGTAAATAGACTGTGTTATCGTCTTCTGGAAAGTATTCGTAGCCTTCTCTGGACAATAAAAACATACTTCTATCTGTAATTGGGTAAGACCAAGCTAAAGAAAAACTTACAGAAGAACCAGATTTTAAAGGTTGGTTAAGCATCACTTTCATCATGGTATTGTTAACATAAGTCGTCATGTCTTTTCCAGAAGCATCTTTAATAAATTTTATAGAATATCCAGTAGGAAAATCTACAGCTCTTGTTAGAAATTGCATTTGTCTGGAGCTAATAGAATCTGAAACACCACCAAAAACATCACCAAAATCTTCATTTCCTTTTTTATTAACGTTTTGCTCTAATTGTATCCAGATATAATTTAAGTCATCAGGAGAATTGTTATAATAAGTAATGGTTTCTTCTCCAAAAAGCACATTGTTTTTTTCGTCTAATGTTGCTTTTATTTTATAATCTGCTCGTTGTTGCCAATAGGCTTTTCCTGGAGCTCCACTTGCTGTTCTATAAGTGTTTGGAGGAGGAATCATGTTGTCAATAGGTTCAAATTTCCCTTGCCATGGTTGGGTTTGAGAATGTATGGTAGATAAACTAAAAAAGGACACGAGAAGGATTAATAAGTGTTTCATGTTGAGAAGGTTGGTTTTATTTTGATTGATACAGCAAGATATAAAAATTTTGAAAGAAGGTATTTATTTTAACAGATTGATATTAGGAATTTAAGAAGAGACTTCCTTTAAGGTAGAAATTTTGCTAGCTTGTCTGAAGATTGTTTTTCAGTTTGCACATAACCAAAGACTAAAGTTAAATTCAATCCATTCCATTCGACTTCCAATTAAACTAAGTTAACCAAAAAAACAACAAAGTCAAATACGTTTTTGTTGCCCAAAACCAAACACTTACGTACCTTTGCAGTCCTAAAAAAATTAAGATGACAAATAAAGGGAAATTAACGTTCGATGTATTGATTGAAATACCAAAAGGGAGTAGAAATAAATACGAATACGATTTCGAATTAAAGAAAATACGTTTCGACAGAATGTTGTTTTCATCTATGATGTATCCAGCAGACTATGGCTTTATTCCTGAAACCTTAGCCTTAGATGGAGACCCATTAGATGTTTTGGTAATGGGTGGAGAACCAACCTTCCCAATGTGTGTGGTTGAGGTAAAACCAATAGGCGTGTTCCACATGGCTGATGAAAAAGGACCAGATGAGAAAGTAATATGTGTACCTGTTTCAGATCCAATTTGGAACAATCTAAACGATTTATCAGATATGAATCCTCATCAAATAAAAGAAATAGAACATTTCTTTCAAGTTTATAAAGACTTAGAAAAAAAGAGAGTCGATGTTGGTGGTTGGGGAAATGCCGAAGAAGCTTACGATATTCTTAATAAATGTGTAAATCGTTATGAAAATAGTGAGCATAAAACTAAAGGAGATTTTACTATTTAAACAGTGTCTTTAACTTATATATTAGAAACCCTTTTACAATACATGTAGAAGGGTTTTTAAATGTTAACGTATTTTGTTACATTTGCGCTGCTAAAAACTAAACAAACAAAAAAATAATATGGAATCAATGATGATTTATATGCCAATTGCAATGGCACTTTTAGGATTAATTTATATGGTGGTTAAGAAATCTTGGGTAATGAAACAAGATGCTGGAGATGGGAAGATGAAAGAGATTTCAGATCACATCTACGAAGGAGCTCTTGCTTTTTTAAATGCTGAGTACAGATTATTAGCAATTTTTGTAGTAATTGTAAGTGTGGCTTTAGCAGCTGTATCTTTTATAGTTCCAACAACACATTGGTTAATAGTAATAGCTTTTATTTTTGGGGCTTTCTTTTCTGCATTTGCAGGAAACATAGGTATGAAAATAGCAACTAAAACAAATGTTAGAACAACACAAGCTGCTAGAACAAGTTTACCAAATGCACTTAAAATTTCTTTTGGTGGAGGTACAGTTATGGGATTAGGAGTTGCTGGATTAGCTGTTTTAGGGTTAACCTTATTCTTCATTATTTTCTTCTGGTTCTTTATGGGAAGTACATGGACAAACACCATGGATATGACTATTGTTCTTGAAACATTAGCTGGTTTCTCTCTTGGAGCAGAATCAATTGCTTTATTTGCTCGTGTTGGTGGAGGAATCTATACAAAAGCAGCAGATGTTGGAGCCGATTTAGTTGGAAAAGTTGAAGCTGGTATCCCAGAAGACGATCCAAGAAATCCTGCAACTATTGCAGATAACGTTGGTGATAATGTAGGTGATGTTGCCGGAATGGGAGCCGATTTATTTGGTTCTTACGTAGCTACTGTGTTAGCAGCGATGGTTCTTGGTAACTATGTTATTAAAGATATGGGTGGAATGATTGACGATGCCTTTGGAGGTATTGGACCAATCTTATTACCTATGGCAATTGCTGGTGCAGGAATTATTATTTCTGTTATTGGTACTATGTTAGTTAAAATAAAAAGTAACGATGCCAAAGAAGCTCAAGTTATGGGAGCTTTAAATGTTGGTAACTGGACATCTATTGGTTTAGTAGCAATATCTTGTTTTGGTTTAGTTACTTGGATGTTACCAGAAACTATGCAAATGAATTTCTTTGGTGAAGGTCTTCAAGAAATTTCTTCAATGCGCGTATTCTATGCTACTTTGGTAGGATTAGTTGTTGGAGCTGTTATTTCTTCTGTAACTGAATATTATACAGGTTTAGGTAAAAAACCAATTTTAAATATTGTACAACAGTCAAGTACAGGAGCTGGAACAAATATTATTGCTGGTTTAGCAACAGGTATGATTTCTACTTTCCCTTCTGTATTATTATTTGCTGGAGCTATTTGGGCATCTTATGCATTTGCTGGATTCTATGGAGTAGCTTTAGCTGCTTCTGCAATGATGGCAACTACTGCAATGCAGTTAGCAATTGATGCTTTCGGGCCAATCTCTGATAATGCTGGTGGTATTGCCGAAATGAGCGAACAAGAACCTATTGTAAGAGAACGTACAGATATATTAGATTCAGTTGGTAATACAACTGCAGCAACAGGAAAAGGATTTGCTATTGCTTCTGCAGCTTTAACATCGTTAGCATTATTTGCTGCCTATGTAACCTTTACAGGAATCGATGGAATTAACATCTTTAAAGCACCTGTTTTAGCCATGTTATTTGTTGGTGGAATGGTACCAGTAGTATTTTCTGCTTTAGCAATGAATGCTGTTGGAAAAGCTGCTATGGAAATGGTAGAAGAAGTACGTCGTCAGTTTAGAGACATTCCTGGAATTATGGAAGGAACTGGGAAACCAGAATACGATAAATGTGTTGCTATTTCAACTGAAGCATCTTTAAAAGAAATGATGTTGCCAGGTTTATTAACTATCGGATTTCCTTTAGTTATTGCTTTTGTTCCAATGATTTTTGGAATGGATAATATGGCTATTGCTGAAATGTTAGGTGGTTATATGGCTGGTGTTACTGTTTCTGGTGTACTTTGGGCAATTTTCCAAAACAATGCTGGTGGTGCTTGGGATAACGCTAAAAAATCATTCGAAGCTGGTGTAATGATTAATGGTGAAATGACTTATAAAGGTTCTGAAGCTCATAAAGCTGCTGTAACTGGAGATACTGTTGGAGATCCATTTAAAGATACTTCTGGACCTTCAATGAACATTTTAATTAAATTAACCTGTTTAATTGGATTAGTAATTGCTCCAATTTTAGGTGGACATGCTATTGAAGAAGGTGTTGCTCTAACTGAAACAAATGAAACTACTGAAGTGATAAAAAAGGTTTATGTAGAAATGGAGGTTGAAAGCGATGATATTGCTAAAGCTGTTGTTAATATTACAACTGTTGAAAATGGAGAATCTAATGTAGATGAAAGAGTTATTTCTGGAACTTTAGAAGAAGTTAAAGCTAAAGTAGAATCATTAAAAGCTGGAGCTTCATCTGTAAAAGTAAAATCTAATAAAGCTGATCTTCAAGAAGAGATTTCTATAGAGATAGAGTAATCTTAAATAAAAAATAGATACTAAAAAAAGCCACGTAATGCGTGGCTTTTTTATTAGTTGAGATTGAGATTAAAATAGTCCATTAATTTCAGCATCAATCTTATTTATAATGCTTCCTAAGTCTTCTGGATTAGCAACAAAATCTAAATTATCTACATCTATAATTAAAAGATTCCCTTTATCGTAACCATGAATCCAAGCTTCATAACGTTCATTCAATCTACTTAAATAATCAATGCTAATAGAGTTTTCGTAATCACGACCTCTTTTATGTATTTGAGAAACCAGATTTGAAATAGAACTGCGTAAATAGATTAATAAATCTGGACCTTGAACAAAAGATTCCATGAGGTCGAATAGTGATCTATAATTTTCAAAATCGCGATTGGTCATTAATCCCATAGCATGAAGGTTTGGCGCAAAAATATGTGCATCTTCATAAATGGTTCTATCTTGAATAATGTCTTTACCACTTTCTCTAATTTGTGCTACCTGACGAAATCTACTATTTAAAAAATAAACTTGTAAATTAAAACTCCAACGTTCCATCTGGTTGTAAAAATCGTCTAAATAAGGATTGTCTACCACATCTTCTAATTGAGATTCCCATCTGTAGTGTTTAGCAAGTAATTTTGTAAGTGTGGTTTTACCAGCACCAATGTTTCCGGCTATTGCAACATGCATAATTATTTATTGTTTAGTTGGAATTTGTGTAAATTTTTTGAATCGTAAATATACAAGGTTTCATTGGTTACTAAAAACTGTTTTGTTAACAATTTAGGTGTTTCAATCAATTGAAAAACTTGTTCTGTTTCATTAAAATAATAGAGGTCATTTTCTTTTATTAAAAATATTTGCTCATTGCTTTCTATAATAGAGGAAAAGCCATCATTCTTAACTTTATAAACTAAACTGCCAAAGTAATTATATTTATAAAGAAATTTTTCGGTTAACATCCAGCTATAATTATAATTGCTTTTTAAATCTAAAGCTTCAGATTGTGTAGGTAAAGTTGTAGCAACTGTTTTATTCGATTTATAATTGAATAATTCTAACTGTTGAATATCTTGATTAAAAACCCACAACGCATTGTCGTTTGCAGTAGAAACAAAAGACACATTTTTATAATATTCTAAACTACTAAAATCAATTTTAATTATTTCAGCAAATCTATTATCTAAAATAAAAGCAGTATTAAAATCTTCATAAAAAACTGTAATCTTTAAAGGATTAAAGCTATTTGCTGTTGAAATTCTACCATGTTGGACATTGCTATAAGAATAGTTTTTGTCGTCTTCAATTTTATAAAGCGTATTCTTTTTTATAAAATAAATCGTGCCAAAATTATCAATGCCTATAATTTTATCTGCTTCAAAAGGTGTTTTAGAAACAAACGTAGTTTCAATTGGTTCTTGTCCGAAAATGGAAAAAGATATAAATAATATAAAGTATAGGACTGTTTTCATTGCGAATTGAAAAGTACGAAATTCCATTTAGTTTTGAGATTAAAATCGTAGAACAATAACATTAAAATAATATTTATGAAAACTTTAATTTAAAAGTTTAAACTAAATGCTATTTTTAAAGTCTTAACAATGAATTTTTTAATAAAAGAAACCTATAAAAATGAATTTTACTTCTCATACACTCAAAATAATCTCAGTCTTTTTTGTCTTATTTACTACTACTTATTCTTTTGCACAAAAAGATTTTCAAGGGAAAGCTACCTATTTATCTAAAACAACCATTGATATGAATAATTTTGGTGGTGGGAATTTTAGTGAAGAACAAAAAAAGCAATTTGCTGAAAGAATGAAAAGCATGCTTGAAAAAACATACTTTTTAGTTTTTAATAAAACAGAATCTACATACAAAGAGGAAGAAAAATTAGAAGCTCCAGGTCAAGGAGGAGGTTTTAGAATGATGATGGGAAATTTTACAGGAGGAGCACAGTATAAAAATGTAAAAGAAAATGTGTTACTACAAGAGCAAGAATTCTTTGGAAAACAGTTTTTAATTAAAGATTCTTTACCAAAATTAGATTGGAAACTAAGTGGCGAAACCAAACAAATAGGACAATATTCTTGTTTTAAAGCAACAGCTACAAAAAAAGTAGATGCAATGGATTTTAGAAGCATGAGAAGAAAGAATACAGAAGAGGATGCTAAAAAAGAAACCGATAGCACTAGCACCAAAGATGTGATGGACGAAATAGAGATTCCAGAAACTATAGAGGTTACGGCTTGGTATACCATGCAAATTCCAGTAAGTCAAGGTCCAGGAGAATATTGGGGATTACCAGGGCTTATTCTTGAAGTCAATGCAGATAGAACAACCATTTTGTGTTCTAAAATAGTTTTAAATCCTGAAGAAAAAGAAGATATTAAAAGACCAGAAAAAGGAAAAGAGGTAACTCAAGAAGAGTATAACGACATCATGAAAAAGAAGATAGAAGAAATGCGTGAAATGTATGGAGGACGAAATAGAGGAGGTTCGCGTCATTAATTTATCAAACTAATTTTATGAAAAAAATAATATTTTTATCCTTTTTTGCTGTCGCAAATATCTGTTTCGGTCAAGTAAAAATTGAAGGTGTTGTAAAAGATAGCATTGGAAATCCTTTAGAATTAGCAAATGTGGTTGCTATAAATCAAGAGACCAAAAACATGGATGCTTATGGCATTACAAACGATATTGGTAAATACAAACTCTCACTAGAAGCTAATTCAAACTATAACATTCAAGTAAGTTATATTGGGATGAAAGCAATAGATGAACTTATAGAAACTAAAACCGAGAATATTTCAAAAGATTTTACACTTCAAAACGATAACACACTAGACGAAGTAGAACTTACTTACGAAATGCCTGTAACTATTAAAGGCGATACCATTGTTTATAATGCAGATTCTTTTAAAGATGGAACCGAAAGAAAACTAGAAGACGTACTTAAAAAATTACCTGGAGTAGAAATTAACGATGATGGCGAGATAGAAGTAGAAGGTAAAAAAGTATCGAAAGTTATGGTCGATGGAAAAGATTTCTTTGATGGCGATTCTAAATTAGCTTCAAAAAATATTCCTTCCAATGCTGTGGATAAAGTTCAAGTACTAAAAAATTATTCCGAAGTAAGTCAATTAAGTTCTGTAACTAACAATCAAGATAATGTAGCTATTAATATTAAACTTAAAGAAGGGAAAGAAAATTTTTGGTTTGGAACAGTTACTGCTGGAGGTGGAGCTACAAGCGATCAAGGTTTGTATTTAGTGCAGCCTAAACTATTTTATTACAGTCCTAAATTAAGTATCAATGTTATTGGAGACATGAATAATATTGGCGAATTAGCCTTTACTCGTAGAGACTATTTTAATTTTTCTGGAGGTTTTAGAATGCCTAGCCGAAAAAGTGGAACAAGCATCAATCTAGGAAATAACGATTTAGGCTTTCTTTTACTTCAAAATAATAAAGCAAAAAGTATCGTGTTTAATTTTGGAGCAGCAAATTTTAGTTATTCACCTAAAGAAACATTAGATATTAGTGGTTTTGCCATTTATTCAAATAGTAAAAACGAATTACAGGAAAATAATAATATTGTCTATACAGATCCAGAATTAGGAATTCCAGACGAAACGACACAAAGTAATACAACACAACGTAGCGATTTAGGAATGCTTAAATTAAGTGCTAAATACAAGCCTAATGGCAATAATCAAATGGATTACGATGTATTAGGAAGATTTTCAAAAGAATCTCAAGAACAAAACGTCTTTTCTTCTGTTTTAGGAAATACAGATCAATACGAAGAATCAAGTCCTTTTAGTGTGAAGCAAAGTCTTAATTATTACTACACGTTAGACGAAAGAAATATTTTTTCATTAGAAATACAATCCTTAATTCAAGACGAAGACCCATTCTATAATGCTGTTATAGAAGAAAAAAGTAATTATAATGATGTTGCAGATGTTATAGGTTTCGATACCACACAATCTAATTATAATGTAGCTCAAGATAAACGTGTAAAATCAAACCAGTTAGATGGAAAAATTGATTACTGGAATGTTTTAAATAACAAGAGTAATATTAATGTAACTCTTGGAACCATTTATAGCAATCAAAAATTTACTTCAAGTTTATTTCAATTCTTAGACAACGGTTCAGAATTTAATCCAATCCCTACAGAAAACAATGGCTTAGCAACAAACGATATTAATTACAATTTTACCGATCTGTACTTAGGTGTTCATTACACCATTAAATTAGGAAAATTTACGTTTACTCCAGGTCTTTCTACACATGCTTATAATGTAAATAATGTCCAGTTTGGAGAAAAATATAAAGACAACTTTTTTAGAGTTTTACCAGATTTTGATGCCAGAATTCAATTGAAAAAAAGTGAGCAGTTAATCTTTAATTATGCCATGCAAACGCAATTTACAGACGTCACAAATTTTGCACGTGGCTATGTAATGAATAATTACAATTCGTATTTTTATGGAAATCCTGAATTAGAAAACGCCACTGCACACAATATTAATCTAACTTATTTTAGTTTTAATATGTTTAATTACACAAATGTATTTGCTAATGTAAACTATAGAAAAAGCATCGATCAAATTAGAAATATTACTAATTTCGAAAGTGTTATTAGAAGTAATACACCATTCAACTCAAGTTATGCAGACGAGTCACTTTCTGCTAGTGGGAGGTTTCAAAGGTCTTTCGGAAAATATAGAGCTACAGTTAATGGAAACTTCACCTATACAAAATTCAATCAGTTTATTCAAAACACACCATCTGTAAACGAGAATTATTCTCAAACTTATGGTTTAGAATTTAGAACCAATTTTAAAAAAGCTCCAAATGTTGAATTGGCCTATCGTTACACCATTCAGGATAACGACCAAGGCTCCAGTAGAAGCAAGTATTTTACCAAAGTACCATCTATAGAATTCGATGCTTTAATATGGGAGCGTTTCACCTTTAAAACATCGTATGCTTACAATAATTTTAGCGACCAAGATCGAACAATAAATACGTTCGATTTTTGGGATGCCTCCTTAGCATACAGAAAAGATAAAGATGCTAAATGGGAGTTTGAACTCAAAGCAACCAATTTATTAAACACACAATCTCAAACTCAAAGTAATACCAGTAATATTTCTGTAAGCACTAGCGAATATTTTATTCAACCAAGATACCTTACAATTAGAGCTATTTATTCCCTCTAATATTTGGGTGTTTCTTTTGCCTTAAATAGAAGGCAAAAGTCAGGCTTTTCGCTATATCTTTTCTTTTTTGTTATGCAGAGTATGTCGAAGCATCTATCAAAAAGAAAAGGATGCCACTACAATCCTTAACACAAAGACCTTATCAAATAGAAAAGGTTTTTTATTTAAAAAATTTGTAATTTGTTTGACTATAAAAATTAATCCAAACCAAATACATATGAAAAAGGCATTCAAATTATTTCTTATAGTTGTATTACTATTATTCAACTATAGTTTTCAGGCACAGGAACAAGATCCAGTTGTTAAAAATATTATTGAGGAAGCAACAAATAATTCGCAATTAGAGATTTTAGCTCACGAATTATTAGATGTTATTGGTCCACGTCTTGTTGGAACACCTCAAATGCAACAAGCAAACGATTGGGCTGTAGCAAAATATACTAAATGGGGAATTCCAGCTAAAAACGAAAAATGGGGAGAATGGAAAGCTTGGGAAAGAGGTATTACGCATATCGATATGTTAGAACCTCGTGTTCAAACCTTAGATGGTATGCAACTAGCTTGGAATCCAAGTACAGGACCAAAAGGAGTCACTGCAGAGGTGGTTACCATTCCAACAGTTAAAGATTCAATCGCATTTCAAAACTGGATGAAAAGTGTAAAAGGTAAGTTTGTTATGACGTCTATATATCAAGCAACCGGAAGACCAGATTACAACTGGGAAGAATTTGCAACCGAAGAATCTTTCGAAAAAATGAAAAGAGAAAGAGATACTTTAGAAAAAGAATGGCGTGCAAATATGGAACGAACAGGTTATGGCAGACGAGAAATAAATCAAGCTTTAGAAGAAGCAGGAGCAGCTGGAATTATTACATCTTATTGGTCTAAAGCCTTTGGTTCAAATAAAATATTTAGTTCTAGAACAAAAAAAATACCAACAGTAGATATTGAGTTAGAAGATTATACCATGCTTTACAGATTAGTAGAATATGGAAATAAACCTGTAGTTAAAATAGTTGCAGAATCTAAAGACTTAGGAGTTTCTCCAAGTTTAAATACTATTGCAGAAATAAAAGGAACTGAAAAACCAGACGAATATGTTGTTTTATCTGCTCATTTCGATTCTTGGGATGGAGGAACAGGTGCCACAGATAATGGTACTGGAACTTTAGTCATGATGGAAGCCATGCGCATCCTTAAAAAAGTATATCCAAACCCAAAACGTACAATTTTAGTTGGACATTGGGGAAGTGAAGAACAAGGATTAAACGGTTCAAGAGCTTTCGTTGAAGATCATCCAGAAATTGTAAATAACACCCAAGCCATGTTTAATCAAGACAACGGAACTGGTCGTGTGGTGAATATTTCAGGAGCTGGATTTTTACATTCTTACGAATATTTATCTAGATGGTTAGAAGCAGTACCAAAAGACATTACAAAACATATTGAAACACATTTTCCAGGTTCTCCAAGTGGAGGAGGTTCAGATAATGCATCATTTTTAGCAGCTGGAGCTCCAGCTTTTAATTTAAGCTCATTAAGTTGGTCTTACTGGAATTATACATGGCATACAAACAGAGACACGTACGATAAGATTGTGTTCGACGATGTTAGAAGCAATGCTATTTTAACTGCTATTTTAGTGTATATGGCTTGCGAAGATCCAAACAGAACCTCTACTGAGAAAATTGTATTACCAATCGATTCCAGAACAGGAGAGCAACGTACATGGCCAGAACCACGTTCACCAGAACGTAGAGGAGGATTGGATTAAAAAAAAACAGTCTGCTTATATTAAGTTAGGTCTCAAAAACTCATAATGAAAAACTAAATATGTCATTATGAGTTTTTTGTGTTTTAAGAATAAAAAAGTAAAAGATTTTTACAAAATAATTTAAAAACTATAATATATTTGTACTCGGTTTTGGGGAGATACTCAAGCGGCCAACGAGGGCAGACTGTAAATCTGCTGACTACGTCTTCGCAGGTTCGAATCCTGCTCTCCCCACTTTAACTCGAAAAATCCACACGAAAGTGTGGATTTTTTTGTTTATAAAATATGCTTGAGTTTACTCAAAAGCATATTTTATAAACAAAAAAATAAACTGCGACTGCAGTTTGATTTTTCATTTTCACGAAGTGAGGAAAAGGATCAAAATAATTAATTCAGAATATAAATATAACAAGGGTCTTTATGAATTGAAATTTAGAAGTAATCTCCTTTACTTGTTGATTTGAATAGTTATATAATGTTTTAAGAACCTGCAAAAGGAGTTCCGAATATTCCGACCGACAATTCAGCCCAAATAAGTAAGAATGCAATAAATATAATCGCTATTAGAGCAATTCGAATTTTCTTTTTCGAAACTTTCCTCAATACAATCTCAAGCATAAATCCAAAACCAAGTAATAGTATTCCCATGACAAGAAAGTCTACTAATGACCAATTTACTTCAGAAGAAAATTGCATTGCAATTAATGGAAATAATAAGATTAAGGGTATTGCAAGTAGGATTATAATAAGTCTTTTATTTTTGGTCATGATTTTCATAAGTTAATGGTTGTTTAAAATTAATGCTTGCGTACATATAGAAATCTTTAAAACAGATTCCTGTATGTCTGTAAACGAATTTCATCAATTTCAAGAAAAAACCCAAATTAAAAAAGCTCCATAACATACATTATGGAGCTTTTAATATTTAATCAGCAACTAAAGGTTTTACAGCCCAAAAGCAGCTTTCACTTTATCTACATAATCTAATTTTTCCCAAGTAAACAACTCAACTTCTAAAGTTACGGGTTCTCCATTAGGTTGTTCGAAGGTTTTTGTAACGGTTTCGTTTTGTCTTCCCATATGGCCATATGCAGCTGTTTCGCTGTACATTGGGTTACGTAATTTTAAACGCTCTTCTATGGCAGCTGGGCGCATATCGAAAATATCAGACACTTTTTTAGCAATCTCGCCATCTGTCATATTAAACGGACACGTTCCATACGTATCTACAAAAATTCCCATAGGTTCAACAACTCCAATAGCATAACTAACTTGCACTAAAACTTCTTCGCAAACTCCTGCTGCTACTAAGTTTTTAGCAATATGTCTAGTTGCGTAAGCAGCACTTCTATCTACTTTACTTGGATCTTTTCCTGAGAAAGCACCTCCACCATGAGCACCTTTTCCACCATAGGTATCCACAATAATTTTACGTCCAGTTAATCCTGTATCTCCATGTGGTCCACCTATTACAAATTTCCCTGTTGGATTAATATGGTATTTAATATTGTCTGTAAATAAGGCTTGTAAGTTTTCTGGTAAATTGGCAACCACTCTTGGGATTAGAATTTCTACAATATCTTTTCTGATTTTTGCTAACATGGCTTCGTCGTTATCGAAATCGTCATGCTGTGTAGAAACTACAATAGCATCAATACGTTGAGGTACATTATCGTCGCTATACTCAATAGTTACTTGACTTTTAGAATCTGGTCGTAGGTAGGTTATATCTTTGTTTTCTCTACGTAAAGCAGCTAATTCAATAAGAATTCTATGTGCTAAATCTAAAGCCAAAGGCATATAATTTTCAGTTTCACTAGTTGCATAACCAAACATCATTCCTTGATCTCCTGCACCTTGCTCTTCTTTGCTTGCTCTATCTACACCACGATTAATATCTTCAGATTGTTCATGTATAGCAGAAAAAACACCACAAGAATTGCCATCAAACATGTAGGCGCTTTTTGTGTAGCCAATTTTGTTAATGGTATCTCTAGCAATTTTCTGAACATCTAAATAGGTGTTCGATTTAACCTCTCCTGCAAGAACTACTTGTCCTGTTGTAACAAGAGTTTCACATGCTACTTTAGAGTCTTTGTCGAATGCTAAAAAGTTATCAATTAAAGCATCACTAATCTGGTCTGCTACTTTGTCTGGATGTCCTTCAGAAACACTTTCGGAAGTAAATAAATAAGACATAAATAATTGTTTTAATATTTATTAAATTATTGAAAAAATGTCAGATTGCTATTGCTAGAGGAGTAGAATGTTACTGCTTTAGCATTTTTTTAAAGAGGTTGCAATCAGACAAATTTTTCCTCTTGATATTTGAATTGCAAATGTAGAAAAATTAAATGGATAGCAAATTAATTTCACTTTTTTTCCTAATATATTTGGATATTAAATTTTTCAGACACTATATTTGCATATATAAAAGTTCATTAATATTATTGATTGTTATCACGAAAGGCAGAGGGAATAGACCCTGTGAAGCCTTAGCAACCCTTTAATTATAAAGAAGGTGCTAAATTCTAACCTATATTGAGTATTTTTCAAAATTAGGACAGATAACCACAAGTATTTTCAACTTACTTTCCTGATGACATATTGATATAATTTATCAAAAATGTCACATATTATTCAAAATTTACAAAAACGCATTTTAGTTCTCGATGGAGCCATGGGAACCATGTTGCAACGTTATAAATTTACAGAAGAAGATTTTAGAGGCGAGCGATTTAAAGATTACCCAACATCGCTAAAAGGTAATAACGACTTGCTTTCGCTTACGCAACCAGAAGCCATTGCCGAAGTTCATAGATTGTATTTTGAAGCTGGTGCAGATATTGTAGAAACCAATACATTTTCTGGAACTTCCATTGCTATGGCAGATTACAACATGGAAGATTTGGTGTATGAACTTAATTTTGAATCGGCTAAAATTGCAAGAAAAGTAGCAGACCAATTTACCAAAGAAAATCCAGAAAAGCCAAGATTTGTAGCAGGAAGCATTGGTCCAACAAACAAAACCGCAAGTTTGTCGCCAGATGTAAATAGACCAGAATTTCGAGCTATTACGTTTGATGAATTAAGAATTGCCTATAAACAACAAGTAGAAGCTTTAATTGATGGAGGCGTAGATGTGCTTTTAGTAGAAACAATTTTCGATACTCTTAACGCCAAAGCCTGTTTGTTTGCTATTGAAGAAGTGAAAGAGGAACGCAACATCGATATTTCTATTATGGTTTCTGGAACCATTACAGATGCTTCTGGAAGAACACTTTCCGGACAAACGGTTGAAGCGTTCCTAACATCCATTTCCCATATTCCATTATTAAGTGTCGGATTTAATTGCGCACTTGGAGCTGAACAGCTAAAACCTTATTTACAACGATTGTCTAACGAAACGGAGTTTTTTACTTCAGCGCATCCAAATGCAGGTTTGCCAAATGCATTTGGAGAATATGATCAAACACCAAAAGAGATGCAACAATTTATTGAAGACTATCTAAAAGATGGCCTTATCAATATTATTGGAGGTTGTTGTGGCACAAATCCAGAACATATAAAAGCGATTGCTGAAGTGGCTTCGAAGTATAAACCAAGAACTGTCTGTTCGAGTGCAGTCGAGAACTAATTTATAAGATGAATAAACACCAAAAGTATTTAACTCTTTCAGGTCTAGAACCACTAGTTGTAACACCAGAAAGCAATTTCATTAATGTTGGTGAGCGAACCAATGTGACAGGTTCACGAAAATTTCTTCGTTTAATTAAAGAAGAAAACTACAACGAAGCTTTAGAAGTTGCAAGACATCAAGTGGAAGGTGGTGCACAAATTCTTGATGTGAATATGGACGAAGGCATGCTGGATGGTGTGTATGCCATGACTAAATTTTTGAATTTGATAGCTTCAGAGCCTGATATTTCTCGAATTCCTATTATGATTGATAGCTCCAAATGGGAGATTATAGAAGCAGGTTTAAAAGTGGTTCAAGGAAAATCGGTTGTGAATTCGATTAGTTTAAAAGAAGGAGAGGCTGAATTTATTCATCATGCAAAATTAGTAAAACGTTATGGAGCAGCTGTCATTGTTATGGCATTTGACGAAGATGGTCAGGCAGATACATACCAACGTCGCATAGAAATTTGTAAACGTTCGTATGATATTTTGGTTAACCAAGTTAACTTTCCACCACAAGACATTATTTTCGACCCTAATATTTTTCCTGTTGCCACAGGCATGGAAGAACACAGAAAAAACGCTTTGGATTTTTTCATGGCTACCAAATGGATTCGGGAGAATCTACCTTATGCAAATGTGTCTGGAGGCGTAAGTAATGTATCTTTTTCATTTAGAGGAAATGATACAGTTCGCGAAGCCATGCACGCTTCTTTTTTATATCATGCCATTCAACACGGAATGAATTTAGGCATTGTCAATCCTGCAATGTTAGAGGTTTATGATGAAATTGATAAAGAATTGTTGGAATTGGTTGAAGATGTATTTTTCGATAGAAGAGATGATGCTACAGAACGCTTATTAGATTATGCAGAAACAGTAAAAGGCAATAAAAAAGATGTTGAAGTTGCTGTTTTAGAATGGAGAAATGAACCACTTCAAGATAGAATTACACATGCCTTGGTAAAAGGAATTGAAGCTTTTATCATTGAAGATGTTGAAGAAGCCAGAAAAGATTCGTCTCGTCCAATTGAAGTTATAGAAGGTCATTTAATGATAGGTATGAATGTGGTTGGCGATTTGTTTGGAAGTGGAAAAATGTTCTTACCTCAAGTAGTAAAATCGGCAAGGGTTATGAAAAAAGCCGTTGCTTATTTACAGCCTTTTATTGAAGCTGAAAAAGATGGAAAACAAGAATTTTCTGGTCGTGTGTTGATGGCAACAGTTAAAGGCGATGTACACGATATTGGAAAAAATATCGTAAGCGTGGTTTTAGGTTGTAATAATTATGAAATTATCGATTTAGGGGTCATGGTGCCACCAGAAAAAATTATTGAAACTGCTATTAGAGAGAATGTGGATATCATTGGATTAAGCGGATTGATTACACCTTCTTTAGACGAGATGTCTTATGTGTCTAAAGAAATGGAAAAGAAAAATTTGAACATTCCATTAATAATTGGAGGAGCAACCACTTCAAGAGCACATACCTCTGTGAAGATTGCACCAAATTATAAGCACACTGTCGTTCATATTAGCGATGCATCACGAGCTGTAACCGTTGTTGGAAAGTTATTAAAAGAAGACAGTTCCATTTTTAAAGAAGAAATAAGGGAAGAGTATAATAAATTTAGAGAACAGTTTTTAAAGCGTACCAGAGAAAAAGAATATTTGACAATAGAAGATGCACGAAAAAACAAATTTCAAATAGACTGGAATGATTCTGAAATTATAAAACCAAAACTATTAGGAATTCAAGTTCTTGAAGATTTTGATTTAAAAAAATTAGAAGACTTTATCGATTGGAGTCCGTTTTTTAGAAGCTGGGATTTACATGGTCGTTATCCAAATATTTTGGAAGATGACGTTGTTGGAGAACAAGCCAAGGAGTTATTTAAAGATGCCAAAGTTTTGCTCAATCGTATTTTCGATGAAAAACTTCTGAAGGCTAAAGCTGTTTTCGGATTATTTCCAGCAAATACAGTCAATGATGATGATATTGAAATAACTGTAAACGGATTGTCACCTCGAGCGCAGTCGAGAGGTCTTGAACAAAATTTAACATTCCTAACCCTTCGTCAGCAATCTAAAAAAGCAGTTGGAAAACCTAATCTGGCTCTAGCAGATTTTATCGCACCAAAAAAATCAGGAGTTCAAGATTATATGGGTTGCTTTTGTGTAAGTGCAGGTTTTGGAACCGAATCTTTAGCGAAAGAGTTTGAGGAAAATCATGACGATTATAATGCTATTATGATTAAAGCACTTGCAGATCGTTTGGCAGAAGCATTTGCAGAATATTTACATAAAGAAGTAAGAACAAATTACTGGAATTATGCGCAAGACGAAAGTTTAACAAACGAAGATTTAATTAAAGAAAATTATAAAGGTATTCGTCCAGCTCCTGGTTATCCAGCATGTCCAGATCATTTAGAGAAAAAAACAATTTGGAGATTATTAGATGTCAAACAAAATATTGGAGTAGAACTTACAGAAAGTTTAGCCATGTGGCCAGCAGCAAGCGTAAGTGGTTATTATTTTGCAAATCCAGAAGCGAAATATTTTGGATTAGGTAAAATTAATCATGATCAAGTAAAAGATTATGCTATACGAAGAGGTATTGCAGAAGCCGAAGCAGAAAAATGGTTGAGTCCTAATTTAGCAGATTAAATTCCTGCGAAGGCAGGAATCTCATGACAAATATATTGAGATGTTTGGAATGGAATTTACATTCTGATATGTGCGTTAGGGATTAAACGGTTTGTTTGAGCTCCTCGAAGAGAGCGAGTAGAGAAAGCCCGACCTTTAGGTAGCGCTAAAATAAAATGAATATTAATTAAGTTTCGAATATAGATTCATGTATTCGTGGCAAAAAAAAGAGATTCCCACTTTCGTGGGAAGAGCACATGAAAGTAACAGAACACATAAAAAACGCCAACGGAAACACCCAGTTTTCATTCGAAATTCTTCCACCTTTAAAAGGACAAAACGTACAATCCATATTTGATAATATCGATCCGTTAATGGAATTTAAACCACCATTTATTGACGTGACGTATCATCGAGAAGAATATGTTTATAAGGAACTTGAAAACGGCTTGTTACAGAAAAAAGTGGTTAAAAAAAGACCTGGAACGGTTGGAATTTGTGCAGCCATTCAAAATAAATATCGCGTAGATGCCATTCCGCATATTTTGTGTGGTGGATTTACAAAAGAAGATACCGAAAACTTCCTGATAGATTTAGACTTTTTAGGCATAAATAATGTCATGGCTTTACGTGGCGATGCCGTAAAAACAGAAACCTATTTTAAAGCAGAAAAAGAAGGACATAATTATGCTAGTGAACTGGTAACGCAAATTTCGGAACTGAACAAAGGGAATTATTTAGATGAAGAACTTCTTAATTCTTCAGCTACAGATTTCTGTGTTGGTGTTGCAGCTTATCCTGAAAAACACATGGAAGCACCAAGTTTGGATAGCGATATTCATTTCTTGAAAAAGAAAATAAAATATGGCGCTGAATATATTGTGACTCAAATGTTTTTCGACAACCAGAAGTATTTTGATTTTGTGGACAAATGCAGAAAAGAAGGTATAAAAGTGCCAATAATTCCTGGGTTAAAGCCTATTGCAACCAAAAAACAACTCAATTTAATTCCACATCGATTTCATGTAGATTTACCAGAAGAATTAATACTAGAAGTAGTAAAATGTAAAGACAATGAACAGGTAAGACAACTTGGAATAGAGTGGTGTATCAAGCAGTCTAAAGAGCTTCAGAAAGCTGGAATTCCAGTACTTCATTATTATTCGATGGGAAAAAGTGATAATATAAAAGCCATTGCATCACAGGTATTTTAATTATTCTGTTATTTTTGCTTCACAAATAAAATAAATGAGGCAATTAATAACCTACTTCTTATGTTTAAGTTTCGGATTTGTTTTTTCACAAGAAAAGCAAACAAAATCGTATTTCGAAGCTAATTATTTTATTGGGAATATTGCTCTACACAACAACGATATTCTACATTTAATTAAAGGTCATCCTGAAGGAGTTATTCTAAGCTGGAACAAAAAAACATTTGGTGAGAAAGATTGGGAACAACGATATGGTTATCCAGATTGGGGAGTTTCGTTTGCCTATCAAGATTTAAAAAACGATGTTTTAGGAAACAATTATTCACTTTATGCTCATTATAATTTTTATTTCTTAAAGCGTAATTTAATGTTGCGTATTGGACAAGGACTAGCATACAATACGAATCCTTACGATAAAGAAGATAATCATAAAAACGTGGCTTTTGGTTCGACCATTCTAAGTGCTACCTATTTGATGCTTAATTATAAAAAGGAACGCTTGTTTGGTAGGTTTGGAGTACAAGCAGGATTTTCACTCTTGCATTATTCCAATGCAAATGTAAAGGCGCCAAATACCAGTGTGAATACAATTGCTTTTAATGTTGGTGTGACTTATAATCTAGATGAAGTAGATCCAGAATATATAAAAACAGTTACTAAAGAAAAGTTTACACAGCCAATTAAATACAACTTAGTTTTTAGAAGTGGAATAAATGAAAGTGATGTTATTGGAAGTGGTCAATATCCTTTTTACATACTATCGGCTTATGCAGATAAGCGATTGTCTCATAAAAGTGCTGTACAGTTAGGAACTGATGTTTTCTTTTCCTTGTTTCTAAAAGAATTAATATATTATAAATCGGTTGCATTCCCTGAAGAAAATGTCTCTGGAGACGAAGACTATAAACGTGTTGGTGTTTTTGCTGGACACGAATTGTTTATAAATAAAATGTCTTTAGTTACGCAAATTGGTTATTATGTGTATTATCCATACGATTTTGAAGGACGAACTTATTTAAGAATTGGAATGAAACGTTATTTTGGAGAGAAAATTTTTGGAGCCATTACCTTAAAATCCCATGGAGCTAAAGCTGAAGCTGTTGAATTTGGAGTAGGAATTAGATTGTAAAGAATGAAAAAACTAGTATACATATTTCTCTTAGTATTTCTTTTTGCTTGTGATAGCGAAGATGCAAACGATTGCTTCCAGAAATCAGGAAACATCATACAGCAGGAAGTAGTAGTTGAACCGTTTGAAAAAATTCTAGTAAACAGGAATATAGAATTAATTTTAAAAGAAGATTTAGAGTTCAGTTTGGTAATTGAAACTGGCGAAAATTTAATGAATGATGTGGAAGTTGTTGTTATTGATAATCAATTAAGACTAACAGATAACAATTCTTGTAATTATGTAAGAGATTACGAACCAACAAAAATCTATGTTTCAGCTCCAAATATTACTAATATTAGAAGCTCGACTCAGTTTGATATCTCTTCAGATGGTGTTTTAAACTATAATAACTTAAAACTATTTTCAGAGGATTTTAATTCAGAAGGTGCTTTTACCATGGGTGATTTTAGATTGCAAGTCAATGCTAATAATTTAAGAGTTACAGCAAATAACCTATCGTCTTTTTATATTTCTGGAGAAACAAACAAACTCTATGTTGGTTTTTTCTCAGGAACTGGACGTTTTGAAGGTGCTAATTTAACAGCTCAAGAAGTTTCAATCTATCACAGAGGAAGCAACGATATAATTGTAAATCCACAACAATTGTTAACAGGAGAATTAAGAGGAACAGGAGATTTAATATCTAAAAATAATCCACCGAATGTAGAGGTTGAACAGTTTTATACTGGAGAACTTATTTTTGAGTAAATTACTTGTTGGTCAAGTCCCGAAACAAACTCTCCAAGCTCACATTTTTCTGATTTAGTTGAAGAATCTTTAATTGGTTGTCATGGGCAAAATCAAACACATGAGAGCGCATGTCTTCGGTTGTTGAAAAAGTGATTTCGTAAATAAAATCGTGAGTATTTATTACTTGTTTTACTTTTGGCAGTTTCAATAAAAAAGCATCTTCAACGCGATAATCAAATTCTACAATAACAATTTGTTCTTGACCTTCACGTAGGTCTTTAAGTTTTTTATCTGCAACAATTTCGCCTTTATTAATAATAATCACTCGGTCGCACATGGCTTCAACTTCTTGCATAATATGTGTTGAAAGAAAAACGGTCTTTTCTTGGCCTATATTTTTAATTAAAGCTCTAATTTCTACCAATTGGTTAGGGTCTAAACCAGTTGTAGGTTCATCTAAAATAAGCACATCTGGATTATGTAATAAAGCATTTGCCAAACCTACACGTTGTCTGTAACCTTTAGAAAGTTGTCCAATCTTTTTATGAGCTTCTGGAGTTAAACCAGTAAGTTGTATCACATCTTCGATGCGTTGTTTTTTAACTCCATAAATTTGTGCATTAAAAGCTAAATATTCTCTAACATATTGTTCCAAGTACAACGGATTGTGTTCTGGTAAATATCCAACACTTTGTTGCACCTTTTGTTTGTTTATGTTTACGTCATAATCGTTCACTTTTGCGTGCCCTTCAGAAGCATCAATATAGGTGGTTAAAATCTTCATCATAGTCGATTTTCCTGCACCATTTGGACCTAAAAAACCAACAATTTCTGGCTTATTCACCTTAAAAGAAATGTTATTTAAAGCTTTTTGAGAACCGTAATTTTTTGTGATATTTTCAACTTGAATAGACATAAAAGACCTCGATTTTTTTGTAAAAATAACTAATTAGTAACGTTTTTAATTAAAAAATAGTCTTTACATTTTGTTTTTTCATTTTATTGTCTACTTTAGCACCCACATTATGAAAGCAACATCAAATTTTGCATATTACAATTGGTATTATTTCTTTTTTAACAGAAGAAACGAGACGTTGTATATGTAATTTTAATAAATAATATTAATACATATTAAAAAAAAGTCTCGATGAAAATCGGGACTTTTTTTTGTTTAAAACTTAAATAAGAGAAATAATTTTGATAAAAACAATAGCCATTCAAGGAGTAAAAGGATCTTTCCATCATATTGTATCTCAGCAATATTTTGGAAACCAATTAAAAGTTAAAGAATGTTTAACTTTTGATGAAGCAGTACAAAGCTTGATTATAGGAAAAACAGATGCTGTTGTAATGGCTTTAGAAAACTCGATTGCAGGATCTATAATTCCTAATTACGCTTTAATTGATAATCATAATTTACATATTGTTGGCGAGCATTATTTAGATGTGCAACATCAATTAATGGCCTTGCCAAATCAGGATATTAAAGATATTGTTGAGGTTTATTCACATCCAATGGCTTTGTTGCAATGTAAAGAATTCTTTAAAAAACAGCCACATATTAAACTTATTGAAGATAAAGATACAGCCGAAGTAGCGCAACGTATTCAAGACAAAAATTTAAAGGGAGTTGCAGCTATAGCAAGTAAATTAGCTTCCCAATTATTCGAGTTAAACATTATTTCTGAAAGTATTCAAACCATAAAGCATAACGAAACACGCTTTGTAATTGTAAAAAGAGAAAATCATGAAATACCTGAAACAGAAATAAACAAGGCTTCTATAAAATTTGAATTGGAACATAAAAGAGGCAGTCTGGCAGCCATGTTAAATGTTATGAGCGATTGCAAACTGAATTTAACGAAAATCCAATCCTTACCAAAAATAGAAACTCCTTGGAAATATGCTTTTTTCGTAGATGTAACTTTTAACGATTTTGAAGATTATAAAAAAGCAAAATCCATCATGGAAATCATGACCGAAGAATTTAAAATATTAGGCGAATATAAAAATACAAAACAATGATTGAAGCAGCACTAAGATTGCAAACCATTGAAGAATACTACTTTTCGAAAAAGCTTCGAGAAGTTAGATTGCTACAAGCAAACGGAAAACCAATCATTAATTTAGGGATTGGAAGTCCAGATTTACAGCCTCCACAAAAAGTAATAACAACTTTATGTAATAGTTTTAACGATGCTCAAGCTAACCAGTATCAAAGCTATCAAGGGTTGCCAGAATTACGAGAAGCTATGGTGTCTTTTTATAGAGATCAATTTCAAGTTAATTTAAGTCCTACTACAGAAGTACTGCCTTTAATGGGAAGTAAGGAAGGCATTATGCATGTTTCTATGGCTTTTTTAAACCTAGGAGACCAAGTGTTAATTCCAAATCCAGGATATCCAACTTATGCTTCAGTAACAAATTTGGTTGGAGCAGAACCGGTTTTTTATAAATTATATGAAGAGAATAATTGGTTGCCAGATTTAGAAAATCTTGAAAAACAAGATTTGTCTAAAGTAAAAATTATGTGGATAAATTATCCACACATGCCAACAGGAGCAGTTGCTACTGAAGCTTTCTTTATAAGGCTTGTCGCTTTTGCTAAAAGGCATCAAATTTTGATTATAAACGATAATCCTTATGGCTTTATTTTGAATGATTCGCCAAGAAGTATTTTGAGTATTCCAGAAGCAAAAGATGTTTGTTTAGAATTGAATTCTTTAAGTAAAACCTTTAATATGTCTGGTTGGAGAATTGGTATGGTTTTAGGAAAATCAGATTATATAAATCATATTTTAAAAGTGAAAAGCAACATGGATTCTGGCATGTTTTATGGTGTTCAAAAAGGCGCTATTGAAGCTTTAAAATGTTCAAAATTATGGTATGTAAGCTTGAACAATGTCTATGAAGAAAGACGAAAGCTAATTTGGCAATTAGCTGATAGTTTAAACTGTACTTACGACAAAAATGCAACAGGTTTGTTTGTTTGGGCAAAAATTCCAGCTTTTTTAAAATCGGAAGAGTTTATCGATTTATTATTAAAAGAGCATGACATTTTTATAGCTCCAGGAACAGTTTTTGGAAGTCAAGGTGAAGGATATGTTCGCTTTTCACTTTGTGCAACTACAGATATAATAGAGGAAGCCATTGCAAGAATTAAATAATATGAAAAACATATACATTATAGGAGTTGGATTAATTGGAGGAAGCATCGCAAAGGATGTAAAAAAATTGAATCCTGATATTTTGATTTATGGAGTTGATAAAAATGAAGCACATTTAGATGAAGCTTTGTCATTAAATCTAATTGATGAAAAAGCAATTTTTGAAGATTTATATAAAGCAGATTTAGTGATTCTTTCCATTCCAGTAGATGCTACAGAAAGCTTGTTGCCAGAGATTTTAAATAAAGTATCAGACAATACGTTAGTAATTGATTCTGGTTCTACAAAAGTAAATATTTGTAAAGTTGTGGAGAATCACCCAAAACGAAGAAATTTTTTAGCAACTCATCCAATAGCTGGAACAGAATTTTCTGGACCAAGTGCTGCAATAGAAGGCTTGTTTGTAAACAAAACAAACATTATTTGCGAAATAGAAAAAACAGCATTTAAATTACAAGAACGTGCCTTAACCATTTTTAAAATTATGGGAATGAATTTGCGCTATATGAATCCAGAAGCACACGATAAACACATAGCATATGTATCACATTTATCACACATTAGTGCTTTTATGCTAGGGAAAACAGTTATAGAAAAAGAAAAAAATGAACGCGATATTTTCGATTTAGCTGGAAGTGGTTTTGCTTCAACAGTAAGGTTAGCAAAAAGTTCACCACACATGTGGACACCCATTTTTAAGCAAAATAAAACAAATGTTATTGAAACTTTAGACGAGTACATAAACAATCTTACTAAATTTAAGGAATTTATGGAGGCTGATAATTTTGATGACATTTTTAATGAAATGGAAAACACCAATCATATAAAAGATATATTAAACGGAATTGCATAAAGAGAATATTATGAATAATAAAAAAGAATTAAGAAACTGGTTAAACGCATTCAACTTAGAACATCCTTTAGTGATTGCAGGACCATGTAGCGCAGAAACGGAAGAACAAGTTTTAACGATTGCACATCAATTAAAAGATAGCGATGCAACCGTTTTAAGAGCAGGAATTTGGAAACCAAGAACACGACCAGGAAATTTTGAAGGAGTTGGAGCTTTAGGCTTAAAGTGGTTACAAAAAGCAAAAGAAGAAACAGGATTATTAATTTCTACGGAAGTAGCCAATGCCAATCACGTAGATTTAGCATTGCAGCACGATGTAGATGTTTTATGGGTAGGAGCAAGAACAACAGTAAGTCCGTTTATTGTTCAAGAAATTGCCGAAGCCTTAAAAGGAACAGATAAAATTGTATTAGTTAAAAACCCTGTTAATCCAGATTTAGCCCTTTGGTTAGGAGCTGTGGAACGATTTCACACGTCAGGAGTAAATAACTTAGGTGTTATTCACAGAGGCTTTTCAACTTATGAAAAAACAAGATATAGAAACAATCCAGAATGGCAATTACCTATCGATTTACAAAATCGTTTTCCAGATTTACCATTAATTCTAGACCCTTCGCATATTGCAGGACGTAGAGATATTATTTTCGATTTATGCCAAACTGCTCTAGATTTAAATTACGATGGTTTGATGGTAGAAACACACCATAATCCAGATAAGGCTTGGAGTGATGCATCTCAACAAATTACACCAGAAACACTTATTCAATACACCAAAGATTTACGTATTAGAAAAGAAATTGGTGAAGCTGCCGAATTTAAAAACAAAATAAACACAATGCGTACGCAAATAGATGTGATAGATCATCAATTGATAGATATTTTAGGCAAACGTATGAAAGTAGCTGACGATATTGGAGAACTTAAAAAAGCACATAATGTGGCTGTTTTACAAACCAAACGTTGGAATGAGATTCTTGGAAAAATGATTCTTCAAGGAGAAGAAAAGAATTTAAGTGAAGAATTTATTTTGCGTGTTTTTAAAGCAGTGCATCAGGAATCTATTAATCATCAAGAGAAAATTATTAATAGTTAAACCGAATAGTTAAGGTCATTATTTGTGAATCTCTTTTAAATATTAATTAATAGTGGCATCTTTGTATTAATGACAGGATTAGTATATAAATCTACTGGAAGTTGGTACACTGTAAAAACAGAATTAGGTGCCACATATCAATGCAGAATAAAAGGAAAATTCCGTATGCAAGGTATTAAAAGTACCAACCCAATTGCTGTTGGAGACATTGTAGATTTTGATTTAGATACAACTAATAATGAAGAACCAGTTGGTGTTGTTACCAAGATCCACGATAGAAAAAATTATATTGTTCGAAAATCTGTAAACCTTTCAAAGCAAACACATATAATTGCATCAAATATCGATCAGGTTTTTTTACTAATTACTATAGATAATCCTCCTACGTTTACAAGTTTTATCGATCGGTTTCTAGTAACTGCTGAAGCCTATTCCATTAAGACCATTTTACTCTTCAATAAAATTGATACTTACTCTAATGATACGTTAGATGAAGTAAAATATTTAGCTCATGTTTATAGAAAAATAGGATACGAGTGTATTGGTATTTCTGCCACAACAGGCAAAAACATTGATAAAGTAAAAGCACTGATGAAAGATAAAGTAAGCATGTTTGCAGGTCATTCTGGAGTAGGGAAATCAACTTTGGTTAACGCTATAGAATCAGATTTGGAAATAAAAACAAAAGCTATTTCAAGTCAGCATATGCAAGGTCAACATACAACTACTTTTGCCGAGATGTACGATTTAAGCTTTGGAGCAAAAATTATTGATACACCAGGAATTAAAGGCTTTGGCATTGTAGATATGGATAAAACTGAGGTTGGCGATTATTTTCCAGAATTTTTTAAGCTAAAACAAGATTGTAAGTTTAATAATTGCATTCATGTAGACGAACCAAAATGTGCTGTAAAAAAAGCTTTAGATGAAGACGAAATAGCCTTTTCACGTTACAGAAGTTATCTTCAAATTTTAGAAGGTGAAGACGAACATTATAGAACAGATAATTGGGAATCTGAATAAAAATGAAGGCAGTTATTCAAAGAGTATCAAAAGCAAGTGTAACCATTGAAGGGAGAAAAGTAGCATCCATGACTAATGGTTTACTTATTTTATTGGGTATAATTGACGAAGACTCCAATGAAGATGTTACATGGTTATCGAATAAAATAGTTAATCTCAGAATTTTTAATGACGAAAATGGCGTAATGAATCAATCGTTACTTAATGTAAATGGAGATGCTATTGTGGTAAGTCAATTTACGCTTCACGCAAATACAAAGAAAGGACATAGACCAAGTTATATTAAAGCAGCCAAACCAGATGTTGCCATTCCTATTTATGAAGCTTTTGTTAAACAATTAGAGACAGATTTAGGGAAAAAGGTTCAAACAGGCGAATTTGGTGCAGATATGAAAGTAGAACTTTTAAACGATGGGCCAGTAACTATAATAATAGATTCTAAAAATAAAGAATAAGAGAATTAATTTTATTAACTACTTTGTTTATTCACAAATAATCCTATTTTTGAGTAAGAGAAAAAAAGTACCTACATGCAGAAAATATTACTTTTAGTACTCTCCTCACTAATTTACACACATATAGCAGCTCAGGATGAAAATTTATACAATGTATATTCCATCCCTTCAGAACTTAAAATAAAATCAAATGCAGTTGTTAGGTTTGATAATGTGCACATAGAAATTATTGACTACAATAAATTTATATTTTCTAACAAAAGAATTGTCACTGTTTTAAACAAAGAAGGCGATAGTAAAATAGATGCTTATCATTATTACGACGAGAATATAAATATTCAAGATCTTGAAGCTCGTATTTTTAACGCAAATGGAAAGGAAATAGCAAAATTCAAGAAAAACGATTTTAAAGATGTGAGTGCTGTTTCAGGTGGTACACTTTATTCAGATAGTCGTGTAAAATACTTAGACTACACTCCAAATACCTATCCATACACCATACTTTTTGAAACACAAGTAGTTTATAATTCTACAGCATTCATGCCTAGTTGGAAACCCATTGAAGGTTTTTATGTGAGTACAGAGAATGCAGAATATAAAATTACGAACACTTCAGAGATTCCAATTAAAATTAAGACTTCAAATTTTAAAGAATTTCAAATAGATTCTATTAGTAAGTTTCATTTTGTGGCTAAAAATTTAGCTGCAATAGAATATGAATCTTTTAGTCCAGATTTTGAAACTTTCGCGCCTTATTTAAAAGCAGCGTTGACTGAGTTTGATATGGAAGGTGTAAAAGGCGTTAATAACAATTGGGAAGATTTTGGTTTATGGATGAACAATAATTTAATTAAAGGAACAGAACAATTACCTCGATCGGTTATCAGTAAAATGGAACAACTGACTGCAAATGCTAATTCAGATGTAGAAAAAGCGAGAATTGTCTATCAGTATATGCAAGACAAAACCCGTTACATAAGTGTGCAAGTTGGTATAGGTGGATGGAAGCCAATGATTGCTCAGGATGTAGATAGATTAAGTTATGGCGACTGTAAAGCATTAACAAATTATACTAAGGCTTTGCTAAATGGAATTGGAGTGGATTCTTATTACACAGTTATTTATGGCGACAATAAATTAAAAAATATAGATAAAGACTTTTCTGCAATTCAAGGAAATCACGTTATTCTATGTTTACCTGATAATGAAAATTATATTTGGTTAGAATGCACAAGCAAAACTAGTCCATTTGGATATAATGCTAATTTTACTGACGATAGAGATGCTTTAATAATTACACCAGAAGGTGGAAAAATTGTACATACTAAAGTGTATAAAACAGAAGAAAACATTCAGGAGATAGATGCAGATATGATTCTAGATGAAAATGGAACCGTTATTGGAGAGCTTCAAATTAATTCTAAAGGAGCTCAATATGGCGAACACGAAGGCATACAAAACAGAACCAAAAAAGAACAGGAATTATATTATAAAGATGATTTTTGGAACGAAATTAATAACCTCGAAATTCTTAACATGAGCTTCAATAATAACAAAGATAGTATTGTGTTTACTGAAGATGTGAATATTAGAATTCCAAATTATGCTTCTAAAGCTGGAAATAGGTTGTTGTTTCAGCCTAATGTGTTTAATAAAACAACAGAAACACCTCCAAGATATAAAAACAGAAAATTACCATTTGTTATAGAAAGAGGATTTACAGATGTAGACACCTATCAAATTAAATTCTCAAATGCTTTACATGTGGAAGCTATGAAGGAGCCCATTTCAATTCAAAACAAATTTGGATCATATATTCTAAGCATCACAACAACTAATAATGTAATTACCTATAAACGTGAATTGATAATAAATAAAGGCACTTATTCTAAAGAAGAGTATCAGACATTTAGAGACTTTTGCCTTAGTATTAAAAAACACGATAACTCTAAAATTGTATTTAACTCAAAATCTTAACCTATGAAATTCTTTTTTTTATTTGCATGCGTATTCACTTTACAAATAGCAACAGCTCAAGACTATAAATTTGGAAAAATAAGTAAAGAAGAACTTCAAGAAAAATCAGACCCAACAGATCCAGAAGCAAATGCTACAGTTTTATATAGAAATCAAGAAATTAAATTTGAGTATATAGAGAGTAAAGGGTTTGTTCAAAAAAATGAGATTCACGAACGGATTAAAATTTACAATAAAGAAGGATTTGAACAAGCAACAAAATCAATTAAACTATATAATGAGTCTAATGAGTTAGAAGAAAGTTTAACAGGTTTTAAAGCATATACGTATAATTTAAATGGTAATAAAATTACTGAAGACAAGTTAAAAAACGATGGTATTTTTGAAGAAGAAACGAATAGATATTGGTTAACTACTAAGTTCACAATGCCTAATATTAAAGAAGGATGCATAATTGAATATAAATATACTATAGAATCTGAGCTAATTAGAATAGATGATATTGAGTTTCAACAAGAAATACCAATAAGAAGATTAGAATTTAAAATGTCTACACCAGAATTCTATAATTACGCAAAATACCCAAATGTTAGATCAGCATATTATCCACAATTAAATGACACTTATAAAGAGACAACTGTTTTTCTATCAGGTGAAATGCAAACTAAAATTTCTCATACTCCAACAAGAGGAACTCGTTCTGATTTTAGTAAAAATGAATGGAACTATAGAGAAAATATAACTACAGCCAATTTGGTTAACATTCCAGCTTTAAAAAATGAAACTCATGTGTCTAATATAGATAATTATAGAGCTATCATGAAAATGGATTTAAGCTATATCAAGTATCCAGATCAACCAAGAAAGGATTTTACAACTAATTGGGAAAAAGTAACAAAAACCATTTACGATAGCAACGATTTTGGAGAACAGTTAAAAAAGTCAGGTTATTTTGGAGATGACTTAAATTCAGCGAAAGCTGGAGCAACAGACCCAGCAGAGCAAGCCTATAACATTTTTAATTTTGTAAAAAACAAAGTAAAATGGAATGGTATTCATGGCTATTTTACAGATTTAGGAGTAAGGCAAGCCTACAAGCAAGGAGCTGGAAATGTAGCAGATATTAATTTAATTTTAATAGCTATGTTGCGTGAATCTGGTCTTGATGCAAATCCAGTTTTAATTAGTACAAAAGATAATGGTGTTCCGTTATTCCCAACGCGAGGTGGATTTAATTATGTTATTTGTGCAGTCAATTTAGAACAAGGCATGGTGCTTTTAGACGCTTCAAAGAGCTTTACAAGTTTAAATGTCTTACCAGTAAAAGTGTTAAATTGGCAAGGTCGTTTAATACGTCGAGATGGAAGCTCAGATTGGGTAGATTTATCTGTACAAGAACCTTCAAAAGAAGTAATTTCTTTAAATATTAAATTAAATTCAGACTTATCAGCAACTGGAAAAGTAAGAAGTCAGTACACAGATTATAGCGCTTTAGATTATAGGAATACGTTTGAAAGCCATTCGCAAGATGACTTAATAAAAGAAATAGAATCTGAAAATGGAAATTTGCAAGTGTCAAATATTGAAGTAGCAGACATGAATATTCCTATAAAACCTGTACTTTTATCTTATGAATATCAATTAGATGAAGCCTTAGAAGAAATAGGAGATAGTTATTATTTTTCACCATTATTATTTTTAAAAATTGAAGAGTCGCCTTTTAAACTTCAAACTAGAAAATACCCAATAGATTTAGATTTTCCTACATCGAGGAAATATATGGTGAACATTATGTTACCTGAAGGTTTTCAAGTAGAATCTTTGCCTGAAAACGAAAAATTACAGTATAATAATACCGAAGGAGAATTTACATATTTAATAAGAGAAAATGGTACAATGCTCCAAATGGTAATTACTTTGGATTTAAATAACACATTAATATTGCCAACAAATTATGAGCAGTTTAAAAAGTTTTTTGAGTTGGTAGTAAGTAAACAAGCCGAAAAAATTGTTCTTAAAAAAGTATAGGAATGGATATAAAAAACGCACAATTAATAGTAGATACATGGATTAAAGAACATGGTGTACGTTATTTTAACGAATTAACAAACATGGCTCAATTAACCGAAGAAGTGGGAGAAGTTGCCCGAATTATAGCCAGACGTTATGGAGAACAAAGCGAAAAAGAAAGTGATAAAGACAAAGATTTAGGAGAAGAATTAGCAGATGTTGTTTTTGTAGTATTATGTCTTGCCAACCAAACAGGAATCGATTTGCAAACGGCTTTCGATAAAAAAATGGAAAAAAAAACCAAACGCGATCACGATAGACATCATAATAACGAAAAGCTTAAATAATAAATTCCTTAAAAAGAAGGAATCTTTTTTAAAATGAACATTCAGCTTAATAAATCTACTTTAAATAAACAATCAACAATCAACATTACAGGTTCTAAAAGTGAGTCTAACAGGTTGTTGTTATTGCAAGCTTTATATCCAAATATCGAGATAGAAAACCTCTCAAATTCTGATGATTCACAAGTCATGTCTAAAGCCTTGTCGTCTTCATCAGAGATTATTGATGTTCATCATGCTGGAACAGCTATGCGCTTCTTAACTGCCTATTTTGCTACACAAGCAGGACGAGAAGTAGTTTTAACTGGTTCCGATAGAATGAAACAACGTCCAATAAAAATATTGATAGATGCCCTTAAAAGCTTAGGAGCAGAGATTTCATATTTAGAATCAGAAGGTTTTCCTCCATTAAAAATTACAGGAAAAAAATTGACCAAAAATAGTGTGACTTTAAAAGCCAATGTAAGTAGTCAATATATTTCTGCTTTATTACTTATTGCTCCAAAATTAAAACATGGTTTAGAATTAACTCTTGATGGAAAGGTAACATCTATTCCATATATCAAAATGACCTTAAGTTTATTGAAACAAGTAGGAATAGAAACTTCTTTTAATGGAAACGTTATTAAAGTTAATCAGCAATCAAGTATCAAAAATCAAAGATTGATAATTGAAAGCGATTGGTCGTCTGCTTCCTATTACTATAGTCTTGTAGCATTAAGTGAAGTTGGAACAATAGTTAACTTATCTTCATATAAAGAAAACTCTTTGCAAGGAGATTCTGTTTTAGCAGACATTTATAAGATGTTTGGTGTTGAAACAACTTATCTTAATAATAGCATTATACTTCAAAAATCAGAAACAGTTAATCGTCAAACATTAATAGAATTAGACTTATCCAATGCTCCAGATATTGCACAAACTATTGCAGTAACATGTTTTGCTTTAGGACTTGAATGCAAACTAACTGGACTTCATACATTAAAAATTAAAGAGACAGATAGACTTTTAGCTCTTAAAATAGAAATTGAGAAATTAGGAGGCGAAGTTTCTGTTTCAGAAGATAGTTTATTGTTAGAAGCCTCAAAAGCAATAAAATCTCAAGTAGCAATTGATACTTATAACGACCATAGAATGGCTATGGCTTTTGCACCATTAGCCTTAAAGACTTCAATAGGAATCAACGATGCCGAAGTAGTTTCAAAATCATATCCTTCGTTTTGGGAAGATTTAAAAAACATAGGATTTCAAATTATACCAAATGATTTTTAAAATAACTACCTAAATACTTGACAACGCCTACTTTCAGATTGTATATTTGCAACCTTTACAAAAATAAACACTTTCATTTTAACATAAAAACTGATAGACACACATGAAATTATCACATTTTAGTTTTGACCTTCCAGAAGAATTATTAGCAGAGTATCCATCAGAACATAGGGACGAATCTCGTTTAATGGTTTTAAATCGCGAAAAGCAAACCATTGAACATAAAATGTTTAAAGATCTTATAGATTATTTCGATAAGGACGATGTAATGATTCTAAATAATACGAAAGTATTTCCTGCAAGACTTTTTGGAAACAAAGAAAAAACTGGAGCAAGAATTGAAGTGTTTTTATTAAGAGAATTAAACGAAGAGCAACGTCTTTGGGATGTGCTTGTAGATCCAGCTAGAAAAATAAGAATTGGAAACAAACTATATTTTGGAGAAGGAGAATCTTTAGTAGCAGAAGTAATCGATAATACAACCTCTAGAGGTAGAACCTTACGTTTCTTATACGATGGATCTTATAGAGATTTCCGTATGAAACTTCAGGAACTTGGAGAAACACCACTTCCTAAGTACATAAAAAGAGATGTAGAACCAGAAGATGAAGAACGCTACCAAACTATTTATGCAAAAAATGAAGGAGCTGTAGCTGCTCCAACTGCAGGATTACATTTCTCTAAACACTTATTAAAACGTTTAGAAATTAAAGGAATCAATTTTGCCGAAGTAACATTACATGTAGGTTTAGGTACTTTTAACCCAGTTGAGGTTGAAGATTTATCTAAACATAAAATGGATAGTGAAGAAATTATTATTAAAAAAGACGCTGTCGATATTATTAATACTGGAATTAAAACAAAAAGGCGTGTTTGTGCTGTTGGAACTACAGCCATGAGATCTATAGAAAGTGCAGTGTCTTCAAGTGGTACTTTAAATGAATTTGATGGTTGGTCTAATAAATTTATTTTTCCTCCTTACGATTTTAGTATAGCAAATTGCATGATTACTAATTTTCATACACCAAAATCAACGTTGTTAATGATGGCTTCAGCATTTGCTGGACACGATTTCATTAAAAAAGCATACGATGAAGCAATAAAAGAAAAATATAAATTCTACAGTTATGGTGATGCCATGCTTATTATCTAGTCCTCAACTTGATTAAGAATCTCAAAAATTGTATCTAGATTTTAAATACAAACTAAAAACAATTATTAGCCTCTTTTTTTAGAGGCTTTTTTTTGCATTACCCAAAAGGGTCGCACTTTCACTACTCGCTTTTTTATGTTGCATAGGCGCAACAACAAAAAAAGAGCTCAAACATGCGTTCAATTGCTAATGCGTATTTCACGCAACCATTACCTTGTCCCTAATTCCTTTTTACTAATCCCTTTTTCTTACTTTTGCAAATACATGGAAACAAAAAAGAAAGACATACGTGCATTAACAAAAGACCAACTTCGAGAATTCTTTGTCAAAGAAGGAGATAAGGCTTTTCGAGGGAATCAGGTTTACGAGTGGTTGTGGAGTAAAGGAGCTCATACTTTTGAAGATATGACAAACATATCTTTAGAAACAAGGCAAATGCTGCAAGACAACTTTGTTATCAATCATATTCATGTAGATACCATGCAAAAAAGTAAAGATGGTACTATTAAAAATGCAGTGCGTTTACATGATGGTTTAATAGTCGAATCTGTATTAATTCCTACTAAATCAAGAACAACAGCTTGTGTTTCCAGTCAAGTAGGTTGTAGTTTAGATTGCAGGTTTTGCGCTACATCTCGATTAAAACGTATGCGTAATTTAAATCCAGACGAAATTTTCGATCAGGTTGTTGCTATAGATAGAGAGAGCAGATTGTATCACGATAGACCTTTGAGTAATATTGTGTTTATGGGAATGGGAGAGCCACTAATGAATTATAATAATGTTTTAAAGGCGATAGATAAAATCACGTCAGACGAAGGCTTAGGCATGTCGCCAAAACGTATTGTGGTTTCTACATCTGGAGTTCCAAAAATGATTAAAAAAATGGCTGATGATGACGTAAAATTTAAACTAGCCGTTTCGCTTCATTCTGCAATAGATGAGGTTAGAACATCTATCATGCCTTTTAACGAAAACTTTCCATTAGCCGATTTACGAGAAGCTCTAGAATATTGGTATGCCAAAACAAAAAATAGAATTACTTATGAGTATGTGGTTTGGAAAGACATTAACGACAAAAAGAAAGATGTGGATGCCTTGATTGCTTTTTGCAAATTCGCACCAAGCAAGGTTAATTTAATTGAATACAATCCAATTGATGATGGCGAATTTCAACAAGCAAACTCTCAAGCAATAGATATGTATGTGTCTATGCTTGAAGCTAAAAATATTACTGTAACCGTAAGACGTTCCAGAGGAAAAGATATTGATGCTGCATGTGGACAATTGGCTAATAAAAGCTAAAAAAAAGACTGCCTGATAGGCAGTCTTAATATATTTTTAATTAATACTATACTTAAAAAGCAATTTTCTTTCTAAAAACAGCATTAGTTAATGGGTTAGAAATTTCAATAATATATACACCAGAAGCTAAACTTGTAGCATCAATTGTATGAGTTTTATTAGAAGTTTTTCCCTCTAAAAGCTGCTGTCCAGTTAATGAAATTAGTTTATAATTCACTTCATCATTTACATTGTAAATAGAAATATACTGATTATTACAACCAATTTTATAAACATTTGGTTCTGTAAATTCTTCAATGCTTAAAGTTTCAGCTGATACAGTTACATCATCGACAGATAAAAAATCTTGATCCACACAATCCCAATGTCTAAAAGCAACATAAACTACAGGCTCTCCAGCCATAGCAGAGATGTCAAAAAGGTGAGGAGTAGGTGTTCCAGTATTTCCTGCATCGCCTAAAGTTTCTGTAAGAGTTACTGCAGAGTTAACTAAAACACTAATATCATTAGTTGTACCAACATAAATGCTGTATTTTTCTTCATCCCAAGATGCTGCTGCAACTTGAGTAATGTATTCTAGAGTTATTAAACCAGAAGCTTCTGATAAATCAATGCTTGGTGAAACAGCCCAATTGTCTGGTGTTAATGGACTTCCTAACCAAGATCTAGAAATTAAAGATACTGGTGTAACAGGACTACCTCCTGAATCATTGATGACAAATTGATCTCCCCAATTATTAGTATCACCATCACTATCAGTTAGTGTCCAATCAGATATATCTTCATCGTTAAAATCATCAGACCACACAACAGTTTGTGCTTGGGTTGTGAATGCTAAAAGCAGAATAAAAAGTAAAGTAATTTTTTTCATAAATATTGATTTTAATGGTTACTATATTATTAAAAATACGAATTATTTTCTAAAAATGGTTGAAGAATTAGTTAAAATAGTAAATGACAAGCTTTTTTATTAGGTTTGTTACTTTAATAATGCATTCTCATTTCATTTGAAAATAGTAGAACAAATAAAACAGCCAATCGAATACGAAATGGAACTTTTTGAACAGAAGTTTCAGCTTTCTATGTCTTCAAAAGTAGCTCTACTAAACCGTATTACGCATTATATTGTTAATAGAAAAGGCAAACAAATGCGACCAATGTTTGTGTTTTTAGTTTCTAAAATGGTCTCAAATGGCGAAATTAGCGAACGTACGTATCGAGGTGCTTCTGTTATAGAGTTAATACATACAGCCACTTTAGTGCATGATGATGTGGTTGATGAAAGCAACAGACGTCGAGGTTTTTTCTCTATCAATGCGCTTTGGAAAAACAAGATTGCTGTTTTGGTAGGGGATTATCTACTTTCTAAAGGTTTACTTCTTTCTATTGATAACAACGATTTCGATTTACTAAAAATTATCTCTATTGCAGTTAGAGAAATGAGTGAAGGCGAATTACTTCAAATTGAAAAAGCCAGAAAATTAGACATTACTGAAGACGTTTATTACGAAATAATACGTCAAAAAACAGCAACGCTTATTGCTGCTTGTTGTAGTCTAGGCGCAGCTTCTGTAAAACCAGAATCTGAACATGTAGAACGTATGCGAAAATTTGGAGAACTTATAGGTATGGCTTTTCAAATTAAAGACGATTTGTTCGATTATGGGAACGAGGCTATTGGTAAACCTACAGGAATAGATATTAAAGAACAAAAAATGACCTTGCCTTTAATTTATGTACTAAACCAAGCAGATAAAAAAGACAAACGCTGGCTAATTAACTCTATTAAAAATAAAAATCGAGATAAAAAACGTGTGTCTGAAGTTATTAGTTATGTGAAACAAAATGGTGGCTTGGATTACGCAGTTTCTAAAATGAAGGAATTTCAAGAAGAAGCCCTACAAATTCTTCAGATCTATCCAGAATCTACATATAAAACATCTCTTGTGTTGATGGTTAATTATGTGATTGATAGAAAAAAGTAAATTCTAACACATACATTTACAGATATTTAAATTCAATAAAACATTCTTTTATAAAAATAAACCTATTAGTCAGGCAACCTTTAGCAAGATTTTTTCGTCTTTATAAATAGAAGCAGAACAAATCCCTTTAAGTGAAAGTTATACAACTCCACAAAAACGAAACTGTGCTTATAAAAAAAGCAATAAAAAACAATCGTGAAGCGCAACACGTTTTGTTTGAACTGCATGCACCTAAAATGTTGAGTATTTGTAGATATTATATTAAAGATGTTCAACATGCCGAAGAAGCTATGTTAAACGGTTTTTTTAAGGTGTTTAAATACCTTAAAAATTATAAAGCTGAAGGAAGTTTTGAAGGTTGGATTAGACGTATTATGGTTCGAGAATCTATTTCGTTTTTAAGACAACAGAAGCACATTGAATTTTCGGTAGAAAAGATTGAAGAATCAAACGATTTTTCAAATCAAATAAATACCGAAATTGAAGTAGCCGAAATCCAGAAGTTAATAGATGGTTTGCCAGAAGGCTACAAAATGGTATTTGTAATGTATGCCATAGAAGGTTACAAACATGCTGAAATTGCAGAACTTTTACAGATAACAGAAGGGACTTCTAAATCGCAATTATTTAAAGCAAGAAAATTGTTGCAAGAATTGATTAATAAACAAAACAATACAAGTTATGGCTCCAATTAAATTCGAGGAAAACATAAAAGAAAAGCTGGAAAAAAGAACTCTCCAGCCATCAGGTCAAGCTTGGAATTCCCTTTCTGATAGATTGGATGTAGATGCTAAAAACACACCCAATAAAACTATTTGGTTCTTAGGTATTGCAGCAAGTTTGGTAGGAATTCTCTTTATGGTAAATATGTTTTTTAATACTTCTGAAACAAATAATCAAACACCTGTATTAGTAGAAACTGAAGCTAAAGAAATTGAAACAATTCAAAATAATATTGTAATAGAGTCAGAAGAGACATTAGTTAGTATTGAAGAAAAGAAAGTAGAAGTTGATAATATTTCAGATGGAAAAATAGAATCTCATAAAACTAAAAAAGAATCAGTGGTTTCCAAAAATTCTCAAGCTAAAAACTCAAGTATAGCCCTAGAGAAAAACATTCAAGAACCTGAAGAAATAATTAGCAATTCATTACTTGAAACACCATCAGTAGAAACAGAATTAGCACAATTAAAAACTCAAATAAACAAGAATCAAACAGAAACAGATATTGATGCTTTACTAAAAAAAGCACAGCAAAATATTGCTGAAAAATCTCAAACAAAAACATATTCTATAGACGCAAATAAGTTGCTTCAAGACGTTGAAGAAGATATGGACGAGTCCTTTAGAGCAAAAGTTTTTGAAACAGTGAAAACAAATTACATAAAGGTAAAAACTGCAGTTGCCCAGCGTAATGATTAACAACATTCATCAATAATAAAAACAATAGTTATGCAAACAATCACTAAATATGTAGCACTTATAGTGCTAGCGTTATCTGTGCAATTTATCTCTGCACAAGAAATATCTAATAAAGATAAAATTGAAGCTCTTGAGGCACAAAAAGAGCAGGTAGTAACCCAAGAAAAAGAGTTGCTAAAAACAGAAGTAGAAGCTATAGACTTACAATTAGATAATAACGAAATTACCCAAGATAAAGCAGATACTTTAAAAGAAGAATTAGCTACCAAACATGCACTAAATATAGAAAACAGGTTAGCTATTATAGATAATAGAATTGCTCTTTTAGAACGAAATGAGCATGTGCCTTACGACACTGGAGCTAATTTAGAAGGTTTTACAATTATTCTTGGAAAAGATAAGGATTCAGATGAATTTGATACTGGAAGCATATATATAGGACCACAGAAAAGAATTGAACCTAAAAAATACGATAGACGTACTACAAGCGACTTGGTTTTTGCCATTGGGTTTAATAACGCCATTATTGAAGGGCAATCTCTTAACGATTCGCCATACAAACTTGGAGGTTCTGGATTTGTAGAATTAGGTTGGGCTTGGAAAACAAGATTACTTAATAACTCTAATGCCATTCGTTTAAAATATGGTATTTCTTTTCAATGGAATAAATTAGATATAAAAGATAATCTGTATTTTCAAGAAGAAGATAATGTAGTCACTTTAGAAGAGTTTCCGTTAAACTTAGATAAATCGAAGTTTAGATCAACAAACTTGGTATTTCCTGTGCATTTTGAGTTTGGGCCTTCTAAGAAAATTGAAAAAGAAAATTATTTTAGATATTCAACCTACAAGAAGTTTAAAATAGGTGTTGGTGGTTATGGAGGTTTTGTGTTACAATCCATGCAGAAATTAAAGTATGATGATGCCAATGGCGATTTCCAAAAAGATAAAATTAAAGATTACAACACCAATAACTTTGTGTATGGATTGAGTTCTTATATTTCTTTTGGACATGTAGGAATTTATGCAAAATACGATTTATCGACCATTTTTAAAGATCAAGCTATAGACCAGAATAATATTTCTTTAGGTATTCGTTTCGATATGGATTAGTTTAAGTAGTTAATTTGAATTTTAAGGCTTCAATTTCTAAATTTGAAGCCTTTTCTATTTGTATTTTATTACTTTTACCATTCGATGTAAATTGTATTTCCAAAACCACTAATTTTTTAAATTGATATCAAAATCCACCATAGATCAAGTCTTTGAAACTGCTCGAGTAGAGGAGGTTATTGGCGATTTTGTCCAACTTAAAAAATCTGGTAGTAGTTTTAAAGGTTTAAGTCCTTTTAGCGATGAGCGTTCTCCAAGTTTTATGGTGTCTCCAGTAAAGCAAATCTGGAAAGATTTTTCAAGTGGGAAAGGAGGGAATGTGGTAGCCTTTTTAATGGAGCATGAACATTTTACCTATCCAGAAGCTATTAAATATTTAGCTAATAAATATAATATTGAAGTTGAAGAAACAGAGCAAACAAGCGAGCAAAAAGAACAAGCAGACGAACGTGAAAGCTTGTATTTAGTGAGCGAATATGCCAGTAAATATTTTCAGAAGATACTGCATAAAACAGATCAAGGTAAAGCTATTGGTTTAAGTTATTTTAAAGAACGAGGCTTTACTGAAGAAACTATTAAAAAATTTCAATTAGGTTATTCCTTAGATGAATGGCAAGCCTTTACAGATGAAGCTTTAAAACAAGGTTATAATTTAGATTATTTAGCTAAAACAGGAGTTACTATTGTTAAAGAAGAAAAACGTTTTGATAGATTTAAAGGTCGTGTCATGTTTCCTATTAGAAGCATGAGTGGACGAGTTTTAGGTTTTGGAGGACGTATTTTAACAAACGATAAAAAAGCTGCTAAATATTTAAATTCACCAGAGAGCGACATCTACCATAAAAGCAAAGTGCTTTATGGTATTTTTCATGCCAAACAAAGCATCGCTAAAGAAGATAATTGTTATTTGGTAGAAGGATATACAGATGTTATTCAGTTTCATCAAACAGGAATTAAAAATGTGGTTTCTTCGTCTGGTACAGCACTAACACCAGAGCAGATTAGGTTAATAAACAGATTAACAAAAAACATAACAGTTCTTTTTGATGGCGATGCAGCTGGAATTCGAGCTTCGTTAAGAGGTATCGATTTAATATTGGAACAAGGTATGAATGTTAAGATTTGTACGTTTCCTGAAGGTGAAGATCCAGATAGTTTTGCCAAACAGAATACGTTGGAAGAACTTACCTTATATTTAGAAGAACATGCTCAAGATTTTATTCAGTTTAAAGCCTCCATGTTGTTTGAAGATTCAAAAAACGATCCTATTAAAAAGGCTGAAACAGTAAGAGATATTGTAAATAGCATTTCGAAAATTCCAGATAGAATAAAGCGCGAAATATATATTCAAGAGTGTTCTAAAATAATGGATATAAGTGAAGGTGTTTTATACAGCACCTTGGCGCAAATGTCAAAAAAAGACAATCAAGAAGCCAATAAACAATATAAGCAAGAACAAAAGGCATTCGAAGTAATAAAAAATAAGCAACCACAAAGAAAAGTGGATGTTCAGTACGAGTTAGAAAGAAAAATCATCCAACTACTCTTACTTTATGGAAATAGAACAGAAGATTTTGAGGATTTAATTCTAAAAGAAAACGATAAAAGCGAATTAATTTTAGAGCCTGTAATTCATCAAGCTAAAGTATTTGAAAAAATATATTTAGACCTTCAGGAAGACGAAATGGAGTTTACTAACCTTAAATTCAAAGAACTTTACTATAAAATAATCGATACATTAAATCAAAATCCAGAGTTTGCTTTAGAAAATTTTATAAATCATGTAGATGCTGAAATTGCTAGTGAAATGACAACTATTTTAATGGAAGATGAACGCTACGCATTATCTAATTGGAATAGTAAAAATATCTTTCCTAAAGATAAAACAGATTCGATTGCTCAATTAGTTAGTGAAACTATTTTAAGCCTACGTTGTTATTTAATTAGTAAAAAAATTGAAGAATTGAGTCTTGAAACTAAAGGAGATTTGGAAAAACAATATAGAGATATCTTAGAAGAAGTTGTTGGTTATAAAAAATTAGACAATTTATTATCCAGAAAGTTGAATAAGCCCCTTTAAAGCTCCATTAATTTGGCTCTATTAATTAAATCTACAATATTCTCTACGTGTAGTTTTTTCATTAATCGTGATTTGTAAGTACTAACCGTTTTTTCGTTTATATCTAATTCTTTAGCAATTTCTTTATTCTTTCTGCCAATAGAAATTAGTTTTAAAACTTCAATTTCTCTTGTTGAGAGTTTTCTATAAAGAGTGCTAGACGATTTATTAATTTGTCTTCCAAAAGCTAATTGATGAGCTAGGTTGTTACTTAAATAGGTGTCGCCTTCAGCAACTTTCATAATGGCTTCTTTTAATGTAATTACATTAGCAGTTTTTGTTAAATATCCAGAAGCACCAGCCTTTATAGTATTAAGAGCATAAATTTCTTCTGGTTGAGACGTGAAAATAAGTACTTTTATGTTTGGGTATTCTTTAGACAGACGTCTTAAGGCTGTAATACCATTTAATTTAGGTAAATCTATTTCAGATAGAATTACATCTACTTTTTCTTGTCTTAAAAAATCAAAAATAGCTTCGCCATTGCTTACTCCTCCAACAACTTTTATGTCTTTGGAAGCTACAAACAGAAGTTCAATACCTTTTCTAATAATTGGGTGGCTATCTACTACCAACAGTTTTATCATCTTAAAGAGTTTTAAATATCTTTACTGTCGAGGCAAAAAAAGTGAGAATTAAAGTGTAATAAGTAAATATAGTAAATTATTGCCAAATTTTCATCAATATTATTTTAAATTCTTTGGGATTTCACAAATTGGTATAGGCTTCATTTTGTGTTTGTTAGAAGAATTGAAACGTTTATAAATTTTAAATACTTCTTTCTCTCTACCAACAAAATCTGCTTCAGTTTTATGTTCTTCAACCATTTTCATAGCCCATTCTAATTCTGGATAAGAGGCACCAATTTGGTCTTCATCGCTTCTGGCATCACCAAATAATCCATCGCTTGGAGCTGCATTTATTATAGTCTCTGGTATATTTAGTTTACTGGCTAATTGGTAGACTTCAGATTTTAATAAATCGGCAATTGGGCTTAAATCTACACCTCCATCTCCATATTTTGTATAAAAACCTACACCAAAATCTTCAACTTTATTTCCAGTACCAGCTACTAATAATTTCATTAAACCTGCGTAATAGTATAAGGTAGTCATACGCAATCGAGCTCTTGTGTTAGCTAAAGCCATATCTACAATAGCTTGTTCGCCATCAAGAGAAACTTCAGTTTTAAATTCTTCGAAAACAGGTGTTAAATCGGCTTTAATATCTGTTACATTTTTATACTCCTTCTTTAATTGTTTTATATGTTCTTGAGCTCTTGTAACATGGCTTTCAGCTTGATGTATTGGCATCTCAATACATAATACATTTAATCCAGTTTTAGCACACAAGGAAGAAGTGACGGCTGAATCTATTCCTCCAGAAATTCCAACAACAAAACCATTAACTTTTGCGTTAATAGCATAATCTTTAAGCCATTTAACTATATAATCTATTACTTTTTCTGTTTGCATTTTAAATGTATTTAAACAAAGAATACTACCTTTGTCGAACAAAAATAAAGGAATCGCTTTATTAATAAAAATTAACACCCTTTTAGTTTTATATGAAACAAATTATTTTATTGTTTTTAATTTTATTTTCAATTTTTTCTTGTCAAAAGGACAATAGTAATGAAAATGAGATTGCAAAAATTGAAGTAGATTATATTATTGAAAGATTTGATATCGCTTTCGGGAAGGTAACTGCAACTAGTTTACCAGATTTAAAAAAAGCTTATCCGTTTATGTTTTCAGAAAAGTATCCAGATTCTTTTTGGATAGCTAAAGTAAATGATACTCTACAACAAGAATTAACACAAGAAACACAAGACGTATTTTTAGATTTAAAAGATGAGAAAAAGGAAATCGCACAACTTTTTCAACATTTAAAATATTATTTTCCAGAATTTAAAACACCTCGAGTTATAACTGTTACTTCAGAGGTTGATTACAGAAATAAAGTAATAGTTACAGATACTATTGTTTTAATTTCTTTAGATACGTATTTAGGAAGTGACCATAAATTTTATGAAGGTATCCAGAATTACCTTAGGCAAGATTTTAATAGAGAACAAATTGTTGTAGACCTTGCAGGAGCTTATGGAGATAAATATATATATCAGCAACAGAACAAAACCTTATTAGACGAGATGATTTATTTTGGAAAGCAGCTCTATTTTAAAGATGTTGTTATTCCTTTTAAAACAGATGCAGAAAAAATTGGTTACTCTAAGTCGCAACTTGAATGGGCCAAATCTAACGAAACTGAAATTTGGCGCTTTTTTATAGAAGAAGAATTACTGTTTAGTACAGATTCTAAATTGCCAAATAGGTTTATTAACCCAGCACCTTTTTCTAAATTTTATTTAGAAGAAATTGATAAAGAATCTCCAGGTCAAATAGGAAAATATATGGGTTGGCAAATAGTTAGAGCTTATATGAAACGAAACGATGTGTCTTTAAAAGATTTACTACAAGCAGATCCAAAAGAAATTTTTAATCATTCAAATTTTAAACCAAATAAATAAATGGCAAATTTAAAATCTACTATAGAATTAACGGTTGAATTAGACGACAATAGAATTCCAGAAAAATTAACATGGACAGCAGACGATGGAGGTATTAATAACGAAGAAGCAAAAGCTATGTTGTTATCTGTTTGGGATAGTAAAGCTCAAGAAACTTTAAGAATAGATTTATGGACTAAAGATATGCCTGTAGATGAGATGAAGTTATTCTTTCATCAAACATTAGTAGCCATGAGTGATACTTTTAATAGAGCGACTCAGGATGAAAAAATGACTGCTACAATGAAAGATTTTTGTGATTATTTTGCAGAAAAATTAGAATTAAAGAAATAAAAAAAGGCACTTTTAAAGTGCCTTTTTTTATAAATATACTTTTATTAGTCCTTGTTTGGAGCCATAAATTTATAGACTAAACCAGCTAGTATCGCGCCAACTATTGGAGCTACCCAGAATAACCAAAGTTGTCCCATTGCTTCTCCACCAACAAATAAAGCCTGACTTGTACTTCTTGCAGGATTTACAGATGTGTTAGTTACAGGAATACTAATTAAGTGAATTAGCGTTAAAGCTAAACCAATTGCCATACCACCAAATCCAGGAGAAGCATTTTTATGTGTAGCACCAAGAATAACAATTAAAAACATAAATGTCATTACAATTTCGGTAACTAAAGCACCAATTAGCCCAAAGTTTACACCGTAAACATTAGCATCGTAAAAGTTAGTGGCAAACGCTCCTGGTGCAGAACCAACTCCACTAAAATCTGCAGAACTACTTACAATTAGATATAAAATAGCAGCTCCTAAAATGCCACCTAATACTTGAGCAATAATATATCCTAGTAAATCTTTACCTTCAAATCTACCTCCCATAAATAATCCAATAGAAACTGCTGGATTAAAATGACCTCCAGAAATATGACCTAATGCATAGGCGCCAGTTAGTACAGTTAAACCAAATGCAAGAGCAACTCCTACAAGTCCAATACCTACATTTTCAACACCAGCTGCTAAAACAGCACTTCCACAACCTCCAAGCACAAGCCAAAAGGTTCCAATAAATTCAGCTAATAATTTTTTCATGTTTTTAATAAGTTTAGTTAGTAATATAAAGGAATGATTGTTAGTAAATTATAATCCAATATACAAAAAAAAAGAAAATCAATTAATGATAATGCAAAAGTTGATATAATAGGAAAGACTGTTTTGAAAATTTTCAAAACAGTCTTTTAAAAAATTAATCTTTATGTTAATCAAAAATCAATATTAGTTTAATTGAAATGGGTAAATTACCTTCCAATCGTTTTTCATATCAATAATAGTCCAGCCCTTTTCGTTAGCTTCATCAAGTCCTTTGTCTAGTTTGCCAATATGCGAATCTCTGTCGTAAGCCCACTCACGAACAGAATCTGTATGGTGTAAATAAAGCTGAAAAGATGGATAAGAATTAGAATCAGTATACTGTAGCATTTGTAAATCGCCATCTGAATTTCCAGATGCGAAAACAGGCTTTTTGCCAATATATTTATTTATTCCAATAGGTTTTCCTTCTTTATCGTCTATAAAATCTAATTTAGGTAATCTTCTTATTACAGGATTCCCATTATTATAATCGAACTCAGTTGCTATACTACTACCAACCACTTGATCTGTTGGAATGCCATAAACTTCATTAACCCAAGGTCTCATAAATTCTATACCTCCACCTGAGACAATAAAAGTTTTAAAGTCATTAGCTCTTAAATAATCAAGTAATTCCAACATAGGTTGGTAAACTAATTCATTATAAGGTTTATCAAATCTAGGATGTTTTGCAGTTGCCAGCCAATCAGTAACAATTTGTTCAAATTCTTCAGTTGTCATTCCAGAATGTGAAGCCATTACTAATTCTAATAAACCATGTTCTCCAAATGAAGCCAACGTTTTCATGTCATCTTCTAAAACCGATTTAAAAGGTTGTGTTGTTTGCCATTCTGGATGCTCAGAGGCAAGTGCTTTTACTCTTTCTATTGCAAAGAATAATTGAAAGTAAGCAGGTTGTTCTGACCATAGATTTCCATCATTATCGAACGTAGCAATACGATCTGCAATGGGAATAAAGTTTTGGCTTTCAGAATTAGAGACATCAGAAACAAAATCCATAATAGCAGATTTTGTTGCGCCTTCATTCCAAGAAGGTAATGGGTCTGATTCTGTTACTTCAGTTTCAATAGTAACATTTTCTATTTGATTTGAATTTTCTTTTTTACAACTTATTATAAGAAGAAAAGTAAAAGCAATACTTAACAGAATATATTTTTTCATAATAATAAAAAAAAAGACAGACCAAAAGCCTGTCTTTTTAATGAGTATTTAATTACTTTTTGTAGTCATATTTTCAATTTGCTTTTCAACTTTACTTAAACTCCAATCTCCAGCAGTTTGACTAGGTGGATATTCTTGAAAGGTTGAAAGGAAATTAAACGCATAGCTTTGTATGGCTATTAAGATATAAGCTCTATCAATATACCAATCGTAATATGTGTTGGAACCTAGATATGCTTTTTCAAAAGGGTCACGACGTAAGTTTCCTAAAAGTGGTGCACGTAGTTCAACAAAAGGCTCTAACCAAATTTGTAATTGTCTAGCTCTGTTTTCTAAGAAAGTAGCTTTCCAATCACCATATCTTAATGCAGCAATAGATCCTGCATCATTCACATAAATAAATCCTTCTCTAGGAGATTCTTCAGTTTTTCCAGTTAGATAGTCTAATTGATTATAGCCATCTATATGATTTTTATAACTTCTACCATTAAGTGAAGTGCCTTTTTTTAATTGTTCTTTAATGTTAGGATTTCCTGCAATAGCTGCAAAAGTTGGTAACCAATCTTCATGAGACACTATGCCATTTAAAGTAATATCTGCTGGAAAATGACCAGGCCAACGAACAAATGCTGGTACACGATAAGCGCCTTCCCAATTCGAGTTTTTTTCACCATGAAATGGGGTCGTACCTGCATCTGGCCAAGTATTATAGTGAGGGCCATTATCTGTAGAATACATAACTACTGTATTATCTGCAATACCTAATTCGTCTAAAAAGTCTAGTAATTGTCCAACATGCATGTCATGCTCTATCATACCATCAGTATATTCATCATTTCCTTCATGACGTCTATCTTCTTTTACATGTGTTCTAAAATGCATACGAGTACCATTCCACCAAACAAAGAATGGTTCGCCTGATTCAACTGTTTTTTTAATAAATTTTTTAGTTGCTGCTACACTCTCGTCATCAATAGTTTCCATACGTTTTTTGGTAAGTGGTCCTGTATCTTCTATACGTTGTCCACCTTTACCATCTGACCATGAGTGTAAAACACCACGAGGGCCAAATTTTTCTTTAAATGTTTGACCGTCTTTTAATACCATGTCACTTGGATAATCAAAATTTTCTGGTTCCTCTTCAGCATTTAAGTGATATAGGTTTCCAAAAAATTCATCAAAACCATGCATGGTTGGTAGATGCTCATCTCTATCTCCTTGATGATTTTTACCAAATTGTCCTGTAGTATAACCTTGACTTTTAAGAATTGTTGCCATAGTTACATCGGTTTTTTGCCAACCTTCCATAGCTCCAGGCATACCAACTTTTGTCATTCCAGAACGAACAGGTACACTTCCTCCAATAAAAGCAGCACGACCTGCTGTACAACTTTGTTGCGCATAATAATCTGTAAAGCCTATACCTTCTTTTGCTATGCGATCTATATTAGGTGTTTTATAGCCCATCATTCCACGATTATTGTGGCTAATGTTCCAAGTGCCAATGTCATCTCCCCAGATAACTAGAATATTTGGTTTTTTTTGTGCGTTTACAGAAAATGCCATTAGCATTAATAAAATAAAAGCACTAATTGTTTTTGTGTTTTTCATTGATTTTATAATTTGATTAGTAAGAAATATAAAAATAAGGATAATATTTTTGTTCCACAATTTTAATAGTAAGAAATAGTTTTATGCCCAAAAGCTTACTATTCTCTCTATAAGCCAAAATGATGCAATTGATCCTATACCATAAACTGGGACTAATTTTACCCAATCTGGAATGCTGATTTTAGATTTTTTTATAAGCCAAATAATTGCGATTGCTGATACAATAAATAAAATTTGACCAAGTTCAACTCCAATATTAAAAAACAACAATGCAGCTGGAATAGTAGTTTGAGGTAAGCCAATACTTGTTAATGCACCTGCAAATCCAAAACCATGCAATAGACCAAAAGCAAAAGCTATAATCCATGGATGGTTTATAGCTATAGACTCTTCTCCTCGATAATATTTTATTATTTCATAGGCAAGGAATATAATGCTTAAAGCAATAACGGCCTCAACAGGTGGTCCTGGTAGACCTACAAAACCTAAAGCAGAAAGCGATAACGTGATGCTGTGTGCTATGGTAAAAGCTGTAATAGTTTTTATTAGCTTTCTAAAACCAGGTGTAATAAGCAATAAAGCCAAAACAAATAGAAGGTGATCTACACCTAATAAAATGTGTTCTGTACCAAGTATCAAATATGTTTTTATTGTGTTTAATAAGGTCTCCTTTTCGGGAATAATCATCGATGTTTTATCTGGTTGTAACATTAATGTGACTTTTTCTCCATTAAGATAAGATATACTAACTAAGGCATCAATTAGAGTTTTGTTAAGACCTTCAATAGTTATTATACTTCCTTGTAAAGGTTTATTAGAATTAATTCTATAACTATATATTACAGAACCTGGTATTTGATTAGGTTGTTCTAAAACTTCAACAGAGAAAAATGGTGCAAATACGGGACTTATTTTTGGAACTCCATCTCCTAAACTTGGAACTTTCCAAAAAACGTCATAGCTGGAGTCGCTATTTTGAATTATTTGTAAGAAAGCTGGGCGAATTTCATGTGACCAACTGTTAAAAGTGATTATGGTAAATATGAAAAATAAAAACTTTTTCATTCTAATTATTTAATTTTTCCTGCAAATACTTTACAAATTCAGGGTCAAAATCTGGTGATTTTATATCAATTCTAATATCATATTGTTTTTTCAACTCTTGATAAATACTTTCGTTTAGTTCTTTTTGATAATCATATTCGTAATCTCTTGTGATTTCTTTTCTAATATCTTCTAATTTAGGTAATTCAGGTTTTGTTTTTTGAGTGATAAAAACTAAATGATATCCAAATCCAGAAGGAATAGGTCCTACCCAATTATTGAGTTCCTGATTTACTAAAGCTTCAGAAAATTGAGTTCCAAATTGTAAAGCCAATTCATCAGCATTTATATTTGTAAAATGATAATTGAAAGGTAATGCATCACCTTTAGATTTCATTTCTTCAAATGAAGTGTTTTTATTCAGATTTAAAACGTCTGTTGCATCTTTTAGATTATTGTCTCTTTTATCAGGACTGAAAATAATTTGGTAAAGAGAATAGGAGTAAGGAGTAAGATATTTTTCTTTATTCTTTTGTATATAGTCTTCTAAATCTGCATCTGTTGGTTTTATCATTGCAGCAATATCATTCGATAAAAACTGCATTTTTTGAGAAAGTCTTCTTTTTATAATTTCATCGTTATGATCTAAATTCATTTTTAGAGCTTCTTGATAAAATATTTCTTGTTTTAAATTAACATTGATTAGGTTTTGTATTTCTTGTTCTGTTGGTGGTCTTTTCCATTGCATTTCCCATGTTGAAATTATATTTTCTATATCAAAATCATTAATAACAATGGTGTTTTTAGTTTCTGTTGTCTGATTTACAAGTCTAAATAATGCAAACAAAATGACACCAATTAAAATAAAATGCAAAAAGGGGTCTTTTAATAATTTTTTCATTTTGTAAATTTAGAAAGACTGCCTAAAAATAGCAGTCTTTTAAATAAAATTTTTATAAATAATCTATTTATTTAGGACTATACCATATTGGAGAAGTATATCCTCTTTCTGTATGAGTTAGAGGTACTTCATCAGTAAATTCTACTCCATAATTTAATTTGTCATATAATGTCCAACGTGGTGTTGGGATCTCAATTACTCTAACATAGTAAAATGCTTCTAAAGTTGGATCGAAATTAGGGTCTGTCCAAACAGCTTTCAGTTCTGTTGCCCCAATAGAATTATCCCAAGTTCCATCTTCTAAATTAACACTATTACCAACAGATGGTACTTTTCCATTTGAATCAATTTCACGATTACCACTCCAAACCACATCAAATACTTTCTCCTCTAAAGTGCCATCTGCATGTGCCCAACCTTTTACAATTTGAATTCTATCTAAACTCCCATTTAAAGGGTCCATAAGCGTATAAACAATAAAAGTAGGTTTCTTAGTGCCAGCATTAATTAAATCTCCACCCATTGGTACACCTTTTGAGTAACCAGCTTCTACTAAATTAGATAAATCACTATCTGTATAATTCCAACCTCCAAAAAAGCGAATTTGCATTCTAGCTCCTGTTGTTCCGTAAGTTTCTTTACGAGCCATGGCATCCCAAATTGATGCTCTTGTATTCTCATGTGCCCATACGGCTGCATATCCAGAAGCAATAGTTTGCCATGTATATATTATTCCTTTATCAGATTGAACAAAAGGATGCTTCCATCTGTCTTTTGAAGGCTCTACATTTGATGCTTTACCATAGAAATTATCGTCATCAGCTGTTGCTAAAGATGTATGAGAATCTGTACTTCCTACCATTCCAAATTTATATGGATTGGTTCCCATAGTTGTTTTGTATTTCAATCCAATTTTTAGAGCTGAACGTGCATATTCGTGTTCTAGCATCTCATTGGTTTTTAAAGCACTTAAATCTAAGTTACCATAGTCCCAATTTTCATAGTCTGCAAATTCATCGTTTGGTGATAAATAAGGATGTGTTTCACCATCACCTTTTATTTGAGTAACTTCATATAATGGTTCCCACTTTGCTCTTTTCTTTAGGTAAGCTTCATCAAACTCTTTCCCAGAGATTGTTTCTTCCATAAACATCATTCCATTTGATAAGTTTCCATTATGTGGAATTGCTAAGACTTGTCCTCCAGTTCTTTCTTCATAAGATGCTAGATTTTCCCAAAGTTTTTCTGGATCTGAACTATCTTCATTAGTATAAGGTATTTGTGTTATAGCTTTATCTCCATTATCTCTATAAATTACATTACGATGTAAGTTGTTTCCTTTAATAAGTGAGGTCCATTCGTAACCAATAAAGGCTGTGAATTTACCAGGCTCATTATATTTCTCTGCAGCTTCAACAACTGAATTCCAAACAGGCCTCATCATAGTTGAATCATTTGTTTTAAATGATAAAGTACGTTGACTGAAGTTAGAGATAATATCTAAAGCCATTTCTGAATTCTTCCCCTCGTCATAAAATTTTCTCCATCGAGGATATTCTTTTAGCTTTGTTGCCCATTCTTCTTTATTAACTATTCCGGGAAACACACCCATACCATCGGAATGGTCTGCTATTACAAGAAAATCCAGAGGTCTAGCTAATTTAGCTTTTAAACCAGTAGAAGAAGTTACTTCTTCACCACGAGCAAACTTGTAGGCTTCGTCCATGCCAATTCTGTTTCCAAAAGCACCAGCATCTAAAGATAAATCGGTATGAAGATGCGTATCTCCCCAAAAAACTTTAGTTGGATACTCACTTGATGCAGATTCTGAAGTAGAATTAGTTTCAGAAGTAGTTTCTTTTTCTGTATTTACTTCAGTTGTTTTATCGTTTTTACAAGCTACTAAAGCTAGGGCAACTAATAAAAAGGTGAGTTTTTTCATTATAAAATGAATTTTAGATTAAGTACACAAATTACAAAAAAACCCTTTATTTTCTCCAAATATGTGTGTTTAATTAGGATTATACCAAATAGGGCTTGACCAAGCACGTTCTTGAATAGTTGCAGGAAAATCTTTTGGAGGGTCTATACCTAAAGCTTTAGCGTCATAAGTAGACCAGCGAGGTGTTGGTATTTCTAATACGCGTACATAATAAAATGCTGGTTGACTTGCATCAAAATCTGGATCTTCCCAAACGGTTTTCAATTCTGGACTTCCAATAGTATTTGTGTAAGTAGCATTTGGAATATCAACGGTATTACCAACAGCAGGTAGCTTGCCTTTAGCATCTAACACTCTATTATCAGACCAAGCTACATTGTATATTTTTTCATGACTTTCACCATTTGTATCCACCCAGCCTTTAATAATTTGTATGCGATCTAAATTTCCACTATTTGGTCCTTTAAGTGCCCAAACCATAAATTGAGGGGTTTTATTTCCTGAATTAGAGTTCATGTCTGCTCCCATTGGTACACCATTGGCGTAACCTATTTCTGCCCAATTAGAGTCACCAGGTTGAGTTGTACCAAAATCGTAACCACCAAAAATACGAACTGTTATTCTTGAGCCAGAAGTAGCCCAAGTTTCTTTACGTTCCATAGCATCGTATATAGATTCTCGTGTGTTTTCTTCAGCCCATACACATGATAATCCTGCAGATCCTTGTTCAATTTTTGAAGGTTCACCAGGTAAATTTTGTAATAAGCGTTCTTCTGGTGTCCCAGATTTTAAATTATGCTCTCCTGTATGTTGATACTCTTCATGCGAAACAATAGAGGTATGTATGTCTCCACCACCAACAACGCCGTATTTAAAAGGGTTTACACCAAGGTCTTGTTCTAGTTTTAAACCGTTTTTAAATGCGTTTCTAACGTAATTAGTTTCCAATACTTTTACCGTTCCTGGTCCTGCTACTGGTTTTGTCCATAATTCAAAGTCATATGCAAACTCATCATTTGGAGCCATTAAAGGATGGGTTTCAGATTGCCCTTTTGTTTGAATAATTTCTGTTAGTTTTTCATTTCTCATACGTGTTTTGGCGTATTCGATACTTAATGGGTTGCCGTATGAATCTTGAAGCGCAAACATGAGTCCATTGCTTAAATTACCATTGTGTGGAATGGCTAATAATTCTATGCCTGAATCACGTTGGCTATCCATCCATTTCCATAAATCTTCAGGTTTTTCTGAATCAAAGTATGAGAAGGGAAGAGGAAGATTTTTAGAAGATCTAAAAATGACGTTTCTATGCAGATTAGACATATTAGGTTGAGAAGACCATTCGTAACCTACAAGGGTTGTAAATTTTCCTGGTTCGTAAAAATCATCGGTTATCTTAACATATTTATCCCAAGCACTTGTTCTAATTTCAATCGTGTTAAGTGTTGAATCAGGCTTCGTTGTGCCATCAGGTTGAATGGTTTTAGTAACTAGTCCATAAAACCCTTTTGTTGACTTGGTAATATCGTCACCAGAATCGATAAGTTGTTTAGCCAAAGGATTTTTTGATAACGGATTATTAGGGTCGTACATTTGAATTAAAACACCTAAATATTCTGAATGATCTGAAACCACCATAAAATCTAATGGAAGTTTTAACTGTACATCATACCCAGAAGGATGTTTTACCTTTTCACCTCTTGCATGTCTATAGGAATTCTCTGGTCCAAGCTTAACATTATAAAAAGCTTCATCAAAAGACCATCCTGTATGTTGATGGGTTTGACCGAAATAAGGGTTTTTGAACTCATTGTAACCAGCTGTGCGTTCTACTTTTAATTCAGTGTTTTGGTTAGGTCCTGTTTTATCAGGAATACTTTTGTTATCATTTTTACAATTAGTGAAAATGAAGCAGATTAACATTGATAGAAGGTTGATTTTTAGTGTTTTCATGATGTTTAATTTATTTTGGGCTATACCAAATTGGACTAGACCAAGCACGTTCTTGAATAGTTTTTGCCACATTATCAGGATATTTAACACCTTCTTTTATTTCATCCCATTGCGTCCATCTAGCAGTTGGTAATTGTAATACTCTAGCGTAATAAAAAGATTTATTATTTGGATTAAAATCTGGGTCAGTCCAAGTTGTCATAAAGTTTGCAGATCCTTTAGAATTATCAAATTCACCCGTAGTTAGATTTACTTTAGCATCAGTAGGTGTTATAGTTCCATCAGTTTTTAATCTATTGTCAGAAACAGCTACATCATAGGTTTTCTCAAATAACTCTCCATTTTCATACCAACCTTTAATAATTTGAATTCTATCAAGATTTGCATTCATAGGATCTTTAAGAGCCCAGACTAAAAATTTTGGTGTTTTTTCTAAATCGACACCTAAATCTCCACCCATTGGTACGCCTTTAGCATAACCATCTTTTACAAAGGAATTGTAATCTTCATAGCTGTCTTTATATTCGTAACCTGCAAATAACCTAACTTTCATTCTCGGACCACTTGTTGAAAATGTTTCTCTGTTATAAAGCCCGTCCCATATATCTTCGCGTGTATTTCTAGGTGCCCAAACACCAGTTAATGAACCTGGATTTATATCGTAAGCCTTAGCCCATCCATCTACTGTGTTTTTTACACGATCTTGAGCTGTAGCATCTACATAACCATGACTTCCTGAAGAATAGTTGTCTTCTTCAACATTACTCATTAAACCATTGTGATTATCTGTACCACCATTAAAACCTAATTTATAAGGGTTAATGCCTAATTCGTCTTCATATTGTAGCCCTTTTTTTAAAGCGTACCTTACAAAGTTTTTTTCTTCAAAAGAGCGTCCACTATAATTTTCGAGAGACTGTGCATTTTCAAAATTGGCGAATTCGTCATTTGGCCAAAAATTAGGATGAACTTCCGAGGCTCCTTTTATTTGCATGATTTCTATAGTCCGTTCGTATTTTTGACGCATCTCTGCGTATTCTTTTGTAATTGGATCGCCATTTGGCATATTTTCATCAAACATCATCCCCTTACTAGCATTAGAATTATGTGGTATTGCTAGTACTGAAGATCCGTTTCTACTAATATTGTCGAGCCATTCCCATAACTCTGTTTCTCTATTTGCCTCTATATAGCTAACTGGTAGGTCTGGAACAATAGTGTCTCTGAAAATTATATTCCTGTGTAAATTACCACCATTAGGAGCTCCAGACCATTCGAAGGCATGTAACGTGGTAAATTTTCCAGGCTTGTAATTCAATTCGGTCTGTTTATTCATTATCTCCCAAGCACTCATGGTGGACATAGTGCCTTCGTAAAACTCTAAATGTTGTGGTTTTGAACTACGATTATTTTTAACCACTAGTTCTACAAAAAGTTTAAGACCTTCTTCTAAACCGTTAACTTCTCGCAAAGATTTTGCTTGTTCATTATTATAAGCTTTGGAATTCGGGCTAAGTACAGAATACATTTCGCCTATATATTCAGCATGATCTGTTACTGCTGCAAAATCTAGAGGTCTTTTAAGTTGCATAGTTTTACCAGTAGATTCTAATAATACTTCTTCTCCTTGTGCAAATTTTAAAGCTTGAGAAGCATTTAATCTATTGCCTCCAATAAAAGCATCAAGAGAATATTTAGTATGTAAATGTGTTTCTCCGAAAAAAGCTTCCTTATTCTCAAAATATAGAATTTCAGATGTTTTTTCATGGTTAACTCCATCAGTAAGTAATTCTGTTTCTGATTTATTTTCAGAATCCTTCTTACAATTAGTTAGAATTGAAAAGAAAAGCAGTGTCAATAATATTGTTTTTAGCGTTTTCATAACAAATTATTTAGTGTTTATTTTTTTTAAATTAATATAAGCAAACACCAAACTAACGCGTAGCATATTAGATTGAGCATCATTATCTCCAAGCAATATTGTGTCATAACCCATAAAAGCAGATAATGGTGGTATTATTTGATAACCTACATTTAAACCACCTCCTAAAATATTAATTTGATTGTCATCTGAAACGCCATCAGCACTAGTTTCTCCACCTAATTGATAGCGTAAATCGGCTCCAATCCATAATTTCTTATTTAAATTATGTGTTAAGTGATTTTCAACTATAAATAATGGTTTTTGCGCTACTTTATTTGCTGTTGAAGAACGTGCAGGATTATTATTGTCTGTATAGAACTGAACTGTTGGCATTATTTCTAACCAGGTTGCATTTTGTGAAAGATCTTTATGAAAAGGTATTGTCATGGTTGTTCCAAATTCGAATGTTGAACGGTTGGTTCCTAGATTTATAAGCTTATTACTATCGTAAGTTCCAGAATACCAATACCTAAAAAAACCATTCAAATTGAATTGAGGTTTGTGTTCTGCAAATTCAAATGCATTGAGTCCAGGTGAGCCAATTAGACCATATTCAAAAGCAATAAAGCCATCTGAAAAACCACTAGCACTTAATTCTTTTGAGGTCTGAATTGAATTTGCTTCAAAGTTTCCAGTGGCTGTTAACGATCCTGGATTTATCATTCCAAAAACACGAGCAAATTTACCCTTAATACTAAAAGTATGAACTAATGTCGTTGGGAATACATCCACATTTATATTGGCGTTTTTTACTAAAATATTCCCATTAGGTAGTAAGTTTTGATCCAGATGGAGGTATTTTGGGTTTATAGCCCATACACCTATAGGTGATTGTAAATGTGCTCTTGGACCATCTCCTTGTGAATACAAATAAATTGAAGACAGTAATAAAGTAATTGTTATTACTGCCTTTAAATAATTATCTGTAATTAATTTCATGAAATCAATTCTTAAAACGAATCTATTCTGTTTTTACTTCTACAATTTCATACATGTTTTCTCCATCCACTTGAATAGGTTGATAATAAGTTTCTCCAAATTGGACATAAGTAACATCTCCAATTTTCACTTCTTCACCACCTTCAGGAATTCCTGGAACGATGGTTCCTGCAGTTGCTGGAACAACAATATAACCGTCAGCATTCTCTTCGTAAAAAGCACCACCATAATAGTAATTGTTGGTTTCATTTACTTCTACTTTTTCAGCCTCTTTTGGAATTTCGGGTACCTGTGCACCAACAGGTGCTTGAACAGCAACAAAGCCGTCTTCTGTTTTTAAATAATAAGTACCATTATCATAATGATATTCTTCTTTGTCATCATCATCATCGTCATTTACTATAGCAACAATTATTGCTGTTGATACTAATGTGGCAGTAAAATATCCCCAAGGATGATAATAAGATCCCCAATAAAAAGGTCTGTATGGATGGTAGTAATAAGGTCTGTGACAATAATAACTATGTCCACCATATCTATAAGGAGGTCTTGAATAATGTCTAGAACTAGCATTAACTCGAGTATTTCTACTATTATTAACATTAATATTTACATTGTTATTACCAATATGATTTTTGTTGCCCACTCTATTTCCATTGCCACGATTTCCAGAACCTCTATTAATATCTTTAGTTTTAACATTAGAAGTTTTACGATCTCGTGTATTTAGTTTTGGAGCTGCATTATTGTTCGATCTATCGCCAACTTTAGACTTGTCTCGAGTAGATTTGTTAGCAGTAGCTGGTTTTGTACTTCTGTTTGGAACATTATTCTTAGAAAAATTTCTATTTGTACTTTTATTATGTCCACCATTAATACTTCTTGAAGGGGTTCTATTGCTAGTCGCAGGACGCGTTGTTTGTTTACTTCTACTTGGCGTTCTGTTAGTAGTTGCTCTATTATTGGAAGGTCTGCTAGCTGGTCTTGATACAGAATGACCACCACCTCTAGACATAGAATGACCACCACCTCTTGAAGCTGAGTGTCCCATTCTTTGTGCTTGTAATTGTTCTGTTGGCATTACCAATGCTAAAAACACTAATAAAACACCTGCTTTAAATTTTAAATTTGAAAAATATATTGACATGATTCTTTATTTTAATATTATTATGACTTTTTTAGAATGCTAATTAACCTTGCTGTTGGAGGAGCAAGAAAAGAAAATGCAGACTCAGGAATAACAGGATTAATAGACCAATTACTGAACGTAGATTCGTATTGGATATTAGATTTTTCTTTATATATAACTATAAAATGTTTAGGCAATAAAAATGTTTCGTTGGATATCCACATTTGAATATTTAGCTTTTCATTAGAAGCCATTATATGATAGCATTCTACGCCACGAACAACTTTTTTTCCTAAATATGAAATTGAGTCAAATTGTTCTATCATGTCGTCTGTAAGACTTGGATAGAAGAAATCGGCAGCAGGAAATTGAAAACTATAATTTTCATGCATTGTGTCTATCATTTCAATAGTTGTTTCAGGAGCTTCTAATGTAACATAATTGTTTTCATCGTAAGAATAATAGGTTACATAAGTTCCATCGTACCAATAGCCAACTTTTCCCTTAGTTCCATCTGTTCTTATTAAAAGTTTGTCTGGACCAGAAAATGTTATTGTGCTTGTTGAAAACTGGGTAACAATATTACCTTGATCATCAAATTCGTCAATGGAATTACTTAAATCGAAAGATACAGATTGTAAATCTCCTATATTATCTCCCATTTGATCTAAAATAAAAACAGCTGTTGAATCTATTATTTTTGTTTCTTGTGAATATCCCATAAATGAGATTAATAGTAAGCTAGTAGCTAAAAATGTGTTTTTCATAATGGTGTTTAAAATTTATTATTAATTATTGTTTAGATTTTTCTAAACAATAGAAAAGGTGTTGCGTACTTCTAAATATTTAGTTGGACTTATTTTTTTAGAGGAGCAATTGGAAATTTTTTCATTAGTTTACCAATGTTTTTAGGTATTGTTTTTTCTCTTTTTTGAGATTTTTCTTGAACATCAGTAGTCATGTCACCTTGCCAGATAAGTTTTTTTTCAGCAGTATCATACATATCAATAACAAGCGTACCTACTCTATAATCGTTTTCACTAAGTGAAGTAGTGGCACTTCCCATACCTCCATAAAAACCTCTACCATATCCCCAACGGCCAGTATAACCTAGGCCTCCATTAAAATTTGTGTAAGCAGTAATGTTGGATTTAGTTTGTATAACCAAGTATAAAGTTATAGTTGCATCTCCATTTGATTCTACTAGATTGATTCCTCTAGAGTTAAATTCATTTGTTAAGGCATCTGTAATTCTTTTTTTGTCGAAGTCGTTTAATATTTTATCGCTCTCTTTTTCCCAACCGCCAAAACTTACAGTTTTGTATTTTGTGAAATCTGTATTTTTATCGTAATCGCTGTTAACTTGTGCATTACTGTTACATGTAATTAAAAAAGCTACAAACAAAAAACTTATTTTTTTGAGTGGATTTTTCATAGTGTTTTATAGGAATTAATTAATACAAGAAAATAGATTAAATAAAAGTACAAAAAATTATTATAAAGCAAAATAAGTGATTTGTTTTAATTACCACTCATTAATTCTATTAGAATCGAGCTTAATAAAAATAAAAAGTAAGATAGTGAAGCCCCAAAGTCCAGAACCTCCATAGCTAAAGAAAGGCAGTGGAATTCCTATAGTTGGAATTAATCCCATGACCATGCCTATATTGATCATGAAATGGAAAAAAAGTATGGATGCCACACTATAGCCATAGACACGACTAAATTGTGACTTTTGTAATTCGGCTAAATGTAAAATTCGCAATAATAAAAGAACAAAGAGCACTACGACAAAAGTGGTTCCTGCAAATCCCCATTCTTCGCCAACTGTACTAAAAATATAATCTGTGTGTTGTTCAGGAACAAATTTTCCTGTAGTTCTTGTACCTTCTAAAAATCCTTTGCCTGTTATGCCACCAGAACTAATTGCTTTTTCAGATTCGTATAAATTGTACAAAATATCTCTACGCATTTGTGCAATTTTAACTGGATCTTTTTCTAATCTTAACCACAGACTAATTCTATCTTGTTGATGAGGTTGTAGAATATTTTGATAAAGAAACTTAATACCAAAGCTTAAAACTATACAGGCAATAATAACTGAAATTGTTTTTAAAAAAGCAGGTTTTTTTCTCCTTGTAAAGTGATACGCTAAAACTATTAACGTAATAGCTATAGCAGTAACTATTGCGCCAAATTTTAATGAGCTAACAGAAATAAGGACTAATAAGAGTCCAATAATTAGATATACTTTTGGCAAGCCTTCTCTATATAAAACAAAAAAGAAGGACGCATAAACTACAGTACTTCCAGCATCATTTTGAAGTAATATTAAAATGGCTGGAATAACTATAATAATAAACACCTGTATTTGATCTTTAAAAACTCTAATATCTGTTTGTAAATCGCTAATATACTTTGCAACTGCAAGCGCAGTAGCAGCTTTTGCAAATTCGCTAGGTTGAATAGTCATACCTCCAATAGCATACCAAGAGGTTGCTCCATTGACATTTTTACCAAATAAGAACAATCCAATAAGTGACAGCATGGAAACTAAATATATTAAACTTGAAAATCGTTCGTAAAATTTAGATTCTATTGAAAGTATTAGTATAATGAGTAAAAAAGTTAAGATAATAAATACTAATTGTTTACCATAAGGTTGGGAAAAGTCGAAATAATCGACTGTTTCTCCAATATGAGAAGCAGATAAAATGTTTAACCACCCAAATCCTACTAGAAGAAGGAATAAAATGATGGTCATCCAATCGAATCTAAAATGTCTATTTGTTTCTCTATACATTATTTATTTATAGTAAACGGTTTTCCAGAATAAGGTTTAGCATATTCATCTTCAAGACTTTTTTCTAAAACAAGTTTTTCCATTTGCTTCAGAGTAACTTCGCCTTTCAAATATTTTTCTATCATCAAACTAGCAATTCTTCCTGCCCATCGTGCACCATAATACCCGTTTTCAACAAATACTGCTATGGCTATTTTCGGGTTGTCTTTTGGTGCAAAAGCAATAAAAATGGAATGGTCTGTTAATTGAGTTCTCTTGCCATCTATTATGGCAAAATTTTCAGAGGTTCCTGTTTTTCCGCAAATTTCAATGTCTGGAACTTTAAGAAACCATGCTGTACCATTGTTATAAACATCATGAAGACCTTGAATAACTGGATCAAAGTGTTTTTCATCAATTGTAGTTTGTCTTTTGGTAGTAAATTTTTCATCTATTGTTTGACCATCAATATTTTTAATAATATGAGGTGTATAATAAAAACCTTTATTTGCAATAGCTGCTGTTACATTTGCTAATTGAATAGGAGTTACTAAAACTTCGCCTTGCCCAATGGCATTGGAAATTATGGTTGTAGCTCCCCAATTAAAATCTGGATACCATTTATCGTAATAAGCACCATCTGGAATATTACCTTTTTTTCCAATTGGCAAATCGTAACCTAAAAAATTTCCTAAGCCAAAACTTTTCATATGATCGCTCCATACATCCATTGCTTGTCCAGCATCTGGAATGATATCGATGCTTTTTCGAAAAGCATTTGCAAAATATGAGTTACAAGACTTTGCTATACCTAAAACCAAATCACGTTTACCACCACCACAATGGCAGCCCATAGTTCCTTTTCTTCCATAATGGTAAACACCACTACACGTTACTGTTGTTTGAGGCGTTATGGCATTTTCTTGTAATGCAACTAATGCAACAAGCGCTTTAAAAGGAGATCCAGGTTCATGCATACGTAATAAGCCTCTGTCTATTAAAGGTCTGCTTATGGTATCGTTATAAAGTTTTGTAAAATTTCTGGAACGCTTTCTTCCTACTAATAAATTTGGATTATAAGTGGGAGCAGAGATTAAGGATAATATTTCTCCTGTACTTGGCTCTATGGCAACAATGCCACCATGTTTATTTTGCATGAGTTGTTCGCCATATTCTTGAAGTTTTGCATCAATAGATATGGTAATGTCTTTTCCTTGTTGAGGGATAGTATCGAAAATACCATCTTTATATGGGCCAATATCTCTGTTAAATCTATCCTTTTGTATAAATTTTATACCTTTTACACCTCGAAGTTCTTCTTCATATGATAATTCAACACCTTGTTTTCCAACTAAATCTCCCATGTTATAATATGGGTCATTATCTATCTGGTATTGTGTAGCTTCAGCAATATAACCTAATACGTTTGCTCCAATAGTTGTTTGGTAATCTCTTAGAGAACGCTTTTGAATATAAAAACCTTCATACTTTCTCATTTTTTCTTGTAATACAGCATAATCTTCTTTTGAAAGATGAGATACAAAAACAGAAGGTAACCTTGGTGAATAGTGATAAGATTTATTAAAGGTTTTAATAAATTGCTCCTTGCTAATTTTTAAAAGTGAACAAAATTCTAAAGTGTCTAAGGGTTTTACTTCTCGAGGAATAATCATAACATCATAAGATGGTTGATTTGCTACTAAAAGCACACCATTTCTATCGTAAACAAAACCACGTTTCGGATAATCATAAACCTTTCGAATGGCATTGTCTTCAAATAAATTATGTGCTTCTGAATTATAAACTTGAAGGTAAAAAAGCCTTGTAATGAACGTTAGACCTACAATGATAATTAATATGAAAAGTAAAAATTGTCTCATTAATTTCTCCTGCTAAATATAATGGTTGTTAGTACACAGAGTATAATAGTAAATATACTTGAGAATAACGTGTTTTGGAGTATTAAAATTATTTTAGAAAAGTTAAAAATTTCTAATGAAAACAATATGAAATGATGAATAAAAGTGAGAATTGCTATATAAGTAAGTTTAGAACCAAATTCAACATTAGCAAATTTCATGGTTTGATGGTCATAAACTGCACCAAAAGAAAACTTTAAAATAAAGGGTCTAATAAAAGCAATTGTAACAGAAGCTGCTGCATGAACTCCTCCGGAATCTGAAAACATATCTATTGTTAAACCTAATAAAAAACTAAGAAGGATAAATACAACTCTGTTGTTTTTTAAAGGATATAAAAGAATAAATAAAATATATAAATATGGATTTATAAAGCCAAGAAAATTAATATAGTTTAATACCAATACTTGTAATAAAGCGAGTATTATAAAGCGAAAAGTATGTGTAAAAATAATACTATTCATCGGTATTATTTATTAAAGTGTTTAGTTCTTCTGCGTCTTTGTTTTCAATAACATAAACATGTTCTATACTTGTCATATCATTAAATAATTTAATATGTACAGTATAATAATTTTTAGCAACATCTAAATTATAACTATCAATAACACCTATTGGAATGTTTTTTGGAAATATAGTCGATCGTCCTGAAGTTACTATGGTGTCGCCTTTTTTTATTGGAGCAACCTTTGGTATTTCGGTTAATTGAATGAATTCTGGAGATTCTGTATTCCAAACTAAAGATCCAAAATGATTTGAGTTTTTTAACTTTGCGCTAATTCTACTATTGGTATTTAGTATAGAAATAACAGTTGCATACTTTTTACTTGTATGATCTATTATACCCACAATTCCTTTTGAAGAAATAACTCCAAAATCTTGATGAATACTATCTTTCTTGCCTTTATTAATTAATAACACATTATTACTTAAAGAATAACTGTTTTTAAGGACTATAGCTGGTGAAAATTTATAAGAAATACCTGAAAAAGAACTGTCTATAAATGTTCTGTTTATGGAATCTGTTTGGTTAAACAAAAGAGATCTTAACGCACTGTTTTCTTCCTGAAGAATTTCGTTTTGAGTTTTTAAATTAACATACTCATTTACGTCATTTACAGATTTGTAAATGCCACCAGATAAAAAATTAGCAGAATTTATAAATCTACTTTTATGATACGAATGCGATTGAATGGTAAACACAATGGCAATTGAAAACAACAATAAGTATAACAAAAACGATTTGTTTCTTATGATGAAGTTTATTATTTGCTGCATGTGTTAAACTATTTTATCAAGACGCTTTTATATTTAGGTAAGTTTTTTAGCGTGATACCAGTTCCTCTTACAACAGCTCTTAAAGGGTCTTCAGCAATATAAACAGGTAAATCTGTTTTTTGCGATAAGCGCTTGTCTAAACCTCTTAACATAGATCCTCCACCTGCTAGATAAATACCAGTATTGTAAATGTCTGCAGCTAATTCTGGAGGTGTTTGAGATAAGGTTTCCATAACAGCATCTTCTATACGTAAAATTGATTTGTCTAATGCTTTAGCTATCTCTCTGTAAGAAATATTTACTTGTTTAGGTTTTCCAGTTAATAAGTCACGCCCTTGAACGCTCATATCTTCTGGAGGAAGTTCTAAATCTTCGGTAGCTGCACCAATTTGAATTTTTATTTTTTCAGCAGTACGCTCACCAACATATAAATTATGTTGTGTACGCATGTAATAAACAATATCGTTAGTAAAAACATCGCCTGCAATTTTAACCGATTTATCGCAAACAATTCCTCCAAGAGCAATAACAGCAATTTCTGTAGTTCCTCCACCTATATCCACAATCATGTTTCCTTTAGGTTGCATAATATCTACACCAATACCAATAGCAGCTGCCATTGGTTCATGGATTAAATAAACTTCTTTTCCATTAACGCGTTCTGCACTTTCTTTTACTGCTCGCATTTCTACTTCTGTAATTCCAGAAGGTATACAAATAACCATACGTAATGCAGGAGTGAAAAATTTCTTTTTTAATGCAGGAATATTTTTAATGAACATACTTATCATTTGCTCACTTGCATCAAAATCTGCAATTACACCATCTTTTAGTGGTCTAATAGTTTTAATATTTTCATGTGTTTTCCCTTGCATCATGCTGGCTTCTTTACCAACTGCAATTATTTTTCCAGAAATTCTGTCTCTAGCAACAATTGAAGGGCTATCTACAACAACCTTATCATTATGGATAATAAGTGTGTTTGCAGTTCCTAAATCTATTGCGATTTCTTCGGTTAGGAAATCAAAAAATCCCATGCGTTTATGTTGTTTATTTGAGGGTTGTTAATCTAATCTTGTAAATGTAATAAAAGTTATGCAATATTATCTTTGCTTTTCTTTTTGATTCTCATAATTCGATGAGATATACTTATTTTTTAAATGAAGTATTCTCAGTTAATTAATGAGATTCCCACCTTCGTGGGAATTTTAATGCTTAAAATGACGTGTTCCAGTAAATACCATAGCCAGATTATTTTCATTACAATAATCAATACTAAATTGGTCTTTTATGGAGCCACCAGGTTGAATAACTGCTGAAATTCCAGCATTATCTGCAATCTCTACACAATCTGGAAATGGAAAAAAAGCATCACTTGCCATAACTGCTCCTTTTAATTCGAAATTAAAAGTTTGGGCTTTATGTATGGCCTGATTTAATGCGTCTACACGACTTGTTTGTCCTGTTCCACTAGCACATAATTGTTTGTTTTTTGCTAATACAATGGTATTCGATTTGGTATGCTTACAAATTTTAGAAGCAAATATTAAATCTTCTAACTCACTTTTGGTTGGTTTATTGTTTGTAGCATAAGATAAATTCTCTATAGAATCTGTAATGGCATCTTTTTCTTGTACTAAAACACCATTTAAGCAAGTTCTAACAGTTGTTTGTGGTAAGTCTACATCTTTTAGAATTAATAATATTCTGTTCTTTTTTCCTTTTAATACTGCTTCTGCTTCAGTTGAAAATGAAGGAGCTATAACGACTTCGCAAAATAATTTGTGTATTTCTTCAGCTGTTGCCAAGTCTATTTCTGTATTACTTATTAGAATACCACCAAAAGCAGATACTGGATCTCCAGCTAATGCATCTACATATGCTTGATGTACAGAGTCTCTTTGAGCAAAACCACATGCATTGTTGTGTTTTAAAATAGCAAACGTTGGAGCTTCGCCTTTAAACTCGTTCATTAAATTTACAGCAGCATCAACATCTAAAAGGTTGTTGTAGCTTAACTCTTTTCCATGAAGTTTTGTAAAGATATCATCGAAATTTCCAAAGAAAAACCCTTTCTGATGAGGATTTTCACCATAACGTAAAACTTTTCCTTTAGTCTGACTTAATTTAAATGATGCTATGTCGTGATTTTTATTGAAATAATTAAAAATGGATGAGTCGTAATGTGATGAGACATTGAAAGACTTTGCAGCAAAATGTTTTCTATCTTCTTCAGAAGTTTCTCCATTTTTGGTTTGAAGTAATTCTAAAAACTCACTGTAATCTTCAACTGAAGATACACAAACAACATCTGCATAATTTTTAGCTGCTGCACGAATTAAAGAAATACCACCTATATCTATTTTTTCAATAATATCTTGATTGCTTGCTCCTGAAGCAACAGTTTTTTCAAAAGGATATAAATCAACAATCACTAAATCTATTTGAGGTATTTCGAAATCTATCAGTTCTTTAACATCACTTTCGTTATTTTGTCTGTTTAAAATACCACCAAACACTTTAGGATGTAATGTTTTAACACGACCACCAAGAATAGAAGGATAGGAGGTTACGTCTTCTACTGGAATAACAGGAATCCCTAAGTCTTTTATAAATATTTCTGTTCCACCTGTGGAGTAAATAGTTACATTTTGTTTATGTAATTGTTTTACAATTGGTTCTAATCCGTCTTTACTGAATACAGAAATTAAAGCCGATTTAATAGTTTTGTTGTTGTTCATTTTAGTTGTGTTGTTGTATGGACATTCTTTATGAAATGAATTTATTTCACTTATGAATGTAAGTTGCATTTTATGAGTGCAAAAGTAGGTATTTCAATCAAAAAAAAGAGAATGAAGAAGCGCTAAAAAGTTGTGTTTTTTTAACTTAAAGGCAAAGTTATTAACAACTATAGAATTGTTGCTACTTTTTCACAAACAAATTCTAGAAAACGTTCATCATCTTTAGTAAATGGATCTGGAGTATTCGAGTCGATATCTATCTGACCAATATTTTCACCATTAACAAAAATGGGAATCACAATTTCTGCTTTTACTGTTATACTACAAGCTATATAATTATCTTGAGCTGCAACATCTGGAACCACAAAATTTTTATTGCTTACAGCAACTTGCCCACAAATACCTTTTCCAAATGGAATAATAGTATGGTCTGTAGGTTCACCAACATAAGGTCCTAATTTTAATTCGTTTTTATCACCATTTTTAAAATAAAAACCAACCCAATTGTAATGAGGAATTTCTAATTCTAAAAGTTCGCAAATGTGTTTTAAACGTGTGTCAACCGTTTTTTCTGTTAAAGAAATAATGTTTTCTATTTGTGGTTTAAGTGATGTAAAAGTCATTATTCAAAAAATTTTAAACAAAAGTATTTAAAAAGAACCTATAGAATCTCTGAATTTGTATAAATTTAACGTCGTAACTAAATTATTTTTTTTTGAAAGACCTTATTAAACAATACAAAACAGTTATCAAGTTTATTCTAACTTTTATTTTGGTGTATACTGTTTTAACTTTTTCATATAAATTATATTTACAATATGCTTCCAGCGAGATTTATTATCCAGATTACATGACAAATTTGGTTGCTAAACAAAGTAAGGAAGTGCTTGAGAGTTTAGGTTATAACGCACAAGTAATTCCTCATCCAAATGAGCCTTCAATGAAATTAATTATTAATAAAAAATATGTGGCAAGAGTTATAGAAGGTTGTAATTCTGTAAGTGTTATTATTCTCTTTGCATCTTTTATAATTGCTTTTACTGGAAAGTTTAAAACCACGTTTTTCTATTTATTAGTAGGTAGCGTGTTAATTTATGTTGCTAATTTATTTCGTGTAGTTATTTTGTCTATTGGACTATATCATTACCCATGGCGAAAAGATATTTTACACACAGTTATTTTTCCAGCCATTATTTATGGAATGGTTTGTTTGCTTTGGTTGTTATGGGTAAATAGATTTTCAATTAGAAGTAAGAATCATGAGTAAGCTTTTTAAATACATATTATTTTTTGTTCTGGTTAGCTTGTTAGTGCTTATTAGAATCTTCGAAGAACAATTATTTTATGATCCATATTTAGCATTTTTTAAAAACGATTATTTGTATATAGATTCGCCAAGACAGGAAGTGTTTAAATTGGCAGCTTATACAACACTTCGTTATGTTTTGAACACCATAATTTCTTTAGGAATATTGTTTATCCTTTTTTATGATAAAAGTGTTATAAAATTCTCAGTATTGATTTATATTATCGCTTATGTAGTATTCATGTCATTATTTCTCTATTTTGTAATCCATCCAAAACAAGAAGACTATTATTTATTTTTTAATTGTAGAAGATTCTTAATTCAACCACTAATAGCTTTATTGCTTATTCCAGCTTTTTATTATCACAAACAACGGTTGTAATTGTTAATCCTTTAATAAAAAATGTGTTTCAATTCCTTTTTTTGTAAATTTGCATTGTGATAAAAGCATTTTTACATAAAACGTTTTCAGTAACATTAGCCTGTTTAGTCTTGTTTTCAACGTTGTCTTTTACAGTTGAAAAGCACTACTGTGGCGATAATTTAGTTGATGTTGCCATATTTTCTAAAGTAGATAATTGTGGTATGGACATGGAATCTGTTGCTGCATTTAATTTAGAGAAAAAGCATTGTTGTAAAGATGAAATAGAAGTTGTTAAAGGTCAGGATGAGCTTACTAAGACATCTTTTGAAGACTTGCAATTTGATCAGCAACAATTTCTTAGCTCTTACATTTATACTTATATAAATTTATTTGAAGGATTACCAGAAATGGTAATACCTCATAAAGATTACTCTCCACCTAATCTGGTTGCAGACATACAAGTTCTCGATCAGGTTTTTATTATTTGATAAACAGATTATTTTTCATCCCCTTGCATGTCGATAGACAGGAGGATGGGGACTTCAAGAAATCTTTTGCCTTTGCAAAATGAGAAATGACACTATTTTTTCAAATTAAAATTCAATAATGATAGATATAACTATTCAAAAATTTCATACATATTATAATCGTGCAATTAGGAGAAAATTAGCACTAATATTAATCATAATTCCTATATTTTCATTTTCACAAGAGAAAATTAATGGCATGATAATGCAAGTAAATGAAGATGGCAAGCATATTCCCGTAATAGGAGCCAATGTGTATTGGCTGAACACAACTGTTGGTGATGTCACCGATTTTGATGGAAAATTTACCATTCCATATAAAACCGATTATAAAAAACTTGTAGTTAGTTATGTTGGTTATAAAACCGATACATTAACGGTTGATAACACAGACCATATTCATCATTTATTACAACCAAGCAGTAGTTTAGATGAAGTGGTTTTGACAACCAGAAAACAAGCAACAGCTAGATCTTATTTGCAGTCTCAAAACATAATGAATGTTAGTAGCGACGAGCTTTTAAAAGCAGCATGTTGTAACCTATCTGAAAGTTTTGAAACCAATCCATCTATAGATGTTAATTTTGCAGATGCTGTTTCAGGAACCAGACAAATTAAAATGTTAGGCTTAACAAGTCCATATATTCTTATTACTACCGAAAATATTCCTTCTATTCGTGGAGCTTCACAAGCATATGGCTTGAGTTTTATTCCTGGATCTTGGGTGGAAAGCATCCAGATTACCAAAGGAGCAGGTAGTGTTGTTAATGGTTATGAAAGTATAGCAGGACAAATAAATACAGAGTTAGTAAAACCAAGAACAGATAAGTCTTTGTTTGTAAACTTATATGCAGGAAGCAACGAACGTTTGGAGCTTAATGCACATTTAAACACGAAGGTTTCAGATAAATGGGATACTGGTTTATATATTCATGGAAATACACATGATAAAAAGCACGATATAAATGATGATGGTTTTATGGATATGCCAATCTATAATCAGATTAACATTATGAATCGTTGGCAATATACCAATCTTGAAAAAGGTTTGGTAAGTTTTATTAATGTAAAATATCTGAATGATGGAAAACAATCTGGTCAATTAGATTTTGATCCAGAAACAGATAAATTAACAACCAATGCTTGGGGAAGCGAAATTGATACGCAACGTTTTGAAGCAGCAGCAAAATTTGGCTATGTAGATCCAGAAATTCCTTATAGAAGTTTAGGTGTACAAAGTGCATTTAGTTGGCATGAACAGGAATCGTATTTCGGACTTAATATTTATGATATTGTTCATAATAGTGTCTATGCAAATGCGATGTACAATTCTATTATTAGCGATTCCAGACACAAAATTAAAACTGGATTAAGTTATACATACGACCATTATAAAGAATTGGTAAATTCAACAGAATACGAACGTACTGAAGCATCTATTGGAGGTTTTTTTGAATATAATTACGATAATCTTGACAAGCTGAATTTAACAGCTGGTGTTCGTGTAGATAATCATAATTTACTTGGAATTTTTATTACTCCTAGATTGCATATGCGTTATACTCCTTGGGAAAAGTCAGCTGTTAGAGCGTCTATTGGTAGAGGAAAACGTAGTGCCAATATTTTTACTGAAAACCAAAACATGTTTGCTACTTCCAGACAAATTAATATTGTGAATTCTGGTGGAGATATTTATGGTCTTGATCCTGAAATTGCTTGGAATTATGGTGTGTCTTTTTTACAAGGATTTAATCTGTTTGGCAGAAAAGCTGATGTGACATTAGATTTTTATAAAACTAATTTTATCAATCAAGTTGTGGTTGATTATGAAAATCCACAAGCTGTGAGTTTTTATAATTTAGATGGCGAAAGTTTTGCGAATAGTTTTCAATTGGAGCTCAATTATAATGTGTTTAGTCATTTCGATTTACGATTGGCCTATAAATATTACAACGTAAAAACACAGTATCAATCTGGTAAACTTGAAAAGCCATTAACAGCTCAAAATCGTTTGTTTGCTAATGCTTCTTACGAAACACCTGTAAAACCTAATGGAGCTAACTGGAAGTTTGATGCTACTTATAACTGGTTGAGCGAACAACGTTTTTCTTCAACTGCTGCCAATCCAGTAGCATATCAGGTGTCAGAGTATTCGCCAACATTTGGGACATTAAATGCGCAAATAACAAAGGTGTTTTCTCCAAAATTTGAAATATATTTGGGAGGTGAAAACATTACAGATGTAAGACAAGATAATCCTATAGTATCTCCAGACGACCCATTTGGTTCATATTTTGATACTACATTTGTATATGGTCCAATTTTTGGAAGTATGTATTATGCTGGATTAAGATTTAAAGTAGAATAAACAAACTAATTAAAATTAATATTATGAAAAAACTAGGAATTATTGTTATTATGCTTATTAGCATGACAGCCTTTTCTCAAAACAAAAATGCTAAAGCATCAATTGAAGTAGATGGTGTTTGTAACATGTGTAAAGATCGAATTGAAAAAGCGTGTTTAAAAACTAAAGGAGTAAAATCTGCTGTTTGGAACGTGAATACACACGAGTTAAAATTAATTTACGACGAAAACAAAACAGATTTAAAAACTGTAGAAAAAAACATTGCTGCAGTTGGTCATGACACAAAAGAAATAATTGCAACAGATGAAGCTTATAATAGCGTTCATGATTGTTGTAAGTATCGTGAAGAATCTGTTGTTGAAGATCATAAAGAAGATTAATTTAATTAAAAAGTCCAAACAAATGTTTGGACTTTTTTTATATTGCACTTTTAATAACTAACCAAATCTCATGAAAAAATTACTTTTTATTTTCACCTGTTTATGTTTTTCAAATACATATTCTCAAACCGATTTTATAATTACTGTTAATAACCAATCTCAAGAAATATCATTAGAAAAAGAGTATGAGTTTAAAGTAGATGGAAAAACCATTCAAATTTCAGTAAAAGAAAAAGACACATTAATTTATAACGATTCTTTTTACAGTTTTAAATATTCAAAAAACCATAAAGTTTCTAAAACTGAAATAGATATGGGCATTGAACAAATTATGTTGATGACTGCAGGTGGATCTGGAATTATTGTGCAAAAATACGATTCATTTAATCCAACTATGTTGCAGGAAATGATGTTGAATGAAGTAACTAAAGAGAGTGTAACTTATGGTTATACATTGGAGAGAAAAGATTATGATAAAAAATTAAAATCTGGAGATGAACTTAGAATTCTTAAAGCAGAATTAGAATATAAAGGTGAAGTTGAGGTTTATGAAATTTCTGCAGTTGGAAAGAAAGATGAAGGAATTCTAATCATGACTATGAACCTAGGAGGAGATGGAAATAATGAAGGAGAAGATATGATTAATCTTTTGTGGGATACTATGGTAATAAATTAGTGAGCATTATTAAATAAAAACTATAAAAAACGCCTCGAATTCTCGAGGCGTTTTTTTTAATCTATTTTTAGTGCTTTGCCATTACATCATACCTGGCATGCCACCTCCACCCATTGGAGGCATTGCAGGAGCATCTTCTTTAATATCGATTAATGCACACTCTGTAGTTAATATCATTCCAGCAACTGAAGCAGCATTTTCCAACGCAATTCGTGTTACTTTCTTAGGATCGATAATTCCAGCTTTAAGCATGTCTACGTATGTTTCAGATTTGGCATCAAAACCAAAATCTTTTTTACCTTCCATTACTTTAGAAATAACAACGCTACCTTCGCCACCAGCATTTTCTACAATAGTACGTAAAGGAGCTTCAATAGCACGAGCAACAATTTGAATTCCTGTTACTTCGTCTAAATTTTCAGTAGTTATTTTTTCTAAAACAGATTTTGCTCTTACTAAAGCAACACCACCTCCAGCAACAATGCCTTCTTCTACAGCAGCTCTAGTTGCATGTAATGCATCGTCCACTCTATCTTTTTTCTCTTTCATTTCAACTTCACTAGCAGCACCTACATAAAGTACAGCAACACCTCCAGCTAATTTAGCTAAACGTTCTTGAAGCTTTTCTTTATCGTAGTCAGATGTAGTTGTTTCAATTTGAGCTTTAATTTGATTTACTCTAGCTTTAATGTCTTTTGCATCTCCAGAGCCATTAACAATAGTTGTATTGTCTTTGTCAATTGTAATTGTTTCTGCAGTACCTAACATGCTTAAATCGGCATTTTCAAGAGAGAAACCTCTTTCTTCCGAAATAACAACTCCTCCAGTTAAGATAGCAATATCTTCTAACATAGCTTTACGTCTGTCTCCAAATCCAGGAGCTTTTACAGCAGCAATTTTTAATCCACCACGTAATTTGTTTACTACTAGAGTAGCTAAGGCTTGTCCTTCAACATCTTCAGCAATAATTAATAATGGACGTCCAGATTGTGCAACTGGTTCTAATATTGGTAGGATTTCTTGTAAGTTAGAAATCTTCTTATCGAATAATAAAATGTATGGATTCTCTAAATCGGCAATCATTTTATCAGCATCAGTAACAAAGTAAGGAGAAAGATAACCTCTGTCAAATTGCATTCCTTCAACTACATCAACGTATGTTTCCATACCTTTTGCTTCTTCAACAGTTATTACACCTTCTTTACCAACTTTCTTAAATGCTTTAGCAATTAAATCACCAATAGTATCGTCGTTATTTGCAGAAATTGCAGCAACTTGTTTAATCATTTCAGAAGAGTTACCTACTTTTTTAGCTTGTTTTTCAAGATCTTTAGTAATAGCTTCAACTGCTTTGTCAATACCACGTTTTAAATCCATAGGATTTGCTCCAGCAGCTACGTTCTTTAAGCCTTCTTTTACAATAGCTTGTGCTAGAACAGTTGCAGTTGTTGTTCCATCTCCAGCTAAATCGTTGGTTTTAGAAGCAACTTCTTTTACCATTTGTGCTCCCATATTTTCAAGCTCGTTATCTAGCTCTACTTCTTTAGCTACTGTTACACCATCTTTAGTTACTTGAGGTGCACCAAAGCTTCTGCTAATTATTACATTTCGACCTTTAGGTCCTAAAGTAACTTTTACTGCATTTGCTAATGCATCAACGCCACGTTTTAAACCGTCACGTGCTTCAATATCAAATTTTATATCTTTTGCCATAATGAAAATTTTTATTTAAAATTTTTAATTCTCAATATTCAAATACTAAATTCCAAAAAAGGAATTACTGCATTTCAATTTTAAGGTTTTGGAATTTGTTTTTTAGTTTTTATTTTTTTTTGGAATTTGCAATTATATAATTGCAAGAATGTCGCTTTCACGCATCATTAAGTAATCTTTACCTTCAAGTTTCAATTCTGTTCCAGAATACTTTCCATAAAGAACAGTATCGCCAACTTTTACAGTCATAGGTTCGTCTTTTGTGCCTTTACCAACTGCCATAACTTTTCCTTGTTGTGGTTTTTCTTTGGCATTATCAGGAATTATAATTCCAGAAGCTGTTTTAGTTTCAGCTGCTACAGGTTCTATAAGAACTCTATCTGCTAATGGTTTAATGTTTAAACTCATATTTATATGTTTTTTAATTAAAAAGTTAATGTTAACGCTTTAGCGTTGTGCTAAAAATGTGCCAATAAAAAGAGACTGACAAATTTTCATTAAATAAAAAATGCCAACTAGTTTAGTTGGCATTTTTATAAGTTTTTTAAAACAATTTAATTATTCTGAAACTGGTTCAGTTTCATTATTGTTTGTTGGTACTGGAGCAGCTGGAGTTGCAGGAACAACTGGTTGTGTTGTTGCTTCAGTATCTAAAGCTTTAGATTCTAAAGTTTCAGAACCTCTGTTAATAGCTACGTTAGAAAGTAATATTAATACTAACATTAATGTTGCTAAAGTCCATGTGCTTTTGTCTAAAAAGTCTGTTGTCTTTTTTACACCACCTAATTGTTGAGTGCCACCTCCACCAAATGAAGAAGATAATCCTCCACCTTTTGGATTTTGAACCATAATTACAACTACTAGTAAAAAGGCTACAACGACTATTAGAGCTAAAAATATTGTAAACGTACTCATGTTATTTATTGTTATGTTCTTGTAATTTTTTTATTGCTTTAATTTGGTCTGCAAAGAAACCACTTTTTTCTGGATATTTCAAACTTAATATGTTGTAAGATTGAATTGCTTTTTTATAGTTTTTTTGTTCTACATAAATTCTTGCTAAAGTTTCTGTCATTAAAGATTCTGGTTGAATCATTTGTTCTTCGGCAAGGTTTGTATTTTTAGTTGTAGTCTTTTCAGGTTTTAATTTTGGGTTCTCGATAATAAACTTTTCAATTAAATCGAATTTCTTTTCTCTGTCTAAAGTTGTTGCATCTGAATCTTGTACAGACTCAATTTCATCTGTCCTTTCAATAGGTTTAAATCGTGTTAACTTAAGCCATTCGTTAAAGGAATGTGTTTCGTTATGGTGAAATTGTAATGGTTTACCTAATTTTAAAACAGTATCTGGAGAAAGTTCTTCTTGAGATGCATCAGTTTTGTTGGATTCTTCAATTTTTTCTGTTTCGTCTAATTTAAAACTTGCAATTTCAGTTCGTTTAATTTTTGGCTGAAACAATTCTGGATCAAGAACACCAGAGGTATCTTTTATTTGTTGTTTTAAGGCATCGTCTATAGATACACTTTTGTGAACTGATATATCTTCAACATCTACAGAAATATCTTTTAAATTTGCTGTGTTTTGCTTTATATATTGAGAGATTTCATTTTGAAGAAATTCTTTCGAAGTAATAAAATCAAATAAAATACTTCTATCTGTAGTATATGCAGCAGTTGTTTTTAACTCTTGATTGTATTTAAAACTTTCTTTGTTTTTTAATCCTTTAAGATACAGTGCACGAGCCGATTGAAAATACGGAAATTCTTCTGTAATTGCTTTCAAATCTAACGTATGGTCAGCAGTTACTTGTTGTGGATTTTGAAGAACGTGTATAAATTCTTTTTGATTCATTTATTTACCACTTTGCTAGTGTTGCATTAAAAATATCTTGGGTTAATCTTTCAAAAATAGTTTCTATGGCTACTACTTTTTGTGTGCCAACAAGATTGGCGTCTCCAGAATAATCATAGAAAAAAGAGAAACGTTGTTCCATATCTTCTTCATCATTTTTCCTATTATAAAAACGCACATTAACAGTTATAGTTAATTTGTTTTGCGCTGCTGTATTATTTGCAGTTGCTGTTGTTGGCGAGATTCTATATTCTATAATTTCTCCTTCGTAAACCAAATCGCCATTTGAGGTTACTAACTCTAAATTGGTTTGATTTAGGAGTAAGTCTTGTAAAGCTAGTGTAAACTGTCTATCTAATCCTGGTTCGACTAATATGGCATCATTTCTAAAATAATTTACCTGAAAGGTTTTAGTGTCCGATGAAATGGATGCACCTGTAAATGAATAAGCTCCACAACCAATTAATGTTAGGGTTGAAATGATTAATATACTGTATAATACTATTTTTTTCATTCTCGTTTTTTTGAAAACTAAATTTATAGGGAGTTCAAATTTAATTCTTTATAAACAAGTAGCTCATAAAGTTTTCAAAAAAATATTTTTTTTTAATCTGGAATGGCATCTCCTTGATAGTAATAATTTCCAAACGCTTGCGCAGGTTGAGGCCCAAGTTCATCAATATATTGTCTAGTTGAAGATTCTGGTAAATTATTTTCATTTAGGATATAGGTAAAAGCTATTCTACTTGGATCTGAATAATTTATTAATGTCAAGTTGTTTTGTGAGAATAAAAAGAAAAGAAGATTATAATTCCCGCCAAAAGGACTAACAAGAGGATATAAATTAATTAAATTAGTTGTAGAATATAGTGGATTTGTGATTGTGTTGTGACTAAAAATTACACAATCAGTATCAGAACAATCACTAGTGACATTGCCGTTGTAGTTATTCCACCACGTATCTCCACAGCCACCATATTCAGAAAATTCTTCGGTAATGGTATTGTATTCAGAACTATAAGAATAACTACACACACTCATTATTGGGTTACTGCCTACACTGTACTTGGTGAAATAAATTTCAGTATATTCAATATCGCCATTGGTCCAGATTTCTTCAGAATAATTGTCTAAATCAATATAATAATCCGAATCTTCGTCCACAAACTCAAACTGCCTACTACCTATACTCATTATCCTGTATTGAGCATCATAAATAATATCGCTAGACCATAATGGCACACCATTTTCATTATTTTTTGAGTAGTTAATGAGTTTTTGTTCTGAATCAAATTCAAAATTGTAAATGAAAATGTTGTGTGGATGTGTTCTTATATCAGTATAATAAATCTTGTATAGTTGCCCATAATAATCAAAATAGTATTTAATGTATGGGTCGCCATCTGAATTAAGAACATGGAATTGTGAAATTATAGTTGAATCGACAGTTGGTTCAGTTAATATGGTAATAGTTGAGTCATCAATTAAATTGCCATCATCATCAATACCATCGTCACTAATATCGGTTATTGTATTCCCGTCGGGCGTTAAAGCTTCGGCTGAAATACTATTAGAGACTCCACCAGCATCAACATCACTTTGTGTAATAGTATAGGTTGCTGTATAAGTTGCCGTTTCATTAGTTAATAATGATCCATTACTACTTCCTAAATCTGAATTTACAAATGCAATAGCAGAATTAAGAGTTAAAGGATTTCCGTTATTGTCGGTTAAAGTATATGTTAAATTGATATTGGTTAAATCAACTTCGCCAGTATTTTTGACTAATACAGTATAAGTTAAAACATCATCTACGCCTAAAAAGTTGTTTTCGTTAGTAGTGACTTCAACAGTATTGGTGACTTCAAGAGCTGCATTTTCATTTGAATTAGGAGATTGATTGTCGTCTGAATTATTGCTACAAGAAAAAAATAAAAAGATTAGAATAATAGGTAATAGTTGACGTGTCATATTAGTGTGAATTTTAAACCAATAAGATAACAAAAATATTATAAGTCAATTTTAATTCTTTAAATACAAGTAGTTCATAAAGTTTTCAAAAAATATTTTTTTTAATCTGGAATGGTATCTCCTTGATAGTAATAATTGGCAAAAAGCCCTTCATATTCAAGACTACCTGCATAATAACTTTGAATAGTTGATTCGATAGGCAGTTCTAAATCATTAAAATTGTAGAACCATATATTTGATGAAGGCTCTATTTCTGGAATACTTGATTGTAAATTGTTTTGAGACCAAATTACTTTATAGTTGAAATTATCGTCTAAAATATTAAGATTTTTAAGAAAATCAAATAACATTTGTAGATTGTTTGAATCTGTATATACTGGATTGATTGAAGAAAAGTGCTCGTAAGTAATATCATCATTTTCGTTATAATCTGCTATGACATTTATTCCATCATGACCAATAATACCATCGAGAAGAACGTTACAATAGGTGTACTCTTCGGTGTAAGTCTCTGTTACAGTATTATAGACAGAATTATAACCGTAATTACAAAAATCTGTGAAACTATTAGCAGCGCTTTCAGAAATCAAAAATTTTAAATAACCAATTTCAGTATAAATCAAATCACCATCTTCATAGGTGCTTTCAAAATAGGAATCTTCATCATAATAGTATTCTTCATCTGTATTATAAATGTAATTATGGTTGCCAATACTGGTGACTCTATTATCAGTATCATAAGATATTTCATGTGTATTCAATACTGTGCCTAGTAAGTCCGTTTCCTCTATAATTGTAATTTTTCCTTCAGAATCATATTCAAAAATGAGGCTCAAATTTGCTCCAATATCGCTGTATTTGTAGAAATCACCTTCTTCGTTAAAAGCATATTTAGTTCTAATATCACCTGAACTATTGAGTTCGTGATATTCTGAAATGATTAATGGGTCAAATTCAATAATGGTTTCTGTTGGGTCATTTGAATCGTTACCATCTTCATCATCTCCATTATCACTAGTGTCATTAATTTCAGTTCCATTTGGAGTTGTTCCATTGGAAATAATGCTATTTGATATGCCACCAGCATCCACATCGCTTTGTGTAATTGTATAGATTGCTGTATAATTGGCAGTCTCTTCAACTAATAAAGTTCCATCTTCACTATTTGCATCTGAATTAACAAAACTAATAGCAGAATCTAATGATAAGGAACCACCATTATTATCTGTTAAATTATAAGTTAGGTTGATATTGTTTAAAGTAACATCTCCAGTATTTTTAACAGATATGGTATAGGTTAAAACATCATCTACACCTAAAAAGTTATTTTCATCTGTAGTTACTTCAACAGTATTGGTGACTTCAAGAGAAGGGTTTTCATTAGGTTGAGATTGTGATGTAGTTGCATCGTCATCATTACCACAGGAAGAAATAATTAAAAAGCAGAAAAGATAGTACAGTGATTTTTTCATATGAGAACTGATTTTTAGTTTTTTAAAGATACAAAAAACTTAATCTATAAATCGAACTGCTTAATTTTCCTGTATAAAGTACGCTCGCTAATGCCTAGCTCAGCAGCTGCTAATTTACGTTTTCCTTGATGACGTTCAAGCGATTTTTTTATGAGTTCCAGTTCTTTATCGTGTAAAGATAGTGTTTCTTCTTCTTCAATTTCTTCGGCAAAATGATATTTGTCTTGCAGTTCTTCGGTAGTATCATTATTCGTAGATTTTTCAGGAATAGATAACACTTCTAGGTCTTCAATAGTATCTTCATTTTCTTCCTCTTGACCATAAATTTTCTGAATCAAACCTTCATGATCTTTTTGAACGTCTTTAGCATTACCACTTTTCATAAGTTCCATGGTTAGCTTCTTTAAGTCGTTTAAATCGTTTTTCATGTCGAACAATACCTTATACAAAATTTCGCGTTCATTACTAAAATCGCTTTCAGCTTTAGATGTGTTAATAATGGCTGGTAGATTTGTTCCTGCACTAGGTAGATAGCCATTTAGTGTTGAAGCGTTAATGGTTCTATCTTGTTCTAAAACTGAGACTTGTTCAGCAACATTTCGTAATTGTCTAATATTTCCACTCCATCTATATTTTAACAATAAAACTATAGCTTCATCTGTTAGTTTAATGGTTGGCATTTTATATTTTAAAGCAAAGTCGCTTGCAAATTTTCTAAATAATAAGTGAATGTCTTCTTTTCTATCTCTTAAAGGTGGTAAGTGAATTTCAACAGTACTCAATCTGTAATAAAGATCTTCACGAAACTTTTCTTTTTTAATTGCATCGAACATGTTTACGTTTGTTGCAGCAACTATGCGTACGTTGGTTTTTTGTACTTGACTGGAACCTACTTTAATGAACTCGCCATTTTCAAGAACACGAAGCAAACGCACTTGTGTTGTAAGTGGTAATTCGCCAACTTCATCTAGAAAAATAGTACCTCCATCTGCTACTTCAAAATAACCAGAACGTGTTTGAGTTGCACCAGTAAAAGCACCTTTTTCATGTCCAAAAAGTTCACTATCTATAGTGCCTTCTGGTATAGCTCCACAATTGACAGCAATGTATTTTCCGTGTTTTCTGTGCGATAATTGATGAATGATTTTTGGAATACTTTCTTTACCAACACCAGATTCTCCAGTTACTAAAACCGAGATATCTGTTGGTGCCACTTGAATGGCTTTTTCTATGGCACGATTAAGTTTGGCATCGTTACCTATAATTCCAAATCGTTGTTTTGTTGCTTGAATGGATTCCATATTTACTTCCTGCGAAAGCAGGAATCTCAGTTTTTAATGTTAATGTTCTTCTTTTTTGTCACTTCGAGTGTAGTCGATAGGTCTCAATAAGGTTTCGACTGCGCTCAACCTGACTTTATTTATTATCAGATAACTCAAAAGCTTCACCAATAAGTGTAGCACTAGTACAATCTGTTACTTTTACATTTACTAAATCTCCAATATTATAATTTGCTTTAGGAAATACAGCTACAATGTTCTGCGATGTTCTTCCAGACCATTGTTGATCAGATTTTTTAGATTCTCTTTCTATTAAAACTTCAACAGTTGTGTTTAAATATTCTTTTGTTTTAATCTCACTATGTTCACGTTGTCTCTGAACAATTTCAGCCAATCTACGTTTTTTTGTTTCTTCAGGTATATCGTCTTCCAATTTGCGTACTGCTAGTGTTCCAGGTCTTTCAGAATAAGTAAACATATAACCAAAATTATATTTTACATAGTCCATTAAACTCAAGGTGTCTTGATGATCTTGCTCTGTTTCTGTTGGGAAACCAGCAATTAAATCCTGACTAATAGAACAATTTGGAAGAATGCGTTTAATGTTGTCTATTAACTCGAAATATTCTTCACGAGTATGTAATCTATTCATTTCTCTTAAAATTCTATTACTACCACTCTGGACAGGTAAATGGATGTGCTTACAAATGTTTGGATATTTTGCCATGGTCTCAATAACATCCAACGTTAAATCTTGTGGATTTGATGTAGAAAAACGAATACGCATTTTTGGTTGTGCTTTGGCACATAATTCTAATAACTTGGAAAAATTAACAGCTGTAGCTTTTTGTATTTCGCTAGCTTTTTCAAAATCTTTTTTTAATCCTCCACCATACCAAAGGTAACTATCAACATTTTGTCCTAAAAGAGTAATTTCTTTATAACCTTTAGACCATAAATCGTTTACTTCTTCAAGAATACTTTGTGGATCGCGACTTCTTTCTCGTCCTCTGGTAAATGGTACTACGCAGAATGTACACATATTATCGCAGCCACGAGTAATTGATACAAAAGCAGAAACACCATTTGTGTTTAAACGAACTGGCGAAATATCGCCATAAGTTTCTTCTTTTGATAAAATAACGTTTATAGCATCTCTACCATCATCAACTTCGGCAAGTAGGTTTGGCAAATCTTTATATGCATCTGGACCAACAACAAGGTCAACAATTTTTTCTTCCTCTAGAAACTTGCTTTTTAAACGTTCTGCCATACAGCCTAAAACACCAACTTTCATTTTTGGGTTGATGCGTTTTACAGCATTATATTTTTCTAATCTTTTTCTAATGGTTTGTTCGGCTTTATCACGAATAGAACAGGTGTTCACTAAAACTAAATCGGCATCCTCTAGTTTTTGAGTTGTATTGTAGCCTTCATCAGAAAGAATTGAGGCAACAATTTCGCTATCGCTAAAATTCATAGCGCAACCATAGCTTTCAATGTAAAGCTTTCGAGTATTTTGTTCTTTATTTACAATAACTAAGCTTTCGCCTTGTTTATTTTCGTCAATAATCTTTTCCATATATATTTCCCACACAAGTGGAAATGTTATTTTTTATAAATTGTCAATAAGCATGCAAAGATACAATTATTTTGAGTAAAGTGACAAAGTGGCAGTGTGTAATTTATTATTTGAATTGTTAAAAAAATAACTACCTTTAAATACTAATCAATAATTATACAAGATGCAATTTTCAGAAATTCAAGTTAGAATACAGAATGCAAAAGCTTTAGACTTTGGCGATATTTTTAGTAAGTGTATTGAACTCTTTAAAAAAGTATGGGTTCAAGGTTTGGTAATGTTATTATTAACAATAGCAATTTTACTTCCATTTTATTTAATTATGTATTTGCCATTAATTGGTGCTGGCTTTTTAGAAACCGGATATTCTAGTTATTCTGGCTATAACGACGATTTTAATATTATATTAATGATTCCTTTCTTTATTTTTATCTTAATATTTTCATTTGTAGCAATGGTTATTAGCTTTGGAATGAAAGCGTCTTTTTATAGAATATGTAAGCTAAAGGATTTAAATGAAGCAGGGTCTGATGATTATTTTTATTATTTAAAAAGACCACATTTAGGAAAAGTAATAAAATTAGCTTTATTAACTTTTGCAATTACTTTAATAGCTACTATGCTTTGTGTAATTCCTATAATATATGTTATTGTTCCAGTTACTTTAATGAATGTGATATTTGCATTTAATCCAGAAATGTCTGCAACAGAAATAGTGAAAACTGGTTTTGATTTAGGAAATAAAAAATGGCTAATAACATTTGGTCTTATTATTGTCTCGGCTATTTTGGCTCAGATTGTAGGAATGCTCATGTGTTTAATTGGCACTTTTGTAACAGCTTCGTTTTCGTATTTACCGGTTTACTTTATTTATAAAGAGACAGTTGGTTTTGACGAAACTAATAATACACCTAGTCATCAAGAATAATTAAAACGATGCATATTTATTTTAAAAAGCCTGATTTTTCAGGCTTTTTTTTATCTCCAAGTTAAAGCTTTTTGACAGCTATATAGTGGTAATTTAGTCTTGAAAAATTTATTAATTAGGAAGATAAATATTTTTTCGCATACATTTGTAGCCTTAAAAAAAATCAAACATGGCGAAGAATTTAGTAATAGTAGAGTCACCAGCAAAAGCCAAAACAATAGAAAAATTCCTTGGAAAAGATTTCAAAGTAGAATCTAGTTTTGGTCATATTGCAGACTTACCTTCTAAAGAATTAGGAGTAGATGTAGATGGAGATTTTAAACCAAAATACGAGGTTTCCAAAGATAAAAAGTCAGTTGTAAAGAAACTTAAAGATCTAGCGAAAAATGCCGAAATGGTTTGGTTAGCAAGTGATGAAGATAGAGAGGGAGAAGCGATTGCTTGGCATTTAGCCGAATCTTTAAATTTAGATAAAGAGAAGACGAAACGTATTGTTTTTCATGAAATTACAAAATCTGCAATTCAAAAAGCAATAGAAAACCCAAGAGGGATTGATTACGATTTGGTGGATGCGCAACAAGCACGTCGTGTATTAGATAGAATAGTAGGATATGAATTGTCTCCTGTACTTTGGAGAAAAGTAAAAGGAGGTTTATCAGCAGGTCGAGTCCAATCAGTCTCAGTAAGATTAATAGTAGAACGCGAACGCGAAATACAAAATTTTAAACCTGAAGCATCCTATAGAATTGATGCCGAATTTGCTAATGAAGCAGGTCAAGCTTTTAAAGCAAAATTACCTAAGAATTTCGATACAAAAAAAGCAGCACAATCTTTCTTGGAGAAAAATGCTACAGCCAGTTTTAAAGTTGCCGACTTAGAAAAAAAGCCAGCTAAAAAATCGCCAGCTGCACCTTTTACTACATCAACTTTACAACAAGAAGCATCCAGAAAATTATATTTCTCAGTAAGTAAAACCATGACATTAGCACAACGCTTATATGAAGCAGGATTAATTACTTATATGAGAACAGATAGTGTGAATCTATCTGATGAAGCTAGGAAAGGAGCACAAGCTGCAATTGAAACGGCATATGGTTCTAAATTTAGCAAACCAAGAAATTATAAAGGAAAAGCTAAAGGTGCTCAAGAAGCGCATGAGGCCATTCGTCCTACAGACTTTTCTCTTCATTCGGTAGATATTGATAGAGACCAGGCAAGATTGTACGATTTAATCTGGAAACGTGCCATTGCTTCTCAAATGAGTGATGCACAACTAGAAAGAACAAATGTAAAAATTAGTGCATCAACGCATAGCGAAACGTTTTCTGCAAATGGAGAGGTTATTACTTTCGAAGGATTTTTAAAAGTGTATTTGGAAGGAACAGACGATGAAGATTCTGAACAAGATGGTATGTTGCCAGCAATGAAAACTAACGAATCGCTCCTTAATAATTACATTACAGCTACAGAACGTTATACACGTGCACCATATAGATATACTGAAGCTTCTTTAGTAAAGCAATTAGAAGAACTTGGTATTGGTAGACCATCTACTTATGCACCAACAATTTCTACCATTCAAAATAGAAATTATGTTGAAAAAGGTACTGTTGAAGGTGTTGAACGAAATTATTCGCAATTAACATTAGAGCATGGGCAAGTTCAAGATAAGTTGTTGACAGAAAAAGTAGGTTCAGATAAAGGAAAATTGGTTCCAACAGATATTGGAATGATTGTAACCGACTTTTTAGTAAATCATTTTGAATCCATTTTAGATTATAATTTTACTGCAAAAGTTGAAGAGGACTTCGATAATATTGCTGAAGGGAAAGTAAATTGGACAAAAATGATGAAAGATTTTTATAAAGAATTTCATCCAATTGTAGAAGATGTTCAAGAAAATGCAGATAGAGAATCTGGAGAGAGAATACTTGGAACAGATCCAAAAACAGGACGCCAAGTAAGTGTAAGATTAGGAAAGTTTGGGCCAATGGTTCAAATAGGAACTGCTGAAGAAGAAGAGAAGCCACAATTTGCAAGTTTATCTCCAGAACAACAATTAAATACCATTACCTACGAAGAAGCAATGGATTTATTCAAGCTTCCAAAGCATTTAGGAACATTTGAAGGAGAAGAAGTAGAGGTTAATAATGGACGTTTTGGACCTTATGTAAAATTTGGTAAAACCTATGTCTCATTACCAAAGGGAGTCGAGGCGCTTAGTGTAGAATTAGAAGATGCTATTGTTTTAATAAAAGAAAAGCAAAAAGCAGATGCTCCTATATATATGTATAAAGATTTACCAGTACAAAAAGGTAAAGGACGTTTTGGACCATTTATTAAATGGAATAACACATTTATAAATGTCAATAAAAAATATGATTGGGATAATTTATCTGATAATGATATTGTAACTTTGATTGAAGAAAAAATCCAAAAGGATATAGATAAGGTTATTCATAACTGGGAAGAAGAAGGAATTAAAGTTGAAAAGGCACGTTGGGGAAGACATAATGTAATAAAAGGTAAAATTAAAGTTGAATTACCTAAAACCGTAGATGTTTCAGAAATGACTTTGGAAGAAGCAAAAGCGCTTATTGAAGCAAAAGCACCAAAGAAGAAAACTGCCAAGAAAAAAACAACCACCAAAAAGAAATAATTAATACAATATCAATAATAATTACTAATGAATTTTAATTTTCTTTCTCCTGTTTCAGATTTGGTACTTGCACATAACGAGTTATTATCTCAACAAGCTTTAGGAAAGAAAATTAAGATTCATTCCAAACAAAATGGCATTCCAGAATTAGAGAATGCACATTTAGCAATAATTGGCGTCTTAGAAAACAGAAATGACATTAATTATATAGGAGAAGAATTTAATTTAGATGACATTCGAAAATCACTTTACTCACTTTATCCTGGAAACTGGCACAAAACTATTGTCGATTTAGGAGATATAAATAAAGGAGAATCTGTAGAAGATACCTATTTCGCTCTCAAGACTACTATAAGCATACTAGTTCAGAAAAACATTATACCCATAATAATAGGAGGAAGTCAAGATTTAACTTATGCTAACTACAGAGCGTATGATGACATTGCTCCAATGGTTAATATTGTGAATGTGGATTGTAGATTCGATTTAGGCGATTCAGCTAAGCCAATTAAGAACGATAGTTTTGTTGGAAAAATAATATTAGATAAACCATATAATCTATTTAATTACGCAACTATAGGATATCAAACCTATTTTAATTCTCAAGAAGAGATTGATTTAATGGATAAATTATATTTCGAATCTTATAGATTGGGTCAAGTATCTAAAGACATTACCATAGTAGAACCAGTAATGAGAGATGCAAATATTGTAAGTATCGATTTAAATTCAGTGAAAGCTTCAGAAGTTAGTGGAATACAAAAAGCATCGCCAAATGGATTAGACGGGAAAGAGATTTGCGCCATCTCGAGATATGCAGGCATTAGTAATAAAGTATCTTCTCTTGGTATTTATGAATATAAGCCATCTAAGAACAATGATGTTACTGCCATGTTAATTGCTCAGATTATTTGGTATTTTATTGAAGGAGTGAGTTTTAGAGTAAAAGATGATGATTTTTTAAATGATAATAATTATCAAAAATTCATTACCTTGGTCGACGAACAAGAATTAATCTTTTATAAAAGTAAAAAAACGCAACGTTGGTGGATAGAAATTCCTTTTTTATCCGAAATAAATAATAAATTAAAAAGACACACGTTATTACCATGCATGCATCAAGATTATATAGATGCTTGTAATAGTAAGTTGCCAGACCGTTGGTATAAAGCATTTCAAAAGAATTGTCTTTAAAAATTGAGTTTTTAACACAAATTTTATCGTTAAAATGCATTGTTTTTACGATGAAATGTAAAATATTTTAAAAAAAAGTTGTTTTTTTGAAAATATATAGATATGTTTACGCTCTCAAATTTTTACAAAGAGAAATTAAATTATTAACCTCGAGTTTTCTATGGATATGAAAAAGTTTATTTTATTAATCGCAGTTTTAACATTATTAGCTAGTTGTGGCTCTGGGGACAGAGGTGAACTAGTTGGAGTTAAAGGAAAGAAATGGCACCCAGAAAAGCCTTATGGTATGGAGCTAGTTCCAGGTGGCGCTTTTATTATGGGTAAAGCAGACGATGATCTAGCAGGTATTCATGATGCACCAGCAAAAACCGTTACAGTTAGAGCATTTTACATGGATGCTACTGAAATAACAAATAGCGAATATCGTCAATTTGTTAATTGGGTTAGAGATTCTACTATTAGAACAAAACTTGCTATTCTAGCAGATGAAATTGGTGAAACTCCTGGCAATGGTGGTATTGGAGAATTTGCATTTAATGATGCAGACCCAGAGAATATGACAGTATATGAAAAGTATATGTACGACAATTACAGTGGTCTAGGACCAACTGGATATGAAGGCAGAAAATTAAATAAAGAAGTAGATTTAATTTTTGATACTGAAGATTATCCAGACGAGTATTATGCTGAAGTAATGGATACTATGTATATTCCATTGGAAGAATCTTATAATGGTCAGAGAACTTGGGATGTTTCTAAATTCAAGTTCCAATATTCTTACATGGATATTGAAAAAGCTGCTAAAAATAGGTCTTTAAAAAGAAAAGATGTTATAGTAAAAGAAGAAGTAGAAATTTATCCAGATACAACTGCTTGGATTAGAGATTTTGCATATTCTTATAACGAGCCAATGCATAATGATTATTTCTGGCATGATGCCTATGGAGATTATCCTGTAGTTGGTGTATCTTGGACTCAAGCTAAAGCTTTTTGTCAGTGGAGAACTTTGAATAAAAACGCCTACCAAAAAGATAGAAAAGCAGCCTTTGTAAATTCATTCAGATTACCATCTGAAGCCGAATGGGAGTATGCTGCTAGAGGAGGTCTACAAGCTTCTACTTACCCTTGGGGAGGTCCTTATACTAAAAATGATAGAGGCTGCTTTATGGCAAACTTTAAACCTCTAAGAGGAGATTATGCAGCAGATCAAGCATTATATACTGTTGAAGCTAAGTCTTATGAACCAAACGATTATAACTTGTATAATATGGCTGGAAATGTTTCAGAATGGGTGAGTGCATCTTACGATCCTTCTTCTTATGAATATGTTTCAACAATTAACCCTAGTGTTAACGATGTTAATAATCAACGTAAAGTAGTTCGTGGAGGTTCTTGGAAAGACGTTGCTTACTATTTAGCAGTTAGTTCAAGAGACTATGAGTATGCAGATTCTGCAAGAAGTTATATTGGCTTTAGAACCGTTCAAGATTATATGGGAACTGAAGTAACTAAAAACGCAAAATAAAAACAACAATTAATATTAATCTACTTAAGTAAACTAACTTAACTTAAACAAAAACTAAAATTATGGCACAATCAAGAGCATTCAAAAAATTTATGACCATGTCTTATGGGTTCGGAGCATCAATTGTAATTATTGGAGCATTATTCAAGATTATTCACTTTGAAATAGGACCATTAACAGGAAACGTGATGTTAACCTTAGGTCTTGTAACTGAAGCAATTGTATTCGCAATATCTGCATTCGAACCAGTAGATGACGATTTAGATTGGTCTTTAGTATACCCTGAATTAGCAGGAGGTATTGGAAGTAACAAAAAAGATCAACCTAAAGATGCTGAAGGATTATTATCTAAAAAATTAGATAACTTATTAAAAGAAGCTAAAATAGATGGTGAATTAATGGCAAGCCTTGGAGATAGTATTAAAAACTTCGAAGGAGCTGCTAAAGGAATTAGCCCAACTGTAGATTCTATGGCTGCAACAAAAAAATATGGTGAAGAATTATCTTTAGCTGCTGCACAAATGGAATCTTTAAATAGTCTTTATAAAGTTCAATTAGAAAGTGTTAATCGTCAAGCTACTATTAATGAAGAAGCTGTAGAAAATGCTACTAAATTAAAAGAACAAATGCAATCGTTAGCATCTAACTTATCATCTTTAAATGGTGTTTATGGAGGTATGTTATCTGCAATGAACAAAAGCTAATTAGTTTAAAAAACTAAATTTTATTTTAACAATTAACTTAAAAAACTAATTAGAAATGGCAGGAGGAAAATTATCTGCAAGGCAGAAAATGATTAACTTGATGTATTTAGTGTTTATAGCAATGCTAGCACTTAATATGTCGAAAGAAGTGCTATCAGCATTTGGATTAATGAACGAAAAGCTTACTGAATCTAATGAAGCTGCAACTACTCGTAATCAGCAATTTTTTGCTGGACTAGAACAACAAGCAATTGACAATGAGCTAAAATATGGTCCTTTAAAAAATCAAGCAGCTGAAATTAATACACTAGCTAATAATTTTAATAGCTATTTAGAAGGTTTAAAAGGGCAAATGACTGCTACTGTTGATGATCCTCAAGATTACGAGATTATGGACAAAGGAGATTTCCTTGATAATTATTTCTTTAAAGGAGATAAATTAAAACCAGAAGGTCAAGAATTTTTAGACCAAATTGCTAAATTCAGAGATGGTGTGGTTGCTGTATTAAATACAAATCCAGACATGGCAAGTATTGCTAAAGATGTAGAAAAGAAATTTGCTGTAAATCCTGTTACAAACAGAGATGGCAATAAAATAGCTTGGTTAAGCTACCACTATAAAGGGTTTCCTTTAGTAGCTTCTTTAACTAAAATGACACAGTTACAAGCAGATGTTAAAACTACAGAGTCAGAAGTTTTATCTTCTATGTTAGCTGGAAAATTAAAAGTAGAAGCTTCTTTAACGAACTTTGATGCTATTGTTGTTCCAGACAAAACAGCCTTTTTCTCTGGAGAGAACTTTACTGGTAGAATTATTTTAGGTAAAAAAGATAATACATTAAAAGCAGATAAAGTAGTTGTTAACGGAACTGAATTAGCAGCTGAAGCAATGAAAGCTGGTGAAACATTTTTAGAATTTCCAGCAGGTAATGTTGGAGAACAAGATATTAAAGGTCAATTTATATTTAAAGAAGGTGGAGAAGATGTTGTAATAGACTTTGAAAGCACTTATGCTGTTGTACCTAAACCAAATTCTGCAACTATTTCTGCAGATAAAATGAATGTGGTTTATCGTGGTGTAACTAACCCAATGACTATTTCTTTTGCTGGTATTTCAGATAATAATGTATCTGCAAGTGCGCCAGGATTAAGTAAAGGTTCAGGAGTTGGTAAATACAACATGAATCCAGGAACAGGAAGAGAAGTATCAATTAATGTGTCTGGTACTTTACCAGATGGGACTAAAGTTAGCGACAAAGCGACGTTTAGAATTAAAGATATTCCTAAGCCAACTGGTACAATAAGTGGACAAGATGGTATTGTAAAATTACCACGTAACTCCGTAGAAATTGGAACTGTTGGTGCTATGTTAGACGATTTTGATTTTGAATTACCTATTCAAGTTACTTCGTTTAAATTTAAAGTACCAGGACAACCATCAGTAGAAGTTAATGGAACAAAATTAAATTCTCAAGCTAAAAACGCCTTACGTAAAGCAAGACGTGGAGATAATGTTCAAATATTTGACATTAAAGCTCAAATTAGAGGAAACTCTTCTTACAAGCTTAAAGGTGTTTCTGCAGTAATTGTTGAGATATCTAATTAAAAGACTTTATCAAATTAATTGATAAGCCCTAATAAAATAAATTTGAAAAGATGAATTATAGAAGTTTTTTATTAACCGTTTTAAGCATATCGTTTGTATCTGCTTCCTTTTCTCAGGCTAACATTTTAAATGCAAAAAGCCCAGATCAGATTGGTGTAAGAACCGAAGCTCAAAAAGCAGTCGATAACGATAAACCTTTAGAATATGGTTATGTAGACGATAGAGACATTATGTTTTCTAAAATGACTTGGGAAAGAGTGGTTCTTGATGAACGTGTTAATTTCCCTTTATACTACCCTGTAGATACAAATAATATTGGAAAAGACAGACGTTCTTTATTCGATGTCCTATGGAAAAGTGTAAAAGATGGAGATATAGAGAATATTTATGATGATTCTTACTTTACAACTAAACGTACAATAAAAGATATTTCTTCTGCTATGTCTAAAATAGATACTTTAGATATTGGTTACGAACAATATAATGCCGATGGTTATGTAGACCCAGAATATATTGTAAAAAGAGATATTACATCTTACGATATTAGTGCTTATTTAATTAAAGGGTTATGGTATTTTGATAAACGTCAAGCTGAATTAAAATATAGACTTCTTGGTATAGCTCCAGCTGCACCAGATGTGAATTTTATTGATTCAGACGATGAAGCAAACAAAGAGCCAATTCCATTATTCTGGGTGTTCTTCCCAGATTCAAGAGATATTCTACACGAAGCTAAATCATTTAATAATGAAAATAGTGCAGTACCATTCTCTTTCGATCATCTTCTTAATTCAAGACGTTTTAATGGATATATTTATAAAGAAGAAAATGTATATGGAGACCGTAAAGTAACCGAATACATTTCTGAAAATGCTTTAATGCAACTATTAGAATCTGATAGAATTAAAGAAAAAATTAGAAACTTTGAATTAGATATGTGGGCTTATTAATTTAAACCACTATATAAATATTAAAAACGCTCACTATAAAAGTGAGCGTTTTTTGTTTTCTAATCAAGTTAAAATCTTTTTGTCTTACTTTTGTGCTTCATGAAAAAAGTAGATTATATTATTGTTGGTTGTGGTTTAGCTGGAGTTGCTTTTTGCGAGCAATTAATAGCAGCAAATAAGTCGTTTTTAGTTTTCGATAATAAATCACAACAATCTTCTGTAGTAGCAGGTGGCTTATACAATCCTGTTGTTTTAAAACGCTTTACGTCTGTTTGGAAAAGTAAAGAGCAATTAGAGATTGCTCTTGCCATGTACAAGAAAATAGAAGGCAAACTTCAAATTAAAATAGATTACAAAATTCCTGTTTACAGACGCTTTACATCACTTGAAGAGCAAAATAACTGGTTTACAGCTTCCGATAATCCGTTGTTGGCTGAACATCTTTCAGCTCATTTAATAAAGAATACTAACCCTTTTATTAATGCAGATTTTGGTTTTGGAGAAGTATTAAATACAGGAAGAATAGATACAAACACCTTAATAACTTCATATAAAGAAAACCTAATAAAAAATAAACAATTAATTGAAGAGGCTTTTAATTATGAAGAGCTTCAGTTGTCAGAAAGTATCGTTTCATATAAAGATATTAAGGCTAAACATATTGTTTTCGCAGAAGGATTTGGACTAAAACAGAATCCGTTATTTAATTATTTGCCAATTAATGAATCTAAAGGAGAGTTGTTGACTATACATGCTCCAGATTTAAAAATTGATTATGTTTTAAAATCCAGTGTATTTGTTTTACCATTAAGTAACGATTTGTATCATATAGGAGCCACATATAACTGGACAGACAAAACCAATAACATTACTAAAGAAGGTAGAGAAGAGCTCTTAAACAAGCTTGAAACGTTTTTAAATTGCGATTTTAAAGTGATAGAACAAGTAGCTGGAATAAGACCAACAGTTAAAGATAGAAGACCCTTGGTTGGTAAACATCCAAAACAAAATAATGTCTATGTTTTAAACGGACTTGGTACTAGAGGTGTTATGATTGGACCTTATGTCGCCAAGCAACTTTTTAATTATATTGAAAATAACATTGAATTAGATACAGAAATTAATATCAATCGGTTTTCTTCTTAACCAATGATTTATCAAAATGTATAAAAAGATTAATCCAAATATTTCTAGATACTCGCATAATAATAGGCCCAAACGCGATTAATGTTCCAACAATAGCAATAAAAGCAGTCATTAAACTACTTCCTAAAAACAAATAACTAATAATAAAAGCAGCAACCGCAAAAGCAATTCCTACAGCATAGCTAACATACATAGAACCATAGAAAAAAGAAGGTTCAATTCGGTATTTAATACCACAATTAGAACAGTTTTCATCTATTTTTAAAACATCCTTTAAGATATAAGGGTTTTTATTTGAATACATGGATTCTTCATGACATTTCGGACAGGCTCCAGTAATTATACTATAAAGTTTGCTTCCTTTTTTTATCATCATTAAAACTATTACTTTTGCGCTTTGTAAGATTTTACAAAAATAGAATTTTATAAAATAACACTCTGTAACAATAGTAACAAAAATGCTTAACATTCATAATCTTTCTATTTCTTTTCAAGGGGAATATTTATTCGAAGAAATTACTTTTAAATTAAGTCCTGGAGATAGAATTGGATTAATTGGAAAAAATGGAGCTGGTAAATCTACCATGCTAAAAATCTTGGCAAAAGAATTAGAACCAGATTCTGGCCAGATTGCAGCAGACAAAAATCTAAGTATTGGTTTTTTAAAGCAGGACATCGATTTTGTTTTTGGAAGAACAGTTTTGGAGGAATCTTATGAAGCTTTTCATGAAATTAAAGCAATAGAAGCTAGAATGGAAGAAATCAACCTTCAGTTAGTTGAACGTACAGATTATGAAAGTGATGGATATCATCAAATAATGGTGGATCTTAACGAAGTTCAGCATCAATACGAAATTCTTGGAGGTTATAATTATCAAGGTGAAACCGAAAAAATACTACAAGGTTTAGGTTTTAAACGTAGTGACTTCGATAAACTTACAGATACTTTTTCTGGTGGATGGAGAATGCGAATTGAGTTAGCTAAACTCTTACTCCAAAACAACGATATTCTTTTATTAGATGAGCCAACAAACCATTTAGATATTGAATCGATAATCTGGTTAGAAGGATTTTTAAAAACATACAATGGAGCCGTAGTTATTGTATCTCACGATAAAATGTTTTTAGATAATGTTACTAATCGAACTATTGAAATTTCATTAGGAAGAATCTACGATTATAATAAACCATATTCTAAATTTTTAGTTCTTAGAAAAGAAATAAAGGAGCAACAATTAGCAACTCAGAAAAATCAGCAAAAACAGATTGAGCAAACCGAAAAATTAATTGAAAAATTTAGAGCTAAAGCATCAAAAGCTACTATGGCTCAATCTTTAATTAAGAAATTAGATAGAATAGAAAGAGTAGAAGTAGATGAAGACGATAATGCTGTAATGAAGCTTAACTTTCCGGTTTCAATTGTCCCTGGAAAAGTAGTTATTGAGGCACATAATATTTCTAAAAATTATGATGATGTTCAGGTTTTAGAAAATATTGATATTACTATTGAACGAGATTCTAAAACAGCATTTGTTGGTCAAAATGGTCAAGGAAAATCGACACTAGCAAAAATTATTGTTGGAGAAATAAAGTATCAAGGCACGCTTAAACTTGGGCATAATGTGCAAATAGGTTATTTTGCTCAAAACCAAGCAGATTATTTAGATGGTAATAAAACTGTTTTAGATACCATGATTGATGCTGCTAACGAAAAAAACAGAAGTAAAGTAAGAGATATACTAGGTTCCTTTTTGTTTAGTGGAGAAGAAGCAGATAAATACGTGAGAGTTCTCTCTGGTGGCGAAAGAAACCGTTTAGCGTTGGCAAAATTACTATTACAACCTTTAAATGTTTTAGTAATGGATGAGCCAACAAATCATTTAGATATTAAATCTAAAAATGTATTAAAAGATGCGCTTAAGAAATTTGAAGGAACCCTTATATTAGTATCGCATGATAGAGATTTCCTTCAAGGATTAACTAATAGAGTTTACGAGTTTAAAGATTTTAAAATAAAAGAATATTTAGGAGATATAGACTATTATTTACAACAACGAAATGTTGAAAATCTTCGTGAAGTAGAAAGACGTCATGTTATAAAAGAAATTCCTAAAGAAAGTAATAAGCAATCTTACGAAGATCAGAAAAAGCTTAAGTCTCTAAATAATAAATTAAGTAACCTTGAATCTAAAATTAATCAACTTGAAAAAGAGATTAAGGAAATGGATGTGGAGTTAGCTACAGACTACGATAAAACAGTATCTAACAAGAATTTTTTCGACTCTTATCAAGGCAAAAAGAACAAACTAGATAAACTAATGATTGAATGGGAAACAGTACATGAAGCAATAGAAAACATTTAATTTAGTGATTTATAATTTTATGTATTTTTTCTGAATTGTGCATTTCATCGAATAAATTTGTTTATTATCCTATATTAGTCTAATATTGTTACAGATTAATCCCAAATCTATGCTATTATGAGGACTATAAAACTTATTTTACTTTTTGTATTTGTTTCTGCTTATTCTTTCGCAGAAGTTTCTGTAAATGAAAGAGAAGCGTTAATTGCGCTTTATAATTCTACTCAAGGAGATCAATGGAACAACACTTGGAATCTAGATGAACCAATAGAAAATTGGTATGGTGTTACTGTTGTTAATAATAAAGTAGTTGATCTTAATTTACATTTTAACAACCTTAAAGGTTCTATTCCACAGCAGATAGGTGATTTATTATACTTAAGAAGTATTAATCTTGGGTTTAATTATATAGATGGAAATATACCATCAACATTAGGAAACTTATCAAGACTTACATCCTTAGAATTATTTATGAATAAGTTAGAGGGTGAAATTCCTGATGAAATTGGAAATCTTACATACTTAAGAACTTTAAAATTGTATAGTAATAGTTTATCAGGTCAAATACCTGCATCTATAGGAAAATTGGTAAACCTTAAAGAATTAATGTTAGGCAGTAATTTTTTAACAGGAAATATTCCAACCCAAATTGCAAGTTTAAATAACCTTGAAATATTAAGTTTAATTGATAATAAATTAGTAGGTAATATTCCAGTAGAAATCGGACAATTAAATCAATTAAAAGAATTGGTGTTATCTAGTAATCAATTAACAGGAACAGTGCCTTACCAACTTACAAATCTATCTCAATTAAACACTTTTATGGTAAGTGATAATAATTTTGATAGAGAATATGTAAGTATCATTCAAGGTAATGGAAATATAAAAGAATCTATTGATTTTAATTATGGAACCGTAATTACAGATAATGATTAAAAGTTTATAAATTGATATAAAAAAGACTGTTAGAAATAACAGTCTTTTTTTATATCTTTAATTATGGAAGAACATCTTTTTCAATGTCCATATTGTTGGGAAACTATATCGATGCTTATAGATAGTTCGCAAACTGAGCAAGAGTATGTTGAAGATTGTGAAGTGTGTTGTAATCCAATACAAATTCGTGTTCGTTTTGAAAATAGAATGTTAGTTAGTTTTACTGCTGAAAGTATATAGCAATAATTTTCTTTAAAATGTTCTTGTTATATCTAAAAAGCATTGTATATTTGCAGTCCTAAAATGATTGAGTCGGCATTATGAACCGAAAGTTAAAAGCTAAGAAAATCATTTTGATATTAAATCGCGGGATAGAGCAGTAGGTAGCTCGTCGGGCTCATAACCCGAAGGTCACTGGTTCGAGTCCAGTTCCCGCTACTAAGCTTAAAGCTAATTAAATCAAAGGGTTGTGTATTCACAACCCTTTTTTTTATGACTTCAGTTTTAAGTTTTATATTGCAGGTACATGATTCAGTACATGATTTTACTATGAAACCCAACTAAAAACATATAATTTTAGTCAAATTGAAAAATTTGTATTGTGATATTTTTTGTGATACAAATTGATATAAAAATTTTGTACCAATGATTTTGGTTACAAATGGCACCATTTTTAGCTGTTTTAGTGTCTAAAACTAATATAATTTATGTTTTTTACTGTTATTTATGTTATCACAAAATAAAAAGATTAATAGAGGAAAAACATTAAATGAATAAATTGCAACTCAATAATATTGTAAAGTATTTCTAAAATTTAGAAATACATATTCATTATGGATTCAACTTTTTTACTTGATTGTTTTCGATTTTGGTTGGTTAAAATTCAAGAAAAAAAATCGCAAAAAGTAAGCAGTCTTTTTTAACTCAGTTCTTTGTTGGCTACAGTATTTTTAAAGGATACTATCTAAATCTTGTCTTCCAATTATTGTCATTATCTCAATAACATCTTCGTTTACTCTGAAGAAAATACTATCTGATCCACAAACACATCTTCTATATCCTTTTTTTATGAAATCAACCGATTCAAATGAATATGGTCTTTGAGTAATAATCTCGAAATATTCAAAAAAGGAGTTATAGTATTTATCAGCTTGAGAAATTCCGAACTTTTTAACTCCATAATGATGAATTCTTATCAGATCTTCTTTAGCCGTATTACTTAATCTAAATTCAGCCATTGAGTAAGCTCTTTGATTGTTTTAGAATCTGAGCTTTATCATCAGAAGTAAATCCACTGTTTTCAGCTCTTTCAAGTTTTGTTCTAATCCAATCAATTTGAACTTGTTGGTTTCTTGCTTGTCTAATTAAATCATTGACTAATTCACTTTTACTTGAATATTCTTTGTTGTCAACTTGATTTTTCAGCCATTCGTCATTTGGTTTTGTAAATGATATACTTTGTCTAGCCATAATATTGTGTTTAGGTGTAAATTTACACCAAAAATGAATCAATTGCAAATTTTTCTGAATATGTCTTGTCCTGAAATATGGCTACAGGTTAAAATTGAATTTACGCTGTTTTTAAATATACCATATTTGGTGTTTTATAGTCTAAAGATAAATGTAATCTTATTTCGTTGTATAAATTAATTGCATTTTTTGCAGCTCTCTTAGCGTGAGCCACGTTATCAAAGGTTTGGTCTAAATAAAACTCGTCTTTTAAGATTCCATTTACACGTTCTGCCATTGCGTTTTCGTAGCAATGATTTTCTTCAGTCATACTAATCTCTATCTTTTTTCTTTTAAGTATTTGTGTGTACACATTACTGCAATATTGTATTCCTCTGTCTGAATGATGAA
>NZ_QGGP01000002.1:5000-169284 GCF_003148645.1 Xanthomarina spongicola
TACAGTGGGCGTTAGAAATTTGAGTGGATCTGACTCTAGTACGAGAGGACCGAGTTGGACAAACCTCTGGTGTATCTGTTGTTCCGCCAGGAGCATTGCAGAGTAGCTACGTTTGGAAGGGATAAGCGCTGAAAGCATATAAGCGCGAAACCCACCACAAGATGAGATTTCTTTAAAGGGTCGTGGAAGATGACCACGTTGATAGGCTATAGGTGTAAAGGCAGTAATGTCATAGCCGAGTAGTACTAATAACCCATAGGCTTATTGTACACCGTTCTTTTTATAAAGTACAATTAAAAATTCATGTTATTTTTTTCAATATGTTAAGATATTTGTTCCGATTATTTTCGGAACGCTGGAAGTAATAAATTTAATACTTATTACTGCAGCAATAACTTAAGGTGGTTATTGCAATGGGGCTCACCTCTTACCATTCCGAACAGAGAAGTTAAGCCCATTAGCGCCGATGGTACTGCATTTGTGGAAGAGTAGGTCATCGCCTTTTTAGAATCCCGATTCATTTTCTTGAATCGGGATTTTTTTTACCCTATTTCTTTACAACCTTATGTGGTTTTTAAATATCAATTCATGAAATTTGATTATATTCGAAATATTAGATTTCTTAAATTATAATTAATATTCATGAACCTTATTTTAAAAGCTAATTTACAATCACTAGATAAAACAAGGGTATTATTGACTATTATATCAAATGATATATTAACGAATAAAACGGTTTCTCCATATAATTCAAGCATAGGCTCTCATATTAGGCACATTTTAGATTTTTATGATTGTGTGCTAGTTAAAAGTAATACGATAGATTTAACTGCCAGAAAACGTAATAGTGATGTAGAAACTAATTGTGAAAAAGCTTTAGAGTATTATAATAATATACTTAAAAAGATTTATGCTATAGAAGAAAATGATTTGGATAAAATTATATCTGTAACAGATGATTTAGGTCTAGGTAATATTAGAATAGATTATACTTTTTCAGGTTTATTAGCCCAAGCAAATAGTCACACCATTCATCATTATGCGATTATTAATTATATTTTGGAAGGTTTGGGTGTTTGTCTTAATGATGAAACTTTTGGATATAATCCAACTACTCCAAAAGTAAATTCTCTTAATTAGTTGTTTTGTAAAACATACTATCCATTATAGTTTTTAAGCCAATAAAAGCAAGATAAACAGCTAGGATGCAAATTAATATTGAAAGAATTAAAAGTGGAATATAGAGTGTTTTTTCTTGGTTACTAAAGGCAACGTATATTAAAGTTGGACCTAGGAACATACAAACTAATGAAAGCCCCATTTTTTTCAATCCTTTAATAAGAGTATCTTTATTTGTTCTTTTAGTTTCCATTTTTATAATTTTTTATTGCTTCTCGAACACTTTTGTAAGTTATTAAAAGTTGTTTTGCTTCTTCTTTAGAAATATGCAGTTCATTCATAATCATTTTAGTTCCTCTTTCAACAAGTTTATTGTTACTTAGTTGCATATCTACCATTTTATTTCCTTTTATATGACCTAATTTAATCATGGTTGTGGTGGTTATCATATTTAGGACTAATTTCTGGGCTGTTCCTGCTTTCATTCTAGAACTACCTGTTACAAATTCTGGACCTACTATTACTTCAATTGGAATTTTTGCAGTTAAAGATAACGGACTTTTTTGATTGCATGTGATGCAACCTGTTAGAATATCATTTTCATTACATGTTTTTAGCGCATGAATAACATAAGGTGTTGTTCCTGATGCTGCAATACCAACTACAACATCTTTTGTCGATATATCATAATTTTGGAGATCTTCCCAACCATCTGTTGTAGAATCTTCAGCAAACTCTACAGCTTTTCTAATAGCTGTATCACCTCCTGCAATTAAGCCAATTACTAAATCGTGTGAAACTCCAAAAGTTGGTGGGCATTCTGAAGCATCTAAGATGCCTAACCTACCACTTGTTCCTGCTCCTATATAAAACAAGCGACCACCATTTTGCAACTTTTCTACAACGTGATTAACAAGAATTTCTATTTGAGGTAAAGCTTTTTCGACAGCTAGTGGAACTATTTTATCTTCAGAATTAATATTTGATAATAATTCTGAAACAGACATCTTTTCTAGATGGTTATAATTTGAATCTTGCTCTGTAGTTTTTGTAAAATTCATATATTCAAAAGTACATTTTTTTTAATGTTTAAATAGATAAAATCATCTCGATATTTGTTTACTCTAAAACTGTATAGATAACTTCTGAAACTTCTGAAAGTCTAAAATAACCCAAAGGATAATTGCTAGAATTTGTTATGTTCATACAGTTCCCTCTAACGGTTGCAGGTTGTGTTTCAAATGGACCACCACTATCTCCAGTTTGTTGTAAGAGTACATACATGAATTCGTAAAAACGTTTTGAAACGCCATGATTTCTTATTGTTACACTATCTCCAGGATTTAGATCTTCTTCAACATAGAACCCAAAAATTAAATTTCCATTCACAAATTCATCTTTAAATGTGTCTAATGTTTTTATGACAGGAATATTAGGGATAAATTCGAAAAAATAATAATTTTCTTCATTAATAGGATCTGTAAAGAATGCTTTAATTTCTGTTTCTTCACCAGTTATACCACCTTCTAAGTTTTGTTCAACGAATTCTATGTCTGGTACTGCTAGAAGCGTTTCTGTTCCTGTATAGGTTTCATTTTTGTAAACTATAGTTAATAGATACTCTGTGTTTATTATAGGAATAAAAGATGAATTAAGGTATATGCCTGAGTTTCCATCTTCTATAAAATTAAATATGTTACTATTTTCATCTGTAATATATACTTGAGCATTGTTTGCAGGAGGCACTTCTTCATCGAAAAATGGAGCAGTTAACGTTAATTTTATAGATTGTTCATTTCCTGTGGTTCCTTTAATCCAATTTATTGAAGCATCAATTACTAATCTTGGTTCAGAAGTTGGGACATCTACATCTATGACATCTTCACATGAAAAGAATGATATTAAAATAAGGACTATAAAGACATATTGAAATTTCATAACATTAAAATTTAAAATTATAAGAAATAGAAGGCACGATTCCAAAAATGGATAATCTAACAGCTTCATTTGCTCCTGTATCACTATTCTCTTTAAATGAAATTGAAGCTGCATTTCGCCTATTGTAAACATTATAGATTCCAAAAACCCATTCACTTTGCCATCCTTTTAATTTATATGGTTTTGGAACATAGGTTGCAGATATATCAAGCCTGTTATAGCTTGGCAATCTATATTCATTTCTTAAACCATAATTTGGGATTGTAATGCCATTATATTCATATTGAGCATTTGGATAAGTGACTGGCTGCCCTGTTTGAAATATAAAGTTGGCATTAAAACGCCATTTCTCATTTAAATCATAACTACCTGTAAATGACAAATCATGTGTTTTATCGTATGCTGTATTATACCATTCACCATTATTAATTCCAGGTTCTTCTGGTGTTCTTCCAGGTGTTCTTTGTTCAGACTTAGATAGTGTGTAAGCAATCCAGCCTTTAAAACGACCTTCATTTTTTCTGAATAATATCTCTAAACCATAAGCTCTAGCTTCACCATTAAGAATTACTTGCTCTATTGCATTATTTGCAATTAAATCTGCACCATCTATATAATCAATCCTATTCTTTACTTTTTTGTAGAATGTTTCAGCTTCTAATGAATATATGTTTTCTTTAAAATTTTTAAAATAACCTAAAGCTATTTGATCAAGAATTTGTGGCTCAATATACTTACCACTAGGTGTCCAAATATCTAATGGTGTTGGTGAACTAGTGTTTGACAATAAATGTAAATATTGATTTAAACGATTATAACTTGCTTTGATTGATGTATTGTAATTAAGTTCGTATGCTAAAGAAAGTCTAGGCTCTAAATATCCAAAAGATTTTATGACATCGCTTCTATTAAAAGTTTCGGTTCCAATAGGTTCAGCTTTTTCGTAAATCTGAAGTTCTTGGTTATAAATTACAGCTTGGTCGTTTTCATATATATTCATTTCATCTTGACCTAATCTTAAAAATGAGCTATATCTTAAACCATAAGATGCCATTAATTTGTTTGAAATTCTATGTTCAACATCTAAATATAGAGCATTTTCAAAAGCATATTTATCGATTAATTTTTCGGCATTAATTCCAGAATTTTCACCAGTAGGTTTAATTTCGCCAGGATTAAATTTATGATAGATACTATTTAAGCCATATTGTAATTTTATTTTATCGCTTATATAATGCTTAAAATCATATTTTAAATTGAAATTTCTAATACCAGAATCCCAATTAAATCCAATAAAATCTAAGTTTAAACCATAGTAATAATCGGAATAAATAATTGATAAGTTTGAAAATAGTTTGTTAGAAAAAAGATGATTCCACCTGAAATTCAAGACAGAATTACCGTAGGTGTTTTTAAAACTATCGTTTATGCTAAAGACATCTCTTCCGAAATATCCAGATACATAAACATTATTATTCTGATTTAGTTTATAACTTATTTTAGTATTCAAATCATAAAAATACGCTTTGTTTTGGATATCGAATAGAGGTAAAAATAGATGTGCATATGTAGCTCTTCCACCTAACAAGAACGAGCCTCTTCCTTTGTTAATAGGGCCTTCGGCTAAAAGCCTACTTGAAATAAGACCAATGCCACCATTCATATGAAACTTATTGCTATTACCTTCTTTTTGATAAATATCTAATACAGATGAAACTCGTCCTCCATATCGAGCAGGAATACCACCTTTGTATAGTTTTAAATCTTTTATAGCATCTGGATTAAATACAGAAAACAAACCAAAAAGATGAGATGAATTATAAATTGTGGCTTCGTCTAATAAAATTAAATTTTGATCTGCAGCTCCACCACGAACATTAAAACCTGAAGCACCTTCGCCAGCATTTGTAACTCCTGGTAATAAGGTAATAGCTCTTATAACATCTGCTTCACCAAAAACCACAGGAATTTGTCTAATAGTATTTGCAGTTAAAGTATTTAAACTCATTTGTGGTTTTCGAATGTTTAGTCTTTCTACATTCTCTTTAATAACTACCTCATTTAAACTTTCAACAGATTCTGTTAAGCTAAAATTCTTTGTAAGATTTTCATTTAAATTAATGGTTTCTGAAAGATCTTTAAAGCCTAAATAGCTAATAACAATATTATAATTTCCTTTTGGAATTGTAATAGAGTAGAAGCCATATTCATTAGTTGTGGCTCCTGTTTGTAATTCTGGGAATAATATATTTACACCAATAAGAGTTTCGTTGCTTTCTGTATCTGAAACAATACCACTTAAGGTAACTTTGTCTTGAGCATAAGCCCAATTTAAGTTTAGGCCAAATATGAGTAAGCAGAATATGCGTATATTCATTAAAATTAGAAATTTTTAATAAAGCTATAAAAAAAGCTCCTTTAAAGGAGCTTTTAACATAATTTTTATAATTATTTAATGGAGTCTAATACATTATTTAAAGTTTTACTTGGACGCATAACTTGGTTGGTAAGAGTATTATCTGGTTCGTAATAACCACCAATGTTTGTAGGATGTCCTTGTACATTATTTAATTCTTGTAAAATAACAGCTTCATTTTCTGCTAATTTTTCAGCAATTGGAATAAATATTTGTTTTAGTTTTTGATCTTTATTTTGGTTTGCTAATGCTTCAGCCCAATACATTGCTAAATAAAAGTGACTTCCTCTATTATCTAATTCACCAGCTTTTCTTGAAGGCCCTTTTTTATTGTCTAATAATTTTTCTGTTGCAAGGTCTAATGAATCTGCTAATACTTGTGCTTTAGGGTTATTTGTTACTTCAGATAAATGCTCAAGCGAAACAGCTAATGCTAGAAACTCACCTAGAGAATCCCAACGTAAATGGTTTTCTTCAAGTAATTGCTGCACGTGTTTTGGTGCAGATCCTCCAGCACCAGTTTCAAATAAACCTCCACCATTCATTAATGGAACAATGGAAAGCATTTTTGCACTTGTACCTAATTCTAAAATAGGGAATAAATCTGTTAAGTAATCTCTTAAAACATTACCTGAAACGGAAATAGTATCTTTTCCTTCTTTAACCCTTTCTAAAGTGAATCTTGTAGCTTCAATAGGTGAAAGAATTCTAATATCTAAACCAGAAGTATCATGATTAGGTAAGTAAGAATTTACTTTTTTAATAATTTCAGCATCATGAGCTCTATTTTTATCTAACCAAAAAACAGCAGGAGTTTGTGATGCTCTAGCTCTTGAAACGGCAAGTTTAATCCAATCTTGGATAGGCGCATCTTTTACTTGGCACATGCGCCAAATATCTCCAGCTTCAACAGAGTGCTCAATTAATGTGTTTCCTGCACTATCAATAACACTAACAATTCCATTAGATTGAATCTCAAATGTTTTGTCGTGAGAACCATACTCTTCAGCTTTTTGTGCCATTAATCCAACATTAGGAACGGTTCCCATAGTTGTTGGATCGAACGCTCCATGTTCTTTACAAAAATCGATAGTAGCAGAATAAATTCCTGCATAACTACTATCTGGAATTACAGCTTTAGTATCTTGTTGTTTACCTTTAGCATTCCACATTTGTCCAGAAGTTCTTATCATGGCTGGCATGGAAGCGTCTATAATAACATCGCTTGGTACATGAAGATTAGTAATACCTTTATCACTATTAACCATAGCTAGAGCTGGGCCATTTTTGTAAGCAACTGTTATGTCTTGCTCAATTTCTTTTCGTTTATCTGAAGGAAGTTCTTCTAATTTCTCCAGTAGATTTCCAAAACCATTATTAACATCTACACCAATAGATTTAAAAGTCTCTCCATGTTTTGCAAACAAGTCTTTAAAAAATACTTTTACAGCGTGACCAAAAATAATTGGATCGCTAACTTTCATCATGGTAGCTTTCATGTGTAAAGAGAAAAGTACGTCTTTGTCTTTGGCATCTTTAACTTGAGTTTCTAAAAATTGAATTAAAGCTTTTTTGCTTAAAACAGTTGCATCTATAATTTCACCTTGTAGAAGGTTTAAGTTATTCTTTAAAATTTCAGTGTTACCATTATTTCCTTTAAATTCTATAGAAACAGTTGTTGCTTTGTTTAGTGTAACAGATTTTTCATTATGAGCAAAATCTCCAGCATCCATAGTGGCTACATGTGTTTTAGAATCTGAACTCCATGCTCCCATAGAATGAGGGTTTTTCTTAGCATAATTTTTAACTGCTTTTGGAGCACGTCTATCTGAATTTCCTTCACGAAGCACTGGATTTACTGCACTTCCTTTAATTTTATCGTATCGAGATTTGATATCTTTTTCAGAATCGTTTTTTGGTTCGTCTGGATAATTTGGAAGATTATAACCTTTGGATTGCAACTCTTCTATGGCATCTTTTAATTGTGGGATTGAGGCACTAATATTTGGTAATTTTATAATATTAGCTTCAGGTTTTTTAACTAGTTCTCCCAATAAAGCTAAATCATCACTAACTTTCTGATTGTCTTTTAAAAAGTCTGGAAATACGGCTAAGATTCTATTGGCTAATGAAATATCTTTTGTTTCTACGTTTACACCTGAAGGTTTTGTAAATGCTTTAACAATCGGTAAAAAAGAATAAGTAGCTAAAGCTGGTGCTTCATCAGTTTTTGTATAAATAATAGTAGACGTATTTGACATAGGAATTTTCAGTTTTGTTAATAGAATTTGCTTGATTTTTAAGCCAAGCAAATATATGAATTTTCAATCAGTTTTTTAATGTAGATTGCCTTAAACACACTCTTATTATGAAGTTGATAAAAAAGTGGGTTGCCTTTTATTAATTTGATTATTCTATGTCTAAATTATATGATTTTAATAAGTTTAAAGCACCTTCTTTTGAGAATCTAGCTTGACTTAGCCTATTATTTTCAGGGTTTATGTAGTAATTAAACGACGTTCTAAAATCTGTTTTTTCTAAATTGGTATTATTAAAGATACTTTGCTGCAAATTGCATTCTAAAAATTTAGATTGACTCAAATTTGCTTCAGAAAATTCGATGTTTTCTAAGATACAGTTATCAAAAGAGGTGTTATTAAGATTGCATTTATAAAATGAAGAAAAACTTAAATTAGATTTATTAAAACTAAACGACATTAAAAACTGATTACAGTCGTTAAAATGAATTCCTAGTAATTTGCAGTCTGTAAAAATGGTATCTTTAAAAGTTGTGTTCTTAACTTTTACACTGCTTAGATTGCAGTTAATAAATGCACACTCTATAAATGCAATGTTTGATAAATACGTTTCTGAAAAATTACAATTAATAAAGGTGCAATTATCATATTCAGCTTTTTGAAGCTCTTTTTTTGTGTAATCTATTTTTGTAAACTCTTGGTCTATAATAAGAGGAAGATTCATTTTTAAATATATATTCTAGAAGGCTAAAGATACTAAGTTTATATAAAACAAAAGCCATATCACAATAGATCGAAATCTATATCTGACATGGCTTTCTTTGAAATAGCTTAACATGATCTAATCCAACATTGCTGTTAAATAGTATAAAATTTTCATCTATACGTTTCAATTCAAGTGTCACTACTTCAAAAGAAACAATCCGTTTGATGCAACTTTCAAAATGTATTGACGTGTTGCCGAAATGTTTCTAGTTTAATTGTTTTTCTTGATGTTTCACATATTGCACGTCGTTTTCACAATTTACAACTTGTAATTCATTGCTTCCTTGTTTAGTATATGCTTTCACAGATACTACTTTTAGAAACTTTCAACTTTTCTAGTTTTTGTCTGCCTAGACATACAACACTTTTAAAAGTATCATGATTTCTCAGTTAAACACGCATACACCTGCCACCTTAAAATCTCAAAAAACAATTATAATAAAGAACGTTACTTTATAGAATTTATAACTAATTCATTTTCATGAAACCAACTTGACGTTGTTTATAATTTCTTTAGCTAATATATACTAAGATTTGAAATTTCCAAAAAATTTAATGGTTTAGATATCAACCATTTATAAACTACAGTTATTAACTTTTGTTAATAAAAAAAGCCCTGTATTTACAGGGCTTTTCAATGTTATTAAACGTTTATTAACGTCTCATACTTTCTTTGATTCTTGCTTTTTTACCAGTAAGACCTCTGAAATAATAGATACGAGCTCTACGAACACTACCTTTCTTGTTCACTTCAATTTTTTGTAAGGCTGGCATGTTTACAGGTATAATACGTTCTACACCTACAATTCCAGACATTTTTCTAATTGTAAAAGTCTCAGAAGCTCCAGAGCCTCTTTTTTGAATAACTACACCTCTAAAAAACTGAGTACGAACTTTTTCTCCTTCTCTAATTTCGTAGTATACTGTAATTGTGTCTCCAGCGCTAAACTCTGGAAAATCTTTTTTTGTTACAAATTCGTCTTGTACAAATTTTACTAAAGATTCCATATCTTTAAATTTAATTATAATTAATTCGAAACAACATTCACGATTTTCGCCAGAGGTTAACCCGAAATTGGGTGCAAAAATAATGATTAATAAATGATTTGCAATTAATAATTGAGTTTTTTTAGTCTTCTTACAAATCTGGACGTCTTTTTTTTGTGTGCTCATAGGCTTTTTCTTCTCGCCATTTTTCAATTTCAGGAAAATTACCACTAAATAAGACTTCTGGAACTTGCCATCCTTTATAGTTTCTTGGACGTGTATAAATAGGAGGAGCTAATAAGTTATCTTGAAAAGAGTCTGTTAAAGCCGATGTTTCATTGCCTAATACTCCAGGTATTAGCCTGATTATAGCATCACATAAAACTGCTGCACCAAGTTCGCCACCAGAAAGCACATAATCTCCAATAGATATTTCCCTTGTTATAAAATGATCCCGAACACGTTGGTCCACTCCTTTATAATGTCCACAAAGGATAATGATGTTTTCTTTTAGTGATAATTGATTGGCAATGCCTTGATTTAAAGTTTCACCATCTGGAGTCATATAAATAACTTCATCGTAAACTCTTTCAGATTTTAGTTTAGTAATACACTTATCTATAGGTTCTACCATCATAACCATTCCAGCTCCACCACCAAACTGGTAATCGTCTATGGTTTTATAATTATCTGTTGTAAAATCTCTTAAATTATGAAAATGGACTTCTACCAAATTGGCTTCAATAGCTCGTTTTAAAATAGAAGCTTCAAACGGACTTTTAAGTAATTCTGGTAAAACAGTTATAATATCGATACGCATAACAAAACTTTAGAGCTGCAAATATACTTGAAATGTTTTAGGAAATTTTTGGTTTGAGCTGGGAAGTTTTGTTAGCGTGTTTAATACTCGCTGATATAACGTTTTTAATGATTAATGAAATCTAAAATTGGCAGATACAAGCTATCGGATACATTTTTATAAATAGCATTATGACCAAAATCTTCTAACAAGAGAATAGTAGCATTATCTCCTGCAGCCTGCTGTAAATCTTGACTATGACTATATGAAATTGTTTGATCATTCTTACTATGAACATACAATATTGGGATTCTGATATCTCTAGCATAGTCTATATTATTCCAAATGTTTGGCCAAAGCCACTGAAAAGTAGTCGATGTTATTTCCTTTTCTACGAGTACTTGTTGTATTGAAGAAAATGGAGCATGTATAATTAATTTTGAAGGTGCAGGCTCCATTTTATTAGCAATCCCATGAAGTGGAGCACTTCCCATGGAATGAGACAATGCAATTCTTTTTTCTGAATTTGGTGTTACACTTATAAACTGATTATAGGCTGAAAGAGCGTCTTCATAAAGGCTTGTTTCTGTTGGAGTCCCAGTGCTGTTGCCAAATCCAGAATAAGAAAAAACATATGAAGAGAACCCCTTGTCAAATAGATATTTCTGAACAGGTAACCATTCATATAAGGCTTCACCATTTCCGGTACAAATGAAAATGGCAGGAGCAGTTTCATTTTTTAAAAGAAAGTTAGCTTTAAGTACTCTGTCCTCCATTTGAATGTCTAACTTTTCTAATTGAAGACTATCTAGAGGACTTTCTTTTTCTTCAACAAGAACTATTAGTGACATTATTTCTTTAGACTTATATGAACGAATAATAAATATTATTGCAATAGAAGCTATAAGAATTAGTAATATAAAAATTACACTTTTTTTCATTATTGAGCTTTTGTGTGATACAATGCATTAATTTATAATTTTTAAACTGTATATATCAACAATTCCTGTTTGTTGGCAGTCAGGAGCGAAGTTCGTTTATTTTTTAATAGAAACTTTTCCAACATTCATGCCTCATTCTATAATTTCATAATCGATACTTAGTTTTCGCAAAGCTCTTAAAGCAGAGCCAGAGTTTTTATCTTCTATCTCTATATCTACAGAATCTCCTTCTAAGAGTATGTCTGTAAGTTCATTCGATAGTAATCCATTCATGTTTGACGAAATCTCAGCAATACAGTTGGCTATCGCTCTTTTATCTGGTCTCTGAGCATCACAAGACAATAAATTTAATTTCATAATAAGAATTTAATGCAAGATACTAGAGTTGAGTTGAATCTGGATTATACTTATTGTATTTTCATTTTAATAAAGCATGATGCATGAATTTCACTGTTAAATTATTTATATCTGTAGTTTCTGCAGGAATGATGTTTGTTTAATTTTTAGGTTAACCTCAACTTATTTGTTTGTCCAAAAGAAATGTAAGTCTGGATCTTTTTCAAAACCCAAGCGTTGGTATAAATGTTGTGCTGGATTATTAGCTGCTGTTTGTATAGCCAATCCTTTTAAATTGTTTTCAATACAGTAGCTTTTAGCTTTATTTATTAATGCTTCTCCAATGCCTTCTCCACGATAGTTTGAACCTACATACAAATCGTTTAACAAATACATAGCTTCCATGGATACCGAAGAAAACAAAGGATATAATTGCGTAAAACCAATAGCTTTGTTTTCTATATAGGCTATAAAAATAATGGAGTCGTTATTTTTTAGTCTTTCAAATAAAAATTGTTTTGCAGCATAAAAATCTGAAGGCTGTTTATAAAACATACGATAGCCATCAAATAATGGAATTAAATGGTCTAAGTGTTCTATTTGTGCTTTTATTATAGTCATAAAAAAAATCTGTAAACGTGAATTTACAGATTTTAAATATGTTTAGAAAAGGAAAAGTGTATTTAACTCCCTTTTTGTTTATTTAATTCGTCTTGTAATTGACGTCTTACTTTTTGTTCTCGTTCTAAAGCAACTTTTCTATGTTCGTCAAATTCTTCTTCAATTTCTTCAAGTGCAATCTTAGCTTCTTTAGTTATTAAATGACTGTTTTTAAATTTATAGATAAAGAATATTAAAAAAGCCAGTAAGCCTGCAATAATAGACCACATTAACACATTGTAACTAGACTTGCTCATTTGTAAACCAAATAGAGCCATGTTGTTTTTTTCGTTAGTGGTTTTGTCTAAAGTAGCTTGCGTTGTTGAAAGATTTGCTTTTAAATCTGTAATTTCTTTAGTCTGTGCATCAACTATAGTTTGAGTATCTTTTAATTCTTTTTTCAATGTATTTAATGAATCGTTTGTATGTGCTTGTAAAGTAGTTAACATACTACGTTTAACAGCTTCGTACATCGACCCGTTTACTCCTCTAAAATCACCAGATTTTTGAAGCACATATTCAAATTGATTATTAATGGTACTATTGTCTAGTGATAGTTTATCGTCTTCATCTGAAGTTTCGGTTTGGGCATGTAACGTGTTGAAACTGCATAGTATAAATAAGGTAAAGGTGAAAATTTTAAACGTTTTCATTTGGTTTTGTTAAGTTTTGTTGTTTACGAAAATAATAAATTAAGTTTAGTATCGATGGATAATAATGAAAAAGCCTTACGAATGCAAGGCTTTTTTATATACGAATGAAATAATGCTTTAGATGTTTTTATCTACTAATAATAAGTAAAACGTCTAACTTTTGCTATATATTTTGCAAGTCTAATAACTTGATGACTATAACCATATTCGTTATCGTACCAGATATATAATAAAGCATTTTTACCATCTTTTCTAACAATGGTAGCTTTGCTATCGTAAATAGCAGGAGCAGAGCTTCCTACAATATCGCTAGACACAAGCTCATCGCTTAATTCATATTTAATTTGCTCTACTAAATTACCTTCAAGAGCATATTTTTTAATAATATTATTAATACTTTCTACAGACGTTTCTTTTTCTAATTCTAAACATAAAATTGCTAAAGAACCATTAGGAACAGGAACACGAATTGCATTCGATGTTAACTTACCTTCAAGTGCAGGTAATGCTTTTGCAACTGCACTACCAGCTCCAGTTTCTGTAATAACCATGTTTAATGCAGCTGCACGTCCACGACGGTATTTTTTATGAAAGTTATCTACTAAATTCTGGTCGTTAGTATAGGCATGAATTGTTTCTAGATGCCCACTTTTTACACCAAGAGTATCTTCAACAGCTTTTAAAATAGGCGTAATAGCATTAGTAGTACAAGATGCTGCCGAAAAAATATCAACAGTATCTGGATTGTTTTCTAAATGGTTTACACCATGTACAATATTTGGAACGCCTTTACCTGGAGCAGTTAATAATACTTTATTAACGCCTTTAGAAGTTAAGTGTCTGCTTAATGCTTCTTTATCTCTAAAAGCTCCAGTGTTATCGATAACTAAAGCGTTGTTAATTCCATAAACAGTATAATCAATGTCTTCTGGATTATTTGCTGAAATAATATTTACAGTTGTTCCATTAATAATTAGAGCACTGTTTTTTAAGTCTGCTGTTACAGTTCCAGAAAAATCGCCATGTACAGAATCATTTCTTAATAAAGATGCTCTTTTTTCTAAAACAGTTTGGTCTATAGTTCCACGAGTTACAATGGCTCTTAAACGTAATTGACTTCCTTTTCCAGTACGTGTCATTAATTCTCTAGCTACTAAACGCCCAATTCTACCAAAACCGTAAAGTACTACGTCCTTAGGCTTGATAGCTTCATCTTTGTTTGCATCTTTTAATTTGTCTGCAACAAAAGCTAATGCATTGCTATACTTTTTTTCTTCTAAATGAAATTCGTAAGTTAATTTACCAATATCTAATTTAGCAGGAGGCAAGTCTAGTGTTTGAATAGCTTGTGCAATTTCAACAGAGTCGAAAATAGAAATTGGTTTCTGAACGAATTCACCTGCATATTCGTGTAGGTTAAGAATTTCACTAACGTTTCTATCTATTAACTGATTTCTAAAAAGAACCAATTCAATAGATTTGTCGTACCATAGGTCGCTTACTATTTTAATAAACTCTACAGTCGCTTTTCTTCTGTCTGCTTGAAAAGCTAATTCGCTTTCATAAGTCTCGTTAAAACTCATTGTATTTAATTTTTAGTGTGTTGTTAATATTTTTCAACTTGGTAAATTGCCTTATTGAATTTGGTTGCAAAAATAAGATATTTAAGTTGTATTTAAACCAGATTTTATAAAATAAAAATCCCTCAGAAAAACTGAAGGATTGTGAATCATTTTCTTATGTTTTTTATTTAAAGTTATAGCGTTCTATTTCGCCTTTTGAATTTATTAGTTCAATTCGCATAGGTTCGTATGGTGATTTATTTCTAATGATATCTTGAACATCATCTACATTATTTACTTTTATGTTATTAATGGCAGTTACAATATTGCCTTCGTTAACACCATTGGCTCTTAAATATTTAGAATAATTTTCACCCAATCGAGATATTTTAACACCATAAGAAGTGTTGTATTTTTTAAGATCGTCTTTAGATGCATTTCTTACAATGCCAAATTGAGGTATTGTATACGATTGATTTCTAGTTAAAGTTACAGGAATTACTTTTTCATTCCCATTTCTTAGAATGCTTACTTTTACAACATCATCAGGACGTTTAGTACTCAAATATCCAGATAAATCTGAAAATTTTGAAATCTTAACATGGTCAATTTTCTTTATTATATCACCAGATTCAAGTCCTGCCATGTCTGCTCCAGATTGTTCTTCTACAGTATCGATGTAAAATCCTTCCGTTTCATTAACGCTTAGTTTTTCAGCAAAACCACTATTTAAAGCACCTCCAGATACACCTAAAATACCATTTTGTACGTTACCATATTCAATAATATCTTGAACAACTTTTCTAGCTATATTACTTGGAACAGCAAAAGAATATCCAATGTATGAACCAGTTTGCGAGGAAATAGCTGTGTTAATTCCTATTAAGTCTCCATTAGAATTTACCAAAGCACCACCAGAATTTCCGGGATTTACAGCAGCATCTGTTTGTATAAAAGATTGATTATTTCTACCAGATAAATCTCTGGATTTAGCACTAATAATTCCTGCAGTCACAGTTGAAGTTAGATTAAACGGATTTCCAACAGCTAGAACCCATTCTCCAATTTTAGCTTGATCGCTATCTCCAAAAGTAGTAAACGGTAAATCTTCTTCTGCTTCAATTTTTAATAATGCAATATCAGTTTTGTCGTCTGTTCCAATAATTTCAGCGTTATAAGTTCTATTGTCATTTAGTGTTACCGAAAGTTCTCTAGAACCATCTATTACATGATTGTTAGTAATTATATAGCCATCAGGAGAAATAATAACACCAGAACCTGTACCTACTTGATATCTTTGTGGAGATCTACCATAGAATAAATCTTCAAAAGTCATTTGCCCAGAATTTCCCAACGTAGTGTTTTTAACGTGTACAACAGTATGAACAGTTTTTTCTGCAGCTTTTGTAAAGTCTATACTACTTTCAGGCAAAAATTTTGTGTTAGTAGAATTATTTACCGGAATTGCAAAAGGCAATTCTTCGGTTTGAGCAGTTTGAATAGGTTGCTTTTTTTCTATAAAAATTTTGTAGGTAGATAATGTGATAGCTCCACCTAACACAGAAACTAAAACTAAAGTTAAAATCTTTTTCATTATTTATTAGGTTTAAAGGGTTTGTAAATTAATAACGATTAAAATTAAATTTTTATTGAATCAGTTTTTAAGTTTTAACGATTTTTAACGTCTGTTTTAACGACGATTTAACATGCCAATAAACAATGTTTAATTCTTATATTTGCCTTGCTTATGAAACTTTCATTTTATAAATATCAAGGAACAGGAAACGATTTTGTGATGATTGATAATCGTCAACAACTATTCGACAAAAACAATACCAAGTTAGTTGCTAAACTATGCGACAGACGTTTTGGCATAGGAGCAGATGGACTAATTTTATTGGAAAATCATCCAGAATTAGATTTTAAAATGGTATATTATAATGCCGATGGGAATGAAAGCTCTATGTGTGGAAATGGAGGTAGATGCCTTACTGCGTTTGCCAATTATTTGGGTATTATTAATAAAAAAGCAACTTTTGAAGCTATAGATGGATTGCATCATGCCTTTATTGAAAACAAAGTTGTAAAGCTTCAGATGCAAGATGTTTTATCAGTTGAAAAACATCAGAACCATGTATTTTTAAATACAGGTTCGCCTCATCATGTGCAAATGAAATCTCAATTACAAGAACTTTCTATTAAAGAAATTGGATCCAAAATAAGATATGGACAACCATATAATGAAACAGGAGCTAATGTTAATTTTGTAAAAAAGCTTTCAGAAAACACATTTCAAGTTAGAACTTACGAACGTGGTGTAGAAGACGAAACTTTATCTTGTGGGACAGGAGTTACAGCTGTAGCCATTGCCATGTTTGAAACTGGTGAAACTAAAAGCAACTTAATAACTCTTGAAACAGAAGGAGGAAATCTTCAGGTTACTTTTGATAAGGAAAAAGGTATTTATAGAAATATCTGGTTAATTGGACCTGCAGTTCAAGTTTTTAAAGGCACAATTTCATGGTAACATTAAAAGGAGAACATATTTATTTGAGAGCTCTGGAGCCAGAAGATTTAGAGTTTATTCACGCTATTGAAAACAATGAGGTTATTTGGGAGCTAAGTAACACACAAACACCTTACTCTAAATTTCTAATAAAACAATATCTAGAAAACGCTCATAAAGATATTTATGAAGTGAAACAATTACGTTTAATAATTTCAAATTATAGTAATATTGCACTTGGAATGATTGATCTTTTTGATTTCGATTTTAAAAATAGTAGAGCAGGAGTAGGAGTGCTCATAAAAGATACTGCCGAAAGGCAAAAAGGAATTGGAAATGAAGCTTTAGAGTTATTGGTACAATATTGTAAAACACATTTAAATTTGCATCAATTGTATTGTAATATTTCGGAAGATAATGAAGCAAGTTTAAAGTTGTTTTCTAAACATGGATTTCAAATTGTAGGATTAAAAAAAGATTGGAACTTTGTAAACGGTTCCTATAAAAACGAATATTTACTTCAACTTATTAATTAATGTATTTTAAAAAAATTCTTTGGGCAATTGCCTTAATTGGTTTAATAATAGCTGGATTATTTGCTAACTATATATATGGTGTTATGTTAGATAAAAACACTGCATTTAATAATAAGGAAGCTTTTATATATGTACCAACAAATGGAACTTATGCAGATGTTAGAGAACAACTAGAGCCATTATTAAAAGACATCAATAAATTTGATGCTTTAGCTAAGCAGAAAAAGTATATATCTAATATTAAAGCAGGTCGATTTGTTATTAGAAAAGACATGAATAATAATGATATTATTAATTCCATTAGAAGCAATAATCTACCAATTCAACTTTCTTTTAATAATCAATCTAATCTTGAATCTCTAGCTAGTAGAGTTTCTGTACAAATTGAAGCAGATAGTTTAACACTCTTTGAGGCTATGAAAGATGAAACATTTTTATCTAAAAATTCATTTTCAGATGCAACAGCTTTAGGAATGTATATTCCGAATAGTTATGAGTTTTTCTGGAATACATCTGCTATTGAATATAGAGATAGAATGTTAAAAGAATACAATAGGTTTTGGAATGATAGCCGAAAAGAAAAAGCAAAAACCATTGGATTAACTCAAAACGAAGTAATGACCTTAGCTTCAATTGTTCATGAAGAATCTAAACAAGCTATAGAACAACCCAGAATTGCAGGTGTTTATTTAAACAGATTAAGAATTGGCATGCCTCTACAGGCAGATCCAACTTTAAAATTTGCAGCATATCAATTACCACAATATAAAAATACAGTTATAAAACGAGTTTTAAATGTGCATAAAGAAATAGATTCTCCTTACAATACTTATATGTATGCAGGCTTACCACCAGGATTAATTACAATGCCAGATATTTCTGCTATTGATGCTGTTTTAAATCCTGAAAAACATAAATATCTTTATTTTGCTGCAGATGCCAATAAGTTAGGGTATCATAAATTTGCAACAAATTTAAGTCAGCATAATGCTAATGCTAGAGAATATCAAAGATATTTGTCTTCACAAGGAATAAATAAATAGATTTGAGAATTCGTATTAAACATACCATCATTGCGTGTTTAATTACTTTTACATCTGTATCGCAAAGCAAGTTAAATACTTTTTTAAAACCTAGTGACACATTAAATAAGCCACGACGTAATTTGGTTGTTATTACTGAAACTTCAGTTGCTGCTTTAACGTTGGTTGGTTTAAATCAGCTTTGGTATGCAGATTATCCAAAATCTAAATTTCACACCTTAAATGATAATAGCGAATGGCTTCAAATGGATAAACTGGGTCATGTTTATTCTTCATACCAATTAGGTAGAATAGGAGCCAATATGCTAGCTTGGAGTGGTGTAAGTAAAAAAGACCAATTAATTTATGGCTCTACTATTGGTTTTGCATTTTTAACTGTTGTAGAAGTTTTCGATGGTTTTTCCGAAGAATGGGGGTTTTCTTGGGGAGACATGGCTGCAAATGCTGCTGGAACTAGTTTGTTTGTTGGTCAGGAATTACTTTGGAGGGAACAACGTATGACTTTAAAATATTCATTCCATCAAACAGAATATGCAGCTCAAAATCCTGATAAGCTGGGAGATGGTTTGTCTCAGGAGTTTTTAAAAGATTACAACGGACAAACATATTGGTTAAGTATAAATTTACATTCCTTTTTTAAGGAAAGTAAAATTCCAGTTTGGTTAAATGTAGCATTTGGTTATGGAGCAGATGGTATGATTTCTGGTACAAACGAAACAGATAATGATGATGTAACTTACCAAGACCCTTATAGGCAATATTACTTTAGTTTAGATATTGATTTAACAAGAATTAAAACAAATTCTCATGTTTTAAAGACTGTTTTTGACATCTTTAATACGATAAAAGTGCCATTTCCAGCTATGGAATTCAACGATAAAAATGGCATAAAATTTCACGCTATATACTTTTAATTGCATTTTAGCGACTAATTTTTGTTTCATTTTACTTCATATTTAGTTTTGAGTCATTGACCTACTTAATTGTTCATTTTCAGCATTCAATAAAATAATGTATATTTGCACGCTGAAAATTTTGAATAATTTATTTATTAACACTAATAAATTAATGTTATGATAAAAAATATTGGAAGTTACCTAGCTCTATCAATAACAATATGTTTCTTATTGTTTGGATCGTTTTATATGAATAAAACGGTTAAGGCGAAAAACTATTCTGCTATACATTTTGGAATTAATGAAACTGAATATGTAGAGGTAGCAAAAGACAAAATTTTCCCAATTCACGAACCACATGCTAATTTCTCACCTACTTTAGGTAAGACATTTGTTGGTTTTAAAGAAGCTTTAGGTTTTAAAGAATCAGGAGGAGATTATTTTACAGTCAATTCATTTGGTTACTTAGGAAAGTACCAGTTTGGGAAAGAAACATTAAAAATGATAGGGATTTACAACCCTGTTCATTTCTTAAAAAATCCTGAATTACAAGAAAAAGCATTTATTGCTAATGCAGAACGTAATAAATGGATTTTAAGAAAAGATATTAAGCGTTTTACTGGTAAAGTGGTAAATGGTACAAAAATTACAGAATCTGGGATTTTAGCAGCAGCTCATTTAGCTGGAGCAGGAAATGTAAAAAAATACTTAAGAAGTTATGGAAAAGATGGTTTCTCTGATGCTTACGGAACGTCTGTTTCTTACTATATTAAAAAGTTTTCAGGTTATGATACCTCTAAAATAAAACCAAATAGAAAAGCTAAAGTTAAGCACACTATTTAACTAGCTATTCTTTATGAATAATAAATAGCGTAGGTCTTTTATGAAAGTCTACGCTATTTTTTTTCCAATCTTTCACAGCTTTAGTTTTAATATATTCTGAAGGCAGTGTAATATCACAAGCCATACAGACTAAGGTGTTTTCATTTAAAGAAGCACAGATGTCTTCAAGCATTTTATTATTCCTGTAAGGTGTTTCAATAAATGCCTGCGATTGATTTTGATTAAAAGAAATTTGCTCTAATCTCTTTAATTCTTTTTTCCTTTCATCTTTATCTATTGGTAAATAGCCATTAAAAGCAAAGCTTTGTCCATTCATACCAGAACTCATTATTGCCATAATAATTGAAGAAGGTCCAACTAATGGAACCACTTGAATATTTTTGCTATGTGCAATTTTAACAACATCTGCACCAGGGTCTGCAACAGCAGGACAGCCAGCTTCAGAAAGTAAACCAACATTTTTACCTTGTAGACAAGAGTCCAGAAATGAAGGTATTTCGTTAGGATCTGTGAATTTATTTAAATGATATATCTGTAGTTTAGACTGTTTTTTGCTAGGTTTTATTTTTTTAATAAACCGTCGAGCAGTTTTTTCGTTTTCAACAATATAAATATCTACTTGTTCAATAATTTTTTTAACCGAAAGTGGTAATACTTCTAAAGGTTCATTTTCGCCTAAAGGAGTAGGAATGAGGTACAGTTTTCCAGTTGGACTTGTCATTAATTGATTATGAGTTTATTTATTTTCTTAGAACCATTTTCAGAAATTAACTCAGTTAAATAAAAACCTTTCACCATATTTTCTGTTGAAATATTCATAGTTGATACTATGTTTTCTGTAATAGTTTTAATCAATTTCCCTTGTAAATTATAGATGTTTATGGTTTCTATAGAGATTTGAGAATTTGAAATTTCAATTGTAAATTGATTTGTTGCTGGATTTGGGTAGATTTTAACTCCAAATAAAGCGTTTTCATCAACACTTAAATTTGGATCTATAATTTTGAAAATGTTATCAGAATCAATACCAGCAATATAAATTTCTCCATATACATCTTCACCAAAAGCTGTCCAGCCATTAGTTGCAAATTGTTCAGTAAAAGTCATATTCCAATTACTGCCATCATATTCAAGAATACCAATTTCATCACTACAATAATCTGCAAAAAAGTATAATCCATTTAAATTAGGTTGTGCAGTACCTCTATGTCTATAACCTCCTGTTATAGAGCATCTAAAGTAGGGACCTCCTGTATGTGTGTATTGCCCAACAGGAAAAGTTAATTCGTTTATGTCTGATGGACAATCGCCAGATGTGTTATAAACTTGATTCCCTTCATAACAACGCCAACCGTAGTTTATTCCGGCTTGATTTAAAGCAACCATATTAATCTCTTCTATTTGACCTTGGCCAACATCTGCAATCCATAAGTCATGAGTATCTCTGTCAAATGAAAACCTCCACGGATTTCTTAAGCCCGAAGCCCAAATTTCTGGTAAGGCATTTGGTTCCTCGGCATTTGGATAAGGATTATCGGTAGGAATAGCATAGTTATTTCCACCTTCAGAATTATTAACATTAATACGAAGCATTTTACCAAGTAAGGTTGTTAAGTCTTGTGCTCTATCACCTGGATCTCCACCTGAACCACCATCGCCTAAGCCAATATAAAGATTGCCATCATTTCCAAAAGCTAAATCACCTCCATTATGATTAGAATAAGGTTGATTTATTGTAAGTAAAATTTCTTCTGTAGTATCATCAGCAACATTAGAATCTGGTGGATTTGTAATAAATCTGGAAACAACAGTATTCCCACTATTATTTATGTAATTAACAAAGAAAAAACCATTTGAATGATATTGAGGATGAAAGGCTAAACCTAATAAACCACGTTCTCCACCACTTAAAACTCTGGGGTCTATGTTTATAAAGGGAGTTGGATTGGTTGTTCCGTCAGTATTAAGAATTTTAATAATTCCACCACGCTCTACAACAAAAAGTCTTTCGTCTCCTGCATGTTTTATACTTATTGGATCAGTAAATCCTGAAGCAAAGAGTTCTAACTCGATGACTTGGGAGCACATAAAATATGGAAAAAGCAGTAGTAAAAGAATTATATTTTTCATTCTATTGTTTATTAAATATTGATGTACAAATTACAAAAAATCAAGAAGTTAAACTAAAATCTGTTGAAGTCAATTATTTGAGAAGTGTTTTTGCAATTTCTATACAAGCTTCGTCTAACATTTTAAATGTGCTTTCAAACCCTTGGATACCTCCTGTATATGGATCAGGAACATCATAATTCTGATTAGGATAAATTTCATTCAGAATCATTTTAACTTTATTTTTGTCGTTTTCGTTTCTAGCTAGTCTTATTACATTTTCATAATTAGAACTATCCATAACATAGATAATATCGAATTTAATAAAATCTAACTCAGTAAATTGTCTTCCTCTTTGATTAGAAATATCTAAACCATATTTTTTAGCTACTTTAATAGACCGATTATCTGGAGTGCTACCAATATGGTAATCTCCTGTTCCTGCAGAATCAACTATAAATTCTTCAGATGGTAATTTTGACTTTAAAATACCTTCTGCTAATGGTGAACGGCAAATATTACCTAAGCATACTATTAGAATTTTAGTCATATTTGTTTCCCGAGTCATCGGAAATGATTTTAAGATTAAACAGCTAGTTTTTTAGAAAGATCTTCAACGTATTTTCTGAATTGTTTATCAGTTGAAGTTAAGTTATCTACAGTTTTGCAAGCATGTAAAACTGTTGCATGATCTCTTTTTCCAATTTGAGAACCTATACTTGCAAGAGACGCTTTGGTTAATTTTTTAGCAAAAAACATAGCCAATTGCCTTGCTTGAACTATATGGCGTTTTCTGGTTTTAGATTGTAAGGTATCCACATCCATTTGGAAATAATCTGAGACTATTTTTTGAATATAATCGATAGATACTTCACGCTTGGTATTTTTTACAAACTTCTCTACAACTTGTTTTGCTAAATCAATGGTAATCTCTTTTTTGTTAAAAGAAGATTGAGCAATTAAAGAGATGATGGCACCTTCTAACTCACGTATATTAGATTTAATATTCTTTGCTACATATTCAACAATATCTTCAGGCATTTCTACGCCATCACGATATAATTTGTTTTTCAAGATAGACACACGTGTTTCAAAATCTGGACTTTGCAATTCTGCTGAAAGTCCCCATTTGAACCTAGATAATAAACGTTGCTCAATATCTTGCATGTCTACTGGAGCTTTGTCACTTGTTAAAATAACTTGCTTGCCATTTTGGTGTAAATGGTTGAATATGTGGAAGAAAACATCTTGAGTTCCAGTTTTTCCTGAAAGGAACTGGACATCATCAATAATTAAAATGTCTATAATCTGATAAAAATGAATGAAATCATTTCTATTATTCTTTTTTACCGAATCTATATATTGTTGTGTAAATTTTTCAGCAGAAATATATAAAACCGTTTTTTCTGGATATTTATCTTTTATGTCAACACCTATAGCATGAGCTAAGTGTGTTTTTCCTAAACCAACACCACCGAAAATAAGCAATGGGTTGAATGAGGTTCCTCCTGGTTTTGAAGCGACAGCTAATCCAGCACTTCTGGCTAAACGATTAGAATCACCTTCAAGAAAATTCTCAAAACTATAATTAGGATTTAATTGGGATTCAATTTTTACATTTCTAATCCCTGGAATAACAAAAGGATTACGTAATTCTGGACTTTTATTATTTAATGGAATATCTACATCTTGAGCTTTAACAGAACTTCTGTTAGAACTTGGAATTCGTTCTGTAAAAGGCTGTTTGTTACCATAGGTGTTTTCCATTTTTATAATGTATACAAGTTTGGCAGTTTCGCCTAGTTCTTTTGTAAGGGCAACTTTTAAAATTTTAACGTAATGTTCCTCTAACCACTCATAAAAGAATTTACTAGGTACTTGAATGCTTAAAGAATTATCTGAAAGTTTTACTGCTAAAATGGGTTCAAACCATGTTTTATAGGCTTGTGGTTGAATGTTATCCTTTATGAATTCAAGACAATTATTCCATACCGATTGCGCAGTTACACTCATTATTGATTTTAAAATTTACTAGTTAGTTACTGTAAGAGAAAATGGAATTCTCTTGTTGATTTTATAGCTTGACAAATATGTGAACAAAATTCTTAAAAAAAAAATCAAATGCTATTGAATTTAAAGATTTTTTTTTGCATGTTTAAAGCATTGCCTAAACTACAAAAAAATATTCTAAAAACGATATGATTTTCGATGAAATACCAATAAGAGTGAGATATGGTGAAACTGACCAAATGGGAGTTGTTCATCATGGAAATTATGCGTTATACTTAGAAATGGGTAGAACTGAATGGTTGCGTAAAAAAGGTATTTCGTATAAACAAATGGAAGATGATGGTGTTATGTTGCCTGTAATATCTATGAGTTTAAATTTCAAAAAGTCAGCTGTTTATGATGAGGTTATTAAAGTGAAAACACAACTAAAAAAAACACCCTCTGTTAGAATTGAATTTGATTACGAAATTACAAATCAGGCTGGCGAAATTTTAGTTTCAGCAAATACAGAATTAGCATTTATTAATATGAAAACTAAAAGACCAATGAAATGTCCAGATTATATATTGGAAAAACTAGAAAATTAATTATCTAGTTCTTTTATTTCAACTTCAAAGATTGTATTAAATTTATTGTAGATGTTTAAACTATCTTTTAACCTTACTGAAATTATAATCTTACAATCTAACTCTAATGTCTGATTTATTATATTTAGATTCTTTTCTTTAATAACACGCATTACTTTATTCATATTTTTGTAGTCAAAGCGTATTTCAAATTGTTTATTTATTGTTCTAGTAACAATCCTAGAAGATTCTAAAGCCATTTGAGCTGTGGTTTTATAAGCATTTATTAAACCTCCAACACCAAGTTTTACACCTCCAAAATATCTTACAACAACAATTAAAATATTGGTAACCTCAAACGATTGAATTTGCCCATAAATTGGCATTCCTGCGCTATTATTAGGCTCGCCATCATCATTGGCTCTAAACTGAATGTTATTTTCGTCTGTTCCTATTTGATAAGCATAACACCAATGTCTTGCAGAATGATGTTGTTTTTTTAATTCATCTATATGGTCCTTAACAGTATCTTCATTTAAAACTGGAAAAGCATAACCAAAAAACTTGCTATTCTTGTCTTTAAATAGTACTTCTTTGGAGGCTTTAGAGATTGTTTTATAAGTATCTTTCATTATTAGGCTAAAGTTACTAATAGTATTGAAATGATTGCAAAACTAACACCTATCCAGTTTTTAATAGATAGCTTTTCTTTAAATAAAATATAACCAATTAAAGATGATAACATTACAATAGCAACGTTATTGACTGTAAAAATAGTAGAGCTTTCTATGGATTCATGGTCTAACGCTTTTAATAGGTAATATATAGATGCATAGTTTGTAATTCCTAAAATAGCTCCTCCAATAAGACTTTGAGGGTTAAATTTGAATTCTTTCTTTATTATTTTTACAATAAGTAAGCCTAAGCCTATACAAGCTGCAAAACAAAAAATAGTTGCTGAAAATATAGGAATGCCATTTTCTGAAACATAGGTTGTTTCAAGATATTTAATGGAAGTGTCTATTATGCCTGAACCTAAAAACAGAACAAAAGGTAAAAGCAAACTGCTTTTTAAATGAAGGTTTGAATTTGGTTTAATGGACACAAAATAAACTGCTAAAAGAGCCAATATAATTCCAATTATTTTTTGGTATCCTGTACTTTCTCCATACATATAAATTCCAAAAAACACAGGAATAATAACACTCATTTTTGTGGCTACTGAAGCTACAGAAATGCCATTACGTTGAGCAGTTATGGCCATTACGTTAAAAATAGATATAAATAGAAAACCTAGAGCGATAGCTCCATAAAACCATTTTTCTTCAGTAATTTCGATTAAATTTATTGGCTTATTATAGGTTAGTAAGCCACATAAACAAGCAACAATGTAATTAAATACAATAGCCTGTAGTGTATTCACTTTAAATCTATCGAATAATTTGAAGATTAAAAAAATGCATGTAGAAGCTAGAATACTTAATAATAAATAAATCAAAAGAATTCTTTTTTAATGGTGAATAAATTTGAAATATCTTCAGTTTTTGGATTGATATTCCAAGTATGAATTCCTAATTTTGCTGCTGCTTCAATGTTTTCAATAGTATCGTCTATAAACAAGCAATCTCCTGGATTTAGTTTATTTTCCTTTAAAACAAAGTTATAAATACTTGCATCTGGTTTTCGTAATTGTATTTCATGAGATAAGTAGAACTTATGAAAACAATTTTTGAAATCTTCATAAAAAGACACTCGCTCTTTTATCCAGTCTATGTGCAATTCGTTAGTGTTGCTCAATAATATAAGGTTGTATGTGTTTTCTTTGGCAAGATTTTTTATAAAATCTAAACGATGTTCTGGAAAGTCTTTTAAAATACAATTCCAGGCATAGAGTACATCATCTTCATCTAAATCGGGAAAGTTTTCTAAATAAAATTCTATAAACTCTTCAGTTGAAATTAAGCCTTGTTCATAAAGGCTGTTAAAAGCAATTAATTCTTCAGAAAGCGTTTTTAATTTAAAAATATCAAGCGCATGATTCATAGCTCCTTCTTTATCTAAATTAATAAAGACATCGCCAAAATCGAAAATAAGGGTTTTATTCATTTATGTAAATTTTTAAAGAATCTTCTAAAATTAAAGAATCTTGAATCTGTTTTCCTTTAAAAACTGGTGCTTTCACGCCATCTTTAAAAGTTGTTTTTCCTATAAAAACTCGAGCTTCATCCCAAAGTTTTTCATTTATAAACGTTTGAAGTGTGTTTCTTCCACCTTCAATGATAATTGATTGGATGTTATTTTTATGTAATAAATCACAAATTTGTAAAGCCACGTTATTTGAGAAATCTATGTCATTTTCAGAAATTACAATTGTTTCAGCATCCTTATTAAGGATTTGATACTTTTTTGAAAGTATGTTCTTTTTGTCTAAAACAATACGAATAGGATTTTTTCCAGTCCAATCTCTAACTGTTAAGCTCGGATTATCTTCAATTACTGTATTTGTGCCAACCAAGATTGCTTGTTCTTCTGATCGCCATTTATGTACTAATTGCCTAGAAATCTCATTGGTAATCCAAACCGGTTTTTGTTCATGTTTCGTTTTTGGAGCTATAAAACCATCTTGCGTTTCTGCCCATTTTAAAATAATATAAGGACGTTTTTTATTATGAAACGTGAAAAACCGTTTATGATGCTTTTTACATTCTTCTTCTAAAACACCAACCTGGACTTTGCATCCAGAGTCTTTAAGTTTTTCAATTCCTTTTCCAGCTACTTTGCTATGTGTATCAATAGTTCCAATAACCACTTGTGGAATCTTATTTTCTATAATTAAATTACTACAAGGTGGTGTTTTTCCAACATGGCTACATGGTTCTAAAGTGACATATAGCGTCGATTTATTAAGTAAAGATGGGTCCTTAACAGATTCTATAGCATTCACTTCGGCATGTTTTTCACCATAAGGGCTTGTAAAACCTTCGCCAATTATTTTGTTATCGTGTACAATGACGCAACCTACCATTGGGTTTGGAGCTGTAGTTCCTAGACCATTTTTGGCAATTTCAATACAACGTTTTATGTATTTTTCATGTATCTTCATCCCGATTAATTTCGAGGTAAAAATAACATAATAAAGTGAGCAATAATAATATTGTAATTAGAGAAATTGCTTTAGAAGACAATAAGCAAATAGCAAAAGTAATTAGAGATGTTTTAGTGGAATTTGGTGTACCCAAAGTTGGAACAGCTTATGCTGATGTTTCTTTAGATAAAATGGCAGAAACATATTATGGTGGAAAGTCGGTTTATTTTGTAATAGATAACAATGGAAAAATAATTGGAGGCGCTGGAATAGCTGCATTAGATAATTATGAAGGTAATGTGTGCGAACTACAAAAAATGTACTTTTTACCTGAAGCAAGAGGAATAGGTTTAGGTAAAAGAATGATGGAAACTTGTCTTGAAAGCGCAAAAGCTTTCGGATTTGAAAAATGTTATTTAGAAACCATGCCATATATGGATGATGCCAGAAAATTGTATGCTAAAGTTGGTTTTAATTCTTTAGATGAACCTTTGGGGAATACTGGTCATTATTCATGCAATGTTTGGATGATAAAAGAATTATGAGATTAAAAGATATACAAGACATTTTTCATAAAGAGTTAGATGCTGTTTTTGGTGAGAATGAAGTAGGCAGTTTTTTTAATATATTAATATCTCATTATTTAAAATTAAATCGGATAGCTTTGATTCTTGATCCAGAATTAACCATTTCTAAAGACGAAGAACAGCCGTTGTTTGAAGCTTTAAGCAGATTGAAATTAGAAGAGCCTATTCAATACATTATTGGTGAAACAGAGTTTTTTGGGCTGCCATTTAAAGTAAACGAACATACATTAATTCCTAGACCTGAAACGGAAGAACTCATTTCACTCGTTCTTGAAAACATCAAAAATCAAAAAACAAATTCTAAAGCTTTATCTATATTAGATATAGGAACTGGTTCTGGTTGTATTGCAATTTCATTGGCAAAAAACCTTCCTAATGCTCAAGTTTACGCTGTAGATGTTAGTGAAGAAGCTTTAAAAACAGCCAAACAAAATGCTGAATTTAATAATGTGCAAGTAAGCTTTATAAAAGCAGATATATTAAATGTAAACTCTTGGGATTTAGAATTTAAAGATTTGGAGTTTGATATAATTGTGTCCAATCCACCTTATGTTAGAAATTTAGAGAAGGTTGAAATAAAGAATAATGTGTTGAATCATGAACCACATCTAGCTTTATTTGTGGAAGATAACAACCCACTACAATTTTATAAAGCCATTACTGAGTTTACTGTTAATAAATTGAAAGACAATGGACTCTTATTTTTTGAAATTAATCAATATCTTGGAAAAGAAATGATTCAATTATTGGAAGATTATCATTTTGATGATATAGAATTAAAGACAGACATATTCGGAAATAATCGCATGTTAAAAGGAAAAAAGAATACTAATTAATGACAGTAAAGGAAAACATCCAGCAATTAAGAGAGGAACTTCGTAAGCACAATTATAATTATTATGTACTTGATAATCCTACAATTAGTGATTACGAATTCGATATAAAACTAAACGAGCTTTTAAAACTAGAAAAAGACCATCCAGAATTTTTCGATGTCAATTCACCTACACAACGTGTAGGAGGACAGATAACAAAAAATTTCGAAACGGTTGCACATGAGCATCGTATGTATTCTTTAGATAATTCATATTCAAAAGAAGACTTACTAGATTGGGAAACAAGAATTAAAAAATTGGTTGATGGCGAATTGCAATTTACTTGCGAATTAAAGTACGATGGTGCATCTATAAGCTTAACGTATTTATACGGAAATTTAGAAAGAGCTGTTACCAGAGGAGATGGCTTTCAAGGAGATAACGTAACAGCCAATGTAAAAACTATTAAATCTGTTCCATTACAATTAAAAGGAGAATATCCAGATAAATTTGATATACGAGGCGAAATTGTTCTGCCTTGGGATGGTTTTAATAAAATGAATGAAGAACGAATTGAAATAGGAGAGGAGCCATACAGAAACCCAAGAAATACAGCTTCAGGTAGCTTAAAATTGCAAGATAGTAGCGAAGTAGCAAAACGACCTTTAGAATGTTTATTATACAATATTACTGGTACTAATCTAGATATTGAAACTCAATTTGAAAGCTTGGAAAAAGCACGTTCTTGGGGATTCAAAGTTCCACAAGCTGCCAAACTGGTTAATTCTATAGATGCTGTTTTAGAGTTTATTAATTATTGGGATGTGCATAGGCATAATCTTCCTTACGAAACAGATGGCGTTGTTATTAAAGTAAATAACTTACAGCAACAAGAAGAGTTGGGTTATACAGCAAAAGCGCCACGTTGGGCAATAGCATATAAGTTTAAAGCAGAACAGGTTTCTACTCGATTAAATGAGATAACATATCAGGTTGGGAGAACTGGAGCTATAACTCCAGTTGCTAATTTAGAACCTGTGGAATTGGCTGGAACTACTGTAAAGCGTGCATCTTTACACAATGCAGATCAAATAGAAAAATTGGATATTCGCGTTGGAGATGAAGTGTTTGTTGAAAAAGGAGGAGAAATTATTCCAAAGATTATTGCAGTCGATTTAAGTAAAAGGCCTGACAATTCTCAACCAACACAATATATTACACATTGTCCAGAATGTGAAACAGAATTGGTAAGAACTGAAGGAGAGGCACAACATTATTGTCCTAATTACAATGGCTGTAAACCACAGATTATTGGAAGGATTCAGCATTTTATTTCCAGAAAGGCTATGGATATTGAAGGATTGGGAGGTGAAACAGTTGCTTTATTGGTTAACGAAGGACTTATAAATAATTATTCAGATTTATACGAATTAACTAAAGAGCAAGTTATTCCTTTAGAGAGAATGGCAGATAAAAGTGCAGACAATTTAATCAATGGCATTGAACAATCTAAGAAAATACCATTTGAAAGAGTTTTGTATGCTCTTGGAATTAGATATGTTGGAGAGACTGTAGCAAAAAAACTAGCAAAACATTATAAGAGCATCGATGCAATTGCAGAAGCCAAACATGAGGATTTAATTAATGTAGATGAAATTGGTGTAAAGATAGCAGAAAGTGTTATTGAGTTTTTTAATTCAGATACTAGTAGAGCTATTATTACTAGATTAAAGAATTTTGGTGTTCAGTTAGAAATTTCAGCTGAAAAATTGGCCAATCAAACAAATAAGTTAGAAGGAAACATCTTTGTTGTTTCAGGCGTGTTTCACGTAGTGTCTAGAAATGAGTTAAAAAAGCTTATTGAAGACAATGGAGGCAAAGTATCTTCGTCTATTTCAAGCAAAACTAATTATATTGTTGCAGGAGATAATATGGGTCCAAGTAAAAAAGATAAAGCCGAGAAACTAAACATCTCAATAATCTCGGAACAAGATTTTTTAAATATGATTCAATAATAAATGGAATGATTATTAATTATCGTTAATCTATGTTTTTAATCATTTAATTTCAAATTTTAAAATATATTTGTTCGATAATGAGACGATTACAATACAGTTGTCATATTAAAATTCATTTGTTATTATGGTTCAACTTTTATATACATCTTTAATTCTTGGAATTGTAAATTCATATATTTTTGAATTATTAGAGTTATTGATTGTTCCATTAATAACAATAGTTTATTTAATTAAAATTAAAGAGAAATCAATTCTTTTCACATTGTTTCTTGTAACTTATTCAATATCAGATCTTATAAATTTGATAGATCAAGATAGGCTTTATGAGCTTATATATTTTACTTGTAATTGTCTTTATATACTATCGTATCTGTTTTTGTTATTTGAAATTTTAAAAACAATAAAATTTAAAACTATTCTAAAAAAATTCTCTACACATTTTGTGGTTTTGTTGTTACTTAATTTATATATCATTTTTGTAATGGCAACAATTATAAATCCAATAGACTTTGAAACAAGCTATCTAGGATCTGTAAGAATAATTGAACATCTATATAATTTTGTATTACTTTCTTTATTAAGTATGTCTTTTTTAAACTATTTATTACACGAAGACACTAAATCTCTTCTTATGTTTTGTGGATGTTTAGCTATAACATTTTCTGAGCTCTTATTAATTGGGTACTACTACCTTTCTGAACAAATGGAGGCGCTTGGATTTGTTTCTACTTTACTGAATGTTTGTGCTTTTATTCTTTTCTATTTTCAAGCAAGTATTAAAGCAAATAGAGATAGCACAAGTAGCGTTATAAATTATTAAAAATTTCGACAATTAGTTAATTGCAATTATTGCAGTATATATAAGGGTTTTTTATTAAAATTAGATAATCGTAAAAAGGAGTATTCATATAAATAAATAAAAAATATCGTTAAAGTGTATATTTTTATCGTTTAATTGTAATTTTTGTGTATATTTGCTTTCAAATGAATACTAAATGATTTTAACCAAATCAAATATTTTAATAGTTTCAATAATTTTACTCTGTTTTTCTTTTGCTCTTTGCGAGCTCCAAGGAGAATACTTCCTTTCTAGTATTTCCAAGTCTTTTATAGTTCCTTTATTTACATTGCTTTACTTTCTTAATGTTCAAAATAAATCGCCATATTTCTCATGGTTTTTAATTTTATTTTCAATCTCAGAATTAATGGTATTTGCTGAATTCTATATAGATTCTGAAAAAGCTTTCGATGTCTATTACATGTTTGGAAATTTATTATATATTATTGCTTATATATTGTTGCTTATAGAGGTTTGCAAAAGCCTAAATTTTAAATCAGTTCTTAAAAATTATAAAGCACATTTGGTTGTACTTTCCATTCTTAATATTTATATGGTTTATGTATTAATTACAATTGTTGATCCATTTTTATTTAATAATTCATTTATGATAGGGATTGAGTTGACCTATAATATTGTTATGTTGTTGTTACTTACTTTTTCATTAATTGCCTATTTTTATAATGACAACAAAAAGTCTTTGGCTCTATTTTTAGGATCTTTAAGTATTGTATTCTCAGAGGTTGTACAGATTGCTTATTTCTACATAGCAGATAAAGATTTATTAAATTTCATATCAACAGTCTTATTTGTTTTAGCATTTAGTTTTTATTATTACCATTCTAGAATAAAAATTGAACAAGGTTTTAGAGCCATTTCTTAATAATTGACTTCTCATTTACAATTCTAATACATCTTATTTCATAATTTTTTAACATACTTTTCGATGAACTGCACGTTATTATCGTTGTAATTAATTATATTTGTTTCAACCTACTTATGAATTACTACTGTGAAAGAATGGCTAAAAATTAGTTATAACAGGATATTTTTGTGTGTTCTGTGTATACTTATCCTAATGAATGTGCTCGCTACTTTAAGTGAAAGTGGCTTGTTATTACAAATTACAAAACCTCTATTTGTTCCTGTTTTTATTATGTATTATTTTATAAAAAATAGATACTTAAGTTTTGTTTTTATTCTGTTTTTAGTCTTTTCGTTTATAGGTGATTTTTCATCTGTTTTTTCTTCAAATAATTCAATTTTAAAATTTTCAAGTCTCATTTATTTCTTAAGTTATTTATCACTTATTGTATACACTATTTCTAAGTTTAAGCGTGTAAGAATAGATATGATTATTGCCTTATATTTACTAATAGTAGTAAGTATAAATTCTTATTTTATATATGAATTATTCTCGATTATGAAATCGCAAATTTCAGATCCCTTAGAGGTTTCTTTATTTGCTGCAAAAAGTGTGTCTTTAATTGTATTAACGTTTTTATCGTTTGTAGTTTATTTAAATTCAGATACAAAGCAGTCTATCCTTTTCTTACTAGTAGCTTTATGTTTTGTGTTTTCAGATGTATTGCACTATATAAGTAATTATTACATTTACAATTGGAGTTTTGTAATGTTAGATCGTGTACTGCATGTGGTTGGATTGTTTTTCTTTTTCAATTACATTATTGGTGAAAACAGGATAAGAAAAAGACAAATTGTAAAGGAAAGAATAGAAGCTGAATCCTCGAATAATTCTGAAACGTCTTTAATAGCTTTAACTAGACAATAATAGATGTGCCATTAACTGTCTTGTTTTTGTCTATATCGAAAAAGAAGTCTATTCTACCTAAATTTATTCCATAACATCCAACTTGATTAACAAGCACATTTTTACCCTCTATATTTTTAGTAATAGTTGGTTTTGGTAAAAATGTATGTGTATGTCCACCTATAATTAAATCGATATTTTTTGTGCTTGCAGCTAATTTTAAATCGCTAGGTCTTTCTGGATAATTGGTATAATTATAACCTAAATGAGATAAGCAGATTACTAAATCGCAATGTTCCTCTTCTTTAAGGATACGACTCATGTCTTGAGCAATTTCTGTTGGATTTAAATATACAGTCTCTTTGTAAAGATCTTTTAAAACTAAACCATCGAGCATAATGCCTAAACCGAAAACACCTATTTTAATACCATCTCTTTTAAATACTTTATAAGGTTTTACATGAGTATCCATAATGGTGTTTGAGAAATCATAATTAGCTGATAAGAAAGCAAATTCTGCATGTGGTAATTGGGCATATAAGCCATCAATTCCATTATCGAAATCATGATTTCCAATAGTTGCAGCATCATACTTTAACTTACTCATAAGCTTAAATTCAATTTCACCACCATAATAATTGAAATATGGTGTGCCTTGAAAAATATCTCCAGCATCTAATAATAATGTATTTGGGTTTTCATTTCTTATGGATTGAACTAAACTAGCTCTTCTTGCTACACCACCTTTATTTGGATTTCTACCATCTTCTGGTCCAAAAGGATCGATATGGCTATGTACGTCGTTGGTATGTAAAATAGTTATTTTAGTTGCTTTTTCAGACGCTTTAAAGCTAGGTAAAGTTATTCCGCCAATAGTAGTAAGTGCTGCTGCAGCAGTAGTTTGTTGAATGAAATATCTTCGTTTCATATGTTTATTTTTTTAATTTAATAAACCTGTCATCTATAACAGGATTTATAGTATCAACCTTTGCAAAATAATCTAAAAAGGCATTACGTATTTTATAATTTAAAATAAATAAGCTATCGTTAGGTTGAAAGAAGGTCATAGAATCTCCTCCATTATATAAATAATCGTTAGTAGCTACATAATATGTTTTAGAGGCTTCAATTGGCTTGTTGCTTATACTAGTTTCAACTAGATTAAAATCTTCATCAACAACTACTTTTAATTTAGAAATGGGATGCGCTCTTTTAGCTTCAAGTAAATAAGTTATTAATTGATTAATGCTACTTCCTTTAAGGCCAACAACAACAATACTGTTTTCGAAAGGCATAATTTCGTAAGCTGTTCTGGTAGTAACATTTCCTTTAGAAATTATAGATCTTATACCTCCATGATTTACTAAAACCATATCAATATCTTTTCCAGTCCTTTGTTTAAAAACAGGGTTTGCTTGCTCGAAAATTACATCAGCAAATAGATTACCAATAGCTGTATTTAACTCACCATCACTTTTGGAATAGGTGTCAACCGAATAAGCCAGAACACTATCTAATTCTTTATTTACATGTTCTCTATAAGGCTTAACAAATGCTTCAATTTCTAGATCTGATTCTAAACTGTCTGAGATAGAAATTTGCTTCCCTTCAATACGTGTAAGGTGTTGTGGCTCCTGTTTACAGCTAAAAAAGAAAACTATAAAAAGAATAAAAAAAAGTGACTTATAATTCATGATGAAACATCTGTGTTTTAATAATATGTTGTGAGTACTTTTATTACCTTTGTTGAAAGCATAAAGATATAATGATTTTAAAGGGTTTAAAAGAAAAATCTATTAAAAAGAATTTAAATTTAATTTTAAAGACTAGAGTAGTTGACTCAAGTAACAACAAGATTGAAACTTTAGGAATTTTATTAAATGCTGATGAAACTAATGATTTTGAAACATTAAAAACCATAGCTGAAACTTTAAATGTTAGACCAAATAAATTAAAAATTATAGCGTTTACAACATCTAAAAAAGAGGTTACTTATTCTTGGAATGTTTGCTTTAACCAAAAAGATTTTAATTGGAAAGGCAAAATTAATAATGTTGAGTTACAATCTTTTTTAGATACAAAATTCGATATTTTAATTAGTTATTATTCTGAAGATGTATTAGAATTAAAGTATTTAACGGCTGCATCTAATGCTAAATTTAAAGTAGGGATTTTTCAAAACGATAAACGTATTAACGATTTAATAATAAAAACTGATTTTAAGAATATTAAAGCCTTTAAAACGGAACTTTTAAAATACGTAACTGTATTAAATAAAATTAAAAAATGAAGAACAAATTAACTGGATTAGGCATTGCCATTGTAACACCTTTTAAGAAAGATTTAAGTGTAGATCATGAAGCTCTTGAAAAACTTGTAAATTATAATATAGAAAATGGTACAGATTATATTGTAATTAGTGGAACCACTGGAGAAAGTGTAACTGTAACAAAGCAAGAAAAAAAAGAAATAATTAACACAATTGTTATGTCTAACAATAATCGAGCGCCTTTAGTCCTAGGTATAGGAGGAAATAATACAGCAGAAATAATTGAAGAATTAAAAGCTACAGATTTTAGTCATATTTCAGCTATTTTATCTGTGTCTCCTGCATATAGTAAGCCAACTCAAGAAGGCATCTATCAGCATTTTAAGGCTATTTCTATGGCTTCACCAGTACCAATTATTTTATATAATGTTCCTGGTAGAACATCATCAAACATGCTACCTGAAACAGTTGTAAGATTAGCTTCAGAATTCGAAAATATTGTGGCTATTAAAGAAGCAGCAGGAAATATGTCGCAATACTTTCAATTAATAAAAAATAAACCAAAAGATTTTTTAGTTATTTCTGGAGACGACGACCTAGCATTACCAGTAACTTTAGCAGGAGGAGCTGGAGTTATTTCTGTTATAGGACAAGCATTTCCAAAGCAATTTTCTAGAATGATTCACTTAGGCTTAGAAGGAAAAGCCAAGGAAGCTTATAAAATTCATTACTCATTTTTAGAGATTATAAGTTTAATTTTTGCTGAAAATAATCCAGCAGGAATTAAAGCTGTTTTAGAGCAACTAAAACTAACAAACAATACAGTAAGATTACCACTAGTTATTGCATCAAATTCTTTAAAAGAAAAGATTGCAAGTTTTATTAAAAATTTTTAGAAAAGTTAAATTATACTTAATCCTTGTATTATGCTAGTTGAAGCAATTATTTTAGCTGAATAAAATATTTTTAAAATCCATATTAATAGCTTAATTTTGCATCCTGTTTAAAAATTATGAAGAAACTTTTTTATTTATTTATAACTTTCACTGTATTAAGTTCTTGTAGTCAATACCAGAAAGCTTTAAAAAAGCCTGATGTTGGCGAGAAATTTAGAGTAGGGGAAGAAATGTATAATAAAGGCAAATTTGCGAAAGCAAATAAACTTTTTGCTCAAATAGTTCCTAATTATAGAGGAAAACCTCAAGCTGAAAAATTGATGTTTCTTTATGCTAAGACTTATTTCGAAATGAAAGATTATTACTTAGCAAGTTATCAATTTGAAAGATTCGCTTCAGCATATCCTCAAAGTGAGAAAGTTGAAGAGGCATCTTTTTTAAGTGGAAAGAGTGCTTATATGCTTTCTCCAGTTTATTCTAAAGATCAAACAGAAACTAGAGATGCTATTGAAAAGCTTCAATCTTTTATAAACCTATATCCTGAATCTGAATTTTTAGCAGATGCAAATGAGCTTGTTAGAGAATTAGATTTTAAATTAGAAAGAAAAGCATTCGAAATAGCTAAACAATACAATAAAATTGCAGGCTATAATGGAGATTATACAGCATCTATAAAAGCATTCGATAATTTTATTTTAGATTTCCCAGGTTCTACATATAGAGAAGAAGCTTATTTTTACAAATTAGATTCAGCCTTTAAAATGGCAATGAACAGTGTTGAAACAAAAAAGGAAGAACGTTTAGAAAACGTTAAGTTGCATCATAAAAACTATAAAAAGAATTATAGTGAATATGAGCGTATGGAAGATGCAGATAAGATGATTGAAGAAGTGATTAAAGAATTAGAAAAATATAGAACTAAAAGCTAAATACAATAAAATGGATTTAAAAAAAATCAAAGCTCCTGTTAACACTATTACTTATAATAGAAATAAAATAGATGCAGAAACGCAAAATATCTATGAGTCTATCTCTATTATATCTAGAAGAGCAGAGCAAATTAATTCTGAAATTAAAAAAGAATTAATAGAAAAGCTTGAAGAATTTGCTACTTTTAACGATAGTCTTGAAGAGATTTTCGAGAACAAAGAGCAAATTGAAGTTTCTAAATTTTACGAAAAACTTCCTAAACCACATGCATTAGCGGTTCAGGAATGGTTAGATGGTAAAATTTATTATAGAAACACTGAAGACGATATTCAAGAATAAATAATATGTCAATATTAAGCGGCAAAAATATACTTTTAGGCATTAGTGCTGGTATTGCTGCTTATAAAACTGCTTCATTGGTTCGGCTTTTTATTAAAGCCGGAGCCAATGTAAAAGTAGTAATTACTCCTTCTGCTAAAGATTTTGTTACACCTTTAACATTATCTACCTTATCCAAAAATCCCGTACATTCCACTTTTGTTGACAATGCAGATGAAGATTTGTGGAATAATCATGTAGAATTAGGGCTTTGGGCAGACTTATTTGTTATTGCTCCAGCTACTGCAAATACTATGTCTAAAATGGCAAATGGTGTTTGCGATAATTTACTTTTGGCTACCTATCTATCTGCTAAATGTCCAGTATATTTTGCTCCTGCAATGGATTTGGACATGTATAAGCATCCAACTACAAAGCAATCTTTTAAAAGTTTAAAAAGTTTTGGTAATATTATTATTCCAGCTACAAGTGGTGAATTAGCCAGTGGATTAGTTGGTGAAGGTAGAATGGCCGAACCAGAAGATATTGTTGCTTTTATAGAAAAAGATATTATCAATAAATTGCCACTTCGTGGGAAGAAAGTATTAATTACAGCAGGACCAACTTACGAAGCCATAGATCCAGTTCGTTTTATTGGTAATCATTCTAGTGGAAAAATGGGCTTTGAAATTGCAAAAGCTTCAGCTAATCTTGGTGCTGAAGTCTTTTTAATTACTGGCCCAACACATCAAAAACTTCAGCATAGCTTAGTAAATGTCATTCCTGTTACTAGTGCAGAAGAGATGTATCTTGAAGCGCACAAATATTTTAAATCTGTTAATGTTGCCATTTTAGCAGCAGCTGTTGCAGACTATAAACCAATGCAAGTTGCTAATCAGAAAATAAAAAAGTCAGATTCAACGTTAGTATTACAATTAGAGAAAACTAAAGATATATTAGGTTCATTAGGTAAAATTAAATCTAAACAGATTTTAGTAGGTTTTGCTCTAGAAACAGAAAATGAACTTGAAAATGCAAAAGCAAAACTAAAAAAGAAGAATTTAAATTTAATTGTGTTAAATTCGTTGAAAGATAAAGGAGCTGGTTTTAAAACCGAAACCAATAAGGTTACCATTATCGACAACAAAAATACAGTTACAAAATATCAATTAAAGTCTAAGGCAGAAGTGGCTTCAGACCTTTTAAAAGAAATTATAAAACAGTTAGATGCGTAAAATTCTATTAATCTTAATGTTGTGTTTTAGCGTTTCGGCTTACACTCAAGAATTAAATTGTAATGTTGTTATTAATGCAGAACAGACAGGAAATCCAAATTTACCTGTATTCAAAACATTAGAAAAGCAAATAAGAGAGTTTGTAAACAATACCAAATGGACAAATAAAGAATTTACAAATCAAGAGCGAATAGAATGCTCTATGTATATTAACATAACAGAATATGCAAGCGATGTTTTCAATGGTACAATCCAAGTGCAATCTTCTAGACCAGTTTACGGATCATCTTACACATCTCCAGTACATAATATAAACGATAAAGATTTTACTTTTAGATATTTAGAGTTTCAGAATATGGTATATAATCCAAATCTTTTTGAAACAAATTTAATTTCGGTCTTAGCTTATCATGTATATATGGTTTTAGGTATCGATGCAGATACGTTTTCACCAAATGGAGGTCAAGAATATTTTAATCAAGCTCAAATTATTGTAAATTATTCACAAGGTGAAAATACAAAAGGGTGGAAATTAAGTGATGGAAATCAAAATAGATATACCTTAATAGATAATATGTTATCTCCAACTTTTGAAGACTATAGATCAACTATGTATAATTACCATAGAAATGGATTAGATATTATGCATAGTGACCAAAAAGAAGCTAAAACTAATATAGCTGATGCTATTATTAGTCTTGAAGCAATGAATAGAGTTAGACCAAATTCTTATATTTTAAGAACTTTTTTCGATGCTAAATCAGACGAGATTCAAGATATTTTTAGTTCTGGTCCAAATGTAGAAATTACAAAATTAATATCAGCTCTTAATAACGTGGCTCCAATGTATTCTAGTCAATGGAGAAATATTAAGTACTAAATTATTTTTCAAGATATATTTAGCATTTTCTTTTCTTAATATTAATTACCTTTAACCTAAATACTTGAATTGGTTTGATAACATCTCTCTCTATAAAAAATTATGCGTTAATAGATAATTTACAGGTTAATTTTAACCAAGGGTTCTCTATTATTACTGGCGAAACTGGAGCTGGAAAATCTATTTTATTGGGAGGCTTGTCTTTAATATTAGGAAAAAGAGCAGATTTAAGTAGTATAAAAGATGTATCTAAAAAATGTATTATTGAAGCTGTTTTCGATGTCACGAATTACAATCTACAAAGCCTTTTCGAAGCTAATGACTTAGATTATGAGCCACAAACAATAATTCGTAGAGAAATATTGCCAACAGGAAAATCTAGAGCCTTTATAAACGATTCTCCAGTTAATCTAAATAGCCTCCAGATTCTAGGCGAACAATTAATAGATATTCATTCACAACACCAAACACTACAGTTGGTAGACGATGCTTTTCAATTCGAAATAATTGATGCTCTAGCAAATAATAATTCTAAATTAAATACGTATTCCCAGCAACTTAAAGCATATAAATCAATTCAGAAAGAGTTAGAAAATTTATTGTCTTTTAAAGCTGAAGCCATAAAAGAATATGATTACCATTCCTTTTTATTAAACGAATTAAACGAAGCAAATCTTATAGAAGGTGAATTAGAAACTCTTGAGGAAGCATATGAAACTTTAAATAATGTTGAAGAAATTAAAGAATCCTTAATATTATCTAGTCAGTTATTTAACGATGAAGAAGTAGGCCTAATTACAGCGTTAACTACTTTAAAGAATAACTTCAAAAAAATAAGCAGATTTTCAGATAAATATGAAAATCTATATCATAGAATTGAAAGTAGTTTTATTGAGTTAGATGATGTTTTCTCTGAAATTGAAACGTTTCAAGAGCATTTAGATGCAGATCCAGAAAGATTAGATCAAGTAAATTCTAAATTACAAATTTTGAATAATTTGTTTAAAAAGCATGTAGTATCAACTGTTTCAGAATTAATTGAGATTAAAGAAGAACTTACTCTAAAAGTATCTGAAACCGAAAATTTAGACGAAACTATTCAGAAAAAAGAGGAAGAACTAATAGAAGTAGAAGCAACTATTAATAAAACAGCCGAAACAATACATAAAAAACGAATTCAAGCAATCCCTGAATTAACTAAGCAATTAGAATCTATTTTAAAAGAATTAGGCATGCCAAATGCTAAATTCAATGTCAGTTTAAAGACATCTAATACCTTTTATCTAAATGGGAAAGACGATTTATCTTTTATGTTTTCGGCAAATAAAGGAGGTCAATTTAACGAGCTTAAAAAAGCAGCGTCTGGAGGTGAATTATCTAGAATTATGCTAGCCATAAAATCTATATTATCTAAGTATAAACAATTGCCAACTATTATGTTCGATGAAATTGACTCTGGCGTTTCTGGAGAGATTTCAAACAAAATGGGACAAATCATGTTACAGATGAGCCATACCATGCAGGTTTTTGCCATTACTCACATTCCACAAATTGCTGCAAAAGGAAATACACATTTTAAAGTTTACAAAGAAGATATAGATAACGTAACTGTTACAAACCTAAAAAAATTAAATCACGACGAACGTTTGGTAGAGATTGCACAAATGCTTGGAGGAATAGAAATTTCAAATTCTGCTATGGCACATGCTAAACAATTATTGAATTAATACTATATTTGTTCTTTAAGCTAACAACAAAACAAAATTAAAGTCTATAAACTAACGACTAAAATTCACAATATGTCATACAACTTATTAAAGGGAAAAAGAGGAATTATTTTTGGAGCTCTAGATAAAAATTCTATAGCTTGGAAAACAGCTGAACGTGTTCATGAAGAAGGTGGAACTTTTGTTCTTACAAATGCTCCTGTAGCACTACGTATGGGAGAAATTAATGCGTTAGCAGAAAAAACAGGCTCTCAAATTATTCCAGCAGATGCAACTTCATTAGAAGATTTAGAAAATCTTGTGGAAAAATCTGTAGAAATTTTAGGTGGAAAATTAGATTTTGTTTTGCATTCTATTGGAATGTCTATCAACGTTAGAAAAGGTAACGCTTATACAAGTCAAAATTACGATTGGACTCAAAAAGGAACAGATATATCTGCTATGTCTTTTCATAAAGTCATGCAAACACTATATCAAAAAGATGCCATGAACAAATGGGGAAGTATTGTAGCCTTAACTTATATGGCAGCACAACGTGTATTCCCAGATTATAACGATATGGCTGATAATAAAGCGTATTTAGAAAGTATTGCACGTAGTTTTGGATATTTTTTCGGAAAAGATAATAAGGTACGTGTGAATACTATTTCTCAATCTCCAACACCTACAACTGCTGGAAGTGGCGTAAAAGGTTTCGATGGATTTATTGCCTATGCAGATAAAATGTCTCCATTAGGAAACGCTACAGCTTTAGATTGTGCCAACTATACAGTAGCCATGTTTAGCGACTTAACAAAAATGGTAACATTACAAAACTTATTCCATGATGGTGGATTTAGTAATATGGGAGTAAGTAATGAAGTTATGGAAGCCTTTGTTAAAGGGGTCGAAAAATAAATAATTTTATATTATATAGTAAAAGCGAGCCATATTTTTATGGTTCGCTTTTTTTTGATTTAAAAGTTAATAATTGTAATTAATCTGTTGAAGATATTGGTTTTTTAAAGCAATAGAATAAACCTGAAAAATATACAATTATAAACATGGAACCATACTATTATATAAATAGTTTATATTGTTATTAGTAGAAATAATATGCATTTCGTCGGACTAATTCGGATTTAATCGATAAAAAATGCATTTTATCGAGTTAGATAAATTATCATTTATTTAACTGATAATAATCTATATTTTTAGCCCTTTAAATAACAATTTAATCAAATAAATATGAAAAAAATTACATTATTATTTTTTACTATAATTGCTTTTGCATTTAGCTTTCAGGCTAATGCACAATGTAATTATACTTTAGAAATGAACGATTCTTACGGAGATGGTTGGAATGGGAATACTATGGATGTTCTAGTTAATGGAACTGCTGTTTTAACAGGTGTAACTCTAGCTGATGGTTCACAAGGCACTATGGCTTTTACAGTTAATGATGGCGACGATGTTACTACTAACTGGATAGGTGGCGGTTCTTATGCTTATGAAACTTCTTACAGAATCTTAAATTCAGTAGGAGGTGAGGTTGGAGCAGGTGCTGAAACTAGTATCACAACTGGTACTATTACTGCTTCATGTCCAACATGTACACAAGTAGTATCAAACAGCGAAACAGTGATTCCAGATTGTGGAAACTCACAATTTAGTGTAGATGTAGATGTCGCTACAGTAGGAGACGGAACGTTTATAACAGATGGTTTAGGAGGTTCTTTTGCAATTGTTAATGGAATAGTAACTGCTGGGCCTTATGCAACAAGTTCAACAGTAACTTTAACCGTAGAACATTCAGATGGAGCTTGTGATTATTCTTTAGGAGATTTTAGCTATGACTTATGTCCATCAATTGTGATATGTGGGACTCCAACAAATTCAACATACTGTTATAATGATTATGATACAACAATGTTTGCTTATCAAAGTTCTGACGGTTCGGTATTAAAAGTAACATTTAATGCAGGTGGTATAGAAAGCTGTTGTGATGATTTAGTTATTTTAGATTCTGATGGAGTTACAGAATTATATAGAGGTGCAAATGGTGGTGATTTAACTGGAGTTACAGCAACAGCTACTGGTGATACTATTTATGTAGGTGTAGATTCTGATGTGTCAAGTAGTTGTGATAGTGGTGCACAAACTCCACAGTGGGATTGGGATGTAGTTTGTTTAGCTTGTACTTCAGGTGAAGCAACAGCAACTGTAATTGAAAATTGTGGAGCATCAACTTATACTATTCAAGTAGATGTTACTACTGTAGGAGATGCAACTGATATTACTGATGGGACTACAACTTTACCATTTACTGGTACTCAAACATTTGGTCCTTATGCTTTTGGAGTTAATACTACTTTAGATGTAGTACATTCAGATTCAGCTTGCGACTTCGCTTTAGGAACATATACTTTTGCTGCTTGTCCTCCTGCAAATGATGATTGTGCTAATGCAGAGGCTTTAATACCTTCTGCAACTGCAGCAATAGTATGGGTTACAGGTACAACTTCTGGAAATACAGCTTCTGGAGAAGTAGCGGACGTTGATGTGTCTTGTGGTTCATTTGGTAGTGGTAGAGACACATGGTACTCAGTCGAGGTGCCAGCTTCTGGAGAAATTACAATAGAAACTCAAGCTTCTACAGGATCTTCATTAACAGACACTACTGTTTCTGTATTCTCAGGAACTTGTGGAGCTATGGCTGGAACAGAAATTGCTTGTAATGATGATGGAGGTACAGGTGCTTTCTCATTAATTGCATTAACGGGTCAAACTGCTGGAGCTATACTTTATGTAAGAGTTCAAGAATATGGTGCTGCTGCAGCTAGAGGTCCTCAAGATGGTCCTTTTGAAATTGCTGCTTATGCTACAGACCCAACTTTATCTACTCAAAATTTTGATAAAGGCTTAGCATTTACTTACTATCCAAACCCTGTAAATAACTCACTTTCTTTAAGAGGTTTAAATACTATCCAAAACGTAGCAATTTATAATATGCTAGGTCAAGAAGTATTACGTACAGCTCCTAATACAGTAGATAGTAATATTGATATGTCTAATCTTCAACCAGGAACTTACTTTGTACAAGTAATGGTTGAAAATGCAACAAAAACAATTAAAGTGATTAAGAAATAATTTAACACTTATATAAATTTTAAAAAGCCACTCTATTGAGTGGCTTTTTTTATTGTAATTTATTTTGTCGATTAAAACAGAGTTATATCGATTTAAATTTTTGCAAGATAAGATTGTTATTATTTATTTATAAATTTAATATTATTAATTATGTTAAATAAACTTATCACTTATGAAAAAAATTACATTTTTGTTATTTGCTTGTGTTGCCTTTTGTTGGCAAGCTAATGCACAATTTACGGAGAGTTTCGACACTGAAATTCCCACGACATGGACCATTTTAAATGAAGATGGTGGAACTTATACTTGGACACATCAAACACAATATCCACAGGCAGGAGCTGGTCATGCTAGAATTCACTGGGAAACTGCAGCTCATAATGATTTTTTAATAACACCTCAATTTTCTGTAACTGCTAATGTTTCTGATAGAATCTCATTTTTTGCTGGTATTGATGGAACATTTTGGACAGAAACTTTTGATGTAAGAGTATCTACTACTGGAACAGCAGCTGGAGACTTTACAACTATAGCTAGTGAAACTGCGACTACTGATGCCGATGGTAATTATACTAAATATACATACGATTTGTCTGCTTACAATGGGATGAATGTATATGTTGCTATTGTAGCAACAGATACTGATCGTTTCTACTTATATGTTGATGAATTTGTAAATGATGGTGTACCTACTTGTACTCCAGGTGTGGCAAATGCAACTATAATTGAAGATTGTAACTCGTCTTCTTATACAATTGAAGTAGTAGTTACTAATGTTGGAGACGCTACAACAATTACAGACGGAGTAACATCATTGGCATTTACTGGAACTGTAACATTTGGACCTTATGCTTTTGGGGTTGATACAACTTTAGATGTTGTTCATTCTGATGGAGCTTGCGATTTTACTTTAGGTACTTATACTATGAATGCTTGTCCTACACAAAACGATGAGTGTGCTAACGCTATAGATTTAGATGCTTATGCTAATAGTGATGGGTCTTGTACATTAACTTACGTAGGCTCAAATATTGGTGCAACTTTCTCTGCTGCAGAGGGAGCTCCAAGTGCAACTTGCGTTGATGGATCTGCAACTCCAGCAGATATATGGTTTACATACACAGTGCCAGCTTCTGGAACATTTGATTTTGAATTTATAACAAACCCTGGGTTCTCATCTATAGTAGAATTATATACGGGAACTTGTGGAAGTTTAACAGCATGGACTCCTGTAAACTGTGCTAATTCAGCAAGTAGAACTTTTAGTGGGTTAACTCCTGCATCTACAGTTTATTTACGTGTATGGGATTATGGTAGTGATGATGAAGGCACATTAGAATTATGTGTTAATTATGTAAACTGTTCTGCAACTGTTGTAGATAGTTCTACAGTAGTACCAGATTGTGGAAACGATCAATTTAGTGTAGATTTAGTTGTATCTTCAGTAAACGATGGTACTTTTGTAACAGATGGTTTAGGTGGTTCTTTTGCAGTAGTAGCAGGAACAGTAACAGCTGGTCCTTATGCAGATGCTTCAACTGTAACTTTAACAGTAGAACATTCTGATGGTGCTTGCGATTATTCATTAGGAGATTTCAGCAATACGTGTGGACCTTCTGAAAATTGTGGTGCTTATTCTAGCTCACCAGGAAGTGCAATTACGACAGGAACACCAGTAAATGATATTATTACTGTTTCTGGTACTGGACCACAAGTCCTTTTAGATTTAAACGTTATTGTTAAAATTAATCATACTTTTTTAGGTGATTTAGAGATTACATTAACTAGCCCAACAGGTACTGTTGTAGATTTAATGTTTGACCAATGCCTTGGTAATGATAATATGGATATTGAGTTTGATGATGATGGTGTGGCTATAGTTTGTGGAACACCTACTATAGGTACCTTCACTCTTTCAAATACAACAGGAGCTTTATTAGCTGATTTTGATGATGAAACTTTTGATGGAGATTGGACATTAACAGTAGTAGATGATGCTGGTGGTGATGATGGGACTTTAATACAATGGTGCTTAGTTCCTGCGTTATATAATTTAGGTATTGAAGAATTATCTCCTGACAATTTCTCTTACTATCCAAACCCAGTGAATGAAAACTTAACATTAAAAGCTCAAAAAAATATAGAAAACGTAGCTATTTATAACATGTTAGGTCAAGAAGTATTACGTACAGCTCCTAATACATTAGATAGTGATATTGATATGTCTAATCTTCAACCAGGAACTTACTTTGTGAAAGTAACTGTTGAGAATGCGACGAAAACTATTAAAGTAATTAAGAAATAATTAATATTATTTAATAAATGCAATTTAAAAGCCACTCTATTAGAGTGGCTTTTTTTATTGGTTTAATTACATTTGTGACATGCAATTACAATTTTCATTTATTATTCCTGTTTATAATCGTCCAGACGAAATAGAAGAATTGTTATTTAGTTTTTCTAAGTTAGATACAGCCACTAATTTTGAGGTTGTAATTGTAGAAGATGGATCTAGTGAAACAGCAAAGGAAGTAGTTAATAAGTATAGAAGCTTATTAGATATTTCCTATTATTTTAAAGCTAATTCTGGTCCTGGAGATTCCAGAAATTATGGAATGAAACAGGCAAAAGGGAATTATTTTATCATTTTAGATTCAGATTGTATTTTACCACCACACTATTTAAATGAAGTTGAGGAAAGTTTAGAATTAGATTTTGTGCATTGTTTTGGTGGACCAGATGCTGCTCACGATTCTTTTTCTTATGTGCAAAAAGCTATTAATTATTCTATGACTTCTTTTCTTACAACAGGAGGTATTAGAGGAAATAAAAAAAGTATAGATAAGTTTCAACCTAGGAGTTTTAATATGGGACTCTCAAAAGAGGCATTTTTAAAAACAGAAGGATTCGGGAAGATACATCCTGGTGAAGATCCAGACCTTACAATTAGGCTTTGGAAGTTAGGTTATAAAACAAAGCTATTTCCAAATGCGTTTGTGTTCCATAAGCGAAGAATATCTTGGTCCAAATTCTATAAACAAGTAAGTAAATTTGGTTTAGTAAGACCTATTTTAAATAAATGGCATCCTGAAACAAGAAAACTAACATACTGGTTTCCTACAATATTTATTTTTGGTCTCATTTTCGCATTTATTTTCTTTGTTTTGTTTCAGTATAAATGGTTGCTAACTATATATTTAGTATATTTTATATTCGTTTTTATTCATGCTTTTGCAAGAACAAAAATTTTGTATGTGGCTATTTTATCAATAATAGCTGTTATTATACAATTTTTTGGCTATGGTATTGGGTTCTTTAAATCGACAGTAGTTATTAGCTTTTTAAATAAAAAACCAAAAGAATATTTTCCAGAATTATTTTTTTAGCCTCATGTTAAGAAATATTAAATCTAAAATACTAGCATCGATACAGAATAAGAAAATTAATATTTTTCTATTGTTTTTGGTATTGTCTTTTGTTGTGCTTTTAGTATTAAAACTTTCTACAACTTATACTAATACTATTACTTTTAAAATAAATAAAATTAATGTCCCAGAAAGTTATTTAGTGTTAAATGATAGCTCACATACATTAAAAATTACTTTAAGGACTAGTGGGTTTAACTTGCTTAAGTATTATTTCAAAAAACCTAATGTCGACATTGGTTTTAACGAGAATATTGAAAAGTCAAAAGATTATTATATTTGGAATAAGCATCAAGGGTTTTCCGATTTGAACCTTCAATTTGATAAAGACATTGAGATAGTGAGTATAATTCCGGATACTTTAAAATTTAGATTCGATGTTAATGCAGTTAAGAAAGTGCCTATTAAATTAAATAGTAAATTGTCTTTTAGTGTGGGATTTGATCTGCTAGATTCTATTAAAATTGTACCAGATTCTATAAAAATAATTGGTCCAGAAGTGTTAGTTTCTGAAATATCATTTGTAGAAACAGATACTTTTAGACTAAAGGATATTAAATCGGATATAGATAGCCCTGTTTTATTAAACCTTCCTAAAGACAACAATCTTATTTTTTCTGAAAATTCCGTTGAAATTAAAGCAGACGTTGATAAATTTACAGAAGGGCATTTAAAAATTCCAGTAACTGTAATTAATGTTCCAGATAGCCTTAAAATTAAGTATTTTCCAAAAAAACTTTATGTTACTTATTATACAAGTCTTTCCAATTATAATTCAATTAGTGCAAATGATTTTATTATTACTTGTAATTTTAATGAAGTAGAAAAAGAATCAGAATATTTAAAACCTCAAATAGTACAACAACCTAAAGATGCTAGAAACGTGAAATTATCTCAAGAACAAATAGAATTTATAATAATAGAATGATAATTGTAGGTCTAACAGGAGGAATTGGTAGTGGTAAAACCACAGTTGCAAAGCAATTTAATGCTTTAGGTATCCCTGTTTATATTGCAGATGATGAAGCAAAAAAACTTATGATTAGATCCAAAATCATAAAACGAAAGCTAATTCAATTATTTGGTGAGCAAGCTTATATAAATGGAGCATTAAACAGACCTTTTTTGGCAAAGAAAATTTTTAATAATGCTTCCAATTTAGAAAAAATGAATGCAATTGTGCATCCAAAAGTGGCTTCACATTTTAAAAGATGGGTTAATAAACAAAAAGCACCTTATGTACTTAAAGAGTCAGCAATTCTATTTGAAAATAATTCATATATAAATTGCGATTATATAATTACAGTTACTGCTCCTAAAGAATTAAGGATTGAAAGACTTCTAAAAAGAGATGAAACTAGTTTGGAAAAGATTCAGGCTATTATGAATAATCAATGGAATGATGATAGAAAAACTGAAAAGTCAGATTTTGTTATTGTCAATACAAATTTAGAAGATACTATACGTCAGGTACAACTGACTCATAATAAAATCGTTAACTTCATACAATAAATCTTAAATTTTAACATTTTTGTTAATGTAAGGTTAAATGATAAGTAAGCTAAATGTTAAAATGTTAATTTTGAACGATGGGCAAAAAGTTATTCATCATACTGATACTATTAATGAGCTTATCTTTAATAGGTATCATTTTCGTTCAGGCATATTATATTAATAACTCTATAGAAAATGAAGAAGAACAATTTACTTTTAATGTAAAAAAGGCGTTAAGCTATACGTCTAAAGAAATTGAAAATAGAGAGTTTAAAGATTATGTTATTAAATTGCAGCCGCTTATAAATCAAGGTGTAACACCAGATTCGACAGCGTTTAGAGAATTTTATTTAAAAGAAGATAATAGCGATTCTAACGAAAAGCTAATATATAGAAATAGTATTTTAGAAGAGAATTATAAATTATCTTCATCGATCTTTGACATAGGTTTAGATAGTATTAATATTAGAAAAGTATTAAGCGATAGAGAAACCAAAATATTGAAAGGAAATGCCATTGAGTCTAATTCAAATTTGAATTTAGATGCTATGATGTTTGAATTTGGTAAATTATCTAAAGGCGTAGAAATTTTTTATGATACAGCTTACGAAGATTTATCTTACCGAGTACCTATCCATAAACGTATTTCTCAAGAAGAAATTAATAACTTACTAAAAAGTAAACTTGCTGAAGATAATATTTACATAGATTATCAATTTGCTATTTACAGTAATGATTTGGCTACAAAAGTACAAAGTGAAGATTTTGAACTAGAAAATGCATCAACTTTTAGTATACCAATCTTTCAAAATAAAAACGATTTAAGTAATTATAGATTGTTAATAAATTTCCCTAAAAGAAATGTATTTGTACAGTCGTCCATTATAAAAATGACATTGCTTTCAATCATTTTTACGTCTATTATAATTATTGCTTATGCAAGTGCTTTAATGCAACTTTTAAGACAGCGTAAGATTTCTGAAATAAAAACAGACTTTATTAATAACATGACTCACGAATTTAAAACACCTATTGCTACCATAAATTTAGCTCTAGATGCCATTAAAAACCCTCAAGTTATTGACGATAAAGAAAGAGTCTTGCGATACTTGAAAATGATTAAGGACGAAAACAAACGGATGCATGCTCAAGTTGAAAATGTATTAAGAATATCTAAACTAGAAAGAAACGAACTAAACATAAGTAAGGAACGTGTTATTTTACACGACTTAATAGAAGATGCAATAACACATGTTCAATTAATAGTTGAAGATAGAAATGGGAAGATAAATATTGAATTATTAGCAGATAAATCTTCTGTTTTAGCAAATGAAACACATTTTACCAATGTTATAGTGAATATTCTAGATAATGCTATAAAATATACGCCAGAGTCTAGAGCACCAATAATAGATGTTTCTACAGAAAATGTTGGAACAAATATTTTATTAAAAATAAAGGATCAAGGCAGTGGTATGAGTAAAGCTGCACAAAAACGTGTTTTTGAAAAATTTTATAGAGAACACACAGGAGACAGGCATGATGTAAAAGGTCATGGACTAGGTTTAGCATATGTTAAACGAATTGTAGAAGACCATCAAGGTCATGTATCAGTTGAAAGTGAAAAGGACAAAGGAAGTACTTTTATAATTAAGCTTCCATTAATATCGTAAAGCTATGAGTGAACAACAAAAAAAAATATTATTAGTAGAAGATGATCCAAACTTTGGAACCATTCTTAAAGATTATTTAATGATGAACGATTATCAAGTAATACATGCTAAAAATGGTATGGAAGGCTTTGAGAAATTTAAAAAAGACGATTTCGATTTATGCATACTTGATGTAATGATGCCTTATAAAGATGGGTTTACATTAGCTAAAGAAATTAGAGAAAAAAATACAGACGTACCTATTGTTTTTCTTACTGCAAAAGCAATGAAAGAAGACGTGCTTAAAGGATACAAAGTAGGAGCAGACGATTATTTAAACAAGCCGTTTGATAGTGAAGTGTTATTAATGAAAATTAAAGCTATCATGCAACGTAAAGCTACAGAAACAGTGGCTGATAGTAAACAATTCGAATTTAAAATTGGTGGTTTCCATTTAAACTCTAAACTTCGTTTTTTAACTTATAATGGAGGAGAGCAAGTAAAATTATCACCTAAAGAAAACGAATTATTACGTTTGTTGGCTTTACATGAAAACGATTTAATGCCAAGAGAATTAGCATTAACTAAAATTTGGAGAGACGATAACTACTTTACTTCGAGAAGTATGGATGTTTATATAGCAAAACTTAGAAAGTATTTAAAACTTGATGAAAATGTTGAAATTTTGAACATTCATGGAGAAGGGTTTAGGCTTGTAGTAAACCAGAATGCTTAAATAATAATTTTTATAAAAAGAAAAACCAGGTATTAGCTGGTTTTTTTGTTTAATATCTACTGTAATCATCTATTGCAAAAGCTTTATTATATGTAGAAACATCTACAGTATTTTTTTCGCTTGAATCATAATCAATAAGTATTTTCCAAATGTCTTTTTCCTTTCTTAAAATCACATGAAATTGTCCATAATAGCTTTGTTCTTGGGCTGTATTTGAATTAATAGTTAATTTGTAAACCCCTCTTTCAGAAGCTGAATCTTCGTTATTTAAGCGTTCAAAAAAACGAAATGAGATAGTTTGTTCAGCATTGTGGCTTTTCCATCTTTCTTCGTAATTTTTTATATAAGCTTCTTTGTTTTGAATCCGTTTTCCATCGGCATTAATTCTAATTAAATCATTACTATGAATGTTAGCAAATATCTTATAATCATATGTTTCAAAAGCATTTGTAAAAGGTATCCAAATTTGATTATCAATGGCATTTAATGATGATACAGTTTGTGAGAAAACTTGAAAATGCATTATGAAGCAAAGCAATAAAATAATCTTGTTAGTTTTCATATACAATTTATTTTAGTGTTAATAGAATTAATTACGTCTTGAATATCATGATTGTAGTCAAACCAAATTATACCTTCGTTTTTTCTAAACCATGTCAACTGTCTTTTAGCAAAACGCCTAGAATTTTTTTTGATTTCAGAAACGGCAACATCTAAAGTCCATTCGCCTTCAAGGAATTTAAACAACTCTTTGTAACCAACTGTATTTAGAGCATTTAAGTGTTGTTTGTTTTTTAGGTTTTTTACTTCATCTAATAAGCCTTCATTCATCATTATATCTACACGTTGGTTAATTCTGTTATATATAATGTCTCTATCTGCAGTTAGGCCAATTGAAATAGTATTAAAATGGCGTTTTCCTTTTTCTTTATTTAAAAAAGAAGAATATGGTTTCCCAGAACCAATACAAACTTCTAATGCTCGAATAACACGTTGCGGATTATTTATAGCTATATTTTTGTATGAAACCGGATCTAAATCTTTTAATTTTTTCTGAAGAGTTTCAAGTCCTTCATTTTTTAATTGCGTGTTTAAAGTATCTCTTATACTGGAATCTACCTCAGGAAAATGGTCTAACCCATTAATTACAGCATCTACATATAAACCAGAGCCACCAACCATAATAACAATATCATGTGTTTTATATAAGTTTTCTAAAAGGTTAATAGCATCTTTTTCAAATGCACCTACATTATAATTATCTTCAATAGACTTATGATGAATAAAATGGTGTTTTGCTGCAGCTAATTCGGTTGTAGTGGGAGCAGCTGTTCCAATTTGCATTTCTTTAAAAAATTGTCTGGAATCTGCCGAGATAATTTCAGTATTAAAATAATTTGCTAATTTAATACTTAATGATGTTTTACCAATGGCTGTTGGACCAATTATACTAATTAACGTTTTAGTCATGGTGTAATTCGCATCCACATTTATAGCAAAATTGTGCTCCATCTTGATGCTTTTCGTTTAAGCAATTAACACAACATTGGGTGTTAACATGAACAGGGTTGTCTTTAGGAGCTTCTTTTGGTTTATTTTGAGCTGTATATTCTGCCGAAACAATTCCAGTTGGAACTGCAATAATACCATAACCAAGAATCATTACCAATGAAGCAATAAATTGCCCAATTGGTGTTTGTGGCGTAATATCTCCAAATCCAACAGTTGTTAAAGTAACAATACACCAATATACGCTTTTAGGAATGTTTGTAAAACCATTTTCTTCACCTTCTACTAAATACATAATGGTTCCAATAATAACTGCTATTATAACAACAGCAAATAAAAACACCGAAATTTTCGCTCTGCTTGCTTTTAAAGCTAAAACTAGGTTGTTTGATGCTCCTAAAAACCTAACAAGTTTTAAAATTCTGAAAACTCTTAATAAGCGTAAAGCTCTTAAAGCGACTAAGGCATGTGTTCCAGCAAAGATTATAGATAAATATTTAGGAATGGTTGAAAGTAAATCAATTATTCCATAGAAACTGGTAATATATTTTATAGGCCTTTTAACCGAAACTATTCTGGCTATATATTCAATAGTAAATAGAATGGTTATTATCCATTCAGAAATGTCTAAAAAAGTATGAAATCTAGCATCAATACTTTTAACACTTTCAAGCATAACAAGAACTATACTAGCTAAGATAGCTACAAGTAATATCAGGTCGAATAATTTTCCTGCAGGAGTATCTGCTTCATAAATAATTTCATGAAGTTTATCTTTCCAGTCTCTATTAGTTTTGTTGTCCATTAAGTTCAAAAGTACTAAAAGATTTGTTATTTATGCTTTAATACTAATAATGAGTTTTTTTGCACATCTATAATAGTTCCCATAAACATTTTTAAACTTTCATAGTAATCTGGATTATAAATAGCTTCTTTAAAATTAAATTTAAAATACATCAAAATAGAGTTATCTACTACTTTTGTTGTAAAAATCAATAACCCCTTATTGTTTGGGAGGCCTATATTTAAATCTTCTGGAGTTTCAAGTACATCATAGTTTTCGTTTAAATCTATCTTCAAAGTATATAAATAAGTGTCTTTAAAGCCAAAATCTATTGGATAAGTTCTCTCTTGTAGCTTAAATGGGTTTTCGTCCATTAATTTAAAGAGGAAGGGGTTAATATATAAATTACCGCCAATATTTTCTGCTTGATATTCTATTTCAAATTCTTCTAAAAACTCATAACTAGTTTTATCCTCACTAGATACTGTATGGTTTAAAAATGTAATAGAATGATACTTTTCTTTATACTTTTTTAGATAATCGATTTTATTATCATAGTATTTCTTTTTTATTGGTAATGCATGATAACCTGTTGTATTGGCATTGATTTTTCCTAATAGAATGTCATCGTCTTCTAATTTCAAATCTACTCTGTAATGCGTAGTTGTTATGTTTGTTGGGTTTAAATCTATCCAATACCCATTGGTTTTGAAATCTAATAAATGGCCATATTGATTTAAGCATCTAAAAGGGAGTTGTCCAAATGCTAAATATTTATCTGTGGCATCTAATAAATATGTATTATCATTAATTTTGATTTGCACTATTAAGTAATTAAAATCAGAGATAACAGGATATAATTTAGTAGGAAGACCATTATCTCTTGTAGATATTAATATTGGTGTAACATCAAAATCCTGACTTTCTAATAAGTTATAAAGTAGCATGTTAATTTCAGACACTTTTCCAGACTTATTATTAATTAGATCCTTTACAGACACATCATTCCAAATGCTGTACTTTTCATTCCAAGTATAATTAGTTTGAACATATTTATATATGTCTGTTGCTTTTTTTAAAACATCCAATTCATCAGTAATATTACGAGGAAGTAATTCCTTTGTATAGCTATTATTTCCTAATTGTTTACCTAGGTTTTTATCAGATTTAATTTCGGAATGGACAGTTTTCCATGTTTTTGTGTAATTATTTGTTAACCCTCTAAAATCTTTAAATGTTTTTAACTCGTATTCTAGTCTTGATAAATAATTCTCTTTAGTAGTCATAAAATCTTCCATAATAAAAGCTGGAATATCTTTCATTCTATAAATGGTATTAATACAATTTGCTTTACCTCCATTACCTACTTCTAAACAAGTTTTTTCAATAGATTCTTCCATATTTGTTAGATTTAAGTATCCAACTAGTCTAATGTTATATTCCCAATTACCTGGAATACTTGTGTTATATTCTGAATAGAGTTTAGGGATATCTTCTTGAAAATCCCATTCTTTATATTTAAACATAAAGGGAGAATCTATCATATAGCTATAATTAATAACAGAACCTTCTTTTAAGTTTGGGAAAGTGAATTTTATAATAGAATTATTTTCGTTATAAACCTCTTCAATAATATCATTTTCATTTAATTGAGTTTTTGTAACCAGACCATTTTCAACATTATAGGTTGTTGCCATAATGTTTGTTACTTTTTCTCTACGTCTATCTTTATTATATAGATAAATCTGTATAGTGGCTTTGTTGAACCCTTGTTTATTGAATATTTTAATTTTTTTCTTTATTTCGGTTTTTAGCCTAAAATCTCTATCATCTACATAGCTGTTTCCATATTCATAAAGTACTAAAGCATTTGCAGTAGAATCCTTTTCATAAAAATTAGTTTCCAAATCTGCGCTTGTAACAGTGAAATTTTCGGAATTAAAAACTGATTGCGAATAAATGTTTATTGAGAGTAAAATGGCGCAAATTAAGTAGGGTTTTTTCATTGATTTATAAGTGGAATAATTTTGAGGTTTTTATTTCGCCTTAAATAACTTTGAATAATATGCTGAGCATCTCTATTGTTTTCCATAGGTGTAATTAGAGATTCTAACACATCTGTATTTGTTATTTGATAATTAAGATTTGCAAAGCCAAAACCAGAAAATACGCCGTTTTTTATTAATATAACACTGCGTTCGTCGACGTCTCTTCCTTTATCAATTATAGCCATGTTTAAATTACTATATCTATTTTTTTCTATAAGTTTATTAACTCGTTGGTTGTAAATCTCTATTTCTTCTTTATTAATACATGCGCCATTGCATTGTTTTAAGTTATAATTAAAACAACTATTTTTTGTAGGATACAAGCCAGTAAGTTTCTGGCACAAATTAAATTCTTCTACTATTTTAAAAAGAAACTGTTTAGCACTATTTCTCGTACTAAATGTTGTAATAGCACTTTTTCTACCATCGGCTTTATCAATTGTTAAATTAATATATCCATTTTCATCTTTAAAACTATATAAGGCATGAGTAAAAATGTTTCTTCGAAGAGCTCTGTTAAAAATAGGTTTATTACGTTTTATTTCTTCGCTCTCTTTCAATAATGCAATTAATTCATTTCCTGTAGCTTCATAAGTAACAGCTGCTGTTTGTAATTGAATTTTTTTTGATTTAGAATTAGTATTAGAAAAATGTTGACTGAGTCTATTCTTGATGTTTTTGCTTTTACCTATGTAGATAATTTCTCCTTTATCATTATGAATATAATAAACACCAGTAGTATGAGGAAGATTGTTTAATATTTGCTTTAAACTAGGTTCCATTTTGAAAGTTGGTTCTACTACTATAGCATCTTGTACAATCACTTTTTTAATGTCCTTAGCAAGTAGCATTTTAAAAAGTTTTATAGTAGCCAATGCATCTCCATTAGCTCTATGTCTGTCGCTTACTGGAATACCTAATGATCTAGCTAATTTTCCTAAACTATAGGATGCTTGATCTGGAATAAGTGTTTTAGAAAGCGAAACTGTACATAAGGTTTTTCTTTTATATGGGAATCCTAATCGTTTGAATTCAGTTCTTAATATTCTGTAGTCAAATTCGGCATTATGAGCAACAATCACACAATCTTCGGTAATTTCAATAATACGTTTAGCTACTTCATAGAATTTAGGGGCATTTTTAAGCATATTGCTATTAATACCTGTAAGATTTACAACAAAAGGTTGAATGTCTCTCTCAGGATTAACCAGACTAATAAATTGATCGACTACTTGATGCCCATCAAATTTATAAATAGCTATTTCTGTAATGCCTTCTTCGTTATACTTTCCACCTGTGGTTTCTATGTCGACTATTGCGTAAATAAGATATTCGTTTATTTAAGTCGTAAACTGAAAAAATACGACTATAACTGTTTGTTAATTATAATTTCGTTCTCCAAAGATACTACTTCCAACACGAATCATGGTACTACCACAATCAATTGCTAATTGATAATCACCACTCATTCCCATAGAAATAATATTCATTTCTGGATGTATAGTTTTAAGCTGATTAAAAACGTGTTTTAGTTTAAAAAATTCGCTTTTAATTTGCTCTTGGTTGTCTGTAAAGGTTGCCATCCCCATCACACCAACCACGTTGATGTTTTTTAATTCTGAAAATTCTGTTGCTTGTAAAATCTTTGAAGCATCGCTTGCTGTCATTCCAAATTTAGAATCTTCTGAAGCTATTTTTATTTGAAGTAAGCAATCTATAACTCTATCATGCTTATTTGCTTGTTTATTTATTTCTTTAAGCGTTTTAAAATTTTCAACTCCATGAATTAAACTTACAAACGAAGCCATGTATTTTACTTTATTTCGTTGTACATGACCAATCATATGCCATTTAACATCTTTTGGCATTTGCTCATGCTTTTCAGTCATTTCCTGGATTTTGTTTTCCCCAAAAACACGCTGTCCAGCTTGGTAAGCTTCCAAAAGGTCGCTAACAGGTTTAGTTTTAGAAACAGCAACAAGTGTTACATGTTGTGGTAAGGTAGATTTTATGTTTTGTAAGTTTTGTTTTATGGACATTTTAAAATTCGTAAATAGTGACACCACTTCTTAGTTTTGGCTCAATATAAGTGCTTTTTGGAGGCATTTTTAAACCATCCTCTGCTATCTGTTTTAGTTCTTCTACTAATACAGGAACCATAACAAAACCAACTTTAAATTCACCACTATCTACACTACTTTTAATATTTAAAATATCTTTTTTTCCATTGATATAAGTAATTCTTTGATCGTTTCTTAAATCTTCAATTCCTAAAATAGGGTTTAGAATGGTTTTATATAGAATTTGAGAATCTAAACCATCTAAGGATGTTTCAATATTATAAATGGTTTTTCGTAAGTATAGAGAATAGAAATCGCCATCTAAATACATACTGAAATGATGCTTCTTTGTTGGTTGATATGGTATTTTCCCTCTATTTTCAATTCGATAGAAAGTATCCAGCTGAATTAAAAATTCTTCTTTAGTTAACCCGTTTAAATCTTTAATCAATCTATTAAAAGCATGAATTTGTAAATCGGATTCAGGTATTAAATAACTCATAAAAAAATTATAATCCTCATCTCCATGATGGTCAGGATTTGCATCTTTTAAATCTTTATAAAGTAAATATGAAGAAGCAGATCGATGATGTCCATCTGCAATATAAATTGTTGGAATATTATTGAATTCTTTCTGTATAATTTCTATTGTTTCGGGGTTGTCAACCTTCCATAGATAATGTGTGTCTCTATAGGTAGTAGTAAACTCAAATTCGGCTCTTTCTTTATGTGTTTCGTTTATTATTGAATCTATTACTGCATTATCTGGATAGGTTAGGAGTACAGGTTCTGCATTAAAACCAACAGTTTTTAAGTAATCTTTAAATACAATTTCCCTATAAGCAATGGTGTCTTCATGTTTTTTAATAACATTGTTTTCGTAATCAAGAGCACTTGCAGCTGCAATAATGCCATTAAATACTTGATGTTCTCTATCTACAATTTTATAGATATAATAACAAGGGTTTTCATCTTGAGCAAAAATATTATCTTCTATAAATTCTAAATATCTGTTTCTAACTAGGCTATATCTTGCTTCACCAGAAATTTCTTTGTCGAATCTATATCCAGGATTTACAATTTGTAAAAATGAAAACGGATTATCTCTAAGTCTGGATTCAAGCTGTTCCTTTGTATAGCTTTGGTATGATCTAGCTGCCACAAGACTTACTTTGTCTCGTGTAGGACGTACTGCTTTAAAAGGAATTATTTTAGCCATAATTTGTTTTTTTATGTCATTACGAGCTTATTTATTTAAAAAAAACGGATAATCTTAAAACGTGACTTTTCCAAAGAGATTGTCACGACCTTCGTCTTTGTAATGACAGCGCTTTTTTATTTTAAAAACTGCTTAGCAACTTTCTCTGCTTTTCTGCTTTCAGAATAATCGTAAAAGCCTTCCCCAGATTTCACACCTAGTTTTCCAGCCATTACCATATTAACTAGTAAAGGACAAGGTGCATATTTAGGGTTTTTAAAGCCATCGTACATGACATTCAATATAGATAAACATATATCAAGGCCAATAAAATCTGCTAGTTGTAATGGTCCCATTGGATGAGCCATGCCTAGCTTCATAACAGTATCTATTTCTTCAACACCAGCAACACCATTATAAAGTGTTTCAATAGCTTCGTTTAGCATTGGCATTAAAATTCTATTTGCAACAAAACCTGGATAATCGTTTACTTCGGTTGGAGTTTTACCTAATTGTTTAGATAGTTCCATGATAGTATTTGTAACCTCATCGCTTGTATTGTAGCCACGAATAATTTCCACCAATTTCATAATTGGAACAGGATTCATAAAGTGCATACCAATAACCATTTTTGGTCTGGATGTAACAGCAGCTATTTGTGTAATTGAAATAGATGATGTGTTACTAGCCAGAATAGTATCTTCTGGACAAGCGTCGTCAAGTTGTTTGAAAATTTTAAGTTTTAAATCAATATTTTCTGTTGCAGCTTCAACAACTAAACTTGCGTATTCAACACCTTCGTTAATATTAGTAAACGTTGTTATGTTACTTAATGTTTTAGCTTTATCTGCTTCGGTAATTTTTTCTTTAGCAACCATTCTATCTAAGTTTTTAGAAATGGTATCCATACCTCTTTTTAAAGAAGCTTCGCTAATATCTATAAGTTGTACTTTAAATCCACTTTGAGCAAAAGTATGTGCAATACCATTTCCCATGGTTCCGGCTCCTATTACTGCTACGTTTTTCATTGAAAATTTATTTTCATTCCCTTGAAAAAGGGAATCTTGTTAATTTTTATTTTATAATGTTTGCGTTTTTTTTCTTTTGTAAAATAATAGAAATGAGATTAAAATTGATCAATTATCATTGTTGCTACACGTAAGGCTTCTGTACCATCATGTAATGTAACTATTGGTGATCTGTTGTTATTTATAGCGTCTGCAAAAGAATTTAATTCATCCAGAATAGCGTTGTTGTTAGCTATTTCAGGATTGTCGAAATAAATTTGTTTTTTTACGCCTTCTGCATTTTGAAGAATCATATCAAAATCTCCAGGATTTTTTGGTGCATCTTTCATTTTTACTACTTCGCATTTCTTTTCCAAGAAATCTACAGAAATATATGCGTCTTTTTGAAAGAAACGCGATTTACGCATGTTCTTCAATGAAATCCTGCTAGCAGTTAAATTTGCTACACAACCATTTTCAAATTCTATTCTGGCATTGGCAATATCTGGTGTATCGCTAATTACCGAGACACCACTTGCAGAGACATTTTTAACTTTAGATTTTACAACACTAAGGATAATATCTATATCATGTATCATTAAATCTAAAACCACAGGAACATCTGTACCTCGAGGATTAAATTCTGCCAATCGATGTGTTTCAATAAACATAGGATTAACAATTTGATCCTTTACAGCCAGATATGCTGGATTAAATCTTTCAACATGCCCTACTTGCCCACGAATATTGTGTTGTGCTAAAAGTTCTCTAATATGCTCGGCTTCTTCAACCGTATTTGTAATAGGCTTTTCAATAAAAATATGTTTACCTTTATCTATGGCTTTAATGGCACATTCGTAATGCGAAAGCGTTGGTGTAACAATATCCACCATGTCAACAGCATCAATTAAAGCATCAATAGAATTGAAGTATTTATAACCAAATTCTGCCTCAATTTTTTTTGCATATGTTTCATCTGCATCATAAAAACCAACCAATTCATATTTTTCAGATTGATTAAGAAGTCTTAAATGAATTTTCCCAAGGTGTCCAGCACCTAGAACTCCAGCTTTTAGCATGATTTTACGTTTTCAACAAAAATAAGATTTTACTTTTAGAAATAGGATAATAGAAAATAGAAATTAATTGAAAGTTTAAAACTTTAAACTTTGAACTTGTTGCTTATTGAATTATTTTAGCCTTGAAAATTCACCTACCATTGAAAGATACTTTTAAACATAAAGGATTAAGACAACAACTTGTTGAAACTATAAAAAGCAAAGGCATTAAAAATGATAAAGTTTTAGAGGCTATTGGTAAGATTCCACGACATTTATTCATGGATTCCGGTTTTTTAGACCACGCTTATCAAGACAAAGCGTTTCCTATTGCTGCAGATCAAACTATATCTCAGCCATATACTGTAGCTTTTCAAACAGAATTATTGCAAGTAAAACCAGGAGATAAAATATTAGAAATTGGTACAGGTAGTGGCTATCAAACAGCTGTTTTGTGTGAACTTGGAGCAGTAGTTTATAGTATAGAAAGACAACGTGAGCTCTATAAGAAAACGAGTAAGTTTTTACCAAAATTAGGATATAGAGCCAAGAAACTTATTTTTGGTGATGGTTATATAGGCTTAAAAGCAGAAGCGCCATTTAATGGTATAATAGTAACAGCTGGTGCACCTTTTGTGCCAAAACCTCTTCTTAGTCAGTTAGCAATTAATGGTCGTTTGGTAATACCAGTTGGAGACGATATTCAAGTAATGACATTATTCATTAGAAAAGGAGTGAAAGATTTCGAAAAACATGAGTTTGGCGAATTTAGATTTGTACCTTTATTAGAAGACAAAAATTAATCTTTAGGCAGATATTCCATTGGGATTGGATTATCTGGAGTTTCTTGAGTCCAATAAATATTTAAAACCCACCATCTTTGGCCATCATTAAGCAATTGAATACTATTGATACCTCTCATAAAAGGTTCAGTATCGGTTTCACTATAAAAAGATTCATAGGTGCTGAAAACTTGAGTTATATTTCCAAATGTATCAACTTTCCTATAAATTTCTTTTTCAAAAAAACCATTTTCAACTAACCAAGTTCCAGAAGTATTGATATAATCTAAAGGAGTCATAAAACGAGCTTCATAAATACCTTCTTTGTTTTTTCCTGAAGGGATAAGCTTTGCATCTGGCTTGAATAAGTATTTAAATAAATCCCAATCTCTTTCTTCTCCTTTTTCACCAGAAATTACAGCATAAAGAGTTTTTATAGTGGTATCTAGTGTTTCTACTTTATACGAATATGCATCAGTGTTTTCTTGGGCATTTAATGTAAAAGAAAGTAATAATATAAATAGTAAAGAGATTAGTTTTTTCATTTTAATTAGCATTTAATGAAATTAAAATTAATGTTTTTTGAATAAAATGAGAGTTAAAAGATTAATAATTCTAATTAAAACTTTTTTTAACTCTGTCCAATCTTACTTTATTCTCTCGATCTTTTATTGTGTCTCGCTTGTCAAAAAGTTTTTTACCACGTGCTAGAGATATATCAAGTTTAGCTAAGCCTTTTTCATTAATAAATAATCTGAGAGGAATAATAGTTAAACCAGTATTTTTAACCTCTTTTTCAAGTTTTTTAAGCTCTTTTTTATTTAATAAAAGTTTTCTTGTAGCTTTTGGCTTATGATTATAATAAGTTCCATAAAGATATTCTTCAATAGTCATATTAACTACAAACAATTCACCTTGTTCATTAAATTCACAAAAACTTTCAGCAATAGAGGCTTTGCTATCTCTAATAGATTTTATTTCTGTTCCTGTTAAAACAATTCCAGCTGTATACTTATCCAGTAATTCATACTGGAATTTGGCCTTTTTGTTTTTTATGTTTACAGTTTTTTGCATGTTTGCCAAAGGTAATTACAATAAATGAAATTACAAGAGTATACAATAGAGTAATAAGATTTCTGAAGTTTAAGCTAGTTCAAGAGCAATATCTATCATTTCTTTAAACGTTGTTTCACGTTCTTTGCTAGTAGTACGTTCGCCTGTTACTAAAGAGTCTGAAATGGTTAAAATAGTCAACGCATTTACATTATGTTTTGCAGCTACAGTATATAATCCAGCAGTTTCCATTTCAACACAAAGTACTCCAAACTTAGACCACTTTTTATAAGATTCAAAATCGTCTGCATAAAACTCGTCAGAAGTAAATACATTTCCTGCTTTAAGAGGGATATTTTTCTTTTTTGCTACTTCAACTGCTTTTAGAAATAAGCCAAAATCTGCAGTTGGAGCATAATCTGCACCACCAAAGCGAAGCTCGTTTACACCAGAATTAGACGATGCTGCCATTGCCAATACTATATCTCTAATTTTAACATGTTTTTGGTAAGAACCAGAACTACCAACACGAATCAGGTTTTTAACACCATATTCTGTAATAAGCTCATGAGCATAAATGGAGATACTAGGCACTCCCATTCCTGTTCCCATTACAGATACACGTTTTCCATTGTAGGTTCCAGTAAAACCAAGCATGCCTCTAACTTTATTAAAACAAACAGGATTTTCTAAAAATGTTTCAGCAATCCATTTAGCACGAAGTGGATCTCCTGGCAGTAAAATAGTTTCAGCAATTTCACCTTTTTTTGCTTCAATATGAACACTCATAAGTTTAAATGTATTAGTTAGTTAATAGCCTGAATTCTGTAGAGTTGATTTGGTATTAGTAACAATAGTTATACCTGATGAGGTTCCAATTCTATCTGCTCCAGCATCAATATATTTCATAGCAGTTTCAAAATCTTTTATTCCACCAGAAGCCTTTATTTTAGCTTTATCTTTAATGGTTTTTTTTATCATTTTAACTGCAGTTAAGGTTGCACCTCCTTTAGAAAAACCAGTTGAGGTTTTAATAAAATCTGCATTAGCATCTAAACAAATCTGACAAGCTTTTAGGATTTCGTTTTTAGAAAGCTCGCTAATCTCTAAAATAACTTTTAAAGGCGTTCTACCAATACCTAGTTTAACATCGCAAATATCTTTGTATACAGCTACATAATTTTTGCTTTTTAACATGCCAATATTAATCACCATATCAATCTCGTCAGCTCCATCTTCTACAGCCTTTACAGCCTCAAAAACCTTAGCTTCAGTGCTCATGGCTCCTAAAGGGAAACCAACAACAGAACACACTTTTACATTGCTTCTGGTTAATAAATGTTTTGCTAATGCTACATAGTAACTATTGACACAAACTGAATAAAAGCGATGCTGTTTAGCTTCATCACAAAGTTCTTTTATATCTGTTTTAGTGGCAGTTGGTTTTAAAAGGGTATGATCTATATAATTGCTTATGGACATGATTTGTAGATTATAGGTTAAGTTGTAGCAAAAATACGATTAACTGTTCATATTATCATTAAAAATTTTGAACTTTATTACAATTTTATGATTATTATAATTTTTAAATCAATTAAGATTAAGCAATGTTTTTTAGTTGAAAAAAAAGTTTAAAAAATTTTACTGCGTATGTTTTTGATTTAAAGGTAGATGAAGCGTTATGGTAGCTAACATGATAATTGTCAGTATTTAGTTTTTATTATGAAGCTAATTTTGTGTTAAATAATAACTAAATATTTTACCAATGAAAAAAATAATTTTTAGCGCACTAATTGCATTTTTATTTGTTTTTAATGCTCAAGCACAAGACATCAACACTGAAACAACAAATGACTATAGTAAATGGCAAGCTCGTTTTAGAGTAATAGCTGTAATTCCTTCTCCAGGAGATAATTTAGATGGTGCAGATGTAGATATTTCAACATCTTTTGTCCCAGAATTAGATTTTACATATTTCTTTACTAAGAATATTGCAGCCGAATTAATTTTAGCAACTACTAAACATGATGTAGAGGTTGGAAATCAATTTGATAGTGCAGATTTAGGTCACGTATGGTTATTGCCACCAACGTTAAATCTACAATACCATTTCTATGCAGGAGATTTTAAACCATATTTAGGTGCAGGTATTAATTACACCATTTTTTATGGTATAGATGCAGGTGATGTTGTAGGAATGGATTACGAAAACTCATTTGGTTTTTCTTTCCAAGCTGGAGTTGATTATAACATAAATGACAAACTATTTTTAAATTTAGACATTAAGCAATTGTTACTTTCAACAGATGTGGATGTAGATACTGGAGAAGGCGTGTTGCCAGTAGAAGTAGATATAAACCCACTTGTAATAGGTGTTGGTGTTGGAATGAAGTTATAAAATAGATTTAATAAATTTTTAAAAAGCCACTTATATAGTGGCTTTTTTATTTTATAAAGGTTTTTAGATTGTTTTCTTTTAACTATTAAATATGTATCCTATCGAGTATAATAATTAAGTAGGATTTTATTATAAACTAATCTTTAGTAAAATAATAAAAACAAAAAGCAACGTGCCTCTTTTAAGATTTACGTTGCTTTTTCAATTAACTAACCAACTTATATGAAAAACGTTTGTTTTCTCGTTTTATTATTTAATATTCTTCTGCTACTAAACTAGATTGATTTCTAAACACCAATTTGTTATCAAAAGCATCGAGAAGAATAATGCTATCTGTTGTAACTTCCCCAGACAATATTTCTTTACTAAGCGCATTAAGCACTTCTTTTTGAATGACTCTTTTTACAGGTCTAGCTCCATATTCTGGATTATAACCTTTTTCAGCTAAATAAGCAATGGCTTCTTTAGTTGCATCGAACGTAATGTTTTGTTGTGCAAGCATTTTTGTAAGGCCTTTTAATTGTAATCCAACAATGTCTGTAATATTATCTTTTGTTAGAGGAGTAAACATAATAGTGTCGTCTATTCTGTTTAAGAACTCAGGTCTTACACTTTGTTTTAATAAAGCCAATACATCAATTTTTGCTGCTTCTATAGCAGATTCTACATCCTGAGTAGCTTCAAAACGTTCTTGAATTATAGAACTTCCCATATTAGAAGTCATAATAATTATGGTGTTTTTAAAGTCTGCAACACGTCCTTTGTTGTCTGTTAGCCTTCCTTCATCTAAAACTTGAAGTAATATATTAAAGGTGTCTGGATGCGCTTTTTCAATTTCATCTAGTAGTACAACAGAATAAGGCTTACGTCTAACAGCTTCTGTTAATTGTCCACCTTCATCGTAGCCAACATATCCAGGAGGTGCTCCAACCAATCTACTTACAGCATGACGTTCTTGATATTCGCTCATGTCTATTCTTGTCATTGCATTTTCATCATCAAACAAGTATTCTGCTAAAGCTTTTGCTAACTCTGTTTTACCAACACCAGTTGTACCAAGGAATAAAAAGGTTCCAATTGGTTTTTGTGGGTTTTGTAAACCAGCTCTAGAGCGTCTTACAGCATCACTTACTGCAATAATGGCTTCTTCTTGTCCAACAACACGTTTGTGTAGCTCATCTTCCAGCTTTAATAGTTTTTCACGTTCGCTTTGAATCATCTTAGTTACTGGAATTCCAGTCCATTTGGCAACTACTTCTGCTATATCTTCATAAGTTACTTCTTCTTTAATTAACGAGCTTTCAGATTGATTTTCTTGTAATTCTTTTTGAAGTTTTTCTAAATTCTCTTGAGCTACTTTAATTTTTCCATAGCGAATTTCAGCTACTTTACCATAATCTCCATCACGTTCAGCACGTTCGGCTTCAAGTTTAAAGTCTTCAATATTAGCTTTTGCAGTTTGAATATTATCAACTACTTCTTTTTCGCTTTTCCATTTGGCATTTATTTCATTTCGCTCTTCTTTTAAATTCGCTAAATCTGAGCGTAATGATTTTAATTTTGCCTCATCTTTTTCACGTTTAATGGCTTCAATTTCGATCTCTAATTGCATGATTTTTCTGTCTAAAACATCTAATTCTTCAGGTTTAGAGTTGATTTCCATACGTAATTTAGATGCAGCTTCGTCCATTAAATCAATAGCCTTATCTGGTAAAAAACGATTAGTAATATAGCGTTCAGATAATTCTACTGCGCCAATAATAGCTTCGTCTTTAATTCTAACTTTATGGTGTGTTTCGTATTTTTCTTTAATTCCACGCAAAATAGAAATAGCACTTTCTGTATCTGGCTCATTGACCATAACTTTTTGAAAACGTCTTTCTAGAGCTTTGTCTTTTTCAAAGTATTTTTGATACTCATCTAACGTTGTTGCACCAATAGCTCTTAATTCGCCACGAGCTAATGCAGGCTTTAATATATTTGCAGCATCCATGGCGCCTTGGCCACCACCAGCTCCAACAAGTGTATGAATCTCGTCTATAAACAACACAATATCTCCATCACTTTCTGTAACTTCTTTGATTACTGCTTTTAAACGCTCTTCAAACTCTCCTTTATATTTTGCTCCAGCAATTAATGCTCCCATATCAAGGGCAAAAATTTGCTTATCGATTAAATTTTCAGGAATATCTCCATCTACAATTCTGTGTGCTAAACCTTCAGCAATGGCAGTTTTACCTGTTCCAGGTTCTCCTACAAGAATTGGATTGTTTTTTGTTCGTCTAGATAAAATTTGAAGAATTCTACGTATTTCTTCATCACGACCTATAACAGGGTCTAATTTACCATCTCTTGCTAATTGGTTTAAATTCTTAGCGTATTTGTTTAATGAATTATAAGTCTCTTCCTGACTTTGTGATGTTACTCGGTCTCCTTTTCTTAACTCATCTATGCTCGCTAATAATTCTTTTTCTGTAGCTCCTTGATCTTTTAACATTTGAGCAATTTTACTATTGGATTTAAAAATAGCCAGGATTACATGTTCTATAGACACATAATCATCCTTCATTTTTTTAGCAATAATTGATGCTTCGTTAAGTGTTTTTCCAGCTTCACGAGACAACATGATGTCTCCACCAGATACTTTAGCATAACTTTCTAATTGCTTATCTACAGCCTGTAGTAAAACCGGAATATTAATATTCAGTTTTTTTAGGATAAATGGTAGTACGTTTTCATCAACTTCAGAAATGGCTTTAAAAAGATGCTCATTTTCTATTTGTTGATGCTCTAAGCTTTGAGCAAGTTGTTGTGCTTGCTGAATAGCTTCTTGCGATTTTATGGTATAATTGTTTAAGTTCATATTTATTATTTATTTACATTCTTCACTATCGATCTGAATGATATTTTTATTCTTTATGTTTACACGAACTATAAGTCAATTATCTTACCAATTCAAAAAGCAAGACAAAATGTCTGAAAACTCTAATGATAGCGTGACTTTTAGTCAGTTTGTAAGATTTTATATTCGTTTCGACTTATATAAAAAATAATTTGATTTCCATGAAGATGGGAATGATAATAATATTAATCTATGGGATTATTTAATAAAATATTTAGTGGTTCGTCTGAACCTAAGGAAGAAAAGCTATTGCCTTGGATTGCCTTGTCGAGAGTTGAACAATTGCAAGAAATAGCAGAAAAATCTAAAACTAAAACACAAGTTATATTTAAGCATTCTACACGTTGTGGGATAAGTAGAATGGTTATGAAGCAGTTTGTTGATGCATATAATCAATCTGAAACTAATTTAGATTTGTATTATCTGGATTTATTAAATTACCGAGAAGTCTCTAACGAAACAGGTTATAAATTTCAAGTGATGCATGAGTCGCCTCAATTACTCATTATTAAAAATGGAGTAGTAGTAGCACATGCATCACATGGATCTATTAACGATTTGAATTTAGATACTTTTATTTAGATTCTTTAGATATGGTTACCATTTTATAAACCAATTGCCCATTAGCATTCATACCATTAATAAACAGTTTGATGTTTTGGTTCTTTTTCGTGCTAATGGTTAAATAATTAGGCGTTTTAGAGTTTAAATAAAAATTAGGGACCCAATCAATTGTGCTGTATAATTCTTCAGACGTTTGATTAGGAAAATATATTTCAGAATTTTTAAATGTTTCTGTTGGTAAACTAAAACCAAATTCGCTTTCACTTACTTGAATGTCTGGGTTTATTACTTCTCCAATCCCTTTCATTAACTGTCCTGTTTTGCTATATAAATGAATTACACCACCAGTACCACGAAGCCCAAAACCTGATCCACTGGAGTTTATGGTTACTGAGGCAATATCAAACATTTGCATACCAATTAAATCTGTATGATCGTTCAATGGGATATCGTCTAAAAAAATAAGATAAATAGGAGGTCCACCTATAAGAGACCTTCTTCCTCTTGTGTTTAATATGTAAAGACTGATTGTATCTGGTTGAAACACTTGAACTCCTGGAAGTGTTCTTAAATAAAATATTACATCTGCACCAATAAACGTTTTTTCGTCTGGAATATATATATTAGTAAATCCTTTAGCTCTTACTTTATCTTCAATTCTTTCTGTTAAGATTTCTTTATCTGATTCTTTTTTAGTCTTTATTAAAACTTCATCCAAAATTTCTTCATCTAATAATAATGGTACATACTCGTCTTCAACTTGATAAATTGCTTCAAATTTAGTATTAATATATGCTTGTGCTGTTTTTGTTAATAAACTATCTGGACGATATTGGTTGAAGTTTTTATAGATGTAGAAATGGGCTTTTTCAATTTGTCCTTTTTCATTTAAAAGTGCCAATTTATATTTTGAAGGATGTGCCAGCATTAAGCTGTCAAATTCAAATTGTTTTTCACCTTTTAATGGTTTTACAAGTAAAATATTGTTTTCGGTTGAAGATAACATGACTTGATGTTTAGACAAATCTTTATCTTTAGTATTATTAATAGTACCTCTAATTTTTACACCATGTTCTGGTTTAAATACTAAATCGTTTTCAGATTTTAAATTATGGATGATTTTATTACTTTTTAGTGTTGTTTGAATTAACAAATCCATGCTGTGTTTATTGCCTTTGGTTTCGTTATAAAAATCTGCTAGGCTAAAACTAGTTGTATTTACATATGGAGCAAGTTGAAATTCTGTTATAATATTTTGTTGGTTGTTATAAGAAATGGTTGCTTCAGGCAACACAGAAATACTTAAATTGGCATCAGCCAATTTGTTAAGCATACTAAAATTAAGAGTTAGAGAATCGGTTGAAGCTTCAAATTGTGTAACTTCTAATTCAATGTTTTCTGGTGCGTTCCAAAAAGAATATTCAGAAATTGGCTTGTTATTCTTGTCGAATAAGGTTAATGTGTTTATGCCAGAAAATAAATTTTCCTTTAAAAAGTTTATTTGATAATTGGCTGTCTCTTTGTTAATTTCAATAGGTGCAACAGATTTTGCAAATCCATTTCTATGTAAAACCAATATTAAAGACTCTTTATGGTAATTAGAAGCTGTTTGAGTATTTGTTTTTAATAAGATGGAAGTTGTGTTTTCGTTGCTAGAATGTAATTTTTTCTGTATAATAAAACCTAGAGGATTTGCTTTAGGTAGAAAAAAAGATTTTTCAACTCCATTTATATTTAAAACTGCAGAATAAGAACTATTATAAAGTAAATTAAATCTGCCCATTCCATATTTATCACTCATAAAATTTGAAATGGTTTCTCCAGTATTATTATCTATAATTTTTCCAGAAGCCTTAACAGGAACTTGATTGTTTTTTATGGTAAAAGCTATATTGTTTGTTTCGTCTTTTAGAATGGTTTGACTTTCTGGATAAAAACTAATAGTATAATGTGTTTCGCTATTAACTGAATTTGAGCTCTCAACAGCAATTGGTGTAATGGTCTCAGCTTGATCTTTAGTAGTGCTTAATATTTCAATAGGAATAACAGAACCATTTTTAAAATTTTTATTTTTATGTGTATCAACATCAATATAATAAGTTCCAGGAATTAATTCTGGATTCAAATCTATTTCACCATAGGTAAAACCAGCTGAGACATAAAAAAGCTGACTGCTTATTAATTTTTTTTCTGGTGAATAGAAATTCAAAAATAGATTAGAAGTCGTATAACTTGGTTTGTTGTTAGAATCTTCAACAACATAAGCTTTAAACCAAATTTTTTCACCCGAATAATAAGTAGTCTTATTGGTGTGTAAATAAAAATTTTCTTTATCTACACTTGTTAAATAAGTGTTTCCTGATAAATAATCTTTTGTTTGTTCTGAAAAATTTTCTTGACTAGAAATGGTTAAAACAACTAGAAACAATAGAATGGAGAGTAGATTTGATTTCATATGAATTAGTTTAGATGTAGGACATTTATCACAATTATAATGCCAAAATGTTAATTTTTTAACAATTGTAATAATATATGGTTAATGTAAATCTAAGCAAATTTCAGTTTTAATTATTTATTAATAGCAATTTTTAATGCTTTGTTTGAATGCTTTAAAGCAATATTTTATCTTTGCCATCTTAAAGCACAAAGCAAACATGAAGATTTCTTACAATTGGTTAAAACAATTTATAAAAACTACTTGGACACCAGATGAAATTAGTGAATTACTTACCGACTTAGGTCTTGAGGTAGAAGGTGTTACGTCTTTTCAGTCTGTAAAAGGTGGTTTACAAGGTATAATAGTTGGAGAGGTTTTAACATGTGTTCAGCATCCTAATGCAGACAGGCTAAAAGTAACTACTGTAAATGTTGGTTTAGAGAATCCACTACAAATTGTTTGTGGTGCTCCAAATGTTGCAGCTGGACAAAAAGTACCAGTTGCTACTATTGGTACTACTTTATATACTGAAGAAGGCGAAGCTTGGACTATAAAAAAAGGAAAGATAAGAGGCGAAGAGAGTTTTGGAATGATTTGCGCTGAAGACGAACTGGGATTAGGTAAATCTCACGATGGAATTATGGTTCTTGATTCCAAACTTAAAGTTGGTACATTGGTAGCTGATATTTTTGAAGTTGAAAACGATTATGTCTTCGAGATTGGACTAACACCAAATAGAGCAGATGCCATGAGTCACTTAGGTGCTGCAAGAGATTTAAAAGCAGGATTGCTTCAAAAAGAGGTTAATATAGAATTAATTACACCTTCTGTAAGTGCTTTTCATGTAGATAATAGAACATTAAGAGTAGATGTTGATGTTAAAAATAAAGACTTAGCTCCAAGATATTGTGGAGTTACTATCTCTGGTATTAAAGTAGAAGAATCTCCTAGCTGGTTGCAAAACAGATTAAAAGCTATTGGTTTGACTCCTAAGAATAATATTGTTGATGCTACAAATTATGTATTACATGAGTTAGGACAGCCACTTCATGCTTTTGATGCAGCTAAAATAACAGGTAATGTAATTGAAGTAAAAACACTGCCAAAGGGAACTAAGTTTATAACTCTTGATGAGGTAGAAAGAGAATTGCATGAAGATGATTTAATGATTTGTAATGCCGAAAAACCTATGTGTATTGCTGGTGTATTTGGTGGTATTGAATCTGGTGTTACAGAAGCTACAACAAGTATTTTCTTAGAAAGTGCTTATTTTAATCCTGTAAGTATTAGAAAAACAGCTAAAAGACACAATTTAAATACAGATGCTTCATTTAGATTTGAAAGAGGTATCGATCCAAATATTACTGAATATGCTTTAAAACGTGCAGCATTATTAATTCAAGATATTGCAGGAGGTGAAATAACTAGCGATGTTTCGGATTTTTATCCTAATAAAATTGAAGATTTCCAAGTGCGTTTAAGTTTCGATAATGCTAAAAAATTAATTGGCGAAGAAATTCCTAGAGATATAATCAAGAGAATTCTAATGTCTTTAGATATAAAAATAAACAATGTTACTGAAACAGGTCTGGGTTTAACCGTTCCTGCTTATAGAAACGATGTGCAACGAGAAGCAGATATTATTGAAGAAATTCTTCGTGTGTATGGTTATAATAATATAAAAACAACCGATAAACTTAATGCTTCAATCTCTAATACATCTAGATTTGAAGACTATAAATTACAAAATGTTGTTGGGAATCAATTAGCTTCTCAAGGGTTTTATGAAACCTTAACTAATTCTTTAACATCTCCTGATTATATAGAATTAAGTGAGCAATTAAAAGAAGAATTTAACGTAGAAATGCTTAATCCATTGAGTAACGATTTAAGCGTTTTACGTCAGTCTGTTTTATTTTCTGGGTTAGAGAATATTAGTCATAACATTAATAGAAAAAGAGACAATTTAAAGTTGTTTGAATTTGGTAAAACATACCATGATTTCAATGGAACACGTGAAGAATACAAGCATTTATCAATGTTTGTATCTGGGAATAGACATAAAGAAAGATGGAATTCTTTAGTAAGACCAAGTGATTTCTTTTATTTAAAAGGAACAATAACAAGTGTTTTAGAGCGATTAGGATTGACAAATTTTAAAGCATCTCCAATTAAAAATGATGTGTTTAGCGAAGGTGTTGTTTTTTCAATTGGAAAGAAGAAATTAGTTGAATTTGGTTTAGTTAAGAAATCTATTTTGAAGCATTTTGGTATTTCTCAAGATGTAATGTTTGCCGATTTTAATTGGGATCATGTTATTGAAATGGCAAAACACCAAACAGTTAAATTTAATAGCATTCCAAAGTATCCTGAAGTTAAAAGAGATTTCGCTCTTTTATTAGACGATAAAATTACATTTGAAGATATTGATAAAATTGCAAATCAAACTGAAAAGCAGTTGCTAAAAGATGTTAATTTGTTCGATGTTTATCAAGGAAAAAATTTACCAGATGGAAAGAAAAGTTATGCTGTTAGTTTTACGCTTCAAGATGAAAACAAAACACTTACAGATAAACAAATAGATAAAATAATGAAAAAGCTTCAGGCGAATTTTGAAAAGGAACTAGGAGCAGAGTTGAGATAAAAACTTTAATTATTAGATATAAAAAAGCCTGCATTTAGCAGGCTTTTTAATTTCATCAATAAGTTAAATATATATTATAATACTTTAACGTTTACTGCATTCATTCCTTTTCTACCTTCTTGTAAATCGAATTCTACTGCATCACCTTCACGAATTTCATCGATTAATCCAGAAATGTGTACAAAATGTTCTTTGTTTGTGTCGTCTTCAACAATAAATCCAAATCCTTTAGAATCGTTGAAAAATTTTACTGTTCCTTTACTCATTGTAATAATTTAATTAATTTAATATTAAACAAATATAATCATATAATTCTATAATGAGATATTTTGTTGTTTTTTTTGAAATTGACCAGTATCATGGCTAAACTATTTTCTAATATTTTATTATTCTTAACATCTTTTTAGATTGTTATTTTGTATCTTTAAGAGAATGCTTAATTATAAAGAATATGGAATCAAGTTATCAAAAAATATATACAGGTAGTTTTATTATAGCGCAATTAATTGTAGATAAGTTGGAGGCAGTTGGAATAAGTCCAATTGTAAAAGACGAAACAGAATCTGGAAGATTAGCTGGATTTGGATCTTCAATTCCAGGTTATCAAGAAATTTTTGTTAGTGAAGACGAGCTGGATGAAGCAGTTCCTATAGTTGAAAGTGTAACTGCAGAATTACAATCTTAAATAAATAAAAAGGCTCTGTTTTTACAGAGCCTTTTTATTATACAGTAACTGCATACATTTTATTTCGCAGTTCTTTAATTTTTGGGTTTTGCATATACTCATCGAAAGTTGTATGTCTATCAATAACTCCATTAGGTGTTAGTTCTACAACTCTGTTTGCTACTGTTTGAGCAAACTCATGATCGTGAGTTGAAAACAAAACGGTTCCTTTAAAGTTTTTTAATGAGTTATTAAAAGCTGTAATACTTTCTAAATCTAAATGGTTTGTTGGTTCATCTAACATTAATACATTTGCTCTAACCATCATCATTCTACTTAACATGCATCTTACTTTTTCTCCACCAGATAGGACATTCGATTTTTTTAGTGCTTCGTCTCCACTAAATATCATTTTTCCTAAAAATCCACGAATATGTACTTCTTCACGTTCTTCTTCAGTTTTAGCCCATTGACGTAACCAATCTACTAAAGATAAATCATTCTGAAAAAACTCACTGTTATCTAATGGTAAATAAGATTGTGTAGTTGTAATTCCCCAATTAAAAGTTCCAGAATCGGCCTTTTCTTTTCCATTTAATATTTGATAAAAGGCTGTTGTAGCTCTAGAGTCTTTAGAAAACAATACCACTTTATCTCCTTTCACTAAATTTAAATCTATCTTGCTAAAAAGTACTTCTCCATCTAAAGATGCAGATAAATTTTCAACGTTTAATATCTGGTCTCCAGCTTCTCTGTCTCTATCAAAAATAATTGCTGGATATCTACGACTAGAACGTTTAATATCTGCAATATTTAATTTCTCAATCATTTTCTTTCTACTTGTTGCTTGTTTAGATTTAGCAACATTGGCAGAAAAACGTCTAATAAATTCTTCTAATTCCTTTTTCTTTTCTTCAGCCTTTTTATTTTGCTGTGCATGTTGTCTTGCAGCTAATTGAGACGATTCGTACCAAAAGGTATAATTACCAGAAAAATGATTAATTTTTCCAAAATCAATATCGGAAATGTGAGTACAAACAGCATCTAAAAAGTGTCTATCGTGAGATACAACAATAACACAATTATCATAGTTTGCTAAAAAGTTTTCAAGCCAAGAAATGGTTTCATAATCCAAATCGTTAGTTGGCTCATCCATTATTAATACATCAGGATTACCAAAAAGTGCTTGAGCAATTAGCACTCGTACTTTTTGTTTTCCGTCTAAATCTTTCATTAAAGTGTAATGCAAATCTTCTGAGATTCCTAAGTTAGATAGCATAGCAGCAGCATCGCTATCTGCATTCCAACCATTCATTTCTTCAAATTGGACTTGTAACTCACCAATTTTCTCTGCATTCTCATCAGTGTAATCAGCGTATAATGCATCAATCTCAGTCTTTAACTTAAATAGTGGTTTATTACCCATAATTATAGTTTCCAAAACTGTATGATCATCGTAAAGTGAGTGGTCTTGTTCAAAAACAGACATACGTTTTCCAGGCTCTAAATGAACATGACCTGATGTAGGATCTTGTTTTCCAGCTAAAATCTTTAAAAAAGTAGATTTTCCAGCGCCATTTGCACCAATAATACCGTAGCAATTACCTTGATTAAAAGTCGTGTTTACTTCATCGAAAAGTATGCGTTTTCCAAATTGAACAGATAAATTAGAAACTGATAACATGTTTGTTTGATTTAATTTTTACTCAGATAATTATTACTTAATAAATTGGACTTGGTGAACTTACAAAATAATAAATTTTACTCCTTGACATAAATTTTTCTTGTAAGTTTTGCAAAAGTAGAAAAAACCAACAACAACATGAAACAAAACCAATCTTATTAATATTTAACAACGAATTAACAACACCTTTAACAAGCAACTTTTACTTTTGTAGCTAATAGTAACTATATTGAGTTTTATTGAAAAAACTATGAAGTATTTTTATTTAATATTATTATTTGTAGTAACTCTTGTTTCTTGTAAAAAAGATTCTAAACAGGAAGATGAAGGTGATGTTGCTTTTATTGGTGGAGAATTAATAAATCCTACTTCTAGTTATGTCATATTATCAAAAGGAAAAGAAGTTCTAGATACAATCTCGTTAACAGATAAAAACAGATTTACTTATAAGATTTCTAATATGGAACCTGGGTTGTATACATTTCACCATGGTGTAGAATTGCAAATGGTGCTTTTAGAACCGAATGATAGTATTATGTTTAGGTTAAATACAATGGAATTTGATGAGTCATTAGTATTTACAGGAAAAGGAGCGAAAAAGAATAATTACTTAATTAACTTATTTCTAAATAGCGAGATTGAAGAAAAAGCTATTTTGGGGTTCAGTCAATTATCTGCAGTCCTGTTTGAGGATAAGTTAGATTCTATTCGAGATAGTAAATTAGCCAAATTGCAAATATTTAGTGCTAAACAAACTACGTCTTCTTTGTTTAAAGAATTAGTTGAAGCTAATATAAACTATGATTATTATTTAAGTAAGGAAGTTTATCCTTTTGTTAATTATACGTATACTGAACGTGAAATTTTAGAAAGCTTACCAGAAGATTTTTATAGTTATAGAGGTCAATTAAACTATAATGAGAATAACTTACAAGATTATTTCTCTTATTATTCATTTTTAAAACATCATTTTGAAAATATGGCTTTAGCTGAACATTTTAAACGTTCTAAAGATAATATTTTTAATAGGCAGTCTTTAGATTATAGTTTAATTAAATTGAATTTAATTGATAGCCTGATGAAAAATGAAGATATTAAAAATTCTTTATTATAGCAGGTTCAACTATTGAATTTATAAGTAATAATAAAAATGTTGAAAATTACGACGCAATCTTAAAATCTTTCATTGATAAGAGTACAAATACCGACCAAAAAGAATATGTAAGCAATATAGTTTCATCTCTAAAAGAATTAAAATCTGGAAATAAATTACCAGATGTTAAAGTTTTTGATGTTCATAATAACGAGTTGAATTTACGTTTCGTTACCAATAATAAACCAAGTGTGTTTTTCTTTTGGTCTCAAGCAAATTTAATGCATGTGAAAGAATGCCATGATAAAGTAAATGAACTTAAAATAAAATATCCAGAAGTAGCATTTGTTGGAATAAATGCTAATAATGAGAATAAGGAACTTTGGAAAAAAACATTAGAAAAATATAATTTGTTAGATGAAACAGAATATATTTTTAAATATCCTAAAGAAGCTAAACAAGCCTTAGCCATATATCCAATAAATAAAGTAATTATTGTTAATGGCAAAGGGTTAATTGAAAATGCCCATACTAATATGTTTTCAATTAATTTTGAAGAAGAGCTTCTTGGTGCAATAAATCAATAAAAAAAGCCTCAACTATTGTTGAGGCTTTTTTTTAAATAATTAATGCTAGTTTCCCTTTTTATAGTCTTCAAGAAATTTAGCAAGTCCACTATCTGTTAATGGATGTTTTAACAAGCCTTCAATAGCGCTTAAAGGACCAGTCATAACATCAGATCCAAGTTTTGCGCAATCAATTATATGCATGGTATGACGAACAGATGCTGCTAATATTTGAGTTTCAAAACCATAGTTATCATAAATATGACGAATTTCAGCAATCAGGTTTAAACCATCTGTAGAAATATCATCTAATCTACCAATAAATGGAGAAACGTAAGTTGCTCCAGCTTTAGCCGCTAATAAAGCTTGACCAGGTGAGAACACTAAAGTCACATTCGTTTTTATACCTTTATCACTAAAATATTTACAAGCTTTAATACCATCTTTAATCATTGGTAATTTAATAACTATTTGCTCGTGTAATTCTGCTAAAGCTTCACCTTCGCGAACCATGCCTTCAAAATCTGTAGAGATTACTTCAGCACTTACATCTCCATCAACAATATTACAAATGTCTACGTAATGTTTTAAAATGTTATCATGACCAGTAATGCCTTCTTTTGCCATTAAAGATGGGTTTGTGGTAACACCATCAAGAACGCCTAAATCTTGTGCTTCTTTAATCTGGTCTAAATTTGCAGTATCAATAAAAAATTTCATAAATATTAATTTTTTAATTCCTTTAGAAAGGAAAATGAGTTTGTTTTAGTTGTATTTTATCGAATTGCAAAATTACAATTTATAATGGTTTAACAGTAGTTTCTCATAAACTTTGTCTGGAAGGATTCTTTTTAACACAATAGAAAACTTTTGCATAAACTCTCCAACCTTATAATGTATTTTTGGGTTTTGTGTATTAATTATTTTATAAATAGCTTTTGCCATTAGTAATGGATCTTTACCAGAATCAACATGAGTATCCATAAGTTTTAACGTATTGCCATAAGGTTTTTTATATGGGGAACTATCAATAATTGGAGCATGATAACGTCCGGAAGCTATATTTGTAGCAAAATCTCCAGGAGCTACATTAGTCATGTGTATATTAAAATCTTTTAATTCCATTCTAAAGGCTTCGGTAACTAATTCGAAAGCACCTTTACTTGCGCTATAAATACCTCGATAAGGCAAACCCATATATCCAGCAATAGATGTAATATTAATAATTAAGCCTGAACCATGTTCTCTCATACTTGGTAAAACGGCTTTAATTACATTAATAGGTCCAAATAAATTGGTTTCGAAATTGTTTTTAATTTCTGCCTCAGGAATTTCTTCTATTGGACCAGTAATGCCAACTCCAGCATTATTAATTAATACATCAATACGTCCTTCTTTAGAAAGAACAGCTTCAATAGCTTGAGTAATAGTTTGATTATTCGTTACGTCTAATGCAACAATTGGAAATTTACTTGAGGGATATTTTTCTGGAGATCGACTGGTTCCATAAACTATATAACCTTTTGAGTTTAAAAATTCACCAACCGATTTTCCAATTCCTGAAGAACCACCAGTTATTAAAACAACTTTAGACATATTCTTAATTTAGAATTTCAAAAATACAATAATAAAAATAATGATAGAGACTTTTAAAGTTGAGATATAATCTATTTACAGCAGAATTTTCAACATCAAAGGAAGGTGTTTAAACTAAAAAATCTTGATTAGCTATAGCTTTCAATATTTGAGTTTAAGGCACAAAAAAAGGCAAGCTACCTACATCACACCGCTACGACCATTTACCTTTGCTGTGTTCCCACCCTGGAGGATTCAACAGGAGCTGGTTGTGTAGGACTTGCCGAGTGCAAAGATACAATCTTTTAAATTTATCACAATGATTTTTTAAACTGAATTTTAATAAATAACTTGCTCAAAATTTATAAAGTCAAAATGAATACATTTAAATATCTTACAATCATATTTTTAGGAAGTTTTTTAATTTCTTGTGGTAGTAATTCTGCTCAGAAAAAAAATGATATTTCTATAAAAATAAATGCCGAAGGACAAGCAATTACTATTGATAAAACTTTAGAATTGGAGATTTCTAATCCTAAAAAACATGAAATTTCTTCTGTAGAGTTTATGCTTGATGGAGCTGTAATTTCAGAAAAGGTGGACTTAAAGTCTTTAAAACTTGGAGATCATACTATAGAAGCAAAGTTACAATTAGGCGATGATACTGAAACCATATCACAAACTATTACACTTTTAAATAATCAAACTCCTAAAGTGTATTCATATAAAATTATAAATGAATATCCACACGATATTACATCTTACACGCAAGGATTAGAGTTTTATAATGGCGAATTATACGAAAGTACAGGTCAGTATAGAGAATCCAAACTTAGAAAAGTAGATTACAAAACAGGAGAAGTGCTAAAAAATATTGATTTAGCTGACGAGTATTTTGGTGAAGGATTAACTGTTTTAAATAATAAAATTTACCAGCTTACTTGGAAAAGAGGTACAGGATTTGTTTACGATGTAGATACATTTGAGAAAACGGGAAGTTTTAAATATGGAAATAGCGTTGAAGGATGGGGAATTTGTAACGATGGAAAGAAACTTTATAAGAGTGATGGTACCAAAAAAATATGGACATTAAATCCAGAAACTTTAACCGAAGAAAGTTATATACAGGCTTACCATAACAAAGGAAAAGTAGTAGAGTTAAACGAGCTCGAGTGGGTTAATGGTAAAATTTATGCCAACCGTTATAATAAAAATGGTGTAGCCATAATAAACCCAGAAAATGGAGCAGTAGAAGGTGTTATCGATTTTACGCCTTTAAGAAAAAAAGTAACCCAACATCCTAAACTAGATGTATTAAATGGTATTGCTTACAATCCGGATACACAAACCTTGTTTATTACTGGTAAGCGTTGGGATAAATTATTTGAAGTAGAAATTATAGAAAACTAATTTTGCAGACATACGAATCCTTATTAACAGTTACTGAAGACGATTTAGACGAACTAAATCATGTTAATAATGTACGATATGTGCAATGGGTTCAAGAAGTTGCTAAAGAACATTGGGTTGAGTTTGCTCCAGAAGAACTTAGAGAATCTAATTTCTGGATTATGCTAACACATTTTATAGAGTATAAAAGTCCAGCATTTCTTAACGATGTACTTAATCTAAAAACGTACGTAATAAAATCTGAAGGTGTTACTTCAACTAGAATCGTAGAAATTCTTAATAATAAAACCAATAAATTGCTGGCAAAATCAGAAACAACTTGGTGTTTTATGAGTTATGAAACTAATAAACCAGCCCGAATTACTAATCAGGTTGTAAAATTATTTCACTAAAAAATTACTTTCATACTAAATCATCAATTCAAAAGTTATATTTTTACCAAGCACATCGTGTATATTTAATAAATTATCATTTAAAAAATGAAGCAAGCTTTTTACATTATATTTTGCCTAGGTATATTAATCTCTACAAATTCTTGTCGAAAAGATCTTGATTTTGGTCCAAGTACAGGAAATCTAGAATTCTCTAAAGACACCGTTTATTTAGATACAGTTTTTACTAATATTGGTTCTAGTACCTATAATCTAAAAGTATATAATAGAAGTAGCGATGATATTAGTATTCCATCTATTCGTCTAGCTTTAGGCGAAGATTCGGAGTATCGATTAAATGTCGATGGTATTTCAGGGAAAACGTTTGAAAATGTGGAGATTCTTGCCAAAGACAGTATGTATGTGTTTATTGAGACAACTATAGATATTAATAATTTGCCTAATTTAAATGGTGAATTTCTTTACACAGATAAAATAGAATTCGATTCTGGGTCAAACTTCCAATCGGTAGAATTAGTTACCTTGGTTAAAGATGCTGTTTTTATCTATCCTGATAAAGACAATACTACTGGAGTTATAGAAACGTTGACTTTAAATATTGGAGGAGAGGTTGTAGAAACAGAAATTCAAGGACGTTATTTATTGCCTAGTGAATTAACATTTACTAATGAGAAGCCTTATGTAGTCTATGGTTATGCTGCTGTTCCAAATAACGAAACCCTAACTATTGAAGCTGGAGCACGTGTGCATTTTCATGCAAATTCTGGAATTTTAGTAGCAGAAGATGCAAGCCTGCATGTTAATGGAATGTATAGTAGTGATCAAGATTTATTAGAGAACGAAGTTGTTTTTGAAGGAGACAGACTGGAACCTTCTTTTTCAGATGTGCCAGGTCAATGGGGAACTATTTGGCTAATCGATGGAAGTGTTAATAATATTATTAATTATGCAACCATAAAAAACGCAGCAGTTGGTATTTTAAGTGAAGGAAATCCAGACGCTATAAATAACAAATTAACCATAACGAATTCGCAAGTATACAACTCAAGTAATTTTGGAATTTTAGGAAGAAATACGTCTATACTTGCCGAAAACCTTATTATTAATAATTCTGGACAAAGTTCTTTTGCTGCAACCTATGGTGGAAAATATAACTTAACACATTGTACGATTGCCAATTACTGGAATAACAGTTTTAGACAATTTCCAGCCTTATTGGTGAACAATTTTTTCGATACAGCAGATACTAGATTTATTACCGATTTAACTGAAGCTAATTTTAACAACTGTATTATCTACGGAAACGATAATCCAGAATTTATTTTAGATGAAATTGAAGATCCTGGAGTGGTATTCAATTTTAAATTTACCAATTGTTTGTTGAGGTTTGACGATATTAATAACAATTTTACAGGCGAAAATTACGATTTCAATAATCCTGCTTTATATGAAGGGAATCTATTTAATGAAAATCCAGATTTCATGGATACAGATGCCAATGAAATGATTATTGGTGAGGAATCTGCTGCAAACGGTCTAGGAAATCTAATTATTGCTGGACAGGTACCATTAGATATTTTGGAAGTTAATAGAACAGCTTCGCCAGATTCTGGAGCATATCAGCATATTATGTTTTAGATAAAATTCAACTTTCACGATAATGTTTTTTTGCAAATCTTAATGCAGTTTTTATAGCAATATCTTCATAATAGGAAATTACATGTTTCATATAAACATACTGTTTTTCAGAATAATTACTATCTGCAAACCAATTATTCATCTTAGTGATAATTGTTTGTTTCATAGAATTTAATTCTATCTCTACTATGGAATCGTTTACTTCAAAAATGGCGTTTTTTATATAATGTTTGAAGTCTTCAAAAGCACTTTTAACAACTCTTTGACATTTGTAATGTAATATCTTTAAATCCATAACTAAAAAAGTGTATTTTTTTCTACAGGTACAACTATATAAGGCTTGTTAGTGTTTATTCCTTTTTTATATAAATCTCTACTAACTGGATGCGCTTGAAATTTGTTAGAAGTAAAACCATGTGCCATAAGCTCATTTAAAGTTTGAGAATTACTTCCATCATCAAGCCAATCTTCATATAAATCTTCTGCTAATACTAATGGCATTCGTTTTTTTTTGTTATGAACTTCTGAGAAAAAATCATTGGCCTCAATAGTAATAATTGTTGCTGTAAACAAGTTGTCATCCAATTCTGTATAAAGTCCAGCAAACATAAACAAATCTCCTTCTGGATATTCTTCAGAAGGTTGATAACAGAAATACGGAATAGACAAACCATTTTCGTGATGTGGTTCATAAAATCCATCTGCTAAGATTAAACATCTTTTTTCTTCAGCACTTTGTTTAAAAGAGCTCTTTTCAAATATTGTTTCACTTCTTGCATTTAGTGTATTACTCTTTTTTAGAAACGATTTAGGATCTTGTTTTGCCCAATCTGGAACTAAACCCCAACTTGCAGGATAAATGGATTCTTGCTCATCCATTTTTATAATATAAAAATTACCATGAGTAAATCCGTTCAAATGATAATATGGCTCGTATTCCAATGGGATTTTAAAATTAGCAGGCATCTGACTTAGCAGTTTTTTCTCTATTTCCTCTCTATTTTTACGTAATGAAGTTGAAAAGCACATGTCTAAAAAATTAGACTCTAAATTAAAAAATAATCAAAGACGATATTGAAAATGATATTAACAAAATACTTTTAATTTCAAAACGGAATAAAACAGGAGCTTTGCAATAATTCACATGAAAAATAGAACACATAAAAAAACCTGCTAAATCTGCAGGTTTTTTATTTTTAAATATATATGTTATTAGCTTAAGCAAACAAAGGTAAGTCGCTCATCATGGCATTCACTTTTCCTGCAATAACAGTTAGTTTGTTTTCGTCTTGATAATTCATTAAAGCTTCATCTACCAAAGCAACAATCCCTTCCATATCAGCTTCTTTCAAACCTCTAGTTGTAATTGCTGGTGTTCCAATTCTAATACCAGACGTTACAAATGGCGATTTATCATCAAAAGGAACCATGTTTTTATTGACAGTAATATCTGCTTTAACTAAAGCTTGTTCGGCATCTTTTCCAGTCAAGTTTTTGTTTCTTAAGTCAATTAACATCATATGGTTATCTGTACCACCAGAAATAATATGGTAACCTCTATCTACAAATGCCTTAGCCATAGCTTGTGCATTTTTCTGAACCTGTAACATGTAGTGCAGATATTCGTCGGTTAAAGCTTCGCCAAAAGCAATAGCTTTAGCAGCAATAATATGCTCTAAAGGACCTCCTTGGTTTCCAGGAAACACAGCAGAATCTAATAAAGAAGACATTTTACGTAAATTTCCATTCTTCAAAGTCAATCCAAAAGGATTATCGAAATCTTGTCCCATCATAATCATACCACCTCTTGGACCACGTAAGGTTTTATGTGTCGTTGTAGTTACTATATGGCAATGTGGTAGTGGATCGTTTAAAATACCTTTGGCAATCAATCCAGCTGGATGCGAAATATCGGCTAAAAGTAAAGCGCCAACACTGTCTGCAATAGCTCTAAAACGTTTAAAATCCATATCTCTGGAATAAGCAGATGCTCCAGCAATTATTAGTTTAGGTTTTTCTCTTTCTGCAACTTCAGCAACATGGTCGTAGTCAATTAAACCAGTTTCTTTTTTTACACCATAAAAAACAGGATTGTAAAGTTTCCCAGAAAAGTTTACTGGCGACCCATGTGTTAAGTGACCACCATGTGACAAATCGAATCCTAAAATAGTGTCTCCAGGTTTTAAACAAGCAGCATAAACAGCTGTGTTGGCCTGACTGCCAGAATGTGGTTGTACGTTTACATATTCTGCATTAAATAGCGTCTTTGCTCTATCAATGGCTAATTGTTCTACTTCATCAACAACTTCACAACCTCCATAATAACGTTTTCCAGGATAGCCTTCAGCATATTTATTAGTTAAAACAGAACCAGCAGCTTCCATTACTTGGTTGCTTACAAAATTTTCTGAAGCAATTAATTCAATGCCTTCTAATTGTCTGTGTTTCTCAGCTTCAATTAATTCAAATATTTGTTCGTCGCGTTGCATAAATTTTAGTTATAGTTAAAATCATGTCAAAAATAACAAATTGATTAGTTTAATACATCAAAAAACATATATTTACTTCGCTTTTAATAAATCTTTTTTTACAGAAAGCGAAACGACATTTTCTCTTTATTATTAGTATAAAAATAAAAAGTTATGTAGGTTTGAATAGAATTTAATAACAATTAATTAACTACAAGTTATGCCAATGTCAGCTAACAATCCAGATAGAAGATCGTGGTTACACGTCGATAAAAACTCAGATTTCCCTATTCAAAACATTCCTTTTGGAGTGTTCTTAACACGAGACGATATTATTACCATCGGAACGCGAATTGGAGATACAGCCATAGATTTAGGGGCTTTGCACCAATTAGGTTATTTTGAAGGGATTCCGTTAACCGACGATATTTTTCTTCAAGATTCTTTAAACGATTTTATAGCTGACGGAAGAAAAACTTGGCGTTTAGTTAGAAATAGAATTGCTCATATTTTTGATGCAGAAAACGACGATTTAAAAAATAATAAGAAGAATAAAGAGACTGTTTTATTTCGCTTAGACGAAATAGAAATGCAATTGCCAGTACAAATTGGCGATTACACAGATTTTTATTCAAGTATAGAACATGCTACTAATGTAGGAACCATGTTTCGAGATCCAGAAAATGCTTTAATGCCTAACTGGTTGCACATTCCTGTTGGATATCATGGTAGAAGTAGTTCTATTATTCCTTCTGGAATCCCTGTTCATAGACCACAAGGACAAACATTACCAGCTGGAAGCGATACGCCAGTTTTCGGACCATCGAAATTAGTGGATTTCGAACTTGAAATGGCTTTTATTACTACAGATGCTAACGATTTAGGAGAACCAATTCCAATTGATGAAGCCGAAGAGTATATTTTTGGACTCGTATTATTTAACGATTGGTCTGCAAGAGATATTCAGAAATGGGAATATGTACCATTAGGACCTTTCTTAGCTAAAAACTTTGCGTCTTCTATTTCACCTTGGATAGTAACACTGGATGCTTTAGAGCCTTATCGTGTGGAGAGTCCAAAACCATTAAAACCACAATTGCCTTATTTACAATATAAGGGGAAGAAAAGTTACGATATTAAATTAGAAGTAGCCATCAAACCTAAAACAGCAAAAGAAACTGTTGTAAGTAAATCAAACTTTAAATACATGTACTGGAATATGGTGCAGCAATTAGCGCATCATACAGTTAATGGTTGTCCAGTAAATTCTGGAGACATGATGGGAAGTGGTACTATATCTGGCGCAACACCAGACTCTTATGGTTCTATGTTAGAATTAACTTGGAGAGGAGAGAAGCCTTTAAAATTAAAAGATGGCACAGAACGTAAGTTTATAAATGATTACGATACGGTTATTATGCGAGGACATTGCGAAAAAGATGGCACCAGAATTGGTTTTGGTGAAGTTTCGACCCAATTGCTTCCAATATTTAATCCGAAGAAAAATAAATAAGATGAAGCGACCAACTGGTCGCTTTTTTCTTTTAATGCAAATTGTCATCCAGAGCTAAGCGAAGAATCTCTTCAATATAAATAATTAGTATTATGAAAATATACCCTCTGTTTTTTATTCTCCTTGTTTTAGTTTCCTGCAAAGAGGAAAAACAACAAGTACCAAAAACCTTGCAGATAGGAACCTATCAAGCTGTTTTAAAAGTAAACGATAGTATCGACATGCCTTTTGTTTTTGAGGTGTTATCTGAAAGTAAACTAAACATCTTTAATGCTGAAGAAGTGATTGAAGTCGATGAAATAACTTATAGAAGCGATTCTATTTTTATAAAACCTCCAGTGTTCGATAGTTATATTGCAGCAGCTATTACAAATGAAGGATTAAAAGGAAGCTACATAAAAGAAGATTTAAACAGATCAGTTCCTTTTAAAGCTATCTACGGAAAGAGCAATCGGTTTGAAGCTACAAACAAAGCGACTGCAAATCTGTCTGGTATTTGGGAAACCACGTTCAGTCCAGACTCTGAAGAAGATAGATACATTGCAAAAGGTATTTTTAAACAGGATAACAACAAAGTAACCGGAACTTTTAGAACCACGACTGGAGATTACAGATACCTAGAAGGTGTTTTAGATGGCAACCAATTAAAACTTTCAACATTCGATGGTTCTCATGCCTTTCTATTTACAGCAACCGTTACAGATAGTTCTATGCATGGCATGTTCTACTCTGGAAATCATTTTAAAGAGCCTTTTACAGCAAAACGCAACGAAGCTTTCGAATTACCTGATGCTAACGATCTAACCTTCTTAAAGGAAGGTTACGAGAAAATGGCTTTTACTTTTCCAGACGAAAATGGAAATATGAAGTCCTTAGAAGACGAACGTTTTAAAAACAAAGTCGTTTTGGTGCAAATTATGGGAACCTGGTGTCCTAACTGTTTGGATGAAAGCAAGTACTTGACTAAATATTACAAAAACAATAAAGACAAAGACCTTGAGATTGTTGGTTTAGCATTTGAATACACCAAAACCGAAGACAAAGCCTTTGCTAATATCCAAAGACTGAAAAACCGATTAGATATAGAATATCCAGTGCTATTGGCCCAATTTGGTACTGCCAGCAAAGTGTCTGCTCAAGAAAAACTCCCCATGTTGAACCATGTATTAAGCTATCCAACCACTATTTTTATAGATAAAAGTGGAGTAGTACGTAAAATCCATACAGGATTTAATGGTCCAGCAACTGGGGAAAAGTATAAGGAGTTTACAACAGAGTTTGAAGAGTTTATGAATGGGTTGTTGGAGGAATAGGTTTTTTTGACCTTTCGTTTATCAGTCTAGTAGAGTTGTAAGATTAGTTTATGCTTAGGAGCTTGATATTCAGTTAATAATTAAAACCCCTGCTTTTTTATTACTTAAATACGTTAAATTCTTTTGGTCTTTTGAACCTGTAGTTTTGGTATATAATTAAAACTTTTGGGGTTAAAATTTAAAAGTAAATTATTATTAGAATGATTTAAAAACGGAAAGGTTAATTTAGTTTCCAGAGTTTTTCCCAGCCTAAATCAGTGAAACAAGGTCCTTGTGTAGCTTCAGAAAATTTAATGTCGTTATGAGACCCATTCCACTCCATTACTTGTATATTGTTATTCTCATCAAGTATCATATCCCATCCAATACTTCGAGTAAATGGAACCATTTTATGAAGATCAAGTGCAGCTTCAATACATTTGTTGAAATTTGGAATTTGTTTTTTATCAAATAAATAGTTAGTATCTGGGTGATTTTCTATTTGAATCCAATTAGTTGTGTAACCATATTTATTAAGTGTACCAGTGGCAATGTTAACAGGAACCCTTATATGTGAAGCAGATTTAACATGTGTATCTGAATCACGACCAACTCTAAGATAGCAAGCTCTAACAGATACTATCCCTTCATCATTAATAACGCTTGTAACACGTATGGTTGTAACTGAATTTGGCATGATATCTTCAAAAAATGAATGCTGTTTAATATATTTTTGTAAGACGCCATTACCTAATGATTTTAACTCTTGACTGTCGAAATTATTTTTTTCAATAAAAAAGACCCCTCTACCTTGAAGTGAATTATCAATTTTAAAAACAACCTTTTCTGATTCTTTAAATGCAATGTTCTTTACTTCCTTATCTGAAATAACTCGGTAATCTGTTGAAAACCATAATCCATTAGCATAATATAAACAATCTGGGAAAAATGAAGACTTAAAGATAAGACTGGTTAATGAATTATAATCTGCTATTACTCCATAGTTTCCTTTCAATTTTGGAACTACTATTTTACCATAATAATTGTCAGGAATCCACCCCTCTTTAAAAGTTTTAGCCATTGCACTATAAACATGAAGCCATGGAGCAAACCCTTTCCATCCTAAGATATCTGAAGCATATTCATTTGATAATTTTATAAATTTTGGATTCGTTTTTCCATTAACAGACTCAATATTTTTTAAAATTCTAAATGCAGATTTTTTGTGAGATGAATGATAACTCCAATTCTGATATTCCTCAACTAGATTTTTTGCTGTTTTTTTTATCATTTTATATTTTCTATAACGTTGATTATTATGCTCCTTTGTTACTCTTTTTTTATAAATGACAGTGCTTGTCTATATAGCTATTAGTCCTTTTTTTTTTCAAAAAAACTAAATGGAATTTAATGTCTACATATATGTTTATGTCTGTAATAGTGTTTTACAATTTAAAAATTACCTATAATTATGCAAAATGTAATTGTTATAATGTTTTGTATCAGGAGGATATGCTAAGTTAGTATTTTTTAACTAAATAGCCCATACGTAGTAATACGAATTATTGTTTCAAAATTAGTTTATAGTAGTTGTTATATAATTCAGGTAATTTTAGTATTCTATTTATTGAATTGAATTTCTGGATTTATAAACTGATATTCATTTTTGTTAATTATAATAGTAATCATTTCATTCTTAATCATTTAAATAATATCATACCTAGATGGAATCTCAAGTTTTACGAATGAATAAAACAGCTGGAAAATTTCTAAACGTAGAGTCTTTTTTGTTTCGTATTTATTATAGGTTTCCATACATGCTAGAAGTTACTCTAACATTTTGCTTTATAATAGATTCATTTGAATTATGGCTAGTTCGAACCATAACAACTAATGAGTTCTTGAATCTATCATGCTCTTTAAAGTAATTAATCAAGAAATTATTGGCCGAATTAGTGCCATATTTTATATTCTGTAAATCTCCATCTAGTTTTATAAAGTCTTACTTATTGTTTTTATATAAATATGGAAGAAGCCTCGGATATTTGCTTTTATATGGATAATGATAAGGAATAAGGTCTTTTTCGTTTAGACTATATCTGTTGGTTCTTGAGAAATTGTTGGTATAGAAATCTCATTTGTTGGTCCACAGTTAATAAAATTAATAAGGTAATGCTAAATTAGAATTTTCTGTTCAAAATTATGAGTTTGATTATAAAAATTTATATTTATCAGTAATAATATCCAAAAATAGTAACACGTATATTCAACTAATATAATTCCAGATATTCTTGTATTTGCTAAGTTGTTGGTAGGTATGCAAGATGGTTTTATATTCTGGAGCCATTAATGTTGGATCAATACTAAGTACTTTTTTAGCGTAATATCTGGCAGATTGTAAAATATCTTTATCTTTTATTAAATCAGCAATCTTGAGGTTTAAGACACCACTTTGTTGGGTTCCCATAATATCTCCTGGACCACGTAAACGTAAGTCTACTTCGGCTATTTCAAAACCATCGTTGGTTCTAGTCATAGTTTCTAAACGTACTTTGCTATCATTACTCAGTTTATGGCTCGTCATTAAAATACAATAACTTTGTTCGGCACCACGACCAACACGTCCACGTAATTGATGTAATTGCGATAATCCAAAGCGTTCGGCACTTTCTATAACCATGACTGAGGCATTAGGCACGTTTACACCAACCTCAATAACGGTTGTGGCAACCATAATATTGGTCTCGCCTTTAATAAAGCGTTGCATTTCGTAATCCTTGTCTGCAGGTTTCATTTTTCCATGCACGATGGAAATTTGATATTTAGGCATCGGAAAATCTCTTACAATACTTTCATAACCATCCATTAAATCTTTATAATCCATTTTTTCGCTTTCTTGAATTAATGGATAGACGATATAAACTTGTCTGCCTTTTTCAATTTCATCTCTAATAAATCTAAAAACGTTCAGTCGGTTTTTATCGAATCGATGAACCGTTTTTATGGCTTGTCTTCCTGGAGGTAATTCGTCGATAACTGAAATGTCCAAATCGCCATAAACAGACATGGCTAAAGTTCTAGGAATTGGCGTAGCAGTCATGACTAAGATGTGTGGAGGAGTAGGCGCTTTTTTAGTTTCATCATGGGAGGATTTAGATGGGCCTTTTTTCCAAAGTCTACTTCTTTGCTCGACCCCAAATCGATGTTGCTCATCAATAATTGCAAGCCCTAAATTTTTGAATTTCACCTTGTCCTCAAGAAGTGCATGCGTACCAATTAAGATGTCTAATTCGCCATTTTCAAGCAATTTATGAATTTCTTTTCTTTCTGAAGTGTTACTTGAGCCAGTAAGCAGTTTAATTCTGATATTCAATTTGTTAGACAGCTCAAGTAAACTGTTGTAGTGTTGGACTGACAAAATTTCAGTCGGAGCCATTAGGCAGGCTTGAAAACCGTTGTCAAGCGCTATTAGCATTGACATGAAGGCTACAATGGTTTTTCCAGAACCAACATCTCCTTGCAATAACCTATTCATCTGTGCTTTACTACCTAAATCTTGTCGAATTTCTTTTAAAACACGTTTCTGTGCGTTGGTTAATTCAAAGGGTAAATGTTCGTTGTAGAACGTGTTAAAATTGTCGCCAACAAATTTAAAAGGCAACCCTTTAATTTTCGATTTATGGATTAAATTTTTAAGTATTAATTGCAATTGAATATAGAATAATTCTTCAAATTTTAATCGGAATTGAGCTCTTGCTAATAACTCTTGATTTTTCGGAAAATGGATGTTAAAAACAGCTTCGGATTTGGATATTAATTTAAGTTCAGAAATGATATTTTCAGAAAGAGATTCTTGAAATCGACCCTTTGTTTCAATAAACAATTGTTGCATGATTTTATTAATCACACGATTGGTAATGCCTTTATTTGTTAGTTTCTCTGTTGAAGGGTAAATTGGCTGCATTGCTGAACGCAAATTCTTCTCATGCTCTTCCAGGAATTCCATATCTGGATGCGGCATACTAAAAACACCATTAAACCAATTGGTTTTTCCAAAAACTACATAAGGTTTCTTGAGTTTTAAGCTTTCACGAATCCATTTTTGTCCTCGAAACCATACTAATTCCATAGTTCCTGTTTCGTCTTTAAATATTGCTACTAGGCGTTTTCCACGTTTTTGAGCTACTTCTTTTAGACTAATTATTTCGCCAACAATTTGAACTTCTGTGCTGTTTCTTTGTAACTGATTGATTTTATAATATTGGGTTCTGTCTAAATATCTGTTTGGAAATAAGTTAATTAAATCTTGATATGTGTGAATGCCTAATTCCTTCCGTAGTAAATCTGCTCGATTTGGACCGACACCTTTTAAATAATCTATAGGAGTTTGTAGCATTTTAAGGCTAAAATGAATTAATTGTTGGTAAAACTAAATCTAAATTACAAGTTTATGGTAAAAAACACTAATATTTTATAACTTGCTAGAAATTACTAATTAAACTATTTTTTAAATGAAATTTCTATCTAATGTTAAGGTGCTGTCTGTGATTACGCTTATGTTTGTTTTGTTTTGTTGTAGTAGCGATGATTCTTCACAAGGCACTACCACACCAACTCCAACGCCAGGAATAATTTTAACTGGTGCTGTTTCTCCTTTTGCTGAAACGGATGTTTTAAGTTTTTCCGAGTCTCAAAGTGTGCAGGTAAAAGGTATGAATTTAACGGCTAATTTGACGATTGACACAGATTCTAATTTTCAAATATCTTTAGATGATATATCTTTTACAACAAATCTGATTATTGATAAAGATGATGCAAATTCAGGAAATCAAACCATTTATGCGCGTTTTGCTCCTGCTGAGTCTGCAGTTGGCTCTAATGAGGGACAGATAGTTTTTAAAAGCGATGGTGCAGCTTCTAAAACGTTAAACTTGAGTGGTGTAGGAGTAAGTATTACGCCAGTTATTACTGTAAGTGAAGAAGAATTGGATTTTGGGGATGTAGCAAATGCAACTCCATCAGAATCTTTAACTTTGAATGTTAATGGAGACAATCTAGTCAATAATATCTCACTATCAACTACTAGTCCTTTTGAGATTTCTTTAGATAATGTAGTTTTTAGTACATCTCTTCAAATAGATGCAGCAAATGCGAATGATGATACTTTGATCTATCTAAGGTATACACCTTCTGCAGTTGGTACGGAAACAGGATTGCTAACGCTTCAAAATGATTTAACAGATGATGTTTCTGTTTTGTTAAAGGGAGTTGGGTTGCCGGTTACTCATAACTATGTAGCATTCGATAATGAACATTTAGCATTTGGTGGTGGTTTTAGCCAATCTTCTGAGCAAATAATTACTTTGCATGACGATATTTCAAATATTGAAACCATTAATATGTATGTGCAATTAGATTGTCCTTCTGGAGGTTGTGATGCGTGGGATGTTTTTGCGAATATTTCTGTTCGAGATGAAGACTCTAATGATTGGTATGAAATAGGGAGGTATATTACACCTTATGGAGTTGATAATAGCGATTTAGAAAGAGGTTTCATGATTGATGTTACAGATTTCAAATCTTTATTAATTGGAGAGTTAGAATTAAGAGCTTATATAGAGGTTTGGGGTTCTGACGGGTGGAATCTTTCAGTTGATTTTGATTATATTGAAGGAACGCCAGATTATCCTTATTATGCTATTGCAGAAGTGTTGCAGTATAATGAAAACTCTTTAGAAGGCGTAATATATGGAGAAGATGATTCAGCTTTCGTTTTAGCAAAATCTATTTCTATACCTGTTAATGCTGAAAGCACACATTTAAGAACTATTATTTCAGGTTGGGGTCACGCAACTCCAAGCGATTCTGATGGTCGTCCTTGTGCAGAATGGTGTTATAGAACGCATGATGTTATAATAAACAATGTAGACATGTTTCAACATAATATGGGGCCAATTGGATGTGCTTCTAATCCAGTAAGTCCACAGAATGGAAACTGGCAACCAGATAGAGCTGGATGGTGTCCAGGAATGGCAGTTCCTGTAAGAATAGATGAATTCGATTCATCCATGGCTGGAAATACGTTTGGATTTAAATATGATTTTGAGGATTGGGTTAACGATTTGCAGTCAACAGCAGATAATGTTCATGCATATTATGCAATTTCAACTTTTGTAGTTGTAAAAAGTGATACACCAATTGCTAAGCCAAATGTAACACTTTAATATTTAGCTAAAATTATTATATGAAAAAGCACGTTAATTATTAACGTGCTTTTATTTTGGCTTAAGGTTTGCTATATTCAACCTATGAAAATATTTATCTGTATTTGTGTTTGTTTTACTGCTATGTTTTCATTGGCTCAACAAACGGAATCTGTTAATTTTACTCGTGCCAAGGCTAATTTAAGTTTCGATATGGATTCTTCTAAGGTATTTGGATTAGTAGAATATCAATTTAAAATTTTAAAATCTGTAGACTCCGTTTTTATAGATGCAATAATTATGAATTTTGATGACGTATTGCTTAACAATAAAGAAGTGGCTTTTAAAAACAATAAAAAGCAGCTTGTGGTTTATTCTAGATATGTAGCTGGCGAAACCTATCAATTAAGCTTTAAATATAATGCTAAACCCAAAAAGGCAATGTATTTTATTGGTTGGAATAATGAAGCACCAAACCAAATTTGGACTCAAGGGCAAGGAAAATACACAAGTAATTGGCTGCCTAGTTTAGATGATACCAACGATAAAATAGAGTTTGATTTATCGATTACATTCGATAACGATTATGAAGTGATTTCGAACGGTATCCTTATAAATAAAGAGGTCGAGGCAGATAATACAGCTTGGCATTTTGATATGAAAGAGCCTATGTCAAGTTATTTAGTGGCTTTAGTAATAGGGAAATATAACAAAGTAGAAGAGGCTTCAAACAGTGGAGTACCTCTTGAAATGTACTACTATCCTAAAGATTCCTTAAAAATAGAATCAACTTACAGATATAGCAAACAGATGTTTGATTTTCTTGAAAATGAAATTGGTGTGGCTTATCCTTGGCAAAATTATAAACAGATTCCTGTACACGATTTTCTTTATGCAGGAATGGAAAACACAAGTGCAACTATTTTTTCTGATGCATTTGTAATCGATTCTATAGGTTTTGTAGACAGAAATTATGTGAATGTGAATGCACACGAATTAGCACATCAATGGTTTGGCGATTATGTAACTGCCAAAAGTGGAGAACATCATTGGTTGCAAGAGGGTTTTGCTACTTATTATGCGTTATTGGCTGAAAAAGATGTGTTTGGTAAGAATTATTATTACTGGAGAATGTACGAATATGCTCAGGAGCTAATGGATCAAAACAGATCTGGAAGTAGTACTTCGTTGTTAAATCCCAAATCTAGCAGTACCACTTTTTATAAGCGTGGTGCTTGGGCTTTGCATGTTTTAAGAGAAGAAGTTGGTGATAAAGATTTTAAGAATGCAGTAAAAAGCTACTTAGAAGCGCATCCTTTTGCAAATGTGGAAACATCTGATTTTATTTCAGAAGTAGAAAAAGCCAGTGGGAAAGATTTAACTGAATTTGTAAATACTTGGTTGGTTCAAGTTGAATTCCCAATAGATAAAGCCTTTGAAAGTTTGATGCAATCTACTTTTATTCAGGAGTATGAAATGGTAGATTGTGAGTTATTAACATCTAAATGCGATTATTATTTAACAGCTCCTATTTCAGATCAGGCTAAGCGTAAAGTCATTTCTCAAATACCAGATAGAGTTACTTCAGAAGTGTTCAAAGGTTCTTTAATGGCAAGACAAGCCATTGCGCAAAACGTGACAGAAATACCTTTAAATCTCAAAATTAATTACGAATCATTATTAAAAGATTCTTCATATCTAACTATTGAATCTGCACTATATCATTTATGGATTAATTTCCCAGAAGATAGAGAAATGTATTTGAATGAAACTAGTAGTATTGTAGGTTTAAGCGACAAGAATGTTAGGCAGCTTTGGTTGGCTTTGGCGCTTTCAACACCTGCTTATCAAGTAGGTAAAAAAGAAGATTTTCTAAATGAATTAATAAGTTATTCAGCTCCAAAATACGGTTTCGAAGTAAGACTCGCGGCATTTAATTATTTAAACTCTTTGGGCATCTTTAATGAGCAAATTTTGTCTAATTTAGTGGAGGCATCAAATCATTATAACTGGCAATTTAAAAAGTATACAAAAAATATGTTGGAAGAGTTGTCTAAAAATCCAGACTATCAAAATATTATTTTAAGATTACAAAATTCAAAATAAATGAGAGCATTGGTCATTTCGGGAGGAGGAAGTAAAGGTGCGTTTGCTGGAGGCGTTGCTCAATATTTAATTGAAAATAGAGCACATAAATACGATATTTTTATTGGCACATCTACTGGTAGTTTGTTGGTGTCTCATTTGGCATTAAAAAATGTTGAGAAAATTAAAGAAGTATATACGAATGTCAATCAAAATTCAATTTTTAGTTTGTGTCCATTTAAGATAAAGAGAAAAAAAGGGTTAGAAACTATTAGTATCAATCATGTTAATGTGTTGAAAAACTTGGCTAGAGGCCGAAAAACATTTGGCGAAAGTTTTAACCTTAAAAAGCTTATTAAAAACACATTGTCGGAAACAGAGTTTAATCAATTAAAGGCATCAGGTAAAGATGTAGTTATAACAGTCTCTAACTTATCTTTAAACCAAGTAGAGTATAAGTCTATTAAAGATTTTGACTATGAAGCATTTTGTGAGTGGGTTTGGATTTCCTGTAATTACACACCATTTATGTCTTTAGTTAAGAAAGATGGTTGCGAGTATGCTGATGGAGGCTTGGGCTCTATGGTGCCAATAGAAGAAGCTATAAAGCGAGGTGCAACACATGTTGATGCTATTATTTTGCAAACAGAAATTACGCACTTAAATAGAATGCCTTCAACTAACGCATTTTCTTTATTAACAAATATGTTTGCTTTTATGTTAGATAGAATTGAAAGTCAGAATATTAGAATCGGAAAGTTTGTTGCTTCAAATCAAAAAGCAATTATAGATTTTTATTACACACCAACTGTATTGACAACAAACGCATTAATTTTTAATAAAGAAAAGATGACAACTTGGTGGCAAAGTGGGTTTAAATTTGCTAAATATAAAAACGAAGAAATAAGTCCATTAGAAACAGAATGAGAGCATTAGTAATATCAGGAGGAGGAAGTAAAGGTGCTTATGCTGGAGGTGTGGCACAATACCTTATGGAAAATCAAGGGAGTAAGTATGATATGTTTTTAGGAACATCTACAGGAAGCTTGTTGATACCGCATTTAGCTGCAAATAATATTCCTAAACTGTATGATATTTTTACAAACGTACAACAGCATGATATTTTTAGTGTGAGTCCGTTTGTACAGCATAAAAAAGGGAAAAGAGAATATGTGTCAATAGATTTTTTAAATTCTATGTGGCAATTTATTAAAATGAAGAGAACCTTTGGTGAGAGTAAATCATTACGAAGAAATATTAAGCGAAATTTTACAAGAGAAGAGTTTGATGAAATTAGAAGAACAAAAGAAGATGTTGTTGTTACAGTTACTAATTTATCTAGAAATAAAGCTGAATATAAATCTATAAATGATTGTAGTTATGAGGAGTTTTGTAACTGGATATGGATTTCATGTAATTATGTGCCATTTATGTCTTTGGCAAAAGTAAATGGTTATGAATATGCAGATGGAGGTTTAAGTTGTGTGGTTCCAATAAGAGAAGCAGTAAAGCGTGGTGCAACAGAGGTAGATGCTATTATTCTGGAGTCTGAACACATGGAGCACAACAAGGTTTTAGGTAAAAACCCATTTTCATTAATGATGAATTTATTTGGACATTTAATGGATCAGGTTGAAAAACACGATGTGGTTATTGGAAAGCTGGCAGCAAAAAACAATGGTGTAAAATTAAATCTGTATTTCACACCAACTAAACTCACTGAAAACTCATTGATTTTTAGTAAGGATTTAATGCAAGAATGGTGGAAAAAAGGGTTTGATTATGCCGAAATGAAATTTAATGAATCTGCAAAAACTATTGTAGATAATTAATGTATCTACCACATATCATTTACTTCTTGTTTAATAAAAGATAAGGCAGCATCACTTGGTGCTCTTTTCTCCATCATTTCAGTTAAAATAACTTCTCTTAGTTTGTTCGAGGTATCCGTTTTTTCAAGTAAACTAGCCTTTCTTACTAATTGAATAGTAGCGTTTTTTGCAGCTACAATAATGTTCCAACAATCGTCGCTTATGTATATTTGCTGAGATAAATTGTGTTCAAATTCTTGTTCAATTGATGCTATAAGTAAGCTCTCGTAATCTTCTTTGTTTGAAGAATTTGGACTCATTCTTATTAATAATTTTGAAGGTGTAATTCTCTCTAAAAACAAAGCCATACGTTCATAGGCTTGTAGTCGTAAAGGCATAGCATTTACTTGCATATCTTTATGCAATAAAAAACGCCTTCTACCATCTTCATTTTTTGTGTGCTCTTTAAAAAAATAGTATGCTATCAAACCTGTAATAAGTGTAGGAATAGCAAACATAAATAAGTCAATAATTCTTTCGGAATCCATAAGTAGATTTTAGTTTTTGGTATTAATTTTACCTCCCAAATATAAACAATCTTTTAAATCTTGCATAGAAGTAAATGGAACAGGAACTTTGTGGTACATATAAGTTCTGTCTAATTCTTTAGATAAATGCTGGTCATCAACATTTACATCAATATCACTCATTTTAAACTGACAAGGATGTTCGTAACCAGCAGCATGAGTAATTTCTACTAATTCTTTTCTAAACGTTTTAAAATATTGGGCTAGGCGTTCAGATTTTAAAGTTGGATCAATACCATTTTGTAACCATTTGCTTTGGGTAGCAATACCACTAGGACAACGATTGGTATGACAAACTTGTGCCTGTATGCATCCAATACTCATCATGGCTTCACGGGCTACATTAATACAATCGGCTCCCATGGCAAAGGCCATTGCAGCTTTTGCTGGAAAACCTAGTTTTCCACTACCAATAAATACAATTCGCTCGCACAAATCTCTTTCTTTAAACATTTTGTACAAATCGCTAAAACCATATACCCAAGGTAATGAAACATGGTCTGCAAAACTTGGTGGAGCGGCTCCAGTACCACCTTCGCCACCATCTACTGTTATAAAATCTGGTCCTTTTCCAGTTTTTTGCATAATGGCTGCTAACTCTTTCCATTGATCTAATTTTCCAATGGCTGCTTTAATACCAACTGGTAGTCCAGTCTTTTCAGCTATGTCTTCAATAAAATCAACTAATTCTTGAACATTGGAGAAAGCAGAATGGTTAGGAGGTGAAAGCACATCTTTTCCTAAAGGAACATGGCGAATATTTGAAATTTCTTGAGTTATTTTAGCTGCAGGTAAAACACCACCTTTTCCTGGTTTAGCTCCTTGAGAAAGCTTTACTTCAATAGCTTTTATAAAAGGATTTTTATTTACTAAATCTATTAACTTTTCCATCGAAAAATTACCATCGTCACCTCTTACTCCAAAATAACCTGTTCCAAAATGAAAAATAACATCTCCTCCATTGCTGTGATAAGGAGATAAGCCACCTTCACCTGTATTATGATATGCTCCAGCTATTTTTACACCTTTGTTCATCGATTCTACTGCTCTGGCTGAAAGAGAGCCAAAACTCATAGCAGATACATTTATTACAGAAGCTGGACGATAAGGTTTTTTTCGTTGGTTGTAGGCTCCTATAACTTTTGCGCAAGGCAGGAACGTTTTATCAATGCTATTTGGGTGGTTTTCATCAATCTTATAAGGCATCATAGCATTGTTTATAAAAATATGCTGATGCGAATAAATGTCTCTATCTGTGCCAAATCCTTCGTAATTATTTTCTTTTTTTGCCGAAGCATAAATCCAACTACGTTCTATTCTATTAAAAGGAAGTTCTTCTCTATTGTTAGCCACAAAATATTGACGAATTTCTGGACCAATATTTTCCATTAAATACCTTAAATGGCCAATAATTGGAAAATTATGACTAATAGTATGTTTTTTTTGGATAAATACATCGCGAATTGCAACCAATACTAAACCTATTAGAATCCATTGCCACCAACTAATATCGCCTAGAAAATTTAAAACTGAACTCATAATTCATAATAATTTTGAGTAAATATATTTAAAATAAACTTGAAAAAATGGATATCTTTATGAAATGGGCAAGCAAAAAAGTAATTGGTTAAAATTTTTTGGAATTATTGCAATTATTCTTGTTTTAGTTGTTTTTATAGCACAGTATGTGATAAAATCTAAGATTGAAAGGGTGTTGTCTACCAATTTACCAGAAACAATAAATGTAACTTACAGCGACTTACATTTAAGCATTTTAAAAGGAAAAATAGAGGTAGAAGATATTAAACTTACCAATTTTGGAAAAACAATAAAAAAACCAAATGCACAAATTAACATAGAGCAACTCTCCATTAATGGATTAAGTTACTGGAATTATTTATTGAGTAATTTGATTCAGATAGATGAGATTTACTTGAAGAATCCTAATATTTCCTATTATCACAACCCATTGATTCCAAATGAAGAATATCTAACTTCTAATAAGAAATCTATAAGTAAACAGATCCAAATTAAAGAAATTAATATTGATAAAGGTCATGTATTAGTGATGGATTCTGAAACAGATTCATTAAAGTTCCAAACAGAAAACATCTATTTAAAGCTAGAAAAAATAGTTTTTAATCAAGAAACTCAAACACGTAAGATTCCTTTTGATTATGATAATTATCAGATAAATTTTGATTCGTTTTTTGGACAGTTAGGAGACTATGAATGCCTAACTGTTAAACATGGGAAATTAACCAAAGATGCAACAGAACTAACAAGTTTAAGACTTTATACAAAATATACTAAAGAAAAATTATCTAGAATTATTCCTTTTGAGCGAGACCATTTTAATTTACGAATAGATTCTGTACAAGTAGAAAAACCACATTTTGGAATTATAGAGGATTCCATTTGGCAGTTTTCTAGTAATAAAGTAGCGTTTTTTAAACCAGATTTTAATGTGTATCGAGATAAATTGGTAGCAGACGATAAACGTATAAAACCTCTTTACAGCAAGATGCTTCGTAATTTAAAAATGGATTTAACCATAGATAACGTATTAATTCATGATGGAGATATTATTTATTCTGAAAGAGTAAAGGTTAATAGAAAAGCAGGTGAAATTACTTTCTCTAAGTTTAATGCAGACATTAAAAATGTAAGTAACACTTATCAATCACCTACCAAAACAACCCTAAATTTTGACATGTTATTTATGAAACATGCACCACTTGAAGTGGTTTGGTCTTTTGATGTTAATAATTTATCAGATTTGTTTGAATTTCAAGCAGAAATCGGACTGCTTCAAGCAAGATATTTAAACACTTTTACGGAACCTAATTTAAATGCACGATTAGAAGGTGAATTAGATAAAACTTATTTTACAATTTCAGGTACTGATGATACTTCGACTATAGATTTTAAAGTGAGATATAAAGACTTTGATGTCACTGCCTTGAAAGACAATGGTAAAGACAAAAATAAATTCCTAACAGATGTTGCAAAATTATTTGTTAATAAAAGCAGTCAATCTAAAAAGCATCCCTTTAAAGAAGCTGTAAAACACAATATTGAACGCAATAAAACAAAATCTGCATTTAATTTTATTTGGATAAGCGCACGTGCTGGATTATTAAAAACTATGACAGTAGAATAATTAGTCTCTAAGCAAGTTTTAAATTGTTTATAATTATTCATAATTCTAGCCCTTAAAAAGACTTACAATAGTTATTTTTAGCTTTTAAAATGAAAGAGATTTGGAGAAGTATTTAAGTCAGTTAAACGACGCACAGTTAGCACCAACTTTACAAAAAGATGGTCCTATGATAGTAATAGCAGGAGCAGGTTCTGGGAAAACAAGAGTGTTAACCTATAGAATTGCTTATTTAATGAGTCAAGGAGTCGATGCGTTTAATATTCTGGCATTAACATTCACCAATAAAGCAGCTCGGGAAATGAAAGAGCGTATTGCAACTATTGTTGGTACGAGTGAAGCTAAAAATTTGTGGATGGGAACCTTTCACTCCGTTTTTGCTAAAATATTGCGTTTTGAAGCAGATAGACTAGGTTATCCAAGTAATTTTACCATTTATGATACTCAGGATTCCGACAGATTAATAGCATCTATTATCAAAGAGATGAATCTGGACAAGGATCTCTATAAATACAAACAGATTCGTTCCAGAATTTCATCTTATAAAAATAGCCTAATTACAGTAAAGGCCTATTTTCAAAATCCAGAACTTATTGAAGCAGATGCCATGGCTAGGCGTCCAAAAATGGGTGAAATTTATAAAAACTATGTAGATAGATGTTTCAAGGCAGGAGTCATGGATTTCGACGATTTGTTATTGAAAACCAACGAACTACTAACACGTTTCCCAGATGTTTTAGCCAAGTACCAAGATAAATTTCGATATATTTTGGTAGATGAGTATCAAGATACAAACCATAGTCAGTATTTAATTGTTAGAGCTCTTTCAGATCGTTTTCAAAATATTTGTGTGGTTGGAGACGATGCACAAAGTATATATGCCTTTCGTGGTGCGAACATTAATAATATTTTAAATTTTCAGAAGGATTATGATGATGTGAAACTCTTCAGGTTAGAGCAAAATTATCGTTCTACAAAAAACATTGTCAATGCAGCCAACTCAATCATTGATAAAAACCAAACCAAACTTGATAAGGTAGTTTGGACTGCAAACGATGAAGGTGCAAAAATAAAAGTGAACCGTTCTTTAACAGATGGAGACGAAGGCAGATTTGTAGCTAGTTCCATTTTCGAAAACAAAATGCAAAATCAATTAATGAATAGCGATTTTGCTGTGTTATATAGAACCAACGCACAATCTCGTGCTATTGAAGATGCTTTACGAAAACGAGATATTCCTTATAGAATTTATGGAGGATTATCTTTCTATCAACGAAAGGAAATTAAGGATGTCTTGTCTTATTTACGTTTAATAATAAATCCGGCTGACGAAGAAGCGTTAAAACGTGTTATTAATTATCCAGCAAGAGGAATTGGTCAAACAACTCTTGATAGGTTAATTGTAGCTGCAAATGGCTATAATAGATCAATTTTTGAAGTTCTTCAGAATATCGATAAAATAGACATTAACATTAATTCTGGAACTAAAAATAAACTAAAAGACTTTGTAACCTTAATTGAAAGTTTCCAAGTATTAAACCAAACAGCGAATGCCTTTGAATTAGCTGAACATGTAACAAAAGCGAGTGGTTTAATTCGTGAGTTTAATAAGGATGGTACACCTGAAGGTGTTGCCAGAATGGAAAATATTGAAGAGCTCTTAAATGGGATGAAGGATTTTGTTGAAGGACAAAAAGAAATTGTTGATGCCACTGCGACTTTAGCTGAATTTTTGGAAGATGTGGCTCTTGCAACCGACTTAGATGCTGATAAAGGAGATGCAGACCATGTGGCTTTAATGACCATTCATTTAGCGAAAGGCTTAGAATTTCCGTATGTGTATATAGTTGGTTTGGAAGAAGATTTATTTCCAAGTGCTATGAGCATGAATACAAGAAGTGAGCTAGAGGAGGAGAGACGTTTGTTTTATGTAGCATTAACAAGAGCCGAAAAGCAAGCCTATTTAACATATGCATTATCACGTTATCGTTGGGGGAAATTAATCGATTCTGATCCAAGTCGTTTTATTGAAGAAATTGACGAAGAATATCTGGATATTATTACACCTATCGAAGAACGACGATTTAATCCTATGTTAGACCCAGATATTTTTGGAGACGATATTCCAGAAACTAGAAGAGTAGCAGACGCAAATAAAATCCGATTTAAAAAACCTGTTCAGCCATCTTATAAGAAAAAGCTATCTTCAAAAGAAAGAGCATCTGAAAAAATAACTATAACTACACCAAAAAACCTGAAGCCAGTTAGCGAAACAGGTGGTAAAGCAAATTTATTTGATAGTAAATTAGCAGTAGGAAATTTAGTGGAACATTTACGTTTTGGTAAAGGTGAAGTTTTAAAGATAGAAGGTGCAGGAAGTGATACCAAAGCCGAAATAAAATTTGATAAGGGTGGTGTTAAAAAATTATTACTTCGTTTTGCGAAATTGGAAATTATTGGTTAAAAACTTAATCGAAATGCGCTTCAATAAAAGCTTTTAGCTTGAAGCTTGTGTCTAGTAAATCCAGCCCAATCCAGCCATGACCAGCATTAGGATATAAAGTAAACTCATGAGTTACACCTAAATCTTGTAGTTTATCTCTCATGGCAGTTCCTTGAGTTGTTGGCACCAATGGATCCAAACCACCATAAAACAATATTGTAGGAGGAGCAGATGCAGTAACTCTATGATACGGACTTACTTCTTCAAGGTATTCTGTAGTAGCATCTAAACCATATAAATCTAATAAAATCTGTAACTCTGGATTTGTATTATTCAAATAAGCAGGATCGGTAAAATTGGTTGGGCCAACAATACTGCAAACCATATCAATATTATTATTCACATCAAATGCATAACTCCATAATAGGGACAAATGTGCACCAGCACTTACTCCTATAAACGCAAAATCATCATCAATTACATAGTAATCCTGTTTTGTTTTTAAATGATTAATGATTGAAGTAATATCGTTTATTTGCATAGGATAAGGTTGATTATTCTCATCAGCAAGTCTATAATTAATGTTTACTATTCCCATATTAGGGAATTCGCTTCGTAAAAAGTCTTTAAAACCATTCATGTCATTTTTATCACCAGCAGACCAACCTCCACCATGTACCAGAATCATGACTTCTGTTTCTAATGTTCTATTTGCTGGTAAATATATATCGAATACTTGATCGCTATTATTACCATAAGGCACGTTAAGTTCTTGGTAATATTCAAGTGGATTTAAGTTGTTGTCAGGATTATTTGTTCCATTTTCAGTATCATCAGAAGAACATGAAACTAAAGAGATAATAAGAAATAATAGAAATAAGTAGTTTTTAATAACCTTCATAAAAGATATAATTAATTACTTTGCATAAGTTAACGAATTTTTGAGACATATAGTATGGCTGAGTTTATTAAAATATATGAAGAGAACCCGAATCCTAAAGAGATAGCGAAGGTTGTAAAGGTATTAAAAGCAGGAGGATTGATAATTTATCCAACAGATACAGTTTATGGATTAGGATGCGATATCAATAATTTAAAGGCTTTAGAGCGTGTTGCTAGGATTAAGAATGTGAAATTAGAAAAATCTAATTTTTCATTTATATGTGAAGATTTAAGTAATTTAAGCGATTATGTAAAGCAAATAGATACATCTACTTTTAAAATCTTAAAAAGAGCACTTCCAGGTCCATACACGTTTATTCTTCCAGGAGCTAAGTCCTTACCACATCCATTTAAAAAGAAAAAAACAGTTGGTATTCGTGTGCCAGATAATAAAATAGCCATTGAAATTGTTAAACAATTAGGCAATCCTATTATTTCTACATCTATTCATGATGAAGATGAAGTATTAGAATATACTACAGATCCAGAACTTATTTATGAAAAATGGAAAGACAAAGTAGAATTAGTTATTGATGCTGGTTATGGAGATAATCACGCTTCTACTGTTATAGATTTATCTGAAACTGAACCAATTATTGTAAGGGAAGGCAAAGGAAGTTTAGAGATATTTTAATTAGAAATAAGATAAAATAAAAAAACATAAAAAAAGCTCAATCTATTAGATTGAGCTTTTTCATATTTATAAATTTTGATTACTATTTACCGTCAGCAGCAAGGTTTTTCATTTCCTTGTCAATCATGTCGTAGAATTCATCAATTTTTGGAAGTACAATAATTCTAGTACGTCTGTTTTTTGCTCTATTTTCAGCAGTGTCATTATCTACTAAAGGTTGGAACTCAGCACGACCAGCTGCAATAAGTTGTTTAGGTGCTACACCTAAATCTTCTAATACACGAACTACAGAAGTTGCACGTTTAACACTTAAATCCCAGTTATCAATAAGTGGTGGTTTGTTGTAAGGAACAGGATCTGTGTGTGCTTCAACCATACATTCAAATGTTGGTTTAGCTTTTACAACTGTTGCCACTTTACCTAAAATCTCTTTAGCTCTAGTTGATACGTTGTAGCTACCACTTTGGAATAATACTTTATCTGCAATTGAAATAAATACCACACCTTTTTCAACATTCACTTGTATATCTGGATCGTTGATTCCTACTTCTTTCTTTAAACTTGTAACAAGCGCCAACATAACACTGTCCTTTTTACTAACAGCATCTTGTAATCGAGAAATTCTTAAATCTTTTTCTTTTAAGCTTTCAAGAGATTTTTCAACATTACTAGCTCCTTTAGTTGTAAGCATCGTTAAAGATTCATTACTTTGAATTAAGTTTTCATTAGATTTTTTTAAATCAGCAATACGATCCTCTAAACCTTTTGCACGAGCTTCTGCTGATGCTTTATCTGATAAACAAGAATTTAATTTAACGGTTGCTGTGTTTAATAAATCTTGTGTATTTTTTTGTTTTTCTTCTAAAGCAGCATAATCTTTTTTAGATACGCAAGAACCTAGAAGTATTAGGGCAAATGAGCCTAAAATCAATATTTTTTTCATAATTGTTTTCAGTTTTTAGATGTTATTAATTAACAAACCAAAATTATATAAAAGTTGAATAGAAAAGATACGTATTAACAAAAATTTTAACAATTTTATAAACAATTGAAATTCTTGTGTTTACGCATAAAATAATCCCAAATAATAGAGGTTTTATAATAGTAGTTTTTCTTTTTAGAAAATGACGCGCGTTTTTCTAAAAGTTTTGGCAATTTGGAGTAAAAACTAAAGTGTGCTTTAATAATAGCTATGGTATGTTCAATCTTAAATTCGATTAGAAATTTAACACCTGCAATACCATCTAAAATCAGTCTCATTAAGACTAAAAAAAAGATATTACCATTGGCATTTTTAACTAAAGCAAATAGGCTGTTTCTAAAGTTTAAATATGTCTTTTTTGGATTTGTGTTTTTAAGTGTGGCTCCACCAACATGATACACACTAGAAGCTCCAACAAAAGTAGTTTTATAATTTTGATTAAACGCTCTCCAACACAAATCTATTTCTTCCATGTGTGCAAAAAAAGATTCATCGAAACCTCTTAAAGCATTGAAAGCATCTTTTCTAATAAAAAAACAAGCTCCAGATGCCCAGAAAATGTTAGTTGTATTGTTGTATTGACCAAGATCTTCTTCAATAGTGTTAAATATGCGTCCTCTGCAAAATGGATAACCAAATTTATCTATATAACCTCCAGCAGCTCCAGCATATTCAAAATAATTTTTGTTTTTGTAATCTAATATTTTTGGTTGAACAATAGCTGTTTCAGGGTTGTTTTTAAAAGTTTCAATTATTGGAGTTAGCCAGTTTTCAGTGACTTCAACATCGCTGTTTAACAAACAATAAATGTCTTCCTCTACCTGTTTTAAAGCATCATTATAACCTTTGGCATAACCTCCATTTTCTTTATTCTTAATTATTTTAATAGAAGGAAAGTGCTCTTTAACAAAATATACCGAATTATCTGTAGAAGCATTGTCTGCTACATAAATAGTAGCATTTGGAGAATGAGCCATAACAGAAGGTAAGAACTGTTCTAATAATTCTTTACCGTTCCAATTTAATATAACAACTGCTATTTTCATTTACTGTATTCTGGTATGTCTTTTAAAAACTGATAACGTTCATTTTTAAAATCCATCTGACAATAATAATGATTTAATCCGTTTGTAACCATTAAATAAGTTGCATTTAACGTTAGATTATAACGTGCAATTTGGTCGAATGTATCTTGATTAATGTGTATTTGTGGTGCTTTACATTCAACAATTAAGTGTATGCTTCCATCTGGATTAAAAACCACAATATCGTATCGTTTCTTTAAATCGTTTACCTTTAATTCTTTTTCAACATTAATTAATGAGATAGGATATTTTTTTTCCAGAATTAGATATTGCACACAATGTTGGCGAACCCATTCTTCTGGTTGTAAAATCACAAATTTTTTACGAATACAATCGAATATAGATATTTTATTTTCGCTATTTTTGAAACGAAACGGAAACTTAGGAAAATGAAGTTCTTGCATCAATGCAAATTGGTTTTTTTCAAAGTTAATGTACATTCATCAAAAACCAAATAACAATAGCTTATTTTGGAATTTGTATTAATTAAAATGGAATTTATAGAGATTTGGACGAAGTCAAACAAATAGTAACAGATATAAAGAATAAAAAGTTTCGACCTATTTATTTTTTAATGGGAGAAGAGGCTTATTATATTGATAAGATTTCAAAATTTATTGAAACCAATATCCTTTCTGAAGAAGAAAAAGGCTTTAACCAAATGGTTTTATATGGTCGCGATGTGACTATAGAAGATATTGTTGGAAACGCCAAACGTTACCCAATGATGGCAGAACACCAAGTAGTTATTATAAAAGAAGCTCAGGATTTATCGCGTACTATTGAGAAACTGGCAGACTATGCCGAACAGCCACAGCCATCTACTATACTGGTTTTAAACTATAAATATAAAACCATTGACAAGCGTAAAAAGCTTTATAAAACACTTAGTAAAAATGGTGTTGTATTTGAAAGTAAGAAACTTTACGACAATCAGGTAGCAGAATGGATAAGACGTGTTCTTTCTGGACAGAATTATACCATTTCTCCAAAGGCAGCACAAATGCTTGCAGAATTTTTAGGGACCGATTTAAGTAAAATTTCTAATGAGTTGGATAAGCTTAAAATTATTCTTCCTGAAGGCACACAAATAACTCCTGAACATATTGAGGAAAATATTGGGATTAGTAAAGACTATAATAATTTCGAGTTGCAAAAGGCTGTTGGTGCTAGAGATGTATTAAAAGCAAACCAGATTATTAAATATTTTGGCGAAAACCCAAAAGACAACCCAATGGTTGTTACTGTGTCGTTGTTATACAGTTTCTTTTCTAAACTCTTGCATTTACATGGATTACAGGATAAATCGCCAAGAAGTGTGGCTTCTTCATTAAAAATAAACCCCTATTTCGCAAACGAATATATTGCAGCTGCTAGAAATTACCCAATGAAAAAAGTAAGTTCTGTAATAGCTACTTTAAGAGAGTTTGATGTAAAAAGCAAAGGTGTTGGGTCTAATGCTGTAAGTCAAAGCGATTTACTAAAGGAGTTGATGGTAAGGATAATGAATTAATACTCTGAATTTTCTTACTGAGTTTTTTGTTTGTCTTTCATTATTTATTAGCATATTTTGCCATATTAAGATTGTCTAATTTCTCCAAAAGCTCATTTGTAAGCTCAAGTATTTCGCCATATATATTATACATATTATAATGTGAGATATACAACTTTTTATAAGCTAGATAAAATTTTTCGTTTTGGAATAAGTCGTTAAAATCTGATTGGAATGGGACTTTGTCAAAATCCATAGGCATTGGAACTAATTCATTTTCAAAATATGCTTTTAAATCCTCTGGTGACGTTTCTTCAAAGCTATTGTTGTAGTCCTCTTTAGAAAGATACGTATTAGGCATCACATCAAATATAAGTTCTTTGCCTTTTCTAAAATAGCTTTCTTCATGTCTTTTTATGTCTATAAGCTTGGCATCTACTTTTTCAACATAGGAAACAATGTCATTTTTAAGCTCATAAGAGCTTAGTAAATCTATTTTCCCAGAACTAATAAGAGATCTTGCTGTTCCTAATATTGGGCTATAAATTCGGGTAATCCCAGGTATTTCTATATACTTCGAAATGGAATCAGGTGGTGTTTCAGTTTTCCAAAAAGAACGAAGTACTATAGCGCATGCCTTTGTTCTTTCTTGATAAACATCGATTATTTTTTCTAACTCTATTTGCGATTTTTTTAAATCATTTTGAAGTTGTGTTAATACAATTTCTTCAGCTTTAGCCTGATGACGTTGGTTACTCCATTCATTCACTTGAAAAGCAATCAAAATTCCAATAACTACAAGTATAATTTCTCCTATGGCATACAGCATGTATTTACTGAACTTGTTTTCGTTTAGCATTTTCTGTCTAATCTTTCGAAAGAATTTTATCATAGGCTATTTGGTTATTAATCTCAGTTTTTTATTTAACACTTTCTAATTGTTTATGAGAACCATCACAATTTGGTTTTCTTTTTGATAAACCACAAGTACAATCGTTTAATCCATAACCTTCAAGAATTCTATCAATACTTTTTTTTATTCGTAACACTCTAGTTTTTGCCTGTTTTGGTTTTGTAAAATGCAAAAGATATCCTCTTTGTCTTCCTGGAGTCAGATTTTCAAATGCTTTTTTAAATTCGGGACTTTCTTTGAACATTTGGTTTAATTCCTCAGGTATTTCAAAGTTTGTTGTTTTTTTCTTTTTTACTTTCAAGCCCGCTTTTTCCACTTCGATCGCTTCGTAAATATATTCTTTAATGGTTGACTTAAGCTCTTCAATTAGTGATACATCTGTAAATCGGATTTGTCTAGCAGATTGTGTGTTTTCTGTTTGTTGGACTAAAATATTTTTTTGGTCTGACAATAAAGCTCCTTTGTGAAAAAGAATGGCACAGTAATTTTTAAATTCATGAATTAATACAATGTTTTTTTCTTTATATGTGTAACAAGGATGCATCCATTTGTATTCTTCATTTAAACCACAATCAACTATTATTTCACGAAGCCTCGTTAATTCTTTTTGCCATTTATTAAGATTGTTAAGATATGTATCTACTTCTGGTTTCATTTATAATTAAATTCTGTTTTAAATAAACTAAAAGATCGTTTCTGATTTCTTATCTTGTTTACTAAGATTCTGTATTAATTTTCTAAATCTTCTAACTCTAAATTATAATCGTATTGTAAATCTTCATGCAGTGTTGCCATTATTTTTCTAATAAGTACAATTTGTCTTTCATAAATATTAGTAAGTGTCACATTTCTTTTTATAGATGGCTCAAAATCTTTTAAGGTTTGACAAAAATGGAGAAGAAGTTCTACTTCAGTTTCTTTTTTTAAAGAATAACGTGCGTACTTTTTTATATTTCTTAAAATTTTACGTACACTTTTTTTAATGTAAAAATAACTGTCTGTGTTGATGGTTTCAAACTGCTCGTTTATTTCTTGCTTTACAGTTTCTATATAACCAGATTCATCATGAGATTCAAATAACAAATAGGTGAGGAGCTCTTTGTTTTCTTTTTTAAATTTCGATAAACGTAAACAGAGTTCCATCAACTCTTCTGTGGAACGATGTTGTAATTCTTTCTTTATAGTAACTACTGAAACAGCTTTCATAGGTGTTTTTCTTGTAAATAAAAAAGGTTTTATTTTAAGCGTTATAGTGTTTTCTAATTAATTTTCTAACATAAATTAATCTAATAACTCCAATCAATAAAATCACTGGCGAAACAATAACCAATATAATTCCAAACGATTTAAGTTCAGTAAATATTTCAAGTTTCAAAATAGTTACTCCAGTTCCCAAGAGTACAATAAAGGTTCTAAAATAAGCTAGAAAAGTGCGCTCGTTAGCAAGTTTAGTTCGCTCAATGGCTAGCCAATCTCTTGTAATTAAAGAGGTGTTTTTTTCTTCAGACATTTGTTTGATTTACTTTTTGTTGTCAATAGCATATTTTCCAGGACCTGCTAGAAAGATAACTATAAAACAAACTAGATATAAAAGAGCTTTTTCCTTTGTGCCAAAATCGTCTTCTAAATGCACTATAAAAGCAGCTACAAACATGGTTATTGCTGCTGGAATAGCTGCTAGTTTTGTTTTAAAACCTACAATTATAAATAAAGGTGCAATTACTTCTCCAATTAGCGCAAGAATTAAGGATAGCGTTGGACCAACACCAATTGGGTCTCCAAACTCTATGGGACTTGAAAAAAGGCGTTCTATTTTTGGGATGCCATGTACAAGCATCATTCCTGAAATGGAAATTCTAAAAAAGGCTAGTGCAAAATCTGTGAAATTTTTAGTCATGTTTATATTATTTAATTATTAGTTCCTTTTAATAAATTAATACTCACTGTTGCCAAATCATTATCTGGAAATCTTGAAAAATAACGTTCGTCTGGCTCTAATCCTGCTTCTTTGGCAATGTTTTTAAAAACATCTACTTCTAGAATATATTGGTCGCTAAAACCATGTGTGGCATCATAAGCAGTTGCAGCTGTTTTGCCAATATTCTTAGCTGTTAATTTTGGGTTTATAGTATGTAATTCAATAATTAATAAACCAAACTGTTCAACATAAGGCTTCCATTTTTGTAGATGTTCTAGTAAAGAATCTTCAACAGAATTATTATTTATACGTTTTCCCAGATACGCATAAGCTCCAGTAGAGCTACTTATTCTATTGGTTATGGTTTTTGGCTTTTCCCAAATACGATTGTGGTCTAGAAAAGTTCTTACATTAAGTAAGTCTTTTAATTCAATATTATAATCTTCTTTTAAGTCTTTAGCTAATAATTCTGGTCTGCCAATATCTCCCCAAATTACTTTTGCCCAAATATCTGCTTTAATTAAATTAGCTCTGGTTACTTTTAAAGCAGCTTGATTAAAATCTGCTCCAACCAATAATAATGGATGTTCTTCAAGCATTTTTCCTCTTGACGTTTGATGTTCAATGACATCGAAAATATGCTGAATAAAGGCGCCATTACCACAACCCATATCTAAAATGCCTTTAGGTTGCTTGTCTATGGGTTTGTTAAATAATTCAATTACTACTTGATCTACAATTTTGAAATAGGTTGTGTGTGCTCCACCAGAACCCCAAACATTCATTTCTCGATGTACGTGTTTTTCTGGGTCACTTAGAGAATCAGTTTTTAGAATTAATGGATTGCCAAATAATAAATCGTCTAAAGCTAAGAATGTTGGTAAATATGAAACTGTTACACCATAAGCTGAAGCTCGTTTAGCAAAAAACAATCCTTCATCTGTAAATTGATAGGTGTTTTTCTTCTTTTTAAACCATCCTAAATACGAAAAGAAGTCAAGTATTTTCTTGAAACTTTCTGGGTTTTTATGATATTCTTCAGCAGTAAACGAAGCTTCCATAAAATATTTATGAAACAAGCCATTTACACCAAGTAATACAATTATTGGAGCCACAATGCAGCCTTCAATATGCTTTAAAATTTGTTTTTCTATTTCAGTATTACCTGTTAAACCTAAATTCTTTTCATATTTTTTAAAAATCCGTTCCAATGCTATAAAAGCGTCACTTCCAATTCGTTCTTCAGGAAATTTAACCGAATAATTTAGGAGTGTAACAGCATCTTTGTAAATAGGAATTATTTTAAAAGCTTCTTGGCTTTTATCATTTATTTCAAAAATAATTTCGTCTGTACTATTATTAATTCTTTGTACTAACCAACCTTGAGAACATAATATTCTTAAAGCCACATTTAAATAACCTTCATTTGCGTTAAAAACTGAAACTAATTCTTTTAGAGAGACTTTTTTATTTTTCAGTAAGTAATCTAAAATGTCTTTTTTGTGGAGTGAATAAGCTGTAGTAGCTGTAGCTAAACCGTCAAGGTGTCTAAAAATAGTGCCACGAAGTTGTTCTTTATCTTGCTTGGTTAGCATGTGTGTTTTGTTTGCTTATAAATATAACAAAAAAAAGACCTCACTTTTTTAAACAAATGAAGTCTTAATAAATTATATGATATCTTTTACTATCTCAATTTCGGAAAATCAGATGGATTTGATTCGTGCATCACCTTGTAAACAGCTTCAAATACATCCTCTACTGATGGTTTAGAGAAATAATCACCATCTGTTCCATAAGCAGGTCTGTGTTGTTGCGCAGTAAGCGTTTGTGGCTTGCTGTCTAAATGTTTATAGGCATTTTGTGTGTTTAATACTTCGTTTAAAATGAATGCTGAAGCTCCTCCAGGAACATCTTCATCTATAACCATGAATCGATTTGTTTTAGCTACACTCTTAACGATGTCGTGATTTAAATCGAAAGGTAATAAGGATTGAATGTCTATAATTTCAGCATCAATACCAACTTCTTGCAGTTCTTTAGCTGCTTGTTCAATAATTCTTAGTGTAGAACCATAAGATACTAATGTAATATCGTTTCCTTCTCTAATAGTTTCAACAACTCCTAAAGGTGTTTTAAACTCACCAATATTACTTGGCATTTTTTCTTTTAATCTGTAACCATTTAAACATTCCACAATTAAAGCAGGTTCATCACTTTCCAAAAGCGTGTTATAAAAACCAGCAGCTTTGGTCATGTTTCTAGGAACCAACACGTGAATTCCACGAATTAGATTGATAACACCTCCCATTTGAGATCCTGAATGCCAAATACCTTCTAGTCTGTGTCCACGAGTTCTAATGATTAGTGGCGCTTTTTGACGACCATTGGTTCTGTATTGAAGGGTTGCCAAATCGTCGCTCATAATTTGAAGCGCGTATAAAATGTAATCTAAATACTGGATTTCAGCAATTGGACGCAAACCTCTTAAAGCCATACCTATTCCTTGACCAAGAATGGTTGCTTCACGAATACCAACGTCTGATACACGAAGTTCGCCATACTTTTCCTGCATGCCTTCTAAACCTTGATTGACATCTCCAATATGTCCAGCATCTTCACCAAAAACTAAAGCTTCAGGATATTTAGTAAAAATAGCATCGAAATTATCTCTTATGACTAATCTCGCATCAACATCTTCGCTATTTGCGTTATAAGTTGGTTTAACTTCTTTAATGTTTAAAGCCGATTTTGGCGATTCGCTATATAAATGCGAACTGTATTTAGGTTGAATTTTTTCTATGTATGAATTAATCCAATTGACTAACTGCGTTTTTTCTGCCGACGTTTCGCTAACTACATAACGCAATGTTTTTCTAGCAGTAGAAAGAATGTCTTTTCTAATAGGTTCTTTAATTTCAGCTAAATCGTTTTTAAGTTTTGAAATAAAAACTTTATTATCACTAGAGTTTGCAACGTTTTCTAATATACTAAGAAGTTCTTGTTGCTCTTGCTTAAGAGGTTGAACAAAAGCTGTCCAAGCAGCTTTTTTACCATCGCGAACTTCTTTTTTAATATTGTTTTCAATCTCTTTTAATTCATCGTCTGTTGCCATGCCATTGGCAACCATCCATTCACGAAGCTTCACATTACAATCGAATGCAGCTTCCCAAGCCAAACGGTTTTCATCTTTATAACGTTCGTGTGAACCAGATGTTGAATGACCTTGTGGTTGCGTTAATTCGTTGACATGAATTAAAACTGGCACATGTTCTTCTCTTGCTATTTTTGAAGCGTTTTGATACGTTTCAATTAAAGCTGGATAATCCCAACCGTTTACACGAAGAATTTCATACCCTTTATTGTCTTCATCTCTTTGAAATCCTTTAAGAATTTCAGAGATATTTTCTTTTGTTGTTTGATGTCTTGCATGTACAGAAATACCATACTCATCGTCCCAAACACTCATAACCATTGGTACTTGTAAAACGCCAGCAGCATTTATGGTTTCAAAAAATAAGCCTTCACTCGTACTAGCATTCCCAATAGTTCCCCAAGCAACTTCATTTCCTTTTTCAGAAAAATTAGTAGTATCAATACCTTTGACTTGTCTGTAAATTTTAGATGCTTGAGCTAAACCTAACAATCTAGGCATTTGTCCAGCAGTAGGAGAGATGTCTGCACTGGAATTCTTCTGTTTTGTTAAATCTTTCCAGTTTCCATTTTCGTCCAAACTATGAGTGGCAAAGTGTCCACCCATTTGTCTTCCAGCTGACATTGGATCGTGTTCAATATCTGGATGACCATATAAACCAGCAAAAAATTGTTGGATATTTAATTCTCCAATAGCCATCATAAAGGTTTGGTCTCTATAATAACCTGAACGGAAATCACCATTTTTAAAAGCTTTTGCTAAAGCTAATTGAGGCACTTCTTTACCATCGCCAAAAATTCCAAACTTAGCTTTTCCAGTAAGTACTTCTCTACGACCTAAAAGACTACATTCACGAGAAGTGACAGCAATTTTGTAATCGTTTAAAACTTCTGCTTTAAAGTCTTCGAAAGAAAGGTCTTTTTGTACGTCTGGATTTGTCTGCATGATTCTTATTTTAAAGGCACAAATTTAGTCAATATTTGTGTGTTTTGCAATCTGATGGATAGTTAAAGAATTAACAAATTCTCAGTGTTTAGAGTAAAATACAGTAAAAAACTGAAAGATTGTTAGTTATTCTCGAAATCATTAGAAATATGATTTGGAATCTTACTAATTAAGTTGTTTAATAAAATAGATATTTAAAAAATGTTATTTCTACCTAAATTAGTGTTTTACTTCACTACAATCTGTATTGTAATAATCAACAACTTTTTTAATATCTTCTTTTCTAAAGCCTTTTTCGCCATCTTTAATTTTTGTTGCTAATTCGGTGCAATCTGAAAAGTAATCACTCCCTTGGGTTTTAAAACTATCTGCTATTGTTACAAATGATACGGAAGTGTCTTTATTACCTAGAATAGTTACGAAAGTTTCATTATCTCTTTTAACACCATAGATAGTGATTGTTTTTCTAGTTCCTACAGGAATTGGCGTTGTAGCAAAAGAACTATTATTTGAAGGTACCCAAATCACTGAATAATTTCCGTATTTACTTAATTTGTATAAATTAACCTTCCCTTTTTTTACAAGATCAAAGACTTGAAAGTTTTTATCATTTTTACCAGTTGGAAATACATAGGCCATTCTGGGTTTAATATCTTTACGTTTAGAACGAGGGTTTATATAACCTGATATTGAATCTAACTTTTCGTATTCAATTTTTTCTTTCTTACCATCCTTTTGTTCTTGAAACTTAATTTCCTTTTTCTTAAATGTAACATAGCCAGTTTGAGAAGTTCCGTCCTTATAAAATAAAACAGATTTTGTTTGTGCGAAACATTGAACATTATAAGTAATTAGTGCTGAAACTAGGGCTATTTTTAATAAACTATACATCTATATTTTTTTTTAAATATATTAATTTAAACCGTCATTAATAAATTCAATATTATTGTTTTTTTATAGTTATTAAAAATATATACTTAGTGTTCTGGTTTACTTCTAGTTATAATTATATTGTTATTATTTAAACTCAGTAACTGAGTAAATATTTGTTAAAATATAATACCTTAAGTTTTTGAAATAGATTAATACCAACGTCTGCTAAATAAACCAAAGAGGGTTTTAAAATCTAGAGTGACCACAAAACGAATTTTTTCTGCATATTGAGATTGAGCAATTTCCCAACCTAAATTGGAATACACTGGAAAATAAAGCTCAAAATAATCTGGAATTAAACTGACACGAATACCAGTGTCATAAACAAATTGTGCTTCTTGACCATGATTTTTTAAGAGACCAATATCTCCATAACCAAGTATGTATTTCCAAATGGTGGTACTACCATTGATTGTGCCTATCCACTCGTTAGCATAAGGTGTATCGAGTTTTGATTTGAAACCACCTTCGGCAATAATTATTTGCTGACTAAAAAGGCCTGTGTCTTCAGATCTACCATAATAGTTATAATCGAATAAATAATCTGTAGGTCTATCTAATGCAAAACTAAAGTAGTCTGATGTTTTATAGCTGTCGTTATACAAAAAAGCACCAGCAAACAACCTAAGGTTATATTGTCTGCTTTTTTCGGTTAGTTTTCTATACTCAAAATTAAAAGCCACCTTACCAAAATCTTTTGAGAACTGCACATCTGTAAACCAAGAGATATAGTCTTCTAAGCCTTTGTTAATGTTATTGTATCTTAAATCTAACACACTATAATTAGGTTCTGTATCGTCTGCATCTAAGCCAAGGTCTTGATCTCTATTAATGTCAACATATCGCATGCTAACGTATTGTTTTTTATTTGACATCAAATTTTCTTTATCTCTAAATAATAAAGATACTCCAGGAGTTAATTTTCTAACAAACAGATCTTCGGCATAACTTGAATAACTTGCAGAAATACCATAATTGATACTAAATAAATTAATATCATTATTCTCAATATATTGATTGTAATTAAGTGTGATTCCTCCAGTTAATGAATTGGATCTTGTTCCATATTGAGGTGATACTTTATAATAAAACCTTTTCTTTAAAATCGTTTTATTATAGGCTTTAACACCAAGTACAATACCATCGTAAATGTTATCGAATTCTATAATTGGCATAAAAAACACTTGATTGTAAGAAGGGTCTTCTATATCCTTGAAAAGTCTAAATTGAATAGGTCTATTTAAAAGAGAATTTGTTAAAGACTTTGTGTTATCTCTTTGATTAAATTCAGGAACTATTAAATCGTGATTTAAAACTACTTTAGTGCCATCTTCTTTTGGAATGGTAACGGTTTTAGTGTCTGTTATATTTTCTAGCCAAATTTTAGAAACAACAGTATCTTTATTTAGCACAAACAACGATATTGGCACATTGGTTTGTGTTTTGTTTTGAATTGTCAATTTTACAGAATCTCTAGATTCTTCAACATCTGTAATGGTAAAATCTATTCGTTTTTTTGTGTTTAGATAATCTGTAAAGAACCAATTTAAATCTTTACTAGTATTTGCTTGAAGTATGGTTTCAAAGTCTTTTGTTGTTGTTTCTTTTAGCGCATATGTAGAAATATATTCTTTAATTGAATTTTCTAATACATCTTTATTTATATAGTTGTCCACATAACGTAATCCAACACCAGCTTTGTATTTGTTCGCTATATTTTTATTAAATTTTAATAACGAATCTTTTTCCATGCTAAGAGGTTGGTCTAAATTTTCTCTAGCCATGTGCATGTATAGAAAGGCATATTGATCGTTAAAGTCTAGTTGTGTTGCATGAAAAGAGCGAATTCCCCAAATTCTAGATAAACTTCCTGCTAGTTTCATATCTGGATAGAATTCTTCAACATATTTCATTAAATAATATGTTTGCAAGCCATCAATAATCCATTGGTCTTTTCTTGGGTTTGTTATAATAATATTATCTAAGTAGTTATTTAAGGCTGTCTTTAAAATTTTAAGCTCGTATTGAAATTTATCTGGAAACGGACGAATAAAATTTGGTAAAAGATTCAAACCATAAATGGGATTTTTTCTATAATCGATGCTTGTTATCAAGAGTTTTTCATGAGGATAAGGACCTAAGTTCTTGGTTAAGTATTCTGAAATTTGATCTGTAATAACAAGGTTGTCAATCATGCTCAGATTCTCATCGTCTATGTTTGAAACCATAGTAAAATAATCTGTTTGTACTTGATTGAAAGCTTTAGTTTTGTTTAAAAATAGTTTGCTGTTAACTCTATCTTTACCTTCTAGGATTACTGTTAGAATACTATCTTTTTGAGAGATATCTTTTTGGTCTAATTCTGAAGTTACATGATAGGTATTCGGAAACTGAAGCTCGAAAGATAAGTCTGCTACAGGAATAAACAAATCGTCTAAATTCTTATTACTTGCATATTGCCATTCGCCATTATAAACAGCAGGAGTCATATACCAATAGCGTAAATTAAATTCTCCTTGAGATGTGATTCCGTAACGTGTAAATTTATCACTTGGAACTTGAACAATATAGTTTAAGTGAATGGTGTAACTTTCGTTTGGTTTTAGAGGCGATTTAAGAGCTACTTTAACAACATCTATATGGTCTATTAATCTATCAAATTCAAGCTCTTGCTGGTTTTGTTTGATAGAGGTTATTACGGAATAGCCTCTATCATCATTTTTAGCAAAATGAAAATCGGTATTATATTCCTCTGCAAAACGTTTTGCTAATGGTGTTGTTTTGGTAGCAAAACTTTGATTCCAATCGTTTAGATAGATAGTGTCTAAAGTGGCTTCAGAATTATTGAAATAAGTAATAGTTTGAGCAATTTTTATCTGTTTTTTTTCAGCATCAAAGTTTGCCTTTAAATCAATTTTATTTTGACTTAAAAGAAGTATTGGCAATAAAATAAAAAGACTACTTAAAAAACTTAATTTCAATTTGATTTAATAAATTTTAAAGGTTTAACATTTGTGTTTGACATTGTTATATAATACAAGCCATTATTTAAATTAGAAACATCAATACTTATTGTTTTTGACGCGTCTAAAGGGACTGTTTTTACTACTTGTCCTAAAGTATTAAAAATATTAAGTTTTTTTGTTTGGTAAGATTGATTGTTAATTCTAACTTCTAGAGTGTTTTCAATAAGATTCGTGCCAATAATTTGAAAACTTTCTATGTTATATGTTTGTATATTTAATAAGGCTTCGTTTGTTTCTAATTGCAAGGTTACTGGAAGATGATCGCTAAAATAGTATAGTGCTTCTCTAATTTCAGATGAAAAATCTGATCCAGAACATTCAATATCTTTTATTTCATTATTGTAACAACTAATGTTACCATTATTACCATACACTTGATATGAAGAATCTGCATAGTATAAGTCTGCATTCGATAGCATATTAGTTGATGTTAAAATAAAATCAAATCTATCGTCAAAACCACCAATAGAACCTCCCAAACCTGTTTGTGTTCGGGTAGATTGTGTAAATACATCTATATAATTTGTGTTATTATGCCAACTACCAACTTTATTGGCAGGATCTGTAAATACTATGTTATTAGTATTGTCTAATAATTCTTGAAAAGCAGGCTCAGAACTAGTATATACATTTAAATCTCCAGCCAGCATGATATAGCTGTTAGAAGGAAACGTGTTTAAATATGTTGTTAAATCTTGAACCATTTCTAATCTTAATGCTTGGTTGTCTGTACCACTTGATGCTTTTAAGTGGCAGACAATGACATCTAAATATACAGGATTACTGTCTTGGTTGACAGAATTTAACTTTAATTTATAATGATTGAAATCGCGATATATAGTTGTAACAACATCCTGACTTTCTAAAATGAATTTTGAACTGTTATAATAAATCAAATTCTGAAGATCGTTTTGGTTGCCCAGGTTGTCATCAGACGTATTTAATGTAAACACAGCACTTCTAAAATCTTCACTAACTCTATTTTGTAATACTTGTAAAACAGTATTGGCACCAGACACATTATTTAATTCGCAAACTGTTAAAATATCTGGTTGGTAATTATCTAATATATTATCTAAATACTGTATTCTATCAGGCACATTGGTTTCTAAGGGAAAATTCAACAAATTGTAAAACATCACCTTAAAGCTTTCTTGTGCAAACAAGCCATTGGTTATCAGGACGCAAAGCATCGATACAATTTGTATTTTCTTTTTCATATTATTCTTAGGGAATAATTTAATATTAGAAGTTAGGACTTAATTCGTATTCTTTATAGAAACTATCTAAAATACTAATCACTTCATCAGGAGTGTCTACAACGTGAATTAAATCTAAGTCTTTTGCGCTAATATTATTAAATTGCTTTAAAAGAGTTGCTTTTACCCAATCCATTAATCCATCCCAAAATTCTGTTCCCACTAAAATAATTGGAAATTTCTCTATTTTGTTTGTTTGAATTAAGGTAATGGCTTCAAATAATTCGTCTAAAGTTCCAAATCCTCCAGGCATAACTACAAAACCTTGAGAGTATTTTACAAACATGACTTTTCTAACAAAGAAATAATCGAAATCCAGGCTTTTATCTGAATCGATATAAGGGTTGTCATGCTGTTCGAATGGTAATTCGATATTTAATCCAACTGATGTTCCTCCAGCTATATGTGCGCCTTTATTTCCAGCCTCCATGATTCCTGGTCCACCACCTGTTATCACACCATAGCCATGATCGACAATTTTGGCTGCAACATCTTCAGCTAATTTATAATATTTATCATCTGGCTTGGTTCTAGCTGACCCAAAAATGGATACACAAGGCCCAATTTTACTTAGTTTTTCATAACCATTTACAAACTCTCCCATGATTTTAAAAATGGCCCATGAGTCGTTTGTTTTTATTTCATTCCAACGTTTATGATGTTGTTCTTCTCTCATCTATATATAATTTCTAATGTTTATATGAATTAAGCTTTACTAAACTCCTGTTGTTTTAGCTTAATCCAAAGGCAAATTTAAGAGAAATATAGACATTTTGGTTACTTTATTTAAATGATTTCAATAAAGCATAAAAAAAGACAAATCTGCTTAAGATTTGTCTTTTTAATATTAAGATTGGATATTAATTTATTTTAAAGGTCCTCGACCAGAAATAAGATTGTACAAAATAACAATAACAGCAATAACTAATAAAATATGAATTAAATTACCAGTTGGAATCCCTGGAACAATACCTAAAAATCCTAGTAACCAAATAACGATACATACTACTGCAACAAGCCAAAGTAAACTTCTCATAATTAATAATTTAATGGTTAAGTAACCAATTTAATGAATTAAAATGAGAACTACTTTATTTTAATTCTTTTTTAAGGAAATGCGCTGTATAACTTTTTTTATGTTTTATAACTTCCTCTGGAGTTCCTTCAACAATAATTTCTCCACCATTTTTTCCACCTTCGTAACCAATATCGATAATATGGTCTACCATTTTAATAACATCTAAATTATGCTCAATAATTAAAACCGTATTTCCTTTGTCTGCTAATTTGTTAAGGACAATCATAAGGACACGAATATCTTCAAAATGCAGGCCAGTTGTAGGTTCGTCTAAAATATAGAAAGTATTTCCAGTATCTCGTTTGCTCAATTCAGTAGCTAGTTTTATACGTTGTGCTTCACCACCAGAAAGTGTTGTGCTTTGTTGCCCTAAAGTAATATAACCAAGTCCAACATCTTTAATAGTTTTTAGTTTTTTATGAATTTTTGGAATGTGTTCAAAAAACGGAACAGCTTCATTGATAGTCATATTTAAAACATCGCTAATAGATTTTCCTTTATAACGAATCTCTAGCGTTTCTCTATTAAAACGTTTCCCTTGACAAGTTTCGCATTCTACATACACATCTGGTAGGAAATTCATTTCTATAACTCGTAATCCACCACCTTGACAAGTTTCGCAACGACCACCTTTTACATTAAAACTAAAACGTCCTGGTTTATAACCACGAATCATAGCTTCGGGAATTTTAGCATATAAACTACGTATTTCGCTAAAAGTTCCAGTATATGTGGCTGGATTTGATCTTGGAGTTCTACCAATTGGAGACTGATTGATATCTATAACTTTATCTATATGTTCTAAACCTTTAATGCTTTTGTATGGCATTGGTTTTTTTACACCATTAAAATAGTGCGCATTCATAATAGGATAGAGGGTTTCGTTTATTAAAGTCGATTTTCCACTTCCTGAAACTCCAGTAACACCAATCATTTTTCCTAAAGGAAGTTTTACAGAAACATTTTTTAAGTTATTTCCTGTGCAACCTTTTAACTCTATATGTTTTCCGTTTCCTTTTCTTCGTGTTTTAGGGACTTCAATTTCTTTAGTTCCATTTAAATAATCTGCTGTTAAAGTATGATGAGTTTTCAGTTCGGCTGGTGTGCCTATACTAATTATTTCACCTCCATGTTTTCCAGCTTTAGGACCAATATCAATCACATAATCTGCATGTTCTATCATGTCTTTATCATGTTCAACAACAATAACCGAATTACCTATATCTCTTAAAGATACTAATGACTTAATTAGTTTTTCGTTATCTCTTTGGTGTAGCCCAATACTTGGTTCGTCTAAAATATAAAGCACGCCAACCAGTTGAGAGCCTATTTGTGTAGCTAATCTGATGCGTTGTGCTTCACCACCAGAAAGGGATTTAGAGCTTCGGTTTAAGGATAAATATTCCAACCCAACATCTAATAAAAATTGAAGTCTGGTTTTAATTTCTTTAATAACTTCTTCAGCAATTTTTAATTGTTTTTCTGAAAGATGATTTTCTAAATCGTTAAACCATTCAGCCAATTCAACAATATCTTTATTAGCTAAATCGGAAATATTCTTTTCATTTATTTTAAAGTATAAAGATTCTTGTCTTAATCGAGAGCCTTGACACTCGTCGCAAGTTACTTTATCCATATACTCTTTTGCCCAACGTTTTAACGATGTAGTTTCTGCTTGTTTATATTGACTTTCTATAAAGTTGGCTACTCCTTCAAATTCAATTTTATAATCTCTAGTTACTCCAAGAGTTTTACTTTCTACCGAAAACTTTTCGTTACCTCCATACAGAATAATCTGTTTAGCCTCATCTGGAATATCTTTATAAGAATCGTTTAAAGAGAAACTAAATCGATGTGCTATTGTTTCAAACTGCTTGAAAATCCATGAGTTTTTTTGTGGACCATGTGGTGCTAATGCTCCAGCAGCTATTGATAATTTTTGGTTTGGAATTATCTTGTTTTCGTTAACCTGATACAAAGAACCGATACCATTACATTTAGGACAAGCACCTTTTGGCGAATTGAATGAAAAGTTATTAGGTTCCGGATTTGGATAAGAAATACCAGAACTAGGACACATTAAATTCCTGCTAAAATATCTAGTTTTTTGTGTGTCTTGATCTAAAACCATGAGAACATCTTCTCCATGATACATGGCTGTATTTATAGTTTCTGTAAGACGTTTATCGTTATCAACAGAGTCGTCTATTTTTAAACGATCGATTACAATTTCAATATCATGAGTTTTGTAACGATCTAGCTTCATGCCCTTAACAAGATCTTTAATTTCGCCATCTGCTCTTACTTTTACAAAACCTTGCTTGGCTATTTGTTCGAACAACTCTCTGTAATGGCCCTTACGTGAACGAATAACTGGAGCTAGTATATTGATGCGCTTTCCTTTAAAACTTTCAATAATAAGTTCCTTAATCTGCTTGTCGTTATAACTCACCATTTTTTCTCCAGAATTGTAGCTATAAGCATCACTAGCACGAGCAAAGAGAAGTCTTAAAAAATCGTAAATTTCTGTAATGGTACCAACGGTTGAACGTGGCGATTTGCTAGTGGTTTTTTGTTCTATAGCAATTACTGGCGAAAGCCCATCAATTTTATCCACATCTGGACGTTCCAAACCACCTAAAAACTGTCTGGCATAAGCAGAAAAAGTTTCTATGTAGCGACGTTGTCCTTCAGCATAAATAGTATCGAAAGCCAAAGACGATTTTCCACTACCAGATAAACCAGTAATAACAACCAGTTTTTCTCTAGGAATGGTAACATCTATATTTTTTAGATTATGGACGCGAGCTCCTTGAACCTCAATATTTTCTTCGAATGGACTCATAAAATTAGCAAAGTTGCAAAGGTACAGATTCTGCATTGAATAATGAAGGGAAGTTTGTTTGGAGTATATAGAATTATGATAAGCCACTAGTGAATATGTTTTATTGTTAGACAAAATGTAACAAAACGTAAAATAACACTTTATAAAAAAATCTAATTAAAGTATATTCGCATCCTATTTTAAGACGATAATTATGGAAATCAATAAAATACTGAATTATATTAAAGATACTCTGGAAAACATGCCAAGTAGCTGGTTAAATCTAACAACCCATCGATTAGATATTTATGATGAATCCTTGGCTAAAACGCAATTTTTAAATCAGTTTGAAAGCCTATTTAATGACAATAATTCTGATGAATTAGCACTTAATGAATTACCAACAGCTTACGACTATATTCGTTTAGGCCATCCATTATCTTGTGTTTTAGAATGGGCTATTGCTAAATTACATGGTTTAAATCCAGAAAATGTCATTAGTTTTTCATCACAGACGGTTCCCATCTTAGCCATTCTTAGGAAAAATTTATTAGAAAATAAAAACACCCAAATTCTATATTCTAGAGAATTACCTGATTGTTTTGATGCAGAGGTCTTAAAACATGTTTATGGGTATCATTTTGAATTAAAACAAATTGAAAAGGTTACAGATGTTTCGTCGTTTAAAGGCAGTACCATTTTTATTTCACAACAAGATGATATTTCTAATTTTGATCTTAGCTCAAATATTGATTTCTATATTAACCTTTACCATGTCAAAGGGCAGGCGGGCTCTCAATTGGGTAGTGTTTTATTAGTCAATGGCAAGGAAAACGAAAATTATATTCCAGAAATTCAACATGTAAGAAGAAGAGAGACCATTGCCATGACGCCTGCCAATTGTCTTGTTGCCTTAAAATCGCTAGTATATGATGCTTTTATTTCTACTCAAAAAAGTAATGTCGAAGCAAATAAAACACAAGTTTTAGATTCCATTAAAGATATTACCAATACAACTGGAAAACCACTTGTTGGTTCTAGTGGACTATCAATTCAGTATGCTATTATGATGGGACTCATTCATGATGCCATAGAAAAACACAAAGGAAAAGCTATAAAATTTATTGTTCCTCCAAATTGTTATGGTGGCACAAACGACCAAGCAAGACGCGTTGCTGCTAGCATTGATTTTGTTGAAGTTGTCGATTTACCAGTTGATGGTGATAATGACATGGTTCAAAGTATCAATACTGTTCTAGATAAAATAGCTAAAGAAGATGCAATCCCTTACATCATCGCTGAAATTCCAACAAATCCTAGAGTAGAGGTTCCAGATTTAATTCAGTTAAAGGCTGTTTTAAGTAAAGAACGTAAAACTGCGACTGGTAAATTGGCGATCGATCCTGTTTTTATTTTAGATCAAACCTTTTGTCCTAATTTTCATTTTCTAGGTGAAGGAGATATCCTCTCAACAATGAGAGCTATTTCTTATGCAAGTGGATCTAAATTTCCAAGTGGTGGATTATGTACTTCAGGATACGTTGTAGGAAATAAAAAAACGGATGCTTTGATGGAAAAGATAGAAACACATCTATTACTTTGCGATAACGAGGCTACCAATCTACAATATGATATTTTAGCCAAACAATTGCCTTCAATGAATCAAAGAATCATTGATGCTTATAAGAACACACGTGAGTTTGTAAACTTTATCGAGGAAACTTTACCAACTGCAAAAATAAATTTTGTTTCAGAAGATTTGGCAAAACAAGGATTTACTCCATCTGTGTTTTCACTAGACCTTCCTACTAAAGGAAATACTGCAGAAGAAAAAGAAGCTCATAAAAGAGATTTGAATCTGAAATTAATCAAATTAATGATTACAAAAATTCCTAATGAAAGTAAATTCTGCGTAAGTTATGGGCAGTTAAAAGGCTGTTATTGGACCATTCCTGCAACATCTACTCAAGGGACAACTAAAGAAGGTGACAAAGATTATATTGTTCGTGTAGCACTTTCTCCTAATATGAATCTAGAACTTCATAAAAAAGTCTTTTTAGATTTTGTTGGAAAAATTTGATTATTGAGAGATTATGAGAACCTGTTAACCTAAGCAAAACCTTATGTTTAATTATGATAGTCCTGTATAATTAGACTTGTATTTTTTAGTATAAGCATAATTATAATAATTATAACACCTGTTAAAATTCCTAAATTGTAATATAAATCTACTGCTTCATAAAAAAATAACTCCTACATGAGGTTTGGTTATACTATTATGGAAACAAAAAAGGAAGTAGAGTCTATCTAGCTTCTCTGCAACATAGAACATTTTGGTAATAAGATTATGACAGATAGACTTATAAGGTTTTTAGTTTGGTATAATGGCTTGGGTAAAACTAACCTTTAAAAAAGGTAAAATATAATTAGAAGAAATTGATTGGAAAAATAAGATTCTTGTTTTATTGAAAAAAGTGCTATTGAAAAACGTACAGATTTATTATAATTGTATTTCAGATTAAAATTAATTGAGATTCCCACCTTCGTTGGGTTGATTTAAAATAATATTTATGAAAATACTAGGAATAAGCTCAAGAATCAATCATCCAGAATTTGGTAAAGGTGTTGTTACCAATGTAACTTCCAAACATTATTGGGTAACCTTTATAGAAAATGGTTTAGAAACTATTGATATTGATTCCCAATTTGAAGTGATTGAAGCTGCCGAGGATGATGTAGATACAGTTAGTTTTGCTGAAATGGAAAGCAGTTTGGTGCAAATATTAAAACGTTGGAGTGATGTTACTGAGGTAGTACATATAGCAGACAAATGGAAAGGTGGTAAATTAATTTTAGAACCAGGAGACACGAATTTAAAATCTAGTGAAATACCTATAGAAAAATTCTTTCATAAAGTAACTATGGTTCGTGATAGATTGCGTGTTATGGAGCAAAAAATAAACTCCAGTAATCTGGAAGAGCAAGAAAAGATTGATTTGCAACAATACATAACCAGATGTTATGGCAGTTTAACCACATTTAATGTCTTGTTTAAGTTGAAAGAGCAGCAGTTTAAAGGACAGAAGAGTTAAAATAAAAGACTTGTTTTTTTAACTAGAAATAAGTCTTTGAGTTTTACTTTAACAAACATCAAATACCTATTCAGTTCCTATAACATCTCCCATTTCAAGACCAATAAATAAGAGTTTATGAAAGGTTGGTAATTGTGCGCCACTTTCGGTTATAGTCCAATCGCTCCATGATGCTTCAAGGCCTCCAATTGGTAAAATGTCTACCCACATTCTAAAGCTTCTAGGTTTACCTGACTCATCTAATAACCATAAGTAAGAATCTCCAGGTGTTGTACCACCAGATGTGTAGGTTATTAAAAGTCCTTTTTCGCCATTTTTTGTAGTTGCAATTCTGCGCTCTGTACCTTCATCAAACACTTTATATGGAGCTACTAGCCAAAAAGAATCGTTATTAAAAAAGGTGGTTGCTTGTTTAATTAAATCATCGGCTTTTTCGTTATGTACCCTAAAACTATGAACAAAGGCTTTACTTTCTGACGGATTTAATAAATCTAATTCAACCTTGTAACTTTCCCATAGAACATGACAAAGGCTTTCGGTTTTGAACCACTGATAATGATGCTTCCTTTTAAAAGTCCATTCAATATAATTGGTTTTTTTATAGGCTACATAGTCTAAAGCATCTAGCATTTTAGTAGCTAAAGCATCAGCTTCAACACCTTTAATTCCAGTAGGTACATCTTCGTTATATTTAAAATAAACAAAGCCAAAAAACAGCACACTTGGTAGCGTTAAAAAAACAACAACACCAAGTACTATTTTTATAATGCGTTTTGTTTTCTTTGCCATGTTAAGTATGGTTTGTAGGTTTATGGGAAACCGAATTTACGAAATTAAGTACAGTTTTAGAATTTGTTTTCTATATTTTATCTTTCATAAGGTAGCATTTAATCTTTTTGTAATTTCTATTAATTTGATTTCTGAGAAGGCCATAAGTTCTTCAAAAAACAAGGTGAATTCATTTTCAAATTCATGATAATACTCTTTTAATTCTATAGTCGCTTTATCCATTCCTGACACGTATTTTGTACGTCTGTTCATACCTGTTAAAACCTTTTGAATGCCTTCTATACTAGCATAATTTAATAACCAATTATTTGCTATCATGAAAGGCATCATTTTCTGAGTTCGTGTAGGAAGAATTTCAAAATTAGAATTAATTAATTTATAGAAATTTTCTGTATAAATTTCTAAAGGAACCTTAGAATAATTTGCCCAGTTTTTTGCCAAAAAGTGGTCGTATAAAATATCTACAATAACACCACTATAATGACTGTAATTCTCATGAAGCCTTTTGGTGCTTTGTCTTACAATTGGATGTGCATCAGTAAAAGTATCTATTTCGCGATGGAGAAGAATGCCAATTTGTATTTCGGGTGGATAATTTTTATACTTTTTTCCTCGAATACCATCAGCCATAAAGTTACCAATGGTAATTAAATTGTTGTCTCCAGATAAATAGATATGAGCTAAATAATTCATTTTGTGAATTTACAAATTACTATGGAAGATTATCGATTTGATTTATGATTTGTAATTGTATATTTGTTAAAACTAAAACAAGTATATGACATTAATAAAATCTATTTCTGGAATTCGAGGAACTATTGGAGGTAAAGTAGGAGATAATTTAACACCTATTGATGCTGTAAAATTTGCTTCGGCATATGGAATTTGGCTAAAACAACAACGCAACAAAGAAAATTACAGAGTTGTTGTTGGTCGTGATGCTAGGATTTCGGGAGAAATGATACAGAATTTGGTAATGAATACACTTGTTGGTTTGGGTATTCACGTAATTGATTTGGGTTTGTCTACTACACCAACAGTTGAAATTGCTGTGCCAATGGAACATGCAGATGGAGGTATTATTTTAACAGCTAGTCATAATCCGAAACAATGGAATGCATTAAAGCTTTTAAATGAAAAAGGAGAATTTTTAAATGGCGCAGAAGGAACTAAAATTTTAGAGATTGCAGAAAGTGATTCTATGAGTTTTTCTGATGTGGATAGCTTAGGAAAAATAACAAAAAACAAGGCCTATATTGATATGCATATTGATGAGGTTTTAAAATTACCCTTAGTAAATAAAAATGCCATTGAAGCAGCCAATTTTAAAGTAGTAGTTGATGGTGTAAATTCTACAGGAGGCATTGCTATCCCTTTATTACTAGAGAGATTAGGAGTACATCCAGTAAAGTTATATTGTGAGCCAAATGGGCATTTTCCACATAATCCAGAACCTTTAAAAGAGCATTTAACAGATTTATCTGAAGCTGTTGTAAATGAACGAGCTGATTTAGGTATTGTAGTCGATCCAGATGTAGATAGATTGGCTTTTATGGACGAAAAAGGTGAAATGTTTGGCGAAGAATATACGCTTGTAGCTTGTGCAGATTATGTTTTAAGTAAAACACCAGGAAATACAGTAAGTAATATGAGTTCTACTCGTGCTTTAAGAGATGTTACCGAAAAACATGGAGGGACTTATGAAGCTAGTGCAGTTGGAGAGGTTAATGTAGTAGAATTAATGAAGAAAAATAACGCCATTATTGGAGGCGAAGGGAATGGAGGTATTATTTATCCAGAATCTCATTATGGTCGTGATGCTTTGGTCGGTGTCGCCTTGTTTTTAAGTTTATTAGCCGAAAAGAGAATGAAAGTAAGTGAATTACGTGCTAGTTACCCATCTTATTTTATGAGTAAGAAGAAAATTGAATTGACGCCTGAAATTGAAGTAGATGCTATTTTAAAGCAAATGGAAGCAAAATATGCTCATGAGAAATTAACTACTATTGATGGTGTTAAAATAGATTTTTCAGACAGTTGGGTGCATTTAAGAAAGAGTAATACAGAACCAATAATTCGTGTTTATACAGAAGCGCCAACACAACAAGAAGCCGATGATTTAGCAAATAAAATAATTGCTGAGATTAATAAAATAAGCAATTAGTTATTTGAATTTTTCAGGCACTTTATCTCTGTGTTTCCATCGTTTATGAGTCCATAAGTAGTATTCTGGAGCTTCATAAATTTGTTGTTCAAGGAGTTTCAAGAAAATATCTGTTATGTCATAATTTTCATAATCTCTTGGAGTTTTGGTAATGGTTTCTAGGGTTGCTTCATAGTAACCACGTTTCAGTTTTTTTACTTTTAAAAAAACCACAGCCATATCTAATCTTTTGGCTAACAATTCGGCTCCTGTATGAACAGGAACTTTAATGTTCATAAACTCTTTCCAATGAAAGGCTTTGTTGTGTTTGGGTGATTGATCTGATGCAAAACCATTTATAGTTAATTCACCTTTGCTTTTCGCTCTAACTAATACCGGAATTGTTTCTTTAGTGGTAATTAAATAGCTGTTGTATTTTGCTCGGATACGTTTTACTAAAGCATCAAAATGTTTATTTGCCAATCGTTTATAAATAGCGTATCCTTTGTGGTTTATATATTTTTGTAGAATAAAAATCCATTCCCAACTCGCATAATGACCACACATTAAAACAATACTTTTATTCTCTTTTTCCAGTTCTAAAATTTGATTGACATTTTTATAGACAAATCTTTTTCTCATTTCATTTTCAGAAATGGTCATCGATTTAATGGATTCTACAACCATATCACATAAATGATGATAGAATTTTTTAGTAATCCGTTTAATTTCTTTTTCAGATTTATTAGGAAAAACCAAATGTAAATTCTCATTAACTGTTTTCTTCCTATAGCCTATAATGTGGTAGATAAGCACATAAATACCATCGGAAAAAAGATAAAGCAACCTAAATGGTAAAATGGAAATAAGCCATAAAAAGGGATAAATTAAAATGTAAGCAAGAAATTGCATGAATTAATTTTAGATTTGCAAAAACAAATATAGGTATATTTAAAAAATAACGATTAGAATAAATGGGCAATTTAAGTGTGGTGTTATTAGTGATTATTGCAGCAAATGCAATTATTTCTTTTAAGGGGTTTAACGATTTTAGTTTTTTTGAAAAATATAAATTTAATGTAGGAGCAATTGTAAGAGGAGAACAATTTAGAATGTTCAGTTCTGGTTTTTTGCATGTAGACATGACACATTTATTTTTTAACATGTTTACACTTTATATTTTTGCAGATATTGTCTTAAGCTACTTAGGTACATTGTATTTTTTAATTGTGTATTTTGGTAGTTTGTTGTTAGGCAGTTTATTGTCTTTCTATTTTCATAAAAACGAATACCATTATAGTGCTGTTGGAGCAAGTGGAGCAGTTATGGGAATTGTTTATTCTGCAATTCTATTAAGACCTGATATGAGCCTGTATTTGTTTTTTATACCAATTCCAATTCCAGCTTATATTTTCGGCATAGGCTATTTGTTATATTCTATATATGGCATGAAAAATCAATTGGGAAATATTGGTCATGATGCTCATTTTGGAGGCGCTATTGGAGGTTATGTTATTACCTTAATTCTAGCTTCTTGGCTATTTAAAGAACATTTGTTAATGATTATATTATTAGCTATTCCAATAGTTTTATTATTTGTACTAAAGAAAATAGGAAAGATCTAAAATAAAAAAAAAGCCTTTCATATTTGAAAGACTTTTTTGTCGATATTTTTTGTTAATTTAATAATTCAGCAATTTTAGCATCAAGAGCTTCACCTCTTAAATTTTTTGCAATAATATTTCCTTCGCTATCTAGAATAAAGGTTGCTGGAATAGCTTGAATATTATATTGTTTTGCTATAGGATCGTTAAAGAAACTTAAATTAGAAACTTGATGCCAAGTTAGATTATCTTTTTCTATTGCTTCAATCCATGCTGCTTTAGCATCTTCTTGTTTTGGAGAACCATCTAATGAAACACCAATTATTTCTAGGCCTTTATCATGATATTTTTCAAAGACTTTAACCACATTCGGATTTTCTCTCCTGCATGGACCACACCAAGCAGCCCAGAAATCTATAATAGTTACTTTTCCTTTAATATCGTATAATGAAACAGGCTCACCCTTAGGGTTTGGGGCTGTGAAATTTGGAGCTAAATTACCAACTTCAGTTGATGAAACAGCCAACAATTCTTTTATGCTTTCTCCAAATCTACTTGATAGAACTTTTTCGGAAAAAGTATTAAATATTTCTTCAGTATTTTTAGCAGTAATTTGTTTAGAGCGTAACATGTTTTCTAATATAGCTGCACTTGTAATTAAATTGGTGTTAGATTTAATTAGCTCAATGAATTTTTTGTTTGATGCTTCTAACATGTTATCGAATGCAGATCTAATTTCAGTCATTTTTAAAGAGTCATTGGACTCTTTAGCAACTCTATATTGTTGTCCTAATTGTGCATTCTTCATTCTTAAAACTTCAGAATCATCATAATAAATCTTTAAAAGATCGTTTTCTTTACTGCCTTTTACTACGGATTTAAGCAAACTATCTTTGTAAAAAGTGATTGTCATTTTTTCATTCTCTATAATAATTGGCATATTTCCAGCAACACCATCAATAGTAATGTAGTAGATGTCTGGTTTATCAACAGTACCTTTTAAAGTTATTTCACCTTTTTGGATAGATGTAGAGTCTATAATATTATCTTTATTATCATCAAACTTCATTAATTTTACGTTTCTATTATCTAATGATTCGTCTATAGTACCATTAATAATATAACCATTAATTGGTTGGTCTTTATTACAAGAAACAATTGTTAACGATAAAAATAAAAATGCAATAATTTGTTTTAACATGATTAAAAGGGTTTAATATTTTTTGGCAAATATAATAGTTCTAAAAAATTAAATCTGTTAAGAATAGCTTAATAAAATTGGTATTATTTTGTAGTTTCATTTTACTACTTTTGTGTTATGAATCAAACAGACACCATTATAGCATTAGCAACACCTTCTGGAGCAGGAGCCATTGCTGTGATACGTTTATCTGGTATGGATGCTATTTCAATTGCATCCAAATTATTTAAATCGATTCACAATAAAGATTTATCAGAGCAAGTAACCCATAGCATTCATTTGGGACATATTGTTGATGGTAATAGAACTATTGATGAGGTGTTGGTGTCATTGTTTAAAAATCCACAATCTTATACAGGAGAAGATGTTGTAGAAATAAGTTGTCATGGTTCTGTATATATCCAGCAAGAAATTTTACAATTGTTTTTAAGAAATGGCTGTAGAATGGCTCAAGCAGGAGAGTTTACGCTTCGAGCATTTTTAAATGGGAAGTTGGATTTAAGCCAAGCAGAAGCAGTAGCCGATTTAATTTCAAGTGATAACGAAGCTTCGCATAAAATTGCCATGCAACAGATGCGTGGTGGCTTTTCTAGTGAAATTGCTAAGCTACGTGAAGAACTTTTAAACTTTGCATCTTTAATAGAATTAGAATTAGATTTTGCTGAAGAAGATGTTGAATTTGCAGATAGGTCCCAATTTAAAGAATTAGTAGAACGAATAACCTTTGTTTTAAAACGCTTAATAGATTCGTTTGCAGTTGGCAATGTTATTAAAAATGGCATTCCAGTAGCTATTGTTGGAGAACCTAATGTTGGTAAATCGACTTTATTGAATGCTTTGTTAAATGAAGAACGTGCTATAGTTTCTGAAATTGCAGGAACAACAAGAGATACTATTGAAGACGAAATTTCTATAGGTGGTATTGGTTTTCGATTTATAGATACTGCAGGAATACGTGAAACAGAAGATGTTGTTGAAAGTATTGGAATTAAAAAAACCTTTGAGAAAATAGAACAAGCCCAAGTGGTGATTTATTTGTTTGATGCTGAACAGTTTAAAATGCAAAGCTCAAAATTTAAAGTGGAGTTGGAGAAAATAAAAAATAAATATCCACTTAAACCTTTGATAGTTATTGCAAATAAAATTGATAAGGTAGACGATATTCAAATAGCAAATATGCAGACTGAAATTCCAGAAATTCAATTATTATCTGCAAAAACAGGTTTTGGTGTTGAGCAATTAACAAAAACGCTTTTAAATTTAATTAATACTGGAGCTCTTAGAAATAATGAGACTATTGTTACTAATACCAGACATTACGATGCACTTCTAAAAGCATTAGAAGAAATCCAGAAAGTAAAACATGGACTTGATTCTGGAATAACTGGAGATTTATTGGCCATCGATATTCGGGAAGCGCTTTATCAATTTGGATTGATAACTGGTAATGTTACTAACGATGAACTTTTAGGAAATATTTTTGCTAATTTTTGTATCGGGAAGTAACTTACTTATTTTAAACTTCTGTTAAACAAAAATTTCAGTTGTTATAATTTTGTATATTTGATATTCGTATGAAACAAGTATTCTATAAAATACTATCCTTTACCATGGCTTTTGTAGTGTTAGTCTCTACGACGTCATTTACTGTTAATATGCATTATTGTGGAGGTACTTTAGTAGAAACTGCTATTTTCAATAAAGCAAAAGGTTGTGGAATGGAAATGGAAAAACCGTCTACTGATGGTTGTTCAATTACAAAGAATAATTGTTGTGATGATAAACAATTAGGGGTAGATGGTCAAGATGAATTGCAATTATCAATTGACAAAATTTCTATTGAACAACAGGTATTTATAACTTCATTTGTTTACTCTTATATCAACCTTTTTGAAGGTTTAAACAACAATGTATCTTCGTATGATGATTACGAACCACCACTCGTCATAAGGCAAATCTTCAAGATTGACGAGACCTATTTAATTTGATTTTTAAACAATAGACTATGCTATCCTATAACTGTTATGTTATAAGGATACTTTGCTGTATTCGGTGTTTTCTTAACACCTAATTTCTAACTGTTTAATAATCAGAACCATGCTAAATAAAAGCATAAAATTCTTAATAGAAAATAAATTAGTTGCAGTTCTGCTTCTCGTTCTTTTCGTAGGATGGGGAACCGTAAATGCTCCTTTCAATTGGGATACTGGTTTCTTGCCAAGTGATCCAGTAGCTGTTGATGCTATTCCAGATATTGGAGAAAACCAACAAATAGTTTTTACTAAATGGGATGGTCGTTCGCCACAAGATATAGAAGACCAAATTACCTATCCATTAACCACATCCTTGTTAGGCATTCCTGGAGTAAAAACCATTCGTAGTTCATCTATGTTTGGCTTTTCAAGTATTTATATCATTTTTGAAGAAGACATAGAATTTTACTGGAGTAGAAGCCGTATTCTCGAAAAACTCAATTCCTTACCAAGTGGTTTATTACCTGAAGATGTAAATCCGGCTTTAGGACCAGATGCCACAGGATTAGGACAAATATTTTGGTACACGCTTGAAGGGCGTGATGAAAACGGAAATGTTACTGGTGGTTGGGATTTGCATGAATTACGAAGCATTCAAGACTACTATGTAAAGTATGCTTTATCCTCTGCAAGTGGTGTTTCTGAAGTAGCTTCTATTGGTGGTTATGTTAAAGAATACCAAGTAGATGTTAATCCAGAGTTGATGCGCCAATATAATATTGGATTGCAAGAGGTTGTTAAGGCAGTTAAGGAAAGTAATAAAGACATTGGTGCGCAAACTTTAGAAATTAACAAGGCTGAATATTTAGTTCGTGGTTTAGGATATATAAAGTCCATTTCAGACATTGAAAATGCAGTCGTTACTTCCGAAGATTATACTGCAATACGAATTAAAGATATTGGAAAAGTATCATTAGGTCCAGCAACAAGACGTGGTTTATTAGATAAGGAAGGTGCAGAAGTTGTTGGTGCTGTTGTAGTGGCACGTTATGGTGCAAACCCAATGGAAGTTATCAATAATGTAAAAGAGAAAATTAACGAATTAAGTGCAGGATTACCTTCAAAAGTATTAGCAGATGGTAGAACATCTCAAGTAACCATAGTACCATTTTACGATAGAACCGTATTAATTCAAGAAACATTAGGCACGCTTAACGAAGCATTAACTTTAGAAATTCTAATAACCATTTTGGTTATTATCATTATGGTGTTTAATCTTCGAGCATCGGTACTTATATCTGGTTTATTACCTGTTGCGGTTTTAATGGTTTTCATAGCAATGAAGTTCTTTGGTGTAGATGCAAACATTGTTGCTCTATCTGGTATTGCTATTGCTATTGGTACAATGGTCGATGTTGGTGTCATTCTTTCAGAAAATATTATAAGGCATTTGGATGAAGAAGATGGAACACAATCCATTAATACAGTAGTTTATAATGCCACAGCAGAAGTATCTGGTGCGATCGTTACAGCAGTAATGACAACAATAATTAGTTTCATTCCTGTATTTACTATGATTGGTGCAGAAGGAAAATTATTTAGGCCATTAGCTTTTACAAAAACCTTCGCATTAACTGCATCAATTATTGTCGCTTTATTTTTAATTCCACCGTTTGCTGCTTATTTATTCAGAAAAAAAAGTATCAAAAAGAGTTTAAGTTACCTTATAAATGCAGCTTTAATAGTAGCTGGAATAATAGGTCTTATTTACGGCTATTGGTTAGGAATTATTTTGATAAGTTTCGGATTTTCTGGTGTGTTAAAACTTCAAGAATTAGTTGAGGGAAAGCGAGCAAATGTTATGAATATTATAATTTCAGCTACAGCTATTGTATTTCTATTAGCTGAATATTGGAGACCATTAGGCGTTGATAAAAGCATCTTCTGGAATCTCATTTTTGTAAGCGTAATTTGCTTTGGTTTATTAGGTGTTTTCTCGTTATTCATTAAGTATTATACAAGAATTTTAAGATGGTGTTTAGATAATAAATTATTGTTTTTATCTGTTCCAACAGTTATTGTAATTGCAGGGTTTTTCATTATGAACAATACTGGTAAAGAGTTTATGCCATCGTTAAATGAAGGCTCATTTCTGCTAATGCCAACTTCAATGCCTCATTCTGGCGTTGAAGAAAACAAACGGGTTTTACAGCAATTGGTTATGGCTGTCGCCAGTATTCCAGAAATTGAAACGGTAGTTGGCAAAGCAGGTAGAACAGAATCAGCTTTAGACCCAGCACCATTATCCATGTATGAGAATATCATTCAGTACAAACCAGAATATATGCTAAATGGGAATGGTGAAAGACAACGCTATAAAGTCAATGAGGACGGTTTATTTGAGTTAAAGGATGGACGATTAATTACAAATTCAAATAATTCGGATAATGTCACATTGAGCGCAGTCGAAAGGTCTAAATTGATTGAAGATAACAATGGTGAATTCTACCGTAACTGGCGACCAGAAATTGAATCACCAGACGATATTTGGAATGAAATTGTAAGAGTCACCAAATTGCCAGGTGTTACGTCAGCACCAAAGCTACAACCCATTGAAACCAGATTGGTAATGCTTCAAACAGGAATGCGAGCACCTATGGGAATTAAAGTAAAAGGCCAAGACTTAAAGCAAATTGAAGCGTTTGGAGTGCAATTAGAAAACATTATCAAGGAAGCTGAAGGAGTTAAAAAAGAAGCTGTTTTTGCAGACCGAATTGTAGGTAAACCCTATCTGTTAATTGATATTAATAGAGAGAAAATTGCACGTTATGGCATTTCAATAAAAGATGTTCAAGATGTATTGAAAGTCGCAGTTGGAGGTATGATAATAACACAAACGGTTGAAGGTCGTGAGCGATATGGTGTTCGTGTGCGATATCCAAGAGAATTAAGAGCAAACCCAACAGACTTACAACAAATTTATGTGCCAGTTGAAAAAGGTAATCCTGTTCCATTAAGCGAATTGGCAACCATTCGTTACGAACAAGGTCCACAAGTTATTAAAAGTGAAGATACCTTTTTAGTTGGTTATGTGTTGTTTGATAAATTAGATGGTTTTGCAGAAGTAAGCGTGGTTGAAAATGCACAAGCACTCATTCAAGAAAAGATAGATTCTGGTGAATTAATAGTTCCAAAAGGAATCAACTATGCATTCACAGGAACGTATGAAAATCAATTACGAGCAGAAAAAACTTTATCGGTTGTTGTGCCATTAGCTTTGGCAATTATCTTTTTAATACTGTATTTTCAATTCCGTTCTGTGGCAACTTCATTAATGGTGTTTACAGGTATTGCAGTAGCTTTTGCAGGTGGATTTATAATGATATGGCTCTATGGTCAAGATTGGTTTTTAAACTTCAACTTCTTTGGGGAAAATCTACGAGACTTATTTCAGGTGCATCCCATCAATTTAAGTGTAGCTGTGTGGGTTGGGTTTATTGCACTATTCGGTATTGCAACAGATGATGGCGTGGTGATGGCCACCTATTTAACACAAACTTTTGGTAGAAACACACCAGAGAATAGGAAAGATGTTAGAGCATCCATAGTGGAAGCAGGAGAAAAACGAATCAGACCTTGTTTAATGACAACAGCTACTACAATTTTGGCTTTATTACCAATTTTAACGTCAACAGGACGCGGAAGTGATATTATGATTCCAATGGCCATACCAAGTTTTGGTGGAATGCTTATAGCCTTAATAACCTTATTCGTGGTGCCAGTTTTATATAGCTGGAGAGCTGAAGTTCAACTTAAAAGAACAGTAAAATGAAAAACTTAAAAGCATATATAAAACCAATTTTGATTCTTGGTTCATTCCTCTTTGCTCTTTCCGTTCAAAGTCAAGAATTAGAAACACTCATAAATGAAGCTTTAGAGAACAATCCCGAAATTCAAAAATTTGATTTCCAGTATAAAATTGCTTCCGAAAAAGTAAACGAAGTCAACAGCTTGCCAAATACCGAATTTAATCTAGGAGTTATGGCGATAGCACCAGAAATGGAAATGCCAATGGAGCGATTTAGAGTTTCTGTGATGCAAATGTTACCGTGGTTTGGTACTATTACTGCTCGAGAAAACTATGCCACTTCCATCGCAGATGCTCAATATATAGAGATAACTATCGCAAAACGTAAATTGATAGCTTCGGTATCACAATCCTATTATAATTTATACGCAAACAATGCAAAACAAAAGGTGCTGACAGAAAACATTAAACTACTGGAAACCTATGAGACATTAGCACTAACCTCTGTTGAGGTTGGTAAAGCATCTGCTGTAGATGTGTTGCGATTACAAATGCGTCAAAATGAAATGCAACAATTAAAAGATGTTTTAAGTCAACAGTTTTTAGCAGAACAAACTAATTTGAATAATCTTTTAAATAGGGAAAACGACGCTGCTGTTACTGTGTTAGATAGTTTAATAATGCCTTCTGAAGATTTTGAAATCACTTCTGAAAATTTAGCTTTGAATCCTGAATTGTTGAAGTATGATAAACTCTATCAATCTATAGAACAGTCCGAATTGCTCAATCAAAAAGAAAGTGCGCCAATGATAGGTATTGGAGTAGAATATATCAATCAAGATAATAGTCCTATGATTACCAGTTCATATAAAGATATGTTAATGCCAATGCTATCAGTTTCTATACCAATTTTCAATAAAAAGTACAGCTCTCAAACCAAGCAAAATGAGTTAGAACAACAAGAAATAAAAGTTCAAAAACAAGAACGATTAAACACTTTGGAAACGCTTTTAAGTAAAGCGATTAATGAACGTGTTTCAGCAAGAATAAGCTATGATACGCAAACCAAGAACTTAAAACAAGCCAAAGATGCAGAGGACATCTTAATCAAAAGCTACGAAACAGGAACGATTGATTTTAATGATGTTTTAGATATTCAAGAACTACAACTAAAGTTTCAAATGAACCAAATAGAGTCTATTAAGGGCTACTATGTGCAAAGCACTATAATTAATTATTTAATTCAGTAAACAATGAAACACACATATCACATACACGGAATGACCTGCAACGGTTGTCGTAGTCACGTTGAAGAAATACTTTCTAAAGTGGAAGGAGTTTCAAATACTTTTGTTGATTTAGAAAACGCAGAAGCCACAATCGAAATGGAATCGCATATTCCTATAGAAACATTTCAAGAAGCCTTAAAAAATGATGGTGGAAGATACAGTATTCATAAACAAGGTGAACATCATCACCATGTAGAAGATAAAAAGGAAAAACAACCAAACGCTAAAGGCACAGGTACATTTTATTGTCCTATGCATTGCGAAGGAGAAAAAACTTATGATAAAGCAGGAGATTGTCCTGTTTGCGGTATGGATTTGGTTGAAGAACAAAATCTTTCAACAGTTTCAGCAGAACAATGGACGTGTCCAATGCACCCAGAAGTTGTAAAAGATGAAGCAGGTTCGTGTCCTATTTGCGGTATGGATTTAGTACCAATGCAGCCAGATATTTCAGCAGAAGAAAAGACCTATAAAAAATTATTGAAGAAGTTTTGGATAGCATCTGTTTTCACTTTACCAATTTTTATAATCGCAATGAGCGAGATGCTAATCAACAATCCATTATTTGAGATAATGCATCAAAAAAACTGGAATTGGATTCAGTTTGTATTATCTATTCCTGTGGTGTTTTATGCCACTTGGATGTTTTTTGAGCGTGCTTACAGAAGTATTAAAACTTGGAATTTAAATATGTTCACGCTTATTGGTATTGGCGCAGGTGTGGCTTGGTTATTTAGTGTATTTGGAATGTTTTTTCCAGATATTTTTCCAGAACAATTTTTATCCGAGTCTGGTGCTGTGCACGTTTATTTTGAAGCAGCAACGGTTATCCTAACCTTGGTGCTTTTAGGACAGTTGTTAGAAGCGCGTGCCCATAGTAAAACCAATTCGGCTGTAAAAGAATTGTTAAAATTAGCACCAAACAAGGCTGTTAAAATTGTAGATGGCGAAGATGTTGAGGTTAGTATCGATAAGATAGTTTTAGGTGATATTCTAAAAGTAAAACCAGGCGATAAAATTCCTGTGGATGGTGTAATAATTGATGGCGAAACAACCATTGACGAGTCTATGATTACTGGCGAACCAATTCCTATAAATAAATCAGTAGATGATAAAGTAAGCAGTGGTACTATAAATGGAAATCAAGTTTTCCTTATGAAAGCTGAAAAAGTAGGAAGTGACACTTTACTCTCACAAATCATACATATGGTTAATGATGCCAGTAGAAGTCGCGCACCTATTCAAAATTTAGCAGATAAAGTTTCAGGTTATTTTGTGCCAGTTGTAGTTCTAGTTTCTATTATCACATTTATTGTATGGTCTATTTGGGGACCAGAACCAGTTTATGTGTATGCGTTTGTCAATGCAATAGCAGTACTAATCATTGCTTGTCCTTGTGCATTAGGTTTAGCAACACCAATGTCTGTTATGGTTGGTGTTGGTAAAGGTGCTCAAAATGGCGTTCTGATAAAAAATGCTGAAGCCCTGGAAAAAATGGACAAAGTAGATACCTTAATTGTGGATAAAACAGGAACCATTACCGAAGGCAAACCCACTGTTGAGAAAATTGGTGCTTTTGGAGCTAGTTTTTCCGAAGAAGAAGTCCTTCAATATATTGTGTCTTTAAATAGCAATTCGGAGCATCCATTAGCCGAAGCAACCGTTAAATACGGAAAAGAACAGAAAGTAGAAGTTTTAAAATCTGAAGGATTTAGCGCTGTTACAGGCAAAGGTGTTGAAGGTAATATAAATGGTAAATCTGTAGCATTAGGGAATCCTAAAATGATGGATTATGCAAAAGCAGAAATTGCTTCAGAAATGGAAGAAGAAGCAAAAAGCTATCAAAAACAGGGTAAAACGGTTTCTTATTTAGCAATAGACCATCAAGTTGTTGGATATGTCGTAATAGGTGATAAAATCAAAACAACAAGTGCTAAAGCGATTAAAGCACTTCAAGATAAAGGTATAGCTGTTATCATGTTAACAGGTGACAACCATAATACAGCACAAGCAGTTGCTAAGGAATTAAATCTTACCAATTTTGAAGCCAGCATGTTGCCAGAAGACAAGTTAAAAGAAGTAGAAAAACTGCAAAAGCAAGGAAAGGTTGTGGCTATGGCTGGAGATGGTATTAACGATGCACCAGCATTAGCAAAAAGTGATGTAGGTATTGCAATGGGTACAGGGACAGATGTAGCAATAGAAAGTTCAATGATTACCTTAGTAAAAGGCGATTTACACGGCATTGTAAAAGCCAGAAATTTAAGCGATTCCGTAATGAAGAATATTAAGCAGAATTTATTTTTTGCACTTATTTATAACACATTAGGAGTACCTATTGCAGCAGGCGTATTATTCCCACACTTTGGTATTTTATTGTCGCCAATGATAGCAGCGTTAGCAATGAGTTTTAGCTCTGTTTCTGTAATAGCAAACGCTTTGCGATTGAGAAATGTTAAAATATAACACTATGAAAAAATATATAATTTACTTCGGAATATTGGTTGTTGGTTTATTGTTAGGTTGGTTGCTTTTTGGTGGTCCATCAAAAAAAGAAACAGAACATAATCACAATGAAGTTTCAGAAACTAATCAAATGTGGACGTGTTCAATGCATCCACAAATTATGCAACCAGAACCTGGTGATTGTCCTATTTGTGGAATGGATTTAATTCCTGCCGAAAGTGGAAGTGATGGCTTATTGGCAGACCAATTCAAGTTAACCGAAAATGCAATGGCATTGGCTAATATTCAAACGACTGTTGTTGGCAAGGGAAGTGTTGATGGAAACACCATTAAACTATCTGGTAAAATTGCTGAAAATGAAGAAGCTAATGCTGTACAAGTAAGTTATTTTTCGGGAAGAATAGAACGTTTGAATATTAGTTTTACAGGCGAAGAAGTTCGTAAAGGTCAACTTTTGGCAACCATTTATTCGCCAGAATTGTATGCAGCACAACAAGAATTGATTACAGCAGCATCTTTAAAAGAATCGCAACCGGCTTTATATCTGGCAGTCCGAAACAAACTGAAGTTGTGGAAGCTTTCTGAAAGTCAAATCAATCAGATTGTAGAAACAGGAAAAGTAAAAGAAAACTTTCCAGTCTATGCAACCGTTTCAGGAACAGTTACCGAAAAATTAGTAGAACAAGGCGATTACATTAAACAAGGTCAACCATTGCTTAAAATTGCAAACCTCAATACGGTTTGGGCAAATTTTGATGTCTATGAAAATCAAATCGATTTATTTAAAAAAGGACAAGAAGTTTTAGTAACAACAATTGCTTATGTTAATAGGAAGTTTAAAGGGAAAGTAGATTTCATTGACCCAATTTTAAATGCCAAAACAAGAACAGTAACCTTACGAGTCGTGCTCAATAACAAAGAAGATATATTTAAACCAGGAATGTTTGTAACCGCAAATATTCAACAAGATTCAAGTAGTAATGATAAGGTGTTAACAATTCCAGCATCTGCTATACTTTGGACAGGAGAAAGTTCTGTGGTGTATTTAAAAACCAGTCTAGACCAACCCATTTTTGAAATGCGAGAAATTGTTTTAGGCAATAAAATTGGTAATGAATATGAAGTTTTAGAAGGCTTATTTGTTGGCAATGAAATAGTAACTAACGGAACGTTTACTGTAGATGCAGCAGCACAATTACAAGGTAAAAAATCAATGATGAATAAAGATGGTGGCAAAGTAATGACTGGCCACGAGGGACATTTAGGAATGGATAATAAGGCATCAAAAAAAGAAAGTGACCATACTAATATGAACCAAAGATTGACAGTTTCAGAGAAATTCCAAGAACAATTAAAAGTTGTTTACAATAATTATATCAATTTAAAAAATGCTTTAGTAAAAGAAGATTCAAAAATTACTTCAGTTAATGCAACAAGTTTATTAGACAATTTAGGTAAAGTTGATATGAAATTATTATCAGACAATAATGCTCACGCACATTGGATGTCATTAGTAAAAGAAATACAATCTTCTGCAACATCCATTTCAAAAACGTCAGATATAAAAGAACAAAGAGACCACTTCAAACATCTATCATCACACTTAATAAATGCTGTGCAACTGTTTGGTGTCAATGAAAAAGTGTATGTGGAGTTTTGTCCTATGGCAGATAACAACAATGGTGCATATTGGTTGAGTAAAGAAGAAAAAGTAATCAATCCATATTTTGGTGAAGCAATGCTAACCTGTGGTGAAGTAAAACAAGTATTAGAATAATAAATCAATTAATAACAATTAAATTTTAAAACAATGAAGAAAGTAATTTTAAGTGTAGCTGTAATAGCAGCTATGGGATTAACAAGCTGTAATAGCCAAACAAAAAAAGAAGTAAATACTTCAACTACTGAAGTGTCTCAAGAATTGGCAATGGCAAACACCACATTTGGTGTAAGGGGTAATTGTGGTATGTGCAAAAAGACCATTGAAAAAGCAGCTAATAGTGTTGATGGAGTATCAAATGCTAGTTGGGATGTAGATAAGAAGAAAATTGATGTGTCTTTTGATGATTCAAAAACGGATGCTATGACAATTCATAATGCGATAGCAGCATCAGGTTATGACACTGAAATGGTTGCAGGTGATTTAGATGCTTATGATGGTTTGCCAGGATGTTGTAAATACGACCATGAAATGGCTATGAATCAAACAGGTGATAAGAAAGATGATGATGATTCTAATCAGGATCATTAAATCTTAAAAAAAAGAGTTCTTAAATAGGACTCTTTTTTTTATTTAACGCTCAATTTTAGTAGATGCTAATTTCCGTGTAATTACCTAAAGTTTTTGTACCTCATTTCTTATGAAGTACCATAAATAAAGAAAAAACAAATTCTGTATTGGGAAATAATATTTTAATATTACTTTAATTTGAATCTTAATTGCACTATTCTTTAATAAACTTCCTTATAGTTTTTTTAGTACCTGTCTGAATTTGAATTATATAAATTCCTGTTGTCAAATCTGAAACAGAAACTTCATTATTTGTATTATTAGGTCTTAATTCTTTAATTAGCATTCCTAATGCGTTATAGATTTGAATTTTTTCAATAATCTGTTCTGTTTTAATAATCAAATCATCAGCTGTAGGATTCGGGTAAATTGCAAAATCATCCTTTACAAAACTAACTACACTTAAATTTTCGATTACTTCGGTATGATAATCATTAGTTTCAATAGGGAAATTAAAATCGAAATAAATTTCTGCATTATTTGTAAAAATATCACCTTCACTCAAAGTTGGCAGAGTCCTAATTTTATATAACACAAACCCATCATTCGTTGCATCATCAAAAGGGAGATTTACCCCTTCAAAAACAAACTCAATTTGATTGTCTATTATTTTAGTAACAAAATCATGGCTGCCATTTAAAACTTGTAAACTGGACATATTAAATTTTTGAGTGTCGATAATATTTTTCACAACAATATTTTCAGCAGGAAAGGTTCCAGTGTTTTCAAATCGAATACGATAATGTACATATTCACCAACGTCCTCTAGAAGAATACTATCACCTTCCAAACATTGAATGTCATTAGGGTCAAAAGAGCCTACTACAGTTTGGTTTAAAATAAAAATATTATCATCTGGATTGGCATCTCCTACAACGGGGTTTACAGTAGCTGTATAAGTTAAAATATCGTCAATATTTACTGGAAAATCAGGATCAGTTGGTGGATTTACATTAAATGTCACATTCACTGAAAGTGATTGAAAAGGAGCTAAATCGATAAAATTCCAAGTAAAACTACTTGCATCAGACGTGTCAAAGGGTATATCAGAATCTACATAAGTAACAATACTTTCTTGATAAGCTAAATTTAGATCACCACTTAATACCTGATTTCCAACATTATTTATTAGTAGGTTGTAGTCTGCATCAAATCCAGGTCTTGCTGGCGTTAAAGGGGTTAAGATTACTTGTAAATCATTTACAACAGAATTAGCTGTAAAACAAATATCTTGCATAAATATATCTTGTCCATTTGGAAAACTAATATCAAAACTTGTTGGAACTACATCAAATAATGCAGGATTTGGTGCAATTGGAGTAATAGTGTAATCGCCAGCTTGAACTGGAATATAATAATACCCTGAACTATTAGCAAAACCAGATTCAGTGGTGGTGCCATCGTTAATTGTATAATTCATAAAAGGAACAATTGGATCTGTATTTGTGCATCCATCATTATTAAAATCAAATCTACTTTGCCCTTCAATTTCATATATACTCCCTCCTGGTACAAAAGAGCAATAGGTATTTACATTAACATTACTATAGCCATTATTGATTAACCATATTTGTACATCGCTTAATTGTTCGGCGTCAGTACAAATGTATTCTAAGTTTGGAAGATTGTTAATGTTGATGTTAAAAAGCGACTCCAAACTTCCATTTTTCATAAAAACTGATTCTAAATTTGGATTATCATTAAAAGAACCCCAATTTAAATTAATACAATTATTTAAATCTATTTCTGTTAGAAGATTATTTGATAATTGAATTTGAACAATTTCATTTTCTTCAGCTAAGATTAATGTATCTAATAAGTTGTTATTGACTTGTACTATGGTTGTATTTGGCACTTGAGATAAATCTAGTGTTGTTAAGAGGTTATCTTCCATTACCAAAGTGAAAAAGAATGGGCAATTTTGTATGTCGAAATTATTAATCATATTTCCTGTAGCACTAATGGACTGTAGTACTGGTAAATCATGGACTGTTAATGAAGTGATTTGATTGAACGCAATATTTAAATTGCCTAAACTTACAGCACCTGTCACGTCTATAGAGTTTATGTTATTTTGCTCTGCAAACATAGTTGATAAACTAGAAAGACCACTTAAGTCTAAACTTGTTATTGCACTGTATTGACAATTTAAATCTTCGAGTGCTATACAGCCACTTACATTTAAACTCGTCATGAGGTCGTTACTACTACAGGATAAATCTGTAAGGTTGGTTAAATTGCTTACATCTAAGCTTGTCAAATTATCACAGTAACTAATGTCTAAAAGGTCTAATGCACTTAAACTACTAACGTCAATCGAAGTAAATGGATTGCCAAAAGCCCAGAAAATTTGCAGATTTGATAAACCCGTGAGGTTTACAGTATTTAAATTATTGTTGCTAAAATTAAGGTATTCTAAATTTGTAAATGCTGTGCCATCAAAAGTGGTTAGGTAGTTTAAATTAACCTCTAAACGTGTCAGGTTAATAAAATTTTCCAATCCAGTTAGGTCGGTAATATTACTCGAACTTATATCTAGCTCATAAATAACTTGTGCTTCAGAAACGTCTATTTCATTGTCAGTATTTGTATCAATAGCCACTGAATTTCCATTACTGTCTAGAGCAACATAAGTAGTAGGACTAGCAGTTAAAAGTTTATTTTTTAGCTCTAAGTCTGTAAAAGTAATTATTTGAGATTGAATGAAAAATGGAAGAAATAAAAGTAAAATAACGTATAACTTTTTCATAATTCTGGATTAATTAAGTTGGACTTTGTTTAAGCTTGTAGGAATTTGTTAAAAAAACAAGTTTAGGGTAGACTTAAATATAGTGATTTGCAAAATATTACACAATTAACTATTCTTTTTCTTTATATATATTAAACAACTAAAAGCTAAGAAATCCTGAAAAAAAGTTAAATAATTTAAAAAGCTAGAATAACATATCTTAAAAAATAAACCTAGCAGATAGGTTGGGAGTGAAGTTAAGTGACATTTCATTTGTCTCAATTACAGATCCGTTATCTATAGTATAATACTTATTGATTACATTTTCTGTTCCTAATACGTTCCACAAAGAACCTCCAAACTGTCCTTTAATTTTTCTGTTAATATCTATCATATATAAAGCTGAAACATCTACTCTGTAATAAGAGTCTAATCTTGATGAGTTTGTAGATTGATAATTTATCTCATTATTTACTATTTCGTTGCCTTCTACTGGTTCTGTAATAGGCTTTCCTGTATGCCAATTTAAACCCAAAGAAAATTTAAAATCACCTTTTATATATGAAGAACCAAACGTAGCAGCATGAGTAGTATCATAATTACTTGGAAAAGGATTTTGATTAATAGAGTTAAATGAGTAATTGTTATCCATATAGGAATAACTTAACCATATATTATAATTTGGGAACGACTTTCTAAGTAGTAAATCTAAACCATATACTGTGTTTGTTCCACTTGATTTTTCAAATTGAAATTGGTCTGTAAAACCTTGACTTTGAGTTGTAATTCCTTTTACGAATTTATAATAAAATTCTGAGCTTATTAGGTAATTGTTTTTAGAATAATTGATTCCAAAAGAACCCTTTTTGCTTTGGATTATTGGAATAGTATTGTTATTAGATAACTGCCAACGTCTTTTTTCAACTCCTAAAAAGTCGTTTTGGAAATTAATAATTTGCGAGGTGTTTTGACTCTTGAATTCACCTAAAATTTCAATAGTAAAATGATTCCAGAAACCATGGGTAAAACTTAAACGAGGTTCAATAAGGCTCTTTTTAAATTTATTAATATAGTTATATCGAACACCAAAATTAATATGTGTTTGGTTATTAGGGCTACTATAAGATAATTCTGAAAATATGCCATTAGTTCTTAAAACTTCTGAAATTAATAATCTATAGACAGGATTGTCAACATCATCTAAATTAGTAATTTCGGTTTCAACAAACTGGTAGCCCAAGTTTAGTTTTATAGATTTGTTTATCTTGTAATTGCCTTGCAATTTAAAACTAGATTCAGATATTTGATTTTCTTGTAAGTACCTTTGGTCTTCTAATATATTGGCGTTTGTGGCTTGTAATTTATAATCAGTTTCATAAAACTCAAAAGTTGTATGTAATTTTTCATTCCATAAACGTTTATAGAAAACAGAACCTGCAATGCTGTTTTGGGTTAATTTACTCTCCTTAGATCTTTCTAAATCATCAATAATTGTATTTTCATCAAACACCAGTTTGTTTGAAGCATTTATAAAATTAATACGTAGTTTATCTTTTTTACTAATTTCATATAGCCAGCGCAATGAGAAATCATAAAAATCGAATTCTTCATTGGTATTTAAGACATTTGAGGTGTTGTTTTCAAAATCTGGATCTTGAGTAATTCTTTCAAAATACCTGTTAAATGTTGGTGTTTCTGTGAAATCGCTTAAAGATTTTCTAGCTGCTATTTCAACCGATGAATTGTCGCTAATTTTTAAGTTTAAATATCCATTTAAATCTATTAAGTTAAAACCAATACTACCTGTAGTTTTTGTGTTTAGTTTAGTGTCTGTGTTCATCGATATAGTTCCAGAAACTCCATCTGTAAAGGAAGCATTTGTACCATTTTTTATTAATAGCACATCTTTTGTAATTTGTGGATTGTATAAAGAAATGAGACCGAAGAAATGTCCTGATTGATACATTTTTATGCCATCCCAAAGTATGAGATTTTGATCGTTAGAACCTCCTCTAATATTGATGTTAGACACAGTCTCATCGACACTTAAAATGCCAGGAAATGCTTGAATAGACTGCAAAACATCTGTATCAATTAATCCTGGTAGAATGTCGAATTTAGCAAAGTCTATTTCATAAGAGCCTAGATTCGTTTTAGTAATTCCGGTAGTAATATAGTTTGTTAGGAAAACTTCTGATAAGGACTCAATATTTTGTTCTAGAAAAATATCCCTACAAGTTGATTTTTGATTATTTTCAAAAAAAATATTAATTGTATTGTATCCTAATGAACGAATAATTAACCTGTCATTAGTATTTTTTACCTCTATTTCAAAATAGCCAGTTTCATCGCTTACAGTTCCTGAATTTTTTGTTTGAATTGTTGCCTGTTCAATTGGTAAATTACCTTCTTTGCTTTTTATATAACCACAAAATAACCTTAAAGGTTTGGTAATAATTACAATCCCATTTTCTGAATCATTGAATTTTAAATCTGTATTATTCTCTAGATATAATAATACGTCCGATAACGTTAAAGAGGCTTCTGGTGAAGTGATAAACACATTTTCAATATTCTCTGGAGCATAATTAAACTGAACGTTGTATTTGTTTTCTAAATCTTTAAGAATTATGGAAAGAGAATCTTTTTCTTGAGCCATAACATGATATGAAAGCCCAAAAACAAAATAAATGAATAAAACAATTCTAGTTTTCCATCTCATATATTACAACGCTGTTTTTTGAACTCCATTTATAAGATAAATTCATAGGCTTTGTAATAGATAGAAGGGCATTTTCTAAGTTGATATGTGTGAAAGCGCCAGAAAACAAACGCTTTAAATCTATATTATCAGTTGTAATTTGAATGTTATATTGTCTTTCCAACTCTCCAAGGACATCACTAAACTCAATGTTTTCAAAATTACTTTTGTTGTTTGACCAATTTGGAGAATCTAAATCTGTTTGACCTTCACTAAAGCGACCTTTGTAAATTTTAAACGTATTTCCTGCAATAAGTTGTCTGATAATAGTATCGGATTTTACTTTTACTATCCCTTCAAAACAATGCACTTCGAAATAATCTTCTCGATTTTTCACATTAAATTCTGTGCCAACAACTGTTACTGTTCCTATTGTTGTAACAACATTAAAGGTTTTTCCTTTTGCGACTTTAAAATATGCTTCTCCATTTAAATTTAAGTTCCTGTTTTCATCCCAATTCTTTTCTTTATATTTTAAGGATGATAATGCGTTTAAAGTAACCTGAGAATGGTCTGGCAACTCAATAGTTGTTTTTTCTGCTATTTGAGTATTGATTGTAGTTGTTGAATTAAAGAAAAAAGAAAAGTATACACCAAGAGCAACAACAAGTATAGCAGCAATACGCAGATATGGTTTGTACCAATTAGTGTTTAATTTAGTAGTCTCTCGATTTTGATAATCTTTTTTAAATGCTTCAAAATCTTTAATATTAGTATGATCGGAAGCTTTAAAAAACTGAGCACTATCAATAATTTTTTGATTCAATGCAAAATCTTCCTGATTAGAAAAAAGGGCTTTTTCAGATTCAGTTAATTCATTATTTAACCATTTTTTTAATAAGTCATCTTGTTCCATTAATTCACTCTCTTTTATATATAACAACTTACTTTTAAAAAATCCTGATTACTTAATAGAAAAATTTTCCAGTTCAGATTTTAAAATCTTAAAAGCACTATATATCCTATATTCTATAACCTTTTTGGTAACACCTAGCATATCGGCAATTTCACTATGTTTTTTTCCATCAACCTTGTTTAATAAAAAAGCAACCCGTTGTTCTTCGCTTAAATTTTCTAAAACTTTCTTATAACTTTCTAAATATTGGTCCTTTTCAATTAAAAACTCAGGTGTTTCATAATCGTGCTGACTGTGATTTATTTGTTGATATTTTAAAACTACTTTTTGATGCTTGATTTCGTTTAGCATTAAATTGTTTGCCACTTTAAAAAGGTATGCTTTGGCTTTACTTATAGTAACTTTTTTACAATTATCCCATAATTTAATAAAAGCATCCTGAGCTTTATCGCTTGGGTTATATTGGTCACCATATTTATAATATAAATAATTGTTCAAGTCTTTTACATGTGTGTTATATACATGTTGAAAGACTATTTCTTGACAAATATTTTCTTTTGATTCTTGATTCAAAAATGTTGGTTTAATTTTTAAAGTTAAAAATAAACAGCTTACAATTTAAAAGATTAAGAATTATATTTTATTTTTTTTAAAAAAAGTAATTTTTTTTCAGGAGTTTTTAAAAGTAAGTTGTTTTATAAATAGAAAGGCAAAAAGTATAAAGATGAAAGAGTTAAAAATTTTATTATTACACCTAATAATTGCTTCTAGCATATTAAGCTGTAGAACTGAAGAATCTGAGTTAATTGAGACACCTACAGAAGACACAATTAAAACAAATTCTTTAATTGCCAACCTAATGAAGCGAACTACCTCTAATGATGGTTCGGTTGATAATATTATAGATTATGCCAATTGTTTTACAGTTAAGTTACCAATATCTGTAACTGCAAATGGTGTTCAATTAACAATATATACAGCAAATGATTACGATGACATTGAGTTTATTTTTGATGAATTCGATGATGATAACGACACCATTATTATTAGCTATCCAATTACAATTATTTTAGAAGATTATTCAGAAGTTAGTATATCTAATAGCACAGAATTATTGAGTTATTCAAGTAATTGTCATGGAGAGAATGTCTTGGACGATGATATTGAATGTTTAGACTTTATATACCCAATTAGTGCTTCTGTTTTCAATATAAACAATGAATTAATTGACACAATTTATCTCAATAATGATAATGAATTGTATCATTTTATAGATCAAATAGACTTAAACGATATAGTTACTTTAAATTTCCCAATATCGGTTGTTCTTTATGATGATTCTCAATTAACACTTAATAGTTTAATCGAATTAGAAACAACCATTATAAATTTCACTAATACTTGCGATGAGGATGATGATTATGATTACAATGATGATGATTGTGATAATTGTACACCTGTAGAATTAGAATCCTTTTTAACCAGTTGTTCAAATTGGACAGTAGATAAGTTAGAACGAAGTGGAAATGATTATGATGATTTATATGATAATTATTTTTTCAACTTTTATAATGATGGTTCTATAGTAGTAGATTATCCTGGAGGTACAGATTATGGTACATGGATAACTTCTGGTACAGGAAATAACATAGAAGTTGTTATTAACATTCCAGATTTACCATACTGTAATAATAATTGGATTCTTCATGAAATTGAAGAACGAACAGGAGAAACCAAAATCGATTTGAGAGTAGGTGGAGACGACCGTTTACGCTATGAAAGTACTTGTAACTAAATATAAATAATCAATTAAAAACGAAAATTATGAAAGCAAATTTTTCACATGGATTAATACTTATGCTTAGTGTTTTTCTACTATCGTCCACTTGTTCAAGCGATGACGACGATGGGACACCAAATGATAATAGTGGACAAATCCAGCAAATAATGGTTGAAGCACAATCTGGAACCTGGAGAATATCAAGCTATATAGATTCTGGACAAGATGAAACAAGCGATTTTTCAGGCTATAACTTCTTGTTTGATTCTAATGGCACCTTAACGGCTACTAAAGACGATTTATCCCGAACAGGATCATGGTCTGTAACAGATAGTAATAGTAACGATGATAGTAGCGACGATATAGATTTCAATATTTTCTTTAATGTTCCTGAAACAGATGTTTTTGAAGACTTAAACGATGATTGGGATATTCTTTCTCATTCAGATACCATGATAAAATTACGTGATGTAAGTGGTGGTAATGGTGGCACAGACACGCTTACATTCGAACGAAACTAAAATTGAGAAAGAAAAAGTTTTAGTAACTCCAAATCTTTTGCCCTAAATCTAGTTAATAGCAAAACTGCTTCAGTTTGGAAGCAAGCTGAAGTAGTTATTACAATAAACGAAATTATGCGCAAAAAAATAATCATAATATGTCTAATTCTTGTTGCTATTGTAGCATACAAATATGTTTATAAAAGTCATCGAGATATTGCAACAGAGTCTGCAAGCTATAAAACATCAGCAATAGATTTATCTAAAGAGTTTCAAATCAACTCTAAAGATTCAGAAGCTAAATACTTAGACAATACCATTCAAATATCTGGACAGGTTTCAGAAGTTGATGGTTTATCAATAACACTAGATGATAAAGTTTTTTGTCAGTTTACAGAACCTCAAGAGAAGATATTTAAATTAAAAGAAAAAGTAAAAATTAAGGGACGCTTTATAGGCTATGACGATTTGTTAGAGCAAGTTAAAATAGACCAATGTTTTATTATTAATTAATTAAATCACACTATTATGAAAACAAAGTTACTAATGATGCTATTCTTTGGAATATGCAGTTTGCAAGCACAAACGACCCATGATTTAATTTGGGAGAGAAATTTTACGAGTCCAGAATCAGATTTAACCATTGAAACAGGTGATACTGTTAGATGGACTTGGACAGATGATTTGCCACATACAGTTGAAAACGACGCTGGAAGCACAGAAACATTTAACAGTGGAACTATAACAGGTTTAAATGAGGTTTATACATATACATTTACGGTAGAAGGAGTAAACCCATATTTATGTGGAATTCATGGAGCAGGTAATATGTCTGGAATAATAACTGTTGTAGATCAATTATCTGTTGATGAGTTTGATTCTTCAAGCTTAATCATGTTTCCAAATCCTGTAATTACAGAATTACAAATAAAACTACCACAAAATATGAGTGAAGGAACCATTACGTTTTTCGATTTAACTGGAAAACAAGTTTTAAATCAGCTTATTAATAGTGGTATTAAGGAATTGTCTATAGATGTTTCTCAATTAAAATCTGGTATGTATTTTATAAAGTATCAATTTGGAGAAATATTAGAAACTAGAAAATTAATAATTAAGTAAATCTTATCGGTATCAATTTTCAAAAGATAATTATGAAAAAGATATTCTACATTTTATTTTGTTTGCCGTTGTGTTTTTTTGCACAAGATGATTTATTGGATGAAATTGATACCGATTCAATTACTAACAATTATGCCGATGCTGCTTTTAAAGGGCTAAAGATTGTTAATTTTGAATCAACAAAATTAGTTGCTAAAAAAGATTTCACCTTAGTTGTTGCTCATAGGTTTGGTAGTGTTGAAAACGGATTTGATTCGTTTTTTGGTTTGGATGATGCTGTAACTAGACTTAATTTTATTTATGGTGTATCTGATGGTTTTAATATTGGAATTTCAAGAAGTTCTTATCAAAAAACATATCAAGGATCTATAAAATATCGTTTGCTTAGGCAAAAAGAAAAGGGGGCTCCATTTACTTTAGTTGGATTCAATGCTATATTAATCAACACAGCTCTAAGCGAAGATAATTTGCCAAAATTAGAATTTGTAAATAGGCTAAGTTATACGGTACAATTTCTATTATCGAGAAAGATTAATACAAATTTATCTTTAGAATTAGCACCTACTTTTTTTCATGATAATTATGTTATGGTAAACGATCAAGATAATTCTCAATTTGCTATAGGTTTTGGAGGAAGGTATAAAATTAGTAAACGTGTATCTATTAATTTGGATTATGGACTCCATCTAAATAGAGCTTCAGACTCACCATTTAGAAATCCTTTATCCATAGGTGTTGATTTAGAAACAGGTGGACATGTTTTTCAGATGCATTTTACAAATGCACAACCAATGAATACAAACTACTTTTTAGGTCAATCTACTGGAGATTGGAGTGAAGGAAATATATATTTTGGGTTTAATTTAAGTAGAACCTTCTAATAAGCGCAAACATGAAAAAGTTATTAAGTTATGTCTTATTTATATTATTGATGACTAGTTGTACATCTGTTAGTGAAGAAGATTTAATAGATCAAATTCCAATTGAAGATGTCATAACATACAATAGTCAAGTAAAACCTATTATAGATAATAATTGCATTAATTGTCATTCCATGCCTCCCGAAAATGGTGCACCAATGTCTTTAGTTAATTATAACGATGTTAAAAACGCAGTAATAAACAGAGAGTTAATTGAACGAATATCTTCAGAAGATTTAGGATTTTTAATGCCTTTTGGTGGTCCACGTTTACCACAAAACTTAATAGATGTTTTAATTCAGTGGGAACTTGACGGCTTACTAGAAGAATAACAAAAAAACACTAATTATTATGAAACAGTTTATAGTTTTACTATTTATGTTGGTAGCGATATCAATAAATGCTCAGGAAAAGTACATCACTAAATCTGGCGAACTAATATTCGAAGCATCTGTTCCTTCTTTTGAAGAAGTAAAGGCCAAAAACGAATCTGTAACAGCTATTTTTAATACAGAAAATGGAGAAATTGCTGCTTTGTTATTAGTAAAAGGATTTCGTTTTAAAAATGCTTTAATGGAAGAACATTTTAATGAAAATTATGCAGAATCAGACCTGTATCCAAAAGCTACATTTAAAGGAAAGATTAAAAATTTCTCATTAGACTTACTAAAAGATTCTAAAAATCATAAAGTTTTAATTGAAGGTATATTAGATTTTCATGGTCAGTCCAAACAATTATATAATATAGAAGCTTACCTATCAAAAAAAGAGTCTTCATTGATTTTAGATGGGTCATTTACTGTTCAGGCATCCGATTTTAAAATAGATATTCCAAAAATAGTAAAGAATAAGCTTTCAAATGATGTCCTTGTAACTTTCAATTATGAATTGAATAAGAAATAATTTTTTTTACTTATAGAGCATATTATTTATAACAACATTATTTACTGATTGTTACAGTTGTTTTTTAGTATTTAAGATAATAAAATTCTAAAATTCTTTCAAATAATCGACAAAACGCTTGTTTTTTTCGTTTAATTGCATAAATTTGTCATATAGAATCCCAAAATCTGTAATATGAAATCTAAAATTATTTTATTCTGTTTTACTTTTTTATTCCTAACAGGTGTAAGTTTTGCTCAAAAAGATGCCCCTAAAAGTATTATCAGTCAAGATGTATCTATTTCTAAATACCACGATCGTAAAGAATTAGAGCAAATGCAAAAAGGCGCTTTATTAGGTTTATATAACGAACGTATAGAAATTATCGTTAAAATATTGCCATATATTGCCTTTGCTACAAAACCTGGAGTCACTATGTCAACTTTTGGAATTCCAGATACAAAGGAAAATAGAAATGCTCTAGATGACCAAATAGATGCAACTTCTAATTATTTTCAAAGTACCATGGATTTTCAAAATAAAATATTGCCATATTCTGATAGAGCAAATTTAATTGCAGCAATTTTATTTTATGAAGAAACATTAAAAGCATTACATATTTATAGTGAAAATAATAGATTTTAAATAATATTATCTAGTCTAACTAACGTTTCAATATATTTTAAAAATATCAAGTCAATAAGCTTGATATTTTTTTTTATTAATAATTGAAACTCTTAAAAATTGTTACAATAGTATTATTATGATTTAATTTTTTTGAGTATTTAAATTAAAATGTAAGAATAAACTTTCTTAATAGAATTAATTTATGTATTTCATCGTTATTATTTGTGTTTAGTGGAATATTTTTATATGTTTGATTAATAATGAAAATAATCTTTATGCTAAATAAATAACTATTGTACTATGAAAAATCTGCCCCAACTCTTAAGTATTTTTCTATTAGTGTTTTGTAATACCTACTCTCAACAAGAGAAAGGAATTATTGGTACTAATAATTGGTTAAATTCTTGGACAGAATTTAATTCTAATCAAATTGAATATGGTGAGGCTACCGAAATCCTAACTGGTAATATTACTTCCGATACAAGATTATTAAAGAAAAACACCTATATGTTATTAGGTGATGTTTTTGTTACAAATAATGCAACCCTTACCATAGAACCTGGAACAATTATTATTGGAGACTTTAAAACTAAAGGATCCCTTATTATTACAAAAGGTGCAACTATTATTGCTGATGGTCTTGTAACCGATCCTATTGTATTTACCTCAAATAGAAGTGTTAAGAAAGCTGGAGACTGGGGAGGAATAATTGTCCTTGGCGATGCACCAATTAATAAATTTGGAAACGAATCTTCAGTAAATCATAATTTTCGTGCTGCTACTTATGAGAATATAAGTTATGGAGGTGAGAATATAGAAAGTAATTCTGGAATTTTAAGATATGTTAGAATTGAATATGCTGGAAAGAAGCTAAAAAGTGGAGAAAATTTTAATGCACTGTTATTAGCTGGTGTTGGAAGCCAAACCATTTTAGAAAAAATTATGGTTAGTAATTCTGCAGGTAATTCGTTTGATATTTATGGAGGACAAGTTAATTTAAGTAAGATGGTTTCTTATAAATCAAACAAAATTGACTATAACTTTAACTTTGGTACACAATGTAATATCTATAATTCCTTAGCTATTAGATCTTCTTACGTATCAAGTCCTGATGGATCAAGATGTATTAATATTGCTTCTTATGGAGAAGATAAAGAAGAGGTAGATTTTTCTGTAAAAGAAACTTTTGTAACAGCTACTAATTTAACCCTTATTAATGTTAGTGATAATCTGCAAACTGAAATTAAATTAGGTTTAGTAAAAGAAGCAATATATGTTGCTGAATATGCTTCACTTGATATGAGTAAAAGTGTTATTTCAGGTTTTAATCCAGCTGTATTATTTGAAAATAAAATTAAAATTAATAACGAAAATCTGGATAAGATTAGGTTTACTGAAATGTACTTTAATAATTGTAGAGGAAATATTTTTACCGAATACAATGATAATAACGAAGATTTAGAGAACTGGTATGGAAACAGTAGTTTCTTTAATGTGTATTCTAAAGGTTTAGATTCTGAAACGTTTATAGATTTAAAAGATTCTAAAAGACCAGATTTTAGATTGCGAATTAATAAAATAATAGCATCAAATCTAGATTAAGTATACTAATAACTAAAACTTTCTATAAGAACTAAATTCTCAAAAAAATACTTTTTGAGAATTCTTATTAATTAATCCAATAAGTTTTAAAATTCCCTTGGTTTGTAAAACATGACGTTTATTAATTAAACAGATGGTTTTTCAATAATTGCTAACTAATTAAGCGTATGAATAAAACTACTATTGTAAAAAAAGTCCTTTTTGTAATGTGTTTTTTTGTTCTTATTCAAACCCAGAACATAAAAGCACAGATAGTTATTGGTGCTCCAAATATAGGGTTTAGTCAAGCTTGTGCTAATGCGTCATTTAATAACTTTAATGTTACTTTTGTTTTTTCACCAGAAACTGCATTAAGTCCAACCAATCAATTTAATATAGAATTATCTGATGCAGATGGGAGTTTTTCTAGTCCAACTGTAGTTTTTACATCAAACGCTGGTTCTGTAACTACATCTCCTGCAACACTTAGTTTTTCATTACCAACAAATACTGCTGGAGAGTCTTATAGGCTTAGAATAAAAAGTACGGCTCCAGTAGCTACAAGTTCTGGTTCGCCAACTTTTGCAGCCTATTACAAAATTCAAGACAGTCCGTTTTCAATTAACAATTTAATTTCAACAGCATCATATTGTGCAGGTGGATCTTATTTACTAACGATCGATAATCCAGGAACTGGAATGAACGATTCGCCATTAAATTATCCAACACTTACATTTAAATGGTATAAAGAAACTGGTCCAACAACATCTGTTTTTGTTGCAGATGGCGAAAGTTTATTAGTGAATACGCCTGGAACTTATTTTGTAGAAACAAATTATGGTACTTGTACTTCAGATTCATTCTCAAACAGAGTAACTGTTACTGAAGCAACTTCTGGTTCAACAACTAGTATTAATTCTAGTCTTGGAAATCCGTTTTGTCCAAGTGGAGGACCAACCATTTTAGCAACTACTTTAGGGAATAGCTACCAATGGTTTTTAAATGGCGAAGCTATTTCAGGTGCCACTAACCAAACCTATGAAACTACTTTATCAGGAACATATTCTGTAAGTATTGATTTAGGAAGTTGTGTGACATCAGCTTCAATAGATTTAGAAAGTGAGATGTTTATAAGTAGTCTGAATATTGAAGATGAAAATTCAATGGAATTTGGAGATACTTTATATGTTGTGGTTTCAACTTCAGCTGAAAACCCAGAATTTCAATGGTATTTAAACGATGTGATTATTGTAGGAGCAAATGAAGACTCATATGACGCTACCGAATATGGTAACTATAAAGTAACTATTAGCCAAACAACTGGTTGTATTGTTTCAGATGAATTATTATTTGAGATTATTGAACCAATAGATCCATTTCCAAATGTAGATAACATCCCAAATTTAATCAGTCCTAATGGAGATGGGATTAATGATACATGGATAATTCCTAATCAATATGTAAGTGGAACAAATACAGAAGTGATAATTATGAACTCTTATGGAAAAGTAGTTTTTAATACAACTGATTATCAAAATAACTGGCCAGAGAATGCCATCGATTTTAAAAGTGTAAACCCTGTTTATTATTATGTGATTACAACTCAAGATAATAAAACTAAAAAAGGATCAATAACCATTGTAAAATAAAAATGAAAACTTATTTACTGATACTAACCATAATCTTATGCTCGACGCAATTTTCCTTTTCTCAGGAAGATGGTGTTGTGTCTTTGGCTATTCCAGTAAGAAGTTCATTAAAATTTAATAGATATTTAACCAACCCTACTTTTAGTTTTGTAAGAGAACAAAATACATATATTAACATTACAAATAAGAGAGAATGGGTTCAATTTGAAGATGCGCCTCAAACCTATTTAATAAATTATACTGGCAGATATAAAGAGAATATTGGAGTAGGAGTTGGATTGTTTCAACAAAATTATGGTGTATTAACAACCTTTGGAGGTATTTTAAACTTTGCTTATAATGCGAGACTTCAAACCGATAGTAATCTAACTTTTGGTTTGAATTTAGGTTTTTATAAGAGTAGTGTTAACGATGGGAAAGTAGTAGTTAATCAAGCAGATCCATCTTTAGAGAATATTCCTTCAAATTCTATACTTACTGTTAGTCCTGGTATTAATTATGGTATTGTTTTTTTCGATTTCGGTTTATCTGTAAACAATCTAGTGCAATATAATTTAAAAGCATCCGAAATGATAAAGGATGATCCACAACAAAGTATACAGGCTCATGTAATGTATACAGGATATATGTATAGTCGTGGTTTCTTTGACGAAAGTAAATTTTCAGCTTTAGTAAGATCAGAATTTAAAAAAGATCAAACTATTTTTTCAGGAGTAGCTATGCTTACAGTGCCTAAAGGAATTTGGGCTCAATTAGGTTATAATACTGTATATGGATTAACAGGAGGTGTTGGTATTAATATCACAAAACAGATTTCTGTAGAATATAATTATGAAAAGGCCATGGGAGATTTATCCACTTTTGGATCTTCACATGAATTTACTTTGGCTTACAAATTTAATACTAGAAATAGATACAAGTACAGTGGAGATGATAAAGAAGAAGCTTTACTAGGTGGTAACAAAAAACATAAACCAGCAGTTTCTAATAAACCAACATTAACTTCTGAAGAAAGAGCTCAATTAGCTGAAGAGAAAGCTTTAGAAAGAGCTGCAAAACAAGAAGAAGCTAGACTTGCAGCAGAAGCAAGAGCATTAGAAAGAGCTGAAGCACAAGAACAAGCTAGACTAGAAGGTGAGGCCAAAGCTCAAGCATTAGCTGAAGCTCAAGCAGCAGCACAGACACAAACAACAAATAATGATGCAGAAGCATCAGCATTAGCAGCAGCTCAAGCACAAGCAGACGAAGAAGCTAGGTTAGCAGCA
>NZ_QGGP01000002.1:169524-624364 GCF_003148645.1 Xanthomarina spongicola
ATTAGCAGCAGCTCAGGCACAAGCAGATGAAGAAGCTAGGTTGGCAGAAGCAGCAGCAGCTCAGGCACAAGCAGATGAAGAAGCTAGGTTGGCAGAAGAAGCAGCAGCTCAAGCACAAGCAGATGAAGAAGCTAGGTTGGCAGCAGAAGCAGCAGCTCAGGCACAAGCAGACGAAGAAGTTAATATTGAAATTACTCAAAAAGACGCATTAGCTAAATCGATGTATGCATTAACTGAAGAAACTAAAGAGTCTAAAGAAGAACAAGATGCTTTATTAATTAGATTAAATGAAGTTGTTATTACTAAAGAAAAAGACCTTAAAGACTTAAAAGAAGAAAACGATTTAAGCGAACAAGGTATTTATTTAGAGCCTAAACCTTTTAAGAGTATTTCGGCAGAGAATAGAGCTTTAGAAGCTTTAAAATCTGATTTAGAGAAAGCCATGTCTAGTCGAAATCAAACAATTGTTGAGTTAGAGAATCTTTATAACCAACGAATTAAAAAAGGATCAAATAAAAATGATGCAACAAGCCAATATTATTTAGAAACTATTCAAACTTTAAGAGCTGAGCAAGTTGAATCTGAAAGAACCAGGGCTAATTTAGTATCTACTTTAGAAACGATTAATATCGCAACAGAAATTGAGAGAAAACGTAGAATTAAACGTGCTCTTTATGATAATGAGAAAGACAGATATAATAAGGACATGGCTACTTTGGAAAGAATTAAGAATACGACACCTATAAGTTCTGAGCCATTAACAGCAGAAGACTTTAATTTTGGAGAAGAGCAAAGTAGTAATGTGCAAATTTTAAAAGATGTTCAGAATGTTGACAATGGTTATTATATGATTATTGCTGTGCATGAAAATATAAATGATAGAGATACCTTCTTAGAAAAAGTAGTATCTGCAGGAGAATCGAAAGTTAATTTCTTCTATGATGTAAATACTAGTAAATATTTTATTTACTACGAAAAATTCGATTATGTAGAAGAAGCTATGAGAGCATTACAAACTAAAGGAGATAAACCATATAACGGAAAAATGTCTGTTGTTAAAATTGAATAATAAGAAAAATTAATAAAGCCCCATTTGGTCATCATAATGCCCCTTATGTAGATTAAATGAATATAAATAAGAATATCATGAAAAAACCTACTTTTTTTAAGATTAGCATTCTAGTAATGTTACTAGTAATGAGCTTGCAATCATTTTCTCAAAATTTAGTTCCATTTGCACCCAGATATGATGATGCCATTAAAGGAGATATGCTTTTAATTGGTAATAGTAATGTTGGATTGCATGTTTCAGATCCTTACAATGGAACTGGTACAAATGACCAAATTAATGCGGCTGTTTATGTTGATATAGATGGTGACTCATCCACTTTCAATTCGAGTAGTGCAGATTTAGATGTACCAAGTGATGAAAGTTGTTACCAAATAGTTTATGCAGGTTTGTATTGGAGTGCAGTTGTTAATGGGGCAGAACCAATATCAGAAGTAAAATTTAAAGTTCCTGGTGGAACATACTTAGATATAACTGGTACTGAAATATATTATCAAAACGCAGCAAATAATGTTTATTCAAATTCATATGCATATTATCATGATGTAACAAGCATTTTAACAGCTTTGCCTAATCCAGAAGGAACCTATTCTGTAGCAAATATTTCTACATTAGTAGGTCCTAAACCTAATTCTGAAGGTCTATCGGCTGGCTGGTCCCTTTTTGTAATATATGAAGATCCTCTATTACCAAGTAAATATATAACATCCTTTGATGGTTTTACAAAAATAACTAGCTCTATAAATGAAACAATACCTATTTCAGGGTTTAATACCATACCTGTTGGTCCAGTTAGAGCTAAATATGCTTTTAGTACAATTGAAGGAGATAGACAATATACAGGAGATTATTTAAGGTTAAATGGAACAACTATTAATGCTACAAATAATGCTGGAACAATTATACGTCCTGGGAATAACTTTTTTAATAGTACAGTATCTATTATTGACCCTGCTACAAATACACCAGAGATTTTTATGGATAGGAATCCATCCAGTTCTAATACGCTAGGTTTTGATGCAGGGATTATAAATATACCAAACCCTGGAAATAGTTTAATTGCCAATGGAGCAACTTCAGCTAGTATTAGTTTAGGAAGTAATCTAGATATCTATTATTTCTATTTTAGTGCTTTTGCTATAGAAATAATTGCACCAAATATTGTTTTAACTAAAATTGTACAAGATGATTTAGGAAATGATATAGGAGGACAAACAGTTACACTTGGTCAGCCTTTGAACTATATCATTGGTTTTCAAAATACAGGAAATGATGATACTACTAATTTTCAAATTAGAGATATCTTACCTATAAATATTATTTTTAATTATCCAACAGATTTAATTTTGCCAACTGGAGTCACTGTTGCTAGTTATAATCCTGCTACTAGAGAAATAATTTTTGATATAGAAGATTATCTTGTTGAAGAAAACGATCCAGTTTATGAAATTATAATTCATGCACAAGTAGTAGATAGTTGTAATGCGTTAGATGATGCTTGCTCTAATATTATAAACAACCAAGCTTTTGCAACTTATGAAGGTGTTACAAACCCAGATTATATAATTACTGATGACCCTAGTGTAAATAGTAATACGGGATGTTTAATCACACCACAGACAACAAATTTTTTAGTAGGATTAGATTGTGATTTTACTGAAAATGTTATTCTTTGTGGAGATAGTGTTCAGTTAACTGCTGCAAATGGTTATGACTCTTACTCATGGTCAACTAGTCCTACTGGAACACCTGTTATTGGAACTACTCAAACAATAACTGTAACAGCAGTAGGTACATATTATGTACATAATACAGCCTTAGCACCTTGCCAATCTATTGATCAAGTATTTATAGTTACAAATTATGGAGGAACTACTTTAACAAATCCTGTTATCCCTTATGCAGATGAAGTTGTAACCTGTCCGAATGATGGAAAATTATTACCAAACATCTTTTTATGTGGTGCAAACGATTTTACATTAATTGAAACTGGTATTACAGATGCTACGTCAATTATTTGGGAACAATTAGATGAAGGAAGTTGTGCTCCTGTTACTGATACAGATTGTGCGAACGAAAATGCTGCATGTACTTGGAATCAAGTTGGAACTGGGCCAAATTTTAACGCCAATACGTCTGGACAATTTAGGTTAACACTAAATTATGAAGGAGGTTGTTTTAGTCAGTTTTATTTCAATGTTTACCAAAACGTATTAAACCCAACGGTTACAAGTAGTGATATTATTTGCAACACACCTGGACAAATAACAGTAGGAGGTGTTCCTAGTGGTTATGAATATAGTATTGATGGTGTAAATTTTCAAACAAGTAACACATTTGTTGTTACTGCTCCTGGCACTTATACAGTTTATATTAGACAACTTGGTGTACCAACTAATCCTTGTGTTTTTTCAGTTCCAGATGTACAAATTAGAGATAGAGATTTTACAGCTTCTATTAATGTAACACAACCCTTATGTTATGGAGACAAAGGAAGTATAAGTTTAGCTGCTAACGATGTTGAACCACAGTATTTCTTTTCGATTTATATTGGCTCAACACTTGTAAATAGTATAGGTCCCATTACTACTAATAATTATACGTTTACAAATTTAAATCCAGGAATCTACACAACTATTGTAGAAACTGAAGATGGATGTATACATACAGAAGATGTTGAAATTATTGAACCTACATTATTAACCGCAACGTCAGCATTAACAAGTCCGTTAACTTGTACAGATGGAGAAATTACGGTTTATGCTAATGGAGGAACACCACCATATTTTTACTTTGTAAATAGTACGACTGTTTTTCAAACGGTTCCTGAAATAGTAGTTACAGCTCCAGGAGTTTATAATATTATTGTTATGGACTCTAATAACTGTGAAGCAACTACTTCTATAACGGTTGATGCTTCCTTAGCACCTGAATTTAATGTAACTCAAACAAATATCTTATGTGCTGGTTCTGCATCTGGTTCAATTACAGTAAATGTTACGAATCCTAATGGAAACAGTTTACTTTATAGTATTGATGGAGGTGTTACTTTTGTAAGTTCTAATGTGTTTACAGGTCTTACTGCTGGAAATTACGATGTTGTAGTACAATATACTACAGGTCCAGATGTTTGCCTTACTACTCCTCAAACAATAATGATTGTAGAAAACACTCCCTTAGCTGGAACAGCAACTTTAACAACTCCTTATACTTGTACAACTAATGGAGTTATTACAGTATCTGGAGTTACAGGAGGATTACCACCATACTCATATAGTATTGATGGCGTCACTTTTCAATCGGGAACTACTTTCTCTGGTTTGACTAGTGGTACATATACTATAATAATTCAGGATGCGAGTGGTTGTACATTTATTGCCAATAGCATTACTATCGATCCATTAAACCCGCCAACAGACCTAACGTTTAGCAACACGCCTTTAAGCTGTCCACTGAACACATCAACAATAACAATTACAGGAACAACAGGAGGTTTTGGAATTTTAGAATATCAAATAATTGCTCCAGCTTCAGAAGTAACACCTTCCCAAACTTCAAATGTATTTCCAGATTTACCACCAGGAACTTATACATTTCAAGTGATTGATGAAAACGACTGTACTTATACAGAATCTTATACAATAGACCCATTACCTGTATTAACTGTAAGTACAATTGTAACTAAAGATTTAGATTGTACTGCATCTCCAGATGTCGTTATTACTGGAACTATTTCAGGAGGAACACCTCCTTTTACTTATGAAGTTTCAATTAATGGTGGAGCATATAGTAATTTAGGAGCTACAGGATCTCCATTTACTTACACAACAGCTACTTCTGGGACATTTCAATTTCAAATTACAGATTCTTTAGGTTGTACAGCAGAATCTGCTGTAAACACTATTGATGTATTAACGTTACCTGAAATAATTTCAGTAATACAAACACAACAAATTTTATGTCCTGGAGATTCAAATGCCGCTATTCAAGTAACTATTAATACAACAGTTGGAGAACCAGTTTATGTAATAAATGTATATAATAATACTACTGGAGTCGATTATGGAACACAAACTTCTGGTTTATCAGCAGGTTCTTATACCATAACATTAACAGATGGGAATTCTTGTACCGATACTGAAACTATAATCATTGCTGAACCAGATCCTATTATTGTAAATTATCATACAGTAGATATTACTTGTTCTGGAAGTGGTGTTTCTCAAGGATCGGTTATTGTAGATGGTGTAACTGGAGGTACAGCTCCATACAACTATTTTGTAACAGGAACAAACGGTTATTCAAATTCAGAATTAAATACTACAGGGTCAACTTCAGTTAGTTTTGATGTGGTTGATTTTGGATTATACCAAATAAATGTAGTCGATGCCAATGGATGTTCTTTATTAATTCAAGATGTACTTGTTGCATCTCCACCAGATGACTTAGATATTAATATTACTGCCATAACAGACTGTCTATCTGGAGGAGAAGCAGTTGTAACTATAGGAACTACTTTAATAAGTCCTGGACCATTTTACTTTAGTATTTATCCAGCTACAGGAACTCCACCAGGAGGATCTTGGATTCCAGAAAGTACTCCAGGAAGCGCTACTTTTAGCAATTTAACAACAGGAGTAACTTATACTTTTATTGTTTATGACGTTTCTACTGGTTGTAGTTATTATGAAACAGCTACAAGCCCTATTCCTACAAATTCTACTTTAACATTAGATGCAGTAACCTCAAATAATATTACATGTACTGGTAGTGCAGATGGTAATGTGTCTTTTACAGTTAATAGCGTTTATGCAACAGCTACTAATATTACTTACGAAATATTCGATTCATTCACATTAGTAACTACTGGTGTTACTGGTTCAGGTATAGTTCCTGCAGGTGGATCTCTTACTGTTACTGATTTAGGGCCTTTACCTTTTGGAAATTATTATGTATTAATAAGTGAAACTTCTGGTTCTAATAGTGGTTGTAGTATAGTCACTGTTCCATTTAACATTACAGAATCTGCAATTGCTTTAAATTTATCAGTTTCGGTTGATCAAAATGCAAATTGTAATGCAAATTCTGGTGTTATTAGCGCCATTGGTCACGATGGAACTGCTCCATATTTATATCAAATAACAACTACACCATCAGCACCTCTTGCTACAGATCCATCTTGGGCTTCGGCAAGTACATTTAATATGGATGCAGGAAATTATTATGTTCATGTTGTTGATGCTTATGGTTGTGTGGTTTCTAGCCCAGTTGTTGTATTACCAATGGACCCAAGTCCAGTAATTTCAGCAACAGTTAATAATCAATGTACTGCTGTTGAAGGTGCTTTTGAAATTGATGTTACTTTAGCAACTGTAGGAATGCCTCCTTATAGTTATAGTATAAATGGTGGTGCTTTTCAAATGCTAACAGCACCATTTACTATTACTAATTTAACATCAGGAACTCACACCATAGAAGTTCAAGATGTTAATGGTTGTGGGAATTTAGTAACTGTAGATATTGAGCCTATATTAGGTGTTGTGCCAAATGTAACAACTGTACCAACTTGTAATGATGACGATGGTGAAATTACAGTAACCGGTTCTGGAGGAACAGGTTCTTATACCTATAGCATAAGTCCTAATCCAGCATCTATAAGTTTAGCTGGAAATATATTTTCTGGTGTACCATCAGGATTATATACTATAACCATTACTGATACTGCTACTTTATGTACTGAAGATGCTACTATATTCTTACAAGCTGCACTTCCTCCAACATTTACTACAACTCCAACAGCAGTTACTTGTTTTGGTGATAATACTGGAACATTTGAAATAAATGTCAGTGGTTATTCTGGAACTTATAATTATGAAGTATTTGATAGCTTAGGGACTTTGGTTTTAGGACCAATTGCTGCTAATACTTCTACTAATCCAGAAATAGTTTATGGAATGCAAGCTGGAAGTTATTCTGTAGTTATTACAGAAACTGCAAGCCCGTTTTGTGATGCAACTTCAAGTGTTATAATATCTTCTCCTTCAACCGCATTAACAGTTGTTGCGTTAGAAACTTCTAATGTGACTTGTACAGATAATTTAGGAACAATTACTGCAACTGCTAGTGGTGGATGGGGAACATATCAATATGAATTAACTGGAACATCTTCAGTAGCTTATTCGCCAAATGGAACTTTTGAAAATTTATCTGCAGGTGTTTATACTGTAAATGTTATGGATTCTGGTGGTTGTATCGCATCAGATACCGTCACTCTTTTAGTGCCACCTCCAATTAATGCAACAGTTACACCTAGTGCTACTTTGCTTTCTTGTTTTGGTGATACCAATGCTACAATTACTGTAACAGCTACTTCTGGTGGTTTAGGAAGTGATTATTTATATACTTTGAATATGATTTCTCCTACTACGAGTTCTTCAGGACCTCAAAGTTCTCCAGTATTTGGAGGATTAGGAGTAGGGACTTATCAAGTAGTAGTAACAGATCCTTATAGTTGTAGTTTTACTTCAGCAGATATTGTAATAACACAACCTACACAAATACAAGCAAGTTTAGTAAAAGAAACTTCTCAAACATGTTTAACTGAAGCAACACTTACTTTAAGTGCAACAGGTGGAACAGGACCTTATACGTATAGCGATAATATAACGTTTACTCCTGTTTTAGGATCGTTTGCAACATCAACTACATTCCCAGTTCCTGTTGGAACTTATGAATATTATGTACAAGATGCAAATGGTTGTATTGCCATTGTTTCTAATCAAATTACTATTGATCCACTTCCAGCGTTAACACTTGATTTGTCGTTAACCAATGCCACTATTAATTGTGCAGGAGATACCACAGGAGTTGTTGTGGCTTCAGCACTAGGAGGTTTAGGAAATTATGTTTATACTTTACAAGATACGTTAGGAAATACCATTCCTGCAACACAAATTACTCCAGGTGTGTTTACTGAATTACCAGCAGGATCGTATCAAGTACAAGTTGTTAGTGGAGATTGTATAACTACTTCAGCTCCATTTACTATTACTGAGCCATCTGCACCACTAATTGCTCCTTTTACAATAACTGATGTTACTTGTTATGGTGCAAATGATGGATCTGTTGTAATAAACGCTTCAGGAGGTACAGGAATTATTAAATATGCTATATCTCCTCAATTGGATCAATTTTTTGATACAAATGTATTCGAGAATTTAGAACCAGGAAACTATGATGTGATTGTTCAAGATGAATTAGGATGCTATCTAATCCTAAATTTCACTATTAGTGAACCAACTCCAGTTATTATTACTATTGTTTCTTCTTCTATTATACCAGAAGTTTGCGAAGGTGATATGGATGGTGAATTTAGTATTGATATTTCAGGAGGAACACCTCCTTATTCAGTGAGTTTAGATAATTATAGTGGACCATATACAACTGGTGCTCCAGGACAAACTCAATTTGATTTTACTGGGTTAGGTGGTGGAGATCATATGGTTTATGTACGTGATAGTTTTGGTTGTGAATCTGAATGGAATATTACTTTTCCTGAATCTGTAAGAATTAATCCTATTGTTACAATTGAATATGCTTGTGTTAATAATTTACCAAGCAATATTGTTACAGTTACTGTTGATGATAGCATTACAAATTTAGATGATTTAGACTATTCTTTAGATGGAGGTCCATATCAATTAAGCAACGTGTTTACTAATGTAGCTCCAGGAACTGGTCATTATATAGATGTTAGACATACAAATGGCTGTATTCAAAGAACAGAATTATTTGATATTACTACTTTCGACCCTTTAACACTTGCTATAAATGATGGAGAAATAAACGAAATTATTGCCATAGCTAGTGGAGGATCTGGAGAATATGAATTCACATTCAATGGGGAATATTACGGAACTACAAATGTGTTTATTATTTCTGAATCTGGAGAGTATACTGTAACAGTTACAGATAGTAACGGTTGTACAGCTACAGCTACAAGATATTTTACTTATGTAGATGTTTGTATTCCAAATTACTTTACTCCAAATGGAGATGGTGTTCTGGACGGTTGGGCTCCAGGTTGTACCATTCATTATCCAAATCTTGATTTCGATATTTACGATCGTTATGGTCGAAAAGTTGCAACTTTAAGAATAGGGGAAACTTGGGATGGATTGTATCAAGGTAAAGAACTTCCAACAGGAGATTATTGGTATGTTGTAAGACTTAATGATCCTGATGATAATAGAAGTTTTGTTGGCCATTTCACACTTTACAGATAATTAAGTAATAGTTATTATCTAAAAACTAAAAACGAATCAAAATGAAAAAACTAATTATATATACTCTTTTCTTAGCCATAACACATAGTTATAGTCAAGAGTTAAACCTACCCGTTTTTACACAGTATTTAGCAGATAATCCATTTGTTATTTCCCCAACTTTTGCTGGAATTGGCGATAATTTAAAAATTAGAGCAAATGGACTAACGCAATGGGTTGGTATAAAAGGTGCTCCTGATAATCAATCTATTTATGCTGATTTTAGAATTTCAAATCGATCTGGCGTAGGAATATCATTGTATAATGATAGTAATGGAAATACCAAACAGAAAGGATTAAAAGTCTCTTTTGCCCATCACTTAATATTAGATTATTATTCTAAACAATATCTGTCTTTTGGTATCTCATATAACTTAAACAGTTTTAGAATTGACATAGATAAATTCGAACCAACCTACGAAACTCCTATTATCGACCCTCGAGTTACAGACGATAGAGCGATATCTAATAATAATTTTGATATTGGAGTTTTGTATAGAAATAAAGGATTTTATTTTAGTTTAAATGCCAATAATATTTTACCAAAAGATATTGATGACTTTACAGGAATTGAACCAGACCTACTTTTAAATTACCAAGTATATTCAGGAATAGTTATTCAAAGTAAAACCAATAAAAAAATTGAATTTGAGCCATCTGTATTTTTCCAGTATTTCGATAGTGATGATCGTTCCAGTACAGACTTGAATGTAAAAATTAGAAAGTACAGTAGAAATGAAGATTATATTTGGGCAGGAATATCTTATAGATTTCTTAATGACCAAATTTTCACGCCTTTAAATATTGGTCCAATGGCAGGTGTTAAAAAATCTAACTTCTATTTCGCTTATGCATATCAAATTACAACTAACGATTTGTCAGGATATAATTCTGGAACACATATGGTTACTATTGGTTTAGATTTCTTACAAGGAATTAGCGATTGCCCCTGTACTCAAACCCCATTACATTAGGGAGTTTTGAAAAATTAAGGATATAAAGTGGTTTTTATTGTTAACAATAGAAATTAAGATTCTAATATGTGATAAATAGTTAAGTAAGTAAATATGTTTTATTGAATTGATTTTTCTTAATTTTATATACTTATAAAAATAAGCGATATGGATAAGGAAAAATTTGGGCTAAATACTATTTGTACACATACAGGAGAAATTATAGACGAACAGTTTAAAGGAGCAGTTTCTCCAATATATATGTCTACTTCTTATCAGTTTGAGAATGTAGATGTTAAAAGGTATCCACGCTATTTTAACACACCAAATCAAGAATATCTTTCCAAAAAAATTGCAGCTTTAGAACATGCAGAAGCAGCTATGATATTTGGTTCAGGGATGGCAGCTGTAAGCACTACGTTTTTAGCTTTTTTAAAAGCTGGAGATCATATTGTAATTCAAAATCCATTGTATGGAGGAACTAGTAATTTTGTTAGAGAGGAATTACCAAAATATGGTATTGAATTTACATTTACTGAAGGATATCAGGTTTCCGATTTTGAGAAAGCCATTCAACCAAATACTAAATTGATTCATATTGAAACACCTTCCAATCCATTATTGACCATTACAGATATTAAAGCAATTGCTAACTTAGCAAAATCAAGAAATATTGTCACAACTATAGATAATACCTTTGCTAGTCCTGTTAATCAAAACCCAATAGATTTAGGAATTGATATTGTTATCCATTCGGCTACTAAATATTTAGGAGGTCATAGCGATATATTAGCTGGAGCAGTAGCAGCATCAGAAGCTCATATTAAAACCATTTGGCATGTTGGTAAAAACTTAGGAGGTAGTTTAAGCGATTTTATGGTTTGGATGTTAGAGCGAAGTATGAAAACTCTCGGGTTAAGAATAAAAGCTCAAAGTAAAAATGCTAAAAAATTAGCTAAATATTTAAACAAACATCCAGATGTAAAGCATGTTTATTATCCTGGATTAAAAGGACATCCAGAACATAAATTGGCAAAATCTCAAATGAAAAGTTTTGGAGCCATGATGTCTTTTGAATTAAATGAAAACATAAATGCGTCTAAATTTTTAGAATCATTACAACTAATAAAACCATCCATGAGTCTAGCAGGAGTAGAGAGTACCATGTTGTTGCCAGCATTAACATCTCATGCTTTGTTGAGCCAAGAAGAAAGAAATAAGTTAGGCATTAGTGATGGATTAATTCGTTTCTCTTTAGGAATAGAATCTAAAAAAGATTTAATAAAAGACATAGAACATGCTTTAATTAAAGTAAAATAATATTATGTTTAAAAATAGACTAGAAGCATTTACAGATGGTGTGTTGGCCATTATTATTACTATAATGGTACTTGAACTAAAAGTGCCACATGGTGGTGATTTTGAAAGCTTAAAGCCTTTATTGCCAGTTTTTAGCAGCTATGTTTTAAGTTTTATTTATCTAGCCATTTATTGGAATAATCATCATCATATGATGCAAACAGTAAATCATGTAACAGGTCGTATTTTATGGGCTAATATGCATCTCTTATTTTGGTTGTCCTTAATTCCTTTTGTTACAGGATGGATGGGAGAAAATCATTTTACAAGCGCAACAGTATTTTTATATGGTGTTGTATTATTAGGATCTGCTATTGCATATTTTATTCTTCAGAAACTTATTATAAATAATCATGGTAAAGATTCCATTTTAGCAAAAGCTTTAGGTAAAGATTATAAAGGAAAAGTATCACCTGTTCTATATGTTTTAGGAATTATTTTTGCATTTATAAATGTAGGGATAAGTGGAGCAATTTTTATTTTAGTAGCTATAATATGGTTAATTCCTGACATGAGAATTGAAAAAGCAATTAAACAAGAAAAATTAAAGAAATGAAACTAGACATACTAGCATTTGGAGCACATCCAGACGATGTAGAATTAGGTTGTGGAGCAACTTTAGCAAAAGAAATTGCATCAGGAAAGAAGGTTGGAATTATAGATTTAACACGTGGTGAACTTGGTACACGTGGTACTGCCGAAACTCGAGATGAGGAAGCTGAAGCAGCTTCAAAAATTCTTGGTGCAAGCATTAGAATAAATATGGAATTTGCTGATGGGTTTTTTGTAAATGATAAGAAGCATCAATTAGAGATTATTAAAATGATTAGAAAATACAAACCTGAAATTGTATTATGTAATGCTATTTTTGATAGACATATAGACCATGGAAAAGGTAGTAATTTAGTTAGCGATGCTTGCTTTTTAAGTGGTTTATTGAAAATCGATACTAAGTTTGATGAAGATGATGAGGTATGGCAAGATCCTTGGAGACCTAAACAAGTATATCATTACATTCAATGGCAACCAATAGAACCTGATTTTGTAGTAGATGTGTCTAATTTTATGACTAAAAAAACAGAAGCTGTTATGGCTTATAAAACACAGTTTTATAATCCTAAAAGCAATGCTCCCGAAACACCTATTTCAAGTAAAAACTTTACAGATAGTGTAGAATATAGAGCAAAAGATTTAGGTAGATTGGTAGGTGTAGCTTATGGTGAGGGTTTTACGGTAGAGCGTTATCCAGTGGTTAACAGTGTGTTTGATTTAAAGTAAAAAAATAATTAAATAATATTTATAAAAGGCTTTGTAAAAAAAAGGAAATAAATTACATTTGCAGTCCAATTTAAAATGGTGGTTGTAGCTCAGCTGGTTAGAGCATTGGTTTGTGGTACCAAGGGTCGCGGGTTCGAATCCCGTCTTCCACCCAGAAAACAAAAGCTTCGCAGAAATGTGAAGCTTTTTTTGTTTATAATTTTTCAATTAGCTCAAAAGGGTGTTCTTAAATACTTAAAAGTTCTTCAAGAGCATAATACAATCTATTTTGTGAATTTTCTTGGGAACCATAAAACGATCGGAATATTTGCGCTTTATTGTTTAATAAAATCCAATGTGGCGTCCCTTCGCATTTAAAAAAATCGAACCATTTATGGTGTTGGTCTAAGTAAATAGGAAAAGGTATTTCTTTTGTAGTAAACACATCTAAAATATCCTGTTTGCTAATCTTTTGATTTCCAAAGGTACTATGAATAGCAACTATTGAAAGTTCTGGATACTCTTTTAAAAATTGATATGCTAATGGGATAGCACGACCAGTACAACCCAAGCATTGGTTGTTATAAAACAGGATTAAAAGAGGTTTGTTTTTGTATTCTTTTATCAGGTCTGTTGCCTTTCCATCTAATGTGGTAACGGTTATGTGTTTTATTTCTTCCAAACGTAAGAAAAAGTATTTTTTAGTTAAGAATTCTATGAAACTCCTCTATATTTTCTTGTCTACCACTAACGTATAATTTATCGTTATAATGCAGTTTTTCATTTGGGTCAATATGGTCTATTACTTCATCTTTGCGCTCAATAGCTAAAATATTAATACCATAGTCTTTTCTAATATCTAAATCCTTAAGAGATTTTCCAATAATTCTTCCACTATCAATATTTACACGCAAGCAAGTGATATTGACATTTGGTATTTTAGTGGATTTGAAAGTGTTTGGAAGTTTCTTTTTAGAATTAAAAAGCTTGTAATTATCGGATCGAATTAAGTCGATAAATTCCGAAATATCGTTTTCTGGTACTAAGAAATCGTGAAGTACGCGTGAGAATATTTCAATGGAAGTTTCAAATTCTTCTGGTATAACATCATCTGCACCATGAGCAATAAGTTCAGTAATTTCTTTAACATAGCGAGTTCTTACCACCAAATAAACCGATTGACTGATGTTTCGAATATTACTAATTATAGTTCTTGTAGCTTCTGCATTTGAAATTGCTACTACTACAGAACGCGCTTTCGATAAATTTACAGTTTCCAATATATGTGGTTGTGTGGCATCGCCAAACAATATTGGAATTCCCTTAGCTTTTTCGCGTTTTACCACTTCAGCATTAAATTCAATAACTACATACGGAATGTTACTGAATTGAGAGGCTTTTGCTAAGTTAGAACCATTAATTCCAAAACCAATAATTACTAGGTGATTACTTAAATCGATTTCAACATTTTCATATAATTCTTCTGGGTTTTCTTTAGAACTTGAAGCTAATGCTTTAGCAATTTTAGTATTGTGGAATCTATCAGAAATATTTTCAGAGAAAATGATTACAAAAGGTGTGAGTAACATGGTTACAATAGAAACTGCTAAAAAGTATTGATTGGTTTCTGCCGATAACAAATTATATTCAATGCCCACTTTTGAAAGGATGAATGCAAATTCACCTACTTGAAATAAAGACAAACCAGTAATTAAAACTGTTCTAGAAGGATATTTCAAAATGGCAATAGCCAAAGCCACAATAGATGATTTGACAACCAAAACAGCTAAAACTAGTAATAGAATAACACCAATATGGTTGAAGAAGAAATTTAAATTAAGCAGCATTCCAACCGAAATAAAGAAAAAACTAATAAACAATTCCCTAAATGGTAAAATAATGCTTGTTGCTTGATGACTGAATTCTGATTCAGAAATAATAAGACCAGCTATAAAAGCACCAAATGCTAAAGATAAACCTGCTTCGGAAGTTAAAAATGCTACTGCAAAACAGATGGTTATGGTTGTTAATAAAAATAACTCCTTGTTATTGGTTTTTGCTATGGCATGCATAAATTTTGGTACCACATAACGAGCACTTAAAAAGGTAATAACAAAGACTACAACAGATTTAAATAGTAAATTTAAAATGCTAGCCGTTACGTTGGTACTTTCTCCTGCAATAATAGGAGTAAAAAGTATCATAGGAACCACAATAATATCCTGAAAGATTAGAATGGCCAAGGCGTTTCTACCATGAGGTGTTGACATTTCGTTTCTATCTTGAAACACTTTTAAAACAATGGCAGTACTAGAAAGGGAGAACAAAAAACCAATAAACACAGATTCGTTCCAACTATTACCTAAGAGATAGTAACAAATTCCAGCAACTAAAACAGTTAATCCTACCTGTAAAAAACCACCTATAAAAACAGTTTTTCTCATAGATATTAGCTTTTTAATAGAAAGCTCCATACCAATAACAAACAACAATAAGATTACACCTATTTCAGAAATAATTTCTACTTCTTCAACAGCGTTTACTAGACTTAATCCAAATGGACCAATAATAACACCAGTAATTAAAAAACCTAAGATAGAAGGGAGTTTGGCTTTTTGAAGCAAGAATACAATTAGTACAGAAAAACCTAATAATATTAGAATGTCTTGTAATAATGGTAAATGCATATTAAATAGTTTTCTGTTGGATTAAGTAATTACTAATATTATAAATGTAAATGTACTTTATTTTTATAATTTCAGCCAATTCTAAATTGTATTCATTTCTTTTTTTTTAAAAGAAAAAAGCTGTTTAAAAAGAATACTTCTTAAACAGCTTAAAGGATTGTAAGACTGAATATTGTTATTCAGAAATTTTATCTACCACAATTCGTTTATCTCTATTAGCAAGTTCCCAAGCAGTATAGAAAATTAAACGTGTACGGTTTTCTAATAAATCGTATCTAATTTTATCTGGAGTATCTGTAGGTTTATGGTAGTCTACATGCGTTCCACTAAAATAAAAGATTACAGGAATATTGTTTTTTGCAAAGTTGTAATGGTCACTTCTGTAGTAAAAACGATTTGGGTCGTCGTCCTCATTATACGTGTAATCGAATACTATATTTGTATACTTATTGTTTACTTCTTCAGATATTGTGTGTAATTCTGAACTTAATTTATCACTTCCAATAAGATATAAATAGTTGCCATCACCTTCTTCATGTTTTGGGTCTACACGACCAATCATATCGATATTTAAATTTGCTACAGTATTTGCTAATGGGAAGATAGGATCCATATCTGTGTAATAACGCGATCCTAAAAGTCCTTTTTCTTCTGCAGTTACATGAAGTAGTACAATAGAACGTTTAGATCCATGACCATCCTTAACAGCAACATTAAAAGCTTCAGCTATTTCTAATAAGGCTACTGAACCAGAACCATCATCGTCAGCTCCATTATATATTTCACCATTCTTAATACCTTCATGATCTAAATGTGCCGAAATAATAATATATTCATCTGGTTTTTCTGTTCCTTTAATAATTGCTGCAACATTTTCAGAGCTTATTTCTTCAGAAACGTTTTTATAGTCTAAACTTAAAGGCATATTAATAGTTTGACTTTTTTCTTCAGTTTCAATAGTAGGCAAAATGGTTTTTGCCATATCTGTATTAACTAGGAAGTAATACATGTTTTCAGTATTTTCTTTTAAAGAAATAGAACCATTAGCACTACCAAAACGTGCAACTGCCATATCATAAATTTCTGGGTAATAAACCAAAACGGCTTTAGCACCTAATTCTTTTGCAACATCGCGTTTAGCAGCAAATGCTTGTCTGAAATTTGACCATTTTGAAGTTTCTTCTGTACCAGTAATTACAAAGGTTCCATCAGTATTTTTTGGCTCACCAGATTTAATTAAAACGACCTTACCTTTTACATCTAGATCTTTATAGCTAGTATAATTATCATCTATAATTCCGTAACCAGCATAAACAATTTCTGATGTTTTTAAAGTGCCATCTTGAACAGAAACAATAGAAACAAAATCGTCTATATTGGTATATGCTTTATCATTTACAGTAAAGGCAACATTAGGAACACCTAATTTTTCTAAAGGAACATTTTGAAAATAATCTTTATTAGACTGAGCAGCAGGAACACCAAGTGTTATATATCTTTCTTTTAAAAAATTGACTGCTTTTTTTTGCCCTGGATCACCAGTTCCTCTTCCTTCAAAATCATCTGAAGCGTAAATATATAAGTCAGTTTTTAGTTCTTCTGAAGTAATTGTTTCTCCATAAGTAGTGACATCTACTGGTTTAGGAGTTACAGATACGTTTGATTGCGTTGTTGTATCACTTTTTTGCGTGCCACAAGCATAAAACAGTCCTGCACTGCAAATAATTAATAAAGCTTTTTTCATTGAAATTTTATTTAGTTAAGTATTCTAACAAAAATAGTTAAAGCTAGTTCGTTGATTAGCTGATTTTAACAAACTTTAACACCAGAGTCCTAAGTTATTTATAGACTTTCATTTAAAATCAAGCGATTCTCTCGATTTGCTAATTGCCAAGCAGTAGCAAATATTAATCGTGTTCTGAGCTCAAGGATATTGTAATTTATTTTATCTGGAGTATCTGTGGGTTTATGGTAATCTTCATGTTCTCCATTAAAATAAAAAATAACTGGGATGTTGTGTTGAGCAAAATTATAATGGTCGCTTCTTTCGTAATAATGATTTGTATCGTTTTCGGCATTATATTTATAATCCAATTCTAAGTTAAAGAATGCTTTGTTTACTTTTTCTGAAAGCAAGTGTAGTTCTTTACTTAGCCTATCTGCTCCAATTAGATAGATATATTTTTCTTGACCTAATTCTTCATGATTTTCATCAATCCTTCCAATCATGTCAATATTCAAATTTGCCATGGTTTCACTTAAAGGAAATATGGGGTTTTCTGTATAAAATTTTGAGCCTTCTAATCCAATTTCTTCGGCAGTTAGATGCAGAAATAAAATAGATCGCTTTGGTCCATAGCCATTATCTTTAGCTAGTTTAAAGGCTTGAGCTATTTCCATAAGAGCTACTGTACCAGAACCATCGTCGTCTGCACCATAATAAATTTGCGAATTTTCTATTCCAAGATGATCGTAGTGTGCAGATATAATTACAACTTCTTCTGGTTTTTCATTTCCCTTAATATAAGCTAGAACGTTTTCTGAGGCTTTGGTGTCATCAGTAAAATAGGACTTAGGAATAACTTGAAAATAGATAGAATCGTTTATAGGTGAAGAAATGTTCTGAGATAAGTAATAGTCCTTTAAAAATTCAGCTGCTTTTTTCTGACCAATTTCTCCAGTTCCTCGGCCTTGAAACTCATCGCTAGCATACTTGTATAAGTGCTTACTTAATTCAGGAACTGTAATGGTACTAGCATATTTAATAATAGTAGTACTATCGCTAATTTTAATATTATTATTTAACGTTTCGATTTTAGTACTATATTTTGTTGTAGCACAAGAACCGACAAGAGAGAATATGGAAGCGACAAGAAATGCCTTCATAGATTTAGCTTATTTACAGTCAAATAACTAAAAAAATATCGATATTGAAAAGTATTTTGTGCTTTTATTCAACATCAATTTCGTCAACATCAATTTCATCAAGATCTAAACCTTCAAGTTCTTCTATGGCATTTTCCTCAGATTGTTTTTCTCTTTCTATTAATTCTTCAGTATTACCAACTTCAACTGTATTAAATAAAGATTTATATGTTGAAATGGAAAGCGCTATAATAGTTAGTAAAAAGATAAGCTGGACCGTTTTTTTAGAGCTATTTTCTTTATTTGTAAAATAAAACGCAGCTAATGCAAAGATAAATGCAGCTATAGCAGGAAAAAAAGCTAAATTAGAAAGAGGTAAAATAGATAAAACAAGTGCAAGTACAGATGCTATAATCCCTAAAATGATAAAAAGTTTTTTCATGGTTTTTAATTTTTTAGACCAGTTGCAGATTTAATTTTTAACTCTCCATTTCCAACTGCTACCTTAAATTTTGCATAAACAGGTATTTTGTTTTCATCTGCAGTAAGCCAAAGAATGTTATTGTTATTGCCTTTCAATACATCGCTATTTTTTATAGAAATAGATAGTTTAAAGCACATTTTATTTCCAATATTTGTAGAAATAGATTCTTTACCTAAATAAGTAAAAACAACTTCTGTAGGCTTGTTATCAAATAATACAGTTAAGGTCTTGGAATTACCAGTAGCATAACTCTTTAAATCCAGAGTTCTTAAAAAGTATATAGTTGAAACAATATCTTTAGTATTACTAGATATGTTTAAAGTTTTATTTTGATCGTAAGTCCCACCTGTTTTCTTTTTCTTTCTGATTAGACTGGTAACTGTGCCTTTGGAATGGCTGTATTTATATTGAACAAATTTAGAATAACCTCCTTCATAAATATCTCTTTTGTACAAATAAGGTTTAACAGTTGAAGGACTTACATAACTTTCATACAAATCTCTAATTTTAAAAAAATTATCCCATTTACTATACGTGGTAGCTGTGCATTTTAATCTTAATAATGTGGCTTTAGATGTTTTAACTTCACTAGTTTCCATCTTAACTTGAGCCAGTTCTGTTAAAACACCAGACATGTTATAGGAGGCTGTAAATGTAAGATTCTCTCCAGCTTTAAAAGCATTGTTTTGCGAGTAAATTAAAGTAGAGGAAAGTAGAGCAATAATAAAAAAGAATTTATGCATATAGATGAATGTTTTTTTATAACGTAAGTAATAACATTTATTGTGCCGAAAATTACTATTATTATTTTAGAATGTTAAAAAAGTTTATTAACCTGTGTAGAAAAGAATAAAAATGAGTTTAAAACATAGCCGACCAACCTAAAATAAAACCATTTGTATTAGCACCTACATCTTTTAATGTAAGCGTAGTACCATAAGCCAGCTTTATAGAGTGTTTTTTAAATATTGGCATTCCTGCTGAAACACCACCTACAAAATTTCCACGTTCATCATTATTAGGTTGTCTGTTTACTATAGAATGTCCACCTAGGCCATATCCCAGGCCTAAAGAAGTCCAAATACGATGTTTAAAGGTTCTAACAAGGTGTGTTTGCATCGCAAAAAGAGGCTCTTGCTTTTTTGTTGTATTATTATAAAAATCATTATTATTTGTATAGAAAAATACAGAGCCAGTAAGTTCATAAGACCATTTTCCCCATTTATGTACCATACCTACTTGAGGACGAAAAACAAAACAGTTATAACCTAAGTTCAGAAGCTTATCACTATAATATTGTCCTAATGGGAAAGTAATTGCTAAAGAAGCACCTACAGTAGTATAAGTAGGGTTTTCTTTTAGATATTCTTGCATTTCTTTAGGATTCATGGCTTTTGGTCCAATAAAATTGATGGAGAACCTTAATCTAGGATCCGCAAACCCATTTCGTTTTACAGTTGTAGGCACACCATTTAATAAGCCTTCCCAACGAGCTGAGCTATATGGGATTAATGCATCAATTCTAGCTATTTTAGTTCCAATTTTAAATGGTCTAACATATTGTAAAGCTAAAGAATTTACTACTACAGTTGCATTCTCAGCTTGTAAAACAGGATCAAATTCTATATCGCCAAAAGTATGTGCATAACCAACACCAATAACATTGGTTCCTAAAGGCATAGAAGTCCATCGTCTTGGTTCGATGTCTTGAGAAAAACTTTTAAATTGGATTAAAAATATTATAAGCGTGGCTTTTACTATAGAAATATTAGACATATTAGTTTTAAACTTAAGGTTTGACATGCATCTTTTATTTATTAAAGTAGAAACCTATAGTTGATTGATAACAATAATGACTTTCTATCTCCAATAACACCAGCCTCTGTTCTAAACATCCAATTTTTATTATATTGAAATTGTGCTCCAATAATACCATTCCATTCTGATTTGGCTTTTTTATCAAGACCATAACGAATTATTGACTCTCCATCTGCGCTTGCAATTCGATCAACAATTGGAGTTAAAATTTCATTGGCTTTTTCAATTTTAATAGCATCAATTGGATTATTTGGGTTTAAAGAATTTAACCAATCATAATAATTAGATTCAATTTCAGCAGCTCTGTCAAAAACTTCTTGTGGAAAAATATCACCTATTTTAACTTCTCCAACAGTTTCTGATCCAAGTTTCATTTTCATAGCACCTACCCAAACTCCAAAATTTCTATATGGTTTGTGCTTGTAAACAAAATTATGTCCTACTCTTAATCCAAAAGTAGATACTTTTACAGCATCTTCTAAAAGTTCTGGTTTATTCCAACTTAGATTAGTGTCTAACGCTATCCAAACTGGGCCAATTCCACCAGCTGCAGTAATACCAAAGCCTGCAGTTCTAACACTTTGTTCTACAATAGATTGTAATTCGATAGGATATGTTAAGTTTACTTCGGTAGTAGATTGACCATATCCTAAGATACCATAAACATTAAGGAAAGGAAAAACCCAGATATCTGGTCTAACCATAATTGAATGAGCAGAACTATAATTATCTCCAAATTCTATAAAATCTACAGGAGTTAGTGGAATGTCCACATTTTTAGTTTGCAAACCAAGTTGAAGGTTTTCAACTAATAGCCCTTGTTTTAAATACATATAATTAACCATAATTCCAGTTGGATATGGAATGTCAAAACCTTTTTTATATGCTTGTTGTCCCCAAATAGGGAAAACGTTTGTATATTCTACTTGCTTTAAACTATCGGTATAAACTTCAAACTTTCCTTTTACTTTTGTTGTAGGATATTGTGCATATGAATTTTGAGAAAAAAATAAAAACACAATTATTGAAGGAATAATTATCTTAACGAAAAAGTTTCTTTCTGACTTAGTACTAAATAAAAGTTTATTATTCATTTTTAAGTATTCCAAAATTAGTATTAAACAAATATATAAATTGAATTTATATCAGTTGCATATAATAAAAAGAAGTTAATAAAAAGCTATTATAATTATCGCTATTAAATTTTAAATCAATACTGCAAAAAAAACAAACCCTTGCAAATCAAATGTTTACAAGGGTTTTAGCGGAGAAAGAGGAACCCGACAGCCCTTTTTCTATATATCACATACTTACCTAAAACCTCTGAAAACCCTTATAAATAAAGGGTTTTACTGTTTTTAGAATCAAAATTTAATTAAGCAAATAATGTATAAATATAGTAATTGTGGGGATAATGTGGGGATAATTTTGTATCTTTATATTGCTCACTTTTAAGATATTATCACATTATGGCTACTATTAATTACCTTGTAAAAGGTACAAAAGGATATTCTAATGTCCTGTTACGTTTTAAAAACGGAAGAAAATTTGACTACACAGCTTCAACAGATTTAAAGGTCCTGCCAAATCATTGGAGTCAAGCAAAGCAGAAAGTTAAAAATACTAATGATGCAGCTTACAAAGATGAAGTAAACCAACATTTATTTGAACTCGAAAACTTTATAATTACTGAATTTAATTCAGATAATTCTAAAGGCGTTTATATTGATAGAGATTGGCTTAAAAGTAAAATAGCTAATCATTTTAATAGACCTGTAAATGATGATGCAATCGACCAAGTATTTTTTCTTCCATTTGTAGAGCGGTTTATTGAGTTAGCTCCTTCAAGAATTATTAAGGGTAAAAATAAGCCTGTAAGTTCTGGCACAATTACAAAGTACACAACAACCAAGAATAAAATAATTGAGTATGAAAAGAAGTTTAAAACAAAGCTAAAATTCACAGATTTAAACTTAACCTTTTATGATAGGTTTGTAAACTACTTAACCCAAGAGCAAAAAATTAATTTAGGTACAGTAGGTAATTATATTGGCACTATCAAAACAATGGCCAGAGATGCAAAACTTCAAGGCTTACCAGTTCACGAACATATTAATCATCCTAAATTCTTTGCGCCTAAAGTAAAAGCCGATAGCATCTATTTAAAAGATTCTGAAATCAATAAAATATACAATCACGATTACAAAGGTGTTGAGCGTTTAGAAAATGCAAGAGACTTGTTTATAATTGGTTTAAGAACCGGATTAAGAATATCAGATTTTTTAAGACTAAAAGCAACCAATATAAAAGAAGGTTTTATTGAAATCGAAACTCAAAAGACAGGGCAAAACGTTGTTATACCTATGCATCCACAAGTAAAAGAAATACTTGAAAAACATAATGGCTTCCCAAGAAAAATATCAGACCAAAAATTCAATTTACATATAAAAGATGTTTGTGAAGAAGCTGGGTTTAAACAAGAAATTGAAGGTGCTATGATTAACCCAAAAACTAAAAGAAAAGAGAAAGGTATTTATCCTATGCATAAACTTGTTACGTCCCATATTTGTCGAAGAAGTTTTGCTTCTAACTTATACGGTAAATTGCCTAATATGGTTATTATGGCTATTACAGGGCATCAAACAGAAGCACAATTTTTAAAGTATATTAAAATAACACCTAAAGAGAATGCAAAAACGCTTCAAGAATTTTGGTTAAAGCAGAATAAAGAGAATAATATTGAAAAAGTTAATATGAAAGTAGCAAAGTAGGATAAGGTTTAATAAATTTAATATTTTTATTTAAATCCTATGAGTGAAAATTATTATGGTTTTGAAAAGTTTTTAAGTCTTTTAGACGATAACAACATCCTTAAAAATGCTACTGCAATGGGTGTAATGGTTCATTTGCAAAAATGTATAGAAGAAATAAAATCTAACGTTCTAACAGACCTCATATCTCTTGATGAAAATAAAAAGGACCATTATTTAGATTTAAAAATTAACGAAATTAAAAGACAAGATTATCTAAAGAATTATGGAAAAGATAAAATTGAACGATGGTTAAAAGAGTTTAATGTCAATTTAGAGGACATATTAAAAAACAATGTAGAATCGGAACATTTTTACAAAATGGTAGATAGTTACTTTGAACAAAATTTTGATCCTGGAACTACTGAATACAATACTTCAAGTGCAGCTCAAAATGATTTTTTACTTTATTTTTTAAATTTTTATGCTAACGAATTAATTGCATTTTTAGAATCTAAAAAAAGTACATTTAAAGAGTCAAATAAACAAAAGATAAAATTGAAATCAGAGGAATTAGCGATATTGATTACAAAGAATTTTGATGAATTAAAGGCATTAAAGCAAAATATGTATCAAGAAATTGATTCAACTTTTGGAAGTGATCCTTGGGCAGACCATACAGAAGTTGAAATAAAGTATGAGTTTGATATTGAATTGGCAACAAGCGAAATAAAACGTCTTATTTTTGAACTATATAATCAATCAAAAGTTGATAACTACTTTTATTTTGATTGTCCTTCTGAAGTTTATAAGAAACATTTTGAAGCAAGAAAAGACCTTTATATAATTGATGTCCCAGATGCATATGAAGTTGACTTTTTGATTTCTGAAATTGAATATTTTTCAAAGCCTTATGACAATAGAGTAATTATCGGTGATTCAGCTCATAATTACAATGAATACGTTGATTATAATGATAGATACAGAATTACACTTAAGAGAAAATTAGAGTTTTTAGCTGTTAAATTAAGACAATACGGTTATATAATTAAAACTAAAGAAGGCGCATCTTTAATAGATGAAAGTAATGGTGATTATAAAGGATGGGGTACAGAAATTATTTTAGAAAAAACAAAAACTTCCAACTTTACCAATCCTAAAGCACAAGACATAAAAGAAGCAGAACCGAAAACCGAGAAGCAATTAACAGCAAATCAAATAGTTTTACTCCTGCAAGAAATTGGGTTTTTTACACATCCTAAAATCGAAAAGACATCAAAAGTCAAACAATCAGAACTTATTAGTAAAATTTGTGGTTTAAATTCTAAAAACATCAAAATTAAAATTCAAAATCTTGATAAAACTTTAAAAGAATTAGGAGAAAACCACCAAAAAGACATCGATAAAATCGATGATATTTTGAACAACTTGGAGTAGCCTTGGAGTACCTTTTGGAGTTACTCCAATGATAAGAAACCGTTAAGTACAGGATACTTTTACATCGTCGAACATAAAAACGTATCACGATGGAACAAAGTAAAATCACCCAAGTTTTCGGTATCACACCTTCCGAATTAAAAGAAGACATCATCAATGATGTAAGAGCAGAATTAAATGTAATTGCTCAAAATTTCCAACCTATTAAACCTGCTGAATATCTCACACGTCAGGAGGTTGCAACAATCCTAAAAGTTTCTTTAGTTACCCTTACAGATTGGAATAAAAAAGGAGTTATAAAACCGTACCGATTAGGAAATTTAATCAGATATAAAAGAGAGGAAATAGACCAGGCATTAATTGCAATTTTTAATTCTAAAAATAAGCAATAATGGAACCATTTAAAGATACTACGATTAACGAATGGAAGAAGTTATTAGAACGTTTTGAAACGCTTTTAAATACGCTTGAAAAGCGCATTCCACAAGACCCAGACCTTATATTACTCGACAATGCTGATTTATTGCAACTATTTAAAATAAGTCATAAAACCGCGCAAAATTGGAGAGATAATAAAGTGATAGCCTATTCGCAAATTAACAATAAAATCTATTATCGATTAAGCGATGTCAACAAGCTTTTAGACAATAATTACAAGCCCACTACCACAAAATAATCCACTTACTTTTAAAACACAACAAGATGCCACAAGTTTCAATTTTCAAAGACTTTGCTAATAAGGTTGAAGATGCTCCTTTACAGCAAATAATCACAGATATAAAAGAAGGTAAATATAAAAACCACATAGTTTCAATTCGTAAACTAAAAAAGAACGGAAATAATAACGAAGCCAACGAACTAAAAAAACACCTTTTAGGGTTTACCACATCAGGAATTTTTAATAATGAAAGAACAGCAGATACTATTTCAGAATATAGCGGTTTTGTTATCCTTGACATTGATAAACTTTCAGAATCAGAATTAAACCGAATTACACCAATCATTCATTTAGCAGTTTACACGTATGCAGCTTTTATAAGCCCAAGCGGAAATGGAATAAAAATTATAGTTCCTGTAAGCACATCAAAAGAACAACATAAAGAGGCTTATAATCAGGTAGTAAGGTATTATGAACAAGCATTAAATATTGATATCGATACCTCTGGAAGTGATATATCAAGATTATGTTTTATGTCCTATGATCCTGAATGTTATTTCAATAGCGATGCAGAAACCTATAAAGTGATTATTGAAGAAAAACCTTTAAAAATAGTTTCCTCAAACCCTCATATCCCTATAAATTCTGATGGTTCTGAAATTGAAAAATACATTTTAGAAATTGAAGCTAAAGGAATTGACTTAACCTCAGGTTATGTAAATTGGAGAAATATAGGGTTTGCGATTGCTGATGAATATGGCGAAAACGGTAGAGAGTATTTTCACAGAATAAGTAAACAACATACAGAGTATGATGCTAAAGAATGTGACAAACAGTTTACGAACTGCCTAAAAGCTAATGGTTCAGGAGTAACAATGTCAACATTTTATTATTTCGCAAATCAAGCAGGTGTAAACCTAAAGAATAGTGAAATATTAAATAATGATAATAACACCAAACAGAATAAAAAAGAAACCGAAAAGCTCCCAACATTTCCAGCAGCTATATATGAGAATCTTCCTGAATTTCTAAAACAAGCAGTGTATTACGGTTCAACCAATCAAGAAAAAGATATGCTATTATTAGGTGCATTAACCTGTATTAGTAGTTGCTTGCATAAAGTTTATGGTATATATGATAATGACAAGGTGTATTCTAATTTATTCTTATTTGTAACAGCACCTGCATCTGCAGGTAAAGGAAAATTAAAATGGTGTAAAAGCATTATTTATCCTGTACATATGGCATTACGTGAAGAAGCTAAAATTTTAAAAAGTAATTATGAAAGCGATTTAGCAGTTTATAATAAGAATAAGAACAAAGACGAGAATTTAGAAAAACCTCAAAAGCCACCAGAAAAAATGCTTTTTATTCCTGCAAATAATAGCACAACAGGAGTGTTTCAATTATTAGCAGATAGCAAAGCAAGAGGTATCATTTTTGAAACCGAAGGAGATACTTTATCACAAGCATTTAAAACTGATTATGGTAATTATAGCGATGGATTCCGTAAAGCCTTTCATCACGAAACAATAAGCTATTATAGAAGAACAGATAGAGAATATGTAGATATGGAAAACCCCTGTTTATCTACAGTATTATCCGGCACGCCAAAACAAGTTTTGGCGTTAACTCCTAATGCAGAGAATGGTCTTTTTAGCAGATTTATATTCTATTACCTAAATATATCGCCTAAATGGAAAAATGTATTTGAAGATAAATCAGATAATGGAGTAGGCGAATATTACAAACAATTAGGACAGCAATTTTTCGACATTTATGCAGTATTAAAAAGTAATGATGAAATAAAAATAGAGTTAACAACAGAACAGCAGGAGCAGTTTCATACTTATTTCTCAAATGTTCAAAATCTGTATTTAAGCGTACAATCAGAAGAATATATTGCAACCGTTAGGCGTATGGGCTTAATAGCATTTCGCTTTATGATGATTTTTACAGCTTTAAGAATCACTGAAGATGGCGACCTATCAAACCCAAGAGTTTGTATTGATGAAGATTTTAATAATGCATTGGCAATGGTAACGGTTTTAATAAAGCACAGTAGTAAAGTGTTTTCAAGTTTACCGAAAGACGATTCCCCAATTACTTATAAGAACAGAAAAGAGCAATTTCTTAATAATTTGCCTTATAAGTTTACCACACGCGAATATGTTATTGTTGGTAAAGATTTAAATATACCTCCAAAAACTGCCGAAGCTTATATTACAGAATTTATAAAATCCAATCTCATTACAAGAGCATTTCAAGGGCAGTATGTAAATAACACGAATAAGGAAAGTGAGGGTTTTAAGGAAAGTAAGGCAAGTTAACCCTTATTTTTATTAAACCCTATTAGTCTTGATTTTCTAATTTTATTATTATTTTAAAAACATAACGTATTACTGTGTATTAATACAAAGTAAATACTATATTTAACCTTCAAAAATATTCCCTATGAACCGTATTAAAGAAGTCCTTGAAGCAAAAGGTATTAAGCAGATATGGTTAGCTGAAAAGTTAGGCAAAAGTTTTAATACTGTAAATGGTTATGTGCAAAATCGCACACAACCAAGCATAGAAGTGCTATATAAAATAGCAGAAATTTTAAATGTGAACCCAAAAGAATTATTAGACACTAAATAAACAAAATATTAGATGGCAAAAAAGAAGGAAACCAAGCAAGAACCAATAGAGAAACAGCTTTGGAAAGCAGCAGATAAACTGCGTAAAAATATTGATGCAGCAGAATATAAGCACATAGTATTAGGTTTAATATTTCTAAAATACATTTCAGATTCTTTTGAAGAACTTTATGCTAAGTTTAAAGAAGGAAAAGGCGAATATGCAGGGGCTGACCCAGAAGATAGAGATGAGTACAGAGCAGAAAATGTATTCTTTGTGCCACCTTCTGCAAGATGGTCTTACTTGCAAGGTAGAGCCAAACTTCCTGAAATTGGTAAAGACATTGATAACTCTATGGACGCTATTGAAAGAGATAATGCTTCTTTAAAAGGTGTATTACCTAAAGTTTATGCTAAAGAAAATTTAGACCCAACCAGTTTAGGGCAACTCATTGACTTGATTAGTAACATTGCTTTAGGTGATGAAGTAAGCAGAAGTCAAGATATATTAGGGAAAGTATATGAATATTTCTTAGGAGAATTTGCTTTAGCAGAAGGTAAAAAAGGAGGTCAGTTCTATACACCAAGGAATGTTGTAAGTTTATTAGTGGAATTATTAGCTCCATATAAAGGGAGAGTATTTGATCCTTGTTGTGGTTCGGGAGGAATGTTTGTGCAAAGTGCTAAATTTTTAGAAGCTCACTCTGGAAATATTAATAATATTACTATTTATGGACAAGAAAGCAACCAAACTACCTGGCGTTTAGCTAAAATGAATTTAGCAATTAGGGGTATTGACAGTTCTCAAGTAAAATGGAATAATGAAGGTTCTTTTTTAAATGATGCTCACAAGGATTTAAAGGCTGATTATATTATTGCAAATCCCCCTTTTAATTCCAGTGATTGGGGTGGTAATTTATTAAGAAATGATGCAAGGTGGGGATATGGCTTACCCCCAGAAGGGAATGCAAATTTTGCTTGGATACAACATTTTATTTTTCATCTTAATCCAACCGGTGTAGCAGGTATTGTTATGCACGGTGGTGCTGCATCAAACAAAGGTAAATCAGAAAGCCTAATTCGTAAATCTTTGATTGAAAAAAATCTTGTTGAATGTATAATTGCTCTACCAACTCAATTATTTTATAATACAACACTTCCAGTACACCTCTGGTTTATTAATAGAAGCAAGTCTGAATCAAAAAAGGGAAAAGTCTTAATGATAGATGCTTATGAGTTAGGGCATATGATAGAAAGTACACAGAGAGAACTTTCTCAATTCGACATAATTAAGATATCAGAAACATATCATAATTGGCAGAAAAACGAATCTTATTCGAATGAATTAGGTTTTTGTCGGGAGGTATCTGAATCAGATATATCTGAAAAAAATTATATTCTTGCTCCAAATAGATTTGTTATCAAACCTAAAAAAACAAGAAAAGTTCCTTATGAAGAATCTATAAAACCAAAATTAGAAGAGATAGATTTTAAACTGAATAATATTGGTAATGAGGATATTTTTAAATTATCAAATAATGACAAATTAATTAATTATCATTTTACAAATAGTTTATTTACAAATCCTGACAAATCAACTTGGGAGGATATAGAAGTGCAAGAAGCAATTTCTGATGTAGTTGGCGGAGCTTGGGGTAACGAAAAACCTAAAAAAGATAATGTCCCTGTCAAAGTTATTAGAGGTACAGACCTTCCAAATATTCCTTTATTTAATTTAAAAAAAACACCTACAAGATATTTAAATTCGAATAAGGTAGAGGAGATTCAACTTCAAGAATTAGATATTGTTATAGAAATGTCTGGTGGTAGCAAAAACCAGCCTACAGGAAGGGCAGCAATAATTACAAAAGAATTGTTGGAATATTTTAAGGTACCTTTAGTTTGTTCTAACTTTTGTAAAGTAATTAGAATAAATCAAGAAAAAGTAAATCCGTTTTGGTTCTATTTATACTGGCAAAATTCATATAATAATGGTTTAACAACTAAATATGAAAATCAACCAAGTGGAATTAAAAATTTTCAACTTGATGAATATATTGAAAGTGAATTAATTCAAATACCTCCTAAGAAAGATCAAGATATTATTTCGGCATATTTTAGATCACTATTTCAATTAAAGAATAAATTAAGTTATACTTCACAGAAAATTAATAAAATGCTTAATGAAACTTTTGATAATATATATTATGAATATGACTAATTGAGCCTTTGGTTTTTAGTATTGTACAACCAGATCTAATTTTGTGTATTTTTAAAAAACATAAAAATCATTAACCTTTTAAGTAAATAATTTTGTAACTTTGCAATGGAATTATCGTATAAAAACAACAAACTGGAGAAGTCGCTCACTACCGATAAGGGCTTAGCTAAGAGCTACGGTAAGTTAGCAAAGAAGATAAAGCAGCGTAGAATCCAGCTTGAAAGTGCTGATAATTTAGAGGTTATCTCAAAATTGCCTGTATTACGATTGCACCAACACATAGGCAAAGGCAAAGGTACTTGGTCAATAGACATTCAAGAAAATTGGAGAATACTATTTGAAATAAACCAAGACCCAATACCAACCTTAGAAGATGGTGGAATAGATTTAAAAGCGATAACAATTATAAGTATTGAGTCAATTGAAGACCCTCACTAACTTTAAAAGGAAACATTATGACTGATTTACAATTAAAAAAAACCTTGCTCTCTTGCCCGGGCGATACTATCCAAGAGCATATAGATCATATTGGTATGTCGCAAGCAGAATTAGCAGAGCGTTTAGGGAGGTCTGTTCCTAAACTAAATGAGTTAATAAAAGGAAAAGCACCAATAACCAAAGAAACAGCCACCAAATTAGAATATGTATTAGGTGTACCTGCAAGTTTTTGGATAAACTTAGAACGTACTTATCAAGATGAATTATTGGAGATAGAGAAAATGGAACATTTAGAGCAGTGTGAAGAATGGGTGTCAACTTTTCCGTTAGCCAAAATGAAATCTTTTGGTTTACTTCCAGATACTCGAAAAAAACGTGAATTAGCCGATGGCTTACTAAAGTTTTTTAGAGTTGCTTCACCTGCCCAATGGTCAGATATTTATAATGGTAGTTCATTAGCTTTTAAAATAGAATTAAGACATACCACAGAACCACAAGCTATTTCAGTATGGTTACGTTTAGGAGAGTTGCAAGCAGATAGAATAAAAGTTAATACTTTCGATAAAAAAGCTTTACGCAATTGCTTAGACAAAATACAAAACATTGCTTTTCAACATTCAGATACTTGGTTAGATGAATTACAAGCCTTATGTGCATCTTGTGGCGTTGCATTGGTTTATACGCCTTGTATTGCAAAAGCACCAATTTATGGAGCTACAAGATGGATTAAGAACAATACTGTTCCTCTTATTCAAATGACTGATAGACAAAAGGACTACAATGCTTTTTGGTTTACATTTTTTCACGAATTAGGTCATATTTTATACCACGGAAAAAAAGATATTTTCATTGATGGGATAGTTAATATTACACCGGATAAAGAAAAAGAAGAGGAAGCAGATGCCTTTGCAGCTCGAATGTTATTATCAGAAAAAGAAAGAAATGAGTTATTTCAATATCCAAACTTTGATAGAGAGTTAATTTTAATACTCAGTCAGAAATTTAAAAAACACCCAGGTATTATTGTAGCGCAAGTGCAAAGACAATACACTCATTTATATAAAAATGTACGTCTTAACAGCTTAAAAACGAAGGTGGAGTTTACCGAATTAGCATTATAAGCTATGGCAAAAATTACTGAAAACGACATAGAATTATATGCAATAGAAGAATTAGAGAATCTTGGATATTCCTATATTTACGGTCCTAATATTGCACCTGATACAGACACACAGGAAAGAATATCTTTTGACCAAGTAATTCTAACCGAAAGACTTCAAAAAGCAATAGACCGTATTAATCCTACTATTCCACATAATGCTAAAGAAGATGCATTAAAACAAGTTTTGCGTATTGGTACACCTGATCTATTAACAGATAACGAAACATTTCATAAAATGCTCACAGAGGGCATAAACGTTACCTATCAAAAAGACGGTAACCAACGAGGCGACATTGTGAAATTAGTTGATTTTGATACTGTAAATAACAATGAGTTTAATGTTATCAATCAGTTTACAGTAATTGAAAATAATAACAATAAAAGACCAGATGTAATTCTATTCATTAATGGGTTGCCATTAGTAGTTATTGAACTAAAAAATGCAGTAGATGAAAACGCAACTATTCGGTCAGCTTATAAGCAAATACAAACCTATAAAGCTACTATTCCTTCATTATTTACATACAACAGTATATTGATAATATCAGACGGTACTGAGGCTAAAGCAGGTTCATTATCGGCAGGTTTTACACGTTTTATGTCTTGGAAAACAGCAGACGGAGAAAGTGAAGCTTCACACCTTATTCCTGAAATGGAAACCCTTATCAATGGGATGCTGAATAAAGAAACGGTATTAGACCTTATTCGTCATTTTATTGTATTTGAAAAATCTAAAAAAGAAGATTTAAAAACAGGAATTACCACTATTGAAACGGTTAAGAAAATAGCTGCCTATCATCAATATTATGCAGTAAACAAAGCAGTTACAAGTACCCAATTAGCAAGTGTAGAAGATGGAGACAGAAAAGGTGGAGTTGTATGGCATACACAAGGCTCTGGAAAGTCTTTATCAATGGTTTTCTATTCAGGTAAAATCGTTTTAAATCTAAACAACCCTACCATATTAGTCATAACAGATAGAAATGATTTAGACGACCAATTATTTGACACGTTTGCATCTTCCACTCAATTATTAAGACAAACACCAGTACAAGCTGAAAACCGTCAGCATTTAAAGGATTTATTAAAAGTAGCTTCAGGCGGAGTTGTTTTTGCCACAATTCAAAAATTCCAACCAGAAGAAGGGAACGTGTTTGAAACCTTATCAGAACGTAAAAACATAGTTGTTGTAGCAGATGAAGCCCATAGAACACAATATGGCTTTAAAGCAAAAACGATAGATGAAAAAGATGCAGATGGTAATATTATAGGTAATAAAGTAGTATATGGCTTTGCAAAGTATATGCGTGATGCTTTACCCAATGCCACTTATTTAGGTTTTACAGGAACACCTATTGAAAATACTGATGTAAATACGTCAGCAGTTTTTGGTAATTATGTTGATATATATGATATAGCCCAAGCAGTAGAAGATGGGGCAACTGTTAGAATTTTTTATGAAAGTAGATTGGCTAAAATTGCTTTACCAGAAGAAGGCAAAAAATTGGTTAAAGATTTAGATGAGGAATTAGGAGAAATTGAATTGACCGAAACCCAAAAAGCTAAAGCTAAATGGACAAAATTAGAAGCCTTAGTAGGTAGTGAAAAAAGAGTAAAAAATATAGCTAAAGACGTTGTGTTACACTTTGAAGCTCGTCAAGAAGTTTTTGAAGGTAAAGCAATGGTGGTTTCTATGTCAAGAAGAATTGCGGCAGAACTTTATAAAGCTATTATTACTTTAAGACCTGATTGGCATAGTGATGATTTAGATAAAGGAGCTGTAAAAGTAATAATGACTGCATCTTCTTCTGATGGTCCAGAAATGGCAAAACACCATACTACAAAGCAACAGCGTAGAGCATTGGCAGACCGTATGAAAGACCCAAAAGACGAATTAAAATTAGTTATAGTTCGCGATATGTGGTTAACTGGTTTTGATGCTCCTTCTATGCATACCCTTTACATTGATAAGCCAATGAGAGGACATAATTTAATGCAAGCGATTGCAAGAGTAAACAGAGTGTATAAAGATAAACCAGGTGGTTTAGTAGTAGATTATTTAGGAATAGCATCAGACCTTAAAAAGGCATTAGCTTTTTATTCTGATAGTGGCGGAAAGGGAGACCCAACAATAGCACAAGAACAGGCTGTTCAACTAATGTTAGAAAAATTAGAGGTTGTATCTCAAATGTTTTTAGAAAAACCAATACAGGGTTACTCAGCAGATTTTACTTCTTTAGTAGAAGATCCAACCGTTCCTTATTTAGGTAAAGACAAAGGCTTATTATATGAGGAATATTTTACAGCAGACACTAAAACGAAGCTTAAAATAATATTGGCAGCAGAAGAACATATTTTGAGTATTGAAGATGGTAAGAAACGCTTTATTAATGAGGTAACAGCATTGTCAAAAACATTTGCAATAGCAATACCTCACGAAGAAGCATTAGATGCTAAAGATGAAATAGGTTTTTTCCAAGCGGTTAAATCAAGGTTACAAAAATTTGATACTACTGGTTCAGGTAAATCGGATGACGAAATAGAATCTGCTATCAGACAAGTAATAGACAAAGCATTAGTTTCAGATGGTGTGATAGATGTATTCGATGCAGCAGGTATAAAAAAACCTGATATTTCAATCCTATCAGAAGATTTCCTTATGGAAATCAAAGATATGGAGCACAAGAATTTAGCTTTAGAAACATTGAAAAAATTGCTAAATGATGAAATAAAGTCAAGAGCAAAAACAAATCTAATCCAAAGTAAATCCTTAATGGAAATGCTTGAAAACTCCATTAAAAAATATCAAAACAAAATTATTTCAGCAGCAGAAGTAATAGAAGAATTGATTGAGTTAGCCAATAGTATTAAAAATAAGGATAAAGAAGATAAAGATACAGGCTTAACCAAAGAGGAATTAGCCTTTTACTATGCAATTGCAGAAAATGAAAGTGCAAAAGAGGTATTGGGTAATGATATTTTAAGAGAATTAGCAGTCTATTTATCTGAGGTTGTAAAAAACAACGCAACAATAGATTGGACGATTAAAGAAAGTGTTCGAGCTAAATTGAAAGTAATGGTAAAACGAGCATTAAGAAAATTTGGATATCCTCCAGACCTTCAAAAATTAGCAACAGAAACAGTATTAAAACAAGCTGAATTGTTAGCAAATCATTGGTCGAAATCATAAGAAACAATAAATTCATAATCTCCAACATTTTATTTTACATCTTTGATAGTTTAAGGTTTTAAGGGGTTAAGGGGTATTTTCAATTACGTCTTCGTTAGAATAGTCCCAAATGATAGAATGTGTAGTGCAGGTAATAAGGTGTTCGTCAGTCGTTCCATTTAGTTTCATAAAACATATCTGCAAGCCAATATTCAATTTTAATTTCGTGTTGTACTATATTAAGGTTTTCTAATCCAAAATATTTATAAAGTCAAAAGGCTTGCATATACCATAAATAGCACCACTGCGGCGTCACGTCCTCGTTGGCACTATTTATTTGTTTTATTACACACATTCTCTCCTTCCTCACTCGTAGCTACTTTTGTACCCAAACCCAATAAGGTTTCGCTACGCGAGTTTTTTTTATTGGGTACAACCGCTACTTAATGTTATGCGAGCCTGCGGGTCGCTTCGGGCAAAACCCACTTAACTTTAGTCTTTTTATGATATTTATCGAATCTTTTAAACACAATAATTTTTATTATAATTTGATTAAAAAGTGTGGGTTTACGGGTGTCATATTTTTTGAACTTCCCAAGTTTGCAAATAAGATAACCGCAGTTAGTTTAAGAATGTTTAATGGTAATATTAATAAATTTAAAGTTCAATAAATTTGGAACTTCAATTAATACTGCGGATTATCCTATTTCGCAAGCAGTACACAAGAGCAACTCATTCTGTCGGTAATTCCATCCAACACTATATAGTTTTTACATTACGGTTTGGCTTTCTATAAATCGAAGTTTATTTTTCCCTCAAATCCTTAAATACCTCAACTTCTCAAATACAATGGTATTACGCCAAACCTTAAATGAAAACTATTTCCAAACCTTCCATTACCTCTTTCATTCCTTGCACTTGCCTAAACATTTAAATTTTGTACTACCAATAAAAATCCATCTGATACAATATAAAAATCAAAAAATTCGCCACCCTTGCGTTTTCAACGTAGGTGTGCTACGCCCTTTTGCAGAAAAATGCAACAGGCTATTACCACACCACCCTTGCTCATCTCGCAGCCGGCTCGCGCCTTTAAGATTACCTGCGGAATAATATATTTAGATAACATTTAAAACAATTAAAAATGATAACAAAAACAATTCAAATCCAAGAAGTAACAATAGATGAATTAGCAGAAAAAGTAGCTGATAAACTCTTGTTAAAAATTGAAAATTATTTACTAAAAATTGGTGCAACCAAAAATGAAGTACTACTAACACGTCAAGAAACAGCAGATTATTTTAAGGTTAGTTTAGTAACAATACACCAATGGGTAAAATATGGTATTTTAACCCCAGTTCGTTTTGGAAATCGTGTTTATTTTAAAAAACAAGTAATTTTAGATTTAATCGATAAGCAAACAACAAGAATAAAATAAAAAAGATAGCAAAAATAGGTAGCTTTCTAAAGCCCACGCTCAATCCTATCAAGGTCAAGCCTTACGGGTTTTGAAAAAAATCTCCACCTCACAACATTTTAGTTTTGATTAAAATATTTTCTTTAGGTAGTATTTTTTCCAAAAACCTTGACAGCATTACCCACGCTACCATAACATCCAGCTGTCTTTTTTCTTTTCTTAAAAAATTAATAGGAAGGGTTTACTGTTTGATTAATACTTATACCTATTGAAGAGAAAAAGGGAAAAACAAAGCATAAGAGGGTATTCAATGAATTTGAAAGCCTAAACCCTCAAAGATTAACGTAATTTACTATATAAATTGATAAGGTTTAACTCCTTATCAAGTCCGTACCAAGTCCGAATGAGTATTAATTAAAAAATGTTATATGTTATGGGAAAAATAGCCCAAGGAATTTTAGGAGGATTATCCGGAAAAGTAGGAAACGTTATTGGTGGTAGTTGGAAAGGTATTGATTATTTAAGAATTAAACCTTCAAGTGTTGCTAATCCAAGAACTGTAGGACAAGTGAATCAAAGAAACAAGTTTACAGTTACTTTAGAGTATTTACAACCAAATTTAGCCTTTGTTCAAAAAGGTTATAAGAATTATGCAGTTAAACAAACACAATTTAATGCTGCAATGTCTTATGTTTTGAATAATGCTATAACAGGAGTAGAGCCAAATTTCAATGTTGATTTTGCGACTGCTTTATTAAGTAGAGGAAATTTATCAGGAGTATTAAACCCTGGTACAGATTTAGCAACACCGGGAGAAGTAACATTCACTTGGGACGATAACTCTGCGGAAGGAAATGCTAATTCAACCGATAAAGCAATGTTGTTAGTTTACAATCCGAGCAAAAAGGAATCTATTTCGCAATTAGAAGGCGCAGATAGGACTGTAGGAACTGAAACGGTAATTATACCATCAACTTATGCAGGAGACACTGTAGAGCTGTTTATGGCTTTTATTGAAACTGATGGTTCAAGAGTATCAAATAGCGTTTATTTAGGTAGTGGTACGGCATCTTAAAAGTGATCCTAATTAAATGGTTAAAAGACCGTTACATTAATTTGTAGCGGTTTTTTTATGCGCTTTTAGTATAAAAATAAGTGGGGATTATGTGGGGATATATTAAAAATAAAAACCCTAACTAATTGATTATCAATTGTTAGGGTTTATTTTAAGCGGAGAAAGAGGGATTTTATTCCTCGTTCTATGCTATTATAAATCAGTTGCTTATAATTTTATTATCAATTAAGGTAACCGATTTGGACTCCTTTTTTAACGTACTAAATACCACTAAATTGTGTATTGTAAAAATAGTGAATTAAGTCAATAAATACAAGGGTTTTTAGATATAGAATACTAAAATTTGAACTAGTTTTAATAGGACATAAATTGTTTTTGTTGATGAATTATCTCCCCAATTATCAAATTGATTACTATCCTAAAATCAGGTGAGAGACTTGTTCATATTTTATGCCAGCATAAGCACAAAATTCATCAATGGTTAAGAACTCATTGGTGGTTTTATTGAGCTCTTCTTTAATTTTCCGTACGAGTCTAACACTTTGACGATAACTCTTTCCTGTGATTAGCTGAACGTCTTTTGGATAGATGCATACTCTTTGCATGTCATTTTTCATATACTATCTATACTTTTGATTAGGCTTTGATATACATTAACTTACTAAATGATTCTACTTTAAGCCTGAATAAAAATACTTTTTTTTTATTTAATTCTTCTTTTAGAAAGATACCTCAACTTTCACGCCTTTTTAGAGGTTATTTATGTTGTTTTCTGCCATCTGTAGCAGATAGTGACATATGGAATCGCACTTGCTTTTATTATTGTTTTAGTCGCTTGATATTTGATGTAAAATCTATCGGGTTTGTTGCAACATCTTAAAGATTTAAACGGAATGTTTAACTAAATATTTAAAATTATGGCAAGGCAAAAAGGCATAATTAAATTAAAAGGTACTATTGGAGATATTACCTTTTATAAAACCCAAGACGGACATTTAGCTCGCGAAAAAGGTGGTATTGATGCAAATAGAATTGCAAATGATCCTGCGTTTCAAAGAACGCGTGAAAATGGTTCAGAGTTTGGTAGAGCAGGGAAGGCAGGTAAACTTTTAAGAACAGCACTACGACCATTGCTCTTAAATTCTGCTGACAGCAGAATGGTAAGCAGATTAACCCAATCTATGGTAAAAGTGATTCAAGCGGACACGACTAGTGTACGTGGATTACGAAACGTGATTGATGGTGAAGCTGAATTGTTATTTGGATTTGAATTTAATATTCGAGGGAAATTAGGAACGAGTTTATTTGCTCCATTTACAGCAACGATTGATCGTGTAGCTGGTACTTTGGATGCAGATTTAGCGTCTTTTATTCCATCGAATATGATTGCAGCTCCAAGTGGTACGACTCATTTTAAAATGGTTTCTGGTGGTGCTGAAGTGGACTTTGAAGCAGAAACTTTTGTTGTTGCTACTTCAGAAACAACCATATACCCATGGGATACCACTGCAACTGCAGCTATCAATTTGAGTAATGCTGTTACTGCTAACAGTACAAAACCTTTGTTTTTAGCACTAGGTATTGAGTTTTATCAAGAGGTTAATGGCCAAATGTATCCGCTTAAAAATGGCGCTTACAATCCATTATCTATTGTAAAAGTGGATAGTGGTGTGTAATGCTTTTAGTATTACATAGAATCTATTTCCCTGAAGGTACACTAGGGCTATTGCAAAAAGATGGCGATAATATTTGTTACACTATTGAATTGCCCTGGTTAAATAACAGGCGCATGGTGTCTTGTATTCCTGAAGGGATGTACATTCTAAAAAAGCGATTTAGTAAAAAGTTTGGTTGGCATATACATCTCATTGATGTACCAGGAAGACAATTCATATTAATTCATCCTGCAAATGATGCCAAAAAAGAACTGTTAGGTTGCATTGCACCAGTATCTAATTGCACTGGAATAGGTAAGGGTAATTATTCAAGAAAAGCACTTAAAAAATTGACAGATTTGGTTTTTCCACTGTTAGACAAGAATACGGAAGTGGAATTGTTAATTACCTCTGCTTAACAGACGTTTAATCTTAAAATATATGTTATGAATTTAACAGAACGAGCTAAAGCTCCCACACCTAAATTTTTTAGAATTTTGAGAACCATCGGATTATCATTATTAGCTGTTAGCGGTAGTATTATTGCTGCTCCTATTGCCTTACCTGCAAGCATCGTAACCATTGCCGGTTATGTGGCTGTTGCAGGAGGTGTTTTATCTGCTGTTAGTCAAGTTACAGTTGATGATCAGGTAAAAAATGAGATCCAAAAAGATGGCGAAGTAAAATAGAACCATGAAAACAGATATTTCACTTAAAGTAGGCACTACTTCTGGAACACTTTTGAGCATTGTGCCAAATATTTTTTCGGAAGATATTTTAAAAACTGTTATTTTAGCAGTCGTTGGTGCTTCGGTTAGTTTCGCTGTATCTCTTTTCTTAAAATGGTTAACAAAATCTAAAAAATAGATTATTCAGTTTTGATTGGTAACCTTTACTGAATTATACAAAGTCCGGTCATTTCGATTGGACTTTTTCTTTTGCCATTAATTTTTTAAAAGAAAAGAAAAAAGAAAGCTGATGTTAAGGTAGCGTGGGTGATGCTGTCAAGGTTTTTGGATAAAAGTTTTTTATACTAAAACCTTGAATCTGACATTTAGAGTTAATTTGAAAAAAGTTTTATTCAAAACCCGTAGGGCTTGACCTTTATAGCATTGGGCGCTGGCAGAAGGAAGCTACCTATATTTGCTGCCTTTTTTTATTTTCATACTCTAATATAAACTTGATTATTATGGAAAATCCTTTTGAAATTATTAACGAAAGATTAGAGAGAATTGAAAACTTACTTGAAAACATCTATTCAAATATTGGTACAAAAGAAACCAATATTATTACTTCTAAAATTATGGATATTGAACAGCTTTCAAATTATTTAGGTTTATCAAAATCGCATATATATAAACTAACAAGTAGTCATACTATACCGCATTCTAAAAGAGGTAAAAGGCTTTATTTTGATAAGGAAACGATAAATAGTTGGGTGTTGGAAAATAAAATATGGACACAGGATGATATTGAAAAACAAGCATCTGATTATTTAATTAAAAAAGGGAAACACTTTTAGGGGAATTAACACTTAAGAAAATAGGTTTCAGTTCGTATTTGAGCGTTGGATGAAGCGTTTGTATGGGTAGCGTTTTAAATAGTTTTTTGATAAAACAGCATTTAAACAAGCTACTTATTCAGGACTTTTAGACAATAGCTTATTGCTTTTTAAGGAACGAAAAAAGTAATGTGCTATGGCGTATAAATACATTTTGTATGCCTATTTTTTTATAACCGCTGACTTGGGTGGTGGGGAAAAGTGGTTTTATAATTTCAAAGAAACGAAAAGTATATGTTTAAGTTCAAATTTGAGCGTAGGCAAGCCGATATTTAGCTCGTGCCTTTTCTATTTAAAATGAATGTACTCGTGAATATCGGCTAATTGTGTTTTTTGTACAAAATTGTGCGCAAAGGCTAGCCGATATTTTACATAATACCAGTTATAACTATCGCCCGAAATAATAAAACGCCCGATAGGGCAACCAAAAAAGGGAAGTATTATAACTTGTATTATGTAACATAGCTTGGGTGAGTTTATGGTTTTTATGATACCATAATAGAGGAATAGCTTATTGTATTTTGGTTTGATTTTATGAAAACCAAATTGCAATATGCTATTACCTTGAAGACTAAAAAAACGCTAAACTTGTAAGGTAAGCGGAACAACACAAAAGACAGAGGGTTATTGCGATAGCAATAAACTGGGTTTTGGGTTGTGGGGGATTAAAAGAAAATAGTTTAAATGTCACTGCGCCATCTGGCCTCTTCGCTAAATCTATCCACTGGATAGATTCTACACGCTCGATCCGGGTTTTGGGTTGTGGGGACAAAAGAATAACTATTCTTCAATTATATTATTGATTGGGTCCATTTCATTTGCTTTCTTATGTGCCCATTCAATATAGTCTTTATTTATAGAATTATTTAAGTTGTTTGTTCGATTTATCTTATTTTCAAACGCTTTAATGTATGAACGTATGTTTGAAGCTTTCATATAATTTTCAGCATCCATAAATAGTTTTTCTAATTTAGCATTCTCTATTGCAATTAATGCCGCTTTTTCAGCTTCTAATTGTTGTTTGATTTTATTTTATTTTCTTCTTCTTGAATGCGTTGTCGTTTTCTTAAATCTGCCCATTCTTTGCTGTCTCTTTCTACATAATTATATATTGCTTGCAGTCAATCTTCTAAACGTTTAGTTTTTCCATCAATCCATTCCTTACGTGCATGATATCCAATTTGAAACTCTAATTTATTACTTCCTTTCCGATACAATATTTGAAATTTATATATTTTACTCAGCATCACGTGATTCGGGTAACAACATGACAACAAAAAATGATGAAAATTAATAAATACAAGACAACAATGGTAACCAATTAGTTAGGTTTTTTGTTTTTATATTTAGTAAATTTGTAGGTCAAATAATGATAAAAAAATAATCAAATACAAAATGTACCTTTGTCTCGTTTAATGAGTAAACTGAAAAAAATGTCGAATCAATTATTAATTTTTAATAGAAAAATCATTACTAAAATCTTAATTAGTCTCAAACACCTATGATTAAATTAAATATTTTAACTTTTTAGTATTAAAAGTAAGCTCAATAACATAGAATATAGTTTTTAGACAGTCTAAATCCTTCATTATAAAAAATATGAAAATATTTCATGCGGCATTCTAAATTGAATATACCAGCACTTCCTTCAGATCTTATTAGAAGACCACATCTTCTCAAAAAATTAGAAAGAAAAAGTGCTGTAGCATTAATTTTGATCTCTGCACCTGCAGGTTATGGAAAGAGTATACTTATCAGTCAATGGATAAAGGAGACAGAAAGTGCTCATGCATGGCTTTCAATAGATGAGACAATGAATGATACATCTATTTTTTTAACCTATATAAGTGAGGCGATAAGCAAATTTAGTTCTATTGAAAAACAATCATTAAAAAATTTGGATAAGGATTACAATTTTATTAATTGGCCGTCCATTATTGAGATTTTTGTGAATTCGCTCAACGTATTGGACGAGCACACCGTACTGATTTTGGATAATTACCATTTGATAAGGAACCAAGAGATTCACCAGTTAGTGCAAACATTGATCGACGAAGAGATAAAAAATTTACAAGTGCTTATCATAACCCGTTGGGATCCCCCTTTTAAATTACAAAAACTAAGGATATATGATAGGATAGTTGAACTCAGAATGTCGAATCTTAAATTTGAGAAAGATGAATTAATTCAGTTTTTTACATTACATAGAAATATTAAACTCACAAGTGACGAAGTCGATAAGGTTATAGAGGATACAGAGGGCTGGATTTTGGCTATCAGAATGCTATTATTGGCTAGGTCATTTCGGATGGAGGATTATGAAATAAAAGGCATCGAAAACATTTCAAACTATCTAGATCAGTTACTTTCTTATATAAGCCTAAATCTAGAACCAGAATTTTTTAAGCAGATGCAACTTTGTGCACTTTGCGATCAATTCAATGTGGAACTTATTGACTCTATTTGTGACTTTGCTTATGAAGGTTCCTGTAAAGGAGAAGTGTTCCTTGCCAAACTAAAAGAGCTTAATTTTTTTATTATCGCTACCGACTTGGACGGGGGTTGGTATAGATTTCATCATTTGGTTGGAGAAACTCTAATACGGAATCTAAAAAAAACTGATCCTGATATCGCTATATCAATTTATACCCACATCAGTAAGTGGTTTTTTGATAAAAATTTTGTTGATGAAGCCATCAACTTCGCGATAAAGGCTAAAAATTACGACTTAGCCTGTAGTCAGATCACAAAGCATAGGGCAAGCATTTTAGACCAAGACCAATGGTGGGTTTTGCAACGCTGGCTAGATAAGATTCCTCGGCAAATTCGCAACGCCAATATGGATATTTTGGTGACGGAACTACTGGTTTGCGAGGAAACCTGGAATATCGAGGATTTTTCTTCTATCCTGAACAGGATAGAATCAATCGGCCTTGAAAATTCAAATGCTGAAAATATTTCCCGGTATCTGTTTCATCTAGGTTACTTTCTAACATTTGTAGAACCAAATCCCAAAAAAGCGGTAGAATCTCTTGAACAATCTATAGCGTTATTTCATGATGAAAGTGCCTTGTTTGGCGGACGTAGAGATACCATTCTAGCCTGTAGCAGACAGATGCTTGGCGAAACCTCTTTGGCATTGAAGTCTCTTGAAGATATTCATGAAAAATTTGAGCGTTCCTCAAAATTGTATGTCCGCTCCTTAGATGGTAAAGTCCTTGTTCATTTACTTTCCGGAAATTTTGAATCAGCAAATAAAGACTTAAAAAAATTCCTGTTTCTTGTTCAAGATTCTGATTTCCTATATTTAAAAGGGTGGAGTTCCTATTATCAAGGTAATATTGCCTTTCAATTCTTCCAGAAGGATAGGGCCATGAACACCTTTAAAAAGGCTTTAGAATTTGAGGGTGTTTTTAATTACAGGGTTTATTTTGATGCACTTGCAGGATTGGTATTAATGAGCTCACTACAAAAAGATAAAGAGGCAACTGCATTATTTCTAGAAAAAATGAGCCAAATGGCTAATAAACTCAAAGACACAAATTTCAAAAATTACTACCGCTCAGTTCAGGCTAGAGTCAACTGGCATAAAGGAATGGGTGAAAAAGAAATGAGCTGGGTTACAACCGACAGAGTGAAGCAGCATTCATCTTTGTATTTATTTTTGATAGATGTACCTGAACTAACAAAGACAAGAATCATGATAAGTCATGGTTCAAACATTCAGGTTCAAGAGGCGCTTTCTGTGCTCGAGGAAGTAGAAGTTATGCTAGAAAGTGTTTATAATCACTATCAACATATCGATATTATTCTGCTTAAAGCAATGGGGTTTTTCCGTCTTCGAAAAGAAAATCTTGCTGCCAAATGGTTAGCGGAAGCGCTTACATTGGCAGAAAAGAAAAATATGATTAGGCCTATTATGGAAGTTGCTATGGTCATGCCATCTTTATTTAGTGTCTTGAAAGATGCTGCTACTTATCGCATTTTAACGTTTATAATCTTTGATGTTGTACCTCAAAAAACACGAGAAAGGAATCTAAGCGATGTCAATGAGTTAACACTTCGTGAGCAAGAAATTATAAGACTTATCTTTAAAGGTCTTAGGAATAAAGAAGTTGCCCAACAGCTTAATATCTCCATATTAACAGTTAAGACGCACTTGCGCAACATTTATAGTAAACTAGACGTCTCTAGTCGTACCGCTATGATAAATAAAATACTAGAGAAGAATCTATTTACTCTATAATACTCCTTTTATACCTCTTTCGAGGTATTGATTTTTAATTTAACACACTTAATTTTAACAATTCATTAACAACGTATTGAATTGTTAAAAATAGTTTCTAAATTAAATGCACTCTATCACATTGAAAATGCAGGAAAACCAATCCGTGTTCATGTTCAAGAAAAAGGGAAAATGTATGAAAATAGTATAAAATTAATTTAAAAGTATGATAAGCGAAAAGAGAGGTTTACTATTATTTTTTGTTGCAGTGGTGCTTAATTTTTCTGTCTATGGGCAAGACAAAAAGAAAGACACTATTAAGGTAAGAGATCTTTCAAGTCCAAGCTCTGTGAGTCAGCAGATAAATGAAGACGCAACCTTTGACGCAACTTCAAAAGAAATGGTTAATATATGGCACGGGTTAGACAGCTTAGACCAATTGAAAAATAGGTTTTATAAAAAAACTGGTTTTATTATTAATGCTGATTATAACTCACAAATAATGGGAGCTACCAAAGCAATTGGAGATAATGTTAGTGCTAGTGGTGTGTTTCGTATTTATGGTAAGTATAATTTTGTTGGTAGAGGGACTCCACATGAGGGCGGTTTAGTATTTAAAGTTGAAAATAGACATAAATACACCGACCTGGCATTACGTGACTGGGGGCCGGCAGGTGTAGGTTATGCTGGTCTTGTGCAATCTGTTTATAATAATGACGGTTGGCGTGTTACTAATCTATATTGGAGACAAACATTTGGTACGGCCAATATTGTTGCTTATGCGGGATTTCTGGATATGACGGATTGGACTGACATATTTGTATTGGCAAGCCCTTGGAGTAGTTTTAACAATCTATCATTTGCAACAGGTTCTAGTACTGTCGGTGGTTTATACCCCGATGGTTCATTGGGTTTAATGGTTAGCGCATGGTTAACTGATAATTTCTATGTAATAGGAGGTTTAATTGATGTTAATGGTAGTGCCATAGAATTTTATAAAGGATTTGAAACTTTCTTTACTGAATTTGGAACCCTCAAAACTTTTGAAGTCGGTTTTACGCCGAATTCCGAAATGCCTATTTTAAAAAACGTACATGTAACCTTATGGCAAGCAGACGCGACAGTAAATGCTCCTAATGGTTGGGGACTTATAGGCTCTATTAGTTGGGAATTAGGTCATAACTTATTTACATTCCTTAGAGGGGGCTGGGCAAAAGAGGGTGGTAGTATTTTTACAGCCTCAGTCAGTACAGGTATTGCTTATAATATAACAGGATCAAACGTATTTGGTTTAGGAATAAACTGGAACCAACCAAATGAAAATATGTTTGGCACTGGCTTGAAAGATCAATACATTTCTGAAATATTCTACAAATTACAGGTTACAAATCATTTTGAATTCACACCAAATATACAATTCATAATAAATCCGGCATTAAATACTAACGCAAACTTTACAACGATTTTTGGAGCACGTGCACGAATTAATATATAAAGAAACTCGAATTACTATTGTAAAAAATTAAGAAATACATAAAACAATTCTTTTATAAAGATAATTAATAAACAAAAAACAGTAAAATATGAAAAAGACGAAGCGCAACAAATTAAATAACATTAATATAATTTTAACTTTAAAAAAACCAATTTAGAATGAAAAAAATGAACTCGACACTATGTCTTATAGTGGCATTAGTATTACTGAATACTAGTGTATTCGCACAAGAAAAAAAAGCACCCACTTACAAATTAATCACCAATGTAAGTGTTTGGGATGGAACAAGTGACAAGCTGGTAAAAGCAGATGTATTAATTGAAAACAACTTAATTAAAGAGGTTAAAAATGGAATTAAAGCACCTGCAGGTGCAACTGTAATTGACGGTAAGGGGGGCACAGTTATGCCTGGTTTAATTGAGGGGCACGGCCATTTATACGTGAATGGCAACGGTATAGCAGATATCGAAAATAATCTAACGTATGATCAAATAGCGATTAGAGGAGCGGCAAAAGCGAAAGCTGCTTTAATGTCTGGATTTACGACCTGGAGAGATGCAGGAGGAATGGCTTCCGGGCTAAGGAAATTTATAGATGCAGGTGAAGTAGATGGACCAAGACTTTATCCTTCTGGTGCATTTATTGGACCAACTGGTTCTCATGCAGATTTTAGAAATACCACTACTCCTAACGAAACTATGTTTGGTGCTCATTCTTCAGCCGCTCGCAATAGTATAAGTTTTACGGCTGATAGTCCTGATGCGATTAAAGCAGCGGCTCGCCAAAACTTTATGCAAGGTGCAACTCAAATTAAAATAATGTCTAGTGGTGGAATTCTTTCACAATTTGACCCTTGGCAATTAAATGCATTCTCTGCAGAAGACATACAAGCTGCTGTTGAAGTAGCAGAGGCTTATGGTTCTTATGTACAGTCTCATGCGTACGGCAAGACAGCAATTATGAGGTGCTTAGAAAATGGCGTAAAGACTATAGAGCATTGCTTAATGTTTGATGAAGAGATTTACAAAAAAATGGTAGAAAAGGGAGCGTATATGACGACAAACATAACGTCTTTCTCTCCTTACATCACAAAAATAGACGGTATGACTCCCGTTTCTGCCCGAAAGGCTAATTCTGCTGCGGTAGCAACTGCGAATTTTGTTGAAAACGTAAAGAAATTTAGACCAAAAATGGGATTCAATACGGATGCGATTGGCGGTGTTCAATTAGGCATAATTCAAACTGACTATTCCATTTATTTAAGTGGACAGTTATTGGGTAATTTATATACATTAAAATCGCTGACTTCTGTAAATGGTGAAATAGTAAAACTTACAGGAGAAGTTCTAGACCCCTATTTTGAAGGTAGTTTAGGCCTAGTAAAAGCTGGAGCCTATGCAGATCTTCTTATTGTAGACGGAAATCCATTAGAAGACTTATCAGTTATTGGCGCTAATGAAAAATGGCTTGATGCACCTGAACGTCCAATTGATGGAATCGAAAAAATGAAGCTTATCATGAAAGATGGAAAAGTATATAAGAATACTTTGTAAGTGAGTCGTCCTAAAATAGGTGGATAGATTTATATTGAAATTTAATCAAAAAACTGCGAAACAAGCTTCGCAGTTTTTTGATATATATAACTTGGTGTGGACATGCTATGAATAAATTAAATGCTTGCACAGCGGTAATATCACTCCCCAGTTTTTGAAAAAAGACTTTATAAAAAACAATACCATTGAATACTAAATTCATCATGAATAATTCAATCATACAAATACAAAACTTAAAGTTTAATTGGGACAAGTCAAAGGTTCCTTTTATTATTATACCAGAACTTGAAGTTTTGAAAAGTGAACATCTTTTAATTAAAGGCGACAGCGGAAGTGGAAAAACCACTTTTTTGAATTTAATATCCGGTGTTTTACCCCTTAGCAGTGGTGAAATTAAAATATTAGGCGAAAATTTGGTTGATGTGTCATCTTCAAAACGCGATGCCATCAGGGCAAATCACATGGGTGTTATTTTCCAGATGTTTAATCTCATCCCCTATCTTTCGGTTATCGAAAATGTACTTATTCCCATACATTTTTCTGAAGTCAAAAAGAATAAAATCCGGGCAAAAGGAATTGGTCCAAAAGAAGAAGCCATCCGTTTACTGACTGAATTAGGCCTTCAGCAAAAAGAGATTCACGAAAAAAAAGTTACCGAACTGAGTGTTGGGCAACAGCAACGGGTGGCGGCAGCCCGGGCTTTAATTGGTTCGCCCGAAATTATTCTGGCCGATGAACCAACTTCAGCACTCGATGAAAACAACTCCATGCGCTTCCTCGACCTGCTTTTAGAAGAGTGCAAAAAAAACAACAGCACTTTGTTGTATGTTAGTCACGACAGTCGTATCCATCAAAAATTCCAACAAAGCATTTCCATCCATGATTTTACGGAAGATATGCCGATTGCTGAGAAAACAAAAAAGGAGGCCGTGGTATGTTCATAATAAAGCTCGCGTTAAAAAGTCTGTTGAACCGTAAGTTTACGGTGGCGCTTACCATATTTTCTATCGCTATTAGTATCACTCTTTTATTGGGTGTTGAACGGATAAGGATTGGCCTTGAAAATAGTTTCTCCAATACAATTTCGGGCACCGATTTGGTTGTTGGCGCGCGTACCGGCGACGAGCAACTTCTTTTGTCAACTGTATTTCATATCGGAATGGTTTCCAACAATATCAGCTGGCATAGCTACGAAGATATAGCTGCCAATGAATTAATAGACTGGACGATTCCGATTTCAATGGGCGATTCGCATGAAGGATTTAGCGTAATTGGTACGAACGAAGATTATTTTACACATTATCAATTTGCCAATAAACAGCATTTGCAATTTCAGGAGGGAAAGGCGTTTCATGAAACTTTTGATGCCGTTTTGGGGGCAGATGTTGCCGCTTCTCATGAATATAAAATTGGCGATGAAATTGTAATCAACCACGGTTCGGGAGACATTGCATTTCACGACCATGGCGATAAACCGTTTCACGTAACTGGAATCCTGCAACGCACCGGTACACCTGTTGACCAAACCATTCATGTGAGTTTGGAAGGAATCGAAGCCATTCATATCGACTGGGTAGATGGAATGCCCGACAAACACATGCACTTTTCGGCCGAAGAAGTTGAGCACCTGCATCTTGAACCCGAATACATTACTGCTTTTTTGGTGGGTTTAAAAAACAGAACAGACGTATTAACCGTACAGCGCCAAATCAATACAAATAAGAGTGAGCCCCTAACTGCAGTTATGCCGGGAATTACCTTGCAACGACTTTGGAACATGATGGGAAAGATTGAAACAGCACTGCTGATTGTCTCCGGTTTTGTTGCCATTGCCGGATTAATTGGTATGCTTGTGGCATTGCTCACCGGCGTTAACGAAAGACGGCGCGAAATGGCAATTCTACGCTCGGTTGGTGCCAGCCCGTTAAAAATATTCGGTTTAATTTCCAGCGAATCTATCGTAATTACCATGTGGGGAATAGCGATGGGTATAGCTTTTGTTTTTCTCCTGTTGCAGCTAGCAAAACCCATACTCGAAACACAGTACGGCATTTATTTAAATCCGTCAGGGATATCATTACAGGAAATTTATATTATCGGAACGGTGATAATTTTGGGAATATTAATTGGGATAATTCCCGGTTATAAAATATATAAATACTCACTTTTGGATGGAATGACAGTTAAAATGTAACTATCTTTCACGCTAAAAAACAAAATAAAAAAAATATGCGAAATTTAATTTTTACTTTTCTGTTTTTAACCGTTTTTACCGGCATTTTTGCCCAGGAGGTTAAAGTAATTCAATGGGATGATCTAGTTCCGGATGAAGTTAAAATTGATGATCCTTTTGAAAAATTGACGGAGGATCAAATTGATGATTTAAGATATATAGTGAGAATGCGGATGCTTCAAGAAAGAAAACCGGGAACTGTGGGCGCTGAAAGTCTGAAAACAATTGAAGAAAAAGAAAAAAAACTCACCGCTGAAGGAGTTGATATTGAGGGGATGCTTGCCCAGCATACAGCTATTATAGAACTTCGGAAAAAAAGTGCGGAAGCAGTAGTCGACTCATTAAACGGATCAAATATTAGAATGTCAGGTTATTTATTGCCGCTGGACTTTGAAGGAAAAAATGGAGTTGAATTTCTTTTGGTACCCTGGGTAGGAGCATGCATCCACACACCGCCACCACCAGCAAATCAAATTGTTTTTATAAAATTTGACAAAGGCTTCGAAGTGAATTCCCTTTTTGCCCCAGTGTGGGTTGAAGGTACGCTGCTAACAAAAAATTTAACGAAAGAGCTTTATTTGGCAGATGGTGAATCCGAAATAAATGTGGGATATGCCATGTCGGCAAAAAAAATCTTGGACTACAAGAAAAAGTAAATAATACCAATTATATTTTAAAATTGGCTATAAAGAAAAGTAAACGAAAAAGAAACGATTTATATGACTTATTTTGATGTATAATTGGTATAAGACAAGCGATGGACCAATACAGGAAGAGAATCCGTTAATGTCAGTTGCGGTATAAATTATATTTTATATCAATAGTGTCCGATAAAACAATTTAAAAGGAAGCATTATCAACTAACGGCTTCCTTTTTTTTATGACTTTAATTTTTAACAAAATTAAACGCTTCATATGGTAACTGGTCGCTTTTTTCGGACAGGTTGAAAGTAGACACCTTGTAACTTTAAGACATGAAAAAGAGATTTTATGTGGGCTATAATTGTTACAGTTGACATAACGAAAGGAAACAAAAAATGGAAGGAAAAAGCTACTATGATGTTAAATAAAACGGTTAAAAATAGCCTTAAAAACACAAAAAGGGGATTCAAGCCATGTCAATGAGTGAACACGTCGTGAGCAAGAAATTATAAAAATTATCTATAAAAGCCTGAGGAATAAAGAATTGCGCAAGAGCTTAATATCTGTGTTAACGGTTAAGACGCAGTTGCGCAACATGTACAGTAAACTCGTCGCTTCCAATGGTATTGCTATGATAAATAAAATACCAGAGAAGAATCTATTTACGTTCTAATACTCCTTTTATACCTCTTTTGAGGTATTTGTATTTACAACAACACGCCCGAACTTTAACGATTCATTAACAACCCATTAAATTGTCAAAAAAAGTCTCTAAAACGCACTCGGTCTTTCAAATCAAAATCGGTGTATAAAAATAAATAAGTTATGAATTTAAATAAACAATTACTGACATGCATACTTTGCATCATGAGTTTAGGGCTATTCGCTCAAGAAAAACCAAAGTCAATTACCCTTTTTACCAACGTACAAGTTTTTGATGGAACATCAGATAAATTAATAAAAGCCGATGTTTTAGTTGAAGGAAACCTCATTAAACAAATATCCAAAGAACCTTTAATGGTGATGCAAACTGATAATGTAAGCATTATTGACGGAGGTGGAAGAACGCTGATGCCGGGTCTTATTGACGCACATGTACATCTGTCGTTAAACATGAATTTTATCTCTATGTTTTATCAACAACCAGACTATTTAGCGGCAATAGCTTTAGAGGAAGCAAAAAATACATTGATGCGAGGGTTTACTTCTGTAAGAGATACAGGAGGAGAAGTATTGGGAATAAAATTAGCCATTGATCAAGGTCATGCAATTGGGCCACGTATTTGGGCTGCTGGAGCAGGAATTTGTATGACCGGTGGGCATGCAGATCTAAGGCCACAAGCGCAAAGACCACGTCAATTAGGAGGTCCAGTTTATTACGATGGGGAATTTAACGGGATTACAGTGATTGCTGATGGTGTGCCAGAAGTATTAAGCGCTGCCCGACTCCAAATGCGTAAAGGTGCTGCATTTTTAAAAATGTTTACAAGTGGAGCAGTAAGTGGAATGTATGATCCTTTAGATATTGGTGAGTATTCTTTCGAAGAAATTAAAGCTGCTGCAGATGAAGCAAAAAGATGGAATACTTATTTAGCTGTGCATTCATATAATGACAAAGGGGTTAGTTTAGCTTTAGAAGCTGGTGCAATGTCTATTGAACATGCAAATTTAATGACAGAAGAAACCATGAAGCTACTTGTTGAAAAAGGTGCGTTCTTAAGTACACAAACTGGAGTTTATTTTTCAGATGCACCTGAAAACTGGAGCGAAGAAAGCAAAATGAAACATGATAAAGCTAGAGATGGTATAGACAACTTGTTTAAGTTGGCAAAAAAATACAATGCCAAAATTACTATTGGTAGTGATTATGTTGACAATGCAGAGCAGAAAAAAGGACAATCTTTTGAATTAAGTAATAGATTAAAATGGTGGACAGCTCCAGAAATATTAAGTCAAACAACTTCAGGAAACGCAGAAGTACTTTATTTTAGTGGTCCTCGTAATCCATATCCTGGGAAACTAGGTGTAATTGAAGAAGGTGCGTTTGCTGACATTCTCTTAATTGATGGAAATCCCTTAGAAGATTTAACACTATTTCACGATTCTGATAACAATCTTGATCTTATCATGAAGGATGGGGAAATTTATAAAAACACAATTGAAAATAATTAAACTACTCAAAATGAGAAAAATAATAACAACTATTGTATTAATGCTAGTTTTAAGTAGCTTGAATGCACAACAAAAACCTGCTGAGTATGACCTTGTCATTCTTAACGGAAGAGTAATGGACCCTGAAACCATGTTTGATGCTATTGCAAACGTTGGAATTAAAGACGGGAAAATTGTAATGATTACTAAAAGTAAAATTACAGGTAAAGAAATAATTAACGCAAAAGGTCATGTTGTTGCTCCAGGTTTCATTGATCCACATAGCCACAACGTTCCAACTCCATTTGGTCAAAAATTAGCCTTAAGAGATGGTGTAACAACACCACTAGAATTAGAACTTGGAGTGTTGCCTATCAATTTTTGGTATGATCAAATGAAGGGGAAATCACAAACGAATTACGGTGCTTCTGCTAGTGTTGAAGCAGCTCGAGAAAAAATACTTAATCCTAACTACCAAACAACTGATGGAGCACTTATCAATGATGCCTCGATAATGGATGAAACCCATCTTTCCATGGCTTGGTCAAAAGATGTTGCTTCCGATGAACAAGTAAACCAGATTCTTGATTTAGTTGAAGAAGGATTAAAGCAAGGTGGTCTTGGTATTGGTTACACACCTGGTTATATGGTCTACGGTGTAAGGACTGAAGAAGGTGTTGGCGCACAAAAGTTGGCCGGTAAATACAGACGTTTCGTTTATTTACATGGTCGGTTTTCAGGTCAACTCCCTCCTAATGACGGACTAACTGGCACATTGCAACAGCTAGGTGCTGCAGAAGCTTATGGAGGTGGTCTGGTTATCGCACATATGACGGCACAGACTTTAAGTCAAACAAAAGAAGCACAGGCGATTATAGATGCCGCTGCTAGAAAAGGTATTCCTGTTATATCTGAAATATATGCCTATACCTATGGTTCTACTATCGTTGCTGCCGACTATCTTGAACCAGATAATTATCAAAATAATATGGGACATGATTATAAAGATATTGTCAATTTAACAGACATGAAGCCCTTAACAAAAGAAACCTACGAACAACTAAAAAAAGATGCTCCTACTACTAATGTAACGTTTGAGAATGCTACTAAGGAAGATTTATATTGGGCACTTTCCCACCCTACTTCTATTATAGGTAGTGATGCTTTCCCTGGTGTTTCAAAGATAGACAAATCTCTCCCTAAAGATTGGGATACACCCTATGAATCTGTCAATGCTCACCCTAGAGGTGCTGGAACTCATGCTCGAATTTTAAGATTAGTACGGGAAGAAAATTTAATGTCTTTAATGTTGGCCGTTTCCAAAATGACTTTTATGCCAGCTAAATTTCTTCAGGAAAATGGAGTAGATCAAATGACGAACAAAGGACGATTACAAGTGGGTAAAGACGCAGACATAACAATTTTTGATCCTGCTACCATCAAAGATAATGCAACACCACAAATGGGTACTTTACCATCTACAGGTATTCCTTACGTGATAGTCAATGGTACAGTTGTGGTTAAAGATTCTAAAGTTTTAAAAGATGTTTATCCAGGACAACCGATTCGAGCAGAAATTCAAGAATAGAAACCCATAGGAAATAGTTAATCATTAAAATTGAAAAAAATACTAGCACTTTACCTTTTGTTGTAGGATTCTGGATCATCGTTTCTGGAGTAATGACTTTCTCCAATGCATTTCAAGCAAAAAAAGAAGGCATTCCTTATTGGTGGATGAGAATAGTATCTGGAATTTTTTCAGTCTTCATTGGATACATCATTATGAGTAATCTACTTCTTGGATTATTTGCAATAAGCACATGGATCGGTATTGCTTTAGCTTTAGCTGGTGTAATTAATATTGTTTTAGGATTAAACTTTAAAAAAATTACGGAATAAAAAATAACTAATGCTTATATACTAACTTTAAAATTAGTCAACTATGAATTTAAACAAACAATTATTGACATGCATACTTTGCATCATAAGTTTAGGGCTATTCGCCCAAGAAAAAACAAAGCCAATTACACTTTTTACCAACGTACAAGTTTTTGATGGAACATCAGATAAATTAATAAAAGCTGATGTTTTAGTAGAAGGAAACCTCATAAAACAAATATCCAAAGAGCCTTTAATGGTGATGCAAACCGACAATGTTAGTATTATTGATGGAGGTGGAAAAACGCTGATGCCGGGTTTGACTGACGCCCACACGCACATTATGTGGACTGATGATATCGAAAATCTGATTTATGGTGCCCCGGAGGGGTGGTCGGGCACACTTGCAGCAGTTAACGCAGGTGAAATGCTACAACGGGGTTTTACAACTATTCGAGATAACGGAGGCCCAGCTTTCGGATTAAAAAAAGCCATTGATGAAAATATCATTCCTGGTCCACGAATTCTTCCTGCTGGTGCGTTTATATCTCAAACGTCAGGCCATGGTGATTATGACCAACGTATGTTTTATTTATCACCGCACTTTACCGGTCAGATTGATAAGGCCTATATTCGTGGCTGGACAATAATTGCTGATGGTGTGCCTGAAGTACAGAAGGCATCACGAGATGTTCTTCGATCAGGAGCAACCCATCTGAAAATCTTTGGTAGCGGAAGCATTACCGGCGCTCATGACCCGATAGATGTCACAGAGTATACCTATGAAGAACTCAAAGCGATTGCCGATGAAACAAAAAAATGGGGAACATACGCAGCGATACACGCTTACAGCGATGAGGGCATACAAAACGCCATCAAAGCCGGTATAAAAAGTATTGAACATGGTCTATTCGCTTCAGAAGAAACCATGAAAATGATGAAAGAAAATGATGTGTGGCTTTCAACTCAGTTTTTTGCTTTTAGCTTGACGCCAGAAGAGGCGGGAATGAAAGGAGAGGCGGTTCAGAAATACCTAACCGCACAAGAAGGCGCTAAAAAAGGTTATGAAAATGCTAAAAAATATGGTGTAAAAATGTCCTTTGGTACCGACATTTTAGGTTCGCTAGAACTTCACCGCATGCAAAATTCAGAATTTACAGCCCGAAGCAAGTACTTCACTCCCTATGAAATATTGAAGCAAGCTACATCGCAAAATGCAGAACTCTTTGAGTTATCTGGAGAGCGCCATCCCTATAAGGAAGGTAAGTTAGGTGTTATCGAAGAAGGTGCCTATGCTGACATACTGCTAGTAAACGGAAACCCTCTTGAGGATATATCGCTTTTAGCTGCTCCAGATAAGAATTTGTCTTTAATTATGAAAGATGGCGTAATTTATAAGAATAGCCTGTAACGCCCTGTAGATTAAACCGATATAGATTGACTTTTTAGATATTTAATGTAGAGAACAATTAAACAAAAACAGATAATTATGAAAAAAATGTTAAAAATTCAGAAGTATTTATTGCTTTTTATGATGCTATTTTCAGCATTGATAAATGCACAAGAAGCACAAGAAACCCAAGAAAAACCAAGTGCAGATGAGCTAGCAAAAGAATTAGCCAATCCCAATACCGTAAGGGGTACCTTGAACTTTAACTTTGATTATGTGCATTATCAGGGAGATTTACCCGGAGCTGAAAGTCAAAATAGCTTTGTGATGGGTTTTCAACCCGTCCTTCCATTACCGTTAAATAAGACGACGAATCTTTTTGTGAGACCCAATATCCCCCTTTATTTTACGCAACCCACATATGGGGCGAACGGGTTTGAAAATCAGGGAGTCGGTCTGGGGAATATCAGCGCCGATATTGCGATAGGAAAAACATTTCCATCAAAAACTATTGGTATCCTTGGTGTATTTGGTAGTTTTAGAACGGCTAGCAGTGAGGCCTTAAGATCTCCTTATACCTTATTAGGTCCTGAAATCATGGTTGCTCAACTTTTTAATTGGGGTGTTGTCGGGATTATGGTAAATCACTCATGGAATGTGAATAAGATTGACCCAACTACGAATGATAGTTTTTCTATTTTGGGGGATGATGTATGGATTGCATCAGAAGGAGGAGACTCTGCTAGTATTACAGCTGGACAATATTTTTATGCAGTTAGCTTGAGTAATGGTTGGCAAATCATGTCGGGACCAACCTGGTCTTATAATCACAACGCCTCAAAAGGTAATAAATTAACCCTTCCCTTGGCTACTGGTGTAACTAAAGTAACAAATTTTGGTAAATTACCTATAAAGTTTAATATGCAATATTGGTATTTTGTGGCATCTCCAGAGGCATTTGGTCCACAACATCAAATACGTTTAACAATATCACCTGTTGTGCCTTTGCCTTGGTAACCAATCCATATTGAAAATTGAATACTAAACGAAAATTTATAGAGGATTTTGCAGATAAGAAAATAAAACGTACCAATCGCATTATCCGGATCTCGCTTCTTATAATAGGTCTCATTGTTCTATATGATGCTTTCATGTATAATATACCACTCTATTATATTTTATTTAGTATAGGGGGGTTGCTTATTGGAAAATTGTATTATTTATCTCATAAAGTTATCGTAAATCAAGAAAATTTAGGATTATCTCTTGAGAATAATGGGTTGAGTATTGTGTTTCTTATTGTATTAATAACAATACGATTTATTATTGGTGAAAAGTTACTAGAAAAGTTTCATGTAATTTTAGTTACCGACGCTTTAAATCTATTTTTTATGGGTATTTATTATTCGAAATGGAAAGTAATCATGCAACAAATAGATAACCTTTATTATCTTGTTTTAAAGCAATTTAAAATGTAAATCAAAAGAATTAAATATTGTTTAACCTTAATTTTATTAGAGATTAGAATAACAAATAACATCTAATGATTCACCTATAAATTTAATAACACACTTATAAATTATGAAATATATTTTAAACTTTAGTATGTAACTTTTTTTTCTGATAACACAGGTAGCTGTTTCACAAGACTAAAAGCCCTCCGATAGCCTAAAAATGGAAGATAGAATTGATGACTTTAGAGATAATACATTAGTCTATACGGGGCAGGATTAAATAGACTAGTCATTCCATAATTCAATACCTTTATTTGGATCTAAAGCTCGCATTGCATTTGGCGGTTATGTTAAACTTGATTATTTACAAGATTTTGATGGGGCTTATGACCGTTTTCAATATGAGATCCAAAATGTTCCTATTGTCGTTGAAATTTTGGTACAGAGGGGAAAGCGTTTTCTCCAACTGAATTTAGAGCTGGAATCCAATGAATACCTAATACTTATATCATTCCTTCATTTACTTTTGGTTTTCAGTTAAATGGCAATACAGGAGCTGGATTTGAGATAAGAGTTATGATTATTACACCACCTTTCTTGAAAAAAGATTATTTAAAACAAAATATCCTTGAATATTAATTTTAATAAAATGTAATTTGTGAATAATGAAATTTTATTCTATTCCGCTTTACTATCAAAATGAAATAATTATATTTATTTAAATTGTAACAATATAATATTAACCTCGTTTAACGAATTACATGACAAATTTTATAAAAATCATAGTGGTTTTTTTAGTGTTTTCTTCAGAATTAACATGGTCGCAAACTAAAAATAAAGAAAAAGATAGTACATATACTCCTTATGAGTTATTAACTAGTTACTATACGAATACTTTTAAACCGTTTCAAAAGAAAAATATTTATGTGGGCTTGTCGTTAGCGCTAGAAGACAGACAATCTGAAAACATTAATGTTTTGGTTGGAACCATTTTGGATGGTGATCGTACAAAATACGATATTAACCTAAAAAGCGGTTACTATATTGGAAATTATGTTATGGCAGGTGTTAACTTTAATTATTTTCAGGATAAATTTTCAGGGCTTACATTAAAAGATTCCGATAGCATACAATCCAATTCGTTAACACGGAGTTATGCAGTAACGCCTAATCTGCGATCTTCTGTACCATTAACCGAAAATGAGCGTTTAAGTTTTTTTACGGATATAGGTCTTACTTTTGGAGGAGGTAACACTGTTACGAAAGATGTTAAAAATATAGACGAAGTTGACAAATCATATACCAAAAATTTTAATTTTAGAGTTGGTATCAGTCCTGGTGTAACCTTTTTTGTAATGGAAAATTTTGCATTTGAAATACAATTGGATTTATTAGGATACGAATTAAACAGTTCAAAGACTACTGTAAATGACATTGATCAGTCTAGTAAGACTAGACAAAATATTGATTTAAATATCGATATTTTATCCATGCAATTGGGACTAGCTTATTACTTTAGAAATTGACAAAATTATTTATGTTAACGATAAAAAGAAAGATTGGTTTAAAAAATATAACAATGAAAAAACTAGGTGTTTTATTAATAATGGGTATGGTTCTGTTTTCTTGTGTAAAGGAAGATTATTATGGACAATCACCCTATGGGAATATCAAACAAATCCTATTAAGTAATCAATCAGGTAATGCCACTATTTTGGCAGACAGTCTCCTAGTAACAGTTGAAATTCCGGGAGGTGTTGATTTAACAACTATTACGATTGAAAATTTGGTTCTCTCCTCTTTTGCACAATCCAACAAAATGCAAGGTGATCTCTTAAATTTGGAGAACGATGGTACGATTCAAGTTACGGCCGAAGATGGCTCTGTTTATTTATGGACCATCAGAGCCTACGTAGCCTCCGAAGCCCCTCAACTTGATAATTGGGAGCTTAACTCTTGGTATTTAACGGGAGGTAATTATTATGAGCCGGGTACTGATGCAACCTCAACTATTTGGGGCACGGGTAATCCCGGTACCCAGATTTTAAATAATTTGGCGACTATTCCGGAGGATCTTGGGGCTGATAATTTAGCGGCAAAAATGATAACTCTGGATAATGGCTCATTAGCTGGAACATTTGGCGCACCAATTTCAGCAGGATCTATATTTACCGGCTATTTTAATCCAGATAATATAGATTTAAGTGATCCTCAAGCAGCCATTGAGTTTGGGACTCCATTTTCCGGAAGACCCCTAAAAATACGGTTCAAATATAGTTATGTCCCTGGTGCAGAAAACAAAGATCAAAATGGTGACCTACTTAACTACGGTGATGCCTGCGATATTTATGCCCTGTTAGAAATACGGCAAAATGGACAGACACAGCGTTTAGGTACTGCTTGGTTTAGAAGTGAGCTTGAACAAGGAACGTTAATTACTCAAGAAGTTGTTTTTACCTACGGTGCATTAGATTCTAATTTTCCAGACTATATGTATCCTGAAAACAACGCCTATGTAAGTGATGATTTAGCTCAATTTGCCTTACCAACACATATTACATTTGTAGCCTCTTCAAGTTTTGACGGTGCTAATTTTTCTGGTGCTATAGATAGTATGCTAATTATTGATGATGTCGAGATGGTCTATGAATGATGCTTATTATTAAAATAAATAGCTCTGGTGTAGCAGAGTTGATTTTTTATTTTTTAAACGTAATCAGATCATGGATAAAGTGAAAATAATAATAAGATTATTAAACAAAAAAAAGCGCGATATATCGCGCTTTTTTTTACTGTAAAAATTAAATATTTAAACTTATTTTTTAATAATTCGTTTAACAATTTTATTTCCATTAGAATCACTTACTTTAACTAAATACATACCTGGATTTAAATCAGATAAATCGAAATGAGAGCCTTTGTTAAAACGTTTCACGGTTGCTCCTAAAATATTATAAACAACGATAGTATTAGGTTCGTTTCCATTCTTAAAAGAGATATTTAAAACATCTTTAACCGGATTGGGATACATAGTCATTTCAATATCTTGAATTGTTGGTGTTTCTATACTTAAAGTAGCATAAAGAACATCATAAGTTATTACTCCAAGATCGGGAGTAGCTATAAATGTTCTAAAGCCTTCACTAATATCAATAAAATCAAATGCAATTCCATTAGAATTACTGTATTCCAATTCTGTTACGGGTATCATATTCCAGGTAGAACCATAATCTTCAGAGTAATAAACAGCTGTACTACTAATAGCTGAACTATTAACACCTGCTACCAACACCTCTGGATTGTTTGGATCATAAGATATTTTTGTCACGTGGTTTGTTGGTAAAATATTGGTCCAAGTTGCATAATTGTCTGTTGATTTCCAAACACCATTTTCAGTAGCTAAAACAAATTCATTTGCATTATATGGGCTTTTAACAATATTATAAATAAATCCAGAATTAATATCTAGTGTTAATCCTGTACTAGAATTTGTCCAAGTTGCACCACGATCTAAACTTGACCATAATTCACCACCTATTCCGGCTAATACTTCTTGATTGTTGCTTGGGTTAACCCAAGTTGAATAATGTCTTCCGGTACTAGGCATTGTAACTTGTGAAATTGTTGGAGACCAAGGATCTGGACTAGTTATGTCGATAATAAATGTACCGCTAGCCATAAAAAGTTCAAAAGAAGCCCAAACTTCATTATTATTTACAGGATCTGGATAAATGTTTAAAACAGGATCATAAAAACCTGTATAAAAGGTTTGAAAAGATTGACCATGATCTGTACTAGCATTTAAGGTATTACCATTAAAATCACCAGCTGCAGAAAAAATACGACCATATTGACCTTGCCCTTGATCTACAAAAAATAATGGTGCAGCATTACCTGATACAATATCAACTGATTGCACTCCATAAGCAGTTTCAACACTTGTATTTAGGTTTTTAGATGCCAAACCTTCTTGAACACCATAATAAAGGTATGGGTCTTGACCACTATCTGCATTGGCTATTCCAACATAAGTTGTAAAAGAGTAAGGTGAAAACATTCTTTGAATGGTACTGCCGCCATCAGTAGAACGAAATGGATACCAGTTAGAGGTATAAATTACTTCGTTAGCATCATAAGGATTAAATGTAGCTGATAATCCAAAATAATATTCAGGTACCCAAGGACTATAAGTTTGAACTGACCAATTGGCACCACCATCTGTGCTTATGGCAATTTCATTGGTCTCTAAAACGTAAATTTTATCTTGAATAGTTGGGTGAAAAATCACTTCATTGATTGCTTTTTCAAAATTTTGGAAATATTTATCTAATGTATTATATCTGATGTTTTGGCATTTGATTTCGAACATATTTAGAGCAATAGAATTTTAATATAAGTTCCAATCATTATTCTTGTTATTAACAAAGCTTAAATTGATTTGTTTTGCTCTTGTTTCAATTAACTCTTTAAGTATTTCTTTTTGTTCTAATGTTAAGAAGCTATTATTTATTAACTCAAGCCACTGTCGCATGCCTTTTTCTATACGATTCCATAGGTTTTCAATAGCTTTTGCAGGGATTTGTACTTTGGCCATGGCTTCGTTAAAATCTAGGCGCTTGATTTTTCGCTTTTTTCCGTTGAGGTTTAGCGCTAATTCTTCTTGATCTTCTGGAATTAATAATTTAACCGCTACCATATCATAGGCTGGTGCCAATGCATAGTGTTTACTGTCTTTTGCAATGAGTGAAAAGTTTTTTAAATGCATATCGTTATTTCCAATCAGGAAAGAAACAATAACTTGCTCATAAAATTTTACGGCATCCAGTAATGGGTTTTGTGTATAGGTAATAATACCCTTTGCAATTTGCTCGTAAGATCCACGATATTTATGTTCTGTAAGACGCTCTGTGAATTGGCAAGCATCTTCCATTGGGTATTTTTCGTTATTGGCAGTTCGATCTATACGCTTGGTTAAATAAGCTAAAGCACCATCTTTTAATGGGATTAATAAAAAGGGTACTGTAGCTATGCCACAAGCTTGTGCTAATAACATAGATAGTGCCTCAATTTCTGGCATTTGTGGGTACATTTGAAATGGTGGTTTTAAAATATACCTGCCATTTAATGCACCTACAATGGTTAACCTATTTTGAGCATTTTCTTGAGTGAAACCTAATGATAATTTTGGTTGTACACCAGTAACGATGATGCGTTGTGCTACATTTTCTTTTGCCAACGCTTCGATTTGAGACATCTCAACCTCTAATTTTAGTACAGGCGTGTCTTCTTGCCAAAATGCTGTTAGGCAGTTTTGATGGTAGTTTATGTTACCATCTTCTAGTTTTTTGTGACATGCTAAACAGTAGTTCATACTTTCTCTATAATGCTAATATTGCCAATACAATCTCTACATGTGGTTAATAATAAGCCCATGCGGTCTCTTGGATTTATTTTCCAATTTTTATGTGCGATGTCTAATAACCAACCTTCCGGAATTAAACCATCGAAGAAAGGGAATAGGTATTCGGCACTAAACGATTCTTCTTGTAATGGTAACGTTAAACTCACTGCTAATGCGCTTTCATTTTCTAGGTATGCTTTTTCATACTTGAAATGATAGCCATTATCGTCCTCGGTTAATATACCTGCCAACGTTTTATTTACCCAGATTTCTCCTTGTCTCATCGCTTATAGGTGTTGGTGTTAGTGTGTGTCCAAAAAATAATAATACCTGATTTACTTTATCGGTCATTATATTTGGTTTTCCCTGTTCGAGTTCGCGTACAAAACGCAAGCCTACACCTGTAAAGTCTGATAACTCTACTTGTGTTAGATTTGCTTTTTTACGTCTATCCCTTACAAATTGGGCTATTGTATTTTCTCTATCCCATTCCATTGTATTATACCTTTATGGGTACAATATAGTGAATTATTTTACAATTATACCTTAAAGGGTGTAAATATTTTAATACTGCTGTATTTATACCTTTTAGGGTGTAAAAATGCTATTTTTAATTTGTGATTTGAATTGAGTTAATTACTAATTCGTTCATAAATTTTGCATGTTCATTGTCAATGAACATCAAAGAATAATGAACACCGACATCAATAATTTTTTTTAAAATACTGTGCTATTGCCTTCGTTTGTCTTTTGAATTATTATTAAAGGCTATTAAATTTAAGGTTTCTCTTAATCTGCTTCTAACTCGATTGCCATAATGATGTTCAAGTTCTGATGCAGATAGGTTAGTGGTGAGATGTGTTTTAACTTTTTTGCTAATAAATAAATCATAGCGACTTAATAGAATTTCGCCCATCACATTACACTCGTTACCGAAGTATTTTAAATTGTTTTCTGTACCAAGATCATCAAAGCAGATGATGCCTGCTTTGGATTGATGTAAACTTGGTTTGCTATATCTGCTTATGACGTCGTAACCCTCTTTAATGAACTCGAAACTCACTTCTCGACACGATTTCACATAGTATTTGTTTTGAGGGGAAGCTAAATGTTTCATTAGTGTCATTAACGTTGTTTTACCACAGCCAATAGGACCAGAAAGTAGTATTCCTTTTTCTAAATTAATATCGAGTTGATTTGTTGCTTCTTCATCACCTGTGCTGTAGGCCATGAGTTTATGAATAATGGTTTTGTCTTCGTCATAAATTTTGAAATGGTTACCAAATAGTTCTTGTCCTTTAGATTCTAGCCATTTGGTTGCTTTTTGGTAATTGTAATTCATTTTGATTAGCAGTTGTATTTATGAGATTGCTTCAGATAGGTCTTTCAAATAAGCAGATTGCCGCGTCGTAAACTTCTCGCAATGACGTTAGAGTGGTTCAGAATAATTTTTATTGGTTGCTGTGTTGAGGTTTTTTGCGCGAATTGTCGGTGTTATGTCGGTGTTGTGGTGGTGTTGCGCATTGAAATTGAAGCTATTAATCATCCAATTCTGTGCAGCAGCTTTCCAATTGGCCATAGGTGTTTTGCCACCTACTAGCCAGCCATTACTGGAGAAGTAATTAAAAAACTTTTTTGCTTCTAATTCTGGAAAGTTTTGTTCCAGGAAGTAATTGATCAGATCTTTTTCATTTGGCGTAATCATACTTTTATTTTTTTGACGCAACTTTTTTTGTTTTGTATTAGCAGCTTCTTTTATTAAATCTAAAGTTTCATTTTTAGAATCTAGAGATTGCTTCTTTATGTTTGTATTGTTTAATTTATTTGTATTGTTTATACTGTTTATATAAGATACTTCTGCTTGTTCAGGAATTGTACCAGTACCAGTATAAGACTTGCCTGTTACTTGTTTTATAACCTTGCTGTTTTTTGGTTTTGGTTTTAAGTTTTCAGAAAAATTAAAGAGATGTACTAAACTTCCTTTATAGGGGTTGTATGATGGTTCGTATTTAATATATCCTAATGCGTGTAAATTTTTTAAGCATTTATGGTAAGTTGCTTTAGAGCTTATCTTGCTGATGCGCATGACTTCATCGCGCGAAATGCTAATGGGATTTCTGAAGCGGTTGCAGTTCCAGAATTGAAACAATGCGATATATAAACTGATATGTGTTGGGTTTAAGGTGTTATCGTTAATGACTTTATCGAAAAAACCTGTTAAGTGTTTAATGTAGTTCATGATTAAAGGTTTAAAATTTTATGATGATTAATTTTCTAGCATGTTTTGGATGTCTTCATACTTATAGAAGATGATGCCACCAATGCGCTTAAAATTGAGTGTTCCGTTAATTCGAAGATTTTGAAGCGTTCCTGGAGAGATGCGTAATAGTTTTCTAACTTCTGATGATTTTAACCATTGCGCTGGTTTGTCTTCTTTTTTGACATTTTTTAATTCTTGAAGTAATGCATTAACCACATTTAATAGATCTCTTTTAGTCACTAATTGGTGATTCAAAAGCTCTAAATTTTCGGTTTCTGGGAAAAGTGTTTTTGGATGTAAATTCATAAAGTGTTTTGTATTGTTATGATACAAAGCAACTTCATTTCGTAATTTTTCACTAACAAGGTAAACCCAAGGTGGGTGCTATTTTAATTGAAAAATATTTAATATGTTGATTTTTAATTATATGACTAGCGATCTCTTATAGGTTTGTTTAGATGAGAAGTTGAAAACTGTTTAAATTATTGCCATTAATAATGGAAACCATAGTAGGGAAGACCCTGTGTGTTTTAGGAGTCTTCTTCCATCAATTTTTGGTTGAGGCTGTCCACCAAACTATTTAAGAATTTTGTTCGAACCGTTTTTCTGATCTTGATATCTTGATATACTCGGTAAATGCTATCTTCTAATTTAATATTAAAGAGTTTACCAATATGAGTCGCTAATTCTTTAACATCGGTGTTACCATTGTTAATTAGCTTTGCATGTTTTAATGCATAGATGAGTTCTACCAAATCTATTTTGGTACCAGACCAGGAATAATTTACTGGTTGACCATAATTATTGGTGCCATTTTTATTATCGATTTCGTCAATTTTACGTTCCAAGAAATTAATCAGCATGTCAGCACTAATTAAGCTGGCTACTTGATAATCATGAGACGTCGATATTTTAGAGTCAAAAAACAATAGCATGGAGTGATCACGAATGATATCCTTATAGGGTCTTCTAATAAAATAATTGGTGTCGCTGTAAGTTGCTCTGCATCTAAAGTATTCATAGAATTCGCGATTTTCTTTTCCTAATTGAGTCGCTTTATTTAATGCCTTGATGTAATGTTTACGTTTTCCTTTTTTGCTTGGAGGCAATGTAGATTCAATTTTTAAAATGTGTTTGTAGTACAATATTTTAGAAACTAATGATGGTTTTAGTTCTTTAAAGAAATAGATTTCATCTTTTTCGTTTGCAAAGCAAAATGTTTTCACCCATTTATTGATTTGCTTTAGCTTCTTTTCAAGAAAGAAAATCATTTTTTGACTATGCTCAATACTATTGCAATAGGTGCATTTGAGTAATTCAAAGTCACGCTCCAATTCCTGAAAGAATGGTATGCAAAAGGTATTCATAGATTAAAAAATGGTTTATTTCGAGTGCTATCAAAATAAACCATTTTCTGTTAAAATTATTGAATTGAACACTTAAAAAGTTTTCAACAACATCAAAATTAACCAATTTGTTTGGCTTTTGTAATGGTATGTGTATTACCCAGTTTTTCCTTTAAAAGCCTCATGTCGTCACTTACTTTTCTATCTAAAACTTTGGCGTAATGCTGTGTGGTTCTTAAATTTTTATGACCAAGCATTTTACTAACGCTTTCGATAGGTACGCCATTTGAAAGGGTGACTGTAGTCGCAAATGTATGACGCGCAATATGGAATGTGAGTTCCTTGTTTATTTCGCAAATTCCTGCTATTTCCTTTAAATAGGCATTCATTTTTTGATTGCTTAATATGGGTAGTAAACGATTTTCATTTAAGCATTGTGGATGCTCTAAATATTTATCGATAATTAATTGTGTTACCGGAAGGATCGGAATTTTAGAAGCAGATTCCGTTTTTTGACGGTGTGTAAATATCCATTTCTCACCATCAATACCTAAACTGATGTGAGATTTGGTTAGGTTCTTTACATCGATATAAGCCAGACCAGTAAAGCAGCTAAATAAGAATATATCTCGAACTAGTGATAAGCGCTCTGTTGGGAATTCTTTGTTTAGTATTTTCTGGATTTCATCTTCTGTTAGGTATACGCGTTCTACTTCTCTAACTTTTGCTTTGTAGTTGCTAAATGGATTTTTATCTATCCAATTATTCGCTAAACAGATCTTGATTATTTTGCCGAAATTCTTGATGTATTTTACAGCTGTATTATTACTGCAGTTTCTTACACTTCTTAAATAGAATTCATATTCCGTAATAAATGCATGGTTTATTTTTAAGATGTCGATGTCTGATATTTTATATTTCCATTCTAAAAAATCAACGGTATGTTTTAATGATGTTTTGTAACGTTCTAATGTGCCTGGTGCGTATTCTTTACCAATCAGTTCTTCAATCTTTTTATTATGATCTTGAAAAATGGGAATGAGCATGCGTTGTTTTTCATCAAGTCCGAGTAGTTTGCTTTTAAATGCTTTTGCTGTGATTGGAATATTTTGATGAATTAACTCCATCTGCATGTCAATAATCTTGACTTTTAGCATATCAAGCTGTCTATTTACTGAACGAGCTTCTTCTGATTGGCCTTTCATTTTGCCTGCAGAGGTGGACCATTTGGATGGATCTACAAATCTTCCGGTGCTCATTTCAATTCGTTTTCCGTTAACTGTAATGCGTGTGTAAATAGGGAATAAGCCATTCGCATTGACTTTTGCTCTTTTTGCATAAAAGAGGATAGAAACTTTTGTTTTCATTTTTGGTAACCTTTTTAATTAATAATAAACTTAATTTTTACCTCAATACGACACAAGATGTTTGATTTTTGAACCAGTTTTAGTACTGGTTAACCCTTGTAAACATTGAAGAAAGCTTAAAATTCGGTTACCCTAAAAATTGAAAAAGTTGAGGTAACCGATTTTACCACCTTTGTTACACGATTTAATGAATATTTTGGTATATGCTAAAAAGAAAAAACCCCTTAAAACATACGTTTTAAAGGGTTTTGGTGGAATTTGTTTAATTCCTAGCGGAGAAAGAGGGATTCGAACCCCCGGAGGTGTGACCCTCAACAGTTTTCAAGACTGCCGCATTCGACCACTCTGCCATTTCTCCTTGAGTGTCTCATTAGGTATTCCCTAATTGCGGGTGCAAATATAGAATCCTTTTTTGATTCTTTCAAATAAATAAACTGAAATTTTGTAAAGAAATTTTTCACATGAAATATTATTTTGATTATCTGTTAGTTGAAACAAAATGCATGTCTTACTTTTGTGGTTCTTATTAGAGAATCAATAATGGATATAATACATCATTTACAATGGCGTTACGCTACTAAATCATTTGACTCATCAAAATATATTGCTGAAGAAAAATTAAACGTTTTATATCAAGCTTTTAATTTAACAGCTACATCTTATGGACTACAACCTATTAAATTAGTTGTAATAAAAAATAAGGAGTTGCAATCAGACTTGGTAAAACACTCAATGAATCAGGTTCAAATAGCTCAAGCATCACACCTTTTAATTTTTTGTATTGAATCAAATATTGATGAAGAATTTGTTTTGGAATATTTTAATAGAGTACATACGATTCGAAATACATCCAAAACGATTTTAAAACCATTTCAAGATTTTTTAATTTCCGATTTTGAAAGCAAACCATTAAAAGAAATTGAAGATTGGGCTACCAAACAAGCCTACTTAGCTATGGGAAATATATTAACTGTTTGTGCTTTAGAGGGTATAGATTCTTGTCCTATGGAAGGTTTTGATCCAGAAGCTTATAACGAAATTCTTAATTTAAATAAACTTGGATTAAAATCTGTGTTACTTTTACCAATAGGATACAGAGCTACAGATGATATATTTGCAGATTTTAAAAAAGTAAGAAAAACGGTTACTGAAAGTGTTATAGAATTGAAAACAAATTAGAATTATGCCTGGATTTGAATTATTTGGAGATAAAGAACGAAATGAATTAAACGATGTTTTAGATAATGGTGTCTTGATGCGTTACGGATTTGATGGTATGAGAAAAGGCCATTGGAAAGCCAAAGCATTGGAAACCGAATTAGAAAATCAACTTCAAGTAAAACACGCACAATTGGTTTCTAGTGGAACAGCAGCTGTTTCTGTGGCTATGGCTAGTGCAGGAATTGGAGCAGGAGATGAGGTTATTATGCCGACATTTACCTTTGTAGCCAGTTTTGAAGCCATTATGATGCTTGGAGCCATTCCTATTCTAGTTGATATTGATGATACACTAACACTCTGTCCAGAAGCAGTTGAAAATGCTATAACATCAAAAACTAAGGCTGTTATGCCAGTTCATATGTGTGGAAGCATGGCAAATTTAGAGGCTTTGCAAGCTATTTGTAAAAAACATAATCTTATTTTAATTGAAGATTCTTCGCAAGCAACTGGAGCAACTTATAAAGGAAAACCGTTGGGAAGTATTGGAGATTTAGGCTGTTTGTCTTTAGATTTTGTAAAGATTATTACAGCTGGCGAAGGTGGAGCAGTCTTAACAAATAATGAAACATATTATAAACATGCCGATCATTATTCAGATCATGGACATGACCACGTTGGAAACGATCGTGGAGCTGAAACCCATCCATTTTTAGGATATAACTTTCGAATTTCAGAATTGCATGCTGCCGTTGGTTTGGCACAATTAAGACGTTTAGAAGAGTTTGTTGCTATTCAAAAACGAAACTACATCGTACTTCGTGATGCTTTATCACAAATACCTGAAGTAACTTTTAGAACTGTTCCAGAAGGTGGTATTGAAAGCTATTCATTTTTAAGTTTCTTTTTACCAGATTTAGAAATAGCTCGTATAGCTAGTACATCTTTAAAGGAAAATGGCATAGATGCCTGCTTTCATTATTACGATAATAGCTGGCACTACATTAGAAAATGGGAGCATCTTACAGAACTAAAAACCTTATATCCAATTTCAACAGAAGTAAAAGACGGTTTAAAATATCTTCAAACAAAAACCTTTAAACAGTCTGACCATTATATAGGCAGAAATATATCTTGTTTGATAAAACTGTCTTGGACAGAAGATGAAGTTAAACAACGTGCTGAAAAAATGGTTCATGTAATTACTTTAACTTTAAAATAGACAATCAAAAACAATTTAGTAACTTTAAGTAACGAATCAGCTATAAATGAATTACTTAAAGTTCCTTTTTGTTTGTTTACTTTCTAATATTGCTTTTTCTCAAAGCAATAAACAAGTTGCATTTAGAGAACTAACGGTAGAGCATGGGCTTTCACAAAATAGCGTGGTAAGTATTGCTCAAGATAGTATTGGGTTTATGTGGTTTGCCACACAAGATGGACTCAATAAATATGATGGACGAGAATTTATACATTATAATGTTCAATTTGAAGATGTTACCCGATCTACTTATAGCAAGCTCGGAAAAATTTATGTAGATAATTCAGAAGGGTTGTGGATTGTGTCTAATTCCGGGAAATTAGAGTACTATCAGAAAGATACAGATAGTTTTCAGAAAGTTTCAAATATCGCAAATGTAAGCACACTCATTCAAGACGCTGCTCAAAACTACTACATTGGCACCTATGAAGAAGGTATTTACAAAATTCATCATCAAACAAAAGATACTATACAATTTTTAAAACCACCAAACGCACACTTAACCATTTATGATTTTCTAGAAACAAATAACAAGACCATATTAGCAGCAACTAATAATGGTATTATTGAAATTAAAGATAACACCTATGAATTAATAGAAATTGCTGCAGAAACTAATTTTAGCTCACTTACAAAGTCTAGAGAAAACACCTTGTTTTTAGGGAGTTATGGTAAGGGGTTATTTGTGAAACATAAAAATGACATTGATTTTAAATCGTTTCAAGGCTTTTCTAATTATTTATTACCCGAAAACTTAATCATTCAAGATTTGTTGTTTGATAAGCGAAATCGATTATGGATTGCAACTTATGGCCAAGGGGCTTTTTTAGTTGATTTTGAAGAAAAAACCATTCAAAATTTTACCGAAAATAAAAATGACCCTTATGCCATGCATTATAATGATGTTTTGTCATTGTATGAAGACTACACTGGTACTATCTGGTTAGGAACAGATGGTGCAGGATTAAGTTATTATGATGAATACTTGGTTAAATTTAATGTTTTGACCAATGACCAAGTACCACAAAATATTAATTTAGATGTAATTAGAGCCATAACCATAGATGATAATCATTCTATCTGGGTTGGTACATCTGGAAAAGGGCTCACTAAAATAAATACTAACAATCAAGAATTCTTTACGTATACCACCATCAATTCCAATCTTTTGGGAGATAGAATTATGAGTTTGTTGTATGATGATGGCAATCTTTGGATAGGTCATCAAACCCATGGACTTCAATTGCTGAATGATGCAGGAAGAATGGTATCTTTTAAAGAAACAGAACCGTTTACCATCTGGAAGATTTTTAAAGACACATTTGGTAATCTGTGGCTTTGTACTAGAGATCATGGTCTCATACAATTTGATAAAAATCAAGGTATTATTAAACAGTTAACTTCAGAAAATTCAAATTTTAGTACTAACAATATACGAACCATTGAGCAGGGCAATGCAAGCACACTTTGGGTAGGAACAGAATCTGATGGGTTATACAAGTTGGATATTAAAGAAAATCAATTAGTTAAAATCTATAATGTAACTGATAAAATAAAGTCGCTCTATTACGATGACCCAATACTTTGGGTGGGTACCAATGGTTACGGGTTAATGGCTTTTAATACTAATAATAATACTATAACAATCTATTCTAAAACCGAAGGCTTGCCAAATAATGTTATTTATAGCATTCTGCCAGATTCTGAAGATAATTTATGGTTGAGCTCCAACAAAGGAATAACCAAGATAAAAATTGAGAACGATACCATTTCGGATATTGAAAATTATACGAATTACGATGGTTTACAAGCATTTGAATTTAATACAGGAGCTTATTATAAAGACAAAAATGGAATTTTATATTTTGGTGGTTTAGAAGGTTTAAATTGGTTTGATCCAAGCCAGTTAGAATTTAATCCTATAAAACCAAAGACTATTATTACTGGGTTTGAAGTATTTAATGATCCAAGGGATTTGATTGAAAATATAACCCTTAATTCAAATGAAAATACAGTAACCTTTACGTTTTCTTCTTTACATTTTTCACAACCTGAACGTAACCTATATAAGTATAGATTAATTAATAACGATGCCGATTGGATTATGTCTGGAAATACTAATCTAGCACATTACACCAATTTGTCTCCTGATGATTATGAATTTCAGGTTATTTCATGTAATTATGATGGGGTTTGGAACACAACTCCAGCAACGTATTCATTTACTATTTTAAAACCGTGGTACGCTACCAATTTTTCAAAAGCAGTTTATATTTTATTTGGTATTTTATTAGTCTTTTTAATGTATCGCTATTTAAAATGGCGTTGGTATGTAAAAAACCAATTGCGATTAGAACACGATGAAACGGAAAGGTTAAAAAAGTTGGATGAATTCAAGACCAAACTTTACACCAATATTTCTCACGAATTTAGGACACCATTAACACTCATTTCTGGACCAATTGATAACCAACTAGCAAAACAAGAGCTTTCTAAAAACGATAAGAAAGAACTCACATTGGTTAAACAAAATGCTGATAGGTTACTCAAGTTGGTAGACCAAATGCTTAACCTTTCTATGATAGATTCTGGACAAATCAAACTCAAGGTTTCTGAAGGTAATTTATCTGTTTTATTAAAGCAAATAATAAGTGCGTTTCAATATAAAGCGAATCAGAAAAATAGTTATATAAAAAGTACTATTCAAGATTTAAACCATGTATGGTTTGATAAGGATATTATAGAGAAAGTAACATCCAACTTACTATCAAACGCTGTAAAATATGCGCCAAAACAAAGCGATATTATTTTTGAAGCTAATAAGCAAGACCACATGTTGGTTCTATCGGTTATAAATACGAGTAGTCATGTGGGCAAAAAAGACTTAAGTAGTTTGTTTCAAAGGTTCTATCAAGATAACGAGCTGTCTGAAGGTGTTGGTGTAGGTTTGGCGTTGGTGAGAGATTTAGTAACACTATCCAAAGGAACTATTATTGCCAACAATATAGATGATGATAAAATTCAGTTTTCCTTATCAATTCCTATTCATAAAGATGCTTTTAGTGATGAAGAGATTGTTAATAATACTATTGAAAATCAAAATAAAGTACTATCGCAAGCAAATGTAGGTGTTAATAAAAGTAAACCTACTGTATTGATTGTTGAAGACGACTCTGAAATTCGTGCATTTATTGTGTCAACTTTCAAAAGGAGTTATAATATTATTGAGGCAACCAACGGTAAAATAGGTATTGAAAAAGCCCAGAAAAAACTCCCTGATTTAATTATTAGTGATATTATGATGCCTATACAAGATGGTATAGAACTGTGTCATAACATTAAAACCAATGAGCTTACCAGTCACATACCTATTATTTTGTTAACCGCAAAAGTAGGCGAAGAGAATGAAATTCAAGGGATTAAAACAGGAGCAGATGCTTATGTTACCAAACCGTTTAATAGTGAGAAACTCAAAATTAGAGTCGAAAAGCTTATTGAAAGTAGGTTGAAACTGCAAAAGCATTTCAGTAAAACATTAAGCCTCAATCCAGAATTGGCAATCACTTCAACCGAAACAGAATTTTTAAAACGTCTTCAAACGGTTTTAGATACACATATAACCAATCCGGAATTTACTAGTGAACGTTTTGCCAAACTCATGCAAATAAGTCGAACACAGCTTCATAGAAAATTAAAAGCCATTACAAACATGACAACCAGTGAGTTTATACGTTCACAACGTTTAAAACTTGCTGAAGATTTACTGAAGAAATCTGATGCGACTATTTCTGAAATAGCCTATCAAGTAGGCTTCAATACACCTTCCTATTTTATCAAATGTTTTAAAGAAATTTACCACTGCACACCTAATGAGTTCCAATCAAGAACCTTCTAAATAGGGTGCTTTTAAAAGCATGAAACATATCTTCTAACCTTTGAAACATATCTGGTATTCAAAGGAAAACCTTCTATATACATTTATCACATCTTAAAGAATTGATGAATGAAAAATCATACCGAAAATCATAAAAAAGAAGACAAAATATATTTAAGTATAGATCATCTTAAAGAAGGACAATATCAGTTAAATATACTACTTAAAGACAAAGTAGTGAAATCAATAAAAATCAATAAATAATTTTATATGAAAACAATTAACAAAATACTTATGGCCTTAATCGTGGTAACATTAATATCATGTAGTGACGATAACCCATTAACAGATTCAGGTCAAAATAATAACAATAACAACAACGAGCCAACTTACAATCTTGATGCCCTTCAAGGAGATTGGATTCGCGTTGGAGGGAACAACCCTAATAATGAAGGGATGGTAGTTAAGGTTACTAATGACAAAGCTAAAATTCTTGATCCTGTAGCTTCAGGATTTCTGGTAGACGACATTAAATGGAAAACAATAGAAGCAATAGACGAGGAAAACTACAACCATTTAGAACTTGGTAGCGACCTTAATTATTATAACGGAACCATAGAGTTTGGTGTAGACGACACTTTAAGAATATCTGTAGGCTCATCTGGTCCTGGTAGTGTCCAAAAATGGATACGTCAATAAAATAATTACAAATGCTATTAATCATAAATACAAAATCATGAAAACACAACTAATCATCGCTATTGCATTATTGGCAAGCTTAACAGCAGTTGCGCAACAAGGCATAAATTACAAAGCTTTAATAAAAGATAATTTAGGTAACGTGGTTGCCAATCAGTCCATAGATGTGCAATTTGCCATTTTGGAAGGAGCCACAACGGTTTACCAAGAAGACCATACGGTTGATACGGATTCCAATGGACTTATAATCCTAAACATAGGCGAAGGCACTACTAGTGATGTTTTTTCTGCCATAGATTGGGGAGCAGACAACCATTTTTTAAACGTACAAATAGATACAGGTTCTGGCTTGGTAGATTTAGGAACTTCACAATTTAAAGCAGTGCCTTATGCCTTAAATGCAGCTAATGTTTCTGGTTTAGAAGCTTTAGACGAAGGCAATGGTATTGGTTGGAGATTCATAGGACGAAACGAAGCTAATTATGGCAATATTGGGTTGAATGCTGCTGATTTTAGCTATAGTGATTTTGTTTCCAATATTTATGGTGCTACTGGGAATTACTCAACGTCAATGGGTTATTTAACAACTGCTTCTGGCGAGCGATCAACAGCAGTAGGTTCTGTTACAACTGCTTCTGCAGCTAACTCTGCTGCTATGGGATATGGCACTTTAGCAGATGATTTTAATAGTTTGGTTGTAGGTACTTTCAATGAAAATTCAACGTCATCAACGACCTTATTTCAAGTAGGAAATGGTACTGATATAAATGATCGATCAAATGCTTTTGTTGTAGAAAGAGAAGGAATGATTACAGCACCCAGTTTAGATGTAGAAGAAATCACTGATCCAAAATCCTTGGTAACAAAAGAATATTTTGATGCAAATGGTTCTGCTTCTACTGGTTTAGAAGCTATTGATGAAGGCAATGGTATTGGTTGGAGATTTATTGATAGAGATCCAGCTAATTATGGAAATATAGGTCAAAATGCGGTTGATTTAAGTATTAGTTCTAATTCTAGTTCAAATTTTGGAGCTACTGGTAATTATGCAATAGCATTTGGCGCTGTAGTAACAGCTTCTGGTATAGGATCAATAGCTGGTGGAACAGGATCTATAGCTTCTGGCTTAAGTTCCATAGCATTAGGTATTAATTCCCAAGCAACTGGTGATAATGCAATAGCTTTAGGTGATTCAGCAGAGGCTTCTGGAGCGGATGCGATAGCCTTAGGTAATTCTAATGCTGTGGGGAATGGATCACTTTCATTTGGATTTTTATCTTCCGCTAATGGTAGGTTTTCCACTGCAATTGGCTCTGGATTAATTGTTAATGCATTTAATTCTATGTCAATAGGGCAACTTAATATTGGAGGCGGAAATCCAGAAAGTTGGATACCAACGGATCCGTTATTTGAAATTGGAAATAGTACTGATCCATCTAATAGAAGTAATGCCTTAACAGTTCTAAAAAACGGGACAATAACTGCACCTAGTTTCGATATTACAGAAATTGCAGATCCAAAAGCATTAATCACTAAAGAATATCTAGAAGCTAATGTTTTATCAGCTTCTGGTTTAAGAGCAATAGACGAAGGTAATGGTATTGGTTGGCGATTGATTGGTAGAATTCCAAATAATTACAATAATATTGGTAAAGATGCAGTTGATTTTAGTACAGGTACCTCGATTGCGCCTAGTGGAGCATCTGGTGATAATTCATTTTCTATGGGTTCTTTAAATTATTCATCAGGTAATTACTCATTTAGTTTTGGTTTCCAATGTAGTGCTACAAATGATTACAGTTTAGCATTTGGCCTTTATGCAAATGCAACAGGGACAAATTCCATATCTATAGGGTATAATAATAGAGCTAACGGAAGTTATTCTGTTGCATTAGGTTATAATACTGAAGCAAATCAAACTTATGCTGTAGCTATGGGAGAATCTACAGTTTCTTCTGGGATATCTAGTGTGGCTATGGGAGCAGAAACCACAGCTTCAGGTAATGGTTCTTTTGCAATGGGAGACAGTAACATTGCTTCAGGAAATACCTCTGTAGCTTTAGGGATTATTACGCAAGCGAGTGGTGATTATTCGTTGGCTATGGGAAATAATGTTCAGGTTTCTAGTTTTGCGGCTTCAGCATTAGGATACAACTTAATAAATGACGATTCTTATGCAACTGTAGTTGGTCAGAATAATGACAATACTACTACCTCTAGTGCTTTGTTTCAGGTTGGGAATGGTGTAAGTACAGCGAACAGAACTAATGCCTTCACCGTTTTTCGTAATGGCACTGCAACATTAGCTGGTACCTTAACTCAAAGTTCAGACCGACGCTTAAAACAAGATATAATTGAATTAGACTATGGTTTAAATGAAGTGCTCCAACTTAAACCAGTGAGCTACCATTGGAAAAAACATCCAGACCAACCAAAATCTTTAGGCTTAATTGCTCAAGAGGTACAACCAATTATTAAAGAAATTGTTCATATAGCTGAAGACAAAGACAATACTTTAAGTATTAGCTACACCGAGTTAATTCCAGTGCTTATAAAAGCGATGCAAGAACAGCAAGCTATTATTGACAATCAAAAACAGACAATTCAAAGTCAAGTACAAGCAAGTTCAGAGCAAACCGCATTATTACAAACGCTTTTAGACCGAGTAGAGGCTTTAGAAAAGCAAGCCATTTCTTCAGATATAGAATTAGTAAAAAACTAAAATCATGAAAAAAGTATATTTCTTAATGATGTTATGCGTAGGATTTGCAGCGACAGCTCAAACGATAGAAAAGTTTAGTATTGATAATGGAGGTGCAAGTACCATAGCTGGGGAAGTAAACATACTTTACACTATTGGTGAAGTTAATATTCAAGAATTAAGTGTAGGAAATATTCATGTTTCTGAAGGATTTATTAATCCAATTACAGATGGATCAACTTTATCAATAGAAAGTGAGACTGCAGAAGCTATTAAAATATTCCCAAACCCTGTCTCCGAAACCCTCTATATTTCAACAGACCAACAAATTGAAACGGTAACACTATATGATTTATTAGGCAAACAGGTTTTATTAGCAAAAAAAGTTAATCAAATAGAAGTTCGCAATTTGAAATCAGGAATTTATTTACTTAAAATAAAAACAGATAGAAGTAAAATCACAAAAAAGATAATAATTAACTAACTTTGAATCAAGCCATTAAAAATTAAATTATGAAAACTAAAAACCAACCAATTTTTATATTACTAATTCTATTTAGTATATTTTTCAATTGCAAAAACGACAAGAGAACCGAACCTATTGAAGAAACAATAGTTGAAGTAGAAGAGGTAATTGAAGAACCGTCTAATGTTATTGATATTGTAACTCGAAGCATGGAATTTCAAAGTGTAGATACCATCTCTTCTGGTTGGAATACCTTTAAGTACCAAAACCTATCCAATGAAACACATTTCTTTTTATTAGACAAATATCCTGAAGGTAAAAGTGTAGATAATGCAATTACAGAGATAGCTCCTGTTTTTGAGGAAGGTATGGATCTTATTAATGCAGGTAAAGCAGAAGAAGGTTTTGCTGCCTTCGGTAAATTACCAGAATGGTTTGGAGATATTATTTTCTCGGGTGGTTCTGGCTTAATTGCACCAAAGCATACAGCTACAACTACTATAAAATTAGATCCAGGTTATTATATTATGGAATGCTATGTGAAAATGCCTAATGGTAAATTCCATACACTTATGGGAATGGCAAAACCTTTAATTGTTGCAGATGAAGATAGTGGAAATATACCTCCAGAAGCAGCCGTTAATATTACGTTATCAGGTGAGGAAGGAATAACGTATGACAAAACTATAACAAAAGGAAAGCAAGTGCTTTCTGTGTTTGTAAAAGACCAAAAACCTCATGAAAATTTTATCTGGCACGATTTAAATTTGGTGAAACTTGAAGAAACTGCAAGTGAAGACGCTTTGGAAGCATGGATGGATTGGTCAGACCCAAATGGATTGATAACGCCAGTTCCAGAAGGTGTTACGTTTTTAGGTGGAGTTAACGATATGCCAGCTGGAAATACAGGCTATTTTACTGTTGATTTATTACCAGGTAAATATGCCTTTATTTCTGAAGTGCCTAATACTAAAAGTAAAGGACTTTTTAAGGTGTTTGAAGTAATAGAATAATTAATACTTTACATATTCCACAATCTCTAAACCGTAGCCAATCATACCAACACGTTTGGTTTGTTCGCTATTAGAAATTAGGCGTAGTTTATGGATATCTAAATGATGTAGAATTTGAGCACCAATACCAAAATCTTTATGGTCCATTTCTATTCGTGGTGCTTTAATTATTACGCCATCAATTTGAGATTCTTTTAAAACATGCAATCGTTTTAAGAGATTCATAGATTGAGATTGTTGATTCACAAAAATAATGGCTCCTTTTCCTTCATCATTAACAACCTTAAACATGTCGTCTAGTTTTTCATCAGCATTGTTTGTTAAGGTACCAAGAATATCAGTGTTTACTAATGTAGCATTCACACGAGTTAAAACAGGCTCGTATTTATTCCAAGTACCTTTAGTTAAGGCAATATGTATTTGGTCGTTTGTTGTTTGCTGAAAAGCTCTTAGACGAAATTTTCCAAAACGTGTTTCAAGGTTAAAATCTTCCTTCTTCTCAATTAGAGAATCATGCTCCATTCTATATGCTACAAGGTCTTCAATAGAAACTATTTTTAAATCAAATTTTTCAGCAACCTTCATTAGTTGAGGTAAACGTGCCATAGAACCATCTTCATTCATAATTTCAACAATCACTCCAGCAGGTTTTAAACCAGCCAAACGAGCAAAGTCTATAGCAGCTTCTGTATGCCCTGTTCTTCTTAAAACACCACCTTGTTTAGCTACAAGTGGAAAGATATGTCCAGGTCTACCTAATTCAAATGGTTTTGTATTTATGTCGACAAGTGCTTTTACAGTTTTAGCTCTATCGCTCGCTGAAATTCCTGTAGTTACACCATTACCTCTTAAATCTACAGAAATAGTAAATGCTGTTTCCATTGGGTCAGTATTATTATTAACCATTGGATTTAATTCAAGTTCTTTACAACGTTTTTCTGTAAGTGGAGTGCATATTAGACCACGACCATGAGTTGCCATGAAATTAATCATTTGAGGTGTTACCATTTCGGCAGCAGCCAAAAAATCTCCTTCATTTTCTCTGTCTTCATCATCAACTACAATAATTACTTTACCATTTCTAATATCGTTAATGGCTTCTTCAATAGTATGTAACTGTATTTTGACAGATTCTTTAGTCGTTTTATGCGTAGACATAAGTTTTAATTAAATGTTTTGCAAAGATATGGGTTATTTTAAACTTTTAGGTAGGACCTCTTTTAATTTATTTCTTCTTAAATAAAAGACAATAGGATAGAAAATTAGAATTAAAAAAGTAGAAAAAAAGCTTTTTGTGAATAAGGTAGATTCTACCAATTTAAAAATTTTAGAAATAGCAATTCTTTCTTGGAAGAAATAGATAAAATACACAAACCATGAAATTGCACTTAATTGAATACTAATTTCTGCAAATTCTGGTAATTTATTATTTCTAAAAACAAAGAATAAAATTAAAGAACATAAGCCTATAAAATAGAAGATTATTGATATAGCACTTGTTGCTTTGTAATCTTTGTACAGAGTAAAAAATGTATTTCTGTTTTCAGATTCTATTTCAATAAAAGTTTCTTGAGTTTCTTGGCTGTTTTTGCTTTTTGTAAATTTTGTAGTAACTAATTTTTTTAGAGGCTCTATTACATGGTCAAATTCAAATAATCCACGATCTTCGGTAGCTCTTTTTGTTAAATATATTCCTAATGGCAACATAATTAGTGTGGAAAACCAAGACGCAAAAACAGGATTTAAGCTACCATCTTTTGCGCTGTTTTTGGCAAAAATACCAATAAAGTGATATGTTAAAAACAACAAAATGGCAACAACCATAGGAAGTCCAATTCCACCTTTTCTAATTAATGCACCTAATGGAGCACCAACAAAAAATAAAATAATACATGCAAAGCCTAAAGCTAATTTTTCATGAAGTGCAATAATGTGTCTATTTAACCAAATGCTTTTTGTTTTAAGTCCTTTTTCTTTGTTTTCAATTATTTGTGTGGTGCTTTTAAAGGAATTTGAAGCTAAATCTATTAATTGTACTTTATCCTTATAATTAAATAAGTCTAATACAGCACCATTATAAATAGTATCTTTTTTTACTGAAACACCTGTATTTATTGTTGGGAATGTGGTTCTGTTATATAAATTGTTAGCTAACTCTTTAATGTTATTTTCTCTGTCAATTTTTAAAGTATCTATAGTGTAGCTTAAGTCTGTAATATTAAGCATATTGTATTTATCGCTAATGTTTTTTTCCTCTAGGTCGATATTGTTAAGGTTAGATAAATCAACGTTAATAGTATACTTTTCAAAGTAACTTTTAGTCATTGGTCTTTTCTGCCTTTGTTTATGATCCTTTGGAGGCGTATCATCATAAAAATAGCCATCAAATAGAATGAGTTGCAATATATCTGAATCTTTTTCACCTAGAAGCTCTCCATTTTTAGAATAGATAGTGGTGTAATTTCCAGATTGACCTTTAGACTTTTTATGAATTAAGACTTCTTCTAAAAATTGACCTCTTTCACCACTTTTTTTAGCAACTTTAATATTATACTCGCTACCAACCTCGTTAAATTGTCCTTCAGCAATTACCATTGCAGGTTTTAATTTAGCTATGTTTTTCCTAAGATTATAGGAATTATATTCTGCCCAAGGAATAACATTGTTTGAGAAAAAGAAAGTTGTAATACCTAATGCTACTATAAAGACACTAAGTCCTGCCATAGCTCTTTGAAGTGAAATACCAGTTGATTTCATGGCAGCAAACTCGTAGTTTTCTGCAAAATTACCAAAGACCATTATGGATGCTAAAAGAATGGTTAGTGGTAGAACAAGAGGAATTAATTTTGGTGAGAAATAGAGTAAAAACTTAGCAACCACAACCATATCTAAATCTTTTCCAGCAAGCTCTTTAATATAAAGCCATATGGTTTGTAAAACAAAAATCAGCATGAGAATTACAAACACGCTGATAAAAGTTTTTAGGTAAGAGGTTAGTATGTATCTATCTAAAATTTTCAAAAGTTACTTAATCCAATTTGTTTATATAATAGTCTTTATACTTGTTCTTATCAAAAGTAAATAAGGATTTCGATATAGGTTCGTTTGTTTTAAAAGAATTAACAGTTAATGTAGTTTTAGTGCCATTTTTGCCAACTTCAATTAAATTGTATATGTGTTTTGTTTGCGCATCTATTCCTAGTAGCACATTTTTAATTTCGGAATTGGAATCTATAGGTGTTAATTTTACATACTGTATTTTTCTTCCTTTTACATCTTGAATAATGTCCATTTTGTAGGAGTAACCATCTTCATAAAACGATAGCATTTTACTTGGCGTAATGTTACTGTCTTCATTAGAGACATCCGATGAAATTGTTACTTCTTCATCATCAGGACTGATGCTATATAACGTTTTACCATCGAAGATACGTGTGGCTCCTAAAATGTTTAATCGGTATTTATCTCCTTGCATAACAACATCTCCACGAGTTTCCTGTTTAATATTTTCAGCAGAGTTATCTAATACATATTTAAAATCTAGCGAAATGTTTTCGTAGCTTTTTGCTTTTTGCGAAACTTCGTCTAAAAGCGCTTTAGCTTTAGTGTCTTGCCCAAATGAAATGGCGTAAATGAAGAGGGTAAAAATTACTGTTATTTTTTTCATTTAATAAAATTTTAATCATTCCCTTAGTACTACCATAAGACAGACCAGATAGGAAATTTATTTAATTAATTTGTTTCATTTTCTAAAAGTTGATCTAGTGCTACTAAATCTGGAACTAAAACTTGTCTCGCTTTACTTCCTTCGAAACCACCAACAATTCCAGCAGCTTCTAGTTGATCTATTAATCTTCCTGCACGATTATAACCTAATTTTAGTTTACGTTGCAATAAAGAAGCAGAGCCTTGTTGAGCTGTTACAATAATTTCGGCAGCTTCACGAAAGAGTTTATCTCTGTCTAAGATATCTATATCAAGACTTGTGCCACTTTCCTCACCAACATATTCTGGAAGTAGGTATGCATCTGGATATGCTTTTTGCGAACCAATAAAGTCTGTAATTTTTTCAACTTCAGGTGTATCTACAAACGCACATTGAATACGTATCATATCGTTACCTTGAGTAAATAGCATATCTCCACGTCCAATTAGTTGGTCTGCTCCAGAACCATCTAATATTGTTCTAGAATCTATTTTACTTGTAACTCTAAAGGCAATTCTAGCTGGGAAATTTGCTTTAATAATACCTGTAATAACGTTAACAGATGGTCTTTGAGTTGCAATAATTAAATGAATTCCAATAGCACGAGCTAACTGAGCTAATCTGGCAATTGGTGTTTCAACTTCTTTTCCAGCTGTCATTATTAAATCGGCAAATTCATCTACAACTAAAACAATATAAGGTAAAAATTGATGACCATCGTTTGGGTTTAGCTTACGTGCTTTAAATTTTGCATTGTATTCGGCAATGTTTCTACATAAAGCATTTTTAAGCATCTCGTAACGGTTATCCATTTCAATACAAAGGGAATTTAATGTATTAATAACCTTGGTGTTATCTGTAATTATGGCTTCTTCGCTATCTGGAAGTTTTGCTAGATAATGACGTTCTATTTTATTGAATAATGTTAACTCAACTTTTTTAGGATCTACTAAAACAAACTTAACTTCGGCAGGATGCTTTTTGTAAAGTAAGGAAGTTAAAACAGCATTAAGTCCTACAGATTTTCCTTGTCCTGTTGCTCCAGCCATTAGTAGGTGAGGCATTTTTGCCAAGTCTACAACAAAAGTTTCGTTGCTAATGGTTTTTCCTAAAGCTATTGGTAATTGCATTTCTGATTTTTGAAATTTCTGTGATGCAATAACTGAGCGCATTGAGACTATAGTCGAATTCTTATTAGGCACTTCTATACCAATGGTTCCTTTACCAGGAATTGGTGCAATAATTCTAATTCCTAAAGCTGAAAGAGATAAAGCTATATCGTCTTCTAAATTTTTAATTTTTGAAATTCTAATACCTGCATCAGGTACAATTTCGTATAATGTAACCGTTGGTCCAATGGTAGCTTTTATGCTTGCAATACCAATTTTGTAGTTGTTTAAGGTTTCTACAATTCGGTTTTTATTTTCTTCAAGTTCTTCTTGATTGATAGTAATCCCTTCAGTTTCATACTTTTTTAATAAATCTAATGAAGGGAATTTGTAATTGCTAAGCTCTAAAGTAGGATCGAATTGACCAAAATCTTCAACTAATTTATTAGATAAGTTATCGGTTTCAGATAGTTCTTCTGCAACTTCTTCAACTTCAATAGTCATTTCTGGCTCTACTTTTTCTTCAATTTTTACAGTTATGGGTTTTGCTTTTTCGGTTTCTTTAGGTTCTTCGTCTTTATCTTCAACAGATAACTCAAATGCAGATTTTATATCTTCAGCTTCAGCAGTTAAGTCGTTGTCAATTGGAATTGAAACGTCTTCATTTGAAGTTTTAAAGTCTTGTTTAATATCTTTTGATGCTCTTTGAAACAGATTCTTAAAAGTTTCAGCAGTCACTTTAAACCTAATAGCTAAATATGTAATTAGAAGAAAAACAAGTAGGAGAGAAGTGCCGATTTTACCTAAATAGTCTTGTAGGAAGGTATTCATTTCTAAACCAATAGTACCACCTAATATATCTAAAGTATTAGCAAAAAAACCAAATAGAATAGACAACCAGATTACAATAAAGGTTCCCCAAAACCAATGAGTTCTTAATTTACTGAGATTTGAATTTGTTAAAATAAATACACCAGAAAGGAATAAGAGTCCAGAAAAAATAAATGAAGCAACTCCAAATCCTCTATAAATAAAGAAGTCGCTTAACCAAGCTCCTGTTTTATTTAACCAGTTTTCAGTTTTTACATCTCTGGTTGAAAATTCGGTTAATGTGCTTTGGTCTGCTTTTCCAGTAAAAATATAAGATACAAAGGCAACAAAAAGTAAAAGTCCTAAAATTGATAAAAAGCTACCCAATATCAGTTTTTGCTGACTAGACATTTTAAAACTTGGGGCTTTAATTTTAGGTTTGCTTGTTTTTTTTGTTTTATTTTTTGCCATACGTATTGTTTGTAAAAAACAGAAATCTAATTTTAATAAAAGTCAAGATTGCATTGTTTCCACAATGCAACAAAAATACAAATTACTAACGTTTATCCTAGTCCTAAAAGTATTTAAAAAATCTTAGGAAAATAAATGATGCAACCAATGATTATTGCTACAACTGCAAATATAAAAACAGCTCCAGCAGCAAGGTCTTTTATTAAACCAATTTTTGTATGAAATTCTGGATGTATAAAATCTGCAATTTCTTCAATGGCAGTATTTATGCCTTCAATAGAAATTATTAATCCAATAATTAGTGTTTGAATAATCCATTCTGTTGCACTCAGTCCAACAAAAAAGCCAATAACTGTCATTAAAACGCCAATAAATACTTGAACTTTAATGCTAGACTCGGTTTTTATTAAAAGCACTGCGCCTTTAAAAGCATATTTTATGCTTTTAATTCTATTTATTAAAAACGATTCTTTTTTATTCATTTAGTAAAGCATATAAGCATGCTTTATAGTTTGGTTCATCTACAATTTCTGGAACTTGTTCGGTATATGTTACAATTCCGTTTTCATCAAGAACAATAACACAACGAGAGTGTAATGCTTCAAGAGGACCATTTATAAAATCTAAACCATAAGCTTTTCCAAAGCTACCATCTTTATAATCAGAAAGCATTAAAACATTATTAAGACCTTCTGCACCACAAAAACGTGCTTGAGCAAATGGCAAATCTCTTGAAATACATAATACTTTTGTGTTTTCCATTTCTGAGGCTTCTTTATTGAATTCTCTAACTGATTGCGCACAAGTACCTGTGTCAATGCTTGGAAAAATATTTAAAACAACTTTGTGTCCTTCAAAATCTGATAGAACTTGTGTTGATAAATCTGTAACTGTTAATTTAAAGTCTGGTGCTTTTGTTCCAAGTTTTGGAAGCGTTCCAGATGTTTGTATTGGGTCTCCATGTAAGGTTACTGTTGCCATAATTTGTTTTTTTAATTTATAGTTAAAAGTAATGATTATTGATTAAAACAAAAAGCCTTTTCTAGTTAGAAAAGGCTTTTATAATTTGATATTTTTTTAAATGAATATTATTTATCAATAGAACCAAGTACACGTTTCATAAAACTATTTAGCGCTTCTTTCTTAGGAGTACCATCTTTAACCATTTTATTGACTTCGATGGCTCCATACATGTTTGAAATAAGCTCTCCAATAACATCTAATTCCTCATCTTTTAATGAAGGAACTTCAGTTAAAGATTCAAGAGTTTCAATAGTTTCAATAACAAAATCCTCATCGTTTTCTTCAATGAATTGTGTTAGGTGTTTTATTAATGGTAATTTCATTTAAAATTAATTTAAGGTATTAACTAAATCTTTTAAAATTTCAAATTTGTTTGTTTGCACCTGATTTACAAAATCTCCCTTTTTGAAAGTCGCAAAGGTTGGTAAATTATCAACTTTTGCTAGTTTTCTTGATTCTGGAAATTTTTCAGCATCTGCAATTACAAAAGTTGTTTGATCCATTTCTGAAGCTAATTTTTTGAATTTAGGCTTCATAATTCTACAGTTACCACACCAAGTTGCTGAATATTGAACAACAACTGTGTCGTTATTATTAATAATCTCTTGAAGATTATCTTGTTCTAATTCTTGTACCATATTTTTTAAATATTTCAAATTCCCTGTCTTGCCGACAGGCAGGCAAATTTCAACTTCAAAATTCCAAAACAATATCAATTGGAATTTTTAATTTATTGATTTAATGAGAGGCTAAGTACTCAGCAGTTCCTTTAGCATTAGCTTTCATAGCATCTTTTCCTTCTTCCCAGTTAGCTGGACAAACTTCTCCATGATTTTGAACATGAGAATATGCATCAATTAAACGTAAAAACTCATTGACGTTTCTTCCAACTGGCATGTGATTAATACCTTCATGGAATACTGTTCCTTCTTCGTCTATTAAATAAGTAGCTCTATAGGTTACATTGTCACCATCAACAGTAACAATTCCAGTCTCTTCATTATATTGTTCGTTTGTAATATCTAAAATTCCAAGTGTAGCAGCAAGATTTCTGTTTGAATCAGCTAAAATTGGATACGTTACACCTTCAATTCCACCATTATCTTTTGGAGTGTTTAACCACGCAAAGTGTACTTCAGGAGTATCGCAAGATGCACCAATTACAATGGTATTACGTTTTTTGAATTCTTCCATAGCTGCTTGGAAAGCATGTAATTCTGTTGGGCATACAAAAGTAAAGTCTTTAGGATACCAAAATAAGATTACTTTTTTGTTGTTATTTATCGCTTCTTCTAGAACGTTCACTTTAAAAGTGTCTCCCATTTCGTTCATTGCGTCTACGTTTAAATTTGGGAATTTTTTACCTACAAATGCCATGTGTATTATGTTTAAATATTAATAAATTTCTTTAATGCAAATATAGCCTAGATTAGGATTATTAAAGGCTAATAAAATCTTAATTTTTTATTGTGTTATAAGTTTTACTTATGATAAAAATAAAAAACAATAAGAAAATTCTATTTTGAAGAAAGTTGTTTGATTTTAATCTGTAAAGCTGCAAAGAATAGTGTAGTAAAAGGGCTAAGCCAGTTAAAAATTGCATAAACAAAATAATCTGCAACACTAACACCTAACACACCAGATTGATAAGCGCCACAGGTATTCCATGGTATTAAAACAGAGGTAACAGTCCCAGAATCTTCTAAAGTTCTACTTAAGTTCTCTGGAGCTAAGCCTTTATCTTGATAAGCTTTTTTAAACATTTTTCCTGGAATAACTATGGCTAGATATTGATCGCTAGCTATGGTATTTAATCCTAAACAGCTTATTACAGTACTTGCAAATAAGCCAAATACAGTTGTAGCAACAGAGAGTAAAGCCCTTGTAATTCTAGAAAGCGCACCAATAGCATCCATAGTACCACCAAAAACCATAGCGCAGCAAATTAAAAAGATAGTCCAAAGCATCCCTTTCATACCACCAGCAGAGAATAAGTCATTAAGCTTTTCATTGTCTGTAGTAATTTGAGTATCGGTAAAAATAGCATTGATTATCGAGCCAAATTTAGAAGATGCTAATCCGTCTAAAATATTTGGTTGAAAAATAAAAGCAAAAACAGCAGCTAGTAATACACCAGCTCCTAAAGCAATTAATGGTTTTGTTTTTAATAATATAAGCGCAATTACTGCCAATGGAACAATAAATAAAAGTGGTGTAATATTAAATGTTTTACCAATACTGGTTAATAAACTACTTAAATCTGCATTTCCAGTAGTATCGATAGACATACTTATAATACTAAATGTAATAAGTGTAATAATAATGGTTGGAACTGTAGTTAGAGACATATATCTAATATGAGTAAACAAATCTGTTCCTGCCATTGCTGGAGCTAGGTTTGTTGTATCACTTAATGGCGACATTTTATCACCAAAATAGGCTCCAGAAATAACAGCTCCTGCAATCATTCCAGTGTGAATTCCTAAAGCACTTCCAATTCCAATTAAAGCAATACCAACGGTCGCAGAAGTGGTCCAAGAGCTACCTGTAGCAATAGAAATAACGGCACATATAATTACTGAAGCAGGCAAGAATATAGCAGGACTTAATACTTGTAAACCATAATATACCATAGCAGGTATAACACCACTTACTAGCCAAGTTCCAGCCAAAGCTCCAACTAAAAATAATATCATAATAGGAACAAAGACACTTTTTAAGTTTTCCCATATTTCTTTCAGCATGATGCCAAAATTAACTTTATTAAAAAAACCAACAATAGCAGCAATACCACCACCAATTAATAAAATAAACTGATTAGAATACTCACCTAAGGCTTCACCATCTGCAACAAAAATGTTATAAGCTAACATCATCATTAAAAGAACAACTGGAATTAATGCTTCCCAAATATTAAGTTCCTTATTTTCAATAATTGTTTGATCTTCGATTTCAATTTCGGAAAGATTTTTATCGTCTTGCATTGCTTAAGTTAGTTTTTAGGATTGTAATGTTACGATTTTCACTTTAAGTATGCAAAAAAAAACTATTTAAGAGAGTTACAGTAATATTTAATTTTGACAAATACTTATGATACCTTTTTTTAATTAAAATTAAAATATTTAAATTATAGGTATCCTTCACTTTTTATGATCTTAACTTGTCAATGACTAAACAATTAAAAAGCTTATACACGATAACTAAATTATTGCCTAGTTTATCGAAATAACCTTTTTTTAAAATAGAATTAAATATTTGTATTATATCTTTGATTTACAATTATTTTAGTCATGAGTTTTCAGAAAGTTATCATGCTTTTTTGTATTATTAATCTCTTTTCTTTTGAGTTTTCTGCACAAGTTGGAATTGGGACAACATCTCCTCATGCTTCTTCGGTTTTAGAAATTAATAGTTCAAATTCAGGTATTCTAATACCTAGAATAGCTTTAACGTCTTCTACAGATGTTGTTACTATTCTGGCTCCAGAAGTAAGTTTATTAATATATAATACAAACACAGTAATAGATGATATTACTCCAGGTTTCTATTTTTGGGATGGAAACCAATGGGATAGGGTTAATAAAGAAATTGAATTGGTTTATGGTGAAATATACAAATCTCAATCTGCTTCTTTACAACTATTAAATAGTAGTGTGCCAATTGAGTTTGGTTCTGTAGGTGTTAATCAAGGTGTAACAGCAAACAGTAATAGTTTTCAAGTTTCTCAAGCAGGAGTATATAGAGTTACTTATTCAATTTCGGTCTATAAATCAGGTGGTGGCCCAATTACTTTGGGGTTTTGTTTAGCTACTGGTTTTACTACTGCTGATCGGATTCCAGGTTCTTTTTGTCATTCGAATTTAGATGCTACAAAAGAAATAAATTGTGTTATGAATAAGATTATTCATTTAAACGCAAATCAATCAATCTATCTTTTTCCAGATATTACAAATACAAACGTAAGGGTAAAACCAAATTCTGCTACCATGAATATTGAATTGATAAAAGCTGATTAGATTCTAGATTAAAATAATTATTATTTTAATCTATACAGTTTATTCAATGTTATAACTGAAAATCTCTATGATATATACAATAAGAAGGTTTGAATAATTCCAATTGATGATTCTAAAATTTGACCAGTCTATAAATATTGAATAGATTATCTTTTTGTTATGTATGTTTGTATTTAAATGGATTCACTTACTCAAATAGTTTTAGGTGCTGCGTGTGGCGAAGCAGCTCTAGGAAAAAAAATAGGGAATAAAGCCTTATTGTTTGGTGCTATTGGTGGAACCATTCCAGATTTAGATGTCTTTGTTGGTAATTGGCTTTATGGCAACGAAATTGACGCCATGTTATTTCATAGAGGCTTTATGCATTCCATATTATTTTCTGTACTAGGAGCCCTTTTTTTTGGATGGCTTTTTTACAAATTATACAATACTGGAAAACGTAAAGACACTACCAATTTGAAAGCTTGGATATGGTTATTCTTTTTATCGTTATTTACACATCCTATCCTAGATTGCTTTACGCCTTATGGAACGCAACTTTTTGCTCCATTTAGTAAATATCGCGTAGCATTTAATAATATTTCTGTAGTTGATCCTATTTACACTTTACCTTTCTTGTTCAGCATCCTTGTGATGATGTTTTATAAACGAAATTCTCAAAATAGGGCACTTTGGTTAAGGTTAGGAATAGGTGTTAGTTCAGCATATATGCTCTTTACATTTGGGAATAAGGTTTATATGGATTCCATTTTTAGAGCATCGTTAAAACAAGAAGGCATTGCATATCAACGTTATTTTACCCAACCTACAATTTTTAATAATGTCCTTTGGTATGGGACTGTTGAAACGGAAACATACTACTATGTAGGTTATTATTCTCTCTTGGATAATGGTAATAGATACTCAGATTGGACTAAAATACCTAAAGTTAGAGATTTAACAGCTGATGATTTTAAACGTGTCGAAAGATTGGCTTGGTTTAGTAATAACTATTATAGTATCTATAAGATGGATAATAACTTGTATAAGTATAATGATCTACGCTATCCTTTAACAAATAAGAACAATCCTAATTCTTCTGTTTTTAGTTTTGTGTTATTTAATGATAATGGAAACTTAAATATGAAACCCTTTCAACGAAGTGAAGATAATGTTTCTGAAACCTTAACAGTACTTTGGGAACGATTGAAAGGAAAAAAATAATAGTGCTTTAGAATTGAGCTAAAGCACTATTTAAAAATTATAATTTCTATATGATTTTTATGCCTTTAAAATAGAAAGTGAAATCATACATTCACGCATGGTGTTATATGTACGATCAATATCTGCATCTAGGCCTATTGAAAAACGAATTAAACCATCGCTTAATCCCATTTCTTTTTGTTCGTCTTCAGGAATTTCAGAAGAGGTTGAGCTTCCAGGAGCAGAGAATAAGGTTTTATAAAAACCTAAACTTACTGCTAAATATCCTAGGTTTTTTTCTTGCATTAACTCCATTAAAGCATTGGCTTTATCAATAGAACCTACGTCTATTGTTAACATACCACCAAAGCCATATTTTTCGTTCATCATAGACTTGAATAAACTATGTGAAGGATGTGAGGCTAATCCAGGATAAACCGTTTTTAATCCTAATTTTTCAAATTTTTCAGCTAAATACGTAGCATTCAAACTGTGTTGTTGCATTCTAATATGAAGTGTTCTTAAATTCTTTAAAACTGATGCTGCTCTTAAACTGTCCATAGTAGAACCTAAAAGCATACAAGCACCATTGTTAACGTTACGTAAATCGTTTATAAATTCTTGTGTACCACAAACAACACCACCAACTGTGTCGCTTGAGCCGTTGATGAATTTTGTTAAACTATGGATTACGATATCTGCTCCTAATTGAATTGGTGAAATAGAAAGAGGAGAAAAGGTATTGTCAACAATTAATTTTAGGTTGTGCTTTTTAGCTAATTTGGCAAGCCCTTCAATATCTGCTACTTCCAATAATGGATTACTAACAGATTCGCAATAAAGCACTTTGGTATTTGGTGTAATAGCTGCTTCAACTACATCTAATTTTGTGATATCAACAAAACTTGTTTCAATATTAAATCTTGGCGTAAAGTTCTTTAGAAAAGCGTAAGTACCACCATAAATGGTTCTACTAGAAACCACATGGTCTCCTGCACCACAAAGCTGCATGATTACTGGAGTAATGGCTCCCATTCCTGAGGCTGTTACATTAGCCGTTTCTGTGCCTTCCATTGCAGCTAAAGCTTCACCTAAATATAGATTTGATGGTGAAGAATGACGAGAATATAAATAACAACCATCTGCATTACCTTCAAAAGTATCAAACATGGTTTTTGCTGAAAGAAAAGTGTAAGTAGATGAATCTGAAATGGAAGGATTAACGCCTCCAAATTCTCCAAAATATTGTAGATCCTGTATGTTGTTTGCTGGTTTAAAAGCCATAATATTATTAATTTAAGTTAAATGTGATGTAAAAATGGTGATTAATAGGCAATATATCAATAGAGGTAATTTTCTTTAGATAATAAATCTATAAATAGATATATTTGTAGATTAATAATAAGTTTAAAATGTTTGTAATTCACTTAAACTGAAAATTTTTCAAAATGACTTTCGATGCGATTGATAAAAAATTACTAGCCTTATTGCAGGCAGATAGCAAACAAACCAATAAGCAGCTTTCTTTAAAATTAAATCTATCAGTAACAGCAGTTTACGAACGGATTAAAAAACTGGAGAATAATGGCGTTATTTCTAAATATGTGGCTTTAGTTAAGAAAGATAAAGTAGAAAAAGATTTTGTTGCATTTTGTCATATTAAGCTTATACAGCACTCTCAGGCTTATGTGGTTAAATTTGAAAAAGAGGTTGCCAATTTAGAAGAAGTATTGGAGTGTTATCATATTAGTGGCGATTACGATTACCTTTTAAAAGTAATTGTGGAAGACATGGAAGCTTTTCGAGAATTTATGGTGAATAAACTTACGTCCATAAACCATATTGGTAGTACACACAGTATGTTTGTAATAAATGAAGTAAAACATACCACTGCTATAACTGTTTAATTATGAAATCTACCACGTATAAACTAATTGAGTTTTTTATAGTTTTTATATTAATACCTATCAGTTTTACTCTTGATTATTCAATTTGGTTAAAACTGGCTATTTGTGTACTTGGGTTTATATATGTGGTATTTGTATTATTAAAGGTTGAAAACAATAAATTTAAAATTGCAACGTATCTTAATTGGAAGTTATTTTGGAAACAGACTATTGTTAAGCTAACTGTTATAGCTATTTTGACAACTCTTTTTGTGTATTTTACAGATAAAGAATCATTGTTTCAAGTTGTACAAAACAAGCCATTAAAATGGCTGATTATTTTATTTGTTTATAGCGTTTTTTCAGTATATCCTCAGGAATTAATTTTTAGAACATTTTATTTTCAAAGATTTCAAACCTTTTTTAAAAACAAAAACCTGTTTATTTTCATTAATGCTATTGTATTTTCATTAGCACATTTGTTTTTCCGAAACACCTTAGTATTAATCATGACTTTCTTGGGAGGTATTCTATTTGCGCTCACTTATTCAAAATTAAAATCTACTCTATTGGTTTCAATTGAACATGCCATTTATGGATGTTGGTTATTTACTGTTGGAATGGGAGAGATGCTTGGGTTTCCTTCGTAAAGTAGTAATATTTCTAAAGTTGATACTTTTTAAATCTATATTAATACTGCAAAGGGATTTTTATTATAGTAATAACACCCTTTTTCGATTTTAATGTTTTAAAGGTGAAACTATAGTCAGTATTGTAAAGGGTTTTCAATCGTTCAATACTGTTTTTAATTCCTATGCCTTCATTTCTTTTTTTGTTTTTATCTAATATTTTACCATTATTCTCAATCTCTAAAACAAGGTTATTCTTCTTTTTATAAATATTGATTTTTATTTCTAAATCGGTATGCTCTGCCGAATAGCCATGCTTAATAGAGTTTTCAATGATTGGTTGAACCATTAAACTTGGTATTAAAGCATTCTTGACATCGTCTTCAATGTCTATTTTAATAGATAAATGATCAGAAAATCGAATAAGCATGATTTCCATGTATTTTTCAAGAATCACTAATTCTCTGCTTAGAGGTATGGTGTCTTCATGTTTAATAACAATAATTTCTCTTAAAAGATCTCCTAAATAAGAAATCATGTTTTGTGCTTTACCAGGATCTAGAGAGATTAAAGATGAAATACTATGTAAAGTATTAAATAAGAAATGAGGGTCTAATTGAGCCTTTAACATTTCTAATCTGGCATTTGTTACCTGTTGAGTTAATTGGACTTTCTGTAATTCTATTTTTACAATTTTATTAATATAATAATAGCAATATATAATGCTAACAAAGCCAACGTAGCCTAGAAAATGAAGATTTGAACTGGCAACAGCTTCTATGAAAAAGTCTTTAATATTTATGGAATCTAAGGTTTTTTGATTTGTGATAATTTGGTATGCATATAAGAAAATATACATCGTAATAATGTAAAGCATTGATAATACAAAATGTATAAGAATTACATATTTCCATTTATAATGCCTGTCGAATGTTAATTTAGTAATGAGTATTATTAAAATAATAACAGGGGGAATAATAAGCAGGTTTGTAACGAGTGGATCAATTATAGTTTCCTTCCAATTTAATCTGCCATAGACTCCTAAATTATTTAATTTTAAAACGATTCCTCTTGAAATTAAATAGATGTGATACAGTAAGACATAGCCTAACAGAATGTAGAATAATTTTTTATCTATATACTTTTTCATTTTCTTAGGCCTATTTTTTTTAAAAAGTCCTTTTTATAACTTCTACTTATTCTAAACTGTTTTAAATCTTTCATTTTAACATCTATTTCACCAAAATTAGATTTAATAACTTCCTTAATATATTCAATGTTTATAATAGTAGAGCGATGAATTCTGCTAAATTGATTATCAGGTAATTCAAGCATCATATTTGACATGGAATTACGAAGTAAATATTTTTTATCGGTTGTGAATATTTCTATATAGCTATTTGAAGCTGTTATGTAATTAATATTATTTGCTTCTATAAATGTTGTTTTATTTTTTAATGGAATTGGGATTGTTTTTTTTGTTGAGACTACTTTTTGTTCCTTAGGCTGTATATATTCAAGTAGAGACTGGATTTTATGTTGCAAAAAATCTGTGTCATTAGACTTAAAGGTTTCTAATACTTTGTTTATAGATTTATAAAATCTGTCTTCACTAAAAGGTTTTAATAGATAGTCAAAAGCAAAATAATCAAAGGCTTTTAGAGTATACGTGTCAAATGCAGTAGCAAAAATAACTAAATGAGAGTTTATAGAGATAGCTTCTAAAACATCAAAACCAGTCATGTCCTTAAGTTTAATATCTAAGAAAATTAAATCTGGTATATGCAGATTAATTAATTCTACAGCTTCTTTTCCTGTGCCACACTGCCCAACAATTTCAAATTCAGTTCTAGGAATCAATAATCTTTCAATCATCAATCTAGCTAAAGGCTCATCATCAATTATTAAGGTAGAAATTTTCATTTATAGTCAATATAAAAACAGTGATTTAAAATAGAATTAGTCCAATTTATATAAAAAAAACGGATAATCTTTAATATGGAATATGTCTTATTTTAGGTAAAATGTTATTCACTACAAAATAACAGTAGTTGACAACAAAATTCTAGCAGTTAACATCATTTCCAATAAAATCACCCATAGAAGTTAATAATTTTAAAAAAGCAATCAGGTCGATTGTGCTATTAATTTAACGGATTATTAATTAAATAACAGATTATGAAAAATTTTTACATCTTGCTACTAGTATTGTTTACAATTAGTGCAAACTCACAAACAGTTACTACTTATTTAAATTCCCCAGATGCTACTGTAGACGATGATTTAGTTTTAGATTCTCAAGGAAATCTATATGGTTCTAATTTTTACGGAGGTAACGTTTATAAAATCACTCCAGATGGAAGCTCATCACTATTTGTGTCAGGATTAATTTATGCAAATGGTTTAGCAGTAGATTCAGAAGACAATGTTTATGTTAATGCATATTTAGAAGGGTCTATTAACAAATACGATAGCGATGGTAATTTACTTCAAATATTCCCAATTGGAGATGGTTATCCTTCTGGGCTTATTAAAGCGTATAAAAGCGATAATATGGTGTTTACAGATGTTGGAGATAACAGTATTAAAGAATTGTCAACTACAGATGGCACTGTAAGTGTGCTAACAGGTGGGGAAGGCCTATTAAACATACCAGTAGGTATTGTTTATGGTCCTAAAGGAGATTTATATATAGGAAACTATATTGGAAGAGAAATCTATCGTTTACCAGCAAAAGGTGGTGACTTGGAGTATGTTGCTACAGTTCCTGCCCCAAATAATTATGTGCCATATTTAGCCTTTATTGCTTATGCACAAGGATCTTTGTATGGAACAGTTTACGGAGAGCATAAAATTTATAAAATAAACCCACGAAATGTTGATGATGTAGAAATATATTCAGGTAGTGTTTTTGGAAATACGGATGGACATTTGTCTGAAGTAACATATGCGTTTCCAGCTGGTATTCTAGCAAATCAATCTGGTAATACTTTGTATGTTTCAGAATTTGATGGTAATGGTAATATTAGAAAAATTACTAATGGAAATGCGTATGGAAACAATTCAAGAATGGTCGAAAACACGTTGCGTATAGAAACATATCCTAATCCAGCTACAGATTATATCAATATAGTAAGTCATTCAGATTCTGAGAAAAAATCCAATAACTTATTTGATATAAAACTTTATAGTATCTCAACAGGTCTTGAAGTGCTAAGCCAAGAAGCTGTTGATATTAATGGTAAGTATTCTTTGTCCTTAATAGGATTACAAACAGGATTATATGAGCTAATTATCTCAAATGATGAAGCTAAAAAGTCAAGTACCATTGTTATAAATAGAAAATAAGTTTTAATATTGATAAGAGAAACTATAATACTTAATAATACCTAGTTGACTTAATTTTAATTTAATTTTAAAATTAATTTGGAACGCTTCTCTTCAAACCTGTGCTATCTATTGCTATTAGTTATATACTTTAGTAATAGTTAGCACTTTGGTTTTTTCTATACTAAAACAATCAAAAAAATCATGAACTGTCATTCGCTATTCATAAATCAATATTGTATTTTTGTACTCGTTTAAAAAACTATGTCATGCTGAGCTTGTCGAAGCATCTTTATTAATATTTAATACAATTATATGAATTCATACGATGTAGCCATTATTGGTTCTGGTCCTGGAGGATATGTAGCAGCTATTCGTTGCGCACAGCTAGGAATGAAAACTGCCATTATAGAAAAATATCCAGTTCTTGGAGGAACTTGCCTAAATGTAGGTTGTATTCCAAGTAAAGCCCTTTTAGATTCTTCTCATCATTATGAAGATGCTGTGAAACATTTCGAAGAACATGGAATCGATATTCCAGGAGATATAAAGGTGAATTTAAAACAAATGATTGCCAGAAAACAATCAGTTGTAGATCAAACTACAGGTGGTATTGATTTCTTAATGAAGAAAAATAAAGTGGATGTCTATCAAGGTTTAGGAAGCTTTAAAGATGCCACACATATTACTATTAAAGGTGAAGAAACTACTGAAATAGAAGCGAAAAACACGATTATTGCTACTGGAAGTAAACCTTCAAATTTGCCATTCATAAATATTGACAAAGAGAGAGTTATAACTTCAACTGAAGCGTTGAAACTTACCGAAATTCCAAAACACTTAATCGTTATTGGTGGAGGTGTTATAGGTTTAGAGCTTGGACAAGTTTACAAACGTTTAGGAGCAGAAGTTTCTGTTATTGAATATATGGACAGAATTATTCCAACTATGGACGCTGGCTTGTCTAAAGAATTAAACAAGGTCTTAAAGAAGCAGAAATTCAAAATTAATGCCTCTCATAAAGTAAAATCTGTTGAAAGAAAAGGTAATGAAGTTATAGTAAAAGCAGATAATAAAAAAGGCGAAGAAATAGAATTTAAAGGCGATTACTGCTTGGTATCTGTTGGACGTCGTCCTTATACAGATGGCTTGAATGCTGAAGCAGCAGGTGTTATATTAAACAACAGAGGTCAAGTGGAAGTTAATGACCACTTACAAACCTCAGCTAGTAATATTTATGCCATTGGAGATGTTATAAAAGGTGCTATGTTAGCTCATAAAGCTGAAGAAGAAGGTGTTTTTGTAGCTGAAACCATAGCAGGACAAAAACCACATATTGATTATAACTTAATTCCTGGTGTGGTTTATACATGGCCAGAAGTTGCTGCTGTTGGACAAACAGAAGAGCAACTTAAAGAGGCAGGAGTAGATTATAAAGTTGGACAATTCCCTATGCGTGCTTTAGGTAGAAGTAGAGCTAGTATGGATTTAGATGGTTTTGTGAAAATTCTAGCAGATAAAACTACAGACGAAATTTTAGGAGTTCACATGATTGGTGCACGTGCTGCAGACATGATTGCTGAAGCTGTGGTAGCCATGGAATACAGAGCTTCAGCTGAAGATATCTCTCGTATGTCTCATGCGCATCCAACATTTACAGAAGCCATTAAAGAAGCTGCTTTAGCTGCAACAGGCGATAGAGCTTTGCATATTTAACAAATTCCTGCAAAAGCAGGAATCTCATAATAAAAAGCCACCAATAAGGTGGCTTTTTATTGTTTATAACTGTTTATAACTTCAATAGGGATTCACTATTTAAAATTTTAATTTAGCTTCTGTCTGTCGGCGAATAGGTGTCATCAGATATAAAACATTGAAAAGATTTCTTATCAAGTCGTTTTTTAGAAATTTATAAAGTCACTTACAAAAGTATTATGACAAAGAAAAAAACAAAACGAATTTTTAAAATTGTATTAATAGTAGCAACCATATCCTCCTTATTTTTTGTGCCATGGCTTTTAGTTAAAGCATGGATACTTCCACTACCAGATGCGATTCAGGAACAGATGGACAAAGCTATAGGTTATGGATTTGATGGTATGATAGTTTATGTGGACCAAGCTGGTAATCCACCTCAGTATTTTGCTTCTGGGTGGCACAATCGAGAAACTAAGGTGCCTGCCAAACCAAACGCACTTTTTAAACTTGCCAGTATTAGCAAGCTATATGATGCTGTGGCTGTTACCAAATTGGTGAGTGATGGACAGCTTTCTCTTGATAAAACCATTGCTGATTATTTACCGGAACTTGAAGGAAGAATCGAAAACTCAAACAAAATATCTTTGAGATTGATGTTACAGCATAGAAGCGGCATTCCTAATTTTACAGACGCTCCAAATTTTTGGGCTGCTCCAACTGAGACCTATGAAGAAAGTCTTGCATTGATTCTAGATAAGTCGGCCAACTTTGAACCAGGTGAAGACTATGAATATTGTAATACAAATTATCTTTTAATCAATAAGATTATGGATGACGTACTAGGTTATAATAACTTTCAATTTCTTGAGGAAGAAATACTCATGCCGCTAAATCTTAACAATACCTTCGGTTCACTCAAAGAAGTGAATTTGAAGGATGTAATGAGTGGCTATCATGTTGGACATCCCTTTGATTTAAAAGAAGACGAACATGGCATGTTAGCAACAGCAGAAGACGTAGGTATTTTCCTAAGAGCATTGAATGATGGATCATTGTTTGAACCAGGAGAACAGGAAATATATGCCTCTATTTATAAATATGAACATGCAGGTTGGGTTCCTGGATATCAGAGTTTTGCTAAATATCACGAAGACCTTAATGCTGTAATTGTTGAGTTTTATAGCACTACTGATCCTAAATTGTACAATTGGAACTTATCAGAAATCATAAATAATAGAATTGTTAAAATACTGAAAAGACAACAAAGGTCTGAATAATGTATAAAAGGAATTAAGGTGCTCTTTTTTTTAACGATAAACGAAACTTATTTTTTTAATATTTCTCCAACAACTCCAAAACCTCCTTTTTATAGCTTCTACTAATAGTTAAAGCTTGTCCATGAATAACAATATGCTCATTGGTAAAAGAAGATATATGTGCCAAAGCTATAATAAACGATCTGTGGATTCTAATAAATTGCTTGTTAGGTAGTTTGGCCTCAATAGCACTTATGGTTTCACGAGTGACAATAGTTTCATTAGCTAAATGGATTTTTATATAATCGCTAAAACTTTCAATGTAAATAATGGCATCGAAATCAATTTTAATCATACGCCTGTCTGAACGAACGAACATAAAATTATTGCTTTCTATTTCTAGAGTTTCGTTGTTTTTAGAATCACTATAAACTTCAAAATAGGTGTTTACAGCTTTTAACAAGCGTTCAAAGGAAATGGGTTTTAGTAAATAATCAACAGCTTGAAGCTCAAAACCTTCCACTGCATAATCTCGATAAGCTGTAGTAAAAATAATTTTTATGTTTTTGTTTATGGACTTAGCAAAAGCAATTCCAGAAATTTCAGGCATGTTAATATCCAGGAACACCAAATCAATGTCGTTATTACTAATCTCATTAAATGCTTCCATGGCATTGCTGCAACTTGCCACGATATGGATATTGCTTATTTTAGAGAGATGTGTAGCAATAATTTCTCTGGCAATGGCTTCGTCATCGACAATTAAACAGGATATTTTTTTAGTTTTACTCAATTACTTTGTACTTAATGATAAGTTTACTTTAAATAGGTTTTTTGAATCGTCTATGTTTAGTTCATATTTGTTTTTGTACAGTAAATCCAAGCGTTTTTGCATATTTTCTAAACCAATACCATTATCACTGGTTACCGATTTGGAGCTTGTATTTTCAATAGAGAAAACAATATGTTCTTCAGTACAAGATAAATCAATTTTAATAGTTAACACACCATCTTTTATATGACCATGTTTAAAACTATTTTCAATAAAAGGCAGTAGGAGCATAGGAGCAATTTGAGCGCTTTCTAAGATGTTTTCAGTATGGAAAGTGACATCCAACGTGTTGTTAAATCGCAATTTTTCAAGCTCAATATAATCTTTTATATGATTTATTTCTTCAGTAAGTAACACAAAAGGTTTATCTACTTGATAGAGCAAATAATCTAACAAGTTTGAGAGTTTTAAAATCATTTCAGGTGTTTCATCAGCTTTTTTTAACGCAAAACCATACATGGTATTCAAAGTATTAAACAAGAAATGTGGATGAATTTGCATTTTTAGGTAATTCAGTTCCTGTTCTTTTAGTTTTAGTTGCGTTTCTAGAATTTTAGTTTCGAGTTTCTTAGTGTTTTCGGCTTGAATTAAATTCAATTTTAACAATTTAAAAGCGCTAACAACTACAACTACCAAATACACGCTAGTTGTTACCAACAAGATGTTTCTGGTAATGGGATTCATGTCGGTATATTCAAAATTAGCCAGATAAATCAGGCTAAAAAAAATAGAAACCATAATAAGATAACCCGAAATAATCAATGTATATAAACTGTATAGACCAAATTGCCAATAACGTTTTGTTACTAAATATTCTGGTATTAATTTATAAATAGATACGTAAGTTGTTGCAATGGTTACAGGCATTAAAAACAACGAAAATAGCAAGGTGTTATTAAAATTATCACTCCCAGAACCAAAAAAATATGTAAAGAATAAAAGTACTGCGCACCAAAAGAAGATGTGAAGAATCGCACGTGCTATTGTTTTTAATATGGTTTTTCTTGTAAACATACAGTTTCTTTAAAATACAAATATATTTTGGTTGTTTAATATCTTGTAGTCTCGTCACCCTGAAATTATTTCAGGGTCTCATAATTGTATGATTTTATGCGATTCTGAAATAAGTTCAGAATGACGACAATCAACATAAAATTCTTTTAAATACATTTTAAGCTACAATAATACCATATTTTTTAAGTGATTTCATTTTTTGTAGATGAATGACGGAATTAGCAAGGGTTTCAGCAGATTGTCAAATCCATTACTAATTTGGTTGTTTATCGCATTTAAGTTTTTTATCCAAACTTCTCCAGTAAGTTTGACACATCATTAATTTAAAACCATCAGTTATGAAACTATTAGTATTATTTCCAGAAGCAGTTATTACATTAAATCCTTTAGCAGATCGATTTAGCGAAGGAGGCTTTTTTATGTTTCTAATTTTAATCTGCCTACTATTGTCATTATTCTTTATTGTGAAAGGTTTTTTAAGTTTAAAATCTAATATACCAACTTCCAAGCGCATGCTTCAATTAGCTGTAGATACAAGTCTTTTAGGTCTAGTTATGGGCTTTTTTGCTTCTGTACTTGGATTAATTACAGCTTTCGATTCTATTGAAGCCATGGGAAATGCCGATCCATCTATTTTTGCAGGAGGACTTAAAGTGTCTCTATTAACTGCAACTTTTGGCTTATTTACTTTTATTATTGCTAGAATTGGAATTGTTGTTTTAAGAGGATTACAAAAGGACTAATTAACATAAATCAATCAAATCGATATGCGAACAGTTGTATTTATTTTTATTTGTGTTTTTTTTCAACTAACAGTTAATGCACAAACAGAATACTTGTATCAAGTAGGAAAGAAAGATAGTTTATATTCAAGCGTACTTAACGAATCTAGAGATATTTATATTCAAGTTCCTGAAAGTTATCAATCAAATACAGAAGAGACTTATCCTGTTGTTTATATATTAGATGGCGATGTACTCTTGCCAACTGTAGTTAATGTTCATGATTATTACAGTGGAGGTTTTATGCCAGAAATGATTATAGTTGGTATTTCTAATGCTGAAAACAGAACGAGAGATTTAACAACATCTAAAATCACATCAAGACGTGGAATACCTTATAATGAAGAAAATGGCGAAGCAGATAATTTCCTAGAGTTTATTGAAACTGAACTTATACCTTATGTAGAAGGAAAATATCCAGTTACTAATTATAGAACATTAATAGGTCATTCGTATGCAGGATTGTTTACAATCTATACCTTATTAAATAAACCTGAATTATTTGAAAACTATATAAGCATCGATCCAAGTTTAGATTGGGACGACCAGAAATTATTAAAGCAAGCTGAATCTATTATTCTTAAAAATGATTTCAAAGGGAAAGGTTTGTTTATGTCTTTAGGTGGTCAATTACACATGCAAAATGCTGATATAACCATAGACAACGTCATGCAAGACACATCAGAATATACGTTGTTTGCACGTTCCAATATGATGTTTTCAAATGTTATAGAAGAAAACCCGGAAAACTCCTTGTTTTATAAGTGGCAGTTTTATCCTAACGATTTACATGGAACTATTCCACAGCCTTCTATAAAAGATGGTTTGATAACACTTTTTGAATGGTTTCAAATGGAAAGCATGGACAAAATCAATAGTCCAGAAACAGCCATAGAAGAATTGTTAAACGTTATTAATCATCGGGAAGAAAAATTGTATGACCACTTTGGTTATCAAACACCTCCATATCCAGAATTTTTATTTAATATGTTAGGTTATATGAATATAGATATGGAACAATTAGACAAATCTAAAATGTATTTTGAACAAGCTATTAAATATTACCCAAAAAGCGCTAATGCTTATGATTCTATGGCAGATTATTACGAAGCTATAACTGACTATAAAAACACTTTAAAATATGTAGCTTTAGCCTATAAGATAAGTGGTAACGACTACCATAAAGAGAGATTAGAAAAGCTTAAAGCTCGAAACTAAACAGAGATATCATTATATTTCAATTAATTGCGAATTATATAAATACTGACAATCAGTTTTGTATATGATTCGCTTTTTTATTTGTTATTGTTTATAATTAGTGTAATAGAATTTTCCTATATACTTGGTCAAGTAATAAAAATTGAAGATATTAGACGTTAGTTAATAATTTATGTTATTAATTATTTGAATAATTATGTTGAATTCAAAGCTAGACTTATGTATGGTATAAGTTATTGTTAGGAAGGTTTTGATTAAACAAGGTTATTCTAGTCCCTTTTTAGAAATGAAAAGGGACTTTTTTTGTTATTTTGAATGGTTTTAATTGTAAAAGTCTTTTTTGATTGAAATTGGATATTAACTGCAAAATAAAAGATATAAAGTCTATATTTATAGTACAAAATTTAAGCTAAACGTCAAACGATGCCTATAGAAAACATACCAGAAATCTATATTAAAGACAAAGAAAAACGGCCTGATTTATTTGTCTATGATTTTAAAATGACCAATGATGTAGTTAAAAGCAAGGTCAATCTTGGGATGAATATGTTTAGCTTTCTACAAGTTGGTAAAAAGCAAGTCCATTTTGCAGGTACTGCAGTTGCTGTAAATAAAGAACAATCTCTATTACTAAAAAAAGGAAACTGGCTCTGGACGGAATTATTAGACACTGAAGCAATATATTATTGTAAACTTTTCTTTTTTTCTGAAACGAAACTTAAAGAGTTTCTAGAAAAGCACACAAGAAATGTAGCAATAGTAAAAGACGAAATACCATTTTTTATAATCAGAAATGACGCATATATCACGTCTTATTTAAACTCATTATCTACCATAAGTGATGCACCAGCTGTTTTTATGGAAAATCTACTGTCTGTAAAGTTTGAAGAATTAATGCTTTATTTACTTCAGAAATACGGAAGAAAATTTGAACTTTATCTGTATTCTTTAATCGCTTCAGAAACATCTCCCTTTAAAAAGATTATAGAAAATAAGATTCATTCTAATTTAAAACTTGAAGAAATAGCCTTTTTATGCAATATGAGTTTATCTACTTTTAAACGGCAATTTATTAAGGAATACAATGAGTCTCCTGGAAAATGGCTACAAAACAAAAGGCTTCAAAATGCCAAAAATCTTTTAGAACAAGGTAAGTTAAAGCCTTCAGACATCTATTTGGATTTTGGTTATAACAATCTTTCAAATTTTAGTATCGCTTTTAAGAACAAATTCGGATTTAATCCTAGTGAAATCTCTTCTTAATTCTTCAAAAACTTCATTTTCAAACTTGACCTTTTTTCATAAGTTATTGAACTGTTTTAGTAATTAGATGTCTTATCTCTCATAGTATATTTGCATCACAATAATAACAAAACTAAAAACAAAAATTATGAATATTACATTAGCACAAGCAGAAAAAGCAATTACAGCAGCAAAACTAAAATCTACAGCAATAGACACTAATATGAACATTGCAGTTGTAGATGCAGGAGCAAATTTAGTAGCATTTGGTAGAATGGATGGCGCATGGTTAGGATCATTAGACATCTCTATAAAAAAAGCAAAAACAGCCCGTTTTTTTGATATGAACACAGGAATTATTGGAGAGTTATCTCAACCAGGACAACCTTTATTTAATATTGAACACTCAAATAATGGATTAATTACTTTTCCTGGTGGCGTGCCAATTAAAAACGCATCAGGTGAAATTATTGGAGCCATTGGAGTAAGTGGAAGTTCAGTTGAAAACGATCATACTGTAGCAGAAGCAGGAGCAAAAGCAATCTAAATACATTATTATTTTATTGCTGAAAATTTAGTAAATAATTTTATAATAAATTGAGATTATCCATAATCCCTTTTCATATTTGAAAAGGGATTTTTTTATAATAATTTTAAAATTTTAATAATAATTATTTTCTATTTAAACTATTAATCGTAATATTGCAATGAAGTAATCAATAAGAAATTTTAATCATGAAAAAAGAGCAAGAATTAAAAGACATTGTAAAGGAACGCTATGCTAAAATAGCAGAACAAGGAAAGGCAGAAAACGCTTCGTCTTGTTGTGGAGCGACTACACCATCTAATAAAGTGTATAATATAATGATGGACGATTATTCTGAAACTTCAGGTTATATTGAAGATGCTGATTTAGGATTAGGATGTGGACTTCCTACCCAATTTGCACAAATTAAAAAAGGAGATACTGTAATCGATTTAGGTTCTGGAGCAGGTAATGATTGCTTTGTTGCTAGACATGAGACTGGAAGCGAGGGAAAAGTTATTGGGATTGATTTTACACCAATCATGATTCAAAAAGCTAGAATAAATGCTGAAAAACTTGGATATAATAATGTTGAGTTTAGAGAAGGAGATATTGATGCTATGCCAGTAAGTAATGATGTTGCTGATGTAATAGTAAGTAATTGTGTGTTAAATTTAGTACCTAATAAAGAGAAAGTAATTGCTGAAATTCATAGAGTATTGAAACCAGGTGGACATTTTAGTATTTCGGATATTGTTTTAGTAGGTGAATTACCTGTAGCATTGAAAGAAGATGCCGAAATGTATGCTGGCTGTGTGGCAGGAGCTATTCAAAAAGATGACTATCTGAAATTTATAGAAGACAGAAATTTTAAGAATATAAAAGTTCAAAAAGAAAAAACAATTAATATTCCAGACGATATTCTTGGTAAATATCTATCACAAGATGAAATAAACTCTTTTAATAAAGGGACAACAGGTATTTTTAGTATTACTGTTTATGCTGAGAAAGACGGAGTAAAACAAGAGAAACCGAAACTTAAACTTTCTGAAATAGAAGCTTCAGATTGTTGTGAACCAACAAGTGGCTGTTGCTAAATTCCTGCAAAAGCAGGAATCTCAATCATAAAAAAATCCCTTTTCTGTAATGAATAGGGATTTCTTGTATTTATAAGTTTTTAATTACTTTTTCTTATTTCGTTTATTGTAATTCTTATCTCCACGAGTTTTTGGTTTTTTATACTTCTTAGCAATTTTAAACTTGTAAGATCCACCAAGATTTTCCTTCATATTCTTCTCCTTTTTCTCATGAAAAGCAGGACCAATTTCTTCATTTTTTTTGAGTCTTAAAGGGTTGTTACGTTCTTTTATAACTTCTCTTTCTTCTTCAATAAGTTCAGTTGAAATAACAACGTTTTCTGGTATTTCCATGAATGGAATTTCCATTTGCATTAAAGCTTCAATCTTTTCAAGGGATTCCTGTTCTTTTTCTGTAGAAAATATAATGGCTTGACCTTCACGTTCTGCACGACCTGTTCTACCAATTCTGTGCATATAGTTTTCTGGGAATTCAGGTGTATCAAAATTAATTACATGAGATACATTATCGATATCTAGCCCACGAGCCATAACATCTGTAGCGACTAGAATTCTATTAAAACCTTCTCTAAATTGTTCAATACTACGTAATCTGTAGTTTTGAGTTTTGTTGGAATGAATGACGCATAACTCATCATGAAAAGTTTCGTCTAAAGCATCAAATAATCTATCAGCCATTTTTTTGTAAGCCACAAAAATAAGCACTTTGTTAAATTCTTCAGTATCACTTAATAAATGATTTAAGAGATTCAGCTTCGTATAAAAATTCGGAACAGTATATTTAGTTTGCGATATGTTTTCCAAAGGTGTACCCGAAACAGCTATCGATACACGTTCAGGAGCAATAAAAAAGTCGTAAATTAAATCATCTACATCTTGAGTCATAGTTGCAGAAAACATAATATTTTGTCTTCTTTCTGGAAGAATATCAAAAATATTTAAAAGTTGATGTCTAAAACCTAAATCCAGCATGACATCTACTTCGTCAATCACTAACTTTTGAATAGATTTTAACTGTAAGACTCTACTAACTGCCAAATCATACAAACGTCCAGGAGTTGCAACTATAATGTCTAAACCTTGAGCAACAGCTTGTTTTTGAGTGTTTATGTTAACGCCTCCATAAACACCAAGCACACGAATATTTATATATTTTGCCAGTTTTTCTATTTCTTCAACAACTTGAACAACCAGTTCACGAGTTGGAACCAATACTAAAACTCTAGGATTCTCTTGTTTAGAAAATTTTAGGTTTTTTAAGATAGGCAACATATAAGCAAAGGTTTTACCTGTTCCAGTTTGCGCTATCCCAACCACATCTTTACCAGAAGCCACTACATTAAAGGCTTGTTCTTGGATTGGAGTAGGTTGTGTAAATCCTAAATCATCTAAGGCGTTGTATAAAGGTGTGTTTAAATTTAAATCTCTGAAATGAGCCATATTTAGATATTATTATTAGAATTTGTTTTAGCGAATTCAATCTGACATTAAATAAATGATAACAGCGAGCAGATTAAAACGTGCTCATGGTTATTTTATCTGCTGCAAAGATAGATTTTTATAAGGATTTCACATTCCTGAGACGTTAGGAATCTTTTATATAAGAAAATATATAGATTATAGTTTGCTTCAGCTTTCAAATCCGTTTTTAATTTCGGTAATTTGTAATATTGAGAACAATACATTTATATAAGCCAGAATCTGTAGAAGAATTTAAAAAGCAACTCTTAAATTGGAGTCAGCAATTTTATGAGATAGTATGGATGGATTCCAATCAAGTTCAACAAGCTTATACAAGTTTCGATGCAGTATTAGCAGTAGATGCCATGACTTGTATTCAAACAGATTATCACGAGGCATTTTTAAAATTAAAAGAATATCAATCTATAACTAAAGATTGGATATTTGGGTATTTGACTTACGATTTAAAAAATGCTGTTGAAGACTTAAACTCTAAAAATTTTGATGGATTACAGTTTCCAGAGCTCTTTTTTTTCCAGCCTAAAAAGCTGTTTTTATTTAAAGGAGATACGGTTGAAATGCACTATTTAAATATGGTTGCAGATGAGTTTGAAGATGATATAAACGCTATCTATAATTGCAAGCCTGCCTTGTTGGCAGACAATGACGAAGGAAGAGGCAAACTGTTGAATGATATAAAAATAAAGCTTCGTATCCATAAGGACAAGTATCTAACCAAAGTAAACGTCATGCTCGATCATATTCATCGTGGAGATATTTATGAAGCTAATTTTTGTCAAGAGTTTTATGCTGAAAACTCACACATTCATCCTTTAGAAACATATATAAAACTCAATAATATTTCAAAACCTCCTTTTGCAAACTTTGTTAAGTTAGGAGATAAATACGTGTTATCTGCTTCTCCAGAACGTTATTTAAAGAAAAAAGGAAATAAAATTATATCGCAACCTATAAAAGGAACAGCCAAACGTTCGAATAATAATAAAGAGGATGATTTTTTAAAACAACAATTGGCTGAAGACGAAAAAGAGAGAAGCGAAAACATTATGATAGTCGATTTGGTTCGAAACGATTTATCTAAAACTGCAATAAAAGGAACAGTAAAAGTGGAGGAGTTATGTCAAGTTTATAGCTTTCCTCAAGTGCATCAAATGATTTCAACAATCACTTCAGAAATTGAAGATTCAGAACATGCTGTAAATGTTTTAGAATCAACGTTCCCAATGGGAAGTATGACAGGAGCACCAAAAATTTCAGCCATGCAAATTATAGAGAAATTAGAGGAAACCAAACGTGGTGTGTACTCAGGAGCAGTAGGATATTTTTCTCCTAAGAACGATTTCGATTTTAATGTAGTTATAAGAAGTATTTTATATAATGAAACCAAAAAGTATGTGTCGTTTTCAGTAGGAAGCGCCATAACTGCAAAAAGTAATCCATTAAAAGAATATGAAGAATGTTTAATTAAAGCTAAGGCTATGCGTGAGGTGCTTGAAAACTAAAGTTTTCAGCTAAAAGTTAAATGTTAAAAGTTTCAAGGTGTTATCTTTGAAAGATATTTAATATCATTCGTGAATTTGTGGCAAGATGTTTAAAAAATTCCAAGAACATATCAATAATAATTTAAGTTTTCTAAAGGAAGGTAAGCTCTTGGTTGCTGTATCTGGAGGATTAGACAGTGTCTTATTAACACATCTATGTCATGATTTAAAATTAAACATCAGTCTAGCACATTGTAATTTTAATTTAAGAGGAAATGAAAGTGATGCAGATGAAGAGTTTGTCTTGCAATTAGCAGAAGATTTAGAGTTAGAGGTATTTATTGAAAATTTCGATACAGATTATTTCTCGAGAATCAATAGCATATCAACACAAATGGCTGCTCGAGAATTACGATACAATTGGTTTTCTGAATTAGCAGAACAACTACATTTCGACTATATTTTAACAGCACATCATGCAGACGACAATCTGGAAACATTTTTAATTAATTTGTCTAGAGGAACAGGTTTGGATGGTTTAACAGGTATTCCAGAAATAAATGGAAATATTATTAGACCATTCTTGAATTTCTCCAGAGAAGAATTAGAAAACTATGCCAAAGAAAACAAAATTGAATGGCGTGAAGACAGTAGTAATGCTTCAACTAAATATTTAAGAAATAAATTAAGACATGAAGTTATTCCCGTTTTAAAAGAATTAAATCCACAGATACTTCAAAATTTTAAGTTGACACAATCTCATTTACAAGACTCAAAAAACATTATTAAAGATAGAGTTGAAGAGGTTTTAGAAAAAGTAGTTACAAAAATTTCTGAAAACGAAATTCATTTTAGTATTGGCAAAATTAAAAACTTATCTAACCCAAAAGCTTACTTATTTGAAATCCTAAAAGAGTATCAATTTACCGAATGGCAAGATGTAGAAGATTTACTCGAAGCACAAACAGGAAAGCAAGTTTTTTCTAACACATATCGATTGTTAAAAAATAGAGATGTTTTAATTCTTACTGAAATTCATAAAAAACAAGCAGAAATTGAAGAGGTTTCATTTTCCGAAAATGATAGTCAAGTAGAAATTCCTTTAGGAACACTAACTATTACGGAAACTCAAAATTTCAAAGAACATAACAACTTAACGATATATGTAGATAAAGATTTGTTAAAATATCCTTTAACAGCAAGGAAATGGGAAAAAGGAGACTATTTTTACCCTTTTGGAATGGAAAGTAAAAAGAAATTGAGTAAGTTTTTTAAAGACGAAAAACTTTCTATGTTAGAAAAAGAGAACGTTTGGTTGGTATGTTCTAATGAAGATGTGGTTTGGATAATAAATTACAGAGCAGATAACCGATTTAAAATTACAGAAAAGACAAAAAACATATTAAAAATATCCCTAAAGAATGAAACATAAATTAACCCTTTTTATCACGCTTTTTTTTACTGCTTTTTTAATGCAAGCTCAGGTTTTAAATCCTGTAACATGGACTGGAGAAGTTGAAAAATTATCAGATACTGAATACAATTTAATATTTCTAGCAGATATTGAGGATCATTGGCATTTATACTCTCAAACTATGCCAATAGGAGGAGATGTAATTACTCCAATTCCAACTGATTTTATTTTCGATTCTTTAAGTCAGGTAAATAATTATAAGTTAATTGGAAAAACTCTTGAAAGTCCTTATATAACGGCTTATGATAAAGTGTTTGAAATGGACTTAAATTATTTTGATAAGGAAGCAACCTTTACTCAAAAAATTGAAGTTTTAAACCCAAACCTCAAAACCATAGAAGTTATTGCTTCGTTTCAGGCTTGCGATGATGAGCGTTGTATTTACCAAGATAAAGATGTTGTTTTCGATTTAACAAAAGCAACTATAGCATCTGAAGATCCATCGAATTATGTTGAAGACGAATCAAAAACTGTAATAAAAAAAGGTATAGACCCAGTTAAAACTGATGATAGCAAAGGATTAACATCTATATTTTTTACAGCTTTCTTTTTAGGATTCTTAGTATTGTTGACTCCTTGTGTGTTCCCAATGATTCCAATGACAGTAAGTTACTTTACCAAACAAAGTAAAACTAGAGCTTCAGGAATTAAAAACGCTTTGTTATATGGATTTTTCATTATAGTAATATATACATTATTAGGGACAGCTATTTCAGCCCTTTTTGGAAGTAATGCTATGTATGAATTCTCAACAGGTGTTACTTTTAATGCGATTATGTTTATTGCCTTAATTGTATTTGCTTTTTCATTTTTGGGAGCATTCGAAATTATGTTACCAAATTCTTGGGTAAATAAAGTAGATAGTGGTGCAAATAGAGGAGGTGTAGTTGGTATTTTCTTTATGGCATTGGCTTTGGCTGTTGTGTCATTTTCATGTACGTTTCCTATTGCAGGAACTGCTTTATTGGATGCAGCAACAAAAGGAGGTATAGCTCCAATAGTTAGCATGTTAGGTTTTTCATCTGCCATTGCATTACCTTTTGGGTTGTTTGCGTTTTTCCCAAGTTGGTTAAATTCTTTACCAAAATCTGGAGGATGGTTAAATACAGTCAAAGTAGTTTTAGGATTTTTAGAATTGGCTTTTGCATTTAAATTCTTATCGATGATCGATTTGGTTTTAGAATGGCATTTCTTAGAAAGAGAAGTTTTTTTAGCGATTTGGATAGCTATTTTTGGAACTCTAGGATTGTATTTATTAGGGAAAATTAAATTACCACACGATTCACCTTTAGAACATATTTCTGTTGGAAGATTGAGTATGGCCATATTAGCTTTATCATTCACTTTATATATGGTTCCTGGTCTTTGGGGAGCACCTTTAAAATTAATAAGTGGTTTTCCACCTCCAATGAGCACGAATAGCGAATCGCCTTATGGTGTTGGCTTTATGAAAAAGCAAGTGTCTGCTTCTGGAGAATTTGTAGCTAAAGAATTACCGAAAGATGCTCATTTTGGACCTAACGATTTAATCGCGTTTCACGATTACGAAACTGGGATGGCTTATGCCAAAAAAGTGAACAAACCAGTGATGTTAGATTTTACAGGTTTAACTTGTGTTAACTGCCGAAAAATGGAAGAACAAGTTTGGGTAGAAGATGAAATATATGCTTTATTAGATAATGATATTGTGCTTATTTCACTGTATGTGGACGATAGGACCAAACTTCCTGAGGCAGAACAATTCGAATCTGAACTTACTGGAAACAAGGTAAGAACCTATGGACATAAATGGTTGGAATTTCAACAAACAAGATATAATACTAATGCGCAACCATTGTACGTAATTCAAAATTTAGAAGGCGAAGATATTAGTCCATCTGTTGGTTACACGCCAGATGTTGAAGAATATTACAATTGGTTGAAAAAAGGCATTGAGAATTTCAAGAAATAAACAAATTCCTACGAAATCGAAGATTCACGAATCCAATAATATATATTGTGAATTAATGAGTAAAGTAGGAATCTCTTTTTACAAAAAGGAATTCATTATTAAAGATAAGATTCCAATTTAAGTATGAAACTTCAAGGAAACATCGTAGACATAGAAAATCAACGCATTTTTAAAGGTGAAATTACCATTAAAGATGGAAAGATTTTTAGCATAGAAGAAAAGCCGAATGATGTCAATCATTATATCCTTCCAGGATTTGTAGATGCACACATCCATATTGAAAGTTCCATGTTGGTTCCAAGTGAATTTGCCAGAATTGCTGTAAAACATGGAACGGTTGCAACGGTTTCAGATCCTCATGAAATTGCCAATGTGCTAGGTATTGAAGGTGTGGAGTTTATGATTGCCAACGGAAAGAAAACTCCTTTTAAATTCAATTTTGGAGCACCTTCTTGTGTGCCAGCAACTAATTTTGAATCTGCAGGCGCTGTTATCGATTCCGAAGGCATTAAAACCTTAATGGCTAATCCTGACATTAAATATTTAGCCGAAATGATGAATTATCCTGGCGTTTTATTTGATGATGAAGAAGTCATGAAAAAGATAGCTTGGGCAAAACACAACAACAAACCAATTGATGGTCATGCTCCAGGATTACGAGGCGACGATGTGACTAAATACATTCAAGCTGGAATTAGTACAGATCATGAGTGTTTTACTTACGAAGAAGGTTTAGAAAAACTTCAAAAAGGGATGAAGGTTCTTATTCGTGAAGGTTCAGCTGCTAAAAATTTTGAAGCACTTATCGATTTACTTCCTGAACATTATGAAAACATGATGTTTTGTAGTGATGATAAGCATCCAGACGATTTATTGTTACATCATATAAACAATCTATGTGCAAGAGCTATTGCTAAAGGCATGGATATTTTTAAAGTCTTAAAGGTAGCTTGTGTTAATCCTGTTAAACATTACAATTTAGATGTTGGTTTGCTTAATATTGGAGATATTGCCGATTGTATAGTGGTTGAAGATTTAAAAGACTTTAAAACACTTCAAACATATATTAATGGAAAATTGGTTTTCGATCAAGGTGTTTCAAAAATACATTCTGTTCCTTTTGAAATTCTAAACAACTTTCATACAGATAATAAAGACCTTTCAGACTTTAAATTAGAATCTTCAGCTAAACAAATCCGTGTTATTGAAGCCTTGGAAGGACAATTGGTAACAAATGAGCTTATTGAAGATAGTTTGTTGCAAGACGGAAATTTAGTTTCAAATGTTGAAAAAGACATTTTAAAAATGACTGTTGTAAACAGGTATCAAAATCAGAAACCTGCTATTGCCTTTATAAAGAATTTCGGAATTAAAGAAGGAGCTATTGCTTCTTCTGTTGGACATGATTCGCATAACATCATAGCAGTAGGAGTAAGCGATGAAGCTATTTGTAAAGCTGTTAATTTACTTATTGAAAACAAAGGTGGTATTTGTGCAGTTTCAGATACAATAGAAAAAGTGGTGGCATTGCCAGTTGCAGGAATTATGAGCGATCAGGATGCAAAAACAATTGGAAAACAATATGCTGAACTTGATAAAATGGCAAAACAATTAGGAAGCACACTACATGCACCTTATATGACTTTGAGTTTTATGGCTTTGTTGGTGATTCCGTCATTAAAATTGAGCGATAAAGGGCTATTTGATGGAAATACGTTTCAGTTTACTAGCATTGAAGTTTAGAAAATGCCTATAATAGAATCAGTCTACAAAGCACCATATTTTTTTAGAAAAGGTTTTGTGTCAACCGTTTATTCAGGATTATTTAGAAAAGTAAATGGTCTGATTCAAAAAAGAGAACGGATTACCTTGTCTGATGGCGATTTTCTGGATTTAGATTGGAGTTATTCCGAAGGAAAAACAGAAAGGCTCATCATTATTCTTCATGGCTTGGAAGGGAATGCACAAAGACATTACATGGCTGGAACTGCCAAACTTTTTAATCAGAACCAAATCGATGCTGTTTCCGTAAATTTTCGAGGATGTAGCGGCGAAGATAACTTGTCTTATCGTTCGTATCATTCAGGAGATACTGGAGATTTAGAACAGGTTATTCAACATATTTTAAACACAACCGAGTACTCCGGAATTTATATTAAAGGTTTTAGTTTAGGTGGTAATGTCGCTTTAAAATATTTGGGTGAAAACCAAAATATTCCTGAGCAAATTAAAGCAGGAATTGCTGTTTCTGTACCTTGTTTTTTAGCTGGTTCAGCTAAAGAATTACACACTTTAAAGAATAAACCGTTTCACGATAAATTCAAATATAATTTAAAAGAGAAATTAATTATTAAAAAATTGAAACATACTGATAAATTGAATGATACGGATATTACTTCAATTAAAACTTTATATGATTTTGATAATCTTTATACCTCTAAAGCACATGGATTTAAGGATGCTCAAGACTATTACAAACAGAGTAGTAGCTTACAATTTCTTCCAAACATCCATATTCCAACATTGCTTATTAATGCGCTTAACGATTCGTTTTTGTCAGCAGAATGTTATCCAGTAAAAGAAGCTAAAAACAATCCAAATTTATTTTTAGAAATGCCAAATCATGGAGGTCATGTTGGATTTTTTCAATTTGGTGGTTTTTATTATAATGAAAAACGTGCATTGGAGTTTATAGAGCAAAACGATAAATAATTTTACTTATAAATCTCTAGATACTTAACTTGCTCTTCAATAGCCAATTTAAAGTCTTTTTTGAGTTCTGAAACTAATTCTGCTACACTAGGTGCATTATGAATATTAGTAACACCTTGTCCAGCAGACCAAATGGTTGCCCAAGCTTTAGCATCATCTTTATGTACAGTTAATTCTTCACCAAAATCGACTTTCTTTTTTCGTTTAAGCATCTCTTCGGTGATTCCCATAGCTTCTATACTAGGACCTAGAAAGTTTGCTGCAACACCAGAAATAGCTGCTGTATAAATTATATCGTCTGCTCCAGCTTCAATAATCATATCTCTGTATTCTTTTGGAGCTTTGCTTTCTTCAGTATTAATAAAACGGGTTCCCATATAAGCCAAATCAGCTCCCATTTGTAAGGCAGAAGCAATATCTCGACCTGTACTAATAGTTCCAGCAAGTAGGATGGTTTTCTTGAAAAAGCTTTTAATTTCGGCTACCAAAGGCATCGGATTAATGGTTCCAGCATGTCCACCAGCTCCTGCAGAAACTAATATTAATCCATCAACTCCAGCTTCAGCAGCTTTTTCTGCATGACGTTTTTTTATAATATCATGAAACACTAAACCACCATAGGAATGTACAGCTTTAACCAATTCTGAAACTGCTCCTAAAGAGGTGATAATTAATGGGACTTTATGTTTTATACATAGCTCTAAATCTGCTTGTAAACGTGGATTTGAATTGTGTACAATCAGATTGACACCAAAAGGTGCAGCTTTTTTTCCAGTTTCTTTTTCAAAGGTAGCAAGAGCTGTTTTAATTTCTATCAACCAAGCTTCAAAGCCTTCACTTGTACGTTGGTTTAAAGCAGGAAAAGTACCTACAATGCCATTTTTACAACATTCAATAACTAATTGTGGTCCTGAAATTAAAAACATTGGGGCAGCAACAGCTGGTAATGTTAAATCTTTTATAAACGATGGTTTACTCATTATTTAGTAGCTTTAATTACAAATATACCAATCTAATTCTTTGCATTAAATAAAATGATTCAGAATTATGAATAAGCTATTAGGGTTGTTTTAGTTCTTTAATAATAAATGTTTTTTCTTACATTTAAGCAAACAATTGAATATGCTTAAAAAAGTCTTTGGAAGTGCTGTGTTTGGAGTAGAGGCGACTACCATTACTGTTGAAGTGAATGTGGACACAGGTATTGGATATCATTTGGTTGGATTGCCAGACAATGCTATTAAAGAAAGTAATTTTAGAATAGCAGCAGCTTTACAAAATAATGGTTTTAAAATCCCAGGTAAAAAGATTATTATTAACATGTCTCCTGCCGATTTACGCAAAGAAGGCTCTGCATACGATTTAACCTTAGCCATTGGCATTCTTGCAGCAACCAATCAAATTCAAGCCGAAGATTTAGAAGATTATCTTATTATGGGAGAATTATCCCTTGATGGTTCTTTGCAACCTATTAAAGGTGCTTTACCTATTGCCATAAAAGCTAAAGAAGAAGGTTATAAAGGCTTTATCTTGCCTAAGCAAAATGCCAAGGAAGCTGCTATTGTTTCTGGACTAAACGTGTATGGAGTTGAAACCATTGAACAAGTCATCAATTATTTTGATAAAGGTGAAGCATTAGAGCAAACCATTATTAATGTAGAAGAAGAATTTAATAGAAGTCTCAATTTCCCAGAATTTGATTTTTCAGATGTCAAAGGACAGGAATCTATAAAGCGCTGTATGGAAATTGCAGCAGCTGGAGGACACAATATTATTTTAATTGGTCCACCAGGCGCAGGAAAAACCATGCTAGCTAAGCGTTTGCCAAGTATTTTGCCACCAATGACTTTACATGAAGCTTTAGAAACTACCAAAATACATTCGGTTGTTGGTCGTGTTAAAGAAAATACAGGTCTTATGGCTCAGAGACCGTTTAGAAGTCCTCACCACACAATTTCAAACGTTGCATTAGTTGGAGGAGGAAGCTATCCACAGCCAGGAGAAATTTCTTTGTCGCATAATGGTGTATTATTTTTAGATGAATTACCAGAATTTAAGCGCGAAGTTCTGGAAGTGATGCGTCAGCCTTTGGAAGACAGAGAAGTAACCATTTCCAGAGCGAAGTTTACGGTAACGTATCCTTCGTCGTTTATGTTAGTAGCAAGTATGAATCCGAGTCCGAGTGGTTATTTTAACGATCCAGATTCACCAGTAACATCATCACCAGCTGAAATGCAACGCTATTTGGGTAAGATTTCAGGACCATTATTAGATAGAATCGATATTCATATAGAAGTCACTCCTGTGCCTTTCGAAAAGCTGTCTGATACCAGAAAAGGAGAATCTTCCATTGACATTAGAAAACGCGTAACTGCAGCAAGAGTCCTTCAAACCAAACGCTTTGAAGATTCTAAATCAGTTCATTACAACGCGCAAATGAACACGAAACAAATAAGAAAACACTGTTTGCTAGACGATGGTTCCATGCAGTTGTTAAAAACAGCCATGGAGCGATTAAATCTATCTGCCAGAGCTTACGATCGCATTTTAAAAGTCTCCAGAACCATTGCAGATTTAGAAGGAAGCGAAGACATTAAAGGCTCGCATATTAGTGAAGCCATCCAATACAGAAGTTTAGACAGAGAAGGTTGGCTAGGCTGATATTTTTGTTAACTTTAAAAAGTTATTAATCAATTTAAATAAATACTTATGAAAAAATTTAGTTTACTTATTTTAGGAATTCTTGTAGGTGCTTTTGCAACCTATTATTTTTGTCCAAGTTGCAGTGTTGAAGAAACTGAAGTTGCCATTGTTGCACCCAAAGGACTTATTACACCAGAAGAAGCTAAAACTTTAGACCAAGCGTTTAACAGCAGGCATGCTTTAATTAGCGATTCTATAGTAAAACGTCCAGACAACCGGTCTTCTTGGTGGTCATTAAAAGACATGCGCGATTATTTAAATTATGCTGAAAATGAATCTAAAGATTTAGGTTACACTATGGATGGTGTTCGTGTGTATCTAGGTGCACATGCAACAACTAATGAAGTTGGTTATACCACCATGTTTTTAATACCAACTGGCGTTGAAAACATTTCTCAAGGAAACAGCACCTTATTTAATATGTTGCCACCAGATAGTGGAGATATTCCTGGAGGAGGTCTAAATGCAGGAAATCCAGGAAACCCTCCACCAGCTAATTATCCTCAATAGTTAATTCATGTTTGATTTATTATATAGGTATAGTGAACAATTAAATGACCTAATTTTAATTGTATGTGCTGTTATTGGGATTGTATATTATAAAAAATATAAAAATTATAATAGCAAAATATTTATATACTATTTAATTTATGTGGTATTCGTTGATTTTATTGGAAGTTATCCATATTATGTTATTGAATACGAACAACTTCATGGTCTGCGAGATTATTTAAAAGAAACTTATTTTAGCAGAAATTTTTGGTGGTTTACTACTTTTTGGAATATAGGAAGTGTCTTATTTATGTCTTACTATTATTATGTAATTTTAAAAACTAGAAGTTTTAAAAAAATTGTAAAGTATGTCTGTTTCATATTTTTGTTTAGTTCTGTTATTTATATTAGTCAAAATTTAAACTCATTCTTTAATTCACAATTAAAATTTGTCAATATTTTTGGTGCATTAGTCATTTTGAATTGTATTTGCTTATACTTTATTGAAATTCTCAATAGTGACAAAATATTAGTCTTTTATAAATCGTTAAATTCTATAATAAGTATTACTTTGTTTTTATGGTGGTTAATTATAACCTCTCTTTTATTTTATGAAGTATATTTTTCTGCATTAGATATAGGCTATTTAAATTTAAGAAGTAATGTGTATTTATTTTCAAACTTATTTATGTACTTAACATTTTCATTTGCTTTAATTTGGTGTGATCCAAAACAAGAAATCTAAATTTTAACTTAAAAGAGGTCTATGAGAATTTTTAATTATGCTGAAAACGAATCTTAAAAAAATATAACTCATAGACTTTTAGAGTATTAACATGATAGTATTTTAAATAATTATTATTACATTGAATATAAATTTATTACGTAAGCAATTTTAAGGATGAAAGATTTCCTTCTTAATAATTACATGTTTGTTAATTTAGCAGTTGTTTTTATAGCAGCTATTACTGGCTTGTTATTATTTAAAAAATTCAATAATACACCTGTAAAGTATTTTATATACTTTCTAGTATATGTATTTATTGCAGATTTACTTGGTTCTTATACAAGAATTTTAAACCAATTAGATCTTTCTTATTTAATTGAGGATACTGTATTTAAAAGAAATTTTTGGTGGCATACACTTACTTGGTATATTGGAAGTGCCATTTTTTTTAATTGGTACTTTAGAAAAGTAATAAAAAATAATTTCTTACGGAACGTTCTTCGTTATGCATTACTTTTATTTTTAATTATTTCTGTAGTTAGTATAGCAATTAACTTCAGACAATTTTTTGAAGGCACTTTTAATATAATCAGAATAGGGAATATGTCTATCATTATGTTGTGTGTGGCTTTTTATATGTTTGAAATTCTAAGCAATGAAAAAGTATTGGAATTTAATAAAGACATCAATCTATATATAAGCGTCATTATTTTTATTTGGTTGCTAATTACTATACCATTGGTGCATTTTGTTTGCGATAATGCGAACAAAGACCCAAATCAAGCTGAATTAAAATGGATGATTATGCTGTATGCTAATATCTTTATGTATTTATCTTTTGCCATTACTCTAATAATTTCAAAGTCTAAAAAGGACTAATAAACATGATGTTTTTTAATATAAACTAAAATAACACTCAAATTCTGTGCTCGATTTTTTAACTAGTTATTTTAATTTTATAGTTTATGGTTTTGAGATTCTTGCGGCAATAGCGGGTTTGTATTTTTTAAATAAAACTAAAAACAAAAGCACAAGAATTTTTGTTTTTTATTTGTTATATGTTGTTTTTGTTGAGTTTGTTGCTGTTTGTTTAATATTTTTTAAGTCAACATTACTAGTTTCATATTTAATAAGTCTAGGAATTAAGAGCACAAGCTGGTTTAATTTGTTTTGGTTATATGGTAGTATTTTGTTTGTATTGTTTTATTACCACTCATTATTAACTAACACTAAATTTAAGTTGGTTTTAAAAATTATGGCAATCTTATTTTCAGTAGTCATGTTAAGTCATTTTATAGTATTTCCAAACGTATTTTTAACAGAACATCCTCCTCTTTATCAAATTTCAGGATTGATTATTACTTTAATCTGTGTTGCCTTATATTTTATTGAATTCTTAAATGATGAAAAAGTATTAATGATTTTTCAAACGTTTAGTTTTTATGCCACTTTAGGACTGTTTGTTTGGTGGTTAATTATAACACCAGTTATTTTTTATGATAATTACAATACCATAGCAGATTGGGATTTTGCTAACTTAAAGAGAAGAATTTTTTTATTCGCTAATATATTTATGTATACTTGTTTTACCGTTGGATTTATTATTACTAAACCTAAATCTAATAATGAGATTATTTAATTTCTTTTTCTTATTTCAACAGCCTTCTATATCTACCTCTGCAGAGCGCTACTTACTAATCTACATGATTGGTGTTTTACTAATAGTAACCACCTTGGTTGTTGTTTTTTTTATTGTTTTTCAAAAACGAAAAAATAAATTGTTGTTAGATAAAATAAAACAACAACAAGCTTTCGATGAAGAAATTGCACAAACTCAAACAGAAATACAAGAGGAAACCTTAAAACATATAGGTAGAGAATTGCATGATAATGTAGGACAATTACTTGCATTTGCAAGCATGCAACTAAACATGCTTAAAGCGCAAGTAAATGAAGATATAAAAGATAAAGTAGCTGATGCATCTAGCGTTATAAAAGAAAGCTTGCAGGAAGTTAGAGAGCTTTCAAAGTCTCTAAATTCTGATGTTATATTGAATGCTGGTTTTGAAGATTCTATTATAAATGAATTAAAGCGTATTAAACGAATGAAATTAATGGAAGTTGATTTTGAAAGTTATGGAGGAAAAATTGTGTTTCATAACGAAAAAGATGCCATTATTTTATTTAGAATTTTACAAGAATTTATGTCAAATTCAGTTAAGTATTCTAAAGCCAAACAAATAAAGATTGTGTTAGATTATACAGAAGAAATGCTTATTATTCAAGCTTCAGACGATGGTGTAGGATTTGACATGAAAGCTGTTAAAAAAGGTTCCGGATTAATTAATATGACAAATCGAGCTAATCTAATAGAGTCTACTTTTAGCCTTACATCTCAACCAAACCAAGGAGTTGCTATAAAAATAGAATATCCTATTTCAAAAAGAACGATAACAGGTTAAATTTGATGTTTAACTATTGCTTTCGCAAGCATCCCAAACTGGATCTTTTGGAAGTGGAGCAGTTACATCAATAAAGTCATTAGAAACAGGATGAGTAAACTGTAAACTCCTAGCATGCAAACTGATACTTGCATCTTTATTACTTCTGTCGAAACCATACTTTAAGTCGCCTTTTATTGGACAACCTAAGCTGGCTAATTGAACGCGTATTTGGTGATGTCTACCAGTTTCTAAGGCAATTTCAAGTAAAAAGTAATTGTCTAATTCTTTTAAAACTTGATAATGAAGTATGGCTTTTTTTCCATCTGGAACTTCTTTTGGGTAAGCTGTAGATTTATTGTTTTTCGGATTCTTTCTTAACCAGTGTATAAGTGTGTCTTGTTTTTTTGGAGGCATTATTTTTACTAAAGCCCAATATGTTTTAGACGTTTTTTTATCTGCAAACAACTTATTAAGTCTAGGTAAAGCTTTACTAGTTTTTGCAAACATAACTACTCCAGTTGTAGGTCTATCAAGTCTATGTACTACACCAAGATATACATTTCCTGGTTTGTTGTATTTGTCTTTAATAAAGTCTTTTACAACATCGCTTAAGGGTTTGTCTCCAGTTTTATCTCCTTGAACAATATCTCCTGCACGTTTATTTACTATAATAATATGGTTGTCTTCGTAAAGAACTTGAAGGTTTTCTTTGTTTGAAAGTATTTTATCTGAAGTTTTTGCCACGAATACACGAATAATTAATATTTATTACTGAACACAGAACATTAATACTGTTCCTCATCATTAGGAAAATCTTTCATTTTCACATCATCTACATATTGTGAAATAGCCGAAGTCATATCTTCATACAAATTCATATAGCGTCGTAAAAAACGTGGATGAAATTCATGCGTCATTCCAATCATGTCATGCAAAACTAGAACTTGTCCATCAACACCATTTCCAGCGCCAATTCCTATAACTGGAATTGAGACACTTTTAGCAACTTCAGCTGCTAATTTTGCTGGAATTTTTTCTAGCACAATAGCAAAACACCCTGTTTTTTCTAGCATAAGTGCATCTTCTTTTAATCGGATGGCTTCTTCCTCTTCTTTTGCACGAACAGTATAAGTTCCGAATTTATAAATAGATTGAGGTGTTAAACCTAAATGTCCCATGACAGGAATACCAGCATTTAAAATTCGTTTTATAGATTCTTTTACTTCTTTTCCACCTTCAAGTTTTACAGCATGTCCACCAGATTCTTTCATAATCCTAATTGCAGATCGTAAGGCTTCTTTTGGGTCACTTTGGTAACTTCCAAAAGGTAAATCTACTACAACTAAAGCACGATCTATGGCTCTTACCACAGATGAAGCATGATAAATCATTTGGTCCAATGTAATTGGTAAAGTAGTTTCATGTCCAGCCATAACATTACTTGCAGAATCACCAACAAGTATAACATCAACTCCAGCTCCATCAACAATTTTTGCCATGGTATAATCGTATGCTGTAAGCATGGAAATTTTTTCACCATTAGCCTTCATATCAACTAAGGTTTTTACAGTAATTCTTTTATATTCTTTTTTTGCTACAGACATAGTATGTGGTTGATTTTTATAGATTGTAAAAGTACTAAATTAGAAATTTAATGTTAAACTTTTCTTTAAAGTCTTTATAATAACTAGTTGTTCGGTTAATTTAGTTGAAAACAAATTAAAATGGGACGAATAATTACTTTTTTAGTACTATTAATAACAACAGCAATAACAGCTCAAAATAGTGAGGAAGCTCAGGTGAAATTAGCTGTTGACACTTTTTTTGAAGGTTTTCATAAAGGAGATACAACACTAATGAAATCTGTTATGATTGATAAATTTTTAACCCAAACAACCTATAAAGATAAGGAAGGGAATGGCATGTTAGTCAATGAAGATTCTTCTAAATTAATTCAAGCTATTGCTAATAGACCAGCAGATCAAAAATGGGATGAACGCTTATTAGATTATAACATTCAAATAGATGGAACCATGGCTCATGTTTGGACACCTTACGAGTTTTGGTTTAATGACCAATTTAGTCATTGTGGTGTTAATTCTTTTCAATTGTTTAATGATTCAGGTAACTGGAAAATTATATACTTAATAGATACTAGGAGGAGAAAAGGTTGTCAAGAGTAGATTACTTGATAATAGGTTATTTGAATTTAAGAAATCTGACTTTAAAAACAGATCCAGAAATCTAAGATTAACAATCTGCCATATTAACACCAACGGCAAGTCCACCTTCGCTAGTTTCTTTGTATTTAGAATTCATATCCTTAGCAGTTTCCCACATAGTTGCCACAACTTTATCTAAAGGAACTTTCACATTTTTCGGGTCTGTATCTAAAGCTAATTCAGCAGCATTTATGGCTTTTATGGCTCCCATAGCATTACGTTCAATACATGGTATTTGTACCAAACCACCAATTGGGTCGCATGTTAAACCTAAATGATGTTCCATAGCAATTTCAGCAGCAATTAATACTTGTTCTGGTGTACCACCAAGTAGTTCGGTTAAAGCTCCAGCAGCCATGGCAGAACTCACGCCAATTTCTGCTTGACAGCCTCCCATAGCAGCACTAATAGTAGCACCTTTTTTAAAGATACTTCCTATTTCTCCAGCTACTAATAAGAATTTTTTAATGTCTTCAAAATTCCCATCATGATTTTCAATCACTAAATAATACATTAAAACGGAAGGAATAACACCTGCACTACCGTTAGTAGGAGCAGTTACTACACGTCCTAAAGAGGCGTTAACTTCGTTGACTGCAAGAGCAAAGCAGCTAACCCATTTTATTATTTGTCTAAACTTTACTTCGGTATTTCTAATGGAATAAATCCATTCAACTGGATTCGAATAAGGCGTATTGCCTTTTAAATTTTGATTCATATCGTAAGCTCGACGTCTTACATTTAAGCCTCCAGGAAGATTACCTTCTGTATGACAGCCTATGTACATGCATTCTAACATGGTGTCCCAAATACGTTGTAACTCTTTATCTATTTCTTCTTCCTCTCGAATAGATTTTTCATTTTCTAAAACAACTTGAGAAATTGGTAAACCTAAATCATTACAAAACTGTAAAAGCTCAGTTCCTTTATCAATTGGATAAGGAAAGGAGCATTTAATTTCAAAATTTCTCTTATGATTTGTACGCTCTTCTTTGACTACAAATCCACCACCAATAGAGTAGAAGGTAGATTTTTTCTTCTTACCATCTATCAAAGCAGTAAAAATCATTCCATTAGAATGAAACGGAAGAAATTTTCTATTGAAGACGATGTCAGTTTCAGGATTAAAAGGCAAAGCTCTTTCATTATTTAAAACTAAAGTATTGGTGCTTTTAATGTTTGATATAATGGTAGGTATAGTTTCTGTTGGAATAGTTTCTGGATCACTACCACACAAACCTAACATGACAGCATAGTCTGTAGCGTGTCCTTTTCCTGTAAGCGATAAAGAACCATAAAGATCTACATGAATGCTTTCCACTTTATCAAACGTATTATTGGCTTTTAATTCTTTTATCCAACGTTCAGCTGCGCGCCAAGGACCTAATGTGTGAGAACTTGATGGACCTACGCCAATTTTTAACATATCGAAAACCGAAATACACTCCATGTTTTATGCCTTTTGTTAAAACAAATATATAGTTTTTGTCCATATTGTAGTTTATTAAGGAAGAATATTCGTTAAAGTTTCTGTCTGAGAAAGTGACATCATGTCATATTTTTTCTCATGGCATAATCATTGACTTATACATTCCGAAATTAAAAAATTGAACACAACGTTTTCGTGAAGACGAAAATTTATAAAAACAAATATTATTATGAGTAAAATTATTGGAATCGATTTAGGAACAACCAACTCTTGTGTCTCTGTAATGGAAGGTAATGAGCCAGTTGTAATTCCTAATGCAGAAGGTAAGCGTACAACGCCATCTGTTATCGCTTTTGTTGAAGGAGGCGAGATTAAAGTTGGTGATCCAGCAAAACGTCAGGCAGTTACAAACCCAACAAAAACGGTTTATTCTATTAAACGTTTTATGGGTAATAAATATTCTGAATCTAAAAAAGAAGCAGAACGCGTACCATACAAAGTAGTAAAAGGAGATAACGATACACCTCGTGTAGACATTGATGGTCGTTTATATACACCTCAAGAGTTATCTGCAATGATTCTTCAAAAAATGAAGAAAACTGCTGAAGATTATTTAGGTCAAACAGTAAGTGAAGCAGTAATTACTGTTCCTGCTTACTTTAATGACTCTCAACGTCAAGCAACTAAAGAAGCTGGTGAGATTGCAGGTTTAAAAGTTAGAAGAATTATTAACGAACCTACTGCTGCAGCCTTAGCTTATGGAATGGACAAAAAAGGTAAAGACCAAAAAATAGTGGTTTTTGACTTTGGTGGTGGAACACATGATGTATCTATCTTAGAATTAGGAGATGGTGTTTTTGAAGTACTTTCAACAGATGGAGATACACACTTAGGTGGTGATGATGTTGATCAAAAAATTATTGATTGGTTAGCAGATGAGTTTAAAGCTGAAGAAAGTATTGATTTACGTCAAGACCCAATGGCTTTACAACGTTTAAAAGAAGCTGCAGAAAAAGCGAAGATTGAATTATCATCTTCTGCTCAAACTGAAATCAATTTACCTTATGTTACTGCTACAGCAAGTGGACCAAAGCATTTAGTACGTACATTAACAAAAGCAAAGTTCGAGCAATTAATAGACGATTTAGTAAAACGTACTATAGAACCTTGTAGCGCTGCATTAAAAGCTGCTGGTTTATCTAAAAGCGATATTGATGAAGTTATTTTAGTAGGTGGTTCTACACGTATTCCTGCTGTACAAGAAGCTGTTGAAAAATTCTTCGGAAAAGCACCAAGTAAAGGTGTAAATCCAGATGAAGTAGTTTCTTTAGGAGCTGGAATTCAAGGTGGAGTTTTAACTGGAGATGTTAAAGATGTCTTATTATTAGACGTAACACCTTTATCTCTAGGTATTGAAACTATGGGTAATGTTATGACAAAGCTTATTGAAGCGAATACGACTATTCCAACAAAGAAAAGTCAAGTATTCTCTACAGCAGCAGACAATCAGCCATCCGTAGAAATCCACGTATTACAAGGAGAAAGAGCTATGGCAGCAGACAATAAAACTATTGGACGTTTCCACTTAGATGGTATTCCACCAGCAAGAAGAGGAACTCCTCAAATTGAAGTAACTTTCGATATTGATGCGAATGGTATTATTAAAGTATCTGCTACAGATAAAGCAACAAATAAAACTCAAGATATTCGTATTGAAGCATCTTCAGGTTTAACTGAAGAGGAAATTCAAAAAATGAAAGCTGATGCTGAAGCAAACGCTGAATCTGATAAGTTAGCAAAAGAGAAAGCAGATAAATTAAATGCTGCTGATGCTATGATTTTCCAAACTGAAAGTCAGTTAAAAGAATTTGGTGATAAATTATCTGATGATAAAAAGAAACCAATTGAAGAAGCACTTGAAGAATTGAAAACAGCATTCGAAACTAAAGATCTTGCTGTTATCGATCCAGCTTTAGAAAAAATAAACGAAGCTTGGAAAGTAGCTAGCGAAGAAATGTACAAAGCACAAGCTGAAGCACAACAAGGTGGTGAAGCAGGACCAGATGCTGGACCAGACGCAAGTCAGAATGGGCAAGCAGAAGGAAGTGATGTTGAAGATGTAGATTTCGAAGAAGTGAAATAATTCAATAAAGTATATTAAATAAAAAAAGCGCAACTATAGAGTTGCGCTTTTTTATTAAAAGAAAACCGTTAAATTAATTTACCATCTATACCAACTTTTAGAGTTTTCTTTTCATTATCTTTTTTAATCTTTAGCTTATATACTTTTTTAATATCCTCATTAAAATAATAGGACACTAAATATGTGTCACTATGAATAGTCCATCCAGGATATTCTTTATAGATAGCTTTCCTTACTGCAGGAGGTAAAGTGACATCATTAAATTTTTCGAAAGATTTTAAAATTTTACCTTCGCTATTATAAGTTGCAATAATACTTCCACTATTGGAAGATGCATCCTTAAAAATAACTTCGTAAGCTTCAAATTGTTTGTCAAATACTGGAGATTCTGTAACATCAAATTTCGCAACTTTTTTCTCAAGTTGTTTGACTACTTCTGGAGTGTTCACGTCGTGAACAGCGTTTAAATAACTTAGATTTAGTGGAGAAATAACCACATCTGCTAATTGCACTTCTTCTATCTCATTGCTTGATTGAGAGAAACTTAGGTTGGCGATTCCTAAAAATAGTAAGCCAAGAAAAACTGTTTTCATAATATTAGAAAATTTAAAAGGTTACATGTTAAAAATTCTAATCTTAAAGATGGTTTTGATTAATAACTCGATGGTTTTAATCTATTTCGATTTTTGATTGATGAAATGGATGTTAGTATAATTAATCATTTAAAATTATACTTAAACTTACATATAAAAGTTAGTTTGTAGGATGCTAATTAAGAAGGATTTATGATAAGTTTTTGAATAAATTAAGACAAAAACTAGTTTTTAATATTTTATTAAGAATATTATTGGCTGTCTGTTAAAATTGTAATATCGAAAATACTATGCATGCATAATATTTTTTGATATCTTTGCTTACTATTTTATTTTTTTTCATAAATCTAATTTTAAATGAAAACCAAACTAACTGAACTTTTAGATATAACATACCCAATTATTCAAGCTCCAATGTTTTTGGTGTCAAATACAGCTATGGTTATTGAAGCCATGAAAGGTGGAATTGCAGGTTGTATTCCGGCATTAAATTATAGAACCTTAGACGATTTAAGAGCTTCTATTCAAGAATTAAAAGCTACAAAAGTAAATGGTGGATCTTTTGGTTATAACCTAATTGTTAATAAATCTAATATAAAATATAAAGAGCAACTACGAGTATTATGTGAAGAAGGTTGCGATTTTATTATTACTTCTTTAGGGAGTCCTGAAGAAACTATTAATCAAGCTCATGCTGTTGGAATAAAAGTTTTTTGCGATGTCACAGATTTAAAATTTGCTCAAAAAGTAGAAGGATTAGGTGCTGATGCTGCTATAGCAGTAAATAACCAAGCAGGTGGTCATAGAGGCAACATGAATCCAGAAGAGTTAATAAAGCATTTAACCGATAATATATCTATTCCTGTTATTTCTGCAGGAGGTGTTGGATGTAAAGCAGATATAGATAAGATGTTAAGTTATGGAGCTGCTGGAGTTTCGGTTGGAAGTCCGTTTATTGCTTCAGTTGAAGCTGGAGTTACAGAAGAGTATAAACAAGCTTGTGTAGACTATGGAGCAGAAGATATTGTAATGACCGAACGAATTTCTGGAACACCTTGTACAGTTATTAATACACCTTATGTTCAAAAAATTGGCACCAAACAAACATGGTTAGAATCTGTATTAAACAAAAATAAAAAATTAAAGAAATGGGTAAAAATGATTCGTTTTACAATAGGTATGAATGCAGCTACTAAAGCAGCTACTAAAGTTACTTATAAAACGGTTTGGGTTGCTGGACCTAGTATTGAATACACTAAGAGTATTCTTCCAACAAGGGATATTATTAAAAAACTGACCCAATAAAAATTATTATATCTTCACTCTATTACCATTTCCATATAAATTAATAAGATAAAAACATATACGATTAGTTTTAGTTCATTAACTTCGGAATTACTTTTTTAAAACGAAATCATGAAATTAAAATCAATACTTGTCTTTTTATTGTTCGTAGGAAATTTATTTAATAGCTATTCTCAGTCAGTTACAACAGAGAATGGTGTCATGCTTGAAAAAATTAAAAACGAAGGTTTTAATAACTCTCAAGCTATGTCTATGTTAAGTACATTAACAGATGTTTACGGACAACGCCTTACAGGATCTAACGAATATTTAGCAGCAGCAACTTGGATGTCTCAAAAAATGACAGCAATTGGTTTACAGAATGTGCATTTTGAAAACTATTGCGATAATTGTCGTGGTTGGAGTATGGAAAGTTTTAATGTGGAAATGATTTCACCAAATTTCATGCATATCTCAGCTTATCCATTGTCTATGTCTAAAAGTACAGAAGGTATTGTTACAGGAGACGTGGTTCAAATAAAAAAGTATAAGCACTTAGATTCAGTTAAACTTCAATTTGCAGGAAAGTTAAAAGGTAAAATTATTTTATTAGGCAAGGAGCCACGTAGAAAATCTTTAACAGATACTATTTTTGTAAGATATTCTGAAGCAGATTTAAATAAAATGGCAAAACAAGATTCTGCCAAAGTAAAACAAACTCGATTACCAGAATTATTAAAATCTTGGGAAACAGATGACATTAAAGAAGAAGCATTTCTAAAATTCTTAGAAGCAGAAGGTGCTTTGGCTATTTTAAAATCCCGTTCCATGTATTCGGGTGTTTTACATCCTGATGGCACCTATTTTTATAAAGAAGGTCAATTTAAACCCTTACCATATTTTACTATTATGCCTGAGCATTTTGGCAGATTAGCAAGAATGATTGATATGGACGTAATGCCAAGAATACGTTTAAATTTAGAAACAACTTTTTACTATAAACCAGAGAATAATGTTAATATAATTGCTGAATTAACAGGAACAGATAAAAAATTAAAGGATGAAACAGTTATGGTAGGAGCTCATTTCGATTCTTGGCATTCTGGAACTGGAGCTACTGACAATGGAGCAAGTTCTATTGTTTTGGTTGAAGCTTTAAGAATTCTTAAAGCTATTGGTTATCAGCCAAAAAGAACCATTAAACTTGGGCTTTGGGGAGGAGAAGAGCAAGCCTTCTTAGGATCTGTGTCTTATGGTAAAAAACATTTTGGGCAACATGAAGAGGAGCCAAATGAAGCATCTACAAAAGTATCAGCATATTTAAATTTAGATAATGGAGCAGGAGCTATTAGAGGCTTATATCTTCAAAATAACCCTTTTGCAAAACCTGTGTTTAAAGAGGTTTTTTCATCTATTTCAGATTTATCTGAAGGAACATTAACTATAGAGAATACGTTATCAACAGACCATGAAACGTTTGATTTTTACAACATTCCTTCTTTTCAATTCATTCAAGATCCTTTAGAATATAATACAGTAACACACCATACACAATTAGATCTATTAGAATATGTTCCTGAACAAGATGTAATTAAAAATGCAGTAATTTTAGCTTGGACTATTTATTCACTTTCAGAAAATGAAGAAAAAGTGCCTAGAAAGAAAAACTAATTGATAAATAACATTTAATGTTATTTGAATAAAGTTATTATTATGAAAAAAATATTTCTATTAATAATTAGCATCTCCTTTTTATCTTTTGTTCAGAAGGATAGGGATTTAGAAAAATCAAAATATTTTGAAGGTCAAATTATTTATGATATTGAATATTCTCCTTACAGTGATAATTTTCCATCAGAAAAATTAAAGGAACTAATTGGATCTAAAATGGTACTAACATTTAAAAAAGGGAATTATAAAAAAGAATATTTTTCACCAAGTGGAAACTTAGTACAACAAAGATATTTAAGTTTGAAAGATGAGAAATCATATGCAAGAACTAACGACTCTGATACTATAATTTGGTTAGATATAACTAAACATGAATCGAAAACTACTTTTGAAATAATGAAAGATAGTACTATTTTAAATCATCCTTGTAGAATTATAAAAACTAAATCAATTGTTTCTGTAGAACAGTTTAAGAATAAACCGTTTGAAATTGAAAGTGTTTTTAAATATGCTAAAGATTTGCCAGTTAATCCAGTTTGGTATTCAAATTATTATGAAGATAATTTCAATGAAATAATTAGAATAGGTAAAGGAATCGCAATTGTTTCAATTCATAAAGGAATTTTTTGGGAGCAAAAATTAAAGTTAAAATCTATTATAAAAAGAAAAGTAAAGGATAAAGAAATAAAATTGAATATTTCAAAAAATACTCCTCTTAAAAAAATATAATTACACGTCAATAATTTAAGTAAAAACTCCTAAAATCCTTCAAAAACAGTCCTTTTAATTTCAGCCCATTCCTCTTTTAAAATGCCATAACAACATGTACTGCGTTTAAAACCATCTTGCATGAGTGTGTCCTTTCTTAAAACACCTTCAAGGGTTGCTCCAATTTTTTCAACAGCCTTTCTGGAACGTGAATTACGTTCATCGATTCTAAATTCTACTTTGTCAAATTTTAAAACTTCAAATGCATATTGTAACATTAAAAATTTCATCTGTTTATTTAATCCAGAACCATGAAACTCTTTACCAATCCATGTCCAACCAATATGTAGTAGTTTGTTCTTCCAATTTATAAATCCAAATCGAGTGCTTCCAGCATAGGCTTGTTTGGTTTTATCGTAAATAATAAATGGAATGGTTGTTTTGTTATAATAACCATCTACAGCAGTTTGCACGTATTCTTTAAGTGCTTCTGGTGTTGAAATATCGCTAGGTGAGTAGAAGATGAGATCTTTTTCTTTTGCAATATCTTGAAGATGTTTGTAGTTACTCAAATCCAATAAGGAGAGTTTTACATAAGTATTTTCTAAATGTGGTGCTGTCATAATAATTTACCGTCATTGCGAATCCAGACCTAAGTCTGGATGTGGCAATCTGTTTATTTTGTTCTAATATATTTAAGTATCGAATTTAAAAAGCCAACCATCAGATAAATCATTCCAATTAGGATTCTCTCTGTTTATTAAGTCTTCTTTTCGCTTTCTATTTCCTTTTTTTATTTGTTTTTCTCTAACTATTGCTTCATTTATTGAAGTAAATTCTTCAAAGTAAACCAATTTATTACAGTTATATTTTGTTGTAAAACCTTTATATGTTTCGTTTTTATGTTCAAAGACTCTTTTTATTAAATGATCAGTAACACCAACATACAGAGTGGTATTATTTTTATTTGTCATAAAGTAAACATACGATGTTTTCATTAGTTTTGTAATAGATGTTCTATTGAGAGATTGCCACGTCGCAAGCTCCTCGCAATGACGTTTCAATTAAGAGGTTGCCACGTCGTAAACTCTTGGCAATGGCGTTTAAGTATGAGAGATTGCCACGTCGCAAGCTCCTCGCAATGACGTTTCAATTAAGAGATTGCCACGTCGTGAACTCCTCGCAATGACGTTTGCTTTATACCAGAGCATTAATAAGTTCTACATTAACAATATGTTTCCCTTCAAAAGGAATAATTTCTAGTGCATTCCCAAATAAATCATTAGTTCTTTGGGTTTCATGTACAATGCGTTCTTCATTTAAATATTCGTCCTTTGTGCCATAAATCATGGTTACTTTGGCATTTAGAAAACTAAAATCTTCTGGAGTTAACTCTTTTGGAATTCCTCCAGAATGTAGTACCATTTGAGAACATGGTAATTTTCTTTTGGCAACATATCTCATTGCTACACTAACACCTTGAGAATATCCAAAAATTATTAAATTTTTATCATTTGGTAATTGCTCTGCTTCAAAAACAGCATCAAAATATCGCATCACATTTTCAGTTTCTTTAAGCGTATTTTCTTTAGTTAACCAACTTGCACCAACATGTTTAAATTTTGGTGGAATGTAATATTTACTTTGTGCTTGTGGAGCAATTACATAATTTTCATCTGCATTCAATCCACTAAAATATCTTAAAAAATAACGACTTAAAAACCCCATGCCATGACATACAAACCAAATGTTTTTAGTTTTATCTGTTAAAGTATTTATGGTAGCATAACTATTGGTAGTTGTATAGGATATTTCTTTTTCTTCTAAATTCATTTCGTACTTTTACATTTCGATTTTAAAAATACAAGATTTTTATGCCATTATCTAAAAAAGACCAGTTAGTTGAATTAAATAAAATCAATAAAAACACCTTAATGGAAACTTTAAAAATAGAGTTTATTGATTTTGGTGACGATTTTTTAGTAGCTAGAATGCCAGTAAACTCGAAAGTTCATCAACCAGATGGCGTATTGCATGGTGGAGCAACAGCAGCTTTAGCAGAAAGTGTTGGAAGTTATGCTGCGCAACTATTCTCTAATTTGGATGAGGTTTTTGTAAGAGGTATAGAAATTACTGCTAACCATTTAAAAAGCGTTAAAAGTGGTTATGTATATGCTAAAGGTACTTTTTTACATAATGGAAGAACCACTCAACTAATAGATATTAGAATAACAGACGATAACGATAATTTGGTGTCTATTTGTAGATTGTCCACCATTTCGCTTCCAAAAAAGACATAATGACTTCAGATCATTTTTTAGATTCAATACAGCAGCAATTAGTTAAAAAATTACCATTTGTTGCTTACAGTAAACCAAAAGAAACTTTGGTTAAAGCCATACTGCAAAGTAATAGTGAAGTATATGTAGTTGAAGATTATTCTGAAAAAGGTTTTGTTTTTGCTCCTTTTGACACTTCTAAAGATGCAGTTTTAATTCCAATTAAAAACTCGTTGTCAATTGAATGTAAACATGTCATTACTAACAATAGTGAGAATTCTCAATCTATTATTCAAAATACGGACTCTAGTAAAATACATCACATAAATCTAGTTGAAAAAGGGATTGAGGCTATTAGAAAAGAACAATTTCAAAAAGTAGTATTATCAAGATGTGAGGAAGTTGAGTTTTTGGGAGTAAACCCAATTGATGTTTTTCAAAAATTACTTCAAAGTTACCCAACAGCTTTTGTGTATTGCTGGTATCATCCAGAAATTGGTTTATGGCTTGGAGCAACTCCAGAAACACTATTAGAAGTTGAAGGTTCTCGCTTTAAAACCATGGCTTTAGCTGGAACTCAGAAATATCAAGGTACTGTAGAAGTATCTTGGGAAAACAAAGAAAAAGACGAGCAACAATTTGTAACCGATTTTATAGTTAACAACTTAAAGAATTCAACAATTAATTTGAAAGTTTCAGATGTTGAAACTGTAAAAGCTGGAAGTTTATTACATCTAAAAACAAACATAACTGGAGCACTAAATTTTGAATCCTCAAAACTTAAACAAGTGTTAAAAGCACTTCATCCAACTCCAGCAGTTTGTGGCTTACCAAAAGAAAAAGCAAAGCAATTCATTTTAAAAAATGAAAATTATAATCGTGAATTTTATACTGGATTTTTAGGCGAATTAAATTTTCAAGAAAAAACAACTAGGAACACCAACAGGAGGAATGTTGAGAATAATGTCTATACCTCAGTAAAAAATGTTTCAAACTTATTTGTCAATCTACGTTGCATGCAAATTTTAAAGCAAAACGCACTAATTTATGTAGGAGGAGGTATTACAAAAGACTCAAATCCAGTAGCTGAATGGCAAGAAACAATAGCAAAAGCTGATATCATGAAAAAGGTTTTACAATAATTTTATTTAGTAAACCTATTTACTACATTTACATCTAGATTTCTTTCTAACATGTTATACCCAAAAAACCCTCTTGCACAAACTGTAATTCAGTTGTGTAAAGCCAAAAATATTCAACATATTGTTATTTCTCCTGGAAGTAGAAATGCACCTTTAACTATAGGTTTTACTAACGATTCTTTTTTTACATGCTATAGTATTGTAGACGAACGTTGTGCTGGTTTTTTTGCACTTGGTATTGCACAACAAATTGAGAGTCCTGTGGCACTGGTTTGTACATCTGGTAGTGCTTTGCTTAATTATTATCCAGCAATTGCAGAAGCTTTTTATAGCGATATTCCTTTGGTAGTTCTTTCAGCTGATAGACCTCGTTATTTAATTGGAATAGGAGATGGGCAAACCATTAATCAGAAAGATGTTTTTGCAAATCATATTCTTAATTCTGCCAATTTAAAATTGAATTATGAATATGGTCCAAAAAACACTAATGAAGGTGAACCAGCCATCATAAAATCAATTGAAAACAAGTTGGAACGTATTTTAGGTGTGAAGCAAGAAATTGATGAAGAAAATGAAACTAAAATCAATACAGCTTTAAATAAAGCTATTTCTGGAAATGGACCTGTTCATATAAATATTCCTTTTGAAGAACCACTATATGAAACAACAGACAAATTGGAAGTTAAGCCCAAAGTGATTGACATTGAGGTTAGAAAGAAAAAAATAGACGATTTCTTTATCCAGGAATGTTATGATGATTGGAATAGTTATTCTAAGAAAATGATTTTAGTTGGAGTTAATCATCCTAATAAAATAGATCAACATATTTTAGATGAATTAGCCAAAGACAATAGCGTGATTGTTTTTACCGAAACAACTTCTAATGTTTATAATAAGCATTTCTTTAATAGTATAGATAAAATGATTGCGCCTCTTTCAGAAGAAGAATTTCAAGAGTTGCAACCAGATATTTTGGTAACTTTTGGAGGTTTGATAGTTTCAAAAAAAATAAAAGGATTTTTAAGAAAATTTCAACCTAAGCATCATTGGCATATTGATAAAAAAAATGCAAACGATACTTTTTTCTGTTTGGACAAGCACATTGAGGCAACTCCAAATCAGTTTTTTAACTCTTTATTACCAAGACTTACACATTTTGTAAAGAGTGATTATAAACCACATTGGAGTGATGTAAAATCTGTAAGAGATGAAAAGCACCAAGCGTATTTAAACGAGATTCCTTATAGCGATTTTAAAGTTTTCGATTCTGTTTTAAAGGCGATCCCAGAACAAAGCATATTGCAATTAGGAAATAGCTCTGCTGTTAGATATGCACAACTTTTCGATTTAAAGAAAACCATACAAGTTTTTTGTAATCGTGGTACAAGTGGAATAGATGGTAGCACGAGCACAGCCATTGGTTGTGCAAAAACAAGTAAAAAGCAAACAACTTTAATAACAGGAGATTTGAGCTTCTTTTATGATAGTAATGCCTTATGGAATAATTTTATACCTAATAATTTTAGAATTATACTAATCAATAATCAAGGAGGAGGTATTTTTAGAATTCTTCCAGGACATAAAAATACCAAGAAATTTGAAACCTTTTTTGAAACAACACATGACCTAAATGCAAAGCATTTATGTAAAATGTTCGATTTTGATTACGTTACAGCTTTAAACGAAAGACAAGTAAAAACGCAATTAAAGACATTTTTTGCAGAATCTAACCAGCCTAAATTGTTAGAAATCTTTACACCTAGAACTATAAATGATAATGTGTTGTTAGATTATTTTAAGTTTATTAAGTAAATCTAAATCTGTCATTTAATTTTTCCTTCGCAATCCTAATATTACTACCTTTGCAGCATGATAAAATTAGGAGAATACAATACCTTGGAAATACTTCGCGAATCTGAACAAGGTTTATATTTAGCAGATGAAGAAGGAAATGAAGTGTTATTGCCAAATAGATATGTTCCTGAAACATTTAAAATTTGGGAAAAAATAGAAGTCTTTGTTTATTTAGATAACGAAGAACGCTTAGTTGCAGTTACAGATAAGCCATATATTAAAAAAGGAGATTTTGCACTTTTAAGATGTAATGCCGTTACAGATCATGGTGCTTTTTTAGATTGGGGAATGGTAAAAGAATTATTCTGCCCTTTTAGAGAACAAGCTTTTAAAATGAAAGTTGGAGGCTGGTATTTTGTCTATTGTTTTTTAGACGAACAAAGTAATAGACTAGTAGCTTCTAGTAAAACCAATCGGTTTTTAGATAATACAGAATTAACTGTTAGTCAGTTCGATGAAGTAGATTTAATTGTTTCTCATCCTTCAGATATTGGTATGAATGTTATAATTAATAAAAAGCATTTAGGTCTTATCTTTAAAGATGAAATATTCCAAGACCTTAGCGTAGGAGATAGATTAAAGGGTTTTGTGAAAAAAGTAAGACCTGATAATAAAATTGATATTGTTCTAGGGCAAATAGGTTATAGAAACATAGAACCTAATGCTGATGCTATTATGGTACAACTTCGTGATAATAGTGGTTATTTAAATTTAACTGATAAATCTAATCCCGAGGATATTAAAACAATCCTTCAAATGAGCAAAAAAAGCTTTAAGAAAGCTGTTGGAACTTTATATAAGCAAAAATTAATTGAAATTAAAGAAGACGGAATTTATTTAATTTAGTAGTTTTATTTATTAAAGTGAAAAATTAGTTTCTCATCTTAAAGATGAATTTGTATTATGAGTGAAATAAACTGGATTACAGCTAAAGAATACGAAGACATTACCTACCAAAAATGTGGAGGTGTTGCAAGAATTGCATTTAACAGACCTAATGTTCGAAATGCTTTCAGACCAAAAACTACAAAAGAATTATACGATGCGTTCTATGATGCTGGCGAAGATGTAAATATTGGAGTCGTATTACTTTCTGCAGAAGGGCCTTCAACAAAAGATGGTGTGTATTCTTTCTGTTCTGGAGGAGATCAAAAAGCTAGAGGACATCAAGGTTATGTTGGTGAGGATGGTTACCACAGATTAAATATTCTAGAAGTACAACGTCTTATTCGTTTTATGCCAAAAGCAGTTATTGCAGTTGTTCCTGGTTGGGCTGTTGGTGGAGGACATAGTTTACATGTGGTTTGCGATTTAACGCTAGCTAGTAAAGAACATGCTATTTTTAAGCAAACAGATGCAGATGTTACTAGTTTCGATGGTGGCTATGGTTCAGCTTATCTAGCAAAAATGGTTGGACAGAAAAAAGCACGTGAAATCTTTTTCTTAGGAAGAGATTATTCAGCTCAAGAAGCATATGAAATGGGAATGGTAAATGCTGTTATTCCTCATGAAGAGTTAGAAGAAACAGCTTATCAATGGGCTCAAGAAATATTGGCTAAATCGCCAACATCTATAAAAATGTTGAAGTTTGCTATGAATTTAACAGACGATGGCATGGTTGGTCAACAAGTGTTTGCTGGAGAAGCAACACGATTGGCATATATGACAGACGAAGCCAAAGAAGGTCGTGATGCTTTTCTAGAGAAACGTAAGCCTAATTTTCCAAAAAAATGGATCCCTTAATTCTATTATAGACTCAAAACTTATTTATGTCAAAAAATTTTAAGACTTGGTTGTCTGCATTTAGGTTAAGAACGCTTCCATTATCAATTTCTGGGATTATAGTTGCTGGAAGTTTAGCTGCATACAATGGTTTTTTTGATTGGTTAGTTTTCTTGTTAGCCATTCTTACAACTTTGAGTTTACAAATACTTTCCAATTTAGCAAACGATTATGGAGATGGAGTAAAAGGAACTGATAATAATGAAAGGGTTGGTCCTGAACGTGCTTTGCAAAGTGGTAAGATAACTGCTAAGAGTATGTTTGAAGCCATTAAAATAAATATTCTAATATCTATTGGGTTATCATTCTTTTTAATTTTAGCAGCTTTTGGGAGAAACCATTTTTGGTTAGCTATGTTGTTTTTTGGACTGGGTTTGCTTTCTATTTATGCAGCTATTAAATACACAATGGGTAATAACGCTTATGGATATAGAGGATTAGGAGATTTATTTGTTTTTATATTTTTTGGATTTGTTAGTGTTGTTGGTGGATATATCTTATTTTCTAGACAAATAGACCATATTGTATTTTTACCTGCTAGTATTATTGGCTTATTAAGTGCAGCCGTATTAAATCTAAATAATCTACGTGATGTGAATTCCGATAGAAATGCAAATAAAAACACTCTTGTGGTTAAATTGGGATTTGAAAAAGGGAAAATATATCATTATTTTTTAATTATTACTGCAATTGTATTATCTGTTTTATTTGGAATATTATACTACACTTCAATTTTTAACCTCATTTTTTTTATAGCTTATATTCCATTAATTAAACACCTTATTTTTGTATCTAAAAATAGAGAACCAAGATTATTGGACCCAGAATTAAAAAGACTAGCATTAACTACTTTCTTCTTGAGTATTTTAATGGCATTAGGCCATTTAGTTTAACAATAGTTGTTAAAATATCTTCTTAAAACCTTGTTTTTCAATTAAATATGTTTTATATTTAAGCTGTTGGTAGGTTATTATCAATAATTGAAGCACTATAAATGCTTCATATTTGGGGATTGAAAAACTCAAACAGATTTATAAAATTTGTTTGAGTTTTTTTGTAACTTCAATTTTCTTAAAACACGTTTCAAATGAAAATTACTTTTTATGGTCATGCAAGTTTAGGAATTGAAGTTAATGATGTTCATATTCTAGTAGATCCTTTTATTTCAGCTAATGAGAAAGCTTCTCATATTGATATTAATACTTTAAAAGCAGATTATATTTTATTAACTCATGCACATCAAGATCATATTTTAGATGTTGAAGTTATAGCCAAACGTACAGATGCAGTTATTGTTTCTAATTATGAAATTGTATCGCATTTTCAAAATAAAGGCTTTGAAGGTCATCCAATGAATCATGGTGGAAGCTGGGATTTCGAGTTTGGAAACGTAAAATATGTAAACGCTATTCATACCTCTTCATTTCCTGATGGGAGTTATGGTGGACAACCAGGTGGTTTTGTTATTGAAGGTGAACATAAAAATATTTATATAGCAGGAGATACTGCTTTGACAATGGATATTAAATTAATTCCTCTGCAAGTTAGATTAGACCTGGCTATTTTGCCAATAGGTGATAACTTTACTATGGGAATTGATGATGCGATTCTGGCAAGCGATTTTGTGCAATGCGATAAAATCTTAGGCTACCACTTTGATACCTTTGGCTATATAGAAATTGATCATGAAGAAGCAAAACGAAAATTCTTCGATAAAAATAAAGATTTAATGCTTTTAGAAATAGGAGAGAGTATTGAGTTGTAAATTAACTATTTCTATGAAAATAAAATTAATTTTAGTGATTTTACTTATCACAAATTTATCTTTTGGACAAAAAGAAAAAGATAAATTTAGAAAGTATACTGTTATTTCAATTGAAGGTGCTTCTGAAACTGTTTATAGTAAAATATTGCCTGTTGATGAAATAGGTATTGGAATTAAATTATACGATTATAATGGTAAAAATATTAAAAGAAAAGTAACTCCTATGCTTTACGACTATATAATTTTTAAAGATATTGATAGCTCTTTAGTGAAATTAAAATCAATCAAAAATGATAGAAAAACGATGAATTTTAGATATAAAAAGTCATTCATGGAGGTTTTAATTGATAAACCAAATGGAGAAAAAAATAATGGTAAAATTGGTTTTTATAGACATGATTATTTTGTTGCTAATGGAGCTGGACAAGCAATGGAGTATAACTTATATTTTGAAGATGACAAAGGGACATATAGAGTAGATAGAAAGAAGAATTTTAAAACACATTCTGAATTGTTAGGTGAAGAATTATTTAAAAAAATGAAACAATCCAAAAAAAATAAAACAGAATTTTTATATGATTATTTTAGAAACTATAATGAAGAAAAATAATAGTCAATTATTGAATTTAGTGGTGGCTTAAAAAATTGAAGAAGATTTAAATAAAAATAATATGAAATTCACCTGTACGATTGATATCAATAAGCCTAAAGAATTTGTAGCTAAACTATTTGCTAATCCTGAATATTTAAAAGATTACCAAGATGGATTTATAAGTAAAGAACTAATAGAAGGAACAGAAGGAGAAGATGGAGCTGTATCTACAATGCTTTATAAAATGGGTAAAAACAATATGGAGTTAACTGAAACCATTATCGATAATAAGTTACCTGATTCATTTTTTGCTAAGTATCATCATAAACACATGGATAACACGATGCTTTGTCGATTTGAAGCGATAGATGATAATACAACAAAATATATTTCTGAAATTAATTATACTGAGTTTAGAGGCTTTATTCCAAAAACTTTGGCATTACTTTTTCCAGGGATGTTTAAAAAACAAGTGAATAAGTGGTTGGTTAATTTTAAAAATTTCGCAGAACAAAAAGATGCTATTTAACCTTACTTCTCAATATTAATTTATGGAGAAGTCTTGGAGATAATCGTTTAACAAATACACCAAATTTTTCAAATTTACCAATATAGGCTTCGTATTTTTCTTTTCTAATAGCGTTAAGCATGCGCTTAACAAAAATGTCTACTTGTAAACCGTTTTCTGTCATATCATCTTGATAGCCTTGTTTGCTACCATCAGCTGTTAAGGCATTTCTCGCCACATCTGTATTTACAAATCCAGGACAAATCATGGTTACTTTAATGTTGTCTTTATCATGTTCTAATCGTAAAGCATCAAAAAAGCCATGTAAGGCATGTTTGGCACCACAATAAGCAGAACGTAGTGGAGAACTAAATTTCCCCATAAGACTGGATACAACAACATACTGACCAGATTGATTGGCTACAAAATGTGGTAATAGCGCTTTACTTAGAGCTACAGTTCCTAAGTAGTCAATTTCCATTAGTTTTTTATCCACATCAATAGATGTTTCAATAATGGGAGAACGCTGACTTATTCCTCCATTATTAATTAAAATATCTATTCTTTCAAATAATTTTAAAGCATCATCAGTTACTTGAACCATATTAGCGTAATGAGCCAAATCAAATGGAAGTAATTTAATATTTTCTGGGTTTTTACAAGATTCCTGTACCTTTTGAAGTTGTTCTTTATTTCTTGAAGACAAAATAAGTTTGCAATCTAGTTTTGATAACTCCAAGGCCAATCCTTTGCCAATACCACTAGAAGCACCAGTAATCCAAATAACTTTGTTTTTAAAAGTCATATATTTTTTATTAATTACTCTTTTTAGAATTTAGCCATTCTTCTCTTAAATCAGTACTTATTTTACCAGTACCATCATGTTTCCAACCTGGAGGTTTTATTAAGTATTTAATTCTATTTGAAAAAGATTTTGTTCCAGAGAATGTATCCTTCAGCATATAGTACCATTCAATAAAGGCTACTTTTATTGGATTGAAAGTATGGATGTTTGTAACCAATCCATAAACTACTTTTTCTTCTTTAAGTTCAGCTTGAAAAGTCCCAAATAGTTTATCCCAAATTATAAAAATACCAGCATGATTTCTATCTAAATATATAGGATTACTACCATGATGCACTCTATGGTGAGATGGCGTATTCATTACTGCTTCAAACCATTTTGGGAGTTTATTTATGGTTTCTGTATGTATCCAAAATTGATAAAGTAAACTTATTGACATTTGTAATAATATCATGGCTGGATGAAAACCAAGCAAAGGCAACCATAACCAAAATATAAACGATGTAAAACTTCCAGACCATGTTTGCCTTAATGCTGTACTTAAATTATAATGTTGAGAGGAATGATGTACTACATGCGAAGCCCAAAAGAAGCGACATTCGTGAGAAATTCTATGAAACCAGTAATAAGATAAATCGTCAGCAAATAGCAACAGCACAAAACTCCACCAAGCTACAGGAATGGTAAAAAATCTAAAGTTTTCATAGACATAAAATAAAGCTAATAAAACGAGTCCTTTACTTAAAAATCCAAGAAAGACATTTCCTAAACCCATTACTATAGAAGTAAAAGCATCTTTTATTTCATAAGTTTTAATATGTTGTTTTGTAGACACATACAATTCTAATAGCATTGAAAGAATAAAAAAAGGAATAGCAAAATGTATTAGATTAGGAAAATCAGGCATTAGATATAGGTTTGAAAGACTAAAGTACAAAATATTTTAAGTATTTTTGAATATATCTATGACTGCAACTTACCAGAAATATATTTTACATTTTAAGCAACCAAGTGGCACATCTCGTGGTGTTTTAAAAACTAAGGAAACATGGTTTTTAATGCTTGAAAAAGATGGCAAAAGAGGTATTGGAGAATGTGGTTTATTTAGAGGCTTAAGTATTGATGATGTATCAAAGTATGAAGATATTTTGCAATGGACTTGCCTTAATATTCATTTAGGTTTAAAGGTATTATTAGACGAACTCTATAAATATCCAAGCATTCAGTTTGGTTTAGAAACAGCTTTTGCTTCTTTTCAAAACGAAGACCCATTTAAAATTTTTCCTTCAAAATTTACAGATGGTAGAGATGCAATTCCTATAAACGGTTTGATTTGGATGGGAAGTGAGTCCTTCATGAAACAGCAAATTAAAGATAAGATTGATGCTGGTTTTTCCTGTATTAAAATGAAAATTGGAGCTATAGATTTTCAAACGGAATTAAACTTACTGAAATCTATAAGAAAAGAATTTTCATCAAACGATATTGAATTAAGAGTTGATGCAAATGGCGCATTTCATTCTTCAGAAGCTTTAGAAAAATTAAAGATGCTTTCAGAATTTAATTTGCATTCCATAGAACAACCAATAAAGCAAGGTCAGTTTCAAGAAATGGCAAGATTATGCGAAGATTCTCCATTAGATATTGCTTTAGATGAAGAACTTATTGGTGTTTTTTCAGAAAAAGAAAAGGAAAAATTACTACAAACCATAAAACCACAGTATATCATATTAAAACCAAGTCTAGTAGGAGGGTTTTCTGGTAGTATGGATTGGATTAACCTATCTAATAATCAGAATATTGGTTGGTGGATTACAAGTGCTTTGGAAAGTAATGTTGGTTTAAATGCTATTGCTCAATGGACTTACACGTTAAAAAGCAAGTTGCCACAAGGACTTGGAACAGGAAGTTTATTTACTAATAATTTTGACTGTCCATTACAAGTAAAAAATGGTACATTGCAACATAAAAAAAATAAAAACTGGAATTTTAATTTATAATATATGTACATAACTCAAACGTTTCAAGTGCTTCATGACTGGTGGAGATATTTAATTGGTTTATTAATTGTAATTATTGCTGTAATTATTGGTCAGATACCATTTACAGCTGCCATATTTGTTAAAGCCATGAGCGATGGAGAAAGCATTATTGGTATGGACGAATCGAAAATGATGAACATATTAGAGCCCAATTTAAATTTGTTTCTCATGTTGCTTTCTTTTGCTGTTGGCTTGGTTGGTTTGTTTTTGGTTGTAAAATTTCTTCATAATCAAAGTATTACTTTATTAACAACAGCAAGATCAAAAATAGAATGGAAACGCGTTTGGTTTGCTTTTATATTATGGGGAATTGTAAGCTCTGGTTTTATTCTATTAGATTATTATATGTCTCCTGAAGACTATGTTGTTAACTTTAAGTTGCAACCTTTTATAATTCTATGTGTTATAGCTATTGTTTTAGTTCCATTACAAACTAGTTTCGAAGAATATTTATTTAGAGGTTATTTAATGCAAGGAATTGGTGTTTTAGCAAAAAATAAATGGTTGCCGTTGCTTTCAACTTCTTTAGTATTTGGCTTACTGCATATTGCAAATCCTGAAGTTGAGAAACTTGGATATGTTATTATGGTTTATTATATAGGTACAGGGTTATTTTTAGGAATCATGACATTAATGGACGATGGTTTAGAGTTAGCATTAGGTTTTCATGCTGCAAACAATTTGTTTACAGCCTTATTGGTTACAGCAGATTGGACAGCATTTCAAACACATTCTGTTTTAAAAGATATGTCTGAACCAACTTCTGCTAATTTTGTTGAAATTTTTATGCCAGTTTTTATAGTCTTCCCTTTGTTACTGTATATATTCTCTAAAAAATATAACTGGACTAATTGGAATGAAAAATTATTTGGTTCAATTGAAGAGCCTATAGAAGAAGAAATTCTTATTGAAGATAATAACTTTTTAGAATAGAATCTGTTGACACCTACTTTTAATAAAGTTCATAATAAATTCAAATTAAACAATTCAAACTATACCTTTGAAGAGTTAAAGGATGTTGCTTATAGTTTAATTAAAGAAGGAAAACCATTTGAAAAAGCCCTTGGCGATTTTCTTGCAGATTGGTTAGATCCTAGAGATTATGTTAGAACCAAATCCTCTGGAACTACAGGAAGGCCAAAAACCATTAAGATTAAAAAGCAGGCTATGGTAAATTCTGCCATTGCAACTGGAAATTATTTTGGTTTAAAGCCTGGAGATAAGGCTTTGCACTGTTTGCCAACTCAATTTATTGCTGGAAAAATGATGCTTGTTCGTGCCATTATTTTAGGCCTTCAGGTAGATGTTATAGAGCCAACAACAGTTTTACAATTCAGTACAAAAAAGCATTACGATTTCTGTGCTATGATACCAATGCAGCTTCAGAATAACATTAAAAAGCTAAATAACATAAAAAAACTAATTGTTGGTGGAGCGCCAATTTCATCACTTTTATTAGAGCAAATTCAGCCTTTAAGAACAGAAATACATGCTACTTATGGTATGACAGAAACGATTACTCATATTGCTGTAAAAAAACTCAATAATTTTATGTCATTGCAAGGAGTAACGAGTCAATCTGTTGAATTAGCTTGTTTTAGAACTCTTCCAAATATAAAAATCTCTCAAGATGAAAGGGACTGTTTAGTTATTGAGGCACCAAGCCTAACTAAAGAAAAAATTATTACTAACGATGTGGTTAAAATTCATTCTGAAACAGAATTTGAATGGTTAGGACGTTTTGATAATGTTATAAACTCTGGTGGCATCAAGTTTTTTCCGGAATTAATAGAAGATAAAATTAAAAGTAAAATACAGAGTCGTTTTTTTATAGCTTCAGAGAAAGATGAAACACTAGGTGAAAAGCTAATTCTTATTTTAGAAGGTGAAGTAAACAATTTAACAAATACAGTTTTCAAAGATTTAGATAAATACGAAACTCCAAAGAAAATCTATGTCGTTCCAAAATTCATTGAAACAACTTCAGGTAAGATTCAACGGTTAAAGACGTTGGCAACTATTAAATAAGCTATTGCTGCATTTTAAAATAGTAATCCAATGAATGTTTTCCAGAACCGTAAAACATAAAAAAGATGCATACTAAGAATGCAATTGTTGCTAATAAAAAATTAGTCATACTAAATTCCCCTGCAAAATTGATTATTATTGCTCCAAGTAAAATAGGTAATTGTGCAATAATTGCCCATCGTGTTAAAAGACCAAAGGCAATTAAAATGCCACCTATAAAATGTGCTGGAGCCACATAATGAATCATAATCATGCCACCTGCAAGATTTTGCATTGGCTCTAATAGGTCAACTAAAATTTTACTGTTTCCCATAAAGTGCATGCCTTTAATAAATAAAAACACACCTAAGGCAATTCTTAATACATCTAATGGGAAATACGTATGCGCATTTGCCCATTTGTTAAGCGATTTTATTGTTCCCATGACTGAAATGTTTGATATTCAGTCATTAAGATACAAAATTTTAGAGTAAGAAAATAAATTATACCTGAATAACTCCCATGTTAAACTTTTTTTCGATAGGAGCGTGGTTGGCAGCTTCAATTCCCATACTAATCCATTTTCTAGTATCTAAAGGATCAATAATAGCATCTGTCCAAATTCTGGATGCAGCATAATATGGAGAGACTTGTCTATCGTAACGGTCTTTTATTTTATTGAATAATTCTTCTTCCTTTTCTTTAGTAATTACTTCGCCTTTCTTTTTTAAAGAAGCTGTTTCAATTTGAAGTAATACTTTTGCTGCACTATTGCCACTCATAACTGCCAATTCAGCACTTGGCCAAGCAACTATCAATCTAGGATCATAAGCTTTACCACACATAGCATAATTTCCTGCTCCATAACTATTTCCAAGAATAATAGTAAATTTAGGCACCACGCTATTACTAACTGCATTAACCATTTTGGCTCCATCTTTAATAATACCACCATGTTCGCTTTTACTACCAACCATAAATCCAGTAACATCTTGTAGAAAAACTAAAGGTATTTTCTTCTGATTACAATTGGCAATAAATCGAGTTGCTTTATCTGCACTATCATTATAAATAACTCCACCAAACTGCATTTCGCCTTGTTTGGTTTTTACTAATTTTCTTTGATTAGCAACTATTCCAACAGCCCAACCATCAATTCTGGCGTAAGCCGTGATGATTGTTTTTCCATATCCAGCTTTGTATTCATCATATTCTGAATTATCGACTAAACGCTTAATAATTTCATACATATCATATTGATCTGCACGAGATTTTGGAATAATTCCATATATATCTTCTTGCTTTTCTTTTGGCTTTTTAGAATCAGCTCTGTTAAAACCAGCTTTATCATAATCGCCAATTTTGTCAATAATGTTTTTAATTCTATCTAAAGCATCTTTATCGTCTTTAGCTTTATAATCTGTTACACCAGATATTTCACAATGTGTTGTTGCTCCTCCAAGAGTTTCATTATCTATCGTTTCTCCAATAGCAGCTTTTACCAAATAGCTTCCTGCCAAAAAAATACTTCCTGTTTTATCTACTATCATGGCTTCGTCACTCATAATTGGTAAATATGCTCCTCCAGCCACACAGCTTCCCATAACAGCTGCAATTTGAGTAATTCCTAAACTACTCATTATGGCATTGTTTCTAAAAATACGCCCAAAATGTTCTTTGTCAGGGAATATTTCATCTTGCATTGGTAGATACACTCCAGCAGAATCCACTAAATAAATAATAGGCAATCTGTTTTCTATGGCAATTTCTTGAGCGCGTAAATTCTTTTTCCCAGTAATAGGAAACCATGCTCCAGCTTTTACTGTGGCATCGTTTGCAACAACCATGCATTGTTTTCCTTTAACATATCCAATCTTAACAACAACGCCTCCAGAAGGGCAACCACCATGTTCTTTATACATGTCATCACCTGCAAATGCAGCTATTTCTATACTATCTTTTTTAGGGTCTAATAAGTAATCTATACGTTCTCTGGCAGTCATTTTGCCTTTAGAATGGTGCTTTTCAATGTTTTTTGTGCCACCTCCAAGTTTTACTTTTACCAATCTTTTTTTTAATTCTGATACTAATAGTTTATTATGATCTTCGTTTTTGTTGAAGTTAATGTCCATAGAAATATTTATTTGCTACGAATTTACAAAAGTAGAACATGGTTTAAAAGCGAATATTTTGTTAAATAACATTACATGGAATTAGTTTCCTTGGAAACTAATTATTTTTATTGTATATTTGTACCTCGAAACAAAAAAAATAATTATGAAAAAAAATAAGATTGTTTATAATGTAGCAACTGGTTTGTTAACTGTTTTAATATTGTTTTCAGCTGGAATGTATTTTTTTAACTATGAAGAAGTTGCTCAAATGTTTACCAACTTTGGCTACCCAACTTATATTATTTATCCTTATGCAGTAATTAAGTTAGTAGGCTTATTTGCAATTTGGAATCCTAACTTTAGCATTATAAAAGAATGGGCTTACGCTGGATTCTTTTTCGCATTCATACTTGCTTTTTTTGCACATTATATGATTAATGATGGTGAACATATATCAGCTTTACTGGCGTTACTGTTTTTAGTTGTGTCTTATATATTTAATAAAAAAATACAAGCGTAATATGAAAAAAGTTATTGTATTTGCAGGAAGTAACAGTAGAGAATCAATAAATAAGCAATTAGCTACTTATGCTTCAGGATTATTAGAAAACACAACAATTGATATTTTAGACTTGAACGATTATAGTTTGCCAGTATTTAGTGTTGATTTAGAAAAGGAACAAGGTATTCCAGAAAATGCGATTAAGTTCTTAGATAAAATTAAATCATCAAATGGTGTCATTATATCTTTAGCAGAACACAATGGAGCTTATTCTGCTGTATTTAAAAATTTGTTTGATTGGATGTCAAGGGCAGAACAAAAAACATTTATGAATAAACCCATGCTTTTAATGGCAGCATCTCCAGGAGGTAGAGGTGGAGCTTCGGTTTTAGCAATAGCGAAAGACAGATTTCCAAGACATGATGCTAATATTATTGCTGATTTTTCCCTGCCTTCATTTGAAGCAAACTTTTCAAAAGGAAAACTTATTAATGAAGATTTAAATGAAGAATTAAAAATAAAGGTTGAACAATTTAAAAATGCTTTATAACAATGAATATAGAACAAGAAGATAACGGAAAAAAAGGCAAGTTTTTCATTGAAATAGATGGCAAACAAGAGGCTGAAATGACTTATACTTATGCAGGAGCTAATAAAATAATTATAGATCATACAGAAGTAAGTGATAAGTTAAAAGGTCAAGGTGTTGGTTATAAATTGGTTGAAGCATCTGTGCAGTTTATGCGAAAAAATAATATTGTGGCAATTCCACTTTGTCCTTTTGCAGCAGCTGTTTTTAAAAAGAAACATGAATATTCAGATAGACTAGCTTAATACATTAATTATGGGAGATATATCTAAAGACGTGAGCTCTAAATTTGCAAATAATAGAGTTAAAGCATTAATCAATATTCTTTATACAGCAAATTGGATTACAAATCATCAAAATACCTTTTTTAAACCCTTTGGAGTTTCGCCACAGCAATACAATATTTTACGAATTTTACGTGGTGCAAATGAGCCATTAAAAGTTCAAGCAATTAAAGAACGTATGATTGATAGGTCGCCAAATGCAACACGTTTAATGGATAAATTATGCGACAAAAATTTAATAGAACGTATACCATGTCCTGAAGATAGACGTGTTGTTCATATAGAAATTACAAGTAAAGGTATTAAATTATTAGAAGAAATATCTGATAATTTTAATGATGATTTAGTTAAAAATATCACAGAAGAAGAAGCGCAACTTTTAAGTGATTTATTAGATAAAATGCGATAGAAAAAATTTAATTAAATAGTTTCCATGGAAACTAAAATCAAATTAATTATGAAAAAAGTATTACATAAAGCAGACAGTAGAGGATTTGCTAATCATAGTTGGTTGCAAGCCAATCATTCATTTAGTTTTGCAGGATACTACAATCCGGAAAAAATTCATTTTGGAGCACTTAGAGTACTAAACGATGATATAATTGCTCCAAAAATGGGATTTGGAACTCATCCACATGATAATATGGAAATAATTACCATTCCTTTAAAAGGTGTTTTGAAACATCGAGATAATATGCATCAAGATTGGCAACAATTATTACCTGAAGAAGTGCAGGTTATGAGTGCAGGAACAGGTGTTCAACATTCTGAAATTAATGGCTCAATGGAAGACCATTTAAGTTTATTTCAAATTTGGGTAATTCCTAATAAACAAAACGTAACTCCACGTTATGATCAAAAATCATTTACTTTAGAAGATAGAAAAAACAAGTTACAAACATTAGTAACATCCATAGATGAAGATTTTGAGGGAAGTTTGAAAATCCATCAAGATGCTATTATTTCAAGGATTGATTTAGATGAAGCTAATGCGATAAACTATAAATTAAAAAGCAAGAATCATGGCGTTTACATTATGAATATTTTTGGGAATGTAACCATTGAAAACGAAACTTTAGAAACACGTGATGCTTTGGGAATTTCAGAAACTGATAGTTTTTCTATTCATGCAAGCACAAATTCTAGCTTACTTTTTATTGAAGTTCCTATGATTTAATGTTCAATAATAATTATTATGAAAAAGCATCTATTTAGATGCTTTTTTTTATTAAAATCACGATATTTGTCTTTCGACTAAATTAAAATAAAAAGAAATAGATTATGGCAATGAATAAAAATACCGTTTTAGCATGGGCAACCTGGATTATGATTTTTGTAGGACTAGCATTAATTGCTCTTGGAGCTTTTAGATACGACGATGTTGCTGGTTGGGGTTTTGCTGCTGTTGGTATAGGTTTCTTTTCTATTGCTTGGGTGTTTAATGCTTTAAAAGGAAGAATGTAATGAGCGACGATAAAAAAGTAATTTTCTCTATGTCTGGTCTAACTAAGACCTATCAAAGTGCCAATACGCCAGTTTTGAAGAATATTTATTTAAGTTTCTTTTATGGAGCTAAAATAGGAATCTTAGGACTTAATGGTTCTGGTAAATCAACATTGCTAAAAATTATTGCTGGAGTTGATAAAAACTATCAAGGTGATGTGGTATTTTCTCCAGGTTATACTGTTGGTTACTTAGAACAAGAGCCAAAATTAGATGAAAACAAAACTGTTATGGAAATTGTAAAAGAAGGAGCTGCTGAAACAGTTGCTATTCTTGACGAATACAATAAAATTAACGATATGTTTGGTCTTGAAGAAGTCTATAGCGATCCAGATAAGATGGAAAAGTTAATGAACAGACAAGCAGTATTGCAAGATGAAATAGATGCTTCCGATGCTTGGGAATTAGATACCAAATTGGAAATTGCTATGGATGCATTAAGAACTCCAGATGGCGATAAAAAAATTAGTGTACTATCTGGTGGAGAACGTCGTCGAGTGGCTTTATGTAGATTGCTATTACAAGAACCAGATGTGTTATTATTAGATGAGCCAACTAACCATTTAGATGCAGAATCAGTACATTGGTTAGAGCATCATTTAGCACAATATAAAGGAACTGTTATTGCAGTAACTCACGATAGATACTTCCTTGATAACGTTGCAGGTTGGATTTTAGAACTGGATAGAGGTGAAGGGATTCCTTGGAAAGGAAACTACTCTTCTTGGTTAGACCAAAAGTCTAAACGTATGGCTCAAGAAGGAAAAGCTGCATCAAAACGTCAAAAAACGTTGGAAAGAGAGTTAGACTGGGTGAGACAAGGTGCAAAAGGAAGACAAACCAAACAAAAAGCACGTTTAAAGAACTACGATAAATTATTAAGTCAGGATCAGAAACAATTAGACGAGAAACTTGAAATATATATTCCAAATGGGCCTCGTTTAGGTACTAATGTTATTGAAGCAATTGGTGTTAGTAAAGGTTATGACGATAAATTATTATACGATAATTTAAACTTTAACCTCCCACAAGCTGGTATAGTTGGAATTATTGGCCCTAATGGTGCAGGAAAGACTACTATTTTTAAAATGATTATGGGAGAAATAGCTCCTGATAAAGGCGAATTTAAAGTAGGTGAAACTGCTAAAATAGCTTATGTAGATCAAGCGCATTCTAATATAAATCCTGAAAAAACTATCTGGCAAAATTTTAGCGATGAGCAAGAATTAATCATGATGGGAGGAAAACAGGTTAATTCTCGTGCTTATTTAAGTCGTTTTAATTTTAGTGGAAGTGAGCAAAACAAAAAAGTAAACATGCTTTCTGGTGGTGAACGAAATAGGTTGCATTTAGCTATGACTTTAAAGGAAGAAGGAAATGTTTTGCTTCTTGATGAACCTACAAATGATCTTGATGTAAATACTTTAAGAGCATTAGAAGAAGGACTTGAAAATTTTGCAGGATGTGCAGTAGTTATAAGTCACGATAGATGGTTTTTAGATAGAATTTGTACTCACATTCTAGCATTTGAAGGTAATTCAGAAGTGTATTTCTTTGAAGGTGGATTTAGTGATTATGAAGAGAATAAAAAACAACGTCTAGGTGGAGATTTAATGCCAAAGCGAATTAAATACAGAAAATTAGTTAGATAATATTTTAAGGATAAACAAAAAAAGCCTGCTGAAAGCAGGCTTTTTTAATATGTTAATTTATAATATTTAATGATTATTATCGTACATGTGACCTTCAGTAAAATCTTTATAAACCTTTTTCTCATCTTCAGTATCTATTGTAAAGGTTTCGCTTAACTTATCGCTTTCTTTTCTTAATATATAAGACTTCCTCAACCCTAAAATTAATAATACTAAGAAAAAAATAACTGAAATAGACAGAGCAGTAACAATACTAGATTGTTCAATAAGGACTATAATAAGCAACTCCGAGAGTGACATAATATTTGACATTGTAGGTATTCGATTTGGTTAATAGCTAATCAAATATAAACATTTTTTTTTACTAATCAACTAATACTTATTGCTCTATGTGTTTTAGTACCAATCTAATTGTATGACTTCAATGTTCTTATTCCCTTTGTTTACTATAGATTTAAATTTTTTAACATCGCTAAAACCATTAGTTCCTTTATAATGGTATGGGAATACTTGTTTAGGCTTAAAATCTAATACTGCACTTGCAGCACTTTCAACAGACATTGTATATGGTAAATTCATGCAAACAAATGCGATATCAATATTTTTTAAATGGCGCATTTCAAATGTATCTTCAGTGTCTCCTGAAATATAAATACGTTTATTATTTAAAGTAAGAACATAGCCATTGCCACGAGATTTTGGATGGTATTTTTCTGCTTCTTTACGAATATTATACATAGCTACGCCTTCAACATCTAACGACATTTTAGAAGTTGAAAAAGACCTGCTTAATCCACTAAACATAGTTGTGTAGTTTGTTAATAATTCAGCAGGTAATTTATTCTTTACTGCAGCTGTACCAATAATTATAGTATTTAATGTATTTATACTTTTTAGAGTTTCTAGGTCTAAATGATCGTCATGAATATCTGTGATTAAAATAAAATTAGGTGATTTAAAGTTTTTATAAGTTTCTTTTCCACCAACAGGATCTATATAAATAGTTGTGTTATTATATTCAATAACAAGTGTTGCATGTTCTATAGGAGAAAACTTAATAGAACTATTAGTGTAACTATTATTGCTTTTATGTACTATTTTTTTTGGTTTTGCTATTGCTTTCTTTTTTTCTTGTTTTGGAGGAGTAATTATTTCAGGTTCTTCTATAACAACAGAATCTACTATTATAGAGTCAATTTCAATTTCTGGTGGAATAGAATCAGATATAATTACATCTTCAATTTTTACATCTGGAACTTTGTTTTCTTTTTTGCAACTTAGTACAACAATTGATAGTAATAGCAATGTTAAAATTTTAAATTTCATAATTCTATTTTTAAAATATAGTTAATACTATTGGTTTTTGTACCAATCTAATTGAATGACTTCAATGTTTTTATTACCCTCGTTTACTAGAGATTTAAATTTTTCAACATCACTAAAACCATCTGTTCCTTTATAATGATATGGATAAACCTGTTTAGGTTTAAAATCTAGAACTGCACTTGCAGCACTTTCAACAGACATAGTATATGGTAAATTCATGCAAACAAAAGCTATGTCAATATCTTTAAGACTTCTCATTTCTGGTATATCTTCAGTATCACCTGAAATATAAATTCTTTTACCACCTAATTCTAGAACATAACCATTTCCACGTCCTTTTGGGTGAAAATGCTTGGCCTCTTCTCTTAAATTATACATAGGTACCACATAAACAACAAGATCTAAACCTGCTTTTCTATAGTTTATACTGTGCGAGTTTTTAGGTGCAAATAAATTATATTTTACTGAATCGGGTATTTTGATTGCAACATCAACAGTTACTATGGGCTGTACAGAGTCGGTCATTACAGCTAAAAACGTTTCTAAATCAAAATGGTCTCCATGTATATCTGTTACTAATATAGCACTTGGAGGTTTTTCGTCTTTATAAACTTCTGGACCACCAACAGGATCAACATAAATAACAATATCTTCATATTCTAATATGAAGCTAGCATGATTGATGGGTTTAATTTTAATTTCAGATAATGATTTTTTTTCAGCAGGAATTATAGAATCAGTAATAGCTTCTATATTGTTAGTAGAATCCATTTCTTTCTTGTCTGATTTACAACTGAAAGAAATAAATGCAAATAGAAATAAAATTAGTAAGGACTTTTTCATTGAAATAAATATTATGGAATAAAATTATAAAATAAAAGATAATTAACTAAATCTGCTTTTTAAATCTTCAACTAAAGATTCAATTTGTTTGTTTTTTGCTTCACGTTCTAATCTAATTGCAGGTGCCTGGCGTGATTGACAATCTGATATAGCACAACGTTCGCAAGTAACACCAACTTGTTTTGTTTTAATTTTTGTATTCTCTAAAAAACCTAATTTTCGTTTTAACTGTTTATCAATTAATAAACCAACACTAATACTTCTAAAATGATTTTCTCTAAATGGATCTTTTGTAGCTGAAGAGAGTACAAGGTATTGCACGTTTTCGTTTGGGTAATGTGATATTTGCATATCGAAAATATGTTCTTGTTTACTCTTGCTAATATCTTCTAATACGTTTAAAGATACCCAACGTCTGCAATAATGCTCATTAGTCTCGTTGGCATGTGGAGAATGAAGACTAGATATATGTAATTCTTTTTTTAAATAAAATTTTTCGCTTCCAGCACGATGTGTAAAGCGTAAAAAGAATAAATTTTTAATATTAAAATCTTTAGGTAGAATGTTTGTTAGTCTTTGATAGAAAGATTCTGGAGATGCATTAAAAGAGTTGAGTATATTTAAAAATTGTTTTTCATCGAATTCTTTTTTAAGGAATAGATTTGAAAGTTCTTTTGTAATAATATCTCTTGGTAAAATTAAAGCACCTGCAAAATATGAGGCGTAAAAGTTGTTAAGAACCTGATCGAAATTTTCAAATTTTATCCAGGTAAACGTGTAAAGTCTTTCTTTATATTCTAAATAATTATAGGCTAATTCTTTAGCGTAAATAAAAGTTCGTTGTGCATCGTCTATTTGATTTGCTAACAGTAATGTTTTTGTTTTTGGAATAAAAACAGACCGAAGGTTATCTAAAGCATGATGTTTATTTAATTCAGTTTCATTAATGGTATAGCCATATTCTTCTGTTAAAATTTCTTCTAAATCTTGAGAAGTAATAGGTTTAGATAAGTCTATTTGATACGCTTCAGCAAATGCCACTACACTTTGTTCAATATCATCAAAATAATTATTGTTTGCTTCTTGAAAAGATCGTACTGAGGCTAAATAAAAACTTTCTCTACTAAAATTGTAATTCTGTGCAATTTCTATAATGGTACTTATAAAGGCATTGACTTTAGCTGGTGCATTTGCAACAATATCTATTAGATTACTTTCTTTAATCCCAAATAATTCCAGAGGGATTTCTTTTAATATTTTCGATTGTAAAATATCACCAATTGGAGCTAAATTCTTATCTAATTTTAAGGAAACCATATGATCGTATGGTACATCTAGTTTGTCTGCAAGAATAGCAATTTTGTCTGGTTTCGGATATTTTTTTCCTTTTTCAATTTCATTTAAATAAGACTTTGACAAGCCAGAAAGTTTAGAAAGCCCGAAAAGCGATAATTTCTTATCAACCCTTATTTGCTTTAACTTTAAGCCAAAAATTAGTTTAATATATTCTTCCTCCATAAAGGCAAATATAACTAATTATGCGAACGTTCGTTTTTTAAAGCAAAATGAAAATAAAATATTAAATTTTTTGAATGCTCACTATTTCCTTTTAATTTAAAGATATTTCAATTTGCATTTGCTCTAATAAAGTCGGTTATAAGGTAAGTAATTAATTTACCAACTTGTGTTTCTGTTTCAGGAGTTGGAGCAGCTTCACAAATATGTAAGTATGTAGCATTTTCATGATTTCCAAAATAAGTAACAAATTCTCTAACTTGATTAACTGAAAAACCACTTGGTGTCATAGCACTACTTGGTATATTTTGAATGGCATCGCAATCAATTTCTATTCCGAAAGAATCTTTATTAACATGATCTAATGCTTGTTCCATTGCATTATTATAGCTTAATTCTTTCTTAATTTCAATTTCTTCAAAAGTATTATAGGCTATATTGTTATTGTTGTCAATTGCTTTAAAAATTAAATCGGATGTATAATTTTCATGTAAACCGAATATAAAATAGTTCCTTAAAAAACCTTCGGAAAACGCATAACTAAACCCGTTTCCACTATGTCTACCTTCTTCCTTTCTAAAATCTGTATGGGCATCAAAATTAACAACATTTATACGCTTATTTAAAGCTAAAGAAGTTCCTTTTAAATTTCCATACGCATTGTTATGTCCACCACCAATTATAATTGGTTTTTTACCAGCACAAATTATATTATAGATTAGGTTTGATACTTCTTTGTCTATTTTAGCAACTAATTTTCTCGCTTTGGCAACATCTTTTACTTTACTTTGATTAAGAGTTGAAAGCTTTTTTAATTCAGATTCAAAGTTAAGATGACCTAATACAAGTACTTTTTTAGCAAGAGTGAACTTATTACTTTGAATATTTAACAAAATTTTAATTGTAGCCTCCCAAGAAGCTGAAGTTCCTGATTTTCCGTAGTTTGCGAAAACTCCTACATCTTCGGGTAAACCTATAATTACATAGTCGACATCCAAAGTTTTAAGTTGCTCGTATATATTGGAAATGTCGGTAATCATTTTAATATGTTCACCAAATTTGGATTCAGCTTGACGTTTATTAAGCAGCTTTTTTAAAGTAGATTGATTAAATAAAACTAGTTTGTCTTCCATGTTTGAAAAGAATATTAAAGTAGTTAAAATTACATTTTATTTATTGAAACATTTAAAACTAAAACAAAAAAATAATTTAAAAACAAGTTAAACAAACAACAATGGAAAATAACAAAACAAATAACATAGGATTAAAAGTTGCTTTAGGAATCGCTTTAGTACTTTTTATTGGAACTGCTTTTTATTCTTTCGATCTTTTAAAGAATAAAAAAGAAACTGAAGCTCAATTAATTGAAGAGAAGCAATTAGTTATGAATGACCTAAGCAATATGGCAAAGCAATATGATATTGTAATTGGTGATAATGAAATAGCAAACCAACATTTAATTGAAGCCAAAGAACGCATTCAAGGTTTAATGGACTCTCTAAAAATTTCTGAAACAAACGTAAAAAGTTTATGGAGATATAAATCTAAGTACTTATCTCTACAAAAAGAAATGGATATTTTATTAACTGAAAACGATAAGTTAAAAATTGAAAATTCTTTATTAGCAACATCTTTAGACAGTACAAGAGTTCGTTTAGAAGAGCGTACAATGTTTACAGATTCTTTATTAGTACAAAACACAGCATTAGCTGAAGTTGTTGAAGATGCAGCTGTTTTAACTACTGTTGGATTAAAAGGATTTGGTGTTATTGAAAGATCTTCAGGAAAATTAGTTCCAACTGAAAGAGCAGGACGTTCAGATAAAATTAGAGTATGTTATACTGTTGCTAAAAACAAATTAGTTAATGCAGGAGAACAAGAATTATATGTACAAGTAATAGATCCAAAAAACAATACTTTAGGTGTAAACGAGCAAATTCAGTTTGGTGAGCAAACACTTAATTATAGTTTAGTAAGTAAATTTAATTACGAAAATGCAAACTTAAATATTTGTGAGTTTGTTGCTCCATCTGGTGACGGTTTTGAAAAAGGACGTTATACTGTAAATGTTTTTAATGAAAATGATTTAGTATCAACAACAGAGTTTACTCTTCAATAAAAATTGTTATAATTAGTTAATATCCATAGAACTGATAATAACAAAAACCCGAAAGCTTAATGTTTTCGGGTTTTTTATTGAGATAAACTTTTAATACAGGCTTCACGAATCTTCCAAATACTTTCAAAAGTATAATTTATAGATTCTTTAATAATCCACTGCCTTAAATAGAATTGATGTTGTTTTTCTTTGTAGCTACCTATTTGATTTGGTGTTATTTCTTCTTCAATTAAAATTGATTCTTCAAAAGTTTTAGAGCTAATTGTATTACTTGTAATATCTGTAATAATGTTATTAATTTTCAAATAGCAATGAGCTTCAGGTAAATAGGTAAGTTGCCATTTCTTTAATACTGAACCAACTCCTTGTGTGTTTTCTTCGCACATGTTATAGATTCCAAGAAATAACTTGACATTTGTTATATTATTTTGCCTAGCAATTTCAGCTAGAAATGCATGTTTTGTAGAACATGTTCCTTTTTGTTCTTTCAATACCAACCTGTAATCACTACGATTGGTGTTTCGTCCGTAAGGTAATTTTTTTATATAGGTAAGTGCTTCATCAAAACTATTAACACCACATTCAATAAGCTTTTGCGAAAGTTCTTCTTTAGAGTTTATTACAAATTTAGTATGGTTGTCCATTTATTATTACTTGGTCTATGTGATTTTCGCCAAATGCATATGGCAAAAACGCATAACTTGGAATTGTTTTTGTAATAATTAGATTTGCTTTCTTACCTCTAGTAATACTTCCGTACCTGTTTCCAATATTCATAGCATAAGCACCATTTATAGTAGCTGCATTTATTGCTTCTTCTGGAGTCATTTTCATTTTTATACAGGCTGTACTTATTACAAAATTCATGTTGCCACTAGGTGTAGAACCTGGATTATAATCTGTAGCCAAAGCTAAAGGCAATCCAGCATCAATAATTTGTCTTGCTGGTGTATATGGAATACTTAGAAAGTAGGAGCAGGAAGGTAATGCCACAGGAATTGTATTACTTCCTTTTAAAGCATCAATATCTTCTTGATTTAGTTCTTCTAAATGGTCTACTGAAAGGGCTTGATATTTAACACCAAGTTTTACACCACCAAATGCATTAAATTGGTTTACATGAATTTTTGGAACAAGTCCATGTTCTATTCCGGCTTTTAAAATACGTTCTGTGTCTTCTAAATCGAAATATCCTTTTTCACAAAATACATCTATATAATTTGCTATTTTATCTTTGGCAATTTCAGGAATCATTTTATTTATTACTAAATCAACAAAAGCAGATTTATTATTTTTGAATTCTTTTGGAATTGCATGTGCTGCTAATAGTGTGGCTCTTACTTTTATAGGAAAATCTCTTTTTAATCTTTTAATAACACGAAGCATTTTTAATTCTGCTTCAATGGTTAATCCATATCCAGATTTAATTTCAATGGCACCAGTACCTAATTTAATAACATTATTTAAGCGTTGTGCAGATTGTAAGTATAAATCTTCTTCAGTTGTATTCTGAAGTTTTTCAGCTGAATTTAAAATTCCACCACCACGATTAGCAATATCTTCGTAACTCAACCCATTTATTCTATCAACAAATTCTTGCTCTCTATTTCCAGCATAAACAATATGCGTATGAGAATCGCACCAAGTTGGAAGCACTATTTTTCCAGTGGCATCAATAATTTCGTCTGCATCTAAATTTTGTATATCATTCATAGAGCCATAGTCTACAATGGTATCATGATCAATTAATAGATAAGCATTTTTTATGCTTGGTAAGATTTTCATATCCTTCCCTTTAATAATAGGTACATGAATATCTCTAACTTGGAGTAGTTCTTTAATATTTTTGATAAGAATTGACAAAATGTAGTATTTTTTTCAAAGTTGCTTATTTTTTTGGTAATAAAAAAACGCTAACAAAAGATGTTAGCGTTTTCATATTTTATATTGTAAAAGAAAAAATTATTCTTTTACAAATTTAAAGCTTGAATTTAAATCATCTAATCTAAGTATATAAATTCCATTTTGAAGTTTAGAAACATCTAAAGCTTGATTTACATTTATAGACTGACTTATTATTTTCTTACCTAATATGTCGTATACTGAAACATTTGTTTTTTCAGTTATTCCTTTAAAATTAATTCTGTTAGACGTTGGATTTGGGTAGATACTAACATCACTTGATAATTCAATTGCAGGAATACTCAGCAGATTCAATTCATTTTCAATCCATTTTAATCTATTATCTTGATAACCAATCGTTGCTATATCTATATCACCATCATTATCAAAGTCGTTTATTGTAAAACCGTAAACTTGATTATGGAAATTATTATCTCTAATTATTGTTTCACTACCTAAACCACCAACAGCATCGCTTTCAAACCAAAAAACATCATCATTTGCATTTAAACCATCAGCTGCAATAATATCATTATAAGAGTCGTTGTTTAAATCTGCTACAAAAGCAATTGAAGGATAAGGGTGTGTATTATTAACTATTACCTCAGAAAATGTTCCAGAACCATCATTTTGATAATATGCTATTTGTGGTCCATATAAATCAACTTTTAATATGTCTAAATAAGAATCATCATTTACATCTCCAAAAGCAAGACCAAACAGATATGTGTTTCCAGTTGAAATATCTCCCCCTGCAGATTCTGTGAAACTTACTGGGTCGTTATCTGTAAGGGGATTATAATTATTATAATACAATTCAACTGTTCCTGTATCTACATTTGCAACAACTATGTCTAAATCGGTATCTCCATCAACATCTGCAATGTCTATATTTCCACAACCTAACCCTGCTGTTGCTGGGATAACATCTTGTTCTGTCCAAGGTAATCCATCGTTTGCAAACCAAATTACTCTATCTGTATCTCCATCTCCTCCATATACGGCTAATGCAATATCTAAGGTAGTATCAGAATCAATAAAACCAGTAACTATAGTTCCTGGGCCATCTACAGTACTTGATATTATAGCTTCATCTGCAAATGTGCCATCTCCATTATTTGCATACCAAACTAGTTTGTCACCATCGTAAGATGTTGCAAGAATATCATTTCCATTAATACCATCAAGATCTGCGATATGAACTCCATTAACTTGAGTTAAAGTTTTAACCATTGGTGCAGCAAATGTATCATCTTCATTATTAATGTATATTTCAACGCTATTTGTTTGTGTACCAACAACAATATCTGGATGAGAACCAGAATTTAAATGACCAGAAGCAATGACATAAGGACTTGCACTTGCTGTTGTTCCCACAGTGTGTGTAATAAACGCCTCTGCTTGACTAAATCCAGCAATTATTATAGCGTTTAAAAATAGTAAAGTAAGTATTTGTTTTTTCATAATTTTATTATTTGTTAAAGCTAATATAACAATATTTCTTCATATAACACCTTTTATCGATATTTTTAGTACTTAATCGTTATTTAATAATTCCAACCATATCTTCTGGTTTTACCCAAGCATCATAATCATCGGCAGTAACATAACCTAAATTAATAGCTTCTTCTTTTAAGGTTGTTCCATTTTTATGTGCTGTATTTGCAATTTCTGCAGCTTTATAATAACCAATTTTAGTATTTAAAGCTGTTACAAGCATTAGGGAATTGTTTAATAATTGTTTTATAACTTCATGGTTTGGTTTAATACCTACAGCACAGTGCTCGTTAAAACTCATGCAAGCATCACCTAATAATTGAGCTGACTGTAACACATTGGCAGCCATCATTGGTTTAAATACATTTAGTTCGTAATGTCCTTGAGTACCACCAACAGTAACAGCTACATCGTTACCCATTACTTGTGCACAAACCATTGTTAATGCTTCACATTGGGTAGGATTTACTTTTCCAGGCATAATTGAGCTTCCTGGCTCATTAGCTGGAATAATAATTTCTCCAATTCCTGAACGAGGTCCAGAGGCCATCATTCTAATATCGTTTGCAATTTTATTTAATGAAACGGCTAATTGTTTTAATGCTCCATGTGTTTCTACTAAGGCATCATGTGCAGCTAAAGCTTCAAATTTATTTTCGGCAGAAACAAAAGGTAAGTTGGTAAATTTTGCAATGTATTCTGCAACAAGTTCAGCATAACCGTCAGGAGTATTTAAACCTGTACCAACAGCAGTTCCACCTAAAGCTAATTCAGATAAATGTGGCAACGTATTTTCTAGTGCTTTTAAACCATGATCTAATTGAGATACATAGCCAGAAAATTCCTGACCTAAAGTTATAGGTGTCGCATCCATTAAGTGTGTACGACCAATTTTAACCACATTTTTGAATTCGATAGATTTATTATGAAGTGTATTTCTTAATTGAATAACTCCATGAATGGTATTTTCAACTATTTTTTTATATGCAGCAATATGCATACCTGTCGGAAAGGTGTCGTTTGATGATTGCGATTTATTAACATCATCATTGGGTTGAATGGTTTTTTCACCTTCACCAATAACTTTTCCTGCAATTTGATGTGCTCTGTTTGCAATCACTTCATTGACGTTCATGTTGCTTTGTGTACCAGAACCTGTTTGCCAGATAACTAATGGAAATTGATCGTCATGTTTACCTTCAAGAATTTCATCGCAAACTTGAGCGATTAAATCACGTTTTTCTTCTGAAAGTACACCTAAATCTGAATTCGTATATGCAGCAGCTTTTTTTAGATAGGCAAAACCGTAAATTATTTCTAAAGGCATTGAAGCAGGAGCTCCAATTTTAAAATTATTTCTAGAGCGTTCCGTTTGTGCTCCCCAAAGTTTATCTGCAGGAACTTTAACTTCGCCCATGGTATCTTTTTCTATTCTGTATTTCATGATGTAATTGATATTTTTGCTTTTACAAATTTACGATTTTACACCTAAAAAATATATGAACATGGATTAAGTTTTTATTTAAAAAAGTATAATAACGGAAATATATTCAATTGTATTATTTTGTTTTAGATAATTGTTACTTTAGATAAATAATTTAAATGAATAAATGATGATAAAAAAATTACTACCAATTATTATATTGCTTTTTGTAAATTTCATATTTTCTCAAGAAATTGAAGTCATTTCAGGATATGGAAACCCTTTAGGTATGGCTTTAAAAAATAATGACCTATTTATTTGTGATCATGGTCCTAATTCTGGCATGGGAACTATTTCTAAAATAGATATTTTGGATAGTAATCCAGTAAATGAAGATATTTTAACTGGATTAACATACCCTAGAGTTATTTGTTTATATAATAACGATTTGTATTTTTCATCTAGTGGTCAAGGTTTAAGTAAAATAAACATTAACGAATCTAATCCTACTATACAAAATGTAGCTTCAATCTCAATAATTTACGCATTAATAGTTATAGATGACTATCTATATATTGGGAATTATCAAAATAGAATTTATCGAATTAATCTCTTGAGTTCTACTGTGCAACCTGAAATTGTGTTGGACAATATTGAAGATAGGGTATTAGCTTTTGCTAATAAAGACGACGATTTATATTTTGGATTTTCAAATAAAGTGTCTAAAATTAATGTTACAGATGAAAACCCTGTACCAGAAGAAGTGGTAACAGGATTAGAGTCTAACGTTTATACATTAGAATTTTATAATAACATTTTATTGATGGGTATGGCTATTGCTGATAAGATTGCAAAAATTGATTTAGATGCAGATGTCCCTGAAGTTGAAGACTTTATGACAACAACAATTGGACAACCTAGTTTTTTACTCTTAATAGAAGATGACCTATTTATAGCTGGTGGATTTGATGGTGGAAATATTTTTAAGGTTGAAAACTTAAGTACTTTACTTAGTGTTGAAAATAACTTACCATTTATAATAAAAAAGATATATCCAAATCCTACATCAGATTATCTTCAAATTTCTGGTTTAAAAGAAAACATCCAATATGAAATTTATAATACTAATGGAGCAAAAGTAAGTACTGGAATTTTAGAGCCTAATAGTCAAATAGATATTAGTAGTTTAAGTTCAGGAATGTATAATTTAAAATTGAAGGATGGGACTAAAGAAGCAACATATTTTAAAGTTATTAAGCAATAAAGTAAAAAAGTGTTAATAAATCTTAATATTACTATTGTGTAAAAAAACCATTTCATGTATCTTTGCAATAGATATTAAAAAAAAATAGATTTTTATTATGTTCGAATTTGACCAATACTTAGGATTTATAGCATTTTTAACCATATTAACAATTGGTTTTTGGCTAATGATATTTTTAATAACTTTCGTTATACCTTATTGGATTGGTGGAGCTTTTATGGAGCGCATGAAAGAGATTAAAGAAGAGAAAAAAGCAAAACGTGAATTAAATTAATTTCGTTTTATATTATAAATAAAAAGGAAGCCAATTGGCTTCCTTTTTTTATGCTTTGTTTTTTGAGAATTTAATTATCCTTCAAAATCCATATCGTCTCCACCATAACCACGTTGTTGACGCTTCTTTTGTTGATTAAATCTATATGTAAACGACAGTGTAATACTTCTTTCTCTCCATTGAAATTCAGAAGTTCCAGTATAAGTTGGAGTAGTAGTATCCATTTTACGCTTTCTACTATTTAATAAATCACTTACATTAAGTGCTAATGAAGCATTTTCATTGAAGACATCTTTGCTGAATGCCATATTTGTAGAAAAAATACCTTCTCTTTTATTTTGAGCATCTTCAGATGGACCTCTATAGCTTAAGCTAGTTTGCCATTCAATTTGACCAGGTAGTGTATATTTATTATTTAATCTAGCAAACCAACTAGTATTATCGTTATCAAGTGATAAACCATTTGGAGCTGTTCCAGTAAGAGATTGTTTAAAAATATTAAAATTGGCATTAATATTCCATTTACGAGAATGATTATAACCTACTGTGAATTCAAAACCATATCGATCTTCTTCAGCTAAATTAATTGGTGTACGTTCAATAATTGTAAATTCTTGACCATTAACTGTAACAGGAATGCCTGTATCAAAACTTATAAAACTAAATACATCTGTAGCATGTTGGAAGTATGCAGATGTGTTTAAAGAAACTTTACCAAATTTTTTGTAATATCCTAAATCGAACAAACCTGAATAACTTGGCGCTAATTCTGGATTTCCTCTAAATACACTAGTAATACTAGATCTAGAAGGGAAAGGATTAATAAAATAAGAGCGAGGTCTTTGAATTCGTCTACTATAACCTAAAGTTATATTCTCATCTTCACTTAATTCATAACTTAAGTTAACTGTTGGAAATAAACCTGTATAATCATTTTTACTATAGTCACCACTTGTAGGTTGATCTACTGTAATTCGAGTACTTTCTAGACGAAGTCCTAATAGATATGAAAACTTGCTTCCAACTTTACTACCAAATTGAGTATAAGCTGCATTTATATATTCACGATAGTTTAAGAAGTTAGATAAAGAGTCGTTAACAACAAATTGACCTGTATTTTCATCAAGAAATTCAATGGTGTAATCTGTATCTTGATCATTAAAATTACCACGATATCCTAATTCAAACTGACTCTTTTCTCCTATAGGTAATACATAATCTGCTTGCAATAAGATTCTAGTTTGATCTTCAAGTGTAGCAACATTTTCAGTATTTATTCCTTCAAGTAACACTCCAGAGTATTCATCTTCTGAATTATCTTCATATTGAAAATCCATAGTTAACTTTTCTCCACTAGTATCAAAATCTTTTGTAAAATTTAATGAGTACTGAATAACTTTGTCTGTCTCTTCTTCAGGATCAAAACGATTATTTTGTGAAACAAATTGTTGGTTTTCATCTAACTGAATCAATGTATTAGTCGTGTTACTTTCGTTATCTCCATTTCTATATGAAATTGATCCAATTAATGAAGCTGAATCTGTAACATACCATTCCAAACCAAAATTAGTACTTAAACCTTTTCTAACTCTGTCATAATCATTAGTCTCATCTAAATAAGAATCTGGATTGTCTACAATTAAATTACCATTATCATCATACTCTTTATTAAAGTATTGTGTATAGGAAGATGAATTTCCTGGAACTTCTCTATAATTATAACTTGTTGTATTAAATATATTAAGATCACCATCACCAGTTCTATAGTTAATATTTCCAGAAATTCCAGCTGATTTTGGGTAACCAATACTAGTTGTTACTGCTCCATTTAAGCCTTGTAGTTTACTTCTACGTAAAATAATATTTAATATTCCAGCAGTCCCTTCTGCATCATATCTAGCAGATGGAGACGTTATAACTTCTACACGTTCTATTGATTCTGCTGGTAATTGTCTTAAAGCATCAGTAGAATTTAATCCTACTAAGCCTGATGGTTTTCCATTAATTAATATTCTAACATTTTCATTTCCTCTTAAAGCAACATTTCCTTCAACATCTACAGAAACTGATGGAATGTTGTCTAAAACATCACTTACAGTACCACCACGAACTGTAAGGTCTTTACCAACATTGTATATTTTTTTATCAAGTTTAATTTCTACTGAAGTTTTTTCAGCAATTATATTTACTTCATCTAAAGCTTGAGTGTCTGCTTCTAAACTAAAGTTACCAATATTTTTATCTGAATTAAGATTCTGATTTGGAAGTGTTTGTTTTATAAATGAGATGAACTCAATTGAAACATCGTAAGTACCAACTGGTACAGGAATACTAAAATATCCACTTTGGTCTGTTATACCTCCAGTAACGATTCTGTTTTCAGCTTGACTAAAAAATGCAACAGTTGCATATTCTAAAGGCTGTCCTGTAATTTTTTCTAATACTTTTCCTGTTATGGTAACCTCTTTTTGTGCTTGAATTGTAGCGAAAGAAATAATTGTAAATAGAATTGATAATAAGAATTTATTCATGATTTTATTTTTGCAATATAAGACTGCAAAAATAGAACTTGGTTTAGTGTAGAAGGGTTAAAAGTTTGTTAAATAAAAAAGTAATGAACATCAATGATTTTAAAGCATTTCGACGAGTTATATAATGTCTAAAATTTTCTCTGGAGGTCTTCCAATAACTGCTTTTTTTCCGTTTATAACTATAGGTCTTTCTATGAGTTTTGGATAAGTTATCATAGCATCTATAAGTTGTTCTTCTGTTAAATTTTTGCCCTTAAAATTCTCTTTCCAGATAGCTTCATTCTTTCTAATTAATTCTTCGGCTTTTATATTTAAAAGAGAAAGAATCTGTTTTAACTCTTCTTTAGAAGGCGTATTTTCTAAATAAGATTTTATCTCGAAATCTTTACCAGATTTTTCAACTATTTCAAGTCCACATCTGGATTTACTACAACGCGAATTGTGATATATTTTAATCATAATTTATAAGGTTTCTTCTTCTGTTTTTTGTCCCATCATCATTAAATAGGCCTTCAAAAACGGTTCAATATGTCCATCCATTACAGCATCTACATTGCCTGTTTCATGGCCAGAACGAACATCTTTTACTAATTTATAAGGATGCATCACATAATTTCTAATCTGACTTCCCCATTCAATCTTCATTTTCTCTGATTCAATATCTTCTCGTTGAGCCAATTGTTTTTGCAATTCTATTTCATATAATTGAGATTTCAGCATTTGCATAGCACGAGATCTGTTATCGTGCTGTGAGCGAGTTTCTGAACATGAAATTTGAATGCCAGTAGGTTTATGTGTTAATTGGACTTTAGTTTCAACTTTGTTAACATTTTGTCCACCAGCTCCACTAGAGCGTGCTGTTGTTATTTCAATATCTGCTGGGTTTATATCAATTTCAATGGTATCATCTACTAAAGGATATACATAAACCGAGGCAAAACTGGTATGACGTTTGGCATTACTATCAAACGGAGAGATACGTACCAATCTGTGAACACCATTTTCCCCTTTTAACCATCCAAAAGCGTAATCGCCTTCAATTTCTAAAGTCACAGTTTTTATTCCTGCAACGTCACCTTCTTGATGGTTAAGTTCTTTGACTTTAAAACCACTTTTTTCGGCATACATTAAATACATACGCATAAGCATATTTGCCCAATCACAACTTTCTGTTCCACCAGCTCCAGCAGTTATTTGAAATACAGCACTTAAGCTATCACCTTCTTCAGAAAGCATGTTTTTAAATTCTAAATCTTCAATAAGATCTGTTGCTTTTTCGAAACTAGTTTCTAAATCTTCTTGAGTAGATTCTCCTTCCTTAAAGAATTCGTAAATAATTTCAAGTTCCTCAACAAGGGTTTTTCCTTTTTGAAAATCTTCAACCCATTTTTTCTTGGTTCGAAGCGATTTCATAACAATTTCAGCAGCTGTAGAATCGTTCCAAAACGTAGGTGAGAAAGTTTGTTCTTCTTCGTTTTGAATTTCAATTAGTTTGGCGTCTATGTCAAAGATATTGTCTAAGCGCACTTAGACGTTTATTAAGATCTTTAATTTGATCTGAAGTAATCATATTTTCATTTTGTTTCCACAAAAATAAAATTTAAAACTGGCAGATAAAATATAACTTGATTTAATTTTATAGTTTTATGCTTTAATTTTTCGCAAATGATAATAGATTTAAGAAGTGATACGGTTACTAAGCCAACACAAGATATGCTGGACGCTATGTTGCAAGCTAAAGTTGGCGATGATGTTTATAAAGAAGATCCAACTGTTAATGCTCTGGAAGAACAACTCGCTAAAATGTTTGGAAAGCCTAAAGCCTTGTTTTTTCCAACAGGAACGATGGCAAATCAAACTGCTATAAAGTTACATACCAATCCAGGAGATCAAGTTATTTGTGATAAAGATGCGCATATTTATAATTATGAAGGTGGCGGAGCTTCTTTTAATAGTGGAGTTTCCTGCAAATTGATTGATGGGAATCGTGGCATGTTTACGGCAGAACAAGTTGTCGAAGCTATAAATCCACCTGATTTTTATCACAGTCCATTAACGGCTTTAGTTGAAGTAGAAAATACAGCCAATAGAGGAGGAGGTTCTTGTTGGGATTTTGAAGAGCTAAAAAAAATAAGAACCGTTTGCGATTCTAATAATCTAGGTTTTCATTTAGATGGTGCACGAATTTGGAATGCTTTAGTTGAAAAAAAGGAAACAGCTAAAGATTATGGCCAGTTATTCGACACAATTTCTGTGTGTTTAAGTAAAGGTTTAGGTTGCCCAAGTGGTTCGGTATTGATTGGTGATGAAGCTTTTATGCAAAACGCCATTAGAATACGTAAAATTCTTGGTGGAGGTATGAGACAGGTTGGTTATTTAGCTTCTGCAGGAATTTATGCTTTAGATAATAATTTAGACAGATTAGCTGAAGACCACAAAAAAGCAAAAGAAATTGGAAGCCTATTAAGTGAATTGCCTTTCATTAAAAACGTTTCACCTATTGAAACCAATATCATTATTTTCGAATTACAGAATAAAAGGGATGAGCCTAAATTCTTAAAAGCACTTGAAGATAAAAACATTCGTCTAAGTGGAATGGGTCAAGGGAAGCTACGCATAGTCACTCATTTGGATTACACAGACCAAATGCATGACTATTTTTTAAGTGTTTTAAGTGTTTTGAAATTTTAGGTGATTATGTATGTTTAAACTAGAAAAGAGTAATTGATGATTCGGAATTCAATAATTTGTTTGATTTTTTTGTTGTTTCAAAACAATGTCTATCAACAAGATTTTTTAATCTATCATCAAGAATTCAATAAAGTTGAAGATCTTATAGTCAATGAAAATTTTCCACAAGCTGAAACTCTATTAAATAACTTACTTACTGAATATAAGCCAGCCTTTGCAAAGGATTATGTAATTGCTGCTGAAATTTCTCTAATAAACAAAAACATATCAAAGGCACTATATTGGATCCTTGAAGCAATTAAACATGGTGTGATAATTGAATGTTTAAAAGAAATTCCCATTTTTAATGAGGAATTTAATGTTTCAGATTGGCAAAAACTAGATGAGCAATTCAATGACTTGTATTTTGAATACCAATCTATAATTAGTATTGGAGCATCGAAATCATTTCATCGAAACTATCAAAAAGAACAAGAAAATAAAAGTAATAAGAATTATAAAGGGATTGTTTATTCTAACTTTAATAAAATAAAAGAGGGACTTGATAAAAATGAATATCCAGGCGAAAATGTCATAGGTATTGATAACTCTTATGATGCTTCAAGAATAAGTGATTGCGAATTTGATAATTCTAAAGTAACAGTCACACTCCTGCATTACGATTATCCTATTAGTGAGTTAACCGAAGAAAAATTATTAGCTGCCATAAAATCTGGAGCTATGCATCCAAGAGAATTTGCAATAATTTACACTTTCGAAAAAAATAAGGTTTCTATATTGTATAGAACAAGTGGGAAATCTCGAGCAAAACTAACTAATTATCATTTTAATTTTCCTTTCGATAAGAAATCCCAAGATTTAACTATAGTTGATGCAGATCGAGCAAAATTTGGGATCTGTACATACGAAACTGATAAAAAGAAACCTGAGATTGAAGACAAATATGGCATAAGATTAAAGTTTGGTTATCGGTAAATAGTTCATTTAGTAGAGTGGTTTTTTGTAAATAAAAATCAAAAAACTCTTATTTAACAACTAACTACTATTTAAACATATCCATACCAGGAATATTTGGCATACCATCTTTTGCCACAGCAGCTAACTCGGCTTCATTTATTTGTGTTGCACGTTCAATAGCTTTATTAAGTGTTAAGATTAGGTAATCTTCTAATTCCTCTTTGTCTTGCAAAAGGCCTTCGTCTATACTAATAGATTTAATGGTTCTATTGGCAGTTAAGGTGACTGTTATTTTTTCGTCACTGCTTTTTTCATCAATTAAAACAGTATCTAAACGCTTTTTAGTTTCTTCAACTTTTTTCTGGGTTTCCTTTAGTTTCCCCATCATTCCCATAAGATCTCCAAACATAATTTTATATTTTATTAATTTCAGTACAAAGCTATTTAATTTTCATATTTTTGAGGCCAATAATTCAGTTAAAATTTTTCACTTTTGAAAAACACTATATTCCCTCCTAAGGCTAAAATAGTCCCAAAAAAACTTGTTGCTCATAACGATGTTCGAATAGATAATTACTATTGGTTAAACGATAGAGAAGACCAAGAAGTATTAGATTATTTACATGCTGAAAATAATTATACTAAAAGTATTTTAAAACATACAGAAGCCTTTCAGAAAGACTTGTTTGAAGAAATGAAAGGAAGGATTAAAGAAGACGATCAATCCGTTCCTTATAAGTTAAACGGTTATTGGTATGTAACACGATTTGAGAAAGGTAAAGATTATCCTATTTATGCTAGAAAGAAAGAATTTATAGAAGCACCAGAAGAATTACTTTTCGACTGTAATGAGATGGCTAAAGAGCATTCCTATTTCAACTTAGGTAGTATTTCAATAAGTCCAGACAATACACTTGCAGCGTTTTCTATAGATACTGTAAGTAGAAGGCAATATATTATTCAAATAAAGAATTTAGTTACTGGAGAAATTTACCCTGAAAAGATACTCAATGCCACAGGAAGTGTTACTTGGGCTAACGATAATGAGACTGTTTATTATTCTCGTAAAGATGAATTAACGCTTCGTTCTCATAAAATTTATAGACATAAGTTGCATACTCAAGTAGAAGACGATATTGAAGTGTATCATGAAACAGATGAAACTTTTAATACGTTTGTTTATAAAACGAAGTCTAGAAAATATATAGTCATTGGATCTTCAAGCACCTTAACTTCAGAATATCGTATTCTAAATGCTAATAATCCTAATGAAGAATTTCGTTTATTTAGTAAGAGAAAAAGAGGTGTAGAGTATGCAATTGCACATTATAGCGATAGCTTTTATATTCTAACAAATAAAGACAAAGCTCATAATTTTAAACTACAAAAAACAAAAGAAACACAAACCGAAAGTAAATATTGGCAGGAGCTTATTCCACACAGAGAAGATGTTTTGTTAGAAGATATTGAAATTTTTAAAGATTACTTAGTTGTTAGTGAAAGAGAACAAGGCTTGAATAAAATTAGAATTATAAGTTGGAATGGAGCAGAGGATTACTATCTGCCTTTTAATAGCGAAACTTATACAGCAAATACAGGAAATAACCCAGATTTTAATAGTGAGTACCTACGTTATAGTTTTAACTCTTTAACAACACCAAGTTCTGTAATTGATTATAATTTTAAAACTAAAGTTCATGATGTTAAGAAAGAGCAAGAAGTTTTAGATGCCAATTTTAATAAAGAGAATTATGCTTCAGAGCGTATTTGGGTTACTGCTAGAGATGGTGAAAAAGTTCCAGTATCTTTAGTTTATAGAAAAGACATGAAAAAAGAGTCTGGAAATCCTTTAATGCTTTATGCATATGGATCTTATGGTTCTACAATAGACCCATATTTTTCTACTGTTAGATTAAGTTTATTAGATAGAGGTTTTATTTATGCTATTGCTCATATTCGAGGAGGAGAATATTTAGGACGTGATTGGTACGATAATGGGAAGCTTTTATCTAAAATGAATACTTTTTTCGATTACATTGATTGTTCGAAATACTTAATTGAAAAAAAATACACAACTCAAAAGCATTTATATGCTTATGGAGGTTCTGCTGGTGGTCTTTTAATGGGAGTTATAGTAAATTTAAATCCAGAATTATATCATGGTGTTTTAGCAGCAGTTCCCTTTGTAGATGTCGTTACAACAATGCTTGACGACACCATACCATTAACAACAGGAGAATATGACGAATGGGGAAACCCAAATAATAAAGAATATTACGATTATATGAAATCGTACTCTCCATACGATAATGTGTCTAAACAAGATTATCCTAATATATTGGTTACTACAGGTTTGCATGATTCGCAGGTACAATATTGGGAACCAGCAAAATGGGTAGCTAAGCTAAGAGAATATAAAACAGATAATAATCTTTTATTATTGCATACAGACATGGATTCTGGTCATGGTGGAGCTTCTGGTAGATTTGAAAGTTTAAAAGAAGTAGCCTTAGAATATGCTTTTATATTAGATTTAGAAGGAATTTCTTATTAAGAAAAAAAATATGTATTTTTGCAAGGTTTTAGGATACTATAAATTATATTGTAGTAGCTTTTAAATAACATGTATGGAAAATAATAAAAAAGTTTTTAATAATGTTCTAGAATTAGTTGGTAATACACCACTAATCAAGCTAAATAAAATAGCATCTTCTTTTAAAGGAAACTACTATGCAAAAGTAGAAGCTTTTAATCCTGGTCATTCATCTAAAGACCGAATTGCACTTTATATTATTGAGCAAGCAGAGAAGAAAGGTATAATAAAGCCTGGAGATACTATTGTGGAAACTACTTCAGGAAATACAGGTTTTAGTATTGCCATGGTAAGTATTATTAAAGGTTACAAATGTATTCTTGCTGTAAGTTCTAAATCTTCTGCAGATAAAATAGACATGCTTAAAACTATGGGAGCACAAGTATATGTGTGCCCAGCACATGTTAGTGCAGACGACCCAAGATCTTATTACGAAGTTGCTAAACGTTTACATGAAGAAACGGAAGGATCTGTTTACATCAACCAATATTTTAATGAGCTAAACATTGATGCGCATTACCATTCTACAGGACCAGAAATCTGGAATCAGACAGAAGGTAAAATAACTCATTTAGTAGCTTGTAGTGGTACTGGTGGAACAATTTCTGGAATTGGTAAATATTTAAAAGAGCAAAATCCAGATATTAAAATCATTGGTGTAGACGCTTATGGTTCTGTTATTAAAAAATATCATGAAACTCAAGAGTTTGATGAAAAAGAAATATATCCATATCGCATTGAAGGATTAGGAAAAAATTTAATTCCTACGGCAACAAAATTTGAAGTTATAGACGAGTTTGTAAAAGTTACAGACGAAGAAAGTGCTCATACTGCTAGAGAAATAGCAAATACTGAAGGACTTTTTGTTGGTTATACTTCTGGTGCTGCTATGCAAGCTATAAAGCAATTAAACGAAGATGAAACTTTTACTAAAGATTCTAACGTTGTTGTAATATTTCCAGACCATGGTTCACGTTATATGAGTAAGATTTATAGCGATAAATGGATGAATGATCAAGGGTTCTTTGATACCATTCACCAGGAAGCTGCTGAAAGTATTCAAATTATTAAATAACTAAAGATATAACGATTGAATAGGTAATTTCCTATTTTGTTAATAATAGTGCATAAAAAGATTATGTTGTAAACATATAAATATCTAATTTTGCACCAACCAACTATGATTAATAGCTTATATGAAAGACTTATTCGATAAAATTTATAGAGATAAAGGACCACTTGGAAAGTGGGCTTCTCAAGCAGAAGGGTATTTTGTGTTTCCAAAATTGGAAGGCGAGATATCTAATAGAATGAAATTCCAAGGTAAAGAGGTTATTACTTGGAGTATTAATGATTATTTAGGTTTAGCGAATCATCCTGAAGTTAGAAAAGTTGATGCTCAAGCTGGAGCAGATTACGGTTCTGCTTACCCAATGGGAGCACGTATGATGTCTGGTCATACAGATTTACATGAAAAACTTCAAAACGAATTAGCAGCTTTTGTTAATAAAGAAGCAGCTTACTTACTAAACTTTGGTTACCAAGGTATGGTTTCTACTATTGATGCCTTAGTAGCTAAAGACGATATTATTGTTTATGATGTGGATGCACATGCTTGTATTATTGATGGCGTGCGTTTGCATATGGGAAAACGTTTTACATATAAACATAACGATATTGTAAGCTTAGAAAAAAACCTTGAAAGAGCTACTAAAATGGCTGAACAAACTGGAGGAGGAATTTTAGTGATTTCGGAAGGTGTGTTTGGTATGCGTGGTGAACAAGGACGTTTAAAAGAAATAGTTGAACTTAAAAAGAAATTCAACTTTAGATTTTTTGTTGATGATGCTCATGGATTTGGAACTCTAGGTAAAACAGGAGCAGGAGCAGGAGAAGAGCAAGGTGTTCAAGATGGCATAGATGTGTATTTTGCTACATTTGCAAAATCTTTAGCTAGTACAGGAGCCTTTATTGCTGCAGATAAAGAAATTATTGATTACTTAAAATATAACTTACGTTCTCAAATGTTTGCAAAATCTTTGCAAATGCAATTAGTTGTTGGTGCTTTAAAGCGTTTAGATATGCTTAAAACTATGCCAGAATTAAAAAACAAACTTTGGGAAAACACCAATGCGCTTCAATCTGGATTAAAGAAAAGAGGTTTTGATATTGGTACTACACAAAGTTGTGTTACTCCAGTATATTTAGAAGGAAGTATTCCTGAAGCTATGGCTCTGGTAAGAGACTTAAGAGAAAATCACGGCATTTTCTGTTCTATTGTGGTGTATCCAGTAATTCCTAAAGGAATGATTTTATTGCGTTTAATACCTACTGCTACACATACATTAGAAGATGTTACTGAAACTCTTGATGCTTTTGATGCTATTAGAGAAAGATTGGTAAACGGAACTTACAAAAGAATGTCAGCTGCTGTAACTGCAGCCATGGATAAATAAACACTAAAATGTATATTTTAAAAAATCCGATAGTGTGATGCTATCGGATTTTTTTTTTGCTAATTATCTTTTTCTTTGTTTTTCATTATCTGAAAAAAAAGTCAGATGTGCTATTCCATCACTATTCTCATCAACCTTATCTGCTTCTCGTTCAAGAATTTCATAAACTTTATTATTGAAGTCAATAAAAATTTCTTTTTCCTCAATCCATGAAGGAGAGTTAATAACTAGTTCACGGGATTCTGTAATATCAATTTTAAGTTTCTTATTTAATTGAGCTATAGTTTGAATAACCCCAAAATCAAGATTTTTTAAATCTTCAATGAATTTATTGATATCCGAAACATTATTATTCAATTTTTTATTCAAAAGTCTCCTCAATTTTAAATTTAGCATTGTCTTAAACATTTCTTCATATGTCTTACTGAAAAACTATATAGCTACAACTCTTTTCTAAACGTTTTTCGTCGTTTAATAATTTCACAATCAAAATCTTTCCAAATTTGTTGCGAAGCAAAATTGTCTACTAATTCAGGGAGTCTAATACAAGTTTCTATATCGTGTTTTTTAAATGTTTTGTAAAACTCATTAAAGATAATAGCTGTAACCCCTTTATTATGATAATGTGGGTTTACACCAATTAAATAGAATAGTGCAGTTTTACTATGCTTTTTAGCTTTTAGCAATTCTAAAAATCCAAAAGGAAACAACTTACCTTTTACTTTTTGTAAAGCTTCAGAGAAAGAAGGTAGAACTATTGCAAAAGCTATCATTTTATCATTTTTATCAAAAACGAACTTAACGTATTCTGGATTAATAAAATTGATGAATTTCTTTTTAAAGTATTCTTTTTGTAAATCTGAAATGGGTACAAATGTAGATAGTTTCGCGTAAGATTCATTTAACAATTCAAACATATCATCTATATGTGGTACAATTTCTTTTGTTTTAGTGAATTTGCTTGGTCTTAGCTCAAAACGTTTAGTTATTATATCATTCACTCTTGTAAAACGCTCTAAAGGAATGGTTTTAAAAGAGAATTTACTTTCTATGTATTCCTTTTCCGGTAAAAAGCCTAGTTTCTCAAAATGTGTTATATAATAGGGATGATTATACCATGTTGCCATAGTGCCAATATGATCGAAACCATATGTTAATGCACCATTTTTATCAAGATTAGAGAAACCTACAGGACCTTCAACAAATGCTAAGTTGTTTTCTTCTCCTATTTCAAAAACTTTATCAAATAAGGCCTTAGATACTTTAAAATCGTCGATAGCATCAAACCAGCCAAAACGCATTTTTTTAACATTTTGCTCGTTTATCTCTATCTTATTTATAATAGCAGCTATACGACCAACAATAGCTTTTCCTTTAAAAGCTAAGAAAAAGTGAGCATCAGCATGCTTAAATGCTGGGTTTTTATCTGCACTTAGCGTTGCAACTTCATCAGAAATTATTGGTGGAACCCAATATTTAGAATCTTTGTATAATTGAAAAGGAAAGGTTACAAATGTTTTTAACTCTTTCTTATTTGTTACTTCTTTAAGTGTAATCATAGGTTTAAAAACATCAATTTAGTTTTCAGAATCGAAATCTACGTCTTCTTTTTTACGTTTATTCTTTTTCTCTCCTCTAGCTTTATTTTCTTGTCTTTCTAGTTCGTCTTCTGCCGAAGTACCATCGTCTTTTTGTTCCTTATCCTTATGGAAATCTAATCTGTACGAAGCGCCTAAAGTTACAGCAAAAACAGATGGAGTATCTTTGGTATTAAAGGTAAATGCTGTGTCTAATTGTAAGTTTTTACTCCATAAATAAGCACCACCAAAGCGAATTAAATTGTCAGCATAAAAATCACTACTAATATTTTGAGATTCAGCAAAAATAGCCCATTGATCTGTAATGGATTTTGTTAGAGTTAAAATAAACGAAAAGTCTGATTGGTCTGTACCAATCCGATCTTTTATAAAATTCATTACAAAAACCCATCCTCCAGAAAAGTTGTTTTGGGTTGCAATAGCCACTTTTGGACTAAAACCTTCTACACCTACTGCTGTGTATGGATTATCAGAAGTATCATAATTACCACCAACATAAACAGCAACTGCAGGAATTAAATATTTCCATTTAAAACTATGGTTTGCCTTCCAGCTATATAAATTGGGTTTATCTTCTTCATCATTTTTAAATGGATCGTAAACCAAATATTTGGCTCCAAAAGTTAAAGTTTTAAAATTACTAAATGAATCTTCGTTTGGAACTGTATTGGTATAAGTTCTATTTGTAGATTGAAATGTAGTCTGTAAATTCAATTCTAATTGTGGCCATAATAAGCCATATCTTGCTGTAAAATCTATACCATAACTTTTATCTTCTCTATCAAGTAATGCATGGTTTTCGTTTAGCATATATGGACCTCCTTCAACCTGAATAACATTGGTTCCTACTGAAAAAGCACTTTGTGAAACTCCAGGTCTATTTGAGTTAATTACTTCAGTATATTGCGAATATCCATGGAGAGAAAAAGCAAAAGCAAATAAAAATACATGAATTTTTAATGGTTTCATATGTAAAATGTTTTATTGATTTGGAGCACATTTATTTATAAGTCGTTCAAAATAATTGCTTTATAAATAAATTGAATTGTACTCTTTAATTGCTATTTTGTTTGAATCAAATATATTGATTTTATATTTTTTTTAAGTATTTATTACAGATTTTAAAAAATGAGATTTGTATTTTTGTTTAAAATTACATTTATGCTACAGTACGCATCTATAACAGGAGTTTTAAGAGTTATTTTAATCATACTATTAATATATTATGGAATTAAAATACTCTCAAGAATTTTTGCTCCTTATTTAATGAAGTATGTTGCCAAAAAGGCTGAAGAACGTTTTGGCGGACAATTTGGACAGTATCAAAGTCCTAAACAAGAACAAAATAAAGAAGGAGAAGTTACAATAGATAAAGTGCCAAAAACTTCAACTTCAAATAAAAAGGTTGGTGAATATGTAGATTACGAAGAAATTGATTAATTTTCGCTTTCAAAGTTTAATACATATTCATGTCATTTTCAATAAAAAAAATACTTCCTCATATCCTAGTTTTAATAGGATTTATAATTATTTCCTTAGCTTATTTTAGTCCTGTTTTAAAGGGAAAAGCCATTTATCAAAGTGATATTGTTCACTATATTGGTATGGCTAAGCAGCAAAAAGACTTTAAACAAGCTACTGGAGAAGAGACATATTGGACAAATAGTGCTTTTGGAGGCATGCCAACGTATCAACTTGGAGCCCATTATCCAAATAATTACATTAAAAAACTAGATTTAACACTTCGGTTTTTACCTCGCCCTGCAGATTATCTCTTCTTGTATTTCTTAGGATTTTATATCTTACTTTTAGTTTTAAAAGTTGATTTTAAACTAGCAACTTTAGGTGCTTTGGCTTTTGGTTTTTCAACCTATCTCATTATTATTCTTGGTGTTGGACATAATAGCAAAGCGCATGCTATTGCTTATATGCCTTTGGTTTTAAGTGGCATTCTATTAACCTTTAGGAAGCAATATGTTCTTGGATTTTTACTAACAGCTGTTGCTATGGCATTGGAGTTGGTAGCAAACCATTTTCAAATGACTTATTATTTGTTCCTTTTAGTTTTAGTTTTAGGAGCAGTTTATTTATTTGATGCTTATAAAAAAACCGAATTAAATCATTATTTTAAATCTTTAGGGATATTGATTTCTGCAGTTGTGTTAGCTATAGGTCTGAATGCTACAAATATTCTAGCAACTCAAGAGTATGCTAAAGAAAGTAATCGTGGACAAAGCGAATTAACTATTAATGCTGATGGTTCTCCAAAAGAAATTACTACTGGATTAGATAGAGATTATATAACGGAATATAGTTATGGTATTCTTGAAACATTTAACTTATACATTCCAAGATTTTTGGGAGGTGGAAGCCATGAAGATGTTGGTAAAGACTCAGAATCCTATCAATTCTTCTTAAAACAAGGAGTCCCTCCACTAGAAGCTAGAGAATACACAAAACAAACACCTACATATTGGGGAGAACAGACCATAGTAGAAGCACCAGCTTATGTTGGAGCTGTCGTGTTATTTTTATTTGTGTTTGCTCTGTTCTTAGTTAAAGGTCGTTTAAAATGGTGGTTAGTTGGTGGATCCATTTTGTCTTTAATTTTGTCTTATGGAGATAGTCAGCCTTTTAAATTTATAACCGATTTCTTTATTGATTATGTACCACTTTATAATAAGTTTAGAGCAGTAAGCTCAATTCAGGTAATATTAGAACTTTGTATTCCTGTTTTAGCGATTTTTGGACTTGTTAGGCTGTTTAACAATTTTAATAAAGATGAAGAAAAACAAAAAGCTTTAAAATATGCAGTTGGTATAACAGCTGGACTTGCAGTTATTTTCCTATTGTTTAAATCGTCTTTATTCAACTTTATTGGTGGAAGTGATGGGTTCTATCGTCAGAATTATGGACAACAATTTATGGATGCACTTATTGCAGACAGAAAAACGTTCTTTACACAAGACACCTTAAGAACACTTGTATTAGTGTTACTTTCAGCTGGAACTATTTATTTGTTCTTAAAGAAAAAACTTTCAGAATCTAAAGTGATTATAGCATTTGCAGCATTAATTTTAATTGATTTGGTTGGTGTTGACAGACGTTATGTAAATAACGATAACTTTGTATCTTCTATTCAAATGAATAAGCCATATCAAGCTACAGAAGTTGATAAGGCCATCATGCAAGACCCAGAACACTTTAGAGTTTTTGATTTAGTTTCTAGATTACCTGCAAAGTCTTCCTATTATCATAATTCTTTAGGTGGTTATCATGCAGCAAAATTAAAAAGATACGATGAATTATATGACTTCTATATAGCAAAAAACAATATCAACGTGTTAAACATGTTGAATACTAAATATATTATAGCCGAAGACGAAGAAGGTCAGCCTTTTCCCTACACAAATCCAGACGCAAATGGTAATGCTTGGTTTATTGAAGACTTGAAGTTTGTTAGTTCTGCTAATGAAGAAATTCTTGCTTTAGATAGTTTAGATACTAAACGTGTTGCTGTTATGGCTTCAGATAATGACTATGCTGCTTATTTAAAGGAAGACATCATGATTGATACAGCTGCCACAATTAAGGTAGAAGAGTATAGTTCAAATTTTATAAAATACAATTCTTCAAGTGCTGTTGATGGTTTTGCGGTTTTTTCAGAGATATATTATGGAAATGGATGGAACGCATATATCGATGGTGAATTAAATCCTCATTACCGAGTAAATTATGTGTTAAGAGGTATGAAAGTGCCAGCAGGACAACATGTTATTGAATTTAAATTTGAACCACAAGTTATTAAAACAGGAAGTGCCATTGCTTTAGCAAGCTCAATAGCATTCGGTTTGTTACTTATAGGAGGATTGTTCTATAATTTTAAGAAAAAAGATTAGTTACCACTTTAGCCATGACCTAAATTAAAAATGACCAAAACTAAGGTTCTTATCATCACTTATTATTGGCCACCAGCTGGAGGCCCAGGTGTTCAACGTTGGTTAAAGTTTGTAAAATATTTACCTGAGTTTGGTATTGAGCCTATTGTATATATTCCTTCTAATCCTAATTATCCAATTATTGACGAAAGTCTAATTCAGGAAGTTTCAGACAATATTACCATTTTAAAGCAGCCCATTAAAGAACCTTATAAGTTTGCTGGATTTTTATCTAAAAGTAAATCGAAGACTATAAGTAAGGGTATTATTCCGGAAGAAAAGAAACAGACAGTTATTGAAAAATTATTATTATTTGTTAGAGGTAATTTTTTTATTCCTGATGCTAGAAAAAGCTGGATTAGACCTTCTGTACAATACCTAGACACTTATATTGAAGATTATAATATTAAAACCATTATAACTTCTGGTCCTCCACATAGCTTGCATTTAATTGGTTTGTCTTTACAGAAAAGTACTGGTGTTAAATGGATTTCAGATTTTAGGGATCCTTGGACAACTATTGGTTATCATAAACAATTAAAATTAACAAAGTTAGCTAAGCAAAAACACAAAAATCTAGAGAAAAAAGTATTGCTGGCATCAGACAAAATAATAGTAACTAGTGAAGTTACAAAAAATGAGTTTTCTAGTATTACTAACAAACCTATAGAGGTCATAACTAATGGTTACGATATATCTTCAGCAAAAATACCAGAGTTAGATAATAAATTTACATTATCTCATATTGGATCATTACTTTCAAAAAGAAACCCTGAAGTTTTATGGCAAGTATTAAAGGAGCTTATTGAAGAGAATCCAGAATTTGCTAAAGATTTAGAACTTCATTTTGTAGGTTCGGTAAGTAAAGTTGTTCTAGAATCTATAAATTTACATAGCTTAAGTAATTATGTAATTAATCATCCTTATGTGTCACATAACAAGGCTATTGAATTTCAAAAAAAATCACAAATATTATTACTTATTGAAATAGATTCAGAAGATACTAAATGCATTATACCAGGAAAGTTATTTGAATATATGGTTTCAAATAGACCAATAATTGCTATTGGTCCACAAGGTTCAGATGTTGAAACACTAATTAAAGAAACCAATACTGGAGACTATTTTTTATATGATGCTCACGATGCTTTAAAAAGTGTTATTATAAATCATTATAAATCTTATAAAGCTGGTAATTTAAAATCTCATGCTATAGGTTTACAGAAGTATAGTAGAAAAATGCTTACAGAAAAATTATCTAAATTATTACAATGGGAATAGTTGTAAATCAATCAATAAAAAATACGGTTGTAACGTATATAGGGTTTGGTGTTGGAGCTATTAACGTCTTGTTTTTATATACGTCTTTTTTAAGTGATGAGTATTTTGGATTGGTAAGCTATCTACTTTCAACAGCTAACATTATGATGCCATTAATGGCTTTTGGTGTACATAATACCATAGTAAAGTTTTATTCATCATTTAAAACAAAACAATCGCAGAATAGTTTTTTAACCTTAATGTTATTCTTGCCTTTATTGGTAATTATACCCTTTGGATTGATTGGCCATTTTGCGTTTAATTTCATAAGTGCTTGGCTAGCTGGAGATAACATTATTATTATCGACTATGTGTGGCTTATTTATATAGCTGCTATTACATTTGCATATTTCGAGATTTTCTACGCTTGGTCAAAAGTGCAAATGCAAACAGTATTTGGTAATTTTATGAAAGAAGTGTTTCATAGATTAGCTACTACAGTTTTACTTCTCATGTTAAATGCTGATTTTCTTACTGTTAATCAGTTTATATATAGTGTGGTAGGTGTTTATGTAGTACGAATGATTATTATGAAACTGTACGCATTTAGCCTGCGTTTTCCAAAGTTTAAATTCGATAGAATTCCTAATCTTGTTAGCATTTTAAAATATACTACTTTAATTATTATTGCTGGATCTGTAGCTAATATTATCCTTGAAATAGATAAGTTTATGATAAATCGTTATGTAGCTATTGAAAATGTAGCGTATTATGGAGTAGCAATTTATATAGCAACAGTAATTGGCGTTCCTTATCGTTCTATGCATCAAATAGTCAATCCTTTAACGGCAAAACTTTTAAATGAAAAAAACAAAGTAGATTTAAAAATACTTTACAAGAAAAGTTCTTTAACATTGTTTATAATAAGTGGGTTTATCTTTCTTTTAATTATTCTAAATATTAATGAACTCTATAAATTAATAAATGAAAGTTATGTCGATGGGTTAGTAGTAGTATTTGTAATTAGTTTAACTAAGTTATTAGACAGCATTCTTGGTAATAATAATGCTATTCTCTTTAATAGTGATTATTATAGAATGGTCTTAATTCTTGGTATTTTTCTTGCAGTTTTAACCATAATTTTAAACATTTTATTTATTCCTATCTATGGAATTAATGGTGCTGCTTTTGCTACTTTTATTGCTATATTTTTATATAATTTGGCAAAGATTGGATTTGTTTATTATAAATTTAAAATGCTTCCATTTAGTGTAAATACTATAAAAGTTGTTTTACTATTATTAGTTAGTCTTGGTGTGTTTTATTTTTGGGATTTTTCTTTTCACCCAGTTTTTAATATTGCATTAAAATCCATACTAATTTCTGCTAGCTATGGTTTAGTAGTGTATGTATTTCATCTATCAGATGACATATCTGTTTTAATAAATAAGATTTTTTTTAGAAGTAAATAAAATCTCTTAAAAGAGAAAATCCCACGAGCTTGCTTTGAGGCATACCACTCGCAGGACTTTCCAACTAACCAACCAAAATCTAATTATCTTTTGCTTCTAGTATTCGAAGCTATTTGTCTGTTATTGTCACTCTTATTATATGTACGATTATTTTTAGCCTTTGGTTTTCTTTCAGGTACATTGCGTTTTACTAGAGGTTTTGTTGTATTATCTCTAGTTTGTGTTCTAGGCTTTACAGCCACAGAATTATTTGTTCTAGGCGAATTAACTTGTGTGCCATTTCTAGGTTTTACAGTATTATTTCTAGTTCTAGGTTTGGTCGTCACAGAGCTATTCGATCTAGGTGCATTCATTTGAGAACCTTTACGTGGTCTTACAGTATTTGTAGCAACTTGATTATTTGTTCTTGGCTTCTCGCTTCCAACATCGCGTCTAGGTGTGTTATTTGCTCTACTTGGCAGTGTAGCCAATTCACTTTGTCTAGAAATAGTATTACCACGTCTACTCGCAACAGCAGTTGTGCGTCTATAGTTGTTAGTATATGGTTTTGAATATGCATATCTAACAGGAGCATAATATTGTCTGTATGGTGTATGATATACAACACAATGGTTATAAGCAGGAACTCTATAATATGTATGCCATGGTCTATAAACATAATATCTGTTGTAAGAGTTTATATATCCTGTATAATGAGAGAATCTGTAATATCTATTATAATGAATAAAAAGGCCTCCAACTCGTGTTACATATCCATATCTGTTATAATTAACATTTACATTTCCAATTTGAGTTACTCGACCATAAAAATCATAATAAATTGGTACGTGTTGGATTTGAATGATTGCTCCAAATTCATCGTATTGTAAATAAGGGTTATAATCATAACCAGAGTTAAAACTGATGCTAATTCCTGGAGCAGATACATTGATATTTGGTCCATAAGATGGCATATAAAAATCAAATTGACCATCTGGGAAAACAGAAAACTCAATACCATTTTCAACAAATATGAAAGAATTACCATAACCTCTCCATGTTGTTGAATTGTCTATTTGGTTTGGTTTGTTGGTGTTTGATGCACTAACAGTTAGTCCTCCAAGAACTAAAGCTGTTATTAAAAACATAAATTTTTTCATAATTGTTAATTTTAAATGAAACTTGCTCAATATAAAACAAACAACATGCCAAAATTTAAAACACCAATAACCTTTTGTTTTAATTAGCTGATAATAAAATAGTTAAACAAGATGATTGTTCTATTAATAATTTTTGTGGCTTCATAAAAACCCTTAAATGAATTGGTATAGGATTTGATTAGTATTTATTATCTTTAAAAAGAGTATTTTTATAACCTACACAATGAACTTTTTTATAATGATAGAAAAAATTAAATTTCATATAGTTTACCTCTTATTTATTTCAATAACAATAAGTGGGTATTCGCAAACAATTACTGGTTCTGAAGAAAATGAGGAAAGTAAGGAGTTGGGAATAAAAGCAGATAGTCTTAAAATTAATGATGGTCCTTATGTATTTATTGAGAATGATGTTCTAATTGAAAAAAGCATTATAGATGGAAAGGTTTTTAGCAAAGAATTGCCATTAGACGCTTATAGAATAGAATTCACTCCAGAAGAATCAACCTATGAAGATGTTGAGAACATAGTCGTTTTAAGCGATATTCATGGTCAGTTTGATTTAGCTATCGAAATTTTAAAAAACAATAGAATTATTGATAACAATTTAAATTGGAATTTTGGAAATGGACATTTAGTTATTGTTGGAGATATTTTTGATCGTGGACCTAAAGTAACTGAAACGCTTTGGTTTGTTTATCACCTAGAGAAACAGGCATTAGAAAGTGGAGGCAAAGTTCACTTTACTCTTGGAAACCATGAATACATGATACTTCATAAAGATTTAAGATATCTAAATAGTAAATATAGAGTTACTTCTTATTTGTTAAAAACTAATTATACAGATTTGTTTAATAATCAAACTGTTTTAGGTCGTTGGTTAAGATCGAAGCCAACTGTATTAAAAATAAATAAAGACACCTATGTTCATGGAGGATTATCAAAAGCGTTTTTGTCTTTAGGATATAATATAGAAAACGTAAACAAATTAATGAGAGAATCTATAGACATTTCAAAAGAAGAATTAAAAGCAACTTCATTTTACGATAATTATTATAGATCTTCTGGGCCAATATGGTATCGAGGTTATTTTAACGACAATCTACCAAATAGTGAAATAAAAGAAATTTTACGACTTATTAAATCTAAGCACATTATAGTAGGACATTGTTCTAATGAAGAAGTGGTTCAGCTTTATAACGAGAAAATATTTGGTGTAGATTCTAGTATTAAAAATGGTATTTACGGAGAAGTTTTATTAATAAATGGTAAAGAATATGTTCGTGGTACCATGGAAGGGAAAAAGGAATCATTTAAAATTGAGTCCACTAATATAGATTAATATGAAATTCTTATTAAAATCTATTTTATTTCTAACTCTAATTTTTTTAATAACTGCATGTTCTGGGACTAAGAACTTTAATGCAAAAAATCTTAACGAAAGTGGTTTCACTAAAGCAGAAATAAATTTAATCATGCAAAGAGATAGTTCAATACCTATGCGTGTTTATAAGATTAATAGTAAATCTGATTCTCTTTTATTAAGAACAAAAAGTTCACATGTTACAGTAAATCCTAACGATCCTATTCTTCAAAATTTTGTAAATAGATTATACAGTACAGTTAGAGATAGTATGTCTTTAGGTGTTGGTATTGCTGCTCCTCAAGTAGGAATTTTAAAAAATATTATTTGGGTTCAAAGATTTGATAAAGAGGAATTTCCGTTTGAAGTTTATTTAAATCCAAAAATAATTCAGTATTCAGATCAAAAGCAAACATTTATAGAAGGTTGCTTGTCCATACCAGACAGGTCTGAAACTTTATATAATCGCTCTTATTCTATACAAATAGCGTATGATACCATGGAAAATACACATAAAACGGAAACTGTTGAAGGGTTTACATCTGTCATTTTTCAGCATGAAATAGATCACTTAAACGGTATTTTGTATTTAGATCATTTAGAAAAGGAAGTAAAAGACTCTGAATAATTTCTTTTTCTTACATTTATAAAACCAATTTTTAAAAAATGTCAACCAACCAAACTACTTGTAAAAATTGCGAAAAACCCTTTGAAAGTGACTTTGCTTTTTGTCCTCATTGTGGTCAAAAGTCTAAAGACGAGCTTACAATTGGTGTTTTGTTTTATAATACGATTAGCAACTATTTTTCTTTTGATGCGCGTTTTTTTAAGAGTTTTATTCCTTTATTAATTAAACCAGGTTATTTAGCTAGTAAGTTTATTGAAGGTAAACGCCTATTATATCTGCATCCAGCTCAGATGTATTTATTTATATCAGTCATATTTTTCTTTTTATTTACCATTTTAGTTCGTCCTCAAACTGAAAAATTAGACAAGGAATTAAAGAAAACATTTGATAAACCTCTTATAAATGATTCAATAATTAAGAAGCCTGAAATGGATTCTTTAGATATTGAGAATTTGCTAAAGCCTTTAAAGGATAATCAGAAAGTAATTGGAATGGATGAAGCTGAATTAAAAGTTTTAGACTCAGTACTTAAAAACGACTTGAGTTCTAATTCTAATGATTTAACTTTTGATTTTGATGAAAAGAAAGTGGACTCTTTAATTGAAATTGGTGCAACAGATCAAGAAATTTATAAAGCTATGGGTTTAGAGGAAGATGCTGGTTCTTTTAAACGACGCTTGTATACTCAAATGCTGAAATTCTATAAAAAACGTGATGGAGGCAGTTTGTTAGGTGCTTTTTACGATAGTATCCCTTTAGCTATGTTTATCTTGTTGCCAATATTCGCATTGCTTTTAAAAATCTTTTATTGGAGACGTGGTACATTTGCACATCATTTAGTATTTAGCTTTTACTTTTTCTCCTTCCTATTTATGTTGTTTAGCATCATTATAGGAATCAACTTTATTTTAGATATACCAGACTGGATAGATTGGCTTATTATCTGGTCTTCGTTTTTCTATCTATATGTTGCTTTAAGACGTTTTTATCAACAAGGTTGGTTTGTAAGTTTTTTTAAATGTAGTGTGGTGTCTTTTACCTTTTTGATGATGGTATTACCTTTTGCTGCAATTATAGTAGGTCTAGTAACGTTTATGTATTATTAGAAATCAGAAAAATTAAAGTTTTTCTTTTAAATATTTTCCAGTAATTGAATCTTTGTTTGCTACAATTTCTTCAGGAGTTCCTAAAGCCACTAAATAACCACCATTTTCACCACCTTCAGGACCTAAGTCAATAATATAATCAGCACATTTAATCAATTCTAAATTGTGTTCTACTACAAGTATAGAATGTCCTTTTTCAATCAATGCATTAAAAGATCTTAGGAGCTTTTGTATATCGTGGAAGTGTAATCCGGTTGTAGGTTCATCAAAAATAAATAAAGCATTATCACTTTTACTTCCTTTGCCTAAAAACGATGCTAATTTAATACGTTGAGCTTCACCTCCAGAAAGGGTAGAAGAGCTTTGTCCTAATGTAACATAACCTAATCCAACATCTTGAAGAGGTTGTAATTTTCCATGAATTTTAGTTTGTTCATGTTTTTCAAAAAAAGCAATGGCATCATCAATCGTTAGATTTAAAATATCATCTATACTTTTTTCTTTGAAATTTACTTCCAATACTTCTTTCTTAAAACGTTTCCCATTACAAGTTTCACAAGTTAGGTGAACATCTGCCATAAATTGCATTTCAATAGTCACTTCGCCTTCACCTTTGCAGGTTTCACAACGTCCACCATCTACATTAAAAGAGAAGTGCTTGGCTTGGTAATTTCTTATTTTGCTTAATTTCTGACTAGCATATAAAGCACGAATATCGTCGTAAGCTTTAATATAAGTAACAGGATTAGAACGAGACGATCGACCTATTGGGTTTTGGTCTACAAATTCAATCTGTTTAACATTGCTGAAATTTCCAGTTAATTCTGAAAAATGTCCAGGTTTATCACCAAAATCCGTAAGTTTCTTTTGAAGTGCTGGAAACAATATTTTCTTTACCAAAGTGCTTTTACCACTTCCTGAAACACCAGTAATAACAGTTAACATTCCAAGAGGTATGGTAACATCTATGTTTTTTAAGTTGTTTTCCCTAGCTCCAAGAATATTTACTTGATACTTAGAAGTTCTTCTTTTTTCTGGAACCTTAATTTCTAGTTTTCCATTTAAATATTGTGCAGTTAAAGAATCTGAAACTAAAATATCCTGATATGTTCCAGTTGCCACTACATGACCTCCAAAAGTTCCAGCTTCTGGACCTATGTCAATAATTTCGTCGGCTTCTTTCATAATGTCTTCATCATGTTCAACCACTATAACTGTATTTCCTAAATCACGAAGAGATTTTAATACACCAATCAATCTTTCGGTATCTTTAGGATGCAGACCAATACTAGGTTCATCCAGTATATACATGGAGCCAACCAAGCTGCTTCCAAGTGAAGTTGCTAAATTGATTCTCTGACTTTCACCACCAGAAAGTGTATTCGATTTTCGATTTAGAGTTAAGTAGTTTAAACCTACATTTTCTAAGAATAACAAACGATTGTTTATCTCTTTAAGTAAGCGTTTAGCTATCTTTAATTCGTAGTCGTTTAATTCTAATTGATTAAAGAAATTTGCTAGCTTATTTAAAGGCATATCGACTAAATCTGTAACCGTTTTACCACCAATTTTTATATATTCAGCTTCTGGCCTTAAACGTTTTCCTCGACAGGTTTTACATTTTGTTTTTCCTCTGTAACGAGAAAGCATCACACGATTTTGAATTTTGTAAGCTTTAGATTCTAGTTCTGCAAAAAATGTATTTAAGCCTTCAAAATATTCATTGCCATTCCAAATAAGTTGTTTATGCTCATCACTTAATTGAAAATAAGGTTTATGAATTGGGAAATCGAATTTATGTGAATTGTTTACTAATTCATCACGATACCAACTCATGCTTTCACCACGCCAAGCGAAAATAGCATTTTCAAAGACTGATAAGGCAGTGTTTGGAATAACTAAATCCTCATCAATACCAATAATATCTCCATAACCTTCACATTTTGGACAGGCTCCATATGGATTATTAAAACTAAACAGATGGACATTAGGTTCCAGAAAATCGATGCCATCAAGTTCAAATTTATTACTAAAAAATTGTTGCTTATTATCTTTTAAAAGTTCAATATAACATTCGCCTTTTCCTTCAAAAAAAGCTGTTTGTATGGCATCAGCTAAACGATTATAAAAGTCTTCTTCATTTTTTGTGATGATTCTATCTACAACTAAAAAAACAGTTTTATTTTTAGAAATATCTGTAGCTTCTTCAATTCTTAAAACATTATTATCTACTTTAACTCTAGCATAACCTTGTTGTTGCAAGACTTTTAGTTTATCGTTCATGGAACGATCTTTTTCTAAATGAATAGGAGATAGGAGTAGTAATTTTTCACCTTCATTAAACGTTTTAATGTATTTTAAAACATCTGCTACTGTATCTTTTTTAACTTCATCACCAGATACTGGAGAATATGTTTTTCCAATTCGAGCAAATAATAGTTTTAGATAATCGTAAATTTCTGTAGAAGTACCAACAGTTGAGCGAGGATTGGTTGAATTAACTTTTTGTTCAATTGCAATAGCTGGAGCAATGCCTTTAATATATTCAACTTTTGGTTTATTAAGTCTGCCTAGGAATTGTCTTGCATAACTAGATAAACTCTCAACATATCTACGTTGACCTTCAGCATAAAGTGTATCGAAAGCTAAACTAGATTTTCCAGATCCAGATAAGCCAGTTATTACAACTAATTTGTTTCTAGGAATAACAACATCTATATTTTTTAAATTGTGCAAACTAGCACCTTTTATAATAATGTTTTCTTTTGGATTTACTTCAGAAATATTAGCTATCATAAGTTGTTTCAACAATAATTCTGCAAAGATACTATAAGTAAATCAGCCTAAAAAATGGAATGTTATCGAATATTTTTTGTAAAAAAATAATATTTTATTTGCAATTTGTAGTAGAATGTTATTATATTTGAAACTTACTAATCTTAAAATCACTAGTCTAGCCTATAGCATAATTTTACTTTTTAAAACTATTTAACCCCAAGCATAAAGGATTCTTTATGTTAAAAAGTAATGATTATGCCAAACGAACTTATCACAGACGCTACATTAGTTAGGAACTACATAAATGGTGATGAACCTGCTTTAGAGAAACTTATCATCAGACATAAACAACGTGTTTATAGTTTTATTTATTCGAAAGTATTTGACAGAGATATTGCTGAAGATATTTTTCAAGACACCTTTATTAAAGTAATTAGAACTTTAAAAAAAGGTAAGTATAACGAAGAAGGTAAATTTTTGCCTTGGGTTATGCGCATCTCCCATAATTTGGTAATTGACCATTTTAGAAAAAATAGCAGAATGCCAAAATTTAGTAATGCTGGCGATTTTAATATCTTTTCTGTGCTTAGCGACAGCTCGCTAGATGCCGAGAAGAGTATTATAAAAAGTCAAGTAGAGTCTGATGTTAGAAAGATAATTGAAGAACTCCCAGACGATCAAAAAGAAGTATTAATGATGCGTATGTATAACGATATGAGTTTTAAAGAAATATCTGATAAAACTGGCGTTAGTATTAATACAGCTCTTGGAAGAATGCGATATGCATTAATTAATATGAGAAAGATTATTGATAAACATAATATTATTTTAACCAATTAAACAATAAAATATAATTTGTTACGTTAGTAAGGTAAATAACCCATAATTAATATTTAATGGCAAAACTTTACTCTCAAAAAAATCCCCAAAAACAAATTAATTTGAACCCAAAGGATGAAACAATTAAGTTTCTTCTTGATTATTCTAAGGCTTTAAGTGTTATAAATTGTAATAAGATGAAGTTTGAAGCACTTCTCAACTAAACTTTGAAAAAGTCCTAATTAGTCGTTAGGACTTTTTTGTTTTATAATAGTTATTTAAAACCGATTTTCTACCAATTGTTTTAGTAATAATATCTTTTTCTAAATCCCAACCTCTAGCAGGCGAATATTGACGACCATACCATATAATTTGAAGATGTAAATCGTTCCATAATTCTTTAGGAAACAATCTTTTAGCATCTTTTTCTGTTTGAACAACATTTTTCCCATTTGTAAAACCCCAACGATACATTAGTCTATGTATATGTGTATCTACTGGAAAAGCAGGAATACCAAAAGCTTGAGATAAAACAACTGCTGCAGTTTTGTGTCCAACGGCTGGTAACTCTTCTAGTTCTTCGTACGTTTTTGGTACTTGACCATTATGTTTGTCAATTATTATTTTTGAAAGCCCGAAAATACCTTTGCTTTTCATTGGAGATAAACCAACAGGTTTAATAATTTCTCTAATTTCTTCAATAGATAATTTTACCATATCATATGGATTATCTGCCTTTGCGAATAATAATGGTGTTATCTGGTTTACACGTACATCTGTACTTTGTGCAGACATTAAAACGGCAATTAATAAAGTGTAAGGATCTTTATGATTTAATGGAACAGGAATAGTAGGATACAGTTTGTTTAACGTATTTATAACAAAATCTACCTTTTCTTGTTTAGTCATAAGTTGTATTTTTGCAAAAATTAAAGTTTAACAAATATACTATGACAAATTTAGAACCAGGAGATAAAGCACCAGATTTTACTTCTAAAGACCAAGATGGAAACACTATTTCTTTAGCAGATTATAAAGGAAAAAAACTGGTTTTATTCTTTTATCCAAAGGCTAGTACACCAGGTTGTACAGCAGAAGCTTGTAATTTAAGTGATAATTACTCAAGATTCCAAAAAGCAGGTTATGATATCCTTGGAGTAAGTGCTGATAGTGAAAAGCGACAAACTAATTTTAGAAATAAATATAAGTTTCCTTATCCATTATTAGCAGATGAAGATAAATCCGTTATTAAGGCCTTTGGTGTTTGGGGACCAAAAAAATTTATGGGACGTGAGTATGATGGTATTCACAGAACCACATTTGTTATTGATGAAAATGGTATTATTGAAGATGTTATATTAAAAGTAAAAACTAAAGAGCACACTAATCAAATATTGAAATAAAAAAAGCGACCAATTTTGGTCGCTTTTTAGTTTGAAAATTATTTTTTATTCATCTCTAAAAACTTCTTCAGTTTCGCAACCAAATAAACTTTTTTCTTTTATTAATTTTGAAACACCTTCAGGTAACATAGCTTCCCAGCCTTCTTCACCATCTGCTATCATTTTTAAAACTGTTCTTGAAAAAACCGATAAAATACTTGTGTCATAATCTGCAATATCTATAACCTTTCCATTGTATTTAAAGAATTTATACAATTCCTTCATTCTTGGATGTACTTTTAGGTTTTCACTATTTGTTATTGTACCATCTTCATTTTGCATAGGATATAGATACACTCGTAAATCCTTGAAGAATAGTTTTCCAAAGGCTTCTAAAATACCACCACTTAAATGACGATAATATTTTTCATCGAAAATATCCACAAGGTTGTTTACTCCCATTGCAAGTCCCATACGACTTTTTGTGTATTGAGAGAAGTATTCTACTAATTTATAAAATTCCTGAAAATTTGAGATTAAAACAGTTTGCCCTAAAGAACAAAGAAGTTTTGCCCTATCCATAAAATCTTGTTCATCAATTTCTCCTTCAGCACGTAAATTGGATAATGTTATTTCAAAAACTACTTGGGTTTTATCTAAATCAACTTTATTTTCTTTAATAAACATGTCGTAAGATTTTTGAAACATGTCCATATTTACTTTAGTAACAGGTCTAAAACTACCTCTAAGAGCTAAGATGTTTTTCTTATAAAGAACCCTTGCAGGTAGAACATTATTACCATCTGGTGCAAACATAACGGCATCTGTCATGCCATTTTTAACTAATTGTAAGCTCATTAAACGGTTGTCAACATCTTCGAAAACTGGTCCAGAAAAGTTAATCGTATCAATTTCTAATTGATCTTTGTCTAAATGGTCGTATAAATAACGCAGCAACTTTTTTGGCTCATTGTATTTATAGAAAGCGCCATACATTAAATTAGTACCTAAAACACCTAAAGTTTCTTGTTGCAATCTAGCATCATTCTCTTTAAAACGTAGGTGCAAAATAATTTCGTTATAATCTTGATCTGCTTCAATTTGATACCTTATACCAACCCAACCATGTCCTTTATATTTTTTGGCAAAGTCAATAGTTGTAACAGTATTAGCAAATGAAAAGAATAATTTATTAGGATGTTTATCTCTAGTTAATCTTTTTTCAATAAGACTAATTTCATGATCTAACATTTTACGTAAACGCGCTTCAGTTACATAACGGCCATCATCTTCAATACCATAAATAGCATCACTAAAATCTTTATCGTATGCAGACATTGCCTTTGCAATAGTACCAGAGGCACCACCAGCTCTAAAAAACTGTCTTACAGTTTCTTGACCAGCTCCAATTTCTGCAAATGTCCCGTAAATGTTTTCATTTAAATTTATACGAAGTGCTTTAGTTTTTAATGAAGGAATCTCTTCAAACTCTTTATCTCCTTTTAAGCTAATTTCCATTCTAGATTGCGATTATTTCTTAAACACAAAGGTATTAAATTACCATGTTAAACAAAAAAATAACCTTATTTTTGTTTTAAAATAAAAAGGATTGAAAATTACATTTTTAGGTACAGGAACTTCTCAGGGGATCCCAGTTATTGGAAGCTCTCATCCTGTTTGTTTAAGTACAAATTCTAAAGATAAAAGGTTACGTGTTTCGGTATTAATAGAGTGGGATAATTTTTCCTATGTTATAGATTGTGGACCAGATTTTAGGCACCAAATGTTGAAAGCCTCTTGTACAAAACTGGATGGCATACTTTTTACACATGAACACGCAGATCATACTGCAGGATTAGATGATATTAGACCTTACTTTTTTAGACAAGGAGATATTCCTATTTATGCGCATAAGCGTGTTATAAGCGAGCTTAAGCGAAGATTCGATTATATTTTTGAAATAGAAAACAAATATCCTGGTGCTCCTGGCGTATCAATTAATGAAATTGAAAACAAGCCTTTTAAAATTTCAAACTTGGAAGTTATACCTATTAATGGGTTACATTATAATCTTCAAGTATTTGGATATAGATTAAATAAGTTTGCATACTTGACTGATATGAAAACTCTTGAAGCTAAAGAAATTAAAAAACTTAAAGGTTTAGATGTTTTAGTTGTAAATGCTCTAAGGGAAACGCCACATATTTCTCATTTTAATTTAGAAGAAGCTTTAGATTTTATAAAAAAAGTAAATCCTAAAAAAGCCTATTTAACACATATTAGTCATCTATTAGGTTTTCATGACGAAGTACAACAAAAATTACCAGAAAACGTTTTTCTGGCTTACGATAACTTACAAATTACTATATAATGAAGAATAGAATATTTATGTATCTTTTTATTTTCACGCTTTTACTTGTTGTTTTTCAATATGTAAATTCAAAAAACATTATTGAATCTTATGATGACAAATACGAAAGAAGTCTAGAAAAATACTTGATTTACCAAGATACTATTTCAAATTTAAGAGATCAGGTTTTAACCTTATCTGAATTTAAACTAGATGAAACAGAAGCTGCTTTAACTTATTTTGAAGAAAGAGGATATGACGTTACAGAGTTAATACCTTTTATAAAAGATGAAATATATGAGTTAAATGTTATGAAAGGAGAGGAGCATCCATTAATACCATATGCTTCTATGTCTGGAGGAAAAATGCTTATAAATTCAATTAGACTCTTAAACCATAAATGGATAATTGCTAATTTTTCAGATGGAAGGTATTGGGGAGAATTGTTTATAGCTTATGAAATAACTGAAGACGAACAATTAAAATTTAGATTAATCGAATCGTTTTTATACCCAACACAATAAAAATTAAATTCTATCGACTAACCATTTTCTAAATTCGTAAAAGTTTTGTGGTGCTACACCATGTCCAACTGGAAATTCAGAATACTGATGCTCAATATGCAGTGCATCTAAAAACTTAGGAGCTTTCCTAGCCCATTCAACAGGCAATACTTGATCAACACTACCATGAGAACAATAAAAACTTAAATGAGAATAGTCTTTCTCTGAGACATTATCTGGAATAATATTCGAGTTTATATAACCACTCAAAGCAATTACTTGTTTCACTTTTTCAGGATAGGTTAGAGCTACAGCATAACACAAAATAGTACCTTGACTAAAACCTAACAAAGTAACATTGTCTTTATTTACAGGATACTTGCTACATGCTTCATCTATAAAATTGGCTATTAAATCTCTAGAAGATTTTGCCTGTTCGTCATCACTCCATTTGTTTTGTTCTGCATCAAAATTAATTGCATACCAAGCATTTCCATAAGGTTGTAATTGATAAGGTGCTTTTAAAGAAATTATAAATAGTTCTTCAGGTAATTCTGAAGCAAACGAAAACAAGTCGTTTTCATCGCTACCATAACCATGACACATAATTAATAATGGTGCGTTTTCTTTTAAAGTAGAAGGTCTTGTAATATATGATAAACTCAAATTTGTAATTTTTTAATTAATGTTTTTAAACCATTCTTGGAATTTTTCGCCTAATAAAGGAATAGGTTTTGCTTCGCCTTTAGCAGCATGGAACATTCCAAAAATCCAACAAACAAATGTTATTATCCATAAAATGGTTCCTAACCAACTATTTACATAGGCTTCAATAACGTTAGAAGATATTAGCATAATAATTAACCCAAGCATTTGTCTAATATGGAAAAAAGTGAATGGATTCTTTTTTTCAAGATTCATTATAATGGCTATAATTAATCCAACAAATGTTAAATAGCTAACTATAGCTAATGTTCTTCCTTCTTGTATAGTTTGTTCTGTCATGAATTTAATTTAAAATCATTTTATTGTTGGAAATAATACCATACACATTTCCTTTTATGGCTCTATTTAAGAAGATACTATTTTTTGAAGTAGATATAATGTTTTCTAATCCAAAGGTACTATTTCCACTAGGATTGAATAAGCTTAAATCTGCTCTATTACCAATTTGTATTGGTTTGGAAACAATACCAAATCGTTCTTTTCCTTTAGTTAATAATTCTATGGTTTTTTTAGTGCTGAAAGCAGTATTTAGAATTCCAAAGGCAGATTCTAAACCTATTGTTCCATATTTGGCAAAATCGAATTCTATTTTTTTATGTTCAATATCTAATGGATTATGGTCGCTAGTAACCATGTCAATTGTTCCATCTTTAATTCCTTCAACTAACGCGTCAATGTCTTTTTGAGTACGTAAGGGAGGCAATACTTTAAAATTTGTATTAAAACTTGTTAGGTTTTCATCTGTTAGAGTAAGGTTGTGTATGGCTACACTACAACTTATATTTAACTTTTTTTGTTTTGCAGCTCGAATTAATTCAACAGATTTAGCAGTAGAAATTGTTGGAATATGTAGTTTCCCTTCAGTATATTCTAAAAGGAATAAATCTCTTGCTATTTGAAGCTCTTCAGCCATATTTGGTAAACCTTTTAGACCTAAAGATGTGCTGGTAATTTCTTCATTCATGACACCATTTCCAGAAATCTTGTTTTCCTGAGGAAAAGAGCAAACCAAACCATCAAAATTGCTTGCATATTGTAAAGCTATTTTTAAAAGATTTGGATTTTCAATGGGTTTCTGATAATCGCCAAAAGCAATAGCTCCTGCATTTTTCATATCGAATAACTCGGCTAAATCGATACCTTTTCCTTCTTTGGTTAATGCTCCAATAGGATATAAATTAACAGCATGTTTTTCTGCTTTAGATTTTATAAAAGAGACATCTGCATTACAATCTATAACTGGATTAGTGTTTGGGTTTAATGCAACAGATGTAAAACCTGAAAGAGCAGCAGTCTTTAATCCATTTTCAATAGTCTCTCTTTCTTCATAACCTGGTTGACCAAAACTTACACTAGAATCAAACCATCCTTGAGATACACAAAGATTATCTAAATCTAATTCTTTAAAGTTTTTGGTGTTTTTAATGCGTTTAGAAATTTGAGAAATCGTACCATTTTCAATTAAAATATCGACTGTTTGATTATGGAAATCGCTTTTTGAGTCAATAATAGTGGCAGATTTTAAGAGTACGTTCATTTAAAATATTTTAAGATGAGCATTTCAATTGCTAAAAAGACTAGTGCAAAAATAACAAACCATTTCCATAGCTCGTTAATTTTTGAGTCACTTTTTAAAGTATCGAATAATTTAGCTACTGAATCTGATTGGTTAATATGATTTATTGATGATAAATCTTGATACTGTAAAGAACTTTCTTTTCTATTGTAATTATAGCTTACATTTTCAATTAATTCTGTTTTATTATTTACATTATAAGTACCTGCTATTGTAGGTATTTCGTTAGTTATAATAGATACTTTATTATTAAAATATTGTTGTTGTGGAATAATGTTTTCTTCACCAAAAGACAAGGATAATATCTCGTCTTGTTGTAAAATTACTGGTATATCGAAAGTGTTTTCTTCTCCAATAGTATAATATAAATTAGATGTTTTTAAACTCTGTTTTCCAATGTTATAAAGTGTTGGAACTATTAAAGGAGAGTTTTTAAAATTTGAATTTTCAGAATTTAAAGCCGAAGCAAAAACAAACACATTGCTAGTGCTTGCCAAAAATGGATTACCATCTTCAAATTGAAGTGGAGCAGTCGTGTTTCTTGAATTTATTGGATAATAACTTGATACTTTTGGATACTGAAAATTAGTTACTCTTTTATTAAAAACATCGCTATATAGTGGATGCGAATAATTGATTGTAGTCACTTTCTTTTCAGTCTTATTAATAGGACTCATTTGAATATTATAACTCAATAAAAAGTCATTATATGTTTGAAGACTGTTGTTTGTTGATGGTATAATTAAAACAAAGCCTCCATTATTTGTATACGAAATTAATGCTGTTTTTAAAGAAGAAGGAATACTTTCCAACTCGTTAAGAATAATAAGATTTTGATTTTCAATTTGGCTATAATTTAATTCATTTAATATAGTTGAATTAAGTTGAAATTCTCCATCTGTATAAACACGTTTTAAGAAGTCTTCATTAGATTCAGAGATAGAAAGGACTTTTGCTTTATTGGGTTTATTGATATTAAAAAATAGTGAGTTATCAAATGGTAAATTAGAATCATCAATTACAATTTCTCCTATAATTTTCTGGTCTCTACTTAGAGTGAAGTTTGCAACAGCCGTTTCTTCGATATTAATTGAAGTCTTTGTAATAAGTTGTCCTTCACTATATAAAGATACAGGCACATTTTCTATAACATTACCTTGATTAATAATATTGACAGTCAATTCTAAGTTTGTTGCTGTTTGGTTTGAAATAAACAAACTATCAATTTGTAAATTGTTTGTGGAAACAGGCTTTAATTGTACTGTGTTTATATTAATAATGGAGTCTAAACTTGGATTAAATTGAGTTTCTTTAATTTGAAAATCTGAAATAATAATTGCTTGTTTCAAGATTCCAGAATCAGGACTAAATAAATTTTTACACTTTAATAAAACAGCATCATAAGACAATTGGCTTGGAGCAAAATCTAATTGAAGTAATTCGTTTTTTATAGCATCAATAGATGTGTTTCTGTAAGTGGCATTGTTAGTGAAGAGAGTAATTTTTTCACTTTCATCAATGTTTTCAATAAGATCTTGAATAGCCCTTTTAAATAGCTCACCTTGTTCTCCTTTCGCTTGCATGCTAAAAGAATTATCAAGATAAATAACGGTTTCTTTTTTTGTATTAAAAGTATTTGTTTTTGAGGTGTATGGTTGTGCAAAAGCCAAAATTAAAGCAGCTAAAAGAAGCATTCTAGCAGTTAATATCAGCCATTTTTTTAGTTGAGAACTTTTTCGAGTTTGAGAGGTTACTTTTTTTAGGAAAGCCACATTTGTAAAGACTTCTTTTTTAAACTTTCTAAGTTGAAATAAGTGAATAATAATTGGGATAAGCAGCGCAAATAAAGCGTAAAGAAGTTCGGGATGTTTAAACTGCATTCCTGTTGTTTATTTACAAAAATAGTGTTTACAATGAAATAGAAAACCTTTTAACAACAAATTAATTATTTAACAAAAGAAAAAGTAATCTTGCATGGCTTGTTTATTTGCGTTTTTAAAAAAGGTTCTTATAGTTTGTTGTGACTTTTTATTAGCTACTGTTATAATGCTTTGAGCATTTTCAAGCTCTTTCAAATAATTAAAACTGTATAGTTTTTTTTCATAAATATGCTTACCTATTTTCTTTGGATTGTTGCATATCCAAATAAAGTCTACATTTTTATTAATTAATAGTTTAGCAATATTTTTGCCTTTATTTCCTGCTCCCCAAATTACTAGTGGTCTTGAAGCATTATAATCTAGTTCAAGAAAATATTTCAGTTTTATTTCTAAAAAATAATTTTGAGCATAGTGTTCATGAGTTCTGGAAGTTCTGTTGCTGTAATCTCTCCAGTAATGTAACACTTTGTTGCATGGAATAACTTTTAGTTGGTATTTGTAAAACCTAAAAGTTAAATCGTAATCTTCAGGATAATCATCTGGATTAAAAGCATCACATGCTAATAAATCGTCTTTATGAACCATCCAGCAAGGAGATGGAATAACACATTCTTTGTATATTTCAGAATAGTTGTTCCCATCTAAAGTTAGTTTATTAAGCCAGTTTTCATAATTTTTGTATCCATCATTAATACCTTCTTTACTAAAGTAGCTCACTAAACCAGTAGCAAGATGTTTTTTACCATGTAATAATAAATTGTTTAGTAAAATTTCCAGTTTATTAATAGGCATTATATCATCGCTATCCATTCTGGTAATATAAGTGCCTGAACTTTTTTTAAAAGCTAATCTTAATGCTGCAATAATTCCTTCACCATTATTTTTAAAGAGCTTGATACGCTTATCTTGTTCAGTATAGTTATTAACTATTTGATAGCTATTGTCTGTAGAACCATCATCTATTATAATCAATTCCCAATGAGTATATGTTTGATTTAAAATAGAATCCAGGCATTCAGGTAAAAACAGAGCTGTGTTTTTAAATGGAATAAGAATGCTAATCAAATGTTTTTGCATAAGGCGAATATAGCAATAACTCATTTTAACAAAAAGTTAAGGTTTAAATATGTAACACATTGTATTTTTGAGCGTCAAAGTGATATACTAAAAATTAAAAAATGAAAAAACTAATAACCATTTTTGGAATCAGTATGATTCTTGTTGCCTGTGGATCTTCCACAAAAACCTCTGCAGACCTTGCAGTAAGCACACCTATTGAAGCTTCAATAGATTTAACTAAAGTAACTGACGATAAAGCTCCTGTAACAATCAATCCAGGTAGATTTACTGTAGAAACTGTAACTTATAGATTACCTAAAGTAGTACAAGGAACTTATTCTGTAAGTGATTTTGGAAAGTATGTAGACGATTTAAAAGCATACAACTATGAAGGAATTGAAATAGAAGTAAATAAAGTAGATACCAATACTTGGACAATTAGTGGAGCTACTAATTTAGATTACATCACATATTATGTTAACGATACTTTCGATGTAGAAGTTGCAGGTGGAATAGGAGGAGACACACCTTTTTCTCCGGCTGGAACTAATATTGAACCAGACAATTACGTGTTAAATTTACATGGTTTTATTGGTTATTTCGATTCTTTAAAAAATAACCAATACAAAATAGATATCACTGCTCCAGCAGATTTTGTTAGAACATCTGCATTACAAAATGTAGCTGAAAAAACAAGTGAAGATGGAAAAACTATAACTACTAGTTATTTTGCTCCAAGGTATTTTGACGTTACAGATAACCCAATGATGTATGGTAATCTTGATGTTGAAGAATTTGAAGTTGGAGGTATTAAAGTGGTTTTAAGTGTCTATTCTCCAAATCAAACACATACAGCAAAGCAAATTGGTGAAACAATGAAAACCATGATGCAAGCTCAAAAAGCGTATTTAGGAGATATAGACAGTACGCCTCGTTACGATATTTATTTGTACTTATCTCGTGGTGAAGCAGATTCTCCTAAAGGATTTGGTGCTTTAGAACATCATACATCTACTGTTGTTGTAATGCCTGAAGCTATTCCAGCTGCTGCACTTGCTGAAAGTATGGTAGATGTGGTTTCACATGAATTCTTTCATATTGTAACGCCTTTAAGTGTTCATTCTGAAGATGTTCACTATTTCGATTATGCTAATCCAACATTCTCAAAACATTTATGGATGTATGAAGGTGTTACGGAATATTTTGCAACGTTATTTCAAGTAGATCAAGGTTTAGTGACTGATGAAGAATTTTACAGTAAAATAATGGGTAAAATTCAAACAGCTTCTGCAATGAACGACACTATGAGTTTTACTATTATGAGTGAAAATGTATTAGACGAACCTTATGCAAGTCAGTATTATAATGTGTACCAAAAAGGTGCTTTAATTGGTATGTGTATTGATATTTTAATGCGTGAAGAAAGCAATGGAAATAGAGGTATTCTTTCTTTAATGAAAGAATTATCTACTAAATATGGTAAAAACAAACCATTTGTAGACGATAACCTTATTGCTGAAATTACAGAAATGACTTATCCTTCGGTTGGTGAGTTTTTACAAACTCATGTAGTTGGAGACTTACCTATAAATTATAATGAGTTCTTCGCTAAAGTTGGACTTGAAATGGGAGAAAGTAAAGTAGAAACAAATTTTGTACAAAATAATGGAGCATTAATATTTGGAGCTAATCAAGAAAATGGAACTATTTATTTTAATAATTTAGTTTCTCAAAATAGTTTTTGGCATGACAATGGTGTAAAACCAAACGATGTTGTTAAATCTGTTGAAGGAGAAGAAGTTACTATGATGACTGCAAATACTGTTTTCCAAAAAGTATTTATGTGGCAACCTGGAAAAGAAGTTGTAGTTGTTTTAGTTAGAGAAGGAGAAGAAGTTGTTATTAATGCAACGGTTGAAACATCTTATACAATAGGAAAAACGTTAGTTCCTAATCCAAATGCTACAGATGCTCAAACTGCATTGCGTAAAGCATGGTTAAAAGGATAAAAACAAAAAAGATATATTTAAAAAGCCTGATAATTTTTATCAGGCTTTTTTTTGTTTAGTACTTAGCAGCTCCTTTAGCAGCTGAATCTTTTATAAACTGCCTGATGTCGTCTGTGGAAGTTTTTAAATCTTCATTTCTTAAATACATCATGTGCCCACTTCTATAAGCTTTAAAATAAATTCGATCCTTCATTTTACCACTAGGATCCATTTGCCAAGCCGTATATTTTGCAGCAAAATAAGTAGTAGCTCCATCGTAATATCCAGATTGCACTAACACTTTTAAATATGGATTTTGTGCCATGGCTTGACGTAAACCATCTCTAGTGTTATCGTTTTGTCTATCCCAAGGATGCACATTCCCAAACATATTGTATTTTATGTCTGTTTTAAAATTTAGCTCTTCTCTTAGATAATAATTTATTGCAGGTGTAAAAGAATGTAGCCAAGAGGTTAATTCTGCACTATAATCAGGGGAAGTTCCTGCATCCATTTTATCAATTCCTAAATAGCGTGAGTCTAGTCTCCCAATGGTATAACCTTCATCTCGTAATAGTTCTTTCCAAAAGAAATTTGTTGGCACATTTAGATTATAATCTAAGATGGAATTTTTGTCTAAACCAGAATAGAAGCTCATTTTCTCAGCAACTGCGTCTTTTTCTTCTGCTGAAATAAAACCACCTTTTGCTAAAGCTGGCATTAAATTATTTATAGTATAAGTTTCTACTTCAGGTAAGATTTCTAATAAATCTTTTTGTTGTAAAGAAGCAGGCAATGCTTTTTGATGCCAAGCTGCAGCTGTAAAATATGGTAAATTTAAAGCAGAGTAAATAGGCTGATTGGTCGAGTATATTTTATAATCGGCTGGAGATACTAAAATCACACCATTTAAATACATCCATTGATTGTTTTGTAATTCGTTAGATAAGCCCATAACTCTTGGTCCTCCATAACTTTCTCCAATTAAATATTTTGGCGATTCCCAACGGTTATTTCTAGTTACAAAAGTATTCATCCATTCGGCTAAATAGGAAATGTCAGCATTTATCCCGAAGAATGTTTTTCTATCAGGAAGTTTTCCATCTTTATCTTCAACCATTCTGGAATAACCTGTATTTACAGGATCAATAAAAACAATATCTGCAACATCTAAAATAGAGTTTGGATTGTCTTTAACGCCATAAGGTTGAACTGGATAACCTTCATCATCAATATTCAAAACTACAGGTCCAGTATAAGCAATGTGCATCCAAACAGATGCAGAACCTGGTCCACCATTAAACGAAAAGATAATAGGTCGTTTTTCCTTTTCGCTATTACTCTTTTTATAATAGGTGTAAAATAGCGTGGCAATTGGTTCTCCTTTGCTGTTCCAAACTGGTTGTGTTCCTGCTGTTGCTTGATAAGAAAGACTTTGTCCTTTTATTACAACATTATGATTGGTAACAACCATCGTGTCCAAAGGGATTTTTTTTACTTGCGAAAAAAGCAAACTTGTAGAAATTGTGGCTAATAATAAAAAGATATTCTTCATAGGTTATCATTTAAGTTTTAAATATAAAATGTTTTATTGGAAGCTGTTTTCAAAATATGTTAAAATCCTTCAAAAACTCCTAAACCAAACAAAGCAAAATCATATTTTACAGGATCTTCAGAATCCAGTTTTCTTAAGCTATTATCTAATTCTTGTAATGCTTTAGCATCGTTTTGTTTGCGTTTTAGTAAACCCAATTTTCTGGCTACATTCCCAGAGTGTACATCTAATGGACATGATAATTGGGAAGGAGATATGTTTTTCCAAATCCCGAAATCCACTCCAGTATTATCATTTCTAACCATCCATCTTAAATACATATTAATTCTTTTTGCTGCCGAATTTTTCAACGGATCACTCACATGTTTTTGAGTTCTAGGTAAATGCTCTATTTCAAAAAATACCTTCTTAAAATGATGGATTGAGCTTTGTAAAGAGTGTTTTTCATTATTTTTAGAAAATACACTTTCCAAACCTTGATGCGATTTATAAATATGCTGTAAACCCTTTATAAATGTGATAAAATCGATTCCATTAAATGTTCTATGAACAAAAGGTAATAAGGCTTCTAAATCTTGTTCTTGATGGTTCATAACAAATTCGTAAGGAGAATATTCCATGAAAGTCATCATCTTTTTGGAATTGTTGATGATACTTTTTCTATTTCCCCAAGCTATTGTTGCAGTTAAAAAACCTGAAATTTCAATATCTTCTTTTTTGCTAAAAAGATGTGGAATTTGAATAGGATCGCTTTCAATAAAATCTGGACGATTGTATTGTAAAACTTTCGCGTCCAAAAACTCCTTTAATTCTGTTCTGTTCAATTTTGTAAACTTTGAATCCTTAAAAATAGGTATCTATTTTTACAAATTCGAAGAATCTCTTTTGAATTATTCATATAAAAAAAACTAACTTCGTTACTCTTATTTTCAATTCAAAAAACAAATCATGTCTGCTGATTATTCCAACATAAAAATTCAACCAGAACAAGCTAAAAAAATATCGAAAAGCCTTTATAATATAGAAGGTAACGTAAAGCCTTTGCCTGGAGAACTTGATTTTAATTTTCTCATTAAAACCCATTCAGAAAAATATATTTTAAAAATTAGCAGACCAGATGAAGACTTGGAATATTTAGAATACCAGCAAGGGATCCTTCAATATCTTTCTAATGGAGAATTAAATTCACCTAAATTTTTTCCAGATATTCATGGAAATATGATTAGTTCTATCAAAGACAATTCTGGAAATACAAGACATGTAAGATTATTATCTTGGATTGATGGTAGGTTATGGTCTTCGGTAAACCCAATTAAAGACGAGTTGCTTTTTAGTTTAGGCAATGAAGCTGGTAAAATAACCAAAACTTTAACAAGTTTTCAGCATCCAAAAGCACATAAACAATTTGAATGGGATTTAGAACAAGCCGAATGGACATATAAACATTTAGGTTTATTTACAATTGAACAACAAAACATTATTTCATATTTTCAAAAACAATATCAAGCCTTTCAAAATAATTATAAAGAGCTTAGAAAAAGTGTTGTTCATAATGATGTAAACGACAATAATATCCTAGTTTCTTCAGATTTAATAAATCCTGAAGTGAATGCAATTATAGATTATGGAGATGCAGTTTATACACAAACTATAAACGATTTAGCAGTTGTTATATCTTATGCCATCATGAACAAACCAGATCTGCTATCAGCATCTTTACCAATAATTTCTGGATATCATAAAGCATTTCCATTATTAGAAGTAGAACTTCCGTTTGTATATAATTTGGTTGCAATGCGTTTAGTAATTAGCGTGACTAAATCGGCTTTAAACAAACAAAAGGAACCTGAAAACTCATATTTGTTGATAAGCGAAAAACCTGCTTGGTATGTATTAGAAAAATGGATGCAACTAGATGAAAACTTGGCTCATTATAGTTTTCGTGATGCTTGTGGATTTGCAGCTCATCCAAATGAAGAACCTTTTTTAAAATGGGCAGAAAATCAGGATGTTTCCTTAAATGATTTCTTTCCTACGCTCAATTTTAATCACATTCACACTTTAGATATGAATGTTGGTAGTATATGGTTAGGTAATGAAAAGGAGTACAACGATTTAGAATTAACAAGTTTTAAAATTAATAGGCAACAAGCTGAAATGCCAAAAGCTTTATTAGCTGGAGGTTATTTAGAAGTCAGGCCATTTTATAGTACGAAAGCCTATCAAAAAGAAGGAAATTCTGGGCCAGAACACAGAACAACACATTTAGGCGTTGACTTTTGGGTGAAGGAAAACACACCAATTCATGCGCCATTTGATGGAGACGTTTTTAGTATTTACAACAATGGAAACAATAAGGATTATGGGCCAACTTTAATCTTAAATCATCAAACAGATTCTGGAATTCCTTTTTATAGCTTGTATGGACATCTGTCTGAGAGTAGTTTGCATTTAGTTACACAAGGGCAAAAAATTAAGAAAGGTGATTTGATTGCTTATGTTGGAAATGCCAATGAAAATGGCGATTGGTCACCACATTTGCACTTTCAATTGATGTTAGACATGTTGGATAATACACGCGATTTTCCAGGTGTGGCTTTTCCGAAGAATGTGTCGGTTTGGAGTAGTATGTGTCCAAATCCGAATGTCTTGTTTAAATATGAAGGGTTACATGAACATCAAAATAAATCTAACAGTGAACTTATTGATTTCAGAAAAAACCATCTTGGCAAAAGCTTGAGTTTATCTTATAAAAAGCCATTAAAAATCTTAAGAGGTTCTGGTGTGTATTTGATTGATGATCTAGGAAGAAAATATCTAGATACTGTAAATAACGTGGCTCATGTTGGTCATGAGCATCCAAGAGTTGTAAAAGCTGGACAGGAACAAATGGCAGTTTTAAATACGAATTCTCGCTATTTACATGAAAATATCCATGTTTTTGCAAAGGAATTATTAAGAACATTTCCTAAAGAACTCTCCGTTGTGCATTTTGTTAATTCTGGTAGTGAAGCTAACGAACTCGCTTTGCGTATGATAAAAGCTTATACGAATGCTAAAGACATGATTGCTTTAGAAATTGGTTATCATGGAAACACCAATGCGTGTATTGATATTAGCTCTTATAAATTTGATGGAAAAGGAGGTCAAGGAGCTCCAGAAAACACGCATATTGTACCACTTCCTGATAGATTTCGAGGTTTGTATCAAGGTGAGAATACAGCTGAACTATATTCGAAACATATTGATGAGCAGATTAAAAACATACACTCAAAAGGAAGGAATGTTGCTGGCTTTATTTGCGAAAGCATTATTAGTTGTGGAGGACAAGTAGAGTTGCCTGAAAACTATTTAAAGTTAGCCTATCAATCTGTTAGAGAAGCTGGAGGACTTTGTATTGCAGACGAAGTACAAACAGGTTGTGGACGTGTAGGACAGACGTTTTGGGGATTTCAGTTGCATGATGTAATTCCAGATATCGTTACTATTGGAAAACCTATTGGAAATGGCCATCCACTAGCTGCAGTTGTATGTACCCAAGAAGTTGCCAATGCATTTGCAAATGGCATGGAGTATTTTAACACCTTTGGTGGAAACCCAGTTTCTTGTGCCATTGGAAATGAAGTTTTACGAGTTATTAAAGATGAAAAACTTCAGGAGAATGCTTTAAAAGTTGGAACTTATTTAAAAGATGCATTAATAACGCTTCAAAAAATATTTCCTATTATAGGAGATGTTAGAGGACAAGGATTGTTTTTAGGTTTTGAATTAACAGATGAAAATAAAAATCCTCTGACTGAAAAAGCAAGCTATTTAGCTAATAGAATGAAAGATTTTGGCATTTTAATGAGTACAGATGGGAAAGATAACAATGCTTTAAAAATTAAGCCACCAATGGTGTTTTCAATCGAAAATGCAGATGAATTATTAAATAGGTTAAAACAAATACTTCAAGAGGATTTTATGAAATATTAATCAATTTCCTTTAAGTAAAAACCATCTTTTAAATTCTCAGTTCTTTGTTGAGGCATCACTTTAAAATGGGTTTTAAAATAATCTAATTGTTGCTTGTTTAAAGCAGGTAGTTTTGTGTTTCCTGTTCCCCAAAAAAACTCGATGTTTGTTGGTGTGTTAATCTGTGTGTTCTCAAGGTTTAAAGTTTTATATTCTGTTTTAAATTGACTGTTTTCATGTGGCTCAATGAGGTAGCTAGTTAAAAATGTACTCGTTTTAAGATTCGGAATAGTAAAAAACAAAGGAATCGTTATGAGTATCGTACTAACGACTAAAATGCTTTTTACAATTTTTTCAGATTTAATAAATTCAGCAATAAGAAAAAGCGAAAGTATTAATAGAAATGGTACATAGAATCTAAATTGAGGAGATGTTATAAACAGTATAAAAAGCTGTAACCATGCAATTCCATATATAAACAAGATGGCTTTATTACTTTTAAACTTCTTTAAGAATAATAAGAATAACACTAATACTAATAGTATGAGCTTATTAAATAAACCATCTATTCCTGTTTGTAATATCCACCCTTTAATTAAAGTTACATAAGAACTAGTGTTATAGACTTCTGGAGTTACAGCATAACCGTAAGCTTTAGCATAATTATAAAAGTAAGTCTCGATGTTTGTAGGCAAGCTCCAACTAGCTTTTAAGCCTTCAATTCCTGCTAAGGGATAAATTGGATTTCCAGTAATCAAAATGTTTTTAATAATAATCAAACTTATAGTTAGAAACACAACCATACTTATTTTAAACGTGTATTGTTTCACATGTTTATAATGCTTGATATAGATAATCAATGGGAATAGCACAAAAACAAGCGTCGTGGCTTTAATAAGAATTAAAAATGAAGTAAGTATTACTAAAGAAACGATTCCATTTTTACTGCACGCATGGTAATTCATCAAAAAACCATAGAACACAATTAATGACAAGACATAAACAGCTAAATCTGGTGATGGTGAACTATCAAACTGAAACAAAAACACATTAAAAATAGGGAAGAGGCCAACAACTAAATTCAATGGATTGCTTTTATACTTATAATATTCATTCAACTTTACAATTACATAATAATTTCCAAGTAAAAGACAAAGACCGTTTATGTCATTAAAATTATTATATAAAAAACTAAAATTAAAGGCACTTTGCAAGATGTGCCAACCACTAGTTTGCCCTAGAAATAAATGTAGATTTATAAGTCCATTTACAAACCCGAACTCATTTAACCAAGCTATGGTTTGTATATAATAAGATTCATTATCTAACAAGAAAGGAGGTGAAGCAGATTGTGCTAAAACAAGTATAAATATAACAATTAATATCATTTTAAAGAACTTGGATAATTTTTCAAGTTCATGTTTAAAAGAATTTATATAATTCTTTATTTGTGAAGTGTTTACAAAAATTAAAACAATTATAAAAAATAAAAGGAACGTACAAAATTGCCAATTAATTGCTGAAAACACAGACCAAAATCCAGCTAATAAACTGATGCCAAATAAGCCATGAAATAATACTAAAATATGATTGACATCTTGTAGTTTTAATAAGCGATTGATGCTTACTCCAGCCACTAAAGTAATTGCTAAAATATAAATCCAAGAAAGAAGTATGAATAGCATGTAGTTTGATTAGTTAGTCTACCACTAATATATAATTTTTCCATCAACCATGGTCAGTTTTCTATCTGCCATGTCTGCTAGTTCTTGATTATGTGTTACAATTACGAAGGTTTGACCAAATTCATCTCGTAGCTTAAAAAATAATTGATGTAAGTTTTCGGCAGATTCGCTATCTAAATTCCCCGAAGGCTCATCGGCAAAAATAAGTTCCGGATTATTAATTAAAGCTCTGGCAACAGCAACACGTTGTTGTTCGCCACCCGAGAGTTCGTTAGGTTTGTGGTGGTATCTGTCTTTCAATCCTAAAAAATCTAATAATTCTTTAGCTCTTTTTTCAGCTTCATTTCTCTTAGTTTTTTTAATATAAGCTGGAATACAAACATTTTCTATAGCTGTAAACTCTGGTAAAAGTTGATGAAATTGGAATATAAACCCAAGATGTTCGTTTCTAAACTTAGCCAAAGCTTTATCGTTTAACGAACTAATACTTGTGCCATTTATTATAAAGTCGTTTTTTTCTTTTGAAGAAGGTTTATCTAAAGTCCCAAGAATTTGAAGTAAAGTTGTTTTTCCAGCTCCAGAAGCACCAACAATAGATACTATTTCACCTTTTTTAATATTTAGATCTACACCTTTTAATACGTGTAAATCTCCAAAGTATTTATGAATGTTTTTTGCCTGAATCATTTAAAACCTAATGTTGTGGTGAATTTAAGACAATAAGACGTTCTGTACAATTATCAACTGTTTTTCTTTTTAAAAATGTTTTTAACATTATTGTAGTCAATAAAATATACAACTCTTAATGAGAAGTTATGATCTATTGGTTGATCAAATAGATTGTTCACACTATCAAAATATGTATCTCTAGAAGCGTTAGAATAATCGAATAAACTGTTTCTGTAGAGTGCAGTTACTGTACTTCCAGGAGCAAATTGCCATGAATAGCCAAAATCTAGATTCCAAGTATTAAAATTTACGTTTGGGTCGCTTATATCTTCTAATGTGTATCCATCTTCAGTACTTAAACGTCCATCATTTTCTAATGTATATAATTGATTATTGTAATCAACAACACTCCAATAGTTCCTAAAGGTTAATGATAAGGCGTGCAACACATTAAAATTATAGTTAGCGGTTAAGCTATTAACTAAAGTTGTTCTGTCTCTTTGTCCAAAAATAATTTCGTTATTTAAATCTTGAATATAACCTCTTCCTCCATTAGAATTATTAAAGTCAATACTATATATAAGAGTAAACCTATCGTTAAAACGTACTCTAGGACTTAATCTAAAATTAAAATTAAACATGTCTCTATCATCTTCAAACATGGTCCCAAAACCTAAATTAATATCGTAAGCAAAGGTCTTATTGTAATTTGAAGATATCCATGTACTAGAATTAACCCAATTCTCATAAATAAAATAACGTCCTTCTGTACGTGCTTCAAAATAATCGTATTGTTTTCCTACTTCATAATTGATACTTCCACCATAAGCAAGAAGATTTTTATTTTGAAAGTAAAGACGACCACCAATATTTTTTCCTGTGTAAGTATTTGGATTGTATAACATTCTATAGTTCGCCCATATATTGTAATTGAAACCTATAAGATTACCTACTGGTTCGAAAATGCGATATGAGAAATCGGCACTAAAATTACTGTAGTTATTTCTGAAATTTATTCCTAAATCATTAATATCATAATATTCATCTGCTAATTCATATTCAAAACTGTATTGATAGTTGCCACTAATTTTCCCTATTTCAAGTTCTGTATTAAATCCATTCTGATTGCCTTCTTCTAAATTCAAAAAACTATGTTTTACTGCTGCTTCAACTCCAATGGTGTTATTCTTATTAGCATAATCTAACAAAACAGCAGTAACATTAGCATCACGAAAATGACCATTTCTAGTAACATTTGTATTAATTAAACTTATGGATGAATTTCCGTTAAACTGTTGATCTATAACAAAAATGTTATAATTAGCTAGAGGTTCTACAACTTGTTTACTAGATAAATTGGTAATCGTGTCTTTAATTGTAGCAAAGGTTTTTTCGGTAATAGCATTAAAAACACCAACACCTAGTCCATTTTCAGTTCTCCCAGAAATTTTAAATGCGTTAATTGTCTGTACTTTATTTGGATAATCTGTTACAATTTCATCTTCTTTTAAAGTTGGATTTCCTGTAGGAGCATTTCCAATTCGCCTAGAATAAAATAAATTGCCTTTTGTAAATAGGTCTACGCCTTCTGTAAAAAACTGACGCTGCTCAGAAAATTGCTGTTCAAAAGGGCCTAAATTTAATTGTACATTATCGAATCCAACTTGACTAAAATCGGGTATTAACGTAGCGTCTAATGTGAAATTTTCTGTGATACCATATTTTAAATCAAGTCCAATATTGTATTCATCTTCAATATCATTGTCTCCTTTTTTACTAATTACTGTTGAAGCATAAGGATAAAGCATTAATCTAACAGGAGGTTGAATATCTTTTAAACCCTTTAATTCTCCATGATATAAGCTTGTTCTACCAACTGAAGGGTCTATTGGATTCCAAGAATATTGAGATCTATTAGTTCTAAATTGTCTACGAAATTGCAATCCCCAAACATGTTCTTTTTTATTTGAAAAACGTAAAGCAGAATATGGTATTTTCATTTCTACAATCCAACCATCTTCAACTATTTTTACTGAACTTTCCCATACTGCATTCCAACCAAAATCTTGACCAATATTTGGCGATGAGATTGCATCTGCTTGATTGCCTGTTGGAAAGACATAAAATTCTGTATCGTTTTGAGAATCGTTATTTGGATTGATTATAACACCAAAAAAATCGTTAATACCAAAATTATCACGACTTTGGAATTGTTTCATAATTTCATCTGGATGATCGTATAAGTAAGCACCAAAATATATAGCGTCGTCATCATAAGTTACACGAACTATAGATTTCTGATAATCTTTTTCAGCAACACCAACATCTGGGTTATATTGTATGAAGTTTTCAGCTAACTCTGCATTTTCCCAAGCAATGTCGTTTAATATACCATCAATTTTTGGAGCAATTGTAGCTCTTTCAATATTCAGCGATTTTTTTTCTTGACTAAAACTTTTAGATACAAATAGACATAATGTTAATAGGAGTACAATATGTTTCATTTTGTGATTGATTGGTTGATTGATGTAATTATGACAACTTAAAAGAGACTTTATTACGATTTAAAAGAAAACAAAATTAAAATTGTATATAGGATTTTATGCCAACTAAAAGTTAAAAACTCCTATAAATATGTTAATATTTAACATGGTTCGTTATAGTGTTGTCTGAGAAAATGGCACAAATTAATTTATGGAATACTATTTGCTAATAGTTTATTATTTAACATATTAATAAATGAATTTAGACAAAAACTCAAAAACAAAAAAACTATTAATAGGCATCTTCTTTGACTTATTAGGATATGTATCTTATGTATTCCCACCATTCGATTTTATTTGGGCACCATTATCTGCTTATATTATGACTAAATTATATCCTGGTAGAGCAGGAAAAGTAGCAGCTGTTGGTTCCTTTATTGAAGAGGCTTTACCAATGATAGATTTTATACCTTCTTTTACTATCATGTGGTTATACACATTTGTATTTTCAAGTAGTAAGACTAAACAAGTAGTAGAGATTGAAAAATAAAAGCCTTCTGAAATATATTGCATCAGAAGACTTTTAAATTTTTATAATGTGTAGGTTATTCCAACACTAATGTTTCTACCCATATTATAAATGCCTTCCGGTTTTAGTCTAGAAAGATGATTTATATATTTTTTGTTAGTTAAATTACTACCAGATACTGTAATAGATAAGTCTTTTTTGAAAAGAGACACAACGCCTCCAAATCCAGCACTTAATAAATTATAACCACTAGTTGTAGTCTCAAACTGGCTTACATTATTCTGATTAAAAGTAGATCGAAGTGCAATAAATGCATATTGTTTTTGAATCTTTTCACCATCATTTTCTATTCTAATCGTATTTGTTAATGAATTTGCAGGAATTAATGGTAAATATTCTCCATTGTCTTGTTTTCCAGTTACAGATTCAAAACTGCTTTCAAAATGAAGCCAATCTATAGGATGTGGATGTAAATGAAATCCAATCTCACCTCCATATAGCTTTGCATTGTCTTGAACGTAGTTATAGACTGGTTCATTATCTATAAAAGTGCCTTCTGGCAATAAGAATATATAATTATTAACTATGTTATAGAATCCGTTTGCAAAAAACTCTATATGCTCGTTTTTAAATTCTAAGGATAAGTCTGTTTGAAAGTTTTGCTCACTAGTTAAATTCTCATTTCCAATCTCAAATCTATTAGTTCCTTCGTGAGTTCCATAAGAAGTCAATTCAGCAAGATTTGGAGCTCTAAATCCAGTAGCAAAATTGACTCTGGCAGTTATGGTATTTGCTATTTTAGTTTTTACACCTAAAGCGCCATTAAAACTGTTAAAGTTTTTATTAAAACTATCTACCACATCTATAACACGATTATCAAAACGAAGACCTAATTGAACGTCTGCTTTATCAAAATGAATGTGAGACATGGCAAAGAGTCCAAAATCGTTTGTAGTGGCATCTGGAATGAGTTGTTCTTCACCATAATTCGTGTTTATTTGATTCATACCTTGTGTACCAACAATAGTTTCAAATTTACCATAAACAGGTAATTGATATTTAATATCGTAATTAAAAGTTTTCAGTTTCATTTGAAGCGCTGCTTCTAAAGCTTCGTCATCATGTTCTTCTTCTTCTTCTTCTTCTTCAGAATGTTCCTCATGACCATCGTGGTGTTCTTCAAACTCCTTTCTGTTATTATAGATATAACCTAAATTAATTTCTAAACTAGAATTATCAAAAAAGACGTTTGACTTAGAGCTAAATACATGATTGGTGATTTCTTGATATGGCAATTCTGGTGATTTACTTTTAGTTTGCTCGCCAATTTCTTCAGGTATCCCTAATTTAGAATTATTTACATTATATCTAAATTCAGTTTTAATTTTAGAATCTTGATAACCAATTCCAGCTTTAAAATCCTGTTCTTTAAAACGTGTATTAGTTACTCTATAGTCTGCAGTATCATAATCTGAATGTTCACTAAGACTTCCTCTAAAAAGAAATTTAAGATTTTCACCAGAACTTTTGTACCCCAAATTTGTATTATAGCCTAAAGTATTGCTAAAATAGGTTGCATTTAAATCTCCAGTTTGCGTATTCTGTTGTGCAAATTTTTCAGGATTTATATAAAGTACACCACCAAGAGCGTCACTACCATAGAGTAGAGAAGCAGGTCCTTTAATAACTTCTATGCTTTCAATTCCAGAATCGCTCAAGCCTAAACCATGCTCGCTTCCATATTGTTGATTTTCTAATCTAACTCCTTGTGTGTAAACCAAAACGCGATTTGAACTCAATCCACGAATAACTGGTTTACCTATACTCATTCCTGTACTTATACTTTCTACTCCAGCTATATTTGTAATACCATCTGAAAGGGTTATAGCGCCTTTGGCTTTTAAATCTGTAATTTTTTCCTGTTCAACCTTCATAACATTTTCACTCTGTAGTTTATGAAATGGTGTTGAAATAATAATTTCTTCCATCTCTATAGCAGAAGAATTCAAAAAGATTTCTAAAGATTCTGTTAATGGAATTGATATGGTTTTTGAATAAGATTCGTAACCTATAAACGAGCAGACTATTTTATAGCTACCAGTTGGTAAGTTGTTTAGAAAGAAATAACCAGATTCGTCAGTAGTAGCTCCTTTCTCAATTTGTGGTAAATAAATATTAGCAAAAGCAATTGGTGTGTTAGTGTTATTTTCTAAGAGTGTTCCTTCAATAGAATGTTGTGCAAAAATACTTGATGCAAAACATAGAAGAAACAAAGTTGTTATTTGTTTCATTTTAAATATTATATAAGTTAAAAATATGCTGTAATTTAGCTGAAATAATTAACTGTTATAAGGAGGTCCTCTAAGAGAAAAATGTAATGTTTGGAAAGAATCTAAAAACAGATATTCTGTAAAGATGTCTTGATAATTATCTTCTAAAACAAAGAAATTAAAAGACTGAATTGAAAAAGTATATTGATTATTAAGGTTGAATTTATAAAACGTACAATCAACATCTAACGTATGCAAATGTGTTTTTGATTCCCCTTTACAAACTTCATGTTCATGATGGCTAAAAATATGCGCAAACTTAACAGTAGAAGGCATTAGTAATGTCAACACTAAAAGAAGTGTTGTAAATTTAAATGCGATATGTTGTTGTGTTTTATGCACTAATCTAAAAAGCGTTTTAACCCAAATCTTCTAAGCATTTTCTTTTCAAATTCCCAGAAAAATTTAAATTGTCCAAAAAGCCATCCAATACAAACTAAAAGTATCTGATAGAAAATTAGGCCAATAATAATATATAAAACCCAATAGACTGTAATATTTAAGTTTTCTTTAGTAATTCCAAGAAGCTTTATAATTGGTCTTCCTACAAATAGAGAAGAAGTTCCTGTAATTGCAAAAACAATAAAAATGCGAATCAGTTCCCATTTATAATCCACAACCCACTTATTTTCAAGTTTTTTAAAAAGGAATAAAATAAACTTTAATAGAATATAGAAGAGAGTAGCAGTAGTAGCTATTGTAATATAAATATTAAAATCTTTTAAGATAACATTAGCTAGCCTATAAGAACTATAAATTAATCCTAATACTCCTATTAAAGGAAATATAAGCTGCCAGTTTTTCTGTATTTCCCAGGTTTTTTTGAATGTTTCCATGAGCGTTTTTAAAAATGCAAAGATATTCTAAATTCTAGGAATAAAACTAGTTAATTGTTGTTTATAGGTTAATTGAAAGTATATGAAATAGTTATACAGCTTATAGTTTACTTCGTATCCATAATCAATAGTTGGATCATAAAAAATTAATGAATCATATAAGCCTGATTTATATCTTAATGGCTGATTTGCTCTTTCATTCCATGCATCGACGTATTGTTTATTTCTAGATTCCAGAAAACTCTGTTCATAATATCCTTCTGGTTTGGCTCTGGTTATTAACCAGGTGTTAAATCCAGGTTCTATGATTATTATTTCATATTCAACGTCTTCGTTGGCTATTCTAACAGTATCGTTTTCAATAACGTTTAACTGTTCTTCAGTTGTAGTAGTCTCTTTAACTTGATTTGTTTTGCAACTATAGAAAAGACCACAAATTAATAAGATGTAAATAATTGATTTCATGGCATTTGTTTTATTTTAAATATACAAAAATCATATCTTATTTCATTGATATTGAATGGTTTTAACATAAAAAAAAGTCAAACATAATGTTTGACTTTTAAGAATATTTACATTCGTTTATTATTTTCCAAAAAGTCCACCAAGTAAGCCTGCAAGACCACCTTTCTTTTTGTTTCCTCCTAAAACCATTCCAGCTACATCGTCAACAATACTACCATCTCCATCTGCATCTAGAATTGATTCTAAGAAACTTTGTTCTTGTTGTGGAGAATTACCACTTAATAATCCGCCAAGTAAGCTTTCAATACCTGAAGAGTCATTAACATTATTTTCTTTTGTTTGCTTTCCTAAGACTCCCATTAATAGAGGAGCAGCTACTTTTAAAATATTTGCTACAGAATTTGCATCCATTCCAGCTCTAGCTCCAATTGCATTTTCAACATTTTGTTGTTTTCCACCTAAAACGTGACCCAGTATTTTACTACCATCTTCTATAACACTCGAATCTACTCCTCCTGCAAAAAGACCTCCAAGATTATCTAAAATACTACCATCATGTTTGTTGTTTAATGCACTAAGTAAACCTTCTGCTCCTTGAGGTGAAGATGCATTGCGTTTCATTGCTTGCATTAAAACAGGTAATGCCATAGTTAATACATCGTTTGTTTTGCTCTCAGGCTGATTGGTTTGTCCTGCTACACCATTTATAATGGCTTTACCCATATCGCTATTTAATAAATCTAAAATTCCTGCCATTTTTTTATATTTTTATTGAAGTGTGTAAATTACAAAAAAAGCCTATAAGAAATAATACTTATAGGCTATTAATGTCTTGTTTGTTAAAAAGTTTATACTTTTTCAGTTTTTAATAAACTGATAATTTGTGATGCTAATTCGGTTCCAATTCTATCTTGAGCCTCATTAGTTGCTGCTCCAATATGTGGTGTTAAAGATATTCTACCATTCATTAACACTTGAATGGCTGGAGTTGGTTCTTCTTCAAAAGTGTCTAAGCCTGCAAAAGCCACTTTGCCACTTTCTAGGGCTTTTACTAAAGCCACTTCATCGATAACACCTCCACGTGCAGCATTAATAATACCAACACCATCTTTCATCATGTTAAATTGTTTTTCTCCAATTACATATTCATCTTGTGCAGGAACATGTAAAGTAATAAAATCAGCTTGTTTTAAAATGTCTTTGGTGTGTTCTGTTTCAATTTCAACATTAATAAACTGACCATTGTAAAACTCTACTTTTATGTTTGCTTTACCAACATACTTATCGCTAGCAATCACTTTCATACCTATACCTAAAGCAATTTTTGCTACTTCCTTGCCAATACGTCCAAAACCAATAATACCAAGAGTTTTTCCTCTTAATTCAATACCTTTTGCATAATTCTTTTTTAGAGATTTAAACTGCGTATCACCATCTAAAGGCATGCAACGGTTAGAGTCGTGTAAAAATCGAACACCTCCAAATAAATGAGCAAAAACCAATTCAGCAACAGATTGAGAAGAAGCAGCTGGAGTATTTATAACATGGATGCCTTTACTTCTAGCGTATTCTACATCAATATTGTCCATGCCAACACCACCACGACCAATAATTTTAATGCTTGAACATCCATCTATTATGTCTTTACGTACTTTTGTAGCACTTCTAACTAATAAAACGTCTATTTTTTTCTCATTGATAAAATTCACTAATTGCTCTTGTGCTACTGTAGTTGTAAGAACTTCAAAACCTCCTTTTTCTAAGGCATCTATTCCACTTTTTGAAATTCCATCGTTTGCTAATACTATCATTTTTTATGCTTTTGTTTCTAATTCACTCATAACTTCTACTAATACTTTAACGCTATCTAATGGCAGCGCATTATACATGGAAGCTCTATAGCCACCAACACTTCTATGACCATTTACTCCATTGATTCCAGCTTCTTTAAGCATGGTTTCAAAGGTTTCTTTTAAGTTGTCGTTTACTAAGGTAAAAGTAGCATTCATATTAGAACGATCTTCTTTTACTGAATATCCTTTAAATAATGGATTTAAATCAATTTCAGAATACATAACTCTTGCTTTCATTTCGTTTAATTCTTCAATTGCTTTTACGCCACCAAGATTTTTTAACCATTCTAAAGTTAACATGGATACGTAAACAGAAAAAACAGGAGGTGTATTAAACATGCTACCTTTATCAATATGAATTTTATAATCCATCATTGATGGTATTTTTCTAGATACTTTACCTAGTATATCTTCTTTTACAACTACCAAAGTAGTTCCTGCTGGACCCATATTTTTTTGAGCTCCTGCATAAATTAAATCGAATTTCGAAAAATCTAAAACACGTGAAAAAATATCACTACTCATGTCGCAAACCATTGGAATATCGCACTTTGGAAACGATTTCATTTGCGTTCCATAAATGGTGTTATTAGATGTGCAATGAAAATAATCGTACTCAGTAGGAATCTCATATCCTTTCGGAATGTAATTAAAATTAGCACTTTTAGATGAAGCAACTTCGTAAACATCATCAAATAGTCTAGCCTCTTTAATGGCTTTGTCGCTCCAAGTTCCAGTATTTAAATAACCAGCTCTTTTTTCTAATAAATTAAGTGCAACCATTAAAAACTGAGTACTTGCTCCACCTTGTAAAAACAAGGCTTTATATCCTTTTCCTTCAAGACCTAAAAGTTCTAAAGCTAAAGATCTTGCCTTTTCCATAACATCTACAAAAGGTTTGCTTCTATGGGAAATTTCTAATAAAGACAAACCGTCATTGTTGAAATCCATTACAGCTTCTGAAGCTTTTAAAAATACTTCTTGTGGGAGAATGCAAGGTCCTGCACTAAAATTATGTTTTTTCATGGTATATTTTTTAACAATAGCAAAGGTGATAATTTCTTATAAACTATGCAGAAATTATTCGATAATTTATCAACTAAATTTTTAACAAAAAGGCAATCGTATCAACATCATCTGCATAATCCCATAGATTAGGAATTTGCGTATCTCCAAAGCCTATATTGTTGGTAAACAAACCGTTTGAGACAACACACTGTATTTTGTCAGAATCGGTTTCTAAGGTGTTTTTTAAACTTTCCAAAGTCTCGTAATGTTCATAAAAAACAGTTGCAATAGGAGATGAGTAACTTCTATCTTCTTTAATCATTAAGAAGCCATTCTCCAGCATATCAAACTCGCTCATTAAATACACTGCTTTGTTGTAGTCGTAATTATTAGCATATTTAGCTTCGTTGATAATAGGATGCCAAGCATACATAGCTTTAAAGAACCCTTCAAAATCATAGTCATTTGGAACAAATAACTTAGAAACGTTTCTGCAACCTAAACCATAATACCTAAAAATATCGTTTGATAATTCTAAAAGTTCTTTTTCTGTTTCATCTCCAGTTAGAATAGCTACCGAATTCCTATTTTTTCTAATAATAGAAGGCTTGCCTTTAAAGTAATATTCAAAATAACGAGCTGTATTGTCACTTCCTGTAGCAATAACAGCATCAAAATTCTCTAACCTATCTTCAGTAAATGAAATTTTCCCTTTTAATTTAGGAGCAATATGCTCTAAATATTTAGCTAAAAAGGGTAATAAATGTTTGTCGTTTGACGATTGCTTGATAACAACATCGTGACCAGAAATTAAAACACTTAAAAAATCGTGGAATCCAACAAGTGGAATATTTCCAGCCATAATTATAGCTACTTTCTTAGCCTTAACATCTTTAATATGATACTTCTTAATCCATTTATTAATATTACTATAGGTCAAGGCTTTAGACCAGTTCTCTAATGCATATAAAATATTTTCATCTGTAAACCAGCCATTGTGTTCTTTAGCCAATTTAATTTGATGTTTAAAGCCATCAAAAAACAAATCGTTATAAAGAACTTCTTCTTTTTTAAAAAGTCCATTTCTTGTATACTGACTTAAAAAGTCTCCTAATTTAACAAACGCTTGGATTCTTTCTTCTAAATTCATTATAAGGTTTGGTTATGAATTGTTTTGGCTTTATTTTTGCAGCTGCAAATTTAAGATAAAAATCGCTATGGCAATAATTATAACAGACGAATGTATAAACTGTGGTGCTTGTGAACCAGAATGTCCAAACACTGCTATTTATGAAGGAGCAGACGACTGGAGATATAAAGATGGTACAAGTTTAACAGGAGATGTAGTTTTAACAAACGGAAAAACAGTAGATGCAGATGAAGCCCAAGAACCTATAAGCGACGAAATTTATTATATTGTTCCAGATAAATGTACTGAATGTAAAGGTTTTCATGAAGAACCTCAATGTGCTGCAGTTTGCCCAGTAGATTGCTGTGTTCCAGATGATGCACATGTAGAGACAGAAGAAGAACTTTTAGGAAAACAACGCTTTATGCATCCAGAAGATTAAATGATAAACGTTATTATATATTTAGAACCTCAAGTAAATGCTTGAGGTTTTTTGTTTATAATTATTTATAAGTACTATTTTAATTCTAATTGTATAGTACTTTAACTCTTAATAATTTTTTTTCGATGATTTAAACCCCAATCCATTAGTTCTGCAATTAAGTTGTCTAAAGATCTTCCATGCTCTGTTATTGAATATTCCACAGTTATAGGTTTTGATTTAACAACTTTTCTATTAATTAGTTTATTAATCTCCAAATCTTGTAAATCTTTAGAAAGTTTTTTTGATGCAATGCCATTCAAAGCTTTTTTAAGTTCCATAAATCTCATTGTCCCATTAAGTAATAATGTAACGACTATTAATATTTTCCATTTACCAGTAATAAGTTCCATTGTATCTTTAATTGCTAATATTTGTTCTACACATTGATCTGACAGCACTAAATTATCTTCTAATTTCATTTATTGGGTATTTATGGTTTCGTTAAAGATATCAGTTTCCTTAAGGAAACGTATAGTACGAAGATAATTATATGTAATTAAATTTACGATCTAAATTAAATATAATATTATGGCAGTAATTATGAAAGTAGATTTTCCTCATAAAGAAGTTTGGGGAAAAGAAATGGCAGTTCAAATGAAAGAGCTTGCACAAAGTATTGTTAATGAACCTGGTTTTATTTGGAAATTCTGGACTGAAAATAAGAATGAAGAAATAGCAGGAGGTGTTTATATGTTCGATTCTCGAGAAAATGCAGAGAATTACCTTAAAATGCATACAAATAGGTTGATGAAATTTGGATATTCAGATATTAGAGGAAAAGTATTTGAAATTAATGAAGAACTTTCAAGTATCTGTAAAGCGCCTCTGTAATTAATAATAAGGTTTAATAAATTTAAAATCTTTTATTACTAACCAATAAATTTTCATATACAAACAATTTCCATTTCCCTATTCAAACTATTCAAGTAATTAGTTACCTTTGCACTCGCAAAAACCAGAGTCTTGGTATTTGCATCTTTAATCTAATTATCTTAAGAAAATGAAAGCAGGTATTGTAGGATTACCAAACGTCGGGAAATCGACCCTTTTTAATTGTTTGTCTAATGCTAAAGCGCAAAGTGCTAACTTTCCGTTTTGCACCATAGAACCTAATATTGGTGTTGTAAATGTTCCAGATCCTAGACTTCAAAAGCTTGAAGAATTGGTAAATCCTGAGCGTGTATTACCAGCAACTGTAGAAATTGTAGATATAGCAGGATTGGTTAAAGGAGCTAGTAAAGGCGAAGGTTTAGGAAATCAGTTTTTAGCAAATATTCGTGAAACAGATGCTATTCTACATGTATTGCGTTGTTTTGATAACGATAATATTGTACATGTTGATGGTAAAATAAATCCAATTAGCGATAAAGAAACTATCGACATGGAATTGCAGTTAAAAGACTTGGAAACAGTCGATAAAAAACTGGATAAAGTAAAACGTGCTGCCAAAACTGGTAATAAAGATGCTCAAAAAGAAGAAGCTATTTTACTAAAAATTAAAGCAGGATTGGAAGCAGGAATTTCTGTGAGAGCATTAGAGTTTTCGGAAGAAGATTATGATGATTTTGTGAAGCCTAGTCAGTTTATTACAGACAAGCCTGTTATGTATGTTTGTAATGTGGACGAAGGATCTGCTGTGTCTGGAAACGCTTATGTAGAAAAGGTAAAAGAAGCTGTAAAAGATGAAGCTGCAGAAGTTATTATTTTAGCAGTTGGCACAGAAGCAGATATTAATGAGTTAGACGATTACGAAGAACGTCAGATGTTTTTAGCAGATATTGGTTTAGATGAACCTGGTTCTTCAAAATTAATTCGTTCTGCATATAAGTTGCTAAACCAACAAACGTATTTTACTGCTGGAGTTAAAGAAGTTCGTGCTTGGACTATAGATGTTGGAGCAACTGCACCACAAGCAGCAGGAGTTATACATACGGATTTCGAAAAAGGTTTTATTAGAGCAGAAGTCATTGCTTATGACGATTATGTGCAGTTTGGTAGTGAAGCTAAAGTAAAAGAAGCTGGTAAAATGCGTGTAGAAGGAAAAAATTATGTTGTTAAAGATGGCGATGTGATGCACTTCTTATTTAACGTATAAAAATTAAATTCCCCCTAATTTATTATAAATGAAACATGTTTTATTAATCGTTTTGATTAGCTGTCTATATATAAATGGCTTTTCTCAAGAAAAAGTGCAATCTGCAAGTGTAGAATCATCCGTGTTTGGTATTCAAACAGGTATAGCAGGCTTATGGGTTCATGGTGAGTTTAAATTAACCAATAAATTTGCTTTAAGGGCAGAATTGGGATTAGATTTGGGAATATTGGAAAATAATTACACGAATGAAACTGGTATTGGATTAATTCCAGTTATTACTTTAGAGCCACGTTTTTATTACAATTTAAACAAACGTCTTAACAAAGGCAAACGCATAGATGGCAACAGTGGAAACTTTATAGCTCTAAAAACCAGTTATAATTCAGACCTGTTTTTCATTGCATCAAATGAAGATCTTAATTTAGAAACAGATTTTATGATTATCCCAACTTGGGGAATAAGAAGGAGTCTAGGGAAACATTTTAACTACGAAGCTGGTTTTGGTTTAGGGTATATTCATTACAGAGAAGAATATTATAGTGATAATAAAAGCGACGTAGCTGTTAATATTCATGCAAGAATAGGATATAAGTTTTAAACTTATTTTTTCTTAAAGAAACGTCAATTCATAGAAAAGCCAATGTTCTCAACAACATTGGCTTTTTATTGTTAATTACTTTGTATCTTCTGTATTTTATTTTTTATTACTAAACCTTATATTAGCAACGTATCAAAAAATTGCACCAAGTTTATGCCAGAACAATCTAATTATACCGAAGACAACATACGCTCCCTCGACTGGAAAGAACACATTAGAATGCGTCCTGGTATGTATATTGGGAAGTTAGGAGATGGATCTTCACCAGACGATGGAATTTACATACTTTTAAAAGAAGTATTAGATAACTCCATAGACGAATATGTTATGGGAGCTGGTAAAACTATTGAGGTATCCATACAAGGTAATAAAGTTATAGTTCGTGATTATGGTCGTGGTATACCTTTAGGAAAGGTTGTGGACGTGGTTTCTAAAATGAATACAGGTGGAAAATACGATTCCAAAGCGTTTAAAAAATCGGTTGGACTAAATGGTGTTGGAACCAAGGCTGTAAATGCTCTATCATCGTTTTTTAGAGTAGAATCTACGCGTGATAATAAATCTGCTTCGGCAGAATTTGAACAAGGTAATCTTACCATTCAAGATTTGTTGGATGATACATCAAGAAGAAAAGGAACTAAAGTTTCTTTTATACCTGACGATGTTATTTTTAAAAACTATAAATATAGAAGCGAGTATGTAGTAAAAATGCTCAAAAACTATGTGTATTTAAACACTGGTTTAACTATTGTTTTTAATGGTGAAAAATATTTTAGCGAAAATGGACTTAAAGACCTGTTAGCTGAAAACATTAAAGATACAGATATGCTTTATCCAATTATTCATTTAAAAGGAGACGACATTGAAGTAGCAATTACACATAGCAAAACACAATATAGTGAAGAGTATCATTCTTTTGTAAATGGACAAAACACTACGCAAGGTGGAACACATCTGTCAGCCTTTAGAGAAGCTCTTGTGAAAACTATTAGAGAGTTTTATGGTAAAAACTACGAAGCTTCAGATATCAGAAAATCTATTGTTTCGGCTGTTTCGATAAAAGTAATGGAACCTGTTTTCGAAAGTCAGACAAAAACAAAATTAGGCTCTACAGATATGGGAGGAAAGCTACCAACTGTTAGAACTTTTATAAACGATTTTCTAAAAACACAACTAGATAATTATTTACATAAAAACCCAGATGCAGCTGAAAAAATTCAGCGTAAGATTCTTCAGGCCGAACGCGAGCGTAAAGAACTTTCAGGTATTAGAAAATTAGCTAAAGACAGAGCTAAAAAAGCAAATCTTCATAATAAAAAATTGCGCGATTGCCGTGTGCATTTTGGAGATACTAAAAACGAAAGAAACTTAGAAACCACATTGTTTATTACTGAGGGAGATTCAGCTTCTGGAAGTATTACTAAATCTAGAGACGTAAATACTCAAGCTGTTTTTAGCCTAAAAGGTAAACCTTTAAATTCTTATGGTTTAAGCAAGAAAATAGTTTACGAAAACGAAGAATTCAATCTCTTGCAAGCTGCTTTAAATATTGAAGAATCTCTAGAAGATTTGCGTTATAATAATGTTGTAATAGCTACAGATGCTGATGTGGATGGTATGCATATTCGATTATTATTAATTACATTTTTCTTACAATTCTTTCCCGAAATTATTAAAGAAGGTCATTTGTATATATTACAAACCCCTTTATTTAGAGTTAGAAATAAAAAGGAGACTATTTATTGTTATTCCGAAGAAGAACGTCGTGATGCTATTGAAAAATTAAAGCCAAAGCCAGAAATAACACGATTTAAAGGACTTGGTGAAATTTCGCCAGATGAATTTGTTCATTTTATAGGTGAAGATATTCGTCTAGATCCAGTCATGCTAGATAAAGACATGTCTATTGAAGAGCTGCTTTCTTTTTATATGGGGAAAAACACACAAACAAGACAAGAATTTATTATAGATAATTTAAAAGTTGAATTAGACTTAGTTGAAGAAAATATATGAGAACCAACAATGCAAAAGTAAAAAACATTATCGTATCGGTTTATTTTGTGCTAATTGTTTTAGCATTGCTTTCTGCAACGATATTTAGAGCATTTAGTGACTTAACACCTAATCCATTTGTAACTTTTCTAGTCATTATTCTAAGCTTTAGCGCTATTTTTTTTATTGTTCACTCTATTGCCAAATATTTTGAATATGATAGTGATGGGTTAAAGGTAATTGTTACAAACAAAGGGTTATTATTATCAGATCATTTTAACTATAGAGAAAAGACAGTTGAGTTTTTTAAAGATAGATTAACTGGCTTTAAATTTAAAAATTATTTCTTTTTTAAAACTTTAGTACTTTATATAAAAGATAGTAGAGGTTATATTGTAAAAGAAAAATTTAATGTGACTTTAGTTACAAGAAAAAAAAGAAAATATATAAGACAATCATTAACAAAAATGGTTAAACACAATAGAAAATCTGACGATTAATGAGCGAAGAGAACGATGATTTGTTAAATGAATATGAAGAAAACCATGAAACAATAACCAAAGTTTCTGGTATGTTTAAAGATTGGTTTTTAGATTACGCCTCTTATGTAATTTTAGAGAGAGCAGTACCAGCCATTGAAGATGGATTTAAACCAGTACAAAGACGTATCATGCAATCTATGAAAGATTTAGATGATGGACGTTATAATAAAGTGGCTAACATTGTAGGTCATACTATGCAATATCATCCACATGGAGATGCAAGTATTGCTGATGCTATGGTACAAATAGGTCAGAAAGATTTATTGATAGATACTCAAGGAAACTGGGGAAATATCCTAACAGGAGATAGTGCAGCAGCTTCACGTTATATTGAGGCACGTTTGTCTAAATTTGCTATAGATGTTGTTTATAACCCAAAAATAACAGAATGGCAGTCTTCTTACGATGGGAGAAGAAAAGAACCAGTAAACCTTCCAGTAATGTTTCCATTACTTCTGGCACAAGGAGGAGAAGGTATTGCTGTAGGACTTTCAACAAAAATATTACCTCATAATTTTATTGAATTAATAGATGCTTCAGTAAAACATTTAAAAGGTAAACGATTTACAATTTATCCAGATTTTCCAACAGCTGGAATTATAGACATTTCAAATTACAACGATGGTTTACGTGGAGGTAAAGTTCGTGTTAGGGCAAAAATTTCACAGCTTGATAAAAACACGTTAGTAATTACCGAAATTCCTTATGGCACTAACACATCTTCTTTAATTGATTCTATTTTAAAAGCAAATGATAAAGGTAAAATCAAGATAAAAAAGATTGAAGATAATACAGCTGCCGAAGTTGAGATTTTAGTGCATTTGCCTGGAGGAATTTCTCCAGATAAAACTATAGATGCACTTTATGCCTTTACAAGTTGCGAAAGTTCTATTTCACCTTTAGGATGTGTAATTGAAGATAATAAGCCTCTATTCGTTGGAGTTACAGAGATGTTGCGTCGTTCTACAGACAATACAGTTCAACTGTTAAAAAGCGAGTTAGAGATTAGATTAGGTGAGTTTGAAGAACAATGGCATTTTGCATCTTTAGAACGTATTTTTATTGAAAACAGAATTTATCGAGATATAGAAGAGGAAGAAACTTGGGAAGGCGTAATTAAAGCAATAGACAAAGGTTTAAAACCTCATACAAAGCACTTAAAAAGAGCAGTTTTAGAAGATGATATTGTTAGATTAACTGAAATTAGAATCAAACGTATTTCTAAATTTGATATTGATAAAGCTCAACAAAAAATTGATGCTTTAGAAGATCAGATAGCTCAAATAAAGCATCATTTGGCAAACTTGATAGATTATGCTATTGCTTATTTTGAAAGACTTAAAAAAGAGTATGGAGAAGGCAGAGAAAGGCAAACAGAGATTAGGACTTTTGATGATGTTGATGCTACTAAAGTGATTATTAGAAACACTAAACTTTATGTTAATAGAGCTGAAGGATTTGTTGGAACATCTCTTAAAAGAGATGAATATGTTTGTGATTGTAGCGATATAGATGATATAATAGTATTTACCAAAGAAGGTAAAATGATGGTGAGCAAAGTCGACACCAAAACCTTTGTTGGTAAAGATATTATTCACGTAGCTGTATTTAAAAAGAAAGATAAACGCACCATTTATAACATGATTTATAAAGATGGTAGCAAAGGACCATCTTACGTAAAGCGTTTTGCAGTTACAAGTATGACAAGAGATAGAGAATACGACTTAACCAATGGGAATAAAGGATCTGCAGTTTGGTATTTTTCAGCAAACCCGAATGGTGAAGCTGAAGTAGTTACTATAAATTTAAGACAAGTTGGTAGTATTAAAAAGCTAAAATGGGATTTAGATTTTGCAGAAGTTTTAATAAAAAATCGTACCTCAAAAGGAAATTTAGTTACTAAACATGCCATTAAAAAAATCGAACTTAAAGAAAAAGGAGTTTCCACTTTAAAGCCTCGTAAAATTTGGTTTGACGATACAGTTCAACGTTTAAATGTAGACGAAAGAGGAGAATTAGTTGGAGAATTTAGAGGCGAAGACAGAATATTAATTATTACTCAATCTGGTAATATTAAAACTATAGTGCCAGAATTAACAACTCGTTTTGAAGACGATATGATAGTTATGGAAAAATGGGTGCCTAAAAAACCTATTTCAGCTATTTATTTTGATGGAGAGAAAGAAAGATATTATGTTAAGCGATTTGTGGTAGAAAACGAATTAAAAGAAGAAAGCTTTATTTCCGATCATCCAAACTCTCAACTTGAAATTGTTTCAACAGATTGGAGACCAATGGCAGAAGTTGAATTTACTAAAGAAAGAGGGAAAGATAGAAAAGACAATATGGAAGTTAACTTCGAGGAGTTTATTGCAATAAAAGGTATTTCGGCTTTAGGGAATCAATTAACTAAAGATAAAATAAATCAGGTAAGTTTATTAGAATCATTACCATACGAAGCTCCTAAAGAAATTCCAGCTAATGACATTGAAGTAGTAGATGAAGAAAACATTACATCCATTGATTCAAAAACTGAAGAGCCAAATAAAAGTAAAGAAGATAAAGGTTTAAATGGTGAAGGGCAAATAACCTTATTTTAATAAAAAAATTATTGTGTATTAAGAGTTTGAATTATTTAAATATAGTTCAAACTCTTTTTTCTTAAATACATTAATAATAAAGTCAATTCTGTCCATTAGAAGTCATGATTTCTGCATAAATATCTTGTTGTTAATAATTTAACTGAAATCTATTCTGTAAAAAAGTTAAAATATCAAATTTTGTTTTGTATTTTTAAGTATTAATCAATCCTATATTTTATGAAAAATACTACAATTAAATTGCTGTTTTTGCTTACAGTCTTGTTATTCATTACGTCTGTATATGCTCAAACAGACAAGAACTCTTACGTTCCTTCCGAAGTTGGAAAAGTATTAGAAAAAGTTCAATCAGTTGGTACTACTGTTTTAAATTTTCCAAAAGATTTGCTCACAAAGGAAGAGCAACAAATTTTAAAAAATTATTATAGTGGATTAGAATCTAATAATTCAAATTTCAGAGCAGTTGGTGATGTATATGTTTTAGACATCTTTCCTACTAATGATGGTTATGGAAATCTTCCATTGGCAGGTCCTTTTGCTATAAATAATATCGCTACTATTGCTGGAGCTATATTCGCATCTGATTTTGGCCCAGGTGGAGATATTTATGCTATTGATAATGATACAAGAGGTTTGATGACTATAGCTAAAGACACTGGAGCTACTACTGCAGTAGCTACAATAACTGGAGTTGCAGCAACAATGACTATAACTGGATTATCCTGGAGCGAAACGGATTCTGTTATGTATATGCTTGCTACCGATGGTGTTATTACAACTCTTTTTACATTAGATATAACTACTGGAGTATCTACCACTCTTGGTGACACTGGAACAGCCTTAGGGATTTGGATTGCCATAGATAATGCAGGTATTATATACATGGCAGATATTGGTGATGATAGTTTATATGCTCTAGACTCAACAACTGGAGTTGGAACTTTAGTTGGACCTTTAGGTGTAGACCTTAATTTTGCACAAGAAGCTGATTTTAATGTGTTAAGTAATACTTTATATATGGCAAGCTATACAGCTGCTGGAGAAAGTAGAATTTTTTCAGTTAACACAGCAACTGGTGCTTCAACTTTAGTAGGTTCAATTACTAATGAGCCAGAGTTAGGAATTTTTGCAATTGATGCAATAATTGATGGTAATTTTATTTGCGATGATGCTATTAATATTGGATTAGGAATAACACCATCTAACGGACCTTCAAATGCTGGAGGAGGTGCTTCAAACGTTTGTTTATCTGGAGCAACAAATTCTGAATGGTATGCTTATACTGCTACAAATTCAGGCGATTTAACCATATCTTCAGATTTGGCATCTAATACTGGAGTAGATACAAGAGTTTCGGTTTATAACGACGATTGTAATGCTTTAGCTTGTATTGATTCAGATGATAATTCTGGAGCTAATAATACCTCAATTGTTGTCATTCCAGTTGTAAGTGGTATGACATATTATATTGAATGGGATGATGCTAATAATGCTGATGCTTTCGATTTTGAATTGTCTTTAACTATTTCTTGTCTAGATCCTACAAACTTTGCCGTTGGTACCATTACAGACACGTCAGCTGATTTTAGCTGGGATGCCGTATCTGGAGCTGCTAATGGATATATATTAAGTGTTTTTAATGCTGGAGACGATCCTGATGTAGATACACCAGTTTATACAGAAAATGTTCCTAGTGGAACTTTAACTGCAACTGCAATGCCATTAGTGCCAGAAATGATGTATGATGCTTATTTAATTGCAGATTGCGATACAAATGGGATGTCTAATGCTGTTTCCTTAAGTTTTGAAACGGATATAACTCCTCCAGTTTGTGGAGGAATATACGTAGATACAGGTGGAGCCTCAGGTGAATATTCTCCTAATGAAAGCACTACAACTACAATTACTCCAGATATTCCTGGAGATGTTGTAACTGTGACATTTACTTATGTTGATATTGAAACATCAGTAGGTGGTGGTAATCAAGATGGTTGCTGGGACTTTTTAACTGTTTATAATGGTCCAGATGCTACTTATCCAGTTTTAGCTCAAACTCTTTGTGGAGAGGAAAGTGGCGATGGAGGTGTACCTTCAGTTCCTGGAAGTTTATTGTCAGTAGGTATGTCTTTTACTTCTACGGACGCTTCTGGTGCTTTAACTTTTGTTTTCACTTCTGATGATATTGTTCAAGAAACAGGTTGGTTAGCAGATGTTACTTGTGGGCCACCACCAACATGTGTAACTCCTGGTGCATTTACAAATACATTAACGACTGATGTAACTGCTACTTATACATGGGATGAAATTGCTAATGCAAGTAATGGATATGTATTTAGTGTTTTTAATGATGGAGATGATCCAGATACAGACACACCAGTATATACAGAAAATGTTCCATTTGGAACAAATACAGCAACAGCTACGGGGTTATTGCCAGCAACAACTTATGATGCATATATTATGGCTGATTGTGATACGGATGGTATGTCTACAAGAGATGCCGACACATTTACTACAGAAGCTGCTGCTCCAATTTGCGATGGCAATTTTGTTGATTCTGGTGGAGTAGCAGGTTCTTATGCTGCTGATGAAAGTACAACTACAACTATTACTCCAGCTGTTTCAGGCGAAGCTGTAACAGTAACATTTACTCATGTTGATATTGAAACTGCAACAGGAACAGGTACTCAAGATGGATGTTGGGATTTCTTAACTATTTATAATGGTCCAGACACAACTTATCCAGTAATAGCTCAAACACTTTGTGGTGAAGAAAGTGGAGATGGAGGTGTTCCTTCAGTTGCTACTAGTTTACTTTCAGTAAACGATTCATTTACTTCTACAGATGCTTCAGGTGCTTTAACTTTTGTATTTACATCTGATGGAAGTGTTCAAGAAACTGGTTGGTTAGCTGATATTACGTGTGCCACTTTATCTATTGATGAGTTCTCAACAACTCAATTTAACTACTATCCAAATCCAACAACAGGTTTATTATATATAAATGCAAAACAGAATATAGATTCTGTAACTGTAGTAAATATGTTAGGACAAGAAGTTATAAGCGTCAATCCAAAAGCTATGGAAGCAACAATAGATTTTTCAAATTTAAGTCAAGGAACTTACTTTTTAAGATCATCTGTTAATGGAAATCAAACTACTCATAAAATAATAAAAAGGTAGTTATTATTATTTGTTAATAAAAAAAAAGACCATACGTATTGTATGGTCTTTTTTATTTAATATGTTTTACAACTATTTATTTAGCTTTATTTTTTTGAACTTTAAAATTAATAAACTCAACTAATAATGAGAAAGCAATAGCAAAATATAAATAACCTTTAGGGATAGCTCCAACTGTTTGATCAAAAACAGAAGTGTGAGATAGATGTGCAGCTTCTGTTATAAGCATAAAACCAATAAGAATTAAAAAGGCTAAACCGAGTATTTGCATACTTGGATGTACATCAATAAATTTTCTGATCGGATTTGCAAAAACAATCATAATTATAATCGAAATAACTACAGCAATAATCATTAACACCAGAGCGTAATTATGATTTGGATGCAACCCATTTGTCATCCCAACAGCAGTAAGAATAGAATCTATTGAGAAAATAAAATCAATTATCAATATTTGAGTAATGGCTTGAGTTAAAGATTTAATTTTTTTTCCCTTTACATGGTCTTCATCATGCGAAGGAGTTTCAACCTTTTCTCTTATTTCAGAAGTACTCTTGTAAATTAAAAACAAACCACCTAAAAACAGAATAATCGCTTGACCACTTATTGCAATATGCAGCCAACTGGTTTCAATTGTGTAAAAGGGTTCTTTTAATCCAATTAAAAAGGACACAAAAAACAACAGAATGATACGTTGAACCATTGCAAAAAACAACCCTATATTAGTAGCCTTTGCTCTTTGATGTTCAGGTAACTTATTAGCAGCAATAGAAATAAATACAATATTGTCTATTCCTAGAATAATCTCAAGGAAAGTCAATGTTAATAGTGCCATGATGGCATCACCAGATAATAAAAACTCTAACATCCTATTTAATTTTAGTTGCTATTCCTTTTTGCTTCGTAGTTTCTCCAACATAAGAATATTCAAATGTATATGTAGAGTCAGTTGTTGTTAATATTTTTAAATGTATATCCTTTTGTTCAGCCATACTTTTAGGATTGATAGTTTTAAAAACAACTTCACAATCATTTATCCATCTTACTTGTGACGAATCTATTTTATTGTTATAAATCTCTATTTGAAGGTCTTTAGTTCTAACAAAATCAGACTTATACAATTTGCCATCGATACTAATCTCACTGTAAAAGGAACCTGTTTGAAAATCAGTGCAATTACGCTCAACACTGTAACAGCTTATTAATGTGACAAATAACAAGATGGAAGAGAAATATTTCATATTAAAAAATTAATGATTCAAAAATACTAAAAAACCAATGGATTTATTCATTACGATTCTGTTTTATTTCTTCATTTATTATTAATAGATTAATTATTTATAGTTAATTAAATCTTTATAAATCTATCATAAAGTCTTTTATACTTCCTTTTAAATGTACTATTTTGGCATAGTTTTTAATACATATAATATTTGCTTTTAAAGCCTGAAGTTTATGCGTCAATTTTTTTGCCTCCTAGCGTTTTTTATTATCTCAATAAGCTTGTTTTCACAAACTTCTAATCCATTACTTTCCAAAGATATTGCTGCACAAAAAAAATGGGTAGATAATATCTATGATAATATGTCTTTAGAAGAAAAAGTAGGACAACTTTTTATGGTTAGAGCATTTTCTAATCAAGGTTTAGCACACGAAAACACGATTAGTCAGTTGATAACTAACTATCATATTGGAGGCTTGATTTATTCGACAGGAGGACCTGTAAAGCAAGCTAAATTAAATAATTTGTACCAGGCAACTTCTAAAACCCCTTTGTTAATTGGTATGGATGCAGAATGGGGTTTAGGTATGAGATTAGATTCCACCTATTCTTTTCCATGGAACATGACACTTGGTGCTGTAAAAAACAATCAGCTAATAGAACAAGTAGGCAGACAGGTTGGAGAGCATTGTAAACGCATTGGAGTACATTTTAATTTTGCTCCTGTAGTTGATATTAATACCAATCCAAAAAATCCAATTATTGGAAACAGATCTTTTGGAGAAGATAGAGATAATGTTACGGAAAAATCTTTAGCTTTTATGAAAGGGATGCAAGATGTTGGGGTTTTAGCAAATGCTAAACATTTTCCAGGTCATGGAGATACAGATAGCGATTCGCATAAAACCTTGCCAACTATAGCTTTTGATGAAAAACGAATAGATTCAGTAGAACTATATCCTTATAGAGCATTAATAGATAAAGGCTTATCTAGTGTTATGGTTGCCCATTTAAATGTGCCAGCATTAGAGCCTAGAGATGGTTTTCCTTCGTCTTTATCGAAACATATTGTTACAGATATTTTGAAAGATTCTTTAAATTTTAAAGGTTTAATCTACACAGATGCCTTAGAAATGAAAGGTGTTTCAAACTATAGTGAGCCTGGCGATATCGATTTAGCAGCATTTCAAGCAGGTAATGATGTTCTTTTAATTTCTGAAGATGTACCAAAAGCTATAGGAAAAATAATTGATGCTTATAATTCAGGAGATATATCTGAAGAGCGTTTAGCGCATTCTGTAAAAAAGATATTACAAGCAAAATATAAAGTAGGGTTGAACAATTTTAAACCTATTGAAACCGAACATTTAGTTGAAGATTTAAATAGAATACAAGATGTGATGCTTTCTGAAGTTATTTTCGAAAATGCCATTACTGTTATTAAAAATAAGGAAGACTTACTTCCTATTCGAAAATTAGAGGAAAAGAAGATTGCTTATGTAAAAATGGGAGACGATGATGGTTCAGTGTTTTTAAAAGAGCTTAAAAAATACACTAAGGTTCATGAAGTAGCATCAGAAAATTTAGATGAGCTTTTAATTAAACTCTCTGCTTATAATACAGTTATTGTTGGTTTTCATAGATCTAACGATCATCCATGGAAAAGTCATGAGTTTTCCGATCAAGAATTAACATGGTTGTTTGAAATTGCTAGAACAAATAATGTCATCCTGGATATATTTGTAAAACCTTATGCACTTATTGATTTAGCAACTGTGGAGAATTTTGAAAGTATTGTTGTTAGTTATCAAAATAGTGAAATAGCTCAACAAAAATCTGCTCAACTTATTTTTGGGGCTATAACCTCTAATGGAGCTCTTCCAGTTTCTGTTGGTAATGGTTTTAATGCTGGAGATGGAATTCATTATGCTAATTTATCTCGTTTAAATTATGGTGTTGCAGAACGAGTTGGAATGAGTACCGAAAAACTAAATAAATTAGATTCTGTAGCTCAATATGCTGTTGATAAAAAAATGACACCAGGAATACAATTACTTGTAGCTAGAAAAGGTAAAGTTATATATAATAAAAATTTTGGAACTCATGTTTATGGTACAGATTCAAATCCAGTAGTATTCGATGATATTTACGATGTTGCTTCTTTAACAAAAATACTTGCAACCTTACCATTGTTAATGGAGCTTGAAGAAAAAAAAGTAATTACATTAGACACTAAATTATCAACCATTCTTCCGGAATATTTAAATTCAAACAAAAAGAACATCACTTTAAAAAAGATGCTTTCACATAATGCCAGATTAAAACCTTGGATACCTTTTTATTATGCCACTTTAGATTCTGTAACAAAGCATCCTGCCTCTAAATATTATCAAAAAGAGTTTAGTAAAAAATTCAGTGTGAAAGTTGCCAATGAATTATATATGCGTAAAGATTATGAAGATACAATTCAAAAAATTATTAGAGAGACAGACCTGTTAAAAAAAGAGCGTTACAGATATAGCGACTTACCATATTATATTTTAAAGAAATATATTGAAACTTATTACGACAAAGGATTAGATGTATTAGTACAAGAACATTTTTATGAATCGTTAGGTGCAAATTATACCACTTATAATCCTTATAATAAGTTTAGTAGTAAAAAAATTGTCCCAACAGAAATTGATGATTATTATAGATATCAGGAAATTCATGGATATGTACATGATATGGGAGCAGCCATGCAGAATGGTGTAGGTGGTCATGCAGGAATTTTTAGTAATGCAAACGATGTTGCTAAACTTATGCAGTTGTATTTACAGAAAGGTTATTATGGAGGGAAGCGATATTTTAAGCCGGAAACTATTGATACCTTTAATACCTGCTATTTTTGCGAAAGTGACAATAGAAGAGGAATTGGTTTCGATAAACCACAATTAGGTGATGCTGGTCCAACATGTGGCTGTATTTCCATGACTAGTTTTGGACATTCTGGTTTTACTGGAACGTATGCATGGGCAGATCCAGAAGAAGAAATTGTATACATATTTTTAGCAAATAGAACCTATCCAAAAGCAGATTCTAATTTATTGCTAAAAGAGAATATTAGAACAGATATTCAACGTATGATTTACGAAGCAATTATAGATTAATCAAGGAATTAAAATTTTATAAATGAAAATAGGAATTGTTTGTTATCCAACATTTGGTGGAAGTGGAGTTGTAGCTACAGAATTAGGAATAGAGCTATCTAAAAGAGGTCATGAAGTCCATTTTATTACTTACAAACAGCCAGTTAGACTAGAACTATTAGGAAGTCATGTACATTTTCACGAAGTAACAGTTCCCGAATATCCATTATTTCATTATCAACCTTATGAATTGGCTTTAACAAGCAAGTTAGTCGATATGGTTAAGCTTCATGACATAGAAATACTTCATGTGCATTATGCCATTCCTCACGCTTACGCAGCCTATATGGCAAAAAAAATGCTTCAGGAAGAAGGTATCTATTTACCCATAGTTACAACACTTCATGGTACTGATATAACCTTAGTTGGATCTCATCCATTTTATAAAACAGCAGTTACATTTAGCATTAATAAATCTGATGCTGTTACCTCAGTTTCAGAAAGTTTAAAGAAAGATACTTTAAGATTATTTGATGTTAAGAATCATATAGATGTTGTTACAAACTTTATTGACCTAAGCAAACATACCAATCATTTTACCGATTGTCAACGTGATTTATTAGCTGATGAAAATGAAAAAATTATAACTCATATTAGCAACTTCAGGTCTGTAAAACGAATTCCAGATGTAATAAAAGTGTTTTATAACATTCAAAAAGAAATGCCAGCCAAATTAATGATGGTTGGCGAAGGTCCAGAAAAAGAGCCTGCAGAACAATTATGTAGAAAATTAGGTATTGAAGATAAAGTTGTTTTCTTCGGAAATAGTCATGAAATAGACCGTATTTTATGTTATTCAGATTTATTTATCCTTCCATCTGAAACAGAAAGTTTTGGATTAGCGGCTTTAGAAGCAATGGCATCTGGTGTTCCTGTAATATCAAGTAATTCTGGAGGAATTCCAGAAGTAAATATTCAAGGAGTTTCCGGTTATTTAAGCAATGTTGGAGATATTGAAGACATGAGTAAAAATGCGCTTTCCATTTTAAAAGATGAAGCCACTTTGTCTAAATTTAAAGAGCAGGCAAAAACTCAAGCTAATAAATTCGATATTCATAAAATAGTGCCTCAATACGAAGCTATTTATCAAGCTACACTTACAAAATGTAAAGCCTTGCTTTAATTTTCATAAATATATTTTATACCTTTCTGTTCTAAACAAATTCTTTCAAAAATGAACAGAAAATCCTTCTTAAATTTAACTGCAAGAGCTGGACTTTTTTTGGGCTTAGCTCCAAGCATGTTTGCAAATAAAAGCAGCGAAACTATAGAAAAAGAGCTTGTTGAAGAGCTGTTAAACCAGAAAAAAGCCCTTGGAAATGCTGTTGGCCTTTCTGCAGATCCTATATCTAAAGTATGTGTTGGTATTATTGGTATGGGAAATAGAGGAAGTGTGCTTATCCAAATGTTCGACTATCTGATAAAAAATAATCACGCTGAAATTGTAGCACTTTCAGATTTAAAGCAAGATAAAGTTGAAAAAAACAACGAATATCTTAAAACCATCCAAAATTCATCAGCAGATTTATATTATGGAAATGAAAACGAATGGAAGAAACTAGCAGAACGAGATGATATTGATTTGATACTTATTGCAACTCCTTGGAATTATCATACAGAAATGTCTGTATATGGCATGGAACAAGGCAAACATGTGGCTTGCGAGCAGCCAATGGCTATGACACTTGAAGATTGCTGGAAACTTATTGAAGTGGCTGAACGTACACAAAAACATTGTATGTACATGGAGAATTGCTGTTTTAATGGCGAAGAACTTTGGGTATTGAATATGATTGATCAAGGTGTTTTTGGAGATATTAATCATGCTGAAGGTGCCTATATTCACGATTTACGCAAACACATGATGGATGCTACATATTATGAAAATCAATGGCGCATAAAACATCATGAAACTAAAAACGGAAATTTTTATACAGGTCATGGTTTAGGACCTACCAGTTTCTATATGGATATTGGTCGTGGTGATAATTACGATTATTTAACATCTATGAGCTCTCGAGATGATAGTTTGAAGTTGGGAGCCGAAATTGAAGATTTTCCAGTTAAAAAATTTGCTTGTGGTGATATGAATACCACGTTAATTAAAACAAAATTAGGAAGAACCATCATGCTACAATTCGATACGCATACAGGAAGGCCATACTCTAGATTGAATAATGTGTTTGGAACCAAAGCTGCTCATGAAGGGTATCCATCCAGACTATATGTTGGACAAGATGAGTTACAATGGGGACACAGTTGGTTAAAAGACGAAGAATATAAAGAGTATAGAGAGCGTTACGATCATCCATTATGGAACAAGTTAAGAACTCAAATAGATGCCAATGCTGTTGGTCATGGAGGTATGGACTTTGTTATGGTTTACAGATTAATTCGTTGTTTAAATGAAGGTTTGCCTTTAGATATTAATTTATACGATAGTGTGCTTTGGAGTGCCATAACGCCATTATCTGAATTATCTGTAGCTAATAATAGTGCCAGAACAATAGTTCCAGATTTTACAGGAGGAACTTGGGAAACACCTAGAAAAAATGAAGTTCTAAGAGATATTCTTTAAGTTGAAACTAGAATAAGTGATTGTTTTTAACTCTTCATAATTCTGAATGACGCTTTTTAAAAGTGCCATTTGGTTCTTTGCACGCACTAAATTGTGAGTTGAATACGATGTTTTATAATAGACATCATTATTCAAATAATCGGTTAAAAAGCGTAAACCCATTATATATATCAAGGTTTTAGCACTTAACGGCAAAAAGCTTATTTCTTCTTTAGTTAACAGATTAGAGGTTTCAGAAGCAAATCCTTTACAATAAGCTTCATAGTATTTTAGATTAATTGTTGTTTGTTCTATATTTTCAGAATCTTCAATTGTATTCGAACAAATGGAACGTACAGAATCTCCAAAATCAAAATGAACAATTCCTGGCATAACTGTATCTAAATCTATAACAGCCAATCCATTATCATTTTCATCAAATAGAATATTAGAAAGTTTCGTGTCGTTATGCGTGACTCTTATTGGAAATGTGTTTTTTTCTTTTAATTCTGAAAGCTGAAACATCTCTGTTTTATGTTCTAAAACAAAATCAATCAATTCTTGAGCTTTACTTTTTCTAGATATTTTAGCTTGATTATGCGCTTCTTCAAATTGAAAAAATCGAAAAGGTACTGAATGAAACTCTGGAAGCGTTTCTTTGATTAGTTTTAGATCAAGAGTAGAAGTAGATGCAATAAAATTCCCGTATAATTTTCCAGCTTCAAAAACTTGTTTATTATTTTCAGCTCGTTCAATAGTTTTTGAGTTTGGAATATATTCCATTAATGTCCAAAAACCTTCATTAGTTTCAATAAAAAAAGTATCTGTTTTCGATTTAATAAAATTAGCTACATGATATTTTGTTTCTGTTTTATTGAACTCATTTTTTAAGTGATTACTAACAATAACTTTGTTTAAAATAATGCTATTAATATTGTTAAACACCTTATTGTTAATCTTTTGAAGTATGTAATTTAAATTATTACTACAGCTAATTAAATAAGTGTCGTTAATATGTCCAGAAGCCAAAACATCAATATTTATAACTGGTTGCTCTATTTGAAATTGACGACAAATGTCTTTAAGTGTTTCCATTAACTACCACAGTTTTTTTGGATAAAAACCTTCAGAAATAAGCTTTAGAAGTTGTTTCTTTACAATAGTTTCATCTTCTTTATAAGTTACTCCAAACCATTTGCTGTTAGATTCAAGCATTATAAAAGTACTTATCTGTTCCTTTATCATGTAATCAACCACTTGAGGTATATAAAACTCTGCTGTTTCAGAATGATTATTTTCTTCTAGAAATGTTTTAAATAAGGCATCAGTAATTTTAAAAACTTCAGGAGTAAATCCCCAAAAATTCATTGAAACTATGGTGTCCAAAGGCATTTTTAGGTCTTCTTTACTAATGTTTGTTCGTTCTTTAATACTAATAAGCTCGTTATTTTTGTTTAAAATACACTCTCCTCTAGAAACAGTTCCAAAATCTGACAATGTGTTTTTTAATTGATAGCCAATAAAGTAATTACTATTGTTAGTGCTTTTATATAAAGCATCATGCATCAACTTAAAAGCGTTTTGACCATAGAAATCATCAGCATTAATAAGTGCAAAATTATTGTTTATTGTATTTTTTAAAGAGAGTAAGGCATGTCCAGTTCCCCAAGGTTTCTTTCTTTTTGGTAATTTTTTAGTGTTTTGTAATACAAAATCGACTTGAATGTTTCTGGAAAGTTTGTTTTCATATCGCTCTTTAAAAACAGCTAAAATATCTTCTCGAACAATTATAACAATATGATTAAATCCTGCTTGAAGTGCATCATAAATGGAATAGTCTATAATGGCATAGTTGCTTACAACAGCATGTATTTGTTTTAAACTTCCAAATCTGGAACCCATTCCAGCAGCCATGATAGCTAAAGTTTTTTGCTTCATATTACAAAACTATATAAAAAAACACCTTGATTAAGGTGTTTTACATAGATTATTTAAGATGTTCCTTTAGAATTGGTATCTAACACCTAAACCAACATCAAAATCAAGATTGTCGTTGTCATACACATCATCTCCAAAGCCTAATTCTGGTCTTATATCTAAAGATAGCAATAAAGGAAAATCGAAATGATATTCAATACCAGCAACTCCAGCTAAAATAGCAAAATTATCTCTGTTATCACTACCATCCCGATTTTCGAAATGATATGAGCCAAAGCCAGCTCCTGGACCAGCATACCAATTAAAATTTCCATCAATATTCCAAACCCATTGAAATAAACTAATTAGTTTTATACCATCGTAATTTTTCCCGTCAGACCAACCAAAATTAAATTCTAGTCTATTTTGTTCTAAAATGGCACGTTGATAAGAAATGGAAGCTCCAAAACCATCAGCATCTCCTAGTCTTAATCCTACGGCGTTTTTTGAAATTTCTTGTGCATTTATTTGCATTGTGAAACCCAAGAATACACTTACTATTAAAAATACTTTTCTCATAAAAGGTTCAAATTTTAAATTCAAATAAACGGTTTAGATTAATAAATATTCATAAACTAATCTTAAATTTATAGCTATCATTTAAACTTCAATTTTTCAGAAATATTGCAACAAGATGTTTTTTTTAAAGATTTAAAAAGTCAGTTAGAAGGTGACTTACATTACGATGATTTATTAAAATCCATCTATGCTACTGACGCTTCAGTATATAGAATGTTACCACTTGCAGTAGCTTATCCAAAAACAATTAAAGATATTAAATGTCTAATTGCATTTGCTAGAGATAATAATACTTCACTAATTCCAAGAACTGCAGGCACGTCTTTGGCTGGACAGTGTGTTGGAAAAGGAATTGTGGTTGATGTGTCTAAATATTTTACAAAAATTCTTAATATCAATGAAAAGGAGAAAACTGTTGTTGTGCAGCCAGGAGTTATTCGAGATGAATTAAATAACTATTTAAAGCCATTTGGTCTTTTTTTTGGTCCAAATACATCTACTTCAAACCGTTGTATGATTGGTGGAATGGTTGGCAATAATTCTTCTGGTACAACATCTATTCAATATGGAGTAACACGAGATAAAGTCTTAAAGTTAAAAACCGTTTTAAGTGATGGCTCTGAAGTTGCTTTTGGAGCTATACAAAAAAATGAATTTAATAGAAAAATAGAGCTCAATACATTAGAAGGGCATATTTATAAAACAATTTATAATGAATTAAAGTCTGAATATGTTCAATCTGAAATTATAAATCAATTTCCAAAACCAGAAATCCACAGAAGAAATACAGGTTATGCTATAGATGAATTAATTAAAACGGATATTTTTTCTGAAGCTTTAGAGCCTTTCAATATGTGCAAATTACTTTCAGGTAGCGAAGGAACATTAGCTTTTACTACTGAAATTACTTTGGCATTAGATGTGCTTCCACCAAAAGAAAGCATCATGGTAGCTGCACATTTTAATTCGATCGAAGATTGTTTGCGAACTGTTGAAACCGTTATGGAGCACAATTTGCATACCTGCGAAATGATGGATAAAACTATTTTAGATTTAACAAAACATAATAAAACACAACAGGAAAACAGACAATTTATTGAAGACAATCCAAAAGCCATTTTAATGTGTGAAATTAAAGGTGAAACCATAGAAGACTCCAATTTTCAAGTAAATAAGCTTATAAAGTCTATTGAAGAGTTGGGTTTAAGCTATGCGAACCCTATCCTGAAGTCTGGAGAAATTGACAAGGCCATAGAATTGAGAAAAGCTGGATTAGGTTTGTTAGGAAACATGATTGGCGACAAAAAAACGGCTGCTTGTATTGAAGACACTGCTGTGGCTTTACCTGATTTAGCGAATTATATTAGTGAATTCACCAAGCTTATGTCTGGCTACAACCAAGAAGCTGTTTATTATGCACATGCTGGAGCAGGAGAGTTGCATTTGCGTCCTATTTTGAATTTAAAGAAAAAGGAAGATGTGGTTTTATTTCGAAAAATAACGACAGATGTTGCACACTTAGTAAAGAAATATAGAGGTTCCATGAGTGGCGAACATGGAGATGGAATAGTAAGAGCCGAGTTTATTCCCTTAATGATTGGTGAAGCAAATTATCAAATTCTAAAACGCATTAAAACTGCTTTTGATCCTGATAATATTTTTAATCCCGGAAAAATTGTAGATGCATATCCAATGGATAAAAGTTTGCGCTATCAAACAGATAGAAAAGAGCCAGAAGTTGAAACTTTTTTAGATTTCTCAGATTCATTAGGTATTCTCCGTGAAGCCGAAAAATGCAATGGTTCAGGAGATTGCCGGAAACTACCAGAATTCGGTGGCACTATGTGTCCAAGTTATAGAGCCACCAGAAACGAAAAAGATACTACTAGAGCCAGAGCCAATGCATTGAGAGAGTTTTTAACCCATTCAGAAAAGCCTAACAAGTTTGACCATCACGAATTAAAAGAAGTCTTTGATTTATGTTTAAGTTGTAAAGCGTGTGCAAGCGAATGTCCTAGTAGTGTAGATGTTGCTAGTTTAAAAGCCGAGTTTTTATACCAATATCAGAAAGCAAACGGTGTATCTTTAAGAACAAAATTGTTTGCTTATAATAATCAATTGAATGGTTTAGCAAGTAATGTTCCTAGTTTAACAAATTTCATGTTTTCTAATAGTTTTACGTCATCAGTAATAAAAAAATCATTCGGAATAGCAACAAAAAGAAGTTTGCCTTTAATTTCAAATAAAAGTTTAGGTAAACGTTATAAAAACTTTGTAAATCAAAGTTATACAAATAATTGTATTAAGACTATATATTTATTTAATGATGAATTTACAAATCATTTAGATACACAAATTGGGTTGGATGCTTTGACCTTATTAAAAGCCTTGAATTATAAAGTAATCATTTTAAATCATGCAGAATCTGGTCGTGCATTTTTATCAAAAGGACTTCTTGAACAAGCTAAGAAATTTGCTAACCAAAACATTTATCTTTTTAAAGATAAAATAACTTCTGAAACACCATTAATTGGCATAGAACCTTCAGCAATTTTAACTTTCAAAGACGAATATTTAAAATTGGCTGACGATAAACTTTCAGCAGAAAAGATAGCAAAACATACATTCTTATTAGAAGAATTCATTCAGCAGGAAATAAATTTAGGTAATATTAAATCTGAACAGTTTACAAAAGATGCCAAAACCATTAAGTTTCACGGACATTGTCATCAAAAAGCATTAAGTAATCAGAAGCCCAGTTTTGACATGTTGAATTTACCAGAAAATTATAAAGTAACTATTATTCCAAGTGGTTGCTGTGGTATGGCTGGCAGTTTTGGATATGAAAAAGAACATTATGAGGTTAGTATGCAAATTGGTGAACAAACCTTGTTTCCAGCAATAAGAAACGCTAAGGAAGGTATTATTATTTCAGCTAATGGAACAAGCTGCAGACATCAAATTATGGATGGCACTCAAAAAACAGCAAAACATCCAGTAACTATACTCAAAGAAGCCCTCTTATAATTTTTGTTTCTGTAATATAAAATATATTTTAGCATACTTGATACATAAAACTAACAACTATTATCTACTAGATGGCAGGAAATACCTTTGGAAAATTATTTAAACTAACCACTTTTGGCGAATCTCATGGCATAGCTATTGGAGGAATTATAGATGGCTGCCCTTCGGGATTAAAGCTAGATTTGGAAGCTATTCAAAATGAATTAAATAGAAGAAAACCTGGACAATCTGAAATTGTTACACAACGTAAAGAACCAGACACAGTCGAGTTTCTATCAGGTATTTTTGAAGGTATTACAACTGGAACTCCTATTGGTTTTACAATTATAAATACAAATCAAAAATCTAAAGATTATTCGCATATAAAAGATGTTTATCGTCCAAGCCATGCAGATTATACTTATGAAAAGAAGTATGGTGTACGTGATTATAGAGGTGGAGGACGAAGTTCAGCTCGTGAAACAGCCAGTAGAGTTGTGGCTGGAGCTATTGCTAAACAACTTTTATCTGAAATTAAAATAAATGCTTTTACATCATCTGTTGGAGATATTTTTTTAGAAAAACCATATCAAGATTTAGATTTCTCAAAAATTGAATCGAATGCTATTCGTTGTCCAGATAAGGATACAGCAGACAGAATGATTTCAAAAATAAAAGACATTAAAAAACAAGGAGATACAATTGGAGGAACTATTACTTGCGTGTTACAAAATATACCAGTTGGCCTTGGCGAACCTGTTTTCGATAAACTCCATGCAGATTTAGGTAAAGCCATGCTTTCTATTAATGCAGTTAAAGGATTTGAATATGGTAGTGGTTTTTGTGGAGCAAGAATGACTGGAAGCAAGCACAACGATTTGTTTAATGAAGATGGGAGTACAAAAACTAATCTCTCTGGAGGAATTCAAGGAGGTATTAGCAATGGTATGGATATCTATTTTAGAGTTGCTTTTAAACCAGTAGCTACAATAATTCAAAAACAAAACGCCTTAGATAGTTCTGGAAATATTGTTGAAATGCAAGGCAAAGGTCGTCATGATCCTTGTGTGGTGCCAAGAGCTATTCCTATTGTAGAAGCCATGGCAGCTCTAGTTCTTGCTGACTTTTATTTAATAAATAAATTATATAATTAACTTAAAATAACTAAGAATTCTTTCCCTTAGAGGAATTTCCGAAGAACAAAAGACTTATGAAAAAACTTGAATTACATTGGCAAATTTTAATAGGTATGGTTTTAGGTCTGATTTTCGGATTTATCATGCTTCAAATTGGAGGGAAAGATTTTACTACAGATTGGATAAAGCCTATTGGTACTATTTTTGTCAAGTTATTGAAACTTATTGCCATTCCATTAATATTAGCTTCTTTAATTAAAGGGATTTCAGATTTAAAGGATATTTCAAAATTTAAAAATATTGGTTTAAAAACCATTTTAATTTATATAGGCACAACTGTTATTGCTATTTCTATTGGATTATTATTAGTAAATACATTTAATCCAGGTAGTGGTGTTTCAGAAGAAACAATAACAAAACTTACAGAAACATACTCAACAGATAGTGGTGTACAAAGTAAAATATTAGAGGCTTCAAAGCAAAAAGAAAGTGGGCCACTTCAATTTTTAGAAGATATGGTTCCAGATAATGCTTTTGCTGCTTTAAGCGATAATAGTCTTATGTTACAGGTTATATTCTTTTCTATATTTTTAGGAATTTCTATGTTATTAATAGGTGAAGAAAAATCAAAAACATTAAAAGGATTATTTGATTCCTTGAATGATGTGGTTTTAAAAATGGTAGATTTAATTATGCTAACTGCTCCAGTTGCCGTTTTTGCATTATTGGCAAATGTAGTCGTATCTTCAGATGATCCAGATATATTATTGGCTTTAGTTAAATATGCTGGAGTTGTCGTTCTAGGATTGGTTTTAATGATTGTGTTCTATTGCATTCTAGTTGCTACTATTACAAAAAAGAACCCATTTTGGTTTTTAAAACAAATAAGTCCTGCACAGTTATTAGCATTTTCTACTAGTAGTAGTGCTGCAACACTTCCTGTTACTATGGAACGTGTAGAAGAGCATATTGGAGTAGACAAAGAGGTATCGAGTTTTGTTCTACCAGTTGGAGCTACTATAAATATGGATGGAACTAGTTTATATCAAGCTGTAGCTGCAGTATTTATATTCCAGGCACTAGGATTAGATTTAACTTTTGCAGACCAATTAACAATTGTATTAACAGCATTATTAGCATCTATTGGTAGTGCTGCTGTTCCAGGAGCAGGAATGGTTATGCTTGTTATTGTATTAGAATCTGTAGGCATGCCTGCAGAATTACTACCAATAGGATTAGCACTTATTTTTGCAGTAGATAGACCTTTAGATATGTGTAGAACTGTAGTAAATGTTACAGGTGATGCAACTGTATCTATGATTGTGGCAAAATCTGTTGGAAAACTTGGAGTGCCAAAAATTAAAAATTGGGACGACCATTACGAAGAAGTAAAATAACAGATAAATAATTTGTTATAAATTGCATTTCTATTGAAAAGTCCTGAGATTTAACGAAAACACTTAAAAACTCAAGAAGATGAATGTTTGTTTTTTAATGTATCCATGGGATCAAATCGAACCTGAAAACGATACAAGTCTTGCCTTAATAAAAGAATGTGTAAAAAGAAATCATGGTGTAGCAATTTGCACTCCAGCCAATTTAACTATTCGAGACAGTGTTACTAATGCTTTTTGTACTGTTTTAGGCAGAATGGAAAAAGTACCTGGCTCCTTAAAAGCCTTTTATAAAAAAGCAGAATTACGAGAAGAGATGCTACCATTAGCTGGATTCGATGCTATTTTCTTTAGAGCAAACCCACCACTAGATCCTTTAATGCTTAATTTCTTAGATTCGGTTAAAGACGATGTGTTTATTATAAACTCTCTACAAGGTATGCGAGAAGCTAATAATAAGCTGTATACAGCAGCTTTTGGAGATGCCCACAGTAACATTATTCCAAACACTCATGTATCAAAAAACAAAAATTATTTAATTCGCCAGATTAAAGAGTCTAAATCTGATAAAATGATAATCAAACCTTTAAATGGGTTTGGAGGTTCTGGAGTTATTCTTATTGAAAAATCTGCCATGAGCAATATTAACTCATTGTTAGATTTTTATATAAATAGTGCAGATGGTTCTTCTAACTATGTAATTCTTCAAGATTATATTGAAGGAGCAGATCAAGGTGATGTTCGTATATTAATGTTAAATGGAGAGCCAGTTGGAGCAATGAAACGTGTTCCAGGTTCTGAAGACCATAGATCTAATGTGTCTGCAGGAGGATCTGTTCAAAAACACACATTGTCTAAATCTGAAAAAGCACTTTGCAAGCAAATTGGACCAAAACTAGTAAAAGACGGCTTGTATTTTGTAGGTATAGACGTTATTGGAGGTAAACTGGTAGAAGTGAATGTAATGTCTCCAGGAGGTATTACATACATTAATAAAGTATATAAAAATAAATATAAGGTTGAAGAAAAAGTAATCGATTTTCTTGAAAGCAAAGTATTAGATAATTTAGAAGCGTTTAATAGACGTTCCAGATTAAGAAAAACTGTAGAAGATGCATAAATAATGAATTCAGAATTAATAATATCTTCGCCAATTGTTTCTGTAGAATGGCTTCAAAAGCATTTAAGTCACCCTAATGTTATTATACTTAATGCAACCATTCCAAAAGTAACTGGAAATGATACAGATTTGAATAAAAACCAAATACCTTCTGCAAGATTTTTCGATTTAAAAAAGAAGTTTAGCGATGTCTCAGCTCCATTTCCAACTACCTTTCCAACTGAGATACAATTTGAGAATGAAGCTCAAGCTTTAGGCATTAATAAAAATAGTGCTATAGTTGTTTACGACGAAAAAGGTATTTATTCTAGTCCTAGAGCTTGGTGGTTGTTTAAAGCCTTCGGATTTAATAATGTGGCTGTTTTAAATGGTGGATTTCCTGTTTGGGAAAAAGCAAATTATAAAACTGAAATTAAGCAAGATAATAATGGAAAGAAAGGTAATTTTAAAGCATCACTGCAACCAAAATACATGAAATTTTTTAATGATGTAATTAATGCATCTCAAAACAGAAATCAATTAATTTTAGATGCACGTTCTGAAGCTAGGTTTAAGTCTCTTGAAGCCGAACCAAGAGTAGGATTGAGAAGTGGAAATATGCCAAATTCAGAAAATCTCCCTTTCGAAAATTTAATAAACAATCAAGGTCTTTTAAAGTCGGAAGCAGAATTAAAAAAACTGTTTCTACCTTTAGCTAAAACAAATCAAGATATCATTTTCTCTTGTGGATCTGGTATTACTGCTTGTGTTCTGGCTTTAGGTGCAGAACTAGTTGGTTATAAAAACCTCTCAGTTTATGATGGCTCTTGGACTGAATGGGGAAGTTTAACAACAGACTCAAATTAAACATGCAAAAGCTTTCAGTTAATCAGATTATTAAAAAAATTGAATCAGAAGAAACTTTTCATGCTGTTTCAAACGACTATTCCTTCACAATAAAAATAGAATCATACGTGCCATATGCTTGTGCTGCCATTCACGATGGTCATCAATTTAGAAAAGAATTGTGGGATAATTGCATGCATTCTGCCTACGAACGTTGGTATGAAGAAGATCCAGAAACTAAAAATATGATTGTAAATCATCCAATTGTTATAGCTGGATGCGATTCTCGATTTGAATATGATTTAAATAGACCTCCAGAAGAAGCTGTTTTTGAAACAGCTTGGGGAAAACAATTGTGGAAAACACCACTTAATAAACAAATGAAACTTAAAAGTATAGAAAAACATGCTAATTTTTATAGAGTTGTAAAAGCATTAATTACTAAACTAGAAGAAGTGTTTCAAGTTTGTGTAGTTTATGATATACATAGCTATAATTGGCAACGTTGGAATAGGGAAGTGCCAACCTGGAATTTAGGCACAAGTAACATAGATAATAACCGATTTAATATTTGTGTAGAGGCTTGGAGACAACGCTTATCTGAAATAGAATTACCTAACAATATAAAACAAACAGCTAAAATAAATGATACTTTTCAGGGCAATGGTTATTTTTTAAAATTCATAACAAATAACTTTAAAAATACCTTAGTTTTGGCAACTGAAATTGCAAAAGTATATTGCGATGAGTATAATCAAATTATGTATCCTGAGGTAGTTAATGCTGTTGCCAATGCACTAAATAAAAGCTTGCCAGAACATGCTTCAGAATTTTATAAAATGTATTCTAAATAAATGATTTCTGAAAAAATAATAGAGAAGCATAAAAACCTATTCGATATAGATGCCAATATTAATAGATTGGTAAAAAAAATTGAATTACTTAATTATATCAACCCATTAAATATTGAAAGTGAAAAGAAGCAATTCTTTGCTTCAAAATATAACTACGAGCCACAATTTAAGTATCCGAAATTAAAATTTAATGGATTTAAACTTCATAGATTATTTTATTCCCAAAGACTAGAACGTATTCAAGACGAAGACGTAAGACGTTTATACGAAGACATTATTTATGAATATTCCGGACTAATTGAATGTATAGAAACCATAAATCATGGCAGAAAATTTTATTATAATAGTTTAAAAAGTTTTGGAACACCAACTGAAAAAGATCTAGACAATGCCAAATTTATATTAAGATTTGATGATGATGAATTTTCTGAAGATATGCTACCCATGTATTCGGCAAATGAAGCTATAGATTATTTTGAAGAATTTTCTAAACGTTACGATTTTAAATACCATATCAAGCTTTCTACTAACATTTCGGCTGCAGCTATGGTACAAAATAGTGCACAAACCTTGGTATTAAGAAAAAACCATAAGTTTAGTAAAAACCAGCTGCAAGTTCTGGCAAATCATGAAATTGGAGTGCATATGGTTACAACTTTTAATGCAGTAAATCAACCATTGCAAATATTCTCTAACGGATTTCCAAACAATGTAGAAACCCAAGAAGGGTTAGCAGTATATTCTGAGTATATGTCAGGTTGTTTAACATTAACCAGATTAAAAGAATTGTCTTATCGTGTTATTGCAGTAGATAGTTTAATAAAAGGATATACGTTCTCTGATACTTTCGATTTGCTTTATAACCAGTACAAACTTCAGAAAGACAAAGCTTTTGCTATTACGCTTCGAGTACATAGAGGTGGTGGATTTACTAAAGATCATTTATATTTATCTGGCTTGCAAAAAGTCTATCAATATGCTAAACAAGAAAATGATTTAGATGTTATTTTAACTGGAAAATCATCTTTAGAGTATAAAGATGCTATTTATAAATTACAGGCATTAGGTTTAGCAAATACTTCTAAATATTATACAGACTCTTACTTACTTAAAAATCAATATAACAAGGATTTAGATTTTATTCTTAATAGTTTAAAGTAATATTTTGTAATTATAATTAATGTTTAGTCTTAAATATCAATTAGTTATGTATTTGATAGAAGATTTTTGCATTTTTTTTGAGTAGAACAATTAATTCTATCTGTTCGTCGAGTTTATAAATCAACTTTTAAAAATCATAAGTAAGTTTACATTAACAAAAATATATGCACTTATTTTTATGCATAATTTTAGTTAAGTTTATTTTAATTTTTTTGGTTAGTTGTTAAGTTTAAAAAAAAATGGTCTTGAATGAAAATTCAAGACCATTTTTTAATTTATAGAAATGCTTAATTATTTACTGTTAAGGCTTTCTGCTACTTTCTTTGTGTATTCTTCAGCGTTTTTAGTAACATCTTGTGGATCTTCTATTTGAGACGTTACAACGGCAACTAATTGCTCTTCTTTAGGCTGTTCCAAATCATAAATAACTGTTTCTACAATAAAAGTTTTAACAGTTGTAGTTGTATAAGTACTTGGTGTATAACTACCATAAGTAGAATAAGCCATTGGATGTGCATAGTAACCATAAAATCCACCATATCCATAATAAGATGGATAAAGAGATGAATAGCTAGCACCTGCATAGTAACCACCTTGTTCTGTAGTTTGTGTAGATTCTCTCATGTCTTTAACTACTGTCAAAACAATACCATCGTATCCTTCGTTATTTAAAAAGGCTTCAAAGTTTTTTAATTTTTCTTCAGATAGTTTTTCATCTGGCAACATATTTGGAAATTTTCTAAAGCTTTCAGTTGCTTTTATTCCATTAGATCTCATTTGGTTAGCCATAGCTTGCTCAAAAGCAATTCTTGCTTGTTTATCTTGAGTTCTAGCAATAACTAAAATATTGTTGTCTTTAATAGAACTAGCAGTGTCTGATTTCCAAGAATCTACAACTTTTATGCTAGAGCAACTTGAAACAATAATAATTAAAGCAAGTGTGCAAATAAATTTAAATGTGTTTTTCATAGTAATTTGTTAAAAATAAGGTGTTTGTATAATTAATTAGTTGTTAAAATGTATAGCCAACAGCAATACCATATCTAAATGAAAATGCTGAAAATTTTGATTTGTTATTGACATCTGAAAATCTAAAGTCTGAATTGATAAAATCTAAAATGTTATATTCCTCTAGAGCTTCATTTAAGTCTTCATAGAATTCTTCTGGCAAGTCTTTTTTATTATTAATCTCAAAATTATAGTTTCCAGAACCTGGTCCAGCAATCATAAAATCGATATTTAAATGTTTTGTTACTGGAAGTTTGTAACCAATCAATAAACCAACAGAAGTTATATCTAACTTCATATCGAATTCTAGATCGTAATTTACACCTTCATCATTAATATAAGTTCCAGATAAGCTAGATTTGTAATCAGAAAATTTTAAATAGAGTCCAAGATAAAAACCATCTAAATTATTTTTAGATGTATTTTTTAAGTAATATCTAATTTCTGGTGCTATTTGATACCCAGTATAATAAACCTCTCCTGTTTTAATTTGGTCTGCATCTATTCCAGACAATTTTACAAGACCTTCTTTCCCTTTATACCCAAGAGCTAATGTTGCAGAAAAGTTATTCCAAACATATCGTTCATAAGAAAGCTGATATACACCATTAATTAATTGTAGAACTTCAAAAGAAACTTCATTTTTTACTAGTTTCTTTTCTGGCTTAGTATCCAGATCTTGACTAGAAATATTAGATGACATTAAAAATAATGTCAATAAAAATAAAGGTCTAAAGAGGTTTTTCATAATAAGTTTCAAATGTATAATAAAAGTACTAATAATTTTTACTCTAATTTAAAAATTTAGATTTTAATTTTTCTGTAGGAATCATGCATTCATTTTGCTTTCCATACCACTTGTAACGATTTTTAGCAATATAATCATAAACCAAATTCCTAATAAGAGATGGAACTATAAAAAACACTGACAATAAATTTCTAGGAAATCCTAGTTTTGTTGCGATAGCCAATGCAGCAGTAGATTTTATTTTCAATCCTTTTTCTTCTGAATACAACAGAATAGAATCTGTTTGTGACGTATCTAAATTAAACTTTTCTATAATTGTTCTCCCAGCTTCCCCTTGCAATGGTGCGAACATAAACACATTGTTTTTATCGTGTTTTATAACGTATTGCACACTGGAGTTGCAAAGGTTGCAAACGCCATCAAAGAGGATAAGTTGCTTGTTTTTAGGTAATAATATCATTCTACTTTACTGCTTCTACTAGTTCTAATTGTTCCAAGCTTACATTGGTAGTAAACATGCCATAATTTACTATGGCTTTGTTTTTTTCTATACTATCTATGCTACCAACAGCTCTACCATCTTCCATTCTAACACGATCTCCAACCTTTAAAACAGGTTTAGGTTTTGGTGGTTGAAGTGCTTTTTTTTGTTTTTCAACTTTCTTCTTTTTCCTAATAACTTCTACCTTCTTCTCAGCTTCTTGTTTGATTTGCTTTTCTTTAGCTTTTTCAGTTTTTTTCTGTTTCGCTGAGACCTTTTTACGCTTGGAATTTTCTATTTGGACCAGTTTAAACAACTCATCCATTAATTCTTTTTTACGTTTATTTTCAAAATACTTTTCAGAGAGGTCATTTATTTTTTGCCCTAAATAAATAAGGCGTTGATTACTATCATACAATTCTTGATAGCTTTCTAATTTTTTTTGAATCTTTTCGTTTATTTCTTCTAGTTTATCTGCTTCAGTTTGCTTTTTCTTTTCATTAATCTTTAAAGATTGTTCCGTTTTTTCAAGTTTAGAACGTTCTTTTTGAAGTTTTGCAATAGTTCTATCGAAACGAACTTTGCCACGTTCTATTTTCTTTTTAGCTCTATTAATTAGGCTATATGGAATGCCATTTTTCTGTGCTACTTCAAAAGTAAAACTACTTCCAGCTTGACCTAAAGCTAATTTAAATATTGGTTCTAAAGTTTTTTCATCGAACATCATATTAGCATTCTGCATATATGGTAATTCGCTAGCCAAAATTTTAAGATTGGAGTAGTGGGTAGTAATGATTCCAAAAGCTTCACGATGATAAAATTCTTCCAAAAATGTTTCAGCTAAAGCGCCTCCTAATTCAGGATCGGATCCAGTTCCAAATTCATCTATAAGAAATAACGTGTTTTTATTACACTTTTTCAGGAAGTAATTCATCTGCTTTAAGCGATAACTATAGGTGCTTAAATGATTTTCAATAGATTGATTGTCGCCAATATCTGTAATAATTCTATCGAATAAAAAGACTTTACTTCTCTCATGTACTGGAATTAATAAACCACTTTGTAACATGAGTTGAAGCAATCCTACTGTTTTTAGAGTAATACTTTTTCCTCCAGCATTTGGACCAGAAATAACAATAATTCTATTCTCTTGATTGAGTTCTATGGTCTGAGGGTACGTCTTAGCTTTCTTTTTTTCATTGCTTAAATAAAGTAGTGGATGATAGGCATCTCGCAGGAGCAATTGTCTGTCTTCACTTATATCTGGCAATATGGCATTTAAGGATTTTGCATATTTTGCTTTAGCAGAAACTACATCTAATTCCGTTAAAAACTCTTGATATTGCTTTAAAAGGGGCAAAAACGGACGAATAAAATTAGTAAGAGATTTTAAAATTCTAACAACTTCTTCACCTTCTTCATATTCCAAATTATTTAACTCTCTGGAATGTTGTAACGTGGTTTCAGGTTCGATGTAAACAATACTTCCTGTTTTACTTCCTCTCATTATTGCTCCTCTAACTTTTCGTCTGTACATAGCTTTTACTGCCAATACACGCTTGTTATCTACTACAGATTCTCGTATATCATCTAAATAATCTAATTGATGATACGTGTTTAAAGCTGAAGCAAAACTCTGATTGATTTTGCCTTTTAATTTATTAATTTCTTGTCTTAATTCTAGAAGTAGTGGAGAAGCAGTGTCTTTAACATCTCCAAACCTATCAACTATACCATCAACCTGTTCGATAATAACTTTTGTAACTTCTATGTTTGATGCATACTCATTTAAGTTTGGATAATATTCCTTAAATTTTCTTAAGAAATTAATAATTTCGTTTGAGGTTAAAGAAATAGAAACAATTTTTTTTAAACTATGCGTTTCTAAATACGTGTTCTCTATTTTTAAGAGTTTTAATTCTTTACTAATAGTTTCGAAACCGTGATTTGGTATTCTATTTTCGTTATAAAAAGAAGCTAAATATTCATTAGTTAATGTTAAGGCATTTAAAACAGAATCCTTATTATTATAAGGTTCAATTTTTAAAGTTTTTTCATGACCTAAAGCAGTAATACATAACTCGCTTACTTGATTTAGAACAGTTGCTAATTCTAGATCATGTAGTGTTTTATTATGAATATGTATGTTCGTTTTTTGCTTTGAAACAGGCATGCTTAATCATTTTTAAGATAGCAAAGTTACGTATTAACTTTTAATGATTAAGTTAGAATAATAATTATGTAGATTTGAATTAATAAAAGTTTAGCACAATGCAAAAGTTTATAAAATTTTGTTTGATTCTTATTTTCTTCACTATGATTAGTTGTGGAAATAATTATTCAAAATACACAGATGAACCTGAATATATAGTTCATGCCCAACCGGAATATGAACCATATTTTAATGCTTATAATGAGACGTTGAAACTTTGGGAAATTCCTTTTGAAGAGTTATATATTCCAACAAGTTTTGGCACTGCTCACGTAATAGTCTCAGGTCAAAATAATAAAGAATCTGTGGTTCTATTACATGGTATGAATGCTAGTTCTACTATGTGGTATCCAAATATTAAAGATTTGTCCAACAATTATCGAGTTTTTGCAATTGATTTTATATTAGAACCAGGAAAATCGTTTATAACCAAGGACATAGAAAATATTGATCAGATTGCTACGTGGTATCAAGAAATATTCAAGAAATTAAAACTTAAAAAGTACCATGTTATTGGAGCTTCAAGAGGAGGATGGCTAGCAGTAAATATGGCTTTAAAACACCAAGAAAACATAAAAAGCATGGTTCTTTTAAGTCCTGCACAAACGTTTATATGGATTCGACCAAGCACTAATTTATTGAAAAACATTATTCATACTTTTTCATCTAAAGAAAGGCAAATTCAAGAAACTCTGGAATCGATGTCTAGCAATGTAGAAAATATAAACAATACATATATTGAGCAATTTTCTATTGCCACAGAAAAAGACTCTATAAACAAATTTGTTTTAGATATGATGCCTTATTCTAAACAAGATTTTCAGTCATTAAAAATGCCAGTTCTTGTGCTAATAGGAGATGATGATATGATAAACAATGAGAAAAGCATTCGTCTTGCAAAAGAATTAATTCCTAATGGTCAAGGTGAAATAATAAATAATGCTGGACATTTTTTATCTATAGATCAAGCTGAAACAGTTAATAAAAAGATTCTTGAATTTTTAAAGGTAAACTAAAACTGTTAGCATAATCATAGTAAACAGGGTTAATATAATAACCAATGGCATTACAAATTTCAACCATTTATCATAACCCACTTTTACAATTGCTAAGGATGCTAAAATTAGTCCAGTAGGATTAATAAAAGCAAATAATCCCATGCCATATTGGTAGCAGTTAACTATTATTTCTCTTCCAAAACCAACTGTATCTGCTAATGGAGACATTATTGGCATGGTTAATACTGCCATTCCAGAAGAACTAGGAATAAAAAAAGACAAACCACCATAAATAAACAACATGACATTTGCAAAAACACCTTTATTCATGCCTTCGGTTAAACTACTTGAATGATAGAGTAGCGTGTCGCTAATAAAACCATCTTCCATTAATACTGAAACACCTCTTGCTATACCTATAATAATAGCAACTCCTAATAATTCTCCAGCTCCTTTAACAAAAGTATCAACAAATGTAGCTTCATGAATTTTACCAATAATTCCAATTAAAACAGCTCCTACTAAGAAAACAGTGGTCATTTCTAAAAACCACCATTCTAATTGAGACACACCATATATCATGACTATAAAGCACAAGGCAAAAATAGATAATATGAGACGTAATCTAGTTGTTAGCTTAATTCTAGAGTTTGAATCTGTTCCAAAAAGCGATTCTATTTGCTCCTTTTGACTAAAAATTATAGATTTAGAAGGGTCTTTTTTTACACGATTTGCATAACGTAATATATAAATGATGCAGATTAGTGTTCCTAATGTTAGCATAATTATTCTTCCAGTTAAACCTGTTGTCCAGTTTATTCCAGCAGCATCAGATGCTATAATAACACTAAATGGATTAACTGTGGAACACATGGTGCCAATTGAAGACCCAATATATATAGCCGCTAATGGCACAATAGCATCGTATTTTGCTGCTAAGAACATAGGGATTAAAATAGGGTAGAAGGCAATGGTTTCTTCGGCTAATCCAAATGTTGTTCCACCTAAAGCTATTAATATAGTTACCAAAATAATCAATATGTATTCGTGTCCTTTTAAGGCATTTGCCAACCAGGAAATACCAGCATCAAAAGCACCAGTAAGATTCATGATACCAATTAGCCCTCCAATAATTAATACAAGAAAGATAATATCTGCTGCTTCAATAATTCCTTTTATAGGCGATTTAAAAAAGGCTAAAACCCCTTGAGGTCTCGATTCTACTTCTTGATATGTATTTGGAATAGAAATGGGCTTCCAGATATCTCCATTTGTAAATTTCTCAAGAGGAATATTAATATTTAAATCCTCCAATGTATTCTGAGTTGCATCTAGAGTAGTAGATGTTTCCAAATTACTTCTAGTAAATGTGTTTGAATCTTTATTATAAGCTAGAGAATCATACTTTCCGGCTGGAACTAGCCAAGTTAATAGAGCTACTGCTGCTGCTATAATGATTAGAATAGTTTGAGCAGTTGGGAATTTTAGTTTTTTCAAGTGTTTATTATTTTATTAAGAATAAAGATAGTATTATTTTAGTTGAGACTTTAAAACGAAGATAAAAAATGATGATTAATATCGATAAGAGTTGGCAACCTTTTTTAGAGGGTGAGTTTAACAAACCTTATTTTAATGATTTAAACTCATTCTTAAATACAGAATATAAAAACCATACATGTTTCCCTCCTGAATCAGATGTATTTAATGCTTTTAATCATTGTGAATTCGATAAATTAAAAGTTGTAATAATTGGACAAGATCCTTATCATGGAGTTGGTCAAGCCAATGGATTATGTTTTTCGGTAAATGATGGAATTGCCCATCCTCCTTCATTGAAAAATATTTTTAAGGAGATTGAGCAAGATTTAGGAATTTTATATCCTAAAAGTGGGAATTTAATGCGTTGGGCTGATCAAGGTGTATTTTTATTAAATGCCACCTTAACTGTTAGAGCACACGAAGCTGGAAGCCACCAAAACAAAGGTTGGGAACAATTTACAGATGAAGTTATTAAGATTATAAATGAATATAAAGAAAATGTTATTTTTCTACTTTGGGGTGGCTTTGCAAAAAGAAAAGCTAAATTAATTGATACAAATAAACATTATATTTTAGAAACTGGTCATCCATCTCCATTAAGTGCTAATAGAGGTTACTGGTTTGGTAATAAACAATTTAGTAAAACTAACTTCCTGTTGGTGCAAGATGGGTTGGAACCTCTTGCTTGGTAGGATTATTCTTGATAATTAATGTAGGTTTAGTTTCTTTAATTCCAGTACGCTTTGTTGTTTTATTACAACTAAAAAATAGTAATAAAAAGTTAATTGCAACCAGAAAAGAAAGAATAAAAGTAATGGTCAAAAGCATAAACAATTTGGTTCGTTAATATGAGGTATAAGCAAATATAAGAGATTAGAGTTAAAAAAGTAAATATTTTTTAACATTTTAATAAAGTTAATGGATTTAACTAAGTGGTAATTAGATGTTTTTAAAAATATTTTATGTTAAATAATTGATACTAATTCTGAATAATTACGTTTATTTGAAATAATATTTAAAGCTAATAGTTGATTTTGAATGTCATTAATAGTTGCCTCATTTATAAGCTCTTGAGACCATTCTGTTAAAGAAAGCCATTCTTGAACATCTTCAATTTTCTGTGAATACCTTTCAGCAATAATTCCATCTATATTTGGAATTTCTTTAAAGCCAATAGTTAAATTATTTATGATTTTTAAAATAGTTCTAATTTCGTCTTTATATAACTCTAAAGACTCATTTCTAACTGCAATTACAAAACAAGGCCAAGGAGTAGGACAGTTTCCAATTCGTCTAAATATACCTTTATCTACTATGGGCTTAGTCATGAATTTTTCCCATAAAAAATAATCTGCTTTTCCTTTAGTTAAACCTGCAACAGCTCCATCTAAATTCTTAATAACTTCAAAATTTAAATCTGTTTCAGTATTCCAATGGTTATTTTTTGCATTTATATAAGCCATTAAGTGTGACCCAGAACCATAACGACTAATAGCAGCTTTGGTTCCTTTTAAATCTTCAATGTTTTGATATGTGGAATTATATGCTACATGAATACCCCAAATTAATGGTGTTTGAACAAAAGTTTGAATTATTCTACTTGGATTTCCGTCTACAATATCTTTAATTATTCCTTCTGTTAGAATAACAGCCATATCAATCTCGCCATCACGAAGAGCTTTGCTCATTGCGCCAGTACCACTATGGTAATCTCTCCACCTTAAGTTGATACCAGCGTTTTTGAAATCACCATTTTTTAGTGCTAAATACCATGCTAAATTAAAATGCTCTGGAACTCCACCTATATGAATTGTTTTCATTAAAAATTGTTTGATTCGTAATCCTTAATTAGGGCATTTTAAATTATTACACTATTTTATTTAAAGTATAAATTATTAATTTCTCTACCACAGCTTTTGGGTCTTTACTAAACTGTCCTGTGGCTCTATTTGCAATAATAGCATTTAAAGAAAGAGCATGATGTCCTAAAAGTTTAGACAAGCCATAAATAACAGATGTCTCCATCTCAAAGTTAGTAATTCGCATGCCTTGAAAGCTAAAAGTATCCATTTTTGTGTTTAAACTTGGATCTTGTAATGGTAATCTTAATATTCTTCCTTGTGGACCGTAAAATCCTCCAGCAGTAGCTGTTAAACCTTTGTGGACTTGATTGCTATCGAATATTTTTTCTAATTTTTGACTATTATTAATAACAATTGGTCGTGCTTTATTGGAGTTCCAATTGGTATATTCAATAAAAGCTTTTTCAATATCTGGGTTTTCTATAGTTTCTATTTTATAAAAATGTAGCATCCCATTTAAGTCTAATCCATGAGAGCTTATAACAAAAGCATCTACCGGAACATCTTCTTGTAAAGATCCAGAAGTGCCAACCCTAACAAAATTAAGACTTGTATGCGTTTCTTTTGGTTTTCTAGTTTTTAAATCAATATTAACTAAAGCATCTAATTCATTTAATACAATGTCAATATTATCTGGTCCAATTCCAGTGGAAAGCACTGTTAACCTTTTACCTTTATAAAACCCAGTTTGTGTTTTAAATTCACGTTTTTGAGTTGAAAATTCAATACTATCAAAATGCTTTGTTATCTTCTCTACACGATCTTGATCTCCTACAAGAATAATATCGTGTGCTATGTTTTCTGGCTTTAAATTTAAATGGTAAATACTACCATCTGGATTTAAAATTAATTCTGAGTCTTTAATTGACATTAAGTTGCGTTTTAATTAAAGCATTTGTGTTGTCGTTATAAGAAAAATCTAACCTATTGACGCCTCCAAATGTTAAGTTATTATTTATTTCAGATGAATAATTCTGATTCCCTATCAAGGCTTCATAACCTTTTCTATTTAATGAAATTTTGTTTTCCTCTTCTTCGTAAAAAATTTGAAGCAAATCTATTAATCTTAATATTTGGATGTCTCCAAATCCGTAATATCCTTGATAATTGAGGACGTATCCAATTAATTGGTTTTTAGATTTAATTGATTTTTCTTTAATAATATTAAGAATGTTTTTTTCTAAAACACTCAATCCCGATTTTAAGTTAGGAAAGCGTTTTAAATGAGCTTTTAAACAAGAATTTAAATATTTAAATGAAGACTTTTTTGTAATATATGGCTTAAATAGATTATGATCTTTACCACAGTAGATATGCCATAAACTAATAGCTAATTCTATGTCACTATCTTTTAATCTAACTTTGTCATGATAATGATTAAACAGCTGTTCAGGAGTTAATTCAGATAAACCTTTTAATTGTGTTTCTCCTTTAATTCTGCCACTACATACTAAATAGAGTGGTAGTTGGACATTTTTTTCTTTTAATAATTTAATTACTGCCAACATATTGATATGGCAAAACAAATCGTATTCAAACCAAAGTATAATTTCTGAAAAACCCTCAGTAGCATCAAGCTTGCTTAATTCCTGCTTAAATTCTTCTTCATTAATTTCTATATGATAAAAATCATTTAAAAAGCCCTTCCTTTTGGTTAAAAATTCTTCTGTATCAATATTTCTAGTAGTTGGTCCTTCACAAAGCATTTCTTGCCATGTAAGTATGTCACCTGTTATATCTAATTCTTTTAGATAATTAGTTAAGGCATTGCCATTTGTAATATGTAAAATATTTTGACTCATTATCCACCAACACGTTTTACAAGAAATCCTTTTTCTTTAAGAATCTCCATTATTTTATCTCTAAAATCACCTTGAATAATAATCTTGTCATCTTTAAAACTTCCTCCAACACTTAGAGTTGTTTTAATATCTTTTGCAAGTGCTTTAAAATCTTCTGTGGCTCCAGTATAACCTTCAAGAATAGTAATGGGTTTCCCTTTGCGTTTCTCGTATTTACAGATAATTGGTTCGTTTTGCATCCATAAACCTACAGATTCTTCATTTTGTTTTTCAGTTGAAGGGTCTGGTTTATGCTCTGGAAAGAGGCTTTTTAATTGGTCTTGTAAATCCATATGTAATTATTTCTTAATAAGACCAAGCTCAATAAGTCGCTCATTTAAAAACTCTCCTGCAGTTATATCATCAAATTGTTTTGGATTATTGTCATCTATACAACTTTCAAGCACATCTAATTTCATGTCGCTAATTGGATGCATAAAAAATGGTATGGAATAACGAGACGTTCCCCAAAGTTCTCTAGGTGGATTAATAACACGATGAATGGTTGATTTTAGTTTGTTGTTGGTATGTCTAGACAACATATCTCCAACATTTATCATCAACTCATCTGGTTCGGCAATAGCATCTAGCCATTCTCCTTTGTGGTTTTGAACTTGTAACCCTCTACCTTGAGCTCCCATTAATAGAGTAATTAAGTTAATATCTCCATGAGCAGCTGCGCGAACTGCATTTTTAGGTTCTTCTATAATAGGAGGATAATGTATTGGTCTTAAAATACTATTTCCATTATGAATGTAATTATCAAAATAAGTTTCTTCTAAGCCCAAATGCAAAGCTAAAGCACGTAGTACATACTTAGCTGTTTTCTCAAGCATTCTATAAGTTTCCTTTCCTGTTTTATTAAAACTAGGAAGTTCTTCTACTTCAACGTTTTTTGGATATTCGGCTTCTAATTTTGGATTATTCTCTACATATTGTCCAAAATGCCAAAACTCTTTTAAATCGCCTTCTTTTTTACCTTTAGCACTTTCTTTTCCAAAAGAAATATAACCTCTTTGTCCTCCAATACCTTCAATTTCGTATTTTCTCTTTGTTTCAACAGGTAAGTCAAAAAATTGTTTTACTTCATTATAAAGATTATCAACTAAGGTATCGTCTAAAAAATGGCCTTTTAATGCTACAAATCCTATTTCTTCATAAGCTTTACCAATTTCATCAACAAATTTTTGTTTTCTTACAGAATCTCCCGAAATAAAATCGTTTAAATTAACGCTAGGTATATTATTCATGGTATTTATTTTAATATGAATGTAATACAAATGTACGAAAACATTATAAAGATAAGAACACTAAATATTGTAAGAATTTCAATGAGAATTATCAATTTATACTATATTTGACAAACAATTTTTATGAGTACTCACGTGTCTATACCTACTGAAATACAATACAATAAAGAGAATCTAGATTCAACCGAATTACTAGAATTATATAAAAACATGCTTAAGCCTCGATTGATTGAGGAAAAAATGCTCATTCTTTTACGTCAGGGAAAAGTGTCTAAATGGTTTTCTGGTATTGGACAAGAAGCCATTTCTGTTGGTGTTACTATGTCTTTGCAAAAAGATGAATATATCTTACCAATGCATCGAAATCTTGGCGTATTCACAACAAGAGAGATTCCTTTATATCGTTTATTTAGTCAATGGCAAGGAAAAGCCAATGGTTTTACTAAAGGTCGGGACAGATCGTTTCATTTTGGTACTCAAGAGTTCAAAATTGTGGGAATGATTTCACATTTAGGACCACAATTAGGTGTTGCAGATGGTATTGCTTTAGCAAGTAACTTGCAAAGTAAAAAACAAGTAACTGCTGTGTTTACAGGCGAAGGAGGTACAAGCGAAGGAGATTTTCACGAAGCACTAAACGTGGCATCGGTTTGGAAATTGCCAGTAATGTTTTGTGTGGAGAATAACGGTTATGGATTATCCACACCAACAAGTGAACAATATAATTGCGAGCATATTGCAGATCGTGCTATTGGTTATGGTATGGAATCTCATATTATAGATGGAAATAACATTATAGAAGTATATACAAAAGTTAGAGACATTGCAGAAAGTATCAGACAAAACCCTCGTCCTGTGTTACTAGAATTTAAAACTTTTAGAATGCGTGGACATGAGGAGGCTAGTGGTACCAAATATGTGCCTCAGGACCTAATGGATGCTTGGGCTAAAAAAGATCCTCTTGAAAATTTTCAGGCTTTTTTAAAGGATGAAAATATTTTAACTGAAGAGTTAGAGGTGACTCTTAAACAAGACATTGTTCATGAGATTAATGAACATCTTCAAATGGCATTTGATGAAGATGCAATTACTCCTAATGAAAGTGAAGAATTAAATGATGTTTACAAACCATTTGAATATAAAGGAGTTAAAGAAAATTCAAAAACTAACGAGTTACGTTTAATAGATGCCATATCTGAAGGTTTAAAACAATCTATGGAGCAACATGATAACTTAGTTATTATGGGTCAAGATGTTGCTGAATATGGTGGCGTTTTTAAAATAACTGATGGTTTTGTAGATCAATTTGGGAAAGACAGAGTTAGAAATACACCTATCTGCGAATCTGCCATTGTTGAAGCTGGAATGGGCTTATCTATTGCAGGAATGAAAAGTGTTGTAGAAATGCAGTTTGCCGATTTTGTAACGTCTGGGTTTAATCCGGTAGTTAATTATTTAGCGAAATCTCATTACAGATGGAACCAAGAAGCAGATGTGGTAGTTAGAATGCCTTGTGGAGCAGGAGTTGCTGCTGGTCCTTTTCATTCTCAAACAAACGAAGCTTGGTTTACTAAAACACCTGGATTAAAAGTAGTTTATCCAGCATTTCCAGCCGATGCTAAAGGCTTATTAGCAACTGCTATTAACGACCCAAATCCTGTGCTATTTTTCGAACACAAAGCGTTGTATAGAAGTATTAGACAAGACGTTCCTACAGATTATTTTACATTACCTTTTGGAAAAGCATCTCTTTTAAAAGAAGGTGACCAAGTAACGATAATAACTTATGGTGCTGGAGTTCATTGGGCCTTAGAGACTTTAGAAAACAATCCAGACATTCAAGCAGACTTACTGGATTTAAGAACTTTGCAACCATTAGATAAAGAAGGTATTTATGCGTCAGTTAAGAAAACTGGTCGTGCTATTATTTTACAAGAAGATTCCTTATTTGGTGGTATTGCTTCAGATATTTCTTCTATGCTTATGGAAAACTGTTTCGAATATTTAGATGCACCTGTTAAACGTGTGGCTAGTATGGAAACACCTATTCCTTTTATCAATCAATTGGAAGTTCAATATTTAGCTAAAGGGAAGTTTGAAGCTGCTTTGAAGGAGTTGTTGGAGTATTAATAAACGCTACAAATTCTTTTTAATTAATGCCTGGTCAAGTGCAGTCGAGATTTTAAAGCGAGAAAATTGAATTGAGTTCTCGACTGCGCTTGAACAGACCACTAAGAATTTTATTTTAAAGTTTCAGCATAGGCTTGAACATCATCTAGCACACGTAACAAATTCCCACTCCATATCATGGCAATCTCTTCTTCAGTATAACCACGTTTTACCAATTCCAAAGTTACATTAAAGGTTTCGGACGCATCATTCCAATCTTCAATACCGCCACCACCATCAAAATCACTACTAATACCAACATGTTCTATTCCAATTTTTTCAATAATATAATCTATATGATCTACTAAATCTGCTACATTCACGTTAGGAGGGAAGCCTTCTATAATATTTGCTTTAGCATTTGCTAAGTCTAACACTTTTTTATAATATCCAAAGAAAATCTCTTGCTCATGATGGTCTAAAGCCATAACTTCTTCTTTAGAAGCGTACCACTTGACACCTAACGAATCTGCTACTTGTTTTTGAATGCTAAATATTTCAGCATTTCTTGTTGCCATTTTTTTTGTATTTATATATTCATCTAAAGCAACTACTTGTATAACACCACCATTTTCTTTCATCCATTGTAATTGTTCATCGTCCAGATTTCTACTTTCATCACTTAATGCTCTAGCTGCCGAATGAGATGCTATTATTGGCGCTTTAGTCAGTTCAATCATTTGTTTCATAGCTTCTTTAGATGGATGCGAGACATCTACCATCATACCTAAACGATTCATTTCTACAATTACTTCTTTGCCTAAGTCGCTTAACCCTTTATTTAGCCAAACACCATCTGCTTCACCAGTATGACTGTCACTTAACTGACTGTGTCCATTATGAGCTAAGGACATATATCGAGCTCCAAGATTATAGAATTTTTCAACATTCGAAATATCTAAACCTATTGGATAACCGTTTTCAACTCCAATCATGGCCACTTTCTTTCCAGAAGCATTGATGCGTCTAACATCATCAGAGGTTAATGCCAATTCTATTTGATCTGGAGCAAAATCTTCAACCAATTTATGGATGGCATCAAATTTAGACATGGCATTATCATATGCTTTTTTATAACCCTCATCAGTTAATGTATCTTGTCCTGTATAAACTATAAACCAAGCCACATCCAAGCCTCCAGCTTTCATTTTTGGTAATGTTATTTGTGAATTTAAATCTTGGGTATAATTAATGGAATCTGTAAAATTACTTACTTCAATATCATCATGAGTATCAAGTGTAATCACACGTTCATGAATTGCTTTAGCTCGTTCGATTAAAGCTAGGGAATCGTTTTTCATATTAGAATCGTCCGTTTGTTTCACATCTTTCTTACAAGAAAAACATGTTATTAGAATCACTAAAGTTAAAAGATTGGTTTTCATATGTTTGTTTGGTTGGTTTAAGATGTGAAGTTACAAAAAAGAAGTTCAAATTTTATTTATATATAAATGTTGTATATTTATTCTGAATGTTTTAAAAAATGATAATCAAAATATTTCTATCCTTATTAATAGTAATATGGAATTCCAGTTGTACATCAACTGTCGAAGATCCTTATACATGGAAAACTATAAAGGTTACTGTAACTGCATATAACTCATTAGCATATCAAACAAACGATAATCCACAAATTACTGCTTTTGGCGACAGTTTAAAACCTGGTTTAAAATATATTGCGGTTTCTAGAGATTTACAAGCTTTGGGACTAACCTATAATACACCTGTTAAAATAGAAGGCCTTGAAGGTATTTATTTAGTAAAAGATAAAATGCATTATCGATGGAAAAATAAAATAGACATTTACATGGGAGAAGATGTTAAAGCTGCTAAGAAATGGGGAAGAAAAAAATTGAACATCCAATATGGAGTTATAGAGGAAGAAGAAACAAGAACAGCATCTAAAAATAATTAATAAAAAAAGCCAACATATTTATGTTGACTTTTCACTTACTGTCCCAATTCAATTAATGCGAATATCGCTTAATACCTGTCCAGAGGCCATCATTTGAGTTATTAAACTTCGGAATGAGTTTGTTAACCGAAAGATGTTTTACCTTCTCGAAAGAATCTCTAGAAATTTTAATAACTGCTTTCATAATATTTGTTTTTTGATTGATTGATCTTATAAAACATTCAACCTTCCTAGCTATCTCTATGTTATAGGCTAACAAAGGAAGATTGATAATTATCTTCAATACACTTATCTGTATCTTCTTTTACTATTCCAAGTATGACTTTTACTTGTACTAACTCGTTCTGTTACTTGGTTACTGTCTAATGTTCTCATGATTTCTTGATTTTTTTTGATTGATGAATTTTAATTTAGATACGCTTATCTGTATCTTCTCTTACTGTTCCAAGCATAACTATTACTTGTACTTATTCTCTCTGATACTTGGTTACTGTTTAAAGTTCTCATAATTTTAAGTTTTAAAGATTGATTGATACTAAATAGACGACACAATTTTAAAATTGTTACAGTACTATGCATAACATAATAGATATTTAACAATATTTAACACAAATAGAGTAGGTTAAGGTTAGGAATTATATTGTTTTCTAATAATTTTAATTAAAGTTTTAATAAAAAATTGGATTTGTATTTTTTAGGAACGATTTTTGTCTAACAACATTTGGTTTTATAAACCGTTATAAAAATTAACGATACTGTATGAAAAACTTTTGCTTCATTTTCTTTTGTTTAGTTACTATGTCTATGTATTCTCAAATAGATAATAGAAACGAATCGACTGTTATACCAGCAAAAGAAAGCAAGGATGGAAGTGAGAGTAATACGCTTCTAGAATCTAAGCCAATTGAAAACAATGGACTAAGTAATGCAGATTCAGATAGAATTAATGGTTTGTCAGTACCAAAACAAAACCCTTTATCTAATTCTAACGAAAAAGAGTTTTCCATGTTTGGAAGTGAAGAGTTTGGTAATCCAGCCGAACTCTATTCAAATCAGTTAAATAAGCATACTAAATACACTAAAGAAGAGGCAGGTTCCAGAGAGAATGGCAGTACAACCAATCAATATTTAGGAGATTTTAAAACAGGAGTTTCTAAAGTAAATGTTATATATAGAGATCATATGTATCCTGATGGTGACAGAGTGAGAGTCTTTGTAAATGACGATGTGGTAATGGCAAATGTCCTTTTACAGTCTTCTTTTAAAGGGTTTCAATTAGATTTGGTTGAAGGATTTAATAAAATAGATTTTCAGGCATTAAATCAAGGAGATTCTGGTCCAAATACAGCCGAACTTCAAATTCTGGATAGCTCTGGAAATATCATTGCTTCAAGCCAGTGGAATTTAGCAACAGGAGTTAAAGCCACACTTATAGTTATTAAAGAGTAGGTTCTATTTTTTTAATGTCTCCAGGTTGCATCTCATCAATATTATAATTACCAATTCTTACACGAACCAAACGTAAAGTTGGAAACCCGATAGCAGCTGTCATTTTTCTTACTTGTCTAAATTTTCCTTCTGTAAGTGTTATAGAAAGCCAACTTGTTGGTCCATGTTTTTCGTCTCTAACATAGCGTTCATGAACTTTAGGTGCAGTTTCAATAAGAAAAGCTTTACAAGCTTTAGTAAGATATGGCTTTCCATCTATAGAAATTTCAAGGCCTTTTTTTAGTTTCTCTATGGCTTCAGTAGTAATTAAACCATCAACCATAACATAATATTCCTTTTCAATTTTCGAGCTTCTTATATAATCGCTCATTTTACCATCGGTAGTTAATAAGAGTAAACCTTCAGATTTTTCATCCAATCTACCAATAGCCATCAAATTATCTGGTGCTTCAATAATGGAACCTAGAAGCTTTTTATTTCGCCTTTTATTCTGATTATTAACAAACTGACTTAAATATCCATAAGGCTTATAGAGCTTAAAATGCATGTGATTTTTAGTCTTGGACATAATATAAGAAAACATTAGAGTTTATTAATATAAAATTGAATCTCATTCTAGAATCTTATTAACTACAAATGTTAAAAAAACTTGAGAATAAATTTCTGTTTTAAGCTATAAAAACCTAGAAAAGAACTTATTTTTGCACATCACAAAATTTTTATGAGTAAAACCATCACATCTCTTGAGTTAGAAGACAGACAAGTCGGTAAAAACCTATATAGCTATCAAAAAGGCGCTATCGATAAGATTTTTAAATGCTTTGAAGAAGCTCCTGAAGATTATCACTTACTATACCAACTACCAACAGGTGGTGGGAAAACTGTTATTTTTTCTGAAATAGTTAGACAATATTTAAAACACCATAAAAAAAAGGTGTTAGTTATGACTCACAGAATAGAGTTATGCCGACAAACATCGAGCATGCTTGAGGAATTTGGTGTAGATAATAAAGTAGTAAGCAGTAAAGCTAATCTAGACGACCAATCTCAATACAGTTGTTTTGTGGCAATGGTTGAGACTTTAAATAACCGTTTGCAAGAAGATAAACTGGATATTTCAGATATTGGTTTGGTAATTATTGATGAGGCTCATTACAATTCGTTTACCAAATTATTTAAGTATTTCGAAAAATCTTTCATTTTAGGAGTTACTGCAACACCATTAAGCTCGAATATTAAGCTACCAATGAAAGACAATTATAATGAGTTAATTGTTGGCGAAACTATAGAGTCTTTAATTAATAACGAGTTTTTATCTCAAGCCGAAATATTTTCATACAATGTAGGGTTAACCTCTTTGGTTGTTGGTGCTAATGGAGATTATACTGTTAAATCTTCTGAAGATTTATACACTAATAACGACATGCTTACGAAGTTAATGCAAGCATACGAAGAGCGTTCTAAAGGAAAGAAAACACTGATTTTTAATAATGGTATTAATACTTCTTTACATGTATATGATACCTTTCGTTCTGCAGGATATCCAGTAGCACATTTAGATAATACCAATACAAAAAAAGAAAGACGTAAAATATTAAAATGGTTTAGAGATACTCCAGATGCTATTCTTACTTCTGTAAGTATTCTAACCACTGGATTCGATGAACCTACTGTAGATTCTATTATTTTAAATAGAGCAACAAAATCTTTGACACTATATTACCAAATGATAGGTCGTGGATCTCGTATTTTACACAACAAAAACACCTTTACAGTTATAGATTTGGGTAATAATCTCCATCGTTTTGGACCTTGGGGAGCAGATTTAGATTGGCAACGTATTTTTAAATCACCAAATTTCTATTTAGACAATATTTTAAGTGATGAAGACTTAGAAGATACTTTTAGGTATGAAATGCCAGATGAATTAAGAGCTGAGTTTTCTAATTCAGATGTTGTTTATTTTAATATTAAAGAAACCTATATAGATGCTGTTAGAAGTGGCGAATCTTCAAAAGTGGTTTTAGAGCGTTCTATAGAACATCATGCTAAAATATGCATTGAAAATAGCGAAGATTTGTATGATGCACTAGATCTTGCAAAAAAACTAGGCGATGATATTGACTACAGAATTCATCGTTATACCAAATGCATTAGTAAGAGTACTTTTAACTTTGTAGAATGGTTAAAAAACGATTACCGAATGAAACTAAGAGCCTATTTGCGTAGTAATTTCGATGAAGTATTTGAAGAAATTCATGGCAGACCAGCTGAAACTTAGGAACTTAGTTTAGGCATTTTATTTATTCAAATTAACTCAATTTACACCAGTTACTTTTAAGAATTTCTTTCTTCGAAAGTGACAAATGTCAATAAATGTTTTATAAATAAACAGTATCTTTAAGTTTTAAATAGATAACCTATGAAAAAGATATTACTGCCAACAGATTTTTCTGAAAATTCTTGGGAAGCCACCCTTTATGCTTTAAAATTATTCAAAGATCAAGCCTGTACATTTTACATCATGCACTCGCTAGAACCTTTAGTTTCTGCACCATCTACAGGTGTTTCTTCCAAAAGAGCCTATGATGCTATTATTAAATCGAGGCTTAATGAATCTAATTTAGAATTAGAAAAAGAATTAGACAAAATTCATGAACTTCCTAAAAACAATAAGCATACATTCGAAACAATGATTGTTCATGATTATTTTTTAAGTGCTGTTCATTCAACAGTTAAAAAATTAAATTGCGATGTCGTAATTCTTGGAACAAAAGGGGCTAGTGGTATTAAAGAAATGACTATTGGAAGCAATACGGCAAACTTAATTAATAAGCAAACCTGTACAATTATTGCTGTACCAGAAAATTCGCTTTCTAAAGATATGTTGGAAATTGGATTTGCATCCGATTTTAGTATTGGTAATTATGGAAATGAACTCGATTTATTAAAAGAAATCGCTACAACCAATGCGTCTAGGATTTCTCTAGTACATATTGTTAATAAAAATGGAGAAATGACTACCGAATTACGTGCAAATAAACTTGCTCTAGAAATGGCTTTAAATCCACTACCTATGGACTTTTATCGCATAACAGATGTTGCTGTAGAATTAGGAATTCGTGTTTTTAGTGAAAGTAGAAATTTAGGAATGCTTTGTATTATCAATAAAAAACGTAGTTTCTTTGAAAATTTATTTAGAAAAAGTAATAGCAAGTCTATTAGTAGTCATATTAATGTGCCATTAATTATATTCAATCACAGTGCGTTTTAAAACATAAAAAAAGCGACTAACTTTAGTACTCATTTTACTAGAATGAATTAAGAAGTTGTATTTTTATAGAGAAATCTATATGTATGAACAAGCAGCTTATTTTAGTAAAGCGTCCTGAAGGACTCCCTGACGCATCAACTTGGACTTTAAAAACCAATCCAATTCCAACTATTTCTGATGGAGAATTTTTAGTACAACAATATTATGTGTCCTTAGATCCTGCCATGCGTGGTTGGATGAACGACTCTAAATCATACATCGAACCCATAGCTATTGGAGATGTTATGAGAGCTGGTTCTATAGGAAAAATCATTAAATCGAATCATGCAGATTTTAATATTGGAGATACTGTAACGGGTTGGGGAGGCGTTCAGCAATATGCCATTGGTACAGAAAAAACGTGGTATAAAGTAGATACCAAATTAGCTCCTATGCCAATGTATTTAGGCACTTTAGGTATGCCTGGAATGACTGCATATTTTGGAATTCTGGAAGTTGGAAAAATTAAAGCAGGAGATGTTGTTCTGGTATCAGCTGCTGCTGGAGCAGTAGGAAGTATTGTTGGCCAGATAGCTAAACTAAAAGGTTGTTACGTGGTAGGCATTGCTGGTGGAAAAGACAAATGTAATTATCTTAAAAACGAACTAGGTTTCGATGCTACCATAGATTATAAATCTGAAAACATCTTCGATGCTGTTAAAGAAACCTGTCCAAAAGGCATCGATGTGTATTTCGATAATGTTGGAGGAGAGATTCTTGAAGCAGCCTTATCCAGATTACGTATGCATGCCAGAGTTGTTATTTGTGGCGCCATTTCTCAATACAATAATTTAGAAGAAGTAAAAGGACCTAAAAACTATATGTCTTTATTGGTAAATAGAGCTACCATGCAAGGAATGATTGTTATGGATTATGCACCAAATTATGGTAAAGCTGCAAAAGACATGGGACAGTGGCTTATGGAAGGTAAACTAAAAAGTAAAGAAGATATTTACGAAGGTATTGAGAATTTTCATAAAACCTTTATACGACTGTTCTCAGGAGATAAAAAGGGAAAACTCGTTTTAAAAGTTATAGAATAACCTTTTATATATTACTTATAATTTAAAGTTACAATTGGAAACTTTTACCACCAAACAATAAAACATTTATTTATTTCGCCATTTGGATGCTTAATCCATACTAGAGGAGATGTCTGTTTTTCTAAAATAAGATGCACTTTAATTAAAAAAGTATCGTATGTCATCCAATTAGATTGGACTTGAGTTTCTAATAACCAATTCGCTTTACTTGGTATGTAAAATTTACAATTATCAAAGGCTATTAAGGTCTCTTTTTTTAAATAAAACCCAGCAATACAAGCAGGATTAATAGGTTTAAAGTCTATTGTTTTTATGTTATATGGAACAAATAATTGCGCTTTAAACAAGACGTTTTGCTCTATTTTCTCAATTTCTAAGTTGTGTTTTTGCAGGTATGTTAGGGTTTCAGGAAGATAGAGCAGTGGCAACTGCTTATTTTTTAGCTTGTTTAATTTCTCTACCAAACTGTCTTTACGGTTTGGACCAATCCAATGGTCTAATTGGGTAGTACCAACAGTATCATCATACACATAAAACTTATAGATAATTTCTAAATGAATGGGTTTGTTATCCATTAAGAGTAACATATCCATTTCGCCTAAAGTCCTTTTTTCTTGTTGGATTTGTAAATTTTCTGCTAGTATAGAAATTTGGGGAAGTTGTTTTAACTCATGGAAAACAAATTGTTCCACACGTTTTCCCAAACGAATGTTTTTAGGAAGTGTTTCGTTAAAACTCGAATTTATTTCTGAAATACATTCTAATTGCTGTAAGTTATATACCAAATGACCGTTCCAAAGATTGGGTGTTTTTAAATAGCCTTGGTATTGTAAATTTAAATTCGAATTCATTTCTTACAAACAGATAACATAATTTTAAAGGTATAAATATAAACAAGGTAAGTTGTAGAACTATCTGTATGGCGTTAAAAATTCTTTTTTTGATTAAAACCTCTATATAGAGGCGTGTGTTAAAATATTCTATTTTAAATACTATTCAGTTTATAGATTTAGTATTAATAAAACTATATACAATGACTAGTAGAAGTGCTAATTGATAATTTCTATTTTACATAATATAAATTATAGTACAAATGTATAGTATGAGTAAAATGGCGAATACTGTGTATTTAACATAATTGTAGATATAGTGACACGCTAGTGTTCTATATCGTCAACAATTATGTTACAGTCATTTTACGACCAAGTGTTTATTTATATTCATAAGTTATAATTACACACATCATTCATATTATAAAGCTTTTTTATGTTTTTTAAAATATCTCAGAATGTTTATAGTATTATATACATTGTTTTTACTTTCCGTATAATTTGATTATTCCATACAATCATCCATAATTTTTTAAATACGCGATTCTCGTGGATTTGGAATTTTAAGGAGAATTATAAAATTTCTTTTAATAAACAAAACGTCATTGAAACATTATGTACAAACACTTTGATGATAGATTTGAAAAACCTTCTTATCATATTTATTATAATTATGCTGAATTCCCTAATTATTCTTAGTCTGATATAACTTTCACTCGAGGTTTCCCCGACTTTAACCCGAAGCAGACATGGCTTTACCCCGGAGTTACTACGGGTGAACCCTTAAGAAAGCTTTTGTTTATGCTGGGTTAAAGCAGGCCGATACACTGCATGGCTTTATGGCTTTTATAGGTATAATATTCCAAACCTTCAAGTTTTAGATACTGAATGCCAAGCCAAACTGTTATAGAAACATTTGATTGAAGCTGTGTTGTTACAGGTGTCTGGAGTTGGATTTGCAGGTTTGTATGTTCTATTTTACATAATAAAGGCTCGGTGTTTTTGCTTATGCCTAAAGCATTTTGTTTTAGAGACATGGGATGGTATGTTTTTTTGTTTGGCGAATATTTGTACTTTGATACCAAACTAAGTGCCCCAATTAGCTGAAAATGTGTGGCATTTTTTGGCTGTTTTTTAAGGTGAAAAACACTGCTTTTAGGTATGTTTATGGTTATTATACGTCTGTTGTTATGACTTGTAACTATTGTTTTTGCTGTATATACTTGATTGAAAACAACCTGTTTGTTGAGCTGAAAACCTATTAGTGCCTGAGGGTTGTTGCCTATATAAGCCTCTCTTTCTCCTAACGTTCCACTCCCCTTTTGAATGATTTTACGACACACACCCGATAAGCGACTTGCCATATAGGTGTCCTGAAAGTTTTTTGCTGTTTCTGACTAGCCTGTTCTAATGGCTTTTGAGAGTTTGGAAGCCATACCAAACTCCTGGTTGTTTGCTTTTACATTTGCAAAGGCTGGGTCTGTAAGGATGCGTTTTCTGGAAGGCCCTGTAGCTACACGAGACAGATACACCCCATGAAGTGGATAATAACAGATCCCGTTTAAAGTCCCATGGATTTTTATAATTCCTTTTTGCTTAGGCATTTGATTTGGAGTTGTTTGTGTTACTCTAAGTTACTAAAAAGACAGGGACTGTGTTATTAAAGGTTTCTTAAAATGCCTTGGGTAGAATGTTTAGTTGATTAATATGTGTTGTATCCATAGGATCATTGTATTTGGATAGCCTAAAATTTGGACGCTCACTACCCAGCCACATCAACTTGCAGATTTAAATAATTGATGTGTTAAGCAATAATTTAAACTCCTGTTTTACCAAAATTTTATGAGGTCGTTCATTTATTATTTCAAGTTTTTCTTCTTTCAACACTTATAGATTGTATAAATTAAAATCTGAATATGATGGTGGAAACAATTAGAATTATAAAAATATTAACATTTTTATAAACGGTTACGTTCAATAAATAATTTACATTTGCTTACTAAACGTTAACGTCTAATAAGATGCCTAAAATAGTTGCACAAAAAAAAGATTGGTTAAAGCTTGGCTATAAATTGTTTTCTGAAAAAGGAATTTCTGGCATAGTGGTTGAAAATATGGCTAAAAACCTAAACTGTAATAAATCCAGTTTTTATTGGCATTTTAAGACCAAAAAGGAATTTATAAGGCAGATGGTTAACTATTGGGTAGAAAACAAAACGAAAAAAATCATTGAAATCACAAGTGCCGAAGATAATGCGTCCCAAAAATTAAATACACTCATAGAGATAACCTATAGCAAGATGCCGTATTTAGACTTTGTTTTTTACCTAAAAAGATACGCTGTTAAGGACAAAATGATTTCAAAAATCATTGACGATGTTGATAATCAAAGAATTGAGTATGTAAAAGAATTGTTGAAAGAAAATGGCTATAAGGACAAAGAGGCAAAGATTAAAGCATCGTTGCTCTACAAGCATTTAATCGGTTTTTATGAAATGACGCGCTATAAAGAACTGGATAGTAAATATATGACAGAAGTAAAAAAAGAGATTGAACAAATTATTGACATATAAAATAAAAAACCATGACAATTATTGCACAGTATTTATGGCTTATAGGCGCTTTAATTTTTTTTATTTTAGGAGGCATTCATTTAACCTATACATTCTTTACCAATATGTTTTCTTCAAGAAACCAAAATGTTATTGTAGAAATGAAGTCATCTTACCCAATATTAACTAAACGCACTACCATATGGAAAGCATGGATTGGCTTTAATGCAAGTCATAGTATGGGAGTGCTGTTTTTTGGCATTATAAATCTATATATAGCCTTCAAGTATTTTGATGTTTTACAATCAGACCATTTCTTTTTCCTTTTAAATATATTAATAGCTGGATTTTATGTTTGGCTTGGAAAGAAATATTGGTTTAATGTACCTTTTATTGGAGCATTTATTACTCTAATATGTTACTTATTATCCTATAGCATCATATTTACAGCATAAAGAAATACATCATTACTATTATTAAAAACTAGAAACCTATGAAATACCTTAAAACTCTTTCATTAACTATTTTTATAATCCTTAATAGCTCATGTACAGAAGCTAAAACAAAAAAGGAAACCAACAAAACAACACAAACTGAAAGTAAGACTACAAAGCATTCAGATTTTATCCAACAAAAAATAACAGACAATTTATACATCCTAAAAAATCCAAATTATAACACCAATGTTGGCGTTTATATTGGCGAGAAGGAGATTCTTTTAGTTGACCCAATGACAGGAAACAACAATCAAGAACAATTGTTGAACGCCATAAAACAACTGTCTGAAAAACCTGTTACATATGTCATCAACACCCATCATCATATGGATCATAGTGGTGCAAATACGTTTTTTAAGGATTTAGGAGCAACCATTATTTCACAGGAAAATACTAAATATACAAATGCAACTTACGATGTTACTTTTAAAGACACTTATACATTGAACTTGGGTAATGAAACAATAGAACTTTACCATACTGTTGCACATACTTTTGATGACGTTTTGGTGCACTTTAAAAGCAATAATGTTGTATTCATGGGAGATACCTATATGACCAATTCCTTTCCACATTTTTATTATGGTGGTGGCAGTAAAGGGCATTTAAGTATCATTGACAAAGCATTGGCTCTTGGAGATGCAACTACTGCTATAGTACCAGCTCACGGAAATTTGAACATCACCAAAAATGAACTTACTACTTATAGAGAAAGCTCGGTAAAATGGATGAGCAGAATCAAACAACTTCACAGTGAAGGGAAAAATTCTGATGCCATTGCTGATGATGCACAAATACAACAATTGAGTATGGTTTTTAATGATGGTAAGGATGTGTCTAAACAAAACATCCAACGTACCATAGACAAAACAATAGCTGTTGATTTTGTTGATACCATTGAGCTTAACGCTAATGCCTTAAAAAATTATGAAGGTATTTATCAATATGAAAATGGTCAAGTTGATGAAATTATTCTTCAAAACGGCACATTGATTTTACGAAGTGAAGGCAATTACATGTATGAAATTGTCCCGATTTTAGAAACCAAATTCCATATAAAAGGACAATTTCCAAATAAGTATTTAACCTTTGATGCCACCAATACACAATTTGTTTTCTTTAATGGAAAAGAACGTTTAACAGCAAAAAGAAAGTAACAAGCATCAAAACTTACCGTCGTAACATTATTACATCTTCAAAAAACGCATAATCAATCATCAAGCATGAAAAATAAAGTCAACATCGTACTAGAGATTATTAGTGTATTAGCCATAATGCTTGCAATTAAATCGATTGCAGATTATTTTGAAATCAATGGTGCTGGTTCTATAGCAATATGGTCTGCCATTTTTATAGCCACTATTTTTATGAGGAGAAGAAAAACCACTTGGAGAGATTTGGGGTTGGTTTTACCAAAAGGGAAACGAGAGTGGCTTACTAGTATCGGATTAGCTTTCTTAACAGTGATTATTGTATTCCTCCTAATGGGACTTATTTTAGACCCAATTCTTACTCACTTCGGATTGGAAAAACCGTCAGATGTTGCCGATAGGTTTCAGTTTTTTCTTGGAAACCCCATACTCTTCATCACTTACCTTGTAACAGTTGTTTGGATTGGTGCTGCTTTAGGAGAGGAATTATTAATGCGAGGGTTTCTACTCAATCGCCTTACTGATGTATTTGGTAAAAATAAAATTGGTTGGATAGCAGCTATGGTAATTCACGCCATAATATTTGGTATGTTGCATATCTACCAAGGAATCGCAGGAATCATTACAACTACATTTATAGCGCTTATTTTTGGTAGTATTTATTTAATTGCAAAAAGAAGGTTTTTCCCAGTTATATTGGCTCATTTAATTATTAATACCATTAGTTTAACAGCTTTTTATATTACTGGTGGCGTTGTGAACTAAGGAATCCACAAAAACATTAGATAAATGAACATCTACTTTTTCATAGCTGGAATTTTATGCTTTCTATTAGGAATTGCTCACTCAATCCTTGGTGAATACTTGATTTTTAAAAACATAAGAAATAAAGAAAAATTAGTTCCTACAAAAGAAACCATAGAATTAAAGGAAAGGCATGTGCGCATCCTTTGGGCAACCTGGCATCTGGCTACAGTTTTTGGTTGGTGTCTTGGAGCCATATTGATAAAAATTTCAATTTTAGAAGAATCACAGTTAATTGACTTTATAGTTAATACAATTGGCTTAACTATGTTTTTATCATCGTTATTGGTTCTCATTGGAACTAAAGGAAAACATCCAGGGTGGCTTGTACTTTTAGCCATAGGAATAGTATTGATAATTGGAACTTAAAACAGTTTAAAATGACCACAAAGAAACTACATTACTTCTCTGGAATTATCCTATCCATTTTTGTTGGCTTTCACTTATTCAATCATTTGTATAGCCTATTTGGTCCAAACGCTCATATTGAATTGATGGAGAAATTAAGAATTGTTTATAGAAATGTATTTGCCGAAACCATTTTGCTTTTGTCTGTTGCAGTTCAAATAATTACTGGGGTAAAACTGTTCTCAAAAAAACGTGGAACTGCTTCAGGTTTTTTTGAAAAACTGCATATTTGGTCAGGGCTTTATTTGGCGTTTTTTTTAGTAATCCACGTTAGTGCAATATTGTCAGGTAGGCTTATTTTAAATTTAGACACCAACTTTTATTTTGGAGTTGCTGGTCTCAACATATTTCCTTTGAGTTTGTTTTTTATTCCTTATTATGGTTTAGCTATCTTCTCGTTTTTTGGGCATGTTGCTGCTGTACATTTTAAAATAATGAAGCTTCGTATATTTGGAATGTTACCTAACAAACAAGCGTATTTCATTCTAATCATTGGAATTTTTGTAGCTATAGCTATACTTTATGGGCTAACAAATGGATTTAATGGCGTAGAAATTCCAAAAGAATATAATTTGTTTACTTAAATGTATAAGATATATTATTAGTCATTCCACACACATTATTCATGCGCACTTATTTTATTTTAAAGAATTAGAGAATCTCACAAGTTCGATTTTCACTTCCCTCCTATGGTTCGACATGCTCTACACAAACTCTTTGTATAACAAGACCCTGAAACAGGTTCAGGTTGACAAGTGTTAGAAACCTTGTGGTTGTCTTTCTCTTTAAGATGATATATCTTATCTGCTATTCGCTATATTTGCTATTTTAAAATTTGAACCCTTATTTATGTCTCACATCCGGTCTTTTTATGTTGCTTTTATTTTTATGTTTTTACACCAAATGATGAGTTTTTCACAAAACGACAAGCTAAGCATTACGGGTCTTGTTTTAGACACCCAAAGCAATGCACCTATTGAATATGCTACTATTGCCATAGTTGATTCTCAAACAAAAGAAGCTATTACAGGGACTATTACTGCTCAAGATGGGCGATTTTCATTACAAACGGATGCCACCCATTTTTATATAGACATTAGTTTTATTGGTTATAGCACCAAAAGCATTCGTACTTTTAACACGGTTAACAACAGTATTGATTTAAAAACGATTCTATTGGAACCCCAATTAGAAGGTCTGGATGAAGTGTTGATTCAAGCTGAAACTTCTCAAACAGTTTTTAAATTGGATAAGCGCATTTTTAATGTAGGTAAAGATTTAAGCGCCTCTGGTGCCAGTGCTCTAGAAGTATTAAATAATGTGCCTTCAGTTAGTGTTAATATTGAAGGTGCTATTAGTTTGCGTGGGAATGAAGGTGTACAAATACTTGTTAATGGGAAACCTTCGGTTTTAGCTGGTGATGATGGTAGTGCGCTAGGTATTATAACAGCTGATATGATTGAAAGTATTGAGGTTATTACCAACCCTTCTGCTAAATATGATGCTCAAGGTACTTCGGGTATTATAAATATTATTCTTAAGAAATCTGAAAAACGAGGCTTAAATGGTTCTGCCACCTTAAATGTTGGTGTTCCTAATAGTAATAGCTTTGGTTTAAGTGTTAATAAACGTACTGAGAAATTCAACCTTTTTAGTCAGTTAGGATTTGGAATACGGACCTACCCTACTGAATTTGAATCTATAAATGCCGATTTAATAGATGATATTACCATTACAAACATTGGTGACAGTGAGTTTGATGAAAAGTTTGGGAATATTCTTATTGGTGCCGATTATTATATCAATGATAGAAATGTGATTACCTTGTCTGGTTCTTATGCCTATGAAGTTGAAGATCAAACGGCTTTTTCAGAATTCTACCAAACGGATGCTACCAATGCCATTACTGACCAATGGAATAGAAATGAAAATACGGAAGCTACCAACCCAAAAATACGTTACGAGCTACAATACAAAAGCGATTTTAAGCGTCACGAAGATCAAACGTTATTGTTTAGCGCTATGGGAAACTATTTCCGTAAAGACCAGACCTCCGAATTTAATAATACAACCATCTTTGGGGATATGGATAGCTTTAGACAGGAATCTCGAACCGATTATAAGTTAGAGGATTACATTTTTAAATTAGATTATACCCATCCTTTTTTAGAATATTACACTTTAGAGATAGGATCGCAATACACCCTTAACAAGGTGTCTAATGATTATGCTGTGTCTAATTTTACAGGAGGTGTTTGGGTTGAAGATCCTTTTTTAACCAATATTTTTGATTTAAATCAGAATGTGTTTGCTGCTTATACTACAGCTGCTTATGAAGCTAACAAATGGGGTTTTAAATTAGGGTTGCGTTTAGAGAACACCGTTATTAATACCTTATTGGAAACTACCAACGAAACTGATAATCAGAATTACACTAATCTATTTCCAAGTGCATACGCTTCTTATAACGTATCTGATGATTTTTCGTTGCAACTGGGATATTCAAGTCGTATAAACAGACCCAGTTTAAGGCAGTTAAATCCTTTTTCTAATATTAGGAATAATTATAGTATCTCTGAAGGGAATCCTGAATTACAACCAGAATATACCAATTCTTATGAGCTAACTGGCATTCAGAAATTTGACAAGCTCTCTTTTAGTATGAGTTTGTATCATTGGTACACCACAGATGTTATAGAATACATTACCGTTTCTGAAAACAATGTAAGCATCTCCAGACCTGAAAATGTAGGTACTAACAACACTACAGGTTTTGAGGCTAATGGGAAGTATCGTCCGTTAGATTGGTTGACAATTAATGGGGATTTTAACTTTAATTATTTTGATAGAAATGGTTATTTTGAATTACAGTCGTTTGATTTTACAGGCAATAGATGGTCGACTACCCTAACTGCAAAAGTTAAACTCCCAGCTGATTTTGATTTTGAAATCTCTGAAAACTATAATTCCAAATACAAAACCTTACAGCAGGAGGTTTCTGCTATAAATTTTGTAGATCTAGGAGTTAGAAAAAAAATAGTAAAAGGACGTATTATCCTAAATTTAAGTATTCGCGATGTCTTTGCGACTCGTGTGGATGAAACGGTAACCTCTGAACCAGATTTTTATTTATATAACAGTCGCCAACGTGGTCGTTTTGTTAATTTTGGAATTAGCTATGGTTTTGGTAAAGGTGAAGCCATGCAATTTTCTGGACAGCGCAGGTAGATTATTCAATTATTTTTCCTTGAGAATTAGTAAGCAAATCATTAAAATGTTCTAGATTATCTTGTTGTATTGCATTTACATATTAGTTTAAGAGTTGTCACGACTGGGTTATTACTATTTAATGTTCACAAATCCTTTGCTTTACGTAAGATTTTTACAACACGGTTATATGTTATTTGAAGCAAATTCCATTGGTAGCCTGTAAAATCTGTGGTATTCATAAACTGTATAACCACTGCATCAATGTCTTTATGATATTCTGCCATACATTGGTAACCAGGAATAAGACCTCCATGTTCATAAACGTAAGAGTATAGTTCCTGTTCCCCTTCATTAAACACTGTGCCATCGTTTAATGCCCTTAAGAATATACCAACATCTTGTGCTGAAGCTATCATTGAACCATAACCATTCATGCCATAATCATTGGTCTTTAAATCCTCATCAATTCCTACATAATATCCACTCATTAATTCATCAATATTTTTAACTTCACTAAGCGAGCTAAACGTATTGTTGAGTTCAAGAGGTATCAAAATTTCGTCCTTGATATATATGCTAAATTTATACCCTAAAACCTTATCAATAATTTTTTCAAGCAATAAATAATTCGTGTTGCAGTATTCATATTTTTTATCAGGTTTAAAGTTAGCTGGTAAGTCAAGTACTAATTCAAGTTTTTCGTTTTGGGTTTTAGGTGGGTTATTCCAATAACCAGGATGGTCAGTAAAATTAGGAATGCCACTCCTATGTTGTAACAGCATTCTCAAGGTGATTTTATCTGCATATTCAATTCTTTCTGCAAGCTCAGGCAAATAATCGCCTAGGGTTTTATCTAAAGACAATCTATTGTCTTTAACTAATTTAGTTGTAGCCACAGCTAAATATAATTTAGTAATACTACCAATTTTAAATAAGGCATCAGGCTTGGCTGGTATCTTGTTCTCGCGGTTGTGATAACCTGCTGTATAGAAAGCTGGTGGTTTGCCAGCTTGATCTACATAAACAATTACACCATCAAAACCATAACTCAATGTTTGGTCTACTTGTTCTTGTACTGTTTTAGGTAAAGGTCTAATCCATGCCTTTACTAATATCCAAGGCACAAACCATAACGATACAATGGTTCCAACTAATAAGGCTATACGTAACATAAGTTTGGTTTTACTGATTTTGCTGTTCATACTATGATTATTAGACTACAAATATATTTCAGATTGCAATAAAAATAAATTATGAATTACCCAACTGTTAAATAGTATGGATGAAATGATTTAGATCTTTAAAACTCTTTATAGACCAATTAGTATAAGGTCTTTTTTAAGTGGTGCTCATTGATTTCTTGAGAAATTTAATAGCAACTAGTATTAAGATTAAAATTAAAGAAATAAAGAATACACTAGTAGAAACGCTTTTTATAATTGAAAACATGTTGGTAGTACTAACTGTAGTTTCAGTAATATCTGGATAACTGTTTAGCATTACGATAATTCCTATGTTTTCGAAATAATCTGCAATTCCTGCAATAATTGGCAAAACACATAGATACATAAACGGTGCATTAAGTTTGTTTATTTTCTTTAGGAAATATGCCATCACTAAACAATAGGTAATCCCAAAGAGTAATGGATATATCATATCTACAGGTATTTGATTGGTTAGATATGTTTCACGTCCATTGTGCTTGAATAATAACAATACTGAATAAAATAAAGAGTAAAGAAAACAGAGATTTCATAAGTAGTTTAAATTGGTTGGGCTAATATACAATACTAACCTTAAATCGCAATTAATAACCCTTAATACAAAGTTGAACCAGCCTGCTAATAAGTTAACTTATGAAATAAGGCTGGTAAATAAATCGGCATTATCATTCAAGTATTGATAATTAAATGTTCTTTGTTTTAATCGGGTTTCTATTTTTTTGAAATCATTTGGGTTTTTCAACTCAATCCCTACAACAGCAGGACCACTTTCACGGTTATTTTTTTTAGAAAACTGAAAATAAGTAATATCATCATCTGGACCTAAAATAGCATTCACAAACTCCTTTAATGAGCCTGGTCTCTGTGGAAATTGCACGAGGAAATAATGCTTCAAGCCTTCGTACAACAGCGAGCGTTCTTTTATTTCTTCGGTACGGGTAATATCGTTATTACTGCCACTAACAATACACACCACGTGTTTTCCTTGGATCTGTTTCTTATATAAATCGAGAGCAGCAATTGTTAATGCTCCTGCAGGTTCCACCACGATAGCTTCTTCATTATACATACGCAAAATGGTGGTGCATATTTTTCCTTCTGGAACAAGCACTATATCTTCCAGGTTATCCTTACAGATCTCAAATGTTTTTTCACCCACACGTTTTACAGCTGCACCATCAACAAACCTGTCTATATGTTCCAGAGTTGTATTGATGCCTTTTTCGATAGAGTTTGTCATGGAAGGTGCACCAGCTGGCTCCACACCAATTATTTTGGTATTGGGACTTAATTGTTTAAATACCGTAATAAGGCCAGCTGCTAAACCTCCTCCACCAATAGGGATAAATAGATAATCAATGGGTGTTCTGGCATCTTCTAATAATTCTAAAGCTATTGTCCCTTGTCCTGCAATTACTTTGTCATCATCAAAGGGATGAATAAAGATTCCTCCCATATCCTTACATAAACGCTTTGCTTCGTGAAAGGATTCATCAAACGTATCTCCTTTCAAAACCACTTCTACTTTATCTTTCCCAAAGAGTTTGACCTGTTTTGTTTTTTGAGGTGGTGTAGTAACAGGCATAAATATCGTTGCCTTGATATTTAATTTATTGCAGGCATATGCCACACCTTGTGCATGATTTCCAGCACTGGCACAAACCACCCCTTTTGATTTTTCTTCATCGGTAAGCGACACAATTTTGTTGTAGGCTCCTCTTAATTTGTAAGAGCGTACAGGTTGTAAATCTTCTCGTTTCAACCAAACTTGAGCGAGAAATTCCTCACTCAAGTTTTCGTTTTTCATTAAGGGTGTATGTGTTGCCACGTCTTTAATACGCTCTCTGGCTTCATATACTTTTTCTAATAATGCCATTATTTCTTCGGTCTTAATTTTCGTACTTCTAAGCCTGTTTGCCACAATTCACTGTGTTTCATCAGATTTAGCTCTTCTTCTAATTTTGCTCGGTAATCTGGTTTGTTATTGGCTTCAATAACTATTTCTGCTTCCTTGCCAGATAGCACACTGTCATACAATTCATTCAAAACAGGTTCTGTAGCTTCACGAAATTTCCCTTTCCAATCCAGGGCACCACGTTGCGCTGTGGTCGAGCAATTGGCAAACATCCAGTCCATCCCATTTTCTGCTACAAGTGGCATCAAACTTTGAGTCAATTCTTCAACGGTTTCATTAAAGGCTTCACTTGGTGTATGCCCACGTTGACGAAGCACATTATATTGCGCTTCAAAAACGCCTGCAATGGCACCCATTAAGATGCCACGTTCTCCAGTAAGATCGCTATAGACTTCCTTTTGAAATGTGGTTTCGAACAAATACCCTGAACCAATAGCAATCCCTAAGGCTAATACGCGTTCCTCTGCTTTTCCAGTTGCGTTTTGAAACACAGCATAACTTGAATTAAGCCCTTGGCCTTTTAAGTACATACTTCTAAGTGAGGTTCCAGAACCTTTGGGTGCCACTAATACCACATCGATATCCTTGGGAGGTACAATCCCAGTTTTTTCATGAAAAGTCACCCCAAAACCGTGTGAGAAATAAAGAGCTTTTCCCTTGGTTAAATGGTTTTTCATGCCATCCCAAGCTTGTATTTGTCCAGCATCTGAAAGTAAATTCAAAACCACAGTCGCTTTTTTACAAGCGTCTTCCAGTTCAAAAAGGGTTTTACCTTCTTCCCAGCCATCAGCCAAAGCTTTTTTCCAACTGCCTGTTCCTTTACGTTGACCTACAATCACATTGATCCCATTATCTCTTAGGTTCAACGCCTGTCCTGGACCTTGAACCCCATAACCGATAACGGCTACCGTTTCATTCTTTAATACCTCTTGTGCTTTTTGTACTGGAAATTCCTCGCGTGTTACCACGTTTTCAAGAACGCCTCCAAAATTTATTGTTGCCATAATTATTGTGTTTTTTAATTTGTTATTAATCTGTTATTTAATTCTTCTAGTTCTTCTAAATAGGTGCTAAACTCCTTCATGGGTTTGGTAACTGCTACGCGTCCGGAGCGTGCAAATTCCAGCACACCAAAGGGTTGTAGTTTTTCAAAGAGCCATTGGGTTTCTACTACATGTCCTGTTTTCTCAATGACCATAAATTCAGGGTCCACTGTAAGGATTCTTGCATGATGTTCCCGAATCACCTTTTCAACATCCCCATTGGTTAATGTCCCTGTTTTAATCTTGTACAAGGCAATTTCTTGATGTACCACTTCAGATTCTTCGTGTGCAAAGGCTTTAAATACATCGATGAGTTTTTCAAGTTGACCAATCACTTTATCTACTTGCTCTCTAGTTGTTCTTAAAACAATGGTATATCGAAACACCCCTTTTACTTCCGATTCGGAGGCTGTGATGCTATCAATATTCAAATGTCTTCGGGTAAAGATGATGGTTACACGATTCATCATCCCAATGCTGTTTTCGGTAAAGACCGATACGGTATATGTTTTTTTCATAATCTAATTAGTTTAAACGGACTTCTGATACTGAGGCTCCTGTGGTCATCATAGGAAACACATTTTCTTCCTTGGCAACCATTACTTCTAATAAATAAGAGCCTGTATGATTTAACATGGTTAATAATGCATCTTTTAAATCTGCTCGTGCTTCAATTTTCTTGGCTTCAATACTATAAGCTCTAGAAAGTGCTACAAAATCAGGACTTACCATATTCGTAAAGGAATAGCGTTTCTCAAAAAATAGTTGTTGCCATTGGCGTACCATGCCAAGAAACCGATTGTTTAAAATGATGATTTTAACATCCACATCACTTTGTAAAATCGTACCCAGTTCTTGTAGTGTCATTTGAAACCCTCCATCTCCAATAATGGCTACTACAGGTTTATCTGGAGCTCCAAACTTAGCTCCTATAGCTGCTGGAAGCGCAAAGCCCATAGTCCCTAAACCTCCAGATGTCACATTGCTTTTTGTTTTGTTGTATTCATAATAGCGTGCCGTCATCATTTGATGCTGTCCCACGTCTGTGACAACAATAGCCTCTCCCTTTGTTAGATCTGATAGCATTTTAATCACTTCATCCATTTTCAATTCTTCAGACTGTAAGTCTCTGGCACTTTCCTTTAAGGTGTCCACTTCAACTTTTTTAGCATCTTTAAACTCTTGCAGCCAGTCCGTATGTTGCTTTTCTTGAACCAATTCAGTCAATAATGTCAATGCTTCCTTGGCATCGCCATGTACTGCAACTTCCGTTTTAATTATTTTATTCAATTCGGAAGCATCTATGTCCACATGAACCACTTTGGCTTGCTTGGCATACCTAGACACATCTCCAGTAACTCTATCGTCGAAACGCATCCCGATAGCAATAAGCACATCGCATTCATTGGTTTTTACATTTGGAGCATAATCTCCATGCATGCCTAAAAAGCCAACATATTGCGAATGATGATGTGGAAAAGCTCCTAATCCTAATAATGTAGATGCTACAGGAATTCCTGACTTCTCAACAAAGGCTAGCAATTCGGATTCTGCATTCGATAACATAATGCCTTGCCCAATTAATAAATAAGGTTTTTTGGCTTGATTAATTAAAGTAGCTGCTTCTTCCACAACTAGTCTTCTCAACTTGGGTTTCGGATGATAACTTCGAATAGATGTACAGGATTCATATTTAAAATCCATTTCCCCAAATTGGGCATCCTTGGTTATATCAATCAATACAGGACCAGGCCGACCAGATTGTGCGATATAAAAAGCCTTAGCAATGGCAGCAGGAATCTCTTCGGCTTTGGTTACCTGACAATTCCATTTGGTAATTGGCATCGATATCCCAACCACATCTGTTTCCTGAAAAGCATCAGTCCCTAAAAGATGGGAAGCCACTTGTCCAGTAATACAAACCAAAGGGGTAGAATCTATTAAAGCATCGGCTAAACCGGTTATTAAATTGGTAGCTCCAGGACCTGAAGTGGCAAACACCACACCTGTTTTATTGGAGGTTCTGGCATAACCTTGAGCTGCATGAATAGCACCTTGCTCGTGACGCACTAGAATATGATTTACCATATGCTCATAATCATATAAAGCATCATAAATAGGCATGATAGCGCCTCCGGGATACCCAAATATCGTATCCACTTGTTCGGCTACTAACGATTTCATGACGGCTTGTGCGCCTGTTACTTTTGTTGTTTTCATTTCTTGTTCTTTTAAATTATTGATCGGTAACACAGCCCGTGGACGCACTTGACACACATTTGGCATATTTATATAAAACTCCTTTGCTTGCATTAAGCTGGGGTTGTTGCCATTCAGCTTGTCGCTTGGCTAATTCCTGGTCGCTGACTTTTAATGTTATGCTATTGTTTTTTGTATCGATGGTGATGGTATCTCCATCTTTTACCAGAGCGATGGTTCCACCTACAAAAGCTTCAGGTGTAATATGTCCTACCACAAAACCGTGTGTGCCTCCTGAAAATCGGCCATCGGTTATTAAGGCAACACTTTTCCCTAATCCTGCTCCCATAATGGCAGAGGTAGGCTTTAACATTTCAGGCATTCCGGGTCCACCTTTTGGTCCACAATAGCGAATCACAACAACATTCCCCGATCTGACTTCGCCATTTTTTACACCAGCAATAACTGCATACTCATCGTCATACACTTTAGCTGTGCCTTCAAAATAGCTACCTTCATTACCACTAATTTTTGCTACAGAGCCTTCAGAAGCTAAGTTTCCATAGAGGATTTGCAAATGCCCAGTGGCCTTTAAAGGTGTTTCTAAATCAAAAAATACCTCTTGTCCAACTGTCAAACTGGGTACATTCATTAAGTTTTCTGCAACTGTTTTCCCTGTAACCGTTAAGCAATCTCCATGTAACAGCTTGTTTTCTAACAGGTATTTCATAACCCCTGGAACACCTCCCACAGCATGTAAATCTTCCATTAAGTATTTACCACTGGGTTTTAAATCGGCTAGCACTGGAACTTTGTCACTAATCTTCTGAAAATCTTCCAGGCTCAATGTCAAGTCCACTGAATGTGCCATAGCAATTAAATGCATCACTGCATTGGTAGAACCTCCAAGAACTGTCACCATAGTCATCGCATTTTCAAAAGCCTTTTTGGTCATAATATCCTTGGGTTTAATGTCTTTCTCCAGCAAAACCCTGATGGCTTTCCCAGCATCTAGACATTCCAAATGCTTTTCTTTACTTAAAGCTGGATTAGACGAACTGTATGGCAGGCTCATCCCCAAAGCTTCAATGGCAGAAGCCATAGTATTTGCTGTGTACATGCCACCACAGGCGCCAGCACCAGGACAGGCATTTTTAATGACACCCTTAAAATCTTCAGGGCTTATGGTATGGTTGAATTTCTTCCCCAAAGCTTCAAAAGCAGAAACAATGTTTAAGGACTCCCCTTTCCATTTGCCAGAATGAATACTTCCTCCATAAATCATGATAGCTGGTCGGTTTAGTCTGCCCATAGCCATTACAGAACCTGGCATATTTTTATCGCAACCCACTACAGCCAAAACGGCATCGTACCATTGAGCGCTCACCACAGTTTCAATAGAATCTGCAATAACATCTCTGGAAACCAACGAAAAACGCATCCCATCAGTACCGTTAGAAATACCATCACTCACACCAATAGTGTTGAATATCAGCCCGACAAGATCTTCTTGTAGAACCACTACTTTAACTTCTTTCGCCAAATCGTTCAAGTGCATATTACAGGTATTCCCTTCATATCCTGTACTTACAATACCTACCTGGGCTTTTTGCATATCCTCTTCTGTTAACCCAATACCATAAAGCATGGCTTGAGAGGCAGGCTGAGAGGCATCCTGCGTAATGGTTTTACTGTATCTGTTTAGTGTATTCATAATGCTGTTGTTGTTCTTAATGTTTTTTCTGATTGCCTCACAAATTCCGAATAGGCATCCTGTAATTTTTTCCCTAGTGTATCGGTCCATGCTTTAGGGAAAACGGTATCATCTACAGATGCAATTCCAATCACTTCGGCTGCTGTACCACAATAAAAAGCACTATCTGCCAATGCCAATACCTCAGGCTTATAAAGTCCTTGTTGCACTTCAACACCTAGTTTTTCGGCCAATTCTAAGACTGTTGCACGTGTAATTCCCGGGAGAATGTTCCCTAATTGTGGTGTAAACAAAACGCCATCTTTTTCAAAAAACAGATTCGCGCCTGGACCTTCGGCCAGGTACCCATCACTATCTAAAAGCAAAGCTTCATCATAGCCATTGTCTTTAGCTTCATTCGTGGCAAGAATAGAATTCACATAATGCCCACAGACTTTGGCTTCTATTTTTATGGAACGTGGATGTGGCCTGCAATACGAAGAGACATTTAAACGTAAGTGTTTATCACCCAGATAAGCACCCCATTCCCAGGCGCAAATCATAATGGAAACCTCTTTTGGTCTAGTAAGAGCCATATTTGGGTCGCAGAAAACCAACGGACGCACATAGGCATCAGATAAGTTGTTTTTTTCTAAGAGCATATTAGTGGCATCCACTAACGTCTGTACAGAATAATCTAATGGAATGTTAACGAGCTCGCAGGATCTTTTCAATCGCTCATAATGTTCCTTAATTTTAAAAACTCGCGTGCCATTTTTGGTAGCATAGGCTCGAATACCTTCAAATACACCATAACCATAGTGCATAGTCTGACTGTACAAATCTGTTGTAGCTTCACTAGCTTTTACAAACTTTTTGTCGAGATAGATAAGTGTGTTGTTGTTGTAATACATCTTGTTTGATTTAATTGTTATTTCATTGAATAAAAAAGCCTTTCTCAATGGATTGAGAAAGGCTTATAAATTTGGACAATACCAGCCTGACTCACCCGGAAGGGCAAATAATAATGCTGATAATAATTATGTTAGTATGTGTTGTCATGTTTCAATAATGTTAAAAAAAAAGCCTTTCTCAAATAAATGAGAAAGGCTTAAAATTGGATTATACCAGCCTGACTCACTCCGTAAAGCAAATAATAATGCTGATAATAATAATGTTTGTTGTCATATCTTTTGTACCAATAAAAAAAGCCTCCTGATGTCTCGGGAGGCTTTTTAAATATCTGTTAATATTTTATACCACTCCCTCTGCCGATGTAATAATAACATCTGCAATAATAATTGAAGGAATAATAGTAAATGATTTCATTGTTTTTCTAAATGTGCTGCAAACCTAGAAAAAAAATTTGAAAGTCCAAACATTTTAATTAAAAAGGAGATAATTCTTTTTATTAGGGCAGAAAATTATACAAAATCAGCTTTAAAAACGTGGCTGATATGGAGTAACCCGTGAGTTACTCTGGGTAAACTCTTATGGAAATCTTTATTTATAACAGCTCTGTTTCCACTTCCTTAAAGGAAAAGGCATACTAATTCATTACTTACTCTGATGCTTTTAAATAGTTGTCTAGAGGTACCAAGATGTTATTGGTTTCCATCATTTCGTCTGAAAGGGTTTGAGCTTCGGTAACCATAGCAGCAGTTAAGCCACTAGTAGTTGAAATATTATTTCTTGCTTGATTTTCAGGAGATGCATCCATAGCAGCAGAAACCAGGAGAAGTGCCATACCTGCAACCTTGTTTTCTTTCACACCTTGACCACGTATATACAACATGCCTAGATTACCAACAGCTAGACCATCACCTTGAACGGAAGCCTTTCTATACCACGCATTCGCTTTTTCGAAATCAACCGTAGTACCTAGTCCATTTTCATAGCAAACGCCAAGATTAAATTGGGCAGCTGAATTTCCCTGCTTGGCAGATTGGTTATACCAATAAACTGCTTCCTTTGCATTTTTACTAATTCCAAGACCCTGTTCATACATGAGTCCCACATTGTATTGAGCAAACATATGCCCTTCTTTAGCTCCAGCCAGAAATTCATTATATGCCAATGGCATGTTGTTTTCATTTGCAGCCTTTAGCCCAGATTCAAAATAAGCTATTCCTTTAGCAACATTAGTGGTTTCTTCTTGAGCTGGACTAGCAACTTCTTCTTGAGCTGTACTGGAGGCTTCACCTTTACAAGATATTATGACATGCAGACATACACTAAGTAAAAGAATTCGACATGTGAATGGTACTATTTTCAATAATGTCATTTTTTGTTTATTTTTTTGAGATTTTACGTTTTAGCAAGTAACTAGGGCTAAATCGACTTTTTATTAGGTAAACAAAAATAGTATTTTATAGCAGAATAAAATTGTAAGTGGTATTCTTATTTTAAAAGTAATTCTAAACAGATGTGTATCTACTTTTTAATTACTTAGATTATTTTAAACCCGTTGTTGTGCTTTCGTTATTTTTTTTTGTCTTTTAGCTCTAATTCAATTGCATGAATAAGTTCAGTTATCATTTTCTCTATGTCTTTATATGTTATGATTATATAATTTCTCAAATCACAATTTAATTTAATAACTGACTTAAATTCATTATTCCGTGAGAGCTCTTCAAAATTAATTGGTTGATATAAATTTTCAGAAGTCAATCTTAAGTTCTTATTAATTTGAGGTATAATTTGTTCATATTGAAATTTCTCATCTCTTACTTGTTCTATATACCTTATGTATTCATATCGTGTAGAATATAAATTTGTGATTTTTATTCGTAGACTGTCATTTTTTATAATATTGATTCCAAGGGATTCTAAATTTTTGTAGGCTGAAGTATTTTTAACAAAGACAGTATTTCCTTTTATTAATGTATAGTAAAAATTTAAAGAATCGTGATAAACACCATTGTTTAAACTCTTAATTACAATACGGTTGGCTTTTAACAGTCTTTCATTTTTATTAATATCCCACTTTAAACCTTCTAAATCCGATTCTAAATTCGATTTCATTTCAATTAGAAGAGTTGTTTCCTTATTTGAAAGATTATTTGCATTATTCCAATTGTTTATTCCTAAAGCAATCAGAATTCCAATAACCACAAGAATTATTTCACCAATAGCATATTTAAGATACCTGCCTGTCCGGTAGGCAGGCTTTCCAGTTTTATTTTCCATCAGTAAATTTTGTCTAATTTTTCTAAAGAACTTTATCATTGGTTAGTGGTTTCTGATAATGAAGCACAACCTGCTTCTATATTAGTGGTGGCGTGTTCCAGCATCTAAGTTAGCTAATTCAAACCAAACAGACACGAGCAATGTAAACTGCCTAGCAATTTTCGTGAGAAATCTAAAACGCAGCAACATGCCTGACTGAAGATAGGTTTTATAAAATAGCTTAAAATTGCTTGTTTTTTAACTCAGTTCTTTGTTGTGCTTTCGTTATTTACATTCTTTTTCTTTTAATAATCTTATAGGTTCTTGCATTTCCTTCTTCAAATTAGATAAATGCTGTTCCTGTCTAATTAGCATACCAATAAGTGTAACAAGATTGTCCTGAAACTTTAAGAATATTGGATTATTAGGCTCATTGGTCCAATTATTTTTTGGTAAAAGGTCAATATGTTCTTTATCAAGCTCGCGCTGAAGATAATCCATATCTTGATATCCAAATTCAGTCATTAACTCAAAACTATCCATCCCGTTAATAATGACATTCCTATTTTCTTGGAGTAGATTTGAAATGTTGTTTAAAAATGTACTATGCTGAATCAATCTGTTTTTAAGTTCTAAATCTGTTAACAGCTTTAATTGCCCTGATGATGTTATGTCTTCAAAAGCAATAGTACTGGGTATAAAAACGTCTTGTCTTAATGCAAGTACAAATTTATTTAGTATTTCACCTCTGTCATTCGGTATATTGTTTAAATCTAATATCAGCTCTTTACAAATCTTTATTTTGTTTCTTATCAGTTTAGAAGATTCATCAATTAATTTTTCATTTAACTCAAAGTCGTCTAAAATTCTACAGTAGTAATCAGCTTCAGCAATTTTATTTTTTCGGTTTTCATTCCAATTATTAATCTGTAAAGCAATCAATATCCCGATGACTACAAGTACAATTTCACCAAGGGCATACTTAAAATACTTTCCAGTTTTATTTTCCATCAGAAAATTTTGTCTAATTTTTCTAAAGAACTTTATCATTGGTTAGTGGTTTCTGATAATGAAGCACAATCTGCTTCTATATTAGTGGTGGCGTGTTCCAGCATCTAAGTTAGCTAATTCAAACCAAACAGTCACGAACAAAACAAACTACCTAACAATTTTCGTGAGAAATCTAAAACGCAGCAACATGCCTGACTGAAGATAGGGTTTTTAAATTAGCTTAAAATTGTTTGTTTTTTAACTCAGTTCTTTGTTGCCAGTAGTTATTATTCTTTTAAAAATTCGTATTCGTATATTTTCGGTTTAATTTTGTCTTCTAAAAAGTTCAGTTTGTTCCTTAATTCTCCAATCAATTCCATATATTTTTCATCATCACTTTTTGAGTTCATTCTACCTTTGGCGTTTCTGCCCTGAAAATGAACTCTAATGTCATAATAACTTGCATTTACATTTACATTAGGTTGGCTGTGATAGTATTTCCAAAGTTTTCTACCTGCATCAAAAACGTCTTTAGCTTCTTCTGAAAATTCTCTTTTTTTGTTTTTATTTGAGCTAGTTCCAAACAAGTCTTTTTCGTTTTCTGTTTTCATTTTACCATAAATAAAATCGGTCATAAAATTGCTCTCAAATCTATTTTGTGCATTTACTTCTTGTTCTGTAAATGGTATCCAATTATTTATGCCAAAACTTGATGAAATATTATTACTATTATCGAACAAGCAGAAAGTTAAACAATCACTTTGAAACTCTGTGTCATACACCCAATTATCATTCGGGTAAGTAAACTGGTCTCTATCATTTATCCAAGTTGCTTGAATGCAATGGCGAACAGAAATATATATTGAAACTTCTATAATGTTTTTATCAGTTACCCAAGTACCTCTAGGGTGTGGTAATTGATTTTTGTCATTAATAATGAAAATAAAATTTGTGTTTTGGAAATCATTGCCTTTTGCAGACATAAAACCAATATTTTTTTCATTAACTCTATTTCTAGTGGTTTTTATCCAATCATTTATTGATTTGAAAATTGAAGTATTAATAAATTTTTTATTGCCAATAAAATCGCCTTTAGAGTTATAAATATCACTTTTTATTTCTTTAAAATCTTCCTTAATATTATTGTTCCATATGAAAAAGCCTATTGGGAATTTTCCTTTCACATTATCGAATGAGCTTGCTGGAACAACAAATAAATTTTCGAGTTTAGCTTGAAAAAAACTTCTAAAGTCTTTGAAATTTGGTGCTTGTAGGGTTTTTAAAGTTGAGAAATCTGCAATTATTGTATTAGGAATTTCAGCATTAATTCTTGTTAGAAACTGAACAAAAAGTTCACGTCCACCAATTCCAATTTTGCTTTTATATTTTTCATAAATTTTTGTGGTAACTGCAACATTTGTTTTATTTGTCCCTGTCTTTGTTACAGTAGATTTACTCGCTGCTTCTGCATAAGGTGGATTTATATAAATAATCAGTTTTTTCCGTTTCTCGGTATCGTTAATAACGTCTTGTAAACTTTGAGGCAACTTGGTGAAATCATCATTTAAGAAGTCAAATTGAAAAATGTGATTATGCAGTAAGTTCGCTCCGTGGTCAATACGCTCGTGCATTACGTTAACATCAGACTGATCTAATGTGCTTGCGTAAATATTGTATTTGTTAGTCAAACCTGTTAATAGATTTCCTGTGCCAGCCGCACAATCCCAAACGTAATAGTCGTCTTGCCAGTTTTCGCCTAAATGGTCAGTTAAGTATTTTTGTGAAAGTTCAACCCAAATCCGAGGTGTAAAAAAAGCTCCTTTGCGTTCTCTAATATCTTGAGGTACGAGTAAATCTTTGCGTTCTATTATATAATCTTGAAATTCTTGTATTGGTGGCCGTTTGTAGAGTTTCCAGAATTGTAAATAAGCATTTTTATTTCGGATATTTATCGTAGCATCAAACATTTGCTTAATGTTCTCTTTGGCAATTTTATAGCCTTGATTATGAAAGACAACAAATAAACTATCTCTTATGGTTAAATCATCATCAATATCTTGTGTGCCTTTGTCGTCAACAAATATGTCAGCTAAATAAAAATCACTATCAAAAATATTCGCTTTTTTTAAGTCATCCCAATTAACGTCAATTATAGGTTTAACAATCTCAATCCAACGTAAATAAATTGGAATGAAATTGTTTTTGTCTATTTTGATTTTACTTTTTGTTGTGGCATTAGCCACATTATTTTTAATAAAGGTATTGAGTAGCTTTTCGTCTTTTTGATAATCAAAAACATAAGTTTTCGTTTTTAAGATAGATTCAATTCTTTCTTTAATTATTTGAAATTCTTATGTTTCGTGATTACTTGATGTGACGTTCCAATTAAAGTCATTGAGATAAAAAATATCTTGAATGTTAACATAATCAACAAATGCGATTTTTTTAAAATCAAATGCGCCTAAAAAAGCTGGCGGTAATGTTTTGTCAAAAGTTCTTGCTTTTCCTATTGTCAGAATGAGCTGAACAAACATAGTCGGAATGTCAAAATCCCCAGTTTTGGCTTCTGCCCATAAAAGAGGTGTTCTTCCAAATAAGCTGTCTTGTTTCGGAAAAACAGTAAAGTCAATATTTCCAAGAATTTCGGTTGTGTCAAATTGCTTAAACCAGTCAGCTCCAACTTTATTTTTTAGTTCTTCTTCTCGGATTTTTTTATACCTCATTCTTTTTTTTTGTCTTTTTACGCTGTGGTCTGTTCTAATTGCTGGCAACGGTTACGTATAAGAATAGTGCGGTTTTGAGAGCGAGGATTTTCCGAAGGAAAATCAGCAGCTAACAAAAACGTACTAACCTTTGATTAAGCACTAAACTACGCATTATTTTTATACAATGTTGTGTAACGTTTTTTTTAAATTCCATAACTTTCATTCATACACATAATTCCATTTATTTCGGTCATTTTTTCAATTTTTTTGGTTTTAAGATTTGCTTTCCACGCACTTTTAATTTTGGAATAATATTCTAAATCAAAATCATTTTCAGTTCTCTCAATTATTGTGAAAATCCGAGAATCTGCTTTTCCGTTATTTTGGCAAACACCAAATGATGTAAATTCATTTTCTTTAAAATTATTGATATGAATGGTATCTAAAATTTGATACTTTTTTTCAGGTTTTCCAGTCTCAACAATTTTCTCAAGAATAATTATTCGTTTGTTGTCATTTACCATCTCCACAAAAACATATTCCCATCTACTTTCTTCATAATTTATGACAGAGCTAATTCCGTTTTCGTGATTTTTGAAATATTCAATTTCATTAATTTTCCTAAAGACTTTATCAAAAATCGTTTTTTTTGTTTTTTCAGAATCCGAAATTTCAGTTTCACTTTGTTCATTTAGTGATGTTTGAGTTTCTGTTTTATTCTTTTTGTCAACACAACTAAAAGTCAGAAATATTAATATGCAAGTTAGTATTTTGTTCATTTCTCAAATGTTACACAACTCGTTTTATAAACCATAAATATAATCATATCCCTGAAACGAATTCCATTAACAAGCCAATATAAACTGTTTTATATTAAGAAATATATGGAAATCCGTAAGTATTAAAACATGAGTAGATTTATAACCTTATTTCTTACTTAGTTCATCCACATGCATCATATATGTTGCAATGGCATCTAACTCAACATCGGTAATTTGTTTTAAAAACCCATCAATATTAGCTTGCATTATAGCTACTTGGCTGGCAGTTGTATCCACAATAGGTTTTGCATAGCCTTTTAAGAAGGATACAATATCGGCATTATTTGCTTTATAAACATGCATAATATCTACAACCGAAGGCGCTTTATGTTCTCTATCTATAGCATGACAGGTAATACAGGTCTTTTCTGAAAACAACCTATTACCTAGAAATATTTTTGAATCTTGACTTAATTCCGTTCGCTCAGGAACTACAGTCTCAAGTTTCTTTTCTGTTTTTTTATCTGTTTGGCAGCTAGTTAGCACTAGAATTCCTGTTAAAACGATTAATATACGCTTCATATAATGGGTTTTAGATGACTACTTTTAAAGTTTGATTTTACTAAAATAAATAATATTTCCATGTAAAAAGCAGTTTACAATACAGGTTGTGACTTTTTTGTAGATTATTTTAAAAGGACTTTGATTCTGAAACAAAAGAATAATATCTTTGAGCAATAACAAACTAAGCCTATAAAGATTGCAACAGATAAAAGCGTATTTAGATCAAATTGCTACTATTTCTAATACAGATTGGGCGTTTTTTACATCTAAATTGCAACGTCGTGTTATTAAAAAGAAAACCGTTTTTTTAAAACTTAACGACATAGAGAATCACATCTCTTTTATAGAGTCTGGAGTGGTGCGTGTTTATATTCCAAAAGAAAACCCTGAGAAAGAAATAACTTTTGGGTTTAGTTTTAAAGACCAGTTTATTTCTGCTTACGATTCGTTTTTAACCCAAACACCTTCGGCTTACGAGCTTCAAGCACTTACAGATACCACCATTTTAAGTATTACCTACAACGATTTGCAAGAGGTTTATAAACAGACACAAATAGGTAACCTAATTGGCAGACTCACTGCCGAACGCTTGTTTTTAATCAAATCTAAGCGCGAACAAAACCTGTTAAATCTTACAGCTGAAGAACGTTACGTGAAGCTGTTTAAAGAACGTCCAGAACTTTTAAAAGTTATTCCTTTAAAATACATCAGCTCTTATATAGGTGTTACTGCTCAAGCTTTAAGTAGAATTAGAAAACGTATCTAACTAGCTTTTGGAATTTAGTTTTTTAGAACCCTTACAGTTTTTCTTGATTTAGGTTCATTGTTTGGCTCAACGCATCAGTTTATCTTTACAAAAAAAAGAAATGGCAGTTGTTATTTTTGTGTTAGTACTATGGTATGGAGGCTTATTCTTTCAATCTTTCTTTTTGCATCGCTATGCAGCCCATCAGGTATTTACTATGTCGAAAACTATGGAACGAATTACCTTTGTTTTAACTTGGGTATTTCAAGGCTCTAGTTATTTAAGTGCCTATGGTTATGGCGTTATGCACAGAATGCATCATGCCTATACAGATACTGAAAAAGATCCACATTCGCCATCTTTCGATGCTAATGTATTTGCCATGATGTGGAGAACAAAAACAATCTATCAAGATATTAATAAACAACGTGTTGCTGTGGAAGATCGTTTTACTAAAAACGTCCCACAATGGAAAAGCTTTGATGCTTTTGCTAGTTCTCGCTTTTCCAGATTACTCTGGATTACTGCTTACATTTTATTCTTTGTATTTTTTGTTACTGCATGGTGGCAGTGGCTTTTGTTACCAATTACATTTTTAATGGCACCAATTCATGGTGTGATAATTAATTGGTTTGGACATATTTATGGCTATGTCAATTATAAAATGAAAAACACCAGTAAGAATCTATTCCGTTTCGATTTTTTAATGATGGGTGAAGGTTATCATAACAACCACCACAAACATGCTAGTAGTGCCAATTTCGGGGTAAGATGGTATGAAATTGACATCACCTATTTAATTATAAGACTGCTAGATATTTTTGGCGTTATTCAATTGAAACCTGTAACCATAAAGAAATAATTATTTAGTTAGTACTTGATTGTTATTGTTTCATTCTAAATTGCTTTAAATGAAATCCGAATAATAACAATGCTAAGAAGATGTTAGCGAAGTTAGAAAACTAACCAGTTTATAAAATGAAAAAGTGAGGCTTTTAAAAAATAGAATGTTTTTCTATTCAAATAGCCTCACTTTTGTTTTATTCTGTAATTATAATTATTCTTTTAACGATTTCATATCAATAACAAAACGGTATTTAACATCGCTTTTAAGCATGCGTTCGTAAGCTTTATTTATGTCTTGCATTTTTATCACCTCGACATCCGAAATAATTTGATGCTTGCCACAGAAATCTAATAACTCCTGAGTTTCAGCAATACCACCAATTAAAGAACCAGCAATAGCTTTTCGTCCCATAATCATTGGAACAGTTACTAACATTGGGTCTAATGGTCCTAAATAACCAACAACAACCAAAGTACCATTTGTAGCCAATGTGCCAACATATGGATTTAAATCATGCGCATAAGGAACTGTGTCTATAATAACATCAAAGTTGTTCATTACACTTTCCATTTGGGTTTCATCTGTAGAAATAATAACCTGATCTGCTCCTAATGCTTTGGCATCTTCAATTTTATTAGTAGATCGTGAAAACAATGTCACTTGAGCTCCTAAAGCATGTGCTAATTTAATAGCCATGTGGCCTAAGCCTCCCAAGCCAACAACAGCTACTTTAGAGTTTTTTCCAACATTCCAGTGTCGCAATGGAGACCAAGTAGTAATTCCAGCACATAAAACAGGTGCAATACCAGCAAGATCCAGGTTTTCTGGCACACTTAATACAAAATCTTCGTCTACAACAATGGTTTCTGAATAGCCACCATGAGTATTGGTATCTAAATGCTTATCGTAACCACCATAAGTACCAACCCAGCCTCCAGAACAGTATTGTTCTAAATCGGCTTTACAGTTATTACACGTTCTACAAGAGTCAACTAAACAGCCAACAGCTACTAGATCGCCTTTTTTATATTTGGAAACTCCTTCTCCAGTGTTTATTACTCTTCCAACAATTTCATGGCCAGGAACAACAGGATATTGCGTCATTCCCCAATCGTTACGAGCAAAATGCAAATCGGAATGGCAAACACCACAAAACAAGATGTCTATTTCTACATCTTTAGAGGTCACTTCCCTTCTATCGATATTAAATTGTTTTAAATCGGCTTCAGCTGAATCTGTTCCGTATGCTTTTACACTTTTTGTTTTCATGGTCTTTTTTTATTTGTTATAATGATTAATTAATACTTTATTTTTTGAACTTTTTAAAAAAGGAATCAGCAAATGAAATCATGGCTAACGCATTAATTTATTCTCATAAATATAAAGAAATAGAGGTAATTTTTTTAGAGAAAGCAGAATTAACTTTCTAATCTAAACAATAGGCTTGGTTTACAAGCTCACTAAAATGGACTTGCTTCAGTTGTTCTTTCTTTGCAATGACTAAGCTTGAGTTACGTTTGGGTATAAAAAAACCATCTGTTAGAATGGTTGTTTTGTAATACATGAGATATGGTTAGACTAAACTTACTTTAACTGCAATTAATCCTTTTTCTCCTTGTTCTATATCAAACTTTACGTGGTCGTTTTCTTTAATAGTATCGATAAGATTAGTTGAGTGAACAAATATTTCTTTCTCAGAATCTTTAACTGTAATAAATCCAAAACCTTTGGCTTTAATGAAAAACTTCACGTTACCTTCTTTTAATTGACTTGCCTTATTAGATTTTATAAATCTATTTAATATTTTTTTAATCATTATTTCTATTGTTATTAGTCGTTTTCATTCGCTTTTAGGTGATGCCAACAATTGGCTTCTTTCCAAGCATTCGAAGCATTTTTGTATGATCTTTCAAGGCTTGAAAGATGCTTTTCTTTACATGATATGGCATACCAAACTCTTTGGCAGTTTCTGAAACTATATTGGTTAATTTTTTATAATGGACATGACACACGTCTGGCAAAACATGATGCTCCACTTGGTAATTTAAACCTCCAATCAACCAAAATAGCAACTTGCTCTTTGGCGAAAAATTACTTGTAGTAGCAAATTGATGTCTGTACCACTCATTTTTCATCATGCCTTTTTCATTAGGCAAAGGGAAATCAGTTTCTGGCATAATGTGCGCAATTTGAAACACAGCACTTACCATAAGACCTGTTATTACATGCATGCTTAAAAATGCTAATAAAATAATCCACCATGATAATGGCACCATAATCATTGGTAGTACTAAGGCATAAGAATAATAAAATAGCTTCCATGCAGTAATACTAAATATTCCTTTTGGAAATTCATTTTTCTTGTTCAGTAAACCCATATTATTATAACGGTTTAAACGAACAAAGTCTTTTACTGTTATCCAAAACAAAGTAGATATTCCATAAAAAAACCAGATATAAACATGTTGAAATTGCTGAGACCAATGATGTTTCGCATTAGGAGAAAAACGAAGAAAAAATGGTGTATTAATATCATCGTCTGCATGATCAATATTGGTATAAGTATGATGCAGAATATTGTGTTGAATCCTCCAAACTTTATCGCTTGCACCAATTAGATTAAAAGTATAACCCAACAGTTTATTGATATTTTTATTTTTTGAATAGGCACCATGAATAGCATCATGCATCACTCCCATTCCTATTCCAGACATACCAAACCCACTTATTATGTATAATATGAATAGTAGCCAGATGCTTGTAACTAATCCAGAAGAAAGTAAAATTAATGGTACGAAAAATAAAGAAAGCATAACTAAAGTTTTTACAACCATATTAGCATTGGCTTTTTTACTTAAATTATTTTCTTTGAAATATAGATTTACGCGACTTCTTAGTGTTTTCGAGAAATCGTTACCTGCTTCTCTTGAAAATCTGGGGTTTTCCATTGTATGATTTGACGTATTAATTAATGGCATTGTATGCTTCAATCACCTTTATTAATGGTTTTGAAGTTTCGTATTTCTAAGAGAAAATAGTTATGAAGATTGTATTTTGGATAGGTTTATTTAAGCAAATCCGAAAAGTCTTAACAAATAGAATATCTAATATACTACGATATTAAAGTATTGAAGAGCGCAAAAATTAATTAAAATTGGGAGAAATTAAAAAAGGTAAGCAGTCTAAATAATTAATGTTGTAAAGATAATCTTAATTTAACCAAATTAGCATAATTATGTGTTAAAGTATTGATAATCATTATTTTATTTAACCAACTAGATTCGCTTGAGAATGTGCACTCCACTACGCTCATTTTAAATAAGATACCCTTTTTTAAAACTTTTTAAATACTAAAAAACTTAAGAATTTATTTCCAATTTATACCCTACACCATGCACATTTGTAATCTTTACAGAATCGTCTTTTTCCAGTTTTTTTCGCAATTTGGAAATATAAGTATCTAAACTTCTACCGACAAAAACGCCATGATCTTCCCAAACTTTCTTAGTTAATTCATCTCGTTTAATAATCTGATTAGGATTTGCTACAAAAATTTCTAACAGTTCGCATTCTTTTTTAGACAGACTAATTTCTTCAGCTTGTTTTACTAATTTATTTTGCTCTGGATAGAATTGAAAACTGCCAAGAGTAGCGTAATTCTCTGCGTTTTCTGGAATGTCTGGTTCTAGTTCTCTTTTATAGAACCCTAAAAACACTAGAACAAAACCTGCAAATAATAATCCATAATAACCTATTTGACCACTAGGAGATGTTGTTTTTATGTTTGTAAATTGTACTTCAATAGTATAACAACTTTCTGGCAAATACCTTCCAGCACAAGGGATGATGCTATTTTCAACATTATTTAATATTTGATAACTATATGCAACTTCCTGTTCTTCACACTGGATGGTTTCCACCAAGTAATCTTTAGGAAGTGTTGCTTTTTGAAATGAAGAGTCAATAATGGAAACTAAGTTTCCAGGTTCAAAAGACAATGGCTTTTGAAAAGATAATTGATATTTGTTTTCTTCTAATTCTATAACAGGTAAAATTAAAGACGTAGTATCTTGATTGCGTAGTAATATTTTATTCCCAACATCACGTAGAGAAACCTTAACTCTTTCAGAAAAAAGGTCCTTATTTTTTTTAGTTGGTATTAGCATCCATATTGAAAACAGAATGATAATCAAACCACTAGCTTTAAAAATTATTTTTTTATTCATAATTACTGTAAATAACATGATATTTAATGACTTTTTAAAACTGTTGACACTTCTTTTACATTTTTTTGACATTTTTTGGCTATGTTTATTCTAGTTTTACGGTTATTATGAATCACTAAAACAATCAATTTATGAACAGAATAGTATTATGTTTCATCCTGCTTATTTTTATTAGTTTCAGTACTAAAAGTCAGGAATCGGGTAAAGAGATTGCTTCAACTGAAGTGAATTTACCTTTAAATCCATTTGAAACAATTACATATAAAGAACCTTATAGTCCACATAGCCCTTATCATTTAGACTTAAAAATAGAAAATACAGAAACTGATTCTAAGCAATTAGTTGTTTTTATAACCTTGAAAGGTGACTCCTATTTTGTATCACCTCATGCAAAAAAAGATTTTAAAGGACGTTTTAGCATGACTTTAGATGAAAGCAGCAATTTGGCAACACAAGGACACATTATTGAAATACCACAATCGGTTGAGGAAATAGATACTCACCATCTTGTAGATGGCACTGTTAATTGGGTAAAAGAAAACACGACATACAAATTACCATTAAACGTTAATACAGATAAAGACTTTGAAGCAACTGGAGCTATAAGATTTACTATAGAGCCACGTTGCACGTTTGAAGAAATCCCGTTTATGATTAGTCAGAAATCTGGGAAATTATCTGTGAAATTAATTGGTGGTTGTTAAGGATAGTATAGAAAAATTTGTCATATGCAACTGAAATAAATTCAGACCTTAAATGTCAATTTGACATATTTATTAACTATAACATGCTAACTTTAAACATATTAACTACTTTTTCATCTAAAGGTTTTAATAAAAAGTTAAAATAATATCAATTTTTAACTTTGGCATTTTGTTTGCTTTTTTTGATAATGAAATTTTGATTTAATGTTTAATTTTAAATTTTTATTATTATGAGCACTATAGTTAATGTTCCTAAAAAAGAAAGTTTACCAAACACTAATTCGAATGTAAACTTTCCTAATTGGTCTAATTGGTTAGAAGATGTTTTTAACAGAGAGTTACCTAATGTATTTACTCCTAATTTTAATACTGGTATCTCTTTACCTAAAGTAAACATTAAGGAATCTGCTGATTCATTTATTGTTGAAATGGCAATTCCAGGAGTTAAAAAATCTGATTTAAAAATTGACCTTGATAACGAAACTCTTTCAATTTCTACTGAGTTAAAAGAAGAAAATGAACAGCATGAAGATAATTATACTCGTAGAGAGTTTGGTTACTCTTCTTTTAAGAGAACTTTTACACTTCCTGAAAGTGTAAATGACACAAAAATTGATGCTAAATATGAAGATGGTATCTTGAATATCTTATTGCCAAAAAAAGAAGAGGCAAAAAAGAAACCAACAAGAACTATTAAAGTTTCATAAAAGTAGCAATTTATTTGGTAAAGAAAAATGGGGCTGCTTTTAAGCCCCTTTTTAACCAACTTTCTATTTATAATTTGATTACAATTTCTTATTATAAATTACTCTATTCCATTAAATATAATAAATGTTTAACCTATAATTAAAACTTAATATTATGACTTTAAGAAAATTTAAACCAGGAGATTGGGTTAAAATTAAAGGTTTACCCAGCAATCAAAAAATGGAAGTATTAAAATATGTTATAAAAAAAGACCCTCTTTTAGGGATCACCAATAGTAATAAATATTTAGAATGTGTTTGGTATAAAAATGGCGAACGAAATTCAGAAATATTTCATCAAAACAAATTGTTAAAAATACATGAAACTGGTGGCCTATATAAAGCTTAGTTAAACATATAATTAATAAAAAACAAATATCATGAGAGCTTATATTATTTTATTAATGATGAGTTTATTGAGTTCTAGTTGTACTGGACAAAAAAATGATTTGGCAAATAATAATTCTAAAGCTCATCAAGAAAGAAATGAGAATCAACCTCAAGGAATTTGGAGGGTTGAAAAAGAATTTGATAAAGACGGAAATTTAATTCGTATTGATAGTATTTATTCTTGGTCTTATTCAAGTTCGAGTAAATACAACGAATTAAATGATATAGAAAAAGACAGTTTGCTTGAGGAGTTTAAATCTAGATTCTTTAAACAGTATTCCCATTTAAAAAATGATGGGTTTGGTAATTTATTTAATTTAGATTCAATTTATAGCAAAAACTATTTTAATGATGATTTCTTTAAAAGTGATTTTGGTAATGAATTTATGAATCTAGATAAAATAACACAGCAGATGATTGACAGACAAAAAGCATTTTTAGAGAAATACCAACCAAAAACTATAGAACCTATCGAGTAGGAAACATATACTATTATAATTTATAAATAAAGACCATATTTTGGTCTTTTATTTTTTTTCTAAAATAATATTATAGTTAGACACGTACATATCTTCCTTTTTTAATGTAGTAAGAATACTATTTATTCCTTTTTTATTTAGTCTTTTTCTGCAAGCTTTAGTTAAAAAAGGGTCGTCGTTAAATAATAAAGTATTTAAAGCGTATTCTGGTTTACCTATTTCTTTAACCACTGGATGTATGTGTCTTAATTCTTTACTATGTGGATAAGATCCTGGAATAAATGTATAAAATGTATATTCTCCATTTGCATCTGTTTTAATCCAGCCTCTATTATTTACATAACGTTTATCATTCTCAAATTTTAAATCGTACTCTCCATTGTCATTTGGTTGTTCAATATATAGAATCACGTCTTTAGCAGGAGTCACACCATCTGATAGAAAAATAGTACCAGTAATTTTAAGTTTATTTTCCAGAGTTTCAAATCCGGGAATGGTATCTGTATTGTTTAAGTTTTTTTCAGCATAATCATATATAGGACTTCTGGTCATATAATCGAATGGAATTTCTTCTAAAACATTGGCTGAATCTTGTGCTTTTAGCTGTACAAATGAGCTAAAAAAACAAGAGATAGAAAAGATAATAATAAACTTTTTCATGAGGCTTAACTTATATAATTCGTTTAAAACTATATATTTAGACCTATTACTTCATAAAAAATCTTATGAACTATAAAATTTTACGATGAAATGAAAATAAGGTTCAAAAGTATCGATGTAATACACTAATTAGATGTGATTCTTGAAAACTAAAGAAAGTCTATTTGCTCTATTTCCAATTTAAAGTTTTGAGCTTTCTTATTAGCTATTAAAAATCCAATTTCTTCAAGATATTTTCCTGGATATTTAGAAAGTTGCAACTCTCTGCCACGATAGGTTGGATAGAATTCTGTAAGTGGAAACTCAATAGTTTGCCATTGGTCTGAAGTTTCAAAATAAGATATATAAGAATGTCTATCTTCTTTTTTAGTTTTTATTCGTAATTGATATCTATGCGTATCTCCTTTTAGTTTAATTCTAATTTTTGTAAATGCATCTACATCTATCCGATCTAAACTATATTTAACACTAGAGAAACCACCATTATTTTCTAAAGACACTTGACCTGAAAACTCGCCATATCCTTCTTTATTTATAACAAATTTAGATTGAGAGTTTCCTCCCATTACCACATCATTAGTAATCTGCCAATTAGATAATTCAGGGTGTGTTTTTGCGTGAAATACCATCATAATAAAACCTCTAAGTATTTAATTAAAGTTACCAAATAGTTCATTTAATTTTTGAGTACGATGATTAAAAATTTCAGTTAGTTTAGGCTTTACTAAAACAGGATGTAACAACCTACCCAAAAAACCAAATGGTATTTTATAATCTATTATATCTTCCATCTCTACTCCTCCTTCAATTTCTTTTAAAAAATGTTTGTGATGCCACAAAGCATAAGGCCCAAATCGTTGTTCATCAACAAAATAGTGCCTGTCCTCGACATGTGTTATTTCAGTAACCCAATGTGTTTTTATTCCTAAAACAGGTGTCACAATATATTGAATAATTTGGCCTGCAAACATCGGTTTTTCAGCACCTGAAATAATATCAAAACTCATGTATCCAGGTGTAATCGTTTTTAAATTTTTTGGGCTAGATAGAAATTGCCATGCTTCTTCTAATGTAATTGGTAAATTTTGTTTGGATGACAATCTATAAACCTTGCCTTTTGTAGAGAAGTCCATGTGGTATAATTAATTATTAAATAATATATAAGCATTTAAACTACTAGCTATTATTAACCAACCAAAATATAGTACAATCAACCAAGTTTTAGTCTTTAAAGCAGGCATGTATTTAAACAAAAATGTACCAACTACAATAGTTAAAAAGAGTATGATTATAAGGCCAAAACCAACTAAATGCTGATTGAAGAAAATATAATTCCAAGACACATTTAATACAAACTGAATAGCAAACAAACTAACTACAAAAGTATTGGGCACTAACTTTATTAAACTTGCCATATAAAACGAAAAACAAATCATAATAGTTGTCCAAGCAACACCAAACAACCAACCAGGTGGAGTCCAAGGCGCTTGATTTAGGCTCATGTACCATTCAGTCATTGGACCATTATCCATTAGCCAACTTCCAATTCCTAGAGCAGCAAAATTTATTATTAGAAATAAAATGACTAATTGATACTTTTTCATTTCAAATGATCTGTAATTTTAGAACTTAAAGGCTTGGTTATTGAATAATAATAATCTACAAAATGACCCTCTTCGTCTAATAAATATTTTTGAAAATTCCATTTTACTGTAGAACTACTTACTCCATTTAACTCTTTGTTTGTTAACCAAGTATAAAGCTCATGCTGATTATCTCCTTTAACATCAACTTTTTCTGTCATTAGAAAAGTTACGCCATAATTTACTTGACAAAAAGATTCAATTTCTTTTGCAGATCCAGGCTCTTGACCACCAAATTGGTTGCATGGTACACCTATAACTACTAACTTATCTTTATAAGTATCATATAATTCTTGCAAGCCTTCGTATTGACCAGTAAAACCACATTCTGAAGCCGTATTTACAATAAGGATTTTCTTTCCTTTAAACTGACTTAAATCTATGGGTTCACCAGTTAAACTATTAATCGATATGTTATAAATACTCGCTGTTTCTTGCATAAGTTTCGCTGGTTTATTTCTATTAATAAAATAGAAGATGATTCCTAATGGGATTAATACGTAAAGAATTTTTATCATTTTATATATTTTTATGAGTTGTTAGTTTTTTTTGTTTAACATTTATCGTTGCAAAGTTAGACAAAATATTTAAATTAATTATATAAATAATCATAAAATATTATAATTGTCGGGGAAACTATATATCACAAACAGTAAATATTACTTATTTCTAAACCTGTTAAATATGGCAATTTTTTTCTTTGTATTAATAAAATAAACACCAATTAGTAAAATAAATGCAGCAATAAGGGACTGTTTTGAGATGTGTTCATCTAAAACATACCAGCCTAGCAATAAAGCTATTACTGGGTTTACATAAGCAGAAGTAGATACTTTCTCTGTAGAAACCACTTTAAGTAGGTAGTTAAAAGCTGTAAAAGCAACAATACTTCCAAAAATAATTAACAAGACCATAGATACTTGTGCCTTAGCACTCCAATTAATTGGAGATAACCAAGGTTCGTTTAATACAAGACTAAAAATAATTAGCAAAAATCCTGCTGCCAACATTTGATATCCTGTACTAACAAAAAAGCTACTAGGCAAATTTGCTTTAGACACAAATATACTAGCATAACTCCAGCATAGAACACAACTAAAGATCATAAAAATGCCTATAATGCTTTTGTTATTCAAAACTAAGCTGTCTTGACTAACCAATAAATACATTCCTATAATTCCTAAAACAACGCCAAGAATAGATTTCACCTGAATTTTACTACCATAAAGAATTCGCATGAGAAAAATTACAAATAAAGGTTGTGTAGCAGCTATAAGTGCAGCAAAACCACTATCTACATATTTTAATGCCCAAACAAAGACACCATTTCCATAAACTAAGAATAAGAAACCTGCAATAACACAGTTAATAAGCTGTTTCCTGGTGATTTTTAACGAAATTTTTAGCAAAAGTGATATACAAATAATAATTGCTCCTGCTATAAAAAAACGAATTGCAGCTAATAACAAAGGCGCTACTTCTGCTACTACTATTTTATTTAACAAATAGGTAGAACCCCAAATAACATAAATAGAAAAAAATGAAAGAATAATTAATAGGCCTTTTTGAGGTTTACTCATTTTTACATAGTTAAGATTGGCAATATTTTGCACCTCAATATTAAGAAAACTAATTAGTATATTATTATTTCAAGCAAATATAATTAACCATATAATAGTTAAAATTGTCTATTTACAAGATTCTTTAAACGGATACTTTTCTTTTGGAAAACAATATGTTAGGTGATAATTCTGAAAAATAGTTGTACCTTAGTAATATATAAATCATCGGCTTTCCCCAAATAATTTTATCGTTTTTTCTCTAAGTAATTGATAATAGCACTAATTATTAATCAACCAATAACATTACAATTATGAGCAAAGCAGTTGAAATTACAGTTATTTTGGCAGATTCTAGAAGCAATCCTCCAAAAATTAAATTAAGAGATTCAGAAGGACACTCCTCAAAAGGTGACGACTTGACTACAAATGTCGATCCAGGAGCAACGGTTACATGGATTCCAGATTACAGTAGTGGTATATCGGAATTAACAGGGATAACCAAAAACGCCAAAATTACTAAAGACAATTACAATTTATTAAATGATGACATTAAACCAGAAGGTGGAAAACTAGTTGGGACTATTGTAACAAAATCTCCTGGAAAAGGAAAAAAAGAATATTACACTATTGGTTTTAAAATAGATGGAGATAATTCTCCATATTCTGATGATCCAAAACTTCAAATTAAAAAATAATAATTTGTGACCATGTGTATAAAACATTTTAAAGCCTATTACTTGTTAATAGGCTGTTTTTATTTTTTTATTCAAGCTGCTTACTCTCAAGAACAAAAACAGGCAGATAGTTTAAAAACACTTTATAATACTGGAGACTATAAAGAAAGTGAATTAGAAATACTAAGTAGTATTTTAATGTCTGAAATCAATCCAGATACATTGTTACATTATTCTGATTTATTAATTGATAAAGCTACACCAGATTCAATTAACCATTTAAAAAGAGGCTATTTAAATAAAGGATATGCTTTATCAAACAAAGGTAATAATGTTGAAGCATTACAATATTTCTTAAAATGTTTAGAATTAAACTATCAGTTAAAAGATGAACAAGGAATTGGGGCTGTATTAATTTCTATTGCAGATACGTATTCCATTATGGAAAATAAAGAAAATGCAACTGAATATTACAATAAAGGGATTCAAATTATAAGAAAATTAAACGATTCTATACCTTTAGGTTCAGCCCTTTTAAATTCAGGTGATAATTATTTTCACATAAAAAAATATGAAGAAGCCTTATCAAATTTTAAAGAATCTGGCACGATTTTTAAAAACATAAATTTTGAAAGAGGAACAGCTTATAATACGGGAAATATAGGCATGGTTTATACAGAACAAGGAAAATATGACCTAGCTAAAACATATTTAAATGAAGCAATATCAAGTCTTGAACCTTTTGATGACTACTATGCTATTTCTGTGTATCTTTTATATTTATCAGATATTTATGCAGAAGAGGGTAATCTAACTGAAGCTTTTAACAACGCTAAAAGAAGTTTAGAGCTTTCTTCTTCTCTTGGTTTAAAAGATCAAATTAGTGATGCAAACTTGAAGCTATCTAGACTCTATGAAGACTCAGGAAATATCGAAGATTCTTATACTTATTTTAAAAACCACATTATTTATAGAGACAGTGTTAATAACATTCATTCTGTACAGGCAATGGCAGATTTGCGCACCAATTTTGAAGTGTCTCAAAAACAAATTCAAGTTGACCTTCTTAATCAGCAAAAAAAGAATCAACGAATTATAGTATATTCAACCTTTGCAGCCCTTTTAGCCCTTATTCTATTTGCTTTTGGTCTATACAGACGTTTTATATATGTTCGATCCACCAAAAAGATTATAGAACAAGAAAAAGAACGTTCAGATAACTTATTGTTGAATATTTTACCAGAAGAAACAGCACAAGAACTCAAACTGAATGGAAAAGTACAAGCCAAAAAATTCGAATCAGTAACTGTATTATTTACAGATTTTAAAGATTTTACCCACTATGCAGAAAATTTATCTCCAGAAAAATTAGTAGAAAGTATTGATTTCTATTTTTCAAAATTTGATGCTATTATTGAAAAACATGGCTTAGAAAAGATTAAAACCATTGGAGATGCCTATATGTGTGCAGGTGGCTTGCATAATTTATCGCATACTCATGCTAATACCATGATATTAGCAGCATTTGAAATATTAGAATTTGTCTCCAAATCAAAATTAAATAATCCTGAAAATTTAACTCGCTATGATATTCGAATAGGTATACATACAGGTCCTGTAGTAGCTGGTATTGTAGGTACTAAGAAATTTTCGTACGATATTTGGGGAGATACTGTAAATATTGCATCCAGAATGGAAACTAATTCAGAACCTGGTAAAATAAACATATCAGAAAATACTTATTCACTAATAAAAGACTCTTTTGCTTGTGAATATCGTGGAAAAATGAAAGTAAAAAACAGAGGCTTATTAAATATGTATTTTGTTTATGGAATGAAGGATGGTAATGAATTTTCTAAACTTCAAACAAGTCATCTTACTAATTAATAAAGGTACACAAAAATGTTATTTTTTGTTAAATTTTTCATCACTTCTAAAACTGTAACACGCTGATTATCTATTTATTATAATATATATGATATTGTAAAATGTTAAATGTTATCATAAATTGGCATCAAATGATAATGTTTTGTGTATTTGAACGTTCTTTTTACTATTTTCGTCGAGTTTAACAATTTAATCGAAGCCAAATCATTCTTAATAACGCTTGAATGTTTTGAAAGTAAATAGTATATGAAGTCATTTATTGCCTTAGTTTTTTTGTGTACAACCTACACTACTTTTTCTCAGAATATGTCACCTGAAGTCAATTCTATTGAATCTACTATATTTATAGATAGCTTAAGTCAGTATCTAACAGATTTGAATATTAAAGAACACACTGTAGATATTACAGCCGACTTTTGGGATACCAGCAAAGTAAAAATAGATTATAATACAGAAGTTACATATCCATTGCACATTCAGTTTAAAGACTCAAACTATATCTCTCCTATTTCAAAAAACAAAGTAATAACCTCACGTTATGGCTGGAGAAAAGGTAGAGCTCACAAAGGTATAGATATCGATCTGGTAACAGGAGATAGTTTGTATGCCATGTTTGATGGTGTGGTTAGATTTGCAGATTATAGTTCTGGGCATGGAAGAACTGTTGTAGTTAGGCATTTTAACGGATTAGAGACAACTTATGCACATTTATCTAGATATGGTGTTAAGGAAAATGATTCTGTTGTAGCAGGATCTTATTTAGGTAAAGGTGGAACGTCTGGAAATGCTAGAGGAAGTCATTTGCATTTAGAAATAACTTATAATGGCATTTATATACATCCAGAAAATCTATTATATTTTGATGAAACAAACCAAGTTCGAGCAAAAGATATCTGGATTACTAAAACATGGACGAGACCAGAATTACACAATAGCAAACGTCAAAGTAAACTAGAAATATTCTCAACTGAAGAAGAAGCTATAGCTAGCATGAATAAGCCAGCACGAGTTTATATTGTTAAGAAAGGTGATACTTTATCTCGAATTTCTTCTAGAAATAATACAAGTATTAGTGCATTATGTAAAAGCAATCATTTAAAATACAATAGTACTTTACGTATTGGACAGAAACTAATTATAGAATAAATAAGATTTATTAAACGTAATACTTCTTTCTTAACCAAAACGCCACTCTTACTAAGAGGATTAATGCAGGTACTTCTACCAAAGGACCAATAACGCCTGCAAAGGCTTGTCCAGAATTCAACCCAAAAACTGCAATAGCAACAGCAATAGCTAATTCGAAGTTATTTCCTGCTGCAGTAAATGCAATGGCTGCATTTTTATCGTACGTAGCTCCAAGTGCTTTGCTAACAAAAAAGCCTATTAAGAACATGATGGCAAAGTAAATTAATAATGGAACTGCAATAATTAAAACATCCATTGGGATTTGAACAATTAATTCTCCTTTAAGCGAAAACATCACGACTATAGTAAACAATAAAGCTATTAAGGTGATTGGTGAAATTTTAGGAATAAAAACAGTGTTATACCAAGTTTCTCCTTTTAATTTCACTAAAATCTTCCTGCTTAAAAAACCTAATAAAAACGGAATGCCTAAATAAATGGCAACACTTTCGGCTATTGTAGCTATAGAAATATCAACAATAGCGCCTTCAAATCCAAAGTATGGTGGTAATATGGTTATAAAAATCCAGGCATAAAAACTATAGGCAAATACTTGAAAAATACTGTTTAATGCTACCAAACCTGCTCCATATTCGCTACTACCTTCAGCTAGATCGTTCCAGACCAAAACCATGGCAATACATCTGGCAAGACCTATTAGAATCAAACCAACCATGTATTCGGGATAATCCTGTAGAAAAGTGATGGCAAGAATAAACATCAATATTGGACCAATAACCCAATTTAGAACCAAGGAAATAGAAAGGATTTTAACGTCCTTAAAAATCTTTGGCAATAAGGCGTAATTTACTTTTGCAAGTGGTGGATACATCATTAAAATTAATCCAATAGCAATAGGAATATTAGTCGATCCACTACTAAACGTATTGATATAACTAGGAATTGAAGGAAAAAGATAACCAACACCTACTCCAATGGCCATGGCAATAAAAATCCAAAGTGTTAAATAACTATCTAGAAAACTTAATTTTTTTGTTGAAGCCATTATTATTTTTTGATTTGTGAAAAAACATAATACATTTCGGTTGCTATTTGCAAACTTCGGTTTGTATATACTTTAGTTTGCTTTGAAGTATTATCTGAAATTTTTGGATCTTCATAGGTTATTGGAATCCGTTTTTCTGCTCCAATAATATAAGGACATCCTGCATCAGCCTGCGAACAAGTCATGATAGCAGCAAAATTTGATTCTGGATTAAAAGCATCATCGAACGTTTTTGAAAAACCGATAATTGGAGATTCATTTTCTGAAAATTTGATATTATAAACCGGATTTTTATTTTCAGATAACTTAGTGATTTGAAAACCCATTTGCTCTAAAGTTTTAGCAACCATAGGATATAAAGCTGTTGCTTCTGTTCCTCCAGAAAAACAATTCACTTGATTTATTTGAAAATAATGAGCCATTGTTTGAGCCCAAACTTGAGATAAATGGCTACGTCTGGAATTATGAGTGCAGATGAAATTTAGACGAACTTCTTCTTTATTTGAAACCTTTTCTTGAATGTAACCAACAAGTATATTTAATAAAGCTTGGCGTTCTTTTGGAATACTAGTAACATCCAAGGAGTTAATTATATCTGTAATTTTTTTATACATCACAAACTTATATTCATTAAAATTAATTAGCAACAATCACCATCTTTAATTGTTACCTGTTCTAAAAACTGCGTAAACAATATTCTAATATTTTGCCATTCATCTTGATTAATACAATAACAAACACTGGTTCCTTCTATGTTTCCTTTAATAATACCAAGATTTTTAAGTTCTTTTAAATGCTGAGAAATGGTTGGTTGTGCCAAGCCTATTTCGTTTACCAAATCGCCACAAACACAACTATTTATTTTAAAGAGATGTTGCAGAATGGCTATTCTTGCTGGATGACCAAAAGCTTTAGCAATCAAAGCTATTTTATTTTGTTCATCGGTAAACATTTCAGATTTTGTTAATCCCATAACTCTAATTATTTATCCATTAATTGCAATATTACGATTAAGAGATATATAACACAACTATTTTTAATAAAAAATGAAAATTGAGTTAATATTAGAGGTTTCCTTTTTATAAAAAAGATGTACTTTGCATGTCTATTAAAACAAATTAAATGAAAGTATGTATTGCCGAAAAACCTAGTGTTGCTAGAGAAATTGCTTCTGTTCTTGGAGCAACAAACAGACATGATGGATATTATGAAGGTAATGGTTATGCTGTAACATATACATTTGGGCATTTATGCACATTAATGGAACCAAATGACTATAAACCACATTGGAAAAGTTGGGATTTAAACAATTTACCTATGCTTCCAGAGAAGTTTAAAACGAAAGTGGTTAGTAATTCTGGAATTCAAAAGCAATTTAAAATTGTCAAGAGTTTATTCGATAAAGCAGACGTGGTTATCAACTGTGGTGATGCTGGTCAAGAAGGAGAACTCATTCAACGTTGGGTTTTAGATCAGGCCAATTATAAAGGTAAAGTTGAACGACTTTGGATTTCTTCACTTACAACAGAAGCTATAAAAGAAGGATTTAACAATTTAAAGCCTTCTGAGAATTATGATAACCTCTATTATGCAGGGTTTTCAAGAGCTATTGGAGATTGGCTATTAGGCATGAATGCAACAAGGCTATTTACTGTAAAACATGGTGGATACAAGCAAGTACTTTCTGTTGGTCGTGTGCAGACACCTACTCTAGCGATGGTTGTAAGTAGATTTAAAGAAATTGAAAATTTTAAACCACAAGCGTATTGGGAACTTCAAACCATGTATCGAGATACTTTATTTTCTTATGAAGAAGGTCGGTTTACAAAGATGGAAGATGGTGAGGTTTTAGCCAATAAAGTAAAAGAACACGAATTTGAAATTGAATCTGTAACCAAAAAGAAAGGAAAGGAATATGCGCCAAAACTCTTTGATTTAACGGGTTTACAAGTGTATTGTAATACGAAGTTCGGATTTTCGGCAGATGAGACGTTGAAGTTAGTTCAAAAGTTATATGAAATGAAAGTGGTTACGTATCCAAGAGTCGATACTACTTTTCTACCAAACGATGTGTATCCAAAAGTAGCTGGCATACTTCAAAAACTCACTAATTACGCTACTTTAACACAACCACTTTTAGGGAAGAAAATAAAGAAATCGTCTAAAGTTTTTAACGATAAAAAAGTAACCGATCACCATGCAATAATTCCAACAGGCATTCAAACAAATTTGCAATACAATCAACAACAGGTTTATGATATTATCGTCAAGCGCTTTATTGCTGTTTTTTATGAAGATTGTTCTGTATCAAATACCACAGTAATTGGAAAAGCTGCTGATGTCAATTTTAAAACAACAGGTAAAGAAATCTTAAAGAAAGGTTGGCGAGTGGTTTTCGAATCAGACGAAAAAGAAAAGAAAGAAGCCAATATGCTTCCAACATTTGTTAAGGGTGAAAAAGGACCACATGAACCTAGTTTTTTAGAAAAACAAACTAAGCCACCAAATCAATTTACAGAAGCCTCTCTCCTACGCGCTATGGAAACAGCAGGCAAACAGGTAGACGATGATGAGTTAAGAGATTTAATGAAAGAAAATGGAATTGGTAGACCATCGACTCGTGCTAATATTATTGAAACACTTTTTAAGCGTCAATATATAAAACGAAATAAAAAGCAAATATTACCTACAGTTACAGGAATTGCCTTAATTGATACTATACAAAATGAATTACTCAAATCTGCTGAATTAACTGGTTTGTGGGAAAAGCAATTAAAAGATATAGAAAAAGGAACATTTAGTGCGAGTCAGTTTATAATTAACATGAAAAAAATGGTTGATGAATTGGTTTACGAAGTTCGAAGTGAAACTACCAGAGCCAATATCTCTCAAGCTACAGTCGTTAAACAAAGACAAGCCAAAACAGAGCAAAAGCAAAAAGCTGGGATTACTGTAGAAACCTGCCCAAAATGTCAAAAAGAAACCCTAATCAAAGGAAAAAAAGCTTATGGTTGTTCTGCGTATAGTGATGGTTGTAAATTTATTTTACCATTTGAAATTTACGGCAAAAAGATTTCAGAAAAACAATACATCAGACTCCTTCAAAAAGGCTCTACTGTTAATTTAAAAGGTTTTAAAACCGATTCCGGAACAACTGAAGGCCTATTGTGTTTAGACGATAATTTTCAACTTGTTTTAGAACCAAAGAAAGCCAAATTAAAATCTATTCCAGACACTTTAGCTTGTCCGAAATGTCAAAAAGGAACCGTCATCAAAGGCAAGACAGCTTATGGATGCTCTGCTTATAAAGAGGGTTGTGATTTTAGATTTTCTTTTGATGATTTAAAAAAACAGGCCGGAAACAAAGCTCTTACCAAAGAATTAGTATACCATATTCTAACAAATTCTCATTAGATTACCACCTACCAATTAAATTATTCTATTCATTTTTAGTGCAATTGAAATATTTTAGTATCTTTGTTAACCAAATGGTTAAACTATACAGTTAAATGGCAAGAACTAAAGACGAAAATACGGAAGAACAAATCCTTGAAGCTGCAAAAAATGTCTTTCAGACAAAAGGTATGGATGGAGCAAGAATGCAAGAGATTGCAGATAATGCAGGTATAAATAAAGCGATGCTTCATTATTACTATAGAAATAAACAGTTACTATTTGAAGCTGTTTTTAAAAGTGCTTTTTCCTTATTAGCTCCACAATTAAACAAAATTTTAAATGATGATTCTTCAATAGAAGATAAAATTAGAAACTTCACAACTAATTATATCTCTTTTATTATGAAGCATCCTTATTTACCAAACTTCATCATACAAGAACTAAATAGAAACCCAGATTTTATTATTACCATTCAAAAAAACAACACGTTACTTAATATTGAAAAATTTAAAGCTCAAGTGGATTTAGAAGTAAGTCAAGGGAATTTAAAACCAACCAAAGGAGATCAGCTATTCATTAATATTTTATCGTTAAATATTTTTCCATTTGTTGCAAAACCACTTATAAAAGCATTTACTAAAGAAGATGACAAAGGTTTTGAGCGACTTATAGAACAAAGAAAAACTGAAGTTTCAGAATTTATTATCAATTCAATAAAACAGCATTAAAATGAAAACAACTTTTAGCATATTGGTTTTCTTTTTATTAATCTTACAAAGTAACGCGCAGCAGCAAATTACGTTGGAAGCCTGCTATCAGTTGGTTTCTGAAAACTATCCATTAGTTAAACAAAGAGCGTTATTAGATAATAAAAATGCATTAGAATTAGATGCTTTAAACACTGCAAAACTACCTCAATTGAATTTTAATGCAGAAGCTTGGTATCAGTCTGATGTTACCCAAATTCCAATTCCAAATTCAGGAGTGGAACCACCAAATAACGATCAATATCGTGCAACACTTTCCGTTAATCAGTTAATATATCATGGTGGTTCTATTGATGCTTCATCTAAAGTAAAATCGGCACAATTAAAAACACAACAAAAGCAATTAGAAGTAAGTCTTTACCAATTAAAACAACGTATCAATCAGTTATATTTTTCCATTTTACTTTCAAATGAATCTTTTAGCTTATTAAAGGCAAAGGAAATCCAGTTAGAAACTAAACTTAAAGAAGTAAAATCTGGTATTCAATATGGAACAATATTACCATCATCAGACAAAATGATTGAAGCTGAATTGTTAAGAATCAAACAGCAGTTTTTAGAAATCAATAATAATAAAAAGGTGTTGATTGAGACATTGTCTTCTATAATTGGTAAACCTTTAAGTATATCAACCATATTTCAAGAACCAAATATCTCAACAAGCCTCACTCCTACAGCTCAACGTCCAGAGATGGAATTGTTTCAATTAAAAAAAGAGGAAATTGAAAGTCAAGAACTGCTTATTCAAAAAGACAATATTCCAAAATTAGTTGGCTTTGCTTCTGGTGGTATTGGAAATCCTGGCTTAAATATGTTAGACAATACATTTGAACCATTTTATATTGTTGGTATGAAATTGAACTGGAATGTGTTTGATTGGAATGCTAATAAAAAGAAACGCGAATCCTTAATCATTAATAAAGATATTGTTAATAATGAAACTGAAATTTTTCAATTAAACACCAATATTGAACTTAATCAATATCAAACAGAAATTGATAAAATTTCTAAAAATATAGTCATAGATTCAGAAATTATCCAACTTAGAAAAGACGTATTGTTGGCCACAGAATCTCAACTAAAGAATGGCGTAATAACCACTTCAACTTATATTACTGAATTGACCAATTTATTTGAAGCTGAAAATATGTTGGTAACCCACAATATTCAATTGGAATTAGCTAAAGCAAATTATAACATCACTCAAGGACACTAAATATGAAACAAATACACACATATTATATAGCAGTTAGCTTAGGCATTTTAAGTATGGCATCTTGCAGCGACTCTAATGGGAAAGCTGATGGTTATGGTAATTTTGAAGCCACAGAGATAACCGTTTCAGCTGAAAATAATGGTAAACTCATGACATTTCAAGTAAATGAAGGCGATGAGCTTAAAAAAGAAACTTTTATAGGATATATAGACACTATACCATTGTCTTTAAAACGCGAACAACTTTTAGTCTCGAAAGAAGTTATTAGGTCTAAATCACAAGGAGTTTTATCTCAAATTGATGTATTGCATGCTAAGCTAAAAACAGCCAATACCAATAAAACCAGAACAAAAAATTTAATAAAAGATAATGCAGGAACACAAAAACAATTAGATGATGTTTTAGGTGAGATTGATGTTATTAAACAACAGATACGAAGTGTAGAAATCCAGAATGCTCCAGTAGTAAACGAACTTAAAAGTATAGATATCCAGTTAAAACAAATTGATGACCAAATTAAAAAATGTAAAATAATTAATCCGATAAACGGAACTGTTTTAACTAAATATACTGAACCTGGTGAGATTACGGCTTTTGGAAAACCACTTTACAAAATAGCCGATTTAAACACCATGGAATTACGTGTTTTTATAAGTGAAACACAATTAGCAAATATAAAAATTGGTGAAAATGTTAATGTAAAAATTGACAATCAAGATACCATGAAAGATTACGAAGGAACTGTTACATGGATTGCCTCGGAGGCTGAGTTCACTCCAAAAATTATTCAAACAAAAGAAGAACGAGTAGCCTTGGTTTATGCAGTAAAAATAGCAGTTATAAACGATGGTAGTTTAAAAATTGGTATGCCAGCCGAAATGTGGCTAAAAAAATAAAATCAACCCTTAAAATTATATATTATGAAAAAAACACTTTTATCAATCGCAATGATGGCATTTATCCTTTCAAGTTGTAATAACAGCAAAAAAGAAGCACATGCTACAGAACAAAACACGAAAGTAGAACTTGAAGAAGTTTCTCATCAAAATCATGACGCACCTTCTGAAGGTAATGTATTAAACAACAACTGGATGAATGAGATTCAATTAGATAATGGATCTCAATGGTTAGCAAATATTGAAACAAACGAAGGTGTTCAAAAAATGAAAGAAATGTTAAAATCTATAGACACCAATACCTTAGAAGAATATCACAACCTTGCTGCAGAATTAACTCATGCAAAAAATTATGTTATAAAGGAATGTACCATGAAAGGGCCTTCTCATGATAATTTACATGTATGGTTACTTCCATTAATGGAAAAAATTGATGCACTTGCAGAAACTAATAATTTAGAAGAAGCAGCAAAAATAAAACAAAGTATTACAGAGAATGTAAATGCTTATGACAATTATTTCAAATAATCTCTAAATATAAATCATCATGGAAAAACATGTTTATAATGTAGATGTTACTTGGACGCAAGATAGAAAAGGTATCATGTGTTCTCCAGAATTAAACAATGCAGAAACTCAAGAGACCAACTGTTTAGAAGTTGCAACACCTCCTGAATTTCCTAATGGTATGCCACATATTTGGTCTCCAGAACATTTGTTTACTGCAGCAGTTAGCAGTTGTTTAATGACGACCTTTTTGGCAATCTCTGGATATTCAAAATTAGAGTTTATCAGTTTTAAATGTCCATCGAAAGGTATTTTGGAGAAAGTAGATGGCAAGTTTGTTATGAGTGAAATTCAATTGTTCCCTGAAGTAGTTATAGCAGATAAAAAACAACGTGATCGTGCAGAACGTATTATAGAGAAATCGGAAAAAGCGTGCTTAATCTCTAATTCCATTACATCTAAAGTTACCTTAAAATCAACAATAATTGTACAAAATTAGATAGTCTTGGGAATTTCAGTTTCAAACATATCAAAATCTTATAAAGATGTAAAAGCCTTACAGAATATATCATTTGAAGTCAAACCCAATGAGCTTTTTGGGCTCATTGGGCCAGATGGAGCAGGAAAAACCACGCTTTTTAGAATCTTAACCACTTTGTTAATTGCTAATGAAGGTGAAGCTACAGTTGCAGGATTAGATGTGTTAAAAGACTTTAAGGAAATTAGAAAACATGTGGGTTATATGCCTGGAAGATTCTCTTTATATCAGGATTTAACCATTGAGGAAAACCTAAACTTCTTTGCTACCATTTTTGGAACCAGCATAGAAGAAAACTACGATCTTATAAAAGATATTTACGTTCAAATAGAACCTTTTAAAGACCGAAGAGCTGGAAAATTGTCTGGTGGCATGAAACAAAAACTTGCCTTAAGTTGTGCTTTAATTCATAAACCAAAAGTCTTGTTTCTAGATGAACCAACAACTGGAGTAGATCCTGTTTCAAGAAAAGAATTTTGGGAGATGCTAAAGCGCTTACAACAAAAAGGCATTACCATTTTGGTGTCCACACCTTATATGGATGAAGCTGCTTTATGTGATAGAATTGCACTTATTCAAGATGGAGAAATATTACAGATTGATACTCCTGAAAATATTGTGAAACAGTATCCTAAAACCATTTACGATGTAAGTGCCAATAACATGTATCAATTAATTAATAGTCTAAAGGCCTACCAACATAAACATAGTGTGTATCCCTTTGGGGAATTTGTGCATTATACTGATACACGTTCAGATTTTAATCCTAAAGAATTAAAAACATATTTAGAAGCGCAAAATCTATCTAATATAAGTATAGAAAGAACCCAAGCAACCATAGAGGATAGCTTTATGGAATTGGCAAAATAACAACCTTCAAAGTCTCAAAACCTTGTAGGTTTTAATGAAAAACATGAACAATACCAACGTCATTCAAGCAGAAGGCTTAACCAAAATGTTTGGGGATTTTACAGCTGTAAATGCCATTACTTTTGAAGTTAAAAAAGGAGAGATTTTTGGATTTCTTGGAGCCAATGGTGCAGGAAAAACTACAGCTATAAAAATGCTTATTGGCATTTCTAATCCAACATCTGGGCAAGCACATGTAGCAGGTTTTGATGTTTCTACTCAAGCTGAAGACATTAAGAAAAACATTGGTTATATGAGTCAGAAGTTTGCTTTGTACGACGATTTAACTGTTAAAGAAAATATTACTTTTTTTGGTGGCATTTACGGACTTACTAAAATAAAGATTAAAGAAAAAACCAAAGAGCTTATTGAAGACTTAGGCTTGGAGGAAGTTGCCAATCAATTAGTTGGTTCTCTGCCATTAGGCTGGAAACAGAAAATTTCGTTTTCAGTTGCCTTATTGCACGAACCAAAAATTGTGTTTTTAGATGAACCAACAGGAGGTGTCGATCCAATAACCAGACGTCAGTTCTGGGAAATGATTTACAGAGCAGCACACCAAGGTACCACCATTTTTGTTACTACTCACTATATGGATGAAGCTGAGTACTGCGATCGTGTTTCGATAATGGTAAATGGTAAAATTGAAGCGTTAGATACTCCAAAGGAATTAAAGAAACAATTTCAAGTTGATAGTATGAATGATGTGTTTTTAAAATTGGCCAGAGGATGAAACGATTTATAGGCTTTATTACCAAAGAATTTTATCATATTTTTAGAGATAGACGCTCATTGTTTATACTTTTTGGAATGCCTATTGTTCAAATTTTACTTTTTGGTTTTGCTATTACAAATGAAATTAACAATGTGGATATTGCCATTTTAGATCATTCTAAAGATGCCACTACCAAAGAGATTATTAATAAAATTTCTGCCTCTAAATATTTCAGCATCAAACAACTTATTGAACGTGAAGACGATATTGAAGCTGTTTTCAAAAAAGGAAAAGTAAAGGCAGTTTTAAACTTTGAAAAAGATTTCAGTAAAAACCTAGTCAAAGATCATAAAGCTACAGTTCAAATAATTACAGATGCCACTGACCCTAACACAGCAAATACCATAAGTAATTATGTAAGTTCAATTTTGCAAAAATACCAACAAGAACAAAACAAAGCTATTAAGATTAACTATATAATAGTTCCACAACCAAGAATGGTTTATAATCCAGAACTAAAAAGTGTCTATATGTTTGTTCCTGGCGTTATGACCATTATTTTAATGTTGGTGTCTGCCATGATGACTTCCATTTCCATAACAAGAGAAAAAGAACTTGGTACTATGGAAATTTTATTAGTATCTCCTATTAAACCTTTTCAAGTCATTATTGGCAAGGTGTTTCCTTATATTTTCCTCTCTATAATCAATGCCATTGTTATTGTTTTATTAAGCATATTCATTTTTAAAATGCCAGTTCAAGGAAGTCTGTTCTTATTAGGTGTTGAGAGTGTGTTGTTTATTATTTCGGCTTTAGCTTTAGGTATTTTAATTTCAACCATTTCTGCAACACAGCAAACAGCCATGATGATTTCCTTAATGGGACTAATGCTTCCAGTAATTTTGCTATCTGGCTTTATTTTTCCTATTTCAAGTATGCCTCTACCATTACAGATTATAAGTAACGCCATTCCAGCAAAATGGTTTATCATTATTTTAAAAGGGATTATGTTAAAAGGTGTTGGTTTACAATTTATATGGAAAGAAACATTGATTTTATTGGGAATGACAGTGTTTTTTATTGGGTTAAGTGTGAAAAAGTATAAAATTAGATTGGAATAATATGAAGATAATTTTCTACATCATACAAAAGGAGTTCAAGCAAATTTTTAGAAATAAAGGCATGCTTCCTATTATTTTCGTGTTACCACTACTCCAATTGGTTATTCTATCTAATGCTGCAACTTTTGAAGTAAAAAACATCAAATTTGCTTATATAGACAACGATCGTAGTTCTTCGTCTAGAGCCTTAATAGAAAAATTCGAGGCATCAACTTATTTTAATGTCCTAACCAATTTTCCATCAGAAGCCATTGCAAGTTCAGCGATGTTAAAAGGAGAAGTGGATGTTGTTTTAGAAATACCTTCACATTTTGAACGTAATTTGCAAAAAGAGAAAAGGTCAAATCTTGGAATTACTATAAATGCCATAGATGGCGCAGCTGCTGGTGTAGAAAACGTTTATGTTACACAAATAATACAAAGCTATAACAAGCATATTAAAACGGATTTGATGCAAATTTCAGATACACAAATTCGACCCGTTAACATAGATACAATACCTTTATTTTGGTATAACGAAACTCTTAACTATAAAACCTATATGGTTCCAGGAATTCTCGTGCTGTTAGTGACCATGATTACTTTATTTCTTGCAGGAATGAATATTGTTCGTGAAAAAGAAATTGGCACCTTAGAGCAAATAAACGTAACACCTATTAAGAAAAGTCAGTTTATTATTGGAAAACTCTTTCCGTTCTGGATTATTGGTATGGGCTTATTAACCATAGGATTACTATTAGCAAGGTTGATTTTTGATGTTCCAATGGTAGGGAGTTTGTTATTAATGTATGCTTACACTTCTATTTATATTTTAGTGATACTAGGTATGGGATTATTTATCTCCAATTTTACTGATACTCAACAACAAGCCATGTTTATAGCTTGGTTTTTTATGGTCATTTTTATATTAATGAGTGGTTTGTTTACACCTATAGAGAGCATGCCAGAATGGGCTCAAATACTAACAGAATTTAACCCAATTAAATACTTTGTTGAGGTGATGCGTATGGTTATGCTAAAAGGTTCTGGCTTAATGGACATATTACCACAACTTATCAAGACAATTGTTTATGCTCTTATAATGAATGGCTTAGCTGTTTGGAGTTATAAGAAGACCTCTTAAATCACACTACTATGGAAACAAAAAAAAACCATAAACTTTCAACAGACGAATCCTTGTTTGTTAGAGGACCATTATCTCGTTTCAAAGAATTAACCTTTGCATTTAAAGTGTTTTTTAATTTTATTAACGCATTTAGGAAGATGCATTTTATCGGTCCTTGTGTTACTGTTTTTGGCTCTGCAAGATTTACACAAAACTCTGAACATTATAAAAATGCTGAAAAAATTGGAGCAGAATTAGCAAAAATAGGATTTACAGTAATGACAGGTGGAGGTCCAGGTATTATGGAGGCAGCTAACAAAGGCGCTTTTGAAGCTGGAGGATATTCTGTTGGATGTAATATTATCTTACCCTTTGAACAGAAACCAAATCCCTATCTCCATAAATGGATAAATATTCCATACTTCTTTGTACGAAAAGTTGTTCTTGTAAAATACTCCTACGCCTTTGTAGTTATGCCAGGAGGTATTGGAACTTTAGATGAACTTTTTGAAGCATTAACACTTATCCAAACCAAAATAATACAAGATTTTCCTGTGGTTATTTTTGATTCAGAATATCATAAAGAATTATGCCAACACATTGAATTAATGGCAAAAAATGAGAGTATAAGTCCTGAAGATATGGAATTATTATTTGTAACCGATTCTGTTGAGGAGTTAATTGCTCATATTAGATCTCATTCCATAAAGAAATTTGGATTGATTAACAAACAAGATAGGCCAAAATGGTGGCTTGGTGAACAAAGAAATAAGACAATTACTCATGAAAAATAAAAAGGTTATACATATAATTAGTGCAATTGTTCTATTGTTGTTTGCTATACTTACTTTGTTTATGAGTAGCTCGGTAATTTTTGATTGGTTTGATATTAGAGTCAAAGAAGGTAACTATGTCCTTTTTATTGTTTGGGCAAATTTTATTTGCAGTCTATTATATTTTCTTGCTGCTTATGGTTTTATTAAAGGCCAAAAGTGGACTTTTTCGGTGTTAATATCAGCTTTAATAATTCTAATCATCAGTTTTATTGCGTTACAATTTTACATTAATAGTGGTGGGATTTATGAAACAAAAACCATAAAAGCCATGATCTTTAGAATATTACTAACGTTCACTTTTTCATTAATTGCATTCTTTATGTTTCGTAAAACACTATTAAAAAAAGTAATAAATATGTAAAAATGAATTTTAGAATAATCATTTTGATTCTTGTTTTGAATTCTACCTCTTATTTAATGGCACAGGATTCAGACTCACTTTTACCTAAACTTTCATTAGAAAAAATAGCATTAATCAATCAAAGTGATAGTTACATTACCTTTCCTACAGATATTGGAAACATAGAACCTTTAATATTTGAAGCCAATATTAACCCTTCATTTGTAATAAGAAAACGAAAGGATTCTAAACTTATAGCAATATTAACGCCTCAGATTATTATTAGAATGTACAATGAGGACTCCTATCCTATTCGAACACCTAGTTATATTCCTCAAATTTCTGCTTTTTATCTCTTGAATAATAAAAGTGTGTTAGAATACTCTGTTTTATTTGGACGATTAGCACATCATTCTAATGGCCAAGATGGTGCGTTTTATTTGGAAGATGGTTCCATAAATTTAGAATCAGGTAATTTTTCAACAAATTTTATTGAATTAGGTTTTATTCAAACTGATTACAGCAATAGATTAAAAGCCATTAAAACCTTAAAAAGCTCTATTGAAATTCATCCAAAGTACTGGATGCAAGACGAGTTACAAGGCCTATATAGTGGTTTAAGATGGAACAATGCATTTACTTCATTTAAGTTTCCTCTAAACAAACCAAAAATACAAGATAGAGCAAAGTTTTCACTAAAGGCTGAAACCATCTTTATGCTAGATAATTATAACGATTTAAAGATGTTTGACCTAGATAGACTTAACGCCAAGCTTACTTTCTATTACCATCCCAAGTTTTTTGAAGACATCGGTTTCTTTATGCAGCTTTATCATGGTATGGATTATTACAATATTTATTTTCAACACCAAATATCTGTCATTAGGTTTGGAATAATGACAGAGATTCTAAGATTTTAAAACTATATATTATGATGAAAAAACAAGTTTATATTAAAAAAAGTAATGATGAGGTTGAACTTTTTTCGTTTGAAAAGTTAAGACAATCTCTTCTAAATACAGGAGCATGTTTAGAAGTGGTTGAAACTATAGTGAGTAAAATACAATTGGAGGTTTATGATGGCATATCATCTAATGACATCTATAAAAAAGCTTTTGCTTTATTGAAAAAACATAACAGAATCTCAGCTTCTAGATACAGTTTAAAACGGGCTATTTTCGATTTGGGACCTACGGGTTTCCCTTTTGAGAGATTGATTAGTGCACTCTTAAAAGAAAAAGGATTTAATACAAAAGTAAGTGTTATATTGGATGGAGAATGTGTTACTCATGAAATTGATGTATTAGCAGAAAAGGATGGCAATGTGTATGCTATTGAATGTAAATTTCATTCGGATGCTAAAGGGTCAAGTAATGTTAGAGTGCCTTTATATATTAATTCCAGATTCTTGGATGTACAAAAACAATGGAATACCAATTCAAAAAATAAAACACACTTAAAACAAGGTTGGCTGGTAACTAATACCAGATTTACTAAAGATGCTATAGATTATGGGAAATGTATAGGTTTGACTTTGTTAAGTTGGGACTATCCGAAAAACAATGGTTTAAAAGCAAATATAGACAGCTTGGCTTTATATCCTGTAACTGCTTTAACAACTTTAACGAAGAAAGAAAAACACCAACTAATTGATAAAAATATTGTTTTAATTAAAGAATTAGCTAATGCTACTAAAACAATGAAAAGTATTGGAATCTCTGATCTTAGAATACGAAGAATTCTAAATGAAGTAGAGAAACTTTGTCTTTAATAATAAAAAAATCCCATCAAAATGAATTGATAGGATTATATATTATAAGTAATTTGATTTTAATCAACAATTTTCACACGAACAGCATTCATTCCTTTCATACCTTTTTCAAGTTCGAAAGATACTTTATCGTTTTCTTGAATTTCATCAATTAATCCACTAACGTGGCAGAAATATTTTTCTTGATTTTCTGAATCTATTATAAATCCAAAACCTTTTGACGAATCGAAAAATGACACTTTTCCTTTTCTAACTGGATCGAATTCTTCTATATCGCTATCGTCACGTTTTGGAATACTAACTTCTATACTTTCTGCATCTACCTTTACTTTTAAAGAAGGGTCTGGAGGCGTATCAGTTAAGTTTCCATTAAAATCAACATAAGCAAATTGGATACCTTCACTTCCACCAGCTTCTTTTTCTAGCTTTCGAGCTTCCATTTTTTTACGTTTATCTTCGCGTTTTTTTAAACGTTTTTTTTCCTTTTCACTTTTATTAAATGTCTGTTGCGATTTTGCCATTCGTTATTTTAAAATTAATTGATAATGTATTGCTTAAGAAGAAGTTAAAATACTAAACGAATGTTTCGATAAGAACCATGTATATTATTAATGAACCTAAAGATATGACTTGCAAAAAAATATTGCTAACTAGGTATATCTCCTTTAAGTCCTACAAAGATAAGGGATTCATTTTAATTTATTTAGAGAATTGACTGTATTTTTTTTAAAGACGTAATAAATTATAGCCTTAAAAATATTTCCTAAAAATTACATAACAATCTCTCTAAATGTAATTCCTAATTCTTTTTGCAGATCATGAACTCGTTGTAATTCTCCAGGAATAATTAATGCAATAGAATGTCCTGTTTTTCCAGCTCTTGCAGTTCTACCACTTCTATGTGTATAATACTCTAGTTGTTCAGGAAGTTGATGATGGATTACAAAAGCTAAATTATTAACATCAATGCCACGTGCAGAGACATCTGTTGAAATAAGTACTCTAAGAGATTCGTTTTTAAAGGCACGCATCACTTTATCACGCTCCTTTTGTTGCATGTCTCCTTCTAGTGCTCCAACCGAATATCCTTCGTTTTTAAGGTTTTCAACCAAATTTTGTGTTCCTGCTTTAGTTCTGCAAAAGATAATACCTCTTTCTCCTTTTCTTCTATCTAAAATTCGAGTGATGATATTTTCTTTATCTTTTATAGTCGTGCTAATGTATTGATGCGTAATGTTTTCATTAACCAAGCTATCTTTGTTAACTTCAATACGAATAGCCTTTTCAGACATATACGTTTTAATAATTTGTTTAATCTCTTCAGGCATAGTTGCAGAAAACAACCAAGTATGTCTATTACCAGTAGTAAATTTTAATATATTATTTAATTCATCTTTAAAACCCATACTAAGCATTTCATCAGCTTCATCTAGCACTAAGGTTTTTATATTTTTAATGTCAATCGATTTTCGCTCAATTAAATCAATTAAACGTCCTGGAGTTGCTACCACAATATGTGTAGGACGCTTTAATGCACTTATTTGTCTATCTATTTTTTCGCCTCCATAAACACCTTCAACAAAAATTTTAGAATCTGTGTATTTAGTAAACTTAAATAATTGTTTTTTTATTTGCTGAACCAATTCTCTTGTTGGAGCAAGTATTAAAGCCTGAATTTGATTTGATGTAGAATCTATTTGATGCAAAATTGGTAATCCAAAAGCAGCTGTTTTTCCTGTTCCAGTTTGTGCTAGTCCAATAAAATCTGTTTGTGAATTTAGTAAAATAGGAATCGTTTGCTCTTGTATATGCGTAGGTGTTTTAATTCCTAGCTCTTTTAAAGCTTTAACATATTCTTTTTGAATTCCTATATCTAAAAAAGTTGCCATATTATTTAATTAAGTGGCAAAGGTAATGCTATTTACTCTTGTTGGATTAGTTTAATTATAAACTCTTTTAGATATTTAATAAGTTTATCTTTGGCTTATAAGAGTTAAATCAAATAAAATGCATCTTAGAAACATACATCGTAAAGGATATAATTTTGATGAGTTAGTTGAAAATCATAATCCATTAGAACGTTTTGTGTTTACTAATGAATACAAAACCAAAACCATTGATTTTAATAAACCAGACGCTGTATTTCATTTAAATAAAGCCTTATTAAAAACATATTATCAGATTACAGATTGGCGTATACCAAAGGGTTATTTATGTTCTCCAATTCCTGGAAGAGCAGATTATATACACCAAATAGCAGACTTACTTCAGGTGCAAGACTCTAAGGACTATATTACTGGTCTTGATATTGGTGTTGGTGCCAATTGTATTTATCCTATTTTAGGTAGTAAAATTTATGGATGGAAAATGGTTGGATCTGACATACAATTAGAAGCTGTTGAAGCTGCAAAAAACAATATTAGCTTAACCAATAACCTAAAAGATTCCATAGAAATAAGGCATCAATCTAATCCAGCTAATATTTTTGAAGGGATAATCCAACCCAATGAACATTATCATTTTACGATGTGTAATCCTCCATTCCATGCATCTAAAGAAGAAGCTTTAAAAGGCACAAAGTTAAAATTGAAGAATCTTAAAAAGGATGGAGCTACATCACTTAATTTTGGTGGTCAAGCCAATGAACTGTGGTGTAATGGTGGCGAAGCCTTATTTATAAAACGAATGATTAAACAAAGTAAGGATTTTAAAAATCAAGTAGATTGGTTTACAAGTTTGGTTTCAAAAAAAGAGCATTTACCTAAATTACAGAAACAGTTAGTAAAGCTAAATTCAACTTATAAAATAATTGAAATGTTTCAAGGAAACAAGAAAAGTCGCATTCTAGCTTGGTCTTTTAAAGATAATTAATAAGAAAGGCTTAGTGAATAAGCAATTTATTTGTTTCACTTTGATTAGCTGAAGTTATTTTAACCAAATACATTCCAGAGCTAAGAGCTTCTAATTGAATATTGTTTTTTCCAAAAGAAAGTGGTTGACTAATAATAACTTGCCCTTTAATTGAATAAATATCTAAACTTGCTAGTTGCGTATCTATGGTTACAGAAACCATATTTGTTGCAGGGTTTGGAAACATATTAAATCCAAATTTAGGCTCTTCTTCTACTGTCAAAGCTTCACAATCAGATTCATTTTCAACAAATGCACTAGCATCATCAATTAACCATGTTTCTAAATAACTTGCTTCTGCATCATCAACAAAAATACAGTTTAGATTTGAGTTTTCTGTCATTGTAAATTCAGAAATATGACTGTTGTTTCCATTTCTAAAATCTACACTAGATAAATTATTTTTATCAAATTTTATCCATCTTAAATCTAAATTATTTGATATATCTAAAGTTGATATATTGTTATCGCTAGCAAAAATCAATAACAAATCTGAAAGATTGGTTAAGTCTATTTCTGTTAAATGATTGTTACTAAAAAACAATCGTTTTAAATTTGAATTATTACTTAAATCTAAATCTGTAAGATTATTATCCCTGCAATCAAAATAATTCAAATCAGAATTGTTTAGAAGGTTTAATTCCGTAAAGTTATTTGAACTACAGGACAAAGTTCTCAATATCGTATTTTGACTAAGATCTAAATTGCTTAAATTATTAAAATTTATAAAAACATGTTTTAACAGTGTATTATTAGTTAAGTCTATTACACTTAAGTTATTAGAGTAACAACCTAAATATTCTAACTGTAAATTATTTGTTACATCTAATGAAATTAAGTTATTTAAATCAACTGATAAATTTTCTAAATATGGATTATTGTATAGATTGATAGTGGTGAGTTGATTTGAACTCAAACTCAATAATTCCAACTTAACATTAGATGAAACATTTATCGTATTTAGTTGATTATCGTTTGCATTTAATTCCTCTAATTGAATATTATTTGATATATCTATTGAGTTTAGATTATTCTTAGAACAATCAAGTGTTTTCAAATTCGAAAAAGCTTCAATACCTGTAAGATTTTGAATAAAATTTTCGCTAACATCTAAATTAAGTACTGAATCAGCGTCACTATTTAGTATATTACCATTTAAACCGTTAGTATCTATATTTAAATTTACAAGTGCTTGTTCAAAATTAGAATCTAGAATATTTGTTGTTTGAGAGTAACTTTGGCAATGAAAAAAAACACTTATAAAAAGTGTTAATATAAAGATACGTTTATATATGCTTTTTGATGTAGGTTGCATATTTTGGTTTGTTTTTGGTTTTAATAATAGCTTACTGATTATAAATGTATTGTTTTATTAAAAGGCAATTACATTTTATCGTTATTGGTTTAATTTATTCGATAACTTGTTGTTTTTTACTTTAATATAAATTTTCAATGCATGATATTTAATTAGTTAAAAACATTTAAAAAATGCTCTTAATTAACTTATTGAATTGTATTTTTGCTCCTTAAATAAACTTTATGCTTACATTATTAAACCTCTTCAGAATTATTGCCTTTTTAGAAGGTGTTTCTTATATTTTATTATTATTTATTGCCACTCCAATTAAATATTTTGGAAACGATCCTCAATATGTAAAGTTGTTAGGTATGCCACATGGATTGCTTTTTATAGCTTATATTATTTTAGCCATAATACTTGGGTCTAAATTAAAATGGAAAACTAAAACCTTATTGTTTATTTTAGCAGCTTCTATTATTCCTTTTGGAACTTTTTATATTGAAAAAGTATATTTAAAACAAGCTTCATAATGCAAGAGTTTCAGTGTTATTTTCATGATTATTTTGTGTCTTTCGGTATTTCTGAAATTGCTGCAAAATATTTAAACATGTTATGTTTGTTACTAATCTTATTGGTGATAATTTACATAACCGATTTTATAACTAGAAAATTATTAGTAAATGCATTTATTAGTTTTTCAAAAAAATCTAAAAATAGTTTAGATGATTTATTAGTCAATCATAAAGCACCAAGAAACTTAGCACATATAGTTCCATTAATTATTACCATTAAAGTATTTCCTATTGTTTTCTACGATTTTCCTCATTTTGAAGGTTACATTGTTGTCTTACTAAAAGTTTATGGAATTATTCTATCTGTATGGATTATACGTAGTATTTTAAAAACATTTGAATCTTATTTTAAAACCTTACCAAGATTAAAAGACAAGCCAATTGACAGCTATATACAAGTAGCTATGTTATTTATATGGATTATTGGTGTTGCTGCCTGTTTAGCAGTTGTTATTGATTTATCTTTTATAAAATTCTTTACGACTCTTGGTGCAGCTTCTGCTGTATTATTATTGATTTTTAAAGATACTATTTTAGGATTTGTAGCTAGTATTCAAGTGGCTGTTAATGACACTGTTAGAATTGGAGATTGGATAACCATGGAAAAATATGGTGCAGATGGAGATGTTATTGAAATTAATCTGTCAACGGTTCAGGTACAAAATTTCGATATGACTATTACTAGCATTCCAACATATGCTTTAATTTCAGATTCTTTTAAAAACTGGAGAGGCATGCAAGCTTCAGGAGGAAGACGTATTAAACGAGCAATTGTTTTGAAAGCCAAAAGTGTTCACTATTTATCTGATGAAAGTATTAATCAATTAATGAAAATTCAATTAATAACTGATTATTTAGAGCATCGTCAAAAAGATATTATCTCATTTAACAAATCCAATAACATTGACAAATCTGTATTGATTAATGGAAGAAATATGACCAATTTAGGTGTGTTTAGAAAATACATGTTATCATATATTCAAAACCATTCTGCTGTAAATAAAGATATGTCAATTATGGTAAGACAATTAGAGCCAACACCTCATGGGTTTCCTTTAGAAATCTATGCTTTTAGTAGTGATAAGCGTTGGGAAAATTACGAATATATTATGGCAGACATTTTCGATCATGCCATTGCTGCAGTATCTTATTTCGATTTAGAATTGTTTGAGTATCCTACAGAATATCCAAATCTAACTACGTAGTTTTATTTAATCTATCTTTTACGTATTCCAGTCTTTTTTTACCATGAGGTGCTGGTTTTCCATCATCGTCTAGATTTACCATAATAATTTTATCTACAGTTAAAATTGTTTCCCTAGTCATTTTATTTCTGGCTATACAATTAAGTGTAATAGAGGTTATTCCAAATTTTGTTACTTCCATTCCAAGTTCAACAATATCTCCTTGTTTAGCAGAACTGTTGAAATTTATTTCAGAAATAAACTTGGTAACTATTTTAGAATTTTCCAGTTGAATATTTGCATATAAAGCAGCTTCTTCGTCAATCCAAGCTAATAAACGACCTCCAAATAAAGTACCATTTGGATTTAAATCTTCGGGTTTAACCCATTTTCGTGTGTGAAATCTCATCATAATAACTTTATGTTTAGCTTTTATTCAAAGATACTTAATATTAAAACTAATCTTATAAAATCAGTATCTCTAAGTTAAATAAAGTCAATTTTCTCTTTATTGTTAATAACACTGTTAATATTGATTATGGTTCGAGTTCAAATACGAAGTCATTATTAATAAATTTAAACAAACTTACTAAAATGAACAGATCTAAAGACTTATTAGAGTGTCGGCCACAAATCTCATCAGCATTATTTTTTGATTCCATGAGCGATGATGAACGCTTTCAAAATGCCACATTAAGACCCGTAATTAAATTACAATCTAATTTATTTATTGAAGTTTTTAAAAACTATGTAAACAAGCATAAAAATGTCTTTTTAGATTTATCTATAGAAAAACAAATAGATTATATTGAAAATGCTATTCATAAAGACATGAAATTTAGAAACTCTTTAAAAGGAATGGTTATTGGACAATTTACTGTTGAAGAATATCAAATTTATATTACAAATTCTTCAGCTTTAAATAAACGAATGATGAACTTAGTAAAAGAAAAATTAATTAGTAATATTCAAGTTTTTCATTCTATCTTTGCATAAGATATGAACTTGAAAGAACAGTTGTTACAAGCTTGCTATAGCTATGTAAACAAACGCATTGCTAGCTATAAAGACGAATTAGAAACTATTAAAGAATCTATTGAGAGTAACGATAAAAGCAATGACGAAGGAGATGATTCTGGTAACGGAAAATTGTATAACGATTTAGAATTGAATGCGCAATATTTAAGTGATGCCACTAAAATGTTGGATACATTAAAACTTATAAATTCTAAAACGGTTAATACTCATGTTGCTTTAGGAAGTTTGGTAAGAACAACTTCTAATAATTATTATATCTCCATAAGTGTTGGGAAAATTGAAATAGATAATGAAATTTATTTTGGTATTTCCTTACTCTCACCTATAGGCCAATTACTTAAAAACAAAACAGTAGGAGAAAGTATTATTTTTAATAATACTACAATAACAATTACTGAAATTATATAATAGACTCTCCATTTAAATTAGTAGTAAGCACGTCGCTCATATAATTAAAAAACGGTCTAATTGCCTTAAAAGATTTATTTACATCTTCTAAAAACGTATCAGATAAAACCTCCTTATCTGTATATTTCTTAGTAAAAATGTATTGTTTTTTTCTAATTAAGTCTATTGCTGGATGATCTTTATCAAAATCTCTTGGAGCTGTTTTTAATTCATCTCCAACAAATTCTCCCCAAATATTTTTAAAAGATTTATTTGAAACTATTTTTCTGATTTCAGAATCATCCATTTCAAATTCTTTTCGAATTCTGTATAAGTCGTCTTTATTTGGTTCCCAGAAACCAGTTGCAATAAAAGATTCGTTATTTGGCGCTATATGTAAATAATAACCACCTCTTAACTCAGGTTTCTTTCTATGAAAAGAACCTCCAAAATGCGTTTTGTATGGTAGTTTGTTTTTTGAAAACCTAACGTCTCGATAAATTCTGAATATTTTAAGCTTATCAACATCATCATGTGTTTTTAATAATTCAAAAAGTGAATTGTAACATGCTTTTGTCTGCATTTCTACTTCTTTAAATTCTGCTTTGTTTTCATTAAACCAATCGCGATTGTTATTTTTTTCTAACTTTTTAAGAAAATCTAATGTTTTGTTTGGTATCGAGTAAGTCATTTATTTGATAAAGTTTAAATTTAAAAATACAAAGAACATATTAGTTTTCTACAAAATAAAAGTTAATTAAGGACTCTTACTAGATATTTTCAAACTCAATTTTATTAAGAATTAATCCTGAAGCTGGAGCAATATAATCCATTACTTCAATGCTGTCTGACGCCAAAGAAGCCTCAATATATTCTAATGTGATATCGCCTCTACCTAGTTTTATTAAAGCTCCCATCATTAATCGAATTTGGTTTCTCATAAAACCTTGACCTCTAACTCGAAGTAAATAAGAAGTCTCTGGGAAAAAATTGGCAGTAAAAATATTATTTTCAACAATTTCGCAAGTAAGAATTTCTCTTTCATAAATACCATTGTCTGTTGCTTTATAGCAATAGGTTTTAAAATTATGAAACCCTTCAAATAGCTTTGCTCCTTGCTTCATTAGTTTAATATCTAATTCTTCCAGAATGGTTGTCATTATTGGTGCACAAAACGGATGATGCTTTTGTCCATGAGCAAAAACATAAAGGTATTCTTTAATTTTTGCGTGATTTATTATATTAAATACTTCATCTACTTCTACTACAGAAAGAGCACGAATGTCTTGAGGTAGATTATGATTAAACAGTTCTAAGAATATTTTTAAATCCTCTATAGGTTCAAAAACAAACAACTCGAAAGCTGCTTCTTGTGCAGATACCATAGCATCAGTTCTTCCTGAACCCAATGTTTTAAATCGTTTTCCTTCAAAAATATAATTTAAGGTTCTGTCTATCATTAAATGAACCGTTTTTAAATTAGGCTGTTTTTGCCAACCATGAAAACGGTATCCTAAATATTGAACCTTTAAAACGTAGAAATGTTTTTTATTAAACACGAAGTTTTTATTTGAGGGTTGAAAAATAAGTCATTTTAAGCAACTGCCAAATTTTTTATACCTTGTAATTGTATTAACCACTAAAACATTAATTAATTATGACTGACATTTCAACAAATAAACCACCTATTTGGTTTTGGGTAATAGCTGTTGTTGCATTAGTTTGGAATCTTATGGGAGTAATGGCCTATATTGGACAAGCTTATATGACAGAAGCTGAATTGAATGCTTTACCTGAAGTAGAACAAGCATTATATGCTAATTATCCTGCTTGGGCAACTGCTGCTTTTGCAATAGCAGTTTTTGGAGGTGCAATAGCTTCTATAGCTTTGTTACTAAGAAAAAAATTAGCAAAAACACTTTTTTTAATTTCTTTAATTGGAATTATTGTTCAAATGATTTACAATTTCTTTATTAGTGAAGCCATGGATGTCTATGGTCCTGGTGGTATGATTATGCCAGTAATGATAATTATTATTGGTGTTTACCTTGTAATGTTAGCTAAAAAAAGTATTTCGAATAATTGGATTTCATAAACAGTTTTTAAATGATAAAAAAGGCATTAAAAGATATTTCTAATGCCTTTTTTTTAATTCATTTATAACATTTTGAAGTTTGAATCCTTTTGCCTGGAGTAAAATTAAATAGTGAAACAGTAAATCTGCACATTCATTAATAAAAAAAGTATCATTATCATCTTTTGTTTCAATAACAACTTCTACTGCCTCCTCTCCTACTTTTTGAGCTATTTTATTTATACCATCTTCAAACAAAGATGCCACATAAGAATCTTTTGAAGTAGAATTTTCTCTTCTATCTTTTATTATGTTTTCTAGCAGAAATAAAAAACCAAACGCTTCAATATTATTTTCATTCCAACAGGTGTCTGATCCTTTATGACAAATTGGTCCTTTTGGATTGACTTTAACAAGCAGTGTATCTTTATCACAATCTAATTTTATATCAACTAAAGTCAGATAATTTCCGCTTTCTTCCCCTTTTGTCCATAAACGTTGTTTACTTCTGCTGTAAAAAGTTACTTTTTTAGTTTCATAGGTTTTGATTAATGCTGCCTCATTCATATAACCTAACATCAAAACATTTTTTGTTTGTGCATCTTGAATGATGGCTGGAACGAGTCCATTATTTTTTTTGTAGTCTATATTCATTTTTTTAATTATTATGTGAAGCTGAAATATGTTCAGAAAAACAACTTTAAAGTCGTACAGGAATATTTTTATTTTTTAGTTTATTCTTTACATCCTTAATTGTTATTTCACCAAAATGAAACACACTAGCAGCTAAGGCTGCATCAGATTTCCCTAAGGTAAAAGCATCTACAAAATGTTGAATTGTTCCTGCGCCACCTGAAGCAATAATTGGAATATTTAGTTCTTTGGAAAGTTTATTTAAGGCATGATTGGCAAAGCCATTTTTAGTGCCATCATTATTCATTGATGTAAATAATATTTCTCCTGCACCACGTTTTTCAGCCTCTTTTGACCAATCGAATAAATCTAGTTCTGTTGGAATACTTCCTCCTGCAAGATGTACAATCCACCGACCATTTATAAGCTTTGCATCTATAGCTACTACAATACATTGACTGCCAAATTTACTAGATAATTCGTTAATTAAATCTGGCCGTTTTATTGCAGAAGAGTTAATGGATATTTTATCTGCACCACATTTTAAAAGTGCATCTACGTCTTCAATAGATGTAATACCACCTCCAACAGTAAATGGAATATTTACTTGTTTAGCGACCTTCAAAACCATATCTAACATGGTTTTTCTACCTTCAAGTGTTGCTGAAATATCTAAAAAAACAAGTTCGTCTGCGCCATTCTCAGCGTACATTTTAGCCAATTCTATTGGATTTCCGGCATCTCTTAAATCAATAAAATTTACTCCTTTTACTGTCCGACCATCTTTAATATCTAAACATGGAATAATTCGTTTTGTAAGCATTTTAAAAATGAGTTTCTAAATCCTTTAGTTTAATATTTCCTTCGTACAAAGCTTTTCCAATAATTACAGCTTCACAACCTATGTCTTCAAGCGAATTAATATCATCTATGCTAGAAACACCACCAGAAGCGATTAATTTAATTGATTGTCCGTTGCTATTAGAACAAGAATCAATAATGTTTTTATATAACTCGATTGAAGGACCTTCTAGCATTCCATCTTTAGAAATATCCGTACAAATAACATATTGAACACTCTTTTTTTGATAATTTTGGATAAATGGAATAACTTCTAGTGAGCTATATTCCTGCCAACCACTTATAGCTATTTTTCCATTCTTACAATCTGCTCCAAGAATTATTTTTGTTCCTCCATATTTTTCTAGCCAACCTACAAAAGTTTTTGAATTGCTAACAGCAGCACTACCTCCTGTAATTTGCTTGGCTCCAGAATTAAATGCAATATGCAGATCTTCGTCTTCTCTTATTCCACCGCCAAAATCAATTTTTAAATTGGTTTTTGAGGCTATTTGTTCCAACACTTTATAATTAACAATTTTTTTTGCTTTTGCTCCATCTAAATCTACTAAATGTAAATACTGAATTCCAGCTGCTTCAAATTGTTTAGCCACTTCTATAGGACTTTCGTTATATATTTTTTTTGTGCTGTAATCTCCTTTGGTTAGTCTAACGCACTTTCCGTCAATGATATCTATTGCTGGTATAATTCTCATGTTATAATTCTAAAAAATTCTTTAATAATTGCTCTCCAGCATAACTACTCTTTTCTGGATGAAATTGAACTCCATAAAAGTTGTTTTTTTGTAAAGCAGATGAATAGATTTGGTTGTAATTAGTAGTAGCTATTGCTTCTTTGCAGTTTTCTGCATAATAACTATGTACAAGATACATATATTCATTTTCAGAAATACCATTAAAAAGCTTAGATTTTAAATTAGTTATAGAATTCCATCCAATTTGTGGCACTTTTACCTGATTTGAAAATCGTTTTACAGAAACATTAAAGACTCCCAATCCATTTGTATTGCCTTCTTCAGTGTCGTTGCAAAGTAATTGCATTCCTAAACAAATTCCCAATACTGGTTGTGTAAGTTGTGGTATAATAATATCTAAACCACTTCCTTGAAGCATTTTTATAGCGCTTTTTGCCTGACCTACTCCAGGAAAAATCACTTTATCTGCTTTTAATATTTCTTCTGGCTTATTAGATAAAATAGCATTCATACCTAAACGTTTAAATGCAAATTGAATGCTTTTAATGTTTCCTGCTCCATAATTTATAATTACAAGTTTCATATATTTTTATTTTTGATACTCTCCTACAAACACTAAGTGATATAATATTAATTGATTCTATAAAACACCTTTTGTTGATGGTAAAATCAATTTGTCCATATCGCGTTTTATTGCCATTTTAATAGCTTTTGCAAAAGCTTTAAAAATAGCTTCGATTTTATGGTGTTCATTAGTTCCTTCTGCTTTAATGTTTAAGTTGCATTTTGCGCCATCTGTAAAGGATTTAAAAAAGTGCATAAACATTTCAGTTGGCATTTTTCCTATCATTTCGCGATTAAATTCTGCATCCCAAACCAACCAGTTTCTGCCACCAAAATCAATGGCTACTTGTGCTAAACAATCGTCCATAGGTAAACTAAATCCATAGCGTTCAATACCTAATTTATCTCTTAATGTAGTTGCAAAAAGTTCACCTAAGGCAATCGCTGTATCTTCTATGGTATGGTGTTCATCCACTTCTAAATCACCAACAACTTTAATATCTAAATCTAATTGTCCGTGTCTAGCTATTTGATCTAACATATGATCGAAAAAGGCAATACCAGTATCTATGCTACTTTGTCCTTTTCCATCTAGGTTTAGATTGATTTTAATCTTAGTTTCATTAGTGTTTCTTTCAATTGAACCTGTTCTTACTTCTACTTTTAAAAAGGTATAAATCTTTTTCCAATCGTTGGTTTCTAAAGCAATAATACTATTTAACTCTTCGCGTTTAACGGTAATTTCATTTGTTCCTAGGTTGGTATTGTCATTAATAAAAATGCCCTTAGAACCTAAGTTTTTTGCTAATTCAACATCGGTTAATCGATCTCCTATAACGTATGAGTTTTTTAAATCATAATCTTCAGAAAAATATTGAATTAATAAACCTGTATTTGGTTTTCTAGTTGGAGCATTCTCATTAGCAAATGTTTTATCAATAAATTGCTCTTTAAACTCGATACCTTCTGCTTGAAATGTTTTAATGATAAAATTATGAACTGGCCAAAACGTGTTTTCAGGAAACGTATTTGTTCCTAAACCATCTTGATTGGTAACCATAACTATTTCGAAATCCAACTCTTTGGTTATCCTACTTAAATATTGAAATACATTTGGGTAAAACTCTACTTTATCGAATGAATCTATTTGCTCATCTGGTGTTTCTTTTATTAGTGTTCCATCTCTATCTATAAAAAGTACTTTCTTCATTGTATGGCTTTTAAAGTGTTTATTAATCTTGTGTTTTCAGCTTTAGTTCCTAGGGTTAAACGCAAACAGTTTTTACAACCTAACTGATTGGTTCTATTGCGAATTACAATGCCTTTTTCTATGAATTGTTGATACCTAAAATTTGCATCGTCTACTTTAACAAGTATGAAATTAGCATCTGAATGATAGATTTTAGATATAAAGGAAATGGCTTGTAATTCAATAATTAGATTCTCTCTTTCAGCTTTGATTTGTTGAATTTCAAAAGCTACTTCTTTTCTATTTTTTAATCTATCTAAAACCGACTGTTGTGTCAAACTATTCACATTATAAGGTGGTTTTATTTTATTCAACACTGAAATAATTTCTGTTGATGCGTAACCAATTCCCAATCTAATTCCAGCCAGACCATAAGCCTTTGAAAAGGTTTGTGTAATGATTAGGTTTGGGAACTCATCTAACTTATTTAACCAGCTTTTCTGTTCCGAAAAATCTATATAGGCTTCATCTAAAACGACAATTCCTTGAAAATTTTTAAGTAATTTTTCAACATCAGAAACTGCAAAACAATTACCAGACGGATTATTTGGTGAGCATAAAAACAAAATTTTTGCGTTTGTGACCTCCAATATTTTGTCTATTCGAGGCTGAAAAGTGTTAGATAAAGGCACTTCTACAACTTCAACAGCATTAATATTCGCTAACACTTGATACATACCATAAGTTGGTGGTAAGGTTATAACCCTATCTTTATTTGGTTCGCAAAAAGCGCGAAATATTAAATCGAGTATTTCATCACTTCCATTCCCTAAAAGCATGTTATTAGTAGAGAGGTTTTTAATTTTTGAAAGTTCAGATTTTACTTGAGATTGCTGAGGATCTGGATAACGATTCACACCATTATCAAACGGATTCTCATTGGCGTCTAAAAACAGCTTGTTGTTTAAACCATCCTGATATTCATCTCTTGCAGATGCATAAGGTTTCAATTCTTTTACGTTATTTCTTACTAGCTCTAAAATCTTCATGATAACAAGTCTTTTAATCTTATTGAAACGGCATTTTTATGAGCTTGTAAGCCTTCAGCTTCTGCCATTAATTCAATTGTTTTGCCAATGTTTTTTAAACCTATCTTTGATATCTTTTGAAAGGTGATACTCTTAGTAAAACTATCTAGATTTACTCCTGAGTATGCTTTACTAAATCCGTTTGTTGGCAATGTGTGATTGGTTCCAGACGCATAATCGCCAGCACTTTCTGGTGTGTAATTCCCAATAAAAACAGAGCCTGCATTTTTAAGATTATCCTTATAATAATCTTCGTTTTCTGTACTAATAATGAAGTGCTCTGGAGCATAATCGTTAATTAAATCCATAGCATCAGCCTTATCTTCTATAAAAATAAATTTGGAATTGGAAATGGCCTCTTCTGCAATCTCTTTCCTTGGCAACTCTTTAAGTTGTTTTACTATTTCAACCTCTACTTGGCTAATAAGGTTTTTTGAAGTTGACACCAAAATTACTTGACTATCTAAACCATGTTCAGCTTGACTTAACAAATCTGATGCTACATAGCTTGCATTAGCAGAATCATCTGCTACTACTAATAATTCGCTTGGTCCTGCAGGCATATCGATAGCTACTCCAAATTTTGTGGCCAATTGCTTTGCTACAGTTACAAACTGGTTTCCTGGTCCAAATATTTTATAGACTTGAGGTATGGATTTAGTTCCAAAAGTTAAACCTGCAATAGCTTGAATACCTCCTACTTTAAAAATCTTTGTTACACCACAAAGTTTGGCTGTGTATAGAATTTCGTTTGCAATCTTACCTTCATTATTTGGTGGCGTACATAACACGATTTCTTTGCAACCTGCAATTTTAGATGGAACTACCAACATTAATACAGTTGAAAACAAAGGAGCAGTACCTCCAGGAATATACAACCCAATTTTTTCTATAGGTCTTTTTTCTTGCCAACAAATAACCCCTTTTGATGTTTCAACTTTTACTTTATCTGTTTTTTGAGCTTGGTGAAATTTTTCAATATTTGATTTAGCAAGTTTAATAGCACTTTTCAATTCATTTGAAACTAGATTTGAAGCCATTTCAATTTCTTCGGCAGAAACAATATTAGATTGCAAAGTTACACCATCAAAAAGTTCGGTGTATTTGCTAATAGCATCATTTCCATGTCGCTTTACATCTTCAAAAATTTGATTAACTGTAGACTCAATATTTTTAACTTTTTGTGTTGGCCTTTGCAATAAGGATGACCAATCTTCTCTTTTAGGATTTATAATTGTTTTCATATTACCATATTTTCAATTGGGCCCACTAGTATTCCTTGGGCACCTTGTAGTTTTAATTCATCAATAATTTCCCAAAAATCGTTTTTGTTGATGACTGAATGTAAAGAACTCCAACCCTCTTCTGCTAGAGGTAAAATTGTTGGACTCTTCATTCCAGGGAGCACTTTAATAATATCTGGAATTCTATCATTAGGAGCATTTAAAAGAACATATTTTGATTGTCTTCCTTTTAAAACCGATTGAAACCGAAATTTCAATTTGCTCAATATAATCTGGTTTTTAGGAAAAATTAATGGTGACACGGCTAAAACAGCTTCGGAATGCAAAAGCACTTCAACTTCTTTTAAGTTGTTTTTAAATAAGGTACTTCCACTAGATACAATGTCTACAATAGCATCTGCTAAACCAATATTTGGAGCAATTTCTACAGAACCGTTTATGATATGAAGGTTCGCATCAATCTTATTTTCATCCAAAAACCGATTGACTGTATTTGGATATGACGTAGCAATGCGCTTACCTTGTAAATCCTGAATAGATTTATATTTTGTAGATTTTGGAACTGCTATTGAAACTTTACAGCTAGAGAAACCTAATTTTTCTGCAATTGAAATATCATTTCCTTTCTCAATTAATACATTTTCTCCAATAATGGCAGCATCTACAACACCATCTCTTAGATATTGAGGAATGTCTCCATTTCGTAAATAGAAAACTTCAATAGGAAAATTTTTAGCTGAAGCTTTTAGTTGGCCTCTACCATTATCTATTGAAATTCCTACATCTTTTAGGAGTTTCATGGAGTCGTCGTGAAGACGACCAGATTTTTGAACGGCAATTTTTAATTTACTCATTATTTGATTAAATATGTTTGAGTAAATCCTTTGGATATAAATTTCTGTTTTTTAAAAACAAAAAACCCGTTTGATCTACTCAAACGGGTTTTTAAATATGTTGATTTTATTCAATACATTTTCAGCTCGCTTGAGTGCCAGAATGAAAATGATGATGATGTAATTGAATAAAAGCCATGTTTCTATTTTGTGAGTACAAATATTGTAAATAATTAATTACAATTCCTAAATAAATATTATTTTTTATTGATTACCTAGTATTAAAGGCATTCCAGAGTCTCCAGAACCAATAACAATTACCTTAGTATTAGGAGATTCAGATAATTTAATGGTAGCGTCAATACCTTTATCTTGTAAGATTTTATCTGTAAGGGAAGCACTTAAAATTCTGTTTGATTCTGCTTTACCTTCAGCTTCTATAATTACTTTTTCAGCTTCTTTAGCTGCTGTAACTAGTCTAAACTCATATTCTAAAGATTCCTGCTCTTGCTTTAACTTACGTTCAATTGCGTCTTTAATAGTTGGTGGTAACGTAACATCTCTAACTAAAACTTCGTTTAACTGAATGTATTGATCTTCAACAATATTTTTAGTTTCTTCAAAAATCTCTTGTTGTATTGCATCTCGTTTACTAGAATATAATTGCTCTGGTGTATAACGACCTACAACACTTCTAGCTGCAGAACGAATGGCTGGTAACAGAACACGCTCTTTATACATTTCACTTTTCTCTTGGTGCAATTTCCCTAAGCTATTAAAATCTGGCTGAAACCAAATTGATGCTTCTAATTTAATATCTAAACCATTAGAAGATAATACATTCATTTTTTCAAGAATCTCTTGTTGTCTCACTTCGTATACAAACACTTTGTTCCAAGGAGCAACAATATGAAACCCCTCGCCTAATGGAGGCGCATCTGTAACCACACCATTATCGAAGGTTTTATATAATACACCAGCTTCTCCAGAGCCAATAGTTACAGCAGATTTTGCTAATAAAATAATTAGTACAATTGCAATTATAATTGTTGGCAATGCTATTTTAGGTAATTTTTCCATAGTTATTTTTTATATTAATCCGTTATATTTTCTAATAAACCACTCAGCAGATAAGCACAAGACTATTAATGCTAGAAGGTATTTCCAATCTATCAAAGGTACGATATTTTTAATGCTTTTCTGGATTGGTTTATATCTCTTATCTTCTAATATTTCATTAATTAATTCATTACTATTAGCAGCAAAAAAACTATTTCCATTACTGTTAACAGCTATTTGCTGTAGTTTTTTATAATCTGCATTTAAAAACTGTTGTTCAATATTATAATCTAAGATTTTAAAACTACCAGATTTTGATAAATTTTCGGAAATAGATTTTACTAAAAAGTCAAATTCTGAAGCTGGTAAACTACTTAAATCAACTTGATAATAATTCCCTTTAAGTATTAAAGGAAATGTATTTGACTCCTTACTAACTCTATCTATTGTTGTTATGGAAAGTGTTTCGTTTGAATCAAATTCATAATTCTTATTAAAATATTGAGCTTTTAAAAATACATTCGTGTTTCCTTCATAAACAGTTTCATATTCTAAACTTATTCTACTTTTCTGTTTGTTAGAAGCCAAATATTGAACCAACTTTCCAATAAAATTATCGAATTGATTAAACGATTTAGCATTCAAATAGCTTTGTGCACGCCATTGCCAAATATTTTCTCCTAATAGGATAGCTTCTCTCCTATTATCTTTGTCAATGGTTGCCAATAAAGTGTTTTCAGTTGAAAGACTTCCTACTTTTTTATATAAAATTGAATTAAAAGGAACTTTAAATTTAATATCTCCAAAATTTGATTTTAAAGGAGGAAAAGATTCAAATTCTAAATTTTCAACAATAAAATCTGAAAAGCCAGTATTTAAAATAGGCTGATAATATTCAGTTTGATTATTTAAATCATGTGTGTAATTTAAATCTAAACTATTAAGGAAATTCCAATTAGTATTAACTCCAGTTATTAAAAGACTATTTGCACCAGACGTTTTAATATAATCAAAAACACCCTTAAAGTTATTAGTTGGCTGATATAATATAACTAATTGAAAATCATTAGATTTGCTTAAATATTCAACTGGATTTAATATGCTAACCTGACGTTGTTCGTTAGCTTCAATACTCTTTTTTAAAGCTCCTAAATCTGGATGAATATAATCTGATATTAAAGCTACATTTGTTTTCTGATCGATTACTTCTACAGCAAATTCTTTAGAATTATTAATTGTATTTTTCTCATTTTCAATAGGAACTAATGACGCTTTATAAGTACGAATACCAACTTGATTTGTTGGTAAATATAAATTTATAATTCTAGAGTTATTGTCTTTTGAAAAACTAACATTTTCTTTATAAACTACAGTGTTTCCAATACTTATATTAAATTCTGTTTGAATTGATTCCTCTTCTCCTTGATACACTAAAATAGCTTCAACTGGGAATTTATTTTTCAAATAAGCATATTTATTAACGTTTAGTTGCTGAATCTTTACGTCTGCATAAACCGTTGAATCGCCTAGAATAACAGAATATATTGGCTGTTTATATTTTGAAGCAGCAAAATAATAATCACTACCAATGGTTTGATTACCATCTGAAATTAATATTGTTGGAGAAACTGTTTGTTTATAGACTTGGTTTAATTCGCCAAACACTTTGTCTAAATTTGTTTGTTGTTCATTAAAACCTAAGGAATCGATAGGATTCAATTGATTTCCAAACGAGTATACGTTAATATTAAACTTATCTGTTAATTGATTATTAGATTTTAATGAGTTTAATACAGAGAGCGCATTTTCTTTTTGATTTAAATATGTTATTGATCCTGAGTTATCTATAGCGATATTTAGATTAGGTTTTTCTGTATAAATTGTATGACTCTCAAGTTTAGGATTAACAAACAATAACAATATTGAGAATATAGAGACAAACCTTAAAAAAGCTAAAAACATATTAAGTCTGGACTTGCTTTTTGCTTTGTATAAATACTGAAAAAGCGCTAATAAAAGCGCTATGATTCCAGATAAAATGATATATAAAAGAGTTTCAGAACTCATTAATTAGTTTAAAATTATTTTTATTAATATGCTCTTTCTATGTTAGCATACCACCATCAACATTAATAGTTTGCCCTGTAACATAATCGCTCATATCGCTAGCTAAAAATACGCAAACATTGGCTATATCTTCAGGTGTCCCACCTCTTTTCAAAGGAATAGCATCTCTCCATCCTTTAACTGTGTTTTCATCTAATTTAGCAGTCATTTCTGTTTCAATAAATCCAGGAGCAATTACATTACTTCTAATGTTTCTTGAACCCAACTCTAATGCTACAGATTTAGAAAAACCAATAATTCCAGCTTTTGAAGCAGCATAGTTTGTTTGACCAGCATTTCCTTTTACACCAACTACAGAACTCATGTTAATGATAGATCCTTTGCGTTGTTTCAACATAGTACGTTGTACGGCTTTAGTCATATTAAAAACAGATTTCAAATTAACCTCAATAACTTGGTCAAAATCCTCTTCAGTAATTCGCATTAACAAATTATCTTTTGTAATTCCAGCATTATTAACTAAAATATCTATGGTTCCAAATTCTTCTACAACAGCATCAGCAAGTACTTGAGCTTCATTAAAATTTGCTGCATTACTTTTATATCCTTTGGCTTTTACACCAAGAGCATTTAATTCGTTTTCTAATTCATTAGCTGCTTCTACAGAAGAACTGTAAGTAAATGCTACATTAGCACCTTGTTGAGCAAAAACTTGTGCAATACCTTTACCTATTCCACGACTAGCTCCAGTTATAATAGCTGTTTTTCCTTCTAATAATTTCATATGTATAATTTTTGTCGCTAATTTAGATATGCTTAGAATTCTACATTTCTAAATATTGGTTGATTTCTAATTCAAATATAATGATAAGAAGTTGTATGAAATGAAAAAACCTCATAAAATTAAGATGAATTTATGAGGTTTAATACTATGTTATAAGAAATTTATCCTAAAACTTCTTTGACTTTTTTACCAATTTCAGCTGGAGAATCTACAACATGAATTCCACAAGCTCTCATAATTTTCTTTTTAGCTTGAGCTGTATCATCACTTCCACCAACAATTGCACCAGCATGACCCATTGTACGTCCTGCAGGAGCTGTTTCGCCAGCTATAAACCCAACAATAGGTTTCTTACTACCACTTGCTTTATACCAGTTTGCAGCATCTGCTTCTAATTGACCTCCAATTTCACCAATCATTACAACAGCTTCAGTTTCTGGATCATTTATTAATAATTCTACGGCTTCCTTAGTTGTTGTTCCAATAATTGGATCTCCACCAATACCAATAGCTGTAGTTATTCCTAATCCTTGTTTTACTACTTGATCAGCAGCTTCATAAGTTAAAGTTCCAGATTTAGAAACAATTCCTACTTTTCCTTTTTTGAAAACAAAACCTGGCATAATACCAACCTTAGCTTCACCTGGAGTAATAACTCCTGGACAGTTTGGACCAATTAACCTACAATCTCTATTTTTAATATAGTTTGCAGCTTTAATCATATCTCCAACAGGAATTCCTTCTGTAATGGTAATAATAACCTTAATTCCAGCATCAGCAGCTTCCATAATGGCATCTGCAGCAAAAGCTGGTGGTACAAAAATAATAGTTGTATCTGCTCCTGCTTTTTCTACTGCTTCTTGAACAGTATTAAAAACTGGTCTATCTAGATGTGTTTGTCCACCTTTTCCAGGTGTAACTCCACCAACTACATTTGTTCCATACTCTATCATTTGACTAGCATGAAATGTTCCTTCACTACCTGTAAAACCTTGAACAATTATTTTTGAATCTTTATTAACTAGAACGCTCATTGATGTTTAATTTTTTATGTTTTTAAAACGTGGCAAAAGTAAGTTTTTAACAGCTATTAATAAAGTTTTTTAAACTTTTATTTCTGAAAAAGAATTAGATTGAATAGCAGCATCATCTGCTGGAAGGCTTATTTGGTGTCCTTTAAACAGTTTTCCATCTTTAACTTGCCAAATACAAATGTAATGTGCTAAAGGAGTTTCTTCTTCTTCATTTTCGATAGTTCTCCCATAAACTGTATATCTAGTTGTTACAAAATCTGCTTCTTCTAAAAAATGACTATTTTCATACCTCAATGAGATATAATTTTCATTTATATTTTTAAAGAATGAATAAATATCTTCGAAATTCAATATTTTAAATCCTCTACTACTATTCCAATGTAATTCACAATCTTTATGAAAAAACTGATTAACAACATCCAGATTATTAACTAAATCTGACTGATAAAATTTTTTTAAGACTTCTTTAGGGCTCATTTATTTAATTTTTAATCTCTCTAATATTTCAGGAATCTTTCTAATTGCTGCAATTTCTTTATATTTTGATCTAAAATCATCTGCTGGAGTTCCAAAATAGCTTTTATTTCCATCCAGAGATTTACTTACACCTGATTGAGCAGAAATTACAGCTTTTTCGCCAATTGTTATTCCACTTGTAATACCAACTTGACCCCAAATAGTTACTTCATCTTCAATAATTACACAACCAGCAATACCTACTTGAGATGCAATAAGACATTTTTTTCCTATTACTGTATCGTGTCCAACTTGAATTTGATTATCTAATTTTGATCCTTCTCCAATTGTAGTATCTGCAGTCACACCTCTATCAATGGTACACAAGGCTCCAATATCTACGTAATCTTGTATAACAACACGTCCACCTGATTTTAATTGATCGAAGCCTTCAGGGCGTTTCTTATAATAAAATGCACTTGCTCCTAAAATTGAACCAGCATGTATAATGACATTATTACCAATAACAGTATCATCATAAATACTAACATTAGAATGAATGATGCAATTGTCTCCAATTACTACATTATTTCCAATAAAACAATTTGGTTGAATAATGGTGTCTTTACCAATTTTGGCTGATGGTGAAATGGCTGAATTTGATGAAACAAATGGTTTAAAATGTTGTGTAAGCTTATTGAAATCCCGAAACGGATCGTTACTTATCAACAGAGCCTTACCTTCTGGACATGCTACTTCTTTATTAATTAACACTATTGTAGCTGCAGACTCTAATGCTTTATCGTAATATTTTGGATGGTCTACAAAAACAATATCTCCTGCTTCTACAACATGAATTTCGTTCATGCCTAGAACTTGAAAATTTGCATCGCCAATAAACTGACAATCAATTATTTCTGATATTTGCTTTAAAGTATGTGGATTAGGAAACTTCATATTTTCAGTTTTCAGTTCCAGTTATCAGTCTATTCACCGAAAACTGCTACTGATTTATTGTGGATTACTCTTTAACTCTTTCCTTATAAGTTCCTTTATCTGTTTCAATTTTAATTTTGTCTCCTTCATTAATAAACAAAGGTACATTTACTTCAGCTCCAGTTTCAACTGTTGCAGGTTTTGTAGCATTTGTAGCTGTATTTCCTTTAACACCTGGTTCTGTATGAGTAACTTCAAGAATAACACTTGCAGGCATTTCTACTGAAAGAGGCATGTTGTCTTCAGTATTAATAATTACTGTAACAACTTCTCCTTCTTTCATTAATTCTGGTCTATCAAGAGCAGCTTCAAGTAAACGAATTTGAGTATAATCTTCTGTATTCATAAAATGATAGAATTCGCCATCATGATATAAAAACTGAAATTTATGTGTTTCCACACGAACATCTTCTAATTTGTGTCCAGCTGAAAATGTATTATCTAATACTTTTCCATTAGTTACACTTTTCATTTTAGTTCTTACAAAAGCAGGACCTTTACCTGGTTTTACATGTAAAAATTCAATTATTTTATATATATCGTTGTTATATCTTATACATAATCCGTTTCTAATATCGCTTGTTGTAGCCATTCTATTTTATTGTCTTTTGTTATTAAGTTCCTCCTTAGTTTAAGCTTTGGATGGATAAATATTTAGTTTTGTGGTAATTTATTAATTTGATTTAAAATATCCTTTCATAATACCACGATGAGAATTCTTGATAAACTGAATAATTTCATCTCTTTCCGGAGTTGCTTCCCATTCTGCTTCAATAATTTCTGAAGCTTGTGTATTATTATAATTTTTTTGATATAAAACTCTGTATATATCTTGAATTTCTCTAATTTTTTCTGTTGAAAATCCTCGTCTGCGTAAACCAACTGAATTAATACCAACATATGATAAAGGCTCACGTCCAGCTTTAACAAATGGTGGTACATCTTTTCTTACTAAAGATCCTCCAGTTACAAAAGCATGATTGCCAATAGAACAAAACTGATGAACTGCTGTCATTCCAGCTAATACAACATAATCTCCAACATTAATATGACCTGCGAGTGTTGAATTATTTGAAAAAATACAGTTGTTACCAACAATACAGTCGTGAGCAATATGACAATAAGCCATTATTAAACAGTTATCTCCAATAACAGTTTTCATTCTGTCTGTAGTTCCTCTATTTATAGTTACACACTCTCTAATTGTAACATTGTTACCAATAATTGTCAAAGTGTCTTCGTCATCAAATTTTAAATCTTGTGGAACAGCAGAAATAACAGCTCCTGGAAAAATATTACAATTTTTTCCAATACGAGCACCTTCCATAATGGTTACATTACTTCCAATCCAAGTTCCTTCTCCTATAATAACATTATTATGTATAGTTGTAAAAGGATCAATAACTACATTCTTTGCAATTTTAGCTCCAGGATGGACGTATGCGAGTGGTTGATTCATCTATATATAGTTTTACTTCTTTATTTTACTTTTGATATTTGAGCCATAAGCTCAGCTTCTGCACATAATTTACCATTCGAATAAGCATATCCTTGCATATGGCAGATACCTCTACGAATAGGTGAAATTAAATCGCATTTAAAAATTAAGGTGTCTCCAGGAACAACTTTTTGTTTGAATTTAACGTTATCGATTTTCATGAAAAATGTTAAATAATTTTCAGGATCTGGAACAGTACTTAGAACAAGAATACCACCTGTCTGTGCCATAGCTTCAACAATAAGAACTCCAGGCATTACAGGAGCTCCTGGAAAATGTCCAGCAAAGAATGGCTCATTCATTGTCACATTTTTCATTCCTATAACATGTGATTCTGACAACTCGAAAATTTTGTCAATCAACAAAAAAGGTTGTCTATGTGGCAACATCTCCATTATTTGATTTACATCCATTAATGGTTCTTGATATAAATCAATGTTAGGCACATTATTTCTACGCTCAATTTTTATAAGTTTAGACATTTTTTTTGCAAATTGAGTATTTACAAAATGTCCAGGTTTATTGGCTATTACTTTTCCTCTTAAACGAATACCAATTAATGCTAAGTCTCCAATAACATCTAATAGCTTATGTCTAGCTGCTTCGTTTGGATAATGTAAAGTTAAGTTATCTAAAATGCCGTTTGGTTTTACTGCAATTGTATCTTTATTAAAAGCGATTTTTAATTTTTCAATTGTATCTGGAGAAATTTCTTTATCAACATAAACAATTGCATTATTTAAATCACCTCCTTTAATTAAACCATGTTCAAGAAGCATTTCTAGTTCGTGTAAAAAACTAAAAGTTCTAGAGTCTGATATTTCATCTTTAAAATCTGAAATATGCTTAAGGGTTGCATTTTGTGTGCCTAAAACTTTAGTGCCAAAATCTACCATAGTGGTTACTTGGTATTCTGCAGCTGGCATAACTAATATTTCGCTTCCAGATTCTTCGTCTGTATAAGAGATAACATCTGTTACTACATATTCTTCCCTAAAAGCTTCTTGTTCATCTACTCCAGCCTTTTCTAATGCTTCAACAAAATATTTTGAGGATCCATCCATGATTGGAGGTTCAGACGCATTAAGTTCAATAATTACATTATCTAAATCTAAACCTATTAAAGCTGCTAAAACATGCTCAGAAGTTTGAATTGTTACACCATTTTTCTCTAAACAGGTTCCTCTTTGAGTATTTGTTACATAATTAGCATCTGCCTCAATATTAGGAGTACCTTCTAAATCGACTCTTTTAAATACATAACCTGTATTTTCAAGAGCAGGCTTAAAAGTTAAAGTTACATTTTTTCCAGTGTGTAATCCAACACCAGTTAAAGAAACTTCATTTTTAATGGTTTTTTGTTTAACCTCAGTATTAATTATTCCCATTTACTTTTTTTTCTATATCAGTTATATTTTTTACAATTTTCGGTAAATTTTTAAAATATACATAAGACTTATTCCAGTCACCATAACTAAAAGCTGGAGAGCCTTGTAAGGTTTCATTGTCTTTAATACTTCTACCTATTCCTGATTGAGCCTGAATTTTAACATTATTACCAATGGTTAAATGTCCTGCAAAACCAACTTGTCCACCTATTTGACAATTTTCGCCAATTTTAGTTGAACCAGCTATACCAGTTTGGGCAGCAATAACTGTATTTTTACCAATCTCTACATTATGAGCTATTTGAATTTGGTTGTCTAACTTAACACCTCTTCTAATAATAGTTGATCCCAAAGTTGCTCTATCTATAGTAGTAGCAGCTCCAATATCTACAAAGTCTTCAACAATAACATTTCCTGTTTGTGGTACTTTGTTATATTCTCCTTTTTCGTTTGGAACAAAACCAAAACCGTCTGCTCCTATAATAACTCCAGAATTAATAACACAATTTGAACCAATAATAGTTTCAGAATAAATTTTTGCGCCTGCAAATATAATCGTATCACTACCAACTACTACATTATCTCCTAGGTATGAATTTGGAAATATTTTAACATTATCACCTATTTTTACATTCTCACCTATATAAGTAAATGCTCCTACATAAATATTAGAACCATAAGTTGCTGTTTTTGAAATAAACGAAGGATCCTCAATTCCTTGCTTATTTAACTTTACCATATTATAATATTCCAGTAATTTAGAAAATGACTTGTAAGCATCTTCTACTTTAATAAGCGTTGTCTCTAAATTATTTTCTGGCACAAAAGTTTTATTAACTATTGTTATTGAGGCTTTTGTTGAATATATATATGATTGATATTTAGGATTAGCAAGAAAGGTTAAAGAACCTTCTGTTCCTTCTTCTATTTTGGAAAGCTTAGATACTTCAACATCTGGATTCCCTACAATGTCTCCTTCTAAAATTCCTGCTATTTGTTGTGCTGTAAATTTCATTCTAGCAAAAATAGGAAAAAACTCCTAAAGTTTTTCTTTAGGGTAACAGATATAATATTTAGTTACTATTTTAGATAGTGCTTTTAGGTATAATTGGTCTGAAGCTTCAATTATATCTTGAACTTTACCGTTTTTATAAATTATATTTATTTGCTGATTCTTTATTTGGTAAGCTTGATTAGAAATCTCTCCTGTAAAAACAAAATAATTGGCTTCATATTTACTTATATTATATGTATCCATTAACTTTTGAATATGAATTTGAAGCGTTTCTTTTTTAATTTTATTATCTTTTAATTTCACTTTTAGCAAATCACGATTTATTAGCATATCGCATAAATTTTTTAATACAAAATCGTCATGAAACTGCCATTCTTTCATAGCTGAAACTATGTCGTAGTCATCTAGTCTAGCAAATATATTAAGAGTCTTATTATTAAAATTTTCTAATAAAATTTCATTAGATAAAAAATATTGTAAGGCTTCACTAGCATGTAATTTTACTCCATTACGAGTTAACTCTTTGGCTCGCTTTAATACACGAATTAAAAGCTGTTCGGCTACTAAACTTGTTTTATGTAAATACACTTGCCAATACATAAGTCTTCTAGCAACAAGAAATTTTTCGACACTATAAATGCCTTTTTCTTCAACTACTAATTCGTCTTCTACTACATTTAGCATGGAAATTAAACGTTCGCTATTAATATTGCCTTCTGCAACACCAGTATAAAAACTATCTCGCTTCAAATAATCTGCTCGATCCATATCTAATTGTCCAGAAATTAACTGACAAAGAAATTTTCTAGGGTGTTCTCCTTTAAATATTTGGATAGCTAGCGTTAAACTTAAGTTAAAGTCTTTATTGAGTTGTTCCATAAAAAGCAATGAAATCTCCTCGTGAGAGACACCATTTACGATACTATGTTCCATAGCATGAGAGAATGGACCATGACCAATGTCGTGTAATAAAATGGCAACATAAAGAGCTTCTTCTTCCTTAACTGAAATGCTAACACCCTTAAAACGTAGTACATTAACAGCTTTTTGCATTAAATGCATACAACCAAGAGCATGATGAAATCTAGTATGATGTGCTCCTGGATAAACTAAATAAGACATTCCCATTTGCGAAATTCTTCGCAAGCGCTGAAAATATTTATGTTCAATTAAATCGTAGATTAACGAATTTGGAATAGTAATAAATCCGTAAATTGGGTCGTTAAATATTTTAAGTTTGTTTTGCACAATCAAGCTTATTCTTTTACTTAATAATTTAAACAAATATACATGAACCATATAAATATTCTTTGGGTTGACGATGAAATTGATTTACTTAAACCACATATCCTCTTTCTTGAAAAGAAAAATTATTTAGTAACTACTTGTCAAAGTGGTACTGAAGCTCTTGAGATATTAGACGATAAAAACTTCGACATTGTTTTTTTAGATGAAAACATGCCAGGATTAACAGGATTGGAAACTCTAAATGAAATTAAAGAAAAACGAGATACACTTCCTGTGGTTATGATAACCAAAAGTGAAGAAGAATATATTATGGAAGAAGCTATTGGTAATAAGATAGCAGACTACTTGATTAAACCCGTAAACCCAAATCAGATTTTATTAAGTTTAAAGAAAAATCTAGATCATTCTAGATTAGTCTCAGAGAAAACCACATCTAATTATCAACAAGAATTTCGAAAAATTGCCATGGATCTTAGTATGGTTAATAGCTTTGAAGATTGGGTTAGTTTATATCAGAAACTTATTTATTGGGAAATACAACTTGAAAACATAGAAGATGCTGGTATGTTTGAAATATTAGAATCGCAAAAAAGTGAAGCTAATACGCAATTTGGGAAATTTATTGACAAGCATTATCCAACCTGGTTTGAACCACATACAGATGCTCCTACTTTATCTCATACCTTATTTAAAAATAAAATTGTTCCAGAATTAAGTAAAGAACAACCTACTTTATTGGTAGTTATTGATAATTTGAGATATGATCAATGGAAAGCTTTCGAGCCCATTGTAAATAATTATTATAAAAAAATGAGTGAATCTCCTTTTTATAGTATTCTCCCAACTGCTACTCAATATGCCAGAAATGCTATATTTTCAGGCCTAATGCCTAGCGATATGGAAAAACTACATCCAGATTTATGGAAAAACGACACAGATGATGGTGGAAAAAATTTATATGAAAATGAATTTTTAGAAGCCCAATTAAAACGTCTAGGCCTTTCTCATTTAAAAACTGAATATCATAAAATAACTAATTTAAAAACAGGAAAAAAACTAGTTGAAAATTTTAGGTCTCTAAAAGATAACGACTTAAGTGTAATCGTGTATAATTTTGTAGATATGCTTTCGCATTCTAAAACTGAAATGGATGTGGTAAAAGAATTAGCTTCTAATGATAAAGCCTATCGTTCTTTAACACAGAGTTGGTTTAAAAATTCTCCATTGTTGGAAATGATCCAGCAAGCTCAACAACTTGGTTTTAAATTGATTTTAACTACAGATCATGGTACTATTAATGTAAAAAACCCTTCGAAAGTGATTGGTGATAAAGACACTAGCTTGAATTTAAGATACAAAACAGGACGAAGTTTAACTTATGAAGACAAGGATGTCCTGGTAGCAAAAGACCCAAAAAGCATCCACTTACCTTCTATTAGCATGAGTAGCTCTTTTATTTTTGCAAAAGGTGATTTGTTTTTTGCTTACCCAAATAACTACAATCATTATGTAAGTTACTTTAGAAATACTTATCAACATGGTGGCGTTTCGCTTGAAGAAATGATTATTCCATTTGTTGTTCTAAGTCCAAAATAAATCTGTGTAATGCAAAAATATCCGACGAAATACACTTTTTATTAGTTTTTTTAAATAATTCTTCATATTATTGTATGCTTAATTCAAGTAATTTGAATATTAATTATAGTTTAAAAGAGTTACAAACTGTTGCTAAACAACTTATAAAGAACCTGAAAAGTAAAACTATTTTACTTGAAGGAGATATGGGAGTTGGAAAAACAACTTTAATAAAAGAACTTGTAAAAGCACTTGGAAGTGCAGACGAAGTTAGTAGTCCAACCTTTTCTATAGTTAATGAATATGAATTGAAAAATGATAAAATTTATCATTTCGATTTTTATAGAATAAAAGATATCGAAGAAGCCTATAATTTTGGCATTGAAGATTATTTAGATTCTAATAATTGGATTATTATTGAATGGCCTGAATTAATTGAAGAATTAATTACAGATAAATATAATCGTATAATTTTATCATTAAATGATGATAATACTAGAAAAATAGTTTTAAAATAATTGTTAAACGAGTTAAAATAAACAACAAAAACAACCAAATCTGCCTGAAATTTGAACCGATTACGGAAAAACCGTAACGGAAAATTTAAAATTCCCTGTTTTTAACATAATTTTAACATTTAAGCAAATAGGTGATGCATGTTCTTAGTTACATTTGAGGTATTAATTAATTAAATCCCTTAAATTATGAAAACTAAAAAGTATGTAATTGCAATTGCAATTTTCGGTGGAATGTTGTTTACAGCACAAGCAACAAATTTATTTCAAGCAAATGAAGACGCACCAAAAATTGAAAGAAGAGCTTACCCAATTCCGTCACACGGATAAGAAAAGCCTTATTATAGGGAGTATAGTAGCTACATTATTAGCTATTACTCCGTATTTATTTTATTTATACGAAAGTGTTCCAAGCACACAAGTTTGGGACACTTTTTTATTTTCGTTTGATGCTGGAAAATTAGAAAACGCAAACTATGTGATGTGGCTGATTACTGGAAAAGCATTGCCTTTAATGTTTTTATTAATCTGGTTTTTTACTTGTAGACATTGGTGGTATCATGTTATTTTGGTACCTACTGTTATGTACGCTTTTCAAATTTCAGCTATTTTTTATGATACTACATCTCCTGTTGATGAATTACAACTCATGTATTATTTTCCATTAATGGCTATAGTTATTCCAACTATATACCTTATTAGAGCTAAAATGTTTGATAGAATTAATACAGCTAATAAATCTATGGAAGAACTGGAAGAAGAGTTTATGATCAAGCCAAAAAACGTTTGGGAGAAAGTTAAGCAGTATTTTTAAATTACACTCTAAACATTTAAAAATTTATTCGTAATTTGACTCATATTATAATGAGCAACTTATGTCTAAATCTTTATCTCCTTTTACCAAACAACAATTACTTCCTCAAGAAGAAACTTTAGAAATTTTAAAACGTAAGGGAGAACTATTTATTGGTATTCCAAAAGAAACTGCATATCAAGAGAAACGTGTTTGCCTTACTCCAGACGCAGTTTCTGCTTTAATTAACAATGGACATCGAGTATTGCTAGAATCAGGAGCTGGTGAAGGAGCACATTTTAGTGATAAAGAATACAGTGAAGCTGGAGCAGAAATAACCAAAGACACTGCTAAGGTTTATTCCTGTCCTATGATTTTGAAAGTAGAACCTCCTACTCTAGACCAATTAAAACTTATAAATCCGCAAACCATATTAATTTCTGCTGTTCAGCTTAAGACTCAAACTAAGAAATATTTTGAAACTCTAGCATCTAAAAGAATTACAGCATTAGCTTTCGAATTTATTAGAGATGAAACCGGAGCTTATCCAGCAGTTCGTTCTTTAAGTGAAATTGCAGGAATATCTTCTGTACTAATTGCTTCAGAATTACTAAGCAATGTAAATGATGGTAATGGGCTTATGTTTGGAAACATATGTGGTGTACCACCATTAGAAGTAGTAATTTTAGGAGCAGGAACTGTAGGGGAATTTGCAGCAAGAAGTGCCTTAGGTCTTGGTGCCAATGTAAAAGTATTTGATAATTCGATTACTAAACTAAGAGCAATTCAAATAAATTTAGGACAAACTATTTACACTTCTACATTACAGCCAAAAAACCTGACTAAAGCTTTAAAACGTTGTGATGTGGCTATTGCAGCTGTTAGAGGGAAAAATAGATCGCCAATTTTAGTAACAGAACCTATGGTTGCAAATATGAAAAATGGCTCTGTAATTATAGATGTTAGCATAGATATGGGAGGATGTTTTGAAACCAGTGAAGTAACTTCTCATAAAACACCAACGTTTACAAAACATGGTGTTATTCATTATTGTGTACCTAATATTCCTGCTAGATATTCTAGAACTGCCTCTATATCAATAAGTAATATTTTTACTCCTTATCTTTTGAAGATTGCTGAAGATGGAGGTTTAGAAAATTCTCTAAGATTTGATAAGGGTTTAAAAAATGGGTTGTATTTTTACCACGGAATTTTAACTAGCAAATCTGTTGGTGAATGGTTTGACTTAAAGCATAGTGATATAAATTTACTTATTTTTTAATTTCCTTTTACTTATAAACCTTTTTAAAATTTCATGTTATATTAAATTTAACTGAATGAAATTATTACATAGAGTTGGCTATTATTTAGGTGGATTTTCTATTGGATTAATAGTATTAGCCTTTTTTTTAAATGGCAAAAAAGTGTCTTGTGATTATGGTCCTGAAGCTAGAGTATTGAAAAATATTAATTTAAAACAAATTAATTATTCTAATACTATTGATTCGGCTATAATTAATAATGAAATAGACTCTTTAGAAATTAGAAACATATTAATACAAGGAGATATTAATTTCTCTAAAAGTGAAACTCGTAAAGAACCTTGTGCTATTTACGCTATTGAAGGAGAATTAGATAAAAAAGAACTTGTTTTATTAGTTGAAAATTGCGACAGTATTGCTACTATTCAAGAAATAAAATGGGAATAAAAAAAGCCTGAAATAATATTTCAGGCTTTAGTTTATAATTTTATTGAATATTTCCCTAATTCAAAATAATTCGTTTTGTTACTGAACCGTTATTTTCAGTTTGAAATGATAACAAATAGACTCCTTGTGGTAAAGTTGAAAGATTCAAACTTTTCTCATTAGTATCCATTTCTTCAGTTCTAATTGCCCTTCCAAGCATATCAAATAATTGTATAGATTTTACAGCAATATTTCCATTAAGTTTAATATTTACCAATCCGTCTCTAGATGGATTTGGATAAACTTTAATTTGATTTTCATTTATGCTTTCGTTTTCAACACTTAAACTACTATTTGGTGCTTGTACAATAAATGCTGGTGCGTAATCTCCTGTGAACGTATCATCATAATTACTGGCAAACATAACTTTAGATCCATCTCTATTAGGAACTGCATGAGCTTCATGACCATAGCCTGAGTCTTCGTTTGTATGATGTATGGTAAATCTTTCAATCATATCTGAACCATCTAATTTTATTGCGAAAACTTCTCTTTTACCAACAGTCTCACAACATCCTTCACTTACATAAGCCCAACCAGGTCTGCTATTATTTCTACAAGATATATGTCCTGACCAAACACCTGTATCTTCAGGATAGTAAAATATTGGTGTTACCAAGCCATCTCTTAAACGAACCGTTTTCATATAATAGTCGTTTGGTCTAGTAGTTTCATCTCCAAAAGCAACATAAACATCTTCTCCATCTTCATTTAGACCTAAATCTGCATGAGATGTATAGTCGTTTAAATGTCTGTAATTAGTTAAATCAATGTCATAAACTTTTATACCTTGTTCTTCGCCACTTCCATTTGGTGCATAATGTTCAACTGCATATAAACCCGTTGGGCTTACTGTAAACCACATCATATTTCTTGTACCTATAAAATGAGTACCAACAACTACATCTTCTTCTATATCATATACAATTAATGTTTGATCATCACCATTTCTACCAATAACTCCCATATACTTATCATCAAAAGATGTATTTCCTTTTCCATAACCATATTTAATATATGAGAATTCACTAAATGTATGTAATGTTTCTCTACTATTGGTTGTTACATTATAACTTACAATACTGTTTCCAGAAACTCCATACATAGTATTTGGGTCGGAATTAGACCATAATGCAGAACTAGGTATATTTGCCCAATACAAAAATTCATTTGTCTCACCATCTAAAATTGCAGCTGGATAACCTGCTAATTTAATTAATGATCCATCTGAATTCCATGGTTGGTCTAAAGAATAACGATGTCTTAAATTTTGCCAATCTGTACCAAAAGCATCTACATCGCTAATTCTAATAACTTCATTACCAAACTGATTAGTGTTTACTTCCAAATAACCTGGAGCTTGACCTGTAAAAGTTTGATAAGGCTCATAATTAACTGATGATAATGATTCTTGCATTGGATAATTTTGAGCAATCACATACAAATTTGAAAATAAAATAAAAACTAAAAGAACTCTTTGAATATTCCCAATTAAAGATGAGAATTTTCTAACATATAAATGTTTCATAATAAGGGGGTTTTGCTATTAATCTTTTGCTAATCTATTGAAATACATTTCATGTAACCATAAAAAATAATTTAAATTCGATAAAATACATCATATTTGTAATACTTTTACTACAATAAATGTGTTTTGTAGTATTTTTTCGACTTTTAAACGATACTGCTGTCGACAAACTGCACTTCAATAGACAACAGGTTTATATACGGACAGAATATAGTTTTGGATTTTTTATATTTTTAAAAGTAATTAACAGGTTATGAACAATTTATAAAGTGTCAAACTTATCTTACACATCTTTTTGTTGCATTTTAAATTATAAATTGGTTATTTCATCTAATTAATTATGGAGAAGTATTTTTAGAATAAAAAAATACATATTTTTAATAACTCTAATAATAGCTATTAATCTATATTTCTTTGCCTAACACTTTTTAAAATTGAAAAAATCAATTGCTTTTGTATTACCAAACTTAAATGCTGGTGGAGCTCAACGTGTTGTTAGCTCTCTGGCCAACTCATTGATTAAGGAATATGATGTATGTATAATAGTTTTATATAATTGTGATCCATTCTATAAATTACATCCAGATATAAGTATAAGATTTTGTCTTCCAGAATATAATTCAAATCCAAATACTTTTCAATCTATAATTAACATATTTAAATTAGTAAATAGTCTGATTAAAATACTTAAAAATAATAATACAAGTATTGCTATTGGGTTTATGCCAGTTACAAACATATATACCATATTAGCAACTAGATTTATAAATATTCCAAATATTATTAGCGAAAGAGCAAATCCAAAATATAGCTCTATGAATAAATTTTGGACATATTTTAGAAAAATCGCTTATCCATTTGCAAATTGTCTTGTAGTGCAAACTAAGGCAAATAAAGATTTTTTTAAAACTTATGTTAGAACTGAAATTGAAGTGATTAATAACCCCGTTGATAGAGAATTATTAGAAAAAAGAAATTTTCAATTTCCAAAAGAAAACATCATTTTAAATGTAGGCAGATTAGATGAACCTAAGAATCAAGATTTATTAATTTGTGCATTTTCGAATATAAATAATTCTAAATGGAAATTAATTTTAGTTGGTGATGGTAATAATTACAATGAATATAAAAACTTAATTGCCTCATTAAAAATGCAAGACAAAATAATATTAGCAGGCAACATTACAGATGTTTCTAAATATTATAATATGTCTAAAATTTTTGCATTTACTTCTAAATGTGAAGGATTTCCAAATGCTTTAATTGAAGCTATGTCTTTTGGTTTAGCATGTATTTCTACAGATTGTCCACATGGACCTTCAGAAATAATAAATAACAATCATAATGGAATTTTAATACCAGTTGGAGATCAAAAGGCATTAGAAGAAAACTTAGTTAAGTTAATGAATGATGAGGTTCTACAGGAAGAATTTAGATTGAAAGCTGTTCAATCAACTTTGGCTTATCAACCAAATGATATAGCCTCTGAGTGGTCAAAAATAATTAACAATTTAATACTGAAAGAAATTTTTGAAAGTTAAAAAATATATCGCCTCTTTAATTCACTCACTTAGAAAAAACCCAACTGTAATTAATATTGTTGCAGTAGCATCTATTACTTTTATAGTAAAGGGATTTGGTTTCTATAAAGAAATAGTGGTTGCGAGTAATTTTGGTTTGTCAGAATTATTAGATACTTTTTTAATTGCAACATTAGTTCCAGGCTTTATCTATCAAGTATTTCTGGGTGCATTTAAATCTGTTTTTATTCCTAATTATATTATCGAACAGAAATCCGGCAGACCTATAAGTTCTTTCCAATCCACAAGTTTTATAATTACTATTGGCACCACTATTTTTTTTATGATTCTGGCGTATTTATTTACAAATACCTTTCTAGAATTATTTTTCCCAAACCATTCAGAAAGTTACTATAATCTAATAAAAGTTCAATTTTTCTATTTATTACCTTGTATTTTATTTTGGGGACTTTCATCTTTAATAAGTGGTCTTTTAAACATACATGATGAATTTAGGTATTCAACTATTTACCCCGTATTTACGTCTATTGCCATTTTAGTTTTATTATTGTTTTTTAAAAATATATTTCAAGAAAAAGTATTAGCAGTTGCTATGCTAATTGGTAGTATTCTTGAATTTTCATTTTTAATTATTGTAGCAAAATCTAAAAAGATCATTAAACTTACAAAGCCTGATTTCAGAGCAGATGGAACTAAAATGTTGTTCAATCAGTTGCCTGCAAAAGTGAGTTCTGGGTTTTTAACTGGTTTAATACCTATAACCGACCAATATTTTGCAGCTCAGTTAATAGTTGGTTCAATTGCTGCCTTAAATTATGCATTAAAAATTCCTGCATTTTTTACTGGCATTGCCGTTTTAGCATTAGCTAGAGTCCTACTCCCACACTTTTCTAAGTTAACTAATAATGACAGAAAGTCTGCTTTTAAACAGCTTAATAAGATTTTAAAATTTGTTTTCATTTCATTAATTTTAATCATTATCCCAATAATTCTATTTTCAGATAATATTATTGAATTAGTTTTTGAACGTAATGAATTTACCTCTGAAGACACAATAATAGTATCAGGATTACAAATAGTCTTATTAATAGGAGCACCATTTTATATCTGTGGAAATATTTTAGTTCAATTTTTAACAAGTATCAATAAAAATAAATTTATGGCCTATGTGTCTTTTGGCAGTATGACTTTAAATATTATTCTAGATTATATTTTCTTGAAAATATATGGAATTTATGGCATTGTATTGTGTACAACTACTATATACGTAGTTAGAAGTTTAGTGCTATTTATCTATGCCAACAAACAAAAGAATTTATAAACCATTATATTGCAAGTACTTAAATTATCATTTTGTTCTTAAGTAGTATTAAATAAACGAATAAAAAAGTAAAAAATGAAATTAAACGAATTATTACCAACCTATACACCATTAGAAAAACCATCTAATTTCGACTATAAATTTACTTTGTTTACACCAGTATATAATCGTGCTGATACCATACATAGAGTGTTTGATTCACTAGAAAAACAAACATTTAAGGATTTTGAATTCTTAATTATAAACGATGGTTCTAAAGATAATTCACATGAAGTTATACAAGAACTTATTAATAAATCTAATTTAAATATTAGATATATAAATAATGAAGTAAATAGACATAAGATGGCTTGTATAATACAAGGAGTTGAATTAGCAAATGGTGAATTTTTTCTACCATTAGATTCAGATGATGAATGTGTAGAAAATGCTCTTGAAATATTCTTAGAAAGATATAATAGTATTCCTAAAGAAAAGCTATCCAATATAAGTGGTGTAACCTGTTTATGTGTAGATCAAAATGGAAATTTAGTAGATGATAAATTTAAAGTCGACCCCCTTTATAGTACTTCGTTCGAAAACAGACTAAACGAATTAAGCTTATCAGAAAAATGGGGTTTTATAAAAACAGATATTTTAAGAGGTATTTATGTAAATCCTGAAGTTTATTCAAAAGGATATATTCCAGAAGGTATTTTATGGAATTTAATTGCAAAACACAAATATCAAACCATGTATACTAACGATGTTTTAAGAATATATTATTTAGATACTGGAAATAGAATATCTAATCAAGACCACGCAAAAGATGCTTTTGGTATGGCTGTATTTTCATTATGTATCCTTAATTGGTTTTATAAAGATTATTTTTGGAAAAATCCAAAAGTGTTTTTAATTCGAGTATATTCATTAATTCGAGCAGCTATCTTTTTAGATTTTAAAAAACAAGATTATCTAAATGCTATAGAATCTAAAGGAATTAAGTTTTTAGTTAATTTATGCTGGCCTTTTAAAAGATTATTTTTAAAAATAATTGGTTAAGCACATTTATTATCAATAAAATATAGCATCTAAAACTAATACCATGAAACTATTAAAGTACTTTTTACTGACTTTAATTTTATTAAACATGACATCCTTTAGTTTAACCGTATTAGGCTCTGGAGGAGGTAGTCTTTTTAGCGCTTTATTATTTGGTTGCATCATACTCTTTTACTTTCTAAATCCGAAACCTAAAATTCAAATTATATTCGTTGTTCTTGGACTTACGTATTTTTTTATTTCCGGTATAAATTATACTGGCCCAATTAGAGATTTTTTTATCGATGTCATTAAGTATTTTATATTTATTATTGGTGCTGTTTCTTTAGCTAAAGAAACAAATCAAAAAGAAATTGGCTGGTTCATGTTTATTGGCGCTATGAGTGTTTTAATAAATGCAGTTGTGTTTTCCAGTGCTTATGGTAGGTATGGAGGATTTTATATTAATCCAAACAGAGCTGGAGTTGCCTGTTTAATAGCATTTTCTCTTACATTCTATCTTAAAAACAAATATTACAAATTATTTTTACAACTATTAATTGTAATAGCAGGAATAATGACTCTTTCAAGAACTTTTATTGTTGTTCTTTTAGCTATAAATATTATAGCCATTATTGCAAATAAAAAGAATAGCATCAGTTTGGTTGCTGGGTCTGTAGCTATTGTTTTAGTTTTAACAGTTTCGTCATTATTTAATCTAAACACGGTAAGATTTTCTGCTTTTCAAAGCATTTTCGATAGCCAAGAAGTTGAAACAAAAACCATTACTAGAGGTTCTAGAAATGAAACTTGGGCATTATATACAGATATTATTTTAAATAATGCTGTAACAGGAATTGGTTATAATGCACTACATGGAAATCGATCAAATGTTGATATAAAATCTGGAGTCCATAATACATTTCTAATGGCAATAGGAGAATCTGGCATCATACCTTTTTTATTATTTATTATTCTTTATTTAGCACTCTTTTTTAGAAGTTTAAGACATTTAAAAACTAACCCAGAATATACTTGTATTGCAACTATATTAATATCTTTTTTATTAGTATCTCATAACTATTTTGATAATTATTTAATTCTTTTTATATCTATTTGGCTTTATGATAAAGTAAAAAGTAAAACCAAGTTTGAAATTTCAGAGATACCAGTTAATCTTTAAAAGAATTTTAAATGAGTAAAAAACAAATAAAAATATTATTTATATTACCTTCATTAGCTGCAGGTGGTGCCGAAAGAATAATGTCTTTTATTGCTAGTAAAATTAGTAAAACACAATTTAATACCAAACTAGTAATTACTGGTTTTAAAAACAAGACCGTATACCAAACAGAAGGTTTAGAGGTTATTTATTTAAATAAGTCTCGTGTTTTAAAGTCTGGCATTAGTTTGTATAAATTAATTAAAAAGGAAAATCCAGAGATTGTTATTAGCTCTATTGTGCATTTAAATACCTTTTCAGCATTTTTCTCATTATTTTTTCCTAATATCAAATTCATTGCTAGAGAGGCTAATGTATTATCTGTTTTAAATAAACATAACCCAACTAAAAATTTGCTTTTTTCAAAAAATATGGTGGTGTTTGCTTATAAACTTGTTGATAAAATAATTTGTCAATCTAGAGACATGCAAAAAGATGTTGTAACTAATTATGGTGTTCCACTAGAAAAAACGGTTCTTATCAACAATCCAATCACTAATTCTTTCCAAACTAAAAAATTATCTAGAAATTTATTGACCCCAATAAAGTTTATAACTGTTACAAGACTAAGTAAACATAAAGGCCATGAAAGAATTATTAATGCTTTAGCTAAGCTAAATTTTCCTTTTCATTATACAATTATTGGAAAAGGTCTAGAAAAAGATAATATTTTGAATCTAATTAATAAATATAATTTAAATGAAAAAGTAGAATATATTGAATACACTCATGAGGTTAGCAAATATCTCTCTGAAAGTGATTTATATTTACAAGGATCATTTGTAGAAGGTTTTCCAAATATATTAATTGAAAGTTGTGTTGTTGGAACACCTATTTTAGCTTTTAATGCTCCTGGTGGTTTAGATGAAATTATTGAAAGTGGAATAAATGGGTATATTGTTAACTCAATAGATGAATTTGTTACTTATTTGAATAATATAAATTCTACATACAGTTTTAATCCAGAAAAAGTAAGCAATGTGGTAAAAGAGCGTTTTGGAGAAGATAAGATTATTAATGAATATGAAAATTTATTTTTAAACTTAGTAAACTAATAAAATGACAAGAAAGAAAAAAATAGCCTTATTTGTTCCTGGAATTGGGTTTGGTGGTGCAGAAAAAGTTGTTAGTTTACTTACATTCGAACTAACTAAATATTATGATGTTACATTAATATTATTATTTAATATTATAGATCTACCTATTTCAAATAAAGTAAAAGTAATTACTTTATCTGATAAAGAAACATTCAAAACTTCAATAATTAATCATTATTTTAATTATTTAAAATTTATTTTTAAATACAACAAGGTATTAAGAAATGAAGATATAGAAGTTACCTTATCATTTATGATTCGTCAGAATATTATGACTGGTATTGCAAAAATGTTCAATAAAAATTTAAAATCAATTATTAGTGAAAGATGCTTTCCTTCTAAAAGATATAGAAACAATTTTATAACTTCAATAATAACGAGTATAGCCATACCTTTTTTTTATAACAAAAACAATAAGCTTTTTTCAAACTCAATTCATATTAATAAAGATTTAAAGGAGAATTTTAATATTAAGATTGATACAAGTGTCATCTATAATCCAATATATTTAAATACTGAAAAATTAAACATTAACAATTATAATAATCCACAAGACAATTTTAAAGTTGTTACTGTTGGCAGATTAATCCCAGTTAAAAATCAGAAACACATTATAAATAGTATCAGTAAATTACCTGATATAGTAAATTTAGATATATATGGCGAGGGTGAATTAGAAACGGAATTACAATTATTAACTGAAAAATTAGGAGTTAAAAATAGAATTAATTTTAAAGGAACAGTTTTAAATGTTCATTCTAATATCATCCAGAATCATTGTTTTATTTTAAGTTCTCTCACTGAAGGGTTTCCAAATGTTTTACTTGAGGCCATGTCTGTTGGCTTGCCAGTTATTGCTACAAATTGTATGTCTGGACCATTAGAATTATTAAATGAAAATATACCTGTAACCATAGAATTTGGAACATTTTATAAAGCAAAATATGGAATATTAGTAAATGTTGATGATGTTGAAGGATTAACTAATGCCATATTATTCTTTCAAGAAAACAATCAAGATAGACTTATGTATGGTGGTTTAGGTTATACACGTTCTAAAGATTATAGTATTGATAAGATAGGTGTCCAAGTAAAAGAATTAATAGATAGTCTATAAATTATTAGTTTACTTTTGGTAACTTAAGCATATTTCCAAATTTCAAATCCCATTCAGATGGTACAAATGCTTCAAAACCAGATCCTGTATGAAGGGTTATTTCACCAAAATATACTTTATTATTCAATGTATATAAATCTACTCTTGTATAACAAAAATCTTGAGCCAAAGCTTTAGAAACCATTTTCATTTCTTCAAAACAAATGGGCTTGTCAAGTTGGCGACCATTATTATAAATCCATTTTATATCTAAAAAATTCCAATCTGTATCGTATAGATTTCTAGTATGATTTGTATGTCTATCCAAATCTACATGTATAAAAACAAGCTCTCCATTAAAATAATGCATTTTATAATCGAAAGGAATACTACCATCTTGATGTTGAAGTAGTTTCTCTACTATAATTCGTGGCTTAATATTTTTATATTGCCATTCTTTATATTTAGTATAATAATTTATATGTAACGACTTATATAGTTTATTTCTAACTACAACCCAATTCGTATTTCTTTTATCAGTTATTATAGAACCTCCAGAGCTATCATGATTTGCCTTAATAATAACTGGGTAATCTGGAATATTATCAGGATTAATATCTTTTAATTTCTTTGTATGAAAAACTAATGGAATTAAATATTTTTCACCAATTTTTTCTTTAACATACTCTCTAACAGCAAATTTATCAGCACATTTTGTATGCAAAGGAGTTCTGTCATTTAATTTAAGCCATTGCATTTTTTCATTAAAAGTTTTAGGGTTCACTAAATCTGGCTTATGCCCAAAATTACGAACAAACTCTCTGTTAATTCTAGAAACATCAGATACGATAGTAAATCTAAAATAATTATACAATCCGTAAAAAGGCTGTATTAAATATGGTCCAATAGTAGTCTCTAAATATATTTTTCTAACAACTTCTTTCAAGACAATTGATTTTGATATGCTAATTATTTTTTATTATTAATATTTAAATTTTAAACATTTATCTAATTTATAATTAATTTCAAAAAACAGAAAGCTTATATTTAATTAATATTTTAAATTTGTGTTGATTTTCTATATATGGTAACAAAAATCTGTTTAATTGGTGGCGAAGATGTTCAAAAACGCATTCCATTATCAAAATATTTAATCGAGGCAGGTTTTCATGTAACAATTGTAGGTACTAGTGATGCAGATTTTCCTAATTATATAACTTATGTTCCATATAATTTAAATAGACGCTTCTCTCCTATTTCAGACTATAAAACAATTTCTTGGTTAAAACATTTTTTCAATAAAAACACATTCGACATTATTCATACTTTCGATACTAAGCCAGCTTTTTTAGTTCCATTATCTCAATTAAATACTACAACATTAATAACAAGAACTGTTACTGGTTTAGGAACCATTTTCATGTCTAATACTTTTTCAAGTGCTTTATTAAGGAAAGTTTATATACTTCTACATTCATATATTAAAAACAGGGTTCATTTAACGATTTTCCAGAATGAAGATGATAAAAATTTATATTTAAAACACCATCTGATTACAAAAAGTAATAGTGAAATAATTTTAAGCAGTGGAATCGAGTTAAAACATATTACACGGAAAGCAGCTAGAAACAATAAAATATTTACTTTTATTTGTGTTGCCAGAATAGTATATGAAAAAGGTATTATAAATCTCTTAGAAGCTGCAAGAATTTGCGAAAGCAAAGGATATGTCTTTAAATATTTATTAGTTGGCCCTCTTGAAGAAAACTCAAAGAGACTTAATCAAAATATTCTTAATCAATATAAAGATATTATAGATATTTTAGGGCCTCGAACAGATGTTTTTGATTTATTAACTTCTTCTGATGCATTTGTACTACCAACTTTTAGGGAAGGATTTTCAAGAGTATTACTTGAAGCTGGAGCCATAGGTTTGCCAATAATTTCAACAAATGTAACTGGAGTACGTGAATTTGCCAGACATGGTAAAGAAGCATTGTTAGTAGAGCCAAAAAACTCTGAAGCTTTAGCAAATGCCATGATTAAATTAGCTACAGATAAAGAATTGGCGGATAAATTAGCTGAAAATGCAATAAAACACGTTAAAATGTTTAGTCTAGAAAATGTATCTAAGCAATATATAGCTATCTTTAATGCAGCTATTAATCATGATTAAAAATGAAAATCCCTTTTTCTCCACCTTATATAAATAAGGTTGTATTACAAGAAGTTAACAGTACCCTAGAATCTGGCTGGATAACCACTGGGCCAAAAGTTAAACAATTAGAAGAGTTAGTTTGTAAATATACTTTTTCACCCAATACTTTGTGTGTTAATTCTGCAACTTCTGGACTTATGTTAGCGTTAAAATGGTATGGTATTGGTGAAGGCGATGAAGTTATTATCCCTGCTTACACTTATGCTGCAACTGCACTAGCTGTCATTCATGTTGGTGCAACTCCTGTTATGGTAGATGTAGAAAACGACTTTAATATTTCAATAGAAAAAATTGAAAAGGCAATTACAAATAAAACAAAAGCTATCATACCAGTTGATATTGCAGGTTGGCCTTGTGATTATGACGCCATTAAAACATTAGTATGTAATAAAATCGAACTTTTTAACCCTTCTAATGAAAATCAAAATAAGTTAGGAAGAATATTAATCTTGGCAGATTCTGCCCATTCAATTGGCGCAACATATAAAAATCAATTTTTAGGGTCAATTGCAGATATTACTGTATTTTCTTTTCATGCTGTTAAAAACATAACAACTGCTGAAGGTGGAGCAGTTTGCATCAATTTGCCCAAACCATTTATTAACCAAGAAGAATATTATTATTTAAGATGCTTCTCTTTAAATGGGCAAACTAAAGATGCCTTCACAAAGTCTAAAGCTGGTGGTTGGAGATATGATATTATTTATCTAGGTCTAAAAATAAATATGCCTGATATTTTGGCTGCAATCGGAGTTGCTCAAATACCTGAATATTTTGATGAAACTTTAGATATAAGAAAAGAAATATATAAGGTATATCACGACTATTTTGCAACTAAAACATGGGCAATTACACCTCCTTATAAGAACGAATACAGAGAATCTTCTTGTCATTTATATGCCTTAAGAATAAAAAACATAACTGAATCTATAAGAGATTTAATAATTGAAAAAATAACAAAACAAGGAGTAGCTGTTAATGTACATTTTCAACCTTTACCAATGCTTACTATTTTTAAAGAAATGGGGTTTAAAATTGAAAATTATCCAATTGCATACGACAACTATAAATGTGAAATTTCTTTACCAATCTACCCACAGCTTACAAAAGATCAACTTAATTATATAATAAGGACAGTAGAAAATGCAGTTGAATCAACAATATGATTAAAAGACTATTTGATATTATTTTTTCTTTTTTTGGGTTAATCTTTTTATTACCTTTATTATTAATAATTGCCCTTATAATTAAAATTGAATCTAAAGGTTCCATTTTTTATTTACAACAAAGAGTTGGTAAACATAATAAGGATTTTAAAATATTTAAATTCAGAACTATGTTTATTGGTTCAGATAAAAAAGGATTATTAACACTTGGAGATAAAGACCCAAGAGTTACAAAGATTGGCTATATTTTAAGAAAATATAAATTAGACGAACTCCCTCAACTAATAAATGTTTTAATAGGTAATATGAGTTTTGTAGGACCAAGGCCAGAAGTACGTAAATATGTGAATTATTATTTGAATGAAGATTTAATCATACTATCCGTAAAACCTGGAATAACAGATTATGCATCAATTTATTATAGAAATGAAGCAGAATTATTAAAAACAACAAAAGACCCTGAAAAATTCTATTTAGAAAACATATTACCTAAAAAGTTAGAACTCAATAAAAAGTACATTAATAGCAAGAATTTGTTTATTGACTTAAAAATTATTTTTAAAACTGTTCAAACTATTATAAAATGATATTAAAAACAACAGGTTATTTTATTTTTTCCTTAGATTTTGAATTGCACTGGGGAATGATTGACAAGGTAGATGTTTCTCAATATGAAGAAAATTTAAAGAATGTTAAGCTTGTTATTCCACGCCTATTAGAATTAGCAAATACTTATAACATAAAATTAACTTTTGCAACAGTTGGGTTTCTATTTGCTAAAGACAAAAATGAACTTCTTTATTATAAACCAAAACAACTACCAACTTACAAAGACAAAAAATTTGACCCTTATTCTAAAATTGATTCTATAGGAAATAACGAACAAGAAGATGGATTTCATTATGCATCTAATCTTATTGATGAGATTTCTAAAAGTCAAAAGCATGAAATATCAACACATACATATTCTCACTATTATTGTTTAGAAGATGGGCAAACTAAAGAACAATTTGAAGCAGATTTATTAGCTGCAAGGGCTATTGCTCTTAAAAAAAATATTGAAATAAATAGTATTGTATTTCCAAGAAATCAAGTAAACAACAATCTATTAGAAACTTGTTATAAAAACGGAATTAACTGTTACAGAGGAACAGAAAACAATCCAATCTATAATACTGGAAATAAAAAAATTCATGGAAACATAATTGCTAAAGGATTACGTGTTGCAGATTCTTTTATAAATTTAACTGGACACCATACTTATAAAATAGAGAATCAAAGAAAAGAAGCACAAATAATTAATATTCCATCTAGTCGCTTTCTAAGACCTTATAGCAGTACATTAAAATTGTTTGACCCATTAAGAATTTCAAGAGTTAAAAGCGCAATGACGCATGCTGCTAAGAATAATGAGGTGTATCACTTATGGAATCATCCTCATAATTTAGGAAAAAATATTGATGAAAATTTTAAAGCATTAGAAAGTATTTTTGATCATTATAATAACCTAAATAAAAAATATAATTTTAGAAGTATGACCATGAAAGAACTGGCAAAAAACTATTCTAATATTAACGAAACCTTACTGTAAATTTATTTTTATTACCAATAACATAATATATTTCTGAATTTTGGTTATTTGAAATATATGCTTTTATGCTTGATAACGGTTCTGGATTAGAGTAAAGAGTATCTAAAGTAATTCGCTTCAAAAAAGAAAATTCTGGATCTATTAAGTCTATTTCTTTTTGAAGACCATTTAATTTAAAATTATTTAGGTCTTCGATAATAAATTTACTCTTTTCTTTTTTAAAATCTAATAGATTTTTAATACCATATTTAAACTTTGTGTACAATAAATTAATATTTTTATCTCTTAAATATTGCTTCAACCAAAAATATTTAGATAATAATAAGGCAGTACTTGATGCAACAAAACTTTTAGAATCATAGATTATATTGCATTCGTAATAATACTTCATATTAGTCCACCTAGTTTTATATTCGTATTCTCCTTTTGAAAAATCTATAGTAGTAATATTATTTTCCAAACACCATTCTAAAATTCTACTTATATCTAAGTGTCCTATATTAAATTTATAATAATCTGCATCAAATGCTTTTACTGCATTAAATAATGTGTCATTATTTAAAAATACCATTGACAAAGAAATAGGAGTACCATTACTATATATGCCAAAAATTGCTGCTTTTTTATTCTGAATCATTGGATACAATAAATCTTCAAAGAATGGCCATCTAGAAATTAGAGTCACCTCCATTTTTAATTCATCGTATCGTTTTTTAATTAAACTCTTAAACTGCTCAAGTAATATATTATATTCATCTTTTGATACTTCACCATAATATGTTTTATAAGTAATTTTGGTACAAGACTCTAATCTTCTAAAACTACGTCGAAAACGTTTTCTGCTACCAGAACTAAACTTTGAATTAATAAATTCATCAGAATTTTGAACATCCTTTAAGCTAGTTGCAAAACCAGAGTATTGCCTTATTTTTTTAATTTTTAAATTCCTAGATTCATTCTCATTTTTAACCTTATAATAATTAGGAACATCATAAATTAAATACACTCCACCCTTAAAGTCAGAAGCTTTTATATTTAAACTATAAACTAAACCATTTGTAGTATTCGTTCCAACATTAACTAAAAAAGGAAAATATTTATGTTTAATAAATTGAACACCTTCTATAGCATTTACATTTAAACTCGATTGATTATTATAAAAGTGCTTTAACCAAGTTGATTCATAAATAGAACAACTAAATGGGTTTTCTTCAGAAGATTTAATCATATATTTAGCATATACTTTTTCATGTATTCAAAAACTAATGTAAATATTTAAGTATAATATAAATATTATTAGTTGTTTTTTTAGATGTATGAATTAAAAACTAATATGAAAGGTAAATAATAAGTCTCAATTAAAACAAAAAGTTGTATATTTAAATATACTTTTAATAGCAATTAAAACAGTTACTGTTTAAAATCTCTCCCTTTATTATCTTATAAATAAATTAAATTTTCAAAAAACACTATGTTTGTTTGAAACAAATAAGAAATTTTAAAAATTAATAAAAAACGATTAAAAGCCCAATTATAGCGTTAAAACTAAAACTTAAATTTGTTTTAAATAAAAGAACGTGAAAATTAGTTATTTATCGTTTTTATTTGATGATTGCTATTTAAACGTAGATATTTACTATGGCTAAAAATGTGTCTAAATTGAATACAAAAATATGGTTATCGTCTCCACATATGAGTGGACATGAAAAAAAATTCATAAAAGAAGCATTTAAAACTAACTGGATAGCTCCATTAGGACCTAATGTAAATGGGTTTGAAAACGACTTAGAAAACTATTTAGGAAATAAGGTACATGTAGCTGCGTTAACAACTGGAACTGCTGCTATACATCTAGCTTTGGTTCTTTTGAATGTTAAACAAGGAGATGAAGTTATTTGTCAAACCAAAACATTTGCTGCCTCCGTAAATCCAGTTACATATTTAGGAGCGAAACCTGTTTTTGTGGATAGTGAAAGAGAAACATGGAATATCTGTCCAGAATTGCTGGAACATACCATTAAAGATAGAATTAAAATTGGTGTAAAACCAAAAGCCATAATAGTAATTAATCTATATGGAATGCCTTATAAAGTAAAAGAAATAAACGCCATATCAAAAAAATATAACATACCTATTGTTGAAGACAGCGCTGAAGCATTAGGAAGTAGTTATTTTGACCAAAAATGTGGAACTTTTGGGGATATGTCTATATTATCTTTTAATGGAAATAAAATAATTACTACTTCTGGTGGTGGCGCTTTAGTTTCAAAAAACAAGGAATTAAAATCAAAAATCATATACCTAGCAACTCAAGCAAAAGAACCAGGTTTAGAATATTCTCATGTAACTACAGGTTATAATTATAGAATGTCAAATATTTTAGCTGGGATAGGAAGAGGTCAAATGGAAGTGCTAGACAACTATGTTGAATTACGTAGAAATAATTTTAAATATTATTTAAAACAATTAAGTGCTATAAATGAAATTAGTTTTTTAAATGAACCTGAGGGCTTCTACTCTAATAGATGGCTTACTTGTATTATTTTTCAAACAAATAAAATGCGAGATGATATTTTAAAAATGTTAGAATTAAATAATATAGAAGCTAGGCCATCGTGGAAACCAATGCATTTACAACCAGTTTTTAAAAATTATCCTAAATACCTAAATGGTGTTTCAGATGATTTATATAAAAAAGCACTCTGCTTACCTAGTGGATCAAACTTAACTAAAATAGAACTTGACCGTATTATTAAATTAATAAAACAGTATTTTGAATAAAATAATCCACATATTAAAAGGGCTTTCTCATAAGTATGCATCTAAATGGCTTGTGTTACTGTTCGATTTATGTGTTGTTGCTTTTACATTCTTTCTTGCTTACATTATTCGTTATAATTTTGAAATTGATTTCGATTTTATTGCTTTTTTAAAACAAATACCATTTGTTTTAATTGCTGCTTTAACAAGTTTTCTTATTGTTAATTCACACAATGGTGTAGTAAGATTTACTGGAGTAAAAGACGTTATCAATTTAATAATAGGTATAAATATATTAGCAACTATCTTAATAGTTACCACTTTCTTAAGCAGGCAATTTAATTTTGACAAAGTCTTTGATATTCCAGGATCCATTATTTATATCCATTTATTATTAAATATCTTTTTTTTAGTTGGAATTAGATTTTTTATAAAATCACTCTATAAAAGTATTGTTACAGATTTTGATGTTAAGAAGTCCGTTTTAATTTATGGAGCTGGAACATCTGGTATGATAACATACGATGCTGTTTTTAACGATCCAAAAAGCAATATCCAAGTGGTCGGTTTTATTGATGATAACGATAGTAAATCTGGTAAAAAAATTAATCTGCTAAATGTCTATGAACCTGAAAAAATAACTAAAAAGTTTATTGAAAAAAATAATATTGAGGAAGTTATAATTTCAATTCAAAACATTGATTCAAATAGATTATTGCAAATAACAAGCAATCTTTTTGCTTTAAATCTAAAAGTAAAAATTGTTCCAGCTGTTAAAAATTGGATAGATGGAGATTTGAGTTTTGGACAGATTAAAGATTTAAATTTAGAAGATTTATTAGGAAGAGAACCTATTAATATCGATAATCCAATACTTGATGAAGAGTATAGCAACAAAGTAATTCTAGTTACAGGTGCTGCAGGTTCTATTGGTAGTGAATTGGTTAGAAAATTATCCCGTTACAATTTTAAAAAATTAATATTATTAGATAATGCTGAATCAAATTTATATGATATTCAGCAAGAATTAAAAAGAAATGGAAAAGTAAATATTGAGGCAATTGTTTCTGACATTAGAAATAAAATTAGAATTAATAATATTTTTGATTTCTACAAACCAGATATTATTTTTCATGCTGCTGCTTATAAGCACGTGCCTTTAATGGAACAATGTCCTTACGAGGCTGTTAGTGTAAATGTTAGAGGAACTAAAAACTTAATTGACTTATCAGTTAAATATGGCATCGAAAAATTTATTTTAATTTCAACAGATAAAGCTGTAAACCCAACAAATGTAATGGGAGCTACTAAACGTATAGCAGAAATGATAGTTTGCTATCAAAACAGATCTAGCTCAGGAAAAACCAAATTTATAATTACAAGATTTGGAAATGTATTAGGTTCTAATGGTTCTGTTATTCCATTGTTTAAAAAACAAATTGAATCTGGAGGACCATTAACAGTAACTCATAAAGACATTATTCGTTACTTCATGACAATTCCAGAAGCTGCTCAATTAGTTCTAGAAGCCTCAGCAATGGGGTTAGGTCACGAAATATTTGTTTTTGATATGGGAAAACCTGTTAAAATATTCGATTTAGCAATTAATATGATAACGTTATCAGGATTAAGATACCCAGAAGATATTAGTATAAAAATAACTGGATTACGTCCAGGCGAAAAGATATTTGAAGAATTACTAGTCGATGGAGAAAACACAAAACCAACTTACAATGAAAAAATTATGATTGCAAAATGCAAATCAATTACTATTCCTGATGTGAAAAAAAATATTGATGATTTATGTAATTTAGGACCGAATACCCAAAATATAGAGATTGTATCAAAAATTAAAGATATAGTTATAGAATATATCCCAAATAACTCAAAATACGATGTATTAAATACTACAAAATAAATGAAAACTTCAACAATTATAGTAAAACGAACTAAACAAATACTGCATAAAGTAATAATAATTAATATTATTCTAGTTTTTTCATCATGTGTGTCAAGTAAAGAAATTATTTACTTTCAAGATGAGCCATTAAATAGTCTAAGTACAGTAAATTTTAATTCAGATATTGTTTATAAACCTAACGATCTTCTTACAATAAATGTTTCTGCTTTAGACCCAGAAACTGTAAAACCATTCAATTTACCAGTAATAACCAACAGTATCTCTTCACTTAGACCTCAAGGTGATATAAAAATGCAAACTTATATTGTGGATTTAAATGGTAATATAGAATTTCCAGTATTAGGATCTATAAAAATTGGTGGATTAAATAGATTTCAAGCAACTCAAATGTTAAAAGAAAGAATATCTGAATATGTTACAGACCCTATTATAAATATTCGGGTAACCAATTTTACAATTACTGTTATAGGCGAAGTAAATGGACCTGGAACATATACCATTGAAGATGAAAGAATTTCTCTTTTAGAAGCCATAGGTCTTGCTGGCGATTTAACTATTCATGGTAAAAGAGAAAACGTTTTTTTAATTAGAGAACAAGATGGTGTGAAACGATTTACAAAATTTGACTTAACATCAATCAATGTTATAAATTCTCCAAGTTTTTACCTAGAACAAAATGATGTTGTCTATGTCGAACCAAATAAAGCAAAAATCCGTTCAGCCTCTTACAATCAAAATTACATTGTAATAATATCGGCAATAGGAACTTTAGCAACTATAGCAGCAATATTGGTTAAATAATTTTATTTATTAGTTCAAGTATTATGAATAAAAAAAACGATTATAAGGAATTAATTAATCCATATCTACATAAATGGAAGTTTATAGTTTTATGTGTTTTTGGTGCTCTAGTAGTTGCTCTTCTCTATTTACGCTATGCAGATTACCAATATAATGCAAGTGCAAAAATCAAAATAAAAGACGATAAATCAAATAGTAAACTCCCAGAAATATCAACTTTACAAAATTATGGATTGTTTAAAACTGAAAACAATAATGTACTAGACGAAATTGAAGTAATTAAATCGAGAACCATAATAGAAGAAGTAATTAAAGAATTAAAGTTTAATATTCAATATTTTGTTGAAGGACGTATTAAGGCATATGAAGAGTATGAAAATCCTCCTTTAAGTATAAATTTTAACGCATCAGATTCTATTATTCATAAAGTAGATACAACTTTAAGCATTCGTATTCAATCTGCAAATAATTTTGTTTTAAAAGGGGTTAATTTTAGTGAGAAATTTTCTTTTAACTCTGATGAAAATGATGATCCTGATATCAAAGGCACTGTTTATGCTTTTGGAGAAAGCATTCCAACTAGTTTTGGAGACCTTATCATTACTCCCAGAATTGGTGAATCATCTACAAAAATCGGCTCTAATATTAAAATTAAAATATCCCCTCTATCTAGTATTGTTTCTAAATACAAAAGTAAAATCCTAATTGAAAATCAAGAAATGTCTAATATACTTAAATTAAGTATTAATGATAATGTAAGAATAAAGGCTAGTTTATTTATAGATAAACTTATTGAAAAATACAATAATGATGTTCAAAATGATAAACAATTAGTTGTAGACGCCACTTCTGATTTTATTAACAATAGACTTGAAATTGTGTCTACAGAACTAGGTGAAGTAGATTTATCTGCCGAAGATTTACAAAAAACCAACAAACTAACTGATTTAGCAACTCAATCAAGCCTGTCCCTACAAAATGAAAAAGAGAATGAAAACAAATTAATAAATACTGCAACTCAAATTCAGTTAATTGATTATATGAACGAGCAAATTACAGGTAATAATTTAGATTTATTACCTGCTAATATTGGAATATCAGACAATTCAGTATCACAATTGACCAGACAGTATAACCAATTAGTTTTAGAAAAAGATAGGCTATTAAAAAATTCAAGTGAAAAAAACCCTACTGTAGTTAATCTAACAAACCAAATAAATCAGCTTAAAGAAAATTTATCTCAAAGTTTAAGCAGTATTAAAGCAACAAACGAAATTACATATAATTCATTAGTTAATGAAAGTAATAGAATAAGATCTCAAATATATTCTGCACCAAAAAAACAAAGACAGTTTAGAGATATAAAACGTCAACAAGATATAAAGGAAGCTTTGTATTTATACTTATTAGAAAAAAGGGAAGAAGCTGCTATAACTCATGGTGTAACATCTCCTAATGCAAAAATTGTTGATAAAGCTTATGCTTCAGGGATGCCAGTAGCCCCTAAAAAACCTATTATTCTTTTAGCAGCATTAATACTTGGGTTTGGCTTTCCTATAGGATTTATATACCTTGTTAATTTACTAGATGACAAAGTTCACAACATCAAAGACGTCAAGAACATTGTTTCAATTCCCTTTATAGGAGATATTCCAAAATCAAATAAAAACAAACAATTAATCTCCAAAGTAGATTACTCTCCAAAAGCTGAAGCTTTTAGAATGGTGAGAACTAACTTAGAGTTTATGCTTCAAAATATTGAAAACAGGGCAAAAGTTATTTTTGTAACATCTACTACTAGCAAAGAAGGCAAATCTCATACCTCTATAAACTTAGCATTGTCTTTATCGTATTCTGAAAAAAATGTATTATTAATCGAAACTGACATAAGAGTTCCAAAAGCTACAAATTATTTAAACGTTAAAAATGAATTTGGCTTAACAAATTATATAGGCAACCTACACACTCAAGTTGATGAAGTTATTTTTAAACATAAAGACAATACCTTTCTAGACGTTATTCCTTCTGGAACTATCCCTCCAAATCCAGCAGAATTACTAATGAGTAATCGGGTTAAGGAACTATTTGATCATGTATTACAAAAATACGATTATATTATTGTAGATACAGCTGCTGTTGGTTTAGTTACAGATACATTATTAATTAGCAAATTTGCAGATTTATTTATTTATGTAGCAAAAGCTAATTACATATCAAAAAGACAGCTAGAATTAGCCGAAAGAATGTATACAGAGAAAAGACTACCAAACATGACTATTTTACTTAATAGCGTTAACCATAAAAAAGGATATGGATATGGATATGGATATGGTACCAATCCACATAAAAAGAAATGGTGGAAATTTTCTTAAACTAGTTTTCTTCTGTTTTTTTCTTTTGTTAATAACATGAGCTCTCTACCAGTTTGTCCTGCTACTGAAGTATTCTCTTCGGCTCGACGAATTAAATAAGGTAACACGTCTTTAACTGGTCCAAAAGGAACATATTTAGCCACATTATAACCAAGATTAGCTAAATTAAAACTTATATGGTCGCTCATACCATAAAGCTGGCCAAACCAAACACGATTATCATTTATAGAAATCCCTTTTTCTTCCATCATTTCCAATATCAAATAACTACTCTCTTCATTATGTGTTCCTGCAAAAAGAGAGATAGTGTCTAAATGATCTAGTATGTATTTTGCAGAAGCATTAAAATTATCGTCTGTTGCAGCTTTACTTTCACAAATTGGAGTTGGATAACCCATTTTTAAAGCACGTTCGTTTTCTTTTTCCATATAAGCACCACGAACAATTTTATATCCTAAGTAATAACCATTTGCTTTGGCATGATCGTGTTCTTGCATTAAAAAAGCCATTCTATCGTGTCTATACATCTGTAAAGTGTTATAAACAATAGCTTTTTCTGTATTATATTTTTGCATCATTTCAGACACCAAATCATCTACAGCTTGTTGCATCCAGCTTTCTTCAGCATCAATTAATAACTCAACATCTTTTTCTTTGGCTAATTTACAAACCTTATCATATCTAGCTACTACTCTATTCCATTGAACTTGTTCTTCAGCTGTAAAGGGTTTACCTTCACCTTTTTTAGTATATAAACTTGGTTTCCCAAAACCTGTTGGTTTAAACACAGCAATAGGCATGGCTTCTTTATTTTCTGAGAATTTAATAATCTCGAGTGTCTTATCCATGGCTGCGTCAAAAAAAGATTCTTCCTCTTTCCCTTCAACTGAGAAATCCAATACAGAGCTTACTCCTTTTTCAAACATAGCATCAATTACTGGCAAACAATCCTTTTCATTGATTCCTCCACAAAAATGGTCGAAAACAGTTGCTCTTATAACACTGTCTACAGGAAGGTTTGCTTTTATTGCAAAATTACTTAGAGTCTTTCCTACCTTCACAAGTGGCTCGTAAGAAATCATTTTAAACAAAAGATAGGCTCTATTTAGTTCTGAATTACTTTTTAGCGAAAAAGCAATTTCAGTATTATCAAAAATTCGTTCTTTAGACATGTTGAAAAATTTTACACAAATATAATTATTGTAAATCTACTTATTTAAAAAAAAACTCTAATTTTCGCACAATATTTTACAATAATTCAAAATGAATTCTATCAACACAAAAGATTACACAATTTACTTCAAAACAGACTGTTATAAAGCTTTGAATACGCATTTGAAGAAAGCTGCTTATTCAAAAATATTCATTCTTGTTGACGAAAATACTCATGAACATTGTCTTCCTAAGTTTTTAAGCAATTTAGAAACCCAATTGGATATTGAAATTATTGAAATTGAATCTGGAGAACTACATAAAAATATTGAAACTTGTTCTGGTGTTTGGAATGCTCTATCTGAATTAGATGCAGATAGAAAAAGCCTTATAATTAATCTTGGAGGAGGTGTGATTACAGATTTAGGTGGCTTTGTGGCTTCTACTTTTAAACGTGGTATAGACTTTATTAATGTTCCAACCACTCTGTTAGCCATGGTTGACGCATCTATTGGTGGTAAAAATGGTGTAGACCTTGGACATCTAAAAAACCAAATAGGTGTTATAAATACTGGTAAAATGGTTTTAATAGACTCGTCGTTTTTAAATACATTGCCAGATAACCAAATGCGTTCTGGTTTAGCAGAAATGTTAAAACATGGTTTAATTTATAGTGAAACTTACTGGAATAAATTTCATAATGTTAACGAACTCAACAGCAAAACACTTGATGATTTAATTTATGAATCTATAGAAATAAAAAACACCATTGTTGAAGTAGATCCATTTGAAAACAATCTTAGAAAGACCTTAAATTATGGCCACACTATTGGTCATGCCATTGAGTCTTATTACCTAAGTAATGCTTCTAAAACGCCATTGTTACATGGAGAAGCAATAGCAATAGGAATGATATTAGCAACTTATATATCTACAGGATTAACAGATTTTCCAAAGAATGATTGTGATAAAATTAAAGAAACCATTCTACAAATTTTTGGTCAGCCAACAATTCTTGAAGAAGATTTTAGTGCTATTATTGATCTTTTAAAATTTGATAAGAAAAATGAACATGGTATAGTTAATTTTGTACTTCTAAAAAAGATTGGAGAAACAAAAGTAAACTGTCAAGTTGAAAATAGTTTAATAATTGAAGCTTTCAAATATTATAATTCTTAAAAACAATAAAATTAATTTGTAACTTTATAAAAATTGCTACAGTAAAAAGTTAGTGCTATTTATTAATTTTAATACCTTTAGTAATGAAAAGAATAATTGTAGATTACAAAAAACTCACTCCTAAACTCCTAAAGTTATTAACCGATAAATTTCCAGATGGTTATAACGATGATGATGTTATTACATTCGAAAATCATAAGAATGAAATAATAGAAGCAGTAGAAGTACGAACAAATGAAAGTGTGTATCTTGTTAAAGTTAGCAGCAAACTTCATTATACCATGAATAATTTTGAAGGCATTGAAGATACTGAAGTAGACGATTTAGGTCATGTTGTTATTAACGATGATATTAAATCTGAAACTTTTAAAGACGAAGAAGAGTAATTCTACAAATATCGAGAAGTAATAACTTCGCAATGATGTTTCTCATGTCCTATAATTACAAAACCAATAGCTCGAACAGACATATTACTATTACTTGCCACTCCTACAAGTTTTAATGCATCTTCATTAAAACTTTTAAACAACATTATGGTAGACTCTCTAACTAATTGATATTCTTTTAACAACTCTGCTCTACTCCTTTTATTCGCATTAGCCACGTCTGTATATGTGTTTTCCTCAAAACCAGGTAAAGATGTTTTATCTTGTCTAGCAAAACGCAAAGCTCTATAAGCAAACACACGCTCAGCATCAATTAAATGCTGAATAATATCTTTAACAGTCCACTTACCAGCATCATATCTATATTCAAGCTTGTTTTCTGGAATGGTATTAAAAAAAGCAAGTATACTACTCAAACTAGATTCTAAGCCAGATACAAGCATCTCTTCTCCAGCTTTATTTATATAATTACTGTAATATTGTGCATATTCGTTTTTTGATAGTTGAGATGCTTTCATGAAGTTATGTTTTAATAAAAAGCCTCTTTAATATTAAAGAGGCTTTTATAATTGATTTTATTTATCTACAGTTCATTAAAAATAGAATGCATTAAACGCTTTTTATCGTTAATACTTTCTTCTAAAGAAATCATAGTTTCTGTTCTATAAACCCCTTCAATGTCGTCTAGCATAAAGATAATATCTTTGGCATGCTCTGTATTTTTTGCTCTTATTTTACAAAAAATATTGAATTTTCCTGTAGTTATATGCGCAACAGTAACAAAAGGAATATCGCTAATTCGCTCTAAAACAAACTTAGTTTGAGACGTATTTTGAAGAAAAATACCTACATAAGCAATAAATGAATATCCTAATTTCTTATAATCCAATGTTAAAGAAGAACCTTTAATAATTCCTCCTTCTTCCATTTTTTTTACTCTTACGTGAATTGTTCCTGCTGAAATGTTTAATTTTTTAGCAATGTCTGTAAACGGAATCCTTGTATTATCAATTAACATATCTAAAATTTGATGATCAATATCATCCAACTTAATTTTCCCCATTTTTAATTTTTATTTGAATAATAAGCAAAAATAATATAATAATGCTGAATATTCCCTATTAAAGCAGAAGGTTATGTTAATTTTAATGAATATTTAATATTTTTTAAAAACACTGTTTCAACTACTAATCCTTCAGCTAAAACATCCTGTCCTTGTAAAGAAAACTCTTTATTCTGGGCTAATATATTTCTATGACCATTCAAATTACTTAAATCTCCAATTTTTTCAACTTTTGGAACAAATTCAATAATACCATTTTTTAAAGTTTCAACATATTGAATCCCAATATCTACAGTCTCACTTTTGTTATTCAATATAATTGTTGTTTGCCTGATAATGATGTCTAGAAAACTTTTATTGTTTTCTGGAATATTTAAATATGGCTCATATAAATCACCTGAAACTTCGTTATTTGAGATATACATTAAACTGGACAAAATTGCCTCAAACATATAAAACCTAGTAATTTCCCTGTTATAATCTTCTTTATAATGCCCAGCTTCAAATAAAATAGTTGGACAATGTAACGCTTGAAACGTGTCTCCTACACAGTTTTCGTTATAAGTATCATCATAAATCCCTATTTGATTTGGTATTTGTGTTTGCAATAACTTATTCATAACAGAAATAACCTCCATTGCTTTTTTACGAGTTTCTGTAATTGTAGAACCTTCATCTTGTGCAGGTGATAAAAACGACAAAGTAGCAGTATTACTAGTGTCTCCAACACCAAAAATGGTACGTTGTCCATGTAAATTAAAACAAAAGTCTGGCTTAAAATCATCAAACAAACCTCTTAAAACTTTACTTTCTGGTTGCGATAAGTTTTTTGCATCTCTATTTAAATCTATACTATTCGCATTTAGCCTTGTATAGAGTTTAGCTCCATCTGGATTAAGAATTGGTACAATTAAAATTGTACAATTACTTTGTATTTGTTGCATATCAACATTAGAAGAATTTGCAAACACATTACAAATATCGAAAATGGCCTTGGTGGTCGTACTTTCGTTTCCATGCATTTGAGACCACATCAATATTTTTTTAGAACCAGTTCCAATTTGTATAGAATGAATAGGCTCTCCTAAAACTGAAAATCCAATTTGTTTAACCCTAAAAATTTCTTTATAATTTTCAAGCAATGGAAGTATATGATCATTTTGAATATATCTATTTTTAAGTTGAATTTCCTTATAAGAATCGAACAGGTTTCTAAAATAATCTGAAGTCATTAACATTGTTTAATACAAATGTAAACAATTAACAATTTACATTTGTAAACAATAAAAACAACACTATTTGTTTACAAGAGTATACATATTAGATAAATTTCCATAATAATTTTATCATCTTGTAATTTAAAATTTAACAAATTATATTTTATTAGTTTTAAATATTGTATTTCAGCTAGTTAACTTGCTTTATTTAAAGTGTTAATCAATAATTTTATACATTATTTACTATAAGAATATTTACAATATCAATATATTTGTTACATTTGTAAATACAAAACAACCTATTTATAGTTTACAATGATAAACAACGAAGATTTTGCAAAAAGACTTCATAAAGTCATCGAATTTTACAACGAAAGCGCCTCTTCTTTCGCTGAAAAAATTGGTGTACAACGTTCCAGTATTTCACATATTCTTTCTGGCAGAAATAAGCCAAGTTTAGATTTTGTACTTAAAGTACTCTCCTCTTTTCCTGAAGTAGAATTGTATTGGTTGCTGAATGGAAAAGGAAAATTTCCTTCTGAAGAAAAAACTGAAACAAAAATTCCTATTGAAAAAAATATTAAAGAAACTAAATCACAAAAAGTGATTTCAGAAATAAAGCATGTTGAAAACAATACCTCAAATAAAAAAACCATAGAGCGTATTGTTATTTTCTATACAGATGGAAGTTTTAAAAATTTTGAAGATGCTTAAAAAAGAAAAAGCTTGAAGTGATTTCAAGCTTTAAATAAATACGTTATTTAATAAAAATTTATTTTATAAATCGGCTGTGCCAACTATCACTAGCTGGTACCTCCCAATTTTCATTGAATTCTGCAACAGTAGTCACTAGATTGTTAAAAACAATCGTGTTTTTAGATACTGCCCTGTCTTTAGCCATTTTTCTGAAATCAGTTAATGTTTTATAAGCAACAAATTCTCCTTGCTTATAAGACACGTTCATCTTGTCTAACAAGTCTACCTGATATTCTTTTTCTAATTGTTGAATAAAATGTACTGAAGCATCAATAGAACAGCCTGATGCTGCACTAACCTGCTGATTTAAGCCAATAACAATAAAACGTTTGTAAACTATTTTATATCCTGCCTGTAAGTCACTTCCATGTGCTGTCCAGTTTTCAAGAAACACATCTAATTTAGAAGATATTTCTTCAATTTCAATATCTGAAAACGATCTGTTAGCTTGATAGATCCAAACTCTTGATTCTTCTGGTAATACATTAAAATCTACTAACATATTATTCTTGAGAATTTGCAATTAATTCGGCAATATCCAATACTTGAATACTATCTTCTTTTTCTTTCGCTTTTACGCCATCTGTCATCATAGTATTGCAATAAGGGCAACCAGTTGCTATAATATTCGGGCTTGTCTCTAAAGCATCTTCTGTTCTTAGTACATTTATGTCTTTATCTCCTTTTTCTGGTTCTTTAAACATTTGTGCACCACCAGCACCACAACATAACGCTGAGTTTCTGTTACGCTTCATTTCTACCAACTCTACACCTAAAGATTTCAATAAAGTTCTTGGAGCTTCGTAAACATCGTTAGCACGACCTAAATAACAAGGATCGTGAAATGTAATTTGTTTACCATTTAATTTCGATGCGCCTTCAATTTTTAATCGTCCAGCTTTCATTAGCTCATCTATAAACTCTGTATGATGTTGCACTTGATATTTACCTCCAAGCTGAGGATATTCGTTTTTTAATGTGTTATACGAATGTGGACAAGCAGTTACTATTCGTTTTACTTCGTATCCATTTAAAACCTCAATATTCATTACAGCCTGCATTTGAAACAAAAATTCATTTCCTGCACGTTTAGCAACATCTCCAGTACAACTCTCTTCGGTTCCTAAAACTGCAAAATCGACATTGGCTTTATTTAATATCTTAACAAAGGCTTTAGTTATTTTTTTTGCTCTATCGTCGTAACTACCAGCAGAACCAACCCAAAATAATATTTCTGGTTGCTTCCCTTCTGCCATATATTGCGCCATAGTTGGCACTTTTAATTGTTCGCTCATAATTGAGTTTATTTATCATTTACTATAAAAGTATTTAAACAGCTATTCATGTTGGCCATCATCAAACACTTGTATAGTCACTTTTTTATCTACTAAATCTGTAAATTTCCCTTTATATCTCGTGGCTTTTACTAAATGATTATCTATCCAATGGTAATTTCCTCCTCTTGGTTTTCCCATTAATAAACTATGAAATTTAAATCCATGCTTATTTAACCAGTTTGTGGTTACTTCTCTATGATCTTCTGTTCTTGAAGTAAAAAAACAAATTAAATGTCCTTGCTCGTACCACTTATTACAAGTTGCTAAAGCATCAGGATATGGATCGCAAGTCGCCATTCTTTCTGGTTCTTCATTTGGAATATCGTCTGTAATAGTTCCATCAATATCTATTAAATAGTTTTTAACTCCTTTTGGTAAAATAGGACTTATTTTTTCTCCTGCTTCTACTTTTTCGTGTAACAGCTTGTCTGCGTCTTCTCTTTTCATATTCTAAATTCCTGTTTAGGTAGGATTTTTTTTTAAATTTTTATTTTATTAGAAGTTGATTTTTACTACTCATCTTTCCAATTTAATCTGTCCATTTGGTTATATGGCCAAGGTGCTCCATTATTCTCGATGTTCGTCATCATATTATTTAATTCTACAGGTGCAGCACTTTGTTCCATAACTAAATAACGTCTCATTTCTATAATAATAGACAAAGGATCAATGCTAACTGGACAAGCTTCTACACAAGCATTACAAGTTGTACAAGCCCAAAGTTCTTCGGTAGAAATATAATCTCCTAACAACTGTTTACCATCATCTTTAAATTCGCCATTATTAGCATCTATGTTTTTACCAACCTCTTCTAACCTGTCTCTAGTGTCCATCATGATTTTTCTAGGCGACAATTTTTTGCCAGTTAAATTAGCTGGACATTCGCTTGTACAACGTCCACATTCTGTACAGGTATATGCGTTTAGCAATTGAACCCAACTTAAATCCTGAACATCTGAAGCTCCAAATTTTGCAGGCATTACATTCTCTGCACCTTCTGCTGGTGCAGCAAATGGATCGACGTTTGGATCCATCATCATTTTTACTTCGTTAGTAACTGCTTCTAGATTATTTAATTGGCCTTTAGGCTGTACTTTACCATAATATGTATTTGGAAAAGCTAAAAGTATATGTAAGTGCTTTGAGAAATACAGATAGTTTAAGAAAATTAAAATCCCTATAATATGTAGCCACCAAGCTGTACGTTCTATTACATGGATAGTTGTTTCTGGTAAACCACTAAACCAAGGAGCAATAAACTGACTAACAACATTTCCAGAATTCATTAATTGAAAATGAATATCTGTAGCATTCATAATCAAGAAAAGCGACATTAGAACCATTTCAAAATACAAAATGTAATTGGCATCGTTTTTTGGCCAGCTTGTCATTTCGTTTTTCCAAAATCTATTAATTTTTATAATGTTTCTACGAATCCAAAAAACAATAACTGATACTAAAACTAAAACAGCTAATATTTCGAAGGTTCCTATTAAAACTCCATAAAGTTCCTGGTAATATGAAAAAATTCTCCAAGAACCTGTGAGACCATCAATAACAATTTCTAATAATTCAATATTAATTATTACAAATCCTATGTAAACAACAATATGCAAAAAACCAGCAATGGGTCTTTTAACCATTTTTCCTTGTCCTAGAGCAATTCTAGTCATGTTTTTCCAACGTTGCGATTTATTATCGCTAACATCAACATCCTGACCTAGTTTAATGTTTCTAATTAGTTTTCTTACGTTTTTGGCAAAGTATCCAAAACCTGCAATAAGTAATAAAGCAAATAATATGTTTGGAATATAATTCATGTTCTTTGGTAATAGTTAGTTTTCAGATTCTTCATAAGGAATTTCCTTTTTGGAAAGGATTCTAAAATAACGTTTAGGATGCAACTTAACATCTTCTAATAATTCTTCTAATTCTTTTGAAGCTCCTTCTAGATTATTATACAATTCGTCATCATTGAGCAATTTACCTAGAGAGCCTTCTCCTTTATCTAATTCTGCTAAAAGGGCATTTACGCTTGATAAAGTTTCATCTAGATTGTTAATAGTTTTTGATATTTCAACATCTTTTAAATCTTCAGATAAAATTGCTAAGTTTTTACTTATAGTACTAAAATTACTAATAACTGCTGTCAAGCTATCTTGATTTTTTGCAATTAATGAATTAAAAGATCCAGATAATGTTTTAAATGAAGATAATGTTTGATTGAGCTCTTTTATTGCGTGTTTTAATCCTGCTTCAGAATCATCTTCAACTAATCCATTTAAACTAAATAAAAGAGAGTCTGCAGATTTTAAAGTACTATCTAAACCTGTGCTTAAACCTGAAAAGTTTTTGGTTAAACTAGTAATTAATCCTTGTTCTACTTCAGATTGCAAAAAATCACCACTTTGAGCATATTGATCGTCATCAGCAGTAATAATAGCCAGACCATTACCTTCCATGATGCCTAGTTCGTAAAGTCTAATTTTACTGTTTTTTGAAAATTTTAATTTATTATCTACAGCAAAAGATACTCTAGTTTTTCCAGTTTCAATAACGTAGATAATTTCATTGATTCTCCCAACGTTATTACCTTTTATAGTTACAGGAGATGCTTTTGTTAATGCATTATAGTCGAATTCTGTGTAGAACACTTCTGAAGAATCTAGTAAATTTTTACCTTTTAAATAATTGATTCCAAAAATTAAAAATACAATTCCAAGTATGACTAATATAGCTGTTTTGACTTCTCTAGATAGTTTCAAATTGATTTTATTAAGTTACTAAACAAAATTAGAAATAAATTTATAAAGAATGACTCTAATTAGCTTTTGATTTTAAGGCTTCATCTAAAGGAATATTTTTACCATCTTTAAAAGAGACAATAAAACTTGAATCATAACCTCTTGATTTGGCATAGGCTTGAAAATCTTTTATTTTAGTATAATTAGAAGTATAACCATAATAATATTTATATAGTCCATTTACTTTCTCTCTTGAAACATCTTCTAGACCTTTAAAATTATATGCTTTCAATTCAATTTCTTTAGAACTAGCTGCTATTTGTACTTTAAAAACAATATTATTATAAATATCGTCTGGTTCTGTATTTTCAACAATTTTAGTTTCGGATTCTTGATAAACAAAATCATCAACATTCTGATAAATGGCATTTTTATAATCTAAAATAGCATTCTTAATTGCTGTAGACATTTCTAGTTGCCCTTTATACGAATTTAAATAAGCACCTTCATGTTTGTTAGTAATAAAGCCTGTTTCGACAAGAACACTAGGCATAATTGTTTGATGTAACACGATAAATCCAGCCTGCTTAACACCTCTGTCTTTGCGCTTTAATGAATTTGTAAAATACTTTTGTATTAAACTTGCTAATAAAATACTTTGATCTAAATACTCTTCCTGCATAAGGGTTAATCCAATATAAGATCCAGGAGAATTAGGGTTGAAACCTTCATAATTTTTCTCGTAGTCATCCTCTAAATAAATAACTTCGTTTTCTGCTTTTGCTACATTAAAATTGGTGTCGTTTCTATGTATCCCTAAAACGTAAGTTTCAGAACCGTATGCTTGAGTATTGTGTGCATTACAATGCACAGAAACAAATAAATCTGCTTTTGCTTCATTTGCAATTTTTCCTCTTACAAATAAATCAACAAATACATCTTTTGTTCTAGTGTAAACAACTTTAATATCTGGATTTTTTTCTAATTCTTTACCAACTTCCAATACAATTTTAAGAGCAATATCTTTTTCTGTATATCCTTCTTTTGAAGGTTTTCCAGGATCTTTACCTCCATGACCAGCATCTAGAACTACAATAAATTTATTTGAAGTATCTTGAGCATAGATAGTAGATTTGTTTATAAAGAATAAAATAAACAGAATAGATAAGAAAAGTAATAACGATTTCGTTTTCATATTTATAATAACAGCTTTTGGGCAGGTTTATTACCTAAATTAATAGTGGTTAAGTTTAATTTTCGAATTTTCGTTAATATTAAATTAATCACAAAAAATATATATAATTTTGGCAATTCAAAAACCGAGCCATACTTTTACAAAAATACATTTAAAAGCGTTGCGTACAAACAACTTTTACATACTTTTTGCCTTAAGTTTTACAGTGTTTATCAACACTTTTGGCTTCGCTCAAGATATTCCAAATTCTGGAGGAAAAGTAACACCTAAAAAAAGCAACGATTCAATTTCAGTAAATGTAAATGATCTTGAAAAATTAGAGCTTTCAGAAGCAGGTCAAGATTCAACTTTACAGGATTCCGTAAAGCCAAAACAAGAGTTTTTAACTGGTATTGTTACTTACAAAGCCACTGACTATACATCTTTCAACAATAAGGAACAAAAACTTTATTTATATAACGAAGCAGAAGTTTACTATGAAGATATGGAACTTAAAGCTGGAATTATTGTAATAGATTATGAGAAAAATGAAGTTTATGCTGGACGTATAAAAGATTCATTAGGAAATTACTCACAGAAACCATCCTTTAAACAAGGTGATAATTTGGTTGAACCTGATTCCATTCGTTTTAATTTTGATACTGAAAAAGCACTTATTTTTAATTCGAAAACCGAACAACAAGGCATGCAGATTTATGCGCCTATTACTAAAAAAGAAAACGATTCGGTAATTTTCTTATATAAAGGGCGTTTTACCACGTCTAAAAATATTGAGAATCCAGAATATTATTTCCAGGCTAATAAAATTAAATTAGTTCCAAATAAAAAAATTGTAGTTGGTTTAACTAATATGGTAGTTGCCGATGTTCCAACACCAATTGGATTACCTTTTGGTTTCTTTCCTTTAACAAAAAAGCAAACCTCTGGAGTTATTATTCCAAGTTTTGGAGAACAAAGTAGTAGAGGTTACTTTCTACAAAATGGTGGTTATTATTTTGCAATTAGTGATTATTTAGATTTAGCTGTTTTAGGAGATTATTATACAAATGGTAGCTATGGCTTACGTTTTGAGAGTAATTATGCTGTACGCTATAAATTTTCTGGAAATTTAGGATTTCGATACGAAAACCTAATAGAAAGTGAACGAGGCTTCCCAGATTATTCAAAATCTACAATCTATAATATACGTTGGTCGCATTCACAAGATCCAAAATCTAGTCCAAATTCCAGGTTTTCAGCTTCTGTAAACTTAGGAAGTAGTAAGTATTATAGAGAAACAATAAATCAAGTAAATGCTCCAAGTTTTTTAAATAATACTATGGCATCTTCAGTTTCATATTCTAAAACATTTCAAGGAGAGCCACAAGTTAACTTGAGTTTAGCTGCAACTCATTCTCAAAACACAAATACTGAACAAATAAACATGACTCTACCTACACTACAAGCAAGTGTAAGTAGAATTTATCCTTTCGAACCTAAAATAGGAACAAAAAAAGGAATTATTCAGAATATAAACTTTCAATATAATATAAGGGCCGAAAACAATATACAAACTACAGATTCTTTATTCTTTAAAAAGGAAATGTGGGATGATGCAAGATTTGGTGTCAACCATAGTATTCCACTAACAACAAATTTTAAAGTTTTTAAATATTTAAGCTTAAGTGCTGGAACAACATTCAATGAAACTTGGACTTTCGAATCTGTAAAAAAATACTATGATGAGGATACTAAGGAAGTAATAACAGAAGTTGATAACGGTTTTGAATCTTTTAGAAGTTACAATTTTAATGCTAGCTTAGGTACCACATTATATGGTATGTTTAATTTTGAAAAAGAGGGAGAAGATAAAAAGATTAAACAGCTACGCCATGTTATGAGACCATCGGTAAGTTATATCATAAACCCATCATTCGACCAATATTATGACACTTATGAGATTGTTAGTGCAGATGGATTAACAACTACAGAAGTTGAATATTCGAAATTTGAAAATTCAATTTATGCTACTCCTACTAACAGGTTTTCAAATACAATTGGATTAGGTCTATCTAATAATATTGAAATTAAAGTTCGTGACAAGGATTCTACCAAAACAGAACCAAGAAAAATTAAATTATTAGACAATCTTAATTTCAATACTGGATATGATCTTGCAGCAGACTCAATAAATTGGAACCCATTAAGAATTACAGGAAGCACACAGTTATTAAAAGATAAAATGTCTGTGAATTTTGGCGCAACATTAAACCCTTATGCTTTAGATAGTAACAATAGTATTATTGATATGTGGAATATTGATAATGGTGGAAGTTTATTTAGACTTACAAGTGCCAATGTTACTATGAATTATACCATTTCTAACACTACATTTACAGGTAGAGAAACAGATGAAAGCAAAGAAGAAAATCTAAGAAGTGGTGGTCGTGCTGATGATTTATTTGGACGATCTCAAGATTTTGCTGATGCTAGTTTTTATGAAGATGATGAAGATGAAAAAACGCCAAGTGATTTATATACCAATGTTATACCATGGAGTTTACGTTTAGCTTATGCTGTTAACTATTCTAATGTTAGACGTGAAGACGAAATATCTTCTCATTCTTTAATGTTCTCTGGTGATGTTGAACTTTCTCCACGTTGGAAAGTTGGTGCTTCTTCTGGATACGATTTTAAAAACAAAGGGGTTACTTATACGTCCCTTCGTTTTGAAAGAGATTTATTAAGCTGGAGAATGAGTTTCAATTGGATTCCATTTGGTGACAGAACGTCCTGGAACTTCTTTATTGGTATAAAATCTAATTTACTTAAAGATCTTAAATACGATAAACGTAGACAGCCAGATAAACAATTATAGTGTAATTATTTAATAACTCTTCCAATGAAAAAAATTATAAACACATCTCTAGCTCCTGCTCCAATTGGTCCTTACAACCAAGCAGTTTTAGTAAATAATATTTTATATACGTCTGGACAGATAGCTTTAAACCCAGAAACTATGGAGTTGGTTTTAAACGATATTAAAACGGAAACCAAACAAGTTATGGAAAACTTAAAAGCAGTTTTAAATGCAGCAGATATGACTTTTGAAAACGTTTTTAAAACAACAATATTTATAAGTGATATGCATAATTTCTCGAAAATAAACGAAGTATATGCTACCTACTTTAACGAAGAAACTGCTCCAGCACGTGAAACAGTTGAAGTTGCCAATTTACCAAAATTTGTAAATGTTGAAATTAGTATGATGGCTTCAAAATAGTATTATTATACTTTCTCGAAAACATACAGATTATTAAGTCCTAATTGAAATTTTTTCTTTTTTATAAGTTTAAATCCTTTTGAAAATAAAGTTTCAGTATCACTAGGTTTAAAACCATAATGCTCTTCTAAACTCATACCATCAACAAGTTTTAACTTTAACAGAACTTCAAGAATAGTATCTACTTGTGGTGAAGGTACTGTTATTATAACACGACCTTTAGGCTTTAATAACTTAAAAAAATCTCGAGACATAGTTTCCTGAACTTCTTTAGGAATATGTTCTAAAACTGCAAGCATGGTAATTGCATTAAAAGTTAAATTTTTTGGAATATCTTCTGGAAATTTTCCTGGCAACAGCGTAAAATAATCTGTTTTAATTTCATGCTCTAAAATTGGATCAATACCATAACTATAAGAAATATTTTTTTTCCATTTTTCGAACATCACACCATCTACACTTCCTATATCCAAAATAGCATCGTTTTTTCTAATAAATTTTTTGGCTTTATTAATACGAACGTTTTGTAAATATCTGTCTAAGGTTTTCATTTATATATAATTAAACAGTTATTCACCAAGTAAACTTTCTTGAAACAACTTGTAAATTCTTGTATATTCATCTGTCCAGCTACTAGGCTCCACAAATCCATGACGTTCTATAGGATAAATAGCCATTTCCCAATTTTCTTTACCTAACTCTATTAAACGTTGCGACAAACGAACCATGTCTTGAAAATGCACATTATCGTCTATCATTCCATGTAAAATCAATAAATCTCCTTGTAAACCATCTGCAAAATAAATTGGAGAACTCCTTCTATACGCCAAACTATCTGTTACTGGAGTATTTAATATCCTTGCTGTATAACCATGATTATAAGCTGCCCAATCTCCAACCGAACGAATAGCAGCACCTGCTTTAAAAGTTTCAGGTTCGTTAAACATAGCCATAAGGGTTATAAAACCTCCATAAGAACCTCCATAAATACCAATTTTATCTTTGTCAATATCATATTCGCTTATTAAAAATTCGGCACCATCCACTTGGTCAGACAAATCTTTTCCTCCCATGTGTCTATAAATTCCTGTTCTACAATCTCTCCCATAGCCTGCACTACCACGATAATCAATATCTAAAACAGTATAACCGTTATCTACTAACAAATTATGAAACATATACTCTCTATAATAAGAGCTCCACCATTTATGAGCATTCTGTAAATAACCAGCTCCATGAACAAAAATAACTGCAGCTTTGTTCTTTACTTCTGCTTTTGGCTGATATAATCTAGCATGCACATTTGCTCCATCATCCGCTTTAAAAGTAATAATTTCTGGAGCTCTCCAAGGATAGCTATCAAAAGTATCAGTTGTTGAATGTGTTATTTGCTTTGGAGTTGATTCTTTTGAAGCAAACATCGGATTTTCTTTCACATACAATTCTGTAGGTTTATTTGAATAGGAATACAAAATAGCCATCTGCTTTTCGTCTGGTGAAAGCGTGACATCATTTTTACCAATTTTATTGGTTAGAGCAGTAAATTTTCCTCCATGTATAGGCATACTGTAAAACTGACGATCTCCAGGATGGTTCATATTAGAAGTTAAATACCAATGCTTTTTATCTTTAGAAATCTGTGGATTGTATATCTCGAATGAACCTTCAGTAAGAGTTTTTATCTTTTTAGAAGTCACATTCATTGAATATAAATGCGAATACCCTGTTTTCTCAGACATAAACCAAATACTCTTATTGTCTGGCATAAAACCCAAACTTCCTCCTCCATAACCTCCAATTCCAGGTCCTGATATCCAAGCTTCGTCATGTTGATGGTCTAAGTTTTCAATAGTTCCAGTCTCTATATCCAAAAGTGTAATCCAACGGTCTTTGTAATCGTTTGCAATAATATCTAAAATAGCATATTTACCATCTGGACTCCAAGTTGGTCCAGAAATATACCCAATTCGGTTTTCGTTTTTATAAGGTTTGTCTGGATATTCTTTTGTGTACTCTGGAATATAATTCAAACCATCTAAATTATCTAAAACAACAGGATATGTTTTTCTATTCGCAATATCATAAATAAACATACTGTATTCTGTAAGCTCATCACCTACTTTAGAACGTGTGTTTTCATCTTCTGTATAACCAGATTCAGTCACATAATGTGGCATGATAGTTTTTTTATTCTCTGGTCTTTTTGCTGTTATATAAGTCACATATTTTCCATCTGGACTCATTAGTTGATTTAATACCGATTTTCCTTCTAGATAAATTTTCAATGGTTTCTTCGCATCAAAACGCTTCATTAGCGTATCTCGTTTATCAGATTTTTCCTTGCGTTCTTTTAGTACTTCGAAAAGCTCCAACTGATCATTATAAAGCCATTCATCTTTTTCACTTTTATCTTTTTCTTTTTCTTCTTTATTTAAGAAATTAGTGACTTGTATAGTTGTTCCTGTAATTATATTCCATTTGTAGATATTCTTTTCTTTTACATAAGCTACTTCTGTATCTTTATTAGTAAAATGTACCTGACTTTCATATTCTAATGTTTGGGTTATTTGATTGGTTTTATTAGTGGAAACATCTACTAAATAAATATCGCCATATTTACTGTATATTTTCTTTGATTTGTTTTTATTGAAAATTACATTTGAAGCTGGTAAAGCATATTCTGTTTCGAAATCAACTTTACTTATTTTATCGTTTTTTGTATGATATGCATAAAGAGAATCACTTAAATCTGCATTGGGATTCCATTTGAAATAAATAATATCACTTTTACTGGACCAACTAACATTAGATGGTAAATAACCAATAAAGTCAGAACCTTGCATAATCTCTTTAATGGTTAATTCAGATACATTATTTATTTGAGCGATACTCAAGAAGCTCATTAGACAAAAACTTATATATAACAAAGAGTTTTTCAACTTCATAACAAATAAAATTAAAGAGAATATTAAGAAAACGAAGTTACTCTTTCTCAACATGAATTCAAACCAAAAAGAGTTCCGTTTCTTTAAACAATTGTTAATAAAACGCACTTTAAATTTTAAATTTTATATGAAGTATTTTTAATAGAACGTGTATTTTTGATAGTAACCAAATATCTTCCAGACATGCGAATAGAACAAGACATTAAATTAGGCTTTAAAGACGTGATGATAAGACCAAAACGTTCCACCTTAAAAAGTAGATCTCAGGTTAATTTAGAACGAAATTTTACTTTTTTAAACTGTGATTTAACTTGGCATGGTATTCCTATTATGGCAGCAAATATGGATACTGTTGGCACGTTTGAAATGGCTTTAGCTTTAACAAAGCATAAATTATTTACAGCTATACACAAACATTATACGCTTGAACAATGGAAACAGTTTTTACAAAACGCTCCTAAAAACATAGCCGATTATATTGCAGTAAGCACTGGAACTGGAAAACAAGACTTAAAAAAATTAGCCGATATTTTTATCTTAGATCCAAGCTTAAAATTTATTTGTATTGATGTTGCTAATGGTTATTCTGAACATTTTGTAAGTTTTGTTCAACGTACTAGAGAACAATATCCAGATAAGACCATAATAGCTGGAAATGTGGTTACGGGCGAAATGGTTGAAGAATTATTACTTGCAGGTGCAGACATTATTAAAGTTGGTATTGGACCAGGTTCTGTTTGTACTACTCGCGTAAAAACTGGTGTTGGATATCCACAACTATCAGCCATTATTGAATGTGCAGATGCAGCTCATGGCTTAGGTGGACAAATAATTAGCGATGGTGGTTGTGCTACTCCTGGAGATGTTGCTAAAGCTTTTGGTGCTGGAGCAGATTTTGTCATGCTTGGAGGTATGTTTGCTGGTCATAATGAAAGTGGTGGAGAAACCATTGAAAGACATGGTAATATCTACAAACAGTTTTATGGCATGAGCTCGGAAACAGCTATGGATAAGCATGTTGGTGGTGTTGCAGAATATAGAGCTAGCGAAGGTAAAACGGTTGAAGTTCCATATAAAGGTGATGTTGAAAATACACTACAAGATATTTTAGGAGGATTAAGAAGTACGTGTACTTATGTTGGAGCTCAACGTTTAAAAGAATTGACTAAGCGTACTACTTTTATTCGTGTTGCAGAACAGGAAAATAGGATTTATACAGAATAAATAAGGGAACCGAAGCTCCCTTATATATTTTTAAATAACAAACGTTATTATTTCATAAACTGTAAATTAACACCAGCTAAAACTTGAAAAACTGGTTGAACTCCTTTTACATATACTGAATATTGTGGTTCCACATACAAATTAAATACGGTGTCTCCCATTTTAACAACTTTCCCTATACCTAGCGCAAATGGTACAGAATACGAATCATCTTTAAGATTAAGAACCCAAATTGGTGCTCCTCTTAAATACGTTCCTTTCCCTAATTGCCAGAAATAAAATGGTTGAATAGCTGCTAAGTTAGTATCTTTTCTATCACTTTCTCCAGCAAATGAGGCTTGCCATGTTATTAACCCACCAAATTGAAACACTGGCGATTTTGCCACAAATGCAACAAAAGCAAAACCTCCTTGCCATTTTCCAGTTCCCAAGGCATCATCACTAGCTGTTGGTGCTGTAATAGATGGACCAATACCCATAGTAGTAGTCTCATTAGATACAAAATTATAGGATAAAAAGGCATTCATATCACCAAGGCCACTAGTTGTATTTACCACACCAAATTGATTTGGCATTCCAATGGTTGAAATTGGCATAGATGCACGTAATAATAATTTTCCTTTTGCGACAGGTTTTGCAAAACGAACCCAAAAGGTATTCATATATGCATCATCTGGAGCATCAGATAATTTTGGCATATAATAATTTTGAAAGCTTAAGGCAGTCATGTTAGCTAATGGATTGTTAGCCTGTGCTTCGCTTGAACTAGCAGCTGACTTTTCTTCAGGTTTTGTTTCTTGTGCAAACCCTGAAACTAAACAGAACATAGTAGAGAATAATAGTAATAACTTTTTCATAATATAATGTTGTTTGCTTTTTTCATTATTTAGATAATTAATTTTAGACATTCAGTTATTATCAACAAAATTAAGCTAAAAGTCCTTAACAATCTTTTAACTTAAAGTTTTTTTAAATAATTTTACATGGGTAAATACCAACGAAAACCGAAACGAATCCCAAAATTATTCATATTTTTTAATCACTTAACATATTTTAATATTTATAAAATACACTTTATTTATACTGCTTTTTGAATTGTAAGTTTTAACTTAAAGTCTATTTTATTTCAAAAAAAGGTCTAGTCTTATTATTAAGAAGCTAGACCTTAATTAATAATTGGTATTGGCATTATTTATTTCAAATCAGATGGAAAAATAACTTTCCATTCTGTTTTCATATCAACTACGTGCCAACCACTAGAATCTGCTTTTTTCATTAATTCATCAGAAAATGTTCCAATATGAGAGTCTGGACCGTAAGCCCATTCTCTATCTGCATCTGTATGGTGTACCAATCCTTGGAAGGTTTTTGTTCCTTTACTTTGACTCCATTCTAACATTTGCTGATCTCCTGTTGAGTTTCCAAAAGCAAGAATTGGTTTCTTACCAATATGTGAATTGATTCCAACAGGTTTTCCAACTTTGTCGTCAATAAAATCAATTTTTGCAATTCTCTTGAGAACTGGCTTCCCATCATTATAATCATAAGCAACCTGAACACTACTTCCAACTACATTTTGTGTTGGAACTCCATAAACTCTATCTGTCCAAGGGCGCATAAATTCAATTCCTCCTCCTGAAACTATAAAGACATCAAAATCATTAGCTCTTAAATAATCCAATAATTCAAGCATTGGTTGATAGATCATTTCCGTAAAAAGTCTATCTTTAAATCTTGGGTCTGGTTGTTTAGCTACAGTAATCCAATTGTTTACTATAGTTTCAAAATCATCTGTAGACATTCCAGCATGCGTAATTGTTACAATTTCTAACAATCCTTTCTCACCAGATTCCATCAATGTTTTTTGATCATTTTCTAAAACAGCTTTAAAAGGTTGTTTGTTTTTCCATTCTGGATGCTCGGGAGCTAATGTTTTAATTCTATCAAAAGCAAATAACAATTGTGCATAAACAGGTTGTTCAGCCCATAAGGTTCCGTCATTATCAAAGGTTGCTATTCTGTCGTTTGGTGAAACGTAATCTGCTCCGTTTTTATCTGTAACTGCATTTACAAAACTAACAATGGCTTGTTTTGTAGCTCCATCATTCCAAGATGGTAGAGGATCTTTACTTTCTGCTGGTTGCTCTGTGTTTGCAACCACAGGCTCTTTTGCATTTGTTTGTTCTTTACAAGAAGAAAAAGCGATTAAGAAAGTAAGAACAAAAAAGTAATAAAATGATTTGTTTATTTTTTTCATCGAATTCGTTTTAAAGAAACAAAAGGGTGCAAAATGCACCCTTTTGTTATTCTGTAAATAAAGTTTATTCTCCTTCTAATTTAGGAATTACTACACCTTTTTCTTTTAGCAGCAATTTAGCTTTTTCCATATTTCTAAATTGTTTAATTTCTAATGGACCCGTAAATACTTCACTTTGTAGTGGACGTGGTGGATACTTAACATACGATTCTATTAAGTCTTGTGTCGCTTTATTGAAGATTGGTAATGTCCATGTTTTTTCTGTAAAACTATTCATAAATAAATCGTAACGTTCTTGAGGATCTGCCCATAAATCATAAATAGCTGGTACAGTTGCGACATAGGTTTGGTCTCCTCTCCAACCTAATTCTTGTCCTGGCATATTACTTCCTGCTAAAGCACCATTGTCTCCACGTGTATTGAAAACAGCTTTCCATCTATCAACTCTTACAGCTCCAGGAGATAATTCAGACTCTGTAAAGTAAAACCATTTTCTACGTAATGGTTCCCCTTCATCAAATAAGATGTTAGACATATCGTAACTATCAAAAACCATAGGAACTCCTTCTCTATCTTTAGTTGGTAATTCTACTCCTGCTAAAGATGCAAAGGTTGCCATATAGTCTAATCCACCAACAATATCATGATTATCTGTACCTGCTTTAATTTGTCCTGGCCACCATGCTAATGCTGGAACAAGGCTTCCACCTTCTCTATCTGTACCTTTAGATCCTCTAAATGGTGTATAACCAGCATCTGGATATACATCTTGCCAAGCTCCATTATCAACTGTATAAACTACAATTGTATTCTCGCTAATGCCTAGAGCCTTAATTTTGTCCATAATACGACCAACGTTGTAATCCATTTCCATTACTGCATCTGCATATTTGCTTTTAGCTGGTGATTTTCCTTTAAATTGCTTTGAAGGTAAATTTGGCTGATGGTTTTTAGCAAAGTTAATGCTCATAAAAAATGGTTTTTTATCTTTTGCATAAATATCCATTTGCTTTAGAACATTTTCAGTCATATTCATGTCTAATTCTGCAATGTTCTCTGTAGTAACTTTAGAAACTTCTCTAACTGGCTTACCTGCTTCTCCTTCTAAAATACCTTTGGTTACTTTTTGGAAAAAAGCGGCCATTTCTGGAGACATTTCTGGATTCCATGAAGGGAAAGCATATGTATATGCATTTAAGTGATATAAAACCACGTTTTGCATAATATCATAACCTTGTGCAGTTGGCATGGCATAATCGTCTTCACCTAAATGCCATTTTCCAGAAAAATACGTGTTATAATCTGCTTTTTTTAATACTGAAGCTATTGTCCATTCTGCTGCTGGTAGTCCACCACCTTGTCCTTGAAAGGCAACTGTAGTCATACCAGAACGGTTTGGAATTCTACCAGTTTGCATAGCTGCTCTACCTGGAGTACAACTTGGCTGTCCATAAAATGACCAAAATTGCATACCCTCTTTTGCAACTTTGTCTAAATTTGGAGTTGGCATTCCTCTACCAACACCTCCTCCATATACGCCTAAATCTCCCCAACCTGTATCATCTGATACAATCATGATGATATTCGGTTTTGCTGGTCTTTTGCTGTTTTTCTGAGCAAATGTCACAGAAAATGATAGGAAAAAAATACCTATCATTATTAATGATAACGTTTTTGTGTTTTTCATTGTTAAATTTATTAAGTTAAAATTGATATTGATTAATTAAAAAGGCACTAAAATATAAACACATAGTCTCAAAATAAATTTGCTTGAATATTATTTATAATTGATAAATAATGATCTGAGGAGTGCTAATTGGCTGTAAATCTATTGTTTAAAACTAGCTATATTTATTAGTTACCTAAATATAAACAAATTTAAAAAAAAAAAACACAGAACTTAAAAACAGGCAAAAATTTCTTACAAAAAAGTTTTAAGTATTGTAACAACTCAACAATACGTGATAAAAATAGTACGTATATTTAAGTTATTTATCTACAACCCTTTCATTAATAATTCAGCAGTTGCAGGATTAGTAGCCAATGGCACATCGTGAACATCGCATAAACGCATAAGCATAAGCACATCTGGTTCGTGAGGGTGTTTTTCTAAAGGATCTCTAAAAAACAAGACCATGTTACATTTGCCTTCAGCAACACGAGCAGCAATTTGTGCATCTCCACCTAAAGGTCCTGAAAGTAATCTTAACACTTCAAAACCAGCTTTTTTAACTTTTTTGCCAGTAGTTCCAGTAGAAACTAAAGAAATATTTTTTTGAAGAAGCACCTCTTTATGTTCATTTAAAAACTGAACCATTTCTGCTTTTTTCCCGTCGTGTGCTATTATTGCTATTTCCATGAATCTAATTGATTAATATGATATTTTACAAGCCCATCTATAGGACGTCTTACAATGTTTCCTACTTTAAAATGAAACTCTTCGGCTATTTCCAAAATTTCATCTTTAGAAAAATATGCAATTGAACCAGCAAAGTGAACAGGTACTGCTTTAAGTACATCTGAATATTGCAGAATCATATTTTTTGAAAATTCACGAAGTCCTTTTTTGATTAGGTTTTTAATATACTCTGAATCTTTATGAGTAAACATAAATTCAGCAAAAGATGCCAAATAGGCATTTGGATTTGGTTGTTTATACAAGTTATATTTAATTTCATCTGCATCTATGTGATATTTTTGTGCAAACAAAATCTTCAAATTTTCTGGCATGTGATTAAAATAATAATCACGAATTAGTTGTTTTCCATAATAATTTCCTGCAGCATCGTCCATAATAGTATAGCCTAAAGATGATACACGTTGATGCAGAACTTCACCATCAAAATAACTACAATTAGAACCTGTACCTAAGATACAAACTACTGCTGCTTCGTTTTCATGGTTTATGGTTGCTCTAACTGCTGCAAATGTATCTTCTTTAACTTCTACTAAAGCTTTATTGAAAATGGATTGTAAGACTTGCTTTAATAGGAGTCTTGGTTTTTCTGTGCCACAACCTGCTCCATAAAAAAACACATGAGTGACATCTGTTTTATGTGATATTAATTCAGGATTTGAGTTTATAATATTTGAAAGCTCTTCTTCTTTTAAAATGGCAGGATTAAGACCCTTAGTATGAATTTTATCTAAAAGCTGATGTCCTTGAGAATCTACAGAAATCCAATCGCATTTTGTTGAGCCACTATCGACAATTAATATCATGAGTTAAAAATATAAAAATTCCACACACTATTTTAATAATCTTGATATAGTGTGTGGAATTTAATTTTTAATTTTTTAAAGTGAATGCATTATTTCTGCTAATTCCAATAATTTTACAGAATATGCGTATTCATTATCATACCAGCCAACTATTTTGAAAAATTTTGAATTTAATTCTATAGCTGCATCTGCATCGAAAACACAAATTCTTGTTTCGCTAACAAAATCTTGAGATACTACTTTTTCTTCTGTGTAACCCATAATGCCTTGCATTTCGTTTTCAGAAGCATCTTTAAAAGCTTTTTTTATTTCTACTAGCGAAGTTTCTTTTTCTGTTCTTACAGTCAAATCGACTACAGAAACATTAGCCGTAGGTACTCTAAAGGCCATTCCTGTTAATTTTCCATCTAATTTTGGAATTACTTTACCAACTGCTTTTGCTGCTCCAGTAGAAGCAGGAATAATATTAATTAGTGCACTTCTTCCAGATCTATAATCTTTTCTTGAAGGACCGTCAACTGTTAATTGTGTTGCAGTTGTAGCATGAATAGTAGTCATTAATCCTTCTTCTAGACCAAAGTTATCGTCTATAACTTTTGCCATTGGAGCTAAACAGTTTGTGGTGCAAGAAGCATTTGATATAATTGTTTGCGATGCTTTTATATCTTTATGATTAACACCCATTACAAACATAGGTATGTCTTTACTTGGTGCTGAAACAACAACTTTTTTTGCTCCTGCTTCTATATGATAATTAGCCGTTTCTAAGGTTTTAAAAATGCCTGTACAATCTGCTATAATATCTGCATTAACCTCGTTCCATTTTAAGTTTCTTGGGTCTTTTTCTGCTGTGACTCTAATAGATTTTCCATTTACAACTAAATGTCCATTATTAACTTCAATTTTTCCATCGAATCTTCCATGAACAGAATCGTATTTTAATAAATAGGCTAAATGGTCTACTTCTAATAAATCATTTACACCTACTACTTCTATATTCTGTTTTATAGCTTCTCTAAATACCAGTCTCCCAATTCTTCCGAAACCGTTAATACCTAATTTTAATTTTGACATTCTAATCTATTATTTATTTTGATTCTTTATTTATTATTTTTCTTTTGAAATTTATTTAAATGGTCATGATATCTGACACTCTTAATAGCTCTAAATTAATTTCTGTTCTTCCTTTTACAGCCTTATCTAAAGCTGTTAATTCTATTTTATTATCAAGAATTCCAACCATGTAATTTGATTTTCCTTCTAGCAAAGATTCAACAGCCTTTACTCCCATTCTACTTGCAAGAACGCGATCGAAACAAGATGGCGAACCTCCTCTTTGCATATGTCCTAAAACAGAAACTCTAACATCGTATTCTGGCATGTTTTCGTCTATATAGTCTTTTAATTCGAACACATTTTTACCTATTTTATCTCCTTCAGCCACGACAACTATGCTTGAAGATTTTCCTGAGGCCTTGCTTCTTTTCAATGATTCTACTAATCTATCAAGTCCTAAATCTTCTTCAGGAATTAAAATTTCTTCAGCTCCTGCTCCAACTCCTGCGTTTAAAGCTATATGACCAACATCTCTTCCCATAACTTCAACAAAAAACAAGCGTTTATGAGAACTTGCTGTATCTCTAATCTTATCTATAGCTTCTACAACAGTGTTAATTGCAGTATCATAACCAATAGTGAAATTGGTGCCAAAAATATCGTTATCGATAGTTCCTGGGATTCCCATTATAGGGAAGTTAAATTCTCCATTAAAAACCAAGCCACCAGTAAATGTACCATCTCCACCAATTAATACCAAAGCATCTATACCTTCTTTAATTAAATGTGCATGTGCTTTATCTCTTCCTTCTTTTTCTCTAAACTCTTTTGAACGAGCAGATTTTAAAATGGTACCTCCTGTATGAATTATGTGGTTTACACTTCTTGCTGAAAGCAATTTAAAATCGCCTTCCATCATACCTTCAAAGCCTCTATAAATACCAACACACTCAACATTATGATAAGCACAAGTTCTTACAACAGAACGTATGGCAGCATTCATTCCTGGAGCATCACCTCCAGAAGTCATGACTCCAATTTTTTTTATTTTTTTACTCATTTACCTCAATATTTCATATTGTAAACTTACTAAAGAAAACATATTAAAAACAATGACTTATATCATGCATAAATTATAAGTATTAGCTTTATTCTTTCTCTTTATCGTCTTTTTCTTTAAAACCAACATAAGATGGCAACACGTTGTCTTCGCTCTTGGCTTCTTTCTCTTCTTCTGTGCTTTCAATGGTCTTTACTTTACCCTTAAATATTTTATCTATTAGCTCTTTAAATGTATCAAAATCTACACTATAGGCGATTCCAACTCCTTGTGTATAACCAATTTCTTCTCCAAAGTTTCTAATACTATTCTCTCTATTAAACACTTTTGCAGTTAAAGTTCCTTCATCGTTTAGTAAGAAGTCTATTTGTACATCTCCAGCAACAACAGACTCACTAACGCCACCTACTGGAACACCAACTTTTCCGTTAATAATTACACGTTCAGAAATATTAGTTTGTAAAGTAACACCTAATCTATTATCTGTTTGATATTCAGGCGTATTTTCGCCAGCTTCATAGTTCAACCCAATATTAACTTTGTTATCTCCATTAGAGAACATTCCTGTAATAATACCATTAAGACGTTCTGTTAGTGTACCTGTAAAATTAACATCGTTTAAACTATTTGAGAAAGAGCCTGTTGCTAATAAATATAGTGCTTGATTATCTCTATCCTCTTTAGAATTTAATCTATATTGAATTTCAGATTTAACTGTAGAACTTAAGTTTGGAAATACAAAATCAAAATCTACATCAGGTTTTTCTAATTGCCCAGTTAATGAAGTTACTACATAAACTGGAATACTTCTGTTTATTGGATTATCTAGTAAAGGAGATGGATTTGCTTGTGTTTTATATGAAGCTTTAATGTCTATTATTGCATCATATGGCACACCATCCCATCCTAAACTTCCTTCTTCTACTATAAATTTCTTTTCAACAACGCCTCCATATTTAAAGTTATAAATCCCTTCGAATACTACAAAATCTCCATACATTCTAAACTTTCCGTTGGTATTGATTTCTATTAATAATCCTCCTTCTCCTTTACCTTTAATGGTACTTCCGGATTCTTTATCAATAACAATCTCAATTTCAGCATCTTGAGTAATATCTAAATCGAAATCTAGTTCTAAACCTTTAACTTCTTTAACAACAATTTCTTCTCCTTTAAGTTTTGCAGCTTTTTCTTCTGGAGATAAAAAATGAATAAATGAGTTGTCTCCAAAAGTTTCCATATCACTTAAAGGAATAACAAATGTTGTTCCTGGATTTGTTTCTGCAGTGACACTTATTACTAATTCATCTGCTGGACCTTTTATAGTAGCAGAACCACCAATAAATGCTGTACCATAATATAATACTTCATCTTCTTCATCATCATCAACTACACCATCTGTATCTAAAACCACTAAGTTTGATGTTTCAATGCCTAAATCTAATTTCCATTTAGAAAAATTAGTATGACTTATACTGCCATTTAAAACACCTTTTGTGTCGAATTTTGTATCTGATAATCTAATTGAATTAAATATAAAGCTTTGATTTGTTAAACTAACTAAGGAGTTTTCAGCTAAATTATAATCGACATTTAGATATGGCACAGATAATCCGGAGTTATTTAGTTTTAATTCGCCAGTTATGTCTGGTTTCATTAAGTTTCCAGTAACTCTTGCAATCCCTGAAACATCGCCTCTTATATCTTCTAATATATCTACTAAAAATGGATTTAGAATTTGAAGACTGAAATAATTAAACTTCAACCCAACATCTATTGAAGAAGTTTCGCCTTGTACATATATATCTCCAAAAGCCGAAAAAGATTGAGAAATATCATCTTTAATCTTAACATCTACATTATATGCAGTTAAGTCTTCATTTCCTACAATTTTAGCATCAAAAGATCCAAGAGCTAATTCATTGACTATAAAATTATCTATAGTTATTGCTGAGTTTGGCAAATAACTTCCATTTTGTTGAAACAAATCTAGTTTACCATTTACATTACCTTGTAAATCTAAACCTTCAACAGTTGGTGTGATTTTTGCTAAATCGACATTTTCGAACTTTAGGTTTATGCTTTTATAAGTTGAATCTTTTAATACTCCAGATAGTTTAATAACTTCTTTATTATGATTCATAACTATTTGATCTATATCAAAATTTACTAAATCGTTATCAAATTCAATTTTATTTAAGGAGTCCCTCTTCTCATTTATAGTCCATGTATTTCCTTTGAATGTAACATCAGATTCTTTAAATCCAATAACAGATTTATTTTCTTTATTAATAGTATGATAAAAATTTAAGTTATAGATATCGCTATTTTTATTTCCTCCTTGAAACTCTGTACGCACAAATAACGTATCGTTAAGTGTTTTATTAATTAAATTGAATTTAGATACATCATAGTATTTTGTATTGATACTGTCTACTTCTACATATGCATTAAATAGTGGGTTTTTATTATCTAATTGCAATTCAATTTGACTTGCAAAATAATCGAAAAGCTTAATCTCTGGAGACTTAAATGTTAGTTTAAATTCTTCTTCATCACTTTCTACTCTTCCTCTTACGTAAGTATTCTTTCCTAATGATAATTCTGGAACAAAAACTTCAACAATTTTATTATAAATCTTAAAATTAAAATCTATGTACTGATTTAATTTAACTTTATGAGGTTTATAGTTTGTATAGATGCTACCTAATGCATTTTCAAACAACAATCCAATATCTCTAAATAGAAATTCGCCACTTAGTTCTCCTTCAACAATATCTGGTGAATTTACTACTACATGTCTTAATTTTCCATTAAAAGTAGAGGTTATGGCAAAATCGTCAAAAAAGTATTCATCATTTTCATTTTTATAATACGTTTCATTGAATTGAATACTACCTACTGCATCATCTATGGTAATACCTTCCATTTTCATTTCAACAATTCCTTTAAAAATTGAAATATCGTCATTATGTACAAAATTTAATTCCCTTAGGTTTGCATAATTTACGTTTGCAATAAAATCGAAAGTATTTATTTTTTCAGAAAAATTGGCGAGACCATTAAACTGTAATTTTAAATTTTTATCATTAGAATTAAGTTTTCCATCAAATATTTTGTTCATTAAATCTCCTGAAACCTCTATGTTTTGATAAGTGTAGTTATTATAGGTAACAGAAAAAATATCACCATCTAGATGTGTATCGACATTTTCTTTAGTAAACCCAGAACCATTAACATCTAAGTTTAATGAAGCTACACCTAGTGTTTCATCATTAATAAACTTCCCAATATTAAACTCTTTAAATACAACGTTACCAGAATATGATGCATTATCAATATCATTTATTTTTTGCATACTTAAATTAGCATCAATAAAACCTAATTGCGTGTTAATTGCTAAACTAGCATTGATTGTAGAAGTAGTGATTTCTGTTAGACCAATAACATTAAAATTACCCAGTTTATCGAATGAAGAAGGAATAGATTCACCAAGAACATTTGGCAACAAAGCTTTTAAATCTCTATAGTTTGAAGATAGTTTGTGAAAATCTCCTCTCATATAAAAATTATTTTCTTCACTATTAAATAAGTTTTTAAAATTAATATTTCCGTAAATCTCACTCCTTGAGCTAGTAAACAAATTTAAATTAGTAACCTGTAAATCGTTTAAAGTACCATCTATTTTAGCACTTAACTTAGCTCTTTGGTTAACACCAAATTCGTTATAAAAAGTATTTAATTCGTTTAGAGCAATATCAGATTCATCAAAAGTTGCATCGACTTGCACCTTATTTGTAAAGTCCTGCAACTCTTCTCTTTTATACAAAAACTTAACTTCACCTTTTAAAGACGAATTAAGAGTTTTTATACTTAAATTTTCTAATAAAATATTACTTGGTGTATAAGTGAAATTACTGATAAGGTTTTTAACTTCTAATCCACGACTATCTAAAAATGCTAGAGTGTTTATTCGAGTACTAACATCGCTACCATTAATTAACAAGTTAGTTGTATTTGTATAAATGTTAGTGAATTCTAATATTTTAGGAGTCTCTTTATTTTGATCTATTAGTCTAAAAGTACCTCCATTTATAGTAACATCGCTTGAAGACAGTAAAAAATCACTTTCTTTATCTGAAGGATTATCTTCATCAAATTTTGCAACAAAAATATCTAAATTTGTATCTGTTTCTCCTTGATACGTTTTTAAATTGAAGATTAATCCTTCTAAATCTATATCTCCAAATACCAATTTAGAGTTGATAATATTTCTAAAATTTAAAATAGACGTATTTAATTCTATAACACTAAATAAAGTGTCTTTTTTATAATCTCTAATTAGTATTTCTTTTAATTCTACATCTCCATTAAACTGAAGGCCTACTTTACCAATATTAATATTGGTTTTAAAATCTTCATTTAATCTTGTAGTTACTTTTTTTCCAAGATAAGTTTGAACAGCTGGAATTGAAAGTAACAGCACCAAAATGATGAAAAGCAGCAATATAATTGCTACTAATTTAGATAGTATTTTTAAAAATTTTTTGATACGTTTTAAAGTTATAACTTTGAAACCAAAATTAACAATTATTGTGCCTAAAATTCACTAATGTCCTCACAAAATATTTACATTCTTGGAATTGAGTCTTCATGCGATGATACAGCTGCATCTGTAATGCAAAACGGAAAAATTTTAAGCAATGTTGTTGCTAGTCAAAAAATACATGAAGAATTTGGAGGTGTTGTTCCTGAATTAGCATCTAGAGCACACCAACAAAACATTGTTCCTGTTGTAAATCAAGCTATTAAAAAAGCAAATATTGCAAAAGACCAACTTAATGCTATTGCTTTTACACGTGGTCCTGGCTTAATGGGTTCTTTACTTGTTGGAACTTCTTTTGCAAAATCTCTAGCTATGGGTTTAAACATTCCATTAATAGATGTTAACCACATGCAGGCACATATTTTGGCACATTTTATTGATGAAGAAGGATTTAATAAGCCACCATTCCCATTTTTGGCAATGACCATTTCTGGTGGACACACTCAAATTGTAAAAGTTTCAAATTATTTTGAAATGGAAGTTATTGGCGAAACCATTGATGATGCTGTTGGTGAGGCTTACGATAAAAGTGGTAAGATTTTAGGCTTAGGTTATCCTGCTGGACCAGAGATTGACAAACGTGCACAATTAGGGAATCCGAAGGCTTTTAAATTTACTAAACCTAAAGTAGCAGAATTGAATTTTAGCTTTTCAGGATTAAAAACAGCCATTTTATATTTTATTCAGAAGGAAATAAAAGCAAATCCGAATTTTATTGAAGAGAATATTAATGATATTTGTGCCTCAATTCAATATACAATTATTGGAATTTTAATTGATAAATTAAAATTAGCCTCTAAACAAACAGGTATAAAACACATAGCTATTGGTGGAGGCGTTTCAGCAAACTCAGGTATTAGACAAGCATTAAAAACTGGTGAAGCTAAATTTGGCTGGACAACATATGTTCCTAAATTTGAATTTACTACAGATAATGCTGCAATGATTGCAATTGTTGGGTATTTAAAATATTTGGAAAACAATTTTTCTCAGCAAAACGTAACAGCGTCTGCTAGATTAAAAATCTAACTCCATTAAAAAACAATCTTTGAAAACTCTGTTAATAACCTTATAGAAATTAATGATTTCTGTTTCATTTTTTTGTTTTTTTGTTTCACTTAATAATAACTATATATTTTTATGAGAAGTTTACTTATTACCATTTTATTTGCTTCATCTATAATTTCTGCTCAAGAATCAACAACAATCTCTTTAGATTCTGTTACAGACCTAACTAAAGCAGAAGCCTACCTTAAATCTAATAAAGGAAAAGGCAATAAATTAATTACATTTAACGAAGAAAAACATAAAACAACTTTAGCTACAGATTTACTTAAATTACCAGTAGGTGGAAAAAAATCGATTGAAAATGATATTGAAAAAACAACTTATAAAGTAGTTGAAAAAAATTCAATAACACATTATAGAGGGAGTTATATCTTATTAGATAGCAATAAGAATAATATTGAAAAAACAAAATCAATAAGAGATAAAATAATTACCGATTATAACAATGGCTATCCTTTCGATTTTTTAGCAAAAAAATATTCAGTTGCAAAAAATGCAACTCGTGGAGGTGACACAGGTTGGTTTATTAATGGTGAAATGGATATAATTCTAGAAGTTGCTATTACAGACAATACTCATGATTTAAATAGCATCTTTTCTTATGATGATCCTGAAAAAAATCACTTTTATATTATTCTTAAAACATATTTACCAAAAGAGATTAAAGAAATTAAAGTTCTAAAAACTGTAGAACGCTTATACTAATGCAACTATTTTATAATCAAGAAATATCTGAAGAAGCAACTCAAATTATTTTCCAAAAGGAAGAGAGTAAGCATATTATAAAAGTGTTACGAAAAACAGTTGGAGACATTTTGCATATTACCAATGGATTTGGCTGGCTATTTACTGCAAAAATTACAGTTGCAGATACTAAAAACTGTGTTGCAGTTATTATAAACAAAGACAAACAAGCAAAAAGAACTTATCAAGTTCATCTGGCTGTAGCACCAACTAAAATGAATGATAGATATGAGTGGTTTTTAGAAAAAGCAACCGAAATTGGCATCGATACCATTACGCCTATTATTTGTGATAACAGCGAACGCAAAGTAATAAAAACAGAACGCTATGAGAAAATATTGCAGTCAGCTATGAAACAATCTCTTTCTTGTTACATGCCTAAACTAAATGATGCCATTACTTTTAAGAGTTTCATAGATCAATCTTTTACTGGACAAAAGTTTATTGCTCATTGTGAAGAAACAGAAAAAAAATCTTTAAAGAATGAGATTATCTCAAATCAAGATATAACTTTATTAATAGGACCTGAAGGAGATTTTAGTGTTAAAGAAATTGAAATGGCTATAAATAACAATTTTATTCCTGTAACTTTGGGTAACACAAGATTAAGAACAGAAACTGCAGCTATTGTAGCATGCCATTCAGTTGCATTTATAAATGAACTTTAAAATAGATAAACACATCTTTAATAGTTTTATGAAAAACATAACTAAAACAAGTCTTTTCTCGTTGATTTTTTGTCTCTTGTCTACATTTGTTTTTTCACAAGAAATAGCTGTTTTAAAATATAAAGGTGGTGGAGATTGGTATAGCAATCCTACTGCACTTCCTAATTTAATTACCTTTTGCAATAATAATATCGATACTAAAATAAGCTCTAATCCACAGACTGTAGAAACTGGTAGCACCGAAATTTTTCAGTTTCCTTTTATTCACATGACAGGACATGGAAATGTGTTTTTTACTGAAGAAGATGCAGAGAATTTAAGGAATTATTTAATTTCTGGTGGTTTTTTACATATCGATGACAATTATGGCATGCAACCTTACATTACAAAAGAATTAAAAAAAGTGTTTCCAGAAACGGAGTTAGTAGAAATACCAGCATCTCACCCAATTTTTAATATAGCATATAATTTTCCAAAAGGTTTGCCTAAAATACATGAACATGATGGTAAACGTCCTCAAGCATTTGGAATTTTCTTTGGAAATAGAATGGTTTTATTATTTACTGTAGAGAGTGATTTGGGTGATGGTTGGGAAGACGAAGTTGTACATAATGATTCAGCTGATGTTAGAGAAAAAGCTTTAAAGATGGGAGCCAACATTGTGAAATATGCTTTTGAAAATTAATTTCTCGTGAAACAACTTACCCATTACAATACTAATTTTACCAAACAACTTTTTCCAATTACTTTAGTGTGCGACAATATAACTAATGCTCCAAACATAGGAAGCCTCTTTAGAACTGCTGATGCTTTTGGAATAGAAAAAATACTTTTTTGTGGTTCGGCAATTCCACAAGGTAGAAAAATGACTAAAACGTCTCGAGCTACTGAAAAAGTAGTTTCTTTTGAAGAAAAAGAATCTATACTAGAAACCATCCAACAGTTAAAAGCTGAAAAATACACGATTCTTTCTTTAGAGATAACATCTAACAGTAAACCAATTAACAACTATACATTTAAAAAAGAACAAAAAATGGCTCTAATAATTGGAGACGAAAACTTTGGTGTTTCAGAAGATGTTTTAAATCTTTCAGATGGTATTATTCATATAAACATGTTTGGCCAGAATAGCAGCATGAACGTTGTTCAAGCAACTTCAATCGCTCTTTATGAAATTACAAAACAGATAAAATAAAATCTTAGTTTTCATATTTTTAAACTTCAATATGTATATTTACTGAATGAATTCAAACACTATATCAAAAGGAATTTTAAGAGCTTTAGGAATCATACTTGGTATCTTTTTATTATTATTCTTCCTATATAAAATCCAATCTGTTATTGTTTACATAGTTATAGCAGCAGTTATTTCACTAATTGGAAGACCTGTTGTAATATTTCTTAGAGACAAACTTAAGTTTAAAAACGCAATAGCTGTTATTGTTACAATGGTGCTTTTAATTAGCTTACTAGTTGGATTAGTTGGTTTATTTATACCATTAATTGTTAAACAAAGTCATAATCTAGCTTTATTAGATATAGATTCCCTTAAAATTAATATTGAGAATATATATCAAGAAGCAACTTCTTACTTCAATATTAAAACTGAAAATGTTAAAGAATCTATAAAAGAATCGCATTTTCTTTCAAAGATTGATTATGCTATGATACCAGATTTTTTAAATACTATGATTGCTGGATTTGGAAGCTTTAGTATTGGTTTGTTTTCTGTGCTATTTATTTCGTTTTTCTTTTTAAAAGATAGTCAGCTATTTGAAAGTAGTATTATGGCTTTTATTCCTGATAGTAAAGAAGAACGTTCTAAAAAATCCTTCCTAAAAATTAAAGACTTATTATCTCGTTATTTTGTTGGATTAATCTTTCAAATATCCATTTTATTTATCATCTATACAATTGGTCTTTTAATTATTGGTGTTGAAAATGCAATAGTTATTGCGTTTCTGTGTGCTTTATTAAACCTAATCCCTTATGTTGGGCCATTAATTGGTGGAGCTTTAATGATTATATTAACCATGACTAGTTATTTAGGACAAAGTTTTAGCGAAGTTTTACTGCCAAATACTTTATATGTACTTATTGTTATTGGCATTGGACAATTAATAGACAACTTTTTTAGCCAGCCAATTATATTCTCAAAAAGCGTCAAATCTCATCCTTTAGAAATCTTTTTAGTTATCATTATTGCTGGTATTTTATTTGGCATAGTTGGTATGATAATAGCTGTACCAACTTACACAGCTATTAAGGTTATTTTAAAGGAATTTCTATCTGATAATAAGATTGTTCAACAACTTACAAAAGGCTTATAATTTACTTTGAATGAGCTTGTTTTAAATACTGTTAATCAAGATTTTATAAATAATCATTTAAATTCAGACACAACAACTCTTCTATTTAAAAAACATAAAGAATTAAGTCTAGACATTAAAGTACTTATTGAGCAAATAGAAGCCAAAAACCGTTGCAAAAAAAAACTTCCAACATGGTTTAATACACCAAATATTTATTATCCAAACAAGCTAAATGTAGAGCAAACTTCTTCCGAAAAAACTGCCAAGTTTAAAGCAAGTATTATTAAAGGAGAATCATTAATTGATTTGACTGGTGGTTTTGGTGTTGACACTTTTTATTTCTCTAAGGTTTTTAAAAAAGTGACGCATTGCGAAATCAACCACGAACTTTCAAAAATTGTAAAGCATAATTACAAACAATTAAATATTCACAATATTGAAACACTAAATGTTAATGGTATTGAATACTTAATTGAAGCTAAAGAAACATATAATTGGATTTATATTGACCCATCTAGAAGACATGAAAGCAAAGGAAAAGTTTTCTTTTTAAAAGATTGCCTGCCAAACGTACCAGAACATTTGGAGTTATTATTTAGTTTTTCCAGTAATATTTTAATTAAAACATCTCCTCTATTAGATTTATCAATAGGTATAAAAGAACTAAATCATGTTAAAACAATTTATGTTATTGCTGTAAATAATGAAGTAAAAGAATTGCTTTGGATATTACAAAAAGATGAAACAATAAATGATATAGCACTACACACTTTAAATCTAAAAGGCAAAGACATCGAATCTTTTAATTTTACTTTAACTGATGAAACTAACGCTAAACCTTCATATAGTTTACCACAAACGTATTTATACGAACCAAATGCAGCCATATTAAAATCAGGAGCTTTTAATAGTGTTTCTGAAAAACTAAGTATTAATAAATTAACCCAGAATTCACATCTTTATACTTCTGAATCGTTAATTGAATTTCCAGGCAGGGCATTTAAAATTGAAAATATTATATCGTATAATAAAAAAGAATTTAAAAAAACTGGTATTACTAAAGCGAATATTACAACAAGAAATTTTCCAGTTTCTGTAGAAGACATAAGGATTAAGCTTAAAGTTAAAGATGGAGGTAATAAATATGTTTTTGCAACAACTAATTTGAAAAATCAAAAAATATTAATAATCTGCAGTAAGCTTTAATTATTCTTTAAATGAAGTATCTCATTTATTTTTAAAAAGCTTCAGTATATTTGCCAAAAAAATTATTAGTGCTTAAAGCAGTTTTATTTGATATGGATGGTGTAATTGTAGACACTGAGCCTCTACACCACAGAGCATACTTTGGCATGTTCGATACTTTAAACATTGAAGTTAGCGAATCTCATTATCAAACCTTTACAGGTCAATCTACTATAAATGTTTGCAAAAATCTATGCAAGCATTTTAAACTTTCTAATAACCCAGAAGATCTTGTTCAAGTAAAAAGAAATATTTTTAAAGATTTATTTAAAAACGACCCAAATCTTCAACTTATCGATGGTGTTTTAAATCTTATTAAAGAATATCATGAGAATGGATTAACGCTAGTATTAGCATCTTCAGCTTCTATGGGCACTATTGAAAGTGTTTTTACAAGGTTTGAATTAGATCAATATTTTATTGCTAAATTAAGTGGTGCAGATCTAAAAGCGTCCAAACCACATCCTGAGATTTTTTTAAATGCAGCTAAAGCTAGTGGTTTTAATAAACAGAACTGTTTAGTTATTGAAGATTCTACAAATGGTATAAGAGCAGCTCATGCAGCAAAAATATTTTGTGTAGGATATAAAAGTATTCATTCTAAGAATCAAGATTATAGTTTAGCAAATAAAGTAATTAGTAACTTTAATGAAATAAATTATAGTAAAGTTCAAAATTTTTTTAATAATTAATCCTTCACTTCATTTTTATTAGCTTTCTGGATAATCTCTCTTAAACGTTCTTTTCGTTTAATCTCATCAACCTTAAGCTTATTCTTTTTTCTATTCACTAATTTAGAATGCTTGGCTTTATTTTTAGTATTTTTTTCTCGTCCAGTTTTTGCCATTAAAAAACATATTCATTAAAAATTTAATATTACAAATATAAAAACAAAAAAGCCTCACTATTTCTAGTGAAGCTTTTTGTGAGCCCGATAGGATTCGAACCTATGACCGCCTCCTTAGAAGGGAGGTGCTCTATCCAGCTGAGCTACGAGCCCGTAACTCTTAAAAATTTGTCGGGGTGGCAGGATTACAACTACTACCCATTTATGTTTAATAATCAATAAGTTATATAATTTTCAAATTACTTGGTAACCGAATAGGTAACTTTATTGATAAGAACTTTCGCTTTGTATTAGTTTACATTTGAGCGCTGCAAATATAGCGACCTTAATTAAACAATACAACATAAATTTACACAAATTTTATGAGGAATGAAAGTAGTTTCTAACTAATTTATATACTGGTTAATAACTTCTAATTCGATGCCTGAATACTCTGAAAATTCATGTATAGTAACGAATTGATGAGGTTCTTTATCTAATGCTTCACGGATGTTTTGAAGCAGTTTACGCCCATAACGCTCACTCCTACCTGTTATTAGTTGGATATCTTTTGCATATATACATATTCGTTTGCGATTCATGGTACTTTATCTTGGGGGTATCCTTGCTTTATCATACAAATATAATGTCATAAACGGAATATTCGGCAAAATCGGTTTGAATGGTGTTTTCGGAACTCGATTTTTTAATTCCTGACTACAAGTTAGTTGTTTTGTTCTATTAATCAAAAAACGAATTATTATGGCAAAACAAGCTGGAATTATTAAACTTAAAGGAACTATCGGAGGTATTTCCTTTTACAAAACGACTGATGGACATCTAGCACGCGAAAAAGGTGGTGTTGATGGCAATCGTATTGCGAATGATCCTGCGTTTCAGAGAACGCGTGAAAATGGGTCTGAATTTGGGTCTGCAGGTAAAGGTGGAAAGGTTATTCGAAATGCTATTCGTATTCTTTTGCAGAATGCAAAAGATAAACGTGTGGTTTCTCGGTTGACAAAAGATCTTTTAGCTATCATTAAAACAGATCCTATTAATGATAGAGGATTACGAACTTTAACTGATGGTGACTTCAACTTATTTTTAGGTTTTGAATTCAATCTGAATGGTAAGTTAGGGACGACTTTATTCACGCCATTTGTGAATGCGTTTGATCGTGTGACTGGGGATGCTACTTTAGATTTAGCACCTTTCTCCCCTACTTTAAGAATTGCAGCTCCATCTGGAACTACGCATTTTAAAGTGGTTATGGGTGCTGCAGAATTGGATTTTGCTAATGAAACCTCAACATTTGAAAATGATGAGACTGCCATTCTTCCTTACACTGCTGCTGATACTGCTGCTATAGCTTTATCTGCTACGATAACTGCAAACTCTACAGTCGATGTTATTCAAGTGTTGGGTATTGAGTTTTATCAAGAGGTAAATGGTCAAATGTATGCCCTTAAGAACGGTGCTTACAATGCTTTAGCTACTGTTATTGTAGATACTCCTTAATCATGGAGTTCGTGCTTCATAGAGCCTATTTTAAAGAGGGTACCAACGGTACTCTCTTTTGTTCTGGCTCATTCTTATGTCATACCATTGAATTGCCCTGGAATGATAACAAACGAAATATGTCTTGTATTCCAGAAGGCACTTATGAAATCGTGACAAGATTTTCTAAACGCTTTCAAAATCATCTTTTAGTTAAAGGTGTTCCAAATAGACGTTTGATTCTGTTTCACCCTGCTAATGATGCTTTAAAGGAATTAGAAGGCTGTATTGCTCCTGTTACCTATTTAAGTGGTATTGGTAAAGGCTCTCAATCAAGACCTATGATGCAAAAACTATTGTCTTTGGTATCTCAAGCTCAAGACCGAAAAGAACAAATTTTATTAACAATTAAATCTCAAAATCATGAACATTATAGAACGTTATAAAAAACCAACGCCGAAGTTTTTCAAAACTTTGAGAAATATTGGAATCGCTTTAGCTACAGCTGGAGGTGCTATTATAGCTGCTCCTATTAGCTTGCCAGCAATTATTATTACTATTGCTACTTATTTAACTGTTGCAGGTACTGTGGTGACTGCTGTCAGTCAAGCTGTGGTAGTTGATGAAGATGGCGAAAAAACCGCTAAAGAAGCGTCATAATGCATTTCAATTTCAATGAAAAAATAAGCATTGTTGGTGGTACTGTCTTTGGTATTTTACCTAATATACCACCCGACGACCTCGTGGTTACGATCATTATGGCATTCACTGGTGCATTGGTCAGTTTTATAGCCTCGATGCTTTTTAAATGTTTAGTAAATCGCTTCAAAAAGTTCAAATGATAGATTGCCCGGATTTCTTCCGGGTTTTCTTTTTTCATCCTATTCCTTCCTAATAAATTTTTTAAACAAAGAAAAAATAAAAAAGAAAGCTTCATTTTAGATGGCGTGGATCATGCTGTCAAGGTTTTTGGAAAAAATACTACCCGAAATTTAGTGAACAGTAACAGTGGTAGCTGGCAGATAGTTGACTAAATAATATTATTCATGCCTACGCACCAGCTGGCACGTTCACTAAAAATGTCTGCTAGACATTTTCTTAACGTTCCGTCCGGGTGGAGATTTTTTTCAAAACCCGAAGGGCTTGACCTTTATAGCATGCAGCGTTGGGCAGAGGAGCCAGCTATCTTCGTTTTCTTTTTTATTTTTTTTTATGGCCTTAAATTATTGTTTTGGCAGGTAATCTAGTTGCGCGAGCCGACTGCGAGATGAGCAAGGGTGGTGTGGTAATAGCACGTTGCCTTTTCGGCAAAAGTGCGTACCACAGCAACGGTTTACCGCAAGGGTGGCGCATTTTTTGATTTCTTTTTATAGTCAGATGAAGTTGTATTGGTATTTACCGAATATTCAAGTTTGGGTAAGTGCAACGATTGAAAGAGGCAATGGAAGGTTTTGAGAATAGTTTTCATTTAAGGTTTGGCGTTTCACTAAACTACAAGAATATTGAGAAGTTAAAGGGTTTGAGGAAAATTGATGTGAAACCTAACTTTAGCCAATCCGTAATGTAAAAACTATTAAGCGTGGATGGAATTGCCGACTGAATGAGTTGCTCTTACATGGTTTGCAAAATAGGATAACTTTTAACTTTACTATAATAGGTTTATTTAACAAAAATTGGAAATACATTTAAGAGGTCCCCGCATTCGCGAGGATAAAGTTATCTTATTTGCAATCTGGAGTAGTTCAAAAAATGTGACACCCGCAGACCCACATGCTTAATCTATCAGAATATGAAGCAACACCTACATTTCAATTAAAAACAATACTTTCAATCTAGATAAATTTATGTGGGTTTTGCCCGAAGCGACCCGCAGGCTCGCATCATATTAAGTAGCGGTTGCCCCTTAAATAAAAAGAACAGCACGGAGTGCTGACCTTATAGAGATTTTAAGGGGCAAGAGTAGCTACGGGTGAGGAAGGAGAGAATGTGTGAAATAAAACAAATAAATAGTGCCAACGAGGACGTGTCGCCGCAGTGGTGCTATTTATGGTATATGCAAGAGCCTTACTAAATAATTGTAGTAATACTTGATGAGATTGCCACGACTTTTTATCAAAAGTCTCGCAATGACATACTTGGCTCTTGCAGATATGTTTTATGGAACAAAATGGAACGATTGACGAACACCTTATTACCTGCCTTCCCGATTGTTCAAGTATTGTACTGAAGTTTGTAATGAAGATGGATTAATATTTGTTCGGATTTTTAGAAATATTCTTCATCCGTCCAGAAAAATGCAATTAAACTGATTTTTTCTATAACCATATTCACTCCTTTGTCTAGGTATTTAGATGTTTTTGAAGTTAAATAGTTTTCTCCAGTCTTTGAGCATGTAATTTTCTCAATTAATCCTAAACGTGACGGATGAATAATTTTATTTTCTATTAGGTGTTTTAGATCTTCTTTGCCTTGAGTATTTATCTTATAGTAACTTTTATCTTCTTTATTAATAAACGAAATAATACTATTGTCAATAGTTTTTCTTTTTATATAAAAAATACCATCGTCTTTTAATAGATGTGTGAATTCTTTTTCATTGTATTCGTAATTATTATATATCCATTTTCTTTGTGTAAATAACCATTGTTTGAATAATTTGTAGTTTGTTGGAATATTTTGATTTTCAATTAACCATTTTAATATTTCAGAGGATTTACCAAAAACGGAAAGTCTTACTTCAAAATCATCCATTTCCCTATTGTAAAGCTAATTGTTTTATTTAGAGTTTGGTTTTGAATTTCGAAGATAGTTCTAAATGCATTTAATGTATTTTTTACAAGTGTCGTTAAATTTTTAGAACCATGAATTATAATTGGGTAGTTAGTGTAATAGTCAAATGGTTTTACATACTCAACTTCATTTGGGTATTCGAGTTCTCCACCATTTCGTCGTATACACTTTTCTATTTCTATTATGTCATACTCAATCACATTTATAGTTTCGTCATTTCCAAATTTTATTATATCTGGATTTATAACTTTTCTCTCAAATAAATCATAATTATCAGACTTATTGAAATAGGATACAAATAATCTTACTCCATCTTGAATATTTATTTTATTGGGAATATAATTTGTTTGTTTTGATTCCTTTTTTGTGGAATTAACTAAATTGTTATACTCTTCCTGTGCTCCAAAATATTCAAATATAAGAGGGTTGCTTTTATAATAAAGAATGCATAACTTTTTCCAATCGGCTAATTCAAGTTTGCCATCAATTCGAAAGAGTTTAGTGTAAAGTGTGTTTTTTCCAGCTTTGTTTATGCTTAAGTCCCATCTTTTTAATATTTGTTCTTCTGTGTAGGTTCTGATTGCACCATCAAAATGAATAAATTCTTTTTCAGGGTTATTATATATTGAGTGAATATAACGGCATCCATAAGTTTCTTCATTTATTCCTAAAGATGGTTTTTCTCTAATTTCTTCAACTTCTAGTGTTTTTTCGTCACCATCTGCTTTCCACCAAAACTCTGTCCCTTTTACTTCGCTAAACATCTTTTGATTTTCATTGCTTTGATACCTTGTGACTTGATTTGGTAAATTTGAAATATCATTATTAAATTTTGGACCCCACCAATAGTCAAATTCTAAAGTTCCTCTGAAAGTTTCTGATAAACCTATGAGGTTACGGTCTATTGCAATTCGTAAGGTGACATTTTCTTCTGAATTTAAGCGAATAAATTCATCAATGAAGTAAGTATTGAAGTTATTTATTAATGATAAATTTCTATTGAAATATTGATGACAAAATATACTGAACTCATTAGACTTACTCTTAAAAACACCACTACCAACATAATCGAATTGTTCTAAAATATCGTCTAAAAATATTAATCCTGATTTATCAATTTTTTCAAATAGCTTTGGAAATACCTTCTCAACAATATTTGGTAAGTTATAAGACACACAACCTTTATCAATGAAACTTCCATCTTTTGAGTAATTATCATCTAAAAGCTTCTTAAATGTACCTATATGGTTTTTGCAGCTTTCATGATTTATGTATTGCCAATAATCTTCTATTTTGGGAAAAATTAATTTAGCATCTTTATCAGTTTCACAAACAAGAAAATTCCCTATTGTTTTGCTTATTTTAGGTTCAATGAACAACCCAAATGGGAATATCCAGCCTAAAGGTCTGTGAAAATCGTGCTCAATTAAGGATGGCATACCTCTCAATGCATTCTCTTTTATGCCTTGTTCTAATACCTCTATTGTCAACAAGTACTTGTCTCTGGTCAAAGAATCGGAACTCAATACTGCAAGATATGTGTACATAAGATTAGTAGTAATTACAAAGTTTAGTTTTTTTATAATTAATTCAAAGATTTGAAACTGATATTCTGTGCTGAACGAATTGAATCACCCTTTTCATAGGTTATATAAAAACCTTTTCTGCCATATATTATCATGAAGATCAATGGAGAATTGAGAATATTGCCTTGAAATTGTTTTTTGATTGACTTAAAATCTAAATTTGATGGTGAGGGAAAATCTTCTGGATGTGTATGCCATTCACCTAAATAAATTTGTTTACCATCACTGTTATTGAAAGCTTTATTCAATATCTGTTGTGCATTTTTTTTGGAACGAGTGAAATTATACCGACTTGCCTTATCTAACTTGCTTGGTACTGAAATATCATTAATTGCAAAAACATTTTCTTTTAATACATACCCCATTAAAATGCCGCCAGATTCTGGTTTGTAACTGACATCCTGAATATAATCATTCATCTTATCTATAACGTTTTTATAAATTTTCACTTTAACATTCCCCAACTTTACTGTTATCATACTTCATTGATTATTAATTGAAACGATTCGTTAGAATTACCAAATTGACTTGTAATTAATAACTTTTCTTTAAGTAAAGCCTTATCACCTATCCAGGAATATATTTTTGAAGTTTCATTATTACTCAACAAATGTAGTTTTAAGTATGGAAAAATCATTGAAAGAAAATAAGTCAAATATGCAGAGGAATATGGAAAATAACCAGACTGACAACTTCCTTCTATTATATATGTTTTATCAAGTTGGCTATTTACATTGTCCAATACATGAAAAGGGAAATTATTTTGAGAAATTAAATCAATGACTTTCGGTGCATCTTTGGGCAAAACAAACAGCATTTGACCACTCGCCAAAAATGGTTCTACCCAAAATAGTATAGTCGGTTTTGACAATACACCATTTTGTATGTTTTCTAGTATAAAATTTTCGACATTAGTTTTTCCAATCGCAACAATGTGAAAATCGCAGTCATTAATAAAAGTTGGTTCTTTTAATATTACATTATTAACTGAATCATCTCTTATTTCAATTATATTCAATGGATTTATATTGCATAATTCATTTTTTATAGCGTCAACCTTTTTGTATTTTGAATACGAAAGACCTAAATAATGTCTCTTTATGTTTTCAGGTGATAATGAATCGTTATCAATTAAATGAAATTTATTGATTGGCAAATTACGTAGGAAATAGATTAGATTCGAACCAATACTTCCCAAACCACTTATAACTATACTTTTTTGTTCTTCAACATATCCGGTTGTGCGTATCTGAAGTCTATCCAAAGAAATATTATCAAATGATAACCTAGACACCAATTTATGGCTATTGTAAGGCGCATTAAGATGTATAAATTTAGAAGTTGTATTCCTATAGCCTCCATGTTTTCTCAATAGCATTGCTACATTTTTATAAGTCCAACCATAATATTCGCTAACCGAATTTTTTGTATTCTTGAACACTATAATTACACTATTGAACTCTTTAGATTTACATAATTTCTTAAATTCTTGGAATCTATCATTATCGTTTTGAAGCAATATTAATGACTCCATAAAAGTAGTATCGTATGGAGGAATATCAAACGGATTATCTATAATAATTACAGATAGCTCTTGATATTTATAGCCATTTAAAGTAGAAATATTTTTAATTCTATCTAAATCAGCGTCATTATTAGAGATGAAATATTCATAACCACAGAACATTTTATTTGTAAATCCTATACCTTTTACAGAAAGCGTACTCTCGTTATTTATTGAATGAAAACCAGAATTGGAAACAGTATCTTTTTCTGAATATACTAATTCCCAATATGCTTTAAACTCATTTAAGAACTCTTCCTTTTTATATTCATCATCATCGGCGCATGTAATTATTTTTTTTGCCTTGGAGAGCATTAAACATAGCAATTCAATCAAATTAGATTTAGGCATTACTGGATTGTTACCCTCGTCAAAAATACAAATGGACAAATCAGAATTAATATGAGGAATGTATTTTATTGGCTCATAACTACTTTTGTTAATGAATATTTTTGGAAAACTGAACGGAAAGTTAGTTGGGAAATTAATATACAATGTAATATCTGTACATTTACCCTCAATAGTAATTTCTGTCGAAACTTGCCAAACGGTACCGTTTTCAAAGAAATCGTAATCTAGTGATTTTAACTCTTCTTCATTTAATTGATTACAGTTTTCTGTTTTAGATATTTCATCCAATAAATTCTTAAAATCAAACATTTAGGCCGATTTATTATCGTATCTAATTTGATCTGTAACTGTGAAAGCTTTGGCTAACTCTTTGTCATCCTCTTCTATTGTAGAACATGGAAATCTATCACCTAAATGCTTTTGCCACTTCGCACACGCATCTTTTTTGCTTTTCAATTCAATTGCCTGTTTGCCAGAATTGATTAGACCATCCAAGGCATCTAAAAAATTCTTCTTTCTTGTTTCTGATGAATATTTGTCTAGTAAGTTTTCTGTTGTATTGATAGTAGGTCTTTTGCAGACATAACTCGCCCAATAACTTCTTGTATCATCAATAGACTTTTGAATTGCTTCTAATGTTTCTAGAAATGCTTTATCATCGCTAGAATTACTTACATAATTATTTACTGCCAATATTGTAAAAACTATCCCACTTGGAAGATTTAGATGATGTTTGTTGTCTGTCCAAGCCTTAAGGTATCTTACTATCCGTTTTAATTGATCTTTATCTTTGGCCGCCTTTTCAAACCATAATTTAAAAGCATAGGGATCACTTTCTACCCAACCTTCTCCCTTATGGGCCAGTTCCGGAACATCTTCGCTATCATAAAAAAATTCATGGTTGCTATCCGTCGTTTTATAGTAAATTGGTAAGTCTATATGATATTTTTTAGCATATTGTACTCTCACACAGGTATTTTTGTCAATAGTATTTTGGTCTGTTCTATTTTCTACAGCTTTAACAATCCAACTATGAGCTGTTGATGTAGTTGGTCTATCCTCTTTTTTACCAAAAATATAAACACCATCATCTACATCATATTCTCCACTCAAGGGCAAAATAGATGTATTCATTGAGAATGAACCTTGTCCCTTGAACTTAACCGTATGTAAATCTCTATTTTTATTGAAATAATCCTTAATATCCTCGCGTACCGCATTTCTTGATTTTCTTAATTCATCTTTTCTGGTTGTCGAAAGCTTAATGATATCATTAAACTCTACAAATGTTTCATTTAGATCTGCCATGTTATTATATTATATATGATTTTTTTGTTGTAAATAATTCTTTAATTTTGTCTTTCTTTTCAAATATTAGTGCCTGTTCACTTGCTTTAATCTTCATCAAATCGAAAGCTTGTTTATTTGCAACATCGAGCTGAATTAAGTCTTCTTGGTCTGTTGAAATTGACACACTTGGAATTCTTAAATAATTTATATGAACGTCATAGATTTCGTGGATTTGAGACATGAAAAAGTCTGAAAAATAACTCTGGCCGTTCATGGATGTTTCAAACAAATCCGCTTTCCAATCAATAAAAGACCTTTTTCTTTTTAAACCAGTTTTTTTGCCACCAGTTATTGATAGACTGCTCAAAGACAATATTTCGATGGAATCATATGGCTTTCCATTGCCAACAAAATATTTCAGAGCCTCCAAAAGACCAACTAAAGTTGGGTTATTTGCCCAAACACCACCATCAACAAATTGTTCGTTATCGTAAAATTCAGATTCGGCCATTGGAAAATAGGTAGGTGCAGCCGAAGTTGCAAGTGCCACATCAATTATTGGTGCTTTATTATCTCGCGATAAATCTGAATGATCACGTTTAAAAACTTTTGGTTTTGCCTCTGTAATTGAATAGCTTGGAATACAAAATAAGTTGTTGCAATCTTCAACTAATTTGTCGCCAAAAATTTCTTTGAGTGCTTCTTTTAGTCCTTCGTCTGTATATTTACCTCCTTTTGCTACTTGTTTAACCAAACCATGATTTACTTTACCAAAATATGGAAGCCAGGTTTCTTTATGTTTTGGAAAAATTTTTTCCCCATTATCAGTGTAGAAGTCACAGATATCACTTGCAGAAATTTTGAGAGATAAAGCCAAAGCTATTAAACCACCTGTAGAAGTACCACAAAGCATATCAAAGTGGTCACCGGTTTTACAATTAAATGTCTCTTCGAACTTTTTTAAAATAGATGCTGAATATAAACCTTTGATTCCTCCTCCATCTATTGCTAAAATCTTAAATTTCTTACCTTCCATTTTGGTTATTTTGAGTATTCGATGTCAATAATTAAACCAAATAGGCAATTACTAAAAATTAAACAAAATCTAATAAATTTTATGACATAATGTCATTTTTTATTAAATTAATATTTATTCTGGAATAGATTGATTGCTTTTATGAATAATTAATAAAATCAATTGAGTTTTTTTTTGTATTGAATTTCAGGTAATAAGTAAATAAGAGATTTTTTTTAGTACAACTGATGGATTATACATAACTCCCTTCTAAAATAAATCTCAGAGTTTATTAATTATAGATTTATCTCTTTTGATAGCATAATTATATTTTTTCTAACAACTGTTCTGTAATGTTCTTAAAAGCCTTATCGTTATCATATTCAATTTCAGGACGTAATAGTGTGAAAATGTCATTTGTAAACTCATCGTCTAACATTTTTTCTTCCATGTTTGCAATATATTGCTTTTGAGTTGGTGGGTTCCCTACTGAGAATGCCATATACTCTTTGTAACATTGCATCAATTTATCAGCATCTACTTCCACATTTGATAAGGCGACATCCAAATCGAATAGATCCCTACCCTTAGTTCGTTGGTATAAGGCTCTTAATTTGGTGCCTAATAATTCTTCCAAAAAATAGGTATTTATCATACACTCTCCAGAAAACCAACCATTTTTAACTTTAAATGGAACTTGCTGTAAACCCAATACATTGAAATGTTCTCTACAGTTAATTTCGACTTTTAAACGTAAATTAATAACTGGTGGTATTTCTGAATTAAAACGGTATACTATTGTATTATTATTTGCATTTTGTTTGACGGTTCGAACTTTTCCTAAAAAGCTTAAGACTTCTCTTAATTTTACTAAAATAGGCTTTATAGGACCTTCTTTAATTTGTACCAAGTCAATATCTTCAGAATACCTTGCTTGTGGCTTTAAAAATAGTTTGTGTAATGCTGTACCACCTCTAAACGCCAAGTTCTCATTTAAAAACTTATCTGAAAATATTTCAATAATTGCTCTTTCAATAACTAAATCTTGTTCTACTTGAGCATTTTCTGGCCATGGAGCAAATTCCTTCCATTCTTCAATGTATCTTCTTGGTATCATAGGTCGCTTTCAATTTTTACATTGTGAATTATTTTCCATTTAGTATTGATTTTCCCTTTTCTATTTCTTCCTGGCATTAAAGGAATATTTGCTCCTTTTTTGAGATTGATAGACTCATATAGTATATCACTAAATTTTTGATTATTTAATATGGTTTCAGATAAATACCCTAACCTTTGTATTGCCGCTTTTTGAGGATAATTCTTAGCAACTTTTTTTAATTCACTTGCTTTCACAACTTCAAATAACTCTTCCAAAATTGTTATTACTCTATTCATACCAAGACTACCAATGTAATACAGTAAATCTAAAGCTGTAAGTTCTGGAGATGATACATTCATATAGCCTGCATCTGTTTTTACTTGTAGTATATCCTCTTTGTTCCAGCAATTTTTTACATAAAAATTAATCTTTAATTTCTTGTTTTTAACATTACGAAGTGCTGGTTTTTCGGTAATTACAAATGTTTCCATTGATTGTTGATGTGATGCACCGTGAATAGCTGCAGCAGAAATAAGCCCTAAATAATACTCCTTATTTAAAGCTAACATCATATCATCTAGAAATAAATTAGTGGGTATTATACCTTGGTGTGCATATTCTGGAGGTAATATGGTATAAAATTCTTTACGTATTTGTACTATTTTATTTTTTGATTTTAACCGATATAAATTCTGACTTATAGCTTTATCTGATATGTTAAATTGGCTTTTAACCTCATCTAATGTAAATGCAAATCGCCCTTTAGCCCTTATTTTATCTAAGAATTCCTCTAAATAATTATATGACAACGCACCCTCTTTCACTAATATATTTTATTTGCTATTTACTACAAAATGTGTAGTGTTATGCGAATATAATATATTACTTACTTTATATCAATATTAAAAGGAATAAATTTGAAATGAACCCTTCCATTTTTTTATATTTTTTACAGATTCATTATGTTTTTACGCTGATTTGTCAGTATTGAGTCGGTGTTGTGTTTTATAATTAATTAGATTCTTTTTCTTTTTCATCCTCTGTAAAATGATACAATTGAAACCAAATATTCGACCTAACCAAGCTAATCAATCCTATATTGGTATTCCATTGTTTCCCAATCCAGAAGCAGTAAAGGATTTTATTTCGGTAGTATTCAACGTAAATTGGTTGAATATTCAGATTAACAAATCTATTGAAATTGTTTTATTTTTGGGTCTTTGAATTGGAATTTTGTCGGTGTTATGTCGGTGTTGTGTTTATTTGCCAACACGCCAGCTGGCTCCTTCACTAAAAATGTCCACTGGACATTTTTTAACGTTCGATCCGGTGTTGTCCTTTTTATTCTTCATCAACACTTTTTCAAAAGCAAATTAATAATTGGGTATGTTATTTCTTAAACATTAATGAGTCAAGAAATTTTACATAATTTAAATTTACTATCAAAAAAAAACTTAAATTGTAGTAGTGAAATTTAACATTAATAAAAGAAATATATTATGGGAATTAAACCAGGACCAAAAAGAATTGCTGATTCCACAGGAAAACCAGACAGACGACAACGAGATAATAAGGAAACTCCAAAAAATACGCCATCACTAAAGCCACATAAACATAAGAAAGGGGATTAACCCTAGATTCTTAGAAATAATGGAATTGCTTAAAGACATAACTATAAATCTCCTTTCTAATTTGATTTCGTATCTAATTGGAGCATTGTTAATCTACATGTTTGCCAGTCTAAAAAAAGCTAAAACAGTAATATATTATATTACTAATCCCTTTTTAAAAAAACCTGTATTGGCACAAAATTGGCACACAATTGACACAATTTAAAAAACCAACCGATTTAATAGACTAACAAGTAAATAGTTACATTTTTATTACCGACCCCTAAGGGATTCGAACATGCGATTTTTAAATCTTCAACATTAAAATAAAAAACGAACATTTCTTCCTTTATCATTAAAAAATAATTATCCCAAATATCAAAAAAAAGTAAGAATAAAGTCATCACCCCAACACACTACTTAATTTAAACATGGGCAGATACATGGCTATTAAAATAACTCCTACAAGAACTCCTATTATAAGAATAATAACAGGTTCCATGATGGTTGCTAATAACTTGGATCTTTGATCTACTTGTGTATTGTATTGATTGTTTAGTCTTTCGAAAATAAACTCATTTTGATTGGTCTCTTCTGCTACTTTAACCATCGCAATCATTTTTTGATCAAAAATTGGTTGCTTACTTAAACTTTCGCTTAAAGAGCTACCTTTTAGGATTTCTGATTCTACAGCCTCTAAAGCTTCTTTTAGGGGATAAAAATTTATCATTTGTTTTACCAATTGAATGCTATTGACAACTGGCACTTTAGAGGCCGTTAACAGTGTTACTGCTTGTGTAAACTGTGACAAATACACTGTTTTTACGAAATCGCCAATAAAGGGAAGTTTTAAAATGAATTTGTCCTTGTTTTTCTTATACCATATTTTCTGACTAAATGCTGTTCTTGAAGCCATAACTACAATGATTAATAGTAACAAAAGCCAACTATATGATTTCATAAATCCTGACACATTAATAATAAATTTCGTGATGGCTGGAAGCTCTACTTTTTGCTGTTCAAAAATGTCTTGAAACATAGGTACTACATATTGCAACATAAATACAACAACTAATACTGCTGTTGTTAGGATAATTATAGGGTAAGTGAGTGCGCTTACCAAATTTCGGTGTTGCTCATTCTTTTTAGCATAAAACGACCCCAATTGCTCGATAACTTGTGAAAGTGTTCCTGTTTCTTCTCCTATTTTAATGGAATAGTATTCATAATCTGAAAACTGCTTAAAAACCTTTAAAGCATCGGATAAACTCTTACCAGAAACAATGTCGTCAACAACCTTTTGAAGTGCTTCTTCAGTATGCTTTTTCTTTTGAGAGTTACTTATTAATTCTAAGCTTTCTTTGAGATTAACACCTGCTCTTAACAACACACTCAATTCAATATAAAAAGCTTCCTTAATTTTATTTGAGTAAGGCTTACTAAATAATTTTATCTCCTTCGTAAAAAAAGACCCAGATTGTATGTCTTTCTTTGGCTTAGAAATTGCTTCTTTGGTTTGTATGTTGTCTAAATTAAAAGCCATTATTCTATAAATGAAGTTGCATCATTTTGTTTATACACAAAAATGAATTTATTGCTGTTATTGTTAGATATAGTTAACTTAATTGCATCTATATTTCCATTTTGCTTCGGTTCCCCTTCAAAATATAATTTCTTGTTTTGCAACTGAATTTTAAATGTGTCAAGTTCTTTTACGATATAGTCACTATTAAATTGATACTGTATGGTATCTATTTCATTGTAAAACCGTAATTCTTGTTCCATGTCATTATAATTAATTTTTGAAAAACGATTGAAATCTAAACTTAGAGACACTTCTAACTTATTAATAATTGTATGCTCTTTTAAGTTTTCTTCAATACTGCGCATGTGTTTTTGAACCAATGATAATACTGAAAACGCCAATGCCACAACAATACTGGTTAAAATTAAAACCACTATTATTTCACTTAATGTAAAGGCTTTTATTTTATTGAATTTGTTCAATATATTTCTTTGTTATAGTCTTATTGGTTTGCTTATTTAATGCCTCTATTTCAATTTGTTGAAACTTGTTATTATCATATTTTTCAATGGATATTTCCCAATGATTATAGTCTTCCGAATATGGTAAATCGATTTTATCATGAAATTGTAAATATTGTAGCTCCTTTAAATAGGTATCAATAGCCTGTGTATTATTTTTTATACTTCCAGAAAACAAATTATTTAATATCATACTGGTAATTATAAAAACAATGATAATTAAAACCGTGGCGACCAAGGTTTCCATAAGTGTAGATGCTTTTAACTTTTTTAGTATAACCATTTCATTACACCTTTTTTAGAATCTTCAAATGTTAATCCAACATATTGAATAGGTAAATCGTCACTGATAATATTTCCATTGTAAATGTGATTTTGATAGATAGATCCTGATTGATTTGCAATAAAATTGGATGCAAATACAGACCCTTGAACCGTCCCTTTTAATTCTAAATTTAAATTGCAATATGCTTCACCTTGGACAAAGGCATTTTCCTCAATAATTAACTGAGCTTTGTGGTTGTTTTTTGTTGCATCACCATGATAAACAACAAGACCTTTTATGATACTTCCCTCTCCTATTCGTATTTCAGAAAGGCTATTTTCATTCTCTGTTCCAGGACCCTGAATCGGTTTTTTGGTTTTAAGAATTAATGCAGATGGATAGTTTAGTGTACAATTCTCTCCAACAGTTATTTTATTTGTTGCTAGAGATTGAAATATACCATTCACCTTATTCTTTATTTCTATTTCTGGAGCTATTAAAACCACATCTTTCAATTGTGAAGATGCCTCAACTATAATTTTGGTCTTAGAAATAACCTGTATATGACCTGTTAATTTGATTAGAGATAAATAGATGTCATTATTACTAAAGATTGTTTTAACAGGCTTTAAAAAAGAATTAGAGACGTTTCTATTCCTACTTATATCGATAAATTCATTGTTACTTTCTAGGTTTAGACTTGTTAGGGTGTTATAAAAATCTGATACCAATTTTGGAAGTAAATTACTTGTCCTTTTTTGACCGTAGATTAAATCTGTTCCATAGTAGGAATGACCTGCAATATTTCCTGGTTTCACGCCTTGCTGAGGTAGATAAGCGACACCAGCAATTTTTGTATGACCTACTAAAACCAAAGGTTTGTTTTGGTCTTCTAAATAAAGTGCTAATCTGTTATCTTTAGGCTGTATTCCTCCAATGAATGCTACTTTTTCTATGCGATTTGTTTTTATCTTTGAAACTGATGTCACTGTCTCAAAAACACCCCAATAATCTCTATAAATTTTGATGGATTTATAATCTTCATCATTAAGATTTACTAATACAGAATCCTTTAGAGCTACATTATTAAACAAAGCATAGTTTACACCATCATTAGCATTTTCAACAGTTTCTTGAATGAATTCTGTTTGAATATCGAATCTTTTATGTAATTGAATGAGTAGGATAAAAGCAGATAATAAAATGGCAATCACTACCGAAATAAATAGGGTAGATTGCAAAGCTCCAGCTTTTATTTTTTTGAGTTTCATTACTGGATGGGTAATGTGATTGTCTTGTTTTGAAATCTAACAACCATTTTTCGAGAGTCGGCTTGGATGATTTTAATCTTTTCAACTGTTTGCCCCTTTTTGACCAGAAATTGTTCTCCATTGATATTCAGTGCAAATATTTGATCGTTAGATTTCTGTATTTTCAATAAACCCAAATATGTCATTTGTGGGATTTGAATGGTGTCCTTTGGTTTTTTAGAAACACCTTTATTAGTGGTTGAAGGTTTTCTCTTTATGGTACCTAAAAAAGGGTCTCTTTGTAACTGCTGAATCGTGAATGTGTCTGTTTTTTTTGTTAGTGGCTTAAACGCCATAACTGTAGTTTGTTTATCTAATGCAGGAGCTACAGGATTGTAAGTTGAAAAGAATTTATAAGCAATAGTTCCCCAAATGCTTAAAACAGCCATAATAAGCAGGTATGTTTTAGACTTTTTATTCAATGGCAAAGCTTTGTGTAGAATACCCTGTATGATACTCTGAATTTTCTCCTCTTACTCGCCATTGGTATTCCCCTAATTCTAACACCTTCGTAAAATTTAAACCGATAATTGTGGAATCTGTTACAATTTGCAGGGCTTCTGCAAAATTAGGCTTGGCTATTTGTATGGCATACCACTCAGCATCTTCCACTTGTTCCCAAGTGAAAGTCACGATGTTTTCATTTAATAAGGCGCCATCCGTTGGAGCTAAAACACGTATATTTTCTCCAGAAATATCATCCACTAAAACCACATCGCTACAGGACATACATAAAATAATTAAACAATAACTAAAAATCGATTTTCTCATTCTTAAAACTTATAATAATTAATTTCTTTTTTTGCATTTTGTGCAGATAGATAACTTTTATTTGGGCAATTGTCGTTGGCATCCACTAAATCAACAATTTCTAATTGATATTTGTCGTTTTCTTTCCAACAGCAACTGGCTGTTTTGTATGCAAAAACAACTCCTTCGAAGAAATTTACAATTTTAATTAGTTCTTTTTCTTTATAAAGATGCAAGGCAATCGATTTTTTTCCTGAAGGCTCTATAAAAACTTCTTCAGCATCTTGAAGGTCTTTTAATATATTTTCTGGAAAAGCCATAGAAATATATGTAACAATATGAGACTCGGTTTGATTTACCAAATACTCTTTAATATCTGCATTTGTCTTATCGTTTAACAAAGTGATTAAACCTACTTGATCTACGATCTCCAGATTTATAAAACTTGGTTTTAACTCTAATGAATCTACATATTTAATTTGAACCTTAGTGGTTTGAAAGGGCTGGGCTTGCTGAAAACTTTTATAAGAAGATTTATTAAAAGGTACTGCTGTAGCTTGCACTTTAATTGGCGTTATGTAATTAGGAATTGCCGAGCTACTATAATGTTGTTCTAACAAGTAATTAGCATCTTGACCAATACTACCTAGAACAATTTGCTCTTTTGCTGTTTGATATTGATTGTCTTGAACAGAAATGGTTTTACAGCCTGTAAAAGCCAAAACCATTAAAATAAAAAGGCATTTATAGATCGAAAAATAAGTTTTCATTTGATATGGGAAATAATCCACAATATAAGCTTGAAAAATTTATTTTAACAACATTGTACCTTACTTAAAGTAAGGTTTAGGCTTACAAATAGATTGTCTTTTAAAAGGTTATTTAATATAAAAACATAAATCATCATCATTTAGTGAGACCATGGGTGTTATTGGTTTGGTTATATCTTTAGTTGGTAATTTAATTGTGTTAATAGTTCTTGGTTTGATTCAGGTTATTAAATGGCTTAGAAGTTAAAAGCAAAACAGCAACCCGATTAAAGATTGCTGTTTAAACCCAATATTGGGTACTGTTTGTTCTGGTTTAATATTATGAATGTTTACAAAACATTTTCTTTACGTTCCGCCCTGTAGTTTAAAGTAGTGAGTTTCAATTAGACCTTTTACTGATTGATTATTCTATAACATAATCCTAAAAGGTTTTTTGACTTACATATATCCCGAATCCCAACTTCTGTACAAATTTTAGTGTTATTAGGAACATCAATACATTTTTCAAAATCTGAATAATTCACAGGAAGTTCTACGCCTTCGCTAGCTCTTGGTCGAGTTAATAATAAACTTTCAACTCTAAAAGAGTATAAAGAATCTAAAACAACCTTATTACAATTCTCGTGTGAAACTTTCTCTGATATTATTTTATAATTGAGTTTTTCATTGGAGACATATATTAAGTAATAATTATTTATAGAATCAATCTTATAAACTTTAGCAAGGATTTCACTCGACAAATCAATTTTTAAAGGTTTTTCTACCTTATTATTTTTCTGACTTTTACATGAAATAATACCTAATATTAAAATAATTAAATATATTGTTTTTTTCATATTTGATTTCTTATTTAGTTGCTATTACTTTTCCATTGGACGTATATTCGACATGAGAAGCACCCGATGGACCAGACAACTTAACACCTTTAGGTTGCAAAAACATAACTCGGTTAGACGAACTAGGTGCATAATAGTTTGCTCTAATAATACCTGGTTGTTTAACTGATTCAATATAATGGGCAGAATCGTATGCTGGGTTAGGAACTCCTTCATATTTTGGTTGTGCTGAAACACCAGAAGCTTGTGATATTTTACCTCCTTCATAAGATTCAGTAACCTCATGTAAAGTTCCATATCCAGATTTACCATTTGCATCGCCAAACTTTTGTAATACAGTTGGATTAATTTCTTGATTAGCAACGACTGTATTATTTCCACTTGCATCTGTGCTTACTGTATTACCCATAAAGGCTCCGCCAACATAATCATTACCACTTGAAGTTTTACTTGTGTTTTCTGCCTTTAAATTAACAACTACCGAACTGTCATCAACTGCATCCACAAGTTTCTGTGCATCTGAAGATAGTTTGCCAGTTGAATTTTGTGTATAACCTACCTTACCCTTAGAATCCATTGATAGTGTCAATTCATTACTAACTGATTTTTGTAAATCATTAAATGCTGCCTGTTTTTCATTTCCAGAAATAATCACATCATCGGGAGACATACCATCTGGGTCTGTAAACCTTAACGGATTATTAAAAGCATAGTTATATGGCGAGTGTCTTCTCATCATTTCTGCCAACGGGTCAATATTCATCCATCTACCTAATGCCGCATCGTAATTACGAGCAGAAAAATCCAACCATTCAAGACCAAGTTCGTCATTTTCTTCTTTACCACCAAAGCCATACTTATGGTCTGTACCATTAACAACGTTATTATACCCTTTATGTTTCAGTCCAAAAGGATAGTAGTTGTTCTCTTCTTGTATTTGTAATACAGGAGTTGTACTGGTGCCGATATTTTTATAGCTCAACCTGATATTACCTAAGTGGTCTTTATATTGGTAAATATACTCAAAAATTCCAGAACTATTTTTTTCTACATAACCTTCTGGTTGATTGAAAAATTTTAAATCTTCAATAGAATTTGTTTCTTCATAAATATATTTCCCAGCGTATCTAGTGTATGTATCAAATGAACCGTTAGATACTTTTTTCTCTAACTTTACACCAGAAGCATCATAAATATACTCTATTGAACCATCTATAATATCGTCGTCATTATTATCAAACACAATTTCTGTGGGTAAATTCAAATAGTTATAGGAAATTTCTAAGATATTTTTATTTTTATCTTTTGTCATATTTCCATTACTATCATACTCAAAATCATTATCAAAAACATTTCTATCTATGAATCCTTCTTTCTTATGACCTGTATCAACTACACTTAAAAGTTTATTGCTTTTTGGTTCGTAATTGTACTGTAATTGGTCGATAATATCTGTTTTAGGAATAGTAGTGCCTATAGTACCATAACGTTGTAAGTTAAAAATATTACCATTTCTATCGTAGTTAATATTACTAATACTAAAATTTTCAAACTCATTCGGATTATTAATTAGAGCATAATTCCCGTGATAGTTGGCTGTTAAAATTCGGTTTAAGGCATCATAACCGTAATCATAACTTCTTGGATTATGATCGTTAGCTGTTTGCCAATGAGTTTCGCTTATGTTTCCATTATATAAAGGGATTCCAGTTGTTGTATTATTATATTTTAATTCGAAGCCAAAAAGGTCGTTTCCTATAGTATTACCATTATTAATAGTTTTAAGCCAGCCACGAATGTTATAACCAAAATCTACCGTTTGTAAGCCATTAGAATCTTCTGCAATACTAGCGACTGAACCACCAACATTTTTGCTTGTTAACCGTCCAAATTCATCATAATGGTTGTTTAAAATAAGTTCTGGAGGAGCACCATTTATAGTTTGAGTTTGAGTTAGAAGCCTAAGGGCATGGTCATAGGTAAATTTATCTATTGTTGTAATAGTCGTTTGTCCTGTTTTTTGATGTTGTGTTGTTATTTCTAATGCTTTCCCTACAAAGTCTAATTCTGTTTTACTCCAATCTATCGTGCTTAAATAATCATTTTTACTGACTGAAAAAATAGGTCTTGCTTTAGTATCATAATAGTTAGCCGAGGTTATCCAATCGTTTGTTTGTAAAACGCGAACCTTATTTACTGTTGGAAATGTTTTGTTATTATCTGAAAGTGATTGATTATAACTATTTTGATAAGCTAAAGCTGGATCAAGATTAATTGCATCGTAGTCATCATAATAATTTATTGAATGTAATTCAATATCTGTATTAGGTATAACATTTTGACTATAAAAAAGGGATGTTCCATCTATTGATGTTCCTGTAGAATTTCTAACTTCATTAAAAACACTTTGTAGTTTAATAGCTTCTTGTAATTCCAATCTTCCTGAATTGCTTAAAAACCCTGTTGGTGTAAATACATGCTCCCCTGTATAAACCACTCTTGAAGAAGCATCGTATTTTGTAAATAACCACTTATTTTCTAATCTTAAATTAGCATCTTGGATAAGTACCGGTCTATCCATTTGGTCATACACAATGTATTCCCAATCTTTTCCAGGAATTTTCTTCTCAATCAGTCGGTTTTTATAATCATAATGATAAATATAACATAAACCTTCAACTGTTGCTGGGGGAATTGTTGGCACTGGAGTCCCACAGGTACGAATAAAGGAATTAAGAGACTGTTTTCCTGCAATATGCAAGTTATTGTCTTTTATAGATAGTGTGTAGCCTAGAAAAGTTTCAAAATTATCTCTGTCATCTATTTTACGTTTTGCATTTAATGGGATTACTAATCCTCGTTTTAACTTTAAAGGTGTTGTTGTTGAACTATTAAAAGTAAAAAGCACATTGTCATATTCATCAATAGTAATATTAAGACCACCTTGACCTCCATATTCATTTGGAATATTTATTCCTAAAATATCACTATTAGGATAAGCATCTAATTGCTTTTCATAATCTGAAGCAAATTTAGGATCTACATCTGTGTATGCTGTCCAAGGATAATTTTGTGTATAGGAAAGCTTTATATTACTATTAAATAATTGGTTCACACTTGTTAGTTTTCCATCTCCTTTCCCTAATTTTTCAATAATGATATTATTATTTTTAATTAGAAAAATATATTGAAAATCATCTCCACTAATACTACCTAGTTCAGTATCCTTATAATTACCGTAGTTTTTTAAAGATGCTAATTGGCCTTGCTTTAGCTCAAAAGGTGCAGTTGTTGAAAAAGTAATACTTAAAGTAACTAGATCTTGATTGGCATGAGTACTAATAGTAAAACCACCTTGAGCTCCATATTCATTAATTAAATCTGTGTTTAAAATTTCACTATTCTCATACTCGTCTAATTTTTTATTATATTCTTCTGCAAACACTTGATCCACTAATACTAAATCTGTCCATGGGTAATTAGTTTGCGAAGCAATGCGAAAACCAATTGCACCTTCATCTATAATTTGATAAGAAGCTTCGGGTGAAAGGACATATGTTAAATTACCAAAATCATCGTATACATAATAGGTGTCAAGTGCCTCATTATCATTGTAAGTTCTTTTTAAAATAACTTGTCCTTGTTTATTTTTATACTCTTCATTCGTATGGTTTTTGCTAGACGTCCAATTTTCATCCTTAGTCACAGTTTTGTATAATGCAGTAGTTGGGTAATAACCATTAAAGACTAACTCAGTTTGTTCCGTATTATCTTCTGGATGAAGCACTGAAAAGATCTTTACGTTATCTTTTAAAGGATTTGTAGGGTTTGTTGCATCAAATGTATTTGTTTTGTATTCAAACTTGATTGTATGACCATTTCCAACGGCCCAATCACTTCCAGGACTTGCTTGTTCAGTTACTCTATTTAGTGGAGATTCTTCAAATACTTTCTGACTATAAGGGTTAAGAGTATTGTCCAAATCTTCAGGAAACTTCATTTGATATTGGGCATCAATTTGATTTAAAATATCCGTTGGGTTTTGTATGTATAGACTAGAAACACTTTCTCTTGCATAGGGTAAATACTGTTGTGATTGTCTTCCAAAATCATCATAGACCATGGGAACAATAATGGCTTCTTTATTACCTCCTGCTTGTTTGGTTATAGACTGTTTAGCACGACCTAAACCATCATAATAGGTAATTGATTCAATTTTATCATCATCTTCAACTTCACCATTTTGAGTGGCCAAAAGATATTTTGTTGTATATAAATAGTTTTCATTTAGGGTAATATTAGGACAGCCATTGTATTCTCCATATACATCAGGACACTGGTCATTGTTGTTCAAGACATACCCACCCCAGTTATTACATGCGACGATAGAACTATCTGGATCGCCAAGGCCATCTCCGTCTTGATCTCGATATTGGATATATCCAGTATTTGTTAGAGTTGGATCAAAATCATTACAGTCATCTGAGTTTTCAACATATCCGCTAGGCTGGTCTACAGCACAAATTGGATTATGAGTACCACCGTATCCATCTCCATCATTATCTGGATACCATAAAGTTTCTCCAAACATGCAAGCTTCTGGTTCTGGTTGTATATTTTCTTGAGCTAAAGCAATCGTAGAATTTAAAACTAACATTAAAATTAAAGCTATATTTTTCATATTAATATTCGTTTTTATAATTATACTCTGTTTTTTCTAAAATATTCCCATCATGGTCTTTAATGTGTTTCAATCTATTAAATTCATCATACTCATAATAAGTAGTCTTACCACGTGGGTCAGTGAAGCTGGTCATCCCTATTAAAGGATTATAAGTATATGTTGTTATGAATGCTTTTCCAGAAGTATGCTGAGATATGTTTAAACGCAAAACATCTAACAAATCTCTTAATTCTTGTTCGGTAGTTGAGTCTATATCACTATTAGAAAGTGTTGTTATATCGTAGAAAGTATAACCAGTATCAAAATATAACCAACCATGAGCTTCCGTATATTCTACTCCTTCTAGTATAGCAATTGGATGATTAGATTTATAACCCCATATAGTAGTCACGGAAACTCCATCTTCTCTAGTATATTGTTCAATATTCCCTTTGTTATCTCTACGATCCACCATAGATCCTTCCTCTATTAAAGGGCTATCAGCTTTAGACGCAGATAAACTCTTAGGCATGTAATGAGCATTAAAACTTGAATTAAAATTATCGTAGTTAATTAAATTAGTAGAGAGTAATAGGTAGTCCTTAAACACTTCACTTTTTATAGGTTCATATAATTTATTGGCAGACACTAATTCATTCATAAAAGACAAACTACTAACTTCTGAATCAAATGGGTAATACGTTCTAGTCTCTATTGTACTTACATTATCTTCGATCTTATGGCGATTTAATAATGGTAAATCATTATCGTAATAATAAAATTCTGATGTGACTTTATTTCCTCCAACTAGATATTCCGTAGTCGTTTTTTTTGTGGTTAAATCTCTTGCATAAACAAATTGAGAATTATTTAAAATGGCATGAGAGAACGTATACATACCCGTTGTTTTTTTTGTTGGTGTAAACCTTAGTTTACTAATTAGATTAATTGTTCCAAATTGGTTTGTACTATACTCATAAATTTCTTTAAGCTGGTTTTGACTATTTTCATTCTTTATAATTTTGCTTTTAAGTTTCCCCCTTTTAAAATCTATATCTTTAAAATAATCTAAAGAGAAAGCACTGTTTTGCATAAATTTATTAACGCAATTATAACTATAGTTTCCTGGGTTACCATCTGGACCATATGTACCTGGATTATATAATCCATTAAGAGCAGTTCTAGTATTAAACTGTGCAGGAAAATCCGATGGTGAAGTAAATTTATAAGCTATCGAGCCATTACCAATTTCCTGCTGTTTAACTTGAGAGTATCCTACAAAACTATTATTAGTTAAAGCTAAGTTTGCTTTATTCATGTCGTAAACAGTAAACTCTTGGATATTAAATGGGCTTAATGTAAAATACTTTGGATATGCAAATACGGGAATATTATTAATGGTTCCTGATGAAGTGCCATTGTCCTTCTTGTATTGATAAACAAATTCTCTAACGCTACCCTCACTATTACTAATAATTTGTTTTTTTATACGTAGTCCTCCGGCTAAATATTCTGCTCCATCAAAATAAAATGTGTGATTTTCATATTCAAATTCAGAGTACCCTCCTGTGGGATAATTAATCCTCTTTAAAGATCCCGACTTGGAATATGAATTAGGCTCCATGTTAAGCGGCCCATTAATGGTAATATCAACAGGCTTATTAGATAAAGGGAAAGGGAGTATAGAATTACTTCCTGAATTTTTATAATAATATAATTTTGGTTTTGTGTAACTATTTCCAACACCACTTACACCATTATTATTATAGTAACCTAAATAATCCTGTTGTACTGATCCTCTCTTAGGAAGTTTGTTTTCATAATTATACTCAAATGAATGTGAATTTAATAATGTGTCATCTGGAGAAAAGTAATGAATGGCATCTAATCTTAATCTATAGCACTCTGCTTGTGAACAATTCTCTTTAGATTGAAAATAAGTATAATCCAATCTAATTTTTTTAATAATTACATTGTTATAATCTTTGACAATGATTTGAGTTAAAGCTCTTTCTTCCAAATCATCTATTCGTGCATAACCATATATAAATTCTACTACTCCTTCATCAAAAACTATTCTATTTAAACGATGAAGCTTCGGATGTTTTGAAACATTATTAATTGGTCCTTCATGTGGCTGTGATTGGCCGTCAATAAAATAATTAGGGTTTGTTAAGCAAGTGCAGCCATTCGTATTATCATACATAAAATCTCCCTGAAAAGCTGAAACTTCATAATTTGATTCGACATATCTATTTAGCTTTGGAGTAGATTTGGAATATTCATCATATATAAAGTTTATTTCAGAATAGGTATCTGGGTTTTTGATTTTAGATAAATTCCATGCATTGATAGATTTATTATAATAGTTATATCCTATTTTAATTCGGTCGTATATATTATTGTTATCGAAATAATTGTCAGAATAAGTAAAACTTTCTGTATAATCTTCCTTGTCAAATGTATATTCTAACCCATTAGTATTCGTCAAATTAAATTCATAAAAATCCCTAATCCTATTAGATCTCTTTCTAAATTCCAATGCATCAGACATTTGAGATGGATCTAAAATACTTTCAAAAAACCCAAAACCTAGTTGTGTTCTAATATCAAGTAACATATTATTGACTAAAACTCCAGAGTGGTCTAAAGTTTCTCCTTTAAATGTGGCATTATTAAAACCATAGGAACCACTTAAAAAAGTATTAGTATCTCGTAATGCAGTAAAATTAGTACTTAAACCTGGTGCATTTGCTATAAACACATCTGGAGCTAAATCTGAATGAACACTATCAATGTTATTTCCAGCTGTGCTAGCAGAATTGTAACCTCCATCTTCTCCACCATAACCAACACCATTATTAAAATCAGCCGGAGCAGATCCTTCCCCTTCGAGTCTTTCAGATATCATTGCATCACAATAATAATTACCACTTCCATACTCAAAATAGGTCCAATCCTTTTTTCCCTTTTTAAAATCATATTTTCTATTAAACCCTACCGATTGAAGAATTGGATAAGCAGCCGGAACAACATCCCAATCATATTCTACAAATGTTCCAATATCTATTTGATTATCTGGAATGTCATTTATTTTTCTATAAATACTACCGCCTGCATTTAAAACCCAACCAAGTCCAACAGAAGATGACTCTTGGTCAACTTTTATTCCACCTGTGTTATATGAAATACTTATTGGCACACTGATGCCTCCAGATTGTATTTCATAGATAGGTATTGTAACATCAACTTTTCCTGTATATAAATTAACGGGCAACATTTTATATTCTTGAAATGAAGCAACTTGTGGGGAAAGAATTTCAGAATTTAATTTAGTTGGATTAAAATTTAAATTTGGTGAAGGGTATTCTGGTTGCTGCTGCGAAAAGCAATTATAAGAAATTAAACAAAAGCTAAATAAACCGATAAAGCGTAAATGTAGTCTGATCATAATCTAAAATATTAATGAGTAAGAAAATGTATTCAACGTTGAGATATTATTGAATGACAATATACCTATGCATATCTCTTTAGGAGAAAATCTAGCCTTGCTTTTAGTAAGGTGTTGGCTTGAAGTTTTTATGGGAAAGCCGTAATTGTGTAAAATATTTCTATTTGGGAATGGCCATTAAGAAGTTGTAAATAAATGTTTTTAACATCATGGAGTAGTAAAAACTACTAAAGAAATAAGTTAGAAGTCTTAGTTGTAAAATGGCTTAGTAGTTAAAAGCAAAACAAACACCTATTTTAAAGATAATTCTCAATATTGTATACTTCGTAATTTAAAGTACTGGTTTTTGATTGCTTATGGTTCCTCTTTACGACTAAACTCTTTATACTTCAATAATCCAAATCGTAATCCTATTGCCATGGATATAGGAACACCTAAAGGCTTAATTAACTTTTCAAAAAAGTCTCCAATTATTTCTACTTTGATATTTGGCATAATCCAAAACATTCCCACAAGAACCAGTAAAAAGGTCAACGTTATTAATATATTCTTGTTCATAATTTATATAGGTTTTATTTTATTAATTCATCTATCAGATTTTCAACATCCAGCAAGTTTAGTATAAGTAAGTAGCTAATAACTAAATTTATTATCATTGGTGCTGTGACACGGTAAACAAAACTGAATATCCAAGTTACTACTGAACCTAATTTTAACAGAGAAAACATCTTCCCTAACGTTTTCGCTAATGTATATTAAGTGTACAATAAAGTTTAAGACATGAGCTTTAAACCTTTACCACGCAAGGTATTCACTATGTTTTTCTTAAAATAGGACAGAAAAAAACCACCTAATCTAACACCCTAAATTAGACCAACAAAAAAAGCTCCAACTCTTTCGAGCTGAAGCTAGTAGCAAATTTAAAACTTTGATTTTACATATACAAAAACATAAATTGTATATTAAGGAAATGAAGAATTTCTAATACTAATGGCTATATGGTTTGATTCAGTTTGTTAAATGTCTTAGAAGTTAAAAGCACAACAGCAACCCGATTAAAGATTGCTGTTTAAAACTAATATTGGGGACTCCCTAACGACAGCTGGCTCTTTCATTTAAAATGTTTATAAAACATTTTCTTTACGCTCCGTCCTGTGGTTTAAAGTAGTGATTGCGTAGTAAAATATTGAACTATGCCTTTGTTATATTTTTGTTCATATTATAAAAAAGGTAAATAATAAACGTAGTGAAAACACCAGCTATAATTGAACTAAAAAAATAGCCTCGATAAATTGCTCCACTAAACCCTTCATCGAATAAATAAGGAATGGCCAAACTACCTGTAAAGACTGAAAAAACCACCTCATATAGAATGAGGTACAATAGAAGTGCCACATAATAGTTTATTTTGATTCTCTTATTAAGTAGGATAAAAAGTATTGAACCAATTACAAATTGAAGTGCCACTGCAATCAAAACATTTAAAGGTGTCATTCCAACCTCACCATCACTGAAGTCCCCAATTGTTATCCAAAGAAAAAATATGACAAGAGTTAATACACTTTGAACAAAAAAGTATTTAATCATAATTCAATTATTTTTAATCGTTACCACATGAGGTACAATTCCATGTTTGATTCTCTTTATCATAAAAGTAAGTACCCACTTGTAAATTACTAATATCGTTAAAAAAAGTAAATATACTATGTGCCGCTTCATTTTCATCTTCAAAATAGTTACTATCGCTTAAACCATTTTGACGCTGATTAGCTAACCAACCTAATCTATCCGAATCCTTTCTACCTTTACCATTCTTATGAGTATATTGTTGTGTATGAATATTCGGGTCTGCAGTCAAACTTCCAGCTTGATGGGGGTCAAAATCTGCCACAAGAGTTATTCTTATTTGTCTTTGTTGCTCAATTGGTAATGTACTAATATACTTCTTCAATGCTTTTACATATCCTTTCCCATAAGCACCACCCATACTATGAGTAATTATCTTAATAGTTTCTATAATTTCCCCAGTTGTTTTATCTCTTTTCAAATTTGCAATGATTGTTTTTGCATCACGATTACCTTGTGCAAAACCGTTACGAATTCTTCCAGCTGCCATATTTACACCAATAGGATTATCTGAAGAAACACCAAAGAAACCTCCAGCAGAGCCATCTCTATATATGGGAGAGCTATAATCTCTCAACTGTAATTGTACTTCATCATCGAAAAACCTTCCATTATTTCTCCAATAAGTTGAAACTCCATTGAAATTATAACTAGACGTCCCTTTTCTCCATTCTTCATAGCCTGTTGCTCCTTCTCCTTTATGATTTCCGTTTATAAAAATAACTACATTTCCATCTGGGTCTATTGCTTGCAATGGAGTATTAAGAGCATATACATAAGTAGAATTACTGAAATATAATTCGCTTAAATTATCCGTAACATGCCAACGCCCAATAGCAGGGTCATACATTCTTGCTCCAAAATCTAACATATTCAATTCCATTTCATCTTGTTCTTCTTTACCACCAAAACCATACTTATGGTCAACACCAACTGTTGGTGCACCATAACCCTCATGTTTAAGTCCAAAAGGATAATAGTTGTTTTCTTCTACAATATCTGGTTCTCCTGTTGAAGCATAAACATTGTCGATATAAAAATGTGTTGCATGATTAGTATCCGTATTACTTTTTGCTATTTTTAAATTCAACTTCTCACCTGCAACTACAGTGTGTGTAAAATTATGACTTCCTGTTAACAAGTTGTTATTCATATTATAAATTGCAAGTACATTACCATTTGAATTTCTTTCTTGTACAACAATATAGATTTTATCTGTTAGGTCTTTATCAATATCAACTCTAATGTCTATTTGGTCACCAGGGTTGAATGAGTCTCCTATTTCAATAGTTGCCCCATTATATGCATTTGTAACATTTACTTTTAATCTGCCTGATTCTAGTACAATATAGCCATTGGCTGTCCCTCCATTATAGCCCCAGCCATCATATTCTTCATAAAAAGCACTTTCAATTAACGATTGAAAACTACCCTTATTATAACTCAATCTAATATTACCTAAATGGTCTTTGTATTGGTAAATATAATCAAAACTTCCTAAACTGTTTGGTTCTACATATCCTTCTGGATGATTGAAGAATTTTAGTTCTTCTCCTGTGAGAGTTTCTTCATAAATATAATTGCCTGCATAGTAAGTTGTTGTTGGTGTGGTAGTAATAACTGGCCCTGATGAGCTAACAATTTTTGAAAGTTTAACCCCAACTGCATCATAAACATACTCTATTAATCCTTGTGTAATGTCTGGACTATTTATGCCATTTGGTGCATAAAACACGACTTTGGTTGGTAAGTTTAAATGATTATA
>NZ_QGGP01000003.1 GCF_003148645.1 Xanthomarina spongicola
CAGGAAGTACAGAAAATAACTGGGATGAGTTAATTGTATTAGATTCAGATGGTGTTACCAACTTAAATGCAGCAACACCTTATGGCGCAGCAGGAGATTTAACAGGTTTACAATTTACTTCATCAGGAGATACAATTACAGTTGGAGTAACATCAGATGGTTCAGGTATTAGTTGTACATCAGATCCTTGGAATTTTGATGTATTTTGTTTAGATACCACAGCCTTACCAAACTGTAATGCGTCCTTAACAGATCCATTAAATGGAGCAGCAGGTGTAAATGAAAACACGAATTTAACCTGGTCGGCAGCTAGTATATTTGTTACAGGTTATACCTTATATATGGGTACAACTCCAGGAGGAACAGATGTTTTAAATGGTGTAGATGTAGGAGATGTGTTGACTTACAATATTCCAACTACCTTAGATTTTTCAACTACATATTATGTAACTATTATACCTTACAATGATAATGGTAACGCCATTAATTGTACGGAAGAAAGTTTTACAACTAGAAATGATCCCAATCAAATAATCGATTGTAGCGCCAATCAAGTTGTTAATACAGTTCATTGTTATGATAGTAATGAGAATGAAGGTGTTATGGCATTTAACTTTGCTAGTAATGATGGTTCGCCATTATATATAGTTTTCAATTCAGGACAAGTAGAGAATGGATGGGATGAATTATTTATTTTAGATTCAGACGGGACAACTAATCTTAATGCAGCAACGCCATATGGCGCAGCAGGAGATTTAACAGGTTTAACATATACATCTACAGGAAATTCATTAACAGTTTTTGTAGAATCAGATGGAATTATTAGTTGTCAAAGTCAAGGATATACACCTTGGGATTTTGATGTTGGTTGTGTAGATACAACAGCTTTACCAAACTGTAATGCCTCTTTAACAAGCCCTTTAAATGGAGCTGTTGATGTAAGTGAAAATAACGATTTAACTTGGAGTCCAGCATCAGTATTTGTTACAGGTTATACGCTTTATATGGGAACTACTCCTGGAGGAACAGATGTTTTAAATGGCGTAGACGTAGGAAACGTATTAACTTATAACCCAGGAACTTTAGACTATTCAACTACATATTATGTAACCATTATTCCTTATAATGATAATGGAGATGCTACCAATTGTACCGAAGAAAGTTTTACAACTAGACCAGATCCAAATCAAATAATAGATTGTGCAGCAGGTCAAATCTTAAACACGGTTTTCTGTTATGAAAATGGAATTCCAATGTGGACAGAAATTTTCAGTTTCCAAAGTTCAGATGGCAGCCCATTAAATATGACCTTTAATTCAGGAACAATTGAGACTTGTTGTGATACGATAAGAATTGAAGAAGGAGATGGAACACTTATTTATCAAGGAACTGGAGTTGGTGGAGATTTAGCTGGTCTATCATTTTTCTCAACAACAGATAGAATGGTCATGTTTTACGAAGCAGATGGTTCTATAAGTTGCAGTAGTGGATCTCGAGTAGAATGGGATTTTGATGTATCTTGTTTTGACCCAACTGCACCACCAAATTGTAATGCTGATTTAGTTGCACCTGCTGATGGTGCCACAGATGTAGCTATTAATACAACCATAACTTGGTCTCCAGCATCTATAATAGTAACTGGTTATACCATTTCTATTGGTACTACACCAGGAGGAACAGACATTGCTGATAACGTTGATGTAGGGAATGTATTAACTTACAATCCAGGAATTTTAACTAATGCAACGTTTTATTATGTTACCGTTACACCATATAATGATAATGGATTAGCAATAGATTGTATCGAGCAAAGTTTCAAAACAGTTTGTATTCCACATGTAGTGACTTTTAATGCAATAGGTGATTGTATTACCGATCCGGAAAATCCAGATTTTATGTTAGAAGTTAATATAGCAGATTTAAGTGGTTCGGCATCTATAATAGTTTCAGACGATCAAGGTAGCCCAAATCAAACAGCTACAGCTCCTGGAATTATTACCATGGGACCTTATGCTGCAAATACAGTGGTTACCATAACGACAATAAAATCTGATGATGATACGTGCGATGTAATAAGTAGTCCTATAACATTTATTTGTCCACCACCACCTAATCCTTGTTCAATTATTTATGCAGGAGAAGATGTTACTATTGGTTGTGAAGAATCAACAGATTTAACAGCTAATTACCATTTATTTGGTCAAGATACAAGTACTTATATTATTAATGGTTTAGATGCGTGTCCACAACCTTCTACAGTAGGAGGAACAGGAACAAGTATAAATACTGATGATGTATGGTCAGAAGTATTAGAAATAGGTTTTGAATTCTGTTTCTTCGGAGACACTTATAGCCAAATCCTTATAGGTTCAAATGGTGTATTATCTTTTGAATTAGAAAATGCTAATGGAGGCAACGGCTGGGCTATGGCAGCAGGTGACTTATTACCTAACAATACAAATCCAACTTTAGCAGAAGCAAATATTTTTGGAGTTGGTCATGATATTGATCCCGGTGTTTGTGGAAACATAAATTACTTAGTAATAGGTTCTGCTCCATACAGACAGTTTGTTGTTAACTTTACAAGTGTTTGTCATTTTAGTTGTAACTCTATAGAATCAAGTAGTCAAATAATATTATATGAATCTTCTAATAATATAGATGTAAATATTTTTGATAAACCAACTTGTAGTTCATGGAATGGAGGTAGAGCAGTTGTAGGTGTTCAAAACATAAATGGAACAACAGCTTTTACTCCTCCAGGAAGAAATACTGGAGTATGGACAGCAACTGATGAATTCTGGAGATTTGCACCTTCTGAAGGAACACCAAATTACTCATTAGAGTGGTTTGATGGAACTACATCTATAGGAAATACAGATACTGTTACTGTTTCACCAACTGTAACTACAACTTATACAGCATCCGTTACTTATGAATTATGTACAGGAGGCACTGCAACAATATCAGATGATGTAACTGTAACTGTTATTACTGATGGGACAGATGATCCTTCATTTACAATGACACCAACTTGTGATGGTGGAACAGCTACTATTACTGGTACTCCAGGTGGAACTTTTGAGTTTGATCCTGTGCCTACAGATGGAGCAGTTATTGATCCTGATACAGGAACAGTTACTGGAGGTACTCCAGGAGAAACATATACCATTAAATATGTTGTTTTAACAACAGGAACATGTCCAGCTTCAAGTTTCGAAACGGTTACAGTATTAGATGCTGAAGATGCATCATTTACTATGACAGCAGATTGTACTGAAGCTACAGCTACTATAACAGGAGATACAGGTGGAACATTTGCTTTCAACCCAGAACCTGGAGATGGAGCAATGATTAATAATACAACTGGTGAAATTACTAATGGTGTTCCAGGAACAACCTATACAGTTGAATATACAACTTCAGGTTCTTGCTCTACAGTAAGCACCCAAATGGTAACATTACTGCCAGGTGGAGATGCATCATTTACTTTAACAGCTAATTGCTCTGGAGCTACTGCAACTATTACAGGAGATACAGGTGGGACATTTGCTTTTAATCCAATACCAACAGATGGAGCAACTATAAATCCTGTAACGGGAGAAATTACTAATGGAGTAGTTGGAACAACTTATACAGTTGAATATACAACAGTTGGAACTTGCCCAACAACTAACTCTCAATCAATAACAATTCCTATTGCTGAAGATGCTTCATTTACTATGTCTGCAACATGCGATGGTGGTACTGCAACAATTACAGGAGATACTGGTGGAACATTTGCGTTTAATCCTTTACCTGGAGATGGAGCAACTATAAATACTGGAACTGGAGAAGTTACTAATGGAACTCCTGGAACCACTTATACTGTTGAATATACAACTTCAGGTCCTTGTCCTTCATCAAGCACTCAAATGGTAACTGTGCTTGGAGTTGAAGATGCTTCATTTGCAATGACACCTTCTTGCTCTGGAGCTACTGCAACTATAATAGGAGATACAGGTGGTACATTTGCATTTAATCCTTTACCAACAGATGGAGCAACAATTGACGCTTCAACTGGTGAAATTACAAATGGAGTCCCAGAAGAAACGTATACTGTTGAATATACAACTTCAGGACCTTGTCCAGAAACTGGTTCAGGAACAATTACTTTATTAGCTAGTACTGAAGATGCATCGTTTAGTGCTACGCCTACTTGTGATGGAGCTATAGTAACTATAACTGGTGATGCTGGAGGAACATTTATACTAAATCCACCACCACAAGGTGGTGCAGTAATAAATCCAGTTACAGGAGAAGTAACAGGTGGTGCACCAAACACATATTATACAATTGAGTATACAACTTCAGGGCCTTGTCCAGTTACAAGTGATGAAACATTTTTAACAGAAACATGTGTCATTCCTCAGGTAATTACACCTAATGGAGATGGCTCTAACGACAGTTTCGATTTATCTGGATTTGATGTAAATAGCTTAGAAATATTTAACAGAAATGGTATTAAAGTTTACAGTAGAACCAATGGATATCAAAATGAGTTTTTAGGTATTTCGGATAAAGGAGATGAATTGCCAACAGGTACTTATTTCTATGTAATGAAATATCGAGGAGACGAAGTAAGATCGGATTGGGTATATATAAATAGAGAGAAGTAAACTAACACAACCAAATTATTATAATGAAAAAACTATATATAATTCTCGTATTCTTGTTTGCAATACAAATGCAAGCACAACAAGACCCTCAATACACACAGTATATGTATAATATGAATATTGTAAACCCTGCTTATGCTGGGTCTTACGATGGCGTAGCTATTGGCTTGCTTTACAGAAGTCAGTGGGTTGGGTTAGACGGTTCACCAAATACTGGTACATTTAATGTTAGTGCACCAGTTGGCAAAAGAGTTGGTGTTGGACTTTCTTTTATAAATGACCAAATTGGTCCAGTTATTGAAAATAATGTCTATGCAGATTTTTCTTATACTCTACCTATAGGAGGAGAGAATAAGTTAGCTTTTGGTCTTAAAGCTGGAGCCACATTTCACGATATTGGTTTAACTGGATTAGATGCTATTGATCCTAACGATCCATTTTTACAGACAGATGTAAATGAAGTAACACCCAATTTAGGTATAGGTGTTTATTTATATCAAACAAATAAATATTATTTATCTGTATCTATGCCAAATATGTTAAACTCTGTTCATTTAGATTCTAATGGTTATAAGATAGGTTCTGAAACACAACATTTATTTGCAGCTGCAGGTTACGTGTTTAGCCTTTCAGACAATTTTAAACTAAAACCAAATACCATGTTTAAAATGGCTATAGATGCTCCTTTGAGTTTCGATATCAATGCCAATTTATTTATGTATGATTTAGTTGAGGTTGGAGTTGGATATCGATTAGAAGACTCTTTCAGTGCTATGGTTAATTTTTTAATTACGCCTAATTTAAGAGTTGGATATGCTTATGATAGTGTTGTTTCTGATTTAGATGTTGCTACATCTGCATCGCATGAAATTTTTATTAATTTCGATATTCCACTATTAAAGAAAGTATCACGTTCACCTCGTTATTTCTAATTACTTAAGCTAAACATTATGAAGAATTTAAAAATATTTTTTACACTTATATTAATGAGTAGTTTAAGTTTAACTGCTCAAAATAAAGACACACAAATTGCAGATAAGTATTTTGCAAAATATGAATTTGTTGAGGCTATTGAAGCCTATTCCAAATTAGTAGAAAAAGGAAAAGGTAACGAATATGTTTATGCACAATTAGCAGAAGCAAATTATAATATCTTTAGCACTACTGAAGCTGAACAATGGTATGCAAAAGCACTTGAATCTAATCAAGACCCAGAAATGATTTATAAATACTCTCAAATGCTAAAAGCAAATGGTAAGTATGATGAATCTAATAAATGGATGAAAAAATTTGCCGATGCAAAACCAAAAGACGATAGAGCTAAAGCTTTTAAATCTAACCCAGATTACATTCCAGGTATTTTAGAAGGCGAAAAACTTTATGAACTTTCAACGTTAGAATTTAATTCTGAATTTTCAGATTATGGAGGTACTGTTAGAGATGGTAATCTTTACTTTTCATCTGCAAGAAATAAATCTAGACGTAATTACGGATGGAATGAAGAACCTTACTTAGATATTTATCAAGTAGCTTTACTTGATGCTCAAGAAGCAGAATTGTTAAGTGGTGATGTTAATACAAGATATCATGAAGGTTTAACATCTTTTAGTCCAGATGGAAACACTATGTATTTCTCTAGAGAAAGTTTCTTTGAAGGAGATTATGAAAAAAATAAAGAAGCAAAAACTAAGAAAAGTCTCTTATATTTATTTTCAGCTAGCAAAGAAGGAGATAAATGGGGAAATGTGCAGCCACTAACTCTTAACAACAAAGAATATTCAGTTAAAAGCCCATCTGTTAGTAAAGATGGTAAAACACTTTATTTCGCATCAGATATGCCTGGAGGAAAAGGTTTATTCGATATATATAAAGTAGCAATTAATAGTGATGGTTCTTTTGGAACTGTTGAAAATTTAGGTGAAAAAGTAAATACAGAAGGACAAGAAATGTTTCCTTATATAAGTGATAAGGACATCCTTTATTTCTCATCTAATGGTCATTTAGGTTTAGGTGGACTAGATGTATTCCATACAACCAAATCTGGAGATGTTGTAAACGCTGGTGTGCCAGTAAACAGTAATGCAGACGATTTAGCTTTTACTATTAATGAAGAAACAGGAGAAGGTTTTGTGTCTTCTAATCGTGAAGGAGGTAAAGGCAACGATGATATCTATGCTGTAAAACGTTTAATGCCTTGTTTAGTGGACTTAACAACAACAGTTGTAGATAACGTTACAAATAATCCTCTAGCAGGAGTTGCAGTAACTATAAAAGACGCTAGTGGTCGTGTTGTAGCTAATGAAACATCTAATAATAACGGACAAGTAAAATATACGGTTTCTTGCGATAAAACATTAGAAATTTCAGGTGTATTAAAAGATTATCTAAGCAACTCTATTACTTTCTCAGGTAGTAAAGATAAAGAAGCATCATTACAACTTAATTTAGATCCTATTGAAGTAATTATTGTTGAAGACAAGGTTGTTTTAAACCCTATTTACTTTGAATTTGATAAATCAAACATTACTGAGCAAGGAGCTTTTGAATTAGATAAATTAGTTGCAGTTATGACTAAATACCCAGAGATGGTTATTTTAGCAGAATCACATACAGATAGTAGAGGACCTGCAAGTTATAACGAAAGACTTTCAGATAGACGTGCAAAATCTACTGTACAATATGTTATTTCTAAAGGCATTGACGCTAGTAGAATTTCAGGTATAGGAAAAGGAGAAAGCGAACCAAAGATTGATTGTGGTTCTAAATGTACTGAAGAAGAATATCAAACAAACAGACGTTCAGAATTTATTATTGTAAGTGGAGGACTGTCTGATAAATAAAATATAATATCAAGCATAAAAAAAGCCTTGCTAAATTTTAGCAAGGCTTTTTTATTATTTAATTTGTTTACCATTTTTATCAAAAAAATGATATTCTAAGTATGTGTAAGCATCTCTTGGTAAAACTTTAACCCATTTTTTGTGTTCAAAAAACCATTTTGAACGAATAGATGGAAAACCTTTTGTTAAAAAGGCTGCTATAAAAGGATGTGTGTTTAAAGTTACCTTTGTATAGTCTTTTTTAAATAATTGCTCCAGATCGTAATTTATCTTTTGAACTAAACTAATTGGTGCTTCAACTTCTTCGCCATTAGAACCATTCGGATTATCCTCTCTGGTTTTAATGTTCATTTCTGGTCGAACACGTTGTCTTGTTATTTGTATTAATCCAAATTTACTTGGAGGCAATATTTTGTGTTTAGCTCTATCGTGTTTCATTTCATCTCTTAAATGATTGAAGAGCTTTTTTCTGTTTTCAGCTTTATTCATATCAATAAAATCAACCACAATAATTCCACCCATGTCTCGTAGGCTTAATTGTCTAGCAATTTCTGATGCTGCAATTAAATTTACTTCTAAGGCAGTATCTTCTTGGTTGTTTTCTTTGTTTGATCTATTTCCACTATTTACGTCAATAACATGTAAAGCTTCTGTATGTTCAATAATAACATAAGCTCCTTTTGCCATTGAAACAGTTTTTCCAAAAGACGTTTTTATTTGTCTTTCAATTCCAAACTTTTCAAAAATTGGAACATTAGATTGATATAACTTAACTATTGATTCTTTTTTTGGTGCAATTTCCTGCACATAATCTTTTATTTGAATGTAAAGCTCTTCATCATCAACATGAATACTGGTAAAGGAGTCGTTAAAAATATCGCGTAATATGGACGATGCTTTATTTAGTTCTCCTAATACTTTACTTGGATGATGGGCTTTGTGTAGCTTTTTACACATTGCGGTCCAACGACCTAACAAATTTTGTAAATCTTTATCTAGTTCGGCTACTTTTTTGCCTTCAGCTACAGTACGTACAATAATACCAAACCCTTGAGGTGTAATACTTTTTACAAGGCGTTTTAATCTGTCTTTCTCTTCTTTGCTTTCTATTTTTTGAGAAATAGAAATTCTGTCAGAAAAAGGTACTAAAACAATATACCTTCCAGCAATAGAAAGCTCTGAGCTTATTCTAGGGCCTTTAGTAGATATAGGTTCTTTAGCAATTTGTACTAAAATAGACTGATTTGATTTTATGACATCGTTTATTTTGCCATGTTTATCAATATCTTTTTCAAATGGGAATTTGTTAAGAGTAAAATCTCTTAGTTTACCTGTGCTTACACTTTTTGTGAATTTTAAAAATGATGGGAGTTTAGGTCCTAAATCATGATAATGTAAAAAGGCATCTTTTTCGTAGCCTACATTTACAAAAGCAGCATTTAAACCCGGAACAGCTTTTCTTATTTTAGCAATAAACACATCGCCAACAGAAAAGTTGTTACTTCCTTCATCCTTTTGTAATTCAATTAATTTTCCATCTTTTAATAAGGCAAAATCAACATGTTCTGAACTAGATCGAATAATCAATTCTTTATCCATTTTGTTAATTTTTATCCATACAATTAAGTACAGATGGATGATACAATATTTTTTATCTAACTATAATTTTTATAGCCAGATACAATACCATAAATAATGAGTTGACTTGATGCCAAAACATTAAATAAGATATTTCACAGGATTTTTTAAATCCGTGGAGTTAAAAAACTACGAAAGGTCTAAATCGTGTTTTATAAACTCATGTCAAAGAACGTTTTTGTTGTAAAACCAAAAAAGTAGTTAGATAACTACTTTTCCGACTTATTTCTTCTTTTTGTGACGATTAGCGCGTCTTCTTTTTTTACGCTTGTGCGTTGCCACCTTGTGTCTTTTTCTTTTTTTACCACTTGGCATAAGTAATGCTTTTTAAAAATTAATATTATGGGTCTTATTTAACCTCTACGTTTGTTTTAACTCCTTCTACAAATACTTTTGCAGGTTTAAATGCTGGAATGTTGTGAGCAGGAATTTTTATTGTTGTGTTTTTTGATATATTTCTTCCAGTTTTTTCTGCTCTAGTCTTAACTATAAAGCTACCAAAACCTCTTAAATATACATTATCTCCACTCTCTAAAGAAGTTTTTACTTCTTCCATAAATGTTTCAACAGTTGCCTGAACATCACCTTTTTCAATTCCTAATTTTTCAGAAATTTTTGCTACTAAATCAGCTTTAGTCATTTTAATTTTATTTAAGTTACTATTAATTATTAAAGGGATGCAAATATAGGAATTTAAAATTCAATATTTCAAACCTAATTCATTAAAATTTAAGATTATAAACGTTTATTTTTGTCGCTTATATATATTTTTAATGTCTGTAGCTAAAACTTTAACATACTGGTACTCAATTAATAAACGCGATTTCCCATGGAGAAACACTTCAGATTCATATAAAATATGGCTTTCAGAAATTATATTGCAACAAACACAAATTAAGCAAGGGCTGCCTTATTATGAGGCTTTTATAAGTCATTTCCCTACTATTTTCGATCTTGCAAAAGCTAAAGAAAGCGATGTTTTAAAACTATGGCAAGGGTTAGGTTATTACTCTAGAGCCAGAAATTTACATGCTACAGCAAAATATGTTGTTGAAAATTTTAATGGCCATTTTCCAAACACTTATAAAGAGCTTATTAAACTAAAAGGTATTGGAGATTATACGGCAAGTGCTATTGCTTCTATATGTTTTAACGAGCAAACAGCTGTTCTAGATGGAAATGTGTATCGATTTTTATCTAGATATTATGGAATAGACACACCTATTAATACAACAACAGGATTTAAAACGTTTAAAACTTTAGCCCAAGACATTCTTGATAAAGATAATCCAGCAGAGCACAATCAAGCTATTATGGATTTTGGTTCCAGACAGTGTTCGCCTTCAAGCCCAGATTGTTCAATATGCCCTTTTAATAAAACATGTGTAGCTTTTAGAGAAGGATTAGTATCAACTTTACCAATAAAACTAAAAGCTAAAAAACCAGTTAAAAAATATTTTAATTTTTTAGTTTTTGTTTCAGATTCTGGTGAAACTATATTAGAAAAACGTAAGGAGAAAGGTATTTGGAAAAATCTGTATCAATTTCCTTTAATAGAAACTGAGAAAGATACAGATTTGAATATGCTGAAATCTAAATTGAAAGCATTTACATTGTTAAAAGATTTAGATTACGAGCTAACATTATTTAATGATAAAAATATAGTTCATAAGCTGTCTCATCAACACCTTCATACTAAATTCTGGATTATAAGCATAAAAAAACTACCTAATTCTGGGATACCATTAAATAGAATTAGAGATTTTGCTGTTCCAGTATTAATTGAAAAATTTATTGAGGACTTTAATTTTTAATGCTTTAACAAATTCACTCATTATTTTTTATTAATTTTAAAGAAATGAAAAGCAATTACGTAATTTTGCTGATTATTAACATATAAACATATTATGTCTGGAACTTTAAATAAAGTCATGCTTATAGGTCATTTAGGAGATGAAGTAAAAATGCACTATTTTGATGGTGGGAACTGTATTGGTCGTTTTCCTTTAGCAACTAACGAAACTTACACAAATAAACAAACCAACGAGCGTATTACTAATACCGAATGGCATAACGTAGTTGTAAGAAATAAAGCAGCAGAAATTTGCGAAAAGTATTTATCTAAAGGCGATAAAGTTTATATAGAAGGTAGAATTAAAACCAGAAAATGGCAAGACGAAAGTGGTAACGATAGATATTCTACCGAAATACATTGTACAGATTTTACTTTTCTTTCTACCAAAAACGAAAGTGGAAGTAGTCAACCAGCAAATCCAGGCTCTCAAAAACCTACAGAACAAAATCAATCAAGTAATCAAATTGAAGAAGGTAATGACGACCTTCCATTTTAGTTAAATATAGTTTAATTTAAGATACATTCATTGGATCCAGAACCCACGAGATTTTATTCATTAATGCTAACATTTGATTTTTCAATTGTTTTTGGTTTTGTATTGCTAATCTTTTTGCTATTATGCTCAGCACTTATTTCTGGAGCAGAAGTAGCACTTTTTTCATTAAACAGAACAGATTTAGAAGAAGGTTTAGAAGAGAACCCAAATACGTTTAAAATAATTATAAAACTTTTAGAAAGACCTAAAAAACTATTAGCAACCATATTAGTAGCAAACAATTTTATAAACATAGCTATTGTTATTCTGTTTGCTTATTTAGGAGAATATATTTTTACTGGAATTACACATCACATTTTAAGGTTTGTAGTAGAAGTTGTTGTTATTACTTTTTTAATCCTACTTTTTGGAGAGATACTCCCTAAAATTTATGCCAGTAGAAATAAAGTAAAATTCTCAAACTTTATGGCATATCCACTAAAAGTTTTAGATGTATTTTTTTCTCCTATAAGTTTACCAATGCGAAGTATTACTTTAGGTATTCATAGTAAGTTAGGTAAGAAAAAATCTAATTTAAGTGTCGATCAGCTTTCGCAAGCATTAGAGCTAACAAGTGAGCATGATACTACTAAAGAAGAGCAAAAAATACTTCAAGGCATCGTGTCTTTTGGAAATACAGACACTAAACAGGTTATGCGTCCTAGAATAGATATTTTTGCTTTGAATATCAATCAGAAATACCTAGATATTATACCAGATATTATTAGTCATGGTTATTCCAGAATTCCAGTATTTGAAGATAATATCGATACCATAAAAGGAATTCTTTATGTTAAAGATTTATTGCCTTATATAGATAGAAAGCAATTCGATTGGACAACTCTGTTAAGAGAACCATTTTTTGTTCCAGAAAACAAAAAGTTGGACGATTTAATGGCCGAATTTCAAGAAAAGAAAGTTCATCTTGCTGTAGTTGTAGATGAATATGGTGGCACTTCTGGTCTGATTTCTTTAGAAGATATTATTGAAGAAATTGTTGGGGATATTAGCGATGAATATGATGATGAAGGTTTAGTGTATTCAAAACTAGACGACAATAATTTTGTGTTTGAAGGAAAAACAGCATTAAAAGATTTTTATAAAATTATAAAACTTGAAAGCGATACTCTTTTTGAAGAAAAAAAAGGAGAAGCTGAAACTATTGCAGGTTTTGTTTTAGAGATCTCAGGAGGTTTCCCAAAAACAGGAAGTAAAATAAATTTCGAAAATTACGTTTTTACTATAGAGTCTTTAGATAAAAAACGCATTAAACGTGTAAAAATAACTTTGCCATAATCAATGAAAAATAGTTTTTTAATTTTATTTATACTTGTTATTTGTTTGTCTTGTGGTCAAGATCCTGTCCCAAAACCTAATGCACATTTAAGGTTAGAATTTCCAGAAGCAACTTATCAAGATTTAGATTTACAACTTCCATTTACTTTAGAGCGAAATCAAATAGCTACCAACGTTGACACTAAACAAATACAGGGTCCAACAGAAAGCTACGGAGTAACGTTACAATACCCAAGCTTAAAAGGTTCCATTTATCTTACTTATAAAAGCATTGATAATAAGGAAGAAAATTTAATTGCTTTTTTACGCGATGCTCAAAAATTCACACAAGAACACACAAAAAAAGCCGATGAAATTGTAGAGCAACTTTATGAAAATAATGAACGACGCGTTTATGGCATGATTTACGAAGTTGGTGGCAATGCAGCTTCACAGTCTCAGTTTTATGTAACAGATAGCATCAATCACTTTTTAACAGGCTCACTTTATTTTTACGCCAAACCTAATTACGATTCTATTTATCCAGCAGCTAAATATCTAGAAAAAGATATTAAACATATTATGGAAACTGTTACTTGGAAATAAAAATGATTTGTCATTCAGAGCAAAGCGAAGAATCTCAATCTCTAGATTATTAAAATAAAAGAAAGAGTCCCAACTTTTTTCAAATCAAATAAGCAAAAACATCAATAAAGGCTCCCATTACGGAAAATCCGTAACGACATGTATGTATTTCATCGAAAAGCAGGAATTATACGTAGTGTTACGTACATGATATTTGAAATTTAACACATAGATTTATGGAATATTAAATTAAACCTACTTATAATGAACAAAATTCCAAATTCCAAATTCCAAATTCCAAAAACGTAAAACTAAGGCGTTTTTTATCTAACATTTCAATCTTAGTTTTATTGCTCAGTATATTTAGTTGTCAGAAAGAAGACGATGTACAAACAGAGACTTATAACAAAGATATAAGCATCAAAGAATATACATTTGAAGAAATAAATAGTAATAAAAAGTTTAACACATCTTTTAGTAAAGTAATAAATGGAATAAAAAAGAATGGATTTTCACAAGAAAGTAGAGGTGAGAATAATGACTTTGAAATTGATTCTGCCATTATTAAAGAAATATCAATAGGTAGTATAACCTCATATACTTTTGTTGCTATATTAGACAACCCAGAGCCTAATAGTTTTAGCAATATAGTTATTCAGATAGATAGTTTAGAAAATGAGCGCGCTTTATTAATAACCTATTTTCCAGAGTCTCCAATGGAATATATAGAAGACCATAACTCTTATACTTTTAATGGTACAAGTATAGCAGAAGAAATTGATATAGATTCATCCTTTATTGGAAATAGAGATATGGATATGGGCTGTTACGTAACTTGGTATTGTAATTGGGGTGGAGCAGTACATCCAGCTGGACAAAATTGTACTATAGGATTTATGTTCCCAGCTCGAACATGTAGTGGAGGTGGAGGCTCTACTAATAATGGTGGTGGAAATCCTGATAGCGGTAATCATAATAATCCAGATCCAATAAACACAGCACCAGTTAACATTCCATACACACAAAATTTAATACAGTGTTTGCAACTTGATCAAGTAGAAAATGCTAATTTTATACTGAGCAATTGGATATATGACCCAGATAATTTCTTACAAGTAAGAAGCATGAGTGCGTTTTTAAATAATAAAAACTGTAGCGACAAAGCTCAAGAATATGTAATAGCCTCTATAGAAGCTATAATAAATGGTGATATAGAAGAATTTGATGAAGATTTTTATACTTGGGGAGTAACAAAAGATGATACTTTTGTTGATACAGACTTAGATTGTATTTATGAAAAAATGATGGAAGGAAATAATTTTTTTAAAGATATGATCTTTGAATTCGACCAATTAACACCTTTAAAATTTTCAATTGGTCCAACGCCTGACCCTAATGCGACAGCTTTTACTAAAGGAGAAACAACTACTGTTTTTGGACAAACGCATGCAACTTACGAGATTATTTCGTCAGAAGATGCTGAATCAGCATCCAATCTAGATAAAATGGTTACCTTATCTCATGAGTTAATGCATGCTTTTATGTTTAAGTCTTTAGAAGATTGGGAAATTATTTCTTTTAACAATGATGGAAAACCATATCTTATTGAAACTTATGATGATATGTGCCAAGACGATAATCTGGATGAAGAAATAAATATTAATTTCTTAACCATGAAAGAAAGATGGGTGTTTTTAATTTGTGAAGTTTTGGAAAATAGTGATGACCCTAATAATAACCAACAATGGACACATTCATTATTTAATTCTCCAGTATTTTTTCTTGAAACATACCGAGAAAAACTGGAACAAGAACTTTTTAACAATCATGATTGGAATAGTGAGCCAACAGACATAAAAAATTTAATGATTCAACATTTTGGTGAATTTAATTGGAAACAAAAAGTTGCAGAATATATGAGTTGGTCTGGGTTGGAAGGAACTCCAGAATTTACTAATTGGTTATCTACACAATCAGAATATACAAGTACATTGTATCCAAATCCTTTAGACTTATGGAAAGAAGGCGTAACTGAATGGTGGACTAAATCTGCAAACATTGATTATGTAACAAATAATTGTAATTAAAATGAAATATTATTTAACATTATCTTTTACATTATTAATGTCAATAGTTTATTCTCAACAGTCAATTTTTTTAAAAGAAAAAGATACGCTTTATATAATATTTGATAATCCAGAATCAAATAAAAATATAGTTAAGCATTATAAAAATACACCAAAGAAAACGGGTGTAAATACAATCTTTTTCTTGATGGATAGTATTCTGGCTGAAAAAAGAAATAAATATTACAAAATTCGCAAAGAGCGTTCAGAACAAGGTGGAGGCACGATTGGTGCTTCATCAACATGTGATTGGTGTTTTGGTTTATATTTTGTTCATAATTCAATTAGCACAAGTGAAATTAATCAATCACCAAAATTAGATCCAATTTACATAAATTTTAAAAAAAGTCATTTGGAAAAAGAAAATGTATCTTTAAAGGACTCAATGGAATTTGATAAACTTGTTTATAAAATGATTTACTATCGTTATTATCCTCCAGTTTCAAGTTCTCAAATAGCAAAAGAGGAGTTAAATGAAAGGCAAGTGTTCTATTTCGATGGTTCTACAAAAAAATATAATGAGTTAAAAGAGTTACTCAAAGAGCCACATCATTTATTTATGTTAGATAAAACTTGGTACAATCCAGGATTCAATAACTTACCCAAAGGAAAGTATTACATTTTTAATGAGGTAAGATATCGGAACTCATATAAACTTGTTCCAGATTAAAACAATGTGATTTCAATAATTTGGTTGATTAATACTAACAAAAAGTAGCAGAATATATGAGTTGGTCTGGATTAGAAAAAACACCAGAGTTTAACACTTTTGCCTTAACGCAAACCTCAATAGTACCTTCTGGATTATATAGCCCACCTCATATTGAAAAACAATTTGTGACAGATGTTATAAAATGGTGGACTAACAATAATAATGTTACAGATGGATTAACCTTAGGAAATTGTAATTAAATATGAGAATGAGTAATATAGTACATATAATTTTTTTTACTCTAGTAATAATATACTCAGGTAATGCACAAAATGAAGAGATGCTCTATAGCAATAAAAAAGACACCCTATTCATTTCGTATCCAAAACAATTAAAGGATAGTTTAGTTAAGATCACTTATGATAGTGTAAAAATAAAAAATAATCTAAATACCATAGAAAAAACAGTTGGTTTGAAAACTACATATAACCTATTAGATAGCGCAAATCTAAAATTGAGAAAAGAATATTTGTTGAGAAAAGAATATAACAGAATAAATGGTATTTTATCAAGTAATTCTATGGGTAAAATAGTTGGATTATATTTTGTGCATACACAAAGAGTAGACACTTCTTATTTAAGAGATCAGAATAGCAGGCTAATTTATTATAAAAATATTTTCTTAAAGCATTTAAAATCTGATGTTAGTTTTGATATTGACAAGAAATTATATTACATATACAGAACAAATGAAAGTGCAACAAGAAATTATATTATATCTTTTAATGAGCTACAAAATAAAAAGAGATTCTATTTTGATGGAACAGAAAATAAGTATAAAGAATTACAAGAAATAATTAAAACCCCTATGTATATTTATATTTATGATAAAAGTGTAATTAATAGCGAAAATGAAGAAGTACTTCTCTTTAAAGAGGTGATATGGAAACATATTCAGGGTACGTTATAAGTCTGTTTTGAAAGCGAAACATGTTCATTGGAAACAAAAAGTAGCAGAATATATGAGTTGGTCTGGATTAGAAGACACACCAGAATTTGATACTTGGATAGAAACCCAAGGGTCTTTTATTCCTGTAGGTTCGACATATACAAGTAATCGTGATTTTTTTGATAATGGAGTTATTGGTTATTGGATTCAAAATTATAATGTTCAAGTTAACTCCAATTAATATGAAAAATTTATTAATATTGTTTTTGACCCTTTATGCTTCAAGCATATTTTCACAAAACAATTTATACCTAAAAGAGAAGGACACTATTTTTATTGTTTTTGATACAACTTGCTCAAGAAAGCATGTAGTTAAGGAATATTCTAATATCAATTTAGATGAAAAGAGAAGTCCTAACGGTTTAAATACTATTTATTTTTTATTAGATAGCACACATATTGTTAAAAGAAATAAATACTATAAAAAGCAGGAAGAACATTCTAAGAGTAATTTTGGTTCTATTGGTGCAAGTTCTACTTGTGATTGGTGTTATGGTTTATACTTTGTACATAAATCTAATGTAAATTATAATCGATCAATTAATGATATCGAAAATGATATTCAATTAAAATCGTTCAAAAAACAGTTTCTAGAAAAAGAATATGTTACTTTAAAGGATTCTTTAGAGTTTGACAGAGGTGTGTATTTATTAGTTAATTACAGATATAATCCTCCAATATCTAATTTATTGCTTTCTAAAGAAACTCTAAAGAATAAAAACGTATTTTATTTTGATGGTTCAACAAAAAAATATAATGAGTTAAAAGAGCTACTCAAAGAACCTCATTATTTATTTATGTTAGATAAAACATGGGTAAAACAAGAATTAGATTCAAAATTTTCTAAAACGGAATATTTTATATTTAACGAAGTTTTGTATAGGGCTAAAACTAGGTCTCCTTATCCAGAATTGAGAAATTAAAATTAAGTCTAAACAATTAAAAACCAAAAAAGCATCTCAATTGAGATGCTTTTTAAAATAATATAATAAGTAAAATTACGCTTTACCTTTATCTGCACAACAAGCCATTTTGCAATCTGCTTTACATGCCATTTTCTTGTCAGTTGAAGCTTCAGACTTTTCTGCTTTGTCTGCACAACATGCTTTTTTGCAATCTTTATCGCAAGCTTTTTTCTCAGCATCAGCTTTGTCTGTACAACAAGCCATTTCGCAATTTGCTTTTTCTTCATCTGTTTTTCCTTCACAACAAGCCATTTTACATAATTTGTCTTGATTAGAAGAACCAACAGTATGCATGTCTGTTACAGAATACATGTCTCCAGCTTTTTTAACCACCTCTTCTAAAGAGGTTGGAGTTACTTTAGCTTCGTCGTATTCAACCATAGCTAACTTTTTGTCAAAATCTACAGTTACAGATTTTACACCTTCCATTTTAGCCATTTTCTTTTCAATGGTTTTTGCACAACCCATAGCACAAGTCATTCCTTCAATAGTAAACTCTGCTTTTGCATAAGTTACGTTAGGGTCTAAAGTTACTTCTTCAGAAGCAGTTTCAACTTCAACTGTCACAACTTCTGGAGTTGTTTCATTTTTACAAGCTGTTATAAAAACAGTTAACAGCAATAAACCGATAATATTTTTTAATGATTTCATTTGTTTTAAATATTAATTTAGTTACAAAACTACTAATTATTACGCTTTATTGTATCAAAAAATAGCAACTTTGTGAATTGAAGTAAGTGTATGAAAAATATTCAGGTTAAATGGTTGTATTTATTTGTCTTGTCCTTAATATGGGGAAGCTCTTTTATACTAATAAAAAAATCACTTCTTGGGTTAAACCCTTATCAATTAGGTGCATTAAGAACTATAATTACTGCTGTATTTTTATTGATTGCTGGATTTAAAAGTGTCAAGCTTATAGAAATAAAACAATGGAAATGGATTGCACTTACTGGAATGTTAGGCTCTTTTATTCCTGCCTTTTTATTTGCCATAGCCGAAACAGAAATAGATAGTGCTGTTGCATCCATACTAAATTCATTAGTGCCATTAAATACCATTTTATTAGGCTTTGCTGTGTTTAAAATAGCATCAACCAAACGACAAGTTTTAGGTGTTATTATAGGTTTTATAGGAACAGCTATTCTTATTTTAAAAGGAGCCGAATTAAACCCAGAACAAAATTATTTATATGCAGGTTATGTTATTATTTCAACCATTTTGTATGCATTAAATGTAAATATAATAAAGAGTCATTTACAATTTGTAAAGCCTTTAGGGATTGCTGCTGGGAATTATGTAGTTATAGTTATTCCAGCTATTTTGGTGTTATTGTTTTCAGATTTTTTCAATGCTGAAACTTTTGAAAATCCGAATTTTAAAATGTCAATGATTTACGTTACTATTTTGTCTTTTTTTGGAACAGCTTTAGCAAAAGTTTTATTTAATAAATTAATACAAATTTCAACACCTGTATTCGCTTCGTCTGTTACCTATTTGATGCCAATTGTAGCATTGACTTGGGGTGTTTTAGATGGTGAATCTTTTACTGTTCTCCAAGGGTTTGCAACTATTATTATTCTATTAGGAGTTTATTTATCTCATAAAAGACAACAATAAAAAAGCCCGAAAGAAGAAATCTTTCGAGCTTTTTTGACATTTTATTTTTTATTAATTAAAATCTTCTTCAGTAACATTTTCATTTATAATCACATCTGTGTAATTCATGGTAATAATTTGCATACCAGCTGTAATTTTTTGTTTGTGTGGAAATAAAATACCATTCACTTCTTTATAATCTGAAATTTCCATAGAAGATTTTCCTTGTGATTTTGACTCCATTTCTGCACGAACAAGTAAGTGATTTTCAGTATCGTAAAATTTATACGAAATGTTATCGCCTTTTACTATTTTAATCTTATATGTGTCTCTACCATTTAAAAAGGTAGTTTCTTCTAGAGTGCTTTCTATGTCACCTGGATATAATTCAGGAAAAATAGAATGTTTTCCTTTTTTAGATTTAATTTGCTCTTCGGTAAGATCAGTTTTCACACCTTGTTGTTCAACATAACCATCTTCTCCATTAAATTTTTGTTTAGAAATAATTCCCATTCCTTCATCAGACATTTCTACTGATTCTTTGTTAGGACTCTTTAATTTAATTTCAGCAGTTAACGACATTGGAAGGCCTTCAACTGTAACATTAGCCTTAAAGTTAATGGTTTTTACTTCTTTAAGAGTTTCTTTTTTACCAATGGCATTTAAATAGTTTTCATAAACTTTTTCAACAGTAATTGAATTAGTTGCTTGTTTATGCTCGGCAGTATCTTGAGCTTTGGCACTTATATTAAAGAGTAAAACGACAAGAAATGCTAATTTAATTTTCATGAGATAATGTTTTAAGTGAGATAATGTTTAAAGTTTAAAGTATATGTCTACAAGATAGTATTAATGTTACAGAAAAAAATAAATGACTGAAGCGTTATTTTATGTTTCAATAGAAGATATTTTTGTTAAAATTCAATTAAAAACTGTGTTCAAAATAAAGTTATAGAGTAGAGGTTCTAACTTTAAGCAACTTATTATTCTTGACCTAACTTTTAAATTAAATATTTAAAAACAGCAAAAATTTCACTCAAAACAAATAAAACGTTTGTAGTTTAATTAATTAGCAGTATATTTGCACTCATTTTTTGAACAAATTAATAATAAAAAGTTACGCTATGTACGCAATTGTAGAGATAGCAGGGCATCAATTTAAAGTTGAAAAAGACCAAAAAGTCTTTGTCAACCGTTTAGCAACAGAAGAAGGTAAGACAGTGTCTTTTGACAATGTACTTCTTTTAGCTGATGGAGACAAAGTTACTGTAGGCGCCCCAGCTATAACTGGAGCTCAAGTAGGAGCAAAAGTTTTAAAGCACCTTAAAGGTGATAAAGTAATCGTTTTCAAAAAGAAAAGACGTAAAGGTTACCGTGTAAAAAACGGACACAGACAATCTTTAACAGAAATCTTAATTGAAAACATAGTAGCTTCAGGAGCTAAGCCAGCAGCAAAAGCTGAAAAGGCAACTCCAGTAAAAGAAGTGAAAAAAGCAGAACCAAAAAAAGCTGATGCTCCAAAGGCAGAAGCAAAACCAGCTGCTAAAAAGGAAAAAGCATCTCAAGATTTAAGCAGTTTGACTGTTGCAGAATTAAGAGAAATGGCAAAAGCAAAAGAAATAACAGGATATTCTTCAATGAAGAAAGCCGAATTAATTGCTGCTTTAAGTTAATTTTAATAAACTAAAATCGAAATAAAATGGCACATAAAAAAGGAGTCGGAAGTTCGAAAAACGGTAGAGAATCAGAATCGAAACGCTTAGGTGTAAAGATTTTTGGTGGTCAAGCTGCAATTGCAGGAAACATTATCGTTAGACAAAGAGGAAATACACATCATCCAGGTGAGAATGTATATTCTTCAAAAGATCATACATTACACGCTAGAGTAGATGGGCTTGTAAAATTTACAAAGAAAAAAGACAATAAGTCTTATGTTTCAATTGAGCCTTTCGAAGCTTAAGAAACAATTTCAATCTATATTAAAACCCTTTCAGGAAACTGAAAGGGTTTTTTATTACAACATATCTTTAATAATTTTTAGATGATGATTGGTGTGTAATTTCAAAAATTGAATGGTTTTATCTCTATTAAGTTGTCCAAACACGAAATGTGTGAAACTCGCATTTTTGTTTAAAGGCTTTAAACGTTCTACATTATTGTATGCTAACTGGACTTGTGCTTTTAAATCGTCTAAAGTAATGACTTCAGGTGGTTTTACAATTTTGGGTGCCTTTGCCTTTCCTCTTGGTATATACCCTAAAGTAAATAATAACAATCGCCATTTGTTAAAGCGCCATTTGTAGTCTTCGGGATTAGAATGGATAATACTATTGGTAACTAGGTTTAAGACTTTTAAAGAGTGGTCTATTTGCCAAGCTACATCAGATTTTGAAACAGCATCGTTTCTTTTATCTTTTAAAGCAATATAGCGTTCTAATTCTTTAACTAGAGGAATAAGATTTTCTGGGTTTTGTTTTTGCATTCTTTAAACTAATAAAAAAACCTCACATTACTGTAAGGGTTTTTAAATTATTATTGATTATAAGATTCCTGTCTTCCCAGGAATTTATTAATATCTATAATATTCAGGTTTAAAAGGGCCTTCTACTTCTACACCAATATATTTAGCTTGGTCGTCACGAAGTTCTGTTAGTTCTACCCCAATTTTTGCCAAGTGAAGTTTTGCTACTTTCTCATCTAGGTGTTTAGGTAACATGTATACTTCATTTTTGTAAGCGTCTTTGTTTGTCCAAAGTTCTATTTGGGCTAAGGTTTGGTTTGTAAAAGAGTTACTCATTACAAAACTAGGATGTCCAGTTGCGCAACCTAAATTAACCAAACGACCTTGAGCTAAGATAATAACATCTTTTCCATCAACAGTATACTTGTCAACTTGAGGCTTTATAGTGTTTTTTGTATGACCATGATTTTTGTTTAACCAAGCCATGTCAATTTCGTTATCGAAATGTCCAATGTTACAAACAATGGTTTTGTCTTTCATAGCTTCAAAATGACGCCCTTGAACAATATCTTTATTTCCTGTAGTAGTAATAACAATATCAGCATTACCAACAACAGTTTCTAATTTTTTCACTTCAAAACCATCCATAGCAGCTTGTAGTGCACAAATTGGGTCAATTTCAGTAACGGTTACAATACTTCCAGCTCCTTTAAAAGAAGCAGCAGTACCTTTTCCAACATCACCATAACCACAAACAACCACACGTTTACCAGCCATCATAATATCTGTTGCACGACGTACAGCGTCTACAGCACTTTCTCTACAACCATATTTATTATCGAATTTAGATTTTGTAACCGAATCGTTCACGTTAATTGCTGGCATAGGTAAAGTTCCAGCCTTCATTCTTTCATATAATCTGTGAACACCAGTTGTGGTTTCTTCAGAAAGACCATTAATTCCAGCAGCAAGTTCTGGGTATTTGTCTAAAACCATATTAGTTAAATCACCTCCATCATCAAGAATCATATTTAAAGGTTTTCTGTCTTCACCAAAAAATAATGTTTGCTCAATACACCAATCAAACTCTTCTTCTGTCATGTCTTTCCATGCATAAACTGCAGTTCCAGCAGCAGCAATTGCAGCAGCAGCTTGATCTTGGGTTGAGAAAATATTACAAGAACTCCAAGTAACTTCGGCACCTAAAGCTTGTAAGGTTTCTATTAAAACAGCAGTTTGTATGGTCATGTGTAAACAACCTGCAATTCTAGCTCCTTTAAGAGGTTGTGAATTTTTGTATTCTTCACGAAGACTCATTAAACCTGGCATTTCTGCTTCAGCTAATTCAATTTCTTTTCTTCCCCAATCTGCTAGTGAGATATCTTTTACCTTGTTAGGTACGTAAGCAACAGTTTTTGTATTCATTCTTTCTAAATTTCTTTTGTTTTATTAAAGTCAACATCTTTGGTTTAGCACTTAAAATAACTAAATTCGCTATATTAAAAATGTTGAATTCGCCTTAGGCGATGCAAAGATAACCAATAACTTTTAAAAAATTAAATGCCTCTTTATAAATCCTTTAGTCCAAACCCACAAACTATTGTTAAAATCTGGCAGATTACAGAATCATATAGTAATTTATTTCAGGCAGTTACACTAAAACCAGAAAACATGGAACGTGTTTTAAGGATGAAAAGCGAATTGCACCAAAGAGGATTTTTAAGTGTTAGACATTTATTGGCAGAGTTTGGTTATACTGATGCCGATTTATTTTACGATGAAAATGGTAAACCACATTTAAAAGACGGAAAACACATTTCCATTACACATTCATTTACATTTTCTGGTGTAATAGTTAGCGATTTTGAAGTAGGCATCGATATTGAAAAGCAACGAGATAAGATTGGCATTATTGCTCATAAGTTTATGGAATATGAATTTCAGTATCTTAAAAAAGATGCGCCAGATTATATTAATAAATTAACAGTTATTTGGTGTGTAAAAGAATCGCTTTACAAATTGTTTGCAACTCCAGGATTGAGTTTTTTACAGCATACTTTAGTTATTCCGTTCACTATTGAAGAGGCTTCAACAGTTGCTTGGATAGATTATGAAGATAAAAAACACAGATTTAACACATCTTTTTTTGAATTTGAAGGCTTTACTTGTGCTTATGCTTTACCATCTTAATTATTCAGACTAAAGAAGTAGAAAAGAGAAAACAGACAAAAAGATATTCGTGCATTTGTGGCAAAAAAAGAAAAAATATATCAAAGTATCAATAACTCCATTTTAAAAGGAGAAAAACTTTTGGCTGTCTTAATAGATCCTGATAAAATGTCCATTGAAATGGCATCAAATTTTATTAGTAAGGTTAATAATTCAAAGGCTACACATATTTTTGTTGGAGGAAGTACAGTTGAAGATTCTGCTACAGAAAAATTGGTTTCAGAGATAAAAAAACAAACTAGAATACCAATCGTATTATTTCCTGGCGATGTTTCTCAGATAACAAATCAAGCAGATGCATTGTTATTTTTATCTTTAATTTCTGGAAGAAATCCAGAATACTTAATAGAGAAACATATTGCTTCTGTTTCAAAATTACGCAAAATGCACCTTGAGGTTATTCCAACAGGCTATATTCTTATAGAAAGCGGCCATAAAACAGCTGTTCAAAGAGTAACCAAAACAGAGCCATTGTCTAGAAATAATATCCAACAGATTGTCGACACAGCCAAGGCTGGCGAATTATTAGGAATGAAATTAATTTACCTTGAAGCTGGTAGTGGTGCTTTTTATCCAATTTCTTCGGAAATTATAAAAAGTGTAAAAAAAGAAATATCAATTCCCTTAATTGTTGGAGGAGGAATTAGAACAAAAGAGCAATTGCTTTTAGCTTATAATTCTGGAGCAGATTTAGTGGTTATTGGAACTGCGTTTGAAGATGATGAATCGTTTTTTGAAGAATTGAAAAACTAAGACTAATGTGGCCTTGAGCATAGTCGAGAGGTCTTTTATATAATATAACTTTTAATTAAATAGATTCCTGCCTTCGCAGGAAATAACATGAAAATATCGGTAGATTTAACATTATCGCCATTACAGGACGATTACGAAATACATGTAATTAATTTTATAAAATCTCTAAGAGATTCAAAATTTACAGTTTTAGAAAACCCATTAAGTACCCAGATTTTTGGTGAGTATGATGAGCTGATGCCTTATTTAAATTCTCAAATAAAAACAGCCTTCGAAAAACAAAAAATATGTGTCTTAACCATGAAAGTTGTAAAAACAGATAGAAGCAATTATGAGCCAGATTTTTAATTTTTTTTTCGAACAATATGAAGGTTATCAAACCATTGATATTGTTTTAGAAATTATTGCTGTAATTTTTGGATTTCTGTCTGTCTGGTTTTCCAAACAAAATAATATTTTAGTATTTCCAACAGGAATGATAAGCACAAGTATTTTTGTTTATTTGCTTTTAAAATGGGCTCTTCTAGGAGATATGATGATAAATGGGTATTATTTTATTATGAGTATTTATGGATGGTATATTTGGACAAGAAAAGTAGATGCAACTCATTTAACTCCAATTTCTTTAACAACTAAAAAGGAAAAGAAAATAAGTGTCTGGATCTTTTTGGCAACCTTATTATTTGTCTTTATAGTTTATCAAACTTTTAATATGTGGACAGGTTGGGTGGCTTATGTAGATACCATAACAACAGCCATCTTCTTTGTTGGAATGTGGCTTATGGCCAGAAGAAAAATTGAAAACTGGATTTTTTGGATTATTGGAGATATAATTTCAATTCCACTATATTTTTATAAAGGATTTACATTTACTAGTTTGCAATATTTAGGGTTTACAGTAATTGCAATATTTGGATATTTAGCATGGAAGAAAAACTTAAACAAAAAGAGAGTAGTTGTATAAAAGTAGTTTTGTTTGGACCAGAATCTACTGGAAAAACAACACTTTCAATGAAATTAGCAAAGCATTATAAAAGCTTTTGGGTTCCAGAGTTTGCTAGAGAATATCTTCAAAAGAAATGGGATACTGAAAAAAAAATATGTCAGCCAGAAGATTTAATTCCTATTGCTATTGGACAAATGAAACTAGAAAACCAATTAGCAAAACAAGTTGATTCAGTTCTAATTTGCGATACAGATTTATTAGAAACAAAAGTTTATAGCGAAGTATATTATAATGGATTTTGCGATCCTCTACTTAACAAATATGCACTTGAAAATATATACGATTTGTATTTTTTAACTTATATTGACACACAATGGGAAGCAGACGATTTACGAGATAAACCTCATGAAAGAGAAACCATGTTCCAAGCTTTCCAGCAAGCATTACTTACTAACAAAAGACCTTATGTTTTGCTAAAAGGCAGCGAAAATGAGAGATTAGAACTCGCTATAAAACATATAGATGTATTATTAAAAAAGAATTGAATGTTTTCAGAAAAAGACATAAATCAAATAGAATTAAAGGGATTAACTTTAGAAAAGATTCAAAAGCAAATAGAATTGTTTAAAACGGGATTGCCATTTGTAAACTTGCAATCTGCAGCTACTATAGGGCAAGGAATATTAAAGCTTTCAGATGAAGAAAAAGAATCTTTTATAGAGTTATTTGATAAGAGAAGAAATAATTATTCTATAATTAAATTTGTTCCAGCTTCTGGTGCTGCAACCAGAATGTTTAAATCGTTTTTTAGCTTTATCGAAGTATATAATCCAGATCAAGAAACGGTTAATGCTTATATAAATAGAACAAAAGAATCTGCATTATCAGTATTTTTTGTAGGCTTAGAAAAACTACCATTTTACAAAATTGTATTAAGTAAAATAGAAGAAAAATATCCAGACTTCCATTCTGTTTCTACAGACAAACAAAGGTTTTTATTTGTAAAAACAATGTTAGATATAGATAAGTTAAATTACGGGTTTTTTCCAAAAGGCTTGTTACCTTTTCATAAATATAAAGAACATATTGCAACTGCCTTCGAAGAGCATTTATTTGAAGCAGCTTTATATGCTTCGAGTAATAAAAAAGCCAATTTACACTATACTATTTCAGAGAAATATAAAGATATTTTTGACGACGAGTTTAAAAAAATCCAAACCATTGTAGAACGTAAAACAAATACTCAATTTGAAATTTCTTTCTCTTACCAAAAAGACGCTTCAGATACCATTGCAGTAACTATAGAAAACAAACCTTTTAGATTAGAAGATGGAAGTTTATTGTTTAGACCATCAGGACATGGAGCTTTATTATCGAATTTAAACGATTTGAATGCAGACATCATATTTATAAAAAATATAGATAACGTTGTGGTTTTTAAATACGAAAACGAGGTAAGTGAATACAAAAAAATGTTAGCTGGAATTTTAATGGATATTCAAACTAAAGCATTTGAATATCTTGAAAAATTAGAAAATAAATTAATTTCTGAAGCTGAAATATTAGAAATTGCTATGTTTTTATCTAATAAAATGAATGTAGTTATTTCTTCGGAATTTGAAAAATATGCAACTGAATATCAAGTCGATTATTTAGTAGACAAGTTAAACAGACCTATTCGCGTTTGTGGTATGGTTAAAAATGAAGGAGAACCTGGAGGAGGCCCTTTTTGGGTAAAGGACGAAAGTGGGAAAGTATCTCTGCAAATTGTTGAATCTGCTCAAATAAATAAAAAGGATAAACATCAAAAAGAAATATTAAAAAACGCAACTCATTTTAATCCAGTAGATTTGGTTTGTGGTATCAAAGACTATAAAGGTAACAGGTTTAATTTAGAACAGTTTGTAGACCATAAAACAGCTTTCATTACCATGAAAACAAAAACCGGGAAAGATTTAAAGGCTTTAGAATTGCCAGGACTTTGGAATGGTAGTATGGCTAATTGGAATACTATTTTTGTTGAAGTCCCTTTAATTACCTTCAATCCTGTTAAAACAGTTACAGATTTATTAAAACCTACTCATCAAGTAAAATAAAATGTTTGATGAAGATTTATTAATTACTGAATTAACCTTCAAAGCTATTAGAAGTTCTGGAGCTGGAGGGCAACATGTAAATAAGGTATCTTCAAAAGTGGTTTTAAATTTTGATTTAACAAATTCTGGAGTGTTTTCAGAAGAGCAAAAAATCTTACTATTCAAAAATTTATCAAACAGATTAACTACTGAAGGTATTCTAATTCTTAACTCTGATGAAAGTAGAAGTCAGCATAAAAATAAAGAGTTAGTTATAAAACACTTTATAGAGCTTATTAAACAAGGTCTTAAAGTTCCAAAAAAACGAAGGCCAACTAAAGTTCCAAGAGCTGTTAAATTAAAGCGCTTATCAAAAAAGAAGCAACAAGCTGATAAGAAAGCGAATAGAAAGCCACCTGAAATAAGTTAAATAATTAGCTATTTTGTACTGTTAATTCTTTATTGTTATTTACCTTTGCATCGTTCTCAAAAAGGGGTGCCAATAATCGGCTGAGATCATACCCAATGAACCTAGAACAGGTAATGCTGTTTAGGGATTTTAAACACAATTTTGTGTTATGTGTCATGCTAAGCTTGTCGAAGCGTCTCACAAAATAATTAATTATAAACCAGAATAATAACCTCTTTTTATTCGTATAAATTTATTTTATCGGATGAAATTTTTATTCAACAATCTGTCATTTAAAAGTAGGCAGAACTTACAAGTCTTTTTACTTTTTTCACTCTTTGCTTTTACTGTCTATTCTCAAGAAAAACAATTAGATTCTACACAATTAGAAACTCTAGACGAAGTTTTGGTTAGAGCAGTTCGTGTAAATGCAAAGTCACCAATTACGCATTCTAACTTAACCAAAGAACAGTTGCAAAAAAGAAATTTAGGTCAAGATGTGCCAATTCTTTTAAACTACTTACCGTCTGTTGTAACTACTTCAGATGCTGGAGCAGGAATAGGTTATACAGGCATTCGTGTTCGTGGGGTTAATGCACAATCCACTAACATCACTATTAACGGAATTCCTTATAACGATGCCGAATCGCTAGGAACTTATTGGGTGAATTTAGGCGATTTCGCTTCTTCGGTCGAAAGTTTACAACTACAACGTGGTGTTGGAACTTCAACCAATGGCTCTGGAGCTTTTGGAGCAAGTATTAATGTGCTTACAGATGCTGTTTCAGAAAAAGCCTTTGGAGAAATTGCCAACAGTTATGGGAGTTTTAATACCTGGAAACACACAGTTAAATTTAGTACAGGATTGCTAAACAACCATATAGAAATTGCTGGTCGATTATCTCAAATAAAATCTGATGGTTATATAGATAGAGCAACAACAAACCTTAAATCGTATTTTCTTCAAGGATCTTATGTAGATGATAACACCTTGATTAAAGCCATAACTTTTAGTGGAAAAGAAAAAACATATCAATCTTGGAATGGTATTGAAGATCTTTATATTTTGGAAAACGATAGAACATTTAATTCTGCTGGAATGTACACAGACGAAAATGGAGACATTCAGTTTTACGATAATGAAATTGACAATTACCAACAAGACCATTATCAGTTACATTGGAATGAGCGCATAAACAATAGATGGTCAACTAACTTAGCATTGAATTACACCAAAGGTAAAGGCTATTTTGAGCAATACAAAGAAGACCAAGAATTTGCAGATTATGGTTTAGATAATGTTGAAATAGGGAATGAAACTATTACTGAAACAGATTTAATAAGACGTAGATGGTTGGATAACGATTTTTATGTTGTTAATGCCAATGCCAACTATAAAAAGGATGCATTAGATATTATTTTCGGAACTTCTTTCAGCACGTATTCTGGAGATCATTATGGTGAAATTATCTGGGCAGAATATGCAAGTAATAGTGATATTAGATATAGGTATTACAATGGTAATGGGAAGAAAATAGATTTCAGTTCTTTTGCAAAAGCGTCTTATAGATTAAATAATCATTTTAGTTTATATCTAGACTTACAATCACGTTATGTGAATTATACAACTACTGGAACAAATTCTGATGTGGCTCCATTTATAGTTGACAAGGATTATAATTTCTTCAATCCAAAAGCAGGAATTACCTATAATATAAACAACAATAACAATCTATATTTTTCTTATGCTAGAGCCAATAGAGAACCAAACAGAGACGATTTTGAAAACAACCCAGACATTAAACCAGAACAGTTAAACGATTTCGAATTAGGCTGGAGACACAAATCTGAAACTTTTAGTGTCAATACAAATTTGTATTACATGTTGTATAATGAGCAATTGGTGTTAACTGGAGCCATAAACGATGTTGGGAATCCTGTAAGAAATAATTCAGGGAAAAGTTATAGGTTAGGCTTAGAGGTTGATGCTGTTTTTAATGTGTCTAATACATTTAGTATTCAGCCAAATGTGGCTTTAAGTACTAATAAAAATAAAGAAACAGTTGTTTCATCAAATGGTGAGCTAGTGGACCTTGGATCTACAAATATTTCATTCTCACCAAACTTAGTTGCTGGAAATGCTTTGGTGTTTAAACCATTTCAAGGTTTGCAAATGTCTCTATTAAGTAAGTTTGTTGGCGAACAATATATGGGAAACACAGATACGAAAGCTTCTAAATTAGACAGTTATTTTGTAAACGATTTTAATGTGATGTATGAAATTGAAACCAATTCAATTTTTAAAGCCATTATTATTTCCGGATTGGTAAATAACCTTTTTGGTGAAGAATATAGTTCCAATGGCTATTATTATACCTATGATGATACTTGGACAGATCCAAACCAAATAACAACTATTGAAGGAACAGGATATTATCCACAAGCCACTACAAATTTTTTATTAGGTATAACCTTAAAGTTTTAAGTAGTATCCATCATATAAATATCATTAAATACAAAACCACTCTAAATAGAGTGGTTTTGTATATCTTTTATATCACGTATATTTTAATTATTATAAACTCGAATAATGTTTCCAGCAGGCTCAACAAAATAGCGTTTTAACGCATAATTTCCAGTAGTTCCAGTTTGGCCAGTTCCATTTAAAATCTCATAACTATTTCCATCTTCACAATCGCAAGTAGCTATAACACCATCAACAGATAAAGTTGAACAGCCACTTAAAGCATGGTTTGGATCGCTTAATTCAAAAGCACTATAATTATCACCTCCAGCATAAAATAAAACAACACCATTAATCCCATAATTGTTGTTTAAAATAACAAAATTATTAGCAAATTGTAAATCGCTATATTGAGGTAGGCTCGTGTTAACTAACGTTCCAGTATCGAAAGTGACGTTTGGAAGAAATTGATTATTAGTATTGCCATCATCGTCGTTCTTATTACAGGAAACAATTAAAATGACTAATAAAATTATAGATACAATGCGATTCATTTTTTCTTTTAAATTTTCGGTTACAATTTACAACAAAATCTAAAGACAGTTAAATATTTTGTATATTTGTATAGCTATCTCGTTTATACGAGATTTTTTGCGTTATTCCCGAACGATTTCTCCTTAGAATGTTGGAATGTGTTTCGGGATATTTATAATATATAAACGATGAAGTTATGAGTAAAGTATCTTATTACACGGAAGAAGGTTTAAAAAAATTAAGAGAAGAATTAAGACAATTAAAAGATATTGAGCGTCCAAAAGCATCTCAAGCCATAGCAGAAGCTAGAGATAAAGGCGATTTAAGTGAAAATGCCGAATACGATGCTGCAAAAGAAGCACAAGGCATGCTAGAAATGCGCATTTCAAAACTAGAGGGTCAACTTGCTGGTGCTCGACTTATTGATGAATCTCAATTAGATACCTCTAAAGCTTTGGTGCTATCTAAAGTGAAAATAAAAAACCAAACCAATGGTATGGAAATGGTTTATACTTTGGTTGCAGATGGCGAGGCCGATTTAGCTTCAGGAAGAATCTCTGTAAACTCACCAATTGGAAAAGGTTTATTAGGAAAATCTGTTGGAGAAGTAGCCGAAATACAGGTGCCTAATGGTGTTATGAAATTCGATATATTAGAAATTTCTAGATAATAAATTACTGCGAAAGCAGTAATCCCTAAAATATTACTAAAAAGATTCCTGCTAAACAGGAATCTTTTTATCTTTACAAGTATATCAATTTACAATTATGGCTTCAATTTTCTCTAAAATTATTTCAGGTGAAATTCCTTCCTACAAAATAGCTGAAACAGATGAGTTTTTAGCATTTTTAGATATTAATCCAAATGCTAAAGGGCATACACTTTGTATCCCAAAAAAAGAGGTCAATAAAATTTTTGAGTTAGACGAAAAAACCTATTTAGACTTAATGTCTTTTTCAAGAAAAGTGGCTCTTGCTATAGAAAAAGCAATTCCTTGTAAACGTGTTGGAATCTCGGTTATTGGTTTAGAGGTGCCACATGTTCATGTGCATTTAATTCCTTTAAATTCTATGGAAGATGCGCGTTTTGTTAATAAAGAGTCCATGACTCCAGAAGAATTTCAAAACACAGTTAAGGCAATAAAATCTTATTTATAGGTTAGGAAAAACAATAAAGCCAACCAATACAAGTATTAAAATTAAAACACCTATTATTAGAAACCATGCAGACTTTTTTAGCTTGGTTGAAGGTTTTTTAGGAGTAAATGCTTTTTGGTGATAATTAAAAACACGTTCAATATCTTCTGTCCAGCTTATAGGATAAATACTTGTATTACAGTTATGACATTCTAATTGATGTGTGTTTTCTTTTGTAATAGATTTGTAGAATTTAGTTTCAACAAATTTTTGTTTAAAAGTTAAATGTAAACCACTGTTATTATAGCATTCTGGACAATTGTTATTTAAAACAACTTCTTTAATGGTAATAAATTTCTCTTCCATAATTTAAATTGTTTTCATTGAAATTTGCATGGTCGTTCCTTTGTCAATTTCTGAATGTAAAACCCTAATCTGACCACCATGAAACTCTTCAATAATTCTTTTTGCTAAAGAAAGGCCTAATCCCCAACCTCTTTTTTTAGTGGTATAACCAGTTTCAAAAATGGCTTGAAATTGTTTCTTTGGAAGCCCTTTTCCAGTATCGCTTACATTTATATTTACATTATTTTCAAGTTGAGAAATTTCAATAATTATTTTCCCTTTTCCTTTCATGGCATCAATAGCATTTTTAACTAAGTTTTCAATAGTCCAACTAAATAATTGTTTGTTTAAATTAACGTAAATTTCATTAGTTGGAGTAATAAGTTCAAAATCGATAAGTTTCGAGCTTCTAGCTTTTAAATAGTCGTAGGAATCGATGGTTTCTTTTACTATATCTGCTTTTTCTAATGCAGGAAGCGAGCCAATTTTACTGAAACGTTCTGTAATAGTTTGTAATCTTGTTATGTCTTTTTCAATTTCTGTAATGTATTCTGGATTAATGTTTTCAGATTTTAATATTTCAGTCCAACCAATTAAAGAAGATAATGGTGTTCCAATTTGGTGAGCCGTTTCCTTTGCCATTCCTGACCATAGTTTGTTTTGTGTTGCAATTTTAGAACTTCGGTAAAAGAAATAAACAACAGCTCCAAATAAAATGATAATTAAAAGTAATGCTAATGGGTAATATTTAAGCTTGTTTAAAACTTCAGAATTCCCGTAATATAGTGTTCCATATATTACAGTCTCCTTAGTTTCATTATCCTCGTAAGAAATAATAATGGGTTTATTTTCTTGAGAGTATAGATTGATTAACTTATCTATATAAGATGTATTATTAATTTTGTTTTCATCTATATTATTGGAAAGCAAGACGCTTCCATTGTTATAAACAAACATAGGGTTTGTTATTTCAGAAGTAAATACTTTATCAACAAGAGGGTTTACGTTTTCGTCTAGAGGATTAGAATTAATTTCTTGATGAGCAGCAGCCCAAATATCCATTTTAGACTGTTCTTCAATTTTAAATTTCTGAAAAAACACATAAGTATTCCATAAAATAAGCGAAATAATACCAAACGATGCAACAACAATAATCCATCTGGTTAGATTTCTGTGTTTAGAAAAAAGCATAAAATATTTTTTATTTTGAAATATAATGTAAATCTGTTAATAATATTGTGTTACAAGTAAACAAATCATTTTTAGTTCAATAACAGATTAGTTACATTTGTGAAAATTAAAAAAGATAAATGGCATCATACGAACCAAAAGAGTTATCAGTTGCAAAATTACATGGTTATTTGTTAAGTGCAGTTGCGCCTAGACCTATTGCTTTTGCTAGTACTTTAGATAAAGACGGAAATCCAAACTTATCTCCTTTTAGCTTTTTTAACGTGTTTAGTGCCAATCCACCAATTCTTATTTTCTCGCCTGCACGTCGTGTTAGAAATAATACAACAAAACATACACTAGAAAACGTAATAGCAACAAAAGAAGTGGTTATTAATGTTGTTAATTACGATATGGTTCATCAAGCTTCTTTAAGCAGCACAGAATATCCAGAAGGTGTTAACGAGTTTCATAAAGCAGGTTTAACCATGTTAGAGTCTGATCTTGTAAAACCTTTTAGAGTTGCTGAATCTCCAATACAATTGGAATGTAAAGTAAACGAAATTGTTGCGTTAGGAACAGAAGGTGGAGCTGGAAATTTAGTTATTTGCGAAGTGGTTAAAATCCATATGGAAGATGATATTTTAGATGAAGAAGGCTCAATAAATCAAGAAAAATTAGACTTGGTAGCAAGAGCTGGAGGAAATTATTACAGTCGCTCTCGAAGTGGTTTTTTTGAACTTCCAAAGCCATTATCAAGTTTGGGAATTGGAGTAGATAGTTTTCCTGATGAAGTTAAAAATAGTATGATTTTAACAGGAAACGATTTAGGTATGTTGGCAAATGTTGAAGAGCTACCTAATCAAGAAGAGGTTAAAAAATTCATTAATACTGTTAGTCAACGTTATCCTGATATAGCAACGGCTTCACATAGAGAGAAACATAAATTAGCACATAATTATTTAAGTTTTGGCGATATACAAAGCGCCTGGAAAATATTATTATCATAAATAAATTATATTCCTGTTAAACAGGAAATTTTAAAATTAAATTAGATTAAAAAATGGAAGTACAAGGAAGAATTAAATTGGTTGGAGAAACACAAACTTTTGGGACTAATGGATTTAGAAAAAGAGAAGTTGTTGTTACAACAGAAGAGCAATACCCACAACATATAATGATTGAGTTTGTTCAAGATAAAACAGATTTATTAAACAATTTTCAAGTAGGTCAACAAGTAAAAATTAGTATTAATTTACGAGGAAGAGAGTGGACTAATCCACAAGGTGAAGTTAAATATTTTAACTCGATTCAAGGATGGAGAATTGAAGCAGTACAACAAGAAGCTTCTGGAGATATGCCTCCAATGCCTCCAGCCGAGGCATTTGAGCCAGCAAATGGATTAAACGAAGAAGATCACGACGATTTACCGTTTTAAGTAGTTGTTAGCATTCCTAAGAATGTAAAATCTTATATATTTAACCTCAATGTGAAAACGTTGAGGTTTTTTTATACCACTCAAATATGATATCATATCTAACACCAAAAATTATCTTTCCAGATGTCAATCAAGCAGATCCAGAAGGATTATTAGCTGTAGGTGGCGACCTTTCTGTAGAGCGATTAGTATTAGCTTATAAAAGTGGTATTTTTCCTTGGTTTGAAAAAGAGCAGCCCATTTTGTGGTGGTCTCCAGACCCAAGATTTGTGCTTTTTCCGGAGAAATTAAAAGTATCAAAAAGCATGAAACAAATTCTGAGAAACAAAGATTTTACAGTAACTATAAACCAAAATTTTAAGGCAGTAATAAACCAATGCGCCAAAACTAAAAGAGAAGGTCAACGTGGCACTTGGATTACCAATAATATGATTGATGCTTATGTTAAATTGCACGAAAAAGGTTTAGCAAAATCTGTTGAGGTTTGGCAAAAAGACATTCTTGTCGCTGGATTCTATGGTGTCGATTTAAACAATGGAGTGTTTTGTGGAGAAAGTATGTTTACTAAAGTAAGCAATGCTAGCAAAGCTGGCTTTATTACGTTTATTCAAAACAGTAATTATAAATTAATTGACTGCCAGATTTACACCAACCATTTAGCAAGTTTGGGAGCAGAAGATATTCCTAGAAAAGAATTTCTATTTTTTTTAGACTAACATAAATCATATTTTAAATGGTTTAAAAATCGGATATTAGAATATTAAAACAAAAAGCATGTTAACATTAAGAGACTTTAGGAAATGCAAAAACAAGGATGAGTTTTTAGAAGTTCTAAAAGCTAAAGAGCCACAAGAACGTATTGATGATATTTTGTATAGTGTAGAGTATGAAAAAGAGCTTATAAAGCTTCAAGGAGAATTAGTTGATTTGCAACAATGGGTTGCTAAACACAAGAAACGTGTAGCCATTATTTTTGAAGGTAGAGATGCTGCTGGAAAAGGAAGTGCTATTAGACGATTTATAGAACATTTAAATCCACGTTCTATGAGAGTTGTAGCCTTAGCAAAACCAACAGAAGTAGAAAAAGGACAATGGTATTTTAGACGTTATATCAAAGAATTGCCAAATCCAGGTGAGATAGTTTTTTTTGATAGAAGTTGGTATAATCGAGCTGTTGTAGAGCCAGTTATGAGATTTTGTAATGAAGAAGAGTATAATAAATTTATGGCTCAAGTAACGGAATTTGAACACATGTTATACGAAGATGGTGTAGACCTTATTAAATTTTGGTTTTCAATCTCTAAAGATGAACAAGTAGCAAGATTCAATTCTAGATTAGCAAACCCACTAAAAAGGTGGAAATTTAGTCCAGTAGATCAAGAGGGTCAAAAACGTTGGGATAATTATACTTTTTATAAAGAACAAATGTTTAGTAAAACACATACTACATTTAGTCCTTGGATTATTATAAAAACAAATGTAAAAAGAGAGGCAAGACTAGAAAGTATGCGTTATGTGCTTTCTAAGTTCAATTATAAAAATAAAGGAAATTCTGGAACTACCTTATTCCCAGACCCTAATGTAGTTCAACGTTATCATAGATTAGTAAAGCAAATTGATTCATAAATTATGGCACATAAATTAACACCAAAAGATTTAAAAAAGTTAAATTCTAAAAAAGGTCTCAAACAATTTTTATCCGAAGAGCCAATAACAATTTCTAAAGTTTTAAAAACGTTGAATTATGAATCTCGTTTAAAAGATTTACAAGAAGAATTAATAAAGTTGCAACATTGGGTAACAGATAATAACGAGAAAGTAGTCATTATTTTTGAAGGAAGAGATGCAGCAGGAAAAGGTGGAGCTATTAGAAGAACAACAGAACATCTAAATCCTCGAGAATTTAAAGTAGTTGCTTTACCTAAGCCTTCTGTTGAAGAAAAAGGACAATGGTATTTTCAGCGTTATATAAAGAGATTGCCAAGAGAAGGTAAAATAGTATTTTTCGATAGAAGCTGGTATAATCGAGCTGTTGTAGAACCTGTAAATGGTTTTTGTACTCAAGAAGAATATAACATCTTCATGAATCAAGTCAATCAATTTGAACGCATGTTAATAGAATCAGGTATTCGACTTATTAAATTTTATTTTTCAATTTCTAAAGACGAACAAGAAAAACGGTTTGAAGACATTAAATCAAGTCCAATAAAAAAATGGAAGTATAGTGCTGTAGATCAAAAAGCATTAGAACTATGGGACGATTACACGTCTTATAAAGATAAAATGTTTGCTGAAACAAGCACTGAAATAGCTCCTTGGATTGTTATAAGAGCCAATAGAAAAACAAAAGCAAGAGTTGAAACTATTGAGCACATCTTGAATATTATTCCCTATAATCCTAAAAACGAAAAGATAATAGAGCATGTTGAGGTAGAGGAAAAAATTATGGATTAAACTTCATGGTACCTAAAACATCCAATTTCATGGTCGTTTACCATTCCTGTGGCTTGCATGTGTGCATACATAACAGTTGAGCCTACAAACTTAAAACCTCGTTTTTTTAAGTCTTTGCTCAATGCGTCCGATTCCTTAGTAGTTGGTGGAGCATCTTTATAGTTTTTATATTTGCTTTTTATGGGTTTGCCATCTACAAACCTCCAAATGTAATTGCTAAAACTTCCAAATTCTTCTTGAATTTCCATAAATAATTTGGCATTTGTAACAGCAGAGTTTACTTTAAGTTTGTTTCTAATAATACCAGCATCTAACAACAAACTGTCAATTTTGTCTTGTTTATAATTAGCAATTTTTTTGTAATCGAAATTATCAAAAGCTTTTCTAAAATTTTCACGTTTTCGTAAAATGGTAATCCAACTTAAACCAGCTTGAAAAGTTTCAAGAATTAAAAATTCAAACAGAGTTTTGTCATCTTTAACTGGAACTCCCCATTCTTCATCATGATAAGCTTCATATAAAGGGTCTCCAACACACCAGCCACATTTATGCTTTTCCATAGAAAATAGTCTTTGTAAGTTTTCGTAATAAAGATAGACATAGATATGATAAAAATCATAATTCAAGAAAGATTAACACCTTATTTTTGCCAAGGTTAAAATAAAAAGTATGAAACATATAATCACAGAAAGTATAGATAAGAGCATGTCTTATCAAGCATATAGAGAATTAATGTCTCAATTAGTGGAAAATAATTCAACAACTGGAAACGATAAAAGCGAAGACATGGTAAATTATACCAAGTTGAACGATCAACGTATGAAACGTTGGGATAAGACCGTTAAAGTTTCAGATAGTATAAAGGAAGAGTTGGCTAATTTAAATACCAAACAAACTTGGTTGGTTATTACAGAAAGCTGGTGTGGAGATGCAGCTCATGTAGTTCCTGTGTTTAATAAATTAGCTGAATTAAATAAAAACATCAATTTTAAAGTGGTTCTTCGTGATGAAAATGAAGCATTAATGAATTTGTTTTTAACCAATGGAGGAAAAGCTATTCCTAAATTAATTATTATAGAAGAAGCTACAAATAATGTAATTACTACTTTTGGTCCAAGACCAGCAGAAGCGACTAAATTGGTTGTAGATTATAAGGCAAAACATGGCGAAATAACTCCTGAGATTAAGGAGCAGTTACAACAATGGTATAACAAAGACAAAGGGCAAAGTGTGATAAGCGATTTAATGAATCTGCTTTCTATTCCTGTTTAGTTTTTTCCTTCAAAATAAAAAGTAATAGTGCCTAGTTGTTTAGACTTAGATATGTCTTTATTAAATCGAGCATCTTTTGCATAAGCCAAAGCATGATCTTTTAAACAATCATTATCTGAAGTTGAAGAGGAATTTACATAACTATCTGTAACTATTCCAGCAGCATTTACAGTAATATTAATAACTATTTTACCACCTTCTTCGCATAAATAAATGGGAGTTGGTAAAAACTCATGCGTTCTGTTAACTAAAGAATAGTGCATACTACTTTTTTTATTGACAGACTGAGCATTATTACTTGGTTTGCGTTTATTTAAAACATTGTTTACGCTACTGTAAGAAGAAAGTACATCTTCGTCTATTTCTGAAGAGGCATTTGTATCACCAGATTCTGTATGGTCACTTTCCTCTGAGTTTTCAGAAGGTTTTGGTACATAATCTTTTGGAGGAGCAATTGGCTGATATGCTTGTGCAAACTGTTTGTATTCTTGAGTTTCGTTGTAAGCTTTATTGGTTTTGGAAGCTTGTCTTTCTTCAGCTTCAGCTATTTTTTCAGCTTCAAGTTCTTCAGGTGTTTTTGGTTCTTCGGGTTCTAATTCGTAGTAACTTTCTGCAATCAATTCATTTTGTTTTCTAATATGAAAATTGAACAATGCAAGTACTATAGTCCCTGAAAACAGGAGCGTAATTAAAAGCGATTTATGTTTGTTTGATAAATTCAAATGTGTGTTGTTGGGTAAAATCCTTTTTAGGCTTTAGTCTAATATACGGAAAATAGCACTATTTAGTTGTTAAGCTTTCTATAAAGGCTTCAGGAGTCAATGCATTTTTAACATGAAAATCGCCAATTTTAGTTCGTCTTAAAGCAGATAAATGTGAGCCAGTATTTAACGCTTTTCCAAAATCGTTAGCTAAAGAACGTATGTAAGTGCCTTTACTGCAAAGGACTCTAAAGTGGATGTTATTAGCTTCAATACTTGTAATTTCAAATTCTGAAATGGTAATTTTCCTTGATTTTATTTCTACATCTTCTCCAGCTCTTGCAAATTCGTACAAACGTTTTCCGTCTTTTTTTATAGCTGAAAAAACAGGAGGATATTGATTGATTTCACCAATAAATTGTTTGGTAGCCTCGTGGATTGCTTTTTCAGTAATATGGTCCGTAGGAAAGGTTTCGTTTATTTCAGTCTCTAAATCGAATGAAGGTGTTGTGCTTCCTAAAACAAGAGTTCCAGTATATTCTTTTATTTGACCTTGAAAAGTATCTATTTGCTTGGTCATTTTTCCTGTGCAAATAATTAATAAGCCAGTAGCTAAAGGGTCTAATGTTCCAGCATGACCTACTTTTATTTTTTTAATGTTATAAGCATGGCGTATTTCCCAACGTAGTTTATTTACAACTTGAAACGAAGTCCAATGTAATGGTTTGTCTATTAATAAAACCTGTCCGGAAAGATAATAATCAGCAGTTTTCATATTAGTTTAAGGATGCGTATATAATAGCTATCAATCCAACAATAACACAGTAAATTGCAAAATAGGTAAGTTTACTTTTCTTAACTAAACTAATCATCCAGGTACAAGCAAATAGTCCTGCTATAAAGGCAGCAAAAAATCCCATACTTAAAGACATGAAATTAGAACTATCGTAAGTTAAATCGCCACTTAAAATATCTTTAGCAATTTTCCCGAAAATTAATGGCACTACCATTAAAAAAGAAAAACGTGCTGCTCGAGTTTTGTCGTTACCTAATAAAACAGAGGTTGAAATGGTTGCACCAGATCTTGAAATGCCTGGAAGCATTGCAATAGCTTGAGAAATACCAATGATAAGTGCATTCCCAAAGCTTACTTTTTTATAGGTGTTCTTGGCTTTATCTGCAAAGAATAATAAAATAGCAGTCACAAGAAGCATAAAACCTACTAACATGATATTGCCATTAAATAATTGCTCTAATTCTTTTTCAAAGAACAATCCAACTATAATAGCTGGAATCATAGAAAAGGCAATTTTTGAAACAAATTGCAAATCCTCATTCCATTCAAATTTTAAGATTCCTTTTAATAATAACCAGATGTCTTTTCTAAAAATGACCATGGTACTTAAGGCTGTAGCAAAATGAAGCACAACTGTAAATAATAAACTTTCTTTAGGAATTGATTTATCTCCTAAGATGGCTTTCCCTATTTCTAAATGCCCACTGGAAGATACTGGAAGGAATTCGGTTAGACCTTGAATAATACCTAATATAATAGAATCAAAAATATCCATAGGGCAAAAATATCAAAATTGAATTACCAAAAGGGAAATGTAAATAGTCATTAATAATTTATTTTTCTGACTTTGATTTTTTATTAGGATTTAATAAAATGGCATATACCTGAATTCCGAAACCAATAAGTACTAATGTTGGAGCCAATCTAATACGTCTGAAACTAAAAATTTCTGGATTAAAAACATTCGGATCATCGCTTCCACCACCAGACATTAATGCAAAACCAACAGCTATAAATGCTAGTCCAATAAGCATGAATTTATAGTTTTTCTTCCCGAAGATAAAAATATCTTTAGATTGCTCCTTACGTTTTTGTTCTCCCATAATTTTTTAAAATAATGATACAAATTAACGGATTTATTTAAAAAAGAACGTTAAAGAGGTTATAAATTATCTAATAATACAACTGATCTGTTTTCAGGTTTAAGAATCGTTGTGTCGCTATAAACGTACTAATCCAAGTAATAACAATTCCTAAAACAAAAATAGTCGAGAATAATGCAGCAATTAATATAGGGCTTTGTAACAAATTAAGTTCAGGGAATGTTTGGTTTAAATAATACAAAACAACAGCCATTCCAATTAAAGCAACAAAAGCACCAACAATTCCTAGACGAACACTTTTCCAAACAAAAGGCTTTCTAATAAAATGTTTAGTTGCACCAACCATTTGCATAGTCTTTATAGTAAATCGTTTTGAGTAAACAGATAATCTAATCGAACTGTTAATTAATAATACAGCAATTACAGTAAAAATGCCACTAATTACCAAAACCCAAAAACTTATTTTCTTTACATTATTATTCATTAAAGTTACTAGGTCATTGTCATAACGTACTTCATCTACAAAGTTTTTAGAAAGTGCTTCATCCTTTATAGTTTCAAGATGTTCAGAGGTTACAAAATCTGCTTTCAAATGTACATCGATAGAATTCTGTAACGGATTATATCCTAAAAACTCCATAAAATCTTCACCATTTTCAGCTTTCATAGATTCTGCAGCTTGCTCTTTAGAAACATATTCTGTCGATTTCACATAATCAGACATAGCCAGACTTTTTTCAAGTTGCTTAATCTCCACATCTTTGGCAGCTTCTTTTAAATAAATAGTAACTACTACCTGTTCTTTAAAATGATCGGAAACTTTCTTAGCATTCAAAACCAATAAGCCCAAAAGGCCTAATAAGAATAAAACTAAAGCAATACTTAAAACCACCGAAAAATATGAAGATATTAATCTGCGTTTTTGGTACTTATCAAAAGATGAACTCATAAATGTTATGTTAATGATGTAAAAATATAAAAGAATTCTGTTCTGTTGTGGTTTACAACGTTTAAACTTTCAATATTCTTATAATAAGTTTAAATTTGCGCATTAAATAAGGGAAAAGGCATTAGCGAAAAGTAATTAGTGCGTTTTTCTAAATATTAATTTAAGTTACTTTTTTGTTTTTGATTTGTTGTCTCTTTGAGCACAGTCGAAAGGTGAAAAAGGGAAAAAGACTAAATAAATGCAATATCATTTTAACGAGATAGAAGCCAAATGGCAAAAATATTGGGCTGAGAACAAAACGTTTCAAGCCACAAACCAAAGCGATAAGCCAAAGTATTATGTACTAGATATGTTTCCTTACCCAAGTGGTGCAGGATTGCATGTTGGACATCCTCTAGGTTATATTGCAAGTGATATTTATGCGCGTTACAAACGCCATAAAGGCTTTAATGTGTTGCATCCTCAGGGTTATGATAGTTTTGGATTACCTGCTGAACAGTATGCCATTCAAACAGGTCAGCATCCAGCTTTAACTACTGAAGAAAATATAAAAACATACAGACGTCAATTAGACCAAATTGGTTTTTCATTCGATTGGTCTCGCGAAGTACGCACAAGTGACCCAAGTTATTACAAATGGACACAGTGGATTTTTATTCAATTATTTGAATCTTGGTACTGTAAAACGCATCAATGTGCATTTTCAATTTCCGAATTAGAAAAGTTATTTTCAGAAGAAGGAAATGCTGGAGTAAATGCAGCTTGTGATGATGATGTTGAATATTTTACTGCTAAAGAATGGAACAGTTTTTCTTCAGATAAGAAATTAGTGGTCTTATTAAAATATAGATTAACGTATTTAGCTGAAACTGAGGTCAACTGGTGTCCTGCTCTAGGCACTGTTTTGGCGAATGATGAAATAGTAAATGGCGTTTCAGAACGTGGTGGTCATCCTGTTGTTCGAAAAAAAATGACACAATGGTCTATGCGAATTTCTGCTTATGCAGAAAGATTGTTGCAAGGACTTGACACTATTGATTGGACAGATTCATTAAAAGAAAGTCAGCGTAACTGGATTGGGAAATCGGTTGGAGCATCTGTTACTTTTAATGTACTTCCAAATGTCACACTGAGCGCAGACGAAGGGTCTCATAAAATAGATGTATTTACAACACGTCCTGACACCATTTTTGGAGTGAGTTTTATGACGCTTGCTCCAGAACATGAATTAGTTTCACAAATCACAACACCAGAACAAAAAGCAGAAGTTGAAGCATACATTCAAGCTACTGCGAAACGTAGTGAACGCGATAGAATGGCAGATGTAAAAACCATTTCTGGTGTGTTTACAGGTGCTTATGCAGAACATCCGTTTAGCAAAAGGCTTATTCCAATTTGGGTTGGAGATTATGTGTTAGCTGGTTATGGAACAGGAGCTGTCATGTCTGTTCCTTGTGGTGATCAACGTGATTACGATTTTGCAAAACATTTTAATATTCCAATTCCTAATATTTTTGAAGGCATTGATATTTCTGAAGAAGCTTATGCTGATAAAGACAATACCATAATTGCTAATAGTGATTTCCTAAACGGGATGAACTACAAAAAAGCGACCAAACGAGCTATTTTCGAATTAGAGCAATTAGGTCAAGGCGAAGGAAAAACCAATTACAGATTACGTGATGCTGTGTTTTCTAGACAAAGATATTGGGGAGAACCATTTCCGGTCTATTACGTAAATGGCATGCCACAGATGATTGATAAAGCGCATTTACCAATCCGTTTGCCAGAAGTAGAAAAATATTTACCAACCGAAACTGGCGAGCCACCTTTAGGTCGAGCAGATGTTTGGGCTTGGTGTACAGAAACCAATTCTGTAGTTGCAAACAATAAGATAAATAACACAACGGTGTTTCCTTTAGAACTAAACACTATGCCTGGTTGGGCTGGAAGTTCTTGGTATTTCTTTAGATACATGGATGCACATAACGACCAAGAATTTGCAAGTGAAGATGCGCTTAAATACTGGGAAAATGTCGATTTATATATTGGAGGAAGCGAACATGCCACTGGACATTTATTATACTCACGTTTTTGGGTGAAGTTTATGAAAGATAGAGGTTTTGTTGGTGTGGAGGAACCTTTCAAAAAGCTGATTAACCAAGGGATGATTTTGGGGACGAGTGCTTTTGTTTATAGAGAAGATGGTACAAATAAGTATTTATCGAAAGGATTGATTGCTGATATAAATGTTCACCCAATTCACGTAAAAGTACAATACGTGAATGCTTCAGATGAGTTAGATATTGAAGGTTTAAAAAATGATGGTGAATTTGGAGAAGATTTTAAAGATGCAGAATTCATCTTAGAAGATGGCGTCTATAAAGTAGGTCGAGATGTTGAAAAAATGTCCAAATCCAAATACAATGTGGTCAATCCAGATGCTATTTGTGAGCAATATGGTGCAGACAGTTTACGTCTTTATGAAATGTTTCTTGGACCTTTAGAACAATACAAACCTTGGAATACTGCAGGAATTACAGGTGTTCATGGTTTCCTTAAAAAATTATGGAAACTGTATGTTGGGGAAAATGGACTAAATGTAGATGACTCAGAACCAACAAAAGACAACCTGAAAACCCTTCATAAAACCATTAAAAAAGTAGAAGAAGATATTGAGAATTTCTCTTTCAATACATCAGTCTCTACCTTTATGATTGCCGTTAATGAGTTAACAACTCAAAAATGTACAAGCAAACAAGTTTTAGAGCCACTATTGGTTTTATTGTCACCTTATGCACCACATATTGCTGAAGAATTATACAGTCAGTTAGGTCATAACAAATCTATTTCAACAGCTCCTTTTCCAAAATTTGATGAGAGTCATTTAGTGGAAAGTTCTAAAAATTATCCAATTTCTTTCAATGGTAAAATGCGTTTTACTTTAGAATTACCAATGGATATGAGCAAAGAAGATATAGAAGCAGCTGTCATGGCTCACGAAAAAACTAAAGAACAATTACAAGGTCGCGAACCTAAAAAAGTAATTGTTGTACCTGGAAAGATTGTGAATATTGTAGGGTAACTTCTCGATACTATTTTGTTTCACTATGTTCTGCAAAATCACTCGAAGTGACGAAGCTAAAATCACACGTCAGTTCGAGTGTTTATTTTTGTAGCGATAGCAAAAAATAAATGTATCGAGAACACTTAGGCAAATAAAGAACCCAACCTAATATCAAAATCGTTCTGTGTCAGTTCGAGTGATTTTTAGTTTTTTAACTGAAAATTATATCGAGAACATTTAAAATCTACTTAAATTTCTTTTTAGCCAAATTTTGCAGTTTTTCGAATTCACCATTAATTAAAGCTTCCTTTTTTGCACGAGACCATTTTTTGATTTGTTTTTCACTTTGGATTGCTAATCTAATATCTGTGAAATCGGCATAGAAAACCAACTCAACTGGTTTTCGATTGTTTGTGTAACTATCTTTGTGTTTTCCAGATTGATGCTCAAGAAGTCTTTTTTCTAAATTAGAAGTCACTCCTGTGTAGTATGACCCATCAGAACACTTTAAGATGTAAACATAAGATAATTTCATATTTAAATATAATGAACTTCTCGATACAATTTTGTTTCACTATGTTCTACAAAATCACTCGAAGTGATGTAGACTGATATATAAAAAAAGCTTTACGTCAGTTCGAGTGATTTTCAGTTTTAAAAACTGAAAATAGTATCGAGAACATCCAAAACATAATATTTCGTATTTTAGAGGCTAAACTGATATTATGAAATCTCTCTGGTTATTCATGTTTCTTGTTGCAAGCTTTTCAACAAAAGCCCAAACCGATTCCTTGCAATTCCCACAGGATTTTTATGGTATCTATAAAGGCGATTTACAAATTGTAAATGCTCGTGGCAGACAAACCATTCAAATGGAGTTTCATTTAAATAAAACAGATTCTATTGGTAAATATCAATACATGTTGGTTTATATTATGAATGGAGAACGTCAAGAACGTAAATACAATCTTATTGAAAAAGATGCTTCAAAAGGCAACTATATTGTTGACGAAAACAATGGCATTTTATTAGATGCAAAACTTATAGACAATACCATTTATAGCATGTTTGAAGTGCAAGACAACATCTTAACAACTACAGAGCGTTTCTATAAAGATGCCATGGATTTTGAAATTACAGTTACCAATAGAACACAAAAAGTAATTACTGGAACCAAAGGAGAAGATGCAACCGAGGTTATTTCTTATCCTATTTTTGCAGTCCAGAAAGCGCGCTTAATAAAACAATAAATTATGTTATTGCAAGGAGTGAAACAACGTGTCAATCTATGTCAATGACTTTAAGATTTAAGATGTTATGTCAGATAAGTTATGACAAAATTTCTTAACGAAAATTTGGCTTATTATTTGCAATATATCATGTAATTTTACATTAATAAATTAAATAAAAATGATTGGATATTATATATTAATTGGAGCCATTGGGCTTGTAAGTTGGTTAGTAAGCAATAAGCTAAAAAAGAAATTTGCTTTTTACTCTAAAGTGCAATTAAGAAATGGCATGAGTGGGAAAGAAATTGCCGAAAAAATGTTGGCAGATAATGGCATTTACGATGTTGAAGTTATTTCAACACCTGGACAACTTACAGACCATTATAATCCTAAAAACAAAACAGTTAACTTAAGTGAATCTGTTTATAATCAAAAAAATGCAGCTTCTGCAGCAGTAGCAGCTCATGAGTGTGGTCATGCTGTACAACACGCACAAGCATACCAATGGTTACAAATGCGTTCTGCTTTAGTGCCAATGGTAAGTGTAACTTCTGGTATGTCTCAATGGTTAATAATTGGAGGCTTGGTGTTAGGTGGAGCAGCAGGAATAGGTTTAGGTTGGTATGTAGCAGTTGCTGGTGTTATTTTTATGGGCTTAGCAACCATATTTAGCTTTATTACACTTCCTGTAGAATACGATGCAAGTAATAGAGCCTTAGCTTGGTTAAAAGCAAAAAATATGGTGACACCTGAAGAATATAAAGGTTCTGAAGATGCGCTAAAATGGGCAGCTAGAACCTACTTAGTAGCAGCAATTGGAGCATTAGCGTCTTTAATGTATTGGGCTTTGCAAGTTTTTGGTGGAAGTAGAGACTAATATTAAAACACATATTTTAAAACCGAACACTTCTTTATTAAGTGTTCGGTTTTTTTAAATTTTAATCTGTCTATCTATTTGCTGATTTAATGAAATAAAGGTTTCTGTTCTCGAAACCCCTTCAATAGATTGGATATCCTTATTTAATAAGTGCATTAAATGCTCGTTGTCTTTACAAAGTATTTTAATAAAAATACTCCAGTTTCCTGTGGTATAATGGCATTCCAAGACTTCAGGTATTTTTTGAAGCTGTTTTACAGCTTCTGGATTACTCATAGCTTTATCAAGATAAATGCCAATAAATGCCATGGTTGTATAACCTAAGACTTTGGGATTGATAACAAATTTAGAACCAGAAATAATGCCTGATTTTTCAAGTTTTCTCAATCGTTGATGAATAGCTGCGCCAGAAATACCAACCTGTCTGGCAATTTCTAGTATAGGTGTTCTGGCATCTTTCATTAAAGCACGAAGAATAGCTTTATCGATACCATCTATTTCAATATTTTGATTGACAACTTTCAAAAAAAATAATTATAAGTTTAAAGGATTATAACCTAAATAAGGAACTTCTGTTTCCTTAAACGTAATGCCATATTCTTCCAATTCTTTTAAAATAGGATCGTAAACTTCTTTTGTAATAGGCATTTGTACTCCAGGAGTCGTTATTTTTTCATTTAAAATAGCTAATGTTGCTATAGCAACTGGTAAACCTACTGTTTTAGCCATGGCAGTATAAACTCTATCTTCGCCTAGAGTAACCATAGTGGCATCAATCTGAAACTTTTCACCATTAAGTTCGTATCCAAATTTATGATACATAACTATCATGTCTTTTTCATCTTCATTAAGAGTCCAGCTTTCTTCTAAAATCTTCTGAAGAATTTGAGCAGGAGTCGCTTTTTTTAATTCTACCATTTTTTTATTACTAAAAAGATCTAGTTCTAACAGCTTGTCCCAAACAATATCATCTTGATCAATTTTTAGTGCATGTCTAAATTTAAGCTCTACAGAATCGGTTGGACTATAAGGTAAAAATGCATTTACAAAATCGCGATAGCTCATATTCTCGCTATCATCTATTGTGTACTCATCGTCTGTCATTCCTAGCTGTACAAACATATTCCATGCTCTAGAAAAACCAACTCGACGCATGGTTCCACGATAAAGTGTTTTAGCACTGTTTAAGCCATATGCAGATTGATATTTTAAAGAATCTCTATTGGCATATCCTTCAAATCTGCCATAACCTTCTACATCTAAAAATTCGGTTCTTCTAAAAAGTCTATTATAAGGAATGTATTTATAAGTGCCTTCTTGCAAGAATTTTGCAGCTCCACCTTGACCTGCAACTACTACATTTCTTGGATTCCACGTAAACTTGTAATTCCATAAATTATTATCACTTTCAGGAGCAACCAATCCACCAGTAAAAGATTCGAATAAAATAATTTCACCACCTTTTTCTCTAATTCTATCTATTACTTGCATGGCACTCATGTGGTCAATCCCTGGATCAACACCAATTTCGTTCATAAATACAAGGCCTTTTTCTGTAGCAGCTTTATCAAGTTTTTGCATATCTTCACTTATATATGAAGCTGTAATCATGTTTTTATTAAAACTGATGCAATCTTTAGCAACTTCTACATGAAATCTAGCTGGAAGCATAGATATTACGATATCTGAATTTTGAATGGCGTTTTGTCTGGATTTTTTATCAAATACATCAAGCATAATAGCTTGTGCATTATCATGATTTCCTATAAGTTTTTTTGCATTTGTAAAGTTGACATCGCCAACTATTACTAGTAAATCTTCTTGTTCTGATTTGTCTAATAAATATTTTATAAGATATGATGCAGATTTTCCTGCACCAATTACTAAAATCTTTCGCATAATGAAAATTGTTGAGTATTTTTGTAAATACGAATGTAATAAATACTAAGTGCATTAAAAACACAAAGGATAATTTAATATGAACAAAAAAATTCTAATTACTGCATCAATTTTGGGAGTCTTAAGTATAGTATTAGGAGCTTTTGCATCTCATGGATTAAAAGAATTAATTTCAGAGGAAGCTATAAGAACTTTCGAAACTGGTGTAAAATACCAAATGTATCATGCTATTTTATTGTTATTTGTAGGTAACTCATTATTAGTTAGTGTAAAGTCTAAAAAAGCCATCTTTTTTTTAGTAATAACAGGATTATTATTTTTTTCTGGCTCTATTTATGGCTTAGCAACTAATAGTATAACAACTTTTGATTTCAAAAACATAGGATTTATTACACCTATAGGAGGTTTGTTATTAATAATGTCATGGATAATATTGTTAATAAACTTTTTAAAAATGAAGACTGATAATTCATAAAATAAGTGCTTACTTTAAAATAAAATTTTAATTTTGCACATTAAACAACACAAAATAATTATGGTAGATCATACCCAAGCATCCAATTCAATTTCATTAGAGAAATACGGAATAAAAAATGCCAAAGTACAATATCAATTATCCCCAAAACAACTTCACGAAATAACTATAGCAAAAGGACAAGGTGTAGAAGCTTCTTCAGGAGCTTTAGCTGTAAATACTGGAGAATTTACAGGAAGATCACCTAAAGATAGATTTATAGTAAAAGATAGTATTACAGAAGATAAAATTTGGTGGGGAAACGTTAACATCCCTTTTGAATCTGATAAGTTTCAAAAACTATACAATAAAGTAGTTGCTTATTTATCTGAAAAAGAAGTGTTTGTAAGGGATAGTTATGCCTGTGCAGACGAAAAATATAAATTAAACATTCGTGTAATTAACGAACAACCTTGGATGAACATGTTTGCTTACAATATGTTTTTACGTCCAACGGAAGAAGAATTAAAAAACTTTACGCCTGAATGGACCATTGTAAACGCACCAGGATTTATGGCAGATCCAGAAGTTGATGGTACCAGACAACATAATTTTGCTATTTTAGATTTTACAAGAAAAATTGCTTTAATAGGAGGAACTGGATATACAGGAGAAATTAAGAAAGGTATTTTTTCTGCATTGAACTTTATTTTACCAGTTTTCAAAAACACCTTACCAATGCATTGTAGTGCTAATGTTGGAGAAGATGGAGATACTGCTATATTCTTTGGCTTATCTGGTACAGGAAAAACTACGCTTTCTGCAGATCCAGAACGTAAGTTAATTGGAGATGATGAACATGGTTGGACAAACGAAAACACCGTATTTAATTTTGAGGGAGGATGCTATGCAAAAGTTATAAACCTTTCAAAAGAAAATGAACCAGACATCTATAATGCTATAAAACCGGGAGCTATTCTTGAGAATGTTATCTTGAATGATAAAGGAGAAGTAATGTTTGAAGATACTTCAATCACTCAAAATACTCGCGTAAGTTATCCTATTGACCATATAAATAATATTCAAGTACCATCTATTGGTAAAAATCCAAAGAACATTTTCTTTTTAACAGCAGATGCTTTTGGTGTGTTACCTCCAATTTCTAGATTAAGTCCAGGACAAGCTGCATATCATTTTATTTCTGGTTATACAGCTAAAGTTGCTGGTACAGAAGCAGGGATAGACGAGCCATTACCAAGTTTCTCGGCTTGTTTTGGAGCACCTTTTATGCCATTACATCCAACGAAGTACGCCGAAATGTTAAGTGCTAAAATGAAAGCTTCTGGAGTTAATGTATGGTTAATTAATACAGGTTGGACAGGAGGTCCTTATGGTGTTGGTAGCCGAATTAAACTTAAATATACAAGAGCAATGATTTCTGCTGCACTTAATGGAGATTTAGATGAAGTTACACCAGAAACTTATAGAACACATTCTGTTTTTGGTTTAAAACAACCAAGAACATGTCCAGGTGTTCCAGATGAGGTTTTAAGTTCTAGAGCGACATGGAATGATGACGAAGGTTATTATAAAGCTGCTTATAAACTATCTGAATCATTTAGAGAAAATTTTAAGAAATTTGAAGAATATGCAAACGAAGAAATTCTTGCAGGAGCTCCAAATATCAAGTAAAAATTAGATTAAAACACATTAAAATCAGCTATATAGCTGATTTTTTTTTTGGAAAAGAGTTTATTATACAGTAGTTTTATCATTCACAATATTAAAATTAAACATTATGAAAAAAACTACTTATTTAATGGCAATATGTTTTGCTTTTTACTCATTTACATATGCTCAATATACACCTATACCAGATGCAAATTTTGAATTAGAATTAATTGCCGATGGAATTGATTCAGACCCTACACCAGATGGTCAAATATTGACAGCTGATGCTGCTGGGCATACAGGAGAGTTAAATGTGGCATACAAAAACATTTCAGATTTTACTGGTGTAGAAGCATTTGTTGCTATAGATGCAATAAATGTAAATGGTAATTTAATGACTTCCATAGATGTTACTAATAGCCCAAATTTAACTCGTGTTCGAGCCAGAAGTTGTTCAAATTTAACAAATATAAATGTTACTGGTTTGGTTCTAGTGAATGAAATGGATTTTGGGTCTGCTAGCTTATCTTCATTAAGTGTTGTTACCAATACAGCTTTGGTAGATTTAGATGTTAGAAATTGTGATATAACAACTTTAGATTTAAGTCAGAATCTTGCTATAAGTATTATTGATGTTAAAAATAATGGCTTAACATTCTTAGACATGCGTAATGGAAATAATGCAGCTACTAGTTTTGTTGGTGATTTTAATCCAGGATTGGAGTGTATTTTCGTTGATGATGCTTCAGAGCCTAATCTTTCATCTTGGACAATAGATGCTAACAGTAATTTTGTAGAAACAGTAGGCGAATGTAATTCACTATCAGTAGATAATGCTAATGAACTATCATTTAGTATGTATCCAAATCCAACAAGGAACACTTTGTATGTGGATGCTAAAACAAATAATTCAATAATTAATATCTATAATATTACAGGAAAAATTGTATTAACAAAAACATTAATACAAGGTAATAATCTGGTAGATGTTTCTCGATTAGCTTCAGGAATTTATTTAGCAAGATTTAGTTCAGACAATCAATTAGATACTAAAAAATTGATAATTAAATAATAAACTTAAATACTTAAGTAAAAAAAGAGCGACTTAATTAAGTCGCTCTTTTTTTTTAATAAGTAGAGAATGTTATTTCTTTTTATTTACTTCTTTAATATGTTTTTCTAGAGCCATTGTCATAGAAGGAGTTTCTGGTGTTGGAGCTGCAATATCAACTCTTAAACCTTTTGCTTCTGCAGCCTTTATTGTTGTATTTCCAAAAACAGCTATACAAGTTTCATTTTGTTTAAAATCAGGGAAATTATGAAATAAAGAATCAATTCCAGAAGGACTAAAGAACACAAGAATGTCATAATAAACATCAGCAAGATCAGATAAGTCGCTAATTACAGTTCTATAAAAAACAGCTTTTTTCCAGTTTACATTTAATTCGTTTAAAATTTCTGGAACTTCAGGTTTTAACTTATCTGTTGTTGGAAGTAAAAATGATTCGTCTTTATATTTCTTAATTAATGGGCATAATTCGGCAAAATTACGTTTCCCTACATATATTTTACGTTTTCTATAGACAACATACTTTTGAAGGTAATATGCAACAGCTTCAGATTGACAAAAATATTTCATTGTATCTGGTACTTTAAAACGCATTTCTTCGGCTACTCTAAAAAAATGATCAACAGCATTTCTACTTGTTAAAACTATAGCTGTGTAATTTTTTAAATCTACTTTTTGTAGTCTAATTTCTTTAGCATCAACTCCCTCAACATGAATAAATGGTCTAAAGTCTATTTTAACTTTTTGCTTCTCTTGGAGATCAAAGTAAGGCGAATTTTCTATTTTAGGTTCTGGTTGAGACACTAAAATTGTTTTCACTTTCATAGGCTAAGAATGTTTTAAACTTTATTTACTATAAAGACCTTAAACAAAATGATGTAAGGCCCTATTTCAAGTGCGCAAAGATACAAAATAAAATAGAAAAATTCTCTTTTTATTAAATTAAGATTTGATTTGAAAGACGTTATTAACCCTATTATATTTATAATTAACAATAATAAAACAACACAAACAATTATATATTTATTGGGTTCTATACTAAAAAGGAGTATAATATTTATTGGAATTAATGCTAAGCCTAAAAAATTTTTATAACTGGTTTTTTGAAAAAGATATTTGTCTATTAAATTATCGATACTAAAAAGGCTTCCAATAAGTCTTTCTAAAAGAACTTTAATTAAAATAAAGAGACCAATGCCAATTATTAAATTAAAAATAAAATTAATAGTATTATCAATATGTTCAATTAATATTTGATAAGTAATATAGCTAAATATAGAAAGAGATATTATTAAATTTACAAACAATAAACCATCAAATAAATCTAAAAATTTCTGTTCTCTCGAATATATTTTTAAATAACTAGAATTTATTAATACTGACACAAATTGGTTAAATCTTTTTTCAAATAATAATTTGGCTAGGGCAATAAAAACTAAGCTAATTATTATTAGTACTATAAATAAATCGTATGAAGATTCTGGACGTAGCATGGTGTAAAATTATCATAAAAAATATTAGTTATTTCATATTTTTTAAGGAATATTTAAAAAACTATATCTTTTAAATAGATTACATTTGTTAAAATTTAAATCTTTTAATGAAGGACGCCATTGTCATTATACCAACTTATAATGAGATAGAAAATATAGAAGCTATAATAAAAGCTGTGTTTTCTCAAAATAAGGAATTTCACATTCTAGTGGTAGATGATAATTCACCTGACTTAACAGCATTAAAAGTAAAAGAACTACAGAAAGATTTTCAAGATAAATTGTTTTTGTTGCAGCGTAAAACAAAAACAGGACTAGGCTCTGCTTATATTGATGCTTTTAAGTGGTGTTTAGAAAAGGAATATGAATATATTTTTGAAATGGATGCTGATTTCTCTCATAATCCTGAAGATTTAATTAAATTATATAATGCTTGCCATCTTGAAAAGGCAGATGTAGCTATTGGTTCTAGGTATATACAAGGAGTAAATGTAGTTAATTGGCCTATGAGTAGAATTCTACTTTCATATTTTGCATCAAAGTATGTTAGATTTATTACTAGGATGAAAATTGAAGACACAACAGCTGGTTTTGTTTGTTATAATCGAAAAGTTTTAGAGGCAATTAATTTAGATAAAATAGAGTTTATAGGTTATGCATTTCAAATAGAAATGAAATTCAAAGCTTATTTAAAGAAGTTTAATATTGTTGAAGTTCCTGTTATTTTTACAGATAGGAAAAAAGGAAAATCTAAAATGAGTGGAAGTATTATTTCTGAAGCTATTTTTGGAGTTATTAAAATGAAAATAAAGAGTTTTTTTAATTAAAAATTTACATGAATACACTACTAATTAAGAATGCAAGAATAGTAAATGAAGGAAAGATTTTTGAAGGAGATATTCTTGTAGAGAATAATATTATTAAAGAAATATCGAGTTCTATAAGTGCTAAATCTTCTAATGTACAGATAATTGATGCCGAAGGAAATTATGTAATTCCAGGTGTTATAGACGATCAGGTGCATTTTAGAGAGCCAGGATTAACTTATAAAGCAAATATTGAGTCTGAATCTAAAGCTGCTATTGCTGGAGGGATTACTTCTTATATTGAAATGCCGAATACTAATCCACAAACCACAACTATAGAAGCCTTAAACGATAAATTTAGTATAGCATCTGAAACATCTTATGCAAACTATTCGTTTATGTTTGGTGGTACAAACGATAATCTAGAGGAAATACTAAAAGTAAATCCTAAAGAAGTTGCTGGTTTAAAATTGTTCTTAGGTTCATCAACAGGTAATATGCTTGTTGATAATCCTGAGGTTTTAGAAAAAATATTTTCAAGTACAGACATGATTATTTCTGTGCATTGTGAAGATGAAGCAACCATTCAGGCTAATTTAGAAGCTAATATAGAAAAGTATGGAGAAGATATTCCTGTAAAGCTTCATCCACAAATAAGAAGTGAGAAAGCCTGTTATATTTCATCTTCAAAAGCCATAGAATTAGCTAAAAAAACTGGAGCAAGACTGCATGTGTTTCATCTCTCAACCGGAATTGAAACAAAGCTATTTACTAATAAAATTCCTCTTAAAGATAAAAAAATTACTGCCGAAGTTTGTGTACACCACTTGTGGTTTAGTGAAGAGGATTACGACACAAAAGGCACTTTAATAAAATGGAACCCAGCAGTAAAAACGGCAAATGATAGAGATGAACTTTGGAAAGCTCTCTTAGATGGTAGAATAGATGTATTAGCCACAGACCATGCACCACATACGCTTGAAGAAAAAAAACAAGTATATACTAAAGCTCCTTCTGGAGGTCCTTTAGTTCAACATGCTTTAGTGGCAATTCTAGAAGCGCATCATAAAGGAAAAATTTCTTTAGAAAAAGTTGTTGAGAAAATGTGTCATAATCCAGCTATCCTATTTCAAATTGAAAAAAGAGGATTTATTAAAGAAGGCTATTTTGCAGATTTAGTTATTGTAAATTTAAACAAGCCTTGGACAGTTAATAAACAAAATATATTATATAAATGTGGTTGGTCTCCATTTGAAGGAACAGCTTTTAAGTCTAGAGTTACACATACTATTTTAAATGGACATGTAGTATATGAAAACTCTAAATTTAGCAATACAAAACATAGTAAACGATTAACATTTAATAGATGAAAAATATCTTAATCTATATATTGTTAATTGGGTTTTTAATCTCTTGCTCTGGAATAAAAAAACCAAAAAAACCTGAGAATTTAATTTCAAAGGAAGAAATGGTTAACATTTTAATAGATATGTCTTTGTTATCTTCTGCAAAAGGAATTAATAAATCTATAATTGAGAATAATGGAATAGTTCCAGAAAGTTATATATATACTAAGCATCAGATTGATAGTTTACAATTTATTGAGAGCAATGAATATTACACCTATAATCTAAATGAGTATCAAGATATAATTAAAAGGGTAACAGATAGTTTAATAAAGTTACGTGAAGAATATAGTACTCTTGCCGAAAAAGAAAACCAAGAGAAAAAGAAAATGGATTCAATAAAAAGATCTAAAAGAAAAAACAAAGGGTTTTTATTAGAAGATATTGAACCTGTTAAAAGTGAAAACTAATTATTAGTGTTCATTTAAATAAATGATTGAAACTTCTTTTACAGCATCTTCAATAGGTTTAAAAGTAAAATCTAAGGAGTGCTTAATTTTACTATTGTTATAAAGAGATTTTGTCATTAAAGTATTTGCTAATTGTTTGCTTAAAGTTCTTCGTTTTCCAGTTAATTTACAATATATCCAATCAACTCTCCACCCAATACCTAAAATAGTTTTTCCAGCTTTTTTAGAAGGAGATTTTACTTTTAGTGCATTTGCAATACAATCTATAAAATACTTATAAGTCCAATTTTCAGTAACTAAAACAAAACGTTCATTTTTTATATTACTTTCTAATAACTGAGTCATGCTATTTACAACATCAAAAACATCTATATAGCCTACTGCTCCAGTTGTGTAATGAGTTAGACCATTAGCAACTTTTTTAAAAATATTTCCACTACCATATTTCCAGATTCCAGGACCAATAATTACGCCAGGATTAACAATTACAGCATCTAAGCCTTCTTGAGTTCCACGCCAAACTTCCATCTCTGCACCATATTTAGTTATCCCATAAACACTATTGTCTGCTTCAGGATTCCATTGTGTGTTTTCGTCTATTTTTTCATTATTATTTGTGTGTCCAATAGCAGCAACAGAACTAACATAACACAGTTTTTTTACATTATTTGCAATGCATAGGTTAACAATATTGGCAGTTCCTTCAATATTAGTTTTTCTTAAAAGGTGGTATTTATTTGGCTCAAAAGACACAAAAGCTGCACAATGATAAACATATGACACATCTTTAAAAGCTTCAGTTAGTAAAGGAGTATCTAACAAATCTGCTCGAACCCATTCTATGTTATTAAACAAGGCATCTGGATTTTGGCTATAATATGAAAAAACTTTTTTTACAATAGCCAATTTTTTTTCATTTCTATAAATAGCTTTTATAGATTTATTCTCTTTAGAAAGTTGATACAATAAATGCGATCCAACTAAGCCAGTTCCTCCAGTAACTAATATCATAAAACTAAAGTAAAGAATTATTAATAAAGAGAGAGTAATTATTCATTGATTTTTATCTTTGCTCAAATTAATCGATAAAAATTATACAATGACCAATACATTTGTTGAAGAACTACGTTGGAGAGGGATGGTACACGATATCATGCCAGGAACAGAAGAGCAGTTAAATAAAGAAATGACAACGGGTTATGTAGGCTTTGATCCAACTTCAGATTCATTACATATTGGAAGTTTGGTTCCTATTATTTTATTGGTTCATCTTCAAAAAGCTGGTCATAAACCAATTGCTTTAGTTGGTGGAGCCACAGGAATGATTGGTGATCCTTCAGGGAAAAGTGATGAAAGAAATTTATTGACAGAAGACATATTAAACCATAATGTTGATGGTATAAAAAATGTACTTTCTCGTTTTCTAAATTTTAATTCTAATGAAAAAAATGCACCAATACTTGTAAATAACTACGATTGGATGAAATCTTTTTCGTTTATAAATTTTGCTAGAGAAGTTGGTAAACGAATTACAGTTAATTACATGATGGCTAAAGATTCGGTTAAAAAGCGCTTATCTGGTGAAGAAGGCAGTGTAGGCATGTCTTTTACAGAGTTTACATATCAATTAATTCAAGGTTACGATTTCTATCATTTACATAAAAACTACAATTGTGTCTTGCAAATGGGTGGAAGTGATCAATGGGGAAACATTACAACAGGAACCGAATTGGTAAGACGAATGAATGTTGGGGAAGATGTGAAAGCATTTGCTATGACCTGTCCATTAATAACTAAAGCAGATGGTTCTAAATTTGGAAAAAGTGAAGGAGGAAACATCTGGTTAGATGCCGATAAAACATCAGTATATAAATTTTATCAGTTTTGGTTGAATACTAGTGATGAAGATGCAGAGAAGTATATTAAAATTTTCACCTTTTTAGATAAAAAAAATATAGATGCTTTAATTGAAGAGCATAAACAAATGCCACATTTACGTTTGTTGCAAAAGCGTTTAGCTGAAGAAGTAACGACGTTTGTCCACTCTAAAGAAGATTTTGAAAATGCAGAGAAAGCATCGAATATTCTTTTTAGCAAATCGTTTAAAGAAGATATTAAAACGCTAGACGAAGCCACCTTTTTAGATGTTTTTGAAGGTGTGCCTCAAGCTGAAATTTCTAAAGCAGATTTAAATGAAGGTTTAGATATGATTGCTGCCCTTTCAGCTAAAACAAATTTTTTAGCATCGAATAGTGAGGCCAGAAGAGCTTTAAAAGAAAATGCTGTATCAGTAAATAAAGAGAAGGTTAAAGAAGATTACCAATTAACTTCAGAAGATTTAATAAACAACAAATACATCATCCTTAATAAAGGGAAAAAAAATACCTACATTATTAAAGTGGTTTAAAATAAAAACGTCCCGAAAGACTCGGGACATTTTACTAAAAACTAACCAATCAATTTTCTCTTTTACAGAGCATTTAAATAGTCGTTATAATTTAAATAACCTTACAAAGCCATTAAATTACAGCCTCTAATATCTGAATTATCAAACCTTCCAATAATTTCAAACGTACCATTGTTGTAAACACGACCTAAATCTTGAGTTGCTATAAATGAACAGGAATTTATATTTGCTAAATCAATAATATTAATACCACCTGTTTTATTTTGGTTTAATATAGTTAAAGCATCTTCTGTCTCTCGAGTAAAAACCTTCATGGTTTTTGAGCATTCAAAAATACCATTCCCTTTAGAATATGCCTGACTTAATAATTCAGTCATGCCATATTCACTATGTATATTATTAACTCCAAATCCTTTCTTTAAAATGCCATGAAGCTCATCTCTTACCAATTCTTTTCGTCTACCTTTCATGCCTCCAGTTTCCATGACTATCGTATTTTTTAATTCAAACTGATGCTCTTCTACCAAATCTAATAATGCAAAAGAGACTCCAATTAATAATACTTTTTCACTTTGAGCATCTAGTTGAATTAATGTGTCTTTTAATTCAGAATAATTATCTAAATAAAAGCCACTTTTAGGTTTCTTGGATTGCTTAATTAAAGAGTCAACCATATAAATTAATGAAGAGCCATCACGTTCTAAATAGCTAGGTAGTAATGCTAAAATGGTATAATCTTCAACATCACCATAAAACTGCTTAAAACCATTATTAAAACTCTTCTCATAGATATCTATATCTGATACTAGATGCTTACTTGTAATACTACCTGTTGTACCAGAACTTGAAAATGTTTTCTGAACAACTTCTGTAGTACTAAGAATATTATGTGTTTTAAAAAACTGAATAGGAAGAAAAGGAATTTCTTCTAAGGTTTTTACGTCACTCGGGTTTTTATAGAGTAAATCGCAAAAGGAACGATAGACAATATTATTTTCAAATTGAAATTTAAAGATCTTTAAGGCCATGTCTTTAAAATCTGTCTCATTTTTTATTTGAAATATTTGCGATGTATCTATCATAGAAATTTGGTCACAACAAAAGTATATAAAATAAAAAAGCGTTACCAATTTTGGTAACGCTTTTAAAAAAGTATTTAAAAAGGAATTATCTAACTACTAATTTCTTAGTAATAGAGTTTCCATTTTGAGATATTTTCATAATATAAACACCAGCATTTAATGTAGAAACATCAAGTCTGTTGTTTTTTACTGTATTCTCAAGAACTTGTTTCCCAAGAATGTCGTAAACAGCTACTTCAATAGCGTCATTAGTTTTACTTACAATATTTATTGAGCCTGTTGAAGTTGGGTTTGGATATACATTAAAATCTGCTAATTCATAAGAAGTTGTAGATAATGTAAAATCTGTTAATGAACGAGCACTTACTTGAGGAGCTCCTCCAAATTCAGCAACAAGAGCAACTAATGGAATCATTCCAGTTGGAATAGTTTGTCCAATATAATCAGCTTCGTTAAAAGGTCTAAAAGTCATTGGACCAGAACCACCTCCTCTAGAAGTAGGATCTGTAATATCGTAGTTTGTACTTGTAGCAAATGTACCACCTGCATCTGTAAAAGAGGTATTGTTTATTTGTATTAATTCAGACTCATAAGGCTCCCAGTCAGCAAGTAAATCAGATATAGTAACAACTTGAGGAGTTATAGTAGCTCCAGTAGTTACTGTAGCATCAGAAACAGGTATAAATTGTAATACACCATTAAATTCTGAAGCTTGACCCATTAAACCAGACATGCCATCGCCAATAGCAAAAGTTGGAGTAATATTTCCAGCAGTATCATCTATTAAAATTCCTGCACTAGCATCTTGAATGTATTTTTGATTTCTACTTGTTCTAGTGTAAGTAACAGTTGGTGTGTTTGCTAATTGATAATAAGCACCAGAACCATTAGCAATATAATCTGCTCTTAAAGCAGCTAAGTCAGCAACTGGTGTTGCAGCAGCCACAGAAAAGTTAACAGTCGCTTCAACAGCTGGTACAATAGGTGCATGAACATTGTCAACTAATTGCATAAACACAGTGTAAGATTGACCATCTGTTACAGGTATCGTTTCATCATTAGTATCATATTTCATTGATTGTGCAGTGCCATTAATTGTCCAATGTATATGCCCATCAAATCCACCTGTAGTGGCACCAACATTAAAGTTTTGAACATTAATTGATAGGTTAACACTAGTAGTTCCAGGTGTAAATACAGCACCTTCAGCAGGTGTATTTATAGTAAGAGATGGTTCAGTTGGAGTTGCATAAACTAAAACATCGTCAAAAGTTTGCCCAATCATTAAATCATCAACACGAACAGTTTCATTTTCAGATGAATCTGATTGACGAAGGTCAAAAGAATCAATGCTATTAGCACCATCTTCAGTACCAGAAACACTCGTGCTACCTGCATTAGCAGGATCAATCCAAAGTTGAGCTAAACCAAGGTCTTGGTCATATCTAACAACAGCTCTATAGGTTTGACCATAAGTCAAATCAGTTGCCCACCAAGTTGGTTGACCTGCAGAAGATGATTTAATACCAACCGTATAATCACCACCACTGGTTCCAGGACCTACTGTAAGTCGAGCATTGAAATTAACATGTGCAAAATATTCGTTATCAGTTCCAACATAAGCTGCTCCTAAATCATCCACAGAGAAATCTAAAGCAAAATATATGTCTCCTGAAACAGAAGTAAAACTTTTTCTAGCATCTTCACTAGGAGTACCATGTTGTACCACAGCTTGACCAGAAGAAACTAGTAAGTCACCTGCTGTACCGCTGCCTGTAGTCCATCCTCCATTTGGAACAAGGCTACCGTCAGGATAAGAAAAGTCTTCTGCTACTATTACTTGTCCAAAAGACAAGCTTGTAATCATTAGAGCAAATAATAAAAAGTAAATTTTTTTCATAATTGAGTATTTATATAAAATTAAGAAAACAAATATAAGGAGATTTTAGCGTTTTATCTAAAAAAAATAAATTAACTCAAGTCATTTTACGCTTATATAACATAAAGTCTAATTACTTAACAATTAGTTTCCTAGTTGCTGTAATGTTATTTTCTGTTATTTTTATGATATAAATGCCTGCTTTAAGTTTTGAAATATTTAACTCATTTTGAGAAATGGAAACAGTCAAAATAACTTTACCTAATACATTATAGATTTCAATTTTTTTCTGAGAATTATTGACTGTATTTATATAAACTTTCCCTTGACTAACTGGATTTGGATAAATAGATAAATTCTCTATGTCTGATGTGTCATTTATCAAAACACTATTATTCTGACTAAACCCGTTAAAACTTGTTAAAAAAAGTAAAAAAACTATAATAATGAGGTATTGCTTTTTCATTTTAAAAATATTTAATATAAATATAATTAGTATTGTCAAAAATGATACCAAAAAAACAGTTAAATATTTTAATTAGTTTTGAATGTTAAATCAATGTAATTAACAGATTATCTAAAAGTTATTTGTTTTTGTTTAAACCTCTATCTTTGTTATTAATATTATATTTACGCAATGAAAGTAAACAATATAATAAATGAACGAAAAGGACATTAAAATACTTCTAGTTGATGACGAGCCAGATATATTAGAAATTATTGGCTACAATTTATCTAATGAAGGATATCAAATAATTACTGCAGAGAATGGAATTAAAGCTATAAAAAAAGCCAAAAAAGAAAAGCCACAACTAATAATTCTTGATGTAATGATGCCAGAAATGGATGGTATAGAGGCTTGTGAAAATATTAGAAAAATCCCAGAATTAAAAGATACTATTATTACTTTTTTAACTGCTAGAGGAGAAGATTATTCTCAAGTTGCAGGTTTTGAAGCAGGAGCAGACGATTATATAACAAAACCAATTAAACCTAAATTGCTAGTTAGTAAAGTAAAAGCTTTGTTAAGACGATTAAAAGAAGACGGATTAGAAGAGTCTGTTGTAAAAATTGGAAACCTAATTATTAATAGAGAAGAGTATAAAATTATCTTAAAGAACGAAGAGATTCTTTTGCCAAGAAAGGAATTTGAGTTATTATCTTTACTAGCTTCTAAACCCGGAAAGGTTTTTAAACGTGAAGAAATACTAGATAAAGTATGGGGAAATGAGGTTGTTGTTGGAGGCAGAACCATTGATGTTCATATTAGAAAACTTCGTGAAAAAATTGGAGACGATACTTTTAAAACAGTAAAAGGAGTAGGTTATAAGTTTGTAGATTAATGCAAAAAATTAAAAAAACATATAAATTCGCTATTAAAACAGCGTTATATATTTCCATATCATTAACACTCCTCTTGAGTGTTTTTTTATATTTCTCGGCAAGTCTTAATGCATATGTTATTCTGTTTGGAATTCTATGTTACCTTATTTGTTTTTTTATTATTCAATATCGTGTTGAACGATTTATTTATAGACGAGTAAAAAAAATCTACGACGATTTAACTTTGCTTGAATCTGCATCTTTAACAAAACAGCCTATTACTACTGATATGGCAACGCTTACAAAAGAAATTGATAAATATGCTAAAGACAAAAAGTTAGAAATTGAAACCCTTAAAATAAGAGAAGAATACAGAAAAGAGTTTATTGGCAATGTGTCTCACGAACTAAAAACACCTTTGTTTACTGTTCAAGGCTATTTGCTAACATTAATTGATGGTGCCATAAATGATGAAAAATTTAGAGATAAATATTTAAATAGAGCTAATAAAGGAGTTGAAAGACTTATCTATATAGTAAAAGATTTAGATATGATTACTAGATTTGAAGCTGGCGATTTAAGACTAAATATAACAACATTTGATATTGTTGAATTAGTTAAAAATGTTTTTGATCTTCTTGAAATGAAAGCTGCCAAGAAAAAAATAACACTAACTTTTGATAAAGATTACTCTAAACCCATAATGGTTAATGCAGATATGGAACGTATTCAGCAAGTGCTAACCAACCTTGTAGTAAATTCAATTAAATACGGAAGAGAAAAAGGTACAACAGAAATAAGTATAGAAAACTTGGTAAAAAATAAGGTAATAGTTAGAGTTACAGATAATGGCGAAGGTATAGCTAAAGCAAATTTGTCAAGAATTTTTGAGCGTTTTTACAGAGTTGATAAAAGTGGTTCCAGAAAAGAAGGAGGTTCTGGCTTAGGGCTATCTATTGTAAAGCATATTATCGAAGCTCACGACGAAAAAATTTATATAGAAAGCGAACTTGGTGTAGGTAGTGAGTTTTCATTTAGTCTTGAAAAGGCTAAATAGTTTTTTGTAGTTTATTTCATAATCAAAATCACTTAATCCTTTATAATTAGTTATATTTTCTAATTTAGATATATTAAATTCATCTTGACTACAACTTGGTACTAAGCCTTGACTGTTTAACCTTTCTGCTAAGTACTCTTGTTCAAACTGTCCTGGAGTTGGAATAAAAAATGCCTGTTTCTTTAGTTTTGCTAAATCCATTACAGATGTATAACCAGATCTAGAAATAATCAACTTACTTTCATTTAAAGATGTTTCTAAATTTTCAGTTGTCATAAAATTATAAATAGTCATATTATTATTAGTCTTAACTGTTTGCTTGTCTTCAACAACACCTCTTACAAATAATATAGTCCCAGAATAGGACTTTAACTCTTCAAAAAGTTTTTTTTCAAGTAAAGTTCGTTGAGGTTCTGGTCCAGAAAGCAATACCATCAGGTCATTTTTAATTAGACTTTCTTTTAAATTAAACCTACTCAATGGTCCAAAATATTTAACTAAAATATTGTTTGTATTTAAATGTCCTAATTCGCCACTTAAATTAGGAATACCTTTACAATCTGGAACCCAACATTCGTTAAATTTTTTTATAATTTTTAAATGCAATTTGGTGCTAATCCAGGTAGTATTACCACTTAGCACTTGAAGCTGATGTGTTATAAAAACACAAGGAACTTTTTTTGAATAAACACCAAGCCTGTTATCAGAAATTATTCCATCAATTTGATGCGTTTCAATAAGTTGTTTAACTAAGTTTTTTTCAGCTTTAATTATTTTAAGCAATTTAGGAGAATGCTGTAATAATTTTAATTTGAATAGATGTCTGTTTTTGGAGTAAGTAATATTATAAGCAGGAAGTTCTATATGTTCTAATTCTGGAAACTCTTTTATTAAAAGCTTAAGAGCCATACCATCACTTGCTATAATTGGAGTAAAATTATTATCAATTAAGGCATTAATAATTGGAATGCATCTTGTAGCATGACCTAATCCCCAATTTAAAGGAGCAATTAAAATTCGTTTCTTCATTTGGTAAATTATGGCGTGTCTTTTACAAGTAAAAGTCAGGCTTTATGCTAAATCTTTTTTAAAAAAATAAAAAAGGATATCGCTTCAATCCTTCACGCAAATTTTGATAAAAACAAAGATAAGGATAATACCACTTACATATATTTCCTTAATTTTACCGAATTATATTTATAATAATAAAATTAATTCTGTGGGAAGTAAAAATAAACTAAAACGATTCAAAGAGAACGAAACTTTTGCAAATGTGTTTCAACCAACTAGAGACGAATTAGTAAATAATCAATATAATTTAAAAGGGAATTGGAACAAAACCTTTTTTAAAAATAACAATCCCTTAGTTTTAGAACTAGGTTGTGGAAAAGGAGAGTATTCTGTAGCACTAGCTAAAAAATATCCTAACAAGAATTTTATTGGAATCGATATTAAAGGAGCACGTTTTTGGAGAGGAGCGAAAACAGCTATTGAAGAAAAATTACCTAATGTTGCTTTTTTAAGAACTCAAATAGAATTAATCGATTTTGCTTTTGGGCAAGGCGAAGTAGATGAAATTTGGATAACCTTTCCAGACCCACAAATAAAATATAAACGCACTAAACATAGAATGACAAATGCTGAATTTTTAAAACGCTACAAAACCATTTTAAAACCTGAAGGCGTTGTTAATTTAAAAACTGATAGCGAATTCATGCATGGTTACACACTTGGCTTGCTCCATGGTGCAGGACATGAGGTTCTTTATGCAAATCATAATGTATATAAACAAGAAGGAAGTCCGGAAGAAGTAACTAGTATCCAAACCTATTATGAAAGTCAATATTTAGAACAAAACAAACCAATTACGTATATTCGGTTTAAAATCAAATAAGTTTTGAGTTTACCAGCCATATTTTTTATTGCCATGCTTGTTGCTTTTTTAGCTGCAGTGCCACCTGGTTTATTAAATATGACTGCTGCTAAAATAAGCCTAAAAGAAGGTTACACAAGAGGTATCATGTTTTCAGTTGGAGCTGCTCTTGTCTTTACCATTCAAACACTTGTGGCAACGGTATTTGCAAGATATTTAAGCAAACATCCAGATGTTATAGATATTTTACAACAGGTAGCTTTTGTTATATTTGTTCTAATAACTATATATTTCTTATTAATAGCAAAAAAACAAAAAACAGAAGAATCAGATATTGAATCTAAAAGTAAACGAAGTCGATTTTTTCAAGGCATGTTTTTGTCTAGTATCAATATGTTTCCTATTCCTTTTCAAGCATATATTACTATTACTTTTGCTTCGTTTGGCTGGTTAACGTTCGACACTATTGGAATTTCCACATATGTAGCTGGTGCAGCAATGGGATCGTTTATAAACTTATATGTATATATATTCTTTTTCGACAAAATAAAAAAGACCAAAGAAACATCCCAAAAAAGAATGAATTACATCATTGGGATTATTACAGGAATTATCTCCATTATTACTTTAATTAGTATACTGAGAAAGTATTATTAAAGATTAAACATGCAACCAGAAACTCTCAATTTTTTCGATAAAGTTTATCAGGTAGCTAAGCAAATTCCGTATGGTCGTGTAACAAGTTATGGAGCCATAGCTAAATATCTTGGTGCAGCAAAAAGTGCCAGAATGGTTGGTTATGCCATGAATGGATCGCATAATAAAGACGTTCCAGCACATCGCGTGGTAAATAGAAAAGGCTTGCTAACAGGCAAGCATCATTTTGATGGCACAAACCTCATGCAACAGCTTTTAGAAAGCGAAGGAATTAAAGTTAAAGACTTACAAATTCAAGATTTCGATAAGGTGTTTTGGGATCCAGCTAATAATTTGTAATTATTTGAAAATTTACAAATAATTACAAATCTAGAATCCAATAGCAAAACTAAATTCTACCATCAATCATTTCAATTAATCTTTTTCAAATTCTAAACATTTCGCATTATATTTGCTGTTTAGAATAAATCTTAATAAAAATCGAAAATAAAATCTAATCTCTAGATTCTATTTTATAGTCTTAATAAATAATGAAACTCAATAAACAAGACATATTAAAAGCTTTAGAAACTATTTCGGCTCCTGGAGAAGGAAAGAATATGGTAGAAAGTGGTGCTGTAAAAAATGTGGTAACCTTTGCCGATGAGGTAATAGTAGATATCACTATAAATAATCCTAGCCTTCAAGCAAAAAAGAAAACCGAAGTAGAAATCATGCAAACCATACACAAATTGGTGTATGAAAAAGCTAAAATAACAGTTAATGTAAAAGTAGATGCACCTAAAAAATCTGCTCCTAATGTTATAAAAGGGAAAGCTATTCCAGGTATTAAAAATATAATTGCCGTAGCTTCTGGAAAAGGTGGTGTAGGGAAATCTACAGTTACTTCTAACTTAGCAGCTACTTTAGCAAAAATGGGTTTTAAAGTTGGAGTTTTAGATGCAGATATATATGGTCCATCTATTCCAATCATGTTTCAAGTAGAAAACGAAAAGCCATTAGCTGTAAATATTGATGGGAAATCTAAAATGAAACCTGTAGAGAATTATGGTGTAAAGATACTATCCATCGGATTTTTCACAAAACCAGATCAGGCAGTGGTTTGGAGAGGTCCAATGGCAGCAAAAGCTCTAAATCAAATGATTTTCGATGCACATTGGGGAGAATTAGATTTTATGCTAATCGATTTGCCTCCTGGAACTGGAGATATCCATTTAAGTATCATGCAATCTTTACCAATTACAGGAGCAGTTGTAGTAAGTACACCTCAAAATGTAGCTTTAGCAGATGCAAAAAAAGGTGTTGCTATGTTTCAACAGGAAAGCATTAATGTTCCAGTTTTAGGAATCATTGAAAACATGGCATATTTTACACCTGAAGAATTGCCTGAAAATAAATATTATATCTTCGGAAAAGAAGGTGCCAAAAATTTAGCTCAAGATTTAAACGTTCCATTTTTAGGAGATATTCCATTGGTGCAAAGTATTCGTGAGGCTGGAGATGTTGGTCGCCCAGCAGCTTTACAAACAGCAACCTCTCTGGAAGCAGCTTTTGAAAAGTTAACACAAAATGTGGTTCAAGAAGTGGTAAAACGAAATACAGATTTACCACCAACCGAAGCAATAAAAATTACTACAATGGCTGGATGTTCAGCAGTTAAAAAATAGGTTATGACTACAGAAGAATTAAAAATTAACATTGAAAAAGCACTAGACGAAATTCGTCCGTTTTTACAAAGCGATGGTGGAGATATTTCATTATTGTCAATTGAAGACGATAAGCTTGTAAAGGTACAACTTCAAGGTGCTTGTGTAGGTTGTAGTGTAAACCAAATGACATTAAAATCTGGTGTGGAGATGACCATTAAAAAATATGCACCTCAAATTGAACAGGTTATTAATATTGAAGCTTAAATGTGACATTTATCACATTTAATTAATAAAGTAAATAATAACTTTGTTTCTTGAAATTTACAATTCATGATTAAAACAGATATTCTTATCATAGGAGCTGGTCCAACTGGGTTATTTACCGTTTTTGAAGCTGGACTTTTAAAATTAAAATGCCATTTAATAGATGCTTTACCACAACCAGGAGGACAATGTTCTGAAATATATCCAAAGAAACCTATCTACGATATTCCTGCATATCCAGAAATTCTAGCTGGCGATTTAACTGATAAATTATTGGAACAATGTAAGCAATTCGAACCTGGATTTACATTAGGTGAACGTGCAGAAACTATTGAAAAACAAGAAGATGGTTCGTTTATTGTAACTACAAATAAAGGAACAAAGCATCAAGCTCCTGTAGTTGCGATTGCTGGTGGATTAGGATCTTTTGAACCAAGAAAACCTTTAATCCATAACATCACAAGCTTTGAAGATAAAGGTGTTGAGTATATAATTAAAGATCCAGAAATTTATAGAAATAAAAGAGTTGTAATTGCTGGAGGAGGAGATTCTGCATTGGATTGGAGCATCTTTTTAAGTGATGTCGCTAGCGAAGTCACTTTAATTCATAGAAGAAACGAATTTAGAGGGCATTTAGATTCTGTTGAAAAAGTTCAAGAATTAAAAAACAAAGGAAAAATAAATTTAATAACACCAGCCGAGGTTACTGGAATTGTTGGCGACCATAAAGTAGATGGTGTTGTTATTAAAGAATCAGATAATATTCATATTGACAAAGAATATGTTTTAGAAACCGATCATTTCATTCCTCTTTTCGGATTGTCTCCTAAACTTGGACCTATTGCAAATTGGGGATTAGAGATAGAAAAAAATGCCATTAAAGTGAATAATGCTTTAGACTATCAAACTAATATTCCTGGGATTTTTGCTATTGGAGATGTTAACACATATCCAGGCAAATTAAAACTTATTTTATGTGGTTTTCATGAAGCGACTTTAATGTGTCAAGCTGCTTACCAAATTATTAATCCAGGCAAAAAATATGTTTTAAAATATACAACTGTTAGTGGTATAGATGGTTTTGATGGAACACGAAAAGAAGCTCCGAAAGCAGTTGTAAAGAGTATTCAGTAGATAGTAAATATTTGTTGCCTCGAACATTGGTTGAAATGAAAATATATTATCATTGAAATCACATTGCAAAGCAATACGAGAGGTCTTGATTTAATGTAAAACTAAAAAATAAGATTCCCACTTTCGTGGAAACTAAAGATGGAACAAGATGTAAATATTAAAATTATAGATAGAGACGGAGTTGCTCATGATGTTTTAGCACCAACAGATATGGCTATGAATTTGATGGAAGTAGTACGTAGTTACGAACTAGCTCCAGAAGGAACTATAGGTGTTTGTGGTGGTATGGCAATGTGTGCTTCTTGTCAATGTTATGTGATTAGTGAAACAGAATTACCTGAAATGCAGGATGACGAAGAAGCTATGTTGTCTGAAGCATTCTATGTTAAAGATAATTCTCGTTTGGGATGTCAAATTCAAATTACCCCAGAAATGGAAGGTTTGGAAGTTGAGCTTGCTCCAGAATCTTAAACGGTCATTACGAGAACGAAGGACGTGGCAATCTGTTTGTTTTTAGTTTCCGTTTTATTAGATTTTTCGCTTTGCTTTTAATGACTAAGTATGGCTATTCCGTTTTATAATCAACTAGTTTTCGTGGTCCTTCTAACAATAATCTTACAATTTGAAGTGTCCCATTTTCTGTAGTATCTACATACCATTTAATTAAAGAGATTTCACCATTTTCAATTTCAAGACCTGTTATACTTCTTGGATGCACACAACTACCATCGTTAAAAAAAGCGATGTCTCCAGGATTTGGAAATCGAGGTCTATGTGTATGACCAACAATGGTAATTAAATTATTGTTTTCAATAATCCATTTTTTTGTTCTTCGTTCTACTTTAATCAGTTCTTTATAGTTTTTTGCAGGACTTGTTGGGTCGGCAATACCCATTACATTTAAAGGTTTCCAGAGAACACGTACCATGAAACGACTAAATTTCCAAAAGGTATAATTCCACCAATCTGCTTGATGCCCATGAGTTAAAAATAATTTTTGTTTTGAGTCTTTGTGATTTAGAATTATCCCTTCATGATATTTTAAATTGCAAAAAAGATCTACATCCTTTTCAAGTTTTGGATCGAAATAAGTTGATAGATGTTTCTCGACATAATTGGGATTTCTATAAACCATATCATGATTACCCCAAATCATATGCAATCTATTTTGATCATGGAATAATTTCATTAGTAAATAAACATTTTTATGAGCTTCAAAAATGGGTTGAAAGGATGTGTTTTCCCAAAGCTCATCTCCATCTCCAATTTCACAATACTGAAACCCTTCAGCATAATAATGTTTTAGAGCATGGAAGTAGATGTTTCTATTGTTGGCAAAATCGTCAGCAAAACTATTGTCTCCTCGATGACAATCACTAAAAAGGATAAACTTACTAGAATCATCAAAGTAGATGGTTTTAGCTTCTTTATAAGCTTTATCTAATCGTTTTTTACTTGAAAACATAAAGTAAATGTAAACAAATTTCAATAAAAAATGCTTCCCGTAAAAGAGAAGCATTTAGATAATTTTTTATAAACTTCATGGTGTTGAATTTTTACCATGAGATTCCCACGAAAGTGGAAATTCTACTTAAACGCGTTTAAGCCAGTTACATCCATTCCAGTAATTAATAAATGAATATCGTGAGTTCCTTCATAAGTAATTACGCTTTCTAAGTTCATAGAATGACGCATAATGCTGTATTCTCCTGTGATTCCCATGCCACCTAACATTTGTCTAGCTTCTCTTGCAATATTAATAGCCATGTCCACATTATTGCGTTTTGCCATGGATATTTGGGCTGAGGTTGCTTTGTCTTCATTACGTAATACGCCAAGTCTCCAAGTTAATAATTGAGCTTTGGTAATTTCGGTAATCATTTCAGCTAGTTTCTTTTGTTGTAATTGGAATTGACCAATAGGTTTTCCAAATTGGATGCGTTCTTTACTATAACGTAAAGCTGTATCGTAGCAATCCATGGCTGCTCCAATAGCTCCCCAAGCAATACCATATCTAGCAGAATCTAAACATCCAAGAGGTGCACCAAGACCAGATTTGTTTGGTAATAAATTTTCTTTTGGGATTTTTACATTATCGAAAATAAGTTCTCCAGTTGCTGAAGCTCTTAAAGACCATTTATTATGTGTTTCTGGAGTTGTAAAACCTTCCATACCACGTTCCACGATTAGTCCGTGAATTCTTCCTTCTTCATTTTTAGCCCAAACAACTGCTACTTGAGCAAAAGGCGCATTCGAAATCCACATTTTTGCACCATTTAAAAGATAGTGGTCTCCCATATCTTTAAAGTTGGTTACCATACCTCCAGGATTAGATCCATGATCTGGTTCTGTTAAACCAAAGCAACCCATCCATTCGCCAGAAGCTAATTTTGGTAAGTATTTATTACGCTGTTCCTCGTTTCCGTATTTCCATATTGGATACATGACTAAAGACGATTGTACAGAAGCTGTACTTCTTACACCAGAATCTCCTCTTTCAATTTCTTGCATGATTAAACCATAAGAAATTTGGTCTAATCCAGCTCCACCATACTCAGCAGGAATGTATGGTCCAAAAGCACCTATTTCTGCTAAACCATTGATGATTTGTGTTGGAAATTCTGCTTTTTGAGCATAATCCTCTATAATTGGAGATACGTCACGTTTTACCCATTCTCTGGCTGCATCACGTACTAATTTATGTTCGTCAGTTAATAATTCGTCTAGATTATAATAATCAGGAGCTTCAAATAAATCAGGTTTCATCTGCTAGTTTTTATTGTTTTAGAGGTCAGATGTAATTCGCTAAAAAGCTCATTTCATTTATTCCTCTGTAAACTTTTTTATTAATAGAATATTAGAAAATATATTGATAAAGCAAATGTAACAAAATGCTACATTTTAAGATAGAAATCTTTCGTCAAATTTATATAGCTTGTTGTGTATTGATGTCGAGAAGTTTCAATAATAAGTTCTTCTTGTATAGGGTTGCTTTTTTTGAATGAAAACTCAATAAGACTTCTTTTAATTTCTGAAGTTGGAGAGCCTTTAACCTGCAAGATTCTATTAGGAAATAAGTTGACCTTTGAAGCTAAAGCTATAAATGTTTCTTCTTCCTTGAATGGAATAATAACAGAAAACAAACCGTTCTCAGATAATAATTTTGAAGCACTTTCAATTAAATGGTTAAACGGCATGGCATCTGCAAAACGTGCCAAATCACGTTGATTGTTATCGGTTTTGTAATCTTCAGAATAGAATGGAGGGTTTGAAATAATTAAGTCGTATTTGTCTTCTATTTCTTCAACAAATTCTTCAAGAGAAGCATGATAGCAAAAAAGTCTGTCGCTCCAAGATGAGTTTTCAAAATTTTCAACACATTGTTCGTAAGCATTTTCATCAATTTCTAAAGCGTCAATAACTTCTGCATGACTTCTTTGAGCCAACATTAAAGATAAAACGCCTGTGCCAGAACCAATATCTAAAATTGAAAACGGTTGATGTTTAATAGAGGTCCAAGCACCAAGAAGTACAGCATCTGTACCAATTTTCATGGCACAACGGTCTTGTTTAATTGAGAATTCTTTGAATTTGAAAGGTTTTTTAGACACAATTATTCTTCTAAGTACAAATCTATAAGTCCATCAGGAGTTTCAACAAATACTGTTTTGTTTACTCTATCGATTTTATTTATAAACTCGTCGTTCATAGGAATTAAAATTTCAATACCATCTCTATCTATTTCAAAAAGCGCTTGAGCTGTAGAGTCGTTAATAGACACTATGGTTCCAACAGTTCCATAGTTGATGTCTTCTACTTTAAACCCAATAACTTCATGGAAATAGAACTTGTTTCCTTCCAGTTTAGGTAAAAATTCTAAAGGCAGATACACATCACATTTAATCAAAGCGTCAGCATCTGGTTCGTTATCAACATCCTCAAAACGCACACGTAATAAATCTGATTTATGTAATTGAGACGATTCTATAAAAAATGGCACTAAATTATTTCGTAAATCAATAAACATAGCGTCTAAATTCTCGTATAAACCAGGTTCGTCTGTATCTAGTTTTATAAGAAGTTCTCCTTTAAAACTATACTTAGATACGATTTTTCCTAAATAAAAACATTCTTCTTTTTTCATGGTGATTCTTTCTGTTCGAGCGCAGTTGAGAACTTTTAAATGTCAGGTTAATTGCATCTCGATTGCGCTCGATGTGACATTTGTAGATATAAAAAACCCAGACTTATTAAGTCTGGGTTCAAAAGTATAAAAAATAACTCTTTTTATTCTTCTTCGTTAGAAGCTTCTGTATCTACTGCAGGAGCATCTTCAGTTGCTGCTTCTTCAGCTACAACTTCTTCTGTTGTTTCTTCAACAACTTCTTCTTCAACAGGAGCATTAGCTGCAATACGAGCTTCGTTAGCTGCTTTTTCAGCTTCTAAAGCTTTAGCTCTAGCCTCTGCTTCAGCTTTAGCTAAACCATCTGTTTTTGCACCAACTTTACTAGCTTTTTCTTCTAACCAAGCAGTGAATTTTGCTTCAGCTTGTTCTTCAGTTAAAGCACCTTTTCTTACACCACCAGCAAGGTGATTTTTAAGCATTGCGCCTTTGTAAGATAAAATTGCTTTAGCAGTATCAGTTGGTTGTGCACCATTCTGTAACCATTTTACAGCACTATCTACATCTAATTCAATAGTTGCTGGATTTGTGTTTGGATTGTAAGCACCTATTTTTTCTAAGTATTTACCATCTCTTTTCGATCTTGCATCTGCTGCAATAATCCAGTAATAAGGTTTTCCTTTTTTACCGTGTCTTTGTAATCTAATTTTAACTGACATAAAAATTAATTAGTGAGGTTCGCGACCTCGATTATTAATAAGTGTGCAAAGATACGATTATTTTTTAAATTTCAACTTTTTAATTAAAAACTAAATCTTTGTTTTTTTTATCATATTTTTGAATTCTTAATTATTAACATCCAAATTGATTATGAAAAAATTCTTGGTACTTATATTGACCATTTTAACAGTTGTTAGTTGTGGCGATGAAATAGAGTTTAACTCTCCTGCTATGCAAGGTAAAAAGGATGGAAACTTCTGGAAGGCAATATCTTATTCTGCAGATATAGACAATGGTGGTTTCTTAATAGAAGGTGAAGATAATAATGGCACTGTTCAATTAATTACAAATAATGATGTAAGAGGAACTTTCGATTTAGGTGAAGGAAGTCGAAGTGAAGCTATATATGTAGATGATGAAGGGGTTGTTTATTCTACAGCTTTTGATCCTGACCCGAGTCTTACCTTATATCCTGCAGATGGACAAATAACGGTAGATAATGTAGAAGATGGGGATCCAAAATTAATTACAGGAACCTTCTGGTTTAATGCCTATTCTGCAGATGGGTTAAAAGTAGTAAATTTTAGTAAAGGTATATATTATAAGGTGTCCTTAGTAGGAGGTTTAGTTTCAAGTGGAAGTGGATGTTTAGAAGCGACTCAGGCGTCAAACACTGCTGGTCAAAACTTCGCAGCCACAGACCCTTCTATGCCTGAATATACAGATCTTTGTAATGCCTATAAAAATGCTCTAATGGGAAGAATTAATGCTTGTGGAGATGCTTCTGGTAGCTTACAAGCAATTATAGATTCTTTAGGAGATTGCATGCCTTAAACATTTTTAATAAATAAACAAAAAACGCAACTTAAAAGAGTTGCGTTTTTTGTTTATAAATGTTTATAACTTCACTTCCAAAAAGCAATAATTATCTGTAATTTTAAAAACTTTTCTTATAAAGAAAATCAGCCATATTTTTAGGGTTTTAATCATACATACTCGTAAAGAACAATCAACTTAACGACTAAACAGCAAACAATTAAAGAACAGATGTATTTAATTTTCGATACTGAAACCACTGGATTACCAAAACGTTGGGATGCACCAATTACAGATACTGATAATTGGCCAAGATGTATTCAAATTGCCTGGCAATTGCATGACGATATGGGAAACTGTATCGATCATCAAGATTATTTAATCCAGCCAGAAGGATTTAATATTCCTTACGATGCAGAAAAAATTCATGGTATTTCTACCGAATTAGCGCATGAGCAAGGAGCTCCTTTAGCAGAAGTATTAGAGAAATTTAATGAAGCCTTAAGTAAAACAAAATTTGTAGTTGGACAAAATGTCAAATTCGACCTCAATATTATGGGAGCTGAATTTGTTAGGGAAGATATAGCTAACCAATTGCAAGAGCTACCAGTTTTAGATACCTGTACAGAACATACAGCTACACTTTGCCAGCTTCCAGGTGGACGTTATGGAAAATTCAAACTTCCTACTTTAACCGAGTTACACCAATTTCTATTTAACAAACCTTTTGCTGAAGCTCATAATGCCACAGCCGATGTGGAAGCAACCACACGTTGCTTTCTGGAATTAATTCGTCGTCAAGAATACACCAAAGAAGAGTTAGACGTTCAGCCAGATTACTTTAAGAATTTTTCTGAAGCCAATCCTAAAGAAATTCAGTTAATTGGTTTAAAGCACATAAATCTGAAAAAGGAAAGTGCTAAGATTAATCAACGCTTACAACAAGCTCAAACCAGTGACGTTTCAGAAGCTGAATTAAAAGAAAATATCTCAGAATTAGCTGAAGTTGAGTTTGTTCATCTTCATAATCATTCTCAATTTTCAGTTTTACAATCAACTATTAGTATTCCAGACTTAGTTGCATCAACAGCAGAACAAAACATGTCAGCCGTTGCATTGACAGATCATGCGAATATGATGGGAGCTTTTCATTTTGTAAAAGTAGTAACCAATCATAATAAAGGAATTCAGGCTAAAAATAAGGAAGCTGAAGCAAGAGGAGAAACTCCATTGTTAAAAGAAATAAAACCCATTTTAGGTTGTGAATTTTTTGTTTGTGAAGATCATTTAGACAAATCTAGAAAAGATAATGGCTATCAAATTGTATTACTTGCCAAAACAAAAAAAGGCTATCATAATCTAGCAAAACTATCATCTCATGCATATACAGACGGGTTTTATTATGTGCCAAGAATAGATAAAAAACTCATCCAACAATACAAAGAAGACCTAATAGTACTAACAGGTAATCTATATGGTGAAGTACCAAGCAAAATATTAAATATTGGTGAAAACCAAGCAGAAGAAGCTTTACTTTGGTGGAAACAGGAATTTGGCACAGATTTGTATATCGAGTTAATGCGTCACAATCAAGAAGATGAGAACCGAGTAAATCCAGTACTTATAGAGTTCTCTAAAAAACATCAGATTAAACTTGTAGCAACTAATAACACCTATTACTGCAAACAAGATGATGCCAATGCACATGATATTTTATTATGTGTAAAAGAAGGAGAGAAACAAGCGACACCTATAGGTAGAGGTCGTGGTTATCGTTACGGAATGCCAAATAAAGAATATTATTTTAAGTCTTCTGAAGAGATGAAAAATCTTTTTAAAGAGATTCCTGAAGCCATTTCAAACATTCAAGAAGTTGTTGATAAAATTGAAAACTATCAACTAGCAAGAGAAGTTTTACTGCCTAAATTCGATATACCTTCAGAATTTAAAAATGAAGATGATTATTTAAGACATTTAACTTATGAAGGTGCTAAAAATCGTTATGAAGACTTAACAGACGAAATAAAGGAACGTATAGATTTCGAGTTAGATGTTATTAAAAACACAGGTTATCCAGGTTACTTTTTAATTGTTGAAGATTTTATTCGTGAAGCCAGAAAAATGGATGTTTCGGTTGGTCCAGGTCGTGGTTCGGCAGCTGGATCTGTTGTTGCCTATTGCTTAAAAATAACGAATATAGATCCACTTAAATATAATTTGCTTTTTGAGCGTTTTTTAAATCCAGATCGTATTAGCATGCCAGATATCGATATCGATTTCGATGATGAAGGTAGAAGTCGAGTTATGGATTATGTTATTGAAAAATATGGAAGTAATCAGGTAGCGCAGATTATTACCTATGGTACAATGGCTGCAAAATCTTCCATTCGTGATACAGCTAGAGTGCTCGATTTACCACTTTTTGACGCAGATAGAATTGCAAAGTTAATTCCTACCATGTCTAAGCTTCATAAAATATTTGGAGCAGACGAGAAGGCATTAAAGAATATGTTTAGAACTGAGGATTTAGAAAAAGTGAATCAGCTTTTAAATATTTCAGATGGTGAAGATCTGGAAGCAGAAACAGTAAACCTTGCAAGAATGCTTGAAGGTTCTGTTAGAAATACTGGAATTCATGCTTGTGGTGTTATTATTACACCAGACGATATTACCAAGTTCGTCCCAGTTGCAACTGCCAAAGATTCCGATTTATACGTTACCCAATTTGATAACTCAGTTGTGGAAGATGCAGGCTTGTTAAAGATGGATTTCTTGGGTTTGAAAACCTTGACTTTAATAAAAGACACGGTAAAAATTGTAAAAGCCAAACACAACATCGATCTCGATCCAGATACTTTCCCTTTAGATGATGAAAAAACCTATGAGCTTTTTCAAAAGGGAGAAACAGTTGGTGTTTTTCAATATGAATCTCCAGGTATGCAAAAGCATCTTAAAGAACTAAAACCAACAGTTTTTGAAGATTTAATTGCAATGAATGCCTTGTATCGTCCAGGTCCAATGGAATACATTCCAAGTTTTACGAGACGTAAACATGGCGATGAAGAGATTGATTACGACCTTCCTGCTATGGAAGAATATCTTAAAGAGACCTACGGAATTACTGTTTACCAAGAGCAAGTAATGCTTTTATCTCAAAAATTAGCAGGCTTTACCAAAGGTGAGGCAGATGTTCTTAGAAAAGCCATGGGTAAAAAACAGATTGCGGTTCTAGATAAAATGAAACCTCAATTTATTGAGCAAGCAGGAGAGAAAGGACATGATAAAGAGAAGCTTGAAAAAATCTGGAAAGATTGGGAAGCCTTTGCAAGTTATGCATTTAACAAATCGCATTCAACTTGTTATGCTTGGATTGCTTATCAAACAGCCTATTTAAAAGCACATTATCCTGCTGAATATATGGCAGCTGTATTATCCAATAACATGAATGATATCAAGCAAGTTACTTTCTTTATGGAGGAATGTAAACGCATGAAATTAAATGTGCTTGGTCCAGATATTAACGAATCTTACTATAAATTTTCTGTAAATCAAGATAATGCAGTTCGTTTTGGAATGGGAGCCATAAAAGGTGTTGGACATGGAGCTGTAAAAACAATTGTTAAGAATAGAAAAGAAGATGGACATTATAAATCAATTTTCGATTTTGCAAAACGTATTGATTTAAGAGCTGCAAATAAAAAGGCTTTTGAGAATTTAGCTTTGGCTGGAGGTTTTGATTGTTTTGATGATACACATAGAGCGCAATATTTTCATGATGATGGAGATGGCATCACCTTTTTGGAAAAGGCAATTAAATATGGAGCCAAACATCAGGAAAACGAAAATTCGGCTCAGGTAAGTTTGTTTGGTGAAGCTAGTAATGTACAGATTGCAGAACCATTAGTGCCTCCATGCGAGGAATGGGGAACTATGGAAAAATTAGCACGAGAAAAAGAAGTAGTAGGTATTTATATTTCTGGTCATCCTCTAGACGATTTTAAAATAGAAATGAAAACCTTTTGCAATGCCAGTTTGGCATTATTAAGAGATTTGGAGACTTTTATTAATAGAGAATTGACCTTTGGAGGTGTAGTAACAGATGTGCAACATCGTGTAAGTAAGCAAGGTAAAGGTTGGGCATTATTTACAGTAGAAGACTATACAGATAGTTTCGAATTTAGAATTTTTGGGGAAGAATATTTAAAATTTAGACATTTCTTATTAAAGAATTCTTTTATCTATGTAAAATTATTTGTTCGAGAAGGTTGGCTAAATAGAGACACTGGAAAAAAGAGTGATCCAAGAATTCAATTTAATAATTTCCAATTATTGCATGATGTCATGGATACTTATGCTAAGAAATTATCAATTCAATTAAATATATCTGATTTAGAAGATACTCGTATTTCAAAGCTTAAAGAATTGTTTACCATGCATGCTGGGAGCCATATGCTTAATTTTGTTATTTACGATAACGAAGAGCAGATTAAAATTAACATGCCAAGCAGAAAACAAAAAGTAAAAATATCTCAAGAGCTGTTGGATGAATTAGAATTGAATGATGTTTTTTATAAATTGAATTAATATTTTGTTGTAACTTTTTTTATTATCATATACAGATAAGTAAGATATATTATTATGAAAGCATCAAAATATGTATTGTTAGTTATTGGGCTTTTAGCAATAGCGGCTATAGTGTATAACTTATTTCAAGGCGAAGCATTTATAAATCAAATCATAACTTTAGTTTGTGGAGCTAGTTTAATTTATGGGTATTTTGAACTAGATAGATCTGAAAATAAGTAGATATAACCGGACTCAATAACTTTATAAGAAAAACAAATTGTCAGCTTGTAAGCTTTGGCAAAATTTTTGACTAATATTGCATAATAAACAGAAGTAGAACATATTAAATTATAGATTATGGCATTAGAAATAACAGATGCAACGTTTGAAGAAACAGTATTAAAAAGTGATAAACCAGTAATGGTAGATTTTTGGGCAGCTTGGTGTGGACCATGTAGAATGGTAGGGCCAATCATAGATGAAATAAGTAAAGAATACGATGGGAAAGCTGTTGTAGGAAAAGTAGATGTAGATGCTAATCAAGAATTTGCTGCAAAATATGGTGTACGTAATATACCAACCGTTTTAGTATTCCAAAACGGAGAAGTTGTTGGTAGACAAGTTGGTGTAGCACAGAAAAGTGCTTATACTGAAGCTATCGATTCGCTTTTGTAAAATACTTTCTAAAAGAAAAGATAAAAGGTTTGCTTTAACGGCAAACCTTTTTTAGTTTAGAACATTAATTTATTTATAGAAATATTGAATTCTTCTCTTTGGGAAGATGTCGCTTGCGACAGTTGGGATAATGGATTTACTACAAGAACTTAATAAAGCTGGAGGATTTAAGAACTTAGACTTACTTGCTAAGCAAGTAGTAGAAGGGTTTATTGCTGGCATGCATAAAAGTCCGTTTCATGGGTTTTCAGCAGAATTTGCAGAACATAAAATCTATAATCAAGGAGAAAGTACTAAACATATAGATTGGAAGCTATATGCTAAAACAGATAGACTCTATACGAAAAGATACGATGAAGAAACCAATCTAAGGTGTCATTTAATTATTGACAATAGTAGCTCTATGCACTATCCAGAATTAAAGTCTTATTCAATAGATAGTCTAAATAAAATAGCCTTTTCTGCCTTAGCATCAGCTTCATTAATGCATATTTTAAAAAAGCAGAGAGATGCTGTTGGGTTAAGTGTTTATAGCGATTCTTACGATTTTTATTCACCTGAGAAAGGAAGTGAAAGACATCATCAAATGCTTTTACATCAATTAAATAATCTTGTACTTTCGAAACCAGAAAATAAGCAAACAAAAACCTATACGTATTTACATCAAATTGCAGAAAAAATAAAAAGACGCTCTTTAATATTTTTCTTTACAGATATGTTACAAACGTCTGTTGATCAAGATAAATTATTTGATGCATTAAGGCATTTAAAACATAACAAACACGAAGTTATTCTATTTCATGTATTCGATAAAGAAAAAGAATTGTTGTTTGATTTTGATAACACGCCAAAACGTTATGTAGATGTTGAAACTGGTGAGCATATAAATTTGTATGCAGAAAACATAAAAGACACTTATAAAATAGCTGTTAGTGATTATTTTGAAATCATTAAACTGAAATGTGCTCAATACAGGATAAAATATGTAGAAGCAGATATAACAAAAAAATTTGATAATATCTTGACAACCTATATGATAGAGAGACAAAAGTTTGGTTAAAGGAAAAAAACGAAAAAAACCTCAAAAAATATTTGTGAAGTTAAAATTGCAATGTATATTTGCCCTCGCAATAAAGCAACGGTCTGGTAGTTCAGTTGGTTAGAATGTCGCCCTGTCACGGCGAAGGTCGCGGGTTCGAGTCCCGTCCAGACCGCTAAAATTGCTAAAGCTCCAAGAAGTTGGAGCTTTTTTTAGCAATAAAATTTAGTTGTGTTGTTTTGACAGATGTAGTAGTCTGTCAATAGGTTTAAGTAGTTAAACCAATGGAAAGCTTTCCTTTTTTCTGTATAGAAGATTGGGATGCTTTTTTGTTTTAGGGCTATTTCTAAGTAGTCAATTTATCAAGTTTCTACACCTTAAAAGGTGTCCAATTCGGTGTCAATTCACTTCTCTAAAATGCGCACCTTTTAAAAAATCAATTAGCAACTTAAAAACATAAAATTATGAATAACAGTGTAATACACGTGTTGTTTTGACAGATGTAGTAGTCTGTCAATAGGTTTAAGTAGTTAAACCAATGGAAGCTTTCCTTTTTTCTCTTTAGAAGATTGGGATGCCTGCCTGTCGGCAGACAGGCTTTTTTGTTTTAGGGGATTGTAACTGTATTTAATTCTGTGTAAACACATCTTTTTCAATAGATAACAAAATGTTAATTTAATTTCAAATAACTTTATTCTTTATAAAAATTTATCAAAAAACGCATTTCATCGAACATAAATTACATTTCATCGATTAAATGTTAATTCAGACACAAGATTGATTTATATTAGCAGTCCTTCTTAAGTCCCTAAATCGAGAAATCAGCTTAAAAGGTTAATTATTCCATTCTAGACATTTTTTGTCTATTCCCTCATGTTGTTAAAATATGTTAGTAATTTATTTATGCGCATATTTTAAAATTTAATTATCCATTTATTCCCTCAATTAAAGTTTTGCAAAAAGCAAGGCTTGTTAAACATTAATTATTTGTATAACTATAAATTGAGCACCTATGAAATCCCTAACAATTACACTATTAGTAGCATTATTTTGTGTAACCGTATCTGGAGTTAACCTTAAAGATACTGAACCAACAAAAATTAGTAAAGAAAACAGCATTTCAACTGTCGATAACTTTGAATATGATTTTGGAGTTAATAGACATGTAAGAAAAGGAGGATCTTCAGTTCCTTCAAACGGATAATTTAAAAAAGTATTTTAAGATAAACACACCTTTTCAAAATTAAAAGGTGTGTTTATCTTTACTTTATGTTGATTATTATTTAATCAATATATTCAATACATTAGACTCATGTCATAAAATATTTTAAATTTGAATGACTTTGAAATAAAAATGTATTGTATCAAAAAATAATATTCATACTCACATTATTTTTTTTCTTACCATTAAATGCCCAAAACACGGCTTTTAATAGGCAATTAGATAGTATATACTATTACAGAGATTTAGCAGAAAAATCTTTAAATACTAAAGATAGAATTCAATATGCCAAATATGCTATAAAATTATCTGAAGCAACCAAACAAGATTCTACTATTTTAAAAAGTAAACGTTTACTTTCAACACTCTACTTAAGAGAAAGAGATGTCAATTCTTTATTTGACTTAAATCATGAAAATTTAAAACTTGCAAACAAGTTGCAAGATTCTATTGCTATTGCTAACATAACGAATGTTTTAGGCTGGTATCATGGGCAAAAAGCTCAAATTGATAGCTCTTATTACTACTATTATAAAGCTTCTAAAGCATTTAAAAAGATTCATGATGTTGAAAATGAGGCTTTCACATTGTATAATATGTCAAATATTCAATTTGATCAACGGGATTATATTGGTTGTGAACAAAATGCCGTAGCTTCTATTAGATTATATCAAAGCCTTCCTGAAACTGAAGAAACATTAGATTACTTATGGGCATTACACAATTTAATTGCTATTGCGTCTGATGAATTGGAATTATTTGATAAAGCTATTGAATATCATGCAAAGGCATTAACTTTTAGTGATAAGATAAGCAATAATTTTATTTACACATTATATTCTAATAGCAACATTGCTTTAATTTATAAAGAATTAAAACAGTATGATAAAGCTTTAAAAATCTATGAAGACTTATTTCAAAACAAAGAGATTCTCCTTGAAGAACCAAATAATTACACTCTCATATTAGGTGACTATGCGTATATTAAACATCTCACAAAAAATTTTAAGGAAGATGATATTGCAAACATGCTCTCGGAAGCATATAAAATTAGTGATAGTATAAGAGATGCTTATAGTATTATGTCTGTAAGTTTAAATGCTTCTGAATTTTATAAGGACATAGAAAATAAGGACTCTGCGCTGTTCTTTGCAAATAGAGCTTATAATCTTAGTAAAGAAACCAAAACTAACGATGTGATTTTAAAATCACTGATGCTTAAATCTAAAATAGAAGATGAGGCAAAGGCAAAAACCTATTTAACAGAATATATACATTTAAGCGATAGCCTTCAAAATAAAGAACGAGCCATAAGAAACAAATTTGCCAGAATAGAATTTGAAACAGATCAAATTGTTGAGAGAAGTAAACAAATAGCTAAAGAAAGATTATGGTTGTTAATTTTATCCATTGGATTAATTTTTACATTATTATTACTTTATATTATAATAACTCAAAGGTCAAAGAACAAGGAATTAAAATTTAATCAGCAACAACAGGAAACCAACGAAGAAATTTATAACTTAATGCTTTCTCAACAGGATAAAATTGATGAAGCTAGAGTTATTGAAAAAAAGAGAATTTCTGAAGAATTACATGATGGCATTTTAGGTCGTTTGTTTGGAATTAGATTGAGTTTGGATAGCTTGAACATGAGTTCAAAACCAGAAGCTATAGAAAATCGAGAAAAATATTTAGGAGATCTTAAAGAGATTGAACAAGACATAAGAAAAGTGTCTCATGAACTTAACACAGATTTTGTTTCTGGGTCTAATTATATTAGCATTATTAAATCACTTTTAGAAACACAAACTAAAGCTTATAAGCTTAGTTACACTTTAAGAAACGATGATAATATTGATTGGGATAGCATATCTAACAAAACCAAAATTCATTATTATAGAATAATCCAAGAAACACTTCAAAATATATACAAGCATGCCAATGCTACAGAAGTTCATATTAGTTTTAAACAAAAAAATAATGTAATTTGCTTATCTATTTCAGACAATGGTTCTGGTTTCGATGTCAACAAAGTTAGAAAAGGCATTGGGTTAAAAAACATCAACTCAAGAGTAAAAGAAATTAATGGAGAACTAGAAATTAAATCAACTATCAATTCTGGAACAGAACTAATTATTAAAGCCCCAATTTAAAAATTAAACCTAATGCAAGAAACCATTCGCATATTAATGACAGACGATCATCCGATGATTATTGAAGGATATCAAAATACATTAATAGCTACTAAAAAAGAATCTCAAGATTTAAAAATTGATATAGCAAATAGTTGCGATGAGTCTATTAAGTATATGAATAAAGCCATATCGTTAGAAAATCCATACGATATTCTATTTATGGACATCAGCTTGCCTCCATCCACAGATGGAAAATTTACATCAGGCGAAGACCTAGCTCTTTATGCTAGAAAAATTATGCCAAAAGCAAAAATTGTTATTCTTACCATGTTTAATGAATCGTATAGAATACATAACATTGTAAAAACAATAAATCCTGAAGGCTTTTTAATTAAAAGCGATTTAACTTCCAGAGAATTGGCAAGTGCATTTCAGGCAGTAATTAATAACCCACCATTTTATAGTGGAACAGTTAATAGTATTATTAGAAAAACTATTTCTAACGATATTGTTATAGATGAAGTAAATAGAAAAATTCTTCATTTATTATCTCAAGGAATCAAAACAAAGAGTCTAACAGATCATATAGATTTATCTATGAGTGCTATTGAAAAAAGAAAAAGGCACTTAAAAGAACTATTTATGGTAAATGATAGTAATGATGAAACACTATTAAATGAAGCTAGAAAAAAAGGATTTGTATAATATTTTTAAACAAAAAGTGTTAAAATCTTAATTTTTTACACTTTTAAAACCTTCCAAATACATTGTATTTGTTTAGTATTACGGTTTTACCGTAATTATTTTGTGGATAAACCGTAACAAAAAGTTAAAAGTTCCATTTATATTTGAAGTATCAACAACAATTAGTTAATCCCTCAAAAGATATTTCGTTGATAATAGCATTTACACTAACCTCGTGATTTTTATTTCTTAATAAAAGTCATGAGGTTTCTTCTTTTTAGAATGTAAAGATGGTGCTTTTATATTCCCAAGCTTTCATAATAAAAAAACCAAAATAAATTATTGCTACAATAAACTTTATAAAAGTACCTGTTAGAAATCCAAGAAAAGAACCAAAAGCAGCTTTTACTGCTGTCTTTGAATCTGTTTTATTTAATAATTCTCCAACAATAGCACCAACAAAAGGCCAAATTATAATGCCAAAAATTCCAAGAATTGGAAAGAAAATAGCAACCAATAATCCAAGAGTTGTACCAATAACACCATATTTACTACCACCAAATTTTTTAGTGCCAAGTGCAGGAATAATGTAGTCTAGTGTAAAAACCATTAGAGCTATGGCTAACGTAATCCCTAAAAATAACCAATTGTTTGGAACTGCATTAGTTAAATAGAGCAGAAGTAAACCAATCCAACTTAAAGGAGGTCCAGGTAAAACAGGTAAAAAGCTACCTAAAATACCAACGAGCATAAATAAAAAACCAATAAAAGTTAATAAGATATCCATATATTTTTATTTATAAGACGAAGATATAAAATGATTGTTACAAAAGTTTTTAACTAAATAATTAGTTCAAACTAAATATTTAGTTATATTTGTATTCAACTAAGTTTTTAGTTTTAATAAAATAGTCATTCTGAACTTGTTTTAGATTCTAATGAGAGAATAACAAATAGATAACTGTTTAAAAGTATAATTAATAAGATTCCCAATCGAGTTGGGAAATAAATATGAAACAACTCACCAAAGCCGAAGAAGAAATCATGCAAGTGTTATGGCAGCTTGAAAAAGGTAACGTAAAACAAATTATAGATGTATTACCTGAACCTAAACCAGCTTATAATACAGTATCTACTATTGTAAGAATTCTAGAAAGTAAGGGCTTTGTAGATTACGAAAAACTTGGGAAAGGACATATCTATTTCCCAGTTATGAAAAAGCAAGATTATAGCAACCAAAGTATAAATTCTTTGGTAGACAACTACTTTCAAGGCTCGTTTAAAAGCATGGTTTCTTTCTTTGTTAAGAAAAACGACATCAGCTTAAAAGAACTAGAATCCGTTTTAAAAGATATTAATAAAGAAGACTAATTATGGCACAATATATCATTCAGGCAATTGCATTTCAACTATTTTTTTTAATAGTTTACGATGTGTTTTTAAAAAAAGAAACCTTCTTTAATTGGAATAGAGCCTATCTTTTAATAACAGCAATTTTATCATTTGTTTTGCCATTTATTAAGATTGAGATGTTTAAAAACATCGTTCCACAGCAATATATTATAACGCTTCCTGAGGTTGTTATTGGGAAACAAAACCCAATAGTTTTAGACGAAGTTTTCATTGAAGGCGCTAATCAAGCATCCAGCTTTTCGTGGTCTTGGATGTATCTATTTTATTTTGGTTCTGCTATCGCTTTTTCAATTTTTGCTTACAAACTGATTAATATTATCCGACTGATTTACAGTAATCCAAAACAAGAAGAACAAAATTTACAGATTGTGAATTTAGAAAACAGTCGTGATGCCTTTTCATTCTTCAATTACATTTTTATAGGGAAGCAATTAGAAAGTGAAGAACGAGAAACTATTATAAAACATGAGTTAGTGCATGTAAAGCAAAAACACACGTTCGATATGTTGTTTTTCGAAATTCTTCGGGTTTTTTTTTGGTTCAATCCACTTATTTATATGTATCAAAACCGGATTTCTGTAGTACACGAATTTATTGCAGATGCCGAAGCTGTAAAGCACAATAAAACACAATATTATCAAAACCTGTTATCGCAAGTGTTTCATGCCAAGCAGGTATCATTCATCAATCCATTTTTTAAAGAATCATTAATCAAAAAACGAATCGTTATGTTACAAAAATCAAAATCAAAACAAGTACAATTATTAAGGTATGCCTTATTAATTCCCATGGTAATTGGAATGTTAATTTATTCATCGTGTTCAGATGAAAATCAAAAACGAGAAGATCTAATGGAAGAAAATTCAATAAAAGAACTTTCAATATTAGAACAGATTGAAGCAATTAAAAAGGAAATTGAAATACAAGGAGAAGTTACACAAGAAGGAGAAAAAGGCTTGTTTTTATTATTAGGAAGAACAACTTTTAATATAAACCAAGATTTCCTCGATAAAGTAGATGAATATAATGAAGCAGAAAATAAGAATGAAATTCATAAAAAAATAACATACTTGTTTAAGTCACTTCCAACAGAAGGAAGTATAACAGATGAAGAGATTTTCGCAATAAAAAAACTAATAACAATAACACAAGGATCTTCATTAAATTCATCAGAGTATGAAGGAAAATCCGAAGTACCGTTTTCAGTAATTAGTCAAGTCCCTGTTTTTCCAGGTTGCAACTCACAGGCAGATGAAGCTGGAAAAAAAGTTTGTTTTAATGAGGGAATAAGTAATTTTGTTGCTAAAAACTTCAATGCAGATTTAGCTAAAACATTAGATTTAAAAGGGTCTATTAAAATATCTGTTTTCTTTAAAATAGATAACCAAGGTAATATTATTGAAGCCAAAGCAAGAGCTCCAAAACCAGAACTGGAAGTAGAAGCTGTTCGCGTTGTCAATATGCTACCAAAAATGACACCAGGAATGCATGGAGGAAAGGCAGTAAACGTACCTTATTACTTGCCTATTAAATTTGAAATTAAAGAATAAGTGTTATAAAACATAAAAAAACCGAAGACTTAACTTCGGTTTTTTTTATGTTTAAATTGTTTCATTTATGTAGGATTATCAAAAAAATTGTACTTTTCCATTTCAAATCTGTGTATGAAACATTTGTACCTTTTATTTGGTTTATTGTTGTTGGTTTCTTGCAATTATTTTGATGTCAAGAAAACAACATCAGACGCCATTTTAAATGAAGAATTAAAAACATTTAATTGGAGTGAAGTAGACGAATATCCTTCTTTTGCATCTTGTAATGACGAAGTCTCCAAAGAGGAAAAAAAACGTTGTTTTCAAAATTCCTTAACAGCCATTATTGCCAATAAAATTCAAAGAGACACCATAGTAGTTTCACAAGATGTTAAGGATACCATTTATATTAAATTTCAAATTTCCGAAACTGGAACCTTGTCCTTGTTGGAAGCCAAAGTAGATTCTGTAACTCAAAAAGAAATTCCAAATATCGATCAACTTATTGCAAGTAGTTTAGATTCGTTGCCAGAAATTTATCCAGCCATTAAACGAGGACAACAAGTAAAAACAGCTTTTACTTTACCTGTAATTATTCAAGTAAATTAAAGTTGTTACACGAAGCTTGAAGAAGTGTCTTGTTTAGTGCAGAATAAATTGATTAAAACCTAATGGCCATTTTCTTCATCAACCTTAATATTTCAACATACAACCATATAAGAGTAACTAAAAGTCCCCAAGTTGCCAACCATTCTCTATCTTTAGGAGCTCTATTTTTATGTTTTTCAATATAATCGAAATCCAAAAGTAAAGCTAATGATGCGAAAATAGCAGCTAGTACATTAATAACAATAGCTACCCAAGATGTTCCCCAAATAAAGGTTTTTATGCCAAAAAAACTTAAAATCCATGAAATTAAATAAACTAAAAAGATACTAGCACATGCTGTAATAATTACACTTCTAAGTTTTTTTGTAACTACAATTATTCGAGTCTGATAAAGCATTAACATGACAAAAAAAGTAATGATTGTAACTCCAATAGCTTGAAAAGGAAGATTAGGAAATTTAGCATGTGCATAACTACTTATGCCACCAAGAAAAAACCCTTTAGCTATTGCATAGAGTGGTACTAGATATTTTGCCCATTCTTTTCTAACTGAAATGACAATACTAATTACAATAGCAGAAACCATACCTCCTGTTACAAACCACTTTATATTTGTTCCTTTAGAATATAATTGCCAGACATAAACTGTTATAGAGGCAATAATTAAAATTGAAAAAAGTGATTTTAAAATAATTCCACGAACACTCATTTTTTTAGAAGAAATCTTATCGTTCTCCCAGAAATAATCGTTAAATGCAGGGTTAGAAGTTTTGTCTAAGCGCATCAATTATAAATTAAACTTAAAACCAAGAGCAAAATCAATTGGGAAATTCCCTTGATTTTCAATAAATAAGGCAAATAGGTTATTATATGCAAGTGTTAAGTAACCGTTTTTAGTAATTTTTATATCACTTCCTAAACCAAAAATAAAAGGCGCTTCTAAATTAGAACCAGATTGATCTTCGGTAATATAAGAACCAGGATTTGTTGAATCTTCATAGGTTGTGGTTTGATTGTAAAAAGTATAAGTAACAAAAGTTAAATTGCCATAAATACTAAAGTTGCTTTTATTAATAAAACGAAATCTGTAACCTAAACCTAATTCTGTAGATGCATATTTAAAATCATCAGCTTCTAATGCTGTTCTTAAATTAAAATATCCAGCATGACGTTTAAAACGAGAATCACCATAAATTTCGAATTCTGCTCCAAAAAACGGGACAGATGTATTATTTGGATTATTAACAAAAGGTTGGTTTGTAACACCACCAAAAACACCTAAACGTGATTTTAACTTGGCTCGTGGTTCATAGCTATAATTTAAATCGCTTGTAGAATTATACATATTGATATAATCTTTTAAGCTTGCTAGTGTTAAATTAACTTTTTCAGCAGAAAGGCCATAATCTTTAGTTAATTGATTTAAAGTAGTTTTATATTGCTCTTGATATTTTTTAGTGTCTGGGTTTTTAGTATTCACTAATTCTTGAATCGAACCATTTTCTGTTCTAACAAAATATCTGTATTGTCCATCTATAATATTCCAAAGTAAATCTAAATTACCATCCACTTCTGTTTTAAGTTGAAGGGTTTCACCATCTACAGTATAAGTTTCTTGAGCTTTTAGAGACATAAAACTCAATAATAAACACAAAATAAAGACTAGCTTTTTCATTAGATTTAGGATTTCAATTCTTGTAAATCTAACAAAAATAATTGATTTATACACTATTTTCTATGCCTTCTATCTTTCCATTTATAGCTTGAAAAAACAGATATAATAGCAATATAAACACAAAAAAACGGATATATTAAAGCACAAAATAGATAGCTTTTTAGAAGCTGTTTTTGATTAAAAAAAGTTGCTGTTTTTGCTAGTAGAATGAAGTCAATTAACAATTTTACAAGAAAAATAAATAATAAAAAGTTGAAATTTAAATAGCCAATAGCAGTTAATAATAATGAAGAGATAATGGTAGCATTCATAAGTAAAACTAGTAAACCAGTTAGCTTCCCAAAACTATTTTTATAATGTGTTGTTTTAGAAGCCCAACGTACTCGTTGCGATTTTAAACTCTTAAAATTAGGTTGAGGTTTGGTTAGTACAATTGCTTGCTTTGCTTTTATAAAACGAACTTTATAAGGGTGTTTTTCTATGGCTTTTTGCAATAAAAACACATCGTCTCCACTTGCAATTTCCTTGTTGCCTTCAAAACCATTTAGTATTTTGAAGAAATCTTTTTTGTATGCTAAATTTGCGCCATTGCATAGAAAGGGCATTTTTATTCCAAACCCTCCAATTGTCGCTCCAACTAAACTTAAGAAATCAAGAGTTTGAAATCTATCTAAAAAAGTTTGCATATTGTAATATGTAACTGGAGCAGCAATCATGCTGCAATGGGTTTTATTTATAAAGTTGCTAAAACAATTAAGCCAAAATTCGGGTGCTAAACAATCTGCATCTGTGCTTACTATCCATTCGTTTTTGGCAAGTTCAATTGCCATTGTAATGGCATCTTTTTTGGGAGAATTAGAGATTCTTTGATTCTGAATAATTTGGAAATTAATGTTAGTGCCTTCAAGGTGTTTTCGTATTATTTTAACTGAAGTGTCTTCAGAAGCATCATTAACAAAAATAATTTCAAAGTTTGAAGTTGGATATTTAAGTTTTAAAATGGATTTTAATAATTCGGAAAGATTTTCAGCTTCATTACGAAAAGGAATAATTACAGAAAACGTGGATTTATTTTTACTATCTTCAAAATAAAAATCTTCAACTCTTTCGAACCCATAGATGAAACTTCCTATTAAAAGCACATATAAAAACGTGATGCAAACAATAATTGTCATCATGACTTAACACTTTTTGGAAGTTTAAACTTTAAAACAAATACACTCCCAAGAATGCTTGGAAACACAAAATTGAGTAGCCACATACAAGTAACAATACTTAAAGTAGTTAATTCGTTAACACCAACAATGGAAAATAAATAAACTGCCACACTTCCTTTAATTATAACATCGAAAATAAAAATTGAAGGAATAATAGATGCTAATAAATACATAGACGTAATTACAATCATAGCGTTTATATATGAAACTTCTACACCAAATAAGTGAAGTAAAAAATAAAATTGAAATGAAAAAATAAAATAACGAAGCACACTAAAAATCATGCAAAACAAATAATGTTTAAAAGGGATGTTTTTGAAAAAAAGTAATACTTTTTCAATGGAGACACCCTTAATAGTTACTTCCTTTTTCTTTAACCCAAAAAAGGTTATACTTGAAATAAGTATTAAAATAGCTAAAAATCTAGCAGAACTATGATAGCTAATATCTACTGGATATTTCGTAATAAAAAAGTATAAACCAAAAACACCAAATAGAATAGTAACTAACATTTGCATTACATTACCAAGAAAATTTAACAAGACAATTTTCTTTCTAAATTCTGACGTATAAAAAATAGCTTTTGCGCCATATTCTCCAATACGGTTTGGAGTGAATAGAGATACAGTTAAAGAGCCTAAACTTTGTTGAAGCGCATTTTTAAATGAAATCTTTGTAAAAATTGATACTAAATCTCGCCATTTTAAAATTTCTAAAAACCAGTTAAAAATGCTAAAAAGCATTAAAAAAAGCACATTTTTTACTGAAACAGAATCAGTTTTAATCAAAAAAGTGCTAAAAACTTCAAAATCTAATTGGTTGTTTGTAGTTAGTTTATTATAAATAAAATAAAATGCACCAACAACGATGCTTAATTTAAGAAGCACAAAAAAGAATTGTTTAGTTTTGTATGGTAAGGCTCTATACATTTATAGAATAACTATTTTATTTGCCGCAAATTAAACAATATAGTTTTATGAACACATTTTTTATAAATTTCAAACAAACATTCGTTTTTATAAGTGTTATTTTTATTTCACTTTCAGGTTTTAGTCAAGCAGAAACAAGTAAATGGAAAGCACAGTTTGCTATTGGTGTAAATCATCCTTTTTCAGAAGGATTTGTTGATGGATATTATGCAAAAGGCATAAATTTTCCTACCATAAATTTAGGGCTTCAACACATGTTTAAAAGGCAATTTGGAGCCAAATTAGATTTTGGATACAATAGGTTTTCAAATGAAGTTAACTCATTAGAATTTAAAGTGAATTATTCTAGAATCAATGCACAATTTGTTTACGACCCAACTCCAGTTATGACATTTTTACCAGTAGGTTTTGGAATTGTTGCACATGCTGGACCAGGATTTAGTATTATTAAGCCTTTAGGAATATATACAGAGAACAAAACATCTTTTTTAAACGTGATGGCTGGTATTGAATTGCATTATAGTATTACACAACTATTAACCGTTTATTTAGACACCTCTTATATTTATGGATTTAGTAGCGATTTCGATCCTGTTTTTGATGGCTATGGATCTTTTAACGGAAATTTATTAACTGCAACTATTGGTGTGTCGTACTCTTTAAGTGGTTGTTATTATTGTGATTAATGAGCAAAGAAAAAATTATATTAGGTATAGATCCAGGAACGACCATTATGGGATTTGGTCTTATAAAAGTGGTTGGAAAAACCATGAAGTTTATGCAGTTAAATGAATTGGATTTAAAAAAGTACGACGACCATTATTTAAAGTTAAAACTCATTTTTGAACGAACCATAGAGCTAATTGAAACACATCATCCAGACGAAATTGCTATTGAAGCTCCTTTTTTTGGAAAAAATGTTCAAAGCATGCTTAAATTAGGTAGAGCTCAAGGTGTAGCAATGGCAGCAGGCCTAAGTAGAGAAATTCCTATTACTGAATATTCGCCAAAAAAAATAAAAATGGCTATTACTGGAAACGGAAATGCTAGTAAAGAGCAAGTGGCTAAAATGCTTCAAAGTTTGTTGGGAATAAAAAAGCTTCCAAAGAACCTAGATTCCATGGATGGTTTAGGTGCAGCAGTATGTCATTTTTATAATGAAGGTAGAATTGAAATTGGTAAAAGCTATTCTGGTTGGAGTGCTTTTGTAAAGCAGAATGAAGATCGCGTAAAGAAATAGTATCATGGAAAATAAATCAATTTGTAAAAACTGTAACTCAGAAATTTCTGGTAGTTATTGTTCTAGCTGTGGTCAACGAACAACAATTCATAAAGTAACATTTAAAGAGACTTTTCAAGATTTTATGGATGTTGTATTTTCGATAAATTCACCTCTATTTCTAACACTAAAATTATTAGTAATAAACCCTGGGAAATTATTTAATGAATATTTAAACGGTAAACGAAAAACTTACTATAGACCAGTTCCCTTTTTCATATTAACAACGATTGTATTTGTACTTATAAGAGTATTATTGGATTATGATCCAATGGAGAATATGGTAGTTGTAGGAAATGAGAGTATGGATCAAAGCTTGATTAATAATGCTGGAATATTTATGGCAAAAAATATAAATAATATTATTTTTACTTTTGTTTTTTCTTTTGCCATTTTCGTCAAATTGTTCTTTTATAAAAAGTACACATTTGCTGAATATCTTGCTGTTTCGTTTTACGTTATTGGGTTTTATATAATTATAACAACTATTTTAATGTTTGGTTTACAATATGCTGGGGCACAGTATAGAATGGTGCCATTTATAATCTTGTTTTTCTACATGATTTACGTTCTAACTTCTTTGTTTAAAAAGAATAAAGTATTAACGATTCTTAAAACTGTATTTGTGTTTTTATTCTCGATATTTTTTTACATGATATTTGGATATGGAATTTCATTTCTTATTGTCTGGTTGAAAACTTTGTAATGGCAGGAATTTACATTCACATACCATTTTGCAAGCAAGCTTGTTTTTATTGCGACTTTCACTTCACTACCTCATTAAAAAAGAAAGACGAATTAGTTGGCGCTTTAGTAAGTGAACTAGAACTGCGTAAAGACGAATTTAAAAATCAAACGGTTGAAACCATTTATTTTGGAGGAGGAACACCAAGTTTATTGACTAATCAAGAATTGCAGTCTCTAATAGATTCAGTTTATAAAAATTATCAAGTAGTTACAAATCCAGAAATTACTCTGGAAGCCAATCCAGACGACTTAACTAATAGGCGAATATTCGAACTTTCTAAAAGTCCTATTAATCGATTAAGTATTGGTATTCAATCTTTTTTTGAAGACGATTTAAAATCTATGAATCGCGCACATTCTTCTAAAGAAGCAAATAATTGTTTGTCTGAGGCAACTAGCCACTTCAATAATATTACCATCGATTTAATTTACGGCATTCCAAATATGAGCTTGGAAAAATGGAACGAAAATTTACAAATAGCATTCGGTTTTGGAGTGAATCATATTTCTAGCTATGCTTTAACAGTCGAACCGAAAACAGCTTTGGATACCTTTATTAAAAAAGGACAATATCCACCAATGGATGATGCGTTGGCGCAGCTTCATTTTAATCATTTAATTTCAGAAACAGCAAAACAAGGCTTTGTGCATTATGAGATTTCGAATTTTGGAAAACCAAATTACTTTTCGAAACACAATACAAGTTATTGGCAAGGAAAACCCTATATTGGAATTGGACCTTCGGCTCATTCATTTCATGGAAATACGCGAAGTTGGAATGTGTCTAACAATACCAAATACATTAAAAGCATAAATGAAAACAGTTTGCCAAATACTAAAGAAATTCTAACCATTCAAGAACAATATAACGAATATGTGATGACAGGATTAAGAACTATTTGGGGAGTTTCTTTAGAAAAAGTGCAACAAGATTTCGGAGAAGTATACAAAGCGTACCTTATTGAACAATCTCAAAAACATATTAATCAGCAATTATTGTATATTAATCAAGACAAATTACTAATCACAAAAGAAGGTAAATTTTTAAGCGATGGAATTGCTTCAGATTTGTTTAAGTTGAATTAAAATGAATAATGAATCTTGTAAAAATTGTAGCGTACAATTAGTAGGTAAGTTTTGCCATAATTGTGGAGAAAAAGTAGTTGAGAAAACGGATTTTTCGTTAAAAACTTTACTTCATCAGTTCGTGGATGGTGTGTTTAATATAGATTCTAAGGTCTATAAAACTTTTATACATTTATTATTTAAACCAGGAATATTAACAATAAGATATATAGAAGGAATCCGGAAACCTTTTATGAAACCTATTCAAGTGTTTTTAATTGCCAACGTATTGTTTTTTTTACTTTTAACTCAAGCAGATATTTTAAGAATTCCAGCAAAGTATTATTTTAATAGTGGGAAGAATTTAAACATTGAAAAAAAAATGGTAGCAACAGGTTCTACTGAAACAGAACTTGTTCAATCTTATGATAGAGTCTCAACAAATATTTCAAAATCTGCTGTTGTTTTAATTGTACCAGTTTTAGCAATAGCTTTTTGGGTCTTGTTTTATCAAACAAGATTTTTATTTGGTATGCATTTAATTTTTGCCATGCATTACTTGTCATTCTTTTTTTTAAGCTGTCTCTTGGCTATTTCAGTTCATAAATTTGGGAATCGAGCTGTTCAGGCTTTTATTATACTTACTAATTTTATATATTTATTTTTTGCCATTAAAGAGGTTTATAAAAGCAGATATATTATAGCGTTTCTTAAAACAATAGCTATACTTCTAATTTTTGTAGTAATAACTGGTTTATACCGAGAATTCATAAGTTATTTATCATTTAAAATATTATAATTGTGATTGCAACCATTCAATATAATTCAAAAAAACTTCAAATAGATTTATCGAAACCTTTAGATATTTCTATACCATTAAGAGCATCGAAAAACAATGTAAATGCATGGTATTTAGAAGAGCCAAAAATCGAACCTGTAAAAGATGGCGAATGGACTGCAAGTGTGGCAGAAGGAGCAGATGTTAATTTTAATAATATTTGGTTTAATCCACATGCACATGGAACACATACAGAATGTGTTGGACATATAACTGAAAAATCGCATTCTATAAATCAGAATTTAAAACAATTTTTCTTCTTAGCAGAAGTCATAACTGTAGCACCAGAAAAAAAAGGAGAAGACTTTGTGATTTCTAAAAAGCAGATCCAGTTTGCATTAGGAAATAAAAAACGTGATGCAGTTGTAATTAGAACCATTCCAAACACAAAAGAAAAATTATCTAAACAATATTCTCATACAAATCCACCTTATTTATTATCTGAAGCAGCTATTTATTTGCGAGAAAAAGGAGTAAAGCATTTATTAATTGATTTGCCAAGTATTGATAAAGAACAAGACGATGGCGAATTATTGGCACATAATGCATTTTGGAATACTGCTGGCAGGACAAGGTTTGATGCTACAATAACAGAATTTATTTTTGTGCCAAATACAGTTATAGATGGAACACACTTTCTCAATTTACAAATTGCACCTTTTGAAAATGATGCTACACCTAGTAAGCCTGTTTTATACGAAATAATAGAGTAAAAGTTTTAAAAGAGATTATGAACATAGAACAATTCCGTAATTACTGTTTAAGCAAAAAGGCAACAACAGAGCATTTTCCTTTTGACAATGATGTGCTGGTGTTTAAAGTGTTGAACAAAATGTTTGCACTAGCATCATTAAAACAATGGGAAAGTGGCGATGGATATATTAACTTAAAATGCGATCCAGAATATGCCATTGAGTTAAGAGAAACTTATCAAAGTATAAAACCAGGCTACCATATGAACAAGCAATTATGGAATAGTGTTTATATTCATCGTGGCGAATTACAGACTAAATTTATCTTGGAACTTATTGATCATTCCTATGAAATGATTGTAAAAGGCATGACCAAAAAAATGCGAGAATCTCTTCAATAAAATAGTATGTTTGCAAAGTAGAATTTTATTCCAAAAACAAACAAACAATATTCCAATGAGCGTATTACAAACATTACAAGAAAGAAGCAATCATACATGCGAATTATGTGCATCTACAGAAGGTTTAATGCAATATACCTTGCCGCCATCGTTAAATGAAAATGTAGATAATAGTGTCTTGGTTTGCAAAACCTGTTTAGACCAAATTGAGGGCAATTCAGATATGGATGTAAACCATTGGAGATGTTTAAATGATTGCATGTGGAACGAACATGTAGCAGTACAAATTTTGTCTTGGAGAATGCTTCAAAGACTTCGTGGAGAAGGTTGGCCAAAAGATTTGTTGGACATGATGTATTTAGACGATGAAGCCATGGCTTTAGCTAGAGCTACTGGAGAACATGAAGACGAAGCCAGTAAAATAATACACAGAGATTTAAATGGCGTTATTTTAGAAAATGGCGATTCGGTTGTTTTAATAAAAGATTTAAAAGTAAAAGGATCAAGTATGATCGCTAAACAAGGAACAGCAGTAAGAAATATTCGTTTAGATCATGAAAATGCAGAGTATATAGAAGGTAAAGTCGATGGTCAGAATATTGTTATTATAACCAAATACGTAAAGAAAACATAACAAGTAATGCCTTTATTATCAAGTTGTTGTAGATTAAATGAATAAAAATCTTGTTAGTTTATCGAATAAATAGGCACGATTTTTTCGTTTGTCTAGTACTTATGTTTTTTGTCGATTTTATTATTCCCAATCCTCTTTTCATTATATATTTATATCATCAAACCTGATTAATAGCATAAACAGATTGACTAATTTAATTTTATGTTATTATGAATCTAACAATTACTCACTACAACAATTTCTTTAAAGTTACAGGCATTTTAAACAGACAATCTGTTGGTGTGTTTCTAAAAGAATTTCAAGATGTTTTTGAAAGAAATCAATCTATAACTATAAGTATTGAGGGTTTACAAAGTATTGATAAGGATGGTGTAAATGCTTTAGCAAAACTGCACAACGAATCTATTGTATTAAAAAAACAATTATCTATTATTGGTTTTGGTTGTAAGGATTTATACGATCATTTTAAATCTCATGATGCTGCATAATTAACAAGACATATCTGCTATTATTTTCCATTCACCATTAATTTTTTTAAAGATAATTATAAAAACGCCATTAGCATTGCCTACATCTCTAGTTAAATGATATTCGCCCATAACCCAATAGGTATTATCTTCAATTTTGGAAACATCGTTAATAACAAATTCTAAAATACCACTTTCGGCTTTAGTTGGATAACCTTTTTTGTAATTATTTAAGGTATTTTCCCAGCCTTTTGTTAAACCGCCTCCACCATAAAATTTAAGAGAATCATTTTTCCAGTAACCTTTCATGAATCCTTCCATGTCATGATTGTTCCAAGCTATTTCTTGTAAATTCATAACGGCTAAAATAGCTTCTTTATCATTATTAACACCAGTTTGTGCATTGCAAGCTATTGAGCCAAGAATGCAAAGGAATAAAAACAATTTTTTCATGTTTAAATATACTAACAAAAAATTACATTTCACATAATTAATAGATAGATTATAAAGCAACTTTAATCTGATATTATTATGATTTTAACGAAAAATTTAATCGGCTGTTTTTTTGTTTGCTAAAAAAGGATAAATTAGTCTCATTAACTTGCTGTTATCTTAAACTATTTAATTTCTCCCGAAACATTTTAATAGTAAAACAGATTGATTTCTAATATAAATTGGAATGAATTAAGTTATTAAATGTTATATATCAAATGAAAAGTACAAACGAATTAAAAGCCAACATTAAAAAATACATTTTAGAAGCATCTTTGTCTGATGTGAAAGATGTGGAAGACGATGCCTTGATTTTTGAAAATGGCTTATTGGATTCTATGGGATTATTGTTTCTTATTGAATTTTTAGGTGAATCCTTTCAGGTTGAGGTAAGTGATGAAGAATTAAATCCAAAAAATTTCGAATCCATTAATAATATTGTCTCTTTCGTATCCAACAAACTATCTGTAAAAGTTTAAGTTCTTCAGCAAACAACAACTAATTTAACATGTGTGGCATAGCTGGCTTTTATGGTAATATAAACAAAGAGCAATCTCTTCCTACATTACAACGCATGCTTACTAGAATCAAACATCGTGGTCCAGACCAAAGTGGTGTTTATGTTTCTAGCAAAGTAGGTATAGGTAGTGTTAGGCTTAGCGTTATTGACCTTAGTTCAGGTACTATGCCAATTTCCAATCAAGACGATAGCTTATGGATTGTGTTTAATGGAGAAATATTTAACTATATAGAACTTAAGGAAGACCTAATTCAAAAAAAACACGTCTTTAAAACCCATAGCGATACCGAAGTTATTCTTCATCTATTCGAAGAATATGGTCCAGAATGTCTCAAAAAATTAAACGGACAATTTGCCATTGCCATTTGGGATAAAAATAAAGAAGAATTGTTTTTAGCTAGAGATCGTGTAGGTATAAGACCTTTGTTTTACACAAATGTTAACGATACGTTCGTATTTGCTTCAGAAATAAAATCCTTTTTAGAATATCCAGAAATCAATCTTCAGTTTTCAGGTAAAGCCCTTTCAGAATATGTGACTTTTTGGACGGCTCTTTCACCAAATACAGTTTTTGAAGATGTTTTTGAAGTGCCTCCAGGAACTTATATGCTAATTAATTCTGAAAAAATTACAAGCAAAAATTATTGGGAGTTACCTATTGTAAAGCCAGGCGAATACAGTTATACAAATATTGAAGAAGCTGCAAAAGCTTTTGAAGATATTTTTTTAGATTCTATTAAATTGAGACTTCGAGCAGATGTACCAGTAGCAGCTTACTTAAGTGGAGGTATAGATTCGAGTATTACAACATCTTTTATTAAGCAGGTTTCTCCAGAAAAATTGAGAACCTTTTCTATTGGTTTTACTGAAAAAGATTTCGATGAATCTGCTTATCAAAACATAGCAGCTTCCTATTTTAGCACAGAACATTCTAGTGTTACTTGTAGCGAAAAAGATATTTCGAATCACTTTAAAGAAGTTGTTTGGTTTACCGAAGCGCCACTTTTACGAACAGCTCCAACACCAATGTGCTTGCTTTCTAAAAGTGTTAGAGACCAGAATATAAAAGTGGTTATTACTGGCGAAGGTGCCGACGAACTTTTAGGAGGTTATAATATTTTTAAGGAAACTAAAATCAAGCACTTTTGGGCAAAAGATCCACAATCTAAATACAGACCTTTATTGTTAAAAAGACTGTATCCATATTTACCACAGATTAGCAATTCTAGCAGTAACATGCTAAAAATGTTTTTTGGATATAAGCTAAATGAAACCGAATCTCCAATTTATTCGCATTTGTTAAGATGGCATAATACCAGCAGAATTAAGAACTATTTTTCTGAAACAATTAAAGAAAATATTAAAGATTATACTCCAATTGAAGATTTAGAAAACCAACTGGAATCTAAATTAAATGGCTACGATTATCTTACAAAAGCACAATGGTTGGAAATTCATTTATTTATGTCTGGTTACTTATTGTCTTCGCAAGGAGATAGAATGGGAATGGCAAATTCTATTGAAGGTCGCTATCCGTTTTTAGACCATCGCGTTATTGAATTTTGTATGACATTACATCCAGATTTAAAACTTCATGGATTAAACGAAAAATATCTTCTTAAAAAAATGATGGCAGGTAGATTGCCAGAAGAAATATTAAACAGATCCAAACAAGCCTATCGAGCTCCAATTAGAAGCCTTTTTGTTTCTGAAGAATTGCCCGAATATTTAAAAACCATGCTTTCAGAAGATTGCATTGCAGAATTTGGTATTTTTAATGTAGAGCATGTGAAAACCTTACACGCCAAGATAACAACAAATAAAGGCGTATCAGAAATAGATAATATGGCTATAACTGCTATTTTATCCATTCAGATTTTATACGATTTATTTGTAAAAAGAACCATTCCAAACCTAACTGAATCTGATTTAATCACACTAGATAAAATAATTATTGAATAAAACCATTAAAACCATGAAAGAAGCACGTAGACCATTTTCAAAGGAGATTATTCATATAGAAAATATTGACCAAGTTTGTAATAAAATTATAGCCAAACTTAAAATCGATGTGACCAAAAATTTACAACGTCGTGGAGCCATTGTTGGTATAAGTGGAGGAATCGATTCGTCGGTTTGTTTGGCTTTATCTGCAAAAGCTTTTGGTTCAAAAAACGTGTTGGGTATCATGCTTCCAGAAAAGGATTCTAGTGATGATAGTCGACAATTAGCCGAAAAATTAGCTGCTACCTATGGTGTAAGCACGTTAGTTGAAGACATCACAAAAGCATTAGATGGTTTTGGTTGTTACGAAAGAAGAGACGAAGCCATTTTACGTGTGATTCCAGATTTCGACAAAAAAGTAGATAAAGCTAAAATTGAAATCAAACAAAATATAGCTGAAAATATTCCAGCAATTTTCTCTATAACTGTTATTAAACCTAATGGAGACGTGGTAAGTAAACTTTTACCAGCAAGAGAATATTTGCAGATTGTAGCTTCAACAAATTTTAAACAACGTAGTAGGATGTCTATGCTGTATTATCATGCAGAACGTATGCATTATGCAGTTATTGGAACGCCTAATAAACACGAAGTTGAGCAAGGGTTTTTTGTAAAACATGGAGATGGAGGAGCAGATGTTATGCCAATTGGGCATTTTTACAAAACGCAAGTGTATCAAATAGCAAAACATTTAGGAGTGCCACAAGAAATTATAGACAGAACACCAACTACAGATACCTATACAGCAGAGCAGTCTCAAGAAGATTTCTTCTATCAAATGCCTTTTGCATCCATGGATTTAATCTGGTATGGTTGGGAAAATAACTATCCAGCAGATGAGGTTGGAAAAGTAATGGGCAAAACAACCAAAGAGATTGAAAATATCTATAAAAGCTTTGAAAGAAAAAGAAAAACAACCGAGTATTTAAGGATGCGACCTATATTTTAAATTAGAATACATGAATGTTTTTGATTACTTTTTTAAATCTACACAAAACCTTGAAAAGGACTTTTTATTGGGTTCAAAGGAAACAATTTCATTTAATAAACTCTATTCCAACAGTTTAAAAATAGCTGCGTTTTTAAATAGATACATTGGAGCAGAAAAGAACATTATTTTAATAAGCCCGAACTCAAAATTCTTTATAACTACTTATTTGGGCATATTAAAATCTGGGAATGTTTGCGTTCCATTAAATTTCGCTATAGAACAAGAAAATCTAGATTTTATAATCAATACAACAGAATGTGACACCATTTTCATTGCAAAAAGTGTCAGATCAAAATATACCATTCCGTCATACATTCATGTTATTGAGGAAAAGGATTTAGAACAAATTATCGACAATCAATCTATTGAGGATTATTATGTTGAGGTTAAGAAAAATCAGTTGGCAGAAATTATTTTCACTTCAGGATCAACAGGGATTCCAAAAGGTGTCATGATAAGTCATGAAAATATTATTGCTAACACTAATTCAATTATATCTTATTTAAACCTAACGTCTAAAGATATTATGTGTGTGGTATTACCTTTCTTTTATTGCTATGGATTATCACTTTTACACACACATTTAAGAGTTGGTGGTTCTATTATTTTAAACAATAGTTTTATGTTTTTAGGAGCTGTTTTAAACGATTTAAAAGACTATAGATGTACTGGTTTTGCTGGTGTTCCAAGTCATTTTCAAATCTTGTTGAAAAAATCAAAAACTTTTAAAACTACATCATTTCCAGATTTAAGATATGTAACTCAAGCAGGTGGAAAATTACATTCGGTTTTTATTGATGAATTTGTAAAAGCTTTCCCAAAGATAGAATTTTACGTGATGTATGGACAAACCGAGGCTACAGCCAGATTGTCTTACTTAGATCCAAAAATGATTCATAAAAAAATGAATTCCATTGGAAAACCTATCCCTAATGTCAAGTTTAAAATTGTAGATGATAAGGGTGAGACCACTGGAGTTAACCAAGAAGGCGAATTATTAGCCAAAGGTAAAAACATTATGCTGGGTTACTATAAAGAGGAAGAAGAAACCCAAAATACCATTAAAAATGGTTGGCTTTATACAGGAGATGTCGCCATAGTTGATGAAGACGGCTATTATTATTTGAAGGCCAGAAAAAAAGAAATATTAAAAGTAGCAGGAAAAAGAGTAAGTCCAAAAGAAATTGAAGAAGTCATCCTTTCAGTTGAAGAAGTCATGGATTGTACAATTTCTGGTTACGACGACGATTTATTTGGTGAAGCAATACAAGCAACCATAGTAGTAAATGGCTCTTTTGATGAAGAACAATTAAAAGAGAAAATACTGCATATTTGTTCTAAAAAATTGGCAATTTATAAGATGCCACAAAAAGTTGTTTTTGAAAAGGCATTAAAGGTAAGTGCTACTGGAAAAAAAATTAAATAGTATAATATTAAGAAACCACTATTTTATTTATGGACTTATTATAAAGCACTAAATATTCGTTTGAAACTTCTTCAAATTTTATAGATTTTATAAATAAAAAACATGATACAGTTCTTACCACATAAGGGCTAAAACCAGCATAATTATAAGATCTTGATGTGTTAATGTTTTTTACTTCGCCAAAGGTTATGGCAGATTTAGCGCCTAAGACTTTGCTCTTTTCAGATACATCATATAAGAAAGAAGGAATGATTCCCATACCTCTAAATTTTGGAATTGTAAACACATTCTCAAGTAAAACCTCATCTGACTTAAGTTGAGGAAACCTATTTCCCCAAATGGATTTTAGTTTTTTGTTCTCTGTAGAATCAATTAACCAAACTCTAGCACATGGAATATTTTCCTTGGTAACACCAATATAACAGGTTTTAAAATTAAGAATCAAGCCGTTGTTTGGGTTGTCTATAAAATATGGCTCATCTTCTTCAATAAACTCACGAATAGTTATGGGTTTAAGCGTTCTGGGCTTTTTAAAGGGGACACTTAAATCCCGTTTAAAACCGAAAGCTATTTCTTTGGAGTACAACCTATTTAAAAATACATTCCAAACATATTTAATCCTACCTTTTTTAATTAATTTAGGTAAAATGGCAATTTTATGGAAGGGATGACTACTCATAAATCTATAAGTGAAATAGGTTTATGTAAAAATAAACATAAAGTTTAAAATACAAGGGGAAAGTACCCGATTGACAGCAAATTATTTAAGTATTTTTTGTTGTTTTTCGAAAAAAGCATCTGCTTGTAACTGCATCAGTTCTCTTGCTTTTTTACGTTTATAGTTGTACAATTCTTCTTCTTCTTCTGCAATATCGTTATAAATCTTATTATTAAGGTTAATGTCTGTTTGTAATAAAGCATTTCTTTCTTTTACATTTCTATCAACCCAAGTATTTAAAGCGCTTTCGGAGTCTTCAAGTTTAAAATCGTATTCACTTTTTGGTGAAAGTATTTTTGCAAAAATTGGTGAAGTTTCAATAGCTAAAAACAATAAAAAGATAAAAAGTGAAGGCAACAAAGGCAGTTTATTTAATGCATTTACTCTAGCCATTAATCCATCAAAACCATCAATTATAGGTTGCGATGCTTCAATCTTAGAATTTAAATTGGTTCCTAATTCAGCTATTTGAGCTTCAAGAGTAGCAATTTTAGCCTTATTATCTATTTTTAATTGTTCTAACTCTGTTAATGAAGCATCATGCTTATCTCTTTTTTCTTGATAAACAGGTCCTTTGCCTAATAACTTAGTTCCAGCAGTTCCCTCTGCTTCAGTTATATATATATTGTAAAGTGCATTTACTTCAGCTTCTTTTGTAGTTATTTGTTGTTGTAATGCAGTAATCTCATTACTTAGATTATTGATATTTGGATTATATTGTTTAGCAATTTGTTCCTTATTAGCTAAGGTTAGTTCGTTTTTTTGTTCAAGTAAAACTTGATTGATTTCTTTTTCAAAGATTTTTAATTCAAGTGGTTTAGAAATAACTATTGCAATAATAATTGCTAAAATAATTCTTGGAAAAGCTTGGATGAATTCATCTAAAACTTGATTTCGTTTTTTAATAGTTGAAACAATAAACCGATCTAAATTAAATATAAGTAAACCCCAAATTAGGCCGAAACCTATGGCAATAAAAGGATTATCGAAAACAGTATAAAGTGCATAGCTAGAAGCAATAAAAGCCATAACTGCTGTAAAGAAAACAGTTGCTCCAATACCAGCATATTTATTTTGTTCACCATTGGAACAAGTGTCTAAAATGTCTGAATCTGATCCAGAACAAAGGATGAAGAATTTTTTTAACATGATTTGATTGATTTTGATTGATAGACTATTAGAACGCAAATTATGGTTATTTGTTACAAAAAAAGCCTTGAAATTTCAAGGCTTAATATTTTATATATGTTTTAGAATTACTAATCTATTGTTATTGGTTCCTTACTTATGTAAACTTTTGGGTTTTTAGAAGATGATTCTTTAGCAGAGATATTCAAAGACTTATTTTTCTTTAACATGTTTATTGCTTGATCTGAAGTTATTTGCTTTCCTTCAAAATAAAAAGTAGCATCTTTTTTAGCCATCTCAATAACAAAATCTAAAGGCGCTTTTGGAGGTGGAGGAGGAGGTGGTGGTGGAGGAATGTTAGATTCTTCTCCTTTTTTAACCATTGAACGCATCTGATTGTATTTATCTATAGTCTTCTGATATTTTGCTTTTTCCTCAGGTGTAGCATCAGCAGGAATTGGAGGAGGTGGAGGTAAGTCGTGAGCCATTTTCATCTCTGGAGCTTTTGGTGGAGGTGGAGGAATTATTTCTTCAACGTTCTTAATGTTTTCATCTATTGATATTGGTTCTTTGCTTAAGTAAACTTTTGGTTTAGATGTGTATGAACCTTTAACTAAAACATTCAAAGACTTATTTTCTTTTAATAAGTTAGAAGCTTTAGTTGATGAGATTTGCTCGTCTTCATAATAGAATGATGCACCTTTTTTTTCATAGGCACTTACAAAATTTGAAGGAGAATCTGGGTTTGCTGGAGGTGGAGGAGGTGGAGGAGGTGGAATGTCACTTTTTTCACCTTTTTTTACAACAGGGGAATTTGAATAGTTTTCATCATTTCTATCTGCCAATTGAATTAATATAGGCATTTTTATGTTTGAATTTGTGGTTTTTATATTAAAAATTTGAATGATTTTATCAGATTCATTCTCGTTTAAAAAGCCTATGGCTTCTTTATTTAGTTTGTTACCAGTTATTGAAACTGTTGGTTTACCTATAAATTTAATTAAAAAACTGCTTATTTCTTCACCTGTATTAGTTCCTAAAATTAATTTTTCAGTAGCTTCTTTAGATAGTTTTACTTTACAACCTTCACATTGAATACCATTTATGGTTACAATGGTTTCTTGTTGTATTTCTTTAACTATTTCATTCTTACTTTCAATCTCTTTCTCAATAACTTTTTTTGTACTAAAGCTGTAAATTAAAAGGGCTAATACTGGGAGAAGCACAAAGCTTCTCAACCAAATTGTTGTTTTTGATGTGTGTGTTTTCATAACTGTAAATCGTTTTTTGATGAATGAATAATTAATGGCTGTTGCCAATTGTGGTTCTAAAGCATTTGATGAGAATGCCAATAATATTTGTTGATATTTTGATAGTGTAACACCTTGCTTTATTACTTCAAGGTCTGCAATAAACTCATGGTTTAATTTCACCGTTTTTTTAAGCATATAAATAAGTGGGTTAAACCAAAGTATGATTTGAAATAATTCAATAAATAAAATGTCTAACGAATGTTTTTGAACAGCATGTACTTCTTCGTGAATCAATACTTCTTCCGGTATCTGCTGAGTTTCAAAACGAGTTTTGTTTAAAAAGATATAACTTAAAAATGTATGAGGGACTATCAACTCTTCTAATAAAACATTGGTTGATTTATTAGTTTTCAACTTCGGGTTTTGGTTTATTTTGAGTATGATGCTACTTAAATTAAAAATGAATTTCAAACTAAAAATAAGTACGCCTATTAAGTAAATGCTCCAAAGAATGTATGGTAAATAGTTTACAGATGCTTCTTGTGGATTTAAAGGTGTTAATGTTGTATTACTTATTACTGTATTGTTTAAGTTTAGTGGAACTTCAATATAATGTGTGAATGTAATAAATGGAATTCCAAAAGAAATTAAAAGGCAAACCAATAAGTAAAACCGTTTAAATACATGCATGTTTTCTTTTTCTAAAAGTAATTTGTAGATAAGTAAGAAAACGGCTAGACAAGCACTGGATTTTATAATGTATACTAACATGATTACTTGTTTTTAATTTCGTTATCGATGAGTTTTTTTAAGTCTTCCAATTCTTCTTTGGTCAGATTGGTTTCTTTAGTAAAAAAGGAAGCAAATTGAGAAGCACTATCGTTAAAAAAGTTTTTTATTAAACCATTTACGTGCTTTGAGAAATAATCTTTCTTTTTAACCAATGGAAAATATTCTCTAGATTTCCCGTATAATTTATAATCTATAAAACCTTTATCAGCCATTCGTTTTAATAAAGTAGCTACAGTTGTTGTAGCAGGTTTTGGTTCTGGATATGCTTCTAGCAAGTCTTTCATAAAAGCTTTCTCAAGTTTCCATAAATGGTTCATTAAATCTTCTTCGGTTTTCGATAAGGCTTGCATAGCTCTACAATATTAGAATGTTCTCTACAAATGTAGAACAATAATTTAATAATCAAAATATTTTCAGCATTTATTTTTAAAAAGGTATCTTTGACCCTAAATTAAAGGCTCTAAAATTTAGATGAAAAGACTTGTTATTGTTGCGTTGGTATTACTTTCTGTAAGCTCTTTTGGGCAAACAGTACAAAATTTAATAGATAAAGTAGATATTAATAGATTGGAATTAACTGTTAGCGAATTTTCTGGTGAACAACCAACACTTGTTAATGGAAATGAGGTTACTATTTTAAATAGACAGCAAGCTAATAACGATTTAGCAGCACAGTATATTAAAGAAAAGTTTCAGCTGTTAGATAATTTAGTAGTTACAGAACAAGAATTTAATTTTAATGGAAAAAACATAATTGCTACACAAACAGGCAAAACAAACCCTAATGATATTTATTTAGTTTGTGCTCATTATGATTCTGTAGCAAATTATTGTGCAGATGATAATGCCACTGGAACTGCTGCTGTTCTTGAAGTAGCTAAAATTCTTTCAACACAATGTCTAGAAAATACGATAGTTTATGCACTTTGGGACGAAGAAGAAATTGGATTGAGAGGATCTAATTTTTATGCAAACTATGCTGAAACAAATAATTTAAATATTCTTGGTGTTATAAATATGGATATGATTGGTTACGATGGTGATTTGCCAGGACAACCTGGAGATAACGATTTTGACATTGACGTTAGAGATTTGCATGGTTCATTATCAATTAAAGACGATTTGTTAGCTTTATTAAACACCTATACTTTTAACCTAAACCCTATAGTTGTGGATCCAGGAACTATAGCAAGCGATCATGCTTCTTTTTGGAGTAAAGGTTATCCTGCAGTTTTAGTAGGAGAATCTTGGGAAACAAATGATGAATCAATTTATTATCATTCTTCAGCTGATAGATTAAGTACTTTAGATTTACCTTACTTTAAAGAATTAACAAAATTAGTTACTGCTTATATGGCAACTAAGGGAGGTTTACTAGCAATTGATAATACAGTTACTACGTCTATAACATTTATAAGTGCAAATCAAAATGGTGCAAGTTATCAATGGATAGATTGTGACACAAATACATTGTTGACAGATGAAACGAATCAATCTTTTGTTCCAACTGAAAATGGAACTTATGCTGTAGAAGTTACAGTAGGATCATGTATGGAAAAAAGTGATTGTATCTCATTTAACACATTAAATACAGAAGAATTTGCTTCAGATGATTTTCATATTTCTCCTAATCCAGTAACTAATATTTTAAGAATTCAGACGAATTTAAAAGAATCTTTTTCAGTTCAATTATTTAATATTTCAGGTAAATTAACATTAGATAAGCCTTTAAATAATATTGAAACGGCAATAGATGTATCTTCACTCTCAGTTGGTACATATTTTTTAAAAATTAAAATGAATAATACCTCTAAGACATTTAAAATTATAAAAGAGTAGTAATATTTTATTGAAAAAATAAAAATCCGTTCAATTTAAAACTGAACGGATTTTTTTATCTAAAAATATTATTTAGAAAGTTCTGTAAAATACTTATAAAATAAAGGAATTGTTTCAATGCCTTTATAGTAATTAAACAATCCATAATGTTCATTAGGCGAGTGTATAGCATCACTATCTAAACCAAATCCCATAAGAATAGTTTTGCTTTTCAATTCTTGTTCAAATAAAGCTACAATAGGAATACTTCCTCCACTACGTTGTGGAATAGGTGTCTTGCCAAAAGTATCAAAATAAGCTTTACTTGCTGCTTGGTAACCTATACTATCTATTGGAGTCACATAACCTTGGCCTCCATGATGAGGTTTTACTTTTACAGTAACACCTTTTGGAGCAATACTCTCAAAATGGGTTTTAAATAATTGTGTAATTTCTTCCCAATCTTGATGTGGTACTAATCTCATTGATATTTTAGCAAAAGCTTTACTGGCAATAACTGTTTTAGCTCCTTCTCCAGTATAACCTCCCCAAATTCCGTTGACATCTAGTGTTGGACGAATGGAATTTCTCTCGTTGGTTGTATAACCTGCTTCACCATAAACAGCGTCTATATCTAAAGATTTTTTATAAGCTTCTAATGAAAAAGGTGCTTTAGCCATTTCAGCTCGTTCTTCTTTTGAAAGATTTTCAACCTTATCATAAAAACCAGGAATAGTAATATGATTGTTTTCATCATGCAATGATGCAATCATTTTTGTTAAAACATTTATAGGATTTGCAACTGCGCCACCATATAAGCCAGAGTGCAGATCTCTATTTGGACCAGTAACTTCAACTTCTACATAACTCAAGCCACGCAAACCAGTTGTAATTGAAGGAACATCTTTAGCAATCATGCCTGTGTCTGAAATTAAAATCACATCGTTCTTTAATTTCTCCTGATTCTTTTTAACAAAAATGGCCAGATTAGAACTGCCAACCTCTTCTTCGCCTTCAATCATAAATTTCACATTACAAGGCAACTGATTGGTTTTGGTCATAAACTCCATGGCCTTCACATGCATGTACATTTGTCCTTTATCATCGCAAGCACCACGAGCAAAAATTGCTCCTTCAGGATGTAACTCTGTTTTTTTTATAATAGGCTCAAAAGGAGGTGAATTCCATAAATTTAATGGATCTGGTGGCTGAACATCATAATGACCATAAACTAAAACCGTAGGTAACTTTTTGTCAATTATTTTTTCTCCATAGACAATTGGGTAGCCATCTGTTTCGCATATTTCTACATGGTCGCAACCAGCTTCTTCTAATCGAGTTTTAACAACTTCGGCAGTTTGTTCAACATCTTTTTTATATGCTGAATCAGCGCTTATGGATGGAATTTTAAGCAAATCGATAAGTTCGTTTAGAAAGCGATCTCTATGTTGATTTACATAAGTGGATATGTTTTTCATAAATTTTTTGAATTTTATCAAAAATACAAAATCATAAAGAATTTTTTATCAAAAGATAGGTATGTATATTAAAACTAATTTTTATATTTGCACTCCTTATTGCGGGTGTGGTGGAATTGGTAGACACGCCAGACTTAGGATCTGGTGCCGCGAGGTGTGGGAGTTCGAGTCTCCCCACCCGCACGAAATAAGCAAAAAGCTTCAACATTATGTTGAAGCTTTTTTTATAAATTTGTTAAAAGTTTATTATTGCTTTATTAGTTTGCAAGTATGCGTATCGCCATCTAAGTTTTCTACTTTTACAAAATACATGCTTTGAGGTAAGTTTGAAATATCAAATAAAGTGCCTTTTTCCGAATTGCCTTTAAACACTTTAATGAGTTTTCCAGTAATATCAAAAATTTGTAATTGACTTACATCTTTATTTATTGAAAAGGAATTGCTTGTAGGATTAGGGTATAAGATTATATTCTCAATTTTGTTGTTAATATTTTCAATTCCTAAGGTGCTGTCCAAGTCGCCTTCTAAAGAAATGTTAAATGAAGAACTATTATTATAAGTTACTGTAACCAATCCATTATTTTCTGGTAGAGTGGTATTATTAAGGGTAACTTCAATGATTAAATCTGAATTTGAGCCAAGAAAAATATCATTATAAGTTTGAGATAGACTATAATCACCTCCTGTCAATTCTATAGAATCTATAAAGGTTCCAGTTGTTCCTAAAACATTTGAAAGAGTGATTTGTAAAACAACACTACCATCAGTTTCTGAATAAATAAAAGACTTTACATATTCATCGGCTTCAAATGTTGAAAGTACATTTGGAGTTCCTACTGGATTATCTTCATTATAATATTCCATTTCTTTAAACGGAAAACCTCCTTTCCCAGCTACAACAAAAATACCATTTCCTGAGACTATAGCTTCTGTACCATCTCTGAATTTTCTTGTTGAGTTTTTTGTTGTCCAAGTATTAGTAATTGGATCCAAAGCTTCAACATCGTTAAAAGTTCCTTCAACCTCTCCAGCTATGACATAAATTTCATCTTGATAGACAGCTACAGCAACACCAGATCTTGGGGTTGGGAGGTTTTTAGATGGATTTAATGTTGTCCATGTTTGAGTAGTAAAATTATAAATATCAATCTCTGGTACCAAAGGAAATCTTGCTCCTCCAGGCCCACCAGATTGTCTTCCTCCTAAGAGATATAAATTGTCACCATACACGGCTACTTTAAAATGGTCTCTTTCGTGAGGTGCATCAGGTAGTTGAGTCCACACACCAGTTTTAGGATCATATTCATCAAACCAAGATTTATAATTTCCATTATGACCACCTGTATTTCCTCCAACCAAATAGATTTTATTGTTATATATGGCAGATCCTCCTGCACCTCGTCTTCTAGATGCTGGAATTTCTATTCCTTCAGTCCATTGGTCACTTAAAGGATTATACATAAACACATGTTCTGCAGGTGCTTCATTTGGGTCATTATTATCAATTAAAGCTCCAATTATCCAGACTAGACCTTCATATTCAATAGATTGAAAATGGTGCAATAATATTGGTGAAGCTGTGCCTGCTGTCCAAGTATCACTCGCATAGTCATATATATCTACTACCTGAGTTTCTCTACCACCTATTAGTATGAATTTATCGCCAACTTGAATAAATCCACATTCGTGTCTTGCCGTGTAATTCTCATCTTCATCTTTAAGCGTCCACGTTTGACTGAATAAAGAATTTTCTAATGGAAAAAAGAATAGAAGCATGAATAAAAATAGGGAGAGATTCTTAATGTTAAGACTCTTAAAATATATCATAAGACAATGTAAATAAGTAAATTAGATTAATAGCTAATTGAAAAGATAAAGAATTATAAAATGATATAAAAAGATAGAATAATTAATTCGATAAAGATACTTTTTTGTTCGATTATCATTCTAATAATGTGTAATCTAATTACAATAATACTTGTTAATTCAATATTTTTGTGTTGTAATTAAATAATATATTTAGCGACTATTATTAAAATTGAAAGACTTTTTACGAATAAATTAATGGAAGGAATATACTATGCTAACTTGGAAAGATGTTATTAATTTTTCAGTTAATGGAAATCCAACACCTGATAAACGTGTTGAGAAATCTGAAGCTGAATGGCGAGCTCTATTAACTCCTGAGCAATATAGAATTACAAGACAGAAAGGAACTGAACGACCACATAGTGGTGCTCTTTGCAGTACTCATGATACAGGCAAGTACAATTGTATTTGTTGCAATGCGCCATTATTTGATTCAACCATAAAATTTGATTCTAGTTCTGGCTGGCCAAGCTTTACTCAACCTGTAAAACCGAATGTTATTAAGTACGAAAAAGATACTGCTTTTGGTATGGTAAGAGTTGAAATAATGTGTAGTACATGTGACGCACATTTAGGACATATATTTCCAGATGGTCCAGAACCAAGTGGTTTGAGATATTGTGTAAATTCTGAATCCATTCAATTAGAAAGGGAAGAAAATGACTAAAAAGTTACAACAAGCTATATTAGGAGGAGGCTGTTTTTGGTGTACTGAAGCTGTTTTTCAAGAAGTAAAAGGTGTAGAAAAAGTAATTTCAGGTTATACAGGTGGAATTGCTCCAGGAAGACCTACTTATAGAGAAATTTGTTCTGGATTAACTGGTCATGCTGAAGTGGTTCAAGTGTCTTTTGATGCAAATGTAATTTCATATGAAGATATTTTAATTATTTTCATGACAACTCACGATCCGACTACATTGAATCGTCAAGGAGCAGATAGAGGTACTCAATATCGATCTGTAATCTATTATCATAATCAAGATCAAAAAGAAATTGCTGAAAAAGTACTTAAAGAAATAGCAATTTATTACAAAGATGAGATTGTAACAGAATTAAGTAAGTTAGGAATTTTTTATGAAGCCGAAGAAGACCATCAAAATTATTATAAAAATAACCAAGAACAAGGTTATTGCAGTTTTGTTATTACACCTAAATTGGCAAAACTACGTAAACTACATGCTGATAAGTTAAAGACTATTGAAGTAAAATAAAATTAATTTTAAAAAAGAAAGGACTTTAAAAATGTCAAATCAAACACAAGAAGTATTTAAGGCTCCAGAATTTAAAGTAAATCAATGGATAGATGCTAACGGAAACAAAACAGAACCCATAAAACTTTTAGATTATAAAGGAAAGTTTAAAGTCATTTATTGTTTTCAGAGTTGGTGTCCAGGATGTCATAGTAAAGGGCTACCAGATTTAAAAAAAATGGTTGAAGCTTTAGAAAGTAATAAAAATGTAATATTTCTAGCTATTCAAACTGTTTTTGAAGGTCATAACGAAAATACGTATGACAAAATAATAGAGACTCAAAAACAATATAAATTAAAAATTCCTTTTGGCCATGATGCAGGAGAAGATGGTAAATCACGCTCCACTATTATGAATAACTACCAAACAGGAGGAACACCATGGTTTATATTTATTGACAAACATGATAATATAGTATTTGCTGATTTTCATCTAAATGTAGATTCAGCTATTACCTTTTTAAGAGGAATGTAAATATTATGAAAAGACAAACGGAAATTAAACTTTATGGTACCGAAAGGTGCCATAAAACTAAATACGACCAAGTTTTTTTAGAGGCACAAAAATTAAAGTACACCTTTTTTGATGTAGAAAAGAATGAGGATTTTGCTGAGGATTTACGTAACCTATACAGCAATAGAAAACTTAATTTTCCAACTTTAGTTATCGGGAATAAAAAACTGCGAAATCCAACAGATAAAGATTTAAATAAATGGTTAGAAAATTAATTGCTTAGATTAAAAGTATAGATTTTCCCTCCAATTATGCCAATGCGCTCATCAGTAATATAAATTGTTTGTTTGTCTTTAAAACAGATGCCTTCTTTTTGAGTTAGATGATTAAAGTCAATAGATTCTATTGTACCATTAAAAAAATCATCTCCTTCAAAGTTAGATATTTTCCACATCTTGTCTTTATTTAGTAATACGACGGTTTTACCATCGTCACTAATATCAGCAGAAGTAATTTTATTGTTCTTATCATTTAGTCTAAATTCTGTAACAAGTTCAGCTTCATGTTCGCCAATAAGATTTGGAACTTTATACATTCTACCTTTCTTATTCTCTTTATTAAAAATGTAGAAATGATTATTGTAAATAAAAAATGCTTCAAAATTTTCCTGTTTCATTTTAACTGGTAGCCTAAAAGTAATTTTTTCAGCAGTTGTATTATGCGAGTTTTCATTTGGTTTTTTTACTTTATATATATAATAAGATGTTCTTTCTTTTTTGTTGTTGCCAAAATCTCCAATGTAAATATTACCAATAGAATCGCTTGTTAAATCTTCCCAATCATTATTTACAACATTAGTAATATGTAGTTCTTTAATAACTTCTCCAGATTCGTTTAAACCAAAAAGGGTGTTATTGTTTCTAGAATCTTCAATCATCCAAATAAGATTTGAGAATGGTGTTTTTTCAGCAGCTGACACTTCTTTTAATGATAATGGTAAACTTGCAATAGTATTTAATCCATCTGATTTGCAAGATGTTAGTGTTAGTATTAAAGCTAAAGTACATAAAGGTAGAAACTTCATATTTTTTTTGAAATAAGGCATCCTTCAAAACTAATTATAAAAAATATGCAAACCCAAAAATGAATTTAATAGTTTTGATAAATTTAAGTATTTAACTCTATTTATATGACATCAGTAAACGACCTGCTAGACCTATTAGTGTTAGAAAAGATAAACGATACCGAATTTAATGGTATGAGTAAATCTGTTGGAAGTCCTAATGTGTTTGGAGGACAAGTTTTAGCTCAGGCTATTAATGCAGCAAGTAGAACCATAACAAACGGAAGAATTTTACATTCTATGCATTCTTATTTTTTAGAAGCTGGAAATCTTAAATTACCTATTACTTATAATGTTAGTATTGTAAGAGATGGAGGAAGTTTTTCTGTTCGAAGAGTTACTGCTCACCAAAACGAAACTACCATTTTCATTCTGTCGGCTTCTTTTCATAAGAAAGAATCAGGTTATAACCATCAGATGAAAATGAAAGATGAAATGAAACAACCTGAGGAACTATTAAGTTGGACAGATATGTACAATCAATTTGGAGATTTTCTTCCTAAGCATGTTAAATCTTTTTTAGAAATTGAACGACCAGTTGAGTTTAAGCCAACCGAGATTGTAAATCCTTTAGACAGAAAAGATTTGCCACCTTTTAGCGATGTTTGGTTTAAATTAAAAGGAGATGTTAGCACTTTAGATTTAGCAACTAAACAACAAATATTAACTTATATTTCCGATTATAATATTTTAGTTTCGGCACTAAATCCTCATGCTAGTAAAGCACATTGGGGAAATACACAAACAGCAAGTTTAGATCACTCTATGTGGTATTTTAGAGATTTTGATTTTAACGATTGGTTGTTGTTTTCTATGGAATCTCCAAATGCATCTAATGCTAGAGGGTTTGCAAGAGGTAACATCTATACAAGAGATGGAGAATTAGTTGCTTCAGTAGCACAAGAAGGGTTGATGAGACCAAAAGATTAATGAGTACAATTTTAAAAATAGGACATCGAGGAGCAAAAGGATATGTTGCTGAAAACACTATTGAATCTATTCAAAAAGCACTTGATTTTGGTGTAGATGGAATAGAAATAGATGTTCACTTATGTGCTTCAGGAGAATTGGTTGTTTTTCATGATCTAACTCTAGATAGAATGACTAATGGAATTGGCGAAATAGGAAAATTATCACTTTCAGAATTAAAACAATTAAAAGTTAATGGAGAATTTTCAATTCCAACTTTAGAAGAAGTTTTAAACGTAATAGATAAAAAATGCTTGTTAAATATTGAATTAAAGGGGAAATATACTGCTTTAAAAACTTGTGATGTTATTCAGAAATACATCAAAGAAAAAGAATGGAATTATAATAATTTTATAGTGTCTAGTTTTCAACATCACGAATTAGAAGCCGTTTTTAAAATAGACAATAATATTCCATTAGGTGTTTTAACAAAAGCAAATGTAGATGATGCTTTGGAGTTTGCCGAAACAGTAAATGCCATAGCCATTCATCCTAATTTTGCTTTGTTAACTAAAGAAAATGTTAAGCGTGCACAAGCAGAAGATTATAAAGTATATACTTGGACAGTAAATGATAAGCAAACCATTGAAAGGATGAAAAGCTACAAAGTGGATGGAATAATTTCTGATGTGCCAGATAGATTATGATAAAAAAAGATGTCATAATAGTAGGAGGTGGAGCAGCAGGATTTTTTGCAGCTATAAATATTGCTGAACAGAACCCTAAACTAAAAGTAGCCATTTTAGAACGTGGAAAAGAAGGTCTTCAAAAAGTAAAAGTTTCTGGTGGTGGACGTTGTAATGTTACTCATGCTGAATTTATTCCACAAGAATTAATATTGAATTATCCTAGAGGAGAAAAAGAACTTTTAGGTCCTTTTCATCAGTTTATGACAGGAGATACCATTGAGTGGTTTGAAAAACGAGGCGTGCCTTTGAAGATTGAAGAAGATGGTAGAATGTTTCCTGAATCAAATTCATCTCAAACCATTATAGATTGTTTTTTAAATGAAGCCAAGAAATACAACGTTGAGTTGTTGTATAACCATGCAGTAAAATCAATTGAGAAAGAAGCGTTTTTATGGAAATTGGAAACTTCTCAAGACGAGTTTTCATCAGAAAAATTAGTAATAGCCACAGGAAGCAATCCTAAAATATGGAACTTGTTAGAAGATTTAGGGCATACTATTTCTCAGCCTATCCCTTCTCTTTTTACGTTTAATATAAAAGACGAACGTATTAAAGATATTCCTGGAGTTGTAGCTCAAAATGTTGACATTAAAGTTTTAGGAACCCATTTATGGAGCGAAGGCCCTTTGTTAATCACTCATGTTGGAATGAGTGCTCCAGCCATTTTAAAACTATCTGCTTTTGGAGCAATTGAATTAGCTAAACGTAATTATAAATTTGAAATTGAAATAAATTTTATCAGACAATCATTTGAAGATTGTTTAGATACATTAAAAGAGTTAAAGCAGAATTTAGCTAAAAAAACAGTTTATAAATCAACTCAATTTGAACTGCCAAAGCGTTTATGGCATAAATTAGTTTTAGCATCTAACATGGTTAAAGAAACACGTTGGGCAGATTTAAATAAGCAACAATTAGAAAGTTTAGCTGCACAATTAACACAAGCTGTTTTTAAAGTGGATGGAAAAAGCACGTTTAAAGAAGAGTTTGTTACTGCTGGAGGAATTGATTTAAAAGAAATTAATTTTAAAACCTTTGAAAGTAAATTACATGATAATCTTTATTTTGCTGGAGAAGTTATCAACGTAGACGCAGTAACAGGAGGTTTTAATTTTCAGAATGCTTGGACAGGAGCCTATATTGTTGCTAAAACAATTTCAAAATGAAAACATACATCGTGCTTTTAAAAGGCATTAACGTTGGTGGACACAAAAAAGTACCAATGGCAGAATTGCGTGAGCTACTTACTAAATCAGGTTTTGAAGATGTGCAAACCTATATTCAAAGTGGTAATGTGATTTTAAAATCTTCTGAAAATAAAAATATAATAGAAAATAAAATTCAGGAAGCTATTATGGCTCATTTTGGATTTGAAGTGTCTGTATTAACAAATACAAGACAGGGTTTGAAACGAATTTTTGATAATTGCCCATTTTCAGAAGAAAAAAAGAAAGCAAGTTACTTTATGATGCTTCATGAAAAACCAGAAGATGATTTAGTAAAAGTGGCTTCAGAAAAAGTTTATGATGGTGAGGAATATGAAATTATTGACGATTGTATTTATTATTACTGCCAGAAAGGTTTTGGTCAGGCTAAATTCAATGCAAATTTTTTCGAGCGTAAGCTAAACACATTTGCAACAGCAAGAAATTATAACACAATGGTAAAGTTATTATCTTTGTCAACTTAATTTACAACATGACAGAACAAGATTTTATTCCAGAGGTATATCATTCTAAGATTGAAAATGGAAAAGTAACTTGGGAATCTCCAAGTAACATTGCTTTGGTGAAATATTGGGGAAAAAAGAAGAATCAAATTCCAGAAAACCCTTCCATTAGTTTTACTTTAAATGAGTGTAAAACTATTACAACTTTAAACTATACATTAAAAGAAAATAAAACAGATTTTGAATTTGATGTGTTTTTAGATGGAAAGAAGGAGGATGCTTTTAAGCCTAAAATTCAAACATTTTTTGAACGAATTGAATCATATGTACCTTTTTTAAGAGATTACTATTTTAAAATTGAGACTTCAAATACGTTTCCACATAGTTCCGGAATAGCATCTTCTGCATCAGGTATGAGTGCTTTGGCTTTGTGTTTAATGAGTATAGAAAAAGAGTTAAATCCAGAATTATCAGATGTATTTTTCAACCAAAAAGCATCCTTTTTAGCAAGACTAGGTTCTGGAAGTGCTTCTAGAAGTATAGAAGGTGACTTAATTGTTTGGGGAAAAACAGATTCTATTACAGGAAGTACAGATCTATTTGGAATTAAATATCCTTATAAAGTTCATGAGAATTTTAAAGAATATCAAGACACCATTCTATTAGTTGATAAGGGCGAAAAGCAAGTGAGTAGTACAGTTGGTCATAATTTAATGCATAACCATCCATTTGCAAAAAATCGTTTTGATCAAGCACATGAAAACTTAGAAACACTAAAAACTATTTTGGAATCTGGAGATTTAAATCAATTTATAGCATTGATTGAAAGTGAAGCATTGACATTACATGCTATGATGATGACAAGCATGCCTTATTTTATTTTAATGAAACCAAATACGCTTGAAATAATAAATAAAATCTGGAGTTTTAGAAAAGACACAGGTTTACATATAAGTTTCACTTTAGATGCAGGAGCTAATGTACACGTGCTTTATCCAAAAAAAGAAGCTAAAGTAATTCTAGAATTCATTAAGAATGAATTAGTTGCATATTGTCAAAACGAACAATATATTTGCGACAGAATTGGTTTTGATGCAAAACAATTGTAACTTTATATTTCCAAATCAATAATTTTCTATGAAAGGACCACTTTTTTACTCTAAAATATTGCTCTTCGGAGAATATGGCATCATTAAAGATTCCAAAGGTTTATCTATACCTTATAATTTTTATAATGGTGCTTTAAAAACTGTAGATAATACGTCTGAAGTTGCCTTGAAATCTAACGAAAGTTTAAAACGTTTTGTTTCTTACCTAAAGGGGTTAGATGCGTCTTTAGTGACATTTGATATTGAAAAATTACAAAATGATGTGGATGCAGGAATGTATTTTGATTCTTCAATTCCTCAAGGTTATGGCGTTGGTAGTAGTGGTGCTTTAGTAGCTGCAATTTATGACAAATATGCGTTCAATAAAATTACAGTTTTAGAAAATTTAACTAGAGAAAAATTATTGAATTTAAAATCTATTTTTTCTGAGATGGAATCTTTTTTCCATGGAAAATCTTCAGGGTTAGATCCATTAAACAGTTATTTGAGTATTCCAATTCTAATCAATTCTAAAGATAATATTGAAGCTACTGGAATTCCATCGCAAAATACAGAAGGTAAAAATGCCGTATTTTTATTAGATAGTGGTATTACTGGAGAAACGGCTCCAATGGTAAGTATTTTTATGGAAAACATGAAGCAAGAAGGCTTTAGAAAAATGCTTAAAAATCAATTTATTAAACATACAGATGCTTGTGTAGACGACTTCTTAAAAGGAGATATAAAATCCCTATTCGGAAACACAAAGAAACTATCTAAAGTGGTTTTGAATAACTTTAAACCTATGATTCCTCAGCAATTTCATGAACTTTGGAAAAAAGGAATTGAAACAAACGAATACTACCTGAAACTTTGTGGCTCTGGTGGAGGAGGTTATATTCTTGGCTTTACAGAAGATATTGAAAAAGCAAAACAATCTCTTAAAGACTACAAATTGGAAGTTGTCTATAACTTCTAATCTTTCTAACGATGCTTTCGCGTAAACACAAACACATTTTACTAAAGTTTTTTAGTATGTTTTCTGTGGTACGTGGTTATAACATTTTAATAATTGTTATTGCTCAATATTTAGCTTCCGTTTACATTTTAGCACACGATAAACCATTAAGGGAAGTTGTTTTAGATCTTAATTTATTAATGCTTGTTTTAGCATCTTCAGCAGTAATTGCAGGTGGCTATATTATAAATAATTTCTACGATTCAGAAAAAGATTTAATTAATAGACCACAAAAATCGATGTTAGATAGATTAGTTAGTCAAAATACAAAACTATCTTTCTATTTTGTATTAAATTTTATTGCTGTTGTATTATCTAGCTATGTCTCTTTTAGAGCAGTTATTTTCTTTTCTATCTATATTTTTGGTATTTGGTTTTATTCACATAAATTAAAAAAATTACCGTTTATTGGTAATTTAACTTCAGCCATATTAACTATCACACCTTTTTTTATCGTTTTTATTTATTATAAAAATTTCGAAACCGTAGTTTTTGTACATGCTATGTTTCTCTTTTTAATTATTTCTATGAGAGAGTTAACAAAAGATTTAGAAAATATAAAAGGAGATTTAGCTCAAAATTATCAGACAATTCCTATAGTTTATGGTGAAAAAGTTTCTAAAATTATGCTTACCTTTTTAACGGTTTTAACTCTTATTCCAACATATTTATTGGTTAATTATTTTAATGTTGGCTACATGAGTTACTATTTTTATTTCAGTATTTTATTTTTGCTCATATTTATTTTTCTATTATGGAAATCCAGATCCAAAACACATTACCTTATTTTGCATAATATCTTAAAACTTATAATTGTTGCTGGAGTTTTTAGTATTACTCTTATCAATGTAGACTTACTATTAAACAGAATTTAAGATTTATAATTTAGTTGCTTGATTGCAATTAGTCTTTCTGTATCTTTGCATAAAATTAGTAATCATGAGCAGACATCAAGGTAGCAGTAGTAAAGGAAAATCTTCAGGAAGAGGACAGCAGAAAGAAGGAGCTAACCAAGCAGGTCGTGGAGGCAATACATCTCATAACAAAAGTTATTCTAGAGGAAATTCGCCTATTAAAAAGCAACAATTTTCTGCAAGTAAGCCTCAAACAGAGAAAAAGGCTTCTGCTAAAAAGTCGAATCCAGATGAGATTCGTCTTAACAAATACATAGCTAATTCTGGGATTTGTTCACGTAGAGAAGCAGATGCACATATTGCTATTGGACTTGTAACCGTTAATGGGAAAGTGATTACTGAAATGGGTTACAAAGTAAAACTGGAAGATGAGGTTCGATATGATGGAACTCGTATAAATCCAGAAAAGAAGGCTTATGTTTTATTAAATAAGCCAAAAGGATTTGCAACTACAACTGCAGAAGGAAAAGGTAGAACTGTTATGGATTTGGTGGCAAATGCTACATCATCTAGAATAAAACCAATTGGTCGTTTGGGCAGAAACTCTAAAGGACTTTTATTGTTTACTAATGATGAAACTATAACCAAAAAATTCACCAATTCTAAAAATGGAGTACCACGTTTATTTCAAGTTGAATTGGATAAGAACTTAAAAATTGAAGATCTTAAAAAAATTAGAGAAGGTTTTAAAGTAGATGGTAAACATATTGCTGTAGAAGAAATTAGTTATATAGATGGAGCCTCAAAAAAAGAAATTGGTCTAAAAATTAAGAATACAGGAAACACTATTTTGAGAACTATTTTCGACGAATTAAAATACGAAATTATAAGTATAGATTGCGTTGCTATAGGACATCTTACTAAAAAGGATATTCCAAGAGGACATTGGAAACATCTTACTGAGCAGGAATTAAATACTCTAAAAATGTTATAGGTTTTATTCTATACCATATAAATTTTTTACATGTTTTAAGTTGGTGTTGCTATCTATCTCTATAAAATAATTTAGTTGCCACTTTTGCGTTTGTTTTGCCTGTTTATTATTAGTAATGTCCCAAGATGGATATACACGAAAACCTCTTTTCCCAACTTTTTTATTAGATGAGACTATTCCTTTTTCGATTAAAATTGATTTTGGTAATATAAACTGACCCAGTTTGCTTTCTTTAATAACATTAATAACATAATAATCAATCGAGTCTTTTTCATTTAAAGGTTCTGTAATTCCGTTTTTATTACGTTTCCAGAAAGTTACAAACTGTCCTATTTTTTTTGGAGTTATTTTGGCATCTCTACAAACAATATGAAATCCGTTTAAAGTAAACCTACATGCTTCATATTCTCTGCTTTCAGGCTCGTTTAAAAACTCAGATATTTGCAAAGAACATTTCTCGTAAATGGTATTATTTATATGTGTAAGCACTTTATTCATTGCTAATAATTAAAGTGTCTTTATTGTATGTAACCTTAAAACAGTATTTCCACTTTCTTCATGTTCATATTGCTTGATTTGTTTAAAACCATATTTATTATAAAAAGCCCTTCCAATAGTATTTTTCTCAAAAACCTCGACTTCCAACACATTATTTTCTTTAGAAACAAAGTCAACTAATTTTGTACCTATTCCTTTTGAATGATTATTTGGTAAGACAAAGAGTCCTCCAATTTCATTTTCTATCATGCTAATAAATCCAATAATTGAATTGTTTTGTTCGAATACCCAAGTCTGTGAACCTGGTATATAAAGATGCCTCATATCAGACGCTACTTTTTCAACAAACTCTTTAGTAAGAAAAGGATGTGCTAATGCTGATGCATCATTCCAAATGTTCATTATTTGTTCAAGGTCTTGCTCTTTATGTTTTCTAATCATTTTGTTAATTTTAACTTTATTATTCGATCCAAAACGATTTTAGAACTCTTTATTTGTATAGTCACACTCTTCTTGAATAATAATTTTTTTATCAATTTTCCAAAAATTCACCAATTTCTCTCTCGAAGTTATATTACCTAAATAATCAATATAATACTTTTCAAAGTAAATGCCACTAGGTAGGTTTTTATTGTCTTTCCATTCTTCGTAAGCAGTTGAAAAATTGAAAATAGGTAAATGAAAATTGGTTTTTTTATCTATAATATAATAATTAGTTCCAATTTTTTTTCGTTTAGCTTTCTTAGGTTTTATCAAACCTAACTTGTACATGCTATAAGTCTTTCCATTAATAAGAGTGTCGTTTAATATGTTAAAAGCATAGTTGTTAATTTGGTATTTATATGGATTGCGATACCTACGCACATATTGACACTCAATGTTGATATATTCTGCTATATCCAGATCAGATTTTAGAAAATGGGCATTTGAATATATTCCATCTTCATCTTTAAAAATTATGTTATAATTTAAGCTATCTAATTCGGTAACAATAGCTAGATAATTATTTTTTTTAGAGTTTGTTAAGTAATATCTTTTTATTGTTTCGTCTTTTTCTCTAATCGGATGGTGTTTCTTTTTTATTGAATCTTCCTTGTATAAAGCTAATTCGTATTCAATTAGGTAATCAAATTCATATTGTTTTTGTGAAAAACATACGGTTGAGAATAATAGTAATGTTATTAAGATAGGCTTCATAGTTTGATTTTAGGCATTCAAATATACTTAATTACCCAATAAAAAGTATTGAAAAACTTGAGGGAAGTTATAGAAATAAGCACAACATATATCTATAAAACTAAAGGCTAAAAAAATATTTAAAAAAAGTTAGTTTTATAAAAAAAAGTATTTCTTTTGCACTGTTATTAGCTGAACAAATTGAACTATGTTTTTATGTTCGGGCTTTTGAAAATTAGGAAGTTAAATTCAAAAGCAGCTTATAGATTAAGCAACCGAATTTTAGAGCTAACTTCCTTAACTCCTATTTATGCTAGCCAGCATAACTTCGGCTTTATGCCTACCACACAAAGTCAAATTCGAATTTGATTTGTACTCATTATTGTTTACTTTTAAACTTTTAGTTTTAAAATATTAGAATATTTACAATTTAAAAACACCTAATGAATACAAAATATATTGATTTAATCAATCAAACTTTTTATTTTCCTCAAGAAGAATTTAAATTAGAAGACAAGCATCTTCAATTTCACGATATAGATTTAATGGGTTTAGTTGAAGAGTATGGCTCTCCATTAAAATTTACATATTTACCTCAAATTTCAAACAACATTGGTCGTGCAAAACATTGGTTTGCAAAAGCCATTAAAAAACATAAATATAAAGGGAAATACCACTATTGTTATTGTACTAAAAGCTCACATTTTAAACATGTTTTAAACGAAGCTTTAAAAAACGACATACATATAGAAACGTCCTCTGCTTTCGATATCGACATAGTTGAAAACTTAAAAGCAGAAGGAAAAATTACAGATAAGACCTTTGTAATTAGCAACGGATTTAAACGTGCTCAATATGTTACTAATATTGCTAGATTAATTAATAATGGACATAAAAATTGCATTCCAATTATTGATAACTACGAAGAAATAGATTTGCTTTCTCAAGAAATTAAAGGCAAGTATAATATAGGTATCCGTATTGCTTCAGAAGAAGAGCCAAAATTTGAATTCTATACATCTCGATTAGGAATTGGTTACAAAAATATTGTGCCTTTTTATAACAGACAGATTAAAGACAATAAAAAAGTAAAGTTAAAAATGCTTCACTTTTTCATCAATACAGGTATTCGAGATAATGCCTATTATTGGAATGAGCTGTCTAAATGTTTAAAGGTATACACTAGTTTAAAGCAAATTTGTCCATCTTTAGATAGTTTAAATATTGGAGGAGGATTTCCAATTAAAAACTCGTTAGCCTTCGATTTTGATTACGAATATATGGTTGATGAAATTATTAATCAAATCAAATTATTCTGCGAACAAGAAGAGGTTCCAGTGCCAAATATATTCACGGAATTTGGTAGCTTTACAGTAGGTGAAAGTGGAGGAGCTATTTACGAAGTACTTTATCAAAAACAACAAAACGATCGTGAAAAATGGAATATGATTAATTCGTCTTTCATTACAACTTTGCCAGATACTTGGGCTATTAATAAGCGTTTTATAATGTTGCCAATTAATAGATGGAACGATAGTTACGAACGTGTTTTGTTAGGAGGTTTAACCTGCGATAGTGACGATTATTACAATAGCGAACAACATATGAATGCTATTTATTTACCAAAATATAGTAAAGAAAAACCTTTGTATCTTGGATTCTTTAACACAGGAGCATATCAAGAAACCATTGGTGGATTTGGAGGTTTGCAACACTGTTTAATTCCATCTCCAAAACACATATTAATAGACAAAGACGAAGATGGAAACATCTCAACAAAATTATTTAGCGAACAACAAAAAAGTGAAGACTTACTTAAAATATTAGGTTACCATGAGCAATAAAACGTATGCAGGAATTGAAGAAGAATATTCAAAACTAGAAAGTTCCAAAATTGTTTTAATACCTGTTCCTTATGATGGAACAAGTACTTGGCAAAAAGGAGCAGATAAAGGACCAGAAGCATTTTTAAATGCATCAGAAAACATGGAACTTTATGATATTGAAACAGGTACAGAAGTGTATCAGCAAGGTGTTTATTTGGCCGATGCTGTTACTGAAAATTCTTCGCCAGAAGCCATGGTAGATGCTGTGCATCAAGCAACAAAAAAGTATATAAAAAGAAATAAATTTGTTACTGCTTTTGGTGGCGAACATTCTATTTCAATTGGTACTATTAGAGCTTTTAACGAATGTTTCGATAATTTAACCGTTGTACAATTAGATGCTCACGCAGATTTACGTAACGAGTATCATGGTTCTAAATGCAATCATGCTTGTGCCTTATACGAAGCCAGTCAGAATACAAACCTGCTACAAATAGGAATTCGCTCTATGGATGTTATGGAAACTACCGTTATGGATACTGAGAAAACTTATTTTGCTCATGAAATGGCAGTAGACGATACTTGGGCAGATAGTGCTATTGACCAAATGACAGACAATGTATTTATAACAATAGATTTAGATGTTTTCGACCCTTCCATAATGCCAAGTACTGGAACTCCAGAACCTGGTGGTTTATTATGGTACGAAACATTAGACTTTTTAAAACAGATTTTTGAAGAGAAAAACGTTGTTGGATTCGATATTGTTGAACTTTGTCCTAATAAAATTGATAAATCTTCAGATTTCTTGGCTGCAAAATTGTATTATAAAATGTTAAGTTATAAATTTCAAAATGAAAGTGTGGAAGATGAATATGACAACTCATTTGACAATTCAAACGTAAATAAAAGTAATAATTCAAAATTCAACGAAGACGATGAGTACTAAAGGAGCCATTTCAAATTTTATAGAAAAATATTATTTACACTTTAATGCAGCAGCTTTAGTTGATGCAGCAAAAGGATATGAAGATCAATTAAATTCTGGAGCTAAAATGTTAGTGTCTCTGGCAGGAGCCATGAGTACTGCAGAATTAGGCAAAATCTTTGCCGAAATGATTCGTCAAGATAAAGTACAAATAATCTCTTGTACTGGAGCTAACTTAGAAGAAGATATTATGAATTTGGTGGCACATTCACATTACGAAAGAGTGCCAAACTACAGAGACTTAACACCTCAGGAAGAGTGGGATTTGCTGGAGAGAGGACTTAATAGAGTTACAGACACTTGCATTCCAGAAGAAGAAGCATTTAGACGTTTACAAGAACACATTGTAAAAATTTGGAAAGACGCAGAAGCAAAAGGAGAACGCTATTTACCACATGAATACATGTACAAATTATTACTTTCTGGAGTTCTTGAACAATACTACGAAATAGATATAAAAGACTCATGGATGTATGCAGCAGCAGAGAAAAATTTACCAATTATTTGTCCAGGTTGGGAAGATAGTACTATGGGAAATATTTTTGCAAGCTATGTGCTTAAAGGAGAGTTAAAAGCAAGTACCATGAAATCTGGAATTGAATATATGACCTTTCTAGCAGATTGGTACACAGAAAACTCTAAAAAAGGAGTAGGATTTTTCCAAATTGGAGGAGGAATTGCAGGCGATTTCCCAATCTGTGTTGTGCCAATGTTATATCAAGATATGGAAAGACCAGAAACACCTTTCTGGAGCTATTTCTGTCAGATAAGTGATTCTACAACTAGTTATGGATCGTATTCTGGAGCAGTGCCTAACGAAAAGATAACTTGGGGAAAATTAGATATAAACACCCCGAAATTTATTATAGAAAGTGATGCTACAATTGTGGCACCTCTTATATTTGCTTATTTACTAGACATGTAATTATGAATAAAAAAGACAATCTGAAACGCGTAATTGTTGATTTTAAAAAGTTAACACCAGAAATTTTAGCTCTATTGGTAGAGAAATATCCAGATGGTTATGATGAAGACCAGATAATTTCATTTAAAAATGCCAATAATGAAATTGTTGAAGCTGTAGAAGTAACAACCAACGACACTAAATATTTGGTTAAGGTAAGTACCAAATTAGCCGTTACCATGGAGAATTATGATGAGGATGATTATGAAGATTTTGCAGAAGATGATCCAGAAGCTGTACAAGATCCAGAAATAGAAGTTGAAGATGAAGTTGATGAAGAAGACGATGACAAAGATTAATCATGTAATGTGATGAGAGAAGCCGAATTTTTATCTTACGAAAATGGATTTTTTACCTTTTTGTTTGAAAATGGAGAGGAGCTAGTTTTCGACGAAGTCCTCCCTAGAGTTTTAAAACAATTCGATTTAATAAATGATGAGAGTTTAATTAATAAATCTTTTAAAATAACTTTCATAGAAGTTTATGATAAAAATGATGAAGATTCTGTAATTTACAGAGTAGAAAGTTTAAAACCACTCTAATACATATTGTTATGAACACGTCTTTTCACATGTCATTACCATGTTTAAGTGTAAAAGAAACTAAAAACTTTTACAAAAACAGTATTGGCGCAACCACTGGTAGGCATACCCAAAGTTGGGTAGATATAAATTTATTTGGACATCAATTAACGTTTATAAAAGCCGAAAAATTCAATTTTAATAGTCCTAATTATGTGTTTGAAGGTAAAATTCTACCTTCATTTCATTTTGGAATTATTGTAGACGAAAACACGTGGAACAACATCTATTCTAAGCTTAATAATCTAGATTTAGAAGTTGTAGAAAAAACCACATTTTTAAGCAATAAATCTGGAGAACATACATCTTTCTTTATTAAAGATCCAAACGATTATATGTTAGAATTTAAATGCTTTAAAGATTCTAAAAACATATTCAAGACCTAATGTATAAGGTTGTTGCTTATCAAGTAGCAAACACTATCCAAATAAAAGCTAGTAAACAACAATTATCTTGGCAGTTGTTGTTTCAAGATAGTGACGAGCTTTTTTATAAAAGTTCTCCTGAAAAATTTATTTATATATTTCATTATGGTATGGTCTGTTTTTTTAACTTGACTAATGCTGAAATTGAAATAGTTTTAAAAGAAATAAAGCCATTTTGTGATACTTTTTTTACTAAGAGAAATTCTGAGGAAATTCTTATTGTCATACAGCCACAAACCTTAAAAGTCCAATTCGATAACGTAATCTTACCAGATTTAAATAAAGAGATGATTCGTTTGGTTATGTTAAACACATCTCAATCTGTGGCATTAAATGACTATTCTAAAATTACTGAAGAACTTTTAATTGAAACTAATAAACATACTAAATATCTTGAAAAAAAAGGTAAATTAGATATTTCTGGAAATAAGTTAAAACGTTTTATAGGTAAGGTACTTAATATAAAAAACAAAATTTCTGAAAACCTTTATATCTTCGATTCACCAGAAATTACCTGGGAAAACGAACAGCTTAACAAGTTAAATTCTGAATTAAAACAAACTTTCGATCTAAAAGATAGATACAGACTAATCCACGATAGAATAGAAATTATAAAAGAAAATCTTGAGCTTTTTAAAGATATCATGGATCATAAGGAAAGTAGTAGATTAGAATGGGTAATTATTATTCTAATAGTTATAGAAGTTGTTGATTTAATAATCGCTAAAATATTCTTCTAAATTTCTTTAAACTTATATAATTAGATTTTTTTTAAATAAAATTGTGACTTATCGAATATATCTGTGTCAAAATAATATAACTAATAATAGAAAATTTGAAAACTGATTTAAGTTACCTTCAATTAACAGATGAAGAGCTTGTAAGTCAAATTGTAAAGGATGAGAATACATTATTATTCGGAATTCTTTATGATAGGTATATACATATAATTTATAACAAATGTTATGGGTTTTCAAAATCTGAACATGAAGCGGAAGATATAACTCAAGATGTTTTTGTAAAACTGTATACAAAACTTTCAATGTTTAGAGGCGAATCTAAATTTTCAACATGGCTATATGCTTTTACTTATAACTTTTGTGTTAATTACATAAATAGGAATACTGCAAAAAAAATTGAAAAAAATTCTGTTAATTCAGAGCAATATGATCATTTGTTAATTGATACAGACGATTATAATTTATTCCAGCTTAAAGTTAAAAAGTTACAAAAAGCATTAAAATTAATTAATCCAGAAGATAAAATGATTCTTCTTCTTAAATATCAAGATGATTTAACTATTAAAGATTTGGAGGTTGTTTTAGAAATAGGTGAAAGTGCAGTAAAAATGAGACTTAAAAGAGCCAAAGCAAAGATTGTAGAAATATATAATAATCTTTAAACGTATGGAAAACCCATTTAAAAAAATAGAGCAAAATAAAAAAGCTCCAGAGCATTTAAAAGGAAAGGTGATGAGTGATATTGCTGGAATAAAGCTTTTAATGGATATAACAGGCTTGTTTTCATCAAACTATGCCTCAGTAGCTAAAAGTTTTTTAAAAGACAAAAAAAATAAAGAAAGCAAATAAAAACAATATAAATATGGAAACAGTAAACGATTGGAAAGACATGTTATTTAGTTCAATAGCGAATATGAGTACTAAAGTTGCTGATATGTTACCAAATATCTTTGGAGCATTGTTCATTTTGCTTTTTGGATGGCTTATAACAAAATTCATTATTTATGTTTTAAATAAAATAATGAGAGTTGCTAAAATTGATCAACTTACAGATAAAATTAATGACACTAAATTTTTTGGAGATTTGGATTTCAAATTTAAACTATCAAAAATCATTTTAGGATTTGTAAAATTTATAATGTTTTTAATCTTTTTGATAATTGCTTCAGATATCATGAAATGGAGTGTGGTTTCAAATGAAATTGGAAACCTTTTAAGATATTTACCAAAACTGTTTAGTGCAATTGCATTATTTATGATTGGGATTTATATAGCCAATTTTGTACGAAAAGCAATTTCTGGAGTATTTGAGTCTTTTGACTTAAGTGGTTCAAAAGCAATTAGCGGTTTAGTGTTCTATATTATAGCTATTATAATTACTATTACATCACTTAATCAAGCTGGAATAGATACTAGTATTATTACAAACAATGTCACAATAATTCTAGGTGCATTTTTACTAGCATTTGCTTTAGCATTTGGATTTGGATCTAAAGAGATTATTCAAAATTTACTCTATTCATTTTATTCAAGAAAAAATTACGAAATAGGACAGGTTCTAAAAATTAGAGATATAGAAGGTGAAATTACTTCAATAAATAATATCTGTATGACATTAAAAACAAAAACTGGTAAAATTGTAATTCCTATAAAAGAAGTTGCAGAAAGTGAAGTAGAAATTAAAGACTAAAATTAATAACTAAAAAAATGGGAATTGATTTTAATTGATAAAGATTTTATAGCAAAAGTTGGTTGATTAATTATTGTTAAACAATTCCCATAATATTTTTAAATAAATTACCCTCTAAAATAAAATGATGAAATATTTTTTTCTTCCAATAACAATTATGTTTACTATTTGTATTTCTGCACAAAAAAAAGAAAAGATTAAAGGTAATAAAAATGTCGTGGATGTTTATATGAACCTAGAGAATTTCTCGCAAATAGAAGTAACAGATGATTTGGAAGTATTTCTTATGCAAACTAGCTCAAATGGCTATCACCTTAATACAGATTCCAATTTAGTGGAAGTTATTAAATTAGATGTTATTGATGACGTTCTTAAAATTTATACATCTCATAAAATTGTTTCTAGTAAAAAGCTTGAAATTTATGTCACTTTTCAGGATATAAAGAAACTAACTATTAATCAGAGCACTGAAATAGAGGGGCAGAATAAATTCAATTTAGTAGATTTCACTCTTAATAGTTCTAATTATGCCAAATTTAATCTTGATATTGATGCTAATAATAGTTATTTTCAATTGGATGGAAGCTCTAATGGCACAATTAAATTTAAAGGACAAGATTCTAAAATGGTTATTAATGAAAATGCGTACTTAAAAGGTGTATTGTCTATTGATAATTTAAGTCTTACTGTAAATAAACGTGCAGATATGAAGATAGAAGGTAGTGTTGAAAACTTAAGTGTTATAATAACAGGTTCTTCAGACATAAATGCAAAAAATCTTAAGGCTACCAATGCCAAATTAAATGCTTCAAATACTTCAGAAATTTATCTTTATGTGAGTAAAATGTTAAGTATTTATGCTAGAGGCAAAAGTTTCATTCATGTTTATGGTAATCCAGATATAACAATTGAAGGGTTAAGTGATAAATCACAAATATTAAAAAAATAAATTAAAATTATGGCTAAGATAATAGATGTTAAGTTGACAAATGTTCCTGATTTGATTGTAATTGGAGATGATAAAAGTGACTTGACTGTAGATGTTAATATTGAATTTCATGATATAGATTTAAAGTTAGAAATGGAATATATGTTGTACATTTTTGTATATGATGTACATGGTAAGATAGATATACCTATATTAATTACTAATTGGGATGATAGTGATATTCTTCCTATAGCGTTTGAAGATAGTAGTGATGATTTTTTAGGGACTTACAAAGCAGATTTAATCGCTTCCAAAAAAAATATTAACTTTAAAAAAGATATTTTTTTAAAATTAGGTATTCTGAATGAGCAAAAAGCACATTACGCAAAAAAAATAGAAGTATTAGCGTTTATAGTACCAGCAATTGCAAGAGCATCAAAATGGTCGAAACCTTATATGGTAAATATAGGATATTAAGAAATTATGAATGCAAAATCGATATTAGCCATCATTCTTATCTTATTAGTGGTAATTTTTACTATTCAGAACACAGAGGTAGTAACTATTAAATTCTTAATGTTCGATATTTCAATGTCAAGAGTTTTAGTTATTCTAGGTTGTTTTTTAATTGGATTTATTTCAGGAGTACTAATAACCTATAGAAAAAAAAGAAAGCAATAATTATACATTAATACAAATTTGAAATGGCATCAGAAAAAAGTAATCCAATTCAAAAATTTGGTACTATGGCTGGTGTTTTTACACCAACTTTTTTAACCATTTTAGGTGTTATTATGTATATACGGCATCCCTGGGTTGTAGGGAATGCTGGAATACTTGGTGCTTTACTAATTATAGTTATAGCTGTAGCTATAACGTTATCTACTGCGTTATCTTTATCTAGTATTACAACAAATATTCGTATTGGTTCTGGTGGTGCCTTTAGTTTAATTTCTCAATCTTTAGGTCTTGAAATTGGTGGAGCCATTGGCATTCCTTTTTTCTTTGCTCAAGCAATTGCAGTTGCTATGTATATTTTTGGATTTAGAGAAGGCTTAGAAGCTATGTTCCCTGAAATAGCACCTCTTATTTTAGATAGTTTGGTTTTTGCTCTGGTTTTAATAATTGCATTTATTAGTACCAGTTTTGCATTTAAAATACAGTATGTTATTATGGCTATCATAATACTATCTATTGCATCAATAGTTGGAGGATTATTTGTAAACGAACTCAATTATAATTTTGTATGGCTTGGAGATTTTCAAGGTTCAAAAGAAAATAATTTTAGTGGTACATCTTTCTGGCTTGTCTTTGCAGTATTTTTTCCTGCAGTTACAGGTGTTATGGCTGGAGCAAATATGTCTGGAGATTTAAAAAACCCCAGAAAAAATATTCCATTTGGAACATTGAGTGCTGTAATAATTACCACGATAGTTTATATGGCCTTAGTTTTTGTTGCTGCACTTTTAGCAACACCACAGGAGTTACTGGAAAATTACAATGTTTTTATAGACAAAGCATTTTACGCTCCAATAGTATTAGCTGGTTTATTGGGAGCAACTTTGTCATCTGCGCTTAGTTCTTTTGTTGGAGCACCTCGAATTTTATTGGCATTAGGCGAAAAAAGAATACTTCCTAAAAGTGACTTTTTATCAAAAACTAATAAAAAAGGGGAACCTTTTAATGCCATGTTAATTACTGCTGTTGTTGTAATAATTGGATTGTCTTTAAGAAACTTGAATACAATTGCACCTCTTATAACTATGTTTTTCATGATAACTTATGCTATGGTAAATATAGTAGCACTTATTGAGCAGTCGTTGTCGTTGCCAAGTTTTCGGCCAACTCTAAAAATCCCATTGATTGTTCCATTAATAGGAGCTTTTGGATCCTTAACAGTTATGTTTATTATTAATGCAGCTGTTGCCTTGGCATCTTTTATCTTAATTGTTTTTTTCTATTATTATTTAGTAAAAAAGAAACTAAAATCTGAAGCTGGCGATTCAAGAAGTGGTTTGTTTACGGCCTTAGCAGAGTGGTCTACTAAAAAAACAACGCAATTAAGCCCAAATAGAGAAGTGCGTTCATGGAGACCAGACTTGTTAATTCCAGTTACTGCGCCAAAAGATATTAGAAGTGCTTTTAAACTTATTGAAAGTATTGTTGCTCCAAAAGGTTCGGTTAAATTTCTAGCAGTAAAGAGTTATGATAAGGACATGGAAGATAAATTAAATGTGTTTTTACCAGATGTTAGTGAGCGTTTAAAAAAACAAAATATAGCAACAAGTTATACCTTTATTAGTGGAGACGACCTTTCAGAATCTCTAAAAATAAGTATGCAATCTTTAAATGCAGCTTTTTTTAAACCTAACTCATTATTTTTAACTGTAAATGGAAATAAGGCTTTACATAGCACGTATCAAAACTTAATAGCTTTTGCTAAGCTTAATAAATATAGTGTATTGTTGTATGTGCCATTTGAAAACGTTGGTCTTTCTTTAGAGAAAGATATTACTCTATGGTTAAAAAACTTCCCTTCAAATTGGAAAACAACATTCGATATTGATAATAACGATTTATCAATTCTTACTTCTTTATTATTGCAGAAAAATTGGAGAGGGAGAATTAAAGTAAAAGTAGCTTTAGATCATGTTGGAATTACTAAAGAAGAAGACATTGTATTATTGAATGACTTAGTTCGTTTTCCCGTTAATTCTGTAATAGAACATTATCAGTTGGACATGGAAGCTGAACTCTTAAAATCGAATATTTCTGATATAAATATTTTTCAAATTCAAGAAGGAAAAAGTATTAAAGAGATGATAGATATGGTAAATACGACAAGAATTTCAGCAATTTATTGTTTAGATAGCTTAAATGAAAATGCATTAGTATAATTATAAAATCTTCTTTAAATCTTCGTAATACTGTTTCGTTATATGCAATCCATTGTGTCCAGCATCAGTAATAGCAAAAACTGTAATGTTATTTGGTTGTAAAGCTTGTAGTTTTTTAGCATTAGTGTCTGGATGAATTAAGAAATCTCGAGTACCATAAAATATTTTAATCGGACAAGTTACTTGCTTCACAAATTGATATGAAGGAATATCATATTTAATAATAAATTCTGGAATGGGAGGTGCAATTTCTTCTGAAATTAATGTTTTCCAAGAATAATATGGTGCATTTAATATTAGCATTTTCGGATTATTTTTTGATGCTAAATAGCTTGCTAATCCTGAGCCTAAAGAAAATCCTAAGACTACAATTTCATTTTCATTGTAACGGGTTTTTGTGAAATCGTACACTTTTTGCATATCGCTAAACAACTCGTCTGTATTACAATATTCACCATCACTTTTCCCATAATTTCTGTAGTCTACAAACAAAATATCATAATTATTTTCTAAGTATAGATGTGCGCGTTTTCCCCAATCATGGATGGCTCCAGCATTGCCATGTAAATATAAAATAACACCTTTTGGTTTTTCAGCTTTAAACAAAACAGCATTCAAGTTTGTGTTTTTGGCAACAGGTATGTTAAGCTCTTCAAAATTCTCTTTGAATTCAAATTTATAATCTTTAGCCAATTGCTTAGGGTTAAAGAAAAAGCGCTCTTGCTTAAAGTATACAAAAACTAAGGATAGTACATAGAGTATAGAAAGGGTTGCAACAATTCTAACTAAACGTCTTAATATTTTATAAAAATTAATTTTCAATAGATTTCTTTTTTACAAATTCATACAAAAATACACTATAAACTATAATATATTCCAAACCAATAAACCATAAGTTTTCTGAGTTGTTTGTATTTGTGTAGGCCAAGTAGCTTAATATAATTACCAAACTCCATACCAATGGGAATTTGTAATTGGTAAAGATACTTAATATTAAAAGTGTCGCAATATACCAAGGATGAACAGTTGTTGCAGTAAAATAATAGAAAGATAGAGCAAAAAGCATTGCTGTAATAAGTAGTTGTAATGAGTGGTTTTTTCTGAATAAGCTAAGCCCAATCACAAAAATAAAAACCAAGCCAGCAGAAAATAAACCAATAATGGCTATTTGATTGTAGCCTGTAAGTATATATCCAATTTCTCTTGCTAAATAATAGAAACTCGCATTAAACTCGAAGTTCTGAAACCATAAACCAACTGTATTGGTATAATTAGAAATAAATTCTGAAGAATAAAAAGGAGCAAATAAGAGTAAGGTAACTATACCAACAATGGCATAAAACAAGAAACTTTTTTTCCAACCTAGCTTATTATAAAGTAATGGTAAAAATATAAGTGGGATAAGTTTAATGGACACTGAAAGTGAAAAAATAACAGCAGCCAGTTTCCATTTATTCGTTTGTAATAAATACAAACTCCAAATTAGAAAGAATATCATTACACCTTCAAAATGAAGGTTTCCAGTGAGTTCAATAATAATAAACGGATTTAAAAGATACCAAAAAATATAATAAGCAGGAAGATGTAGTTTTTCGAGAAGTCTTTTCCCATAGTAAAGCGTACCAAAATCGGCAGCAATAATTATCAATCGAAGGTCAACAACTGAGCTTAAAATACTTTGTCCAGAAAACATGTTAGCAATTACAAAGCATAACTGATTTAATGGTGGATAATTAGTATAATGACTAGCGCTCAAATTCCCCATACCTTTATATAATTCTTCAGCTTGAGGAAATGGGAATTCATTTTTTATAATAAAAGATTCTGGTGTAAAGAGATATGGATTCATGCCTTCCAAAATCATACGTCCATCCCAAATAAAACGGTAAAAATCTTGTGAGAGGTTAGGAATTGCCAAAATAAAAACAGCACGACACAAAAAAGCTAAAATCGTTAAAAATTTCAAATTGCTTTTACTTACTTGAACCAGTTTGTAGAACAAGAAAAACAGTGCTACATACAAGGAAATGAGATTAATTGAATCTGTTCTTTGTAAATCGTATGCAAAACTAAAATAGAAAAAGATGCTGGTTATAGCTAAAGCAAGAGGAATCTTATGAAGTTTTAAAAAGGTTGTATTCAATAGCATCAATCAAAGATAAATAAAATAGGTAATTCACTTAGTAAAATACTTTTTTGATAGTATCTTACAAACTGTTTTTTAATCCCATATTATCATGAAAACTTGGAAAAAAATTGGATTAGTACTTTTATTTGTACTTGTTGTTTTTAGTATTTGGTTTTATCCAAAATACAAAATGCTAAATTTAACCATGCATCTTTTTGATGAAGACCAGATTGTAACAAATTTCAGGTCTTTCGACTCTGTTTGGCCAGTAGCAGTTATGATAGCACCAAACAAAAAGTTTGTGTATCCAAAAGGAGCACTATTAGAATTGCCTAAAAGTTTTCAATATGAAGGAAATGAATTCAGTACCCAAAATTTTTTAGAAGATTCTTGGACAACAGGACTTTTAGTTATTCAAAATGATAGTTTGGTTTACGAAAATTACTATTTGGAAAATACCGAAGCTACTAGAAACATTTCATGGTCTATGGCAAAATCGGTTATTTCAGCTTTAATGGGAATAGCCGTTGAAGAAGGTGATATAAAAAATATTGAAGAAACCGTTGAAGTTTATGTGCCTGAATTAAAAGGTTCAGCTTATGAAGGTGTTCGAATTAAAGATGTGCTTCAAATGTCTACAGGAGTGAAATTTAATGAAGATTATGCCGATTTTTTCAGTGACATTAATCGTTGGGGAAGAGGTTTTGCCATGGGAAATTCGCAGGATAAATTTGCAGCAAGTTTAGAACGTGAATTGGAACCAGGAACCGTTTGCCATTACGTAAGCATCAATACACATGTTTTGGGAATGATTCTTAAACGTGCTACTGGAAAAACCATAACCGAATACATGCAAGATAAACTTTATAACCCAATTGGGATGGAGTACGATGGTTATTGGTTGCTTGATGGTGAAAACATGGAAATGGTTCTTGGTGGATTAAATTTAACCTTAAGAGATTACGCCAAATTAGGCACTTTATTTTTAAATGAAGGTCAATTTAATGGCAAACAAATAATTCCTAAAAAATGGGTTGAAGCGTCTGTAATTCCAGATGGTGCACATGTGCAACCTGGAGAAGATGTTTTAGGTTATGGATACCAATGGTGGATTCCACAAAGTGATTATGGAGAATATATGGCCATGGGAGTTTATGGACAATATATTTATGTAAATCCTCTTACAAAAACAGTAATTGTTAAATTGTCAGCTAATCCAAAATATAACGATAAAGCATTTGTACCAAGTAACGATTTTGCGCATTTAGAATTTTTTAGAGCCATTGCTTTACCATTTCAATATTTTGGAAACGATGAGGATATAAATAGTATTGTTGAATAAATATATTACGTATGATTATAGATGTACACACTCACATTAACAATTACCATGAAGATCGAGTAGTATCCCTTGAAGATTGTTTAAATCTACTTTCACAAACCATGTTAGATAACAAAGTGGATTATTCGTTGGTTTTATCATCCTACAAAGTTAACGAGCATAGACCAAGTACAAAACAGGTTGTTGAGGCTATTAAGGGAAGAAATAATCTAGGTGTAGTTTCAGGTATTAGTTATCTTAATTATAATCATAGAGATATAAGAGAAATAGGCGAATATCTTGAAAAAGGCTTGATAAAAGGCTTGAAGTTTTACCCTGGATATGAACCATTTTATCCTAATAATATCAGACTGAAAGTTTGGTATGAAATGGCTATAGAATATGATGTTCCTGTTATGTTTCATTCTGGAGACACCTATGCTCCAACAGGTAAAGTGAAATATTCACATCCTATTCATATAGACGATTTAGCAGTAGATTATCCAGATTTAAAAATAGTTATTTGCCATGTTGGAAACCCATGGATTAAAGACTGTATGGAAGTTGTCTATAAAAACAAAAACGTCTACGCAGATATTTCAGGATTAGTTCTAGGAGATTTCTCCGATAAGTTTGAACGTTATATGAAAAAGGAAATTGAAGAAATGATAACTTATGCTGGAGATCCAAACTACTTGCTATATGGAACAGATTGGCCAATTTCTAATATGAAATCGTATTTAAAGTTTATGGATCAATTAGAACTTGCAGATGAAAAGAAAGAATTAATTCTTTGGAAAAATGCTGCTGAACTTTTTAAAATTGATATTACAAAACTTTAAACTCTAGAAGTTAAAGATTTAAAGAATACAAAGCCAAATCCAAGGAATAACATAAGATGAAACGGGAATAACCCAAAATCGCCTCCTTGATTTCCAACTATAAATGCCGAATACATGCCGAAAGCAAAATATAGACAAAGAAAACCTTCAAAAAACACATGAGAAGGAATGTTTTTATTGAGGTATTTATTGTTTTTCCAGTTATCTGATAATGCGTTGATATTAAATTTTGGTGTTCTAATAAAGTCACTTTGTTTTCCAAAATATCCTTCAAGTACTGCTATAGAGTTATGTAAAGAAAAGCCCATGGCTATTGAGAAGAAGGTAAAAAACATAATGATGTATTGTACAAAATTCTTTAAACCACTACCATATATTTTCTTGTACATAAACCAATAACACACAAAGAATATAACAGAGCTTATTACAAAAAAGCTCATGACATAGAAGTATGGTTTTAAATGTGCGTATTCATTTTTAATATATAACATGGGAATACTTAAAACTGCAACAACTAAAATATTTAAAAACATGGTAGAGTTTAATAAATGCAAGAGTCCATGTGTTTTCGTTTTAACTGAAATGTTTTTATTTGAAACCACTTTCCATGCCATTTTTCTAAAATTTTCAGCACCACCTTTGTTCCATCTAAATTGTTGTGAGCGTGCAGCACTAATAATTATTGGTAGTTCGGCTGGAGTCTCTACATCTTCTAAATATTTGAATTCCCAGTTTTTAAGTTGAGCTCTGTAGCTTAAGTCTAAGTCTTCAGTAAGCGTGTCTCCTTCCCAGTTTCCAGCATCTAGAATACAGGCTTTACGCCAAACTCCAGCTGTCCCATTAAAATTAATAAAATGTCCTTTACTGTTTCTGCCAACTTGTTCTAAAGTAAAATGTGCATCAAGAGCAAAGGCTTGGATTTTTGTTAGAACTGAATAATCTCTATTTAAATGGCTCCAACGTGTTTGAACAGCTCCAAGTTTTTCATTTTTAAAATAAGGGATGGTTTCTTTTAACCAGTTTGGTTTTGGAAGGAAATCGGCATCAAAAATAGCTATGAACTCTCCTTTTGCAACTTCTAAACCTTCTTTAAGAGCTCCAGCTTTAAAGCCTTTTCTGTTTTTTCTGAAAATATGTGTAATGTTCAATCCTTTTGTTTGAAGCAATGCTATTTGAATTGCTGTAGTTTCAAAAGATTCGTCTGTTGAATCATCCAATACTTGAATTTCTAATTTATCTTTTGGATACTCTATTTTAGAAATGTTTTCCAATAAACGTTCCATGACATACATTTCGTTATAAACTGGAAGTTGTATGGTGACAAAAGGAATTTCATTTGGATTTGATAAATTAAATTTGGCGTCTTTAGCTTTGTTTTTATTTGCCGATAGGTAATTAGAAAGTAAGTTGAGTTGTGCTAATGCATATAAAAATATTAGTAGTAGAGTAATGGTATAAATAGCGATAATAATATATATTAATAGCATCATTTTAAACTGTATTTAAAAATCCAACCCAATATTTTAATGCCAGCCATAACAGCCCCATTTACAGTTCCTGATACTTTAGATACACCTATTCTATTTCTGTATTTTACAGGAATTTCAATATATGTCATTTTCTGTTTTATAACTTTTAATTGCATCTCAACTGTCCATCCATAGGTTTTGTCTTCCATGTTAAGAGCCAATAACTTATTGTATTTAATAGCTCTAAATGGGCCTAAATCTGTAAAAGTTGATTTAAAAAAAAGACGCATTAAAATAGTTGCTAGCCAATTTCCAAAAATTTGAGGCTTTGTCATGGAGCCTTGTTCACGAAGTTGTTTTACTCTAGCTCCAATTACAAAATCGACGTTGTCTTCAGCAATAGGTTTAATTAATTTGTTTAATTCATCGGGATAATCGCTATAATCGCCATCTAGAAACACAATAATATCTGGTGTATTTTCTTGTTGAGAAACATAATTCATTCCTTTTAAACAAGCATAGCCATAACCTTTACGATTTTCTTTTAAAACGGTTGCTCCTGTTTGTTTTGCATTCTTTTCTGTGTTGTCTGTTGAGTTATTATTGACTACAATAATTTCATCAACAATTTCAGGAATGTCATGAATTACTTTGGCAATAGAATCGGCTTCGTTAAAAGCTGGAATAATAACTTTTATATTGGGCATAATTTTTCAAGAAGTGGATACAAAACTATAAATTGAAAATTAAATCAATCAACTTATTCCTGTTTCATTTTTCGATATTCTTCTTGTTGTGCAGGAACAATATGCTTATCGAAATACCACGATGACCATTTTTCTAATGATAAAAAGATACCAACACCAAGAATAATAGTGATAATTGTTACCAAAATAATGTTCTTCTTTTTGCGTTTAGGGTCAACAGAACATTGATTTTGTTTTTTTCTGTACAAGTAAATTCCATAAATACCAATAATTACTGCAACACCTCTTAAAATCCAAGAGCCTAATCCTACAGAACCATCTTCAGCATAAAAGAAATCTGCAAAAGAAATAGCGTAAACGCCTCCCATTAATCCAAACATAAAAAGAACTGCAGGCGCGACACAACATAAAATGCCAGCAATACCAGCAGACGCAGCAAATTTAAAGGCCCATTTAAAAATATTTGGTTCTTTTTGGTTTTCTATATTTTCAGATTTCATAGGTTGCATATTTTAAAAGTTGGTCTTTTAAAACAGGCAGACCTTTCATTTAACATGGTAATTTTATTCTAAACATATCACCAAATCTTCCGAATTTACCATAACTCCAGATTTTAAAACTAATTGTTTTACTGTAGAAGCTTCGTTTGCAGTTATTGTGGTTTCCATTTTCATGGCTTCAATAATAAACAAAGGTTGATTCTTTTTAACTTTTTCTCCCTTTTTCACCAAAATGGTTGAGAGTAAACCTTGTAAAGGTGCGCCAATTTCTTTTGGATTAGATTTATCTGCTTTTACATGTTCAACTTTATCAATTTTAATTGAAGCATCTTTTATTTGAACAGATCTTCCTTGTCCATTTACTTTAAAATATACTGTAACCATACCATCTTTATTTGGTTTTCCAACAGAATCTAAAGTAATTAAAAGCGTTTTCCCTTTGTCTAGTTCAACAATTATTTCTTCACCTCTTTCCATACCATAAAAGAAATTCTTAGTAGGCAGATTCATTAAATTATCATATTTCAAATGTTTGTTATACGAATCTGTAAATACTTTTGGATAGAGTTTATATGATAAGAAATCTGTAATATTTATAGGTCTGCTTAAATCTTTTTCAAATATTTTTCTGAAGGCTTTATATTCTTCTTCAAAATTTATAGGTTCTAAATGTGCGTTTGGTCTATCTGTATATGGTTTTTCATCTTTTAAAATTAATTTCTGAAGATCTTTTGGAAAGCCACCAACAGGTTGTCCTAAATCTCCTTTAAAGAAACTCACTACAGATTGAGGAAAAGAAATAGTATCGCCTCTTTCTAAAACATCTTGAACGGTTAAGTTATTACTTACTAAATATTGAGCCATATCTCCAACTACTTTGGAACTTGGTGTTACTTTTACAATATCTCCAAAAAGCATATTGACATCTCCATACATTTTCGTGATTTCATGAAACCTATCTTCCAAACCAAGAGCTTGAGCTTGTGGCTTTAAATTAGAGTACTGACCACCAGGAATTTCGTGTTTAAAAACTTCGCCTGAGCCTGCTTTTAAACCGGATTCAAATGGATAATAATAGTCTCTTACAGTTTCCCAATAGTTTGAGTACTCGTTTAAGGAATCTATGTTTAAAGGATTTTCTCTGTCATTGAATTTTAACATTTCTACAACCGAATTGAAATTAGGTTGAGATGTTAATCCAGATAAACCACCAAGAGCTACATCTATTACATCAACACCTGCTTCAATAGCTTTTAAATAAGTTGCAGATTGAATAGAAGACGTGTCGTGTGTGTGTAAATGAATAGGAATATTAATTTCTTGTTTTAAGGCCGAAACTAACTCTAATGCTGCATAAGGTTTTAACAAGCCTGCCATGTCTTTAATGGCTAAAATGTGAGCGCCTGCATTTTCAATATCTTTTGCTAATGTTGTGTAATATTTTAGGTTGTATTTGGTGTTTTTAGGATTTAAAATGTCTCCAGTATAACATATCGAGCCTTCAGCTAAGCCTTGCGTCCTGTTTCTAACATGTTCAATACATGGTGCAATGGATTTCATCCAGTTTAAAGAATCAAAAATTCTGAAAATATCCACGCCATTTTCCCAGGATTGTTCCACAAATTTTTCAATTAAATTATCTGGATAAGCAGTATAACCAACACCATTAGAACCTCTAATTAGCATTTGAAGCAACACGTTTGGCATGGCTTTACGTAGTAATTGTAGGCGTTCCCAAGGATTCTCTTGTAAAAAACGGAAACACACATCGAACGTAGCTCCTCCCCAGACTTCCATGCTAAAAATGTCTGGATTGTTTTTAGCGTAACCTTCGGCTACTTTAAGCATATCGTAAGTTCGCATTCTAGTAGCTAATAAACTTTGATGCGCATCACGCATGGTTGTGTCTGTAAAGTGTATTTTCTTTTCAGCTTTTAACCATTCAGAAAATTTGTCAGGACCTAATTTCGATAACAAATCTTTGGTGCCTTCAGGATAGCTTCCGTTTGGATTATATTTTGGAATTATAGGTTTTACAAAGTTTTTTGTTGGATCTATTTTCTTAACATCAGGATTTCCGTTTACTATCACGTCTCCTAAATAAGTTACTAATTTTGTAGCCCTGTTTCTAGGAGCTTTAAAAATAAATAAATCTGGATTTTTCTTAATGAAATTGACAGTAACGTCTCCTTTTCTAAAGGTTTCGTGCTTTAAAATATTATCAAGGAAAGACATATTGGTTTTTACGCCTCTAATTCTAAATTCTGCTAATGCACGACGCACTTTTCTACAAGCTCCATCTAAAGTTCTGCTATTTGCAGTCACCTTTACTAACATAGAGTCAAAGAAAGGAGAGACTATAGCTCCTTGATATACTGATCCAGCATCTAGACGAATACCAAAACCCGAAGCACTTCTGTAAGTGGTTATTTCGCCATAATCTGGTTTGAAATCGTTTTGAGGGTCTTCAGTTGTAATTCTACATTGTAAAGCATAACCAGTAACTTTTACTGCTTCCTGATTTGGAATTTTTATTTGCTGATCTGCTAACTTGTAACCTCCAGCAATAAATAATTGTGTTTTTACTAAATCGATATTTGTAACGACTTCGGTTACTGTATGTTCTACTTGGATTCGTGGATTTACTTCTATAAAATAGATAGAGCCATCGTCATCCACCAAAAATTCGACTGTTCCTATATTATTATAATTTACAGCTTTACAAATGTCAATAGCATATTGATAAAGTGCATCTTTTGTTTCTTGTTTTAAATCGTAAGAAGGCGCAAATTCTATTACTTTTTGATAACGACGTTGTACCGAACAATCTCGTTCAAATAAATGAACAGTATTTCCGAATTTATCTGCAACTATTTGAATTTCTATGTGCTTTGGATTTTCAACAAATTTTTCCAGAAAAACCGTGTCGTCTCCAAAAGCATTTAATGCTTCACGCTTACTTTCGTTAAAGGCGCCTTTTAATTCTTCAGCTTTTCTTATAACACGCATGCCTCGACCTCCTCCTCCAGAAGCAGCTTTTAGCATGATTGGATAACCAATTTTTTTAGCTTCACTTAAAGCCGTTTCAATATCTTTAAGAGGTTTCTCGTTACTACGTATTATTGGAATGTTGTTTGCAACTGCTACTTCTTTCGCAGTAATTTTGTCTCCTAAAGATTTTAAAACAGATACCTTTGGACCAATGAAAATAATATTATTGTCTTCACATTTTTGAGCAAATTGCGCATTTTCAGATAAGAAACCATATCCAGGATGTATGGCATTTGCTCCACATTCTAAGGCGACTTTAATAATCTCGTTTATATTTAAATAAGGTTTTAAAGGCTCGTTGTCTTCGCCTATCTGGTAAGATTCATCTGCTTTGTATCTATGTAAAGAATATCTGTCTTCGTAGGTGTATACACCAACAGTTTTAACATTAATTTCTGTACAGGCTCTAAAAATTCTAATGGCAATTTCTCCTCTGTTGGCAACAAGTACTTTTTTGATTTCCATATATAGTTGTGTGTTTTGAAAACTGTTAGCGAATGTTCGCTACAAATGTAGCAAACGCAATTTAATTAAGCAATGATTTTTTAATCAGAAAGTTATAGCTTATTAACAAGATTTAAGCAATATTTTTTTTGTAATATCTATAAAGTTCTTCGGCTGAAGCACCAAACCATTTTTTTACATAAATAGTCCAAAAATGATATTGTAATTTCCAAATGCCATGTTTTTCATAACGTCTTGCTGAAGTTAATAGTTTTTTATTAATGACCTTAAATTGGTTGCGTTTATAAAGCTCGTTAATAAGAATGTTGTCTTCATAAATAGTGTATTTCTCATCATAACCACCAATTTCATGAAACAAATTTTTAGTAATAAACTGACTTTGGTCGCCACCTCTACAGGCTCTCCAGGAAAATTGTGTGAGCCAACTGGCTAATTGTAACCACCAATGTGTATGGTTAAATTGTAATCTAAAACAGCCTGCAAAATGGTTTTTTTCTACTTCATTAATTATGTATTGATCAAAGTTTTTAGGGGGAAAAGAATCTGCATGTAGAAAGTATAAAATATCTCCTTGAGCTGTTTTTGCTCCAAGATTCATTTGTTTCGATCTTCCTTTTTGGGAGTTTAAAAGTTGTATTGGATTCACATTGAGCTCAGTAGAAAGGTTTGTTTTATGTTTCGACTGTGCTCGACCTGACCGGAAAGTTTTAACAAGTTCCTGAGAGCCATCTGTACTACCTCCATCGACTACAATAATTTCTGAAATATTTATAGGATTGGAATTAATAATTAAATGGCCTAGCAAATTTTCAATGTTTTCTGCCTCATTTAAAATTGGAATAATGATAGAGATTCTATTCATTTAAATTCCAGTTATAGTCTTGATAACTAATTTTTGCATTTTCAGAAATAGAAATATTTGAATATTGATTTAAGAAATCAATTAGACTTTCATTTTGTGTAAAATCTTTAGCAAACCATTTGAAAATTTTAGAAAGTTTCAGGTCGTTTTGAGAGAGTCTATTTTTACTTGTATCAAGAAGAAACTCTTCGGTAGCAATAGTTAATTGCAAGTCTAATTTTGAAGAAATATAAGCTTCGTTCAATAATTTAGGACAAGATATGGATGCACAAACAATAGCAAAATGGATGCGAGGTTCATTCATTTTTCTAAGAATGTCGTGCTCAATTTCATTTAAAGTCATAAGGTCTTCGCCAATTGGAATAAATTCTTGATCCCAAGGTTTTTTTATGTTTTTAATACTTTTAACAGGATAATTATTAATAATAAGTTTGATTGTAAAAGCATTGTAAGCATTTATCCAATAAGCTAGAGTCTCGTTTTTAGTCCAAGAATTATCTGGTTGATTTTTTGAGAACTCATCTAAAACAGTTTGCAACAATTGTTTGTCTAATGTAATGGCTTTGTAGTTGATTTCACCATAATTATTTACATGCTTTTGAAGAAAACTATTCCAAGAATTATAATTTACTGTTTGTGCTTTTGCTGATTGTAGAACAGCTAAAAAAGTAATAAAAATAAGAATTAATAAAGGTCTAATTTTCATGTTTAAATTTAATTGGATATAATTCTTGACTAATAAAATCTTTTGGAAATTTTTCATCGCCTTTAAAGCCTAACTCGATGTCTTTTCCATCGTGAGGTATATAGTTGGTTTTAAAAAGATAATCCCAAAGACTTAGAGTAATTCCATAGTTTACACCATATCTTACATGATTTGGAAGCTTTTTGGCATGATGCCAAATGTGCATTTTAGGATTGTTAAAAATGTATTTTAATTTGCTATAATCCCAACCTAAATTAGCATGATTTAAATGACCAATAGTAATATTGAAGAAGTGAATAATAGCAACGTCTTGTGCATCAAATCCACCAATAATAGCTAGTGGAATATATAATATGGTTTTGTAAACTACAGGTTCCATCCAATGATAGCGTAAATGTGCTGCAAACCCCATTTCTTTAACTGAATGATGTACTTTATGGAAATTCCACAAAAACGGGATACGATGTAATAATCTGTGAGTATTCCACTGCACAAAATCTGCCACTATAAAAAAGATGAATAAGCCTAAAACTTTAGGTAGTTTATCTACATCTAATAGTTGAAAACTAGAAATTGAAAGATTAAATGATGCTAAGATGTCATTAAAAAATTCGGCTACAGTATTAGATAAAGCTATAAGAACAATAAGGTTTAATAAAAAGAAATTAAAGAACATGTAAAAGGTATCTAACCAAAAATCTTTTCTAAAAATAGATTGCTCTTTTCTCCAAGGGAAAGCTATTTCTAGAATCCATACTAATAGCGAGATTAAAATAAGCCCATAAAAATAATTATCCCAATGGTTTATGGTAATAATCTCGTTTTTGAGATAATTCCAGTAACCACTGTAGGAGTTTTTTATTATTTCAAGGTATTTTTGCATAAGATTGTTTTAACTAAAGTGTCTTTATCAATTCTTTAAATAAGATAATCATTTCTGGTTCTGCTTTTCCTGCCATAGCAATTATCTCACTAATATTTACAGGTTTTAAGTTGTCTGGGTCGCATTCGTCTGTTAAAACTGAAACAGCAGCAGCTTTTAAATTTAAATGATTAGCTACAATAATTTCAGGAACTGTACTCATTCCAACAGCATCTGCTCCTATAATTTTCAACATTCTGTATTCGGCTCTGGTTTCTAATTGAGGTCCAACAACACTTGCATAAACGCCTTCGTGTAAAGTGATATTATTTGATTTTGCAATTTTTTTGAAAGCTTGGTTTAAAGATTTATTATAAGGTTCACTCATATCTGTAAATCGTTCGCCTAAAAGTTCGACGCCTTTAAAAGCTAATGGAGAGCTGCCTTGAAGGTTTATATGGTCGTCAATTAACATCAATTCTCCTTTTTTGAAATTACTATTGATGGCTCCAGATGCATTTGAAACTAAAAGAGTATTGATGCCTAAATTTTCCATAACTCGAACAGGATATGTTACATCTCGAAGCGAATAACCTTCATAAATATGAAAGCGACCTTGCATAACAACAACCTTTTTACCTTCTAAATCTCCATAGATGAGTTTACCTTTATGAAATTCTACTGTTGCTGTTGGGAAGTTAGGAATGTGATTGTAGCTAACTTCTGCAAGAATGTCTATATCGTCAATTAATCTTTCTAATCCAGTTCCTAGAATAATGCCTATTTCTGGAGCTAAAAATCCTTTTTCATTTAGATATTCGGCTGTTTCTTTTATGTATTTATTCATTTTTTGTAATTAATTCTTTAAGTGTTTTATTGTCTTTTAGATCTTCAAAAGTATCAATATCGTTTAATTCTTCTAAAAGAAAAACGTCAAGATGTTGTAAATCTTTTAATGTGTCTTTTAAAACAGTAGATGTTCCCCAATTTTTATTCTTAAAAATACACGAATGTAATTTGTTCATTCCTATTAAGTAATATCCTCCATCTAGTGCTGGTCCAATAACTATATCATGCTGATCAAGTTTTTTAAAAGCATTAGTAATATGTTCTGGTTTTAGATCAAATAAATCGCTACCAACTATAATTACTTTATAATAATTATTTTCAAAAGCATCTTTAAATGCATTTTGCATTTTAAGACCTAAGTCATTACCTTTTTGTAAATTTTTCTTATAAATTGAATCATCCCAAATATCATTATTTCTGACTTTTACCGAATAATAAATAATTTTATCAGAATCTATTTGTTTGATAACTTTTTCTGTATGACTTAATAAGTAATTATAAATTTTTAATGCCGAATTGTTACCAATTGTTATTGCTAATCTGGTTTTTACTTTTCCTAATTCTGGATTTCGAGTAAAAACCATTATTAAGTTTTTACTCATATATTTTATTTCCTTTAATTAACCATTTGCTCCATTCTGCTGAGAATGCATGTACATTTTCGGTCTTAATAGCAGTTGAGTTATAAACATAAAAGCCTTTATTTACCCACTCAAAAATACCTCCATATAAGTTAAAAACATTGGTGTAGCCTGCTTTTAATAGCTTTTCGGCTATATCTTCTGAACGAATACCTAATGAACAATACACAACGATTGGTTGTTGTTTATCTGTTATTAATTTTGCTGTTTCAGCTAAATCAAATTCGTTATAACCAACATTTATGGCTCTCTTTATATGACTAACCTGAAATTCTTTAGGTTCGCGAGCATCTAAAATTATAGCATGTGTTTTGGGCATAGCTAATTCTTCAACAGACATATATGGAACACTTCTAGTATTGTATTTGTTAAGCAATTCTTCTAAGGATTCTTGCGTAAATCCAGTTTGAATTGCAGAGAAAAAAATTAATAGATATGTAATGGTTTTTTTCATGATTATGAGATTCCTGCCTATGCAGGAATGATATTTCCTTGACAGCTACTTCCTGCTCCTGCAGTGCACCCATAACAGTGTTGAGATGTTATTATAGTTCTCTCTTGGAGTTGTTCTTCGTTGTATTCGCTTATGTGTTTTACTTTACTACTCACTGGCAATTCAAGCATTTGATTGAAGTCGCAATCGTATAAAAATCCATCCCAACTTACCGAAATGGTATTGGTGCACATCACGTTTTTAACGGCTTCAGGATTATAAGCCTCTACTAAAGCGTACATGTAGTCTTCATAATTTTCTGAAGCAATTAAATAGTCTAAGAACCTACTAATAGGTAGATTAGTAATAGCAAATAGATTATGAAACTGGATGCCAAAATCATCATGTAATGCTTTTTTAAAATCTTTTTCCAAAGCCACTTGATTACCTGGTAAAAATGCACCTGAAGGATTATAAACTAAATCTAATTTTAAGCTACTATTTGGCATGCCATAGCCAATAGCGTTTAGCTCTTCGAGTGCTTTAATAGATTTGTCAAAAACACCAGAGCCTCTTTGTTTATCTGTTTTTCCTTTAGTCCAATGTGGCATTGAAGAGATGACATGAATATTATGGTTTTTGAAAAACTCAGGTAAGTCGTAATATTTCTTATTCGCTCTTAATATGGTAAGGTTAGAGCGCACAATAAAATCTTTAATACCAGCTTTAGAAGCTTCATCTACAAACCATCTAAAATTAGGGTTCATTTCTGGTGCTCCACCAGTTAAATCCAAAGTGTGAGCATTGGTTGTTTTAATAACGTCCAGACAATGCAACATAGTTTCTTTTGTCATAATCTCTTTTCGGTCTGGACCTGCATCAACATGACAGTGTTCGCAAACTTGATTGCACATATAACCCAAATTAATTTGAAGAATTTCTAATTTCTTAGGACGTAAAGGGAACTGATTTGTTTCAGCTATTTTAGTATTGAAAGTGGCTAGTTCGCCACCTTTAAAAATACCATTAGATAAAAACTCAACTTGTTTGTTGCTATTTGCAAGCTCGCTTTTGCGTTTATGTAGGGATTTAATCATTATAAGATTTGTGCTTTCTATATTGTTGAATAGGTTTTTCGTTTACGCTCAGGATAGCCACTTGTAAGATTTTACAAAGTAAAATCAACAGTCTGCTTACATTTCTAATTTATTCACTTTATTCATCATTTGAACACCATGCACTAAAGATGCGCCACCTCGAATAGCAGCAGCTACGTGTAAAGCTTCCATCATTTCTTCTTTAGTAATGCCACGTTGCAAGCCGTCTCCTGTATAAGCATCAATGCAATAAGGGCATTGTATAGTATGTGATACAGCCAAGGCAATAAGTGATTTCTCTCTTTCAGAAAGGTTGCCTTCCATAAAAACAGAATTGTAATATTCGAAGAATTTAGAACCTAATTCTTCATTCCATTCAGATATTTTACCGAATTTCTTTAAATCGGCTGGATCGTAATATGTTTTTTGCATGTTTCTATTTATTGTTTATTAGGGATGAATGTACAGAATTAAGTCGAAGCTATTTATTAAAGTTTACATAAAAAGCATGAAACAAATCTATTGAATTTATAAATTACTTTAATTGTAAGGATTGATGTAGAAATTTGACAAATTATTAAAACTAATCATTATGACCAGAAATCTATTATTCGTATTTACTATTATCACTTTAAATTTTACAACAAACCTTAAGGCTCAAGTGCCAATGAATGCTGAAGACATTAGTCCATTGCTTATTGGAGAACAATTTCCTGAAGCAAATCTTTTAAATATTGAAGGAGAAAATGTTTTACTGCAAGATATTCTTAAAGAGAAACCGACTGTTCTTGTTTTTTATCGTGGAGGTTGGTGTCCTTATTGCAATAATCAATTATCGAGTTTAGCTGAAACAGAAAAAGAAATTATTGATTTAGGGTATCAAATAATTGCAATAAGTCCAGATCATTTAGAATCATTAAAGCCAACAGTTGAGGATGATAAGTTAAATTATAAAATATATTCAGATTCAGGTGCAACATTAATACAAGCAATTGGTATTGGATTTGAAACACCAGAAAAGGCAAAAGGTTATATTTTTAAGAAAACTAATAAAGAGGCAACTGATATTTTACCTGTTCCGGCTGTTTTTATTTTAGATGCAAAAGGTAAAATTTTGTTTGAATATATAAACCCAGATTATTCTACTCGTTTAAGTTCAGAATTACTACTTGCCAGTTTGAAGGCTCTGAAGTCAGAATTATAAAGATTATTTAAATTATAGAAACCAAAAAACCCGAGCATTTGTTCGGGTTTTTTGTGGTGGTGCCTCCAGTACCACTTTTTGCTATATATCATGTTATGTCATTTTATGTGTTTTTATGTAGGTCTTCTTTATTTGCAATATATACGGGCTGTTTCATTTAATTTTTATAATATTGTTATAACAATAGTTAAACGTTATGTTGTCACTTTTGTTGTCACTTTTTAAATTCAGATATTCTTAATTAAATATGAACAAAGCAATTCAATCTACCTCAGGGACGGTCAAATATATATTAAGGCATCCTAAAATAAAAGAAGAAACTGCTATAATATTAGACTATAGTTACGGAAGAAATAATCGTATTAGGTTTGCTACTGGGTATAAAGTTCACCCTAAAAATTGGGATGAATCAAACCAAAGAATTAGAGCGCTATCAACTATAAAGAATCGAGAAAAAGTAAACAGTGACTTATTAGATTTTTCTTTTCAATTTACAAAGGCTGTTTCTAATTTAGAGGAGGTAGAGAGACAGAATAAAACCATATTAAAATCTTTATTGTTAAAGATAATACGAAAAGTTGATGAAAAGGAAGAAAAGCCAAATACGACCTTTTTTGAATTTGCAGATGATTATATTGAAAAGAGAGAGAATCAAGCAAAAAATATTCAATCTGTTAAGTTAAGTCCAATTACTGTTCGTTCTTATAAACAAACAGTAAATAGATTGAGAGATTTTAATAAAAAAGTTAAATACAATTTAGATTTTGATAATATCGATTTAAAATTTTATTATTCATTTGTCCAGCATTTAGAGGAAAACAACTACTCTGTAAATACCATTGGGAAACACATAAAAAACTTAACGACATTATTGAATAGAGCCACGGAAGATGGTTTAAATAGCAATTTGAAATATAGACATAGAGAGTTTAAAGCCTTGTCTGAAGATACTGTTTCAATTTACTTAACAGAATCAGATATAGATGCTCTTTATAAGGTTGACTTGTCTAAAACTAAAGATTGGGAATTAGCCAGAGATATTTTTTTGATAGGCTACTATACTGGTCAGAGAGTATCAGACTATAATGGGATAACCAAAAACCAAATTAAAACTTTCAATGGCAAAAGAGTATTTGAGTTTAAACAACAAAAGACCAATAAGGTTGTTTATGTGCCAATTCATCCTCGTGTTGAAGCCATAATGAAGGATAGATACAATGGGCTTCCCCCTCGAATACTAAATGACCCAGATATTAATGAATACATAAAAGAGGCAGGTAGAAAAGCAGAAATAAACGAGCAAATAACAGTAAAGAAAACAAGTGGAGGAAAAAAAATTACAGAAACTGTTTCAAAACACACTCTAATTGTTTCTCATACAGCAAGAAGGTCGTTTTGTACAAATGCCTATTTGTCCAAAATGCCAACTGTAGATATTATGGCTATCAGTGGGCATTCTACAGAACGTGAATTTTATAAATACATAAAAGTAACTCCACAAGAACGTGCTGTCAAAATAGCTGACAGTGCATTTTTTAATAAATAAATTTTAACCCTAAATATAATTATGAATTACAAAGATACATTCGCTGTAGATGAAATACATTATAGTGAAAGAAAAAAGGACAGGAACTATGAAGCTAATAAATTTGAATTAAAGAATTACGATTATTATGAACCTAAATTAGTTGATGACTTTTACCTCAAATATTTTACAAGAGAATTATTGATTGAAATAGATATTCTAGAACTCAAAGATTTTCTCCAATACCAATTTGACTATTGTGACAATCCAGACACTTATTTTTCAATTTTGGAATATAAGATTATACCAAAAATTAGAGAGATAGTAGAGTTTTCCATACCCAGTTTTGAAGGTGGGGGTTACCACGATGAAATTAAATTAGAAGATGGATTTGTAGAAAGTGAAGGTGTGATTCATAATTCAACATATGATTATGGCACTATAAATCATTATATAGCATTCGGGAGTCTTCAAAATGATATAAGTAAAAGAGCTGAAATTATTACATCATTCCTTACAGAATATATAGATAAAAGGGAAGTAAAACCATTAAAGTGGATTGCTGGACCTGCTAATTTAGGAATAATTATTAGAGAATTAATTGATAAGGGATATATTGAGGCTGAAAAATATCGTGGAGAGATTAATTGCTCAAGTCTTTCAAGGGATTTATTAAAGGCATTTTCAGTAGAAGATTGCAATTCATCAAAATCTATAGAGATTTATTTGAATAGTGGAAGTAAAAAACATGCTCAAGCAAGAAAGTCATTTGACAGTGCTGGATTTAGTATACCATTTACTGAATATACATAATTTTAGCAAGGAGTATATATACCGGCGTATACTCCTAAATATCTGAAAAACAAGGGTATAGTGGTAATTTTGTAGGTATAAACCAAATTTATACCAAATGAACACAAAACCATTACATTTCTATCAGACAACTCCTGAAGAGCTTACTGAAAATATCTTAAAAGGTGTTGACAATAAGTTTCAGGAGTTTTTTGATAAGTATCATCCTTCAAAAAATGAAGAAGAACTGCTTACTTTAGAAGAAGCCTTAATTATTTTAAAATGCTCCAATCAAACTCTTTGGAATTGGAGAAAAGAGGGCATCCTGCCCAGTTATCGTTTAGGTAATAGAGTTTACTTAAAGAAAAGTGATATTTATTCAAACCTTATAAAACAAGATTTTAATGGTTAGACAAGGATTTATAATGCTTTACCGTGAGTTAGTTGATTGGGAATGGTATACAGATTTAAATGCCTGTAAATTGTTTTTTCACTGCTTACTTAAGGTAAACGATAGGGCAAAGCGATCGTGAGGAATCTTCATAAACAAAATTTAAGAAAGTAGTAAAAGGTTAAATTAAACCTTATTTAACGTATTAATAACCAAATCGACCACAAAATCATGAAAAGAATCAAAAATTGTAAGCATTGTTATGAGTCATTCGAGTCAAGAAGAAGTAATCATGTGTACTGCACAACGAGTTGTAAAACAAAAGCAAGTTATAAAAGAAATGAATACAAATACATTTCTGGACATTATAAAAAAGAGCAAGACAAAAACGACGAGCAAGATAAATTAATGGCTCCAGTTTTACTAAATAACCAAATCCAAGAATTAGAAACTAAAATAAATTCTTTGGTAGATTACCAAAATGAAACTAAAGGTATAAATGCATCTGATATTGGTAGTGCAGCAATCGGTTCTGCAACTGCGGATGCTGCAATTTATACTACACAGAAAATATTTTTTCCTAAAACTTTGCCTGCTACCAAAGGTGATGTTGAAGAATTAAAAAAGGAGATTAATAGCCTTAAATTCATTTTAAGGATGAAGAGCAGGTAGTATTTATAAAAGGGTAAATAATTCTGAAAATTATGGAATCCCATAACCCATTGTTCTGTAAATGTTATATTTTTAATGTTTTGATAATAACTCAAATAAAAATACTTATACAACATTTAGAAGAAAAGCTAGTAATCTTTTAAGCTTCTGTTTACACATGTGAAATTTTTTATCTTTTTGCTAAAGATGAAAGATTTAGTTTGTTTTTAAAATTATTAAATGTAAAAGTTTATAAAATGGCAAATAGTACACACGCACATTTAAGATATAATATTCTAGACTATTGCTTTCGTAACAAATCATATAGTTTTGATGAATTGTTAGAATATGTAAATAATAGAATTTCTGAATCTTACACTGGAGAAAGTATTTCAAAGAGAACCTTGCGAGAAGACCTCAAAGTATTTAGAAACAAAGTGAATGGTTTTGCAGCACCATTACCCGATAATATTAGAATTTTAAAATACTCAGATCCTAACTTTTCAATAGCTAAACGACCACTTTTAGAGCAAGAACTAAACTTAATCTACGCGGCACAACAACTATTAGAACGATTTGAGAATCATCCAAAATATAACAAACTAGCAGAAGCATTAATAAAATTTCAAGATGAAGAAGAACAAGAAACTGATGCGTCAAAAATCTTGTTTTACGACCAAAACGAAGAATATAAAGGGATTAAATATTTAAAGCCATTATACCTTGCAATTAAGAAAAAACAGGTCCTACAAATTACTTATAAGAGTTTTTACGATAGTGCCCCAAAAGTATACCACTTTCACCCACATTTATTAAAACAATATAATAGAAGATGGTTTGTTTTTGGGCTTAATAATACCGAAGGTATATCTCAATGGAGTATTCCTCTTGATGAAAGATTAATCGATTTCAATATTCTGGAGGATGCAGAGTTTATCGAGTCCGAAACGGATTGGGACGATTTTTTTAGGTCAATGGTAGGTGTGGTACGTCCAAAAAATGCTGAAATCGAACGTGTTGTAATTCAGTTTTTTAATGGAAGAAAAAAATTCTTTACCACGAAACCTTTTCATCCCGATTATGAAGAGTTTTTTGAAGAAGAAAAGCAAGACCAAGTATGGTTTAACACAATAATTAATAAAGAGTTAGTACAACAGTTGTTGTCTTATGGAAAAGATGTTCAAGTGTTAGAGCCTGAAGTGCTAAAAGTGCATTTAAGAGAACATTCTTTGGTAATGTATCAGAATTACAATAAATAACTATGCAGTTTTATAGCATAGTTAGTTTTTATGTTTGTCATTATAATATCAAAACTATTAACTAGAACATCTACTATTATTACTGTTTTAAGTGAGGATGTAATTGTCGAGAGAGAAGATTTCGTGAATTAAAAAATATAATCTGTTAAATACTTAATATGTCTTACTTCCAAAAACTACTTGTTACAAACCATTTATCATCACATGATGGTCGTCCTTTATGGAGGTATTTTTTAACCGAACCAGATTTTCAAGAGTTGCGTAAAACCTTAAGTTATGCAAAACCATATTATATAGATGCTAGAGATGCTGCTTTGTATTATGCAGAATGGTGGAAACGTAATTATAATGGAGGAAGTCCAAATAAAGAAAGTGTTTTCGAATCTATTGGGGGCAATATAAGATACAACTATAATTATAATGAGTTTTATCAAATAGCAAAGAAAGGCGGTCAAATGCTAGGTCTTAAATGGATTGTTAAACAAAATACGTTGCGATTTAAGACATTGCTTCTTCAAGGAGGCTTGCCTTTAACTCATATTAGTGCAAATCAAGGAGGGTATTTAAATTTTCTGTTAGCCGTGTTAGAAGAGCAACCAGAAACTATTGAGGACTTTATTTTTCAGCCACATATCATAAACCACTTACCTGTAACTAGTAGAAATGATACCATTTATGAGAATTGTTTTGAAATAGTTCGCTCTATTCTTAATAAAGAAAGTGTTTATGATGATTTGTTAAATTCAGATGATACTTTAAAGAGTATTTCTAGTCAATTAAAGATTCGTGCAAATCAATTAGAAAGAAAAACAAGACTAACCAAGCCAAAAAACTATTGGTTAATGAGTAAAATAGATGAAAAAGTACATATTCATCTTACTCTCGGTTTAGCATCAGTTTATACCAAAGAGGGGCTAGCTAATATTCTGGGCATCGAAATTGACGAAAGTGAATATCAATTTTATCTTAATGACAAGCTAATCTGTGTATTTAAAAGATTGCATTCTGGTAGCTATAAAACGGATTGGTTTAACCAAGAAAATCATAATTGGGATGGAGATGATAGTCTGCCAAATACCTATGTTATTGCGGATGGTAAACAAACAACTATTCATGATTTTATTCAAATCAATCCATCACTTGACAACCCGACCCTTTGGTCTAAATATTCTGAAAGTGAATGGCGACTAATAAAAGGAAATGGTAGTACAGATAAATCCGCAGTTATTTTGATGCCTATAAGCTGGGAATCAGAATCTGGTTCACAAATAGTTGAAGTTCTTGGAGATAAAATGCTTTGGGTCGAATTTGAAGGCGAAGTACAAATTAAAAAAAATGGCAAACAAAGAAAATACTTAAGTGATGTTGAGTCATTCGATTGGGCAATTGAGAATAGAAAGCCTCAATGGATGCAAACATCCAATATGCCAGTGGTTAGGGATAAATTTAATATTTTTGTTTATGATGCGAGTAATAAAATCATTCCACCATCCAAATATCAAGTTTGGATAAAATCGAATAGAACTGGTTTGGTCTGGCAAGAATTATCTGAAGTTAAAATCTTACCATTGGGTTGTATTGATATTAAAATTGAGGCCAATGGATTAAAGGTGTATGATTTGATTTATAATATAGGTAAATTATCTATAGAACATACTGAAACAACAATTGATAAAGCATTAATAACTGTCAATGGTTTGTCAGGAATGGCCATTAATTTAGTTGAAACCAATCTAATTAATGTTAGAAACCAAAATAACCAATTTACTTTAAAGCTAAATACAGAGTACTTTAAAATACCTCCTATGGTTAAAGGTTCATTAGGTATAGGAACTCAAAGGAAGCTCCATTTCCAAATGGAGTCACCTTTCCAAGGCATGACATTAGTAGATAAAGATGGTAATATTATAAATGAAAATGAAAGACTCTCTTTAAGAAATTTATTTGGTTTACGAATATTAACAACACCTGGAAGAGAATCTATCTTATCCTTAAAAAATAAAGTCAATTCAGAAGTTAAAATCTCGAAATCTATCATACCAGCTTATCAACCTCTAATAGCGTATCGGGATGAAATGGTCAGATTGTTTTATTTGGCAGATGCTATGGATCATAGAAACAGGATATGTTTAGAATTAAGAGAAGGTAACCTAATAAAAAATTATGAGTTATCTGGATTTTCACACACCTTAGAAATTAATCCTAGAGAAGGAGTCGTAGAACTATTAAATTCAAACGATACATTAGAATTATTTGCAATCCCGATGAATGATAGGCTCAAGGAAGTATCGGCAATTCCATTAATTAAAGAAGCTGCTTATTATAAAGTGCCTACCCATGAGTACGTTAAACAGTGGATCATCATATCATCTAAAGAAGATGGCAACCAATTAATGCCTAGATTTATAAATATGGATCCAATTGATGAAGGGTTAAAACCAGATGAAAGGATTAAAACATACGGAAAACAACTCCTGGAGAGTTCATTTGATGCCGATATCTGGAAGCAACTTTTAGACTTATTCACCATTTGCTCTAAAAATGGATATGATATTCCCTTTTCTACCTTCGATCAATTTAGAGCCCTTACTTCAAGTTCAAAGGTTGCCGCTAAAGCATTTTTATTTATTAGCGTTAACCAAGGGGATCAAGAAACATTATTGCAAAAAGATATTCCTGAAATGGAAAAAGATTTAGGTATTTGTTTCCACTGGATTGCAAAAGATGACTGGGATAGCTCTTTAAATGAAATATTTGATTTTTATAAAGTAGAGCCTATAAATTACCAACATTTTATAGCATTGATTTCTGGATATATGAAGGAAAATGGTTTTGATAAAATATTTCGCTCTATGATGGGTAGCTCAGTTAAGTTCCCGGCAATATCCCATATGCGAATTAATGATCTTAGAGCGAAATTAGGAGAAAGAGTCCTTAAAGAACTGCCAGGGCTGAGACCTCCAACAACTAGCAATTATAGTATTCCAGTAGACCAACATAAACAAGTACGATTATTAGTTAAATCACCAATTGCAGTAGCAGAATCTATTAAGAATTCATCTGCTGAACATCCAATATGGGGAGACTTTCCTTATGGAAATTTAATCAGACGAAATATACAATACAGTCAATTTATAAGTCCTAATTTTTATAATGAGACTATTTTACACGTTTTAAATACCAACTAAATTCATGAATTTCAAAGAATTTTATTCCAAAACAGAGAACAGACTAACTGACTCTATTTTATCACTTTGGGCAACAGGCGATAAAGAAATGCAAGATTATTTTAAATTCTTGTTGGCCGAAGAACCTATTATGGCTGAAGCTGTTTTTCAAAATACATTTCCTTGGGAACAAGGTCAAGTCACTTTTGGTGAAACAACAAGCGTTTTTAAACAACATTTTATTAACGCCTTAGATAAGATTAAGGATCCAGAATTTCAATTTCCTAAAGACAGAAAACCTTATAAGCACCAGCTAAAAAGTTGGGATATGCTCCTTAATAAAAACAAATCAATCGCTGTAACAACTGGAACAGGCTCGGGGAAGACGGAGTGCTTTATGTTACCTGTTTTACATGATATTTATGAGAATTGTAGAAATCAAGAAGGTGTAAATGCTATTTTCTTATATCCTCTTAATGCTCTTATTGCAAGTCAGAGAAAACGAATGCATGCCTGGTGCTCTGCTCTTGGAGGAATTAATTATGCTTTATTAACAGGAGATACCCCTAATACGGCTGATAACTCTGCACGAAATAAGGCGCTTCCGCAATTAATTTCAAGAAAGCAAATTAGAGAAACACCTCCTCAAATTTTGTTTGCTAATCCTACAATGCTGGAATACATGTTAGTAAGAAACGCTGATGTTCCCATATTAGAAAATTCTCAAGGAAAATTACGTTGGATTCTCCTAGACGAAGCACACACCCTAACAGGATCAAAAGCGGCAGAAATGGCACTTCTAATTCGAAGAGTTGCTGATGCCTTTGGGGTAGATATTAATAATTTAAGATTTGCTATTACCTCTGCAACTGTTGGTAGTGGAGATGGAGGCAAATTAAAAAAGTTTATGTCTGAAATGTGTGGGATTTCTGAAGATCAAATTGAATTAATCTCGGGTAACCGAGTTAATAACCAAATTGACGATACCGATATTCCAAAATTATCAAATACGTTATCTAAAAATAATATCAAAATAATCCGTGAGAAATTTTTAAAAAACAATGCTATTAGTCAAAGTCAAATAGGTGAATATCTTAACCTTCCAAATAAGTTAGATCAATTAGAGGCTATGGACATCCTGGCTGATACAAAAGTAAATGAAGAAAACCTTCTGCCTGTTCGTGGTCATTTCTTTATTCGAGGAGTCGGTGGTGTTTATGTGTGCACAAATACAGAATGTAATGAACATAAAAATCAAAAACCAGAAATAGCTTTAGGTACTATGTACACTATTGCGGGTAAAGAGTGTAAATGTGGATACCCCTTATTAGAATTGGTAGCATGCAATTCCTGCGGAAATATGATGTTAGAAGGTGAAAAAATTAATACCACCTTTGAAAATAAACCTCATAGTCTTATCAGACAAAAAGCAGGTGTTGGTCATGAAGCATTTCTAATGGATAATGAAGATGAAGATTCGGAAGACCAAGAAGACCCGACAGCAATAGATAGCTCTGTATTTTTGGTAAGAAATACGGCAAATAAAAAATATCATAATCAAGATTTATCCCCTATTGAAATAGATTCTAATGGATTTAAAAAGGCTGGAGAAAAATGGTTAATGACAGACAATGAGAGATGTCCACATTGTAATTCTCACAATACAAAACCAATGCATTTCCGTATATCTTCAGCATTCACCAATAGAATTTTATCTGATATTATTTTAGATCAAACTCAAGTTGCTAAAGATAAAACTACATTAACCTTACACGAAGGAAGAAAATATATTTCTTTTACCGATAGTCGTCAAGGCACAGCTAAAATATCAGCATTAATAAATATAGATAGTGAAAGTGATTGGATACGATATCAGGTATATCATTTTTTGCTAGGAAGGATGAATGAAAATAGAATAAATGCTAATAACGAGGAACTTCTTGAAGCCAGAGCAACTCTAATTACACAATTAGAGACTTCTATGCCATTTATGAGAGGTGTATATGAAGAGCAAATTAAAAATATAAATAATCAACTTAATAAAGGTGGCCAAGATGCTAATGCTACTAGTCGTTCTTCATGGACAGATTTGATAGAACGGATTGTTATTAAACAAGATTTTAAAACCTTATTCTCTAAAGCAGCTAAAGGTGAAAACTTTGTCATAGATAATCGCACCTATGCGACCTCTCTATTATTCGATCAATTTGCACGCAGAATCCCAAGAACACGTTCTTTAGAAAATTTGGGCTTGGTAAACTTAGTATATCCAGCCTTGGATAATGTAACATTACCAGAACAAGCAGAAAGATTGGGTATTGTTTTACAAGAATGGAAAGACTTATTAAAGATAGCTACAGATTATATTATTCGCTCTTCGTTTCATTATATTTATGAACCCACATTACATACGTTTTCAACATCATTTCATCGTTCAGATTTAATCTTCCCTCCTAATTCAGATGAACCAAATGCCAAAACATGGCCACAATATAATCGTAAAAGTTTTACCCAATCTCGCTTGGTTTTATTATTGTGTGCTGGATTGGGATGGAATTCACAAGAAGAAATCACAAGAGATAGAGAAGATGAATTAAATGAGTTGCTTAATAAAATATGGGCAGTACTTAGATCGAAACTTTTAACGGAAGATAATAGAGGATATAAAATAAACCTTGTAGATAAATCTAAATTTGAAATTGCAGGTGTTGAATACTTGTGCCCAGTAAAGAAAAGATTGTTAGATAAAGTGTTTAGAGGTTATTCTCCTTGGATAAAAGGTGTTTTATCACCAGAAAACATAAGTCATTATCATATAGATACAACCTCTAATAATCAATTTCCTGTGTTTCCTTATCCACATCATTTAAACGAAGATAACGTATCGATTGAAAAAGAATTAGTAGATAATTGGCTCGAAACTAACAGTGTCGAAGCACGTGGCAAAGGATTGTGGAATGATTTACATGAGCGGATTTTTAATTACAATCCATTATATTTAGCAGGAGAACATTCAGCACAACAGGGAACAGATCGTCTCAAACAGTTGGAAGATCAATTTGAAAAAGGGGAAATTAACGTCTTAAGTTGTTCTACAACCATGGAAATGGGTGTTGATATCGGAGGTATATCAGCTGTGGTCATGAGTAATGTACCTCCTATGCCAGCCAATTACTTACAAAGAACTGGTAGAGCAGGTCGTCGCTCAGAAAATAAATCCTTGGCATTAACATTTTGTGCACCTAACCCTATTGGCTTACGCACCATGAATAACCCCAAATGGGCATTAGATCATGAGATAGCGGCCCCAAATTTAAAGTTTGACAGTAAAACCATTGTCGAAAGACATATTAATTCTTTATTGTTTGGTATTTTTATTCGTCATGCAGACAATGAAAATCGCGGACTTAATGTAAAGGATAATTTAGAGAATTTCTTTTTTACAGGAACACCTACTACTGGTGAAACATTTCTTAATTGGTTAGAAAATATAATAGTAATAAGTGATTATAAAGAATCATTTAATAGAATTGTCAAAGACACACCATTACAAGGCGTAAGTGCTGAACAGTTAAATCATTTAGTTTCTGATAACTTCAGAAAATTAGCTTCAGATGTACAAAGTCAGTTAGAGGCTTATGATCTTAAGTTAGAACAGTTAGAAGCTGAGTTTGGAAATAACAGCCCCGCTTATAAAGCAGTATCCTATCGTAAAAGACAATTTGAACGTAAATTTATTTTATCCTATTTATCTGAGAAAGGCTTTTTGCCAAATGCTGGTTTGCCTACAGGGATAGTAGAATTTGAAAAAGCCACCATAAAAGATATTGGTAGAAATTATACAGTTGATAACCCAAGTTATTCTAGTGAGCGGGCATTAACAGAATTTGCACCAGGGAACAACATACTTATTGATGGCCTTAATTATAGATCAGCAGGTATAATCCTGAAGAACTCACGTGGTGATTCTGCTTCAAGAACCTTAATTCAAGCTTGTAGCCATTGTGGATATCAAAGACGAACAGAATCATATAATGAAGCCGAAACTTGTCCAGAGTGTGAAGCGCAACATAGTTTTATGGGTGTAGATTTAGGAGGACAAAGAAGTCGATTTACTGAGCTTGTGGAGCCGGTAGGTTTTGCTGTCGACTTGTTTCAAACACCTTCAAGAAAAATTTCAGAAAGATCTAAAGTACAATATCTAGAACCCCTATTATTAAACATTAAGCCTTGGGAAAATGACCAAAGTACTTATTTAGATTTTAGAATGAGTAACGACCAGGAAAACTCCGAAATCCTCTTCTATAATACTGGTTCAGGTGAAGGTTATAGCTTATGCTTAGACTGTGGACGTGTAGAATCTTCACATAATGAACTTCTGGGACATAAACGTTTAAGGGGTGGCAGGAATGAAAATGATGAAAATAGCTGTACTGCAACAAGTATTCGAGAAAAAATTATTCTTGGTAGTCGTTTAAAAACTGACTTTACTGAAATTCGTTTAAAAAACAGCAATGGTACTTTTGTTAATGATGAAAAACTTATGTACTCATTAGGTGTCATATTTACCAAAACTCTCGCAAATTATTTAGCCATTAATGAAAACGAATTAGGTTTTGGGGTAAAGCGTTATAATAACTATCGAACCATCTTTATTTACGATTCTGCAAAAGGTGGTGCAGGTTATGCATCACAATTCGCAATGTACACCGAAGAAATCTTAAGAGAAGCTTACAATGTTTTGAAAAATTGCGATTGCCAGTCGGCTTGCACCAAATGTTTAGTGGATAGATCAACCCAATGGCATTTAGATAAATTAGATAGAAAAATAGCCTATACATGGATAGAATTAGCACTACAAAGTACGGTTCCAGTCGACTTAAAAGAGATAAATCCCGAAGCAAGTAGTATTTTTGGAAATCTAGCTAGTGAGATTTCCCGTATGGATTATCATTTTGGAATAAAAGCAATAAACATCCACATCAATGATCGTTTGTCAGACTGGGAGTTGGAAGACTTAAAATGGTTAGAAAATATTAAAAGAAATTGCTCCAATGTAAACTTAGTGTCAGAAGGAGATATCCAATATTCTAATACTCAAGACAAATTATCAATTTACATGTTGTTCCATAAATATGGGTTAAAACAAAACAACACTGCTACAAAAGCACTCTATCCGGTACACTTGTCCATTCAATTAAATAATAATAAAGTGGTAAGTTATGTTTCCAAAGCCAATTATTCAAATTTAGATAAGTTTTGGGCCTTAAACTTAAATGATACTTTTTATAAAGTGGAACAAAACATATGGGAGACTTATTCAGACGTAAAACTTCCAGATTTAACCAATTTAAAACTGTTTCAATCAAGATATAATAAAATCCCGTTTCGGAGTCTTAGCAATTCACTGGCTAAAATAATGATAGGAGATCTTAGTAATGCCTCAGAGTTTCTTTCTAAAATAAAAAATCAAGAGTTTTCTGTGTCTTATTATGATAAGTATAACCAATCTGAATTTTCGCTAAGATTATTACTTCAGTTTATCGAAGAGTTTCAAAAAGAATCACATATCTCTATAAAAAACTTCAAAGTTTATTTAGAACAAGGAGCCTTTGAAAGGAATAGACATCCTAGATATATTATCGATAATTATGCCGATGTAGAAGATTATAAATATGATTTAAATGAGCTTTCAAATGAAGCTTCATTTAATGTTTTAGTAGAAGAAAAAAAGGGTTTACCTCATTACAGGTACTTTATTTTTAAATCAAATAATATGTCTTTTGAATGTAGAATAGATGGAGGTATCGCTCATGGCTTCAAACCAATGAAGTATTTAGCTTCTGATGAAATGACTTATGATAACACACCTTTTGAAATTAGGAAAGATGTAGATCATGACATTATTTACAATTTGAGCTTTGTGGGTGAGTAACTTTTAATTAGATTTATAAATTAAACTAAATTCATGTTAGAACCGATTAAATACACAACAATAAGTTCAATATGTGTCCGTGATATAATTTTTTATGAGAAAACTAATGATGAGTATCTAATTTCATTTTGTAAACTAAATCATATTTCATATTTACCTGGAAAAGATAGACGAAGCTGTTATAAATTAAACGGTAATAAATTTGAACTAATTAAAAAAATACCTGAAGAATTAATTTGTTATCCCCACGACCTCATTTTTAGTGAATCTACAATTAGGAAATTTACAAATGGTAACCATGATGAAGTTATGTTTGTTATGGATAGAGGCATGATAAAAGCCGTTGTTCATATTGTTGATTATAACAATAATGAACTTTATGTTGAATTATTTAGATTACTATTAAAGTTCGAGAAAAACGTAAGAAAACTATTAGAGAAATGCGGAAAGAAAAATGAAGATGTTTTGGAATATTTTGAGATTGAATCTTTAAACAGTACTTTTTTCTTAGAAAAAATTGAATATTATAAAAGTGAAAGTGGTAAATCTAGAATTCTTAATTCTAATATATTTGAAGCTTTTTATTTAAGAGATTTATTACTGTTCTCCTATCATGCCAATATATTAGATAAGAGGGATGTTAATCTAAAAAAAATAACAACAATAAGAAATTGGGTCGCACACTCCCGTGAAGTTATTTATATTAATCCTGATTCCAAGCATCCAATTTATAATATAGAGGGTTTAAAAGAGTTCGTAGAAAATGTTCAATCATTATTTAGAGCATTTGATCATGTCGAAATGAAAATCTTAGATATTTGAAAGTATAAATATTACTCAATAGTAGGCTAATAGTATTCAAAATTTAAAATAAATTTATTCGTTTTTGGTAACAACGATCAGGCAACATCTAACTATGCAACAACCTCGCACACCTCTACCTTATCTTTACACTATTATTAACCTTAATTGTTAGTTATGAATAAGAATACAAACGTAAAATGCCCAAACTGTAAAGAAGTCTTTAAAGTAGATGATAGTGTTTATACAGATATCGTAAAACAAGTCAGAGACCAGCAATTTCAAGACGAATTAAATAATCTCTTGGAAACTGCTCAAAAAGAAAAACAATCTGCTTTGCTATTAAAAGAATCTGAACTAAATATTGCTTTCCGCCAAAAGTTGGCAGAAAAACAAAGTGAAATAGAAACATTAAAACATAAAAGCAAATCAGAGCTAGTCGATGAGGTTTCTAAAAAAGAAAAACAAATTCAAGAACTGCAATCTAAACTTGACAGAACAGAAACTGAAAAAAAATTAGAACTTCAAAACGCAGTAAATGAGCTTGAAAAACAAAAGAACCAGCTGGTCAATGATGTGAAACTCAAAGAGTCTGAAAAAGAGAATTTAGAAAAATCTTTAAAAGAAGATTTTAGAAGAGAATTAGATCACGTTGCTAAAGACTTAAAATTAAAGGACGAAGAAATAGAGCGTTTAAAGGACTACAAGCAAAAGCTATCTACCAAAATGATTGGTGAAACGCTGGAACAACATTGCGAAACCGAATTTAACAAGCTAAGATCCTCTGCCTTTCAAAAAGCATATTTCGAAAAAGACAATGATGCTTCTAAAGGAACTAAAGGCGATTATATCTTTAAAGAAAAAGATGAAAACGGCAACGAAATCATTTCCATTATGTTTGAAATGAAGAATGAAAATGATGGAACGACAACCAAAAAGAAAAATGAAGATTTTTTTGCAAAACTAGACAAAGACAGAAGAGATAAAGGCTGTGAATATGCCGTATTAGTCTCTTTATTAGAATCAGATGACGAGTTTTATAACACCGGGATTGTAGACGTATCCTACAAATATGATAAAATGTATGTGGTGCGTCCACAATTTTTTATTCCTATAATTACTTTGCTTCGAAATGCAGGAATGAAGTCTTTGGAATATAAATCAGAGTTAAGTATTATTAGAAATCAAAATGTAGATATTACACATTTCGAGGACAAAATAAATGATTTTAAAACCGGCTTTGCAAGAAATTACGATTTAGCAAGTCGCCAGTTTGGAGAAGCTATAAAGGAAATAGATAAAACCATGGATCATCTACAAAAAACCAAAGAAGCATTATTATCGTCTGTAAATAATTTACGCTTGGCAAATAATAAAGCAGACGATTTAACAATAAAGAAATTAACCCATGGCAACCCTACCATGAAGGAAAAGTTTAACAACTTAAAAACGACTAGCAACTAATAAGATATGATCACAGGAGAAATAAAAAGCAAAATAGATAAAATCTGGGACGATTTCTGGACTGGAGGCATTTCTAACCCACTTACAGTAATTGAGCAGTTTACCTACTTAATCTTTATTAAGCAGTTAGACGACAAACAGATTCTTATGGAAAAGAAGGCTAATCTTTTAGGTGTTCCTATGGAAAACCCTATTTACACCAAGGATCAAAGTGCCTTACGCTGGAGTAACTTTAAAAATAAAGATCCAGAAGTGATGTTCAATCTGTTTACCAGACCACAACGTGAGCTTAATGATGTCACAGCCTTTGATTTCATGAAAACCATTGGTGCTGAAGGTGGAGAATTTGCCAAGTTTATGAAAGGTGCCATCTTCATGATACAATCTCCAAAACTTTTAGATAAAGTGGTTCAGCAAATAGATCAGTTACCTTTAGATAATAGAGATACAAAAGGAGATTTGTACGAGTACATGCTATCTAAAATTGCAGAAGCAGGCACTAATGGGCAATTCCGTACACCACGCCATATTATTAACATGATGGTAGCTATGGCGCAGCCTAAAAAAGATGATATTATCTGTGATCCAGCCTGTGGAACAGCAGGATTTCTGGTAAGTGCAGGAGAATATATTTACAACAACCATAACGACTGGTTTCAAGACAAAACCTTTAGGGAACATTTTAATTCTAACATGTTTCATGGTACCGAGTTTGACCCTTCCATGTTACGTATTGCAGCTATGAACTTGCAATTACATGGCATGGAAACACCTGTGTTGGTTGGTAAGGATGCTTTAAGTGAAGCTAATGGTGATGTAGAGAATGCTTATACTTTAATTCTTGCAAACCCACCATTTAAAGGTAGTTTAGATTATGATGAGGTAGAAAGCAGCCTATTACAAACCACCAAAACCAAAAAGACAGAATTACTATTCTTGTCCTTAATGCTACGTACTTTAAAAGTAGGTGGTCGTGCAGCTGTAATTGTACCAGATGGTGTGTTGTTTGGTAGCTCTAATGCCCACAAAAGTATTCGTAAAGAGTTGGTAAACAACCAAAAATTAGAAGCAGTAATTTCTATGCCGAGTGGTGTGTTTAAGCCCTATGCAGGCGTAAGTACAGCAGTCTTATTTTTCACCAAAACCAATTCTGGTGGAACAGATAACGTGTGGTTTTACGATATGAAAGCAGATGGTTATAGTTTAGATGATAAGCGTAATGAAATTAAAGAAAATGATATACCAGATATTCTTGGGCGTTATAAAAATTTAGAAGCTGAAATAGACAGAGCCAGAACAGACCATAGCTTTTTAGTGCCTTTTGATGAAATTAAGGGTAACGATTGGGACTTATCCATTAACCGCTACAAAGAAATGGTATATGAAGAAATTGAATATGATGCGCCTAAAGACATTATTGAAGCTATAAAAGATTTGGACAAAGAAAGAACAAATGCATTATTAACTTTAGAAAACCTATTTAATTAATGGATTTAGTTAAACTTCATGAAATTTGTGATTTAAAAAACGGTTTTGCATTTAAGTCTAAAGACTATGTGGATAGCTCTAATACATTAAGTTGTAGAATGAGTAGTATTCGTCCTGGTGGAAATTTTGATCTCGAACATAATAAGAGATTTTTACCTGATGATTTTGTCGAATTATATTCTGATTATTTACTTGAAGAAGGAGACATAGTAATTGCAATGACAGATTTAGCTGGCGATCCTAAAATATTAGGTGTCCCAACTATTGTAAGAACAAATGGGAAAAATTTATTACAGAATCAACGAGTTGGTAAATTGATTGTAAAAGATAATTCAAAAGTTCACATTCCTTTTTTACAGTATGCTTTGAATAGACCAATAAATAAAAGCTACTATAAAAAGTTTGCAGGAGGAGGTTTACAGATCAATGTTGGAAAAAAAGAAATATTAAATAATTCAATCCCACTTCCACCACTAAACACCCAAAAAAAGATAGCAGCTATTTTAGATGAAGCAGACAAATTACACCAACTGGATAAACAACTTATAGAAAAGTATGATGCCCTTACCCAATCCTTCTTTTTGGATATGTTTGGGGATCCTGTTGCTAATCCGAAAGGATGGGAACATAAACCTTTAGTTAAAATTACAAGTAAAATTGGTAGTGGTTCTACGCCAAGAGGAGGCAAAGAATCTTATAGAGAAGAAGGGATTTCTCTAATCCGAAGTTTAAATATTTATGATAATAAATTTAAGTATAAGAATTTAGCTCATATTAGTGATGAACAAGCAAATAAATTAAAAAACGTAATTGTTGAAGAAAATGACGTGTTATTTAATATTACTGGAGCTTCAATTTGTCGTAGTACAATTGTTCCAAATGATGTTTTACCAGCTAGGGTAAATCAGCATGTTTCTATCTTAAGACCTTTAATTAATAAATTAAATCCACTGTTTTTGAATCATTTTTTAATCTCTGAAAATGTAAAAAATCAATTATTAGGTGTAGGTTCTGGTGGTGGAGCTATAATGCAGGCTATTACTAAAAAACAGTTAACTGATTTAGAAGTAATAATACCACCAATCGAATTACAAAACCAATTTGCAGAACGCGTTCAAGCCATAGAAGCCCAAAAAGCTCAAGCACAACAAAGTCTACAAAAAAGTGAAGAATTGTTTAATAGCCTATTACAAAAGGCGTTTAAAGGGGAGTTAATATGAGACCAGACATTTATCCTAGGACATTAGAAAATATTAAGGCAGTACTACTACATTATTTTCCAAAATATAGCCACAGCGAGGTTAATAAAAACGCAGAAAGAGTTTAGACCAACGTAAATTCAAACTTAACGAGCTTGAATATTGCTGTGAAATAACCACAAAGAATGTGGATTTAATTAGACAGTATTATAGAGGTATAGATATTAATACTTTGCTTGTTGTTGGTCATAATGTTTTATTTGAAGATGAATCTAAATGGGGAGGTGAGGAAAGAAGAAGAAAATTAAAAGCAATTAAAGAAGGCTTAAAAATTTAAAAAAAATGTTTAACAGTCTTTTACATAAGGCGTTTTAAGGAGAGCTGGTATGAGAATAATTAGATTAATTTTATTAATACTGCTTGTAGTTTCTATTCAATCATGTAAAAAGAAAACGTCTAGATCTAATAATTATAGCAATGATTCAGAAAGATATTACAATGAATATGAGGAAGCTTATCCAGATGACACTTATTGTGCAGATGTTGATTACTATAATCCAGATACTGGTTTTAGTAATAATTACACGTTAAATGTAGATGTAGAGTATAATGAAGTGATTAGAATATCTTTTTCAAGTGGTTGGCTCGATAGTAGTGAGTTTTCTTCAGAAGAATTAGATGAAGATGGTTATTGCTCTATTACATTGTATGATGGACGAGAATTTGAAATTCAAATAACAGGTTCAGAATGTTCATTTGATGATGGTTACCAAATTGAAAATGACATACAGGATGAGATAGCTGCTGTCACTTGTCCAAGGTGTGGCTTTTCAAAATATGAGTATGATGATTATTGTGATGATTGCCAAGATAGGATAGATAAAACATGCAGTCGTTGTGGTCAATATGATGCGTTTATGTTTGCAGGTGATGAGTTGTGTTCAGACTGTGAAGAAGAGGATCAAGAAGATGATGATTGGTAATAAGTAATTTATAATGGAAAATAAAACCAAAAATAAAAATGCAATTAAAACTTATGTAAATAAGGAGGCTTACCTTTTTGGTAATGGAATTAACAGAACGTTAAATAGTATTGAGGATAGATATAAGTGGGAGAACTTATTAAATGATCTAAACGATAGGTTTGCAGATAATAAAGTTTCTAATATTAAGGAGAAACCTTTTCCTATGGTTTATGATGAGATTGTGAATTATTCATTAAGGAATGGTAATAGTAATGAGGGTTATGTGAAAAGTTTTATTAAATCTAAAATTGATAAAATTAAGCCTAATAATAGATATTCGATAGTTGAAAGAGTACGCAATTGCGAAATCTTAACTACAAATTATGACTATTTAATTGAGCAAGAGTTAGATTATAATTGGAAAAGGAATCCTATTAATAGACTAGAGTATTATTATAGTATTTATAGATTCCAAAAGACACCCACAAATAGGGTGTGGCATATACATGGTGAACAAGCGGATTCTAGATCTTTATTACTGGGTTTTAGACATTATATAAATTATGCCACTAAAGTAAAATCGAGGGCTGAATTGTTTCTCAATGGGTTAAAGAATAGTACAGAACATAATAACCCATCTTGGGTTGAATTATTTTTCACACATAATATAAATATTATTGGGTTAGGAATGTCATTTACGGAGTATCCTCTTTGGTGGCTATTAGCGTATAGAAACCAAAAAATAATATCTGATCCTAACATTATAATTAATAACAAGATTAACTTTTTATTACCTTCCTTTTCCAAAAAGAAAAACAGTAATTTAATTGATTTATTAAAGGCTTATAGCGTTAATTGTAAAGTCATCAAAGTGAATGATAAAGACTATGATGGGTTTTATGAAAAGGCTTTGAGATTGGATTAATAAATTAAACCCACTCTAAATAAATTTTAAGTATGGACATACAAAAATATAACGTCAATCAACATCTAATAGAAACCCTATTAGCTTGGGTTAAGAGTGGTGAAATAGCTATTCCAGAAATCCAACGTCCTTTTGTTTGGGATGGAGCTAAAGTACGTGACCTCATGGACAGTTTGTATCAAGGGTACCCAATTGGCTATATTATTACATGGCGAAATCCAAATATTAGACTTAAAGATGGCTCTACTTCCGAAGGTAAAAAGATACTAATTGATGGTCAACAACGTGTTACTGCACTAACAGCTGCTATTTTAGGGAACTATGTTATTGACAAAAATTACAAGCGTATTAAAATAAAAATAGCCTTTAATCCTATTAAAGAAAAGTTCGCTGTGCAAACACCAGTAATTGTTAAAGACAAACAATGGATTCCAGACATATCAAAAGTGCTAAGTGGAGAAATAAACTCTTTTAATTTTACTAATGACTTTATAAATAATAACCCAGATTTAGACCAAAATGATATTGTTAGTGCCATTAACAAACTGTTCAACTTAGCAAAAAAACAAATTGGTTTAATAGATCTCGATGGGGAGTTAGATATAGAAACCGTAACTGAGATATTTATTCGTATTAATTCACAGGGTGTTATTTTAAGTCAAGCGGACTTTGCAATGAGTAAGATAGCTGCTAATGATACTTATGGAGGTCAAGAACTACGTAAAGCCATAGATTACTTTAGTCATTTAGCTGTTGCGCCAGAGTTTTATCAGTTTATTGCAGACCATGATACAGACTTTTCTAAAACTGATTATTTCCAAAAGATGTCATGGTTGAAAAATGAAAATGAAGATTTGTATGACCCAAAGTATACAGATGTTTTGAGAGTTGCTTTTACAACACAGTTCAATAGAGGTAAGCTATCAGATTTAGTTAGCTTACTTTCTGGGAGAAACTTTGAAACTAGAACGTATGAGGAAGAAATTGCAGAAGCATCATTTAAGAAATTGTCTGATGGTGTATATCATTTCATGAATGAAACAAACTTCAAACGTTTTGTTATGATTATTAAATCTGCTGGATTCATTTCATCTAAGATGATTCGTTCTCAAAATGCTATAAACTTTGCCTATATAGTGTATCTAAAATTAAAAGCACAAGGTGAGAATCCAGCGAATATAGAAACCTATGTTCGTAAGTGGTATGCATATTCTGTATTAACTGGTCGCTATTCTGGCTCACCAGAATCTATGTTTGATTTCGATATAAGACAAATTGAATTGAAGTCATTTAAGGATTATTTAAAAGAGAAGGAAGATGGAGAGTTATCAGAAGCCTTTTGGAATGCTTCGTTAGTTCAAAGTTTAAATACCTCAGTAACAAGTAGCCCTTATTTTCATGTATATCTAGCAAGTCAAATTCGAGCTAATGATAAAGGCTTCTTATCAAAAGAAATCACAGTCGGTGATTTAATTACGTATAGAGGAGATATACATCATATTTTTCCAAGAAACTATCTGAAAAATGCTGGATTACCTAGAGGGAAATACAATCAAATTGCCAACTATGTTTATATGCAACAAGAAGTAAATATTAAAGTTGGGGCAAAAGCACCAAATGTCTATTTCGGTGAGATATTAGAACAGTGTAATAGTGGTTTATTAAAGTATGGAGGCATAAATGAGTTAGGTGAACTGAAAACAAACTTAATTCAGAACTGTATTCCAGAAGTTATTTTTACAATGAATATTGATAGTTATGACGAGTTTCTTTTATCAAGAAGAAAGTTAATGGCAAATAAAATGAAAGACTATTATTTTAGTCTTTAAAGTGGTTAAAACAAATGCATTATTTATATTTAACACTCCTTAAGTATGTAATAGCTGATATTATATGTGCACAAAGACTGCACACATAAGAACTATGTTTGTCCTAAATTAAGTCTATGCAAAATAATTTTGATTTTATTAAAGCAGATTTCCCAGAGCTATACAAGCAATCTGTCGAGGCAGAAAAGTATGTGTTTAAAGCTCCTAAATATGCTGCGTTACAATGTAGGATAGTATTAGAGTTAACGGTAAATTGGTTGTATGATAATGATCCAGATTATGAAAGACCTTACGACACAACATTAGCTGCTTTAATGTATCATGATGATTTTAAACATGATATAAAAGACTCCTTACTTAACGAGTTAACATTAGTTAGAAAGATTGGGAATGCTGCTGCTCATGGTAAAAGAGTAAATAACAAAGAGGCTCTTATATGTCTTAGAAGTGTATTTAGATTATTATCATTTGTTGGGATTAATTACAATGAAGAAAGTCCCACTCTACCAATGTTTAATGAAGCGCTTATTCCAACTGGAGAAGTAAATGATAAAACATCAAAAGAACTTCAGGAAAAATCTGATGCTATTGAAAAGTTGTTGTCTGAAAAGAAGCAGCAACTTGAAAAAGCCATTGAACTGCAAAAGGAAAACAACTTGCTAAAATTACAAGTTGAGCAACAACAAAAGGAATTAAAAGAGCGTAAAGTAGAGCGTCAGATTGAAGTGGATTTTGAAGAGGTTGTACCAATGTTAACTTCTGAAACTGAAACACGAAAGTTATTTATTGATGTGTTGCTTAAAGAAGCTGGTTGGGATGATTTGAAACAAGGTAGAGACTTAGAATATAAAGTCACTGGAATGCCTGTATCTGTTAATCCTTCAGGAATAGGATATGTAGATTATGTGCTGTGGGATGACAACGGAATGCCTTTAGCAGTAGTAGAAGCTAAAAAGACACTTCACGACCCTAAAAAGGGAAAGCATCAAGCTTTTTTATATGCCAATTGTTTAGAACAAATGACAGGGCAACGCCCAATCGTTTTCTATACCAATGGGTTTGACACGCACGTATGGGATGATTTGTTTTATCCTGAACGTCCAGTAAGTGGGTTTTATACTAAAGATGAGCTTCAATATCTTATTGAGCGTAGGAGTACTAGAAAGGATTTAAGGCAGTTTCAAGTTAATAGAGAGATATCAGGAAGACCTTATCAGTTAGAGGCAATAAAGCGTGTTGCAGAAGCTTTGGTAGTGACCAATCAGGGTGAATTAAAAGGAAAAAATAGAGAGGCACTTTTAGTTATGGCAACTGGAAGTGGTAAAACTAGAGTGTCTGCTGCAATTGTAGATATGTTAACTAAAAGTAATTGGGCAAAACGTGTATTATTTTTAGCAGATAGAAATGCTTTAGTTACACAGGCTAAAAATGCTTTTAAAGAACATGTGCCTCATTTAAGTGCTATTGACTTAACTAAAGAAAAAGAGGATAATGGAACACGTCTTGTTTTCTCTACTTACCCAACCATAATGAACCGTATAGATAGCTTGAAAAATGATGATGGCAGGTTTTATGGTGCAGGTCATTTCGATGTGATAATCATTGATGAAGCTCATAGGTCTGTTTATCAAAAGTATCGTGCCATTTTCGAGTATTTTGATTCCATTTTAATAGGTTTAACAGCAACGCCCAAAAAAGATATTGATCATAATACCTATTCATTATTTAATATTGAAGATGACAACCCAACCTTTGCTTATGAATTAAATCAAGCCGTTCAAGACAAGTTTTTGGTACCACCTAAAGCCATAGATGTACCAGTGAAATTTGTACATGAAGGGATAAAATACAGTGAGCTATCTGAAGCAGATAAATTAAAGTTTGAAGAAACATTTATAGATGGTGCATCAGGTGACGAAGAAGATATTGAAATTAGTAAATCAGCTATAAATAAGTTTTTGTTTAATAATGAAACTGTTGATGTAGTATTGGATTATCTAATGAACCATGGAATAAAAGTTGAAGGTGGTGATAAACTTGGCAAGACTATAATTTTTGCAAAAAATCACAAACATGCTGTTTTTATTGAAGATAGATTTAATAAAAATTATCCAGAATGGTCAGGTAAATTTTTGAGAGTAATTGATAATTACGAATCCAAAGCACAAGACATTCTAGAAAAGTTTTGTGAAGACAAAAAAGAATTAGAACCACAAATAGCAGTATCAGTAGATATGATGGATACAGGTGTAGATGCACCTAGAGTAGTCAATTTGGTGTTTTTTAAACAGGTAAAATCCTATGCTAAATTCTGGCAAATGATTGGACGTGGTACTAGGTTAAGATTTGATTTGTTTGGTCCTGGTATGGATAAGGAGTATTTCATGATTTTCGATATTTGCGATAATTTTAGTTTTTTTAATGAATTTCCAGATGGTATTAAAGCCACTAATTCAAAATCATTATCTGAAAAAATATTTGAAGCTAAATTAAATGTGTTAATGACCATTAGAGATAATCCAGAATCGACACAAGAAGAAGATGCTTTGGCTGTTAATTATACCAATCAGTTGCATGATGCTATTAGTAATCTTAATCAAGATAGATTTGAAGTCAGAAAGCATTGGAATTTGGTTACAGAATTTAAAATTAGAAATCGTTGGGATAATTTAAGCATTGGAGATGTCCATGATTTAAGTGCAAATCTTTCTGGTCTTGGAGCTTATAATGAAGAAGATAATGAATTAGCTAAAAGATTCGATTTGCTTGTTTTAAACTTTCAATTAGTCATCCTTTCTGGCAATAAAAAGGCTGAAGAAACTTATGTCAAGCAAATTTACAACATAGCAAAAAACCTATATAAGAAAAGAAATATCCCAAAAGTAAATGAAAAACTTGGTTTAATTAGGCAGATTCAAGAAGAAGAGTTTTGGAGAAATACGAATGTCAATATTGCAGAAAATTTACGAGTTGAATTAAGAGATTTATTAAAGTTTATTGAAAAAGAACAGGTAAATACTGTGTACACAGACTTTGCAGATGAGATACAACTACATAAGGTAAAGGAAATAGATATTATGCCAACCTATTCTAGGTTAAAAAGCTATAAAGATAGAGTAGAGTCGTTTATTAGAAAAAACAAATCTCATTTGGTAATCGATAAGCTTTATAAAAACATCCCAATTACACCTAAAGAACTAGAGCTTTTAGAAACATTTTTATTTAATGAAGAATTAGGAACAAAAGAGGAATACCAGAATGAATATGGAGAACAGCCTTTAGGTAGATTCATTAGAAGCGTAGTAGGCTTAGATATTGAAACGGTTAATATGCTGTTTGCCAACTTTATTGAAGATGAAAATTTAAAACCAGTTCAAATAACTTTTATACAAACTCTAATTAACTACCTAAACCATAACGGTACATTAGATAAAAAGCTATTGACACAACCACCTTTTAATGAAGCAAGCGATGATGGTATCATTGGTTTATTTGACGATCATAATGTTAGAAAAATCGTTTCGATTATTGATAATGTGAATGGAAATATTGGCTAATCATTAAATTGAGCTTTCCCATTAAAACTTAAAGATGATTTTAAACTGTGCGATTACACTGCATAGTTCTATTGTATCATTGCAGTATAAATCTTAAATACTGTAATTATGACTTCATATCAAAATTTCTGGAATGCTGAAATAGAAACACTTCTTCAGCAATTAGACGCACCTCAATCCCTTGAAGATAACATCGTAGATACGTTACGAAGTTCTAAAAGAACTGGGATTTTTCCAAACCAAATTATTAACGCCTTACGTATAGGACTTTCTGTAAAAGAAGGAAATCAAAACATGGCTTTTGTTGCTTCAATGCAAAGTGGAAAATCTGGGACTATTTACTTTTTATGTAATTACGTATTACCAGCAATAGGTCTAATTAAGGAATTTGAGTCTATTTTATTTGTAACGAGTATGAGAGATACAGACTTATACGACCAAAATTGCCGTGTGTTAGAACGTGAATATTATGATTGTATTTCTGGTGATATGAAACCTTCTGTATTAAAGGTTATGAAAATGAGTGATTTCTTTAATCATCCGAATCCTCACAAAATCGTAAATGAATATGATGTGCAATTGATAGTTCGCGATGAGGATCAATACGGTTCTGGTGTAGAGTCTTCTTTCGAGTTAGCCTTTTTTGCAGAGCTAAGATGTCGTATTCCAGATATTAAACTTTTAGCAGTTAGTGCAACCCCTTATGATATTTTAGATGCTCAATTTACAGGAGCCACAGATGTCGATGTGATTGTTGGGGTTCGTCCACCAGAATATTATGGAATTTCTGAAATGCTAGAAGATAATGTTATTGAAGATATTCCTGAAGGATTTAGACCAATTCAAGCACAAGATGTTGATGGTGAGGAGATCTACAATGTTCATCCAAAAACTGAAGAATATGTAAACTATTTAAACACGTTTGAAAGTGGATTGGGCATCATAAGAGAATCAAATACTTCAAGAGCAATTGAATTAAGGAGATTGTTGAAAAAGCAATATAAAAATAAGTGTACTACAATTCTTATTGGCTCAGATGTAGCTTGTGACTTTAGTATTAATGAAGGAATAAAAGAGCTTTCAGATTTAATTCTAAAAAGAGGGCAACGAGTAGTTCTTATAATTGTACAAGCACTTACAGCCGGTAAAGATTTAGGCATTCTTAAAGAGAAAGTTCGTTTCGGTATTGAACCAAGAGATAAACAACTAGCTAATGGTGCGCAAGGCATCACTGGTCGTTTCTGCGGATACCATGCTAACCGGAACTTCAAATTGATGGCGAGTAGAGGTCTTTTAGAACATTATGCACAATTTGAACAAGACTGGGAGATTTTTGCTGATGATGAATGGCGTAACAACTTGTTAAACAACAATGTGAAAGGCTTGAGCACACATACAAAGTTTGTAAAAACACAAGTGGAAGGTTCATTCATCCCTGTTGAACAAATAGAAACATGGACCTATGAGCAACTATTAAGTGAAAAAGGCCGTGAGGCTCTGTCATTTATTGATAACGATGCTTACCATCGCCTACTGGATTATTTCGAATCAACCTTTTACAATGTTTCTACAAAAGGGGTTCGCTTCAATCAGAAAGGAGTAACGGTACGTATAGCTTCTGGTTATAATCAAGCTAGTAATCGTGTATATAAAAACTGGGAATGCAATTTAGCTTCAGATTTTGGAAATATCTTCTTTAAAAAAATCCAATATCAATATGGAATTTTAATCAGCAATTACCCTTGCGATGATGTTCGTAATACCTTAGGTTTTACTGGAATAAAAATCATTCAATCTGGAAAGAAAGAATGGCGTAATCAAGAGACAAGCGTACAAAACAATTCCATGTATGATAATAACGAGGCAGCATAACTGTAATTAATACTCTGTTTAATATTTATTTTTAGAGATGAAGACCAAAGAAGGAATACCAATTAATATGGAAGAAACAAAAATGTATATACATTATTCAGATAAGGAAATTCTTAATGTAGAATTTTCATATCTAATATTTAATGTTGATAGCATCAACAAAAAATTTGGCGATTTAGCCGATTTTGTAGCCAAGTATAATCTGTGGGGAAAAACGAATGGGAAATTATATATTTTAAATGAAATGGTGCAACCACATGACAGACTACATCATTTAATTTATACAACCTTAAAACCTCTAGGCTTCAAGCAATATGACGATTTTGTCCTGGGATATGAACAACTCATAAAAGGTGCAAATGGATATGTTTCACCATTATTAGACAAAGATATCCCTGGAATGGAAGATGTAGAATGGCTTGGAAGTATAATTACCCGGGAAGGTAATTTTGTCTGGTACAGAGAAATCGAAGATTGGGAAACTTATCTGGAATGGCGCCTAGAAAATCAACCACAGTTTTCTATTGGTTATTATCAAATGCTTCTAATTAAATACTTTGAAAAGCACGAGCCACATAAACTCAAATTTGAACCAAAGATTATCGAGCATAGAGGCGATAAAGTAATTTTCGGAATGAAAAAACATAAGGGCTATTTAGCTACAAAAATAGACGCATTATTAGAATAGATGATAGATCCAAATGGGAATAAAACATATATAATAAGTTAAATCAAATCCAATGATCACAAACTCATCCCAGTACAAACAAAAATACCTCCAGCAATTTAAAAATTTAACTGACAATGAATTAGTTGAAGAATTTAACTGCAAAGTTGGTATTAAGTATTTCAATTTTGCTATTCAAGGATTTATGGATGCAATGAGGGAAGAACTCATAAGAAGAAAAATTGATTATAGCGAAATTGGCCATGAAAATTCCATGTCTTATACGAATAAAGTCAAAATTGTAAATTGTAAAATAATCAAAGAAATTTAGATCATTAAAGAACCTACTACATTTATAAAAAAAACGATATGAATTTAAAAAAAACAGCTATACAACCTTTTTCCGCTAAAGTCACTTTAGGACTTGAAATAGGTTATACTCAAAAGACAATAAATAAATCGGCAATAATTACATTCATACAAGATTATCAAAATCAATTACTTAAAGAAAAAGATGTTATTTTAAGCGTTTCTTTAAGTGATTGTGAGATTGTTTTAAGTGGTCAAGTCGAACCACATCTAAATTTAAATTTCATAAACTATCCGAAATTCCCTTTAGAAGTGAAAATACTAAAATTTGAGATTGAAAATTTAACCAATTCCTTGATGAATAAATTTGAACAAAATAGAGTTGTTATTGAATATATGGACGAAACAATCATGTTTGAAAATTCAGAATTAATTGATCCCAGAATTATAACAAAATAAGTCACTAAACATAGGCCATGAGTGTTATGAAAAAGATAATTATCATTTTACTTTTAATTAGTGGCTTTATAGTATATAAAACTACAAATATTAGAAGATTGATCCATAATTTTGAAACAGGTCAAAAAATTGATAGCCTAAATGGCGTTTACGTCTATTACAATGGTAACGTAGGAAATGTAGTTAAAAGAAATACAAAAAATGGATATAATATTGGGTTAGAATATCAATGTGTGGAATTTGTAAAAAGATACTATTATGAATATTTCAATCACGAAATGCCAGACAGTTATGGCCATGCTAAAAGTTTCTTTGATAAGAATATTCCTGATGGAAAAATCAATAAAAAGAGAGATTTAATTCAATATGAAAATCCGAGCAACTCAAAACCTCAAAAGAATGATTTAATTGAAATAGGTGCTGATTTTGTTAAAGATGAATACAGTGAATTTCATGAAATAGTGTGTTCTAAAGCATTATCTGATTTTACTAACAAATGGTTTGAATTAGATGGGAAGCTTTTTCGAGAGCCTGTTTTTTTAGATGGAACATTTGGATTATATTCTGCACAAGGTGAAGGTGTGCTAGATGCAGACATTACTGATTGTATTTTTATCGATTCAACAAAAGAAACAGAATTTTTAAAAGAACTGGAGAGAATAATAGATTTGTTTAAGCCTGATTAATAATTATCGGGACTTTTATTAGTTTCTGTCTTCTGAAATTGACGCATATATTCAAGAAAATAGTTTTGAAAAAGATGAAAATGAGCAATTATGCAATAAAGAACGATGCATTGTTATTATAATATGGCCAATTATTCTGTGGATCTTTAAAAAAGCTCTTATCGTAAAAGCGTGAAATTTAATGAGTATGTCGTCACTTATGTTGTCACTAAAAAAAGTAAAACCCCTTAAAACACTGTGTTTTCAGGGGTTTTTGGTGGTGCCTCCAGGAATCGAACCAGGGACACATGGATTTTCAGTCCATTGCTCTACCAACTGAGCTAAGGCACCAGTCGCATAATTGCGGATGCAAATATATATTCATTTTTATTATTCGCCAAAAGAAAATAAATAAAAAATGGTTTTGTAAATTTACAGCCATTAATATAAGTATGGATTTAGTAATAGACGTAGGGAATACATTTGTTAAGTTTGCTGTTTTTCAGGAAGATGAGATTGTGTTTCAAACTTCAACAGAGGTATTTAATTTCGAAAAAGAATTTAAGAATATACTGAAAAAGTACAGTAAAATTAAAGATTGTATTATTTCGTCTGTTGGGAATTTAAATAAAGATGACTACAAATTGATTCAAAAATCAATTCATGTTCTCGTTTTAGATTCAGAAACAAAATTACCATTTCAAAACAAATACAAGACTCCAAAAACCCTAGGTGTAGATAGATTAGCTCTAGTTAGTGGAGCTGTAAAACTGTTTCCACAAAAAAATGTACTTGTAATAGATGCTGGAACTTGTATTACATTCGATTTTATATCTAAGGAAAACACTTATTTAGGAGGAGCTATTTCTCCAGGAATAAGAATGCGTTATAAATCTTTAAATAATTTAACAGCTAATTTACCGTTATTAGAAACAAAATTACCTGAACACTTTATTGGAGACACGACAGGAGATGCCATTCATTCAGGCGTTGTTTTTGGTGTTTTAAGCGAAATTGAAGGAGCAATTAATCAATATATGCATAAATATTCAGATTTAACAGTTATTTTAACAGGTGGAGACGCTAATTTTTTGTCTAAACAATTAAAAAGTAGCATATTTGCCAACTCAAATTTCCTTTTACAAGGATTGAACCATATTTTACAATTTAATAAAGCCGAATGATTAAAAAACTTGTATTAGTTTTTATTGCAATGTTTGCAATTCAAAGTTACGCTCAGGAAGGAACTGCTTCTCCTTATTCTTTTTACGGAATAGGTAGCTTAAAATTTAAAGGAACAGTTGAAAATAGAAGTATGGGAGGAATAACTGTATACTCAGATAGTATCCATGTTAATTTAAGCAATCCAGCTTCTTACGCTTCAAAAAATTTAGCCATTTATAATAATGAATCTAGACCTGTTAAATTTGCAATAGGTGGAGGTCATACTAATGCGAAATTAAAAAGTGACAATGGGACAGATGAAGTAAATTCAACCACTTTAGATTATATAGCTATGTCTTTCCCAATTGGTAAATTTGGGCTTGGGCTTGGGCTTATTCCCTATACTTCGGTTGGTTATAAACTAGAAACTTTAAATGATGATAGCGAACTCTACAGTCAATTTAGAGGAAAAGGTGGTGTAAATAAAGCTTATACGTCTTTAGGATATTTAGTAAACAATAAATTAAGCTTAGGTGTTGATTTTGGTTTTAACTTTGGTAATATTAAAAATAATACTATTCAGTATGTTTATACAAACGAAGGTGATTTAGCTCAATACCAAACTAGAGAAGATAATAATTCAGATTTAGCAGGTATAACATTAAATTTTGGAGCTATTTACAAAACAGTTTTAGCAAATGGTTTTGAATTAACGTCAAGTTTAACTTATAGACCAAAAACGAATCTTACTTCTAAAAACTCAAGAACTTTCAACACAATTACAATTAATGCTTCTAATGGAGACGAGTATGTTGTTAATTCAATAGAAGCAGATCTTGCTGCACAAAATTTAAAACAAACAGAGTTAGCTCTTCCAGCAAAACTTTCAGTTGGCACAGGAATAGGCCAGCCTAACAGATGGTTTGTAGGATTAGAATATACGTTGTTAAATACAAGTCAATTTAAAAACGTTTTATACGAATCAAGCGATTCTGCAGGAAATGTAAAATATACAAATGCATCTTCTTTTTCACTAGGTGGATTTTTTATACCAGATTATAATTCTTTTTCAAGCTATTTAAAAAGAGTTGTTTATAGAGCAGGAATAAGGTTCGAAGAAACTGGGTTAAATATTAATGACGAAGCTATAAATGAGTTTGGCATATCTTTTGGAGTAGGTTTACCAATAGGGAACGCATTCTCTAATGCAAATTTTGGAGTAGAGTTTGGAAAAAAAGGAACAACCAATCAAAATCTTATTCAAGAGAATTTTATAAAATTCCAACTTAGTTTGTCATTTAATGATAGATGGTTCCAAAAAAGAAAATTTAATTAAACAATAAACTTGATATTATGAAAACAAAGATTACATTATTAGCTCTTATGCTGTTTTTAGGATTCAATGTTGTTAACGCACAACAAGACGAAGAATGTATGACTAATTTGTCTATATTCTCTGAATATGCAAAAGCAAAAAATTATGATGCTGCATTTGATACTTGGATGAAAGTTAGAACTAAATGTCCACAATTAAACAGAGCTATATATACTTATGGTGAGGATATTTTAGATTATAAAATTGAGAATACTACTGGGTCCGAAAAAGTTGCTTACTTAAACGATTTAATGAAACTATGGGAAGAGCGTAGTCAACATTTTGCTAGTAAAACTCCAACAGGTGAGTATGCTGCAAAAGCTTGTCAGTTAATGTATGATAATAAAGAGTTGTTAAAGAAAACAGATGGAGAATTATATGCGTGTTTTGATGCAGCTTATAAATCAGATCCAGATACTTTTACTAATCCTAAATCTCTTTATACTTATTTTTCATTAATGGTAGATTTATATGATGCTGGAGAAAAATCTGCTTCAGAATTGTTTAATAAATATGATGATGTTGTAGAAAAAGTAGAACAAGAAGTAGGTAACTATTCTGAAAGTTTAAATGCGCTTATTGAAAAAGAAGATGCAGGTACAGCATTAACTAGTAAAGAGAAAAGTTATAAAAAATATTATGAAAGTTATTTAAAGGCTTACGATCAAATAGCCGGAAGTATTGATAGTAAATTAGGTTCAAGAGCTAATTGTGAAAACCTAATTCCATTATATACTAAAGATTTTGAAGCAAATAAATCAAATGCTGTTTGGTTACAAAGAGCTGCAGGTAATATGTCTGCTAAAGAATGTACAGACGATCCGTTATTCTTTAAATTAGTAAATGCATATCATAATTTAAGTCCTTCAGCTAATTCAGCTTATTACTTAGGAATCTTAAAAGACAAAGAAGGGAAAACTTCTGAAGCTATTAAGTTTTACGAACAAGCAATTAGTTTAGAATCTGATAGTTTCAAGAAAGCGAAGCTTTATGAAAAAATTGGAGATAAATTAAAAGCGAAAGGAAGTTATGGGCCTGCTAGAGGTTACTTTAGAAATGCTTTAAAGTTCAATCCATCAAATGGAAGACCACATTTAAAAATTGCAGATATGTATAATAGAAGCGCAAATAACTGTGGAGATACAAACTTTAATAAAAGAGCTGTATTTTGGTTAGCAGCAGACGAAGCTGAAAAAGCAGGACGTGTAGATCCAACTTTAACAAGTGCAGCAGCGCAATCGGCAGCTAGTTATAGAGCTAAAGCGCCACAAAAATCTGAGATTTTTAGCGAAGGTAATGCTGGGCAAAAAATCAATATTGGATGTTGGATTGGAGCTAGTGTTACAGTACCTAGTTTATAATGATTAAAACATTTTTACATAAAACTAATTACATAGTCACAGCAATTGCTGTGACTATGTTTTTTTCATGTAAAAACAACTTCGAAGAAGTTAAAAAAATAGGTATATCAGAAAACGAACCTATTGGTGTTGCAGAACATATAGATTTAAAATACACAGATTCTGGTCGTGTAACTGCCAATTTAAAAAGCCCTAAAATGTTAGATTATTCTAATAGAAATTTTGTTTTTAACGAATTTCCAGATGGCATAGATTTAGATTTATTCGACGAGCAAAACCAAAAAAGTAATGTCATTGCAGATTATGCCATTGTTTACGACAAAACAGGAATTATAGATTTACAAGGCAATGTGGTGCTTTCTTCAACAAATAAAGACACCTTATTTGCAGAACAACTTTACTACGACCAAAACAGAGAATGGCTTTTTACCAACAAACCTGTAACCTTTAGAACAGGCCAAGATGTTATAAATGGTAAAGGTTTCGATTCCGATGTAAAATTTACAAAAGCTGAAGTTTTAGAAATTGATGGTATCATTACACTTGACGAATAATTCAGTATCTTTACACAATCATTTTTTAAACGATTCAAATGAAAATATTTAAGTTTTTTCAATATGCCTATTTGCTGTTTGCAATTATCTTCTTGTATGATGTTATTTCAAAATATATAGAATCTAGTACTATAGAATATACGTCTTTATTATTAGCAGGAGCAGCAGTTTTTATGTTTTTCTTTAGAAAGAGATTCAACAAAAAATTCGAAAATAAAGGAGATAATAAATAATGAACCCAGATGTCATTATTATTATAGTATCATTAATCTTGTCTGCTTTTTTCTCAGGAATGGAGATTGCTTATGTGTCTTCAAATAAAATTCACATAGAAATAGAAAAAAAGCAACAAGGCATTCTTGCAAAAGTACTAACCAAATTAACTGTTAGGCCATCTAAATTTATAGCAACTATGCTTATTGGAAACAATATTGCATTGGTTATTTATGGATTTTTTATGGGAGATTTATTAGTAGATTGGTTTCATACGTTTCTTCCTTCAAGTTCTCACGTTATTAATTTTTTACTGGTAGATTTTAGTCTTTTAACTCAAACTATTATTTCTACAATTATTATTTTAATTACTGCAGAATTTTTACCAAAAGTATTTTTTCAAATTTATGCTAATTCATTTCTAAAACTATTAGCAATTCCTGCTTATGTGTTTTATGTGTTTTTTACTTTTATTTCAGATTTTGTTATTTGGATTTCAGATTTTGTTCTTAAAAAATTCTTTAAAACCGAAGGAGACCAGATACAGTTAGTTTTTTCAAAAATAGAACTAGTCAATTATATTAGTGAACAAATGGAGTCTGTAGAAGAACATGACGATATAGATACCGAAATTCAAATTTTTCAAAATGCCCTAGAGTTTTCAGAAGTAAAAGCAAGAGAGGTTATGATACCTCGAACTGAAATTACTGCTGTAGATGTTACCGAATCATCAAAAAATTTAAATGGACTTTTTACAGAAACTGGGTTTTCTAAAATTTTAATATATAAAGAAACTATAGATGATATATTGGGATATGTCCATTCTTTCGAGCTTTTTAAAAAACCAAAAAACCTTAAATCCATCTTGGTTCCAGTAGAATTTGTTCCAGAAACGATGCTAATTAAAGACATTTTAAGTATTTTAATTAAGAAGCGAAAAAGTATGGCTGTAGTTTTAGACGAATATGGTGGGACGTCTGGTATTTTAACCGTTGAAGATATTGTTGAAGAGCTTTTTGGTGAAATTGAAGATGAACACGATACAATTGTTTTAACAGAAGAAAAACTTGAAGACGATTTATATAAGTTTTCAGCAAGGCTGGAGGTTGATTACCTAAACGAAACCTTTAAGATAAATCTACCAGAAAGCGAAAACTACGAAACACTTGGAGGCTTAATAGTCGATTATACTGAGGAAATTCCTCAACAAAACGAAATTGTTAAAATAGATAGATTTCTTTTTACAATTCTCGAAGTTTCTAATACTAAAATCGATTTAGTAGAACTTAAAATATTAGACTCCGACTAAATTCCTAACCTTAATAGAATTAATGCGTCATTCTACTTTTATTATTAAATAGAAAATGGTATTTTCGCGCACGATAATTTATAATTTATAGAAATAAAAAATGGCAGTTTTAAATAAAATTAGACAACGTGGACTCTTCTTAATCATTGTGATTGCGTTAGCGTTATTCTCTTTTGTAATTGGAGATTTGTTTAGAAATACAGATGCATTAGTAGGAAAATCTCAAAACATTGTAGCTACTATCAACGGAAAAGACATTTCTCGTGAAGACTTTTTAGGAAAAGTAGAAGCAGCACAAAGACAGCTTGGGCCAAATGGAACCAACATGCAAGCAATGAACAGAGTTTGGGATCAAGAAGTAAGACAAGCTGTGTTAGAAACACAATTCGAAGAACTTGGTCTAACTGTTGAGAAAGATCAAATGAGAGATTTGTTAAGAACTAACTTAGCAAATAGTCCAGAATTTCAAAATGAAGCTGGTCTTTTTGATGAAAATAAATTAAACGAATACATCGCTAATTTAAAAGAAACATCTGCAGTTGCATATAAGCAATGGATAGATTACGAAAATAGTATTGCAGTAAACTCTTTACAACAAGACTATTTTAATATGGTTAAAGCTGGTATGTCTGGAACTTTAGCTGAAGGGAAATTAGAGCATACATTAGAAAATGAGACTGTTGACATTAAGTACGTTCAAATTCCATATACTTCTATAGAAGATAGTACAGTTTCTGTTTCTAAATCTGAAATCTCTACTTATATAAATAAGCATAAAAAACAATACGAAGTTGAAGCAACAAGAGACCTTCAATATGTAGAATTTAAAGAGGTTGCTACTGTTGAAGACGAGAATAACATTAAACAAGACTTAGTTAATTTGTTAAATGACCAAGTGGTTTATAACGAGGTAACTAAAAATAACGATACTGTTAAAGGTTTTGCGCATGTAAAGAATAATAAGACTTTTATCAATTCGAATTCAGATATTAAATTTGAAGATCGTTTTGTATTTAAATCGGCTTTACCAGCTGCAATAGCTGACACAATTTTTAAAATGAATGTTGGTGAGGTATATGGTCCTTATAAAGACGGAACTCACTTTAAATTATCTAAAGTGGTTGCCGTTGTTCAAATGCCAGACTCTGTTAAAGCAAGACATATATTAATTCCTTATGTTGGAGCTGCAAGTGCTCAACCTGAAGTTACTCAAACCGAAGATCAAGCTAAAAAAACAGCAGATAGTTTATTAACTATTTTAAAATCAGATAAATCTAGATTTCCAGAATTTGTAACAACTTACTCTTCAGACCAAGGAAGTATTGAAAAGGGAGGTAGTTATGATTACTTTACTTACCCAACAATGGTAGAAGAATTTAGAGATTTTGTTTTCGAAAATAATGTAGGAGATATGGATGTTGTAAAAACCATGTTTGGTTTTCACATTATAGAAATCGAAGGTCAAAAAAATCCACAACGTGCTATAAAAGTTGGGACTATTGCTAGAATTATTGAGCCTTCTGAAGCAACCATTAATCAAGTATTTAGAGATGCTTCAAATTTTGAAATAGCAATCGATAAAGGAGATTTTCAAGAAGCTTCTAAAGAAAAAGATTATGTTGTACGTCCTGTAAATGGCGTTAAAGCTTTAGACGAAAATATACCTGGATTAAGTAACCAAAGATCTATTGTTCGTTGGGCATTTGAAGAAAACACAGAAGTAGGTGATACTAAACGTTTCAATTTAAATGGAGGTTACGCAATTGTACAAATTACAGCAAAATTTGCTGAAGGTTTAATGAATACAGAACAAGCATCTGTTACTGCATTGCCAGCAATTAGAAAGGAAAAGAAAGCTAAATTAATAAAAGACAGAATCTCTGCAACAACTTTAGAAGATGTAGCAGCTGCTGAAGGACAAACAGTAAAAACATCTCTAGCAATTAACATGAAAAACCCAACTATTTCAGGAGCTGGAAAAGAAGGTGTTGTTGTTGGAACTGCTTTTGGATTAAATGAAGGTGAAACTTCTAAATTAATTGAAGGTGAAAAAGGCGTTTACATGGTTCAAGTTACTAAAAAGACACCAGCTGCAGAATTAGATAACTATCAAGGTTTTGCTAACCAGGTTGGTACAGCTAAAATAAGCAATGTAAATACAAATCTATATAATGCATTAAAAGAGGCTTCAGAGATTGAAGACAATAGAGCTAATACAGTTCAATAAGCATTTAAGTATATTTATAAAAAAAGCTTCACAAAATATGTGAAGCTTTTTTTTATTTTATCATTTTGGAATAAGGAATAATAGTCCGATAACCTTTAGAATTAAAATAGTCTTTCGGATTTTCTTTAGAAGTAACCAATACAAAATCGCCTCCCCAAGCTCCAAGACTTTTTATTGAACCATTAAAATCTGCAAACAATTTTTCTTTTACAGGAACTTGCTTAATAATGCTAGCAATAATGTTTTCGTGTTTATTTATTAGCATTTCAAATTCAGAAATTTTTGAGCAATTAATAAGTTTTAACGTTATGTCACTTATCTCTTTTATTGCTTCAGTTTTATTTAATGTACTGGCTTTGTAATGTGTAATGCCATCTCTACTATTTTGTTTTTTGTTTAGATAAACAAAATAAAGCGACTCTTTAAAAGGTGGATTAAAATCAACTTTTTCAACACTCCTTTTGTTTTTATTAAATAATTTATAGGTTATTGGAAAATTATATTGAGCACAAGCAATATCGTAACCAGAACCACCAAAAGTTAGTTCTAGTAATTTGTAAGCATCTACCTTAGACCAATTGGCAATGTTATTTATAAGAGTAGATGAAGAACCCAAACCCCAATTCTGTGGAAAGTCGAGCTTGCTAGTAACTTCAAAACCTAAATGACTATTTAAAAATTCTGGATTTAGCTTTTTAGCTTCTTGAAGTATTCTCAACAGACGCTTTTCTTTGTCGTTGTCATTGCGAGGAGTAAGCGACGCAGTAATCTTATTATTTTTAATATCAAATTCACTTTCAAACCAAACATGATTCTCAAAATCTAAACTCTTCCATGTTATCTTCGGTTTATCAATAGAAGTAACTTCTAAAAATTGCCCATAACTTGTTGGTATAGCTAAAGATAAAGCACCATCAAGAACCACATATTCTCCAGTGAGCAATAATTTTCCGTTACTATAGAATTCTTTCACTTTTATTTATTTACTCTTAATTTTTTAATGGCATCCACAACAGAACTATGTGTAGCAGTATGTGTTTTAAAATAATCTATCAATGTCTTTTTTTCATCATCAGTTGCATCAAACTGATTAAGTATATTCATTAAGTGCATTTTCATGTGTCCTTCTTGAATTCCGGTGGTTGTTAAAGAGCGTAAGGCAGCAAAATTCTGAGCCAAACCTGCAACAGCAACTACTTGCATGAGTTCTTTTGCAGTAGGATTATGTAATAACTCTAAAGCTAGTTTTACCAATGGATGTAAGCTGGTTAAGCCACCAACTGTTCCAAGAGCTAAAGGTATTTCAATCCAAAAATAAAATCTATCGTTTTCAATTTTAGCATGAGTTAAACTACTATAACTACCATTTCTGGATGCATAAGCATGAACACCAGCTTCAACTGCTCTAAAGTCGTTTCCAGTTGCAAGAACAACAGCATCAATACCATTCATAATGCCTTTGTTATGTGTTACTGCTCTATATGGCTCTATTTCTGCAATTCTAACGGCTTGAATAAATTTCTTTGCAAATTCTTCAGGATTTATGGATGGGTTTTCAGTTAAATCCTTAACAGGACAACTAACTTCTGCACGAACTAAACAATCTGGAACATAATTTGAAAGGATGCTCATAACAATATCAATAGTCTTCTCATTTTCAGAAAAACCATCATAATTTAGAGCTTCTTCTCTAAAGGTTTTGGCAAATTGCTCTAAACAAGAATTAATGAAATTAGCTCCCATGGCATCAAGCGTTTCAAAAGTTGCATGAAGCTGAAAATAACCTTCAATGCTTTCTGTCTTATCACGAAGCTCAATATCTAGAATGCCACCACCACGTTTTTCCATATTTTTAGTAATATGTTTTGTGGCTTGAATAAGTTTGGGTTTAACAATTTTAAAATAAGTATTTAAAGTATTATAATTGCCATGAAACATAAAATGGACTTGACCAATTTTGGTTGTTGATAACACTTCTGTTTTAAAACCACCTCTATCTAACCAGAACTTTGCAGCTTTACTAGCTGCTGCAACTACCGAACTTTCTTCAATTGCCATTGGAATAGCATACATTTCTCCATTAATTAAGAAATTAGGAGCAACACCAAATGGCAAATAATAATTGGTAATGGTGTTTTCTATAAATTCGTCGTGTAATTGTTGTAGCTTAATATTAGTATTCCAATACTGTTTTATAATATGTTTAGCTTCAGCATTTTTCGAGAAATATGTTTCTACAATCCAATCAATTTTACTGGATTTTGATAATTTGGAAAAGCCTGAAATAGTTTTACTCATGAAAATAACATTGAAAACACAAAGATAATGTACTTAGTACTAATATTGTTTGAGTTAAGATACAAAAGCCTATTTAACTGTTAATATTTACTGTTTTTTGCTTATTTTTTAGTAAACTTGACATTATTTTATATTAAAAAAATATTTTAATGAAATTGACAAAGCACCTTCTTCTTTTTTGTTTTTTAACAACTCTTTTTTCAACTGGACAAAATAAAGAAATCTCTTTAGAGGAAATATGGGATGGCACCTTTAGAACAGAACGCATGGATGCCTTACATTCTATGAAAAATGGGCAACAATATTCAGTTCTTAATTTCGATCGAGAATCTGGTACAACCACCATAGATGTTTACGATTATAAAACTTTAGAAAAAGTAAAAACACTAGTTAACTCAAGTAATATTGAAGCCATAACTTATTTTACAGATTATACCTTTAGTAATGATGAAAACCAGATTCTTTTAGCTACAGATGTAGAATCTATTTTTAGACGCTCTAGTTTAGGTAAATATTACATTTTCGATACTAAAACAAATCAGGTTACTTTAGTTGCTGAAGATAAAATTCAAGAACCTACATTTTCGCCAGATGGAAAGAAAATAGCTTATGGTTATAATAATAATTTATTTGTTAAAGATTTGAATTCTGGAAAAACAACTCAAATAACATTTGATGGTGAAAAGAATAAAATAATCAATGGTATTACAGACTGGGTTTACGAAGAAGAATTTGGTTTTGTTCGTGCATTCGAGTGGAATGCAGATAGTGATAAAATTGCCTTTATACGATTCGATGAAACCAACGTGCCTGAATTTTCAATGGATGTTTATGGTTCTGAATTATATCCAACAAAAGATACTTTTAAATACCCAAAAGCAGGTGAAACTAATGCTATAGTATCACTTCATTTATATAATTTAAAAAATGATAAAGCTTCAGAAATTAAAGTAAATAAAGACTATAACGACTTCTATATTCCTAGAATTAAATGGACAAATAATCCAGATGTGTTAAGTGCTCATTACTTAAACAGACATCAAAACGAATTGGATTTATGGATGATTAATGCCGAAAATAGTTCAGCTAAATTAGCTTTAGAAGAAAGAGATAAAGCTTATGTTGATGTTACAGACGATTTAACATTCTTAAAAGATAATAGTTTTATTTGGACTAGTGAAAAAGATGGTTACAACCATATTTATCATTATTCTAATGAAGGCGAGTTGCTTAATCAAGTAACTAAAGGGAATTGGGAAGTGACTAGCTATTATGGCTACGACGAAAAAAACAATAAAATATTTTATCAATCTACTGAAAATGGATCTATAAATAGAGATGTTTATTCTGTTAAAATTAACGGAAGAGATAAAGAGCGATTAACAAAAAGTGAAGGAAACAATAGAGCTTCATTTAGTGCAGATTTCTCATATTTTATCAATTCGTTTTCAAGTGCTTCAACACCACCAGAATACACCTTGAACGATTCGAAATCTGGAAACTTAATCAAAAGTATTAAGGATAATGACCAGCTTTCTGAAAAGCTGTTAGATTACAAGACCTCAAAAAAAGAGTTTAGTACAATTCATATTAATGGCAACGATTTAAACATGTGGATGATTAAACCAGCCAATTTTGATGAATCTAAACAGTATCCACTTTTTATGTATCAATATTCTGGTCCAGGTTCTCAAAGTGTATCAAATAGTTGGGGTGGAGCAAATGATTATTGGTATCAATATTTAGCACAAAAAGGATATATTGTTGTTTGTGTAGATGGTAGAGGAACAGGTTATAAAGGAGCCGAATTTAAAAAAGTTACGCAAAAGGAATTAGGGAAATACGAAGTTGAGGACCAAATAGAAGCAGCAAGAAAATTAGGAAAATTACCATATATAGATGAAACTAGAATTGGAATTTGGGGTTGGAGTTATGGCGGATTTATGAGCAGTAATGCGCTTTTTAAAGGAAACGATGTCTTTAAAATGGCCATTGCAGTAGCTCCAGTAACAAGCTGGCGTTTTTACGATTCTGTTTATACAGAACGTTATATGACAACGCCTCAGGAAAATCCATCTGGTTATGACGAAAACTCACCTTTAAGTCATGTCGATAAATTACAAGGTGATTTCTTATTAATTCATGGAACAGCAGACGATAATGTACATGTACAGAATACCATGCGCATGGTTGAAGCATTAATCCAAGCTAATAAACAATTTGAATGGATGATATATCCAGATAAAAATCATGGAATCTATGGTGGAAACACACGCTTACATTTATTTACCAAGATGTCCAATTTTATTGATGATACTTTAGGTGATAAAAGAGATATGACCAAAGAGAATAAAGACGAGAAAGTAAAGATTAAAGGATAATAAACGAACTATAAAACAAATGCCTGATACTAACTTAGACAATTTAGAAGAACCACAACTTTTTGGTCATCCAAAAGGATTATTTTATTTATTTTTTGCAGAACTATGGGAACGATTTAGTTTTTATGGTATGAGAGCCCTACTAACTCTGTACATGGTTCAAGAGATTTTCAAGGCCTTGATTGATAAAGATGCAGCAACTGCAGTTGTTTATGCTTCTTATGGATCTTTAGTTTACGCATCAACTGTTATTGGAGGACAAGTATCCGATAAAATATTTGGAATGAGAAGTTCTATATTTTTAGGAGGGGTTTTAATGTCAATAGGGCATTTTGTTTTGGCAATTGAGAATAATATGGCATTTTTTATAGCCTTAGCGTTCATTGTTGTTGGTAATGGTTTTTTCAAGCCTAATATTTCAACCTTTGTTGGTTCTTTGTATGAAGATGGTGATGTTAGAAAAGATTCTGGTTTTACCATTTTTTACATGGGTATTAATATTGGTGGCTTTGTAGCACCATTGCTTTGTGGATGGTTAGCTATCGAATACGGTTGGCACTATGGTTTTGGATTAGCAGGTGTTGGCATGTTAACTGGGCTTATTTTCTTTTGGAGTGGTATTAGAAAGAATGTTTTTGGAGATAGAGGATTACCACCAAATAATGAAATATATGAAAAGAAAGTTTTTGGGATTCCTCAAAAGGCGCTTATTCCAATTATTTCGTTTTTAGCAGTTCCAATTATAGCATATGTTTTATCACAATACAAAGCTATACTTGGTGAAGAAACTATTGTAAGTATCATATTTAAAGTTATAGGTGTTGCTATATTGATTTATCTAATTCGAATCATGATGAAAGCCACTGTAGTAGAGAGAAAGAAATTAATCATGGCAGTATTAATTACTTTCTTTATGACACTTTTTTGGGGATTCCATGAATTGTCTGGAAGTGTGATTACATTATTTGCTTCCAGAAATGTAGATTTAACGCTAATTAATGCTAGTCAGACTAATGCATTAAACTCTATGTTTATCATTATTTTAGCTATTCCTATTTCATTACTTTGGGCTTATCTATCTAAGAAAAATCTTAATCCTAGAACACCTTATAAATTTGGTTTAGGCTTGGTTTTAGCTGGTGCAAGTTTTTATATATTAGCTTTGAGTGCTGGTAGTGCTGATGAAAATGGAATGGTGCCATTTGCATACCTATTTATTATGTATTTAGTTATTTCTATTGGAGAATTATTTATGTCTCCTGTAGGTTTATCTAAAATAACAGACTTATCACCAAAAAGAATTGTTGCTTTTATGATGGGAATTTGGTTCTTATCATCTGCTTATGCTTTTCAAATAGTAGGTTTTATTTCAAAACAATTGGCTGTAGAAAGCACAGACGTTAATGTAGGTGGTTTACAAACATTAGCTATTTATACTGATGGTTTTGGATTAATTGCAAAATATGCACTAGGTGCAGGACTAGTTGTCTTAATATTTTCTCCATTAATGAAAAAGTTAATGGGTAACGTACACTAAAAATATACTAACTAAATTAATTATATATGAATACAGATGTTGAAAATCTATTTAAAGACAAGGTAATTGGTCATCCAGCAGGACTATTTGTGTTGTTTTTTACAGAAATGTGGGAACGCTTTTCATTTTATGGAATGCGTATTTTATTGGTGTTATTTTTAACAGCTCCAATTCTAAGTGACAATCCAGGTTGGGATTGGCCTAGAGAGCATGCCTTAGCTTTAATAGGCACCTATGCATCGTTACTATACTTAACACCAATTGTTGGTGGGTGGATTGCAGATAAAATTACAGGTTATAGAGTTGCAGTAGTTATTGGTTGTTTAATTATGACTTTAGGTCATGCCTCTATGGCTTTAGAAACTACTACAACCTTTTATATTGGTTTAGCTTTACTTGTCATTGGAACCGGTTTCTTTAAACCAAATATTACCTCGATTATTTCAGAAATGTATAAAGGTAAAGAGTCAAAAAAAGATGGCGCTTATACCATATTTTACATGGGAGTTAATGCAGGTGCTTTCTTCGGTATGATGCTTTGTGGATACTTAGCTGAAAATTTTGGTTGGTCCTGGGGCTTTGGTTTAGCTGGAATTTTCATGTTTTTAGGCATGTTGCAATTTTGGTTGGCTAAAGATTTATTTGGAAATGTAGGAGGAAAACCATCAATAAAACATGTGGTTGAAATTCCTCAGAATATCAATGAAGAGGCTCCTAAAGAACAAGAAGATGCTGGAGTTGAAGAAAAATTGAATCCATTTACAATGTTTGATAAAATATTAATTGTTTTATCGTCTGTTGGAGGTTTACTGTATCTGTTTAATGATCCTTTAGAAAAAATTGAAGGAACTAGTTTAATGCCTTTTGAAGTAGGTGGTTTAAGTGGCTCCAGTGTTATCGTGCTTTTAGCTTTAGTTTTATTCTTAATCTTATTAGTAACACGTATTGCTCGATATTTACCCATAGTTAGAGATAGGATTATTGCTGTATCTATTTTTGGTGTTTTTACAGTATTTTTCTTTGCATTTTTTGAGCAATCATTAGGGTCTATGACCTTATTTGCTAGAGATTATACAGATAGAACCTTAGTTGGAGATTCTGCCATGATATTTAAAATAGTAGATGCCTTATTAACAACAGTCCCTTTAATTATCATTACATGGGTGCTAATTTTGTTGACTAAGAAAACTTTTAAAAAAATTGGACTATCTAACGTTGTTTTGGCAGTTGCATTTGCTGGAATCTGGTTTTTGGTTATTTTTAGATTAGTGAATAAATTTAACGAAACAGGACATGAAATTGAAGCTACTTGGTTTGGAATATTAAACTCTTTCTTTATTATTACATTGGCACCATTATTTTCAAAATGGTGGGAGAGTAAATATAATCCAAGTGCAGCTATGAAATATGGTATAGGCTTAATTTTATTAGGGCTAGGTTTTGCTATTTTATCTTATGGAGCATCAGGAATACCTTCAGGAGCTAAAACGGCATCTGTAAGTATTATTTTCTTAATATTGGCGTACTTATTGCACACTATGGGAGAATTATGTTTATCACCTGTAGGATTGTCTTATTTAAGCAAATTAGTTCCAGCAAGAATGATTGGTTTTATGTTTGGAGTTTGGTATTTAGCCATTGCTGTAGGACAAAAAGCTGCAGGAACTATGGGAGGAATGATAGATAAAATTTCTGAACAATACTCTCTAGGAACGTTCTTTTTAATATTTACCTTGATACCTATTGGTGTTGGTTTAATATCTATTTTATTAAATCCTTTACTTAAAAAATTAATGCATGGAGTTCGTTAATCGAATAAATAGTTAAAATAAATAGAAAACACTCCTAAATTGGAGTGTTTTTTATATTTTAGGAACAATTTTTGAAACCTACTAAACTTAATTATTAAGTTAGAAATTATAAATTACTATGAAAAAAATATTATCTGTATTTACTATTTTTTTGTTTGTTGCAAATATTTCAGCACAAGAAATTAACTGGGTGACTTTAGAACAGGCTACAGAGCTTCAAAAGAAAAACCCAAAAAAAATAATGATTGACGCCTACACCAATTGGTGTGGTCCATGTAAGCTTTTAGATAAAAATACTTTTAAAAATAAAGATGTTGCAGATTATGTAAACAAACATTATTATGCTGTTAAGTTTAATGCTGAAGGGAACGAAACTATTAATTTTAAAGGGAATACCTTTACAAATCCAGGATATAATCCAGCAAATGCAAATAGACGTAATTCAGCTCATCAATTATCTACATATTTTAGTGTAAGATCATACCCAACTATATTGTTTTTAGACGAAAAAGGAGAGTTTTTATCTCCAGTTATTGGTTATAAAACACCACAACAGTTGGAATTATATTTAAAACTTTTTAAAAATAACGAACATGTTGATATGAAAACACAACAAGATTTTTCAGCTTATTACAGTTCATTTACTCCAGAATTCTCAAATTAATAATAAGTTATTTTATTATAAAAGCTCCCTTTTTACTAGTTTGGTGAAAAGGGATTTTTTGTTCTTTACAAGTTTTTTCCCATCGTTTTAAATAAGATTTATAATTGCTTCCATCAGCAATAATAAGTTCAGGTTTTAAAGAGTCTAATACTCGTTTTAAGTTTATTCTAGGAGAATTTCTTAAAAGAAGATAATCTGGCTTGAAACTAGTAACACGAAAAACACTTAAGCTATCAATCACTAGAATTTTCTTGTCAGATATTTTATAAACTGTTTGAACTAAATCTTCTTTAATATAAGAAATGTTATTTTTTATCGAATAGTTAGAAATAATATAATCTGTAGACTTATTAAACTTTTCTAGGTTATGATATAGACTTAATGTCTTGCCTTCTTGTGCACCTATTAAAGTATACCTGTTTTTATGAAATATGATAAATCTATTATTGGTTTGATTTAGAAAAGTTGAATAAATCTGAACACTTTGGAATATTATAATAGCGATCAATACCAATACGCCATTTTTAAATGTTCTTAATTTATAAAACTGATAGAGCATTATTATAAAAATATAACTTGCAAAAACGTCAAGCAGGTTAAACGAAATTTCATTAAAATAAAATGCCTCTTGTTGTGCAATCCACTTAAAAAAGGTATTCATCCAATTAATGAGACTACCATATATTAAAGCTAAAAAATCTGGCAATAAATTAATTAAAGCTAGTCCAATAACTACCAATCCATATCCCAAAATAATACCTAATAAAGGAACCACTACTACATTGGAAATTATAAATAATCCAGGAAACTGATGAAAATAAAACAAACTAATTGGTAAAATGCCAAATTGAGCTACAATTGAAACAACAAATGCTTGCCAGAGCTTATCTGCAACCCAATATTTGGGTTTCCAAAAATTATAAAATATAGGATATAAAATGACTATGCTAAAAACAGCTAAATAACTTAATTGAAAACCAACATCGAATAAAAATGAAGGTTTTATAATGAGTAATACAAAAGCAGAACACGCTAAAGTATTTATTGTGTTATTAGGACGTTTTAAATTCATCCCAATTGCTACTAGACTAAACATGGTAACAGCCCTAGAAACAGAAGCAGATAGACCTGCGATTATAGCAAAACTCCAAAGACAAATAATAATTAGTAAGATCTTATAAATATGGCCATATTTAAAATATTCTATGGGCTTAAAAATAAAATTTAGAAACAGTAAAATTATACCCACATGCAAACCCGAAACAGCTAATATATGAATAGCTCCAGCTCTTTTATAATCCTCATAAATTTCATCGTTTATTTCTTTTTTTTGACCTAAAAGGAGTGCGTTAATAATTGCTAATTCATTTGCGCTAAATTGGTAGTTTTTTAATTTTTCATTAATGTTAGAACGAAGAGCATCTGCAAAGCCAAAGAGCGTATGCTTTGTTTGGCTAACAATAAATATTGACTGATAGTCTGAATATATTTGAGAATAGATATTCTTATTTTCAAGAAATGCTTTATAGTTAAACTGACTAGGATTTAAAGGCTCAAATAATGGATTGAGTTTTGATTGAATAATTAGAACATCATCTACACTAAAAGGTTTTGAAAGTGAATCAAGTTTTAAATTTAAAAGTGCTAATCCACTGGTGTTAATGCTATCAGTTTTTAGAATTTTTACGACATATCTATCATTATAACCATTAGATTTTAATAAGTCTATAATCTTTAATGTAAGGAATGAAGATGAATTTCTTTTATAGGAATCAAAGTTAGAATAATGATTTTCAAAGTTTTTGTGATTATGAACATTAACAACTAATATTCCAATTGAAACCATTGTTATATATGCAATAATACCAAACCAAATATTCTTAAAATGTAATGGTTTTGAAATGAAGTATACAACAGTTAAACTAATAAATAGGCAGATTGTTATTATACTCGAATAAAATAAAGAAATGAGAAAGTAATTAGACAAAAGAATGCCTGCAATTAAGCATATAGTTAACTTAAGAATAACAAAGTCAAGTAGTTTCACATAAGTAAGATAGTAAAAATCTTACAATATACGACGTGCTTGAACAAAGGCAAAGTACCAATATTTCTCTGATAATTCTGAAGTAATTACACCACTACTTGTTGTAGAATGAATAAATTCAACAAAACCAGGTCTAGCTTCTGTAACTAATCCTACATGATTTATGTGTCGGCTGTTTTTTTTGGTGGCAAAAAATAATAAATCGCCTTTTTTAACTTCTTTTACATCTACCCAATCTCCAGTTGTTGCTAAGTCTCCTGTAGTTCTAGGTAGAGAAATATTTTCACTGTTATAAGCAGTAGTAACAAGTCCGGAACAATCCATTCCTTTTTTAGTTGTACCTCCATATTTATAACGAACACCATTATATTCTTCTGCCGTTTTAATTATATTCTCTATGGTAGAATTATCGACAGTGTTTCTATGGTTATTAGTGTTCTTTGAAACCGTTGAAGTATTTGTGCTTTTTCGACTATTACTTTTAGTGTTTTTTGTTGATTTACAGGCTGAAATTGTTAATAGAATAAATAGTAAATAGGTAATTTTTCTCATACTAGTTCTTTATCGAATTGTAAATTAATTTAGCAGTTTTTTCACTGGCTCCTTTACCACCTAATTTCTTTTCTAGATCGTAATAGTCTAAATAAAGTTTAGCGCGTTCATAAGGGTCTAGAATGTTATCCAGTTCTTTTTTTAATGTGTTTTTATTGAAATCATTCTGAATAAGTTCTGTAACCACTTTTTTATTCATTATTAAATTAACTAACGAAATATATTCTAAATTCACTACGCGTTTGCCAATTTGATAAGAAATCCAATTGCCTTTATAACAAACTACTTGTGGGACTTTAAATAATGCTGTTTCTAAAGTTGCAGTTCCAGAGGTTACTAAAGCAGCAGTTGAAACTGAAAGCAAATCGTATGTTTTATTAGATATAAAACGCACATTACTTTTCTTAATAAATTGTTTGTAAAAACTATAATCCTGACTTGGAGCTCCAGCAATTACAAATTGATAGTTTGGATAGTCTTTTGTAACAGATAGCATAACCGAGAGCATTTTTTTAATCTCTTGTTTTCTGCTTCCTGGTAAAATGGCAATTATCGGTTTTTCATTTAATTCATAATCTGCACGAAAAGTATATTCATTTACTTGTGTTCTATTTGCAATAGCATCTATGGTTGGATGGCCAACAAATTCAACAGGATAGTTGTGTTTTTTTTCGTAGAAATCTTTTTCGAAAGGTAGAATAACATACATTTTATCTACATCTCTTTTAATGGCTTTAATTCGGTTTTCTTTCCATGCCCAAATTTGGGGAGAAATATAGTAATGTGTTTTAAAACCTTTTTGTTTTGCCCATTTGGCAATTCTTAAATTGAAACCTGGATAATCTATAAAAATAATAACGTCAGGACTAAAAGCCTCAATATCTTTTTTGCAGAATGAAAGATTTTTAGCTATTGTTCTTAAATTCATAATCACTTCAGCAAAACCCATAAATGCTAAATCACGATAATGTTTTACTAAAGTATTGCTAGTTTCACTCATTAAGTCGCCTCCCCAAAATCTAAAAGTTGCATTAACATCTTCTTGTTTGAGTGCTTTCATAAGGTTCGATCCATGTAGATCTCCTGAGGCTTCTCCAGCAATTATATAGTATTTCATATAAATATTTCTATATAAATTTAAAAACAAAAGTTGAAATAGCAACAATTACAGTTGCTAAAAGCACACCTCTTGCACGATAATCTTGTTTCTTTTTTATAAAAATAAAAAAAGCTGCCAGATTTAAAATGGCACCTAAACTAATAAGTTTACCCAGAATACCTTCAGATGAAGCAGAGCTTAATACGTTTAAAAAATCGTCACCATTTCCAAAAATTAAAGCAGCAAAATAAAGCCCAATAGCATTTGCTATAATTCCTATAATAAAACCTATAAATATTTCTTTTTTAATCATTAAAATTCCATGTATTTAAGTTGGATATGGCATGATGTGCTGTTAAATCGAATTGCACAGGGACCACAGAAATATAACCGTTTTCCAAAGCCCATTCGTCTGTATCTTTTCCATTGTCCAAATTCACAAATTTTCCAGTTAACCAATAATAATCTTTTCCTTGTGGCGTTTGACGTTTATCAAATTCCTCTTCCCAATTTGCTTTAGCCTGACGGCATATTTTAATGCCTTTAAGTTCTTTTTCAGGCAAATTAGGGAAATTGACATTTAGTACCACGTTTTTAGGAATTCCATTTTCTAATGCATTTTTGGCAATATTTTTTACATATTTTTTTGAAGCATTAAAATTGGCATTGTAGTTATAATCTAATAGTGAAAATCCAATAGCAGGAATTCCTTCTATTCCAGCTTCTAGTGCAGCACTCATAGTTCCAGAATATATTACATTTATAGAAGAATTAGAACCATGGTTTATACCAGAAACACATAAATCTGGCCTTCTGTCCAATATTTCTTTTACTGCAAGTTTTACACAATCTGCAGGAGTTCCAGAACAGCTATATTCCTTTTGTTTGCCATTGTCTATAAACACACGCTCTAAATGTAGCATAGAGTTTATTGTAATAGCATGTCCCATGCCACTTTGTGGACTATCTGGAGCAACAACAACAACATCTCCAAGTTCTAACATAACCTCAATTAAAGCTCTAATTCCAGGAGCAGTAATGCCATCATCGTTAGTTACTAAAATAAGTGGTCTTTTAGCCATAAATAAAAATTAAATTAACATTGCTAAAATACATAATTTCCTACGTAACCCATTAATTTATCTGGTTTAACAAAAAATTAGTATCAATTGATATTATTGGCATAGTTTTTTCTTTAATTTAGTAAAATAAATTGAAATACTTTTTGAATTGTAGTTGCGTTTTATGTATTATTATAGCTCAAATCAAATTACTTCTACAATACATTAATAAATTAACATGATAAGATTTATGAAAAGGAATTATAAGATTTTAATGTTAGTGCTTTTATTGGCATTCGCATCCTGCAGTTTTACAACCAAAACGTTCCAAGATCCAGATAAAGATAAATTGCTAATACAAGTAATAACTTATGTACTTCAACGAGGTCATTTCGATCCTAAAGAGATTAATGATGATTTTTCTGCTGAAGTATATGCAGATTATCTAGATCAATTAGATCCATTAAAAAGATATTTTTATAAATCTGATATTGAAGAATTTGAGAATTTCAAATTTCTTATAGATGATCAATTAAAAGAATACGACATTTCTTTTTTTAATTTAACTCATGAAAGACTGGTTCAAAGAATTGAAGAATCTAAAGCAATCTATAAAGAAGTTTTAGATAAACCTTTCGATTATTCTGTTGATGAAGAATTTAATTCAGATTATGAGAATATGGATTATGTTAAGAATAAAAAACAAATGAAAGATCGTTGGAGACAACAATTAAAGTTCTCAAATTTGGTTAATTATGACGATTTGATGATTGAACAAGAAAAAAGTGAAGAAAAGAAACCTTTAACACAAATTGAAGAAGAAGCTCGTGCAGAAACGTTAAAATCAATCGATTTATATTATAATGATTACATAGGTGACCTTGAAAGAAAAGATTGGTTCTCTATGTACATTAATTCCATAGTTGAAGAATTTGATCCACACACCAATTATTTTGCACCAGAAGATAAAGAAAACTTCAATCAGCAAATGTCTGGTAAATTAGAAGGTATTGGAGCTAGACTGCAAAAGCGTATGGACAATACGAAAATTGTAGAACTTATTTCTGGAGGTCCAGCTTGGCGTGGAAATGAATTAGAAGTTGGAGATATTATCATGAAAGTGCGTCAGGAAAAAGAAGAAGAGCCAGTAAATATTGTTGGTATGCGCTTAGACGATGCAATTAAACTTATTAAAGGACCAAAAGGAACAACGGTTGTTTTAACTGTTAAAAAAGTAGACGGAACAATTGAAGATATTAGCATTACAAGAGATGTAGTTGAAATTGAAGAAACTTATGCTAAATCATCTATTGTGGTAAAAGACGATAAAAGTTTTGGAGTTATTAATTTACCAAAATTCTATGTAGATTTTGAAGATTATAAGAGTAGAAATGCAGCTTCAGATATTAAACAAGAAATAGAGCGTTTAAAAGCTGAAGGCATGGAAGGTCTGGTTTTAGATTTAAGAAATAATGGTGGAGGCTCACTTCCAGTTGTTGTAGATATTGCTGGAATGTTTATTAAAGATGGCCCAATAGTGCAAGTTAGAGCAACAGGAGAGCCTAAAGAAGTATTAAAAGATAAAGACAAATCTATTGTTTGGGATGGTCCTCTAGTAATTTTAGTAAACGAATTATCTGCTTCAGCTTCAGAAATTTTAGCAGCTGCTATGCAAGATTACAAACGTGCCATTGTTATAGGTAGTAAACAAACTTATGGAAAAGGAACTGTTCAAAACTTTTTAGATTTGAACAATATGGTTCGTAATAATAAAAATGGCGATTTAGGAGCTTTAAAGTTAACAACTCAAAAATTTTATAGAATTAATGGTGGCTCAACCCAATTAGAAGGTGTAAAGAGCGATGTTGTTGTTTTAGATAGATATAGTTTTATAGATATTGGCGAAAAAGATCAGGAAAATCCATTACCATGGGATAAAATAGAGGCTGTAGATTACACATTCTGGGATGGTTATTTTGATTATAATGAAACCATTGAAAACAGTACAAAAAGAATGAGTGATAATGAGCAATTAAAACTCATTGGTGAAAATGCGAAATGGATTAAAACAAAAATGGACGAAAATATTCATTCCTTAAATTATAATAAATATAAAGCTCAGTTAGATTTAAATGAAGAAGAAGCAAAACGTTTCGAAAAAATCTCTGATTATCAAACTAATCTAACTTTCAAGTCTTTACCTTATGAAGAAGAAATGTTTTTATCAGACACCATTTTAAAAGAAAAGAGAGATAGATGGCATAAAAGTTTAAGTCAGGATGTATATATTGAAGAAGCTATTAATGTGCTTGAAGATTTAAAAATGTCTTATTCCATTAAAAAAGTTGCTACTACAATCAAAGAATAATAATAAATGAGTCAAAACTCAAGCTCATTAAGTCAATTAGCGCTCCAAAAATTCAAACAAGATTTTTTGGGCGTTTTTAGCTTTTGGTTTATTGTTTTAGTAGGCGTCATTTCAGTTTTTGCATATGCATTTGCTCCAGATAATTCGCAGCATGCCAATCAGATGCATTTAGCCATTCATTCTAAAAAGCCAGGATTTAAAGTGCAAATGTTAATTTTGCCATCTTCCATAGAAAACAATCAAAGTTTTATTGATAAGCTGTTTTTTGGAAAAAAAAATACAGAAACCGAAATTCCAATCTCAACTTATCAAATTACAGGTGAAACTTTATTTTATACCGAATATGCTTCAGATGGTCTTGAAGGAGCTGAAAAATCAATACATTTATCCAATTTTCAAGGAGTTAATGCAAGTTCTTTAATTCAAGAAAAAACATTCCTTTTCGGAACAGATAAATATGGACGCGATTTATTAAGTAGAATATTGGTTGGAGCAAGAATATCCTTTTTTATAGGTTTTGTTGCTGTTTTTATTTCTCTTGTCATTGGCATTTTTATGGGAAGTATTGCTGGATATTTTGGTGGAAAAGTAGATGCTTTTATTATGTGGATTATTAATGTAACCTGGTCTATTCCAACATTATTACTAGTAATAGCAATTACTTTAGCTTTAGGCAAAGGTTTTTGGCAAGTGTTTATTGCAGTAGGTTTAACTATGTGGGTTGAAGTGGCCAGAGTTGTTCGAGGTCAAATTATTAGCGTCAAAGAAATGCAATATGTAACAGCAGCAAGAGCTCTAGGGTTTAATGATTTTAGAATAATAACCAAACACATATTGCCAAATATTATGGCGCCAGTTATAGTTATTTCGGCAGCTAATTTTGCAGCAGCCATTTTAATTGAAAGTGGGCTTAGCTTTTTAGGAATAGGAGCTCAGCCACCAATGGCAAGTTGGGGAGCCATGATTAAAGATCATTATAATTATATTATTCTAGGAAAACCTTATTTAGCTTTAATTCCAGGGTTGTGTATTATGAGTTTGGTTATGGCATTTATGCTTATTGGTAACGCCTTGCGTGATGCTTTAGATGTGAAGAGTTAATTAATCTTCATATTATTATTTAAATCATCAATGTATTTTAAAACATTCTCTTTGCCAATATCTTTTGAAGAAGATGTAATAAAATAATTAGGCATCTCTTCCCAAGTTTCTAGAAGGATATTCTTATAATCTTCAATATGATTTTCTATAGCTTTCGGTCTTAATTTATCTGCTTTTGTAAAAATGATTGAAAACGGAATGCCATTTTCGCCTAGCCATTGCATAAATTCTAAATCTATTGGTTGAGGTTTATGCCTTATATCTACTAAAACAAAAGCAGAAACTAATTGTTCTCGAAAACTAAAATATTGTGTGATAAATTTTTGAAATGTCTTTTTAGCACTTTTCGAAACTTTTGCGTAACCATAGCCAGGTAAATCTACCAAATACCAGCTATTATTTATAAGAAAATGATTAATAAGCTGTGTTTTTCCAGGTCTTCCAGACGTTTTAGCAAGACTTTTTCTGCTTGTAAGCATGTTTATAAGTGAAGACTTGCCAACATTACTTCTGCCAATAAATGCATATTCAGGAATAAGATTTTTTGGACATTTAGCAACATCAGAATTGCTCATTACAAATTCTGCCGATTTTATTTCCATAATAAATTTCTATGAAGGTTGGAATCTCTTTTTAAGGATTTTACTATTTTAGAAACCTTTCTTATTAAGCCAGTTACTTAAAATTTCATTAAATTCGTCTGGATGTTCCATCATAGCTGCATGGCCACATTTGTCAATCCAAAACAATTCAGAATCTGGTAATAATTCATTAAATTCTTCTGCTACTTCAGGAGGAGTAACAGTGTCATTTTTCCCCCAAATAATACAAGTAGGAGTTTTCATTTTAGGTAAATCTTTTGCCATATTGTGTCTAATAGCACTTTTAGCAATGGCAAGAGTTTTTATAAGTTTATTTCTATCGTTTACAGTTTCGTAAACTTCATCAACAATCTCTTTTGTAGCTACTTCAGGATTGTAAAAAACATCTTGAGCTTTCTTTTTTATTACTTCGTAATCGCTTCGTTTCGTGTAACCTCCACCCATAGCACTCTCATACAATCCTGAGCTTCCAGTTATTATTAAAGCTTTTACTTTTTTTGGATATTGTTTTGTATGGTATAACCCAATATGTCCACCTAAAGAATTTCCTAATAAAATAACTTCATCAAACCCTTTAAACTCTATAAATTCATGTAAATATTTAGCAAAACTTTTAACATTTGTCTTAAGTAAAGACATCGTGTAAATAGGTAATTCAGGAATAATTACTTTGTAACCAATAGAGCTAAAGTGCTTAGTAACAGATTCAAAATTACTCAATCCACCCATTAATCCATGCAACACAATTATTGGTGTGCCTTCTCCAACTTCAATATATCTATAATCTTTTTCCTTTTTTAATCTATGCGCCATTAATTGTTATGTCTTTACAATAAAAACAAATATAGTCAAATCATTCATAATATATCCATATTAATTTATTGGTGTTAGAAAGCTTTATTAATGAGATATCAACATTAGGTAAATAAGTTTATTTAAAAGTTATAATCAATTGGTATTGAGTTTTTAGAGGCCTTAAATGTTATATAAAATCGAATTTAACATGCTGTTAATCGAAAATTTATCAACAAAGTGGTAAAATGTGGTAAAATGTGGTATATTTTTCAATATATTTGAAACTTAAACACAAAATTGAAAACCAAACCCTTTGAACTCATTAATAGGAACATACGAATGTAAAGTAGATGCTAAAGGAAGGCTTATGCTTCCTGCTGCGTTAAAAAAGCAATTGTCTCCTGTTTTGCAAAATGGGTTTGTAATAAAACGAGCAGTTTTTCAGCCATGTTTGGAGTTGTATCCAATGGCGGAATGGGAAGCTTTGATGCAGAATGTTAATAAGCTTAATCGTTTTAAGAAAAAGAACAACGATTTTATTAGACGTTTTACAGCAGGAGTTAAAGTTGTAGAGGTAGACGCTACAGGTCGATTATTAGTTCCAAAAGATTTAGTGGTTTTTGCAGATATCTCAAAAGAGATTGTGGTTTCGGCTGCAATTAACATTGTAGAGATTTGGGATAAAGATAAGTACGAACAAGCTATAGATGATGCAACAGGAGACTTTGCAGATTTAGCTGAAGATGTTATGGGACAAGACGATGAGCATGGAATATCATAATCCAGTTTTATTAAAAGAATCTGTTGATGGTTTAAATATTGTTGAAGATGGCGTGTATGTCGATGTCACCTTTGGTGGAGGAGGACATAGCAAAGAAATTTTGAAGAGGCTTGGAGATAAAGGAAGATTATTTGCGTTCGATCAAGATTCAGATGCTTTAGAAAACAAAATTGAAGATGAACGATTTACCCTAATCCATGAAAATTTCAGATTTACAAAAAGGTTCTTAAGGTTTTATGGAATTAAAGAAGTTGATGGCATTTTAGCCGATTTTGGAGTCTCTTCTCATCAATTCGATGTTGCTGAAAGGGGTTTCTCTACAAGGTTTGAAGCAGATTTAGATATGCGAATGAATCAACAAAGCAAACTGTCTGCATACCATGTGGTTAATGATTATGATGAAGAACAGCTTAAAAATGTGTTGTTGCAATATGGCGAATTAAGATCTGCACCTGCAATGGCAAGTGTTATTGTTGCTAATCGAGAAGTAGAGCCAATAAAAACAAGTGATCAATTAAAAAAAGTATTAAGAAAATTTTTGCCACCAAAACACGAAAATAAAGTGTTGGCACAAATATATCAAGCTATAAGAATTGAAGTAAATCAAGAAATAGAAGTTCTAAAAGAATTTCTGTTGCAAACACCAGACTTATTAAAAAAAGGAGGAAGATTAAGTGTTATTTCTTATCACTCTCTAGAAGATAGACTGGTTAAAAGATTTATAAGAAATGGCATGTTTGAAGGAGAGCCAGAAAGAGATGTTTTTGGAAATTTCGAAGTGCCATTAAAAAAAGTAGGTGGATTAATAGTGCCTAGTAAAGAAGAAATTAAAATAAATAATAGAGCAAGAAGTGCCAAATTAAGAATAGCAGAAAAGTTATAAATGAAGAAAGGGATTTTAAACATATTAAAAGGAACATTTCTAGTTAATGATGATGCATTTAAGAATTGGCGCATGATTCTTTTTGTTTCTTCATTGGCATTTGTAATGATTGCTAGTTCGCATAGTGCAGATAAAAAAGTACATAAAATAGCCAGATTAAATAACGAAGCTAAAGAATTGCGTTCAGCATTTGTAGATGGCAGGAAAAAACTCATGGAGCTCAAAAAAGAGTCAATGGTAGAACTGAAAATGAAAGAAAAAGGATTGGCCATTTCAGAGATACCACCAACAAAAATTAAAGTTAAATCTCAAAATTAGTTCAGCTTGGCAGTAAACGAGAAGAACATATTAAACCGATTGTATTTTATAGCAGGATGTATGTTCATCTTCGCTCTAGCAGTTGTGTTTAAACTTTTGAGTATTCAGTTTGTTCAAGGAGATAAGTACAGAGAATTAGCAGATGAACGCACTATTAAAAACGTAGTGATTCCTGCAAACAGAGGAAATGTGTATTCAATAAATGGAAATTTATTGGCAACATCCATTCCAAAATACGATATAAGAATCGATGCAATTACTCCTTCTACAGCAAGATTCGAAAAATACTTAAAGCCTTTATCAGATTCACTTTCAAAATATTCAGGAAAACCATCGTCTTATTATCAGAAAGAAATTAGAAAAGCTAGAGCTAATAAAAACAGATACTATCTTTTAGCAAGAGATATTGGCTATTCTGATTATATAAGAATTAGAAATTTCCCATTATTAAATCTTGGTGCTTATAAAGGAGGGCTTATTGTAGAGCAAACAACAAAAAGAGAGCATCCAATGGGAGGCGTTGCAGAACGTACCATTGGATATGAGCGATTCGATGAAGATGGAAATGTAACCAGACCAGGAATTGATGGTGCTTATGGTATAAAGTACTTAAGAGGAACTGATGGTTTAAGGTTGAAACAGAAAATTGGTAAAGGACAATGGAAACCAATTGCAGATTACAACCAAGTTGAACCAAGAGATGGATATGATTTATACACAACCATTAGTGTTAATATTCAAGATATAGCACATCATGCATTATTACAGCAGTTAGAGTATTATGAAGCTGATCATGGTTGTGTGGTAGTTATGGAAGTTGCTACTGGAGAAATTAGAGCAATTTCTAATTTAGGAAGAACAGAGAAAGGTAACTATTACGAGAAATTAAATTATGCTGTTGGTGAGTCTCACGAACCAGGATCTACGTTTAAAGTCATGGCGTTAATGGCTGCTTTAGAAGACAAGGTGGTAGATACATCTACCATAATAGACACAAGAAATGGTCGTAAAACATTTTATGGACGCGTTATAAACGATTCAAAACATGGAGGCTATGGTAAAATTTCAGCAGCAAGAACACTTGAAGTGTCTTCAAATATTGGATTGGCAACTATAATTGATGAGGCTTATTCTGAAAACCCAAAAAAATTCATTAATCGAATAAAAGGTTGGTCTTTAAACCAGCCACTTGGACTTCCAATTTTAGGTGAAGGTCAGCCAGTAATTCCAGAGCCTGGGCATAAATTATGGAGTAAAAATGCGTTGCCTTCAATGGCATATGGTTATAATTTAAGATTAACACCATTGCAAACATTAACGTTTTATAATGCCATAGCAAATAATGGCGTCATGGTAAAACCAACATTTATTAAAGAAGTACGAGAATTAAATAAGCAGATAGAAACTTTTGATAGAGCGATTATTAATAATAAAATTTGTTCAGATAAAACTATAAAGGAAACACAAGAGATTCTTAAAAATGTTGTAGTTCGTGGTACAGGAAGATCGTTGTACTCACCTTATTTCTCAATGTCTGGAAAAACTGGAACTGCAAAAACAGAATATTGGATGGACGATTGGGAAGAAAATCCACGATATGTATCATCTTTTGCTGGTTATTTTCCAGCCGAAAACCCTAAATATTCTTGTATTGTAATTATTCATAAACCTAGTACTAAAAAAGGATATTATGGAGCAGATGTTTCTGGTCCTGTTTTTAAGCGAATTGCACAAAAAATATTTACAGACACACCAATTATAGATGAAGTTCAATCTTTAAAGGTAAAAGATGTAGAGGTTGAAGAAGAGTTTGATAGTTATTTTAAAACAGCCCAAACATATAAAACCATTATGCCAAATGTAGTTGGTTTGCCACTTATGGATGCATTAGCGCTTTTAGAAAACATGGGTTTAAAAGTACAATCTCAAGGTGTTGGAACAGTAAAGTCTCAATCTCTTGATAAAGGATTAAAAATAAAAAAGAATCAAACAGTTGTTATCCAAGCATCATGATGACATTAAAAGACATATTATATAAGGTAACCCTCAATGCAGTTGTTGGTAGTACTAGTGTGTCTATAAAGCATATTGATTTTGATTCTAGAAATATTTCTAATAAGGATGCATTTGTAGCTATTAAAGGAACCGTTTCAAATGGTCATGAATTTATTGATAAAGCAATTAGTCAAGGAGCTGTTGCAATTATTTGTGAAGAATTACCAGATAATATTAAAGAAGGAATTACTTATATAGAAGTAGATAGTTCTTCACGAGCGTTAGCTATTATGGCTTCCAACTATTACCAGAACCCTTCTACAAATTTAAAGCTTGTTGGTGTTACAGGAACAAATGGAAAAACAACCATAGCTTCATTGTTATATCAGTTATTTAAAAAAGCTGGTTTTAAAGTCGGTTTGCTATCAACTGTAAAAATTATGGTTGATAATAAAGAATACAGAGCCACGCATACAACACCAGATTCTTTAACAATTAATAAATATTTAAAGAAAATGAATGATGAAGGAGTAGCTTATTGTTTTATGGAAGTAAGCTCTCATGGTATTCATCAAAATAGAACTGAAGGTTTACATTTTGAAGGAGGAATATTCACAAACTTATCTCACGATCATTTAGATTATCACGACACATTTTCAGAATATAGAGATGTCAAAAAATCATTTTTCGATAACCTACCTGCTTCAGCATTTGCTTTAGTAAATGTAGATGACAAAAATGGTTTGGTTATGCTTCAAAATACAAAAGCGAAAAAAATTACATACGCTTTAAAAGGCTATGCAGATTATAGAGCACAAATTTTAGAAAATCAGTTAAATGGCTTGTTGCTTAAAATAAATGAAAGTGAAGTATGGACTAGATTAATTGGGAATTTCAATGCTTATAATGTACTGGCTATTTATGCAGCTGCTGAATTATTAGGTCTTGAGAAAGTAGAAAACTTAAGAATTATAAGTGAATTAGAAAGTGTAGATGGAAGATTTCAATATTTCATTTCAGATGAAAAAATTACGGCTATAGTTGATTATGCACATACACCTGATGCTTTAAAAAATGTATTAGAAACCATAAATAGTATTCGTACTAAAAACGAAGAATTAATTACTGTTTTTGGTTGTGGTGGAAATAGAGATAAAACAAAACGTCCTAAAATGGGACACATTGCTTCTGCTTTAAGTACCAAAGTAATCATTACAAGCGATAACCCTAGAAACGAAGTTCCAGAAACCATTATTGATGAAATTGAAAAAGGCATAGAGCCACAAAATTTCAAAAAAATAGTTTCGATAACAGATAGAAAACAAGCTATAAAAACGGCTTGCCAGATGGCAAATCCAAACGATATTATTCTAATTGCAGGTAAAGGTCATGAAACGTATCAAGAAATTAAAGGAGAGAGATTTGACTTCGACGATTATAAAATAGTACAAGAATTTTTAAAACAATTACAAAAATAACTATGCTGTATTACCTATTCGAATATTTAGAAAAGCAATTTCAGATTCCTGGAGCATCACTCTTTGGTTTTATAACTTTTAGAGCTGCTATGGCAATAATTCTCTCATTGCTTATTTCTACAATATTTGGTAAACGGATTATTAGATTTTTGCAAAAACAACAAGTTGGAGAAACCATAAGAGATCTTGGTTTAGAAGGCCAAGTAGAAAAAGCTGGTACTCCAACTATGGGAGGAATCATCATTATTCTCGCGACACTTATACCAGTATTATTATTAGCGAAACTGGAAAATATATATATAATCCTATTAATAGTAACAACACTATGGATGGGAACCATTGGGTTTATTGATGATTATATTAAAAAATTTAAAAAAGATAAAGAAGGATTAAAAGGACGTTTTAAAGTGCTTGGTCAAGTTGGATTAGGAATAATAGTTGGTACAACACTATACTTCCATCCAGATGTAACACTTAAAGAAAAGTTGCCAATAGAGCAACAGCAAGTAATATTAGCTGCTGATGCGAATGTGTCTCCTTCAAAGCTTTTCGAAGCTGAAGAACGCTCAACCAAAACAACCATTCCTTTTGTAAAATCTAATGAGTTTGATTATGCTGATATTATTTCTTGGGTCAATCCAGCTTGGGCAAAATATGCTTGGATTATTTTTATTCCAATTGTCATTTTTATAATAACTGCAGTTTCAAATGGAGCCAATTTAACCGATGGAATCGATGGCCTCGCAGCAGGAACATCAGCAATAATAGTACTTACATTAGGCATCTTTGCTTGGGTTTCAGGTAACATCATTTTTTCAGACTATCTCAATATTATGTATATCCCGAGAGTTGAGGAAATTACCATATATATAGCAGCTTTTGTTGGTGCTTTAATTGGATTTTTATGGTACAATACCTATCCAGCACAAGTGTTTATGGGAGATACTGGAAGTTTGACTATTGGAGGGATTATAGCTGTAATTGCTATTGCAGTTAGAAAAGAATGGCTTATACCTGTGTTGTGTGGTATTTTCTTAGCTGAAAATTTATCAGTGGTTATGCAAGTAAGTTGGTTTAAATATACCAGAAAGAAATATGGTGAAGGAAGACGCATTTTTAAAATGTCTCCTTTACATCATCACTATCAAAAATCAGGATATCATGAAAGTAAAATAGTTACTAGGTTTTGGATTGTTGGAATCTTGTTAGCTATTATTTCAATTGTGACCTTGAAGATTAGATAGAGTTTTGTCATGCTGAGCTTGTCGAAGCATCTCAAAATATAAAAAAATGAAAAAACAAAGATTAGTCATATTAGGTGGAGGAGAAAGTGGTGTTGGAACAGCGCTTTTAGGAAAAGCAAAAGGCTTTGAAATTTTTGTTTCAGATAAAGGAATAATAAAAGAGAAATATAAAGAAGTTCTTATACATAATGAGATTGAATGGGAAGAAGAAACCCATACAGAATCAAAGATTCTGAATGCAGATGTGGTAATGAAAAGTCCAGGAATTCCAGATAAAGCGCCTTTGGTAAAACAAATTCGAGAAAATGGCATTCAAGTAGTTTCAGAAATTGAATTTGCAGCTAAATATACCAATGCAACAATTGTTGGAATTACTGGAAGTAATGGTAAAACAACTACAGCTTCATTAACGCATCATATTCTAACTCAAGAATTAGAAGTTGGTTTGGCTGGTAATATTGGAGACAGTTTTGCAAAACAAATTTTAGAAAAAAATTACCCAAACTATGTGTTAGAAATTAGCAGTTTTCAGTTAGATGATATTGTTGATTTTAAACCATATATAGCAGTAATTACAAATATTACTCCAGACCATTTAGATAGATATAATTATGAATTTGAAAACTATATCGCTTCAAAATTTAGAATCGCTTTAAATCAAACAAAAGAAGATTATCTGATTTACGATGCAGACGATCAAGTCATTTTAGATTGGTTAGATAAACACCCAGTTCAATCCACATTATTACCATTTTCATTAGTGAAAAAAATTGAAAATGGCGCGTATTTAGAAAATGATAATATTAAAATAACAATAGATAACAACCAAATAGACATGTCAACAAAGGACTTAGCGTTACAAGGAACACACAATATTAAAAATGCCATGGCTGCTTCAACAGTCGCACATTTATTAAGAATTAGAAAACAAACAATTAGAGAGAGTTTAGAGAATTTTCATGGAGTTGAACACAGATTAGAAAATGTATTGAAAATCAATAAAGTTCAGTATATAAACGACTCGAAAGCAACTAATGTAAATGCAACATATTACGCATTGGAAAGTATGGATGCGCCAACAGTTTGGATAGTTGGAGGTCAAGATAAAGGAAATAATTATCAAGAATTATATCCTTTTGTTAACGAAAAAGTAAAAGCTATTATTTGTCTTGGTGTGGATAACGAAAAGCTATTGGAAAATTTTAGCTCTATGGTAGATGTTATTATTGAAACTCAATATATGAGTGAAGCAGTAAAAATAGCTTATAAGTTAGCTGAAGCAGGCGATAATGTGTTGTTGTCTCCAGCTTGTGCAAGCTTCGATTTATTCGAAAATTATGAAGATAGAGGAAGACAATTTAAAGATGCAGTAAGAAATTTATAAAAACAAAATAATAGAATTAATGTCCTAAAAGGATGAAAGGTATTTTCAATAACATAAAAGGTGATAGATTAATTTGGGCAATTGCAGCATTGCTAGCAATTTTCTCGTTCCTACCTGTTTATAGTGCAGCAAGTAATCTAGCTTATGTTGGTGAAAGTGGAAATACCTTTTCTTTTTTCTTAAAACACCTTATGCATTTATTTCTTGGCTTTACTATTATGTATGGTGTTCATAAAATACCATATCGATATTTTAGAGGTTTGTCTATAGTATTAATTCCTGTTGTTTTAGTGTTATTGGTAATTACTATGTTACAAGGCACTACTATAGAAGGTGCAAATGCAAGTAGATGGATACAAATTCCATTAGTAAACATGTCGTTCCAAACGTCAACATTTGCTTTTGTTGTTTTAATGGTCTTTGTGGCAAGATATATGTCTAAAATAAAAGATAAAGAAATTACTTTTAAAGAATCTATTTTACCACTTTGGATACCAGTGTTTCTTGTTTTAATCCTTATTCTTCCAGCTAATTTTTCAACAGCTGCAATCATGTTTTTAATGGTTGTTATGTTAGTTTTTTTAGGTGGATATCCAATAAAATATTTAGCAGTTATTATTGGAACTGGTATAGTAGCGCTTCTGTTTTTTGTTTTAATAGCAAAAGCATTTCCAGATGTCATGCCAAATAGAGTTGATACTTGGATGAGTAGAATTGAAAATTTCTCAGATGGAGGAGATACAGAAGCAGATTATCAAATTGAAAAAGCTAAAATTGCTATAGCTTCTGGAGGCATTCAAGGTGTTGGGCCAGGAAAAAGTATACAGAAGAATTTTTTACCTCAATCCTCTTCAGATTTTATTTACGCTATTATAGTTGAAGAATATGGCTTAATTGGAGGTTTTGTATTAATGATATTTTATCTGTGGTTGCTATTTAGAATTGTAATTGTATCGCAAAAAGCAGATACCATTTTCGGTAAGCTATTAGTGCTAGGTGTTGGTTTGCCTATTGTATTTCAAGCATTAATAAATATGGCAGTTGCCGTAGAATTGTTTCCAGTAACTGGACAAACCTTACCCTTAATAAGTAGTGGAGGAACATCAATTTGGATGACCTGCTTAGCATTAGGAATTATTTTAAGTGTAAGTGCAAAAAGAGAAGAAATAAAAGAACAAGAAGATAAAGAAGACAATCCGTTAGAAATTCTTTCGGAAGCTTTATAAAATATAAAAGATTAAAAGTGTCAAATAAAAAGGAATATAGAATTATTTTATCAGGAGGAGGAACTGGGGGACACATCTATCCAGCCATTGCTATTGCTAATGAAATTAAGCAACGTTATCCTGATGCCGAATTTTTATTTGTAGGTTCTAAAGATAGAATGGAAATGGATAAAGTGCCTCAAGCTGGTTATCAGATTGAAGGTCTTTGGATCTCTGGAATTCAACGAAAATTTACTATAAAGAATTTAAGCTTTCCTTTTAAACTTATAAATAGTTTGTTTAAAGCAAGAAAAATTATCAAAAGGTTTAAACCAAATGTAGTTATTGGAACTGGAGGATTTGCAAGTGGTCCATTGTTGCAAGTGGCTACTTCAAAAGGAATTCCTAGTTTGATACAAGAGCAGAATTCTTTTCCTGGAATAACAAATAAGCTATTATCTAAAAAGGCCAGTAAAATTTGTGTGGCTTATGATGGTTTAGAGCGTTTCTTTCCAGAAAGCAAAATTATTAAAACTGGAAATCCAGTAAGACAAGGCTTATTAGATATCGATTCTAAAAGAGATGAAGCTAAAAAAGTATTCGCTCTTGAAAAAGATAAAAAAACACTTTTTGTTTTAGGAGGAAGTTTAGGAGCTAGACGCATTAACGAGTTAATTGAAAAAGAACTCGACTTTATACTAAGTCTCAATATACAAGTAATCTGGCAATGTGGAAAGTTGTATTACGATAAGTATAAAATATATAATAATACCAAACACGTTCAGGTTCATGAATTTATAAATAACATGGATTTTGCTTATGCAGCTTCAGATATTATTATTTCAAGAGCTGGAGCAAGTTCGGTTTCAGAATTATGTATAGTTGGTAAGCCGGTTATTTTTATTCCTTCACCAAATGTGGCTGAAGACCATCAAACAAAAAACGCCATGGCTATTGTTAATGAAAATGCTGCGTTATTAATAAAAGAAGCCGATTTAGAAGTTGATTTCGAAAATAAGTTTTCGCAATTAATATTATCTGTTGAAAAGCAAAACGAATTAAGTGAAAATATAAAAAAGTTAGCATTAGTAAATGCTACAAAACAAATAGTGGACGAAATAGAAAAGCTATTAAAGAATTAATGAATTTAGACAATATACATAACGTTTATTTTATTGGAATTGGTGGCATTGGCATGAGCGCTTTGGCCAGATATTTTCATGCAAAAAATAAACGTGTTGCAGGATACGATAAAACCCAAACAGATATTACTGATGGTTTAGAATCTATAGGTATTCAAGTTCATTTTAAAGATTCTGTAGCTAATATTCCTGATGCATTTTTAAATTACGATACCACTTTGGTGGTTTACACACCTGCAATTCCAAAAGATAATATGGAGTTGGTTTATTTTAAAAACGAACCAAGTTTTACAGTCTTAAAACGGTCTCAAATTTTAGGAATAATTACCGAAAACACATACTGTTTAGCTGTAGCTGGAACTCATGGAAAGACTACTACCACAAGTATTTTAGGACATCTGCTTAACGAATGCAACGTTCCTGTAACAGCTTTTCTAGGAGGTATCAGCGAAAATTACAATTCAAATTTAATATTAAATGGAACAGAAGTTTCTGTAGTAGAAGCAGATGAATTTGATAGATCATTCTTAACTCTTTCGCCAGATTTAGCTTGCATTACTTCAATGGATGCAGATCATTTAGATATTTATGGTGATGCTTCAGAATTAGTAAAATCTTTTGAAGATTTTTCAAAAAGAGTTAAGGAAAACGGTAAACTGTTTGTTAAAAACGGATTGCCTTTAAAAGGAATTACTTATGGAATTGAAGATAGTTCAGACTATGCAATTCAAAATATAAAAATAGAAAAAGGTGCCTATGTTTTTGATGTAAATACACCAAAAACAACACTTGAAAATTTACAATTTAACCTACCTGGTAGACATAATCTGTCGAATGCATTAATAGCCTTGGCGATGGCTGTAGAGTATGGTTGCCCTCACCAGCAGCTCGCCAAAGCTTTAGCATCTTACAAAGGAGTTAAGCGTAGATTTTCTTATCATATTAAAACAGAAGATTTAGTTTTTATTGATGATTATGCACATCATCCAGAAGAAATAAATGCTGTACATCAGGCTGTTCGAGAAATGTATCCTGAAAAGCAAGTTTTAGCAATTTTTCAGCCACATTTATTTAGTAGAACCAGAGATTTTGCAGACGATTTTGCTAAAAGTCTTTCAAAGTTCGATAACATCTTATTATTAGAAATCTATCCAGCTAGAGAGCTACCAATAGAAGGTGTCAGCTCGAAATGGTTATTAGATAAAATTGAAAACAATAACAAACAGTTAATAAATAAATCTGAGATTATTTCAAAAATAAAAGAAAGCAAAGCACAAATAATATTGACAATTGGTGCTGGAGATATTGGAGAAGAAGTTAAACATATAAAACAAGCTTTAAGTGTTGCGAGTTAATTGGAACTACATAAAAATGATTGGTTTACTAGGAATAGTAATATTTCTATATGCTTTTTCAACAGTAAAAAATATTGAAAGAAAAGTGTCTGAACCTGTTATTAAATTCAAAGGAGATAACAACCTTTTCTTAACACATGAGAATGTTAGTAAATTGTTAATACAAAAAAATCAAAGTGCTAAAAATAAGTCGAAAGAAACTTTAGATTTGAATGAATTAGAAACTGCCCTGAATTCTAATCAAATGGTTAAGTCGGCTCAAGTGCATTTATCAGTAAATGGGATACTTACAGCCGAAATTGAACAGAAAAAACCTATAGCAAGAGTACGTACAAATGCATCATATTATATCGATGATCAGGGAACTTATATGCCTTTGTCATCAAATTATACTGCTAGAGTGCCTCTTGTAACTGGACAAATTGAAAAAAATAATTTAGCAAATGTTTTTAAAATAGCACAGAAAGTAAATGAAGATGAATTTTTAAAAAAACATGTTATTGAAATTCATCAAACAGAAAAAAATACAATTTTTTTAAAATTTAGACAATACAATTTTACAGTTCAACTAGGAAGTTTGAAAAATTTAGACAAGAAAATCATGAATCTAAAAGCATTCTATAATAAAGCGTTAAAAGAGAAATCTCTTAATAATTATGCGAATGTAAACTTACAGTTTGAAAGTCAGGTTGTGTGTACTAAAATATAAACTATGGAAAACAATATAGCAGTAGGATTAGACATAGGAACCACAAAAATTGTGGCCATGATTGGTCGTAAAAATGAATATGGAAAAGTAGAGATTTTAGGTATAGGAAAATCTAAAAGTCTTGGTGTCCATCGAGGTGTAGTTAATAACATTACACAAACAATTCAGTCCATACAACTTGCTGCTCAAGAAGCAGAAGCAGCTTCTGAATTTAAAATTGAAGATGTTACTGTTGGAATAGCAGGTCAACATATTAGAAGTTTACAACATAGCGACTATATAACCAGACCAAATTCTGAATTAGTTATAGATGAAGAAGATATTGAGAGATTAATAAATCAAGTACATAAACTGGTTATGCTTCCTGGAGAAGAGATAATCCATGTATTACCACAAGAATATAAAGTAGATGGTCAAGCCGAAGTTAAAGAGCCAATTGGTATGTATGGAGGCAGATTAGAGGCAAATTTCCATGTGGTAGTTGGACAAGTGTCATCTATTAGAAATGTTGGACGTTGTATTAAAAGTGCTGGATTAAATTTAGAAGGCATTACACTTGAGCCACTAGCTTCAGCTAATGCTGTTTTAAGTCAGGAAGAAAAAGAAGCTGGTGTAGCTCTTATTGATATAGGAGGTGGAACTACAGATTTAGCAGTATTTAAAGATGGCATAATTCGTCATACAGCTGTTATACCTTTTGGTGGAAATGTTATTACAGAAGACATAAAAGAAGGTTGTTCAATAATTGAAAAACAAGCCGAATTATTAAAAATAAAATTTGGTTCTGCATGGCCAGGAGAAAATAAAGAAAACGAAATTGTATCTATTCCTGGTTTAAGAGGTAGAGATCCAAAAGAAATAACTCTTAAAAATCTATCAAAAATTATTCATGCTAGAGTAGTAGAAATAGTTGAGCAAGTATACGTAGAAATAAAAAATTACGGTCACGAAGAGCAGAAGAAGAAACTTATTGCTGGAATTGTACTAACTGGAGGTGGAGCTCAATTAAAGCATTTAAAACAACTAGTAGAATATATAACTGGTATGGATACCAGAATTGGTTTCCCAAACGAGCATTTGGCTGGAGATAGTGACGATGAAATTACAAGCCCTCTCTATGCCACAGCAGTTGGACTAGTTATGGATGGTTTAAAAAGACAAGAAAGAAGAAGAGCAGAAAAGGTAGAAGAAGAGGTTATTGAAGATATAGTAAATGAAGTTGAAGAAGAACCAAAGCAAAAACCAGAAAGACGTTCTTTCTTAGATAAATTAACAGAAAGAGTGAAAGATTTTTTAGATAACGCAGAGTAATTCTAAAAATCAAAAAAAAAGTATATAAAATTAATCCAAATAGATATTTATAATATCTCAAAAAGTAATAGATCATTAAAACCCGAAATTCATGAGCAGCAACAAAGAATTCGAAAGTAGTATTTCATTTGATTTACCTAAAAATCAATCAAATGTCATCAAAGTTATTGGTGTTGGAGGTGGAGGTAGCAACGCTATCAATCACATGTTCCAGCAAGGAATAAAAGGAGTAGATTTTGTAATCTGTAATACAGATGCACAAGCACTTCAAAATAGTGGTGTCCCAAACAAAATTCAATTAGGCTTAAATTTAACCGAAGGTTTAGGTGCAGGTGCAAATCCAGATATTGGAGAGAAATCTGCTGTAGAAAGTTTCGAGGACATTCAACGTATGTTAGATTCAAATACCAAAATGGTGTTTATTACTGCAGGAATGGGAGGAGGAACTGGTACAGGAGCTGCTCCAATAATTGCTAAAATGGCTAAAGACTTAGACATATTAACTGTTGGAATAGTTACAATGCCATTTCAGTTTGAAGGAAAAATGCGTATTCAACAAGCACAAATTGGTGTAGAAAAATTAAGAGATGTTGTAGATTCTCTTGTAGTTATAAATAATAACAAACTTCGCGAAGTATATGGGAATTTAGGTTTTAAGGCTGGTTTCTCTAAAGCAGACGAAGTGCTATCTACTGCTGCTCGTGGTATTGCAGAAGTTATTACACATCACTATACACAAAATATCGATTTACGCGATGCTAAAACAGTATTAAGCAATAGTGGAACAGCTATAATGGGTTCTGCAATGTCTTCTGGACAAAATAGAGCTCATGAGGCTATTTCTAAAGCATTAGATTCACCTTTATTAAACGATAATAAAATAACTGGAGCCAAAAATGTATTGCTGCTAATTGTCTCTGGTTCTCAAGAAATTACTATTGATGAAATAGGTGAAATAAACGACCATATTCAAAACGAAGCAGGTCATGGAGCTAACATTATTATGGGTGTTGGTGAAGACGAATCGTTAGAAGAGTCTATTGCTGTTACAATTATTGCAACGGGTTTTAATATCGATCAGCAAGACGAAATATCTAATACAGAAGCAAAAAAAGTAATTCATGCTTTAGAAGAAGACAAGCCTTTTGAACAAGATTTATCAAAAAAGGAACAAGCTCCAGCTATTATAACTCCAAATATCGAGTTAGAAGAAAAAAATGAAACACCTATTGTTAAACATACTTTAGATTTAACAGAACTAGATGAATTTACTAATCAGAAAAATATTTCAAATGAAAATGAATTAATTCCTACTTCAGAATTAATAAGAAATATTAATGTTGTTTATGATGAAGTTCTGGATTCTGTAAAAGAGGAAGATTTTATTATTACTGAAATTCAATCTGAAACAAAAAAGGAAGAACCATTAGAATTAGATGAAGAAGAACAACAAATAACTCTAACTTTCGATATGCCTATAAGCGAATCAACTATCGAAAATAAAGATGATGATTTTGTAGTACATGATTTAGAGGAAAACATTAAAAAAATTCCTGTAAACGACTATGTAGAGCTAATACCTGTTACAGAAACTAACGAACATGGAGAAACCAGATATGCACTTGACGATTATATTGAAATAGAATCTGGAATTAATAAAAAGCAAAAGCAGGAACAGACTCTAGAAATTGCAGAAGAATTGGACAAGGAAATAGTATTCGAAAAGAAAACTATTAATCAAGAAGAGTCTGAAGCAGCAACTGAAGAAATAGACCCAATGAATACGCCTATTTCAGAATTGCTAAAAGATAGAGCTGAAGAGCGTAGACGTAAGATGAAAGATTTTAATTATAAATTCAATAATTCAAAAATTGACGATATAGAAAAAATTCCAGCTTATAAACGCCAAGGAATCAATCTAGACGAAACACAGCATTCATCTGAATCTAGTATGTCTGGAACAAGTATTAGTACAGATGATAACGACGATTTACAATTTAGAAGTAATAATTCGTTTTTACACGATAACGTAGATTAATTAATAGCGATCAAGTTTAGTGTTTAAGCTTCTTGAAAACCTCAAATTATCACTTTGATAATTTTGAGGTTTTCTAATTTTTAAAACTCACTTAAAAGAAGAATCTTTTTTTTCTTAGTATCTTCGTGCTTTCCAAAAAATATAAAAATGAGTTTACAACAAGAGGTTATGGCTGCTTTAAAAGAAGCCATGAAAGCTAAAGATCAAACAGCATTAACAGCATTAAGAGCTGTAAAATCTGCTATATTATTAGCTCAAACAGAAAGTGGAGCTAAAGAAGAATTAACTGAAGAGCAAGAGCTTAAAATATTACAGAAACAAGTAAAACAGCGTAAGGATAGTGCTGCTATATATTTAAAACAAGGTCGTGAAGATTTAGCAGCTCCAGAATTAGCTGAAGCAGAAGTTATCAATCAATTTTTACCTGAAGCACTAACGGAAGAAGAAATAGAAAAAGTAGTTGTTATGACTATTGAAAGTGTTGGGGCAGAAGGCATGAAAGATATGGGAAAAGTTATGGGGATAGTAAGTCAGGAATTAGCTGGTAAAGCAGATGGGAAGACCATTTCTAATATTGTTAGAGGGAAGCTATCTTAATTTCCTAATATAATAATTTGTGTCACCTTGAACGCAGTCGAAAGGTCACGCCGACGATGTTGAAAAGCGTTTAAAAGAACATAATGCAGGAAAAACTAAATCTACAAAAGGGTATTTACCTTGGAAATTAGTTTACTTTGAAACTTTTAAAACAAAACCAGAAGCAATTCTTCGTGAAAAGTATTTTAAAACTGGAAGTGGGAGAGAGTTTTTGAATGGAAAAATAATTAGTTATTAATGGCCTCGTAGTTCAACTGGATAGAATATCAGATTTCGGCTCTGAGGGTTGGAGGTTCGAATCCTCTCGAGGTCACGAATAAACAAAATTCCTAATCGTCAAATCAAGCTCACTTGAATTTGTAAGTTTAGGAATTTTTTTTCTAAGCCTAGCTTTAAAGGGTCAACTGGTAAAGCGAAGTTAATTCTAAATATCGCTATGTAAGTAAATTCGCTTGAATTTGTAAGTGCCGTTTTTTCTTTTTTTCAATTTATTTTTTTCTATTATTGTATGATTAGAATTTCGTACCATGCTTTTAATTGCCCCAGAACAAGATTATTATATAGGACTATTTATTTTAGTTGTACTGCTTGGGTTTTTACTTGTTATTGTTTCAATATGGTTGAGACAAATAGCTGTGAGTGTTTTCGATGGTATTGAAATGGGCTCTATATTTATAACAAAACGTCCTGTATTTATTTATTTCTACCCCTTTTTAAACAAGTTATCGCCAAAGCAAGAAAGCATATTAAAACAACAATTTACCTTTTATAATAGATTGAATAAAAGAAAAAGAGCTTATTTTAAACACAGGGTAGCTGCTTTTATCAAACAGAAACAATTTGTGGGTAACGATGGGTTTTTAATTACAGATGAAGTAAAAGTGTTGATTTCTGCAACTGCTGTTATGCTTACCTTTGGTTTTAGGGATTATATTATTAAATCCATAAAAACAATAATAGTTTATCCAACCCAATATTATTCAACCGTAAATGATGATTATCACAAAGGGGAATTCCATGTGAATCTAAAAACATTGGTGTTGTCTTGGGATAATTTTATGGATGGATTTAGAATAGAAGACGATAAATTAAATCTGGCTATTCATGAGTTTGCACATGCCATTCATTTTAACAGTATATACCAAAACGATATAAATTCGGTTATATTTTTGGATACCTTCAACGAACTGAGAGAATTACTTTCAAATAACGATAGCTTGAGGTCTCGTTTGGTTCACTCCGAATATTTAAGAAATTATGCATTTACTAACGACTTTGAGTTGCTAGCCGTTATTTTAGAAACCTTTATTGAATCTCCTAATGAATTTAAAAAGTATTTTCCTAAAATTTATGGTCTGGTAAAACAAATGCTAAATTTCAATTTCTCTGGATATTAATTGAAATATTTAGTGTTTCTATTATATTTCTTGACAACATACGTTATTGTGATTTTTGAAATTAGGAATAATAAAAATAATGTGTTGTTGTTTTAAAACGTCCAACACTAATTTTATGTTTTCATCATTTGTATCTATTAACTCCTCATCTTTCAATAGTGTTTCAACTTGAGACTTCATGTTTTTGTTATGATATTCCAATAAAAATTCGTTGTCGTAAAGTTTTATCAAACAATCGTTTTTGCCAAAATCCAGTGTAGCTTGTGGGTTTGTTTTTAAAATAGATTCTTCATTAGAATAGGCTTTTTGTAACACTTTGTAAAGAGCTTCAAGAACCCTGTTGATAGTTACGGAATTTAAACAAATTTTATGTTCGCAATTCAAGATAACATCGTAATTACATCTAATGTTGCACACACCTTTTTTGCCCCATATCAATTCGTTGTATTGGGCAAAGCTTCCCCAACTTCCAGGACCAGTTGGGCCATAAATACCTACTGTAGGAATATTATAGGCTCCAGCAACATGTGTAATTCCAGCATCATTACCAATGTGGAACAATGCACCAGATAAAGCTTCTCCAACGTCATCCATTCCACCAGTAATATAACTAACATGTGTCATGGGTTTAGTGAAGTAAGATTTAATTTCAGGATCATTAGGTCCCATTATTATCTTACAATCTAAATGTGGATATATAATGGCTAATCTTTCAATTAGTTGTGCATATTTTTCAGTTGGCCATATTTTTAATAAAAATCCTGCACCATGATGAACTACAAAATGCTTCTTAGTTATTGTTTTTGTTTTTGCAAAATATGGAAAACCATAATATTCACTACTTATCTCAATATGCAGCTTTGCAACTGTATCTATATAATGTTGTATAGCATGTTGCTTTACTTTTTTGTGGGTTGGGTATTTTAGTGCATGAGGCAAATCAAAACCTCTAAAAGCTGGGTAATTACCTAATTCATATATGTTGTCAAATATATTTTCTTGCTTCTTTGCATCCTCTTCGTTTATAACTAATATGTTTTTTAGGTGTTTAGAAAAAAAAGGCACTAATCTTGGTGCAACAGCAAAACTTAAACTATCTGAAACATTGGCTAATTTATTTATTGCTGGAATTGCAAAGAATATATCGCCTAAACCACCATAGCTTTTATAAACCAAAACTTTTCCTAATGACTTACTTTTGTTCTGTTTTTTGTTATTTAATATAGTGTCAATTTCTTTCCAAAAATCAACTAATACAGCTTTCATTTCATCAATGGCTTTTGCTTTGTTGTCTGGGTAAAAATCAAATGAAAAAGTTCCTATCTTATCGTTAGAAATAATTTTGCAACCAGAAAGGAAAGCTTCTGCTGCTAATCTACCAGATGGTTCAGGCCAAACAGGTTGGCAAAAAAAAGTTTTTGTTCGACCTAGAATATTTAATACTTCATTATTAGAAATCGGTTCATGAAACTCAACATTATTAGGAATTATTTGTCTTAAATAATTTTTGCCATAAACAGGAAATTTTTTTTCTGGATGCTTTTCTGCAAATTCTATGTATGCTTTTCCTCCTTTCAAATAATTTAAATCTCCAAAAAATGGAATGACATCATCAATTTTGTTTTTACTGATATTTAGATTATCGACATCTACTGTTGGAGGATATGTTTTATAGTTTTTTATAGCTTCACCATAAAAATCATAGTGAGCTTCATAATGTTTTGGAGATTGAAAAATGTTAAGTATTGCATTAGCAAATAACTTTCTGTATATATGAAACTTATCGGGATTACAACAACTCTTTATTGATCTGTCTACTGTACAAAGGATATTTCTTCTAATACAAAAATTATAGTCAAATTCTATTTTTATGTATGGTATAGATAATGATAATATAAAGTCAATCAATTCTAATTCAAAAGGGCATCTAGATGTACTATTAACTACTAATAAATTAGATTTTAAAATATTTTTCTTCGTGATTTCGAAATCCTTGAGATTTTCTGTAAGAATATTGTAGTTTAAATTTGAGCCAGTTGAGATTAATTGATTTATAGTAAGTTCTGCACCTCTTGGAGTATTTAAAGAGGTGTCGTGTAAAAAAAGAATGTTATTCAAGGCATAAGTAATTTAGACTCAAGAGTAAGAGTCAGTTTAATCAATTCAACAATTCTCCTTAATAACCATCACAATAGTATCCATCGTCATAGTAACCATCACAATAGTATCCATCATCATAATATCCATCGTCATAATATCCATCATCATAATAACCATCATCGTAGTATCCATCATCATAATACCCATCTCCATAATAGCCGTCGTTAAAGGAATCATCATCATCACTGCTGCAAGAAGTAGCAATAGAAGCTGTAATTGAAATAGCAGAAATAGCTAATAATGCCTTTCCTGATTTTTTTAAAAAATGCCTCCTATTCATAACAAAATGATTTGTTAACTAAGTTAGAAAAAAATTCAATAAACACAAAATGTTTTTTTTGTAACGAAAAATGTAGAAAATTAGTATTAACACTGACATTTATCATGGTTTTTAAGGGTTCCAATTCATAACTTTATTACTGAATTTAAAACCAAGATAAGATGAAACGTAGAACACCAATTTCAGACATAATGACCAAAGAAGTCATTACATTAAATCATACAGACGATTTAGAAACTGCAGAGCGTATATTTAAAACTAAAAAAATTAGACATATACCTGTAGTGAGTGGCGAAAAAATTATTGGCATGCTAAGCTATACAGATTTGTTACGTATTAGTTTTGCCGATGCTATAGATGAAGATGAAGATTCTGTAGATACTGTAGTATATAATATGTTTACTATAGAACAGGTAATGGCAAAAAATTTAGTAAGTGTAACATCAACAACATTAATTAAAGAAGTGGCTGAAATTTTATCAAAAAGAGAATTTCATGCTCTACCAGTTGTAGATAATGATAAGTTAGTAGGTATTGTTACTACAACAGATTTAATTAACTATCTTATAGAACAATTCTAACTAATTAATAGTTAAAAAAAAAGACTCCAATTGGAGTCTTTTTTTATGAATTTATAAGCCTTTTTAAATCTTTAATTGTTTCTGGTTGATTGCTACTTTTAAATATATAACTTCCAGCAACTAAGACATCTGCTCCAGCATCTATTAATGCTTTAGCATTTTTATCTGTAACTCCACCATCAATCTCTATTCTGGTTTTTAAACCTTGATCGTTGGCCATTTTTCTTAGCTTCTTAATTTTATTATAGGTCATTTCTTCAAATTTCTGTCCTCCAAAACCAGGATTGATAGACATAAGTAATACCATGTAACATTTTGGTAAAATATCTTCTAAAACAGAAACAGGAGTTGTTAAGTTTAATACTACTCCAGCTTTGCATCCTGCATCTTCTATTTGAGTTAGGGTTCTATGTAAATGAACAGTAGATTCGTAATGAACAGTAATAATATCTGCCCCAACTTTAGCGAATTCCTCAATATAGCGTTCAGGTTTTTCAATCATTAAATGCACGTCTAAAGGTTTAGTTGCATGCTTTTTAATAGCTTGAATTACTGGCATACCATAAGAGATGTTTGGAACAAAATGTCCATCCATTACATCTATATGAAACCAGTCTGCTTCACTGTTATTAACCATTTCAACATCACGTTGAAGGTTGCCAAAATCTGCTGCTAAAATTGAAGGTGCTATTAATTTAGAGTTCATTGTAGAGTTGTTGTTTTGTTTTCGCAAAAATAGGCAAAAAAATGAAGCCAGAGTAATCAGCTCTGGCTTCTTTCATCAATCAAAAAACGAACAGTTATTTTGTAACTGTTTGTTACTGCAATTTAGTTGTAATTATAAAATTACTATCCTAAATATGTTTTTAATATTTTACTTCTAGACGTATGTTTTAATCTACGAATAGCTTTTTCTTTAATTTGTCTAACACGTTCTCTGGTTAGGTCGAAGGTTTCACCAATTTCTTCTAAAGTCATTGGGTGTTGATTTCCTAAACCAAAGTATAAACGAATTACATCTGCTTCACGAGGTGTTAAAGTTTCAAGCGCTCTTTCAATTTCAGTACGTAAAGACTCATGTAACAGGTCTCTATCTGGATTTGGAGATTCACCTGAATTTAATACATCGTATAGGTTAGAATCTTCACCTTCAACTAAAGGAGCATCCATACTTACATGACGGCCAGAATTTTTCATAGACTCTTTAACATCGTTAATAGTCATGTCTAATTCTTTGGCAATTTCTTCAGCACTTGGTGGACGCTCATGAGCTTGTTCTAAAAACGCAAAAGTTTTATTAATTTTATTAATAGAACCAATTTTGTTTAAAGGTAAACGTACAATACGCGATTGTTCTGCCAAGGCTTGTAGAATAGATTGTCTAATCCACCATACAGCATAAGAAATAAATTTAAAACCACGAGTTTCATCGAAACGTTGCGCAGCTTTAATAAGCCCTAAATTTCCTTCATTAATTAAATCAGGTAAAGTTAGACCTTGATTTTGATATTGCTTAGCTACCGAAACAACGAAACGTAAATTAGCCTTTGTCAATTTTTCTAAAGCAAGTTGATCTCCTGCTTTAATACGTTGTGCTAATTCTACTTCCTCGTCTGCTGTAATTAAGTCAACTTTTCCAATTTCTTGAAGATATTTGTCTAACGAAGCAGTTTCTCTATTGGTAACCTGCTTGGTAATTTTAAGTTGTCTCATCTAATGAATGCCTATAAATAAGTTAAGTGTTTATATAATATGTTATAATTATACGTAGAAACTATATTATTTGTTACAGAAAGTTCTATTTATTTTTTTTGAAAGTATTTTATAAAACAAAATAAATAGAATAGTAGTATATTGAACCAACATTAAAAATTAACAATATGAAAAAAGTATTATTTTTATTTTTTGCATGTAGTATGATGCAAATATCTGCACAAGACTTGTCTTCTATGACGAAAAGTAACTCTTCGTCAAGTAGTTCCATGATTGAAAATTTGGCAGCTGACCAAGTAAAGAGTTTAACAAAAAAACTGAATTTGAACGACGCACAACAAGAGCAAGTTTCAGGATTGGTAGTTAGCCAATTAAAAAGTGAAAAGTTTCAAAAAATGCTAGGAAGTTTTGGGGCTAGTAAAACAATGAAATCTGAAGGGGATTCTGACCAAACGGATAAAATACAATCAACTTTGTTAAGTGATGAAAGCTTTCAAAACGGGATGATCCCTATATTAGATGAAATTCAGATGATAAAGATGAAAACTTATATTCCTAAATAAAGAAGTGTTTATAAAAAAAATAAAAGCCCATTAAAATAATTTAATGGGCTTTTTTAGTGTTAAAAAAAAGAACTTAATCTTTCTTATCTTCTCTTGGTTTTCTATCGTCACGTTTGTTGTCACGTCCACGATTGTTACCTCTGTTGTCTCTATTGTTATCTCTTGGAGGTCTTTCTTTAAAACCTTCTGGTTTTGGCAAAATAGCTTTTCTAGACACTTTTTCTTTTCTAGTTCTAGAATCTACACCAAAGTACTTAACATCAAAAACGTCTCCCATGTTTACCACATCAGATACATTTTCTGTACGTTCCCAGGCTAATTCACTTACGTGTAATAAAACTTCATTTCCAGGCGCTTCTGTATATTCTACAACAGCTCCAAAATCTAACATTTTAATAACTTTTACTTCGTAAATACTACCAACTTCAGGCTTAAATAAAATGGCATCAATTTTTGCCATTACAGCATCAATACCTTTTTTACCAACACCTAAAATTTCTACTATGCCTTCTTCAGTAACTGGATCTTCGTTAATAACAATTGTAGTCTCAGTTTCTTTTTGCATTTCCTGAATAACTTTTCCACCCGGACCAATTAAGGCTCCAATAAATTCATTAGGAATACGTCTTGTTATCATTGTAGGAGCATGCTCCTTAACATCTACATTAGGTGTAGGAATAGTTTCAACCAATTTATCTAAAATGTGTAAACGACCATCACGAGCTTGTTTTAGTGCATTTACTAAAATCTCGTAACTCAATCCCTTTACTTTAATATCCATTTGGCAAGCTGTAATACCATCTGCAGTACCAGTTACTTTAAAATCCATATCACCCAAATGATCTTCATCACCTAAAATATCAGATAATACAGCGTATTTGTCACCTTGTGAAATTAATCCCATGGCAATACCAGAAACTGGTTTCTTAAGTTGAACACCAGCATCCATTAATGCCATTGTACCAGCACAAACTGTTGCCATAGAAGACGAACCATTAGATTCTAAGACTTCAGATACAACTCTTACTGTATACGGACATTCATCTGGAACCATACCTTTTAAAGCACGTTGTGCTAAGTTTCCATGACCAACTTCTCTACGTGATGTCCCTCGAATTGGTCTAGCCTCACCAGTAGAAAATGGTGGGAAGTTGTAATGTAAATAGAAACGCTCTTCACCTTCTTGAGATGGCATATCTATTTGATTAGCATCTCTAGATGTACCTAGAGTTACAGTTGCTAATGCTTGAGTTTCTCCACGTGTAAAGATAGACGAACCATGTGTAGATGGTAAGTAATCTACTTCACACCAAATTGGTCTAATTTCGTCAGTTTTTCTTCCGTCTAAACGTAACCCTTCATTTAAGGTTAAATCTCTAATTGCAGCTTTTTCAGCTTTGTAATAATATTTAGAAATTAAATCGCCAAAATCTTCTAATTCTTCTTCAGAAAAAGTGGCTTTTATTTCTTCTTTTATAGCATCAAATGCAGCGCTTCTTTCATGTTTAGCAGATCCAGCTTTTGCTATGGTATACACTTTATCGTAAGCCATATCATGAACTTTCTTCGCTAAATCTTCATCTTCTCTTTCTGGTTCATATTCACGAACTTCTTTCTTACCAAATGCTTCAGCTAATCTTACTTGCGCTGCACACTGTACTTTAATAGCTTCGTGTGCAAATTTAATGGCTTCAGCCATTTCTTCTTCAGAAATCTCATCCATCTCACCTTCAACCATCATTACTGAGTCGGCTGAGGCACCAATCATCATATCTATATCAGATTCTGCCAATTGAGATAATGTTGGATTGATTACAAATTCACCGTTGATTCGACCAACTCTTGCTTCAGAGATTGGGCACTCAAAAGGGAAATCTGATAATTGAATAGCAGCAGATGCAGCTAATCCTGCCATAGCATCAGGCATAACATCGTCATCATGAGACATTAATTGAATCATTACCTGAGTTTCAGAATGGTAGTCTTTTGGGAATAATGGACGTAAAACTCTGTCTACTAAACGCATTGTTAACACTTCGCCATCACTTGGTCTTGCTTCTCTTTTAAAGAAACCTCCTGGATAACGTCCTGCAGCAGCAAATTTCTCTCTGTAATCTACAGTTAATGGTAAAAAGTCTACTGGACTTTGTTTGTAATTGGAAACTACTGTACATAATAACATACATTTTCCAGATTGAACAACAACAGAACCATGTGCCTGCTTTGCTAATTTTCCGGTTTCGATAGAAATTTCTCTACCATCACCAAGGTCTATGACCTCTCTAAAAACTTTTGGAATCATAAATTTTTTAATTCTAATTAAACAATGGTCGTTGTGTTGTAGTAGTAGTTGTGTGTGACCAATGAAAAACTGTAATTAGCTTCTTATTACGAATGTTAAACTCTTACGTATGAGTTATATTAAAACAAAAAAGAGGCTCTAAGCCTCTTAATTTGTAATTATTATTTTCTTAATCCTAATTCTTTAACAATTGCACGATATCTTAAGATATCTTTTTTAGTTAAGTAGTCAAGTAAAGCACGACGCTTACCAACTAACTTTACTAATGAACGCTCTGTATTAAAATCTTTACGATTGTTTTTTAAGTGTTCTGTTAAGTGGTTAATTCTGTAGGTAAACAAAGCAATTTGCCCTTCTGCAGTACCAGTGTCTTTTGCGTCTTTACCATGCTTTTTAAAGATGGCTTCTTTTTCTTTTTGATCTAAATACATTCCAATATTATTTTAAATGATTTTTATGTATATGAAAGTTTTTCTTTCAAGCTGCAAATATACTACTTTTTCATAAACTGTAATCCATTGTTAAATATTATTTTTTATGAAAAAGGTAATTTTTTTTAAACCTTCTCGTTATATCATAGTCTTAACATTATATTAACAAAAACAAATTGATTATGAAAACAATGAAATTAAAAACAAAAGTAGTATTTGCCCTAATGGCTTTTGGGCTTTTAATTACTGGATGTACAGAAAACGAATCTACAGAGCCTGTAACTGAAGATCAAGAGTTAACCGAAGTTGTACAATCTTCAGAGATGGATGTTATGTCAGCTTCTTTAGAAGATTTTATTATTGAAGTTTACGAAGATCAAGAAAATGCAGAAGCAAAGGGAATGGTTAGTTCTAAAGCGTCTTTTCCAAATTGTGTGACTGTTACTTTAGTAATGGAAGAAAACTTTAGAGAATTAACTGTTGATTTTGCTGATGGTGGCTGTGTTATTAGAGGTCATTTATATGAAGGACAAGTTGTAATTACATACGAACGTAATCCTATTGAACATCAAGTTTTCTTGGGTTATGTGTTAAACGATTTTTATTTTGATAATAAGCATGTAATTGGAAGTAACTCTATATTAAGAGAGCTGTCTAACGATAATGGGAACCCTCAATTTACACATACTGTAGATTTAACGGTTGTATGGCCTTCTGGTATGCAAGCATCTAGAGAAGGACAAATAATTAGAGAATGGATTGAAGGTTTTGATTCAGGTGTTTTTACTGATAATGTTTTTGAAATTACTGGATATTGGAATGCTACATTTGTAAATGGAGGTACACATAGTTATGAAATTGTTTTACCATTACGTCGTGAAGTAACTTGCTACCATTTTGTAGCTGGATCTATAGATGTTGAACGCACCTTTTTTGGAGGTATACTTGATTATGGTGATGGAGCTTGCGATAATCTAGCAACGTTTACCTTTACAGATGGGACTGTAATAGATATTATTTTAAACTAAATATGATTAAGAAATAAAAAAAGCGACCATTTGGTCGCTTTTTTTATTATTCTCTTATCGGTTGATTGGTAATTAAATCGATGTACAAATTGACTTTGTTTTTTAGATGTTTTCTATGAGTAATAAAATCTAAGAAACCATGCTCTAATAAAAACTCAGACGTTTGGAATCCTTCTGGTAATTCCTGCCCTGTAGTGTCTTTTACAACACGAGGTCCAGCAAACCCAATTAAGGCTCCAGGTTCGCTAATATTAATATCTCCTAACATAGCAAAAGAGGCAGTTGTTCCTCCAGTTGTTGGATCTGTACACAACGAAATATATGGAATGCCTGCATCTGCTAATTGCGCTAATTTTACTGAAGTTTTAGCTAATTGCATTAGAGATAAGGCAGCTTCCATCATTCTTGCACCTCCAGATTTGGAGATAATCATGAAAGGTAATTTCTTTTTTAAGGCATAATCTGCTGCACGTGCAATTTTTTCACCTACTACAGAGCCCATAGAACCACCAATAAAATTAAAATCCATACAAGCTACAACTAAATCTTTGCCTTTAGATTTACCTACTGCAGTACGAACAGCATCTTTAAGCTTCGTTTTTTCTTGAGCAGCTTTTAAACGGTCTGGATATTTTTTAGTGTCTTCAAACTTTAATGGGTCTTTAGATTCTAGTTTAATATCTAATTCTTTAAATTTATTGTCGTCGAAAAGGATTTCGAAATATTCTTTACTTCCAATTCTTACATGGTAACCATCTTCTGGACTCACATAGAAATTTTGTTCTAATTCTTTTGTGTCTACTATTTTTCCAGTAGGAGATTTATACCACAACCCTTTAGGAGTATCCTTTTTTTGTTCTGTGGAAGTTTGAATTCCTTTTTCTTTTCTTTTAAACCAAGACATATTGTTATGTTGTTTAATTAGCGTTAAGGATTGAGCAACTTGTTTGAGCTCTTTTCTTTTTGGTTATAGGCTTTTAATTATCTCAAGATAGCAAAAAGAAAAAGCGAGTTGCGAAAGCCAGACCACAAAATTAAAGTTTTGTTTTTAATTTTGTGGAAACGCCCAAGTTATTTTATAAAGTATTTACATTATTTAAGTCTTCGAACGCCTTTTTTAAACGTTCTACAAAGGTGTTTTCTCCTTTACGTAACCAAACTCTTGGGTCGTAATATTTTTTATTTGGAACATCTTCTCCATCAGGATTACCAATTTGCGATTGTAAATATGCTTCTTTTTCTTTCATATAATCTCGAACACCAGATGTAAATGCGTATTGCATATCTGTATCGATATTCATTTTTATAACACCATAACCAATGGCTTCACGAATTTCTTGAACCGTTGATCCAGAGCCTCCATGAAATACAAAATCGATGTGATTATGACCTACACCAAATTTCTTTGACACGTATTCTTGAGAGTTTTTAAGAATTTTAGGTGTTAATTTTACATTTCCAGGTTTGTAAACACCGTGAACATTTCCAAAAGCTGCAGCAATAGTAAATTGAGAGCTTATTTTACTTAATTCTTCAAAAGCATAAGCAACTTCTTCTGGTTGAGTGTAAAGTTTAGAATCGTCCACATCTGTATTATCCACGCCATCTTCTTCTCCTCCAGTAATTCCAAGTTCGATTTCTAAAGTCATGCCCATTTTACTCATTCTGGAAAGATATTCTTTACAGATGGCAATATTCTCTTCAATAGGTTCTTCACTTAAATCAATCATGTGAGAGCTATATAAAGGTTTTCCTGTTTCTTTATAATGTTGTTCGCTGGCATCTAGTAAGCCATCTATCCAAGGTAATAATTTTTTTGCACAATGATCTGTGTGCAAAATAACAGGAACTCCATAGGCTTCTGCTAATAAATGTATGTGCTTTGCTCCAGCTATAGAACCAGCAATAGCTGCTTTTTGGTTTTCGTTGCTTAAACCTTTTCCAGCATTAAAAACGCCACCACCATTTGAAAATTGAATAATTACAGGTGCATTTAAATCTCTGGCAGTTTCTAAAACGCCATTAATACTGTTTGAACCAACTACGTTAACAGCAGGAAGAGCAAATCCTTTTTCTTTTGCGAGTTTAAAAATTTTTTGAACTTCAAGTCCTGTAGCAACTCCAGGTTTTATATTATGTGCCATAAAAAGAATATTAAATAGTTAGAAACAACAAAAATAAGAAAATTAAATAGCTTAGAAAGGGTAATTGATACCTATGTTATAAACAGCGTTTGCAAAATTATAGTCTTTAAACCATCTGTCGCCAGATGGATAGGATGGATCGTATGTTTTAAAGCCTATATCGAAACGAAAAACGGCAAAACCAAAATCGTATCTCAATCCAAAACCAGAGCCAATGGCAATGTCTCCTAATGAAGAGAAATTAGTAAATGTGGCACGATTATCTGTAACATCGTCAAACACATTCCAGATGTTTCCAGTATCTATAAAAAGAGCTCCATTAAATTTTTCGAAGATGTTAAATCTATGCTCAATATTAAAAGCTAATTTAAGGTTGGCTTCATTAAACTCGTCGTTACTATCAAGACTTCCTGGTCCAAGACTATATGCTGTCCAGGCTCGATTGTCGTTTGTACCACCAGCAAAGAAACTTTTAGAGAAGGGAATGTTTGTTGAGTTTCCGTAAGGGATAGCAATACCTACAAAACTTCTAATAGCCAAAACATTCTTCCTGCTTAAATCCCAGTGTTTTATATAATCAAATTCTGTTTTAACATATTGCGAATAAGCAACGTTAAGAATTTCGTATTGACCTGCATCATTTTTCTGAAGATTTCCAATTTTTGAGATTGCTGAAAATAAGTTTCCTGCTAATTCTACTTTAAATCTAAAGATGGAGAAGGTTTCATCGTATAAATTTTCTCGATTGTCTCTGGTGTAATTAAAGTTTGAAGCAAAAATTAAATTATTTTCTGTAAGTCTAATTTTTCTTTCATTTATGTTTGAAACTGTATCGTAATCTGGATCTTCTGGCTCTAATGATGTGTTTCCAGATAAAACATCGTTAATAAACATATCTGTTTGGTCTGGATACGTTAAATCTTCGCCATTGTTATAATCTATTTCTTGAGAAATTTCGTTTAATGAATCGTATGAATTACCATAGACACCAAAATAATTATCTGGATTTAAATTTCTTATATATTGAATATTAAATAAATCTAATCTATTGGTCACTAATTTTGAAGCATACCATTTGTAATTAAAGATTGCAGAAACCGTTTGTTTATCTAAACCAACATTGGTTTGACTAGATGTAGCAATAGAAATTCTTGTGCTAGGGAACATGGTTTTTGGAATAACTCTTTCTGTATTAAAAGGAAAAAATAACCTTGGAATAGTTAGTTTTAAATCGACACCAAGTTCATTAATATCAAAAAACGGATCGCTTTCATCTCCACCATCTTTTGAGGCACCTATTAAACCAAAAGCAGATAACTCTAACGTTTCGGCTCCTCTAAAAACATTTCTCATTAACAGGCTTGGATTAAATGAAAGACCTACAGATTGAATGTTGCTTTGTGATACTTCTGCGCTAAAATTCAGGCCAAACTTTTTTAATGGTGTTAATAAAACATTTGCTGTTAATGTTGTGTCTGGATTTTCTATATACTCAATACTAGGATGCTTAAAAGTTTGTAAGTTATTTATGTGTCTAAATGTATTTGACCTGTCTTTGTCTCTAAAAACTTTATTTGGTGTTATAAAAATAGCATCAGTAAGTGCTTTGGGTTTAAAACGCATTTTTCCAATACTATATAAATTAAAGCCTTTATACACTAAAGAATCTGATGAGTCTGTGTTTCTGTTTTCATAAGAATAGTCTGTAATAATATTAACCTCTTTTACTTTGTATATATTAAATGGTTGCCTTAAAACAGTATCTTCTGTTCTAATAGCTCTATTTAGTATTTGTAATTCGACATTAACTTTTTTATTAGTTTTTACTGTATCCATTTCAAAATAAATATAGTCTTGACTGAAATGATAAACTCCAGAATTTCTTAATTCTGAGGTAATACGTTCTTTTTCTAAGTTAAAAGTTTGTGTTCTGTATTGTTTGTTAGGTTTTATAAAAGATTTGTTTTCAGTAAATTTATAAAGAGAATCTACTACTGGAGACGCTATTTTAGTAGAAATAGAATCAATTATATATGGCTCGCCAGTTTCTACATAATAATCGATTGTAGCCGTTTTGTTATCTAATTTATTTGTTTTTGATGAGGTTTTAACATTAAACCAACCATTGTTAAAATAATATTTTTCTAATTGGTTTTCAGACTTCTGAGTTTTTACGTCTTTAACAATAATAGGAGCTTCACCTGTTTTCTTTAACCAATTGTTAAAGCCAACTCGAGCTTGAATATACCTTTCTAATTGTTTTTTAGATAAAAAGCTTTCAACTCTATTTCTACGTTTAGACTTGGAGTCTAATTTTCCGTTAATTATTGAGTCTATATTTGGTCTTGCTGTATTATAAATGTAAAGTCTTAAAGGAATTGAAACTGCTTTTTTATTTCTTTGCTGAAAAAGGAGATTGTTTATTCGTTCTGATTTGTTTTTTTTATCATTTACGTAAATGGTATTTTCAACAAGTAAATGTTCGTTTTCAGGAACTCTTTTTACAGAATTACAAGAATATAAAAAACCTGTAAATACAATAATTAATACTATTTTTGAGAAATGTAGTTTCAAATACAAATAAAATTAACTAGTAATAAAAGAGTTGTTGTTTGTAAATAGTAATTAATGCTTTATATTTTATTAATTACTTCATTTAAACTCAAAAATACACTATTTCCGTTGAAAAATATATTTAAATAAGTTTGAATGTTATCTAAAAATCAAATAAAATTAATAAGTAGTTTAAAACAAAAAAAATATAGACTTCAACATAATTTATTTGTTGTTGAAGGTGTTAAAACTATTAATGAATTAATAGTTTCTAAATTTAATTTACATCAACTATTTACTATTGAGTCATTCAAAATTGATGCCAATCTTGAAACAATAATTACAGAAGCAGAATTAAAAAAGATTAGCTTTTTATCAACGCCTAATAAGGCTTTGGCGCTTTTTAAAATACCAGAATCTAAACAAATACAATTTAATCAATTAATAGTTGCTTTAGATAATGTTCGCGATCCAGGAAATTTAGGAACTATTATAAGGCTTTGCGATTGGTTTGGAATTAAAGACTTGGTTTGTAATATAGAGACTGTAGATTGTTATAATCCTAAAGTTATACAAGCTACAATGGGTTCTATAAGTAGAGTAAATATTACTTATTTAGATTTGAAAGGATTTATTAAAGATGCAAATACTAGATCTTTTGGAACATTTATGGATGGAGAAAATGTATATAAAATGAAACTACCTTCTGAGGGTATTTTAATTTTAGGCAATGAAGCTAATGGTATTTCAAAAGATATAGAAAAACTAGTTTCCAAAAAAATTGCTATTCCACGTTTTGGAAATGTTCAAGCAACAGAAAGCTTAAATGTAGCAACTGCAACAGCTATATTGTTAAGTGAATTCCGTAGGAGTTAGTTGTAATGTGTTGTTCGTTGTAAAGTTGTTTGTTGTTAAGTCGTGTCAAATCAACTTAACGACCCACAACTACACGACATACAGTTATTGAAACGTTAAGTTAATAAACACACCTCGAGATTTCATTGTGTCTATATTTCCAGTCCATGGACTGTTTGGGTCTGCATCTCTAACAAGTTCATCGTTTAAAGCAAATACACCTCTAATAGATGGTGTAAACTTAAAATAGTATAAGTAAAAATCTATACCAAACCCAAGTTCATAGAAATACATGCTTTTCTTTGTTCTAAATTGCCCAGCGCTATTATCATCAGGATTGTCCTGATTACTAGATAAATTTAAAGCAGTAGATAATCCACCAACAATAAAAGGTTTAAAATTGTTTAACCTTTTAGTAGAAAATTTTAGCAATAATGGAACATAGATATAAGTCGATTTAACTTCTCTTTCTAAATCTGAACTAGTATATTCCATTCCCTGAAAATAACTTTCGTCGTATTCAAGATTTCTGGTTGTAATAGATAAACCAGGTTCTAGTCTTAAGTCTAAGTAATCGTTTATACGCATATTTCCAACTAGACCGACATTAAATCCAGTTGTTTTTTTAACTAGTATATCTGGTTTGTCTTTCAAATAATCAAAATTATAATCCCAACTATTAAACCCTATATAGTAGCCATAACTTAAAAAAGTTTTATCAACATTTTCATCATTTAACACTTTTTCTTTACTAAACAGTTGAGCAGATGCAGGCTGATAAATAAATAAAAAAGCTATTAGAAAAAAAAGGTTCTTCATATTATTATTTTGATGAGGTATATATGGTTGCCACTCCAAATGTTTGTGGTTTGTTTATAACATTTATAAACCCAGTTTTACGTAAAATATTGTTTAAATTTTCTCCATAAGGAAAAACTGAAGCCGAATCGCTTAAATACTTATAAGCACTTCGGTCTTTTGAAAATAGTTTTCCAATTACAGGTAAGATATGTCTTGAATACAAATTATAACCTTGTTTAAAGGGAGTTTTTGTTGGAACCGAAGTTTCTAAAATTACAAAAACACCATTTGGTTTTAGAACACGATGTATTTCTGATAATCCTTTTTCTAGAGTTTCAAAATTTCTAATACCAAAACCAACTGTAATAGCATCGAAAGAGTTGTTTTCAAAAGGTAAATTTTCAGAATCACCTACTACCATTTCAATTCTGTTTTGTAGTCCTTTTTTTAAAACTTTTTGTTTCCCAACATTTAGCATGCCTTCACTAATGTCTAAGCCTACAATTTTTTCAGCATTTGTTTCAGCCAAATTTATGGCCATATCTCCAGTTCCAGTAGCAATATCAAGAATGACTTTAGATTGAGAGTTAGCAACAATTTCTACAACTTTTTTTCTCCATTTAACATCTATACCAAAAGAAATTACACGATTTAATCCATCGTATTCTTTAGAAATAGCATCAAACATTTTGGTTACTTGCTCCTTCTTTCCTAAATCACTATTTTTATAAGGCTTTACTTTTGTCAAGGTAATTTTTTTGCCAAATATAAACTTTTATAGGAGCATTTAATAACTTCAAATCAAATAATTATAATTCTAGAAATTTTACTAATCTATCAATTTTGCAGTATATTTGCCTTACTTTATTATTAAATAACACATGAAAATAATTATTGCTGGAGCTGGTGAAGTTGGATTTCATTTAGCAAAATTATTGTCTTACGAGTCTCAAGAAATTACCTTAATAGATACAAATAAAGATAGTTTAACTTATGCAGACAATCATTTAGATATAAAAGTTATTAAAGGAGATGCAACTTCTATAGCTATATTAAAAGAAGCTAAAATAGAAACGAGTGATTTGTTAATTGCAGTTACATCATCCGAAACAACAAACATTACAGTTTGTGTATTATCTAAACAACTAGGTGCAAATAGAACTATAGCCAGGATTTCTAATACAGAATTAATAACTCATAAAGACGAATTAGGTTTTACTAAATTAGGTATCGATGAGCTTATTTCACCTGAATCTTTAGCTGCTTCAGAAATTGAACTTTTACTTAATCAATCTGCTTTTAATGATAGCTACGAATTTGAAGGTGGTGCTTTAACAATGGTTAGTTTGAGTCTTTCAAGAACTGCTTTATTTGTAGGTAAAACAGTAAAAGAAGCTGCAAAAATATTCCCAGAAATACATTTTGTACCAATTGCTATTCAACGTTTTGGAACGCAATATACCATTATCCCAAGAGGCGACACGCAATTTAAAGAAGGTGACAATGTGGTTTTTATAACTTCTGAAGGTGGAGGACAAGAGCTTTGTACACTTACGGGAAAAATAAACACTGAAATTAGAAACGTCATGATTCTTGGTGGAAGTAAAATTGGGTATAAAACTGCTCGAGATTTAAGTAAGGTTTACTCTAACATTAAACTTATTGAAAAAGATAAAGAACGAGCTTTTGATTTAGCAGACGAGCTATCTGATGTTCTAGTAATAAATGGGGATGGTAGGAATGTGGATTTACTAGATGAAGAGAACTTAACAGAAATGGACGCTTTTATTGCAGTAACTGGAAATTCTGAAACTAATATAATGTCCTGTCTAGTAGCAAAATCTAAAGGTGTTAGAAAAACCATTGCTTTAGTAGAGAATATGGATTATTTTGAACTCTCACATTCTATAGGTATTGACACTTTAATTAATAAAAAACTTTTAGCAGCAAATAATATATTTAGATATATACGAAAAGGTGAAGTTATTGCCATGACAAGGCTAAATAACATGAATGCCGAGTTGTTAGAATTCCAAGTAAAACCAACATCTAAAATTTGTAATAAATTAATTAAGGATGTCGATTTTCCTAGATCTGCCATTATTGGAGGTGTAATTAGAAATGGAAATGGGCATACTGCACTTGGAGATTTTAAAATTAGTGTTGCAGATAAAGTTGTTGTCTGTTGTTTACCAAGATCTATAAAGCAAGTAGAAAAATTATTTCTATAATTCTAAACTGTGAAACTTAACTATAAAATAATCTTTCATTTTTTAGGACTACTATTATTATTTAATGGTGGTTTTATGTTGCTCTCATCTTTAATCAGTTTTATTTATAAAGATGGGGTTACATCTAATCTTTTTATTTCAGGAGGTATAACTATTTTGATTGGTCTTTTAATGATGTTTAACACCAAAGACCACAACAAAGAAATGAATAAGCGTGAAGGTTACATTGTAGTAGCTTTTGGGTGGATTATTATGGCGTTGTCAGGAACCATTCCTTATTTATTAACAGGAAGTATCACCAATTTTACAGATGCTTTTTTCGAGACCATGTCAGGTTTTACAACTACAGGTTCTTCTATTTTAAACGATATAGAAGCACTTCCAGAAGGTGTTCTGTTCTGGAGAAGTTTAACGCATTGGATTGGTGGAATGGGTATTATAGTTTTAGCTATTGCCATTTTACCTTTATTAGGTATTGGTGGTATGCAAATGTTTGCTGCCGAAGCTCCAGGTCCTAGTGCAGATAAATTGCATCCAAGAATAACAGATACAGCTAAGCGTTTATGGTTAATTTATTTTGGATATACTGTTGCAGAAACCATTTTATTAAAAGTAGCAGGTATGTCTTTTTTCGATGCTATTAATCATTCGTTGTGTACATTATCTACAGGAGGTTTTTCAACTAAAAACGCTAGTATTGCTTATTGGAATGGACAACCAATTATACAATACATTATTATTGTATTTATGTTTTTGGCTGGAACAAACTTTGTACTTAGTTATTTTGCTTTTAAAGGAAAGGTTCAAAAAATAATAAGAGACGAAGAGTTTAAACTTTACTTTAAATTTATTGCTATTTTCACAATCATAGCAGCATTAATAATATATTTTAAAGCAGATGTTTCTGCATCTTCTATAGAGCATCCTATGGTTTGGGGGAAAGCTGAAAGTGCTTTTAGACATTCCTTATTTCAAGTTCTAGCTATTGTAACAACAACAGGATTTGTAACTGCAGATTATACCATGTGGACACCATTTTTAATGGTTTTCTTTTTTGGATTGATGTTTTTAGGAGGCTCTGCTGGAAGTACATCTGGAAGTGTTAAAGTAGTTAGGCATTTATTACTTATTAAAAATGGTTTTTTAGAATTTAAAAGAGCTTTGCATCCAAATGCTATCTTACCAGTTAGATATAATAATAAAGCTGTAACTGGAGATATTGTATTTAATATTCTAGCCTTTTTTATATTATATATGTTATCTTTTATTGTTGGCGCCTTAGTGTTTTCTATGATGAATGTTGATTTTGAATCATCTATTGGTCTGGCTGCTTCTAGTCTTGGAAACGTTGGTCCTGCACTTGGAGATTTTGGACCAGTTAATAATTATGCATCTCTACCAACTTTAGGGAAATGGTGGGCTTCTTTTTTAATGCTTATTGGACGATTGGAATTATTTACAGTACTCATTTTATTAACGCCTTTCTTTTGGAGGAATAGATAAAATCAATTTTAAAACTGTAACATTTTGTAAGTTTTTTCGACTTATAATTAAAGCGCTTTTATAGATCGTTAACTGATGTTCTTTGAGTGTGACCTTAATACAAACTATCTTTTATATTTTATAGAATCATCATCATGAATATGATTTGTTGTACTATTTTACTCGTTTCATTTTAAAACAATTATTATGGGTGGAGAAGGATCAATGATGCATATGATACATACTTTGAGAAACAATAAAAGTATGTTGAATAAGAGAAAAGACCGTCGTGTAATTAATGGAAGTTTTTCTGGTGAAAAACTTGAATTTCAAAACACAGCAACTCATGAAGATTTAATAAAAATAAGATTAAAACTTCAAAAAGAGAGAAAGCAGAAGCTATTAAAAACAATAGTTATTTTTAGCATTTTTATGATTACATTTTTAAGTGTAATTATTTACTTCTTTTAATCAAAAAAATCCACTAGAAATAGTGGATTTATGATTTATATATAATTAGTTAAGTTTTAGCTAACTGCTTCCTTAATTCGTTTTATAGCTTCAATAATTTGTTCCTGACTTGCAGCATAACTTAAGCGAATACAATTAGGATCTCCAAAGGCATCACCTGTAACTGTAGCCACAAGTGCTTCTTCTAAAAGATATAGGGAAAAATCTGTAGCGTTATTAATGATGTTTCCTCTTAGAGTTTTTCCGAAGTAATAAGAAATATCTGGAAATACGTAAAAAGCACCTTCTGGAGTGTTGGTTTTAAAACCGTCAACTTCCGAGAGTAAATTTAATACCAAATCTCTACGAATATTAAATTCATCAATCATGAATTTTACACGACTCGGAGGTTCATTTAAAGCAGTAATAGTTGCACGTTGCGCAATACAATTAGCACCACTTGTAATTTGTCCTTGCATTTTGTTACAAGCACGTGCAATTACTTCAGGAGCTCCAATATAACCAATTCTCCAGCCTGTCATAGCAAATGCTTTAGAGACACCATTTACAGTAACAGTTCTATCGAACATGTCATCAAATTGTGCCATACTTGCATGACCATTTTCAGTAAAGTTTATATGTTCATAAATTTCATCTGAAACCACATAGATATTTGGATATTTTTGAAGCACATCTGCCAAAGCACGTAATTCCTCAGTACTATACAATGAACCACTTGGATTGCATGGAGAACTGTACCAAATCATTTTAGTTTTTGGTGTAATGGCAGCTTCCAGTTGTTCTGGAGTCATTTTAAAATCGTTTTCAATAGACGTTTTTACTTCTACTGGAACACCTTCAAAAAGTTCAACAATATCTGCATAGCTTACCCAATATGGGCAAGGTAAAATAACTTCGTCTCCTTTGTTAATCATAACCGAAGCGACATTTGCTAAAGCTTGTTTGGCTCCAGTTGAAACAACAATTTGAGGTAAGGTATATGTTAGATTGTTGTCACGCTTAAATTTGGTAATAATTGCTTCTTTTAGCTCAACATAACCATCAACTGGAGAATACGAATTGTAGTTTTCATTTATGGCTTGAATAGCTGCATCTTTTATATAATCTGGTGTGTTAAAATCTGGTTCACCCAGACTTAAGCCTATTATATCTTTTCCTTGTGCTTTAAGTTCTCTTGTCTTTGCAGCCATTGCTAATGTAGCAGAAGTAGACATGTTTAAAACTCTTTCCGAAAGTAAACTCATTGTAAAATGTTGTTAGTAGTGCTAAAATTAAATTAAGCTAAGCTAGGTTTTTTACCCAATACTTTTAATTGCTGATAGTGTTCTGCAATAGCTTTCCAAATGGAGTTGTATTCGTTATATGGTAAACTAAATTCTTGAGCAGTTTCTTTAACAATTTTAGCTATGTTTTTATAATGCACATGACTAATATTAGAAAATAAATGATGCTCCACTTGTCTGTTTAAACCACCTGTATAGAATTCTACCAACCAACTTTTAGGCGAAAAATTAGAAGTAGTAAATAGTTGATGGATTGCCCAAGTGTTTTTCATATTTCCTTCTTCATCTGGTAAAGGCATTTCGGTATTAGGCATAACGTGTGCTAATTGAAAAATAACACTTAGTATAATTCCAGCTGTATAATGCATAATAAAAAAACCTATTAAAACTTGCCACCAAGCATAACCTAAAGCTAATGGTAAAACTACCCAGATTGAATAATAAATTATCTTACCAATAATTAATTTAGTCCATTGCGTTGCTGGTTTTGGAAAATCGCCATAAGATAATTTTCTTTTTAAATAAATGTAAGTTTGTTTAAAATCGGTTGTAATTGCCCAATTAACAGTTAACAGACCATATAATAAAAAAGCATAATATTTTTGATATTGATGAATTTTCAACCATTTAGAATGTTTTGAAAAACGAATAATTCTTCCTGCATCAATATCTTCGTCATGCCCTTGAATATTTGTGTAAGTATGGTGTAATACATTGTGTTGTACTTTCCAGTTATAATCGTTACCAGCTAAAATATGGATACTACTTCCCATTAATTTATTAACCCACTTTTTACTAGAAAAAGAACCATGGTTTGCATCGTGCATTACATTCATTCCTACTCCAGCCATTCCTATACCAATAACCATCATTGAAATAATTTGTAACCAAGTTGGTAAGTCGACCGTTAATAATAGTACTAATGGGCCAAGTAATAATGTAAACATTATTATAGCCTTAATGTATAATTTCCAGTTTCCTGTTTTTTTAATATTGTTTTCTTTAAAATAATTGTTAACACGTTTGTTTAGTGTTCTAAAAAATTTTGCAGAGTCTGTTCTAGAGAATGATATTGTTTGTTTTGTCATGCTATTAATTTTACTATGATACAACGTAATAAAAATGAGTATCATATATGGAGACAAAGATAAATAATAATGACGTGTAACTTAATAAAGTTTTCATAAAAATGCACAATAATTTATCTATTTTTGTGCAAAATTAAAAAACAATGCAGTTACTTCTAAAGTATTTTCCTAACCTTACTGTAGATCAAATTGATAAATTTACCAAGCTAGAAGCGTTATATAAAGATTGGAATTTAAAGATAAATGTGGTGTCAAGAAAAGATATAGACGAATTGTATTTAAGACATGTGCTTCATTCTTTAGCTATAGCAAAAGTGATAGATTTTAAACCTGGCACCAAAATTTTGGATGTAGGGACAGGAGGAGGTTTTCCTGGAATCCCTTTAGCTATTATGTTTCCAGAGTGTTCTTTTCATTTAGTAGATAGCATTGCAAAAAAACTAAAAGTAGTTGATGAGGTTGTTGAAGGTTTAGGACTTGAAAATGTAAAGACAACTAATAAACGTGTTGAAGAAATAAAAGGTACTTACGATTTTATTGTAAGTAGAGCAGTAGCAGCTATGCCAACTTTTGTGCATTGGGTTAAAGGGAAAATTGCTAAAAAACAAAATCATGAATTAAAAAATGGTATTGTTTATCTAAAAGGAGGTGATTTAAACCAAGAACTCCAAAATTATAAAACTGCTACTATTTATGATATTACAGATTTCTTTGAGGAAGACTTTTTTGAAACTAAAAAAGTAGTGCATTTACCTTTGAAGTTTAGAGGGTAAATTATTTTTTAGAATTCTTCTCTTTCTTACCAAACACCATCTCTTTAAATCTTTCTTTACCAACTAATTTAATTAACTCGGCAAAAGAGACATATATTATTAAGAAAACAACCAGAAAAATCTGAATAGTCCAAAATTTTGGCCATTTCACCTCTTCTATTAGATGTTGATTTGCAGAACTAAAAGAGCCATATTTAGATATTAAAGGTATTACCTCTTCGAAATATCTAAAAATAAAAACCATAATCGTGTAGATTAAGACTTTCCATAACACATGTTTTATAAGTTGTTTTTCCTGAAATAACTTCAGCAATTTTAATTTATCGGCAATTAATACAGCTTTCCCTACTATTAGAGCACCAATGGTTGCAACTATTGAAGATTCAACACTTATGCTATATTTATTAGCAAATAACGAACGAACAAAAAATAGAATATGAAAAATAACAAAAAAGAAAATAGTTGGTGGCAACATTTCTAAGAACTCTTTCTTTAGAATTTGAAGTGTTTTATTCATACATTTTAAATTATTTAATAATGACTTTGGTTCTAAAGTTTTGTTGTGAATTTGTTTCAATGTTTAATACATAAATACCAGATGAAAGATTTAAAGGAATGTTTGTACTTTCATTTAAAGATGTTTTTTTATTATAAACAAACTTCCCAGTCATATCTAAGATAGTAATATTAGCTTCTTCAAAAAATTGAGAGCTTAAAATTGTAAGATTGTCTGTAATCGGGTTTTGTTTTAGTTTAATGAAGCTTTCTAAGTTTGACTCTATAGATAAAGTTTCTTGAAAAATTTCATTTAACGCAAAAGCAACATTCCCTTCAGTTAAAGTAACATGTGGTTCGTTATCTATTGGCATATACCAAGCATCAAAAGGAGTGATGTTAGTAGTTGCTCTGGCAGTTGTAACACCAGTTGGAGTATGAAACCAGTCTATTTCTTCATTAGTTATTTCAAAAGCCATGGAGCTTATGCTTGGAATAAAATTAAAATAATCTGTACTTAAAGAAGCCAAAAATTCACCAACTAGTCCATCTGTTGATAAATCTTCAGTTAGCTTTATAATATCAAATAAACCACCAGAAGCTGCATCTACACCATTGGAATATGTAAATGCTCTAGAATCAGCATTATTTATTCTATCGTTAGCTAAAGGAAACCACCAAGGAAAATCTAAGTGTATTTGACTCATTTCAATTTCTGAGCCTGCAGTTGGTGTAAAAAATGTGTTTGCCTTTAATTCTGCAACTCCAAAAAGTTCAATATTAGCATTCACTATTTGACTGCCAGGAACCAAATCATTCATTCCTGCAGTATTATCTGGATATCTATTATTGCTTCCACTGCCATTTATTATTGTAACATTCCGAGTTAATTCAGGAAATCCTGAGCTAGTCAAACTATTCATTCTTCCATCTAAAATGGCTTTAAAAGGATGTGCTCTTGGCAAGGCTAAAGAACTATTAAAAGTAACACCATCACTATCTGTAATATGTGGTTCAAATTGGTCTGTTAGCATTTGTCTGGCAGCCGAAGATTTTAGCATTCCATCAATTATAGGTTGTAATTCTTCAACATTTAAATCTCCAAGTACTAAAAAATCATCTAAGCCAAAAGCCAGGAAATTAAATTGATGTTGAAATCCAATTGGTACATTTGCTCCATGATGTGGTGCATCAAATGAAATCCAAAGTCGTGTTTCATGACTCATATTTTGGTCTTCCATAAAGTTTAAGGCATATCTGGAAATAAGTCCTCCCATACTTGGACCTATAATTACATTTTCGGCTGTACCAACTTTTTGAGTATTAATAGTATTAATTAACTCTACCAATAGCATGGCATTGCGCTCAATAAAATCGACTCCTCCATCAATAACTGCAGCATCTGCAGTTCTTGTGTAAATAGGAAAATTAAGGATAACAACATCAAAGCCTTCAGCTCTAACTAAATCTCCTAGATTCGATGTGCTTCCATCATCATCGAAGTTTAATAAATTATATAAACCTGTTATATCTCTTCCATCTCCTGGATCAAAACCATCTACAAGAAAAATAGGTTTGTCAAGAATATTATCTGCACTTAAATACATTTCATATTCTCCTGTTCCTGGATACGAAACAGCTTCACCATAAGGTAATAAATCTGGTGTAATACTTGAATTAAATGTGGTTATTACACGATTATAATTGGTAAATAAATCTGCGTTGGAATATTTAATATCAATTCTTGATTGACGAGTAATAACATCGCCATTTTCAAAGGTTAATTTGAAAGTGATTGTTTTTTTACCAGCTTCGGTGTAATTAACTACTATATTTTGGTTTAAGATGATATTTCTAAAATCGGAACCATCATTAAAATCTATTTCAATATGTTCAATTATTTGATTTGTTGTATTAAAGATATTTGAATCTGATAGTTTGAATGTTGTTTGCAAACCTTTGCTGCTACTTCGTAATGGAGTTGTTAATGTAATATGTTTTTTTTCAAAAATAGATGCATTCCCATTTCTTATTAAATAACCTTCAGAGTCTTTAGTAACAGCGTTGTTTTGTAAAGCTAAGTTACTAATGGATTCGTATTCACTATGTAAGATAACTAGTGGAATGACGTTGGTAAAATAGCTTTGCTTGCTTTGTTCTTTTAAATTATCAAGTGGAAAGTAACGATTTTCTAAATCGCCTTGTACTATAGCTTTGTATGCTTGATAAAAACTGTAGTTTGTCACAGTTTTTTCATTATAAACATCAAGGTTTGTAATTGGAGAACTTGGTATTAAAACCGAAGTTTCCATATCTGAAACATCAAACTTTTGAAGTGCATTTTTTTTATTTTGAGAGAACACACTAACAGATAATAAAAGTAAAGATAGAAGGTAGATATTTTTCATATTAAAGCAATTAGTTGATTAGTAATAATTAAATGATGGTTATAATTCAACTTACAATTTAATGAAAATTTAAAAGCATAGGTTAATCTTGAAACAAAAAAAATCCCAAATAGATATTTGGGATTTTTTTAAAGTATTATTTTTTCTGTTATCCTAAGAAAGGATATCTGTAATCTATTGGAGTTACAAATGTTTCTTTAATCATTCTTGGAGACACCCAACGCATTAGGTTTTGTGCAGATCCAGCTTTGTCATTTGTTCCAGAGGCTCTTGCGCCACCAAATGGTTGTTGTCCAACAACAGCTCCAGTTGGTTTATCGTTAATATAGAAGTTTCCAGCACTATTTTGTAACGCTTCGGTAGCTTCAACAATTGCATAACGACATGTAGATAAAATAGCACCAGTTAAAGCATATTCGCTAGTTTCGTCAACTAATTTTAATGTTTCAGAAAATTTATTTTCATCATATACATAAATCGTGATAACAGGGCCAAATAATTCAGTACACATGGTATCATATTTCGGATTTGTAGTAACAATAACTGTTGGTTCTATAAAGTAACCTTTAGATTTATCGTAACCACCTCCAGCAATAACTTCTGCATCAGACGCTGCTTTAGCTTCGTCAATATATTTTGCTAATTTATCGAAAGAACCTTCATTAATAACAGCAGTAACAAAGTTACCTAAATCTTCAGGAGAGCCCATTTTGAATGACTTAACATCTGCTATAACATATTTTTTTACATCTTCCCAAATGTTGTTAGGAATATAAGCTCTAGATGCAGCACTACATTTCTGACCTTGGAATTCAAAAGCTCCTCTAGAAATAGCAGTTGCAACTTGTTTTGCATTTGCCGATTTATGAGCAACAATAAAATCTTTTCCACCAGTTTCACCTACAATTCTTGGGTAGGTTTTGTAGTTTTCAATATTGTTTCCAATTTGTTTCCATAAATTTTGAAAAACAGGAGTAGATCCTGTGTAATGTAATCCAGAAAAGTGTGGGTTTGCCATAACAGTATCTGTAATCATTCCTGGATTTCCAAAAACAACATTAATAACACCATCTGGAACACCTGCTTCTTTAAAAACATCCATAATAATTTTTGCAGAATATATTTGGTTGTTACTTGGTTTCCATACAACAACATTACCCATTAATGCCATACAAGAAGGTAAATTTCCAGCAATAGCAGTAAAGTTAAAAGGTGTTACAGCATAGGTAAATCCTTCAAGAGGTCTGTATTCTACTCGGTTCCAAGCATCACTTGTGCTTTCTGGTTGTTCCATGTAAATGTCAGTCATAAACTGAACATTAAAACGTAGGAAATCAATAAGCTCACAAGCTGCATCAATTTCAGCTTGGTGTACTGTTTTAGATTGTGCAATCATGGTTGCAGCATTAATTTTAGCTCTGTAAGGACCAGCAATTAATTCAGCAGCTTTTAAAAAGATACCAGCTCGTTGTTCCCATGGCATTTGCGACCAAGATTTTCTAGCTTCCAAAGCTGTTGCAATAGCCTCTTCTACATGAGATTTTTCAGCCAAATGAAATGTTCCAACTATATGTTTATGGTCGTGTGGAGGAGACATCGTTCTGGTGTTTCCAGTCCTAACATCTTTTCCGTTAATGTACATTGGTACATCTACTTGACTATTAAACATTTCTTTATAAGCTTTTAAAACCGCCTCTCTTTCCGGAGATCCTGGAGCATAACTTTTAACAGGTTCGTTAACAGCAACTGGTACATTAAAAAATCCTTTTCCCATGATTATTTTTGTTTTGTAATTTGTAAAAAAAATTCAAATGCAAAGTTACAATATTTTTGTCGATTAACATTTCATTGATATCCTAAAGACAAGTTAAATTATTAGAATTTTTTGTAAGTTGCTTAACCATATTAAGACTGGTAATTTTATGTGTACAGTAACTCTTATTCCTTTAGGGAATTCTAATTTTGTGTTGACTTCAAATAGAGATGAAGCACCAGAAAGAGAGACATTAGATCCGGATTTTTATGCCGAAAATGGCGTGAAGTTATTATATCCAAAGGATGCGTTAGCTGGTGGCACATGGATTGGAGTGAGTGATAAAAACAGATTAATTTGTTTGTTAAATGGTGGTTTCAAACAACATAATAGACTGGATAATTATAAAATGAGTCGAGGAATTGTGGTTAGAGAGTTATTGATTTCTAGTCAAGTTTTGAGAACAATCGAGGATTTTGATTTTATAAATATTGAACCTTTTACTATAGTAATAGTGGATTGGAATAAAAGCCTACTTTTCTATGAGTTGGTTTGGGATGGTTCAGAAAAACATGTTACTAATCTGCCTCTAGAACCTAAGATATGGTCTTCATCTACTTTATATACAGAAGAAATGAAACAAACTCGTTTGGTATGGTTTGAAACATTTAAAAGTAAGAATATCCTTAATCCTGAAAATATATTGCATTTTCATAAGACTGCAGGGAAAGGAAATCAAGATTACGGAGTAATTATGGATAGAGGTTTTGTCAAAACAACTAGTATTACCCAAGTAATAAAAGTTGAATCTAATATTAATATGAATTTCTATAACTTACATAAAAACAAAATCTCTAATACAAATTTTTCATTTTCTAAATCTATAAATGACTAATTCGGGTATTATACTAACATTAGCTTATCCGGAAACTATTGTTATGGTTTCAGAAGAATGGTTTTCACCTTATATGCGTTATGTAGGTATTGGCAAAAAGAATTATGTTCGCGCTGGTCATGCAGCATTGGTGTTAATAGACAAGAAAACGGGTATTCTAGAATATCATGACTTTGGCAGATATATAACTCCTGAGCCTAGTGGTCGTGTAAGAGGGAAAGATACAGATTGCGAATTAGAATTTCCGTTAATTGCTAGAATAAAAGACGATGTAATTATTAACCTTGAAGAAATTTTAGTCTATTTAGCCACGCATCCAAAATTAACTCATGGAGATGGAACAATGTATGCTTCTGTTTGTAATGAGGTTGATTACAATCTAGCTAGAAATCATATAACTAAAATGCAAAACAAGCATTTTATTAGGTATGCAGCATTTATTAAAAACGCATGTAATTGCGCCAGATTTGTAACAGATACGCTAATTGCTTCTGTAACTAATATCAAAATTGGAAAACAACTAATTCGGTCTAAATGGTTTACTCCAAGTACTGTTGGAAATGTAGTAATAGCTGATACTAATAATAAAGTTTATCAATTAGATGAACAAGGGAATTTCTTAGATGCTTCTATTTCTGTCAGCAAGATTAATAGAACACATTTTTTAGATAAATTACAAGAACATAAACCTAATTTTATTGGTACTTTACAACCAAAACCAATAGCTAAATCTCATGAATTAGCACAATGGCTATCTGGTATTGCAGCTGGAGCCTGGTTTGAATTGCATCCAACTAATGAAATTCATTTATATGTTTTTAGACGCATATCTCCTTATGGAAATGTAGATATAGACGCCATCTATGAAATAGATAATATTAGTTTTAAATATGAAAATGGATTTGAATTTATTCATTATTCAAATTGTAAATTCTTTCATGTAAAACAAGAGAATCAAGTTTTTAGATTTAATAGAGTCTTGGATTAGCTTTATAATTAATTAAGAGCAAAAGGAGCACTTAATTTAAATGCAGGAATTGTTACGTTAAACTTTTTAGATGTTGTTAAGTTTATCATATTATAATGTCCATACATAGCGCCATAAGGTGACGTTAATAAACATCCAGAAGAATATGTATGAGATTCGCCAGGCTTTAAAACAGGTTTTTTACCAATAACGCCCTCACCTGTAATAGTTTCTTGATTATTTAAAGAGTCTAATATAGTCCATTCTCTAGCATGAAGTTGAACGGAGTCTTTGCTCTGGTTTTCAATAGTTACTTTATATCCAAAAGCATATTGCATTTTATAATTTTTATAAAATGTACCTTCGAAAGACGTTTCTACAGAAATTTTAATACCTTTTGTTACTTGCTGAACCATTTATACTAGGGTTACAATGTGATGTAATATAACAAAATTATAAAATATATATGTTAATATTACAAATTTTAAGACAACTGCCAATAAAAACGGGTTCTAATTCGCAATATTTATTGAATTTGCTTCACCTATTCCAATAAGTCTATCGTATCTGGCACCTAAATCTCTATAGTAAACCAATACTTTATAATTATTGTCTGTTTGATGAAAATTACCACTTATGGCACCTTCTTGAAGTTTATTGTTCTCGTCTGTTAACACATATTTGTAGCTATAAAAACCTTGTTTTAATAATAATTGTGCTTCGTAAACTCCACGAGCATCGTTATAATGCATCTTGTTTGCTTCGGTTAGTTCGTAATTATTAAAATTGCCATAAACGTAAATGTTTTTATTCATAATAGATTCTTCTGCTAATAAAGAAAAATGCATCCAAACATAATCTGCTTCAATCCAAGGTCTTTCAGTATCTAAAGCAGTAATAACAAAATTCCCATTAATATCTGGGTTGAATGTATAAGGTCTGTTTGCTCTAACAATGTCTGTAAATAAAAAATTATTATATAAGTCTTCTAGTTCAATAAATTGTATAGAAACGTTAGCTCCACGAATATCTTTATTTTCGAAATTTAAATATTCATTACCTGCCCAAAAACTCGATTCACTTGTATATTTATATATTAATTCGTTTCCTAATGTATATTGTGGCTTAAGATTAGATATTGCAGTATTTAAATTATTGTTTTGAACAATTAATGTTTTAACAGTTTCTACTGGATTATTGAATAAGATACTTGAAGACGAAATTGCCAAATCAATAGTGTGTTTCTCGTCATAATATTTAACGTCTCTAGATCTTCTTACAATTACACCAACATCTGCTTGGTTTTCATAAATCATGAATTTTCTAGAAAACACTAACTCATCATAATCATCAAAAATTTGAAGCATATAATTTCCTGATTTAATTAAACCACGAGTTCTTTCGTTTGGGATTGTAAGGTTATAATGAGAATATATCTGAAATGTATTAAATGAATTTTCATAATGCCTAATTCTATTATTATCATAGCCAACCATATATTCAGCTTTACTAAGATTTGATGGTTTCCAATCGAAATCGAAATGTTCTATTTTATAATAAAAATCATCTTCATTTCCGTTTAAAGCATCAAAAGTTAAAACAATTCTATCGCCTAATTTTATAATTGGCAATTGACTTTCAGGTGTTTTCCCGGAAAAAACAACCGTTTTAATATAGTCTGGAGCAATGACTTCTTCTGCTTGTCCAAAAAGCAAAAAAGGGAATATTATTAATAAAAAAGAGTGTTTTATACTTTGTGTCATTTTGTGTTTCATTAGTTGGGTAAATATAAACAAATTTTATGCCTAACTATTTTTTGTTATTTAGAATAAATATAAATAACAAACTTCATTAAACTCTAGTATAAATTCATATAGAATTTAGTAAATTTGCACGGATTTTTAAGTCGATTAAAAATCTTAATCACATTTACTATTAACAAATAGATTTATAAATATGTCAAACGACATTAAGATTAAAAAAGGTCTGGACATTAAACTTAAAGGTGAAGCTGAAAAAGCTACTGAAAATGCTATAATTAGCAATTTCTGCACTTTGAGACCTGAAGATTTTCACGGAGTTACTCCAAAATTATTAGTTAAAGTTGGTGCTAAAGTAAAAGCAGGTGAACCTATTTTTTACGATAAATCTAACGAAGCAATAAAATTTGTTTCGCCTGTGTCTGGTGAAATTTTAGAGATTTCTCGTGGAGAAAAAAGAAGAATATTAGCTGTTAAAATACAAGCTGATAAAGAACAATCATTCCAAGATCATGGAAAGTTAGATGTTAATTCTGCAAAAGCAGAAGATGTTAAAGCACATTTATTAACATCTGGATGCTGGCCATTTATTAAGCAACGTCCTTATGATATTATTGCAAACCCAAATAAATCTCCTAAAGCGATTTTTATTTCAGGTTATGCTTCTGCACCTTTAGCAGCAGATTTAGACTATACCTTAAAAGGAAAAGAAGTAGAACTGCAAGCAGCAGTAACAGCTTTAGGAAAACTTACTGAAGGGAAAGTACATGTGTCTGTTGGTAAAAACACAAATTCACCATTATCTGGTTTAAACGGAATAACTTTACACACAGTTTCAGGACCACACCCTTCTGGAAATGTTGGAACGCTGATTAATAAAATTGATCCAGTAAATAAAGGAGAAGTTGTTTGGACAGTTAATGCACAAGACCTTGTAATTATTGGTGAAATGTTATTAACTGGTAAATTTAATGCAGAACGTATTGTTGCTTTAGCAGGTTCTTCAATTAAAAAGCCAAGATACTTTAAAACCAAAATTGGTAGCGAAATTGCTACTATGGTTTATGATAATGGTATAGATAAAGATGGAAACGACCGAATTATTTCCGGTAACGTTTTATCTGGAAAACACGTGAAACCAGATGGAAGCTTAGATTATTACAGTAATGTAATTACAGTAATTCCAGAAGGAGATGATTATGAACTGTTTGGATGGAATAAACCAGTTTTTAATAAAATATCTCAATCTAGAGCTTTAACTTTTTCTTGGTTAACACCGAATAAAAAATTCGATTTAAATACAAATACGAATGGCGAACATAGAGCTTTTGTTTTAACAGGTAATTACGAAGAGGTTTTTCCTCTTGATATTTATCCGTTACAGATATTAAAAGCTTGTATGTATAACGATTTAGATGAAATGGAAGCTTTAGGAATGTACGAAGTTGCTCCTGAAGATTTTGCTTTAACAGAATTTGTTTGTGTGTCTAAACAGCCACATCAAGAGATTATTAGAAAAGGGTTGGACGTAATGATAAAAGAGATTGGATAATTATTTTATTCATTTTGTGAAACAAAATGATAAATATTAATATAAGAATATGGGTTTAAAAAGCACATTACATAACTTAAAAGAAAAGTATAAAGGAACCAAGATGGCTCCAGCATTTAATGCACTACATACTTTTTTATACTTGCCAAATGAGACCACACACAATGGGACTCATATTAAAGTAGCAGACGATTTAAAACGTACCATGAACATAGTTATTATGGCTATGGTACCATGTTTACTTTTTGGAATGTTTAATGCTGGATATCAGCATTTTTCTGCTCTAGGAACACCAGTTGAATTCTTGTCATGGGATGCCTTTTACATAGGATTAATAAAAATATTACCCCTAGTAATTGTTTCTTATGGTGTTGGGTTAGCTATCGAATTTCTATTCGCTGTAATTAATAAACACGAAGTAGAAGAAGGGTATCTTGTAACAGGAATGTTAGTGCCATTAATTGTTCCAATAGATACGCCACTATGGATGCTTGCTGTAGCAGTGGCATTTGGAGTTGTTATTGGGAAAGAAGTTTTTGGTGGAACAGGAATGAATATCTTAAATCCTGCATTAACTATTCGTGCCTTTTTATTCTTCGCCTATCCAACATGGATGTCTGGAGATAAAGTTTGGGTACATGGTGCAGTAGAAAGAGACCAAATGATTGCAGCTGGCGAAAAATTAGATGCCATCTCTGGAGAAACCATTCTAGGGACCTTAGCACAAGGTAAAGAGGTAGTCTATTCACTTTCAGATATGTTCTACGGATTTATTCCTGGCTCAGTTGGAGAAACATCTACCTTATTAATATTATTAGGAGGTTTATTTTTAATCTTCACTAAAATTGGTAGCTGGAGAATTATGTTATCCTCTACTATTGGAGCCTTAGTTATGGGCTTAATATTTAACGGACTTGTTAGTGCAGACATTATTTCTGAAGGGAGTAAGTTCTATGGCTTAATGAGCACAACATTCTGGCATCACTTACTAATTGGTGGTTTTGCTTTCGGAACCGTATTTATGGCTACAGATCCTGTAACAGCTTCGCAAACCAATAAAGGAAAATGGATTTATGGTTTCTTAATAGGATTTTTATCTATTATGATTCGTGTATTCAATCCAGCATATCCAGAAGGCGTTATGTTAGCTATTTTATTAATGAACGTTATGGCACCAACTATCGATCATTATGTGGTTCAAGGAAATGTGAAACAAAGAATGAAACGTCTTAAAGTTAAAAACGCATAACAATGGAAAAAAGAACAGATAAAAACTCATATACCATCATTTTTGCAGTAGGAATGGTATTAGTAGTAGGTACGTTATTAGCTTATGCATCGTCATCCTTAAAAGATAGAATTACAACTAATAGAGAGTTGGAAAAGCAACAAAATATTTTGTATGCTATGGGAATTAATGAAAACGATGAAAGCAATGCTATTTTTGTCTCAACAAAAGAAGCACCTAAATTGTTTACAGAATATATTAAAAAGCAATTAGTTATTCAAGGTGATAATGTTACCGAAGACAACCAAGCTTATTTAATTGATGTTAAAAAAGAACAAACCAATGCAAAAGCAGGTAAAGAAAGAAGATTACCATTGTTTATTGGTGAAAAAGAGGGTGTAACTTATTATATAGCTCCAATTAGAGGGAAAGGTCTATGGGATGCTATTTGGGCTTACATTGCAATGGATGAAAATATGGTTGTACAAGGTGCATTCTTTGACCATAAAGGAGAGACTGCTGGCCTTGGAGCAAACATTAATAAACGTTTCTTTATGGACGATTTTATTGGTGAAGACTTAATGTCTAACGGTAAATTTGTTGGAATTAAGGTTGCCAAAGGAAATGCAGATCCATTAAATATAGATAAAACAGATAACGAGGTTGACGCAATAGCTGGATCGACAATTACTGGAGATGGTGTTTCTGCCATGCTTAGAAATGAGTTGAGACTATATGTGCCTTATTTTGAAAACTTAAAAAACAATTAATATATGGGACTTTTATCAAAAAAAGATGCCAATCTAATATTAGACCCTTTAGCAGATAACAACCCAATTACTATTCAAGTACTTGGTATTTGTTCTGCTTTAGCAATTACAGCAGAACTAAAAGCCTCATTAGTAATGGCTATTTCTGTAATATTTGTAATGGGTGTTGGAAATGTGGTTATTTCTTTAATGCGAAATATTATTCCGTCTAAAATTAGAATTATCGTGCAACTAATCGTAGTGGCAACTTTAGTTATTATTGTGGATTTAGTTTTAAAAGCCTTTGCTTATGAGTTAAGTAAAACACTTTCGGTTTTTGTTGGATTAATTATTACAAACTGTATTATTATGGGACGTTTTGAAGCTTTTGCTTTAGCAAATGGTACTTGGCGTTCTTTCCTAGACGGAATTGGTAACGCTTTAGGTTATGGTGTTATTTTAATTATTGTTGGATTCTTTAGAGAATTATTAGGATCTGGAACTTTATTTGGAATCCCAGTTTTAGGAGACCCAATAGCAAAAACAGGATTGTATGCAACAGGTTACGAAAATAACGGGTTTATGATTATGCCTCCAATGGCGTTAATAGTTGTAGGAATTATTATTTGGGTACAACGTAGTAGAAATAAAGCATTAATAGAAGACTAAACTAGTAACTAGTAGCAAGTAAAAGGAATTAGTTTTAGACTAACTACTTATTACTAGCCACTAACAAACTAACATATATGGAACATATAGAATTATTTTTCAAATCGATATTTATAGATAACATGGTATTTTCAGTATTCCTTGGAATGTGTTCTTACCTAGCAGTATCTAAAAAGGTGGCTACAGCTGTTGGACTTGGTGCTGCAGTTATCTTTGTATTAGCTATTACAGTACCATTAAACTGGTTACTGGATCAATATTTATTACAACCTGGTGCTTTAAAATGGTTAGGAGCTGAATATGCAGACTACGATTTAAGTTTCCTTTCATTTATTATGTTTATTGCTACCATTGCAACCATGGTTCAATTAGTAGAAATAATTGTAGAGAAATTTTCTCCATCATTATACAACTCACTAGGTATTTTCTTACCATTAATTGCAGTAAACTGCGCTATTTTAGGTGGTTCATTATTCATGCAATCAAGAGAAATAGCAACTTTAGGATTAGCAACAACTTACGGAATTGGTTCAGGAATTGGTTGGTTTATAGCCATTCTTGCAATTGCTGCTATTCGTGAAAAAATTAGATATTCAAATGTACCTGCACCTTTAAGAGGTTTAGGAATTACATTTATTATTACTGGTTTAATGGCTATTGGTTTTATGAGCTTTGGAGGTATGTTAACTGGAGGAGATGAAGAAGTTAAAACTGAAGAAAAAACAGCAGTAGTAGAACCTGTAGTAAAACAGGAAGAAAATAAAACAGAAGCATTAGCTGATAACACAATAAAAGTAATTGAATAGCATGATAGTATTAGCAGCAAGTACATTAGGAACAATCATCATAACAGTAGTCGCTTTCTTAATAATTACATTGTTATTAGTTGCGTTATTATTGGTTGTAAAACAAAAATTATCACCATCAGGTCCAGTAAAGATCTTGATTAATGGTGAAAGAGAAATTGAGGTTGCTTCTGGAGATAGTTTACTAACTACATTAGGAGCTCAAAAAATATTTTTACCATCAGCATGTGGTGGAGGTGGAACATGTATTCAATGTGAATGTCATGTATTATCTGGTGGAGGAGAAGCTCTTCCAACTGAAACACCTCATTTTACTCGTAAAGAATTACAACAAGGTGCTCGTTTATCTTGTCAGGTAAAAGTAAAACAAGACATGGAAATTAGCATTCCAGAAGAAGTTTTCGGAATTAAAAAATGGGAAGCAACTGTAGTTCGTAATTATAACGTAGCCTCATTTATTAAGGAATTTGTTGTTGAAATTCCAGAAGATATGGGTTATAAAGCTGGAGGGTATATTCAAATTGAAATTCCAGAATGTACTGTGAATTTTAAGGATATGGATATTACAGCTCATCCTGAAGAGCATGAAACTCCAGATAAGTTTCAAGCTGAATGGGACAAGTTTAATCTTTGGCCTTTAGTAATGAAAAATACTGAGACTGTTGAAAGAGCATATTCAATGGCTTCTTATCCAGCTGAAGGACGTGAGATTATGTTAAACGTTCGTATTGCTACTCCACCTTGGGATAGAAATAAAAACGGATGGATGGATGTTAATCCTGGAATTGCTTCTTCGTATATATTTAACCAAAAACCTGGCGATAAAGTTATTATCTCAGGACCTTATGGCGAGTTCTTTATAAACGAATCTGAAAGCGAAATGCTTTACGTTGGTGGAGGAGCTGGAATGGCACCTATGCGTTCACATTTATACCACTTATTCAAAACCTTAAAAACAGGTAGAAAAGTAACATATTGGTATGGTGGACGTTCTAAGCGTGAGTTATTCTACTTAGAGCACTTTGCTGAATTAGAAAGAGAATTTCCTAATTTTAAATTCTATTTAGCTTTATCTGAGCCAATGCCAGAAGATAACTGGAAAGTAAAAGAGAATATTGATGCTCCAGGAGATGGGTTTGTAGGGTTTATTCATAACTGCGTTATTGAAAACTATTTAAATCATCATGAATCTCCAGAAGATATTGAATTGTATTTCTGTGGACCTCCATTAATGAACCAAGCTGTTCAAAAAATGGGAGAAGATTTTGGAATTCCAGATGAGCATATTAGATTTGATGACTTTGGAGGATAGTCGATAATTGCCATTTAATAATGAAATGTCATTCCAAGTTTGTGCTAGGAATCTCATATAAATAAAATAGATTCCTGCTTTCGCAGGAAAGACAAAAAACCCAATACAGTGTGTTGGGTTTTTTAATTGATAAAGTTAACTAATTAATATCCAATAGCTGCACCTTCCGGACGAGCTGAATCTGAAGCTCCAGTAATTATATTGCTTTCAGGATTTATTGTAATTCCCATCAAGGCACCTAAATAACCTGTTGCTTTTAAGGAATGACCCATAGCTTCTAACCCTTTTCGAGTATCTGGTGACATTAAATCATCTTCATATATTAGTTCATCTGGTAACCATTGATGATGAATTTTCATAACCTCAATAGCTTTATGAATTGGCATATTGAATTCTAAAACATTTAGAGTGGTTTGAAAAACCGTATTGATAATGGTTCGTCCTCCAGGACTTCCAATAATTAAATAGGGTTTGTCATTTTTTGCTACAATAGTTGGTGTCATGCTAGAAAGCATGCGTTTTTCTGGAGCTATTAAATTTGGATTTGTGCCAATTAACCAACCTGAGTCTGTGAAACCAGGAATTGGATTAAAGTCTCCCATTTCATTATTAAAAATAAAACCAAGGTCTTTAGAACCCATTTTAACACCATACCAATTTTCTAGTGTGTAAGTAAGAGAAACAGCATTCCCATCTTTATCGATTACCGAAAGATGAGTTGTGTTTTTACCATCATAGATTTGTCCAAATTTAGTGGAATCGCTAACTGAAGCTCTTTCCATATTTATATTTTCAAACCTGTTTTTAGCATGTTCTTTAGATGTTAATCTATCTAATGGCATATCTAGATTAAAATCTGGATCACCTAAAAATTCAGCTCTATCAGCAAAAGTTCTACGCATTGCTTCAGCAAGTATGTGAACATATTCGGTTGAATTAAATTCAATGTTATCCCAATCAACTAATTCCATAAGGTTCATTAATTCAATGAGTGCAACGCCACCAGAACTTGGTGGAGGCATACCATAAATATCATAACCTTTGTAGGATCCTTTTATTGGCTCACGTTCAATAGCATCATATTTAGCTAAATCTTCAGTAGTAATAATGCCACCATTAGCTTTCATATAATCTTCTATTTTTTTAGCGACTTCACCTTTATAAAAACCATCGCGACCATGGTCTCTAATTTGTTTTAATGTATTTGCTAAAGCATGTTGCTTCCATGTGTCTCCTGGTTGAGATATTTCCCCCTTTTCGTTATTAAAATAAGTTGTCATAAAAGGGAATTCATCAGCTTTACTACTAAAATATAGTGCTTCACCATACAAAGTCCAATTGAATTCAAATCCGTTTTCGGCTAATTTAATAGCAGGTTGCACTAAATCTTTCCATGGTAATTTACCATATTTCTGGTATGCTAAATACAAACCAGCAACTGTGCCAGGAACTCCAACTGCTAATAAACCTGTATGGTTACTATCGTCTTTAATTTTACCGTTCTCATCTAAAAACATGGTTTCTGTAGCTGCTAAAGGTGCTTTCTCTCTAAAGTCGATGGTTGTTGTTTTTCCTTCAGAATTCATAAAGACCATAAAACCACCTCCACCAATATTTCCAGCAGTTGGATGCGTTACAGCTAATGCAAATGCCGTTGCAATGGCTGCATCGACAGCATTACCTCCCTGTTTTAAGATATCTACACCTGTTTGAGAAGCAATTTTGCTTGCAGTAACCACCATACCATTTTTTGCATAAGATTGTGCCAATGAAATGGATGAGTTAATGAAAAGAAAAAGACCTAATAATATATTAAATAGTGGTTTTATGTTTGTTTTCATTGTTATTGGGTTTGTTGACAGTTAAATGAATTATTATTTTTGTGATAATGGTATGTTTTTATAAATAATTTAATCATTAATTTGACTTTCTAAATTTTCTGATAAAGCTTTTAGAAGCTTACCTAAATTTTCTTGTCTAATTACTTGAGATTTGTATCCTTCTAGTTTTTGAGATAAAAGATTCCATAAGACCATATTTTCAAAAAGTGCTTCATAGTTAGTTTTTGGGCCACCTTGAACTAATAAGGACTGTTTTGTTGGAAGTGCCACTTCGGTATAATTTAGATATTTGTTGGTAAATGGCTCTATTGCTAATAAATACCTGTTTGTGCTATAATCATGATTGTCGTTAATTATACTTAACTGTTGTTTCAATTCTCTTAATAACGCAATGGTTTCTTTGTTTTTCACCTTTTCAATATAGCTGCCATTTAAAAGTTCTGTAACTGCAGGAAATGAAAATTCCTGACTATTTACCCAAACTAAAGGACCTAAATTTGTTTTTAAATAGGGTAACGAATCTATGTTTTTTGAGTTGAGAATTTCTAAACACCTAACTGTTTTTATAATTAAAGAATCAGTTTGTTTTGCTTTATCTTTAGCAATTGGAATAGCAGGTTTAATTTCTTGACTAATACTTGTAAAGTATTCTTTTATTTTCAGTTTTTCTTGATATTCTACATACCAGCTATAAATTGCTAGAGCCAATAAAATACCTGCTTTAACTAATAGTATTTCTACAAGACCATTTTTTAAAAAACGCCCAGATTTATCCTCTTTTTTTGAATGATCAACTAGTCTCTTTAAAAATTTATTCATGTTTACAATCTAATTTTATTAATTATAAAAATAATATTATTCAATTAGTAATTGGTTGTTTCAATTGTTTATCAATTTGTTGCAAGACGTTTTTGCAATGGCTAATAAGATCTGAGTAATAAGCATCTGCTGCTTTTTGATTCCATGCACATGCAGACAAGGCTCTGATAACTATTTTAAATCTCTCGTCTTCAGGATTATTTAAAAATGCCCAATCACTCTCGTTTAACATACTTGGTTGTGGGTAAATATCCATAGTAAATTCAGAAAATTTCACCAAATCTGTATGTGAATCTAAATGAATAGAAATGGCATCCATCCATTCTTTATTGTATTTAAATAGTTCACTTTTTTTGTCATAATCACTATATAGATTTGCAATTGCTTCTAATAGTTCTGTGTTTTTAATTAATGGTAAATTGCCAGAACTTACCATACCTCTATACGTATTATCATTGGGTGTAAATATTTGATCGAGAATATTACCAAAAACGGTACAGATATGTGTTACTTCTTCAAAAGAATCTACTTTATTGTCTAAATCAATTAGTACATTTTTTATATCTATTCGCAATGCCGCATTAGAGATTAGTTTTTTTTTGAAACTAATCGTGTCTAAAACAATATCTCTATGTATGCGCTCTAAATAATTTCTGCCTAAAGCATTGTCTTGTCGTTCTTGATTCCAATTATTAATCTGTAATGCGATTAAAATTCCAATTACTACTAGTATTATTTCTCCAATAGCGTATTTAAAGTACTTGCTTGTTTTGTTTTCCATAAGGAGTGATTTTCGGATATGACGAAAAAATTTAATCATTGCTTTCCTCCGTATTTTTTTGATCTTTTCTATACTTAGAAATTAAACGAAATAAAATGCGTAGAATAAGGGCAAATGCAATTAAATAGATTATGGTTTTAGTTTCCATATATTAAATCATTAAATTAAATGTGTTTTATTTATTGATAGTAAAAACTTAACCTGCTTTCCCGTCGCCATCAATATCTTTTACTAAATGTGTTTCTAAAGCAATCAATGTTTTTTTAAGTAAGACTTTCGTGTTGGCTAATTCTTCTTCTAAATGCTTTACACGTTCTTCCACACTATCAGCTTGGTTTTGTTGTTTTTCTAATTCATCTTGTTGTAATAAATCCCAAAATATTCCCATGGTTTTTGTTTTATTTAGCTATTTAAATCTGTGTTTATTAATCTAATAAGGTTTTCAATATTCACTCACTAAGATTGTAAGTAGGTATAAAGGTGTAGGTAGTTTTGGTTGGTTTAGCATTTAAAGTTAAACATTTTTTATTCTATAAGAAGAAGATAAATAATTATTAATTTTGTAATATGAAAAAAGTACTTTCAGAACAAGAATTGCATTATTTAGCCATGAATCATGTTGGTAAAGAATTAGAAGCACGTGGATTTGAGTTTATAGCTGTAAATAGTAAATTAAAAAAGCATCCACAGTTTGTGTGTATGGATAAAACCAAACAATACTTTTTTGTTATTGTTAGAGCTGTCATGCTTCCAGAAAATCCAAATAATTATGATATTGTTTGGATGGAATCTTTTAAAAAACACGCGACTGATAAAGATGCCAAAGTGTTGTACGCTGGAGTTGGCCTTGGTAATCCCGAAGGTGAAGATTTGCCTATTTATTTGAATGAAGAATATCTGATTGAATACAATGGCATCCAGGTCGTTGAAACTAATTTGAATTAATGAAAAATATAATAATAGTTTTATTTGTTTTATTCTTGTTCTCTTGCAAAAAAGAACCTAAAAACACCAAGTTAACTGGTGAAGTTTTTGGAACTAGTTATTCTGTGATTTACGATTCTGATACTAATTACCAAAAACAATTTGACAGCTTGTTTTATGTCATTAATAAATCCATGTCAACCTATCAAGTCAACTCAGATATTTCAAAAATAAATAGAAATGAAGCTTTTAATATCGATGCACATTTTGTTCATGTATTTGATGCTTCAAAAGAGATATACAAACAAACTCAAGGTGTTTTCGATCCAACTATTGGAGCTGTTGTAAATGCATGGGATTTTGGTCCAGAAGGGAAAATAGCGAGCTTAGATAGTTTAAAAATAGACAGCTTGATGCTTAGTGTAGGACTTGATAAAGTAAAGCGTAATAATTTTAAAATTGAAAAGCAAAATCCAAATACATTTATAGATTTCAATGCCATTGCTAAAGGATATGGTGTAGATGTTATTGGTTTGTTTTTTGAAGATAAAAACATTACTAATTATTTGGTTGAAATTGGTGGTGAAATTAGAGCTAGAGGTAAGAATGTAGTAAAACAATCTGCATGGAAAGTAGGTGTGGAAGAACCACATTTTGATAGTACACAATCTGTTTTGAAGGCTATTTCTTTACACGATGAAGCTATGGCGACCTCTGGAACTTATAGAAAGTTTAAAACCGATAGTTTAGGTAATCGATATTCACACATTATTGATACACAAACTGGTTATCCTAGTAAAACAAATTTGTTGAGTATTTCTGTTATTGCTAAAGATTGTATGACAGCAGATGCCTATGCTACAGCTTTTAAAGCCATGGGAATCGAAAACGTTAAACAATTTCTTCAGTCACACCCAGAACTTAAAGTCTTTTTTATTTTTGAAAACGATAAAAATGAATTTGAAACGTTGTCTTTAAATGGATTTCCAGAAAATTAACAAATTCCTGTGAAGGCAGGAATCTCTTTGGGATTCAAAGTATCTAATTTCGCTAACAAATATGACTTAATAAAGAAGAGTAATTATATAAGAAAAACATCAGTTAGATTCATGAGATTCCTGCCTACGCAGGAATTGGTTTATATACCACAGGAATAATTTCACCTTTTGCTAGACAATATCTAGTAATATCTTCTTCTGGAAGAGTAGTTGTGTAATCAACTTCATCTACTTTAAATCCAATACTTCGAAGTTTATCAAAATAGTCGCGACCATAAATTCGAACATGGTCATATTGTCCAAATATTTTAGCTCGTTCTTTCTTGTCTGTTATTGAACTGTCTTCAAAAGAGGTTTCTCTAGATAAATCTTGAGGTATTTGAAACACACCAAAACCACCAGGTTTTAAAATTCTATATAATTCTTGCATGGCTTTAGTGTCATCTGGAATATGTTCTAAAACATGATTGCAGAGTATGACATCAAATTCATTTTCATTAAACGGAAGATTGCAAATATCTGCTTTTACATCAGCAATTGGCGATTCTAAATCGGTTGTTGTATAATCTAGATTTCCTAAAGCTTTAAAACGTTTTAAAAAACATTGTTCTGGAGCAAAATGAAGGACTTTTAAGTTTTTAGAAAAGAATTCTGTATTGTTTTTTAAATACAACCAAAGTAATCTATGTCTTTCTAAACTTAGAGTAGAAGGAGACAAGACATTGTTTCTTTGGTTGCCATAACCATAAGGTAAAAAGCTTTTAAAACTTTTTCCATCAATAGGATCAGTATACGTATTTCCTTTTAAAATCAATGCTAAAACAGGTCGAACCATATAACTTAATCTAATAAGAATGGGTCTTGGAATGGTGTTTAGGATGAGTTTGAAGATTTTTTTCATAGTTATTTCACAGAGATTCACAGAGTTTCACGGAGAATCACTGAGGTGTATTAACAAAACGCTTAATACCGTTTTTCAATAGTTTGGTATGAAAGTTAATTAATAAACCTATGGGATAGTTTCCTAATTTCATATAAGTTAAAATTTGAGCCGTATGAACATCAGTAAAAGCTTCAACAGTTTTTAATTCGATGACAACTTTGTTTTCAACAAGTAAATCAATTCTATAACCATGATCTAACTTAATATCTTTATAAACAATAGGCAAAGCAATTTCTTTAGTAACAGATAATCCAACAGATTGAAGTTCAAATAGGAGACATTCTTGATAAGCAGATTCCAATAAGCCAGGACCTAAAACACGATGTACATTTATGGCAGCTCCTATAATCTTTTCAGTTAGTTTGTTATCCATAATTCTCTTTGTATCTCGGTGAGACTCTGTGAATCTCAGTGTAAAAACTAAAGCACTAAAGCCTTCTGTCTAAACTCATTTTCTTCATTAGAAACAATTCCTAAAGCTTCATAAACATAGGCAAATGTTGAAAGCAATTCTGGTTTGCCATCTAGGATAGCTACATTATGTTCAAAATGAGCACTTGGTTTATTATCTAAAGTAGTAATTGTCCAACCATCTCTATGTTGTTTAATGCGATGTGTTCCAAGATTAATCATAGGTTCTATAGCTACAACCATGCCTTCTATAAACTTTTTACCACGACCACGTTTTCCATAGTTTGGCATTTCTGGATCTTCATGCATTTTTCTTCCCAAACCATGACCTACAAGCTCTCTTACAACTCCATAACTATGGTCTTCACAATACTTTTGAATGGCATAACCAACATCTCCAACACGATTACCTACTTTAAATTCACGAATTCCTACATAAAGAGATTCTTTAGTAACGTCTAACAGTTTTTGAGTTTCAGGAGCAATTTCCCCTACTGCAAAAGTATAAGCATGATCACCATAAAATTCGTTTTTAATTGCTCCACAATCAATTGAAATAATGTCACCTTCTTTTAGAGGTTCGTTTGTAGGAAATCCATGTACTACTTGAGAATTTGGACTCATACAAAGCGTGTTTGGAAAATCGTATAATCCTAAAAAACCAGGAATAGCACCTTGTTCTCTTATGTATTCTTCAGCTAATTTATCTAATTGAAGTGTTGTTACTCCAGGCTTTACTTCTTTAGCGAGCATTCCTAAAGTTCTAGATACAACCAATGCGCTTTCACGCATTAATTCAATTTCTTCTCTTGTTTTTACTATAATCATTCTTAAAAAAATATGCGCAAAGATAAATAAAATTAAAATGGTAATCTTTTTTCTGAAACATGACTTTCGACAGTTTTTAGTTGGATTTTATTGAATAGTTTTGTGCTCTAAAATAAACATCATGTATAAATCGGTTAGCGCAGAAGAAGCAGTAAAAGTAATTAAGTCTAATAATAAAGTATATATTCAAGCAGCAGCAGCAGCACCACAAGTGCTAATTAATGCTATGACTGCTAGACATGAAGAATTAAGAAATGTTCAAATTTGCCAACTGCATACAGAAGGCGAAGCGCCATATGCTAATCCTGAACTTAAAGATAGCTTTCATGTTAATTCTTTTTTTATTGGTAAAAATGTAAGACATACGCTAAAAGCTGGAAATGGTTCTTATACTCCAGTTTTTTTAAGTGAATTACCTCTGTTGTTTAAAAGAAATATAGTGGATTTACAAGTAGCTTTAATACATGTGTCTGTTCCAGATAAACATGGATATTGTTCTTTAGGAGTTTCGGTTGAAGCAACTTTGGCAGCTATTGAAAATGCCGATTATGTGATTGCTCAAGTTAATAAGCAAATGCCTAGAACTCATGGTGTTGGAATTATTCATATTTCTGAAATTAATGCTTTTGTTGAATGCGATGAGCCTTTACCAGTTCATGGTATGGCTAAGCCTACTGAAATTGAAAATAAAATTGGACATCATGTGGCTGGATTAATTGAAGATAGAAGCACCTTACAAATGGGAATTGGTAGTATACCAAATGCTGTTTTATCACTATTATCAAATCATAAAGATTTAGGATTACATACTGAAATGTTTTCAGATGGTGTTATCGATTTAATATTAAAAGATGTGATTAATGGTAATTATAAAGGAGTTAATAGAGGAAGAGCTTTAACTACTTTTTTAATGGGTTCTAAACGTTTATATGATTATGTAGACGATAATCCATTTATAGAAATGAGAGCTTCAAATTACACCAATGATGTATCTATAATTAGACAAAATCCAAGAATGGTAGCAATAAATTCTGCAATAGAAGTTGACGTTACTGGACAAGTTTGTGCAGATTCTATAGGTGCACACATGTATTCTGGTGTTGGTGGACAAATGGATTTTATTAGAGGAGCATCATTAAGTGAAGGAGGAAAAGCTATTATTGCCTTACCTTCTACTACAAAATCTGGAATAAGTAGAATTGTACCAAGTTTAAAACCTGGAGCTGGTGTTGTAACAACAAGATCTCATGTACATTATGTAGTTACTGAGTTTGGGATAGCAAATCTATATGGTAAAACAATTAAAGAGCGTGTAAAAGCCTTAGTGAACATTGCGCATCCAGATCATAAAGAAGCTATAGATAAGCAATATTTTGAAATGATTGGTTATTAATTGAAATATGTAATTGAGGTTTTTTATTTTCTAAAAAACGAGAAGAAGCCTTTCTTCTTTTCTTGTTGAAGTGGATTGTATTTAGGGTTAGAGAGCCTTTGGTACACTTCTCCCCAACCAATAAAACCTCCTATGTTTCTGTCGTCTATAAATAAATCGGCATGAATTTTTCTACTTTTGGAATAATCGAATTGTTCTTCTGGAAAACTTTTGTTTACAGCATAAAATTCCAAACCGTTTTCTTTACAAAAATCAACAGCTTCTTGTAATCTTATATCACTTCGGTAAGTCCATAAAATTAAACGATGGCCATCTTTTTGTAAACGCTTAAGTGTCTCGAAAGCAAAAAGTTTAGGCTTACCTATTTTTGGATAAGCATCATCAACGATTGTTCCATCGAAATCTATAGCTAGAATAAGTTTGTCGATAAAATTCATAATTTAAATTAGATCGCTAAAATACGTAATTTATAATTCTATATTAATGAATGTTGTGTCATTTTTTCAGGCTGTTCAATTCCCATAAGTTTTAGAATTGTTGGAGCAATATCTCCCAAAACACCATCTTTTATTGCTTTCAAATCTTTGTCGATTAAAATTATTGGAACTGGATTTGTGGTATGAGCTGTATTAGGAGTTCCATCGGGATTTATCATAGTTTCACAATTACCATGATCTGCAATAAGTATGGTTGTATAATTATTTTCAAGAGCAGTATTAATTACCTTTTCTACACAAGTATCGACAGCTTCACAAGCTTTAATGGCAGCTTCCATAACTCCTGTATGTCCAACCATATCGCCATTTGCAAAATTTAAACACACAAAATCTACTTCCCCTTTTTTAAGTTCAGGGATTAAAGCATCTGTTAACTCAAAAGCACTCATTTCTGGTTTTAAATCGTAAGTAGCCACTTTCGGTGAATGACGTAAAATACGAGTTTCACCTTTAAAAACAGTTTCTCTTCCACCTGAAAAGAAAAAGGTAACATGTGGATATTTCTCAGTTTCTGCTATCCTGATTTGTTTTTTGTTATTTTTTTCAAGGACTTCACCTAAAGTATCTGTTAGGTTGTCTTTCTTATAAACTACGTGGATGTTTTTAAAAGTTTCATCGTAATTAGTCATGGTTACATAATACAAATTTAATTTGTGCATATTCTGTTCATGATAATCTTTTTGTGTCAATGCTTCAGTAAGTTGTCTACCTCGATCTGTTCTGAAATTAAAAAATATTACGACATCTCCTTCTTTTATTTTAGCGATAGGTTCATCGTTTTTATCTACCATAATAATAGGTTCGATAAACTCGTCTGTAATATTTTCGTTATAACTATTCTTAATAGATTTTAGAGCATTTCTAGAATGTTCACCAATACCATTTACTAGAGCATTGTAAGCTAATTTTATACGCTCCCAGCGTTTATCTCTATCCATGGCATAATAACGTCCAGTAATTGATGCTAATTTTGTTGATTTGTTTTCAATATATGTTTCCAGTTCAGTAATAAAACCATAACCCGATTTTGGATCGACATCACGACCATCTGTAAATGCATGAATGTATGATTCTTGAACACCTAAAGTCTCAGCAGCAGAAATTAATCCTTTTAAGTGATTGATATGCGAATGCACGCCACCATCGCTAACTAAACCTAAAAAATGAATGGGTTTGTTATTTATTTTAGCATACTCAAAAGCTTTATTTAATGTTTGTTCTTGTGCTAAGGTATTATTTTTTACAGCCAGATTAATTTTAACTAAGTCTTGATAAACAATACGTCCAGCACCAAGATTCATATGGCCAACTTCGCTGTTTCCCATTTGTCCTTCAGGTAGTCCAACATGTAAACCATCCGTTCGTAAACTGGCATTAGGATATTTGGTGTAGAGTGAATCTATGAAAGACGTATTAGCATGATCTATAGCTGAAACTTTTGGGTCTGGAGATTTCCCCCAACCATCAAGAATCATTAAAATGACTTTTTTATTCATATTAATTTGGCTTTATTCACCAAAGATAAAAGTTTAGAATTCTTTTAGTTTAATAAGACTTGAAAAAGTGATAAATTTCTTTGTAAAAAAAATTAAGAGAATTTATTTTTCATATTTCTCAATAGCTTCTTTTATGTGCTCAATTCTATTTTCTGGATCTGGATGTGTGCTCTTAAATTCTGGTACTCTATTTGGACCAGCAGCAGTTTTTAAAATTTCCATGACTCCAATCATCTCTTCAGGATTATATCCAGCGTCTATCATAAATTTAACACCAAGATCATCACTTTCTAATTCGTCTTCACGACCATTAGTCAATAATGTGTTATTTCCAATATTACTGGCGAAACTTCCTAAATCTGCTCCAACATCTGCACCAAGCGCAATTGTTTTCCAAAAATTAGCTTCACTAATCCTTTCATTAGAATGTTTTCCTAATACATGCCCAATTTCATGACCTAATACTCCAGCTAATTGATCTTCATTTTCTAACTGTGAAAATAGCGCATAGGTTATAAAAACTTGTCCACCTGGAAGTGCAAAAGCATTAATGGTTTTTTCATCTGCAAGTAAATGAAATTCATATTGATATGGTGTTTGTTTAGCAACACTAGTATTAACCAGTTTATTACCAACTTTATCTACAAAATCTTGGTAATTAGCATTGGCATATAAACCTCCATGTTGTTGTGCCATTTGTGGTGCACTTTGTAATCCAATAGCAATTTCTTGTTCAGGCGACAGTGTAATGGTTTGTGTTCGCCCTGTATATGGGTTTTCTTCTTGCTGACTACATTTTCTTAAATAGGCAAAAGCTACGATGGCTAATCCTATTAATAGTCTGACTTTGAAATTTTTAGTTCTCATGCTGCATTGAATTAAGTTTTAAATTTACAAAAGTTATGCAATACTTCTTAGATTAATTTTTTGCTCATAATATAATGAATTCCGACTTGTGGAATGTTGAATGCGTTTCCATGAATATGATAATTATTGTTTTTATAAAAAGATATTGCTATTTCTCTAGCATTAAACCAAAGTCTTTCAGCTTTCTTTTGAAGTAATATTTTTTCACCTTCAATCACTAGTAGTTTACCTAAACCTTTATGTTGAAATTCTTTTAAAATGGCCATGCCACGAAGTTGATATTGATTCTCCTCAGAGAACAGTTTTGATTTATTATTCATATAAGAAGCAACTCCAACAAGTTGAGATTTAAAAAATAAGCCAAGATGAAAGGTGTCTTCAAAATTGTCTCCTTCAAAAACACAATCTTCAATGGGTCTGCCTTCTCTTAAAACAGGCTGTCTTACAATATAAGTTTCATGAGCTGAAATGTGTTTAATACTATAAAAGGGACTTTCAATTTTATAAAGTTTCGCAGGCATACCATCGTAAATGGCTTCATTAATAAAATGCAAACCACATTTCTCGATAACACTATGAGAAGGTAGGTTATCTATATGAGCATGTGCATATATTTCTCTCAATTTTAGAGTTTCAAAACCATAAGTTATGGATGCTTTAGCACTTTCGGTTGCATAACCTTTATTCCAATGTGTTTTATAAAAACGATAACCAACTTCTACAAGTTTTTCATTTGGATGATATTTTAAGCCACACCAACCTAAAAAAGTATCATTCTCCTTAAGACATACAGCCCATCTTCCCATGTTAAATGCTTTGTAATCATAATCTAATAATAATTTTTCTGCATCTTCTAGAGAATTGAAAGCTAAGTCTCCAGTATATTTAATAACATCAGGATCGTTATTCATTTTATATAAATGTATGGCGTCTTGTATGTTAAATTCCCTCAAATAGAGACGGTTAGTTTTAAAGATAATATTCATAATATAAACTTATAATTTTTTTCTTTTATTAGATTGAATTCTTGTTTATATTTGCAGAGGAAATGCGAGAGTAGCTCAGTTGGTAGAGCGTCAGCCTTCCAAGCTGAATGTCGCCGGTTCGAACCCGGTCTCTCGCTCTAAAGCCTTGTCTAATTGATAAGGCTTTTTTTATTTCATCATTTTAGTTAATATTCTAAAAGCTAGGGTGAGAAGTTTATGCTGAGCTAAGTCGAAGTAAACCCGGTCTCTCGCTCTAAAGCCTTGTCTAATTGATGAGGCTTTTTTTATTTTAAAGTATTTAATTCTGTTTCTGTTTCAACTTCAAATGGAGTTTTGTTATACTCAAAAATTCTAGCAGATAATCTACCTTTTAATATAATAGAATCATCTTTAACTATTAACCAACTACCTTCTCTAAGTCCTATAACTGGTTGTGTGTTAAACTCATGAAACTCTTTAATTCTAGTTTCTCTAGTCTCTCCCATGTGCTTGTTATTTGGAATGGGATCGAGATAATGTGGATTGATGTTGAATGGAACTAAGCCTAAAGCTTTAAAACTTGGAGGATAGATTATAGGCATGTCGTTTGTCGTGTTTATAGTAAGACCACAAATATTACTTCCAGCACTTGTGCCTAAATATGGAGTCCCATTCTGCACAGCTTTTTTTAAGGGTTCTATTAATTGGTTTTTATATAGCTGATTCAACAACACAAAAGTATTTCCTCCACCTATAAAAATAGCTTTTGCTTGAGTAACGGCTTCAACAGGATTTTCAAATTCATGAATTCCTTTTACTGTTTTGTTAATTTTTAGAAAAGCTTCCTGCACCTTATTAGTATAATCATCATGAGATATACCACTTGGTCTTGCATATGGAATAAAAAGTATATAATCAACAAGTTTAAAAAACACAGATAATTCATCTAATAGGTATTCTAAATAATCACTTCCATGAATAGTTGATGTACTTGCTATAATTAAGTTTTTCATTTACATTAATTTGTCGTAAATTTAAGTAAATACAGGATTTAACAAAAGTTTAATCGATTTTGTATTTAATTAATCATCAAAAAATAAATACTATGAAAAATGTTTTGCCCTTAATCGTCTTTTTTATGTTTCTTTCTTTTAGCATGGCACAAAATGAAGAAAGAATTGAAATTTCTGGAAAAGTTATTGTAGATACTAACGATGTAGAAGGACTTACAGTAAGTAATAAAACATCCAATAGAATAGCTGTAACAGATATGAATGGTGAGTTTTTATTGTTAGTTGCATTAAATGATAAATTAGAGATATCTGCCTTGCAATTTGAGACTGTTTATTTGGTTGTAACAAAAGAAATTATGGCTTCAAAACAATTAACAGTATTTTTAAACGAACGCTTAACAACCCTTGATGAGGTAGTTATCTTACCTTTTAGCTTAACAGGAGATTTAGCTTTAGATTTAAACAAAATTAAAATACATAACCCTAGGTTTGAAAATTTTTATTTTAGAGAAATTGACATAGAAGATAATCCAGAGGCAGAAATTTATTACCAAAAAGTAGAAAACACAATTTTAAATCAAGGGAAGTTTTATAATGGTGTAGATTTTGTTAAAATCACCAATTGGTTAATTAAACCATTATTTGCTTCTAATAAAACAACTATAGTGAATACAGGCTTCGACAATTCTAATTATGATGCCTTAAGAGATACCTACACAAAAGATTTTATAAGTTCAAGTTTTAATATCCCTGAAGAAGAAGTAGAGGCGTTTATTGCTTTTGCAGAAGCAAATAATAAAGATACTTCACTTTACGAGAATGGAAAAGATATCGAGTTGATAGAATATTTAGTAAACCAAAGCAAATTATTTTTAGAAACTGAGACTAAAAAAAATTAACAACTCTGATTTTTATTATTGGCTACTTTGATTAGGGTTTTTAGTTTTTAACATAAGTTTAATCGCTTTTGTATTTATTTTAAGATTTGAAATGGTTTCTTTATCAGGTGAAAATTAACCAATTGAAACATTTATTCTTCTTCTTGCTCTTTGCCGTGTATTTACAAACTGCTTTTTCGCAAACTGTTGAAATTACCGGAAAAGTTACAACCATGTTAGATGTTGAAAATATTCATGTTATCAATAAAACAGCACAAGTATTTACAACAACTAATGCTTTTGGGAATTTTAAAATCTCTGTAAAGTTAAACGACACCTTACAGTTTACTTCCATTCAACATAAACTAAAAGAAGTAGTAGTTGATGCAAGTATAATAATAGATAAAGAACTAGAGGTTCACTTAGAAGAGCTCACTTATGCATTAGATGAAGTTGTTGTAGGCAGAATGTTAACTGGAGACTTGTTAATAGATGCTTCACGAATTGAAGGCGAACCAATAACTGCTAAAAAGCTAGGTATTCCAAGTTATCAAGGAAAATTGAAAACACAAAGCGAAAGAAAACTAAACGAAGCTACAACTGGAGGAGGTTTTATTCCATTATTTCCAATTATAAATGCCATAACAGGAAGAACAAAACAGTTGAAAAATCAAATAAAATTAGAGCGAAAAGATGACTTATTGTATGACATTCGAATTAAATTAGAACCACTTTTATTTTCAGACGAGACACTTCCAGAAAATGTTAGAACCGATTTCTTTTATTTTTGTTCGGAAGACGAATATTTTATAGTTAGATGTAAAGGAAAAAGCGATCTCGAAATTTTAGAATTTCTAAAAGAAAAGCTTGAACAATATAAGTCCAATCTTAAAAAATAATTATTTGCAATCTATGGAACACTTTTTGAACATTCATTTATGTAGTTTTGTAATAATAAAATAAATATATGAAGATTTTTAAAAAATCAATTCTCATTCTTGTATTGCCACTATTTGCATTCACAACTCTTCATAAATATTATGTTAGTGTTACTCAAATAGAATTTGTAAAAGAAAAAAAAGCAGTACAAATAACTTCAAGAATTTTTATTGAAGACCTAGAAGATGTCCTTCAACTTCGCTACAATGAAGATTTGATAATTAAAAAGGAAAACGAAGCTCCAGATGTCAATTTTTATATTGAGAGATATTTAAAAGGAAAGTTAGCTATTAAAATTAATGGAGAAGAAAAAGCATATAATTATTTAGGGAAAGAATTTGATAACGATATTGTTATATGTTATTTAGAAATTGAAGGAGTAAAAGAAATTAATTCTTTCGAAATTCAAAATCTAGTGCTTTTTGATCTTTATGCTGAACAACAGAATATTATACGAACCAATATTAATTCCAAAAATAAAAGCTTTATTCTTATTAAAGAAAATGATAAAGGTTTGTTAAACTTTAAATAAAGCGAATTAAACCTAAAAAAATATCGTTAATTTCCCCTTCAATTTTTTGAATCTAAATTTTAATGATGAAAACACTAAAGTATCTTTTTCTATCTGTTTTGTTTATTTCAGCAAACACTTTTGCTCAAGAACAGGAGCAGCCAGAGCGCAAACCAGGTCATACTAACAACAACAAGTTTAAGCAGTTATATGACGAATTTTCAACCCCAAACATGTTTAGAACAGCTTCTGGAGCTCCAGGACCAGCTTATTATCAGCAACAAGCAGATTATAAAATGGATATTGTTATAGATGATGATAACGCAAAATTATCTGGATACGAAACTATTACTTATACAAACAATTCTCCAGATCCATTAAATTACCTTTGGGTACAATTAGACCAAAACATGCGTGCAAAAGACTCTGAAACACCTTTAATTGAAGGTGGAGGAGTAGCTCAAGCACAACAAGCAGGTAGATTTGCATCTTCTTATATGACAGATGGTTTTGATGGTGGTTTTAAAATTGAAGCTGTTAAAGATATTAATGGAAAAGATTTGCCACATTTGATAAACAACACGATGATGCGTGTTGAATTGCCTAAAGCTTTATTGAAAGGAGAGAAAGTCTCTTTTTCAATTAAATGGTGGTATAATATTAACGACTATGTTAATATGGGTGGACGTTCTGGTTATGAATTCTTTCCAAAAGATGGAAATAGAAATTATATTATTGCACAATTCTTTCCAAGAATGGCTGTCTATAATGATGTAGAGGGCTGGCAAAATTCTCAATTCTGGGGACGTGATGAGTTTGCTTTACCATTTGGTAATTACGAAGTAAATATTACTGTGCCTTCAGATCACATTTTAGATGCTACTGGAAGATTGGTAAACCGTAAGGAAGTTTTTTCAAAAGACATGATGAAACGCTATGAAGAAGCAAAGAAATCTTATGATAAGCCTGTGCTAATTGTAACACAAGCAGAAGCAGAAGAGGCTGAAAAAAGTCGTGCAACAGGTACAAAGACTTGGAAATTTCAAGCTGAAAACGTACGTGATTTCGGTTTTGCAACTTCAAGAAAATATATTTGGGACATGATGGCTGTTAAGATTGGAGACAAAGATGTTATGGCTGTTTCTATGTATCCTAAAGAAGGAAACCCACTTTGGGAAGAATGGTCAACGTATGCAGTAGCCAGTACTTTAAAATCATATTCACGAATGACCTTCGATTATCCTTATCATAAAGCCATTTCGGTACATGCTAAAAATCAAGGAATGGAATACCCAATGATTTGCTTTAACTATGGTCGTCCAGATGAAAACGGAAACTATAGTGATAGAACTAAATACGGAATGATAAGTGTTATTATCCACGAAGTTGGACACAATTATTTTCCGATGATTGTAAATAGTGACGAGCGTCAATGGACATGGATGGACGAAGGATTAAACACTTTTGTACAATACGTAGCTGAACAAGATTTTGGCGAATGGTATCCAGCTGCATTATCTCCAGGACACGATAAATATCCTTCAAGTCGTGGTCCAGCAGCAAACATAGTTCCTTATATGGGAGGAGATCAAGATTTTATTGCACCAATTATGACCAAGGGTTTAAATACCTACCAGTTTGGAAACAACGCTTACGGAAAACCAGGAACTGCACTTAATATTTTACGTGAAACAGTTATGGGTCGAGAGTTGTTTGATTATGCTTTTAAAGAATACTCAAATCGTTGGATGTTTAAACACCCAACACCAGAAGATTTCTTTAGAACCATGGAAGATGCATCAGCATTCGATTTAGATTGGTTTTGGAGAGGTTGGTTCTATACTACAGATTATGTGGATATGGGCGTAAAAGAAGTAAAGAAATATTACGTGTCTTCAGAGCCTAACGAATACGCTAAAATGATGGCTAAACGTTATGGTATGGAATTGTCAGATTTACCACCTTTAGTATATATGGTTGAAGAAGGAAGCGAAGAGTTTAAAGAAGAAATGAAAAACGGTACGCTATTAGAAAACTCAACTCCTCTTAAAGAGTATGTTATGGATAATTTTAGTGAAGAAGAACGTAAAACTATGAAAGAGCCTAAGTACTTTTATAACGTGACGTTCGAGAAACCAGGAGGATTGGTAATGCCAATTATAGTTGAATATACCTATGCTGATGGAACTTCTAAAACTGAAAAATATCCTGCACAAATTTGGAGACTGAACGATAAAGAGGTTAGTAAAGCCGTTGCATCAGATAAGGAAATTGTAAAAATTACAGTCGATCCTAATCTAGAAACAGCAGATGTAGATACATCTAACAACTCTTGGCCAAAAGAAGTTAAACAAAGTGACTTCGATAAGTTTAAAGACGAAGTAAAAGATTAATGTTAAACGTTAAATATTTAAAAGCCGACCATAAAAATGAGTCGGCTTTTTTTATTCTCAAGAATCAACTCACTATATTTGCAGTGTGATACAAGCAAGCATTTTTTTATTTATAGGTACTACAGAAATCATGTTTATACTATTTATAGTAGTCATGATTTTTGGTGCAGACAAAATTCCTGAAATAGCCAAAGGTTTAGGAAAAGGCATACGTATGCTTAAAGATGCTTCAAACGACATTAAAACGGAAATCACAAAGAGTGCCGAAAAAAATGGCATTGATACCAGCATCACTAAAGATGTTCAAGACGAACTTAATAAAGTAAAAGACGACTTAGAAGATTTTACGGGTTCTGTAAGAAGAAAACTATAACATCTACTTTATATACTGCATTTTAACTGTTTTTATTGCTTATTTCATCCAATAAACGAAAAACAGTTCTTTTCATCCCATTTTTTAGAAAGATTAATCAAATTATCAAATATTGTAGTACCCAAATTAACCATTAAAGAGATGAAAAGTTACCTACTAATCAGTTTCTTCTTTATTATTACTCTGTCTTTTTCTCAAAGTGAAAGAGAGATTATTAATAAAATTGATCAAATAAATTCGCAAGGATTAGTTCATTATAACCATAATGACATTACCAAAGCCTTTAATAAATTTAATGAAGCTATAAAATTATCAGATTCTATAAAAGATAATTATGGTCATGCAGTTGCCACCTACAATTTAGGAAGGATTTATAATTATATGCATGAATATGATGATGCTAAGTTGTGTTATAATAAGATGTTAGTGTACTCACTTAAAATAGATGATAATTTTTTAATAGCTAATTCATACTTAAGTTTAGCACAATTATATGAAGAAATAAATCAGGATGAAGACGTTATACCTTATTTAGAAAAGGCACTAGAATATGGGCAAAAATCAAACGTAAGGGATCAGGATAATCATGACAAGCAAAATAGCATATTGTTTGACATCAAAATGGAAATGAGTTCTGTTTATATGCAAAGAAACAATCTTGATTTAGCTTTAATAAATTTACTGAGAGCAGAAAATAACTTGAACAAATTACCATTCGATGCCTACACATATGCCAAATTTAATTATGCATATGGACGTTATTTTAACCGAAAGAATTTTTTTAACAAGGCAAATGATAAATTTGAATTAGCCATTACATTTCTTAAAGACCAACAAATAAAGGATTTAAATAGTAACCTCTTAATTAGTGAAATATATCGCGATTTATCATTATCTAATTCCAAATTGGATAATACTGAAATGGCTTATAATTTTTTAATCAAGCATAATTTTTACAGAGAACAGTTTATTAATGAAGAAAAAGTCAAACAAGAAAATATTGCAAAATCTAAATTTTATTTAGCCGACTATAAACAAATAGCCGAACGTGCAAATAAGGAAAAAATAGCTCAAGAACAGATAACACAAAAAATTAAAAAAATTAATATCGCAATAATTGTAACTATCTTTGTGCTAGCTATATCATTATTAATGTTATATAGAAATTACCTTTCAAAGAGAAAGTTAAGTCAGGTTTTAGAAGCACAGAATAAACAATTAGAATACGCCAAAGATCAAGCTGAAAAGTCGTCTCAATTAAAATCAAAATTCATTTCAAATGTTACGCATGAATTAAGAACACCTCTATATGGTGTTGTTGGTTTAACCTCTTTATTATTAAAACGAAACGATTTAAGTGAGAGAGATAGTAAATATTTGAAATCATTAAAATACTCAGGTGATTACCTCATGAATCTAATTAATGATATCTTACAGATTGGTAAAATTGAATCTCAAAAAATTGAATTAAAAAATGTTACAATCAATATAAGAGAGTTAATAGACAATATTACAGATTCATTTGAATATAAGTTGCAAGAGACTAACAATAGAATAAAGGTAGATATTGATAAAAGCATTCCAAAGTATATTAAATGTGACAATGTGAGACTTTCTCAAGTATTAATAAATTTAATTGGGAATAGTATAAAATTTACTGAAAATGAAGTAACAACTGTTACGGTTAAAGCTTTAAAAATTGACCAAGACAAAGTAAGCCTACACTTTTCTGTAAAAGATAATGGACCAGGAATTCCTAAAGAAATGCATGAAAGCATTTTTGAGAATTTTTTGCAATTGGATGAAAACAATAATGTGAATTATAAAGGTACTGGACTTGGATTGCCAATTACTAAAAATTTAATAGAATTATTTGGAAGTCAAATAGAATTAGAAAGTGAAGTTGGAAAAGGTTCAACATTTGGATTTCAAGTATCTTTTGAAGTTGATAATGATTACTCTAATAAATTAAATGAAACGAAGACAGTTCCATTAAATGGGAATTATAAAATTTTAGTAGCAGAAGACAATAAAATTAATCAAATAGTAACCCGAAATATTTTAGAAAAAGGAAACTTTCAATGCGATATAGCTAAAAATGGTTTAGAGGCTGTTAATGCCTTAAAACTGAAAGATTATGACCTGATATTAATGGATATTAATATGCCAATATTAAACGGAAATGAAGCCACAAAAGAAATAAGAAAGACCAATAGTCTGATACCAATTATTGCATTAACAGCAGCAGATATAGAAGAAGTTAAAAAAGAATATCAAGCTATAGGCTATAATGATATTATAACGAAACCATTTGATAATTCACGTTTTTACCAAACCATATTATCTAATATTCAAAAAAGCAAAAATAAGATTGACGAAAAATCACCACTTGTAAAGGTGTCTTAAGAATACGATTTTCTGATTTATAGTTTCGTTTACGTACATATATAAATCTGTTTTAATGATTTATAAATAGTGTACCTGCCTCTCGGCAGACAGGAACGAAGGCCGTCTATTTTTTTAAGTCAAGTGTTATCCTAACAACAACTATTAGTTTTTAATTTAAAATATTTATATACTTGACAATGTCTTCTTGAGTATATTCTCCATTTTTTTTCTGAAACTCACCTTTCTTATTAATAACTAGAATACCATAGCAAGATTGTTCTTTATTAAAGAAATTGTCAAGGAAAAAGTTACTTATATCTGAAAAATGATTTTGTGAATCAATAATTTCTGTTGCTTTTTTACTTTCAGAATAAACAAAAATGTTTCGCACATTTACTAATTCCATTTTAGAATAATATTCAGTCCACCATTCGGAAGATTGCTTCAAATTCTTATAATTGTCGTAATGACAACTGCTTCGAGGTTGTTTAAAATTTACAATGATTAAGTCTTCAGAATTCCAATGATAGTTTTCTATTATAAACTGTAATTGAGTTTCAGAGAGTTTTTCATCAGTTTGACTTTCTGGTTTATTGAAACTTAAAAAACAAATCACTAAAAGTAAAAGCATTAAATATTTTTTCATTTTATGGTAATATTTGGGTGATTTATTATTAATTCAACTTATTTCTTCCTACTAATGGTCAACCCATCTCTAATTGGCAACATAACCGTTTCTATTCTACTATCGGTTTTTAAAAGAGAATTGTATTCAATAAGTGCAGGTGTAGATGTGTCCTCTTTTTTGAAAGTAGTGTCCAGAACTTTACCACTCCATAAAACGTTATCAGATAAAATAATTCCACCTCTTTTTAATCGTTCAATAATTAAATTGAAATAATTAGAGTAGTTTTCTTTGTCAGCATCAATAAAAACTAAATCGAAGGTTTTATTTAAATCTGGTATAATTTCTAAGGCGTTTCCTAAATGCTGGTGAATTTGTTTCCCATATTCAGATTTGTCAAAATATTTACGTTGAAAATCTACCAATTCTTCATTAACATCAATAGTGTGTAGTTCACCATTAGGTTGCATGCCTTCTGCTAAACAAAGAGCCGAATAGCCTGTATACGTTCCAATTTCTAGAATACATTTTGGGTTAATCAATTTGGAAATCATACTCAATACGCGACCTTGATAATGACCACTTAACATACGAGGTTGTAAGATTTTTTGGTAAGTTTCACGAGTTAGCTGCTGTAATAATTCTGGTTCATCTTCAGAATGAGAAACTACGTATTCGTTTATTTTTTCTGGTAAAAAGTGCATGGTGTTTATTATATAGTGTCTGGTCGAGCGCAGTCGAGATCCTATTAAAACCTCTCGACTTGTTTCACAAGCTACTTTCGCTCAAAATATATTTTGCACTCAGTAATGCTCGAGGAGACATGTTACCCTAAAATTCTGTTTACTAATTTTTGTTTAGCTTCATTATCATCACCACACAACCACTGAATCACGTTGTCTTCCCAAATAGCATCACGTTCAGTTTCGTTAATTATGTTGCGTTCTACGGCTAAATCTAATATTTTTCCAGGATAAGAAGATTGCTTTTCACTTTCCATTTCACCTAAAGGATACGGATCATCTAATCCCATAAGAACTTGTTTAGAACCTTGATTTTTAATCAATAATTGTAAGCCTCCTGTATCATGAACTAAGGTGTCGAAAAAGATGTTTTTATGTCCAACAGCTTTTCTTGGATGACTCTTTCCTTCAAATAAATCTGGTCTTCCATCAAATCCTTGGATACGACGTCCTAAATTAATTTGAGCCAACTGTCCTCCATGAGCAAAGCAGGTTCTCATATTAGGGAATTTATCTTGATAGCCATTTAAAGTTAAGAAATGGTAGGCATCTGCACATTGCGCTAGCATCCAAATTAAATGAAAACGCCAAGAGGTATTTTCTAACTTAATGAATTTTTCGCCATCGTATGGATGGATTTCTACTGCCAGATTATACTTATTTGCCAATTCAAAAATAGGCTCGTTTTCTTCATCAAAAATACAACGCCAAGTCCCAATGGTATCCATATAATGTGTTGGTAAACAAAGTAATTGCATACCTAATTCTTCAACGCAACGCTCAATTTCCCAACATGCTCCTCGAACAAATCCAGGATGTACTACAAAACCACAGGTAAATTTACTTGGATTTTCACGTTGGATTTTAGCATTAAAATCGTTTTGAAAACGCAAGGCTTGTTTCATTTCTTCCACACGCAAACCGTTTCCATATAATTGAGATAGATTCAAAACCACAGCATGATCAATCTTAAAGCGTTCCATCCAAGCTAATTTTTCATCTAAAAAGAAACTAGAATCAGTTATTGGACGATTCCAATCTTTTTGAAGCATGAATTTCCTGTCTTTATCCACCCAAAAAATCCCTTTGTCTTTCATAAACTGAGGTATTTCCTCAGGATAAGGAAGTAGGTGAGAGTGACCGTTTATTCTTAATTTACGTTTTTCCATATTTACTGTCATTGCGAGCCTTTTGGCGTGGCAATCTTTTTATAAAGAGATTACTTCGTCATACTTCCTCGTAATGACGACAATTTTTATTCTTCTATTTGTACTTTTTTTGGAGGTTGCATGACTTCGCCACAATTTGGACAAGTTCGCTTATTTTTATCGCCATAATATTTGTCGAAAATTCCAGGCATATCAGTTTCAATATTGTCTAGTGTAAAATCTTCTTCATATAATTTGGTAGTGCAATTTTCACAAAACCATAACAAAGCATCTTGAACACCTTTATCTCTAGGATATTCTATAACTAGTCCAACAGTATTGGCTCCACGTTGCGGAGAGTGTGGTACTTTTGGAGGTAATATAAAGATGTCACCTTCTTTAATGTGAATGTCTTTGGGTTTGCCTTCATCAATTACTTTTAAAACCATATCACCTTCAATCTGATAGAAAAACTCAGGAGTTTCGTTGTAATGATAATCTTTTCTACTATTCGGTCCACCAACAACCATCACGATAAAATCGCCATCTTTCCAAACAACTTTATTGCCAACAGGTGGTTTTAAAAGGTGTCTATTTTCTTCAATCCAAGCTTTGAAATTTAAAGGAGTTACTAGTTTGCTCATGATTCTATTTTTATGATGTCATTGCGAAGCAAATTTTTATTTGCTGTGGCAATCTGTATCTTTTAATGAGATTACCACGTCATTTTGTTCCTCTTAATGACAGATTTTTTAAATTGTTCTATAAAGTTACAAAGATTTTGTTCTTCCACCATCAACAGGAAGGTTTATTCCGTTAATGTAGCTTGCGCATTCGCTCGCTAAAAAAGTAACAGCATATGCCAATTCTTCAGGTTTGGCAAAACGTTTAGCAGGTACTGCATTTTTCATGGCATTGGCAGCCTCTTCTTCAGTATTACCTGTTTTAGCAGATTTATTTTTTATAATTTCTGTTAAACGTTCGGTTCCTGTTGCTCCAGGAAGAACGTTGTTTACAGTAATTCCGAAGGAACCAAGTTCGTTAGCTAATGTCTTACTCCAATTGGCAACTGCGCCACGAATGGTATTGCTTACACCTAAACCATCCAATGGTTGTTTTACAGACGTTGAAATAATATTTATTATACGACCATAACCTACATCTTTCATAAAAGGAACAACAGCTTGAGCTAACACATGATTACATTTTAAATGCTGGGTAAACGCATTTTCAAATTCATCCAATTCTGCTGAAAAAACTGGTCCACCTTTTGGTCCACCAGTATTATTAACTAAAATATGAAAACCATGATTTTTAGAAACATACTCTGATACTTTTGCTTTTAATTCTTCAGGATTTGAAAAATCTGCTACAATATAATCGTGATTTCTTTGTTGAGGTAATTCGGCTAAAACAGCTTTTAATTTGTCTTCGTTTCTTGCAATTAGTGTCACAGTTGCACCTTCAGCAACTAAAGACATAGCTGTTGCTTTTCCTATTCCTGCTGTGCTACCACAGACTAAGGCGTATTTGTTGTTTAAGTTTAGATTCATAATATTTCCTGCGAAAGCAGGAATCTTTTTAATGTGATTCTGAAACAAGTTCAGAATGACGTTTGATTAATATTTTTTTTTGCGTTAGTTCGAGTAAAAATTTATTTTTAAATTTTTGTATCGAGAACAAATGACATCTCGATACTATTTTCTTTGAAAATCACTCAATGTGACGATTAATATTTTATACATACATTTTTCGCTTCTGTAAAAAAGCGTAAAGCTTCAAAACCACCTTCTCGACCAACGCCTGAAGCTTTTACACCTCCAAAAGGAGTTCTTAAGTCACGCATCATCCAAGTGTTCACCCAAACAATTCCAGATTGTAATTGGTGGCTCATTCTCATGGTTCGTTTTAAATTGTTAGTCCAAAGTGTGGCTGATAAGCCATATTTTACTTTGTTTGCCATTTGTAAAACGTCATCTTCAGTATTGAAAGGCATGATAGTAACCACAGGCCCAAAAATTTCTTCTTGATTCACTCGGCATTCATCATTAGGTACTTCAATAACTGTTGGCTCTAAATAATAACCATTTTCGAAACCTTTTACTGTGACTTTATTACCACCACAAAGAATTTTGCCATTTTCTTCTTTAGCAATATGGATGTAATCCATTACTTTTTCTAGATGTGGTTTAGAAACCAAAGCACCAATATTTGTTGTTGCTTCTGAAGGATGCCCAACTTTAAGGGCTTTTATTTTTTTAACAAAATCCGTTTTGAATTTTTCATAGATAGAAGCTTCCACAAAGATACGACTACCACATAAACAAATCTGTCCCTGATTCGCAAAAGATGATCGAACGGTTGTTTCTAGCATGTCATCATAATCACAATCTGCGAAAATGATGTTTGGGTTTTTTCCACCTAACTCCAATGATAGTTTTTTTAACATTGGCGCAGCTACTTTAGCAATATGTGCTCCAGTGGCTGTTCCTCCAGTAAAGGAAATAGCTTTAATATCTGGATGTTCTATTATGGCTTGACCTGTTGAGCCACCAAGTCCATGAACAATATTTAAAACACCTTTTGGGAGACCAGCTTCATTACAAATTTCGCCTAACAAAAAGGCAGTCATAGGTGTGACTTCACTAGGTTTGGCAACCACGCAATTGCCTGCAGCAAGAGCTGGAGCAATTTTCCAAGTAAATAAATAGAGTGGTAGGTTCCAAGGCGAAATACAGCCTACAACACCTATAGGTTGACGTAAGGTGTAATTTATGGCATCCTGACCTACACTTTCATGACTTTCGCTAGAGAATTGTGTGATAGCATTTCCAAAGAATCTAAAATTGCTTGCTGCTCTAGGAATATCTACAGCTTTAGCTAAAGATATAGGCTTGCCATTGTCTTTACTTTCTGCTTCAGCAAAACGTTGAAGATTTAATTCAAGTAATTCTGAAATTTTGATTAGAATCCTGCTACGTTCTTCCAATGTGGTTTGAGACCAACTTGGAAAAGCAGATTTGGCAGCGATATAGGCATTTTCAACATCTTCTTTTGATGAGTTTGGGATTTGTCCATATATCTCACCATTTGCAGGACAATAATTGTCTAACCAATTATCTTGAATTGGATTATGAAAATTACCGTTTATGTAGTTTTTGATGTTCATTTTATTTACAGATAATAGACAAAAGATAAGAGACGTCTTGGGTCTTTGTTCTCTTGTCCTGATTCTTTTAGTCTTTTTTCTTATAAGCCATCACTTTAATTTCTACTACCAATTCTGGATGTGGTAATTGATGTACAGCTACTGTGGTTCTGGTTGGTCCAGTTTCTTTATCAAAAAACTCAGCATAGGCTTTGTTATAACCTGCAAAATCATTCATATTAACTAAAAAGGTAGTGACATCTACTACATCTTTTAATGTAGCTCCTTCTTTAGCTAGATTCTTTTCTATGTTTAATAAAACCTCACGAGTTTGGACTTCAATGTTTAGATGTTTGGTTCCCATTTCGTCAATAATATCAACACCAGCAATGGTATTGTCTGCTCTTCTGGAACTGGTGCCTGATACAAAAATAAAATCGCCAACTCGCTTGGTATGTGGATAGGCTCCTCTTGGTGTTACATTAGTTCCTGCAGAAGCAGGAATCTCATTTTTTTTGTTACTCATAATTTTTCTTTTTTCTTGTTCATTTTGCCTTGATGCAAAACGAACCAAAAAATCACAATCAAAATTAGGAAATTGCTAAAGCATCATTCGTTTTCGGAATTACGTGCTTGAAGCTACGCTTCGCATCTTCACTCCTTCACTCATTATTTCTGAATTTTGATGTTCAATTCTTTGAATTGATTAAGGACATTCTCCTTTATTATATTTTGTTCTAATTTCTTCTGTTGTTATGTTTATCACTTATCACTTATCACTTATCACTTATCACTTAAGAATAAAGTCCTGCAATTCTATCGTCTTCTAAAATAGCTTCTGTTGCTGTTTTTACTTTTTCTAAAATTGTTTTCAAAGCTTCTTTATCTGTCAGGTCGATTGCAGTCGAGTATTCACCATCTGCTAACATGTTTAAAATAGCTTTGTCTTGAGCACGTCCACGTAACATGGCTTCTCTGTAACTTATGTCTTCATTAAAAGTAACTAAGGAATATTTCGAGGAATAGTCATCTGGGAACGATTTCTCAAAAGCCATTTCCAAGTTACGCTTTTCTCTGAAATTAGCATGATTGACATGTCCTTTCATTTCATAGAAGTTGTCGATAGCTAAATCTGCTATGGCATCTGTGTTTTCTTTACGGGATTTTTCATATACTTTGAAAACAGTTTCCCATTCTGGATGCCCTTCATCTAACACCTTATCAAATTCAGTAACATCTTCAAAGGACGCATTCATACCTTGTCCGTAAAAAGGAACAATGGCATGTGCAGCATCTCCCATTAAAAGTGTGTTTCCTTTGTAATGCCATGGAGAACATTTAACAGTTCCAAGTGGTGAGGATGGATTTTCAAAAAAATCATCAACCAGATTAGGCATTAATTCTAAAGCATCTTTAAAGTATTTTGAAAAGAATTCTAAAACACGCTCTTTAGTTGTTAGGTTGTTGAAATTATATTCACCTTCATCAAAACTTAAAAATAGAGTTACGGTAAAACTGCCATCTAAATTTGGTAAAGCAATAAGCATAAAGGCTTCACGTCCCCAGATATGCAGTGCATTTTTATAAGTTTTATAGCTTCCATTTTCACCTGGAAGAATGCTTAATTCTTTATAACCATGAGATAAATAATCCTGTGAAAAACTAAACAAGAATTTTTTACCTAAATAATAACTTTGTCGCATGGCAGAACCAGCCCCATCTGTTGCAATTATAGCATCAGCATCTTCTACGAACTCGGTATTTGTGTCGTAATCTTTAAATAGAGCTGTGGTATTTTCGAAATCAACCGATTTGCATTTTTTATTAAAATGAATGGTGACGTTTTCGTGTTTTTCAGCTTCATCTAGCAACAACCCATTTAATTGCCCACGAGAAATTGAGTTAATATATTCGTGCTCACGACCACTGTAAGGTGCTAAAACGGTATTGCCTTCAAGGTCGTGTAGCATGCGTCCATTCATCGGAACACATAACGACTTCACTTTTTCTTCGAGTCCAACCAATTTCATGGCTTTGATACCGCGATCTGAAAAAGCTAAATTAATAGAACGACCAGCAGAAATATCTACTTTTCGTAAATCTGGACGCATTTCCATAACGGTTACATTATAACCACGTTGTCCTAAGCGTAAAGCTAATAAGCTTCCACAAAGTCCAGCGCCAATGATGAGTATGTTTTGTTGTTTATTCATTTTTGTTTTTGTCTGGTCGAGCGCTGTCGAGACCTAATTAACCTCTCGACTGCTCGAGGAGACATTATTATGTATTTAATATTTGCTTCAATTTGTCAACCATTCTATACACATCTTCAAACGTGTTATATAAAGGAACTGGTGCACAACGAATCACATCTGGTTCTCTCCAATCTGTAATAATGTGAGCTTCGGTTAATTTTGTGTGTAAATTTTTATCAGCATCTTTTACCTGAATGGAAAGTTGACAGCCTCTTTCCTTAGGATTAGATGGAGTGATGATTTTAATTTTATCATTATTTAATTCATTCAGTAGAAACTCGAAATAGCCTGTTAGTTTTTCAGATTTTTCTCTAAGAGCGTCCATGCCAACTTCATTAAACATATCTAAAGACGCTTTTATTGCAGCCATGGATAAAATTGGCGGATTACTTAGTTGCCAACCTTCTGCTCCAGGAATCACATCTAATGGTTGACGCATATTAAAACGCGTGGATTTATTATGACTCCACCAACCTGCAAAACGTTTTAGTTTTTTGTTATACGCATGTTTTTCATGAACAAATAAACCTCCCAAACTTCCAGGTCCAGAATTTAAATATTTGTACGTACACCAAGCTGCAAAATCAACTCCAGAATTATGAAGCTCTGGTTTGATATTTCCTGCACCATGAGCTAAATCTATTCCAACCATACAGTTTTTGGCATGGCCTAATTCGGCTATTTTTTTTATATCTAGATATTGTCCTGTGTAATAATTAACACCACCAATTAGAAGCAAAGCAATTTCATCTCCTTGTTCTTTTAGGATGGTTTCTAAATCGTCCATGTTTAAATGTTCTTCGCCTTTTCTAGGTTTCCATTCAATCAAACCTTCATTAGCATCAAATCCATGAAATTCTAATTGGGTTTGTACAGCATATCTATCAGACGGAAAAGCATCACTTTCTATAACTATTTTATATTTAGTTTTTGTAGGTTGGTAAAACGACACCATTAACAAATGTAAATTGGTTGTTAAGGTGTTCATGGTAACCACTTCAATAGGTTTTGCACCAACTATTTTTGCCATGGATTCGGTTAAGAATTCGTGGTACGGCATCCAAGGGTTTTTAGCTTCAAAATGACCTTCTACACCAAAATTAGCCCAATCGTCTAGTTCTTGTTGAATATATTTTTGTGTACTTTTTGGTTGTAGTCCAAGAGAGTTTCCAGTAAAATACAACCAGTCGTTTCCTTGTTTGTCTTTTGGAATGTGGAACTGATTTCTATAATGCGATAAGCTATCGTTTTTGTCTTGTTCTTTTGCGTAATCAAGACCTAATTTATAGTTGGACAAAGTGTGTGTTTTTTCGGTTTCCAACAAAAATAAGAATTATAATTTTAGGAAGGAAGCCTTAAGTAACAGATAATTTTAATTGGTAATTTTTGTATATTTATTAAAATATCAGGTTATGAGTAAAACTAAAAATTACACAAACAATGAAGTTACCATTGTTTGGGAACCAGAAAAATGCATTCATTCTGGAATTTGTGTGAGAGGATTGGGTGATGTTTTTAAACCTAAAGAAAAACCTTGGATTAAAATTGATGCTGCTTCTACTAAAGATTTGGTTAAGCAAGTAAAAGCTTGTCCTTCTGGTGCTTTGAGTTATTTTATGAATTCTGAAGGAGATAAAACTACGGAAACTTTAGAAACAAAAGTTGAGGTTTTGGAAAATGGACCTTTATTGGTTTATGGCACATTGCATGTAACTCATAAAGATGGAAGCCAAGAAGTAAAAAATAAAACAACGGCTTTTTGTAGGTGTGGTGCTTCAGCTAACAAACCTTTTTGCGATGGCACACACGTGAAAGATGATTTTATTGGATAAAGAAAAAGTGCTTCAACTTGTTAGATGAAGCACTTTGAATATATATAGACGCATATAGCGGAAAACTTATATAATATATACGTCTAATTAATGTGTTTTGGATGTTTTTATCTTAGTTTGCTAAAAAATTGAAAATCTCTTTAGTTTGTTCTCTAATTGGTGTAAAGGTTGTTTTAGAGTTTGGGAATTCAGGAAAAAAGTAAGTAATTATACCATTTTCATCAATTAGTAGATATTGAGCAAAATGATGTCCAACGATGTTTGAGTTTAGCCAATTAGAACTATCTTTTAAAATAGGAAATTCCATGTTGCTAAATGAAGATTTGTATGCATTCGTATCTGCTAAAAAAGCAACTACTTGGTATTTCTCGTTTTTGTTTAAAGCATTTAGTTTTTTAATCTCTTTTCTGGTAGGTTGAAGCTTTGGATGTATAAAACAAACAACCGTTGGTTTCCCTAAGAAACGAGATTTAGCGTACCAATTATTGTTTAAATCTTGAAATTTAAAATCAGGAAACGGTTTGTTAAGTAACATTATATAAAGATTTGAAGAAGATGCTCTATTTTTGTTATTAACAACTGATCTAAAATTTTTTATAATAGAATCATTTCTATTTACTTCTTCAAAAATTTCAATACTTATATAGTTTGGTTCATTTTCTTTTTTTACGATTTCTAAATCTGAAAGGTACTTATCTTCAGTCATTAGTTTATCTCCAATTTTAAAGTAGGTTTGAGAGAACGAAAAGGAAACGATTAGAAAGAAAAAGAAAGAGAGCAGGTGTTTTTTCAAAGTACTTGGTTTAGATTCATAAAACCTTAAATATATAGAATCTTAATTAGATTTGATACCTTCGTTTAAATAAAAAAATACACATGAATAAGTACGATTCCTATTTTAATACCAACAAAGCCACTTGGAATGAGAAAGTTAAAATTCACTCCAAAAGTGACATGTATCAACTTGAGGATTTTAAGAATGGTAAATCTTCTTTGATGCCTTATGAACTAAAAGCTCTTGGGAATGTTGAAGGAAAAAATCTGTTGCATTTGCAATGTCATTTCGGTCAAGACACCTTAAGTTGGAGTAGAATGGGAGCAAATTGTGTTGGTATAGATTTAAGTGATGAAGGCATTAAATTAGCAAAATCACTCAATGAAGAGCTGAAATTAGATGCGCAATTTGTTTGTTGTAATGTGTTGGATACTTCAAAATATGTTGAAAAAGAATTCGATATTGTTTTTACCAGTTATGGTGTGATTGGTTGGTTGCCAGATTTAAAACCTTGGGGAAAAATGATTGCTGAACGTTTGAAAAAAGGAGGCACGTTTTATATGGTAGAGTTTCATCCAATAGTTTGGATGTTCGATTATTTAGAAGGAAAACCTATTATGAAATACGGTTATATGCAAGACGAAGCTATTTATGAAGAATACGAAGGCACTTATGCAAATACGGATTCAAAAATGATAAGTAAAGAATATGGTTGGAATCATGGATTAAGCGAAGTTATTAATGCTTTAACTGAAGCAGGCTTGCATATTGACTTTTTAAATGAATATGATGAAAGTCCATATAATGTCTTGCCAGATTTGGTTGAAAATAAACAAGGCATGTTTACTACAAAAGACAAATTATATCCTTTAATATTTGAGATAAAAGCGACTAAAGTTTAACCTACTTGTCACGCTGAGCTTGTCGAAGCATTTTGATTAAGATTATTGTTTACATTAAGAAACGCAATAATGTTTAATGTTTATTCTCTTTCAATAATTCAGGGAATTTCGCTTTAAATTTGTTCAATCTTGGGATAGACACATTTTGGACATATGGATCTTCTGGATGTAGTTTTTCGTAGTTTTGATGATAATCTTCTGCTATCCAAAATTTTTGAAACGGATAGACTTCTGCAGCAATAGTAGCATTCAACTTTTTTGTTAAGGCTTCTTTTTTAGATTCAATAATTTGTTTTTGTTCCTCATTCTGATAAAAAATAATAGAGCGATATTGCGAACCTGTATCTGGACCTTGGCCATTTACTTGAGTTGGATTTTGAGATCCAAAATAGACGTCAACTAAAGTAGAAAAGCTAATAATATCTGGATTGTAAATAACTTCAACAGCTTCAGCATGTCCTGTTCTTCCAGTATTACTTGCTTCATAAGTTGAGTTTTGAGTGTGTCCACCAGCATAACCAGAAATTACTTCGTCAACGCCAAAAACACTTTCATATACAGCTTCAACACACCAGAAACAGCCACTAGCAAAATAAGCTTTTACTAATCCGTTTTGGATTGGGACTTCTATGGGTTTTGCATCAATTACTGCTTGTTGTTCTGGATTTTGTTGTGCCATATTATTACAACTGAAGAATAATACAATTAATAGTGTAGAGAGTATAGATTTAAATTGAGTAGCCATGTTTTTAAGTTTTGTTTTCTGTCGTAATGAAAAAGAAATCCTATCAAAAATAGCAATAAAAAAAGCCTTCATTTGGATGAAGGCTTTTAAAATATATAATTTAAAATGAATTAAAGTTTTGCAAACATTTTTTCCATTTTTGCTTTTTGTTCTTCAGCTAAAGCAGCATCAACCAAAATTCGTCCACTATGCTCATCTGTAATAATTTTTTTACGAGAAGCAATCTCCATTTGTACTTGAGGTGGTATTGTAAAGAAAGATCCACCTGAAGCACCTCTTTCAATAGCTACTACTGCAAGTCCGTTTTTTACATTAGTTCTAATCCTAGTATAAGCTTTTATTAATCTCTCTTCGATTTTAGTTTTATAATCTTCAGATTTTTTAATTAAAGCAGCTTCTTCTTTTTCAGTTTCAGCAAGAATAGCATCCAATTCACTCTTTTTGTGCTTTAAGTGAGTTTGACGAGCTTTTAAACGTTCTTTTGTTTCAGAAATAACTTCTTTTTTCTGTTCTATTTGAACTTTAAATTCTTTAATGTGCTTTTCAGCTAATTCTATCTCTAATTCTTGAAATTCAATTTCTTTAGTAATAGAGTTGTATTCTCTGTTATTTCTAACATTTTTTTGTTGTTCGCTGTATTTTTTAATTAACGCTTTAGATTCTTCAATAAGATTCTTCTTGTCGCTAATTTGATTGTCTATAGACTCTAAACTTGATTCTAATTTTTCTAATCTAGTATTTAATCCAGTAACTTCATCTTCTAAATCGCGAACTTCTAATGGAAGTTCTCCTCGAACATTTCTAATTTCATCGATACGTGAATCGACTAGTTGCAAGTCGTACAAATCTCTTAAACGATCTTCTACAGTTGCTTCTTTCTTTTTTGCCATAGTTTAAAAATACTTAACAGGATTGGTGTTTGTCCTTGATAAAACGATTGCAAAATTACTAATTTTTTTTGTAAGATATGCAACTAAAAGGTTTTTTGTGAATTGTTCGCTTTCATAATGACCTATATCTGCTAAAACAATCTGATTTTCAGCCATAAAAAAGTCGTGATACTTTAAATCTGCTGTAACAAATATGTCTGCTTGAGCTGCCTTTGCTGCTGCAATAGCAAAACTTCCAGAACCACCTAAAACAGCTATTTTTTTAATATTTTTTTGAAGTAGAATAGAGTGTCTAATACAATCTGTTTTCATGTTATTTTTTAGAAGTTTTAGAAATTCTGATTCAGACATTTCGTTTTCTAAATCTCCAATCATGCCCATTCCAATATGCTGATTTTTGTTTTCAAGCGTAGTTATTTCATATGCCACTTCCTCGTAAGAATGGTTTTTGAAAAGTGTTTTTACAATTGTTGATTCTAAATGTTTAGGGAATGTTACAGAAATTTGAGTTTCATTTTCTTTATGTACTTCTTCATTCTTGCCTTTTGTAGGATTAGAATTTTCATTTCCTTTATAAGTGCCAACACCTTCAGTATTAAAACTACAATGGTTGTAATTACCTATGCTTCCTGCACCTGCTTCAAATAGTGAGTTCCTAAGGTTTTCAGCTTCATTTTTTGGCACAAAAGTGATAAGTTTTTTTATGGTTTGAGCTTGTGGAATTAAGATTTTACGATTTTTTAATCCTAATTTTTCACAAATCATATTATTAACGCCTAACATAGAATTATCTAAAGCTGTATGCATAGCATAAATGGCAATGTTGTTTTTTAAAGCTTTTATTAAAACACGTTCTACATATGTTTTTCCAGTAAGTTTTTTTAAACCTTTAAAAATAATTGGATGAAAACTTACAATTAGGTTGCAGTTTGATTCTATAGCTTCATCAACCACAGCTTCCAAAGTATCTAAAGTTACCAAAACTCCAGTTATTTTGGTGTTTTTGTCTCCAACAAGAAGACCAACATTATCAAAATCTTCTGCATAAGCTAATGGAGAAAGAGTTTCAATATGATTAATGACATCTTGAACTATCATAATTTTGTGTTATTAAGTTTCAAACAAAGATAAAATTTTTAATTTCGCTTTAATGAAATTATTGCGCTACATCTTATTTCCCATAGTTCCAATTTACTTTTTAGTGACTTGGACCAGAAATAAGTTCTATGATTTAGGCTGGAAAAAAAGTAAGTCTTATAATTTTCCTATTATCTGTGTAGGTAATTTAAGTGTAGGAGGAACTGGTAAATCGCCAATGATAGAATATTTAATCAGGCTTTTAAAAACTGATTATAAGATTGCAACATTAAGTAGAGGATACAAACGTGAAACTTCTGGTTTTAAATTAGCAGAAAACTCAGATACAGCTAAAACTCTTGGAGACGAACCTTTTCAGTTTTATAATAAATTTGGTGAAGATATATTAGTGTCAGTAGATGCAGATAGACAACATGGTATTTCTAGTTTAATTGAGAGTAATAATAAACCAGATGTTATTTTGCTTGATGATGCATTTCAGCATAGAAAAGTAAAGGCTGGTTATAATATTCTGCTTACCACATTTAATGATTTGTATGCAAACGATTTTGTTTTGCCAACTGGAAACTTAAGGGAGCCAAAAAGTGGTGCTAAACGAGCCAATATTATAGTGGTTACTAAATGTCCTACTAACATTACTAATAAAGATAGAGAGCATATAAAATCTAGATTAAAGCCTACAAAAGAACAACATGTTTTTTTTAGCTCAATTCAATACTCTAATAAAGTATATTCTTTAACCAACGAGAAAGTGTTATCTCAATTAAAAACATTTACTTTAGTTACTGGAATTGCCAATGCAAATCCTTTAATTGATTTTTTAAACTCGAAAGGGTTAGAATTTAATCACTTAAATTTTAAAGACCATCATACATTCTCTGTAAAAGAGATAGATAATTTGTCTAAGCTAGATTGTATTATTACAACCGAAAAGGATTATATGCGATTGAAATCTGAAAATAAATTAAAGGATAAATTATTTTATTTACCAATTGAAATTTCAATAGATAAGAAAGATGCATTCAATAATTTAGTTTTAGAATATGTGAAACTTTAAACAGTTTCTGAATCTTGTTTAATTAAGGCATCAAACAGTTTTTTCTCGAAATCTTCTTGCTTGAATGGTTTAGAAATAATATCGTCGAAACCAGCTTCATCAAATTCATGCATTTTATCTTCAAGTGTAACAGCTGTAAGGGCAAATATGGTTATTTCTTTATTGAAGGTTCTAATAAGTCTTGTAGCTTCGAGTCCACTAATTCCAGGCATATGAATATCCATTAAAACAACATGATATTTTTTGTCTCTTACCATGGTAACTGCATCTTCTCCATTATCAACAACATCACAATTTAATTTCATTTTGTTAAGAATTTTCTTTGTAATCATTTGATTAATCTTGTTATCCTCAACTACTAGAATATTAATGTCTTTTAGGTCTATTTCATTTATGTCTTTAAAGTAATTAACAACTTTTACTTCTTCTACTTTTTCAGCATATTTTAAAGGTAGCTCGAAAGTAAATTTAGAACCTTTACCAAGTTCACTTTCAAGAGAAATTTTACCATTTAATATTTGAATAAGTCCTTTTACAATAGAAAGTCCTAACCCAGTACCACCATATTTTCTGTTAATTTGAATAGAGCCTTGAGAAAAGCTTTCAAAGAGTTGATTTTGCTTTTCCTGACTAATACCAATTCCGTTATCTTCAATTTCGAATTTAACTTCATATTGATCATCTTTTTTGCCAACTTGTATTGCTCTTACCCAGATGTCTCCATCTTTTGTGAATTTTATGGCGTTACCAATAAGATTGATTAAAATTTGAGAAATTTTAATTTGATCTGCAATGTAATTTACAGGTAGTTTAGAGTCATACTCCAAGTGGATTTGAACATTATTATCTGTTGCAGAATTATTTAATGCTGCAATAATGTTGGTCATTTTCTTTTTTAAGTTGAATGCCTCTGGCTCAATATCTACTTTATTGGCTTCAATTTTATTTATTTGAAGAATGTCGTTAATAAAGGTTAATAAATAATCTCCTGAAAATTTAAGAGATTTAAGGTGTTGTATTTGATTTGGCTTTGGGTTCTCTTCTAAAAGCATATTAGTCAATCCAGTTACTGCATAAAGAGGTGTTCTTAATTCATGAGTTACTGTAGATAAAAAATTTGCTTTAGTTTTAGAAGCAAGCTCAGCTTTTTCTTTAGAAACAATTAGTTCTGCATTCTTTTTATGCAGCATATTATTTGTCTTTAGTCTAATATTATTGTTTTTGTATAAAGACAAGGTTAATAAAGATAAAATGGTAATTAGAGCGATACTTAAAATTGTAGTTAATTTATTTAAATTATTAGCTGCTTTTTGTTCTTCTAAATCTGCTAATTGATTTTTTTGATAAATAGTTTGATTTTCGATTAAAAGTTGTATTCTCTTATCTTGCGAAAGGTTACTCCTTTTTATCTCTAGAAGAGAGTCTGAAAGTGCTATATGTTTTCTTAAATAGTCGTTAGCAACTTTATAATTTCCTATTTCTTGATTTAAATTACTTAGTACAAGATATCCATCATTAAGAACATTATTAAATTTATTCTTTTTAGCTATTTTAACACCATCATTTGCCTGATCTAAAGCATCTGTAGGATTATTTAAATGATAGAGAGCAATTCCTAAATTAATTTTGGCACTACTTATTATTTTATCTAATTCGTATCTTTTTGCAACTGCAATTGATTTTAATAAATGTAATTTGGCGTTTTCATAATCTTTTAAATAATTATAAGTTTTACCTTCATTAAGTAATACTTCTGCAACAAAATTATTTAAATCTTCTTGTTCGAAGAGTGTTTTAGACGATTTGTAATAATCCAAAGCTTGTTGGTACTGTTTTTTACTTGTATAAACATTACCTAATGTTTTGTAAGTTTCGGCTAGATTAACATCGTCTTTAGCAAAACGTTGAACTTCATTTGCTTTAATAAGAGATTTAATAGCTTCATCTGGTTCTTCAATAATATATTTAAGTTTACCAATCTTGGAGTAGATAATACCTATGCTTTTCTTATTATCAATTTTAATAGCAAGTTGTAAAGCTTCATCGTATTTCTCTTGAGCTTCATAATAAGCATTATTATCTATGTCGGCTTGTGCTTGATTAATTCTTACATCAATGGTGTTTTGAATCGTTTCTTCGTCCTCTTCAAAAGACGTTTGCGATGAAGCATTTAAGCTCAACAACAGAATAATAGCACATATGTAATTGTTGATTTGGGACATTTTTTTATATCACTAATATAGACAAATATAAATATTTATTCGATAAAAGTCACTTTTTTACCGATAAATTGCAAATTAAATCAATAATTCTACTGGAATATCCTGTTTCATTATCGTACCATCCAATTATTTTAACCATGTTTCCTATTACAGAAGTCATTTGAGAATCGAAGATACAAGAGTGGGTATTTCCTACAATATCAATAGAAACAATTGGGTCTTTGGTATATTCTAAAATTCCTTTATAATTGTTTAATGAAGCATTTTTGAAGGCTTCATTGATTTCATCAATTGTAACAGTTTTTTTAACATTAAAAGTGATATCTGTTAAAGAACCATTGGCAACAGGAACTCTTATGCCACAACCACCAATAACATTAGATAATTCTGGAAATATTTTAGTTAGTGCTTTTGCAGCTCCAGTAGTTGTGGGTACAATAGATTGTCCAGCAGCTCTAGCTCGACGTAAATCTTTATGAGGTTGGTCGTGTAAGCTTTGATCTGATGTATAAGAGTGGATAGTAGTAATATAAGCTTGTTTAACACCACAAAGTTTATTAATAATGTCAATCATTGGAGCTGCATTATTAGTTGTACATGATGCATTTGACACTATGGTCTCTTCTCCAGAAAGTGAATGGTTGTTTACGCCTAAAACAATAGTTTTAATATCATCTTCTAAAGGAGGTACACTTAAAATAACTTTATTCGCTCCATTTTTTATGTGACATTCTAAATCTTTAGTGGTTTTAAATTTGCCTGTAGATTCAACTACAATATCAACATGGTAAGGATTCCAGTTAATATCTTTAGGATGATTTGCTTTTAAAAATGGTATTTTTCTTTCATTTACAATAACATGATCCTCATCAAAAGATACAGTTCCGTTAAAAATACCATGAATACTATCGTATTTTAATAAATGACTAAGTGTTTTTGTATCGGCAAGATCATTAACTGCAACAACTTTTATGTTTTTGTTGTCTTGCAATAATCTAAAAACGCGTCTACCAATTCGTCCAAATCCATTTATAGCAACATGAATCATTAATTGATGTGTTTTTGAGCTTTATAAGAAGATCTAACTAATGCGCTACTTTCCACATGCCTAAAACCTAAATCAAGTCCAATTTGTCTGTATTCATCAAATTGGTCTGGTAAAATAAATCGTTTTACAGGAAGATGTTTTTTACTAGGTTGTAAGTACTGACCAATGGTTACCACATCCACATCATTGTCTTTCAGGTCATGAAGGGTCTCTATTACTTCTTCACGAGTTTCTCCAAGTCCAAGCATGATTCCAGATTTTGTTCTTCGTTGTCCTTGTTCTTTCAGATATTTTAAAACTCCAAGGCTTCTGTCGTATTTGGCTTGAATTCTAACTTCTCTAGTTAATCTTCTAACAGTTTCTATGTTATGTGATACAACTTCTGGAGCTACATCAATAATTCTATCTATATGTTGTTCTATTCCTTGAAAATCTGGAATTAACGTTTCAAGAGTTGTTTCTGGATTCATTCTACGAACAGCCTTAACCGTTTCTGCCCACATAATGCTTCCCATATCTTTTAAATCGTCTCTATCTACACTTGTTAGAACAGCATGTTTAATGTTCATGATTTTTATAGAACGAGCAACTTTCTCCGGTTCATCCCAATCTACTGTTTCTGGTCTTCCAGTTTTTACACCACAAAAACCACAAGAGCGTGTACATATATTACCAAGAATCATAAAGGTAGCTGTGCCTTCTCCCCAACACTCTCCCATATTTGGACAACTTCCTGAAGTGCAAATAGTATTAAGTTTATATTTATCTACAAGACCACGAAGTTCTGTGTATTTTTTACCAGTAGGTAATTTTACACGTAACCATTTAGGTTTCGCCTCTCTTTCTGGTAAAATATTTGAAACATTTTTGGTGTTCATTTACATTCTAATTTTGTGGCACAAAGATACAAAAGTAATATGTTTCTATTGCTTTAGGGAGTTAAAAATGAAAAAGGATAAGATAGTTTAAATTACGTAGTTTTATTTTTAATTATTTCTGCAAGCAGTTTTTTAGCACGTAATAATTTAACTTTCACATTATTAATCGGTTCATTTAATTCTAGTGAAATATCTTTATAACTTAATTCTTGAAAGTATCTTAAATTAATAACTTCTTGATAATGTGGTTTAAGTTTTTTAATATCTCTAAGCAATTTTGCTAGATTTTGTTCAGTAATTAATTTGTCTTCTACTGAAGGGCTTTCGTCTAGTATTTGATGAAAAGTATCGTCGTCATCTTTAGAGAAAGATTGAGATATTTTGTTTTTTTCTTTTCTAATTAAATCTATATGAATGTTTTTCGAGATAGTAATTAACCAAGTTTTGAATGTATAAGATTCGTCGAACGTATTAATCTTATCAAAAGCTTTAGAAAACGCTTGAATGGTAATATCTTCGGCATCATTTTCGTTCTCAATACGTTTTAACTGAAACCCATAAACGTAATCCCAATAGGTGTCTAGCAGAAAGTTAAATGCTTTTTGGTCGTTCTGTTTGGCTTTTTTTATAGCTTCTTCTATTTCCAATGTTTTGGTTTAGAGATTAGATTTGAGATAAAGATACTTAATTGCATACCAATTAAAAAAAGTTCTAATACTGGAATGTAAGCAACTAAATCTCTTTCGTTGAGTTTTTTTGAAGCCTTGCCATATAATATAAATTGGATAATAAACCTTAAAACAATCAAGGATAGTACAAATTGCCATTTAAATAATGTGAATAATAAGACTATAGCTAAAATCCAGAATAGTAATTGAGACATGTAAAATATAGCTAAAAGGCTTTTGTGTTTTGTTTTGTAATAACTAGCAGTTGTTATATGCCTTCTTTTTTGTTTAATCCAATCTTTATAAGTTGTTTTTGGAATAGATTCTGTAAAACTATCTTGAGAAATACATATTTCAGTATTGTTTTTATTTGCTATTTGATTAATAAACAAATCGTCATCACCAGAACGAATATACATATGGTCCATAAACCCATTAGCGTTAAAAAACGCTTGTTTTTTATATGCAAGATTTCTTCCAACTCCCATATATGGCATGCCGTTTTTTGCAAATGAAAAATATTGAAGAGCTGTTAAAAGTGTTTCGAAACGAATTAATTTATTTAGAAATGAATTCTTTATTTTAAAATAAGCTCCATAACCCAAAACAATGGATTTACTATTGCTAAAATTGGCGCTCATTTTTGAAATCCAATGCTTAGAAACAGGTTGGCAATCTGCATCAGTAAAGAGAAGATATTCGTGTTTAGCTGCTTTTATTCCTAAGGTTAAAGCGTATTTTTTGTTAGCCCAAAAAGCTTCGTTATTTACTACGTTTACAATTTTAATATGGTTGTACTTGTTGGCAAAGTCTTCCATGACTTCTAAAGTGTCATCATAAGAAGCATCGTTTATTAAAACTATTTGAAAATCGGGATACTCTTGATTAATAACTGAAGGCAAGAATTTTTTTAAATTTTCTGCTTCATTTTTTGCACAGATTATTACTGAAACAGGAATATTTTTATTTGAAACGTCTTTTTCTTTTAAAAATGCAAACTTCCCAAAAATTAGAGTAAAATATAGCACTTGAACACTTACTACAGCCAGAAAAGTGTAGAATAATAAATCAAGTATAATCATGAAATATTAAGAATGTTTAGGTTCGTTGCAGTCGCTATATTGATCTGGAGTTTTTCCACAAAAACCACAAGATTCACCTTCTTTGTTAAGAGCTGGGTTTTGACTGGCACAAGTGCCAGCAAATTTACCATCTTTTTTTGCCCAAAGTTTAATAGCTATTCCAGCAATTGCCAAACCTAATAAAACTAATGTGATTAAGAGTAATTTCATGTTGTCAAATCTTTTTTTGAGGGTGTTTAGAACCTAGATGCTCTCAAACTATAATTTGTGCAAATTTACTGTTTTTAAATGAAATTAAAATAATAAAGCCTCACTTTCTAAATTTAAAAGAGAGGCTTTAAAACCAATAAGATTAATTAATTATTAGTTATGCTTTTGAAGAGATACTTCTGCAACAGAATTTTCCTTTGAGGCTATATTATTTCCACCTTTAGGCTCTATGGTAATACTTAAACCTAAAGCGTTTTCAGTGTATGGAATTTGTTTTAACTCTCTATCTGTTTCGCTTAAAATACCTAAGCTAACCATTCTGTCTTGAACATTTGCCCAAATTTGATAACATTGCTCATCTGGTAGTTGAGGTAGTGATACTACATCAATCATAGATGTTTTTTCTTTTGGATTTATATATGCAACGGTTTTCAAATTTTTTGCTCTATTGTTCCCTTTAATAATGTACTTCTCAGTTTCAGGATTATTGAGTTGTTTAAATTGTTGCATAATATCATCTAACTTACTATTGTTAGAAGAAATATCATTTCTTAAATCGTAAATTTCATCTACAATTTTCTGATTTTCATTTTTTAAGCTTTGGTTTTGCATAAAAAATAATGAAGAACTTCCAGCAAATATTAAAGCTGTAATACTTGCAGCAATACTAAAACGGTACCATTTTTTATATCGTCTAGTAGTTGGCTTTAATGTTACTACTGGAGTTTCATCTAGCGCATCTAAAATATTGTTTAAGATGTCTTTAGGAGCTTCAACAGCATTGCTTTTAGATAATATCTCTAAATTAGATTGTAATGTGTTGTATGCATTCTGTACTTCTGGATATTTTGAAATGTAAGTTTCAACTTTTTCTGTTTCAGCAGAAGTAGTTTCACCTATAAGATATTTTTCTAATAGGTCAGAATTTAAAAATGTAGTTATTTTATCATTCATGACTTGTTTTAATTAGGATTGTAAATTTTTTTCAATTCACGTAATCCAATTTTTAATCTCGATTTTATAGTTCCAAGTGGAATATCTAATTCTTCACTTGCTTCTTGTTGTGTCATGCCTTCAAAAAAGAGAGCATTAATAACAATTTGATATTTTTCATCTATAGATCTAAGATGGGTTTTAATATCCATAACATCTTCATTTAAACCTTTAGATGTTAACTTATATACGTTTGAAGCTTCTATTTGGATTTCTTTACTATCTTTATTTGTTTGAGATCTTACTTTATCTATAGCAGTATTGTAAGCAATTCTATAAAGCCAAGTAAAGAGTTTTGCTTTATCGGCATTATAAGATTTGGCTTTCTTCCAGACTTTAATAAAGGTTTCTTGTAAGGCGTCTTGAGCAAGTTCTTCGTTGTTTAAGACCTTTAAAATAACACCATATAGAGTGTCTGCATAGTTTTCATATAACAGAGTGATGGCTTTTTTATCTCCTTTTTGAAGTAGCCCAACAATTTCCTTTTCTATTGGTGTAGTCAAGATTTAAAAATAATGATTAGTTATTGTCTATAGTATCAAAGTTAGAGATTTCTTTTTAATTAAAGAATATTTACTTCAGCTTCAATAGATATGTTAAAGATATGTTTAACTGTGTTTTGGATTAATTTAGATAATTCTAAAATGTCTGAGCCTTTTGCATTTCCATAATTAACTAAAACTAAAGCTTGTGCTTTATGAACGCCGTAATTGCCAAATTGTTTTCCTTTAAACCCAGCTTTTTCAATTAACCAACCTGCTGGTACTTTAATTTCGGTTTCAGAAACAGAATATCCTGGAACGTCTTGAAAGTTTTCTTTTAATTTTAGATAGGCTTCTTTAGTAATTACAGGATTTTTAAAAAAACTACCACTATTCCCTATTTTTTTTGGGTCTGGTAGTTTACTTTGTCTTATTTGAATAACAGCGTTTGAAACATCTTGAATGGTTGGTTGTGTGATATTCATTTCAGCTAATTGATCTGAAATAGAACCATAAGAGGTATGTAGATTATGATTTTTCTTAGAAAGTTTAAAAGTTACATTACATATAATATACTTTCCTTTTTCTTCTTGTTTAAAAACCGAATTTCTATAATCGAAATTACAATCTTCTTTAGTAAACGTTTTTATTGTTTTTGTTGCAATATTTAATGCGTTACAAGACACAAAAGAATCTTTAAGCTCTACACCATAAGCACCAATATTTTGAATTGGAGCAGTGCCAACATTTCCTGGAATTAAAGACATATTTTCAAGTCCGCCAAAATCTTTTTCTAGACACCATAATACAAATTCATGCCAGTTTTCTCCTGCATTTGCTTGAACTATTACATGGTTTTCATCTTCAGAAATTATTGAAATCCCTTTAAGATTAACATGCACCACAAGAGCTTCAATGTCTTTTGTGAGTAGCATGTTACTTCCACCTCCAAGAATAAATATATCTTGATATTTATCTAATAAAAGAACTTGCTTAAGTTCTTCAATATTTTCAATAGAGATAAAGTGTTTGGCTAGTACATCTATGCCAAAAGTGTTAAATGGTTTTAAGTATATGTTGTGTTTAATATGCACTAATCTTTATACACTTTAAGTGCTTCTTTTAAAATATTTACAGCTTTAACAAGACTCTCTTTGTTAAGAACATAAGCAATTCTAATTTGGTTTAAACCCACTCCAGGAGTAGAATAAAAACCTGCAGCAGGAGCAACCATAACTGTTTGTCCATTTACATCGAAGCTTTCTAATAGCCATTGCGCAAAATTATCAGCATTTTTAATTGGGAGCTCTACAATACAATAAAAAGCACCTTTTGGTTTAGCTACTTTAATGCCTTCAATTTTTTCTAATTCAGAAATTAAGATGTTCCTTCTTTCTACATATTCTGAAATAACATCGTCAAAATAACTTTGTGGTGTGTTTAATGCTGCTTCACTAGCAATTTGTGCTAAAGTTGGAGGACTTAATCTGGCTTGAGCAAATTTTAAAGCTGTTGAAATAACTTCTTTATTTTTTGATACTAAGCATCCAATTCTTGCGCCACACATACTATAGCGTTTAGAAACAGAGTCTATCATTATGGCATGATCTGCAATATCTTTTTCTTGCATTATGGAGTAGTGTTTTTCTCCATCGTAAGCAAATTCTCTATAAACTTCGTCTGAGATTAAAAACAAATTATGCTTTTTTACTATGCTAGCTAATTTTTTAATTTCCTCTTTAGAGTATAAATATCCAGTTGGGTTTCCAGGGTTACAAATTAATATAGCTTTTGTTTTTGGAGTGATTAATTTTTCAAATTCCTCGATTGGAGGTAGCGCAAAATTATCTTCAATTTTAGAAATAACAGGAACAATATTTACTCCAGAAGCCGTAGAAAAACCGTTATAATTAGCATAAAAAGGTTCTGGGATTATAATTTCATCATCTGTATCCATAATAGTTCCAAAAGCAAATAATAGGGCTTCGCTTCCACCAGTTGTAACAATGATGTCATTTTTGGTAACCTCAATATCATGCTTGCTATAATAATTAGCAATTTTATCTCTGTATTCGTCTGAACCTTCAGATCTTGTATAAGCAAGAATGTCTAATGAATGTACTTTAATAGCATCTAAAGCAATTTCAGGAGTTTTTATATCTGGTTGTCCAATATTTAAATGGAAAACTGTTTTGCCTTGTTTGTAAGCTGCTTCAGCAAAAGGTACTAACTTTCTAATAGGCGATTGAGGCATTTGAAGCCCCTTTTTTGATATTTTTGGCATAACACTATAAATTAAGTAACAAAGTTCCGAAAATTATCTTAAAGTTTTTTTAAATAAATGGACTAAATATAAATGATAGCCTAAAGTTTTGTAAATTTAATTGGAAAGTCTATTCAAAAACTTATGAAAAAAATTATCTGGATTTGCATATTTTTATTTAGTATAAATAATCTGGGATATTCACAAGGTAAGTTTGTTATTCAAAATAAGAAGAAATCAGATAAAATTCATTTTAAACTTATAAACAACTTAATAATAATTCCAGTAGAAATTAATGGTGTTGAACTTTCTTTTTTGTTAGATACAGGAGTTAATAAATCCATAATCTTTAATTTTTTAAATATTACTGATTCACTCCAAATTAAAGACACAGAACCTATTTTTTTAAGAGGTTTGGGAGAGGGAGAAGCTATTAAAGCTTTAAAATCTAAAAATAACATTCTGAAGGTTGGAGATGCCATTAATATCAATCAAGAATTATATGCCGTATTTAATCCCAATCTTAATTTCGCTCCAAGATTAGGAGCTCCTTTACATGGAATTATAGGTTACGATTTATTCAAGGATTTTGTTGTTGAAATAAATTACACTTCTAAATATATAAGGCTTACAGACCCTAATGTGTATGAATATGACAATTGTAATTCTTGTGAAACTTTAAAGATGCAGTTTTATAAAAACAAACCTTACATATATACCAACGTTAAAATTAACAACAAACGCATACCAGTTAAGATGTTAATTGATTCTGGAGGTAGTGATGCCTTATGGCTTTTTGAAGAAGATAGTCTAGGTATTCACACAGATAATAAATATTTTGAAGATTTTTTAGGACATGGATTAACAGGTAGTGTTTATGGAAAGCGTTCTAGAATTGAAGAGTTTTCAATTAAGAAATTTACTTTAAAAAATGTAAATGTATCATTTCCAGAACCAACATCTTTAGTTTACGTTAAACTGCATAAAGAAAGAAATGGAAGTATTGCTGGTAATGTGTTAAAGCGTTTTAATTTGGTTATTAATTATCAAAATGAAACTATAATTTTTGATAAGAATAGGTTTTTTTATGATTCATTTGCTTATAATAAAAGTGGCATTGAATTAGAACAAGATGGAGTTAAGCTTGTTAAGCAAAAAGATTACAACTATGTATCTGAAGGAGATTTTCTAGGAAGTGACCACAATACTTCTAAAACTACTGTCATGTTAGGTACTAAGTATAAATTAGCCTTGAAACCAGCATATTCAATTGTAGAACTAAGAAAAGATTCGCCAGCTGAAAAAGCAGGATTAATGGTTGGAGATATTTTAATGTCTATTAATAATAAATCTACCGATAGATATAATCTTCAAGAAATCATGCAAATGTTCTACCAAGAAAAAGATGAACGTATTAAGTTAGTTGTTGAAAGAGATGGTGCATTATTAGCCTTTGTTTTTTATTTAGAAGATGTTTTTAAGCAATAAAAAAAGCCTTAAGAAAATTCTTAAGGCTTATATATTATTTTAGAAAAGTATAATTATTGCTCCATAACACTTTCATTCTTTTTTTCAAGAACACTTGTTTTACTTGGATCAATTACTTCACCTTTAATTTTTAAAGCTACAGTAGGAGTGTCGGCATTAGAAATAACTGTAATTGTCTTTCTAATTGGATTTACTCTATTGGTATCATATTTTACTTGAATTTCTCCAGTCTCGCCTGGTTGAATTGGTCCATCTGGTTTCTTAGGGACTGTACAACCACAACTAGAATTTACTTTAGAAATAATAAGAGGTGCATTACCTGTGTTTGTAAATTCAAATACACGAACGCCATCTGCTCCTTTTTCTACAATGCCATAATCTATAACATCTGTTTTAAATTCTATTTTAGCTACTTTTTCTTGAGCATTCAAGGAAAAGCTTAATAATCCGATAAAAAATACTGCTATTAAATGTTTCATAATTTTATTGTTTAATAAGGTTGTAAACTTACTTACTTTTTATTCATTTTGCAAAATTATTAGTTGTAATACACACTTAAACTAACATATAACTTAAATAAAAGTATAATATACATACATATAATTTCACTTAAAAAAGAAATATAAGTACTTTTGCATGTTATATTTCAAAAACTATTCCAAAGTATGCAAATTCCATCAAAATATGATGCCAGTCAAGTAGAAAGTAAATGGTACAACTACTGGATGAAACATAATTATTTTCATTCAACACCAGACGAAAGAGAACCATATACCATTGTAATTCCTCCTCCTAACGTAACTGGTGTCTTACACATGGGACACATGCTTAATAATACCATTCAAGATGTATTGATACGTCGTGCTAGACTGCAAGGTAAAAATGCTTGTTGGGTTCCTGGAACAGACCATGCCTCCATTGCTACTGAAGCTAAAGTGGTTGCTAAACTAAAAGAGCAAGGAATAAACAAAAACGATTTAACTCGTGAAGAATTTTTAGAACACGCTTGGGAATGGACTCATGAATATGGTGGTGTTATTCTTGAACAACTTAAAAAATTAGGTTGTTCCTGCGATTGGGATCGCACTAAATTTACAATGGACGACGATATGTCTGAAGCTGTAATAAAAGTGTTTGTCGATTTATACAATAAGGGACTAATTTATCGTGGTTACAGAATGGTTAACTGGGATCCTGAGGCCAAAACAACACTATCAGACGAAGAAGTTATATACGAAGAAAGACAAGGAAATTTATATTACCTGCAATATAACATAGAAGGAAGTAACGAGAAAGTTACTATTGCTACTACACGTCCAGAAACTATTTTAGGAGATACTGCCATTTGTATCAATCCGAATGATGACAGATTTTCTCATTTAAAAGGTAAAAATGCTATTGTACCATTATGTAATCGTGTGATTCCTATAATTGAAGATGAGTATGTTGATATTGAATTTGGAACAGGTTGTTTAAAAGTAACTCCAGCTCACGATGAAAACGATAAGAGTTTAGGAGATAAACATAATTTAGAAGTTATCGATATTTTTAATGACGACGCAACTTTAAATAGTTTCGGATTGCATTACGAAGGAAAAGATAGGTTTGTTGTTAGAAAAGAAATATCAAAAGAATTAGAAGAAAAAGGGTTTTTAGTTAAAACCGAATCTCATATTAATAAAGTTGGTACATCAGAACGTACCAAAGCAGTAATCGAACCTCGATTAAGCGACCAATGGTTCTTGAAAATGGAGGAGTTGGTAAAACCAGCCATTGAAGCAGTTTTAGGTGAAAATCCTGAAATTAAGTTATTCCCTAAAAAGTTCGAAAACACCTACAGACATTGGTTGGAAAATATTCGCGACTGGAATATTTCTCGTCAATTACGTTGGGGACAACAAATTCCAGCTTTTTACTATGGAGATGGAAAAGAAGATTTTGTTGTTGCTGAAACTAAAGAAGAGGCTCTAAAACTTGCAAAAGAAAAAACCAACAACCAACAACTAACAAGCAACAATTTGCGTCAGGATACTGATGCGCTTGACACTTGGTTTTCTTCTTGGTTATGGCCTATAAGTGTGTTTGATGGCATCAGAAATCCAGAAAACGAAGAAATTAATTATTATTATCCAACAAACGATTTGGTTACAGGACCAGATATTTTATTCTTTTGGGTAGCTCGTATGATTATTGCTGGTTACGAATACAAAGACGAAAGACCATTTAATAATGTGTATTTAACAGGTCTAGTTCGAGATAAGCAACGTCGAAAAATGAGTAAGTCTTTAGGGAATTCTCCAGATGCTTTAAAACTAATTGAAGATTATGGTGCAGATGGTGTTCGTGTTGGATTGCTATTAAGTTCTGCAGCAGGAAACGATTTGATGTTCGATGAAGCTCTTTGTCAACAAGGAAAAGGCTTTGCAAACAAAATATGGAATGCTTTTAGACTAGTTCAAGGTTGGGAGATTGATGAAAATATACCACAACCAAAATCTAGTGCTATTGCTATAGAATGGTTTGAATCTAAATTTCAAAAAACATTAATAGAGCTTGAAGACCATTATGGTAAATACAGATTGTCTGATGCTTTAATGTCGACCTATAAATTAGTTTGGGACGATTATGCATCTTGGTTACTGGAAATTGTTAAACCAGCCTTTGGAAAGCCTATAGATAGACATACTTATAGCGCGATTATCGCGATTTTTGAAGATATTTTAAAAATACTTCATCCATTTATGCCATTTCTTACTGAAGAAATCTGGCAATATATTTCAGAGAGAACACCTGATGATGCGTTAATAATTGCCAAATGGCCTGAGACTAAGCCAATAAATGAGACTTTAATTTTGGAATTTGAGTTTGCTCAAGATGTGGTTTCTAGTATTAGAAACATTAGAAAAGAAAAGAACATTGCGTTTAAAGATGCCATAGGTTTTTCTGTGATTAATAATGAAAATACAGCAAACATATTCGATGAAGTAATTGCAAAACTTGGAAATTTAGAAAGTATTGAATATAGTTCTGAAGCTATTGAAGGTGCCTTAACTTTTAGAGTAAAATCTAACGAATATTTTATTCCAATTGCTGGAGCTATTAATATAGAAGAAGAGATTAAAAAATTATCAGACGAGTTAAATTATACTGAAGGTTTCTTGAAATCTGTACAAAAAAAATTATCTAACGAGCGTTTTGTTGCTGGAGCTCCAGAACAGGTAATTGCTAACGAGCGTAACAAAGAAGCAGATGCTTTAGCTAAGATAGAAACGTTAAAAGCTAGTTTAGAATCCTTAAAGTAAAATGAAAAGAAAGACCTTATATGCAATAATGGCAGTTTTGCTTATAGGAGGTGTATATTTTTATGAGTTTTATCTTGAAGAAAAAGAACAACAAGACATTGTAGATACTGGTAAAACTGTAAAAAGCGATACGAACGAATTCTTTTTGCCAACAAGTACAACAGGTCAAATAGTGCATCATGAAGGCTATTCTTTATCTTATAGTGAGCCTCATGAACAAGCTGAATGGGTTGCTTACGAACTGAAACTAGAACATTTATCAAACTCCAATTACAAAAGACCTTATTTTGAAATTGATCCTGCTGTAAAAACTGGTGCAGCACATTGGCGAAATTATAAAAAATCTGGCTTCGATAGAGGTCATTTATGTCCAGCAGCAGATAGAGCTTATAATCAAGTTGCTTATAACGAAACGTTTTTAACCAGTAATATTAGTCCGCAAAGACACGATTTTAATTCTGGGATATGGAATACTCTAGAACAGAAAGTAAGGTATTGGGCTAGTAAATACAATGGTGTGTTTGTGGTATCTGGAGGCGTTTTGAATGATAATATGGAAACTATAGGCGAAGAGCAAGTTGCAGTTCCAAACCAGTTCTATAAAATATTGATAGATAATAATACTGGTGAAACAAAAATGATTGCTTTTTTAATACCTCATGAAAATTCAATCCTTCCTTTATATAAATTTGTAGTGTCTGTAGATTCTATTGAAGAATTAACAGGTATAGATTTCTTTCCAGAATTAGAAGACTCTCTTGAAAATGAATTAGAAGCCTCTTCGAGTTATAAAGATTGGAGTTTTAATTAAAGCATTTTGTAATCCTGAACAAGTTTCAGGATCTCATTGATATTAGATTCTTCATTTCATCTTGAATGACATTACTTAAACTTACCGAATATTCCCTTCCATCGTAAATCTCTAATAAATTTTCCTTGATCTTCAGAAACCAAAAACGGAAGTTTTTCTTTTCTAGCTTTAAAAAACCCAGTCATATAATCTTTAAACAACTTGAAGCTTCCTTTTTTATAAGCCAATTTTAATGCTGAAATAAGCGTAATAACAAATCCATAGCGCATTTTATACATTGCTTCACCTTGCAAGTGCTTAGACGCTTTATTATAACTAATTCCTGTAGGTTTTAAATGTTTTACTTGTAGTGATTCATCCGTTAGTAATTCCCAACCATAATATTTAGCTAATAACTCATCAATGGTGTCCCAACCCATAGATGGCTTTAGTTTTCCTATTTGCTCGAAACAAGCTTTTCTATAGGCTTTTAGAGCACCTCTAATATGGTCTTTTCGGGTTAGGTTTTCTAAAATCCATTGGTTGTTTTTTTCTATGTAGCAAAATCCAGAAACCATCCCAAGTTTGTTATTTTCATTAAAATGAAAGGCTAATTGCTCTAAATAATTCTTCGGAAAAATTAAATCTGCATCAAATTTACAAATCACATCGTAATCGTCATCAAGTAATTCATAACCTTTATAAAACGCATGAATGATTTTAGTTCCAGGCAAGTGTTTATTAGAAGATGTTATATTTACTAAAGACATCCAGTTGTATTTTGAAGTAAATTCTTCAACAATCTGTTTTGTATCATCAGTAGAATTGTCATTAACCACAACCACATGTTTTGGTAAAAGCGTTTGTTTTACCAGAGAGTCTAAAGTTTGCTTGATGAAAACTTCTTCGTTATGGGCTGGAATGATAATTTGGAAATTCAAGATTTAAAGTTTGAAATTCAAAGTTAAACTTAATTTGTGTCTTTTTGGAATTTGGAAATTTGCTTTTTGGAATTTGTTTAAACCCTTTCAGCATAAACAATGTAATATCTTGGTGTAAACCAACGTAAAATTGGTCTGATTCCAATTTTTTTAGTAGGATTAGTCCATTTTTGTCTGTCTATAATTTTCCATCCAGCTTTTTCTAGAAGCCAATCAAATTGCCAATCTTCAAATTCATGAAAATGTCTGTCTCGCATATCTGTTTTACTTCTATAAGCAGAAGAAAACCATAATTTTAATGGTACACTTGCAACGAGTTTGTCTGCTTTTATAGATTGTAAAACAGTAAAAGGAGAGAGAAGGTGTTCAAAAATTTCGAAGGCAGTTACGACATCAGCATCTGAATTTTCTATTGATGTTGTGTCTATATCTAAATCTTCTCCTTGTGTGTTTTCAACAGTAAAGCCTTGCTGTTTCATTATGTTGGTAAATGGGTTTTCAACACCTAAATCTAAAATGTTAGAATCTGTAGAAATATGCTTTTCTAAAAATAGAGTAGTTAATTTAAAGCGTTTATTAGGAAAGCTTTTTTCGTACATTATTTAGAAATATTATCAAAAGATGTTTTAATTCCTTTTATAAGTGCAGAACTAAATCCACTATGTTCCATTTGGTTTAACCCAGCAATTGTACACCCTTTTGGTGTAGTTACTTTGTCAATTTCTGCTTCAGGATGATTTCCGTTTTTAATTAATAATTCGGTTGCACCTCTAACTGTTTGTGTAGCAATATTTGTTGCAGTTTGAGCATCAAAACCAATTTCAATTCCACCTTGAATCATTCCTCTAATAAAGCGTAGTACATAAGCTATACCACAAGCACCAAGTACTGTTGCAGCATCCATAAGTTGTTCATTAATCAGTAAAGTGTCTCCTAACGTGTCAAAAATTTTAGTTACATCTTCTAGTTCTTCTTTTGATGCATTTTGAGTTGCCAAACAAGTAATAGACTCATTTACCGAAGCAGCAGTATTAGGCATTGCTCTAATAATTGAAACTTTTGTTTTAAGGTTTTTAGAAATGCTTTCAATAGAATAGTCACTAACTACAGAAACTATAATGGCGTTTTTTTTAAGATGTGAATCTATTTGTTGTAGTACATTTTCAATTTTATATGGTTTTACTGCTATTATAATAATGTGTGTGTTTTTTACAGCTTCTACATTATTGTTGGTAACAGTTAGTCCTTTTAATTTTAAATTAGAAAGCAGTTCAATTTTATTACGAGTAATGGTAATGTTTGAAGGGTTGTAGTTTTTACTTAAAAGACCATGAGCAATAGATTGGCCTAAATTTCCACCTCCAATAATGGTGATTTTTTTTGTCATTCTAAAATTTGTATACAATAGCATTTATATTCATTCCTGCACCAACACTTGCAAACATTATTAGATCTCCTTCATTAATCTCTTGACCTTCAAGCTTACCTTTTAAAATCAAGTCGTATAAAGTAGGAACTGTAGCTACACTAGAGTTTCCTAATTTATTTATGGTCATAGGCATGATGCCTTTTGGCATATCCATTTTATACAGTTTGTAGAAACGTTGAACAATGGCTTCGTCCATTTTTTCGTTGGCTTGATGGATTAGGATTTTCTTTAAATCACCAATTTCGTAACCACTTTTATCAAGACAAGACTTCATGGCAGCAGGTACATGGTTTAAAGCAAATTCGTAAATTTTTCTGCCATACATTTTTATGTATCGACGTTGATCTGTAATCTCTGGATGGTTTGTTTTACCAAAATAAATAAAGTGAGCTTCGTCTAAAGCATACGTAGCACTTTCATGAGTTAAGATGCCACCTATTTTTGAAGTTTCTTCAACAATAACTGCTCCAGCTCCATCACTATATATCATGGAATCTCGATCATGTTTATCAACAACACGCGATAAGGTTTCGGCTCCTATAACCAAACATTTTTTTGCAATACCAGATTTAATAAACGCGTTTGCTTGAATGACTCCTTCAATCCATCCTGGACAACCAAAAAGTATATCGTATGCAACACATTTAGGGTTTTTAATCCCAAGAAGATGCTTGACTCTAGAGCCAATACTTGGAACAGTGTCACTTTGTTCTGTATTGTGTTTTACATCGCCATAATTATGACCAACAATAATATAATCAATCTCTTCTTGATTAATTTGAGCATCTTCAATAGCGTTTTTTGCTGCAAAAAAAGCAATATCTGAAGTGTTTAAGTGATTTTCAACGTAACGTCTTTCGCCAATTCCTGTAATAGCTTTAAATTTTTCAATAATAACTTCATTATGATGATTTATTGTTGAGCCATCTTCATTTAGAAATTCATGTTGATTAAAATCTTCATTCTTTTCTATATTGCTTGGAATATAACTGCCAGTTCCTGTAATTCTTATTGCCATTAGGTTGCTATTAAATATTAGGCTTATGCTAAATTAATCATTATAAAATTGTTTACGTATTCATTTTTAAAATATTAGCTATTATTTGTCAAATTCGTATTATAAATTTAAAATATTAATAATTTGGCAATAAAAAAACCCTCATTTTGAGGGTTTTAAAATTTGTGTAAATATAATTATGCATCCATATATTCTTCAATAGGAGCACATGTACAAATTAAATTTCTATCTCCAAAGGCATCATCTACACGTCTAACACTAGGCCAGAATTTATTCTCTTTCACATATTCTAATGGAAATGCTGCTGTTTCTCTAGTATAAGGCATCAACCATTCACTAGATGTTAGCATTTCTAGAGTGTGAGGCGCATTTTTCAAAACATTATTTTCGTCATCTTTAGATGAATTGTCTATTTCTTTTTTAATAGAAATCATAGCGTCACAAAAACGATCCATTTCTGCTTTACTTTCACTTTCAGTTGGTTCAATCATTAAAGTTCCAGCAACAGGAAACGATACTGTTGGTGCGTGAAAACCATAATCCATTAAACGTTTTGCTATATCTGTAACTTCAATACCATTGGCTTTAAAAGGTCTGCAATCAACAATCATTTCGTGAGCAGCACGACCACATTCTCCAGAATATAAGGTGTCGAACTGACCTTGTAAACGATGTTTGATATAGTTGGCGTTCAAAATAGCTATTTTAGTTGATTGTGTTAAACCTTCTGCGCCCAACATTTTGATGTATGCGTAAGAAATTAAACATACTAAGGCTGAGCCATAAGGAGCAGCAGATATAGCAGTAATCGCTTTTTCTCCACCAGTTTTTATAATAGGATTTCCTGGTAAAAAAGGCACTAATTGTTTTGCAACACAAATTGGGCCAACTCCTGGTCCTCCACCTCCATGTGGAATAGCAAAGGTTTTGTGAAGGTTTAAATGACAAACATCTGCACCAATATTCCCAGGATTTGTTAAGCCAACTTGGGCATTCATGTTTGCTCCATCCATATATACTTGTCCACCATTATCATGAATTATCTTTGTAATTTCTTTAATAGCAGATTCGTAAACACCATGAGTAGAAGGATACGTAACCATTATACAAGACAAATTGTCTTTATGTAATTCGGCTTTTTCACGTAAATCTTCAACGTCTATATTTCCTTTTTCGGTAGATTTTGTAACAACCACTTTCATCCCAGCCATAACTGCACTTGCAGGATTTGTTCCATGAGCTGAAGAAGGAATTAAACAAATATTTCTATGATGATCTCCACGAGATTCGTGATAAGCTTTAATTACCATTAATCCAGCATATTCTCCATTGGCTCCAGAGTTTGGCTGTAGAGACGTGCCAGAAAAACCAGTAATTTCAGTTAATTGATCTTCTAATTCTTTTAAAACTGTTTGATAACCTTGAGCTTGCTCAATTGGGACAAAAGGATGCATCCTTCCCCAATTAGGTGAACTTAATGGCAGCATTTCTGCAGCTGCATTTAATTTCATGGTACAAGACCCTAAAGAAATCATGGAATGATTTAGGGATAAATCTTTACGTTCTAATTTTTTAATATATCGCATCAATTCAGTTTCAGAATGATGAGAATTAAAGATGTCTAAGTTTAAGAAATCAGATTTTCTCTGAAGACTTTCAGAGATATGATTTGCTTTAGAAAGCAAAGTGATTTTAATAGTTTCTTTTCCTGCTGCTTCAGCAAAAATGGAAACAATTTCATTAGCATCTTTTAAATTAGTTGTTTCATTAATTGAAATGGTTACTGTATTAGCATCTGGATAGAAGAAATTAACTTCATGTTTTTCAGCAATCGTTTTTATTTTTGAAGCATCAGCTAGAATATTTAAAGTGTCAAAATAAGACGTGTTTGTTTGTTTGTATCCTAATTGAGATAAAGCATCTGAAACATTTGAAGCAGTATTGTGAACTTTGTTAGCTATAAACTCTAATCCTTTTGGACCATGATATACAGCATACATTCCAGCCATAACAGCTAATAAAACTTGAGCTGTACAGATGTTTGAAGTAGCTTTGTCACGTTTAATATGTTGCTCTCGTGTTTGCAAAGCCATACGTAAAGCTCTGTTTCCATTAACGTCTTTGGTAACTCCAATAATACGTCCAGGAATATCACGTTTATAAGCTTCTTTAGTTGCAAAATAAGCAGCATGAGGTCCACCATAACCCATTGGTACACCAAAACGTTGTGTGGTTCCAACTACAACATCTGCACCAAATTTACCTGGAGCTTCAAGCATAACAAGACTTAAAATATCTGCAGCTACTGCTACTTTTATTTGAGCGTTATTTGCTTTTTCAATAAAAGATTTAATATCTGTAACCTGTCCGTTTTTACCTGGATATTGAAGGATTGCTCCAAAATATTCCGAAGAAAAATCGAATGCTTCTTCTTTTCCAACAACTAATTCTATTCCAATTGGAGTTGATCTTGTTTGTAGTAGAGAAAGTGTTTGTGGTAATATGTTTTCTGAAACAAAAAACTTATTGACATCTGCTTTCTTTTGGTCACGTTCTCTAACAGCAAATAATAAACTCATAGCTTCTGCTGCAGCTGTACTTTCGTCAAGTAAAGAAGCATTTGCTAGCTCCATTCCTGTTAAGTCAGTTACCATAGTTTGGAAGTTTAATAAAGCCTCTAAACGTCCTTGAGCTATTTCAGCTTGATAAGGTGTGTAAGCTGTATACCATCCTGGGTTTTCTAATATATTACGCTGAATAACTGGAGGTAAAATGGTTGGATGATACCCAAGACCTATATATGTTTTGAAAGTTTTGTTTTTCTTTGAAAGCTCATGAATATGTGTTAAATATTCTTGTTCGCTCATTGGCTCGTCCAAATCAAGTGGTTTTTTTAACTTGATATCATCAGGAAGCGTTTCATAGATTAGTTGGTCTAATGAGTCAACACCAATAGTTTTTAACATTTGGTTTTGGTCTTCTTCTCTAGGACCAATGTGGCGAAGTGCAAAATTAGTTGTGTTCATTAAATGTATGTTGTGTTTTAAGGCGCAAAATTACGTAATAATTCACTTTAAATTGTTAATGAAAACTAAAGTTTTTAACCAATTAAAAGGGTTATTAACACTTTATGTATTTTTGCTCTATGGGTTTGTTAAAGAAGATATTAGATTTTTATCTGGATAGTAGTATTCATGTAGCTTTAGCTGTGTTTGCTTTTTCTTGGATTACACTAATTGAATTTAATGTTCCTTTTGATAATGTGATACTTTATTTTATTTTTTATGCTTCCATTATTGGCTATAATTTTGTGAAGTATTTTGGACTCACTAAATTTCATTATAGAAGTTTAGCCACTTGGCTTAAGGTTATTCAGCTATTTTCATTGATTTGTTTTATTCTCATGTGTTATTATGCATTTCAATTAGAATCTAAAACATTGCTTTTTATTGTTGCTTTTGGAATTGTAACCTTTTTATATGCAATTCCCTTTTTACCTAGTAAAATGATATATGATAGCAATAAAAACTTGAGAAATATTAGTGGATTGAAAGTGTATATTATTGCTTTGGTTTGGGCTGGTGTAACCGTTTTATTACCTTTATTAAACAACAATCATCCAATTAATACAGATGTCATTCTTACAGTAATTCAAAGATTTGTTTTTGTAATTGTTTTAATGATTCCTTTTGAAATTAGGGATTTAAATTACGACAGTTTAAAACTTGCAACTATACCACAACAGATTGGAGTAAAACGAACAAAGATTATAAGCGTTTTATTGTTAATGGTATTTTTCTTTTTAGAGTTTTTTAAAGATGAAATAAATGCTTACCATATAATAATTTTACTAATAGTAACTTTTATAAGTTTACTTTTTTTAGTGTTTGCGAAACAAAACCAAGGAAGATATTATAGTTCTTTTTGGGTAGAAGGAATTCCAGTATTTTGGTTGATATTAATGATGTTGTTTTTCTAATTCTTCATGAAAAACTTCTTTTAATTGCTGTTTTTCAGAATTTTTTAAACAGGTAATTTTTGAAGACTTTACAGCTTTTGTTAACTTCTTATTTCTATTAACATAAGCTCTGGTAATATGACACCAGAGATAGCGTAGATTCAGTTTGAATTTCTCCCAAGTTGTGGCTTCATTATATTGTGCTTTATCGCAAATATGTTTTGCCTCATCACATGAAATAAATAAAAAAGATTTATTTTTCATGACTATTTAAACCAGTTTTTTTCCATACACTCTGCCATTGCTATTCTTGCTCTATGAACAATTACCCAAAGGTTAGACGCAGTGATATTTAAATCATTACAAATAGTTTCAGTTTCAAGTCCTTCAATAGTTTTCATTCTAAAAACAGTAGCTTGTTTTTCAGATAATTTAGCCAAACAATTAAATATAGCTTCACCTAATTCTTCATTAACAATAGTATCTTCTGCTGTTTTATAATTAGGGTCAGAAACTCTTTCTTCGAGCCAATTTCCATCTAAATCATCATCAGTTTTAAAATCCATTCGAATTTCAGCTTTCCCTTTCTTTGAATTTATTTTTCTGTAATGGTCAATTATTTTTCGTTTTAAAATTGAAATAAGCCAGGTACGTTCGCTTGCTTCACCTTTAAAATTTTTCATTGATTTTAAACTAGCAAAAAAGGTGTCCTGAACCAAATCCTTAGCAATTTCCCTATCGTTTACACGCGTAATGGTGAAATTGTATAAGTAATCTGAATATCGGTCAATCCACTTATTCGGATCTAATTGGTGTTTGGACATTCTTTAACTAGCTTTTTTATCAAAAGTAAGGTATTTTTTATAAAGCAATAAGAACGTTTAATTAATTTCTGTCAATAGTAATATTCACATTTATATTGTCTTGTTCCACATTTTCATCATATTTTAGAACAAAACGTTCCACTTTCTCTGGAATAAGTTGGCAGTTTTTAAGTGTCTTATCTTGAATCAGTTTTTTGATGAGTAATTTTTTTGTAAAAATGTAAGATTTAGACGTGAAGGATAGTTTGCTATCTAAGAAAGTTATTTTAGTATAAAGGCTACCATATTTACTATCGTGAATATATTTTAGGAAAATAATTTCATTGTCATTCAAATCGTAAAAAGATACATTGTTTGCATCTCCTCCAATGGTTAAGCACTCTTTGCTATCGACATAAACTACATCTTTTTTTATTTTAATATTTTGCGCATGAGTGATGCTTGTAAAAAGTATAAAAAAGAGAGAAAGTAGTATGTGGTTTAATTTCATTCTTTTATTTTTTAATTAAACCAGCACGTTTTAGTAGTGCTTCTGGTTTTGGTTCTTGACCTCTAAAACGTTTGTAGAGAATCATTGGATCTTCGGTTCCACCTTGAGATAATACATGTTCTTTGAATTTTGTAGCAACCTCTTTGTTAAAGATGCCTTCTTCTTTAAAATATTCAAAAGCATCTGCATCTAAAACTTCAGCCCATTTGTAACTGTAATAGCCAGAACTATAACCACCTTGAAATATATGTGAAAATGAGGTGCTCATACAATTTTCAGCCACATCTGGATATAGTTTTGTGTTTTCAAAAGCTTTCTCTTCGTGTTTTTTTACATCTTTTATGGTCTCTGGCGACTCGCCAGCATGCCAACTCATATCTAACAGACCAAAACTTATTTGACGTAAGGTTTGCATGCCTTCATGGAAAGTTGATGACGCTTTGATTTTTTTGATTAAATCCATTGGAATCACGTCTCCAGTTTCATAATGTGTGGCAAATAACTCTAAGGCTTCTTTTTCGAAACACCAGTTTTCTAGTATTTGACTTGGTAATTCTACAAAGTCCCAAAAGACACTAGTTCCTGAGATACTTGGATAAGTTGTGTTGGCTAGCATGCCATGAAGCGCATGGCCAAATTCATGAAATAAGGTAGTAACTTCATTAAAAGTTAAAAGTGAAGGCTTGCTTTTTGTAGGCTTAGTAAAATTGCAAACAATGGAAATATGTGGACGTGAGTTTTCACCATTTTTAATGTATTGTGGTTTGTATGATGTCATCCAGGCACCATTTCGTTTTCCAGGTCTTGGAAAAAAATCTGCATAAAAAACAGAAACCAATTCGCCTTTATTGTTAGTAACTTTATAAGTTAAAACATCTTCGTGATATTTGTCAATAGTAGAAATTTCTTCAAAATGTAAATCATAAAGTTTTTCTGAAATATTAAAAACACCTTGAATTACATTTTCTAGTTTAAAATATGGTTTTAGTTTTTCATCGTCTAAATTAAATAGCTTCTGTTTTAATTTTTCGGCATAATAAGACGCGTCCCATTTTTGAAGTTGATCTATATTGTCAAGCTCTTTTGCAAAAGTTTCAAGGTCTTTAAACTCTTTTAAAGCAGCTGGTTTTGCTTTTTCTAAAAGCTCATTTAAAAAAGACTCTACTTTCTCAGGAGTTTTTGCCATGCGTTCTTCTAGTACAAAATGAGCATGCGTTTTATAGCCTAATAATTTGGCTCTCTGGTAACGTAATTTTGCAATTTGTAGAACATTTTCCTGATTGTCTAAAGTGTCATTTTTAAAGGCTTTGGCTCCAGAAGCTATGGCTAGTTTTTTTCGTAATTCCCGATTGTCAGCATAAGTCATAAATGGAATATAACTCGGATAATCTAAGGTTATTAACCAACCTTCTTTATTTTTGGCTTCGGCTAATTGTTTAGCAGCTTCTATAGCTCCTTCTGGTAATCCAGCTAAATGGTCTTTATTAGTTAATAGCATCTCAAACTTATTGGTTTCTGCTAAAACATTTTCGCCAAACTTAAGTTTTAATTTGCTTAACTCTTTATCAATTTCTCTTAGCTGTTGTTTCTTATCTTCTTGTAAATTGGCACCATTTCTTGAGAAGCTTTTATATTTTTTATCTAAAAGTGTTTCTTGTTCAGTAGATAAGTCTAAAGAGTTTTTTTCTTCATAAACCGTTTTTATACGTTTAAAAAGAGATTCGTTTAAAGTGATGTCGTTACTAAATTCAGTTAATAATGGAGAGACCTCTTGTGCTATATTTTGAATTTCCTCGTTAGTTTCAGCCGAATTTAAATTGAAAAAAATACTTGAAATTCTATCTAATTCTTCGCCTGAAAAGTCAAGAGCTTCAACTGTATTTTTAAAAGTTGGTTTTTCAGAATTATAAGTTATGGTGTCAATTTCTTTTTTTGCTTTTTCTATCGCTTTTTTAAAAGCTGGTAGAAAGTCATTGTTTTTAATTTTTGAAAAAGGAGCAGTTTGAAACTGGGTATCAAATGGTTTGTTAAGAATATTCATTTATTGTATGAGTGTATCTATAAATCTATGTCTTATTTTTCTTACTAAGAGATTGATTTTCTGATTATTAACTTTATTTTAAGAGTTTATTTGAATTTAAATTCTACTTTTGCATCAGATTTTTCATGAGAGTTTATAAGTGACTCTTTTAAATAATTGATTAATAGCGTTTAAAACCTCGGCTTCGGTCGAGGTTTTTTATTTTAAATCTTTTGAAGATTCAATAACTTTTGCTTTTAATCCTTCTTTATAAAGAACAATTTTGTCTAAAACGCATGTGTCTGAACTACCAATTATTTGTGCTGCTAAAATGCCTGCATTTTTTGCGCCATTTAGCGCTACTGTAGCTACAGGAACACCACCAGGCATTTGAAGTATTGATAAGATAGAATCCCAGCCATCTATAGAATTACTGCTTTTTACAGGAACTCCAATAACAGGAAGTGGAGATAAAGATGCTATCATTCCTGGTAGATGTGCTGCTCCACCAGCTCCAGCAATAATGACTGAAAATCCACGTGTATGTGCATTTTTACCATAATCGAATAACTTTTCTGGTGTTCTATGTGCAGAAACAATATCGACTTCTATCTCGATATCAAAACCAGTTAAAATATCTATAGCTTCTTGCATTACTGGAAGATCGCTTTTGCTTCCCATGATTATTCCTACTTTGCTCATAAAACAGATGCTTTTTGTAAGGTCGAGCGCAGTCGAACCTTTATCAACTTAATTATTTATAATAACCTCTCGACTGCGCTCGAGGAGACATTATTGACTTATAACTTTAATCGTGTTTTTTACTTCTTCTGCAATCTTTCTTGCTTCATTTAAATCTTCATTCACTATGGTAACATGTCCCATTTTTCTAAATGGTCTGGTTTGTTTTTTGCCATAAATGTGTGGTGTTACACCAGGCATTTTCATGATGTCTTCAATATTTTGATAAATTACATTTCCAGTATAACCTTCAGCACCAACCAAATTTACCATAATTCCACCAACTTTACTATCAGTTTTTCCTAATGGTAAATTTAAAATGGCTCTTAAGTGTTGTTCAAATTGTGAAGTATAACTTGATTCTATGGTATGATGACCAGAATTATGAGGTCTTGGCGCTACCTCATTAACTAAAATATTATCTTCTTTAGTTTGAAACATTTCTACAGCTAACAAGCCTACATGATTAAACGCTTTGGAGACTTTAAGAGCAACATCTATAGCTTTTTTTGCTACTTTTTCATCTATTCGTGCAGGACAAATTACATATTCTACTTGATTGGCTTCTGGATGAAACTCCATCTCTACAACTGGATAAGTTGAAACTTCTCCTTGATTATTTCTTGCAACTATAACAGCTAATTCGTTTTTAAAGGGAATCATATCTTCAGCAATACATTCCACATTTGGTAAGCCTTCTAAATCGGCTTCCGTTCTAATAATTTTCACTCCTGTTCCATCATAACCAAATTGAGCACTTTTCCATACAAAAGGAAATTCTAAACCTCCATTGTGTATAGCATCTAAAATTTCAGAAGAATAAGCAAACCTTGAAAAATCGGCTGTTGGAATGTCGTGATCTCTATAAAACAATTTTTGCTTGGCTTTATTTTGAATTACACGTAAGGTTTTAGAAGAAGGATATACTTTCACACCTTCCTTTTCTAAGGCTTCAAGAGCATCTGTGTTTACATTTTCAATTTCAAAGGTTAAGACATCGACATGTTTCCCAAAATTATAAACAGCATCATAATCCATTAAATCTCCTAAATGAAATTCGTTGCAGGCAACTTTACAAGGAGCGTCAATACTAGCATCTAAAACAGACGTATAAATATCAAATTTCCTGGTATCGTAAAGTAACATTTTACCTAATTGTCCACCACCAAGAATACCAAGTTTAAAAGTTGAAGAGAAAAAATTCATTGATTCGATTTTCCACAAAAGTACAAATCAAAACCCTTTGAAAAAAACTAAAACCGAAACAATCTAAATTAGAATTCGCAAAACGTTAATCAAATGATTATCTTTGCATTTCTAAAAATTAAACAAGTGGTTAAGCTTCACGATTTACAATTCAAACCTTTTATTTCTGAAGAAGAAATACAGAAGACTGTTCAACGAATGGCAAATGAGATTGCCAACAACCTAAAAGATGAAGTTCCGGTATTTATTGGAATCTTAAATGGGTCTTTTATGTTTGTTAGCGATTTTGTAAAAAAATATCCAAATCCTTGCGAAGTAACTTTTATAAAATTGGCTTCATACGAAGGAGTAAAATCTACTGAAGACATTCAGCGATTAATTGGATTGACACAAGATTTAAGTGGAAGAACAGTAGTTATACTGGAAGATATTATAGACTCTGGAAATACTCTTGAGGAAGTTCATAGAATTTTTAAAAATGCAAATGTAAAACAACTCATTATTGCTACGTTATTTTACAAACCTGAAGCTTATAAAAAAGATTATAAATTACATTATGTAGGTATAGAAATACCAGATAAATTCATTGTTGGCTATGGTTTAGATTACAATGGTTTAGGTAGAGATTTACCTTCAGTATATCAATTAAAAACAACACAACACATGACAAATTTAGTGCTATTTGGACCTCCTGGAGCAGGTAAAGGAACACAGGCAAATTTTTTAAAAGAAAAATACAATTTAATTCATATCTCAACTGGAGATGTATTTCGTTTTAATATAAAAAATGAAACAGCTCTTGGTATGCTAGCTAAATCTTATATGGATAAAGGTGAACTAGTTCCTGATCAGGTTACAATTGATATGTTAAATGCTGAAGTTGAAAAAAATTCGGATGCAAATGGTTTTATCTTTGATGGTTTTCCAAGAACAAATGCACAAGCTGATGCTTTAGATAAATTAATGGATAGTAAAGATTCTCAAATTAATGCTATGGTAGCCCTTGAAGTTGCAGATGAAGTTTTAGTACAACGTTTATTAGAGAGAGGTAAGACAAGTGGTCGTGCTGATGATGCTGATGAAAACATTATTAGAAATAGAATTAAAGAATACTACAACAAAACAGCTATATTAAAGGATTATTATTCTGCACAGAATAAATATTTTGGAGTGGATGGTGTTGGAAGCATCGAAGATATTACTAAAAGACTAAGTGAAGTAATAGATAAATTATAATTTATTATTTCTGTGTAAACAGGAATCTTATAAAAGTTTTCGAAAAATTATTTTAATTAAAAATATTCCCACTTTCGTGGGAAGCAAACATGACAGAAGGAAATTTTGTTGATTACGTTAAATTGCATGTGTCTTCCGGAAAAGGAGGTAAGGGTTCTATGCACTTACATCGAGAGAAATTTATAGAAAAAGGAGGTCCAGATGGAGGAGATGGTGGACGAGGTGGTCATGTTATTATGAGAGGAAACTCTAATTTATGGACACTCTATACGTATAAATTTAAAAGACATTTTAGAGCTGGACATGGTGAACATGGAAGTAAAAGTAGAAGTACTGGAGCAGATGGAGCAGATGTGTATATGGATGTGCCTTTAGGAACCATAGTAAGAGACAGAGAAACTAACGAAATTATCTTTGAAATTACTGAGGATGGTGAAGAAAGAATTATCGCTAAAGGTGGTATGGGAGGACGTGGTAACTGGCACTTTAAAACTCCAACAAATCAAACACCTAGATATGCGCAACCAGGAACACCTGGCGAAGAAATAGATATTATTTTAGAACTGAAAGTACTAGCAGATGTTGGTCTGGTTGGATTTCCAAATGCTGGGAAATCTACTTTACTTTCTGTAGTTAGTTCGGCTAAGCCTAAAATAGCCGATTACGAGTTTACAACCTTAAAACCTAATTTAGGAATTGTAGAATATAGAGATTTTAAATCCTTTGTCATGGCAGATATTCCTGGAATTATTGAAGGAGCTGCCGAAGGAAAAGGTCTTGGTCATTACTTTTTACGCCATATTGAGCGTAATTCGGTTTTGTTGTTTTTAATTCCTGCAGATGCCGACGATATTAGAAAACAGTACGATATTCTTTTAGATGAACTAAAGCGTTACAACCCTGAAATACTTGATAAGGAACGCTTTATTATTATCTCTAAAAGCGATATGTTAGACGAAGAATTAAAAGCAGAACTGAAAGCAGAATTAGATAAAACACTTCCTGTAGATTATATGTTTGTTTCTTCGGTAGCTCAACAAGGGCTTACCGAGTTAAAAGATAAACTTTGGAAGATGTTGAACGATTAGTTCCTTATGAAACAACGCATAAAAAACATTGTTGAAATTAACGATAATAGGACTAGTAAAGTTTTTGCTATTTTTATTCAAGTATTGATTTTAGTTTCTATAATAACATTTACTTTAGAAACCATACCTGATTTAAAGCCACAAACAAGAACTATTTTATATGTTATAGAAGTTTTTAGCGTGATTGTTTTTACTATAGAATACCTTTTGCGTATTTATGTGTCTGAAAGAAAGCTCAAATTTATATTTAGTTTCTATGGCATTATAGATTTACTAGCCATTTTACCATTTTATCTAAGTTTTGGAGTGGATTTACGCTCGTTAAGAGCATTACGCTTTTTAAGACTTTTCAGAATTCTAAAGCTCGTACGTTATAATCGTGCGATGAATCATTTTACAACTGCTATTAAGTCGGCTAAAGAAGAAATACTCCTATTTCTTTTTATTACTTTAATCTTAATTTATTTTGCTGCAGTAGGAATTTACTATTTCGAAAATGCGGCACAACCAGAACATTTCTCATCCATTTTTGATAGCTTATGGTGGGCAATTGTAACACTTACAACTGTAGGTTATGGTGATGTTTATCCAATAACTGTTGGAGGAAAAGTGTTTACTTTTTTTATCTTATTAATTGGGTTAGGTATTGTTGCCATTCCCACAGGAATTATCTCTTCGGCCCTAACAAAATCTGTTGATAATAAAGAAACAGACAATTAATTAGACATTATTTTAAGGTGTATTTCTTATCTTTAAAATAAAAATGAAAAAATTAGCCTCAATATTTTTTTTGTTATTCTTCATTTCCTGTGGTGTAACAGTTAATTACGATTACGATAAAAGTACAGATTTCACCAAATATAAATCCTATAGTTATTTTGCTAATATGAATACGGGTTTGAGCGAATTGGATACCAAACGCTTTTTTAATGAATTAGATGATGCTATGGCATTAAAAGGATTTACACTTGCTGAAGACTCAGAATTTATTATCAATATAGAAAGTACAATTTATCAGGAAACACAAAGTAGTTCTTCTGTTGGAGTTGGTGTAGGATCTGGAGGTGGAGGAGTTTCAGTTGGTATTCCAATAGGGCAAAGTAGTATTTCAAGACAAATAAAATTCGATTTTGTCGATGCAGAAACCAATCAACTATTTTGGCAAGCAATAAGTAGTGAAGCAGATGTACTAACAGACAATCCTGAACAGCGTGAAGAAAAGTTCAAAAATGTAGTTGCTAAAGTTTTAGAAGGATTTCCTCCAAAAAAATAAAATATCTCTTTTAAACTTAATCTTTGCGTTAACTCTCTGTTAAATAGAAAGAGTATACACTTTGTTTTGTGTTATTTTAGTACCAACTAAACCAAATAATATGAAAACACTAGGAAAATTACTTGCCTTATTTATTGTATCTATTACTATTCATGCACAAAATATGATTGGTCCACAAGAAGGCTTTACACCTCAAATTGGAACTATGGTTTCTATGCTAAACGATTTGAGCAACAGAGTAGAATACACTGTTAAAGACTTAAATACCGAAGAATTAGATTTTTTAATGGACGATAAAGCCAATAGAATAGGTTCTTTAATTATGCACTTAGCAGCAACTGAAGCTTTTTATCAGGTTTACACGTTTGAAAACAGAGAATTTAATAAGGAAGAAAAAGAACAATGGCAAGTTGCTATGGGACTTGGTGATGAAGCTCGAGAAGAGTATCAAGGGTTAGATGTTAATTATTATTTAGATATTTATAAAGCAGTTCGAGAAAAAACAATTGCTTTATTAAAGGAGAAAGACGATGCTTGGTTTGCTAGTGTTCCTAAAGGTTATAGCATGAATAATCATTGGGCTTGGTTTCATGTTATGGAGCATCAATCTAGTCATTTAGGTCAGATATTATTAATTAAAAAACGACTTCCAGAAAATTAAAACCAATTGTCAGGTCGAGTACAGTTGAGACCTCATTTATAAATAGTCATGAAGTTCTCAACTTTAGTTTATCTTGAGCGTAGTCGAAAGGCTAGAACAGACAAAAACTATTTCCAGAAGAATAAAAAAGAGGCTCTAGAGCCTCTTTTTTATTTAATAAATATGCGTTAATTAATGGAGCATATCTTTATAATATTAGTATTTATTGGAAGATTATAAACTTAATCAACAGAAATCCTAACACCTTCACTATGGCTACTGAACTCTGGAGCATACATACTTTGAATAGTCGTAATCCCATTACTCATGTTACCAGCATTGCTTATACGTAAATCGTATTCAAATACATAAACTCCTTTTGGTAAATAATCGAAAAAGAAGTTGGTGGCAGCATCTTTAGTACTTTCATAATAACCCAAACCATCTTGCCATTTGTATTGAGATAACACATTAACGGGTTCTAAGCCACTTGCTCTCATATCTTTCATATGAAGGAATTCCATATCTCTATCACTTGTTAATTCAATTCGTACACGAACCAAATCACCAATTTTTAATTGGGTTTCAGAGGTTATTTCAGAGATTTCTTCCCCAAAATCTGTATTGGTTTTTAAGAAGAGTTTCTTCTTAAGAGTTAAGGGTGTTTCTGCTGAAGTAATCTTATCTAAATCTTCAAAATATTGCCAGTATAAACTTCCCCAAGCTATGCCTTCTCCTTTTTTAGTTAAGGACACTTCTGCCATGTCTGATTTGATCTCACTACCTGTCCAAGACGTTTTATAATAACCTGTTCCAGCTTCTACTTTAACGTCTTCCAGTTTTGAAGGTTCTATAGTTTTGCCACCAATAACTACATCAACCATCTCAGTTACAGATAGCCAATCACTACCTTGAAGCAATAAAGCATACACAGCTTCGGTTGTAGCTTTAGTGGTTTTCCAACGATTAGTTTGCTTATTTTTTAGAAGCCAAATTTTTAGATTGTCAATAGTTTCAATATCATTTTCTATTTCAGAAAAAGCTTCAATCATCAAAGCTTGCGTTTCTATTGGAGCTTGATACCAATACCAAGAGCTAGTGTTTGCTTTCCAGTACATGCCTAATTCATCACTCGTAATACTGTTTTCTTTTAATGATTTTAAGATTTTAGTAGAGGTTACTTCATCTTCGAATCTATGTGACACTAATGCCATTAAGCCTTTAGAATATAATGAACGGCTTATCCAATATTTTTGAATTTGAGTTTGATAATATTCTATAATACTTTCAACTTCTTTTGATTTTTTAATCTCAGGAAAAAAGCTTCGCATGTATAAATAATGCAATTGGGTATAACTTAAATGGTCTAAGCTTAAATCAACTTTCGAGCTGTATTTGGTGATGTCTTTGTATTCTTCTATAAACTCCTTGTCTAGATAAGATATGGCTCTTTTGATCATAGATTCTTCACTATCATTCTGATTGACATCTAGCTTATCTAAATGACCAAAACCAGTTATAATATGTTGTGTGATATACCTATTTGATCTGCCACCTTGAAACCAAGCCCAAGAACCATTGCTCTTTTGGTTTTGTTTTAATTTTCGAATATTTGCTTCTAATTCGCTGGTCATTTTATTTAAATCAAATAATAAAGCAATCCGTTTCTTTTGTTCCGTTTCGCTTTCAGCATCACGTAACCAAGGCGTTTCTTCAATAAGTATAGATTTCAGTTCCTGGTTCTTTTCTAAATTAGAAAGTAGCGCATCTGTATTTCGCCATTGATTAAAAACTTCTTGAATTCTAGGATTTGAATTAGCTATATGGCTTGCCAATGAATTCGCATAATATCTACTAAAAATTTGCTCATTACACTCATACGGATACTCCATTAAATAAGGTAATGCTTGCACAGCATACCAAGCAGGATTAGAAGTCATCTCTAAAGTCAGCTTATGATGTTTTAAGGTCGTTGAGGTGTTCGTCTTTAGTTTATCTAAAGTAAACGTTCTTGTTTCGTTAGAGCGTATCCACATAGGTAACGTTTCTGTAACTAACATTCTGTTAGAAAGTACAGGAAGTGCATTTTGCTCACCATCACTATAGTTTCCAGCTTTGGCAATTATTTTATATTGAACAGCATCTGCATCATCTGGAATAGACAAGTTCCAGGACACTTCTGTATTTCCTTTTTCATCTACTGTAAAAGCTTTTGTGTTTAATGTATTATTAAGTTCGGCATCAATGGCTTTACCATTTGTCGCATCAAAAAGTTGCAAAATTGCTTGTCCTGACAATTCTTTCTTAGTGAGGTTTGCAATTTTAGTACTGATGGTTATTTGGTCTCCTTGACGTAAAAAACGTGGTGCATTTGGAAGCACCATTAGTTCTTTTTGAGTGACTGTTTCCAAACTGGTTGTTGCAGATTCGAGATTTTTTGTATGTGCTACTAATTGTAATTTCCATTTGGTTAAAGCTTCTGGTGTGGTGAAGCTAAAACTCACATTGCCTTTGTCGTCTGTTTGCAACTGTGGAAAGAAAAAAGCCGTTTCCTGAAGGTTTTTACGAATTGTAACCTGAGAGAAATCTTCTTTTTTAGAATCTGTAGGTATTTCTTCTGAAACTTCTTCGTTTAGCTCATCTTCATTTTCCATGGCATCCATTTCTGCACCTTCAGATTTAGCTACTGAATAGCCTATGGCTTTTCTGTCTTTTTTTACTCCAAAACCTGTTACAATTACTTCATCAATAGAATTTACATCAGGAGACATTGAAAGACTAAAAGTGTTATTTGCATTTATAACATACTCTTTAGTACTATACCCAACGAAACTAAAAAGGAGTTTATCACCAGTCTTTGCTGCTATTGAAAAATTTCCATCAAAATCAGTTTGAGTACCAGAATTATTTCCTTTTATTATAACATTGACTCCTGGTAAAGGCAATCCGTTTTCATCATATATAGTTCCTACAACAATTCCTTCTTCTAGAGCACTATTATAAGAGGCTGTGCTTCTTATTTTTCTTAGATATTGATGTCTTACCCAAATATTAGTAAAACTAAACCCAAACCAATCTAATTGGTCGTAGTTATTCTGAGGATAATAAGCATGATATCTTTGTATGTTTTGAACTCTAAACCCTTCAGTAGAAAAACTAATTCTGGCATTTCTATGGTTATACGCACGATAAGTAGGAAGATGAATGGGATTAAAACTCCAATCATGAGGCTTGAATTGGTTTAAAGACATATCGTACATGCTGGCTAATATTTCGGCAGATACCTGTTCTCCTTTTGGACCTTTAATTTTAAAGCTCCAGGTCTCGTCTTGTCCTGGTTGAAGCTTATCTCTAAATGTGGTGGTTTCAATCTCTAAATCGGTTTTTGGAAAAGGTACAGAAATATATGTCGTGCCAGACTCAAAACTATTAGCATACGCCAAACTATAATGCACAGCAAAACCACCCAAATCTTCATTATTAACAGGAATAGATATGGTTTTTTTGTTATTGTTTAATTGAATGACATAGGTATTTACAGTTTGTTTGTTCTTTTCAACTTCTATAGTAACTGTTAGGTTTTCTGCAGCTGAAGCTAAAGTCAGTTCAACAGTATCATTAACATTATAGGTTTCTTTGTTTGTAGAAATACTAAAAAGTTGCTTGTCTGCAATGGTTTTATCTGAAGCACTAAACAAGGTTGTTCTTGCTTCATCTTTAACTTCTTGACCAAATTTGTCTTTGCTTTCTAACACAATTACGTATTGTCCAGATTCCCATTTCTTCATGTTTCCTAATGCTAACTCCTTAGATTTTTCAGTATTGAAAGATTTTTCAAAAACTAACGCACCTCTTTTCCAGTTATTTGAGTTGTCTTCATCTTTATAAGCTTCATAAGGAAACTTATTTTTAAATTCTATTTCAGAAAGTACTTGATAATCTGGATACTTCCAAGGTCTTGGACGTAATACAAAATCTGGTGCTTGAAGCTTATATATTTTAACGGTTCCTTGTGCTGGAACAAACTCTCCATTAAGGTTTTTAGTGTCAATGTTAAGTTGGTGTTCTTTGTTTGTTTTATTTAAATTAGCATTTAATGAAACTGTAGCAAGCAAAGCATGATATCCAACATTTACTATGGTTGTAGTAGAACGAGTTTCACCATTCAAATCTGTAATATCTGCTGTAACTTCATAATTAAAAACAGGTAAGTTTTTTTTGTCGACACTAGTATCTGGAAGGGCTTTGAAGGTAATTTCAAATTCCCCTTTGTCGTTTGTAGCACTTTCGCCATGAGTTATTTCCTGAGGTTCACTAATATAAGCTGGTCTGTACCAATAATACCAACGAGGATATTGCACTTTTCTATGCACGCGATAAACTACTTTGGCATTGGTTATATTGCTTCCTGCATAAGCCAGAGCGTTTCCTTTTACAGTAATAGAATCGTTGACTTTGTAAGTTTCTGAAACAGGTTTGAATTGGGCTTCAAACTTTGGGCGTTTGTATTCTTCAACTGAAAAATAGGTGTTTGCATTTAAAGAAATATTATTAGAATTGGATGATAATTCAATTTGGTATTGTCCATTTAATCCTGAATTAGGAAGAATAAATTCTCCAGAAACAGAACCAAACTCATTGGTAACTAATTCTATTTTTTTAACCTCTTCATAATTCACATTGAATAATACTGCTGAAACTTTGTGTTTTGTAAGGACTTCAGTAAAATCATCAGTAGTTTGTGTAACAATTCCTTTAAAATAGACTGTTTGTCCAGGTCTGTATATGCTTCTATCTGTAAACAAAAAGCCTCTGTACTGTTCTTTATATTCTCTCTGTTCGTATTTTCGATTTAGATAATAATCTCCAAAAAAGGCCTTGTCGTTATGGCTTGTAGCTTCCATAATCACGTTAGACCATGTTTTGTTTCCTTTAAGTAGTTCAATTTCTCCTAAAGTATTGGTGGTGTAATTTTTACTGCTTTCGCTATCTCTGTAATTTTTACGATAGGTGATTTTTACCTGTAGGTTGCTTAACGGTTTTCCGTTGTTTCTATCAATAAACGGATAGATTTGCTTGTCTTGTTCTGTTTTTTCTACAACAGAAATGTTGGTGACTTGAAAGGTGTTGTAGGCAAATGTATTGTCTTTGTTATTTGTTTTTGCTACAATTAAATAACGTCCATTAACTAATTTTGGCAACAAGATTTCTGTGTTGTGTTGTTGAAAATCTAATTCGTTTTTTAGGGTGCTTTTCCAAGTGTTTTCTGCTTTTAGTTTATTAATAAAATCAAGTTGCTCTTCTTGTTTATAAGTTTTGCCAAAGGTTTCGAATTGTTTTTCTGATAACTTATAGATGCTAAAATCAAGTTGCTTCAAATTTTTATAAGTAACTAGAATCTTTGAATCTTGCTGAATAGGTATATAGTTTTCTGCAATAATATGTAAAGACTCTTGATGAATTTGCTTTAAAAGAATTTGGCTTTTTTCTGCAGCACGACTTTTAGGAAATTTTATAATTAAGCTATTACAAAGTAGCTCAGCATCTTTTATTTTCCAACGATTGGTTTCATTAGTAACTGGCAGATAATCTTGTCCTTGTTGAAAGTAAATATTGGCAATCTCAAAAGTATATAAACCAGAAGCTTCATGTGTTTTTATACGTTCTGCTTCTGTGGTATATGCTTGAATTAATAAGTTGTCTTTGTTTTTAAAGGTGGCGTGTTCTTTTACAAAATTGTAACGTAAAATATTAACATCTGCTAAAGCATCAGGTTGGTTATCATTTAAATGAAATTGAATTAGATCTTGATACACTTTTAGGGCTTGTAGTTCTAATGAAGTAGAATCTTTAGAATTAATATTCAGCTTTGAAAAGCTTCTAGAATCGCTCAAAAAAGCTTCATTGTCAATCTCAAATTTATAAGCAGGTTTTGTAATACTGTTTTCAGGTGTTTGATAAAACTCTAAGGCATTATGTGCTAACAAATCGAATAAGGTTGGTCTGTAGATTTTGGAACCTTTTTGTTCATGCAAAATGCTTGCATATGCACTTAAATCTTCTTGTTGAAGCAACAAGCCATTTTTTAAAGAGTTATTATAATGTAGCTGAATTTCGTTAAAAAGGGTTTCTAAATCCCAGGTTCTAAAGTCTGTTGCAATAGTTTTGTCATCTACTTTAGTTCTATTGTAAAATTTGTATCTGTTCTGCTGAAAATATTGCCAGTAAATAGTTGCCAGCATATTTTCTAACACATTCTTAATTGGAGCTTTGTTTTTAGAAATTTCAGATTTAAAATCAGTTACAACTTTTAGTTGCGCTTCATCTTCAAGAATTAAGGCAAACTTGCTTTTAAAAAGTAACGTTTTTATTAGTTGTGGTTTGTTGTTCTCTTTTTTTGCAAAAATTTCAATTTGTTCAACAATTTCTAAAGCAGATTTTGGTAATTCTTCACTTTCAAAAGCTTCAACTTGTTTCCACATCTTATCATAATAATTATTTTGAGCTTGAGAGAACTGAGCGAAAAGAATGATAGTTATAATGGTTATGTAATTCTTCATTTAAAATAAATTTGTAATTATGTTTACTCAAAATACGTTCCAAAAAAAGCAAATGAATAAAAAATGACTTTATGTTGTGTGAAAATAGGCATTTTTTAAATGACTTAGAAAGGTTACTTTTGTTATTCCGACGATTATTTTATGAATAAGTATTTTATATTTCTATTGTTTCCAATTTGGGGTTTTTCGCAAACGTCCTATCAAGAAATTGAGCAATTTCTGGAACAAAAAAACTATGTAAAAGCTGAGCAGTTAGCTACGCCTTTTGTTGCTAACAATCCAACAGACCTAAAAGCTATTGAAATATTAGGAGATACTTATGGTTATCAGGAAAAATGGGATGAAGCCATAGAGCAGTATAAAAAGTTAGTGAGCCTAAAACCCAATGTCGCTAATTACCATTATAAATATGGAGGCGCTTTAGGTATGAAAGCACTTTCTGTAAACAAACTTTCTGCATTAGTATATTTGAGCGATTTAAAAGAGTCTTTTTTAACAGCTGCAAGGCTGGATCCAAATCATATTGAAGCACGTTGGGCTTTAGTGGAATTGTATATGCAATTACCTGTTATTGTTGGAGGTAGTATGAATACATCCTTGAAATATGCTGAAGAATTAGAGCAGCTTTCTAAAGTAGATGGATATCTAGCCAAAGGCTATATTTACGAATATGACAACGAGCCAGAGCTTGCCGAATTATATTATAAGAAAGCCATTCTAGTAGGAGGTTCTTTAACTTGTTATACCAAGTTGAGCGAGTTTTACGAAAAACAAGATCAGCCAGAAAAAGCTATTACTAATATTGAAGAAGCTCAAGAAAAATTACAACGCAATGCATTGCATTATCAATTAGGTAAGGTGTCTGCTGAATACAACGTACAACTTTCTAAAGGTGAAGCTTGCTTAAAAAGTTATATTAAAAATTATTCTCCCGAAGATGGTGTTCCTGTAGCTTGGGCTAATTATAGACTGGCTCAAATTTATAGACATAAAGACAATAAAGTACAAGCCTTACATTATATCAATCTCGCTATTGATGGACTACCAGAAATCGAAGTTTTTAATGAAGAACGTAAAATCATATTGGCTCTTTAAACTAATTTTAAAGCACAATAACTCCACAACAAACAGCTAAGCAACAAACAAATTAATTTCGTGAATTTAGCTCAAAAAAGGTATCTTTGTTGCCACTACAAAAAACAACAATGAACGTACATTTTATAGCTATTGGAGGCTCTGCCATGCACAACCTGGCTTTAGCCTTACATAATAAAGGATCTCACGTAACAGGAAGCGACGACACCATTTTCGAACCTTCAAAATCCAGATTAGCAGCTAAAGGACTATTACCTGAAGCTTATGGTTGGTATCCTGAAAAAATCACTACCAATTTAGATGCTATAGTTTTAGGAATGCACGCCAAAGCAGACAATCCGGAACTTTTAAAAGCGCAAGAATTAGGCTTGAAGATTTATAGTTATCCAGAGTTTTTGTACGAACAATCTAAAAACAAAACACGTGTGGTTATTGGTGGAAGTCATGGTAAAACAACCATTACGTCTATGATTCTTCACGTCATGCATTATCACAATCGCGATGTCGATTATATGGTTGGCGCACAATTGGAAGGGTTTGATGTTATGGTGAAACTAACTGAAGACAACGACTTTATTGTTCTGGAAGGCGACGAGTATTTAAGTTCACCAATAGACAGACGACCAAAATTTCATCTCTACAAACCAAATATTGCGTTGCTAAGTGGTATTGCTTGGGATCATATTAACGTGTTTCCAACTTATGAAAACTATTTAGAGCAGTTTAGCATCTTTGTAGATAGCATTGTAAGAGGAGGAAGTATCTCCTATAACGAAGAAGACCCAGAAGTTGTAAAAGTGGTGGAAGCAAGCTTAAACACTATCAGAAAACTCCCTTACCAAACTCCTGAATATACCGTTGAAAACGGACAAACCCTTTTGGTAACTCTAGAAGGGCCTTTGCCAATTGAAGTATTTGGAAAACACAATCTTAACAATCTAGCAGGTGCAAAATGGATTTGCCAGCATATGGGAATTGATGAAGACGATTTCTACGAAGCCATTGCAACTTTTAAAGGAGCCAGCAAACGTCTGGAAAAAATAGCTGAAACTAAGAATGCTGTGGCTTATAAAGATTTCGCACATTCACCTTCTAAAGTGGAAGCCACTACAAATGCAGTAAAAGAACAATATCAAAATAGAACCTTGCTTGCTTGTTTGGAATTGCATACTTATAGTAGTTTAAATGCTGAATTTTTAAAAGAATACAAAGGCGCTTTAGATGCAGCAGATGTTGCTGTTGTTTTTTACTCACCACATGCTGTTGAAATTAAAAAGTTAGAAGAAGTGACGCACGAGCAAATTGCTAATGCTTTTGAACGAGATGATTTAATTATTTACACCAACCCAGACGATTTTAAGAACTTTCTCTTCTCTCAAGATTTTAATAACAAAGCCTTGTTATTAATGAGTTCTGGGAATTATGGAGGCTTGGACTTTGATGAGGTTAAGGGGTTGATTAAGTAATAGCTGTCATTCCAGCGAAGGCAAGAATCTATTAATAAAAAAGAACAAAAGAGAAAATGCGTTCTTTAAAATGAGAATTATAGATAGTTAATAATCAAACCACCTTTTCTTAAAGTGAGTTTTTTACTTTTTTCAACATTAAAATTCCCCAAGCTGCTAAAACAAAAGGAGCAGTTAGTGTTATTAATCCTGTCAGTCCCATTCCAATATTTAGCAATGTTGATAGGATTATTGCTATGCTAATCCATAGAAAATCCTTCCAGCTCTTTCCAGTAAGCGCAATAGCGCAAAGAATAGCATTGTAGCCCATAAGTCCAGCATTAACTTCAGAAACGGATTCTAAAAAAAGCCATCCAGTTAAAGAACCCAAAATAGCAGCATAAACAGCATAAATAGCCATAAGTCTGTTGTTTACTAAAATGGCCAATAGAAAAAACAATCCAGTTATCATGTTTTCTTGAAACATCACCTGACCAAAACTATTACTAAATGAGGCTAAAATATCTAATGTGTTTGATGTTGATACAGATGTAGATAATAACGGAACCTTAAAAACAAATAATAACAAATAAGCCAGAATCCAAGTTGCTATAACAAATGGAGCTGTAAATGGCAAGGTAATTTTCTTTAAATAATACATGATTATTGAAGACAGAACGGCACCTATTATTAGTGCTAAGATTGTGGTTAAACTAACCTCGAAAAAGCAAAATATGGCTATGCCTGTTAATGCTCCATTAAAACCATAAAGCCCGTTTTTAACATCCTCTTTTGGATACCTTAAAATAAGAGCAGAACAGGTGCTTATTAATGTGCCAGATAGCGCAGCCAATCCTAATAACCAGGAATTGAAAAAAATACCAACTAAAAATAAAACGCCAGAATAAATATTATTTTGAAACATGACTTGACCAATGCCTCGTAAAATAATTAGTAGAAATCTCATTAAAAGTTAGATAAAGTTATTTTATATGCAAATATATCATATTAAACAAAGCTGTTTGATCTATTAAAATGGAACCTTCTTAACTCTTAATTTCTGAATAGACAGAATTATAGGATAGGAAATTTTATCACTTTTACAATGGATTCTGTAATTTATCTTATACAATGGCTAATAGTATTTGGAAATTATCTCCATATACAGATGCAAAAGAAGTATTTTCATAATCCTTATTATATTTGGTTTACAATATCTCCAACAATATTATACCACTTGAGCATTCCATGGTATGCGAAATACCAACCAATAAATTTATTTCTGCGAATGCAGGAATATGTTTTAGACTTCTAAAAATTTAAAAGATTTCCCCATTTTAAAAGAAACATTGTTATAGCTGTCAACCCCATGCTATATAATATAGCAGCTTGCCAATATGATAATCTCGTTGGCCAATGTTTCCAAACCTTGGTGCCATATTCTTTTTTAGCATAACCACTGGTCAGCACCCAAAAAAGAAAAATAAATATTAAGAAAATGAGTATGGCTATTAATAAGATCTCTTTTTTTGACATGTGCCGAATGTTTGTTTATATGTTTTTAACGGTAGCTAATCTAATCATATAAATCCGTATAAATGATTTAAATATGTTATTAAAGGATTTCGCTATTTTTATTCAAATACACGACATACAGTACAACATATATTTATCAAGCAATTTAACTAATTCTAAGAAAAATCATATAATCTACGTATATTTTGTAGGTTTCCTTCGGGGTTATTTCGGGTGTATAAGCAGAGTTCAGGTTCTAAATTTTTAACCATAAATAAAATCAATCACTTGCTTCCTGTTTTAAAAGAACTTAAAATTCTTAAAGAACGAAATTTTATAAGTTAAAAAACATGGCTGTAAATTAAAACACCACATCCAAAACGCTAAAATAGCTTCTTGCTTGGCATGTATTTACACAACCCTTTCTATTCAAATTCAATTAAATTTATTAGTAAATAATCAAACAAAAAAGACAATAAAGTCTTATCTTTAAGTAGTAGAAATTAAGAATAATCATTTAATATAAAATAAGTAATATGCGCATTCAAGTAAAAGATTTTATGTCGTCTCCGGTAACAACAGCACTAGGAAATAATAGCGTGAAAGAAATAAGAGAATTAATGAAACTTAAAGGCTTTAATGCTGTTCCAGTTATTCAGGTTGCTAAGCAATTACCAAATACTGAAATTACGATTCGTGGTATTGTAACAGCAACAGATTTAAGCAGAAAGATGGATGATAATGCCACTATAGAAGACATTATGACCTCTACAAGAGTCTACGTAACCCATAAAGATTCCAGTGCGCAATCTGCTGCTAAAATGATGCTTAAACATAGTGTACACCACATGGTTGTTATGGACGACGGGAAAATAATAGGCATGATAAGCTCCTTAGACTTTGTAAAATTAGTAGCAGAATATTCTCTGGATTAGATAGTTTTAAAGTTTAAAAAGGTTGTTTAAAATTATAATAAAGTAATGCTTTACACGTTAAAATTAGTATAATAACCAAACTGCAAAGAAGTATAAAGTACAATTACATTTTAATTTTAACCAATTTTAACCAATTTTAATTATGAAACGTATTTGTTTAACAATTTGTTTTTTCACACTTTTATTTTCTTGTAATTCAGACGAAGACATACAAGACCATCAACAAGAGGAAGCTAATTTCTACGCCTTAACTGTTGGTAATTCTTGGGTTTATAAAAATTATAGATATAATCTCAATACCGAATTGTATGAAGATACAGGTGTTATAGATTCTATAAATATTATTGGAACAGAACAAATTAATGAGAATACTTATTACAAATTTAGAAGATGGACTACAAGAAACGAAACAAATATAGCCTTCTGTAATCCTAATGGGGAACATTTTGAATTATTGCGTGATTCTTTAGGGTATTTAATTCGGGATGATGGATCTGTTAAATTTGTAAACAATAATTTTAATGAACGTCAGCTTGCTTCGGATATTTGGGGAACTATTTACGAAAAATTAGTTGAAGGCGAAACAAACATGAGTGTTGAAGCAGGAGACTTTTATTGTATAAATTCAGAGCGTTATGCTAGAGATACTACTAATGAAGAGTTGCCTGGTTTAGACCGTTTTTATTATTCAGACGGTATGGGTCTCATTCTTGACACAAGTTCTTTTGTAAATAATCCTATTCATAGTATTGAAAGACGCCTAGACTCCTATTTTGTTCAGTAAATTTAACTAAAACACCTTATCCAAAAACCCCTCGATACTTACTTGATTAGCACGAATTAATTCAGCTTTGGCATGAGCCATATCCTGAGGACTTTTATCCTGCGAAAGTTTAAATTTCCCTTCCCAACTGTCTATGCTAATTTCAAACATCGTTATATAGTTTATAGCGATATCCATTTTAGGGTTATCTGCTTCTAGAACAAATTTATGGTCTGGTTGTTCTAAATAGTCTGTCATTTTTATAAGCGATTCTTTTAAAGCTTCTTTACTATCAATAGCTTCCACTGTTCCAGTTAGGTGTACTTTAATATAATTCCAGGTTGGCAGTTGGTTGGTGGTATAAACACTTGGCGAAATATAACATTGTGGTCCGGAAAAAATAAGGGTCACCTCAAGCTTATCCGTCATTAGTCTCGATTGTGGGTTGAATTTATCGATATGTCCAATAAGCTTTCCATCTGTTTCTCTATAGATTAATGGTAAATGCGTTATTATAGGTTTATTGTCTTTTACTGAAATAACAGTCGCTAAAGGATAGGTTTTAACCACTTCCAGCAAATGGAGTTTATCGCTATCTTGATGGTATGGTGGAGGATAATGACTCATGATTACACCCCAAATTGATTTAAATGATGATCTAAATGCTTATACTGCATTTTCCCCCATTGTTCGGTATTGAAAGTTCCAAACATTGGGTGAACTGGCCAATCTTGCTTGTCCTTTTTAGTAGAAAACACGTTGATTATTTGTACTAATTTATCCTTTTCGGAATTGAATTCATGTGTATCTGTAATTTTAAATTCACGAACGGTTCCCAGGTTTTTCTGCCAAGGCTTGTCGTTATACATAACAGGTTTAAATAGCTTAAACATAAGCTTTTTTACAAATCCAATATTTGTATCTAATTGTAAGTCTCCATTAGCAACTTCTAGTGGTTTTTGGCAATGTGTTAGCATTTGTCCAACATCCATGGTTCCCCATTTTGGTTGCGAATTTTCATTCAGATTATTAATACGATTTAGAATGACTGCTTGATTTTCAGAGTTAAATAACGAATTCATAATTGTTTTTTTTATTGCTTCTGAAATTTACAATATTTATATTTACTAGATGCAGGAAAAACCAGCTTCATTTTCAATTAAGAATTGGTCTCAAAACGATCAGCCTCGGGAAAAACTACGCGACAAAGGTAAAGCAGCTTTAAGTGATGCCGAATTAGTAGCTATCCTTATTGGATCAGGAAATAGAGATGAAAGTGCTGTTGCTTTATGCAAGCGCATTTTAGCAAGTGTAGATAACAATTTAAACGCTTTAGGAAAACTTTCTTTAAAACAACTAATGGCGTTTAAAGGAATAGGTGAAGCAAAAGCCATAACCATTGCAGCAGCTTTGGAATTAGGAAGAAGAAGAGGAGGAGAGGAGTTTGTACAGAAAAAGAAAATCACCTCTAGTCAGTCTGTTTATCAAGTCATGCAACCCATCCTTGGCGAGTTGCCACATGAAGAATTCTGGATTTTGTATTTAAATAATTCCAATAAAATCATTCAAAAAAATCAATTGAGTAAAGGAGGAATAACAGGCACTTTGGTAGATGTGCGTTTGGTTCTTAAAAATGCCTTAGAAGTAGGAGCAACCGGACTTATTTTGGCGCATAACCATCCTTCAGGTACTTTAAAACCTAGTGAAGCCGACAAGCAAATTACAAGAAAATTAAAACAAGCTGGAGATAGTTTAGATATTAAAGTTCTGGACCATGTAATCGTAACAGAAAAAGCCTACTTTAGCTTTGCTGATGAATCACTATTGTGAAAACACCAAATCCCAAAATAAATAAAATTCCAAATAATGGAATGAATAAACAATTGGAATTTGATATTTTAAAAATTGGAATTTGTAATAATTATGTTATTAGTATATACGCATAAAATAACGCCTCGATTAAAATATGCCTTTAAACATATTTTTACTAGAATATTAGGAATTCCTGTGGAGTTCACAACTACTATTGAAGACTTTATAGCTCATGATAGTTTAAAGATGTCTTATACCAGACAGCCTCTAAGCAACGAAATATTTGTTAAAAGTCATGATATTTTATACGAGCAAGGACTTTCGGATGTTGAGATTTATGTTCAAGATTGGGAGGAAACCAAATGTTTTTTTTCAAGTGGAGAAAAAAGCGCGATTCCATTCGATATATTTTCAGCTTCCTTTTATTTACTAAGTAGATTCGAAGAGTATTTACCTCATGTAAAAGATGAATATGGGAGATTTACTGCTCAAGAAAGTATTGCTTTTAAACATGGGTTTTTACATCAGCCAGTTGTAGATATTTGGGCTTATAAAATGAAAAAAGTATTTCAAGAAAACTATCCAGATTTTGTGTTTCCTGAAAGATTCTATTCCATAAAACCAATAATCGATGTACCATCGGCTTATAATTTTAAATTAAAAGGCATTTTAAGAACTTTTGGAGGAACTGTAAAAGATGTTTTTAGTTTTAATTTCAAAAAATTATACTACAGATACATGGTTCTATTTGGGTTTAAGCGTGATACTTACGATACATTTAAATACATTATTAATAAGCAAAAACATAGTGAATTTAAATTCCTTTTTTTCTTTTTAATTGGAGATTACTCAACTTACGATAAGGGTATTGATGCTCAAAAAAAGAAGTTCATTTCACTTATAAAACAAGTTGCAGATTATTGTCAGGTAGGATTAAAAGCCTCTTATTTTGCACTAGAAGATATAGCAATCCTGAAAAAAGAAAAATTACGAATGGAGTCCATTTTAAATACCTCTTTAACAGCTTCAAGACAATCGTTTTCTAAATTAAATCTTCCAGAATCTTATAGAAACCTTGTAGAATTAGAGATTTTAGAAGACTATACCATGGGTTACGTTAACCATCCTGGATTTAGAGCAGGAACTTGTACGCCCTTTTTCTTTTACGATTTAGATTATGAAATTCAGACACCATTAAAAATATATTCGTATCATTTATTAGATTATTCCTTATTAAAAATACATTCACTATTAGATAAGAAAAAGGCTTTAAATGACATTATTTACCAGGTAAAAAAAGTAAATGGCGAATTTGTACCTGTATTTCATAATTACACGTTTAGCGATGTGGACAGATGGAAAGGGTTTAAAGAATTATTTAATATGATATTAGAATCAGCACATGAAGATTAATGGAATTAAAGATGTTTTTTTTGATTTAGATCATACCCTTTGGGACTTTGATAAAAACTCGGCATTAACATTCAGTAAAATATTTAAAATACACAACGTAGCTGTAAATTTAGAAGAATTTCTACACTACTACGAACCAATAAATCTTGACTATTGGAAACTCTTTAGAGAAGAAAGAATTGATAAAGCTTCATTAAGATATAATCGTTTAAACGATACTTTTAATAAAATATCATTTCAAGCAGATAGCACCTTAATACACAAACTCTCTATTGATTATATAATGTATCTATCTACTTTTAACCATTTATTTGATAATACAGTTGATATCTTAAATTATCTAAAGCCCAAGTATAATTTGCATATAATTACCAACGGGTTTCAGGAAGTACAAGAAAGCAAATTGAGAAATTCTAACATTCATCATTTTTTTCAATCAATAACAGATTCAGAACAGGTAGGTGTAAAAAAACCAAATCCAAAGATTTTTAATTTTGCATTAAATAAAGTAAAAGCACATCCTGAAACAAGTGTCATGATTGGCGACAATATGGAAGCAGACATTCTAGGAGCATTGAATATTGGCATGGAAGCTATTTACTTCAATTATCTGAAAACTGTAGACAAACACTCAATGAAGCAAATAAATAATCTAGATGAATTAAAATTATTTTTATAAATCTTACCTATCTTTACAAGAATTAAAAAAAAGTAAAATGTTTAAGAAAATTTTTATACTCACCATTCTGTTTGTTTCATCTATTGCTGGATATTCTCAGAATAGCGTTAATAATTATAAATATGTTATTGTACCAGATGAATATGATTTTTTAGATGAAGTAGATCAATATAGATTAAATTCATTATCTCAATTTTTATTCAATAAACATGGTTTTATAGCTCTAATGGAAGATGAAACATTTCCAGAAGATTTAATGTATAATCCTTGTTTGGCATTGAAAGCAGATGTAATTGACGATTCTGGAACTTTTAAAACGAAGCTTAAAATTGAATTGGAAAACTGTAAAGGCGAATTAATTTTTGTTTCTGAAATGGGCGAAAGTTTCGATAAAAATTATCAAGTTGCTTATAATAAAGCCTTAAGAGAGGCTTTTATGTACGTAGCTGCTTTAAAATATGAATACGAACCAAATGAAGATATTCTTTCTGAAAGTAGAGATACTAGAGCAGAAGCGAACCAGGAAGTAGAACAGCTTAAACAAGAAATTGCTGTATTAAAACAGGAAAAGGAAACTATAGAAGCAACCAAAACGGCTACTGCTCTAAATGCAGAAGAGGTAGTTGAGGAATCAAATGATAAAGTAGAAATTTCATTAAACGGTACTACAACAACTCTTTATGCACAAAAAACAGATTATGGTTTTCAGGTGGTAGATAGTACTCCAAAAGTTATTATGGTTTTGTTAAATACTAAAAACCCTGAAGTGTTTATGGTTCAAGGTAAAAATGCCATGGTTATAAAAGAAGATGGTTTCTGGTATTTATCAGAGAATGATGGAAATCATGTTAAAGACACCAAATTAAATATTAAATTTTAATACTTATATTTATTTTTCCAGCGTTGTTTTAAAAATTCTCTTTGTGTGTTTTCTCTAGAGTTATTTCCTGGATTGTATAGTGTTGTGTTTTTTATTTCATCAGGCAAAAATTCTTGTTCTGCGAAATTATTCTCATAACTATGAGCATATTTATAATCGTCTCCATAACCCAATTCTTTCATAAGTTTTGTAGGTGCATTTCTAATTGAAAGAGGAACAGATAAATCTCCTGTGTTTTTTACTATTTGCTGAGCTTGATTTATTGCTTGGTAAGACGCATTACTTTTTGGCGAACAAGCTAAATAGGTGGCACACTGACTTAATATAATTCGAGATTCTGGATGTCCTATTGTAGAAACTGCCTGAAACGTATTGTTAGCTATTACTAAAGCCGTAGGGTTGGCATTACCAATATCTTCGCTTGCAAGTATCAGTAATCTTCTGGCTATGAATTTCACATCTTCTCCTCCTTCAATCATTCTTGCTAACCAATAAACAGCAGCATTTGGATCGCTACCACGAATGGATTTAATAAAGGCCGAAATAATATCGTAATGTTGTTCTCCTGTTTTATCGTATCGTACAGTATTGTTTTGAACCTTTTGTAAAACAGCTTCATTTGTAATTGTAATATTTTCTGAAGTTTCAGAATTTACTATCAATTCGAAAATATTTAATAATTTTCTGGCATCACCACCAGAAAGGCGTAATAAGGCTTCAGTTTCTTTAAGCTTTATATTTTTTTTAGATATTACCTCATCTTTTTCAATAGCTCGCTTTAAAAGCGCCTCTAAATCGTTTTTGCTAAAAGAATTTAAAATATAAACTTGACATCGTGATAAAAGAGCTGGAATCACTTCGAAACTAGGATTTTCGGTAGTAGCTCCAATTAAAGTTACCCAACCTTTTTCTACAGCTTGTAATAAAGAATCTTGTTGCGATTTGCTGAACCTATGAATTTCATCAATAAAAAGAATCGGGTTTTTAGTCGTAAATAAGCCACCACTAGCTTTCGCTTTTTCAATAACTTCTCGAACATCTTTTACGCCAGAACTAATAGCGCTTAAAGTATAAAATGGTCTACCAGATTCTGAAGCGATAATATTTGCTAATGTGGTTTTACCAATACCTGGAGGTCCCCAAAATATCATCGATGGAATTAAGCCTTGTTTTATTTGTTTGGTCAGAGCACCATCTTTTCCAACAAGATGTACTTGACTAATATAGTCGTCTAAATTCTTAGGGCGTAATCTTTCAGCTAATGGCTCATTCATATGGTAAAATTAATATATTCCTTCGAAGACAGGAATCTTATCTTCAATATTTTTAATGTTTTTTAGTGCCATGCATTTTATATAAGGCACATATAAAATTAGCATTCCTTATAGTCGATAAAAAGCTTCTTATTTCTTAATTTATTGAAATCACAAATAGGTTTTCAAACAATCCATTTATCCACTTAATAAACATCAACTGACAATTTATCACGAAATCATATTCTGGTTATATAATTGCAATAAAAAGTTTAAATTTAAGTATGAAATCAAAAGAAGAATTTCAATTTTCTAATAGTGTTGTTTTAGTACCCATATTTTTTGTTTTATTAATATGGTTGGTATTTTGGATTGAAATTCGTTTTGGATTAGATTTTACAAAATTTGGCATCTATCCTCAAACATTAAGAGGTTTAAGAGGTGTTTTGTTTAGTCCTTTTATTCATTCAGGTATTACACATTTATACCATAACACCATTCCTTTATTTGTTTTAACAGCTGCCATTTTTTACTTCTATAAACCTATTGCTTGGAAAATATTATTTTATGGTATTTTGTTATCTGGATTTATTACATGGAGTATAGGTAGACCATCTTATCATATTGGAGTAAGTGGACTTATTTATGTTTTAGTAAGTTTTACTTTCTTTAAAGGCATTTTTGCAAAACATTATAGGTTAATTGCCTTGTCTTTATTAGTTGTTTTTCTTTATGGAAGTATGATATGGTATGTGCTACCTATTAAAGAAGGTGTCTCTTGGGAAGGACATACTGCTGGATTAGTTACAGGAATGCTTTTTGCTATTATCTTTAAAAAAGAAATTGCTAGACCAAAAAAATATGTTTGGGAAGAAGAAGGTTTTAAAGAAGATGAAGACCCTTTTTTAAAACATTTCGATGAAAACGGAAACTTTGTAGAGCACAGTGAACCTGAACCAGAACCTGAAATTGATGATGAAAAGGAGATAAGGCATACTATTCGTTATACTTTTAAACCTAGAGACAAAAGTTTAGATTAATTAACGCCTTTGTCTTAAAGCTTCATATAAAATAGCTCCACAAGCTACAGATACATTAAGAGATTCTATTTCACCTAATAAAGGTAACTTAGCTTTGTCATTTACAAGCTTTAACACTGAAGGATTTATACCTCTTCCTTCAGATCCCATAATAACTGCGCATGGTTCTTTAAAAGAGACATCGTAGATAGTATTATCTGTTTTCTCCGTAGCTGCAATAACTTTAATGCCTGAAGCTTGTAAATAAAACATAGCATCTTTAATATGGTCTACTTTACAAATAGGTACTTTAAATACTGCGCCAGCACTTGTTTTAATAGTATCTCCATTAACAGGAGCACCACCTTTTTTCTGTATAATAATGCCATCGACGCCAGTACATTCTGCAGTTCTAATTATAGCGCCAAAATTTCTAACATCGCTTATCTGATCTAATAAAATAAATAAAGGCGTTTTACCAGATTCTATAACATTTAAAACTAAGTCTTCTATGTCATGAAATCCAATTGGAGAAATTTGTGCAACTGCACCTTGATGGTTTTTATTTGATAATCTATTTAATTTTTCAACAGGAACGTAAGAACTATTAATATTTTCTTTACGTATTAGCGTTTCTAGCTCATTAAATAAATCGCCTTTTAATCCCTTTTGAAGAAATACTTTTTCAATAGTTTCACCAGAATTTATGGCTTCTATGATGGCTCTCAAGCCAAATATTTGTGTGCTATTTTCCATTGGGACAAATGTATAAAAAAAACCATCTCGTTAGAGATGGTTTTTAGTATTATAATTTAATTACTTCTTAGAAAGGAGTAACTGTATAATTGTATCCACCAGAAATCTCTATAGTAGCAACTGGAAATTGCGTACCATCTGGAGTTGAAGTCATCATTAATGAATTATCAAAAGCTCCAGTTGTATCAGGGAAACCACATTGAGACCATGAAATTGACTGAGTAATAACAGTATCAGGACCATCATAAGCAGCAGAACTAAAAGGATTATCATAAACTTCTGCTAAAATATAGTAAGTACCATCAGCAAATCCATTAAGTTCTGGAACTTCAGGACAGTCACCTGTACCAGCAACATAACCTAAAATACCTGTACCATCAGCTATTAAATAATCTAAATCGATATCGCAAAATTCGATTGTGTTTTCTGAAGGTAAACCTGAGTTATAAGTAAGTTCACCATGCCAATCGATTTCCATTACAAGAACATCATTTACCCAATCATTTTCAATTGAAACGTTTAAAGTAAATGGATTCATGTTAGCGTTTGCTATATTATTAGCTGCACCAATAGCAAGAGTTTCGTCTCCTTCAACTCCACTTTCGCAATCTAATAAGATTGTTACATTAGCAGATGCAGAAGTCGTACCAGAAACAATGATTATAGTACCAGCTTCAAAATCGCCAGAATCTGCAGTTCCACCAGTTTGCACTAATGGAATATGAATATCAGCAAATACTGGTTCAGCAATAGAAGCTGTAACAGAAATTACGTATCCGTCGTCTGGATCAATTGTACTTTCATCAATAACTACGTTATTTTCAGAAGACGTAAGAGATACAGTTGGACTTGTATAGTTAATCATACTAGCTCCTGTGTGGTCGTCTTCGCTACAAGAAGTAGCTAACACTCCAGCTGAAAGAGCAAGTAGGAATATAGATTTTAATTTATTTTTCATCTTTAAAATTTTAGTCGATTATTATTGTTTAACGTAAACATTTTGGTACGTTCTGTCTCCAGAGCTAAATGAAATACCATAGTTAATTACTAAATCACCGTTTGGTAAAACAGCACCAGGATCACCAGGAGTTACATCATTAGAGTAATACCCTTGAGCTAAATCTTGAGGTGGAACTGTTAATGTACTACAAACGTCATTAAAGTTATACCCTTGATCTGGAGCAATTGTTCCAAATGCCCAACCTCCAGTAGTTTTAGCTTTATAATAACCAGGAGAAATTTCTATAATTGGCTCAATACCTTGATTCCAAGAAGCACCATCATCACGAGTTGCAGTAACTTGATACATACCAACTAAGTTAGAAGCACAGTTTACAGTTACTGAAAATTCACCCATGTTTGGAGCAAAATAGTATAAATCACCATCTGCTTGGTATAATTTTACTTTAAAAGTAAATACATCACCAATTCTTAAATCAGAAGCAGCTACACCTAAACCAGATACATACTCGTCAATAGTAGAGTAAACAATATCAATTGGTAAAGTTGCACCTTGTCCAACTATAACTTCATTACCACCATTTAAAGTTTTTACAACTTCAAAACTAGATGCGTTAGCATAGTTTCCTAAAGATAATCTAGAAGCAAAATCTAATTCAACATCTGCATCATTAAAAGCAATTTCAGTGTTTTCAAGATCATTAGCATCAAGAGGAGTACCTAATACTTTTCCACTTGAATCGCCAACATAAACTGTTAGTCCACCTTCATCTGCAGCTGGTGCATTGTTGTCTGGGTCTGTATCGCAACCAACAAATAATGTTAGTGCGAAAAACATTGTCAATAAATAATTTAATTTTTTCATTTTTCTTTTTTTTTTTAGTTCATCCACCATACTGGCGAAGTTAAATTATCTCCTCCCATTGCGCTAGCAGCATCACTATAATTAGCAGCATTTAAAGACTGCTCAATTACTGGATACGTATATCTAGAAGGAATTTCATTAATAGCTCCATCTTGTGCAGGAGTTAACATAGGATATCCTGTTCTTCTCCACTCAGTCCAAGCTTCCATACCTTGACTGTAAAGACTTAACCATTTTTGAGTAGCAATTTGTTCTAAAGCATTTCCTGGAGTATAAATAACACTACCTGAGTAGTATCCACCCATATCTGCTCCATCATTATCAGCAAAACTAGAAGCAATTCCAGCTTGATAATAAGCAGCAGCAGCAGAATCACCACCAGAAATATATCCTTTTTTAGCTGCTTCAGCTAATAAGAATTGTAATTCAGTATAGCTTAGAAATACAGCTGGTAATTCAGGTGCTAAATAAAACTCACCTAATGGAGATACGTTAGCATAGCTATACGTGTTACTAGGAACATCAGCTATACCAGAAGGCTTTCCTCTATAAATACCATCGGCATTTTTTTGAGCAACAACAGGTAATCTGTTATCTACAGGGAATCCCATACTTCCATCCATTCTATCTACAACTTCGCTATTAATCTTCCACTCACCTCTAGTACCAAATACTACAGATTCGAAGATAGGGTTTGCATTAGGTGCAGCAGATAAGTATACCATTTTAGCTTCATCAGCGCTTGAATTGAATAATCTACCACTGTTTACTAAGGCTTGCATTTCGCCAGCTCTTAAATCTTTAGCAGACATTCTCATTAAAGCTCTAAATTTTAATGAAGCAGCAAATTTTCTCCATTTTGCAACATCACCACCATAAACTATATCTTGGCTAGAATCTAAATCTCCATTCGCAGGATTTAATAATACCATAGCTTCATCTAATAAGGCTAAACAACCATTATAAACTGTAGCTTGAGAATCGTATACAGGAGCAATATTTACAGCTCCTTGTAAAGCTTCAGTAAATGGAATGTTACCATAAAGGTCTGTTAACAATAGCATAGAGAAAGCTTTCATAGTTTGAGCAACTCCTTGATTAACAAGGTTTCCTTCTTCTCCAGCTAAAATATACATTTGATTCGCATCAGATGCAACAGTTTCATAAAGACTAGACCAAACGTTAGTTAAAGAACTTTCTCTTGGTATGTATCTAGCTTCATCGTTATATTGTACTTTGGCCCAGTGTTGTGCCCAGCATGCACCCATATCTCCACCATTAAATGTACTATACATGGTGTTACCAGTATTTCTTAGAATATTACCTAAAAGTAATTCAGAAGGAACTGACGTAGGATTGTTAGGGTTCGTATTTAATTCTTCAAAGTCTTTATCACAGCTCACAAATACTAAGCCGATGAATAATAAGACGATTAAATTTATTTTTTTCATAATCTATTTTTTTAAAATTAGAATTTAAGGTTAACGTTAAATGATATACTTCTTGCAGAAGGTAATTGACCAAATTCTAAACCTTGGTTTCCATTAGAGTTATCAAAAGCACTTTCTGGATCGATATGTGGAGCTTTCTTATAAAGGAAAGCTAAATTTCTACCAACAACTGAGAAATTAACATCGTCTATAGCTATATTTTCTAACCATTTTTTAGGGAACGTATAAGTTAATCCCATTTGTCTTAATTTAATGTAAGATGCATCAAATACTGAACTTTCAGCAATACTGTTTGAGAAAGCAGCTTTGTTGTAATCTTCAGCAGATACAATTACATTATTTGGAACATATTGAGGATTAGCATCCGTACCAATATTCATTGTACCTTGTCCAACTACACCTGTCTCACGACCTTGCATTGTTTCATCAAGTACACCAGCATATCTACCCCAAGAAGTTGTCATTGAGTATATATCTCCACCCATTTTTCCATCTACTAAAGCATCAAATCTAATGTTCTTATAAGATACAATTAAGTTAGCACCACCAGTCCAATCTGGAGTAACGTTACCAAGAACTTCACTTCCACCAATTACTGGTAATCCATTATTATAAAGGATATCTCCATTTGGAGCTCTTTCAAAAGCAGGACCTACAATAGTTCCATAAGCTTCACCAACTCTAGCTTCAATAGTTGAACTCCATTGTCCACCAAGTACTAAAGTTTCAAGATCTCCTAAAGAAACAACTTCGTTTTCGTTCTTTGCATAGTTAATTTCTAAATCAACTTGCCAGTCATCAGTTTTAACTAATGTACCACCTAATTGAACTTCCCATCCTTTGTTTCTCATTTCACCAACATTCTGTAATGAAGATCCACTACCTGTAGCAGAAGATAACTGAACATCAACAATTAAGTCTTCAGATGTTTGATCGTAATAAGTTACATCAAAACGTAATCTGTTTTCAAATAATCTAGCATCTAAACCAAACTCATAACCACTAGTGGTTTCAGGTCCAATTTCTGGATTGTTAATAGTAGAAGGGTAGAATAAAAAGTTAGTTCCATCCCAACCAGTAGTTGAGAAACTATAAGTATCTTGTAATCTGTAAGCACCTAATGCTCCAGTACTACCTACTTTAGACCAACCACCTCTAATTTTTAATAAAGAAACAGTAGATTTATCCATATCGAACATATCACTTAACACAGCACTTACTGTTACAGAAGGATAGAAGAATGAATTATTATCAGCTGGTAATAAACTTGACCAGTCATTTCTTGCAGTTACATCAACAAATAACATGTTTTTAAACGCTAATTGACCGAAACCAAATAAACTGTTAATTTTTTGTTCAGCATATGTAGCACCTTGTACTGGATCTACACCTGTTTTAACGTTACTTACGTTATATAAACCTGGCAACTCTAATTGAGGAGCAGAAGCAAATATAAGATCGTTTCTTCTATACATAGTGTTTCCACCTGCATTAAGAGAGTATGTTAAATCATCAGTGATGTTTCCAGCAGAAGAAAATAATACTTCTGTGTTATTTTCATTGTAAGTTCTATCAATAACTCTGTAGTAACCTTCAGGAGCATTGTTAGATCCTTTAGCTTTTCTCTCTGTAGTTTGAGACTTCCAGAAATCTACACCAGTTTTAGCTTGTACAGATAACCACTTAGTAAGTTCGAAATTTAAAGTAACACCACCAATAATACGGTCTTTCTCATACCCATTTAAGTTAGTATCTAATACCCAGAAAGGGTTATTTTGGAATACAGTATTCCAGTTTAAAGGAGTACCTTCAGCTGCAGTACCTACTGCTGCTAATGGTAAACTCTCCCAGTCTCTTAGAGCATTAAAGTCAACGTTACGTCCAGACCAAATCATTTGTTGTACTGGATTCTCGTTATCGTAACCTACAGTTACTAAGTTATCTGATTGAGATTTGATATACTTAGCGTTTAATGAAACATTAATTTTATCGCTTACTTGAAGAGATGTAACACCTCCAATATTATATCTTCTAAAATCAGTGTTTGGTACCATACCTTCTTGATCCATTAAGCCCATAGAAAGTCTGAAGTTTGCTTTATCACTACCTCCTGAAAAAGACAGGTTGTTATTTAAAGTAATTCCAGTTTCGTAGAAATCTTTAATGTTATCTGGTTGAGATACCCATGGAAGAGGTGCACCATCAACTGTATAAGAATTCCATTGTACGAACTCGTATCCAACATCTAAAGCAGGACCCCAACTTTCGTCAATACCACCATCTCCAGACTGACCATCGATAAACTCGAAGTAGAAAGGGTTTCCACCTTGTCCATAAGAGTTTTGGAAATCTGGTAATAATAATGGGTTTTCAAAAGAAACAGAAGAATTAAAAGTAATTCCTAATTTATCTTTAGAAGTAGAACCTTTTTTAGTAGTAATAACAATTACACCATTAGATGCACGTAAACCATATAATGCAGCTGCATTTGGTCCTTTAAGTACAGTAACAGATTCAATGTCATCAGGATTAACATCAGCAGCTCCGTTTGGTAAATCAAATCCACCAGTACTACCAGCAGTTCCAAAGTTAGAGTTGTCAACAGGAATCCCATCAATAACAAATAAAGGTTGGTTGTTACCAGTAATACTCGATGCACCTCTTAAGATGATTCTTGCAGAAGCACCAGTTGCACCAGAACTGTTAGTAACCTGAACACCAGCAACTTTACCTGAAAGTGAGTTTACTACATTTATTTCGTTTGATTCAGCAATGTCATCGCCCTTAACTGTTTGGACGGCATAACCAATTGCTTTTTCTTCTTTCTTAATACCAAATGCTGTAATTACAACCTCATCGATTGCTTGTACATCTGGAGTCATACCAAAACTAATGTTGTTAGAAGCTCCAACAGTCATTTCTTTTTTAGTATAACCTACGAAAGAGTAAGATAAGACATCGCCAGCACTAGCAGAAATGGAATAGTTTCCATCAAAATCTGTTTGTGTACCATTTGTCGTACCTTTTACAATAATATTAACTCCAGGAAGGGGTAACCCGTTTTCATCGGACACAGTTCCTGAAATTGTTTTTTCTTGTGCAAACGTAAATTGCACAACAAACGCTAGGAATAGCGTTAAAATTCCACTAAACTTTGTTTTCATTTTATATTTTATTTGAATTAGTCTACGCCAAAAATCATAATAAAAAGTTAATTAAACAATATTTAAGGGTTAAAATTTCATTTTTTTTTAAAAATAGACTCATTTTTAGTTAATAAACCCTTAAAAAAATGCTGTTAAACTTAAATGGACTTGAGAATTTGAAAATTTAAATGATTGATTTTCTGTTTTTCCATTCGCAAAATTGAATTTTAATAGCCCAGCTTTGGTTATTAATCCAAATCCGAACCCAAAACCATATAATTTCTCTTTCTGTTCTGTTATTTTATTTTCAAAATATGCAGCATCAATAATTGTGTGAACGTAAATACTATTATTAAACATATACCTGTATTCGGTATTTATTAGTCCGTAAAGAGTTGCAGATAGACTGTTTTCTTCAAATCCTCTAATTGAATTAATGCCACCAAAGCGTATTAATTCATTTTCAAGATATGTGTCTGAAAATAGTCCGTAACTATTAACTCTTAAAAAAATACTGTTTTTTAAATTTAGATTGAATATATGAAAGGCATCAAAATAATATTGATACTGTTTAGTTGATGTGTTTTCGTAGTCGCGAGAACCAGTTTCAACTTGAAAATCTAATAACGAGCTGGTGTTAAATAACACACTTTCTTTTTGTCGCTTTTTGTATTGATACCTTACATTATAAAATAATGTTGAATAATCTTTTATCAATGGATCACTATAAATAGAATCAAGCAAGTTATTTGATTGAATAGATCTTATTCCTGCAAACACTTTGTTTCTAGGATTTAATTGGTAAAACAATTTAGCATTTTGATTTGCTGTGGAAAACGATGAATCTCTTTTTAATAGCCCTAATTCAAGCTCGGCTCCTAAAGGAGTGCCAAATAAATAGGGTAAATTTATATTTACATTAAACGTTTTTTGTTCATTCTCATCGCTCTTATATATTAACCTAAAAGATTCTCCATAATTTAAGTTATTATTAAGTTCTAAATTTAAATAGCCACTAAATTCTATTTTGTTAGATTCTTCGTTTGAGCCAAAACCTATAAATCCATCAAAATTATTGCTTTTGTTTTTACTAATAAATAAGTATATAGTTGTTGAGTCTTTACTAAATAATATTTCAGGATCTTTAATTTGGTTAGCAAAAGGTAATTCATTTAATGTATTGGCTTGTTTTTTTATTTCAGATAAATTAAAAATAGAACTCTCTTTAATTTTTAAATAATACTTTAAAAACGATTTCGGAAACTTCTCGTAGCCTTTAATAATTACTTTATCAATATTGCGAGTCGTTATTTTATCAGACAACACTAAGGTAGCATCAATTTCGTTATTATTTTTAATCTTAATATTTGATAGTTTTAAAGTACTAAATGGGTCGCCTAATTCTGATAACTTTAAATTAATGGTATTAAGAGCTTTTTCTGTATCCTGAATTGGAATAGTGAAATATGAATCAAATATTTTATTAGAAACCAATTGAATGGTTTTAGTTGGTATGATGCTATCGCTATAATATATATTTATGTACTTAAACTTTCTATTTAGGTTAATGCTAACCAAAAGTGAGGAATCGTTTATTCTATTAATTGGCGATATATTACTTTCAATATATCCAAGAGTATTTAGTTTGGTTTTAAATGTTACAACTTCTTTTGAAGCAGATTCATAATCTTTATGTTTCTTAATGTATTTAATTGAATCAATTACCTTGTTCTCCAAGCTATCCTTTCCAGTAATAGTTAGATTTAAAGTCTGAGAAGTAGCATCTATTGAAAACAGGCTAAGTATAGTAAGTAATAATTTAGGTATTCTATGCACGTTTATTTGCAACTATTTGAGTTGTAAAACTAACGCAAAATGCACACTTATTATATATTGACATCTTTATTTTTTTATTCTATTATAATTCCAAACGCTTTTGCATATATAAATTAATAAAAAAACAGCGCGCTTTTATAAGCTAAATAAAAAATCTTGGTTAATTAATAAAATAATAGTTTGCTCTAAACGTAGCTTAAGTGCTACATTGAAAAAAAAAAACGAATAAGTTTTGAAAATTAATTCATTAACGTTTGAAAAATTAAAATATATTTCTACCTTTGCAGCCCTCTAATAAGAGGTATTTGTAAAATATTATAGAAAATATATGCCAACAATTTCACAATTAGTACGAAAAGGAAGAGCCAAAATAACCAAGAAGAGTAAATCGGCTGCTTTAGATTCGTGTCCACAAAGACGTGGAGTGTGTACTCGTGTTTACACCACAACACCTAAGAAACCTAACTCTGCAATGCGTAAAGTAGCAAGGGTAAGGTTGACTAATGGTAAAGAGGTAAATGCATACATTCCAGGAGAAGGACACAATTTACAAGAGCACTCGATAGTATTGGTTAGAGGTGGAAGGGTAAAAGATTTGCCAGGAGTTAGATATCACATTGTTCGTGGTGCCTTAGATACAGCAGGTGTCGCAGGTAGAACACAACGTAGATCTAAGTATGGAGCAAAACGCCCTAAGAAGTAATTAAAAAACTTTAAGAAGAAGACATGAGAAAAAGACAAGCGAAAAAAAGACCGCTTTTACCAGATCCACGTTTTAACGATCAGTTAGTAACTCGTTTCGTTAATATGATGATGTGGGACGGTAAAAAGTCTGTAGCTTTTAAAGTGTTTTACGATGCAATTGATATCGTAGAAGAAAAGAAAACAGACGAAGAAAAAACAGCTTTAGAATTATGGAAAGATGCTTTATCTAACGTTATGCCTCACGTAGAAGTGCGTAGTCGTAGAGTTGGTGGTGCAACATTCCAGATTCCTATGCAAATTCGTCCAGACAGAAAAGTTTCAACTGCTATGAAGTGGTTAATTACTTTTTCACGTAAAAGAAACGAAAAGTCAATGGCGCAACGTTTAGCATCTGAAATTTTAGCAGCAGCTAAAGAAGAAGGAGCAGCAGTTAAAAAGCGTGTTGATACTCACAAAATGGCTGAAGCAAATAAAGCATTTTCACACTTTAGATTTTAATATAAAATGGCAAGAGATTTAAAACTTACTAGAAATATTGGTATTGCAGCACATATTGATGCTGGTAAAACCACTACAACAGAACGTATCTTGTTTTATACAGGTGTGTCTCATAAAATTGGTGAAGTTCATGATGGAGCTTCAACAATGGACTGGATGGAGCAAGAAGCAGAAAGAGGTATTACAATTACTTCTGCTGCAACAACTTGTGATTGGACATTCCCTAAAGAAAATGGAGAGCCTACAGAAGACGCACAAGACTATCATTTTAATATAATTGACACTCCTGGTCACGTAGATTTTACGGTTGAAGTAAACCGTTCTTTACGTGTATTAGATGGTTTAGTATTTTTGTTTAGTGCAGTAGATGGTGTTGAGCCACAATCTGAAACTAACTGGAGACTAGCAGATAACTATAAAGTTCCTAGAATTGGTTTCGTTAATAAAATGGACCGTCAAGGATCAGATTTTTTAGGCGTTTGCCAACAGGTTAAAGATATGTTGAAGTCTAATGCAGTGCCAATTGTATTAAACATTGGTGATGAAGAAGATTTTAAAGGTATTGTAGATTTAGTAAAAAACAGAGCTATTGTATGGCACGATGATAATTACGGTTCTACATTCGATATTGTTGATATTCCTGAAAATATGAAAGATGAAGTACGTAAATATCGTGCTTTATTAATAGAAGAAGTAGCAAGTTATGATGAGAATCTACTTGAGAAATTCATGGAAGATGAGAATTCTATTACAGAAGAAGAAGTGCACGCTGCGCTTAGAGCTGCTGTAATGGATATGGCTATCATTCCTATGGTATGTGGTTCTTCATTTAAAAATAAAGGAGTTCAATTCTTACTAGATGCTGTTTGTCGCTATTTACCTTCTCCAATGGATAGAGAAAGTGTTATAGGTACTAATCCAGATACTGGTAAAGAAGAAAGACGTAAGCCTAGTGTTAACGAGCCTTTTTCAGCTTTAGCGTTTAAAATTGCAACAGATCCTTTTGTAGGGCGTTTAGCATTTTTTAGAGCATATTCAGGTCGTTTAGATGCAGGTTCTTACATTTTGAATAACCGTTCAGGTAAAAAAGAACGTATTTCTCGTATATACCAAATGCACTCTAATAAACAAAATGCAATCGATTTTATCGAAGCAGGAGATATTGGAGCAGCAGTAGGATTTAAAGATATTAAGACTGGTGATACTATGTCTGATGAAAAACATCCTATTGTTTTAGAATCAATGGATTTTCCAGATCCAGTAATTGGTATTGCAGTTGAGCCTAAAACAAAGGCAGATGTAGATAAATTAGGTATGGCTTTAGCTAAATTAGCTGAAGAAGATCCAACGTTTACAGCAAGAACAGACGAAGCTTCAGGACAGACTATTATTTCTGGAATGGGTGAGCTTCACTTAGATATTATTGTGGACCGTTTACGTCGCGAATTTAAAGTTGAAGTAAACCAAGGGCAACCTCAAGTAGAATATAAAGAAGCTATTACTGCTTCTGCAGATCATAGAGAAGTTTACAAAAAACAATCTGGTGGTCGTGGTAAATTCGCAGATATTGTATTTACGGTTGAACCAGCTGATGAAGGTGTTGTAGGTCTTCAATTTGAATCTATTATTAAAGGTGGTAATGTTCCTAAAGAATTTATTCCATCTATTGAAAAAGGATTCAAAATGGCAATGGTAAATGGACCATTAGCAGGTTATGAAATCGATTCGATGAAAGTAACATTGAAGGATGGATCTTATCATGATGTGGATTCAGATCAATTATCTTTTGAATTAGCAGCTAAATTAGGATTTAAAAACTGTGCTAAAGCAGCAAAAGCTGTAATCATGGAGCCTATTATGAAGCTAGAAGTAATCACTCCAGAAGAAAACATGGGTGATATAGTAGGAGATTTGAATAGACGTAGAGGTCAAATGACTAGTATGGGAGATAGAGCTGGTGCAAAAACTGTAAAAGCTACTGTACCATTATCAGAAATGTTTGGTTATGTAACAACATTAAGAACATTATCATCAGGTCGTGCAACATCAACAATGGAATTTTCACATTATGCTGAAACTCCTTCAAATATTTCAGAAGAAGTTATCAAAGCAGCAAAAGGCGTAGAAGCTTAAAACTAAAAGAAAATGAGTCAGAAAATTAGAATAAAATTAAAGTCTTACGATCACAATTTAGTTGATAAGTCTGCTGAAAAGATTGTAAAAACAGTAAAAAGCACTGGAGCTGTAGTAACTGGACCAATTCCATTACCAACTCATAAGAAAATTTTCACTGTATTACGTTCACCACACGTAAATAAGAAGTCAAGAGAACAATTTCAATTAAGTTCTTATAAGAGATTATTAGATATCTACTCTTCATCTTCTAAAACAATTGATGCTTTAATGAAATTAGAATTACCTAGTGGAGTTGAAGTTGAAATCAAAGTGTAAGTAAAGACAAACATGTCCTGAGCTGCGTGCAAGGGAAAAACGGTAAAAATACAATTCAAGGCTGAAACGTATTTTCAGCCTTGAATTTTAATAAATAGTAACAATTAATAAATAATAATTATGTCTGGGTTAATAGGAAAAAAAATCGGTATGACCAGCATTTTCGATGAAAATGGAAAGAATATTCCATGTACAGTAATCGAAGCTGGACCATGTATCGTTACCCAAGTCAGAACTGAAGAAGTTGATGGTTATAAAGCCATCCAACTTGGTTTCGATGACGCGACAGAAAAAAGTGCTACTAAAGCAGACTTAGGTCACGCTAAAAAAGCAGGAACTTCTGTAAAACGCAAAATCGCTGAGTTTAAAGGTTTTGATGAGGAGTACAAATTAGGTGATGCAATTACTGTAGAGCACTTTACAGAAGGAGAATTCGTAGATGTTTCTGGAATTTCAAAAGGTAAAGGTTTTCAAGGAGTTGTAAAACGTCACGGTTTTGCTGGTGTAGGTCAAGCTACTCACGGACAACATAACCGTTTAAGAGCACCAGGTTCTATTGGAGCTGCATCTTATCCTGCAAGAGTATTCAAGGGAATGAAGATGGCAGGAAGAATGGGAACCGATAAAGTAAAAGTTGAAAATTTAAGAGTTTTAAAAGTAGTTGCTGAAAAGAATCTACTTGTGGTTAAAGGATGTGTTCCTGGTCATAAAAACGCTTATGTAATTATTCAAAAATAATGAAAGTAGCAGTTTTAGATATAAACGGAAAAGAAACTGGAAGAAAGGCAGACCTTTCTGACGCAGTTTTTGCTATTGAGCCTAATAATCATGCTGTGTATTTGGATGTTAAACAATATTTAGCAAACCAAAGACAAGGAACTCACAAGTCTAAAGAAAGAGCTGAGATTTCTGGAAGTACACGTAAGATTAAAAAGCAAAAAGGAACAGGAACAGCTAGAGCCGGATCTATTAAGTCTGGTGTTTTTAGAGGTGGTGGACGTATGTTTGGTCCTAGACCAAGAAATTACGGTATCAAACTAAACAAAAACCTTAAGCGTTTAGCTCGTAAATCAGCCTTTAGTATTAAAGCAAGTGAAAAATCAATTGTTGTATTAGAAGACTTTAATTTTGATGCTCCAAAGACTAAAAATTTCACAGCTGTTTTAAAAGCTTTAGACTTAGAAAACAAAAAATCTCTCTTTGTGTTGGGTGCTTCAAATAATAATGTATATTTGTCGTCACGCAATTTAAAAGGCTTAGAAGTTGTAACAAACTCTGAGTTAAGCACTTACAAGATTCTTAATGCGAATCAAGTTGTATTGTTAGAGAGTTCTTTAGAAGGAATTGAATCGAATTTAAGTAAATAAGAAACAGATGAACATCTTAATTAAACCTATAATCACAGAAAAAGCGACTGCAGATAGCGAGTTAAGAAATTGCTATACTTTCGCAGTGAATACGAAGGCGAACAAGGTAGAAATCAAAAAAGCAGTGGAAGCTGCTTATGGAGTTTCTGTTGAAAAAGTTCGTACTATAAATGTCCGTCCAGATAGAAAAACCAAGTTTACAAAAACTGGTGTTCAACATGGTAAAACAAATGCAGTTAAAAAAGCAATTGTACAACTGGCGGAAGGTGAAATGATTGATTTATACAGTAACATGTAATTAAAGACAAATGTCAGTAAGAAAATTAAAACCAATCACACCAGGACAGCGATTTAGAGTAGTAAATGGGTATGACGCCATTACTACTGATAAGCCGGAGAAAAGTTTATTAGCTCCGAAAAAAAGGTCTGGTGGTAGAAACAGTCGAGGAAAAATGACTATGCGCTATATTGGTGGTGGTCATAAGAAAAGGTATCGTATTATCGATTTCAAACGTAACAAAACTGGAATTCCAGCAGAAGTTAAGTCTATCGAATACGATCCAAACAGAACAGCTTTTATTGCTTTATTGAATTATCAAGATGGCGAAAAAAGTTACATCATTGCTCAAAATGGCCTTCAAGTTGGTCAAACAGTAGTATCTGGTGAAACTGCAACTCCAGAAATTGGAAATGCAATGCCATTAAGTCAAATTCCTTTAGGTACAATTATCTCTTGTGTAGAGTTACGTCCAGGACAAGGAGCAGTTATGGCTAGAAGTGCCGGAACATTTGCTCAGTTAATGGCAAGAGATGGTAAATTTGCAACAATTAAATTGCCTTCAGGTGAAACACGTTTAGTGTTAGTAACATGTATGGCTACAATAGGAGTTGTATCTAATTCAGATCATCAATTACTTGTATCAGGTAAAGCTGGTAGAACAAGATGGTTAGGAAGAAGACCTCGTACAAGACCAGTAGTAATGAACCCTGTAGATCATCCAATGGGTGGTGGTGAAGGAAAATCTTCTGGTGGACATCCACGTTCTAGAAATGGTATACCTGCTAAAGGTTATAGAACCCGTTCTAAAACAAAAGCGAGTAATAAATATATTGTAGAACGTAGAAAGAAATAAGATATGTCAAGATCATTAAAAAAAGGACCTTACGTTCATTATAAACTAGAGAAAAAAGTTGCTACAAATGTAGAAACTAACAAGAAAACAGTAATCAAAACGTGGTCTAGAGCCTCTATGATTACTCCAGATTTTGTTGGACAAACAATTGCAGTACATAACGGTCGCCAATTTGTTCCAGTTTACGTAACTGAAAACATGGTAGGTCATAAGTTAGGAGAATTTTCACCAACAAGATCTTTTAGAGGTCATGCAGGTGCTAAAAACAAAGGTAAAAAGTAGTAAGCTATGGGAAGTCGTAAAAAACAAATGGCAGACGCTATTAAGGAAGCAAAAAAGGAAATCGCTTTTGCTAAACTTAATAACTGTCCTACATCACCGAGAAAAATGCGTTTAGTAGCCGATTTAGTAAGAGGCGAACGCGTAGAGAAAGCGCTTAATATTTTAAAATTTAGCCAAAAAGAAGCATCAAATCGTTTAGAAACTTTGTTACTGTCTGCAATTGCAAACTGGCAAGCTAAAAACGAAGATGCAAGTATTGAAGAAGCTGAATTATTTGTTAAGGAGATTCGTGTAGATGGTGGATCAATGTTAAAAAGATTGCGTCCAGCACCTCAAGGTCGTGCACACAGAATAAGAAAACGTTCAAACCACGTAACATTAGTGGTAGGAGCTAACAATAACACACAAAGTTAAGATAGAAGTATGGGACAAAAAACAAATCCAATCGGAAATCGCTTAGGAATTATCAGAGGATGGGAATCTAACTGGTACGGAGGAAACGATTATGGCGACAAACTTGCCGAAGACGATAAGATCAGAAAATACGTACATGCACGTCTATCTAAAGCTAGTGTTTCAAGAGTAATTATTGAAAGAACTCTTAAACTTGTAACCGTTACTATCACTACTGCTAGACCTGGTATTATTATTGGGAAAGGTGGACAAGAGGTAGACAAGTTAAAAGAAGAGCTTAAGAAAATTACTGGTAAAGAAGTTCAAATTAACATATTTGAAATTAAAAGACCTGAACTTGATGCGCAATTAGTAGCAGCAAGCGTTGCTCGTCAAATTGAAAATCGTATTTCATACAGACGTGCAATCAAAATGGCTATTGCTGCAACTATGCGAATGAATGCAGAAGGAATAAAGATTCAGATTAGTGGTCGTTTAAATGGTGCAGAAATGGCACGTAGCGAACATTATAAAGATGGACGTATTCCATTATCTACATTCAGAGCCGATATTGACTATGCTTTAGTTGAGGCCCACACTACTTATGGTAGATTAGGGATTAAAGTATGGATCATGAAAGGTGAAGTATATGGAAAAAGAGAGCTTTCTCCGCTTGTTGGATTATCTAAGAAGCAAGGAAAAGGTGGAGCCGGAGGACGTGGTGGAAATAATAATAAACCTCGTCGTAGAAAGTAATTTTTTAAAGAACAAGAAAAATGTTACAGCCTAAAAAAACAAAATTTCGTAAGCAACAAAAGGGACGTATGAAAGGTAATGCTGGAAGAGGCCACCTTTTATCAAGTGGTACTTTTGGTATAAAATCGTTAGACACAAGCTTTGTTACTGCACGTCAAATAGAAGCTGCACGTATTGCTGCTACTCGTTATATGAAAAGAGAAGGTTCGTTATGGATTAAAATATTTCCAGACAAACCTATTACAAAGAAACCTCTTGAAGTACGTATGGGTAAAGGTAAAGGTGCTGTTGAATACTGGGTAGCATCTGTGCTTCCAGGAAGAATATTATTTGAAGTAGGAGGAGTGCCATTAGACGTTGCAAAAGAAGCATTACGTTTAGCAGCACAAAAACTACCAGTTAAAACTAAGTTTATAATTGCTCGAGATTACGAAGCATAATTTATTTGATATTATGAAACAATCAGAAATTAAAGAATTATCTGTAGCTGAGTTACAAGAGAAACTTAGTGAAACTAAAAAGAGCTATTTAGATTTAAAAATGGCTCACACTATTTCTCCTTTAGAGAACCCAATTCAATTACGTTCTGTAAGAAGAGACGTAGCAAGAATTGCGACTGAATTAACTAAAAGAGATTTACAATAATTCTGCCGAAATGATGGAAACAAGAAATTTAAGAAAAGAACGTATAGGTATTGTTACTAGTAACAAAATGCAAAAATCAATAGTTGTTGCAGAGGTTAAAAAAGTAAAACACCCTATGTATGGAAAGTTCGTGTTAAAAACTAAGAAATACGTTGCACACGACGAAACAAACGATTGCAACATTGGAGATACTGTAAAGATCATGGAAACAAGACCTATGAGTAAATCTAAATGTTGGAGACTAGTTGAAATAATTGAAAGAGCTAAATAATTATGATACAAACAGAATCAAGATTAAAAGTAGCTGATAACACTGGAGCAAAAGAAGTATTAACAATACGTGTTCTAGGTGGTACTAAAAGAAGATACGCTTCTGTAGGAGACAAAATTGTTGTTACAGTTAAAGATGCGACACCTAATGGAAACATTAAAAAAGGTGCTGTTTCAACTGCAGTTGTTGTACGTACTAGAAAAGAAGTAAGAAGACCAGATGGATCTTATATTAGATTCGACGATAACGCATGTGTATTATTGAACCCTACAGGTGAAATGAGAGGTACACGTGTATTTGGTCCTGTTGCAAGAGAACTTCGTGATAAACAATTCATGAAAATTGTATCATTAGCACCTGAAGTGCTTTAATGCAAAATAAAATGACAAAGCTTAAAATTAAATCAGGAGATACTGTAAAAGTAATTGCTGGAGATCATAAAGGATCAGAAGGAAAAGTACTTCAAGTATTAATAGATAAGAACAAAGCGATTGTTGAGGGAATTAACTTGGTTAAGAAACATACTAAACCAAGTGCACAAAACCCTCAAGGTGGAATCGTAGAAAAAGAAGCAGCTATTCAAATTTCTAACTTATCATTGTTAACCTCAAAAGGTGATGCAACTAGAGTTGGATATAGAATGGAAGGCGATAATAAAGTAAGATTTTCAAAAAAATCAAACGAAGTAATATAGTTATGGCATATACACCTAGACTTAAAGAAGAGTACAAAAGCAGAGTAACTGCAGCTCTTACAGACGAATTTGGTTATAAAAATATTATGCAAGTGCCAAAACTTCAAAAGATAGTATTATCTAAAGGAGTTGGAGCAGCAGTTGCTGATAAAAAATTAATTGATCATGCAATTGATGAATTAACAACTATAACTGGACAAAAAACTGTTGCAACTATTTCTAAAAAAGATGTTGCATCATTCAAATTACGTAAAGGTATGCCAATTGGCGCAAAAGTTACTTTACGTGGAGAAAGAATGTACGAATTTTTAGATCGTTTAATTACTTCAGCCTTACCACGTGTAAGAGATTTTAATGGAATTAAAGCGACTGGATTTGATGGTAGAGGTAATTACAATTTAGGTATTACTGAACAAATTATTTTCCCTGAAATCGATATCGATAAGGTAAATAAAATTTCAGGAATGGATATTACATTTGTAACGACTGCTGCAACAGACAAAGAAGCAAAATCATTATTAACAGAATTAGGTTTACCTTTTCAAAAGAATTAAGATATGGCTAAAGAATCAATGAAAGCCCGTGAGGTAAAAAGAGCAAAAACAGTAGCTAAATATGCTGAAAAACGTAAAGCTTTAAAAGAAGCTGGAGATTATGAAGCATTACAAAAGTTACCTAAAAATGCTTCACCTGTAAGAATGCACAACCGTTGCAAACTAACAGGAAGACCTAAAGGTTATATGAGAACATTTGGTATTTCTCGTGTTACATTCAGAGAAATGGCCAATCAAGGTTTAATACCAGGAGTTAGAAAAGCTAGCTGGTAATATAAAAGAATTATAAACTGGTTTTAGGTTTAACAATAAAGTTAAAAACCGATTCCGAAATTTAATAACTATGAATACAGATCCAATAGCGGATTATTTAACAAGAATTAGAAATGCTGTGCGTGCTAACCACAGAGTGGTTGAAATACCTGCTTCTAATTTAAAAAAGGAAATTACTAAAATATTATTCGAACAAGGATATATTTTAAGTTACAAATTCGAAGATAATGCTGTACAAGGAACAATTAAAATTGCTCTTAAATACAACAAAGAAACAAAAGAATCTGTAATTAAAAAGATTCAAAGAATAAGTAAACCAGGTTTACGTAAGTATGCAAGTTCAAAAGAATTACCTAGAATTTTAAATGGTCTTGGTATTGCAATAGTTTCAACGTCTCATGGCGTAATGACTGGCAAACAAGCTCAAAGAAATAATGTAGGTGGAGAAGTACTTTGTTACGTTTACTAATTAAAAGCGAATAAGACATGTCAAGAATAGGTAATAACCCAGTAGCAATTCCAGCAGGAATTACAGTTGATATTAACGATAACGTTGTTACAGTAAAAGGGAAATTAGGAGAATTATCTCAAGAATTTTCTGCTGTTTCAATTAAAGTCGAAGATGGAAATGTATTTGTAGAGCGTCCTTCAGATTCTAAAGAACACAAAGCAAAACATGGTCTTTATAGATCTCTTATCAATAACATGATAAATGGAGTATCTAAAGGATGGACAAAACAATTAGAATTGGTAGGTGTTGGATATAGAGCATCAAACCAAGGACAAAAATTAGATTTAGCCTTAGGATTTTCTCACAATATTGTTTTAGATATTGCTTCTGAAGTGCAAGTAGAAACAATTTCAGATAAAGGAAAAAACCCAATTATTAAATTAACATCTTCAGACAAACAATTAGTTGGTCAAGTTGCTGCAAAAATACGTGGCTTCAGACCACCAGAGCCTTATAAAGGTAAAGGAGTTAAGTTTGTAGGAGAAGTATTAAGAAGAAAAGCAGGTAAATCAGCTTAATAATTAAGTTATGGCATTAACAAAGAACGAAAAACGATTAAGAATTAAAAGCAGAGTTCGTAAAATAGTTTCAGGAACTGAAGCTAGACCAAGATTGTCTGTTTTTAGAAGTAATAAAGAAATATATGCTCAAGTAATAGATGACGTATCTGGTAAAACTATCAGTGCAGCATCTTCTAGAGATAAAGACATTAGTTCTGCTAAAGGAACTAAATCAGAAATTGCTGGTTTAGTAGGTAAAGCAGTTGCTGAAAAAGCCCTTAAGGCAGGTGTAGATACTATCTCTTTCGATAGAGGTGGATACCAATACCATGGAAGAGTAAAATCATTAGCCGAAGGAGCTAGAGAAGCAGGACTTAAATTCTAAGAAATTATGTATCAGAAATACAAAAGCGCAGAGTTAGTAAAACCAAGTGGATTAGATCTTAAAGATCGTTTAGTTGGTGTTCAAAGAGTTACAAAAGTAACTAAAGGTGGTAGAGCCTTCGGATTTTCAGCAATTGTTGTTGTTGGAGATGAAGCAGGTGTTGTTGGTCACGGTTTAGGAAAATCTAAAGACGTTGCTAGTGCCATTGCTAAAGCAGTAGAAGATGCTAAGAAAAATTTAGTACGTATACCTTTAGTAAAAGGAACTTTACCACACGAACAAAAAGGTAAGTTTGGAGGAGCAAGAGTTAATATTATTCCTGCAGCTCCTGGTACAGGAGTTATTGCTGGAGGTGCTGTAAGAACAGTGCTTGAAGCAGTAGGAGTACACGATGTATTATCAAAATCTCAAGGGTCTTCAAATCCTCACAACGTTGTTAAAGCTACATTCGATGCATTATTACAGTTAAGAAATGCAAAAACTATAGCTCGTGATAGAGGTATATCACTAGAAAAAGTTTTTAAAGGTTAATAAAGGATAACGATGGCAAAGATTAAAGTTAAAAAAGTAAAAAGCGCAATCAATCGTACACAAAGACAAAAAAGAACTTTAGAAGCTCTTGGTCTTAAAAAGATTGGTCAAGTCGTAGAACACGATGCCACGCCAAACATCCTTGGTATGGTTAATAAAGTTAAACATTTAGTTTCTGTTGAAGAAACAAAATAATAAGATACTGAAATGGATTTAAGTAATTTAAAACCTGCAGAAGGTTCAGTTAAAAGTCAAGGAAAACGTATTGGACGTGGTCAAGGTTCTGGAAAAGGAGGCACTGCAACAAGAGGTCATAAAGGAGCGAAATCTCGTTCTGGATATTCTAAGAAAATTGGTTTTGAAGGTGGACAAATGCCACTTCAAAGACGTGTGCCAAAGTTTGGCTTTACTAATATAAATCGTAAAGAATATCAAGGAATTAATCTTGATACATTACAACAATTAGTAGACGAAAAGAAAATAAAAGATACTTTAGATTTTGAAACACTTGTTTCTTTAGGATTAGCTGGAAAAAATGAACTAGTTAAGATTTTAGGAAGAGGAGAATTAAAAGCTAAATTAAATGTATCTGCTCATAAGTTTACTGCTTCAGCAAAAGCTGCGATTGAAGCTGCAGGAGGAGAAACTGTAACTTTATAATCACAAACAAGCGCATGAAATTTATAGAGACACTAAAGAATGTTTGGAAAATAGAGGAATTAAGAAACAGAATCATTGTAACACTTGGTTTGTTATTAGTTTATCGTTTTGGCGCACAAGTGGTTTTACCTGGTATTGATGCTTCTCAATTGGAGAATTTGCAAAGCAATACAGAAACAGGATTATTAGGTTTACTTAATGCATTTACAGGAGGAGCATTTGCTAATGCATCTGTTTTTGCTTTAGGTATTATGCCTTATATCTCTGCTTCTATTGTAGTTCAGTTAATGGGAATAGCAATTCCTTATTTGCAAAAATTACAAAAAGAAGGAGCTAGTGGTCAAAAGAAAATAACACAGATTACTCGTTGGTTAACTATAGCAATATGTATGGTTCAAGCACCAGGATATTTAGCGAGTTTGCCAACTGCATTTGGAATTCCACAAAGTGCCTTTTTATTAGGTACTGGAGGATTATTCTATTTTTCATCTATAATTATATTAGTTACAGGCTGTATTTTTGCTATGTGGTTAGGAGAGAAAATTACTGATAAAGGTATTGGTAACGGAATCTCTTTATTAATTATGGTTGGTATTATTGCAACATTACCAAAATCATTTTTACAAAATGCATCTTCTAGATTAGAAGGAAATAACGTTATGTTAATTCTTTTTGAATTAGTAATATGGTTAGTAATCATATTAGCTTCAATCATGTTAGTTATGGCAGTAAGAAAAATTGCTGTACAATATGCAAGAAGAACTGCTTCTGGAGGTTACGAAAAAAATGTATTTGGATCAAGACAGTTTTTACCATTAAAATTAAATGCTTCTGGAGTTATGCCAATTATCTTTGCTCAAGCAATTATGTTTGTACCAAGTTTAATAGGAGGATCTTCATTCTTAAAAGATACAGGAGCAGGTCAATGGATGCAAACAAATTTTGCTGATATATTTGGATTTTGGTATAACCTTGTTTTTGCTTTATTAATTATTGTATTCACATATTTTTATACAGCAATTACAGTACCAACAAACAAAATGGCAGACGATTTAAAACGTAGTGGTGGTTTTATTCCTGGAATTCGTCCAGGTTCTGAAACTTCTGAATATTTAGATAAAATAATGTCTCAAATAACATTACCAGGATCTATATTCTTAGCATTAATAGCTGTGTTCCCAGCCTTTATAGTAAAGCTAATGAATGTACAATCTGGATGGGCTTTATTTTTCGGAGGAACATCATTATTAATTATGGTTGGAGTTGCAATTGATACTATGCAACAAGTAAATTCTTACTTGTTAAATAGACATTACGATGGCTTGATGAAAACAGGTAAAAATAGAAAAGCAGTAGCTTAATATATATACTATGGCAAAACAAGCAGCAATAGAACAAGATGGAACAATAATAGAAGCATTATCTAATGCTATGTTCCGTGTTGAACTAGAAAATGGTCACATTGTGACAGCGCATATATCTGGTAAAATGCGTATGCATTACATTAAATTATTACCAGGAGACAAAGTAAAATTAGAAATGAGTCCTTACGATTTAACTAAGGCTAGAATAACTTATAGATACTAACAAGATGAAAGTAAGAGCATCAGTTAAAAAAAGAAGTGCAGATTGTAAAATCGTGCGTAGAAAAGGTAGACTTTACGTAATTAACAAAAAGAATCCTAGATTCAAACAAAGACAAGGGTAGTTATGGCAAGAATTGCAGGTGTAGACATACCAAAAAACAAGAGAGGAGTAATTTCCTTAACTTATATCTATGGAATAGGTAGAAGTAGATCAAAAGAAATTTTAGCAGCAGCTAAAGTTGAAGAAAGTACAAAAGTTCAAGATTGGACAGACGACGAAATTAGTAATATTCGTGAAGCTGTTGGTTCTTTTACAATTGAAGGAGAACTACGTTCTGAAACTCAATTAAACATTAAGCGATTAATGGATATTGGTTGTTACAGAGGTATTCGTCATAGAGCTGGTCTTCCTTTAAGAGGACAACGTACTAAAAACAACTCTAGAACTAGAAAAGGTAGAAGAAAAACTGTTGCTAACAAAAAAATGGCAACTAAATAATTAAAAGACATTAGTCATTAGAGTTTAGAAGTTAGATGAATCTGTTTGAAATAGCAATGTTTAGGATTCTAACAACTAAAAACTAACAACTAGAAATCTAAAAAGATATGGCAAAGTCAAGTACTAAAAAGCGTAAAGTAATTGTAGATGCAGTAGGTGAAGCTCACGTAACAGCATCTTTTAATAACATTATTATTTCGCTTACAAATAAAAAAGGAGATGTAATTTCATGGTCTTCTGCTGGAAAAATGGGGTTTAGAGGTTCTAAAAAGAACACACCTTATGCAGCTCAATTAGCTGCTGAAGATGCAGCTGCAGTTGCACAAGAAGCAGGTTTAAAGAAAGTGAAAGTTTACGTAAAAGGTCCTGGAAATGGTAGAGAATCTGCTATTCGTTCTATCCACAATGCAGGTATTGAAGTAACAGAAATTATCGATGTTACTCCATTACCACATAATGGATGTCGTCCTCCAAAACGTAGAAGAGTATAATTAATACTATTTATAAAATTAATATCAGCTGTTTTTAATAGCTGATATTAATTTTTTATATGTAAATTTGCACTCTGAAAAAATAATTAACAAGTATCAACGAGAGAATAACGGTTATCGAAGGATAAGATTAAGACCTTAATTCATAATCACTCTCATAACTCAATTTAAGAAATGGCAAGATATACTGGTCCTAAAACTAAAATAGCTCGTAAATTTGGCGAGGCTATTTATGGAGAAGATAAATCTTTTGAAAAAAGAAATTATCCTCCTGGTCAACATGGTGCAAACAAGCGTCGTGGAAAGAAATCTGAATATGCTATCCAGTTAATGGAAAAGCAAAAAGCTAAATATACATATGGTGTATTAGAAAAGCAATTCAGAAACATGTTTAAAAAAGCAACAGCTGCTCCTGGAATTACAGGTGAAGTATTGCTTCAACTTTGTGAGTCTAGATTAGACAACGTTGTTTTTAGAATGGGAATCTCTCCTTCTAGAAGTGGTGCTAGACAATTAGTGTCTCACAGACACATTACAGTTAACGGTGAAATAGTAAATATTCCTTCTTACCAGTTAAAAGCTGGAGATGTTGTTGCTGTAAGAGAAAAATCAAAATCACTTGAAGCTATCGATAGATCTTTATCAAATTCAAGTGCTGTATACGAATGGATAACTTGGAATAACGAATTAAAGCAAGGAACGTATGTTTCTGTTCCTGCAAGAATTCAAATTCCAGAAAACATTAACGAACAATTCATCGTCGAATTATATTCTAAATAATAAATTAATAATATTGGTATTTAGCCAAAGGATTTATTGGTCTTCTTCAATCTTTTAAATCGCGCAACTAAATAACAATTAAAACGAAGAAATATATGGCAGTATTTAATTTTCAAAAACCAGACAAAGTAATCATGATTGATTCTACGGATTTTGAAGGGAAATTTGAATTTCGCCCTTTAGAACCTGGTTATGGATTAACAGTCGGAAATGCTTTAAGAAGAGTTTTATTATCTTCTTTAGAAGGATTTGCAGTAACTTCAGTTAGAATAGAAGGTGTAGATCATGAATTCTCTACAATTGCTGGTGTAGTTGAAGATGTTACCGAAATTATTTTAAATTTAAAACAAGTTCGTTTTAAAAGACAAATAGAAGATGTTGACAGCGAGTCTGTATCAATATCTATTTCTGGACAAAATCAAATTACAGCAGGAGATTTTCAAAAATTTATTTCAGGATTCCAAGTGTTAAATTCAGAATTAGTAATCTGTAACTTAGATCCTAAAGTAAATATTAATATGGAAATTACAATTGAAAAAGGGCGAGGATATGTTCCAGCAGAAGAAAATAAAAAAGCTTCAGCACCAATTGGAACAATCTTTACAGATTCAATTTATACTCCAATAAAAAATGTTAAGTATAGCATTGAAAACTATCGTGTAGAGCAAAAAACAGATTACGAAAAATTAGTTTTCGAAATTATTACTGATGGTTCAATTACGCCTCAAGATGCTTTAACAGAAGCAGCTAAAACTTTAATTCACCACTTCATGTTATTCTCAGATGAGAGAATTACTCTAGAAGCAGATGAAATTGCTCAAACAGAAACTTATGATGAAGAATCTCTTCACATGAGACAATTATTGAAAACTAAATTAGTTGATATGGATCTTTCTGTTCGTGCTCTTAATTGTTTAAAAGCAGCAGAAGTAGATACTTTAGGAGACTTAGTATCATTTAATAAAAACGACTTAATGAAATTCCGTAACTTCGGTAAAAAATCATTAACAGAGCTAGAAGAGCTTGTAAATGTTAAAGGTTTAAACTTTGGTATGGACTTGTCAAAATACAAACTAGATAAAGATTAATTAATCATATTTTGCTCCTCGCAAGTCGAGTTTAGTAGCAAGATGATAAAACAAATGTCATGAGACACGGAAAAAAAATAAATCACTTAAGTAGAAAAACAGCTCACAGAAAATCAATGTTGGCTAATATGGCTTGTTCTTTAATAGAGCACAAACGTATTAATACGACTGTTGCTAAAGCTAAAGCTTTAAAACAATTTGTAGAGCCTTTAGTAACTAAATCTAAAGAAGATACAACTCATAACAGACGTATTGTTATGGCACGTTTAAGACAAAAAGAAGCTGTAGCAGAATTATTCAGAGATGTTGCTGCCAAAGTTGGTGATAGACCAGGAGGATACACAAGAATTATTAAACTTGGTAACCGTTTAGGTGATAATGCTGATATGGCAATGATAGAATTAGTTGATTACAACGAAATCTACAATGCAGATAAAGCTAAAAAGAAAACAACTAGAAGAAGTAGAAGAGGTGGTTCTAAACCAGCTGAAACTGCTGCTCCTGCAACTGAAACTAAAGCTTCTAACGAAGAAGAATAGAATTAGTTTCTGTTAATATATGTTAATTAATAAAGGATGAACCAATTATGTTCATCCTTTTTTTATATTTGCACCTTAAATTTTAGAACCATGAACAAATATTTAATATTCCTACTTGCTTTAACGGTAAACTTTTCATTTTCTCAATCTGCTTCAATTTCTTCTAGAAATGATTTTTCAAACTCTAGAACATTGATGTCTAATAATGGGTTATGGATAACTAATAGTACTGCTAGTTCAGAAATAAAAGGAACTCCATATTTGTTTGATTCTTGGAACTCTGATAATGCATTAATTTATATGTCAGATAATAGAGCCTATAAAATTAGATCTATAAATTATAATGTACAATTAGAGCGTTTTGAAGCAAAATTTGCTGAAGATTCTGTTCTAGCTCTAAATCCTAAAAACATAAAAAAAATAGACATAAATAGCAGAACGTTTAAGCGCTATCTAGATCCTCAATATCAAAGAAATTCTTATTTCGAAGAATTAGTAAAAACAAAATCTTTAACTATTTTAAGAAAATTTGAAACAGAAATTGTTGAAGGAAATTTTAACCCAATGACTCAACAAAAAATTACTCCAGATCAAATGGTTAAAATTGAAAAGTATTACTCCACAGAAGATGGTGAAACACTATCTGAAATGAAACTTTCAAAAGGAGCTATATTAAAATTAATTGATTCAGATAAGAAAGATGCTGTAAAACAGCATGCAAAAGATAATAGCCTTAACTATAAAGATATTAATGATCTTAAAGCAATTATAAAGTATTATAATACGTTATAAGAAAATTCATTTAGTAATTAGTTTTATTTATCTTTAAAACTAATTACTAAATGAATTAAAATGAAGCCTCTAATAAACCTATTATTTCTTTTTTGTTTTGCTAATATTAGTTTAGCACAAACAATGACCTCGACTTTATCAACTACTGGAAGCCAGTCTTGGGCTACAAGGCCTGTTACTACTGCAGATATGTTTCCAGATGAAGTTTTTCAAAAAAGTATTTTTAATAAATATGAAGGAACCAAATATCTATATGATACATGGGAAATGCCAGCTAGAATTGTTACAACTTCAGACAGAGAATTAAGATTAAATAACATTAATTTTAATATTAAAGACAATAGGTTTGAAACAGAAACTTTAGGCGATTCATTATTTATTTTTAATAGCGATAAGATTCAATTTGTAGAAACTCTTGAAGCCACCTATATAAAATTAAAAATTCCAAATTCTAATAAGATTGGTTTTTTTGAGAAGCTTTTGGATTTAAAACATATTACATTATATAAACATCCAGAATTGATAATTACAGAAGGGACTTTAAACCCATTAACTCAAATAAAGAGTCCAGATGTTTATACTAGGTCAGATGCTTATTTCTACATGAAAAGTAAATCTTCCCTTAATGAGATTAAACTAAAGAAAAAGTCTATTTTAAGAGCATTTTCAAATAAAGAAAAAGAAATTTCTAGTTTTGTAAAAGAGAATAAACTTGGATACACCACAGAAGAAGATTTAATAAAGATTCTCACTTATTATGATTCTCTTTAATAAAGAAATCATAAAAAAGGATAAACATTTTAGTTTATCCTTTTTTTTATGCAATTTTGCAAAACTTTTTTAATCATGAAATACAACAAACGAGAAAAAGCAATCGTATTATTATCAGATGGAACCATTTTTCATGGTAAAGCCATCGGTAAAACAGGTACTGCCTTTGGTGAAGTCTGCTTTAATACAGGAATGACTGGTTATCAAGAAATTTTTACAGATCCTTCTTATTTTGGTCAATTAATGGTTGCTACCAATGCACATATTGGAAACTATGGCACTCAAAAAGATGAAGTAGAATCTAATTCAATTAAAATATCTGGTCTTATTTGTAAAAATTTTAGTTACGAGTATTCTCGTGATGCAGCAGATGCTTCTTTAGAGGAATTTTTAAACATCAACAATTTATTTGCAATTTCAGATGTAGATACTAGAGCTTTAGTTAGTTACATTAGAGATCATGGAGCTATGAATGCAGTTATCTCGACAGAAGTTGATAATATAGAAGGACTTAAAAAGCAATTAGCTGAAGTTCCTGAAATGAATGGCTTAGAACTAGCATCTAAAGTATCTACTAAAGAACCTTATTATTTTGGCAATGAAAATGCTACTTATAAAATTGCAGCTCTAGACATTGGAATAAAAACAAATATTCTTAGAAATTTAGCTAATAGAGATGCATATATAAAAGTATTTCCATACAATGCAAAATTTGAAGAATTAGAAGCATTTAAACCAGACGGCTATTTTTTATCTAATGGACCTGGAGATCCAGAACCATTGGTAGAAGCTCAAGCAGTTGCAAAAGAAATTATTAAAAGAGATTTACCTTTATTTGGCATTTGTCTAGGACATCAAGTTATTGCATTGGCAAATGGTATTTCAACTTATAAAATGCATCATGGTCACAGAGGAATCAATCATCCTGTTAAAAACTTAATTACTGGTAAGGGTGAAATTACCTCTCAAAACCATGGATTTGCTATTAATAGAGAAGAAACAGAAGCACATTCTGATATAGAAATTACACATGTACATTTAAACGATCATACAGTTGCTGGTATTCGAATGAAAAACAAAAATTGCTTTTCGGTTCAATACCATCCAGAAGCTAGTCCTGGTCCACACGACTCATCATATTTGTTCGATCAGTTTATAGAAAACATAAAAAATAAATAACTAAAAACCTCAAAGAAGACTTATTTCCTTGAGGTTTTTTAAATAAGAATTAAATTAATTATAAAATTTTAAAAATGAGTATTATTATCAACATTCACGCCAGACAAATTTTAGATTCAAGAGGAAATCCAACCATTGAAGTTGATGTAGTTACCGAAAATGGTATTATGGGAAGAGCTGCTGTACCTTCTGGAGCTTCAACTGGAGAACATGAGGCTGTAGAGCTACGTGATGGTGGAAACGCTTATATGGGAAAAGGTGTTTTAAAAGCTGTAGATAATGTAAATTCATTAATAGCTCAAGAATTGCTTGGAACATCTGTTTTCGAACAAAATCTTATAGATAAAATAATGATTGATTTAGATGGTACACCTAACAAATCTAAATTAGGCGCTAATGCTATTTTAGGAGTCTCGTTAGCTGCTGCTAAAGCTGCTGCAAATGAGTTAGGAATGCCTTTGTATAGATATGTTGGTGGAGTATCTGCTAACACGCTTCCAGTACCAATGATGAATATTATTAATGGAGGTTCGCATAGCGATGCACCAATTGCATTTCAGGAATTTATGATTATGCCTGTAAAAGCTTCAAATTTTACACAAGCCATGCAGATGGGAACTGAAATATTCCATCATTTAAAAAAAGTATTACATGATAGAAGTTTAAGTACTGCTGTAGGAGACGAAGGTGGTTTTGCTCCAAATTTAGCTGGAGGAACCGAAGATGCTTTAGACACTATTAAAAAAGCAGTTGATAATGCAGGTTATACTTTAGGCGATGATATTATGATTGCTCTAGATTGTGCTTCAGCTGAATTCTATATCAATGGAAAATACGATTACACAAAATTTGAAGGCGATAAAGGAAAAGTAAGAACCAGTAAAGAACAAGCTGATTATTTAGCTGAATTAGTTTCAAAGTATCCAATTATTTCGATTGAAGATGGAATGGATGAAAACGATTGGGAAGGTTGGAAATATTTAACCGAATTAATTGGAGATAAAGTTCAATTAGTTGGTGACGATTTATTTGTAACGAATGTTGAAAGATTATCAAAAGGTATTAAAAATAGCATTGCTAACTCTATTTTAATAAAAGTGAATCAAATTGGTACACTAACCGAAACCATTGCTGCAGTTAACATGGCTCATAATGCAGGTTATACGTCTGTGATGTCTCATCGTTCAGGAGAAACAGAAGATTATACTATTGCAGATTTAGCAGTTGCTCTAAATTGTGGGCAAATTAAAACTGGATCTGCTTCACGAAGCGACAGAATGTCTAAATACAATCAGTTATTACGTATTGAAGAAGAATTAGATGAAGTAGCTTATTTTCCTGGAAAAAACGCTTTCAAAGTGAGATAGATAGTTCAAAACAAATTTTTTAAAAAGCGATTATTATTCATCTAATAATCGCTTTCTTTTTACAATACATTGTACTAACATTTTTATTGTTAAAACCTTTGTTAAGAGCTTTAATAATCGTTAGATATTTTGTAAATTCGCAAAACGAAAAAAGACAATACATTATATTAATATTTTTTACAAAATATGTCAGATAAAGCTAGATTAGAAATTAAAGGCAAAACATATGAATTCCCACTAATTGAAGGAACAGAAAATGAAGTAGCCATAGATATAAAAAACTTAAGAAGCACAACAGAAGGTGTTATCACTCTCGATCCAGGTTATAAAAATACAGGATCATGTGAAAGTGCTATTACGTTTCTAGATGGCGAAAAAGGAATTTTAAGATATCGTGGATATTCTATTGAAGAGCTAGCTGATAAGGCTGATTTCTTAGAAGTTGCTTTTTTGTTAATTTTTGGAGAATTACCTAATAAAGAGCAATTAGAAAAATTTCATACAGATATTAAAGCGCAATCTGTTGTAGATGAGGATATTCGTAAAATTGTAGATGCTTTTCCAAAATCGGCTCACCCAATGGGAGTTATTGCATCTCTTACAAGTGCCTTAACTGCTTTTAATCCTTCTTCGGTTAATGTTAATTCTGAAGAAGATATGTATAAAGCTATTGTAAAGATATTAGGAAAATTTCCAGTATTAGTAGCTTGGACTTTCAGAAAAAAGAATGGTTTACCATTAGATTATGGCGATAAAAACTTAGGGTATGTTGAAAACATCTTAAAAATGATGTTTAAATTACCAAACGAAGAATATAAGTTTAATCCAATTGTAATAGACGCTTTAGATAAATTGTTAATTCTTCATGCAGACCACGAACAAAATTGTTCAACATCTACAGTAAGAATTGCTGGTTCATCTCATGTTGGTTTATTTGCATCTCTTTCTACAGGTATTTCTGCACTTTGGGGACCACTTCATGGTGGAGCAAACCAAGCTGTTTTAGAAATGCTTGAAGCTATTAAAGAAGATGGTGGAGATACTAATAAATTTATGTCTAAAGCAAAAGATAAAGAAGATCCATTTAGATTAATGGGCTTTGGACATAGAGTTTATAAAAATTTCGACCCAAGAGCTAAGATTATTAAAAAAGCTGCAGACGAAATTTTAAACGATCTAGGTGTTGAAGATCCAATTTTAAATATAGCAAAGGCTTTAGAACAAGAAGCTTTAATTGATCCATATTTTGTTGACAGGAAATTATATCCTAATGTAGATTTCTATTCTGGTATTATTTATAGAGCAATGGGAATACCAACAGATATGTTTACAGTTATGTTTGCTTTAGGTCGCTTACCAGGTTGGATTGCACAATGGAGAGAAATGCGTTTAAACAATGAACCAATTGGTCGTCCACGTCAAATTTATATTGGCGAAACTTTAAGACCTTTTAAAACTATTGATAAGCGTTAATTATATAATTAAAATTTATTAAAGCTTCATTTTTATTAATGAAGCTTTTTTTATACTTTATATTTTTTTAAAGATAAACTCACTTTAAATAATAAATTATATTTTAGGTTTGTAACACTATGATAAAACTAAACGTAAAAAACGAGACATCTAGATTAAGAGCAGTTGTATTAGGAACAGCCATAAGTAATGGTCCAACACCAACTGTAGATCAAGCATACGATCCAAAGTCTTTAGAGCATATTAAAGCAGGAACATATCCTATAGAAGCAGATATGGTTAAGGAGATGGAAGCAGTAGCTAAGGTATTCGAAAAATACAACGTAAAAGTGTATAGACCAGAATTGATTAAAGATTGTAATCAGATTTTTACTCGTGACATAGCTTTTGTAATTGACAATGTTTTTGTGAAAGCAAACATTTTACCTAATCGCGAAGAAGAATTAGAAGCTATTCAATATATAATAGACCAAATAGACCCAGACAAAGTAGTAAGGCCACCAAAAGAAGTCCATATAGAAGGTGGAGACGTGATGTTATGGAATAGCCATATTTTTATTGGTACTTATAAAGGTAGCGATTATAAGAACTACATTACTGCTAGAACAAATATGGCAGGCGTAAAATATATAAAGGATTTGTTTCCAAATAAAATTGTTAAGGAATTTGATTTAGTGAAATCTAAAATTGAGCCTAGAGATAATGCTTTACATTTAGATTGCTGTTTTCAGCCTGTTGGAAAAAATAAAGGGATTATTTACAAGAGTGGTTTTAGAGAAGAAAGCGACTATATGTATTTAGTCGATTTGTTTGGTAAAGAGAATTTGTTTCATATAACTAGAGAAGAAATGTACAATATGAATAGTAATGTGTTTTCAATTTCTGAAGATGTAGTTATTTCTGAAAAGAATTTTACCAGATTGAAAACTTGGTTAAGAGAAAACGGAATAACTGTTGAAGAGGTACCTTATGCAGAAATAGCTAAACAAGAAGGTTTGTTACGTTGTTCTACTTTGCCTCTTATAAGAGACTAACTCGGTTAATTTAATAATATAAACTAAAAAAGGTCTTCAAAATATTTGAAGACCTTTTTTAGTTGAAAATAGTCAGTTTATTTTATTATTAATTTTTTTGAAGTTCTTTTATCGCCATTTTCGAAAACAGCTAGATATACACCATCTTTTAAATGATTTAGATTAATTGAAGCTTGTTGTTTAGAAATTGATTTTTGAAAAACTTGTTTCCCAAGAATATCATACACCATAAAACGTGTAGGTACATTCAAAGCTGTATTTATAGCAATATTAACTTGACCTCTTGTTGGGTTTGGATACATACTAATATTAGATTCTAAAGAATAAGACTCTGTGTTTAAGACATTAAAATCAACTTCAGCAAAAAACATAGCAGCACCTAAAGATCCTTTGGTCACTTCATATAAATAAGAAGGGTCCATATTTACAAGAAGATCGTTTGGACCATGAGCATAAGGTGTTTCGTTAGATTCATATAACCCAGTAATAACCTCATTGTTATCTTCAAAAGGCATATAATCTGAAGCATATGCATAAGATATTTCTGTGTTTAAATTAGAGTATAATTCTATACAAGTAGCCAATTGACCAGTAACAATATTTGAAGCTGCATTATTGGTGGTAGGAGAATTACTTTGATCTCTTTCGCAAACAATAGTATTATTTACCATACCATCTACACCACCAACTTCATCTATATTAAAAACCAACTTAATATCTAAATTTTGTGGAATTACAGTATTATCTACATAATAATTACTACCTACTAATCCATCTTCTTCACCACTAAAATGAATAAATTTAATAGAATATTCCGTTGGTACATTTGCAAGTAATCTAGCTAGCTCCATAATTAAAACTGTTCCAGAACCATTGTCGTTTGTTCCTGGACCATTAATAGTATCGTAATGCGCATCAATAATTATAAAAGTGTTTGGATATGTAGTACCAGTTTTTGTTACAATAATGTTATTGCTTGTTCCAGAAGAATAAGTAAACTCTTGTAATTCTATGTTTGTATAACCTAAATTTGAATAACGAGTTGTAATCCAGTTTTGAGCATTAGTTAGTCTTGTAGAACCAACATTTTTAATGCCAAAATTTTCAAAAGTTATTAAATCGTTAGTAATATTTGTTTGAGATACATTGCTAACAACATCTCCATAATAAGTGTTGAACGTTTGGGAAAATGAAGCTGAGCTTATAAAAAAAATAAGAACAAACAAATTGAAGGTAAGGTAATAATGTTTCATTTAATTAGATATAGGGCTGCTAATTTAATAGAAAATAAAAATATCTACTAATATACAACACATATAATAGTAACTGTAGCAGTTTCACCAACTCTTATAGTGCCAAAATCCTCGCCTATTTTATAATCAAAACGATTAATTTCTATTTCCCCTTCAAAAGTATTTTTTTTAAATGAAAAAGGTATCTCTACAGTCTTAGTAACTCCATGTATGGTTAAATTGCCAGTTGTTTTATAGCCTTCGCGGGTTTTCGTTACAGAAGTTGATGTAAAACAAATGGTTGGGTACTTATCTACTTCAAAAAAATCGGCAGAATGCAAATGGTTGTCTCGTTTCTCATTTTTTGTATTGAGGGTCTTTGCGTCAATACAAATATCAAAACTCGAATTTGCTACATCAGTTTCACTAAAATTAAAATCACCTTTCATACCTGTAAAATTACCCTTTACTGTAAAAATACCTCCACCAGTTATTTTAAATTTTACTTCAGATTTATCAGTATTAATAGTTTGTGCTTGTATAAAGCTGAAACATAAAGAACTGATAAATAATATAATGATTTGAATAGTTTTCATAATAGTGTTTTTATAGTAATAACCTGTTTCAGATAAAGTTAAAAAAAAGGAACTACATCTCTATAATTAGTTTCTTATATTTTAGTTAAATGTTGATTTTTGGTTTGCTATTGGTTTTTACTTTTAGAAATTGATAATAAAAACTAAAGAAAAAACACTGATAAAGACCCAAAGAATGGTTGAAAATAGAATAGGTTTAAAACCAGTTTCTTTAATATCTTTAACACTTAAACTGGCTCCAACTAAAAATAAAGTAATTATAAGTAGTCTTTTAGAAATATCTACCAATCTTAATGAAACCAATTCTGGGATTAAATGATAACTATTAATTAGCATGGCTGCAATAAACCCTAAGATAAAATATGGAATTTTAATTTTTTGATTTTTAGACTTAAACAGTGCCATAGCAAAAAAAGATAATGGAATAATCCATAATGTTCGAGCCAATTTTACAGTTGTGGCAATTTGCAAAGCTTGATCTCCATATTCTAAAGCAGCTCCAACTACAGAGCTTGTATCATGAATAGCTATGGCACACCAAGTTCCAAATTGTGTTTGTGATAGATGAAATAGATGTCCAAGCGAAGGAAAAATTAATAAGGCAATTGAGTTTAGTAGGAAAACAATACCAATAGCAATACTAATGGTCTTAGGGTTTGCTTTAATTACTGGAGAAATTGCAGCAATGGCACTTCCTCCACAAATAGAAGTGCCAGAGGTCATTAAAAAACCAAGCTTTTTATCAATTTTTAAAACCTTAATAAGTAGTAACCCAAGACCAATTGTTATAAAAATTGATAAAGCTGTAATTACAAAACCTTCTTTACTAGCTTTAATGGTTTCGATTACAGACATACCAAAACCAAGACCAATTATTGAAATTTTTAAAAGTATCTGGATTGCTCTTTTAGACTGTACAGGAAACGGATGGCCTAGAACTAATGTAAAAAGAAAACCTAAAATAAGAGCTACAGGACTTGAAATAAAATTTAAAGCAGCTAAAATTATTATAATGATATAAACGCTTATTTGACTTATTCGTTTCATTAGATATTCTTTTTATAACTCTGCTAAATTAGAAATAAGTAATAACTTTCATACAATATCTTTATCTTAAATCTAGATTAAACGTAATAGTTGGTTTAATTTTCAAATGAAGAAAAAAAGGTTTACATATAGTAAACCTTTCAAATTTTAAAATCAACTTTAATATTATTTACATTTCGTTCTAATTGATTATAAATTTCTTTTTTTAAAAAAGGAAGAATCACAGCGACCTTTATGGTTTCTCTACTTCTTTTTCCTCAAGGGTTATAATCTCACGATTTTTAACATACTTGTCAAACCAGTTTATTTGTTCCCATAATACATGCTCGATGGATTCCTTTGCTCTGTAACCATGATCTTCAAATGGTAATAAGACCAATCTTGCAGTACCTCCTGAACCTCTTACAGCTTCATAAAACACTTCAGACTGAAAAGTTAGTGTGCCAGGATTTGAATCATCATTTCCATGAATAATCAATATAGGCTCATTGACTTTGTTGGCAAAGAAAGTTGGAGAGCAGTCGATATAAGATTCGGTAGCTTCAAAAAGTGAACGACGTTCACCTTGAAATCCGTATGGTTGATTTGTTTTATTGTAGGAACCACTTCGTGCAATACCTGCAGCAAACAAATCAGAATGTGCTAATAAATTAGCCACCATCAAGCCTCCATGGCTATGACCAATAATTCCAATTCTTTCTGGATCTGCTATACCCATTTCCACAGCTTTATTAACTGCAGCTTCGGCATCAGCTACCAATTGTGGAACAAATGTATCATATACAGTTTCAGGATCACCAATCATTGGCATTGCAGTATTATCTAATACAGCATATCCTCTCATTAAAAAATATTTGTGTGATGGACCATATATTCGCATAAAGCGATTGGAAGACCCTCTAACTTGTCCAGCAGTTTTGCCACCAGAATATTCTAATGGATAAGCATACACAACAGTTGGTAATTTTGTTCCTTCCTTATATCCTGGAGGCAACAGCAATTGAAAACTTAATTCAATACCATCATTCCTTTGGTATTTAACAATCTTGTTTTCTATCTGTCTTAATTCAGGACTTGGGTCTTTAAATGTTGTAATTGGATGTTTTGTTATTGCTCTGGTACTTTCTCCAGCATCTGCCGCAATTGTTTCTCCAAATGTTGCTAAATATAAATTGGGTACTTCTGTTGTAGATTCAGAACTCATGATGAAGGTGTTGGGAGTAGCAGCAAAGTCAATGAAGTACTCATATTTATCTTTATCACTTCGGAATATTCTTTGTGTTTCTCCAGTTTCAATGTTTCGCTGGTCTACAAAAGGACGATCTCCATCTTCGCTTCCACCATTTCCACGGAAATAAATAGAACCATCTTCCACTTTAAAAACATATTTACCATTATTCAGTTGAGTGAAAATAGGATAACCAGGATCATTATAGAAATCATTTTCATCTAGATCAAACCATAATTTAGATGTGTTTTTGTCAACATCAAGAAGCCAGACATAACGCCATCTTTTCATGCGCTCTCTCTGGTAAACCATTAGCATTCCGTCTTTTTGTCCCCACATGGTTCCTTGTATACGATGTTCTGCTTTAAATACTTCATTAGGTTTGTTATTAAATGGAGCTTCCCAACTCATAAGCCTGTCTCTGTATTCTACTTCTGCTACTGGATTACCACCATCCAATGCTTCTGTCCAAAACAAAGTATGTGGTGCTGTAGGTTGCCAAGAAACATTTCTTGGTCCAGTAATAACACCATGTATAGGAACTTCGTTAGCAAGAGGTTGGTTAACAACTGTTTTTACTAGTTTCCCATCAAGATTCCATACTTCAGCATCATTTGCAAATCGCCACCAAGCTACTTCATGCGACCATGGTTTTTTTAATCTTTCTACTAATAAGTAATTTCCATCTGGAGAAATATCTGCAGACATATATGATGCCGATGGTCCAATTACTTTTATTTTTTTTGTTTTGGTATTATAGATTACTAATTCACATTGTGTGTAGTAACTAAACAATTCATCATCGTATGTTGTTTCAAGAAGGTTTCTTGATTCATAGGTTGATCTTGCCGAAGCTCCTGCATCTTCGAGGATCATTGGGCCATTAGGGATAGAAGGTTCTTGTGGAACTGGACCACGATTATGAATTCTTCTAATTAAAATATCTTCTTGATTTGGTAGCCATTTCACAGCTTGATCCATAAGTGGATTAAGAATAATGTCTTGTACTTTTTCTACTTTGCCACTAATATCACCTAACCATAATTCAACTCGATCTTCAAATGCAACAGACAAAGCAAAACGCTGACCGTCAACTGTCCAGTCCGTTGAAATAACTTCTGCATCTTTCGGAATATTTATGGGAACCGTTTTGCCATCTTTTACTGTGACTATTCTTGGTGAAGTACCTCCATGTCTTCCATGGTAGTAATTGTTTTTTGGATTGACACGTGTTCCAGCAAGTTTAAGCATAGGTCCAGCTAATTCTGATAAGCTAGGGTAGTAAATAGGATCTGTAAGAATCATGTGTGTGCTTGGAGGAGACGTGGACGTTCTAGGTAATTGAGGTGCATAAAGAACTTTAAGGATATCTTCATCTGGAGACTTCCATCCATTGGTATTGTCTTCCTGTGCAAAAGATTCTAAACTGTTTAATAAGCCAATGAAAAAGAGAAATGGTAGAATAAAAACTAATTTTTTCATATTTAAGATATTTAGTAATCAATAATAATGTACACTAATATACTTATTATCCATAAATTTTCTAGATATAACAACTTATTAGTTTTTTAAAAGTGACGAAAAGGTGACAAGTTTTATGATAGCATCTGCTATCATGTAAAACAAAAAAGGATTTACAGTTAAGTAAATCCTTTTTTGATTTATGAGGTTCCTGACTTTGCAGGAATTATTTAAACTAATTCCACAAACAAACCATCATCATTCTTCTCAACTTTAGCCAACTTGCTTTTAGTTAGGCCTTTTATGGTTTTGTCCCATTTCTTATTGCTTAATCCTGATTGAGCTTTTAACACATTTAAGTCTATTGGCGATGTAGCTTTAAGGAGTTTGAAAACGGCTTTTTCATCTTCGGTCATTTCAACAGCTTTTTTCTCTGGTCTCATTTGAGGGAAGAATAACACTTCCTGAATAGACTGATTATTGGTTAAAAACATGATGAGTCTGTCCATACCAATTCCCATTCCTGATGTTGGTGGCATACCATATTCTAAAGCACGTAAAAAGTCGTAATCAATAAATTCGGTAGCTTCATCGTCTCCTTTTGCAGCAAGTTTTAATTGGTGTTCAAAACGTTCACGTTGATCTATAGGGTCGTTCAATTCAGAATAAGCATTGGCAATTTCCTTACCACAAACCATAAGTTCAAAACGTTCCGTTAATTCCGGATTCTCTCTATGTTCTTTACATAAAGGACTCATTTCTTTTGGGTAATCTGTAATGAAAGTTGGTTGAATGTAGTTTCCTTCGCATTTTTCACCAAAAATTTCATCAATCAGCTTGCCTTTTCCCATGGTGTCATCTACTTCAATCCCCATGTCTTTAGCAGCTTGTTTTATTTCAGCTTCACTCTTGCCAGTAATATCAAACCCTGTAAAATGCTTGATGGAATCTGCCATTGTTACTCTTGCATAAGGAGCTTTAAAATCTATGTCGTGTTTTCCAAAAGAAGCTTTAGTAGTCCCATTTACAGCCATAGCGCAATGTTCTAATAATTGCTCGCAGAAATCCATCATCCAATTGTAGTCTTTATAGGCTACATAAATTTCCATTGCTGTAAATTCTGGATTGTGAGTTCTATCCATACCTTCGTTTCGGAAGTTTTTAGAGAACTCATATACACCTTCAAAACCTCCAACAATAAGACGTTTTAAATACAACTCGTTGGCAATTCGCATATACAACGGCATATCTAAACTGTTATGGTGCGTTACAAATGGTCTTGCAGCAGCTCCTCCTGGAATTGGTTGTAGGATTGGTGTTTCAACTTCAAAATAACCTGCATCATTGAAGAAAGTACGCATGGCATTAAAAAGTTTGGTTCTTTTAATAAACACTTCTTTTACATGTGGATTTACTACTAAATCTGCATATCGTTGTCTAAAACGTTGTTCAGGATCTGTAAAGGCATCATATACATTGCCTTCGGCATCTGTTCTTGGTAATGGTAATGGCCTAAGTGCTTTACTTAAAATAACAAAGTCTTTTACTTTCACCGTTTTTTCACCAACTTTTGTTGTAAATAATTCGCCTTCAACACCAATAAAATCTCCTATATCTAATAGTTTCTTATAAATGGTATTGTATTTTGTTTTGTCGTCTCCAGAACAAATCTCGTCTCTATTAAAATACACTTGTATTCTGCCTTCACTATCTTGAATTTCAGCAAAACTAGCATTCCCTTGAATTCTACGTGACATTAAACGACCAGCTATAATCACCTTTTTTCCTTCAGAAAAATTTTGCTTTACTTGTTTAGAAGTGTGGTTATAAGGAAATAAATCTGCTGGATATGGATTGATGCCTAATTCGCGTAATTTAGCGAGCTTGTCTCTACGTACTAATTCTTGTTCTGATAATTGCGACATATATAATGGAATTGTATATTTTTAAAGGCACAAAGATAATTACTATTAGTTAGGATATCAATTTATTATATTGGAAAATGTTATGTAACAAATAGCGAGTTTATTATACTAATAAGTATATTTCATCAATTAAAATTAATCAAATGAGTTTTTGGCGTGTTTTACTTTCCATTTTTTGCCCTCCTTTAGCAGTAATCGATAAAGGTTGTGGCTCTATTATTATTGTGTTTTTATTATGGCTTTGTGGCTGGGTTCCTGGAGTAATTGCAGCACTCGTTATTTTAAATAATCCGAAGTCATAAAATTGTATCTTTGCAGTCTATGAATAAAATTATCGAGCTACAAGATTTAGGTTCTAAAGATTATAAAGATACTTGGGATTATCAGGAAACTTTATTCAAAAGTATTGTAGATACTAAAATAAAGAACAGACGAGAAGATGCTAATCTAGATACACAAAATTATTTTTTGTTTGTAGAACATCCTCACGTTTATACTTTAGGAAAAAGTGGCGATATGACTAATTTACTTATAAACGAAGAGCAACTAAAAGCCAAAGGCGCTAGTTTTTATAAAGTGAATAGAGGAGGAGATATTACGTATCATGGTCCAGGGCAGATAGTTGGTTATCCAATTTTAGATTTAGAAAACTTTTTTACAGATATCCATAAGTACCTACGTTTATTAGAAGAAATGATTATTCTTACCTTAGCTGAATACGGTCTTAAAGCCGAGCGTAGTAAAGGAGAAACAGGTGTTTGGCTAGATGTAGGAACTCCATTTGCCAGAAAAATTTGCGCTATGGGAGTTCGTGCCAGCAGATGGGTTACTATGCATGGTTTTGCTCTTAATGTAAATGCCAATTTGGGTTATTTTGATAATATGATTCCGTGTGGAATTCGTGGGAAAGCCGTAACGTCTTTACATGTAGAACTTGGAAAAAAAGAAGTAGATGAAGCTGAAGTGAAACAGAAATTATTGAAGCACTTTGCTATACTTTTTGAAGCTGAAGTTGTTAAGAAAGAAGTAAAGGTTTAGGTTATTATTAGACCTTTTTTAATACATTTTCCCCAGTAACAGCCATAGCAGTTAATACTCCAGAAAATAAGGCACCTCCAACACCTGCTGTTACTATATCTTGACCTGTTAGGTAAAAGTTTTTAATTGGTGTTCTTGGTTTTAAAAAGGGTTGTCTAAATCTAGAAGGACTATGGTCTAAACCATACACTTCTCCTTTATGGTAATTAACAAAATGCTGTGTGGTTAGAGGTGTAGATAATTCATAACAATTTATTTTTCCTTCCACTTGTGGTAATTGTTTGTATAGTTCTTTCAGCAAGCGTTGCGCAATATTTTCTTTAATTGCTTCATATTCGTCTCCTCTTTTTTTCCACGAGGTATCAGACCATTTTTCAAAGGTTTCATAAGGTACTAAAGTAATAATATCAATGGAGCTTTTATCTGGATAGCGATTGGACCAATCTGGATCTTTAGCTGAAGGAAAAGAGAGATATACCACTGGAAATGGCTGTGATAAATCTTCTAAATAATTTTTAACACAAGTGTCATGGTCACCTTTTTCAGGATAAATCCAATAATTAGTTTTTGGAATTTGAAGCTCTTCTGGAGAGCCTTCTAATCCAATATATAAACTAACATGCGCTACTGAAGGCTTTACTTTTTGTAGTTGTTTATTCAGTTGGTGTTTTTTAATAATATTTGGAGGTAATAATTTTTTATAAGTTGTAATTATTCCAGCACTACTAACGATGTTTTTTGAGAGAAATTCTTTTCCATCTTTCATCTTTACACCAATCGCCTTATTTTTTTCAATAATAACATGGTCAACTTCTGCACTAACTAAAATGGTGCCTCCAGCTGATTCTATAACAGGATCTATGGTATTAACAATTTGAGAAGAGCCTCCAATAGGAAAATTCCCACCATCAAAATAATGTCTAGCTACAGATGCATGCATGGAAAAACTACTTTCTTTAGGAGGTAATCCATAATCGCCATATTGACCTGTTAGAACTTTTATTAATTCTTCGTTTTTAGTAAGCGAGCTTAATACTTCGTAAGTAGTTTTATCTGAATATTTATGAAATGGTTTTTTTAAATATTTTCCAAAAAATGTATTCCATAGAGGAGAAATAGCTTTACTTATGTAATAGTTCTTACTGGTTTTAACAGCTTTAAAAACCATATCTATGTAAGTATTTATGGCTTGTTCTTCTTCAGGGAAATAAGAAATCATTTTTGCTTTGAAGTTTTTAACGCCTTTCACAAAATCGTATTGTTTATCACCAATAATGATTTTATCGTAAACCTCTCCCATGTCAGCCCATTTTAATTTACCATCACTTACATAATCAAATAGTTTTTTCAACATGCTGTTTTCTCTTTGGACTTCACCTATATAGTGAATGCCAACATCCCATTCGTAACCTTTACGCTTGAAAACATGTGTGAAACCTCCAGGAGTATAATGTCGTTCTAATACTAAAACCTTTTGCCCTTCTTTAGCAAGGATAGCAGCAGTAGTAAGTCCACCCATTCCAGATCCAATAATAATAGAGTCGTATTTGTCTTGTAAAAGTGGTTTTTGTTTGTAAGATTGAATCATGGAATATATTTTCAACCAAAATACAAAATAGACGGAACTTATTTTTTAAAAATTTAATTTACGCTTTTTGTTGAGTAGTAAATTACCCTTCTGCATTAAAATATACTTTGTAGAAGTGCATTTTTTTCTCATCGTCGTAACCACGTTCTAGATATTCGCTAGAAGCTTCAGGAGCATCAATGTCTAATTTTATTTGAATGTTGGTATCAAGTTTTATATCGGTTTTAATCTTTTTCTTTTCTTTTTTTACTACTGCTTCAGCAACATCAAATTGATTTCTAATTAAGATGTCTTTTTCGCCCTCAAAGGTTTTTTTATAATCGTCGAACAGGGTTTTGTGTTTGTCTTCTTCAAAAATTTCCTCTTTAAAACGTTCTACATTTATGGTTTCGTTTTCCTTGAAAAAATCAATGGTTCTGGCTAAAAACGTGTTTTGTTCTTGATTACCATAAGAAATCTTTAATATATCTTCTGAAAAATCTTTGCACAACTCGATATATTGTTGTGTGTGATTATTGGCATCATCGGCATATTTAATATTTAGAAAATGATTGGTCCAATATTGCGCATCGTAATTGTTGTTGTCTGCGCTTAAAATAATTGGACCTTCAGTATCTGTTTGATTTAAAATTAAGCATCCTTTGTCTACCTTTTTAGAGCTGATGCCTTTCTGTACCAAGACATCATAACTATTATTTTCTAAATAGGTTTGAAAGAAATTGACCTTGTTTTCAATTTTAAAAATCCCTAATGCATTGGTGGTTATTTCGTTGAATTCGATGCCTTCAAACATCACGATTAATACATCTCCCGTTTTTATTTGTGCTGAATTGGATTGCTCGAACAAATGTTTCACGATGTGTTTTGAAGTTTCAATAAATGCATCGTCTTCATTAAACATTTGAGAACTGTATGTGTTTATTTCATTTAAAGAAATATTAGCATGATGATTAAAACGGTAAGATTGAACCACAGAACCAAAAGGTCTTAATAAAAACGGCAACATAAGCTCGTAACTGGCTTCGTCAAAATGGACTTCTTTTTCAGAAAAAGCATTTTTAGTGTTATTGTGTTTATTACCCACTTTATGAATAATACATTTTGAAATAGAAGCATTTTTACGTGAAATCATAAGTGTTTATTTAGCTTTTTAAGCTAATTTGAATTTTAGATATATTTAGTTTATCTGATAAATAATAATAGTATTATCATCGCCTTTTGTTACAAACTCTAGATTTCTGTCCTTATCTATATTGTCTAAAGTTATTCTAGAATTTCCATAAACAGGAAAGTTAGAAATAGATTTTGCTTGACTATCGAATAAATAGATTTTTTTAGATTGTAAATCGGTTACAGAAACATAAATTTTATCGTTTATGTAAAAAATCTCTGGATCGGAATAGTTTCCGTAATCTAATTCTAAAGTTTTGGTTTTAATAATAAGTTTGTTCTCAGATTGAGCCACAAGTGTTTTGCTGGTAGTTTCAATATTATGTATATCTGTAAGTTGTAAGTCTTGCTCAGATGTATTTCCTTTTGTGTCTATAGTTACTAGTTTGCCATCCTTAGTGGTGGTTGTAAACTTGTTGTTATACAAGTAAACAGCTTGATTGGAATAGTTATAGTTTTTCTTAAGTGATACGCGTGTTTTACCTATTCTATCTAATATATATAGTTTACTATCTGTTTTAAATAACAAATAATCGTTTCTTCCAATACGAATGTGTTGAGGTTGATGGATTAGAGCGCTTTCAGCATTTTTAAAAGTAAATCCTTTTACAGTTTTTCCTTTCTGGTCGTACATAAGTATGTTCTTGCCTTGTGTAACTAATAATCTGTAATTTTTATTATTGTCGTAATCGAAAACCGAAAGAGGTTGTGTAATTATATCGTTAAATTTTAATGGAAATGGAGCTACGTCTTTCCCATTTCTATCTAAAACATACACATGATTTGGTGTGGCAAAAGCCAATTGAAGTCTTCCGTTTTTATACATGTCTATTTGTTCCACTTTCCCAAGAATAGCTCCATGAAGTTGTTTTTTCCATAGCAGTTTACCTGTATTAGAAATTAAGTATAAGTTGTTTTTTACATCTTGAACAACAATTTCTTTTTCCCTGTTTAAATGATTGACTACAAATTGAGGTGTATTTAATATGTCTTCGTTAAGTTTAATATTAAATTCTTCTGTAACTGAGTTTTCTACTGCTTTAGTTTTGCTCTTTTTTATAATGGCATTTACATGAGCAAAATGATTATCATAAATAAACTGAATAGCTGAACATTTATATTTATCTAAATTTAGATTAAGTTCTTCTAGAAGGACATTCTGAATAATATTGCTTAATTTATTTGGATTTGCAACTAACATTAAAGATGCTTCATCACTTAAATCTTCTTTTATGGCTTCAAAATATGTTCTATTGCTTATTGTTGTGTTGTTTTGGTAATTTGCAATAATGTTTTGAAGCGATTCTATAGTATTAGCAAACACAAAGAAATTATTGATTACACAATACAAGTTAGCGTTCTTAAAATTAACTAGAGGAGAAAAAGCAAGACTAAATAATTCTGGCTGACTAAAACTGTAAATATTTATTTCTCTATAAGTTTCAATTAGAGTTTGTTCGTTTAATAAAGCGTCTTCTGTAGAAATTTCATCTAAAGAATTTAAAACAATGGCTTGTTGGTTTTCTTCAAAAACCACTCCAACTTCTACAATATTATCAAAAAGTGTTGTCTCTGGTTTTTTAGTATCTGTTTGATTGTATTTATCAAGGTTCTGTTTGAAATTTGAATAATTATTAAAAGAGAAACTTAAATAGCCATCGCTATTTGCAGGAGCAATTTTTGCTGTTAGGTTTTCTTGAGGGATGGTGTTTTTAAAAACATTAATAATACTTTTTGTAGAATCTTTAGCTGTAGTAATTCCGTTAAGTAGAATTTCATCTTGCTTTAAATCTACATCCATTAACAAGTAATCTGAAAGTTTTAAATTTGTAATTGAATCTTGCTTGAAAATAGAACCTATATGTTGCTTATTTTTTTCATTGAAAATAATAGATAATTGACTGTTAGGATTTGATGTATTTAAGAGGTTTGCTATTTCTATATTTTTATTATCCTTATTTATTGCATTTTCCAATAAATCTTGAGTTGAAGCACCTATAATGATGCTGTCTTTAATAATACTGTAAACAATTTCTTTCTCAATAATTGTTTTAGTTATAGAAAGTTTCTTTGTTTTTATAGTTTCAACTGAATGATTAGGTAGTGAATCTACATTTATAATATCTTTATGGTATTTAGTAATGAAAGCGTATTGAAGGCTATCGTTCTGATCTTTTTCAAAACATAATAAAACGTCGTTATTGGTTTTTAAATGATTAAGAACTTCCATTCTAGATGAAATAGATTTATATGAAGTTGATTCTGATAATTCTTGAAGAAAGTTGTTATTATTAATATTGCTTTTTAAACTTTCAATATTAGAAATCTTTAATATAATAGAAGGGTTTTCTGGAATAAAGTCAGATAAGCTGCTTGACTTTTTATCAATGCTACAACTAGTGACTAAAAATGTAATTAAGATGAAATAAAAAATGCCTTTCATTTACTTGAGGGTTTCTGCAAATATAATAAGTTAAAGTTCTAATTTTAATTGTTCGGGTAAGAGTCTAAAAGTTTTTCTATGATAATTTGTTATGCCATATTTTTTAATTGCAAGCCTATGTTCTTTAGTAGGATATCCTTTGTTTTGTTTCCAGTTATACATAGGTAATTCTAAATGAAGCTTTTCCATGTAGTCATCTCTATATGTCTTTGCAAGAATAGATGCAGCAGCTATTGAGAGGTATTTACTGTCTCCTTTAATAATAGTTTGATATGGAATATTTGCAAATGGTTTGAATTTATTTCCATCAACAATAATGAATTCAGGTTTTGTTTTTAAATTTTCAATGGCTTGATGCATAGCCATAATAGAAGCATTTAAAATATTTATTTCATCAATTTTTTTAGGAAAAATGTGTGCTACGCTAAAAGCTAGAGCATGTTGTTCTATATAAGGTCTTAAAAGATTGCGTTTTTTTTCAGATAACTGCTTCGAATCATTTAAAATTGAATTTTTAAATCCTTTTGGAAGAATAACTGCAGCAGCTGTAACAGGTCCACATAAACAACCACGACCAGCTTCGTCTGTGCCACATTCTAGAATTAAATTCGAATAATTAAATTTCAGCATTTATATAAATCTTAAGAATAAGACGTTATTATTAATTGTAATATTGTTCATTATAAATTAATTCCAATAGATATTTTCTATTTTTGACAAAAATTAGATTACTATCTATAAATTATATCAACAAAAATAATATAATTCAAAATCAGTCTTAGGCTGTTGCAAGGTCTAAAAAATAATTATGAGGAAAATATTTTTAGCATTTTTTTTAATATGTGTTGTTAATTTAGGATTTTCTCAAATTACACCTACCGTTAATAAAGACCAAAATCAAAGACAAGATGGTTTAATTAAAAATGAAAACTATCAGGAAGACTCATATCAAGGTTCAACAAAAAGTACTAGTAACGAAAATATTAAAAATAAAGATGCTAAAATAGATATGTATTTAATTGTATCAAGTAAGAATGATACAACTTATGTGGATACAACACTTACAGTTAGAAAAGAGTATAAGTTTAATTATTTAAGAAAAGATAATTTTAATCTTATGCCTTTTTCGAATGTTGGCCAATCGTATAATACTCTAATCTATAATTTTAATGATAATAATTTAATGCCATTATTTGGTGCAAGGGCAAGGCATTTTAATTACATGGAAATAGAAGACATATATTATTATCATGTACCAACACCATTTACAGAGCTATATTATAAAACAGCTTTCGAACAAGGGCAGCAAATAGATGCCTTTTTTACAGCAAACACTTCCAAACAGTTTAATTTTTCTATAGCCTATAAAGGACTTCGTTCTTTAGGAAAATATCAACATGCACTTACAAGCACTGGTAATTTTAGATTTACATCCAGTTACAAAACAAAGGATAATAGATACATTGCCAATGCTCATATAGTGGCGCAAGATTTGTTGAATCAGGAAAATGGAGGTTTACAAGATAGTAATGTCCCGTATTTTGAATCTGGAAACCCTGAGTTTAAAGATAGAGAGTTGTTAGCTGTTAATTTTGAAGATGCTAAAAATGTATTAAAAGGAAAGCGATTTCATTTAAATCATAAATATAATATTAATAAAAAGACAGACTCTTTAACAAAAAATACATTAAGTATTGGACAGGTTATATCTTTTGAAGATAAGTATTATGAATATAACCAAGATAATCAGAATGATTATTTTGGAGAAGCATTCCAGCAAGAAGATTTAAGAGACAGAGTTACATTAGAAGATTTCAATACACAACTATATGCAAATTACAGCAACAACATTATAGGACGCATTCAGTTTAATGCAAGCTATAATAATTATAATTATGGTTATGATAAGGTAACTAATATAGATAATAGTTTAATTACCAATAGGCTAAAAGGAGAAGTTATATCAATTGGAGGGTCGTATTTTAAAAACATTAAAGGGTTCAATATAGAAGGAGAATTTGGATTAAATGTGTCTGGAGAATTTGAAGGTAACTTTATTATGGGTAAAGCGTCATATCAGTTTACAGACGATATCGCATTTAGTGCAAAAATAAACCATGCATCAAAAGCACCTAATTACAACTTCTTATTATATCAAAGTGTTTATGAGAATTATAATTGGCAATCCAATTTTAATAACACCGAAACACAAAACATTGAATTCACACTACAATCAAATAAAATAGCTAATCTGTCACTTAATATAACTTCAATCAACGATTATCTTTATTTTAAGAAAGTATCAGATTCAGGCTTAGTTAAGCCTTTTCAGAATGATAAAGCAATTAACTATTTATCTATTAAATTGGAAAAGGAATTTAGATATAAGAAGTTTGCTTTAGATAACACAATAGTATATCAAACAGTTAAAGACGACAATCAGGTTTTTAACGTACCCGAAATCGTTACTAGAAATACACTATACTATTCAGATTACTTTTTTAAGAAAGCATTGTTTCTGCAAACAGGAATTACATTCAATTATTTCTCTAACTATTATATGAATGGTTACGATCCACTTCTAGCAGAATTCTACGTTCAAACAGATAGAGAATTTGGAGGCTTTCCTAGATTTGATTTTTTTGTGAATGCAAAAATCCAACAAGCTAGAATCTTTATTAAAGCAGAACATATTAATTCGGCGTGGACAGGTTACGATTATTATTCTGCCCCTAATCATCCATACCGAGACTTTGTAATTCGTTTTGGATTAGTCTGGAATTTCTTTCTATAATAATATTATAGTACTTCCGTTTTTTAGTTTTCGTCATAAAATGAACAGGCTTTCAGTTATATCTTGTTCTTTCTACAGTAATCATTTGTTATAAATGATTGATAATAAGGCTTGCGTATATAGATATAAAATAAAACAAAAAATAGTTTAAAAAAAGTTTGTTTGTAAAACATAAAGGGTTGTATATTTGCACCCCGAAAACGACGCAAAGCGATTAAGTTTTT
>NZ_QGGP01000004.1 GCF_003148645.1 Xanthomarina spongicola
ATTATTGATGATGTTACTGATCCAACACCTTCTTTAGGGTCTTTACCGAATATTACGGCTGAATGTTCTGTTACTTCTTTAACAGCTCCTACTGCTACTGATAATTGTGGTGGTTCGGTTACTGTATCTCATAACGCCACACTGCCTATTTCGGCTCAAGGAACTACTGTAGTGACTTGGACCTATGATGATGGAAATGGTAATACAACAACGCAAAATCAAAATGTGATTATTGATGATGTGACAGCACCAATTGCTCCAACATTATCAACAATAAATGCGCAATGTTCTGCAACAGCACCTACACCAACTACAACAGATGGTTGTAATGGAAGTATTATTACAGGAACAACTTCAAATCCTGTTACTTATAATACACAAGGCGCACATATAATCACATGGAATTTTGATGATGGAAATGGAAATAGTGTAAATGTAGATCAAACCGTATTTATAAATGATACTGTAGATCCAGTAGCAAACTGTCAAAACCTTACAATTGCATTAAGCAATTCAACTGGTACTGCAACTATTACTGCTGCACAAATTAATAATGGCTCTACTGATAATTGTGGAACTGGTAATCTAACATACTCATTATCTCAATCAACTTTCGATTGTACTAATATAGGGCCAAACATTATTATTCTAACTGTAACAGATGCTGGTGGAAATACAGATACATGTACAGCAACTGTAACTGTTACTAGTCCAAACATAAATGGTGGTACTGCTGATGGATATCTTACAAACACACTACCTTATCCTCCTGCAGATGACATTATAGAAGTAACTGCATGTCCAGACGAACCTCAAAATGCCATAATAACATTGAATGGTCATATGGGTAATATCGTTCGTTGGGAATCTTCAATAAATGGAGGTTTAACATGGACTTCAATTTCAAATACTACAAATACCTATAATTTTAATGATATTTTACAGACTACTTTAGTACGTGCCGTAATACAAATTGGTGCATGCCAAGCTTATTCAAACTTAGTCTATGTTGTAGTAGTTCCACCAGATGTTCCTCCAACAATTATTGGTCCAAGTGAATTTGATATTTGTTTAGGAACCGATGTTACAGTTGAAGCAGAAAGTGCTTATGGAGTTAACTCTGCCTTCAATAATGGTGGTATGTTTAATGAAGCTAATCTTAATAATCTAGGATGGATTGTTGATGGTGCAGCTGAAATGTCTGCAGGTGGTAACAATACTAATGATACCTATTGGAAAGAAACCAATGGTCCAAAAAAATTCAATGGTAGATGTTACGATTCTACTGATAATACAAAATTCGCAATTGTAAGTGGCACATCAATTTATGATGCTCCAGATCATACTATTGCACCATTATCTACTTTAGAAACTCCTATATTTAATACTTTAGGATTAACAAGTGCTCACTTAGAATTTGATCAGGCATATTACCTTGAAGCTGGAGCTTGGGTGAAAATTGAATTGTCTGTTGATGGTGGAGCAAATTATAATATTACTTTAGATCCTGGTCCAACATATAACTACACAGGACCAAGTGATTCAGGCTTTTTGGCAAGTGTACCTGGTTTTACAGGACAATGTAGAAATACATTAGGCACATTAGTTGACAATCATGTATCTATAGATTTACAAAGTTATATAGGTATGACAGGATTGAGAATTAAATTCACATATTCTGGAACAAATAATAGTGCTTGGGCATTAGACAATATTACCATTCCTGATGCGCCAATCGATGAAACAATTGAATGGACAGATGAAAATGGTGTTGTTGTAACAACAGGTTCTACAACGACCATTACACCAATTACTCCTGGTGTTCAAACTTATGGTGTGACATCATTAATTAATGGCTGTCGTTCAGATGGTGATGAAGGAACAGAATTTGTTCATGTAAGTGCTAGTTTAGCTTATGCAGGAGAGAATATCATTCCTACAGCTGGAGAATGTGGTGAATCTACAGTACAATTAAAAGCTTATGACAATACCTTAACAGCATTACAAAACTATGCTAATGGTGTTTGGGATACAAATTATCATTTACCAGTATTAGCTAATGGCGATACAGATTATCCAGGAACTGGTGAAAACGGATTCTGGTCTGTTACATCTGCACCAAGTGCATGTGGTAGTACGTATGGTTTCTCAAATATAAACAGCCCTAATTCATCTTTTACTGGCGAAGCAGGTACTTACACATTAACATGGACTGTTGCTGGATGTACAAGTAGTATAAATGTTACTTTAGACAATTGTGATAGCGTTGATTTTGATGGTGTAAATGACCACGTCTTATTCGATGATAATTATGATATGTCTGGTAACTTTAGTATAGAAGTTTGGGTTAAGCCTGAATCTATTTCGGGACAACAATCAATTCTTTCAAAAAGAAATGCTAATAATTTAGCAACAGGTTATGATTTAAGCCTAAATGGAGGACGTTTATTTTTTAACTGGAATAATTCTGGTTCAATAAATTCAGCTCCATATAACTTAACAACTAATAGATGGTATCATATTGGTGTCGTATATAATTCAGGAACCTATTCATTATATATTGATGGTGTTTTAATTAAAACTGCTGCTGGTTCTATACCAAGTTCAAATAATATGAAATGTATTTTAGGAGCTATGGATCAAGCTGGTAGCCCACCAAACAAACCTGTAAAATATTTCAACGGTTGGATGGATGAATTACGTTTTTGGAATAAAGCAATTTCAACAAATCAACTTCGCCAAATGATGAATCAAGAGATTAGAAATAATACTGCTGTTGCTGGTGAAGTTTTACCATTAGACATCCCAGGATTAACTTGGGCTAATTTAGATGGTTATTACAGAATGCAAGTTGCTTGTGGTAAATTAACACCTTATGCTGGAACAGTTACCGGTAAATTAAGAAACATTTATACACCTCAGCAAGAAACAGCTCCTCTACCATATACTTCAAGAGTAGATGGACAACAATGGACAACTGACAATACTTGGACTCATTGGCAAGTCTGGGATGTACCAAATAGTATAGGGATAGATAATTCTACACCTATAGATTGGAATATTGTTCAGATTTCACATAATATTGATTCTGGTAATAAAGACATAACAGTTCTTGGTCTAATTTCAGATACAACTAATAAAGAATTGACTATCTCTAATCCAGGAAGCCCACAAGATGAGACTAATACTGGTAAAATGTTATGGGTAACACACTATTTAGATTTAGATGGTAAAATAGACTTAGTTGGTGAATCTCAATTAATTCAGAAAAGATATACTGCAAGTCAAGTAAATGAAAGTATTTTTAATAATACAAGTTTAGGATATATAGAGCGTGACCAACAAGGAACTAGTAATGCTTTTAATTATAATTATTGGAGTTCGCCAGTGGCACAAAATAATGCAGCTGCTGATAACAGTAATAGTTATTCTATAGGAAGTATCTTAAGAGATGGTACAACAACTGTTAATAACCCAATAAGCAGAAATATAAATTGGACTGGGGCAAATACTGCTTCAGCTAGTAACCCTGCACAAGTTAGTACAAGATGGCTTTATGCCTATATTAATAATCCTGCTCAAGATTATTATTCATGGGAATACATTGGAAACAATGTTTCAATTCCTATTGGTCTTGGATACACTATGAAAGGAAGTGGAAATGCAACAGCAAATCAGAATTATGTGTTTGTTGGAAAACCTAATAACGGAACAATAACTACTCCTATTGGAGCTACTAGACAGTCGTTAGTTGGAAACCCATACCCTTCTGCAATAGATTCTAGAGAGTTTATTATAGATAATGGACCTTCTGGTGCAAATAGTATTACTGGAACATTATATTTCTGGGAACATTATACATCTAATGCAACTCATATAACCGAATTATACGAAGGAGGTTATGCTGCATTAAATTTCACAGGTGGTGTTGGAGCTGTGCAACATCCAGATTTAATAATAAGTAGTAATGGAACTAAAATTCCAGAAAGATATATTCCTGTTGGACAAGGTTTCTTTGTTGAAGCTGGCTCATCAACTGGTCAAGTAACATTTAATAATAGTCAAAGAATATTTAAAACTGAAGCTTTTACTGCTGACACTTATGAAGGTTCAGTATTTATTAGAAACTCGGCAGAAAATTCAGATTCTGAAGAGATTACAATTAAACGCATACGTCTTGAATTTACCTCTCCAGAAGGTGCACGAAGACCTTTATTACTAGGTTTTGTACCAGATGGTATAGCAACCGATGCTGTTGATTGGGCTTATGATGGTAAGAATAATGATGAATCAGCTAATAGTGACTTATCATGGATTATTGAAGACGAAAAATATGTTATACAAGGTGTTGGTGAATTTGATGCTACAAAACAGTATCCTTTAGGATTATACCTAACTGCTAATGGTAATATAAAAATTAGTTTAACAGATTTAGAAAATTTTGATTCACCAATTGATGTATTTGTTTATGATAGTTTACTAGGTACATATACTCAAATTAATGATACAGATTTTGATTTTGAGATGGATGCTGGAGATTATATGAATAGATTCTATCTAACATTCCAATCTGAAAGTTTAACTGTAAATGAAAATGAAATTTCTGACCAACTATTAGTTAATTATTTAAATAGTTCAGAAGAAATATACATCAATGTTCCAAATAGTATTTCTGTAAAACAGGTGTTTTTAATTCAAATGCTTGGTCAAACAGTAAATTCTTGGGAAATTACAAATGCACACGCCTATTTGTCTTTACCTGAAATAAGAATTCCTGTTAAAGGTATTACAGATGGAACTTATATTATTAAAATAGTTACTGAGAACAATCAAACTATAAACAAAAAAGTAATAATAAATCAATAATTCCCAATCCAATTTCTTTAAAAAAAACGACCATTTGGTCGTTTTTTTTTGCTTAAACGTTAAAATTAATAGCATTTTATCGGTTTTATATGTCTTTTTATAGATAATACTATAATTAATAATATATTACAGCCCCTAATAATACTTCTTAAATAACAATATTGATGAAATTAATAGCCAACATCTATCTATCTCTTTTTATAACTTTTATTTGTACCAACCTAAATGCTAATACTTTATCAGAATACTCTAATACAAGTGAGTTTAGCACTATGCAACGTGTACGTATTGATTTTGAAAGTCCAAATGGCTTTGTTAGACCATTATTACTAGCGTTTACCTCTGATGACTCAGCAACTGATGGTGTAGATTATGGTTATGATGGTGCCAATTTTGATCAATTTCCGGATGACCTCTTTTGGATGATTGAAGATAACACTTATGTAATTCAAGGTGTAGGTTCTTATGTAGATACAAAACAATATCCTTTAGGACTTTTTTTAACAAATTCTGGGACTATTAAAATATCTTTAAATAGTCTTGAAAATTTTAATGAAGAAATAGATGTTTATGTCTTTGATAATTTAGAGAATACTTATACTAGAATAAATGAAAGCAATTTCGTACTAGATGTAACTAATGGTGATTATATAAATAGGTTTTTTATTACTTTTTCAAATCCAAACGCTACTGTAAACAACGAAATTTCAAATGGAGCTTTAAGTTTAGAAGAGTATAATAATGAAGCACTAAATTCTATTACTTATTTATCTAATTCAAATCAACTTGTAATTAAATCTAATTCAATAATTTCTAACATTAATATTTATTCAATAACTGGTCAAAAAATTAATCAAATAAATAACATCTATTCTAAAGAAGTAAAAATTCCTTTACAATTAAACTATAAAGGTTTTGCCATTGTAAAAGTAAGTAATCAAGAAACTCAGCATAGTAAAACCATTGTTCTAAAATAAATAATAAAAACCGTGATACTAGCATCACGGTTTTTATTTTATCTAATTATAATTTTTTGATTTATATTTTGTGTATTACTTTTCAACTGGACTATATATACTCCTGAACTTAAATCTGTCACATTAATTGTCTGTTTGCTCTTATCTAGTTCTAAAGTTTGTGTTAATACTTTTCTGCCTTGCATGTCCAATAAAGTAACAACTGTATTACTTGTAATTAAACCTTTAATTACAACTTCTTTTGGTGAAGCAGTTGAATACACTATTAAAGCATCTATATTATTTACATTAGTACCCAAAGTATTCGCTTCAAATCTCAAAAAGAATCTACCTATACCAGAAATATTTGTATCAGCAGTAAATGTATAGTTGTTTGAATTAAGCAATGTAAATGTATTGGTTAGATTATCCTCTAAATACACATCAATATCATTCGGTAAAGTACTGTTTAACATACTTACTCCAACTTGCATCCCTTGAGAAGCATTAATTCCTAGTGGAATAATAAGATTATTATCTAAATCATTTAAACTGACTGACTGAATAGCCATATCAAGACCTTGGTTTTCTTCAACTAATTGAGAATAGATTGCAAAACTTGGAGCAACTCCTCCATAAACACTTGCATCATAACCTACATCCAAACCTAAAGAGGCATTACTTGTTAAATATAAGTCAGTTTCATAAACATTCGAATTACTATTGATTTCAAGTTTTAAATATGAAATGTCATTTGATCTATTGATTATTCTGCCGTCAATAAAATCATCATCAATAAGACTGTTTCCAGTTGCTATTGTTCTAAATGACGGATTAAACACCATTGTTCCTCCTCCTATTTTAGAGGAGACCAGAAAACCTTGTCCAGGTGTAATAATGGCATTAGGGTTTGATAATGAATATGCTAAATTCCATATTTTCCAACCATTAGAAGCATCTCCATCATAGCCATAAACAGCTGCACTTACAGGTAAAAACTCATTAATATTTGTATTTAAAAAATCTGATAATTTTATATATGAAGGATATGGATTACCAATAAGGTTCCATTCTGGATAAGTACTTCCAACATTTAATATATTAACATTGACACTACCTGTATTAACAATCCCTTTAAATTCGAAGGTACTATTATCATTTGAAGCAGCACGATAACCTATTGCTGGCTCTAAAGTAATTGCTGCTTCTGCTGGAATATCAGTATCATAAGTTAAATAAGTCTCTGTTACTTTATCGAATGGTCCAAAAAGTTTTTCAGTAAGATTTGATGGGTTCGAAAAAATATTTGGATTTAAAGCTGCAAAAGCTCCAAAGTTTTGACCAGTTACTGGCGCAGAAATTAAATCGTTTCCTGCTGTATTAATATTTACATGACGTTTATAAACAACATCATTCAAAACATTTCCAGAAACAATTAAACTTGCGTATTCATTCGAAACTGAATTCAGAGTTAAATCGCCATTATTAACCAAATCCCCATTTAAAGTAATTGAATTAGATTGAGATACACCAACTTCTGCACCAGGATTGATTAATAAATTATTTAATTGAATATCTGAAATAACAAAATAAGTTCCGTTTAAAATAAGCGCATTATCTGTTCCTGTTCCACTAGATGGCGGATTTGGTATCCAAGCATTATTTCTATATAACAGTCCATCATACATTAAATTAATAGTATAATCTTCAACTTCACCAAAACCAAATGATTCGCACTCTGTAGGTATACCATTATATTTTAAAGCTACTCGCATACGTGTTGAGCCATAATGAAAATCTGTTGGCACTGTAAAACTTCCTGAAACAGATGACGCAGTTGTAGGTGCTTGCGTCCAAACTTGCTCACCTACATCTTCAAAATCTCCATCAGCATTGTAATCAATCCAAACTGAATATCCTTCATTAAAAGCAGCTCCTGTCCAAACTGGTGTAATGGTAATAGTATATTGTGTACCTAATGACAAATCTGTACTTAAAGCTGGATTAGCAGTAAAATCTGAATAACCAATACTTGTTGTTCCTGCACCTGAATTATTATCTAAAGTATTTAATTGCACACGACCAATATATTCATCACTTGTATCGTTTCCATTTGATGCACAATAAGAAGGGCCAACTAAACCTATTTGATCTATTGCCATATCACTTCTCCTTTGTCCTCCATTTCCTATGGTTCCTATAAATCTAAATTTAACAACCTGACCTATATAACTGTTTAAGTCAATATTTTCAGAATTCCATTGATTTCCTTGAGCACCATTTCTTGTGAAAATGTTTAACCAATTATCACCATTATCAGAGGATATTTCTAGGTTTAAACTTCCCATAGTACTTCCAAACATGTGATAATAAAATGAAAAAGTTGCTTCTGTAAGCGTCGTTAAATCGTAACATGGACTAATTAAAATAGCTGTATTATTTGTACCTATATCATGTGCTTCCGTATAAAAATAATTACCTCCACCTGTAATATCATTAGAAGGTCCTGTACTATTCGTAGGTGTACTACCAAAATTTAATGTCCAATCACCATCATCACCAGTAGCTTGTGTCCAATCACCAGCTCCAGAATCAAAAGTTTCTAAATAAGGGAATGTGGTAATTTGAGTTCCAGTACAAGCAGGAATTCCTAATGTGGTAAAAAATTCTGTACTTGAATAATTTGAATTATCGCCAATACCACAAGTGCTTCTTACCTGAACCTCATAAAGAGTTGAACTAGTCAAACCTATTAAATCACTTGATAGTGAGGTAACTGCATTTGTAATCCACGTTGGGTTTCCAGCCTCACGATATCTTAAATCATAAGTCGCATTAGGAACATCGTCCCAACTAATGGTTGCTGTGGTTGTGGTTATATTTGATACTGATAATCCTGTAGGAACAATTGCTGCACAAACAGGTACTCCTAATGTTGTAAAAAGCACAGAACTAGTATATGCTGAATTTACTCCAACATCACAAACACTTCTTACTTGAACTTCATAATCAGTTAAACTAGATAAACCTGTTAAATCACTTGATAGTGAAGAAACCGAATTTGTAATCCAAGTTGGACTTCCAACCTCTCGGTATCTTAAATCATAAGATGCTCCAGCAACATTATCCCAACTTACCGTTGCTGTAGTTGAACCAATATTTGATACTGACAATCCAGTTGGCACATCTGCAGTACAACCTTTTTGAATGGTAAAATAATCTGTAATAGCACCAGTTTCACGAATAAATTTCAAATTTAGTGTTGTACCACTAACTTCAAGAACACATGAGCCTAACTGATATAACGATGCGTACATTGCATTATGACTAGTAAGTGTTCCTGTTACTTTTCCAGAAGATCCTGCAGTAATATAAACAGCTCCTTCAGGATTTCCTGCACTTTTTGCATAAGCACCATCACCATCAGTCTTTCCATCACCAAATCCATTAGCTCCAACTGTCATTGTATTACTATTAAAAGTACTAGAAATATCATAATGACCATTCAAAAAATAGGAACGTTCATAAGAATGTGAATGACCAGACAGAATTAAATCTACGCCATTACTTTCTAAATCTGGCAAGAAATTTTCTCTCATATCACGCATAGCACCACTAGAGTCTCCTACATTATCAGAATCGTGTGATCCTTTTGTATAAGGTGGATGATGCCAAATAGCTACAATCCAGTCTTGGGTTGTATTTTGAACATCGTTTAGAGCCCAATTATACATGGCACCTCCAACCGACCGATCTGTTTCGTAAGATTCTAAAATTATAAAATGAATATTCGCATAATCAAACGAATAGTAAGCTTCCGTACCTGAAGCTAATCCTCCTGCTTCTCCATTAGTTGGAAAGGTAAAAATATCGTAATAAGGACCAGTTTGTGAATTAGAATCTGCTGAATAACCATCATGATTTCCTAATGTTGACCACGCCACAGATTTTTTTAGCATATCATCATAGATGTCAAACAATGCCGCTTGATACTCTGTATCAGTTCCCGAATTATAAGCGTTGTCTCCTAAGAACAACATCATATCGGTTAAGTCAGGATTAACAGCTTCATTTTGCACATAATTATAATATTGATCACGCACATTTCGTTGATCTTGATTGGCTGTTCCTGCATCACCTAATATCCATGCTCTTACAAATTGGTCTGTACCAATTGGAGGTGCTGTTTTTATATACATTTCAGCATCTTCTGCTAAATAAACACCATCACCATCAGCTATATCAAAATAATATTTGGTATTAGGTGTTAGTCCTGAAAGAGTAACTTCATGATTAATTTTTGGGGTATTATCAGTTACATTAGAACTTAACGAACCTAAAGCTGTTCCATAATTAACAATAGATTCCGTAGATGTATTGGTACGCCATTTTATAATTACTGAAGTAGAAGTTCCAGATTGCAAATAAGGCCCACGAATAACTTCAGATGGTAAAGCTGCAAAACCTTGCATTCTAAAATTAAAACTAATATCAGAACTACCAGCGTTTTCCTGATGAACCTCAACTGCAATCACATTATTGCCATTAACTAAATTACTTGCGATAGCTTGATAAATCCAAGTACTTTCTGCAGAACCACCAACAATCGAATTTGCAAACGTATTGTAATCCACTGGACCTGGATCCATATTATCTCGCCAAACTTCTGTACCATTTATGTACACAATCATACCATCATCTCTAATAGCTTCCATTACCAAATCGTTATATAAAGATGCATCAGGAATATTGAAGGTTTTTCTAAAGTAGGCTGTTTCAGTTGCATTATTAATAACTGTAGCTTCTCCTCCATCACCATAACCTAATTCAGCATTTCCTGAAGACCAAGAATTATCATCATACGTTGTATCATACCAAATTATTGAGCCTTGGTCTGCAGGTTGGTTTTGTAAATCGTAATAATTCCACAATCCGTCTTGAGCAATTAGAAAGTTTGAAGCTGCTAGTGCTTCTAATTCAAAATCAAAACTAATATCAGAACTACCTGCACTTTCTTGATGAATTTCGACTGCCAAAACGTTATTTCCTGAAACCAAACTATTTACTATACTAGTAGAAGCTGTTCCGTTTTCAGTTCCAACACTAGAAGCAAAAATTCCATAGAAAGGTGCGCCTGCTGGCATATTTTGTCGCCAAACTTCTACACCATTTAAATAAACAATAGCACCATCGTCAAAAGTTAAATTGAGAGAAAGTGTATCATAGAGTGATGCATCAACAACATTGAAACTATGTCTTACATATAATGCAAGTGTGTTAGAGTTCACTACTGTAGCTTCATCTCCATCTCCGTAGCCCATGTGTGCATTACCTGAAGACCAAGCACTATCATCATACGAACTATCGTTCCAATCTAAAGGTCCTTGATTTGCAGGTTCATTTTGATTGTCGTAATAAGACCATGAAGACCCATTACTTATTAAGGTTGTTTGTGCTGAAACATTTAATAAGCCCAAAGAACCTATTAAAATCAACAAATTAATTTTTAAATTCAATTTCATAAGTGATTGCTATTAAATAATATATACTAGACTTTTAAGGTGACCAAAGACTTAAATTAATTTTTAATTATTATACGTTTTGTTTTAATTATTTGTTGTTTACTATCAAACATTCGTAATAGATACAGACCTTCTGATAAATCACTAACATTTAGTTCTTGTGCATCATCATAAGACCCATTTAAATCTAATCTTTTTACTAATTGACCATAAATATTATATAGAGAGACAGTAATTTTCTCTCCATTAAAATCACTACATTCAATATTAAGAATATTATTAGCTGGATTTGGATACACTTTAATATTGTTATAACTAAGATCTGTTGAAGAAGTACTTCTAGCAGAACCACCACCAACAGTACAAAAAGCTACCTGACTTAAGCTGACACTCATAGTAACTCCTGCATTACCATCGTAAGCATCATTAAGGTTAATAGTAATTGATTGAACACCTCCAGAAATATTAACATTCACAGAACTCGTACTTGATCCAAAGAAAGTTCCATAGGTCTGATTGGATCCACTACCATTAACATAAGTAACAACAACTCTATCTATAAATCTGTTGCTCTTTTTTCCACTTTGCTCAGCATTCAAATTACTTACCATAAATGAAACATCTTGACTATTCGCTGGTAAATTTAATGTTGTACTATTAGATCCACTACCCGAATGTGTTAATGTGCTATTAGAAAATGAAGCTGAATCTGGCGCACAAGTATTACATGTTGGCGAATTAGAATCAGGCACACAAGGATCATTATCATTTGGATCTACTGTGCTGCAATATCCATCTCCATCATTATCTGCAACTGGAGTTCCAACACATCCACAATTAGCATCATAAACATCATTTTCTGTACATGCATCACCATCATCACAAGAAGTTCCTATTAAACTATTATCGCAAGAATCGCATCCATCTGGAATACCATCATTATCTGAATCCATACTATCGTCTGAACCAGGACATTGATCTAAACCATCGCAAACACCATCTCCATCTGAATCTATTGATACACCATTGGCATCTACAGTACTTGGACAAGGCGAGTTAATTTCTTGATCTTCTCCATCGCAAATACCATCTCCATCTGAGTCTAGTGTAGATGTACCTGCACAATTACAGCTCGCATCATATACGTCATTTTCAGTACATGCATCACCATCATCACAAGCTGTACCTATTAAACTATTATCGCAAGAATCACAACCATCAGGAATGCCATCATTGTCTGAATCTAGACTATCGTCTGAACCTGGACATTGATCCAATTCGTCACAAACACCATCTCCATCTGAATCTATTGATACACCATTCGCATCAACTGTATTTGGGCATGGTGAGTTAATTTCTTGATCTACACAATCGCTTATGCCATCTGAATCCGTATCAACTAAATCATTACAAGGATCACAACCATCTGCAATGCCATCATTATCAGAATCGATGTTATCATCAAAACCTGGGCATTGATCATTTGGATCACATACGCCATCTCCATCACTATCACTGCAAACAATAGTTTCAATACAGTAATTAACAGAACTTAAACTAACACTCATATTAGTAGAAGAATTTCCATCATAGCCATCAGCTAAACTAACTGTAACAGATTGGACAATTCCAGAAATACTAACATTTACTGAACTACCATTCCCTGCATCAAACACACCGTAATTTTGGTTTGATCCACCTCCATTTACATAAGTAATAGTAACTTGCTCTATATATCGATTTGTAGGCTTTCCACCTGTTCTTTGATCTAATCCAGAAATAGTAAATGAAATATCCTGCCCATCTATTGGAATAGTTGCAGATGTATTACTTGATCCAGTACCAGAATGCGATAAATTACTTGTGCTAAAATTTGTAATGTGAGGTAAGCAATTAGAACTATCGCAAAAATCTGGAATACCATCATTATCTATATCATTATTATCATTTCCTCCTGGACAAATATCATCATCGTCACAAACACCATCTCCATCTGAATCTAAAGAAACACCATTAGCATCCACATTATTAGGACAAGGAGAATTTGGTTCAGAATCTAAACAATTTGCAATGCCATCACCATCACTATCATTTGACACACCATTACTATCTACATCCAGTGGACAAGGTGAGTTAACTTCTAAATCAGCCGAATCACAAACACCATCTGCATCAGCGTCATTGGTATCTGGTGTTCCAGTACATCCACAATTAGCATCATACACATCATTAGTTGTACATGGATCTCCATCATCACAACTTGCACCAACTGTACATCCTTTTTGAATGGTAAAATAATCTGTAATTGTTCCTGAATCAGTAATAAACTTTAAATCAAGTGTGCTTCCATCAACTTCTAAAATACAAGAACCTAATTGATTTAAAGAGGCATACATGGCATTATGGTCTAAACTTCCTCCTGAAATTTTACCAGAAGAACCTGCTGTAATATAAACAGCTCCATCAGGACTACCAGGACTTTTAACATATGCACCATTACCATCTATTTTACCATCTCCAGCTCCATTAGCACCAACTGTCATGGTACCACTATTAAAAGTACTAGAAGTACCATGATGACCATTTAGGAAATAAGAACGCTCATAAGAATGACTATGACCAGAAAGCACCAAATCAACACCATTACTTTCTAACATAGGTAAAAAGTTTTGACGCATTTGAATCAACTCCGTTTCGGTATCAGAATCATGAGATCCTTTTGTATATGGTGGATGATGCCACATGGCAACAATCCATTGTTGAGTAGTATTTTGTAAATCATTCAAAGCCCAATTGTACATGGCTCCACCAACCGAACGATCTGTTTCATAAGATTCTAAAACTATGAAGTGAATATTCGCATAATCAAAAGAATAGTAAGCTTCTGTACCAGACGCTAATCCACCTGATTCTCCATTCGTTGGAAACGTAAATATATCGTAATAAGGTCCTGTTTGAGAATTTGAATCAGCCGAATAGCCATCATGATTACCAAGTGTTGACCAAGCCACTGAATTCTTTAGCTTATCTTCATACATATTCTGAAACACGGCATTTTGATATTGCGAATCCGTTCCATCGTTATATGCATTATCTCCAAGAAATAAGATACCATCTGTAACATTAGAACCTATATAATTGTAGTAAGCATCTCTTACAGCACGTTGATTGCTATTAGCTGTTCCAGCATCACCTAATGCCCAAAATGTAACTGGCTGAGATGAGCCTACAACTGGATGTGTTTTAAAATACATGCTTGATGATTCAGGAACAATTACAGTAGAATTGTTGGCTAATTCATAATAATAAATTGTATTAGCACTCAAGCTTGTTAACTCAACTTCGTGTTCTGTTTTTAAATTTAAATCTGAATAACTCAAAGATAAAGAACCTAAAGAAGTTCCATAATTAATAACCGTTTCTGTAGGTGTTGCAGTACGCCATCTAACTACCATACTATTAGAAGATCCCTTTTGAAGATAAGGCCCTCTGTTTACATTTACAGATCCAGGCGTATTGGCACTTAACTGAAAATCAAAACTAATATCCGAACTACTTGAACTGGCTTGATGAATTTCTACCGAAAGCACATTAGTTCCAGTAACTAGTGAATTCGTTATCGCTGTTGAAGCCGAACCGTTTTCAGTTCCAATGGATGGAGTAAATGTGTTATAAGTAGGCGTTCCTGCTGGCATATTTTGTCTCCAGACCTCAACCCCATTTAAATAAACAACTGCGCCATCATCAAAGATTAAATTAAGATTCAAAGAATCATACATAGAAGGATTAGAAACATTAAAGCTATGTCTAACATATAACGTATAGGTATTGCTATTAACAACTGTTGCTTCGTCTCCATCACCATATCCCATGTGTGTATTTCCTGTAGCCCAAGTACCATCATTATAAGAAAGGTCATTCCAATCGAAAGCTCCTTGATCGGCTGGTTGATTTTGCAAATCGTAATAAGACCACGAAGATCCATAATTAATTAAAGTGGTTTGTCCTGAAATATCTAATAAGCTAAAAAAGCCTAGTAGAGTCAGTAAATAAATTTTTAAATAAAGTTTCATGTCTTGGTTGTTAGTTGGTTATTGTATCTGTAATCTGTATTTTCTTTTGCTTAATCTCTTCTTTAAGGGACTTTATATTTGAAGTATTTTGTATTCTTAGTGGTAATATTTTTATACTATTCTCTGACAAATTCAAGGCCTCTTCAGCCTTCTCAAAGTCATTATTACCCATATATAATTCAGCCAATTTACTATATGCGTGCTCTTTTCTATTTAAAGTTTTAATAATGGATTCCTGACTTTCAATAGCCATATCAAAATCGTCTATTGCCATATACAATTCCACCTTTTTTTCAAGTAAAGAAATAATCTGTCCAAGTGTTTCAATACCTTGATTCAGAATAGAAATAGAGTTATCAAATGCCTTATCATTTGGACTTAAATACCAGGCTTCTGAAGCATCAATATAATTTTCAGGAAAAGTTTTACTACTATACTTAATGACTTTTTCAAAATAAATAGCAGATTTTTCATATTGAGCATCCTGAAATAATGTTTGTGCTTTAATTTTTAAAAAAACCACATCGTTTGGCGACTTATTTAAAATAGAATCGACAAATAGAAGTGCATTTGTATAATCTTTAAGCTCAAAATAATTTTTAGAAAGTAGTAGTTCCTGCTCAATATCTAGATACCCTAAATCTATGGAATAGTTAATATCTTTTATGCTTAATTGATAATCGTCGTGCTGATAATACAGCTTTCCACGCTTAAAATACAACTGTGCACTATCAGGTGATTTTTTAATTTCTTCTGTAACTGCCAAAATACGTTTGTCTAAATCGCCATGAGAATAGGCTTGTGTCAAACATAAGAAGCAGATGATGGTTAGAAAACGTTGTAGATTAATCAATTAAATTATATTTAGAATCTTATTTAATAAATATACTTAGAAATATTTTATAATAATTAACAATTTCTATATCAAACACATAACTTATTCACAATTAATTTTTAATAAGTTTAGTGTTAATTAACTCCTGTTTTATTTATATAATAAATTATTGAATAATAGCATTTTGAGTGATTCCCGAAATTATAAGGTCTAAACATTGAAGCTACCTATTTAATTAGTTTATAGTCACTAAAGAAGTTAAATAAGTGATTAAAGTACTAAAACGATTGCAAAACTCTAACATCTTAAATCCTCAAAAAACTCAACTATGTACAAAAACCTATTCATTATTCACTTATTATAATAATAATTTGACTTCATATCACATAAATCTTTTGGAATATGACTATCTTTAAAAAACACATAACAAGTTGTGCTTCATAATACCCAACCTCTAACCAATGATAAAATTCTTTCGAAAAATAAGATATAACCTCATGGATAAAGGAAAAACAGGTAGGTATTTCAAGTACGCCATTGGAGAAATCATTCTGGTCGTTATTGGCATTTTAATTGCTTTACAGATTAATAATTGGAATGAAAGAAAAAAAGAAGAGCAAATATTGAATGGTATTTATTCAATAATTGTTGAGGATTTAAAAAGTGATATTGATGAACTCAATGGCATGTTAAAGACCAAAAAGGATTTTGAACCATACTTTAAGAAAGTCATGAACGATGAAATGACTAAAGAAGATTATAAAGAATGTCCAAATTGTGTGTATATGGCATTATCTTATAGAACCTTAACCATTGAGAAAAGAGGATATAACTTACTTGAAAATTTTGGTAACACTTCAAGCTTAAGAAATGATAGTTTATCATTAAAAATCACTCATTTTTATTCCAATCAATTAACACGACTTCATACTGGTGATTCTGCAACAGAAAAACTAGTGAATTCAACTTTAGAATTATGGCAGAAATACAACTGGTTTTCAGGTTTTGTTTCAGGAAATAATCTTGATGGGTTTATAGATTATACTTTAAATAATCCAGAATATAAGAATACCGCTTCTCTCTATTATTTAATGCACTATACTGGTACCATTAAAGGATTAGATTCATTTATAGAAAATGCAACTTCTATGATACATCTTATTGACAAAAGATTAGATAAAAAATAACGCAAGTAAAAAAAAACATATAAAATTATAAATACTTTATTTTAAGCATTTTAAATAAATTTATCTCATGTTTTACTTCATAAAGCCTTGTCCATTATATCCTGCACACATTCCGGATTTAATAACGTACTAATATCTCCTAAATTAGACGTGTCTTTTTCTGCTATTTTACGTAAAATACGTCTCATTATTTTCCCAGAGCGAGTTTTTGGTAAACCTTCAGTAAACTGTATTTTTTCCAGTTTGGCTATGGGACCAATTCTATCAGCAATTAGCTGGTTTATTTCTTTTCGCAGGTTATCATGATTTCTGCTTTCGCCTGCATCTTTCAAAGTTACAAAACCATATAAGGCGCTGCCTTTAATATCATGTGGAAAACCAACAATAGCAGATTCAGCTACAGCTGGATGTTCGTTAATAGCATCTTCAATTGGTGCTGTTCCTAAATTATGACCAGAGACAATAATTACATCGTCCACACGTCCTGTAATTCTATAATAACCAACCTCATCACGCAAAGCGCCATCTCCTGTAAAGTACATGTTTTCAAATGCTGAGAAATAGGTGTCCTTATAGCGCTGATGATTGCCCCAAATGGTTCTTGCCATACTTGGCCAAGGGAATTTAATACAAAGCCTTCCTTCCACTTGATTGCCTTTTAACTCCTCGCCTGTTTCATCCATTAAAGCTGGTTGAATACCAATAAATGGAAGTGTTGCATAAGTTGGTTTTGTTGGAGTTACAAAAGGAATAGGTGTAATCATAATGCCTCCTGTTTCTGTTTGCCACCAGGTATCTACAATTGGACTTTTCTTTTTACCTACATGGTCGTTATACCAATGCCAAGCTTCTTCGTTAATAGGTTCGCCTACAGAACCCAAAACTTTCAATGAAGATAAATCATATTTTTCTACCAATTCCGAACCTTGTTTTGCCAAAGCTCTAATGGCTGTTGGTGCTGTATAAAATTGATTCACTTTGTGCTTTTCTATAATCTGCCAGAATCGTCCAAAGTCAGGATAATGTGGTACACCTTCAAACATAACGGTTGTTGCTCCATTAGCTAAAGGACCATAAATAATGTAGCTATGTCCAGTAATCCAGCCAATATCTGCAGTACACCAATAAATGTCATTTTCTTTATACTGAAATACATTCTTAAAAGTATAAGCAGTATAAACCATATATCCAGCTGTGGTATGCACCATACCTTTTGGTTGCCCTGTAGAACCAGACGTATACAGAATAAATAAAGGGTCTTCTGCATTCATGACCTCTGCAGTTAACTGATTGGAAGCTTTATCTAATAAAGGCTGTAACCAAGTATCACGACCTTCTTTCATAATGATTTCGCTTTGAATACGCTTAGCTACCAAAACAGTTTTAACACCAGGACAACTCTCTAAAGCTTCGTCTACAATGCCTTTTAAATCGATGGTTTTTGCACCTCGATACGAGCCATCTGCAGTAATAACCATATTACAATCGCAATCGTTAATTCGTGTTGACAAGGCTTTAGCTGAAAACCCAGCAAACACCACAGAATGGATAGCTCCTATTCGTGCACATGCTAACACAGAAATAGCCAATTCTGGAATCATAGGTACATAAATACAAACCCGATCACCTTTCTTAATGCCTTGTTCTTTTAATACGTTGGCAAACTGATTTACGCGATGATATAGTTGCTTGTATGTAATATGTTCTGCCTCTTCGTCTGGACTATTAGGTTCAAAGATAATGGCTGTTTTGTCTCCTCTGGTTGCCAAATGTCTATCGATACAATTCTCTGTAATATTTAGTTGCGCACCTTCAAACCATTTTACTTCTGGTTTTGTAAAATCCCAATCTAAAACGTTGTCCCATTTTTTTCGCCAAAGAAAATGTTCTTCGGCTACTTCTTCCCAGAAGTTTTCTGGTTCACGAATGGACTTTCTATAAACTTGATAATATTCTTCTAAATGTTTTATGTGATAATTACTCATAATGTTACTGCTCTTTAAGTCTTCTAAAATACGAATTAATCTCTTTAACAACTCGTGGTGCCATAATTATAGTTGCTGTCATAGTTGGAATTGCCATGAGTGCAAAAAAGCCATCAATTAAGTTAATCATCATCGCTAAAGAGGTTGTTGCTCCCATGATGATACTAGCAATATAGAGATAGTTATAATAATGCTTCTTATCTGCTCCAAACAAAAAAGACATACACTTAGTGCCATAATAAGAATATGAAAAAAGAGAGGAAATACTAAACACTGCTATACAAATTAGTAACAAGTACTTTCCTATTCCAGGCATGGCGTTGCCAAAAGCCGAAGCTGTTAAACTCACTCCATTGGCATCTGTAGTTTGCCAAACTCCAGTAACTAAAATTGCCAAGGCAGTCAACGTACAAACTATTAAAGTATCTATAGCTGGACCAAGCATGGCAACCAGACCTTCACGAACAGGTTCGTTTGTTTTTGCTGCTCCATGAGCCATTGGAGCTGTACCAATTCCTGCTTCGTTTGAAAATGCACCACGTCTAATACCTAACAGAATCAATCCTCCAACAATACCTCCTAAAAAGGAATCTCCTTTAAAATTAGTTGCTGCAAAGGCATCAGTAAAAATCATAACGAAGTATTTAGGAACAACTTCAATATTCACAATTAAAATAAATAGCACCAAAACAAAATAAAGTAAGACCATACTTGGTACCATTTTAGATGCCACTTTACTGATTCGGTTTAAACCTCCAAGAATTACAATAGATGTAATACCTACTAAAACAATTCCGATAATAAGGTTAGAGTTAAATCCTACTTCCACACCTTGAGGCACTAACAAAATATCGTTAATAGCTTGCGTTAATTGATTCACGTTAAAAACTGGCAAAGCGCCAACCAAACCACATAAACTAAAAAACACTGCTAGAGGTTTCCATTTTTTACCTAAGCCTTCAACTATAAAATACATAGGACCTCCTTGAATCTTACCTTCACTATCTTTACCACGATACATAATGGCTAAGGTAGATGTAAAGAATTTGGTACTCATACCAATTATGGCACTTATCCACATCCAAAAAACGGCTCCTGGACCACCAATAGAAATAGCTACTGCTACTCCTGCAATGTTTCCCATGCCAATGGTTGAAGACAATGCAGTGGTTAGGGCTTGAAAATGAGATATTTCACCTGCATCGTTTGGGTTATCGTATTTACCACGTAATACTTGTAAGGCATGACCTAGATATCTAAAAGGTAAAAATCTGGAAAGGATTAACAGATACAAACCTCCTCCAATTAATAATATTAGTAAGGGTAAACCCCAAGCATAAGAAGCAAAATTTGAAATTAGTTGGTTGAGTTGTTCCATAAAATGTTATTCCTTTTTAAATGTATTAAAACGAATTTGATAAAATTAAATAAAATAAAATTGTAAACACCATAAAGTAAAATGTATGGGTATCTTTATAACCTTTGAAACTTAATAAAGCAAAAAAATGGCATACGATGAATTTTTAGCAGATAGAATTAGGCAGCTATTAAAAGAAAAACAAAAACCATTTACCGAATTAAACATGATGGGAGGCTTGTGCTTTAAAGTCAATAACAAAATGCTTTGTGGCATCCATATAGACAAGAAATATGGCGACAGTTTGCTTATGGCTAGAATTGGTGAAGATGCCTATACAGAAGCCATAAAAAAAGACCATTGCTTACCTATGGATTTTACTGGAAGACCAATGCGTGGCTATATTTTTGTAACACCAGATGGTTTTGATACAGAAGCAGATTTATCTTTTTATTTAGAGTTATGTCTGGCTTTTAACCCTTTAGCCAAAGCCAGTAAACCCAAAAAGAAAAAATAGTTTTTTTACGTAGTACTACGTATAGATTTTATGCCCAAAAATGGCTAACTTCGTTTAACAGTCAATTTAAACAATTAAAAAAGTTGATATCAAATCGTTGTACGTAATTTGGAAAAGAAAATGATTGAGTATTTAAACTCATACGACAAACTAATAGAAAGCACGAGAAGTTTGATTCAGACTTTTAAAGCTTTTCCGAAAATTTTCAAGGAAGAAAAACATCATAAATTTCATAAATTTTTTGATAAAGCATTATACAATATTCTTCATTCATTGGATTTAGTAATCGGAATGAAATACTTGGATATGAGTAAATCTATCAATAACCAAGTTGAAACCAATTATTTTGCAAGAGTTTTAGTAATTACATGTCATGAAATTTTAAATGATATGAATAAAATGGTAGGGAAAGACTTAAGAGAAGAATTAGTTAGCAAAATTGGTCTTAAGGAAGTTGAAAAATTAGACAATGCAACTAAAGAAATGAATAGTTTGAGAAAGAAACATTTGAAAAAACTAAAAGATTTAAGAAACAACGTTATTGCTCACAAATTAGACAATGGAATTGTACAAGCAGATATTATAAATGAGATAGACCCAAAAGACATATATATAATTAGTAATGAAATTTGGAAAACTCAATCAAAATTTATCAGTATCTATACTGATTTAATTCAAAAAATATAATTATAAAAATGTGGATAAAGGAACCTGAAGCACAATTGAAAGAATCGTTGCATGACCATGTCAACTTTTTATACAAAGAAAATAATATTTTTATTATGGACAATCATTTGGCAGCAGGATGGTCATGGTTGAATATCGTTAATCCAGAAAATTCACATTACTTCATTCATATAGATAAACACTTTGATTTATTAGATTTTCCAACAACTATAAAAAAAGAAATTTTAGATAAAGGAATTAATATCAAAGATTTAACTTTTCAAGAATATCTAGATTTAAAACAGCATGGGAATAATGGAGACTCATGGCCAATGTTTCGTTGGGATAATTATATTCTCAATCTCAAACTCGCATACCCAAACTTATACAAAGAGACTTATTTTGCAACGTTCCAAGACGGAAATAAAGTTGATGATTTCATTGACAATGAAGTAGAATTTTTGGAATTGATAACCGAAATTGACTATTGGATTAAAAACAAAAACGATTCTGGATGGATAGTTAATCTAGATATTGATTATTTCTTTAACCATATCAATGATAAGCGAGTACAAATATTAACTGACGAGGTAGTTAGACAACTAGCAACTAACATAAAAAAGGTACTAAATAAAATTGAAGTTTTGACAATTTGTTTAAGTCCTGAATGTTGCGGTGGTTGGGACAAATCTATGCACATTATGTCTATAATTTCAGAAGTATTGAATTTAAAATTTATCGAAGAATTAAATAAAAAAACTACGTACAACAACGTGTAAAAATAATTGCTTGGTATTTGCCTACTTGGTTCGTTCCATTTTTATTAAGTTAGTTGCTTAAACACACAACTATCCTTACACAAACCCGTAAACGAAATTCTAAAATTCCTATTAAGCTAGTTTCCCTTTAAGTATGCCAACACATTCGCTTCAATACGCTCTTGAATATTTGACACATCTGCTTTTACAAAGGTTTCTCCTGTAATGTTTTCGTAAAGTTCTATATAACGCTCGCTAACCGTTGTAATGTATTCGTTGGACATTTCTGGAACCGTTTGCCCTTCTAAACCTTGAAAATTATTAGCAATTAACCATTGTCTTACAAACTCTTTAGAGAGTTGTTTTTGTGCTTCACCTTTATCTTGGCGTTCTTGATAACCTTCAGCATAGAAATAGCGAGACGAATCTGGTGTGTGGATTTCATCTACTAAAACAATCTTACCATCTTTAGTTTTTCCGAATTCGTACTTAGTATCAACTAAAATCAGACCTCTGGAAGCTGCAATTTCAGAACCACGTTGAAACAATTTTCTGGTGTAATCTTCCAACACCAAATAATCTGCTTCGCTAACAATACCTTTTTTAATAATGTCTTCTCTAGAAATATCTTCGTCATGGTCTCCCATTTCAGCTTTAGTTGCTGGTGTAATTATTGGATTAGGAAATTTATCGTTTTCTTTCATCCCTTCTAGCATGTTCACACCACAAAGCATACGTTTTCCTGCTTTATATTCTCTGGCTGCATGACCAGACATATAACCACGAATTACCATTTCTACCTTAAACGTTTCGCATAAATGTCCAACAGCCACATTTGGGTCTGGAGTTGCTAACAACCAATTAGGTACCAAATCTTCAGTAGCTTTCATCATTTTTGTCGCTATCTGATTTAGTATTTGCCCTTTAAAAGGAATGCCTTTTGGCATCACGACATCGAAAGCCGAAAGTCTGTCTGTTGCAACCATGACTAATACATTGTCATTGATATTATAAACTTCTCTTACTTTACCTTTATAAACGCTTTTTTGTCCTGGAAAATTGAAATTGGTATCTGTAATGGTATTGTTCATCTTTGATATTAGTTGTCATTACGAGGAGTGAAACGACGTGGTAATCTCATCCTATTTGAAAGATTGCCACAACAAATTATCAATTTGTTTCGCAATGACGTTCATTTTTAATTAATATAATTTTAAAAAAGACACTTCGACTACGCTAAGTGTAACAATTAATATTTTTACTGCTGACTGTTACTTAAAACTGCCAACTAATTTTACTCTCTATTTTCTATGCTTTTATAAGCTTCAATAACTTTCTTAACTAATTTATGACGAATTACATCTTTATCGTCTAAAAACACCATACCAACACCTTCCACATTTTTCAAAATCAATAAGGCTTCTTTTAAACCAGAAATGGTTCTACGTGGTAAATCTATTTGTCCAGGATCTCCTGTTAACAGGAACTTAGCGTCTTTACCCATTCTGGTTAAAAACATTTTCATTTGTGCATGTGTGGTATTTTGCCCTTCATCTAAAATTACAAACGCATGATCTAAAGTACGTCCTCTCATAAAAGCTAAAGGTGCAATTTGTATGGTTCCATTTTCTATGTATTGAGCTAATTTTTCAGCAGGAATCATATCTCTCAAGGCATCGTAAAGAGGCTGCATGTATGGATCTAACTTTTCTTTTAAATCTCCAGGAAGAAATCCTAAATTCTCACCAGCTTCAACAGCTGGACGTGTTAAAATAATACGTTTAACTTCTTTGTTTTTTAGAGCTTTAACAGCTAATGCAACTCCAGTATAGGTTTTTCCTGTTCCAGCAGGACCAATAGCAAAAACCATATCGTTTTTTCGCATTAATTCCACCAATTTTCTTTGGTTTGCTGTTTGCGCTTTTATTATACGACCATTTACACCATGAACAATTGTTTCTCCACTAGCTTCACTTGTAGCATAATCGTCTTTACTTCTGCTTGTAAGCACACGTTCTATAACATTTTCGTCTAATTTGTTATATTTTATATAATGCTCCATGAGCATATTAAATCGTCTGTCGAACTCTTCAAGAAGGTCTTCGTCTCCATAGGCCCTAATTTTAGTTCCTCTGGCTACAATTTTAAGTTTCGGAAAATATTTTTTTAATAATTCTATGTTGGCATTTTGTGCTCCAAAAAATTCTTTAGGAGAGACTTCTTCAAGTTCGATAATAATTTCGTTCAAAAGCTGTGAGATTTAATTAAATTTATCAATTAAGATTTATTAGATTTGTGCTAGAACAAAGCTACACAATTTTAGTGTGAGTTACCTTAAAAAAATATCAACAATTAATCTATGGCAATTATAACTTTAACAACAGACTTTGGAGAGAAAGATCACTTTGCTGGCGCTGTTAAAGGAGCTATTTATAGTGAATTGCCTGATGTTAAAATTGTTGATATCTCTCATTCTATTTCTCCTTTTAATATTCCAGAGGCAGCATACATTATTAGAAATGCGTATAGCAGTTTTCCTAAAGGAACGATACATATAATTGGTATAGATTCTGAAATGAATGAGGAAAATAAACACATTGCTATAAAACTGGATGAACATTATTTTATTTGTGCCAATAATGGCATTATGAGTATGATTTGTGCAGAAATTGCTCCAGAAAAAATTGTTGAAATAAACATTCACGATCGCATAGAAACCAGTTTTCCAGCATTGGATGTTTTTGTAAAAGTGGCATGCCATATTGCTAGAGGTGGAACTCTAGAAGTTATTGGTAAAATAATTGATACAATAAAGCCAATTAAAAACATTATCCCTTTTGTAAACGAAGACCAGAATCAAATTATTGGATCTGTTATTTACATTGATAATTATGGCAATGTTATTTCGAATATTAAAAAAGCATTTTTTGAAACCATTCAAAAAGGAAGGGAATTTGAAATTTCAGCAAGAAATTATAAGTTTAAAAAAATCTATTCAAAATACAGTGACATTGTAAATTTTGAAACTGCAATTGAAAAAAGAAACGATGAAGGCAAAAGCCTCGTGGTATTTAACTCTTCAAATTATCTTGAAATTGCCATTTACAAGAGTAATAGTCAGACTTCAGGAAGTGCATCAACTCTAATGGGTTTAGATTTAATGGATTCCATTAGTGTTAATTTTATTACTGAATAAATATTAAAAAACTATGTTTGTACGAATTGTGAAAATGAGTTTCAATGAAAAACATATTGATGAATTTCTTTCGAATTTTAATTTAAACAAAGAACACATACGAAATTTCGAGGGTTGCCGTTTCTTAGAACTATACAGAGATAAAATAAATGAAAATGTATTTTTTACTTATAGTTACTGGAATTCTGAAGCAGATTTAGAAGCATACAGACATTCTGAACTGTTTAAAAATGTTTGGAGTAAAACAAAACCACTTTTTAATGCCAAACCAGAAGCTTGGAGTGTAGATAAAGTTGTTACTCTAGAATAAATAGAGATTAGAGAAAGTTAAATTATATAAATAGTAAACAAACACTAAATGCTAGCCATACTAAGAAAAGAAATAAACGCATTTTTTGCCTCACCAATTGGGTATTTAGTTATAGCTCTTTTTCTTCTACTAAATGGATTGTTTTTATGGCTTTTTAAAGGAGAGTTTAATATTCTAAATAATGGCTTTGCAGATTTATCATCCTTCTTTCTTTTAGCTCCTTGGGTTTTAATTTTCCTTATTCCTGCTGTTACTATGCGTAGTTTTAGCGACGAGAAAAAGCAAGGAACTCTGGAACTTTTACTTACCAAACCTATTAGTTTATTAAACATTGTTTTAGGTAAATATTTTGGTGCATTTATATTAATTCTCATTGCCTTACTACCTACTCTTTTATATGTGTACACTGTTTATCAGCTTGGAAACCCAACTGGTAATTTAGATATTGGCAGCACAATTGGTTCTTATTTTGGATTACTTTTTTTAGTTGCAACCTATACTGCTATTGGTCTGTTTACATCCAGTCTATCAGACAATCAAATAGTTGCTTTTATTTCGGCCGTATTTTTATGCTTTGTGTTTTATATTGGTTTTGAAGGTTTAGCAGATATATTATCAAGCACTTTTGTGGAACAATTAGGTATGAGCGCTCATTATAAAAGTATGAGTCGTGGTGTTCTAGATACGCGAGATATTCTTTACTTTTTAAGTATCACCTTGTTTTTTATTGCTCTTACAAGCAAACTTATTACAACTAAGGGACTTCAGAAAAAAGAAATTAATTCATTAGGTGGCCTTCTAGCTATGTTAATAGCTTTAAATACGTTAACTCATAGGTATTATGAACGTTTCGATTTAACTTCAGATAACAGATATACTTTAAGTGAATCTGCTTTAAATATCATAGAAGAAGTCAATTCTCCAATTATTGTTGATGTCTTTTTAGAAGGTGAAGATTTCCCTTCAGAATTTAGACGTCTTCAATTTGAAACCAGACAAATTCTAGAAGAATTTTCAGCATTTAATAAACAAATTGTTTTTAATTTTATTAATCCACTTGAAGACGAAGCTAATAGAGATCAAATTATCCAACAACTTAATGAACGTGGTTTAACACCTATGCAATTAAGTGTTGAAGAAAATGGTAAAAGCAGTCAAGAAGTTATTTTTCCATGGGCTTTAGCTAGTTATAACAATGTTACCGTTAAAATACCATTAGTAAAAAACAAAATTGGAGCTTCGCAGCAAGAATTAGTAAATAATTCTGTTCAGCATTTAGAATATGCTTTTGCAGATGGATTTAGCAAACTTATTAATCCTAAAAGCAAAAAAATTGCTATTCTAAGAGGAAATAAGCAACTAAAAGACCAGTACATTTTCGACTTTGTTACAACTATAAGAGATTACTATTTTATTGCTCCTTTTACTTTAGATAGCGTTGCTAGCAACCCAGAAAAAACGCTGAATGATTTAAATGATTATGATTTGATTATTTCAGCAAAACCAACTGAAGCTTTTACTGAAAACGAGAAGTATGTTTTAGACCAATTTACTATGAATGGAGGCAAAAGCCTTTGGCTTTTAGATGCTGTTGCCATGGAAAAGGACAGTCTGTATAATACTGGAAAAAATGTTGCAATAGCAAGAGATTTAAACCTTACAGATTTCTTTTTTAAATATGGCATACGTATCAATCCGGTTTTGGTAAACGACCTCTATTCTGCTCCAATTACTCTAGCTATTGGAGAAGGAAGTGAATCTCGCTTTCAACAATTTCCTTGGTTTTATTCACCTTTAGTTAATCCTGAAGGTCAACATCCAATAGTTAACAATATAAATCTGGTAAAGTTTGATTTTGCCAATCAGATAGATACTTTAAAGAATTCCATAACTAAAACTGTTTTACTAAAAAGTTCAATCTTATCTAAAATAGAAGGAACTCCTAGAGAAATTAGTTTGGAAATGACTGCAGAAGAACCAGATCCGAAGTTATATACTAATCCACATCAGAATTTAGCCGTTTTATTAGAAGGTGAATTTACCTCTGTTTATAACAATAGGATTAAACCTTTTCCTCTTTCAGACGAAAAAAATAATAGCAAAACAACTAAAATGATTGTCATTGCTGATGGCGATGTTATTAAAAATGAATTAGGCAAAAATGGACCACAAGAATTAGGCTTCGACCGAAATTCTGGACAACTATATGGAAATAAAGAGTTTCTATTGAATGCTGTTAATTACCTTCTGGATGACAACGGACTTATAAACATTCGTTCTAAAGAAGTTAGTGTAGCTTTCTTAGATATGAAAAAAACTGCTTCAGAAAAAACAAAATGGCAACTTATAAACATTGCGCTACCACTAGTGTTACTTAGTGTTTTTGGATTTATTTTTAATTATATCCGAAGAAAAAAATACAGCAAGTAAATGTTAATAAGTTTGTTTCCTATATTAGTCGTTAAACAATATATTTGTAATAGTAATTAAACGAACTTAAAACGTATTTAATATACATGAAATTTATAGTATCAAGTACCTATTTACTTAAACAATTACAAGTTCTTGGAGGTGTTATTAATAACTCGAACACCTTACCAATTTTAGATAATTTTTTATTCGAATTAACCAATTCAGAACTTATAATTTCTGCTAGCGATTTAGAGACTACCATGTCTTCTAAATTAGAAGTAGAAAGCGATAACAGTGGAAGTATTGCTGTTCCAGCACGTTTACTTTTAGAAACTTTAAAAACATTTCCTGAGCAACCACTAACGTTTGTTGTTGAAGATAATAACACCATTGAAATAAGTTCTAACCATGGTAAATATGCCTTGGCATATGCAGATGGTAACGAGTTTCCAAAAGCTGTTTCTTTAGACGATGCCACATCTACAACTATTACTGGAGATATTTTAGCTACAGCTATTAGCAAAACTATTTTTGCAGCTGGAAACGACGATTTACGTCCTGTTATGAGTGGTGTTTTCTTTCAGTTTTCAACTGAAGGTTTAACCTTTGTAGCTACAGATGCTCATAAATTGGTTAAATATTCTAGAGAAGATGTTAAAGCTGGTCAGACAACTGAGTTTATTATGCCTAAAAAACCTTTAAATCTTTTAAAAGGAATTTTAGCTGCTAGTGATGATGATGTAACGATTGAATACAACGACTCTAATGCAAAATTTACTTTTGAAAACACCGTTTTAATCTGTCGTTTAATTGATGGAAAATATCCTAATTACGAAGCTGTTATTCCAAAAGAAAATCCGAATAGATTAGTAATAGACAGAACACAATTTTTAAATTCTGTGCGTCGTGTTAGTATTTTCTCTAACAAAACAACACATCAAATACGATTAAAAATTGCTGGAGCAGAATTAAATATTTCAGCAGAAGACATCGATTACTCTAACAAAGCTGAAGAACGTTTAACTTGCGATTATCAAGGAGACGATATGCAAATTGGGTTTAACTCGCGTTTCTTAACTGAGATGTTAAACAACCTAAGTTCAGACGAAGTACAACTTGAAATGAGTTTACCAAACAGAGCTGGAATTCTAACTCCTGTTGATGGTCTAGACGAAGGTGAACAAGTTACTATGCTTGTTATGCCTGTGATGTTGAATAATTAAAAAACTGCTTTTGCAGAATTCTTATCATAAAAAACGCTCACCAATTGGTGAGCGTTTTTATTTACCTTTATTTTAAAAAAACTAACTTATAAAATTAAAAGATAAAGGATATGTTGGAGATTCTCCATTGCTAGCTTTTATAGCATTAACAATAGGAAAAATAAATGAAATAATTCCTAAAACAATTAAGCCTACAATGCCTAATCCTAATAATAGAATGGCTGGAATACAAATAATAGCATAGATAATTAAACTTAATTGAAAATTAACAATACGCTTTCCTTGATCATCCATTTCAAGAACACTATCTTTTTGTGTTACCCACAAAATTAATGGAACAATAAGTCCACCAAATCCTGTAATAAAAGTCAATAACTGACTTAAATGTGTAATTACTAATAATTGTCTGTCTGTTCTCATGATGGTAAAATTTAAAAGATTGATGTACTAATAAGACGCTTCAAAACTTAAAATGTTACAGATTTAGAATTAGTTTTAAAAATTTATTTTACAGAACAACTTGCTCCACCTTTTTTAACACCTAACTTCACTAAAATAGTTTCCAATAGACACCACTTGGTAAAAGCAGATTGGATTAAATTAACACCAATAAAAACTGTAAACCACATCCAATTTTGATCTACATAATAAGTTAACACTACACTCAACAGTACCATTGTACCAACAATTACTCTAAAATACGTATTTAACATTTTAATTATTTTTTAAGTTTATATATACTTTTCAATAGGAACCACAATCGCTTTTATTGGATTGTTAGTTTCCAAATTATTATTAAATTCTTTTATTAAACTGAATAAGGAATCAATCTTTTCATCTTCTGTAAAAGAGAAAAACAAACTAGATTCGTTACCTCCTTTCACACTTGGAAACCAGCTATTAGTCATTAACAAAGAAGCTGCATTTTTATATCCATCAATATCTGAACTACTAAAGCTTTCTATTTTGGCGTTTTTAAAGAGTTTCAAAACATCTTTTTGAAATTCTTCGACTGCTGTTACAATTACTAATTTCATTATTTCTATATTTTATATTTTGTCAGTTCGAGCGCAGTCGAGAACTTATTTCAACTACTTCGCTTCATAAAGGTCTCGACTGTACTCAACCAGACAAGTTATTATTTATACTTCTTCTTCTCTATCATGTAATACACCAATGGCACAACCAACAACGTTAATACAGTAGAAACAATAGTACCTCCCATTAACGAGATTGCTAATCCTTGGAATATTGGATCAAATAATATTACAAATGCTCCAATTACAACCGTTCCTGCTGTTAATAAAATTGGTGTTGTACGTACTGCACCAGCTTCAATTGCTGCTTGTTTAAGTGGTACACCTTCAGCTATTCTTAAATTGATAAAGTCAATTAATAATACCGAATTTCGAACCATAATTCCTGCTAAAGCAATCATTCCGATGAATGATGTTGCTGTAAAAAATGCTCCCATTATCCAGTGTCCTAGAATAATTCCGATTAAGGATAATGGAATTGCAACCATCATAACAATTGGTGCTTTAAAGTTTTGGAACCATCCAACAATTAGTATGTATATTAAGATAATTGCTCCTAAAAAGGCTATTCCTAAATCTCTAAATACTTCTAAAGTAATTTGCCATTCGCCATCCCATTTTACAGTGTAATTATCTTGAAAATCTGGTTGCCCTAAATACATTTCGTTTAGCTCATAACCTTGTGGTAAAGGAATTTCTTTCAACTTATCTTCCATTCCTAAAATAGCATACGCAGGACTTTCTAATTCTCCAGCCATATCTGCCATGACATATACCACACGTTTCTGGTTTTTACGATAAATACTTTTTGCAGCTGTAGTTTCGCTAATAGTTACTAAATCTGCAATTGGCACCATATTACCTTGTTTAGACTTTACCTTCAGTTGTGAAATATCAGTTATGGTAGATTTCTCCTTTTCATCTAAAGCTAACACCAATCCTATTTGACTCACAGCATCTTCATCATATAAATTTGTTATTGCTCTGTTAGATAAAGCCATATTCATAGTATATGCAATTTGCAGTGGAGCAACACCATATAACATGGCTTTTTCTTTATTGATTTCGAATTGATATTCGATTTGGTCATCTTCCACCATCCAATCAATATCTACCACATCATCTGTATTCTTCAAAATATCTTGAATGCTATTTGCAATCTTAATTTGCTCATTATAATCTGGCCCATACACTTCTGCAACAATAGTTGATAATACTGGAGGTCCAGGTGGCACTTCCACTAATTTTACATTTGCATTGTATTTGGATGCAATTTTTTGAATATCTGGACGTAATAATTTAGCTATATCGTGACTTTGTGCAGAACGATCTGCTTTTCCAATTAAATTCACTTGAATATCTGCCATATTGCTTCCTCCACGTAAATCGTAATGACGCACCAAACCGTTAAACGTAATTGGTGCAGATGTACCAACATAGTTTTGGTAATTCACCACTTCTGGTCGTGTAGATAAATATTGAGCAATTTCTTGTGCTACAACTCCAGTACGCTCTAACGTTGTGCCTTCTGGCATATCTATAACTACTTGAAACTCATTCTTATTATCAAAAGGCAACATTTTTACAGCAACCGAATTGGTGAAAAACAAGACCATTGTTCCCATTAACACTAAAAAAGTACCACCTAAAAACAAATAACGTTTTGCTTTACTTTCTAAAAGAGGTCTTTCTAATTTGTTATATATTCTATAAATTAAAGTCTCCTCTAATGGTTTTTCTGGCTTCTCCTCAGCTCCTTTTTTATCCTTTTCTCTTAAGAAAATATAACCCAAATAAGGTGTAATTGTTAAGGCCACAAATAAAGATAATATCATGGCAATAGACGCTCCAATTGGCATTGGTGCCATATATGGACCCATTAATCCAGAAACAAAAGCCATAGGTAAAACCGAAGCTATTACTGTAAATGTTGCTAAAATAGTTGGGTTTCCAACTTCGTTAATAGCATATAATGCAGCTTGTTTAAATGGCAAGCGTTTCATCTTGAAATGTCGATGCATGTTTTCGGCAATAATAATAGAGTCGTCGACTACAATACCTGTTACAAATACCAACGCGAATAATGTGATTCGGTTTAAGGTATAATCCATCATGTAGTAACTCAACAACGTTAAAGCAAACGTAATTGGAACGGATAAAAATACCACCAATCCACCTCGCCAACCCATTGCCAACATTACAACAAGTGTAACTGCAATGATAGAACCAATAAGGTGCAATAATAGTTCAGATACTTTATGTGATGCTGTTTCACCATAGTTTCTGGTAATTTCTACATGTACATCATCTGGAATTAAAGTGCTTCGTAAATGCTCTACTTTATCAATAATTACTTCTGCAATTTTCATGGCATCTGCACCTTTACGTTTGGCAACAGAAATGGTAACTGCAGGATATTCCGATTTATATTCTGAAGATTTTACACTTCCTTTTCCAAAACCTAAACTCACATAATTTTTAGGCACTTCTGGACCATCAATAATTTTAGCTACTTGCTTTAAATATATTGGCTGATTTTGTTGAACACCAACTACTAAATTCTCTACATCTGTAACCGTTTCTAAAAACTTTCCTGTATTTACAAGAAATTCTGTATCGCTTTTATCAAAACTTCCAGCACTTAATTGGCTGTTATTTGCCTTAATCATTTCTGAAACAGACAAGAAATCCAAACCAGCAGCAGCTAATTTATCTTTATCCAATACCACACGTAGTTTTCTATCTCTACCACCAATTTTATGTGTCATGGACACATCGTTTACTTTTTTTATTTCACTTTCTAATTCCTGAGCCATTTGGCTTAATTGAAAATCGTCGTAATTCTCACTCCACAATGTTAAACCTAGCATTGGTACATCGTCAATAGCACGAGTTTTCACTAACGGAAACGTAACACCTTGAGGCATTTGATCCATGTGTTTGTTAATTTCATTATATAGTTTAACAAACGAGCGCTCGATATCTTCGCCTACATAAAACTGCACGATAACCATACCTTGCTCCTTCATAGAGGTAGAATACACATACTCAACACCTTTAATATTGGAAATTAATTTCTCTAAAGGTTTAATAACTCGAGACTCTACTTCTGTTGGACTTGCTCCAGGATAACCAACAAAAATATCTGCCATTGGCACATCGATTTGTGGTTCTTCTTCACGTGGAATTAAAAACGAACTATATACTCCAACAACCATAAATACAATCATTAAAAGCACTGTAAGCTTCGACTGTATAAAGATTTTTGCAATTTTTCCTGCGATTCCTTCTTTCATTGAATTATATTTTTTGGGCGTTTTAACAGGCTATTCACTATATCTTTTTTATATGTCATTGCGAAGTAAATTTTATATTTACTATGGCAATCTCTTAATTGATTGGGAGATTACCACGTCGTTACACTCCTCGTAATGACAACTTATTTATTAAGTTAAAAAAGGATGTCGCTTCTATCCTTAACGCAACTTTTTAGTTATTGAATTGATATTTTTACTCCATTAAACAATTTTCCTTCAGATGAAACTATATATGTTTCATCTGCTGATAAACCTGATAAAACCTCAACTTGATCTCCATAGGTTCTCCCTAATCTAAGCCAACGCAATATGGCTGTATTACTCTCGCTAACTGTATAAACTCCAGATAATTGACCATTTGTTACAAGAACTTCTGTAGGAATTAAAACTATTTCAATATTAGATTGTTTCTCAACTGGAAATTGAACAGTTACAAACATGCCTGATAATATATTGGCTTCGGTCTTATCTAAAGCAATTTTTACCAAATATTGTCCACCAGTATTTTTAGCCGATGTACTTACTTCTATTACTTTACCTTTTAAGGTTTTATTTATAGCTTTTACTGAAACGTCCACCTGAGTACCATTATTTATCTGAGAAATTTCAGTTTCTGGAACCATAGCCATCACTTCAAAATTCCCAGGAGCTTCAACCGAAATTAAAGGTTGCCCTGGATTTGCCATGTCTCCTTCTTTGACTGTTTTTGAAGTTACAACACCTGCAAAAGGCGCTGTAATATTAGAGTAAGCAAATTGCGCATTGACCTCATTTTTCATTTGTTTGGCTGCTTCTAATCTTGCTTTCGCCATTTCGAAATTGGCTGTAATATCATCCAACTCTTTTTGTGATGCACTATTATCTGCAAACAAACTTTTAAAACGATTATAATCTTTCTGTGCATTATTAAATGCAGCAGTTGCTTCTGTAATACTTGCATCTACTTGTGCTCTTTTGGCTTGTAAATCGGTGTTATTGATAGATACCAACAATTGACCTTTTATTACTTTATCTCCAACATTAGCATGTACTTTGGTAACATAACCCATCATTCTAGTGCTTAAATCTGCACTATTAACAGATTGAATTTTACCACTAACAGATAGAAATGGACTGTTATTGGCTTCAGACACTTGGCTGACTTGTACATTTATAGCTGGAGAATTATCTGCTACTGCTTTTTTGTCTTCGTTACTACAACTAGTCATAAATATTGTTGCTGTAGTTATAGTTAATATGTATATATACTTTTTCATTTTATAATGATTTTTATGAGGTTTCGACTGCGTTCAACCTGACTATATTTTGTCTTCTCGAGCGCAGTCGAGAGGTTATTCCTTGGTTAAATATTGTAAATATGCTTGTGCGTAATTGTATTCAAAAATGGTTTGATAATATTCCAATTGTTTTTGTGAATATTGGGTTTCAGCTAATAATAAATCGGTTGTTTTTTCTAAACCTTCTTCATATCTATTCGTTCTAATTCTCAAAGATTCTTCAGATTGTTCTAAAGCAAGTTTTGTTAAATTCAGTCTGTTTTCAGCATCTGTTAACATGCGTTTTGCCTTATTTAATTCAAGTTGATTTTGAGATACATATTGCTCGTATTGCAGCTTCGATTTTTCAAATTCAGCTTTACTTTTTTGAGCTTTGCCAAAACGTTTACTTCCATCTAAAATATTCCAACTTAATTGAGCTCCAAAAATGTAACCACTAGCATCAAATTGAAAAATTTGATCGTCGTAAAGCTCATAGCTACCAAAAGCATTAAGTCTTGGTAAAAACGACATATTATCAGCTTTATTCATCGTTTCATAAGCATCTGTTGCTAATTGCATGGCTTTGATATCTGAACGATTTTCTGAAATAGTTTCAGTTTCCATCAAACCAAAAGTGCTTATTGTTAAACTATCTGAAGGTTTGAAAACAACATCGTTCGTGTCACTCATTAAAAAGGATAAATAATTTGAAACATTCTTAACATTACTTTTAGCAGTCTGTAATTGATTTTTAACTTCGTTTACACGAACCTCAACCGATAACACATCTGCTCTTTGAAGATATCCTTGTTTAAAACTATTGTCTGCTAGTCTTTTATTTTCGTTTGCAGTTTCTAATGCTTTTTCTAACACATCAACTCCTTTGTATGCCAATTGCAATTGCATATATGCCTTTTCAACTTCAAAAGCATAATAATCTGAAGTTCTCTCAATTTGCAAAGCCTGTGCTTCCATTTTAGATTTTGCAGCTTTACGTTGGTACATACCATCTACATTAATTAATGGCTGTTGAATTTCAATTCGAGTTGCAAAATTTTCTACTTGACCAGGATTGTTTAAAAGGTCTGGATTAAAATCTGAAGGTGTTAAAATTTCCTGATTCAATTTAGAACCAAAAGCCATTAACGGATTGGTTGTAGCCATTCCAGTATGCGATGCTGTAATGTTTGGTAAAAACACAGCATTGGTTTGGTTAAAATCTGCTTTAGCTTCTAAATATTCCTGTTCAGAAATTTTTATAGATCTATTTTCTTCTGAAACCTTAGCTAACACTTCGGCTTTTGTAATTGGCACTAATTGTTGTGCTTGGACTACAACCGAAGAAATTAATAAACTAAATATGTAAATCTGTTTTTTCATTAATTATAATATTTATTAGTGCAAATTTAAGTTTATTAAACCTGTTGGAAAGTAACATAAGTTACCTAAAATGAAAGGCACTCTTATTTCTAAGAATGCCTTTACTAACCAACCAAAAATCACTGACAATAAGGTTGTCAGTTTACCTGTCTTGTTCCTCCATGTCCTCCAGCAACAATTATTAATACTTTAAGGCTTAAGTATATAAATTTGAAAAACTGGATAATGGGATTCATCATTTTAAAACGTTGATATTTTGAGATACGTTGTGTCATTATTTTGATGTTTAAGTTTTTTCTACTTTGATATGTTTCTACTCAGGAATCAACCTTGTTGGGATTATTCCTTCATAGCATTCGCTATTCAGAAAGTAACCTTGTTAGGATTATTCCTTCATAGCATTCGCTATTCAGGAAGTAACCTTGTTAGGATTATTCCTTCATAGCATTCGCTATTCAGGAAGTAACCTTGTTAGGATTATTCCTTCATAGCATTCGCTATTCAGGAAGTAACCTTGTTAGGATTATTCCTTCATAGCATTCGCTATTCAGGAAGTAACCTTGTTAGGATTATTCCTTCATAGCATTCGCTATTCAGGAAGTAACCACCAAAATGGTTTCATTTTAGCTTTATAAATAAAGGCATAGTGTAGCATCAGTTTTAACCAATGTCCTGCTAGGCCAATTTCGCCAAAGGTTTTTCCTAGTTGTCTTCCATGAGTTTTTGGATATTTATTATAATCTGGAACAATAGGATAAGTTGTAATACTTACACCACTTCCACTTGTTAATCCATAACCAGCTGAAGCAATACAAGCAGCTCCCATATTTCCCATAGATCCTTTATGGTTTAAAGATTCTTTACCACTTTTAATAGTGTCTATAATATTATCTGCTACAATTTTAGCTGTAATTCCAGATGGCATTCCTGTTCTTGGTGGCGCAGGAGTTATATCTGTTCCATTTTTACTTTTTCTAGGTTTAGAAATACTATGTGGTGGCGCAAAAGCAATTCCTGGTGCAAAAATATTTTTATAGGAAGGGTTTTGATAGGTTTCTGGCCAATCTTGAACCGACCATTCTTCATAAGGTCTTGGCGTATAATCTGCATCTACAATCATGAAACCTTTAAAGAGTTTTTCTGTTATTTCATTATTATTTTTATCAAAAGCTTTAAAGCCATGACCTGAAAACGCAGGAATTAGCATGGCAAAATCGTAAGTTTCTTTTTTAAATTCACCTTCTAAATTTTCGTAGTGTGCTACGCCATCTTCAACCTTATTGACACCTGCTCCAAGAATCCATTTAATGTCTCTATCTTCAAAAATCATTTCTATCATTTCATGAGACTTCATAGTCATACTTCCGTAACTCAACAACATGCCATCCATTCCAAAATCTCCAAGCCTGAATTCGTTAGAAATCCAAGTAATTTCAGCCATATCACGCACTTTATGTTTACGCAATTCTTTTTCAACATTTAAAATGTATTCGAAAGCAGCACCTTGACAGGTAGATTTTGCATGACCAGTACCAATAAGAATCTTGGCTTTTTTACCATTTTTCATCTCTTGAATAAGAGCATCTAAATTCTCCCAAGCATGTTCTGCATGTGTATAAGTACAAACAGAATAAGCTTTGTTGGTTCCTGGGTTTAAACCTTCAGTACCTTCAAAATTAAGTTTTGGTCCTGTGCCATTAATCAAATAATCGTATGTAACTTTTTCTTGTTGACCCTTTTTATCGCCAACAACATACTCGACTAAAACATAAGGTTTGTTTTCAGTTTTATCACCTTCAGGATGAAAGGTTACAGCCTTTGCTTGTTTGTACCCAATGTTTTTCTTTTTATATAATGGTTCTAAAGGAAAGAGAATCTGTTTCGATGTCATTCTACCAATACCAACCCAAATATTTGAAGGTATCCATTGATAATTACTGTTTGGCGAAACAACTAGTACTTCATGTTCTTTAGATAGTTTTCTACGTAAATGAGATGCAGCAACGTGACCTGAGATACCTGCGCCTAATACAACAACTTTAGCCATTTCTTTATGTTTTAAGATTATGAAATTAGTTTAAAAATAAATCTTACCAAATGATATTTATCATACTGATTATTTGACAAATAGCATGCTTGAATGTCTTGTAAATATTATTTTTTTTAAACTAGTTACACAGCTACTTTTGTTACATAAGAAAAAAAATGCTTAAGTATATATTGTTTAGCTTGCTAAATGGTAACTATTATAAGTATTTATAGGCTACTTCTTTTTCTGAATTATAAAAAACAATTCTTCCCCAGCTCTACTCTTAATAGAGTTATATGAATTCTCCATAGTAAGAATATTAAAATAAGGCGTAAAATAAGTAAGGTATTCTTCTTTTGAGCCTCCAAATGGTGGATGATCGTTATTGAGTTCTGTATCAAAAAATAATCCAACTAATTTTCCTTTTTCAAGAAGCAACTCTTTCATTTTTATAGCATATTTCGCTCTTAAATTGGGATTTATAGCACAAAAAAATGTTTGTTCTAAAATTAAATCAAAACTATTTTCGAAATCAAAAAAATTGCCGTGAATTAATTGTTCTGAAGGAAATTCTGGAATTCTCTTTTGTAAATTTTGTAATGGAACCTTAGATATATCAATAACAAAAACATTCTTAAATCCTTTTTTAAAAAGATAAGCAGCCTCATACGAATTTCCTCCACCTGGAATTAATATTTTTAATTCCTTATTTGTTAATTGGTCTATATAGGCTTTTAATGGTGGAGAAATTTCACCTAAATCCCAACCTGTTTTCTGTGTTAAGTATTTATTTTCCCAAAAATTTTCGTTTAAAAGCATTGTTTCTAATTTTAATATTTTAAAAATCTTATCATTTGTAAAACGTATAGTTGCCGTCTACAAAGTTGTTATCTATTATAATAATAACAAAAATATTAGTTATTGTTATTTCTGCTTGTAACAAATATCACATATTATAGGATTAAATGTTTTCATGACAATTAAGAGGAATTCACTTTTAAAGTTGCATATAAATAGTTTAGTTTGCATCAAATTTCTTAAGATACTTTAAACTTCAAAATGGATTCATTAACACAAATTGTTTTAGGTGCTGCAGTTGGAGAAGCTGTTCTTGGAAGAAAAGTTGGAAATAAAGCCATGCTTTATGGAGCTATTGCAGGTACTATTCCAGATTTGGACATTTTTTCTTCTTATTTTACAGATACTGTTTCTGCATTAGAAATACATAGAGGTTTTACACATTCCATATTCTTTTCTATGTTATTTGCTCCTATTTTTGGTTGGCTTGTATCTAGATACGAAACCTATAAAGATTATAAAGATTGGGCTTGGTTATTTTTCTGGGCCTTTATAACACATTCTGTTTTAGACGCTCATACCACCTGGGGAACACAGTTCTTTTGGCCAATGGATTATAGACTTGCTTTTAAAACCATTTTTGTAATAGACCCACTTTACACCTTCCCTTTTATGGTGTTTTTAATATTGACTGCATTCCAAAAACGTGATGCTCCAAAAAGACGGTTTTATAATAATATGGGCTTAATAATTAGCAGTAGTTATCTCCTATTAACCTTTGGTTTAAAAGGAATGGCTTATAATCAATTTGAAATGGCATTGAAAACCCAGCAGATTGATTATTTAGAAATTGAAACAAAACCTTCACCATTAAATACCATATTATGGTCTGCTAATGTAGACACCAAAGACCATTACCTTATTGGTTATTATTCCTTTTTTGATGAAAAACCTATTCATTTTGAGGCTTATCCAAAAAATCATGAGTTGCTAGGAGATTTAATACATGAAGAAAATGTGCAACGAATGATTGATATTTCTAAAGGCTGGTATAGTATTACTGAAAAAGAAAATAGACTATTCTATAACGATTTGCGTTTTGGCTTGTTAAGTTTAAAACCAAAAGCTGATAATTTTACATTTCAATATGAAATTAAAACCAATAAATTAGGAGAAGTAACATTTACTGAAACAATAAAAAATCGTGACGATGCCAAACAGCTTTTAAATGATCTTTGGACTCGTTTAAAAGGAAATTAAGATATTAGTTACAAAATTACACTTCTTCCTCTTCTGTATTATCTGCTTTTTTTCCTCCCATCATAAAGTTTATAAGTATTCCAACTAAGACAATACAAACTAGAGCGAAAATAGCAATCATTATAACGCCATTATTCCAATTATACAAGGCAAGGTTTTGAGAAATCATAATCGAAGAGTTTAGTTTTATAATTATTTGTAAAAATATTATTTGTTATTAATATTAAATATGATTTTAGTCAGTAAATATAATATACTTTTTAAATTAGTAACAAAAAGGCGCTTTTATTTCTAAAAACGCCTTCTCAAACCAACCAAAAATCACTGGCATAAGATTGCCAGTTTTCTTTAAAAACCAAATTGTTATTTGGTTCTATATAATTTAATTATTACTTTTTATTATTTTAATTAAATCTTCTTTTTGTACTACTCCAGACTGTCTCCATAATTGTTTTCCTTGTTTAAACAACAATAATGTTGGGACACCTTTAACTTGATATTTTGCAGCTAAAGCCTGATTTTTATCGACATCTATTTTTAAAATAGAAACGGCTTCACCTAAACTGTCTTTAACCTCTTTTAGAATAGGTGACATCATTTTACAAGGTCCACACCATTCTGCATAAAAATCAATAAGTACTGGTTTATCTTGATTAATTATTTCTGAAAATTTACTCATCTTACTCTTTATTAAAATTTACTCGCCAAATACCTCTAACTTCATTTACATCGTAACCTATTGCCATATCCTTTGGATATAAAGCTTTAATAGTTTTATAGGCTTCCATATCCAACTCTTTATTTGGTGTTCCATGACATTGTAAACACATAGAATTAGTTGTAATTGGATAATAAAATGTGACTTCTCCATCTGTTTCCTCCAAAATAGCTTTTGGTTCTTGTTTATCTGAAATCACCTTTTTAAAGGTATTTATATGTTGTAATTCTTTTGAATTTGCTTGATTTTCTGGGTTTCTAGGTTTATCTGAAACACGCTTAATATTAGCATTATATACTACAGACATGCTATCTGTTAATGGATAGGCTTTTACATTACAAAATTCAACTGCTGCTAAGGTTCCTTTTTTCTGAATAGTTCCCATTAAATTTTTACCCAATTCTGCTTTTGTTCCTAATGCATATTTTAAGCCTCGTTCTTCATAAGTTAAATCTTGATCGTCAACTGATGCTTGTTTATTTTGCATGCCTTTACCATTCCTCATACCTTTTCCTTTGCCTTTACCTTTGCCCATTCCTCGTTCTTCGTTAAAATGATCTTCAAACCATTCTGGTTGCTCAATGTCATTATTGAACATGTAATCTGCAATTTGATTAATGGTTTCTTCTGGATATGGTGTTTTAGGCATAACACCAAATTTCTTAACAGCTCCAACCATTTTTGCATCTGCTTCATTAGGATTTAGTATCCATTTTTGGATATCAGCAATAAACTCTTCCTTAGTTATATTATCTGAAATGTAATGTTTTTTAATAGCTATCATTGGAGGTCCAATTCTATCTTCCATAGTAGCAGTTGGGCTATGGCAAAGATAACAATTGGTTTCCATGAGTTTTTTTCCTGGATGTTCTTGATTATTGCTAGTGATTGTAGCTTCATTTGTAGCTGCATATTCTCCCTTTTTTGTTTGATTACAACTAGTAATCAAAAAAATAGATAGTATGAATATAATTAAGTTTGTCTTCATAATTTATTTAAATTTTCCAGTAGCACAACTTATATAAGATTTTGTTTTCTGTATTATAGTATTTTCATCTTCAATAGATGGATAGCCAATTTTACCTAACAATTCTTTTACTAATAAAGCATCTGTTTCATTTATGTAAGTGAACGAAATTTTGCTTTCATCCACATCAACAGCTACATCTGAAATATTTTCAATCTCTGATAATTTAGAAGTAATGGTATTTGCACAACCACCACATTTTAAGTTTTGTACTATAATTGAGGTTTTCATTTTTCTTTTCTATTTTATATTTCGGTAAAATGTGTTCGCCAATGGCTCGGTTCATTTTTCTTTTCTATTTTATATTTCGGTAAAATGTGTTCGCCAATGGCTCGGTTCATTTTTCTTTTCTATTTTATATTTCGGTAAAATGTGTTCGCCAATGGCTCGGTTCATTTTTCTTTTCTATTTTATATTTCGGTAAAATGTGTTCGCCAATGGCTCGGTTCATTTTTCTTTATTATAATTTAATATTCCACCTTCTAAATCGTATATTTCTGTAAAGCCCATTTCTACTAATTTTAATGCAGACTGGTTGCTTCTATAACCACTTCTACAATACAAATAAACAGGCTGGTCTTTGTCTAGCTTATTGAACTCTACTTCAAAATCTTCTGAATAAAAATCAATATTTATAGCTTCTTCAATATAAATTTCCTGAAATTCTTCAGGTGTTCTAACATCAATTAGTTGAATGTCTTTATTCTCTGTTTGAGATTTAAAATCTGTAGGAGTTAGCAATACAATAGCGTCTTTCTCTTGTGCATTTACACTAAAAACTGAAGCTGCTATAACAAATAAAATTAGAATTTTTCTCATCTTGATTTTTGGTTTTATACAAATATAAATTTAAGCATTTTCTACAACTCTATTAGTAACATTAGTTACATAAAAAAAGAGCGACACTAAGTCGCTCTTTATATTAAAAATTTTAAAATGTTTTTTGAATTTTATTTCAAAGTTGTAGGACAAACAAAGTCTGTAGTTGGAATGTTAGTGTTTTTTATAGCTCCATAACCACCAGCAATATCTACTAAATTATGAACTCCTCTACTTTTTAAAATGGATGCTGCAATTACAGATCTGTAACCTCCTGCACAATGCACATAGAATGTTTTGTCTTCTGGAAATTCAGCTAAATAATTATTTAAAGTATCTAAAGGTGTAAAATGTGCATTTTCAATGTGTTCTGCTGTATACTCGCCTTCTTTTCTAACATCGAATACTACATCTTTTACATCTGAATATCGATTTTTAAATTCTTCAGCAGAAATGGATTCTAAAGTATCACATTCTAAGCCATTTTCTTTCCAAGCTTCAAAACTTCCATCTAGATAACCCACCACATTATCGAAACCTACTCGAGAAAGTCTAGTAATAACTTCATCTTCTCTTCCTTTTGGAGCTACTAATAAAATAGGTTGTTTTATATCTACAATTAAAGCACCTACCCAAGGAGCAAAACCACCATCGATACCAATAAAGATAGAACGTGGAATGTGTCCGTTTACATAATCTCTTTGATGACGTACATCTAAAACTATAGCTTCTGTTTCATTAGCAGCAGCTTCAAACTCTTTTGGTAATAAAGGGTTTAGTGATTTTTCCTTTATAGTGTCGAAACTTTCATAACCTTGAATATTCATCATTACATTTTGTGGAAAGTATCCAGGAGGCTCACCTAAACCATCTAATAATTCATTAATGAATTCTTCTTTGGTCATATCAGCTCTTAGTGCATAATTAACTTGTTTTTGATTTCCAAGTGTATCTGTAGTTTCTTTACTCATATTTTTACCACAAGCTGAACCAGCTCCATGATTTGGATAGACTATTAAATCATCGCCAAGAGGCATGATTTTATTTCTTAATGAATCGAACAAGAATCCTGCAAGTTTCTCTTGTGTTAAATCTGACGCGATTTTCTGAGCTAAATCTGGTCTACCAACATCGCCAATAAACAAGGTGTCTCCTGTAACAATACCATGTTCTTTACCATTCTCATCTATTAACAAATAGGTTGTACTTTCCATAGTATGTCCTGGTGTATGGATAGCTTTAATTTTGTAGTTACCAACATTAAAAACTTGACCATCTTCAGAAATAATAGCATCATAAGATGGTTTTGCAGTTGGACCAAAGACAATATCTGCTCCAGTTTTTTTCTTTAAATCTAAATGACCACTAACAAAATCTGCATGAAAATGTGTTTCGAAAATGTATTTTATTTTAGCATCATCTAGTTTTGCTCTTTTTATATAAGGTTGAACTTCTCTTAAAGGATCGATAATAGCTGCTTCTCCATTATTCTCAATATAATATGCTGCATGTGCTAAACAGCCTGTATAAATCTGTTCTATTTTCATTTTGTTCTATTATTTATATACTTTGCAAAAATAAGTATGTTATTCGTTTTATGTAGTAACATAAGTTACAATTAATTCTTAATGATTCAATTCTTTATAAATTATATAAATTCCCATAATGAGAACAAACCAACCAAATCCTTTTTTTAATTTTTTCCCTTCTATAAAGTTAGAAAAATAGGTGCCAATATAAATTCCAATTACAGAAATAACAGTAAAACGAAATAAAAATAACCAATCTATCTCTAAATTCTCAACGTCTCCAATAAATCCTATCAATGATTTTATTGCAATTATTAATAATGAGGTTGCCACAGCTTTTTTCATTGGCAATTTAGCTAATAAAACTAAGGCTGGAATGATAAGAAATCCACCTCCAGCTCCAACAATTCCTGTTAAAACACCTACAAATATGCCTTCTAGGATTATTAATGGATAATTATATTTTAATTCTCTGTCTTCATTATCATTTTCATTTTTCTTCAAAATCATAGAGAAGGAAGCTAATAACATAATGATTGCAAAGAACATCATGATAGCTATGTTCTTTGTTACTAGAAAATCTCCAACAGAAAACAATTCTTGAGGTATTGCTGGAACTAAATATTTTCTTGTAGCGTAAACTGCTAATAACGCTGGAGATGCAAATACAAGAGCGGTTCTAAAATCAACTAAACCCTTTTTAATATTCTGTAAAGCACCAATTAATGAAGAGAACCCAACAATAAATAGAGAATATGCTGTTGCAGTTACTGGATTTATATAAAACAAATACACCAAAACTGGTACAGTTAGAATTGAACCACCTCCACCAATTAAACCCAGAACCACACCAATAACGAGTGCTCCAAAATATCCAAGGATTATATTTAAGTCCATGTACTAGAGATCTAATAGTGTTATTCTATTTCTATTAATTTTTATTTTATTATTCTTCTCTAAAGCTTTTAATATTCTAGAAATAACTACTCTTGAAGTATGCATATCGTTAGCTACTTCCTGATGCGTAACATAAATTTCATCGTTATGATTTACCATGGCCTTGTCTCTTAAATATTTTAGAAGGCGTTCGTCCATTTTTAGAAACGCAATAGTATCTATAGCTTCAAGTAATTCTGTCATTCTTTCGTTATAGCTTTGCAAAATAAAATTTTGCCAACTTTTATATTTACTCATCCATAAACTCATATGCTCAACCGGAATCATAATGATGGAAGTGTCAGTTTCAGCAATAGCTCTAATTTCACTTTTCTTTTGTCCCATACAGCAAGAAAGCGTCATAGCACATGTATCTCCTCTTTCTATAAAGTATAAAATCAATTCATCGCCATTTTCATCTTCTCGTAAAATTTTAACAGCTCCACTTACGAGTAAAGGCATCGATTTAATATAATCGCCTATCTCTATAAGCTTTGTACCTTCTGGAATTTCTTTAAAAATTCCAACCTTATTTATTTCATGAAGAAGCTCTTCTTCAAACAAATAACCATAATTATCTTTTAGCTTATCATTCATTTTTGGTTGTTATAAAGTGTCATTCTACAAATTTACATCTTAAGAATTAAAATGAATTGGATATTAGTTAAATTAAGTTAAACCCATAATTCATTTACATAACTTGTTGAAAATGAATTATTAAAAATCGATTTAACAAGTGTTTAACCATATATCTCATTTAATTGTTATATATTTATGGCATGATAGCACAGGATAAAATAGAAAACAACACATTTTTAAAAGAATCATTAGCATATTTAGAAAAATCTGGATATGACAACATTAAAGCTGATATTGAAGGCTACGAAACACCAAAATCTTATTTAAAAAGAGGTAGTGATATATCTATAACACCAGATATAGTTGCAGAAAAAGGTGGTAGAAAACATTATTTTGAAATTGGTTTAAAATCTGAAGAACCAAAATTATTAAAATCAAAATGGCGTTTTTTAGATGTACTAACCAGAATGAAAGACGATAGATTTAAAATTATTACTCGTCGTGGTCATTATAAATTTACTCAAGATATGCTTGACGATTTAAATTTAGATAAGGATCCAATAAAACTTTAAAACCTCTTATTAACTTAAACAAAAAAGACTGCAAATTGCAGTCTTTTTTTAGTATCATATTGTTTTGTTATTTTTTATAATATTTAGCATACTTCCTATAAGCAAACAATGCTAATACACCAACAATTCCAAATGCAATTGCAATAAATTTCACGCTTACTATCTGGTCTCCACTAGCATAGCTATGTAGTCCAGCCAAGTAGAAGTTAACTCCAAAGTAAGTCATCATTATACTAGAAAAAGCTATAATAGATGCAAGGTTAAAACCAAAACGTCCACGAAGTCCTGGAACTAATCTCATATGTAATACAAAAGCATATATCATGATGCTTATTAAAGCCCAAGTTTCTTTTGGATCCCAACCCCAATATCTTCCCCAACTTTCGTTTGCCCACATACCACCAAGAAAATTCCCTATGGTAAGCATAACCAAACCAACAGTTAAAGCCATTTCGTTAATAATGGTTAACTCTTGGATGTTCAACTTCATTTTAGTTTTATTCTCTTCATTAGTAAAAATCATTAATAATAAAGACACAACACCTAAAATCATTCCTAGAGTAAAAGGACCATAACTTCCCACAATTATCGATACATGAATCATTAACCAATAACTATCTAAAACAGGTTGTAAGTTAGCAATAGATGGATCCATCCAGCTCCAATGTGCTACCATTAAAATCATGGATGTTACAAATGCTGTTGCTGCTATTGTTAAATCGCTTTTTCTTCCAAATATTAAACCAAATAACATGGTTGCCCAAGCAACATAAATCATTGACTCGTAAGCATCACTCCAAGGTGCATGTCCCGAAATATACCAACGAGCAATTAAACCTAAGGTATGTAATACAAAGAAGGCTACAATTAGAACTTTAAACACTTTAACTGTTACGTTTAGAGCTTTGCTTCTATCTTTAAATATCTGAATAATTAATAAAGTAAATAAAAGAGCTGCAGCATACATATACCAACTAAAGAGCCTCTTAAAAATATCGTATTTATTATATACAATTTCTGTATGAATCTTTTTATCTGAAAGCATAACTGAACCACCAAACTTATGTTGTGTTTTACTAAAAGATTCTAGTAATTCGTTTGCTTTAGAAAAATCTCCAGATTGCTTAGCTGCATTTAAGGTTATTAGATAAGCACTAAACCCATTATTAATAAAGTTTCCATAAAGTGAATCTTTAATCTGCTCACGATAATTATCTCTTCTAAATTCTATTGAAGAAATCCATTTATTGTTATAATCGTCTGGAATAGGAAATATTCTTAAGGCATAACCTTCTATAGTGTTGTATAATAGATTGACACGTTGATCTGTTTCTTTAAACTCTTTTTGAAAGCCATTTGGGATTTGAGCTTTATAAGCTTCTTCCAAATATGGAGCTAATTTATATGCGCCATCTTCTGTAAAGAAATTAACTAAAGACACATATTCTTCGTCTTTACCAACTCCAATTAACTTACGGATAGAATCTGCTTTTTGAGACTTTAAATAAATAACTGGTACATTATACCAAAGTAATGGGCTTTCTTGAATAGAAAGAAATACTTGATTGGCGTCAAACTCTTCATAGGTATCATGTTTACTCAACTTACGAAGCATTTCAGACGCATAGGTATTAACAGGCATCATTCGTCCTCCAATATCTTGAATAACCAAATGTCCAAACTTATCTGCATGTTCTTTTGGCGTGATATTAGCTTTTAAAACAGAATCTATTTGTGCTTTGCTTGGTCTTCCAATATCATGACCTGCACTTTGAGAATGGCCTTGAGAGAATCCTTGAATACCAATAAATAAGAATAAACCTAAAAGTGTTTTAGCTTTTTTGTCTTTCACTTTATTTAGCATACGCTTTAAATCTGCAAAACGTGTGTTTTTATCAAATAAGATGGCTAACATTCCAAAGTATAATAAGAAATAACCAATGTATGTTACCCATGTTCCCCAGAAATCGTGATTAACAGAAAGTTTCGTTCCTTTTTCATCTGGATCGAAACCAGCTTGAAAGAATCTAAAGCCACCATGATCAAGTATGTTATTCATGTAAATACGATAATTATAATCTCCTTCATTTTCATCAACCACAGTCACTTCACTTGCAAATGCAGAATAACTTTTTTCTGTTCCTGGATATTTATCAGCTATAAAATCGTTTAGTTTTATACTAAAAGGTAAGTCTATAATTTTCGAGCCATATTTAACAGCTATATCCAATCCACCTACTTGTACTACTTCAAAAGGTTTACTAAATCCTTGACCACCTAACAATTTAACTCTTTCAGTTTCACCATTAGAAGTTACTTTTAAAACCACACCATCTTCGTCTCCTTTTAAAAGTTGAGATTTTTTTACAATATCGAATTTTCCTTTTACAACAGGTTTCGGGAACACCATTTGCATGTTACCAATAACATAACGAGAACGCAAAATAAGTGGCTGAATAGAATCTTTAAGGACTTTTCCTGTTGCTCCTGTTGCCATAGTCATATACTCGCCATCAAAGGGAGACTGAATAGTTATGCCATCTTCATTAGATATAATATTTACTGCTCCTTCAACTTGTTTATTTAAAGAAAATAAGATATTATGAATGCTTTGTACCTGACCAGCTTCTAGAAAATGATTGTGAGGACCAGCTCCACCTGCTTCAACAATTTTTAAATATTCTTTTCCTGTTTCATCTGGAACAACATCTTGTTCTGCTCCACCAATAAATTTTTCAAGCTCGAAAGTGACATCCTGTTTGTTATAATCTGTAGATAAATAAAACTTGTTATTTAGTCTATGCGAAAAATCTACTTCCTGTTCTATAATTTTACGTTGTGCTTGCCCATTCACCACATAATCTCCGTCAATATAAGCAGTGATATAAGTTTTATGAGATAAAATTGATGATTCTGTTTCGCCTTCGCGAATAGCCATCATACCTTCAAAACTAATATATCTAGTAATTCCTGCACCAAGAATAATTAAGATAAAAGCTAAATGCATAACCAAGGTTGCCCATTTCTCTTTTCGCCATAATCTATACTTTGGAATGTTACCAATAAAATTAATCATAAAAACAACCATAATAGCCTCAAACCACCATGTGTTGTATATGAGATTTCTGGTATAAGGCGTTGGAGACGTATCTTGACCAGCATCTAGAAATGTTCCTATTGCCATTGAAACAGCAAAAACAATAAATAAAACGGATGTTAATCTGGTAGAAAATAGAAATTTTGCGAGTTTATTTTGCATGATATTGAGACTCTTAAATTTGGTCGTGCAAATTTAAGGTATTTAGTTTATTTAGTCGTGTTAAAAATGCTAAACTTTATTGCTTGTTTTGTCTTGCTTGAAAAATATTTAGGTATAAAAAAGTACTCATTTTACGTGCTTTTTGTTTGGCCTTTGAAGCATATTCACCTTCAAAAAGTTCATCGATAGTTTCAAACCAAAGGTTTAACCAGTTTCCAAAATGCTCTTGGGTAATACTTTGGTTATTTTCCTGGTCTACTTGTACATGAACTTCTAAAGGATTACCATAGTATTTATTTTCTAATTTTCTGGTTATAAATAAACTGGTTTCCCAAAAGGTAGTAAGTCTATCTATATGCGCTGGCCAATCTGTTATTACACGATTAAAAAATGGTCCTAAAAAATCATCTTTTCTAACTTTACCATAAAATGTAGATACTACTAAATTTACATCTTCTCGTGTTTCAATATCTTTTTTCATCATATTACAAAGATAACATCATTATTAAGATATAAAATAACACTTTGTTAGTCATTAAAAATGCTACTTACAAAAATGTAAAACTTATCTTTGTCTATATATGATTCAAATTCTTATTTTAGTTGCATGATTTCAGTAAGTATTATTGGCGCTGGAAATGTGGCCACACATCTTTATAAAGTTTTCAAAAAATCAGAACAGGTGTCTGTTGTTCAATGGTATAGCAGAGATTTAAATAAAATTAAATCTTATAAGAATGCTGTTGCTATTACAGACCAATTATCGGAACTTGAATTGGCAGACATTTATATTATTGCTGTTAGTGATGATGCTATCGCATCAGTTTCAGAGCAATTACCTTTTAAAGACCGTTTGGTTGTACATACATCTGGAAGTGTTAGCATATACGACTTAGACAAAAAAAATAAACGTGGTGTTTTTTATCCACTACAAACGTTTTCAAAAGAAGCTAAAGTAGATTTTAAAAAAGTTCCTATTTGTATTGAAACTATTGGTAAAAAGAATTTACCTCTTTTACAGTCTTTAGCAGAAGCTATAGGAAGTAAGGTTTATAAAGTAAATCCAGATCAAAGAAAAGCTTTACATCTAGCAGCTGTTTTTGTGAATAATTTTACGAATCAATTGTACAGAATTGCACATGAAATAACAGAATCTGAAGGTGTAGAATTCGATATTTTAAAACCCTTAATTTTAGAAACTGCAAATAAAGTACAACATTTGTCTCCATATTTGGCACAAACTGGTCCAGCAAAACGCAACGACAAAAAAACAATAAAAAGACATTTAAAACAGTTAGAAAGTGAGCATCATAAAGCTGTTTATACACTTTTAACTGAATCAATAAAGAAAACCCATGGAAGATAAAAGCTATAAAGAATATTTAGAACACATAACCACCTTCATATTTGATGTTGATGGTGTTTTAACCGATGGAACCATAACAGTAACTACTTCTGGAGAGATGCTAAGAACTATGAATATTAAAGATGGTTATGCTTTAAAAACTTCTGTTGATAAAGGGTTCCATGTATGTGTTATTTCTGGAGGTACTAACGAAGGTGTTAGGAAAAGATTAGAAGGATTAGGTTTAACAGATATTTATTTAGGAGCTCACAATAAAATAGAACAGTTAAACGACTATTTGAAGAAACATCAAATAAGTATTAAAAATGTGTTATATATGGGAGACGATATTCCAGATTTTCCAGTTATGAAGTTGGTTGGATTGCCTTGTTGTCCTCAAGATGCAGTACCAGAAATTAAAGCCATTTCAAAATATGTGTCTCATAAAAATGGTGGAAAAGGTGCTGTTAGAGATGTTATTGAACAAGTATTAAAAGTACAAGGCAAATGGAATGGTAGCTTTGATGCTAAATACGACTGATTTCAAAATTATTCTCGGTAGATATTTTCAATTTTTTATAACCAATTAATTACCATCATTTGAACTTTTTAAATCTTATTCGTTGGAAGAATTTAATTATGATTGCTTTAGTGCAATTCTTAATAAAGTATGCGCTTTTAGAACCTTTTGGTGTTACTATTACTTTAAACTTATTTGGCTTTTCTTTATTAGTGATAGCCACCATTTGTTTAGCAGCTGCTGGTTATATTATTAACGATATTTACGATATTGAAACTGATTCAGTAAATAAGCCAAATAAAGTTATTGTTGGAAAAACCATTTCAGAGAAAATGGCAAACACCTTATTTATTAGTTTTAATGTTATTGGTGTCGCTTTAGGTTTTTACTTATCTCATTTAGTTGGTAAAAGTGGATTCTTTACCTTATTTGTAATTATTTCTGCATTGCTATACGTCTATGCTTCTTATTTAAAACAAATACTTATAATAGGTAATATAGTTGTATCTCTTTTAGTTTCTTTAAGTATAATAATTGTTGGTTTATTTGAATTACTTCCTGTAATTACACCTCAGAATCAAGAAACACAAATAACCTTTTTTAAAATTATTCTAGACTATGCCATCTTTGCATTTGTTATTAATTTTATAAGGGAAATTGTTAAAGATATTGAAGACATTGATGGCGATTATAAAGCTGGCATGAACACCTTACCAATAGCTATTGGCAGAGAAAGAGCTTCAAAAATAGTTTTTATTCTATTGTTAATTCCTTTATTTGGTGTTGTATATTATGTCGTTATAAACTTGTATAAACAACTTTTTTTAGTTGGTTATTTTTTACTGTTTATAATTGCTCCTCTTCTATATATTATAATAAAATCTTATTCAGCTGAAACAAAAAAAGAATTTCATTTTATTAGCAATATGCTTAAATTAGTGATGCTTTTTGGCTTATTGTCTTTAATACTTTACAAATACATTTTGCTTGAATAATGTTAAACGAAAAACTAAAACAATATCATATTATTTTAGCTTCAGGTTCTCCTAGAAGACAACAGTTTTTTAAAGAATTAGGTATTGATTTTGAAGTTCGATTAAAGCCAGTAAAAGAAGAATACCCAAATCGGTTAACCCATTTCGAAATAAGTGATTATCTAGCACAACTTAAGGCACTACCTTTTAAAGAAGAACTAAAGGATAACGAGATTTTAATTACTAGTGATACTATTGTATGGCATAACAACAAAGCGCTTGGCAAACCCATAAATGAGCTAGATGCATTTACTATGATAAAATCTTTAAGTAACGCAACTCACCAAGTTATTACTTCTGTATGTTTTACAACTAAAACGCTTCAGAAAACTATAAATGCAATTACAAATGTAACCTTCAAAAAACTTGAAGATGAAGAAATACAATACTACATTGATACTTGCAAACCTTTCGATAAAGCTGGAGCTTATGGTATTCAAGAATGGATTGGACAAATAGGAATAACAAAAATTGAAGGTTCATACTTTAATGTAGTTGGCTTACCAACTCACTTAGTTTACAATTCCTTAAATAGCTTAATTCCTTCTTAAATATAATACAAACTAACTATAACTATATATTTCTATTATATCTTTGCATTATTAATTTTTAAATAAAAACAATGTTTTTCGAAACTTACAAAACAGAGTTAATAATTAGTGTTGTTCTTATAATATTCATATTAATTACAAGATTAATTTTAAAAAAACTTATTTATAAATTAGGTAGAGCTACTAATATAAACGATGCTCGAATTCGATTAATAAGTAGATACACAACAGTTACTCTAGTTTTAATAACCCTATTAGTTGAAACTTTTATTTTTGGTGCTCAGTTAAAAGATTTAGCACTATTATTCTCATCTGTATTTGCTGTTCTTGGTATCGCATTATTTGCTATCTGGTCCATATTAAGCAACATTACTTCTGGTGTTATAATGTTTTTTTCATTTCCATACAAAGTAGGAGATAAAATACAAATCCACGATAAAGATTTTCCAATAGAAGCCATTATTGAAGATATTAGAGCCTTCCATCTACACTTAAGATTAGACAATGGAGACTTAGTAACCTACCCTAATAATTTAATTCTACAAAAAGCAGTGACACTTATTAAAAAAGATGCCATTGACGAAGGCTCTGATGCTATATAAATATTGTATATATTTATAGTATTATTTTTATTTCATGGGCAAGAAAAGAACAAGTAAATACAAAAAGCACATTAAGCAGTCTCCAAGTTCAATTGTTTATACTGGAGAAAACCCTACCGAAAAACTTTTTATTGATGCTTTTGACTATAGTTCAGATTCTATTAACGAATTAGAACTAAAATCTATAGAAGACACTTTTAGTTTCAAACAAACCAAATCCAATACTTGGATAAACATTAATGGGTTAAACCATATACAAGACATTGAAAAGATTGGAAAACACTACAACCTACATCCTCTAATTATTGCAGATATTGCCAACACGTCTCAAAGACCAAAAATTGATGTTTACGACGATTATATATTTGTGGTTTTAAAAATGCTTTATTACGATGAAAATGAAGACATAAAAATTGAACAAATAAGTCTCGTATTAGGATCTAATTATGTGCTTACTTTTCAAGAAATTGAAGGAGATGTTTTCGATAATGTTAGAGAGCGTCTTCGTTTAGCAAATGGTAGAATTAGAACACTTGGGTCAGATTATTTACTTTATGCATTAATTGATGCCATTGTTGACCATTACTACATAGTTAGCGAAACAATGGGAAATAAAATTGAAGATCTTGAAGATCTTTTATTCCATGGTCAAATTAAAGAAGATTTAAGCCTACAAATTTTAAACCTTAAAAAAGAAGTTTTAAAAATACGGCGTTCTATCTTTCCTATTCGTGAAATAATAAGTCGTATTGAAAAAAATGAACATGTTTTAATAGATAAAAAAACCATTCAGTATTATAAAGATATTTACGACCATATTATTCAATTATCCGATTCTATTGATATTTATAGAGAAATGATATGGAGTTTAATGGACATGTATATGACAACTATTAGTAATAAAATGAACGAAGTCATGAAAGTACTAACCATTATGGCAACTATTTTTATCCCTCTTACATTTATAGCTGGTATTTATGGTATGAACTTCGACAATATGCCTGAGTTAAACTATAAATACAGTTATTTTATACTTTGGGCTATTATGATTGTTATTTTCCTTGGGATGATTTATTATTTTAAGAGAAAGAAATGGTTATAACTTTTTAAAGTTAAAGAAACATTAAAACCAGCCTCGATGCTGGTTTTCTTTTTATATTTATTCCTTTCAAAAAAACCAACTATGCAAAAATTATTACTTATTGTAATTTTAACGCTATTTACAAGCTTAAACATATTCTCTCAAGCTCCCAAAAAACTAAATGCTTCCGAAATTTACGAATCCATTAAAAAACTAAATTTTCTTGGCTCTGTATTATATGTAGCTGCACATCCAGACGATGAAAATACTCGGCTTATTTCATATATGTCCAACAAAGTAAAAGCGAGAACTGCTTATTTATCTTTAACACGAGGAGATGGTGGACAGAATTTAATAGGTCCAGAAATAAGAGAACTGCTTGGCGTTATAAGAACCCAAGAATTGCTTACAGCTAGAGAAATTGATGGTGGCGAACAACTTTTTACCAGAGCTAACGATTTTGGCTATTCAAAACATCCAGACGAAACACTTGAAATATGGAATAAAGAAGAAGTTTTAAGCGATGTTGTTTTAGCAATCAGACAATTTCAACCAGATATCATCATCAATAGGTTTGACCATAAAAGAGCTGGTCAAACACATGGACATCATACCAGTTCGGCTATGTTAAGCATTGAAGCTTTTGATTTAGCAAATGATAAATCGATATATCCTGAACAATTAAAGGATATTAGTACCTGGCAACCTAAAAGGCTGTTTTATAATACCAGTTGGTGGCGTTATGGAAGTCAAGAAAAATTTGATAAAATTGATAAAACCAATTTTATTAGTTTAGATATTGGGACATACTATCCATCAAACGGTTTAAGCAACAACGAAATTGCTGCATTAAGTAGAAGTCAACATAAATCTCAAGGCTTTGGAAACACAGGTACTCGTGGACAACAAATGGAATATATTGAATTGATAAAAGGTAACATACCAAAAGACAAAACCAATATATTTGAAGGCATTGACACAAGTTGGAATCGTGTAAAAGGTGGAGAAGCCATTGGAGATATACTTCATCAAGTAGAAACCAATTTCGATTTCAAGAATCCGTCAGCTTCTATTCCTGAGCTAGTTAGAGCGTATCAATTAATTCAGAAGTTAGAAAATACGCATTGGAGAGATTACAAGACCGAAGAAATAAAAAACATTATTTATGCCTGTTCTGGATTGTATTTAGAAGCTGCTTCCGTAACCAATCAAGCAACACCTGGAGAGACTGTAAAATTAAATATTGAAGTTATAAATAGAAGCCCAATTTCAATAAAACTTGAAAGTATTGAATGTAACAATACAACCATTTCAAAAAAAATGGAACTTATAGAAAACAACGGGTTTGAATTTCACGAAGTATTAACCATAGATAGCAACCAAAAACCAACAACACCTTATTGGTTATCTGAAAAAGGAACTCTTGGAATGTATCATGTTTCAGATGAATCTTTAATAGGAAAACCAGAAACTCCTAGAGTTTTTAATGTAATTTTTCAATTAAACATTGAAAACACACTTATTTCATATACAAAACCAATCATTTACAAAATCAACGACCCTGTAAAAGGGGAAGTATATAAACCTTTCGAAATAATTCCTGAAGCTTCGGTTAAAATTTCAGAGAAAGTAATCATTTTCGAAAATAATCAATCTAAAAACATTCCAGTTATTGTAAAAGCAGGAAGAGATAATATTGAAGGGTTTGTAAGTTTAAACTATCCAGATAATTGGCAAATTTCACCAGATAAGCAAAATATTAACATCCCTAATAAAGGGGAAGAAAAAACACTAATATTTACTGTTAAACCTCCTAATAATCAAAGTGAAGGACAACTAATTCCTGTAGTAAATATTCAAGGTAAAACATACTCTAAGGAGCTAATTGAAATTGATTACGAACACATTCCCTATCAAACCGTTTTATTACCAAGTGAAAGTAAAATTGTTCGTTTAGACATTCAGAAAAAAGGAGAGTTTATTGGATACATTAATGGAGCTGGAGATGTTGTTCCTGAAAGTTTACAACAAATTGGTTACCACGTAACAACCATTACACCTGAAGATATTAATCCAGAAACATTAAGCAAATTTGATGCTATTGTTGTTGGTATAAGAGCTTATAATACTTTAGAAACTTTAAAATTTAAACAACAGCAATTATTTGATTATGTTTCTAATGGTGGCAACCTTATAGTGCAATACAACACAAGTCATAGACTAATAGTAGATGAATTGGCACCTTATAAATTAGAACTTTCCAGAGATCGCGTAACAGACGAAACAGCTGAAGTAAAATTTTTAGAACCCAACCATCCAGTTTTAAATACGCCAAATAAAATAACACAACAAGATTTTATAGGTTGGACTCAAGAACGTGGTTTATATTTTCCTAACTCATGGTCTAAAGAGTTTACTCCTATTTTATCAATGCATGATAAAGGTGAATCTGCCAAGAAAGGAAGTTTGCTAGTCGCCAAATATGGTAAAGGTTATTACATTTATACAGGCTTAAGCTTCTTTAGAGAATTTCCTGAAGGTGTAGCTGGTGCTTATAGATTATTTGCCAACATGCTTTCTATAGGAAAAGAAAACACACCAATTAAAACGTCTTCAACCAATTAATATGTCTGAAAACAATCCACAAAAACAACCATGGCTTAAACTATATACTATAGTATTAGTTGCAAATTTTGTTTACATCGTTCTGTTTTATTTTATAATGAAATCTCTTTAAGCTATGCAAACACTAGATTGGATTGTTTTAATAAGTACACTTGTAACCATTGTTGGTTATGGAACTTGGAAAACCAGAGGCAGTAAAAACGTACAAGATTATGTTCGTGGTGGAAATGAATCGAAATGGTGGACCATAGGTTTATCTGTTATGGCAACTCAAGCAAGTGCCATAACCTTTCTATCTACTCCAGGACAAGCTTTTCATGATGGTATGGGCTTTGTCCAGTTTTATTTTGGGGTACCTATTGCCATGGTTATTATCTGCATGGTTTTTATTCCATTATATCATAGGCTGAAAGTTTATACTGCATACGAGTTTTTAGAGAATCGATTCGATTTAAAAACTAGAAGCCTAACAGCTATCTTATTTCTAATTCAACGTGGTTTGGCTGCTGGAATAACAATCTATGCTCCAGCTATTATTTTATCGGCTGTTTTAGGTTGGAACCTAACTTACTTGAATATTATTATTGGAATTTTAGTTATTATATATACGGTTTCTGGTGGCACCAAAGCTGTAAGTATGACTCAAAAACACCAAATGGCTGTTATTTTCACTGGAATGTTTATTGCGTTCTTTTTAATAATTAGTTATTTGCCTGCAGATATTACTTTTACAAAAGCTCTAGAAATTGCTGGAGCTAGTGGCAAAATGGATGTCTTGGATTTCTCTTTTAATCTGGAAAACAGATATACTATTTGGAGTGGTTTAATTGGTGGAACTTTTTTAGCTCTCTCCTATTTTGGTACAGATCAAAGTCAAGTACAGCGTTATTTATCTGGAAAATCGGTTAAAGAAATGCAAATGGGACTTATTTTTAATGGTCTTTTAAAAGTACCAATGCAATTTTTCATTCTTCTAGTTGGTGTTATGGTATTTGTATTTTATCAGTTTAATACATCTCCAATTAACTTTAATCCAGCTGCAGAAAAAGTTATCTTAAATTCCTCTTATGCTGAAGAGTATAAAGATATCCAAGATGAACAAGCCATAATTTTTAATGAGAAACAAGCCATTATAAAAGATTTTGTAGCAACTGGAGAAAACAGTTATGCTGAAGCTATTGCTTTAGCAAATGAAGCTGATAAAGAAAATAGAGAAGCTGCTAAACAACTTATTAAAAAAGCTTCTACTGAAACTTTAGTAAGTGTAGAAACTAACGATAAGGATTATGTGTTTATACATTTTATTCTAAATAATTTACCTCGAGGTTTAATAGGATTACTCTTAGCAGTCATATTAAGTGCAGCTATGTCTAGTACTGCAAGCGAATTAAATGCCTTAGCTTCTACAACTGCCTTAGATTTATATAAACGAAATTACGCCAGAAAAGAAACTGAAGAACATTATGTAAAAGCTACTAAGTGGTTTACATTAGGATGGGGAATTTTAGCCATTATAATTGCCTGTGTAGCCTATTTAGCAGACAATCTAATCCAATTAGTTAATATTATTGGATCTATTTTCTATGGGAATGTGTTAGGTATTTTCCTATTGGCATTTTTCTTTAAATATGTGCGTGGCAATGCTGTTTTTGTTGCTGCCTTGATTACTCAAATAATTGTAATTATTGGCTGGTGGTTTGATTGGATGCCATATTTATGGCTTAATTTATTTGGATGTATTCTAGTAATTCTAATTGCATTTATGCTTCAAAAGTTGAATTCAAAATCTTCATAGCAATATTAAATTAGTCATGTTTTCTTAACCAAAAGAACATTTTGCTTGTCTATATGTAAAGTTTTCTTTACTTTTGATTAATCAATTTTAAATCGAACAGTTATGAAAACAAACTATTTATTACCAAACAAGTACAAAAGCCTTGGTTGGATTCTTTTTATTTTAGGACTTATTGGAGGCATTTTTATGTATTCCATTGGTTATGAATCTGATGTTCTTACCATGAAAGTTTTTTCTATTTATAATGAAGACTTTATTATGAAAGAAGAAAGGGGATTTTTTAAAATAATTGAAGAGAATAGCATTTTAGATGAGCTTATTTCATTGGCAATTATAATAGGAGGTTTAATTATAGTTTTTACTAAAGAAAAAGTAGAAGACGAGTTTATTTACAAATTAAGAACTGATTCTTTGGTTTGGGCATTAATATTCAATTATGCTATTCTTATTTTTGCTATTCTGTTTATTTATGGATTAACATTTTTTGATGTTCTTGTATTTAACATGTTTACGCCTTTACTTTTCTTTATTATTCGTTTTAATTTCTTAAAACTTAAATCCAATAGCCATGACGAATAATTTAAAAGTAGAACGAGCCATCCATAACTTGACTCAGGCAGATTTAGCAGAAAAAATAGGCGTTAGCAGACAATCTATTAATGCTATGGAGAAAAACAAATATGTACCATCAACCGTTTTGGCCTTAAAAATTGCCAAGCTATTTGGTAAGTCTGTTGAAGAGATTTTCTTTTTAGAAGAAACTGATTAATAAAAAAAGCCTTATAGTAAAAACTATAAGGCTTCATATATAAGTATATAAATAAATTACTTTTCACTCCATTCTTTTAAAGAAGCTAAATTCATATTAACATAATCTTCATTTCCAGCTTCTTTTGCACTAGCTAGAGATGCTTGAGCTATTGATATAGCTCCTTTTATGTCTCCAGTTTTAGCATAAATTAAAGACTGTTGTCTTAATTGCCAAAACGCAGGCTTATCAGTCATACTCATAGCTTTATCGATCCATTCTTTTGCTTGATTAATGTCTTTTCCTTCTTGTAAATAGTATACTGCTGCAGCATAATAATCATTTGAAGTTGGAGTTCCATTTAAGGCTTCGTTAATAGAAGCTAAGACTTTTTCATCTGTAGGTACTTGAAATGGAATAGCTACATAAATGTTTTCCCAAATAATTTCTATTGCAGCACTTGTATTGGTAATTTGATTAATATCTATTGTAAATGTTTCAACCTTAAATGGAATACGGTTTACTTCTACATTTACTATAGCTACTATATTTTTATCTGACCATTCTTTTGGTAATCCCCAATTATCAGTTTCAGAATAAAAAACAACTTCCCAGACTTTTGGACCAGGAGTTACATATAAAGCATATGATCCTGCTTTTATTAATTGGTCCATAATAGTAACATTATCACTAAAAGTTACAATTGTGTTTTTATTGGCTCCTGTTCTCCATTTTTTTTCAAAAGGAACTAAATCTCCAAATATTATACGTCCTTTTACTCCTGGACGAGAATATTCTATTGTAACATCTGTTAATCCTACTTTTTGTTCAACTTTACTTAATGGACTTGGTTGTGGTGTAACTACTTGAGCGTTCAAATTGATTGAAATGGCTACTAAAGCAATTATTAGTAATATTTTTTTCATTGTTTATTTTTTAGAATGTTAATTAATTATTCAAATATACATACTGATTGATTTTCAAACTGTTAATAAAAGATTAAAATACAATCATATAAATGTAAGAGGTTAATCTTCCCAACCATATTTATGATAAATACTTCTAACAATTTCATTGAAATTTTCAAGATGATTTATATACTGTTCGGTAGTCAATACACTTTTTAACTCTGCATTCATCGTATCTACAATGTCATCAAATTTCACATGAATTTCGTCAATAGTGTAATCCTTATCCTTATCGTTCAAACGACTCATTTGAAAAATATAAGAATACACTATAGTATCATATTCTTCTCTTTCTTCATCTGACAAATGCATTTCGTTTACTCTTTCATAGAACCATGCTTCAATATTGGCTCGTTCTTGTACTGTATAAACAGTATCCACTTTTGCTGCTTGTCTTCTAAGTTCTTTTTCAGATTTTAAATCTTGAGAAAATGCCGTAGACATTGAAACTAAAATTGCTATTAAAAATAGGATTGGTTTTTTTTTCATTATTAAAATATTTAGTATTCAAATATACAATTTTATAAAAAATGTTTATGATTAATTTTATTTAATTAATTCTATAAATTTATCTTTCAAGAAAAACATTAATAAAAAAGAGATTCATTTTAAAACTACAAATCAATTAGATTTAAGTAGCTATACAAGTGGTATATATTTTATTCATTTAAATTCTAATCAAGAATCTTATGTTCATAAAGTAATTAAAAACTAACTCAAACAAGTTATAATCCATAAAAGGCTTCGAGAAATCGAAGCTTTTTTTATGATTAAAAATGATATAAAAATCAGAAATTCAGACATTTATTTCTATCTCAAGAAACTAATAACTAATGTGGCTTAAGCAAATATTTATAATATTAACAAATAATTGTCTAATTTTTTCATGATATAGTTAGACAATATTGTATATTTACAAAAAATAATTTGTTATTATGGCAAAAAAGAAAGCACTAAGCAATAAAGATATTATGTCTTTATACATGAATTATGTACTAAAACATAATAAAAAACCAGATACTGTCTATAAGTTTTCAAGTGAAAACAAATTTGATGAACAAGATTTTTACATGCATTTCACCTCATTCGAAGCATTAGAAAAATATATATTTAATATTTTTTTTGAGAATACAATAGGAATATTAAACAAGAGTCAAGATTACAATTCTTTCGACTCAAGAAATAAACTCCTTAGTTTCTATTATACCTTTTTTGAAAACTTGACTGCCAACAGAAGCTATGTTATGTTTTCTTTAGAACAAGAAAAAAACAGCTTAAAAGGTCTTAAAAAGTTGTCAAAATTAAGACATAATTTTACAAACTACATTAAAGAAATAGATATAGATATGATAGATGTAAAACAGAAACAAATAGATCAAATTCAACAAAAGGCACTACAGGAATCTGCTTGGGTTCAGTTCTTAATAACATTAAAGTTTTGGATGGAAGACTCTTCAAAATCGTTCGAAAAAACAGATATTTTTATTGAGAAGTCGGTAAATACTAGTTTCGATATTCTCCAGATCACGCCTCTTAAAAGTGTTATTGATTTTGGGAAATTTTTATTTAAAGAAAAAGTAAACTTGAACTTATGAAAACAATAGATAAAATTCCAACATCAAAAATTCAACGAGCATCCAAATTAGTAACAACTGGAGCAAAAGTTGGTGTAAACTATATTAAATATTATGGAGATAAAATGGTTACTAATAAAGACGAAGCCAAAGATCGTTTAAATAAAAACAATGCAGAGGATATATACAATAGTTTAAAACAACTTAAAGGTAGTGCCTTAAAAGTGGCACAAATGTTAAGTATGGAAAAATCTATTTTGCCTCAGGCTTATGTAGAGAAATTCTCTTTAGCTCAATTTTCCGTTCCACCATTATCACCTGCTTTAGTACTTAAAACATTTAAAAAGCACTTTGGAAAAACACCAGAAGAATTATATGATACTTTTAACGCAACTTCTGTAAATGCTGCTAGTATTGGTCAAGTACATTTAGCAGAAAAAAATGGGAAAAAACTTGCTGTGAAAATCCAATATCCAGGAGTTGCAGAAAGTATCACATCAGATTTAGCAATGGTAAAGCCTGTAGCCATGAGCATGTTTAATATTAAAGGAAAAGATTCAGATAAATATTTTAAAGAAGTTGAAACAAAACTCATCGAGGAAACTGACTACATTTTAGAAGTAGCACAAAGTCAAGAAATTGCAAAAGCATGTGCACACATTCCAAATTTAAAATTTCCAAAATATTATGAAAACTTGTCTTCAGATAGAATTATTACCATGGACTATATGGAAGGCAAGCATTTATCTGAATTCACCAAACAAAATACAGACGAAAAGAAGGCCAACAAAATTGGACAAGCCCTTTGGGATTTTTACATGTATCAAATTCATTACTTGAAAAAAGTACATGCAGATCCTCATCCTGGAAATTTTTTAATTTCAGACGAAGGAAATCTGATAGCTTTAGATTTTGGCTGTGTAAAAACCATTCCAGAAAACTTTTATATTCCTTATTTTGAATTGGCTAAAAAGGAAAATATTAGTAATCAAGAAGTATTTCTTTCAAAATTATACGAATTAGAAATATTAAAACAAGAAGACACTGAAGAAGAAAAATCCTTTTTCTCCAAAATGTTTCATGATATGCTTAGTTTATTTTCATTACCATTACATGATGAAACATTCGATTTTTCAAACAATCAATTCTTTATAAAAATAGCCCAATTAGGCGAGCAATATTCTAAAAATTCACAAATAAGAAAATATAATGCTAATAGAGGTTCGAAACATTTTATATATATGAATAGAACCTTCTTTGGACTTTATAACCTAATGTTCGACTTGAAAGCAAAAAATATTGTAATTAATAATTTTAATACGCTATAATGACTATTCTCGTAACAGGAGCAACTGGCTATATAGGCAAAAGACTAATTCCTTTATTGTTAATAGAAGGGCATCATGTTATTTGTGCTGTTAGAGATAAATTACGTGCAGATAAAAACTACCTCGATAATAAACATATTGATGTTATTGAAGTAGATTTTTTAAAGCCTGAGACTTTAAATAATATTCCAAAAAATATAGATATAGCTTATTTTCTAATACATTCTATGTCTAATGCTTCCAATAATTTTGAAAGTTTAGAAGAACGGTGTGCATTAAATTTTAAATCCCAAATAGAGAAAACAGAAATCAAACAAGTTATTTATTTAAGTGGTATAACTAATGACAATAATCTGTCTAAGCATCTAAAATCTCGAAAAAATGTTGAAGACACTTTAGAATCTGAATATTATGCCTTAACTGTATTTAAAGCTGGAATTATTGTTGGTTCTGGTAGTTCTTCATTTGAAATTATAAGAGATTTGGTAGAAAAACTACCAGTTATGATTGCCCCAAAATGGCTCCATACCAAAACACAACCTTTGGCTGTTCGCGATGTATTAGCCTTTCTAACTAAGAGTGCTGACAATAATGAAACTTTCAACAAAACTTTCGATATTTTTGGACCAGAAGTATTAACCTATAAACAAATGCTACTCCAATTTGCAGAAGTTAGAAACCTAAAAAGGCACATTATAACCGTTCCAGTAATGACACCAAAACTATCGTCATATTGGTTATATTTTGTAACTTCGACCTCTTACAAATTAGCCTCTAACTTAGTAGATAGTATGGGTGTTGAAATAATTGGGAATCATAGCGAAATAAATGCTATATTGGAGGTCGAACCTTTAACATACAAAGAGGCTGTAAAACTGGCTTTTGAAAAAATTGAACAAAATAGTATTATATCTAGTTGGAAAGATTCGTTTATTAGTAGTGGAACCCTAAAAGACAACTTTCACAACTATATTAATATTCCAAGTTATGGCTGTTTTAAAGATTACAAAGAACACGAGGTTATCAATTCAAAAAAGACTATCGACAAAATATGGGCTATTGGTGGACAAACAGGTTGGTATTACGGAAATACACTTTGGAAACTTAGAGGTTATGTAGACAAACTCTTTGGAGGAATTGGCTTGAGACGTGGTAGAACTAGTGTTACAGAGTTGGATTCTGGAGATGCTTTAGATTTTTGGCGAGTTATTTATGCCGATAAAACACAGCAAAGACTCCTACTCTATGCCGAAATGAAGCTTCCTGGTGAAGCATGGTTAGAATTTAAAATTGAAGATAAAATATTAAAACAAACAGCCACTTTTAGACCTCACGGTTTGGCTGGCAGATTGTATTGGTATAGTGTATTACCATTTCATGGAATTATTTTTAATGGAATGATAAAAAAATTAAGTACTTAAAACAGAGTTTTAATTATAAATAATTATTAAATCAGTAAAAATTATGGAACTTATAGACAAAGCTTTAGAATTTGAAAAAACAAGTTTAAAATCCTTATCTACAAGCGATCGTATTGAAATTTCCAGAGAAGCTAAAGCGCTTATTCTAAGTTTAAATGAAGTTTACAAAACTGAAAAGAATGAAGAAATCATGGAAATCATGAAGCGACTTACTGCAATGAAACGCAAAGTTGAAAAAAGATTAAAAGGTAGACCTTCTTCAAATTAACAGTCAATCTGTAACTATTAAGTATATAATTGATACTTATAATGCAACAAACAATTAATATTTTTTGGTTTCGCAGAGATTTACGTTTAGATGATAATGTAGGCTTTTATCAAGCATTAAATGATAAACTTCCTGTATTACCTATCTTTATTTTTGATACTGAAATTTTAGACGAACTTCCAAAAGACGATTCTAGAGTTACTTTTATTTATAAAACTCTTCAAAAATTAAAAGAAGAACTTCAAGTTAAATACAAAAGTGATATTTCTTTATATAAGGGTAAACCTATAGATGTTTTCAAAGATATAGTTAGTAATTATCGCATTGACTCTGTTTACACCAATCACGATTACGAGCCTTATGCTAAAAAAAGAGACACTGAAATTGAAACCTTTTTTTCAAAGAAAGACATAACATTTAGAACTTTTAAGGATCAGGTTATTTTTGAAAAAGACGAAGTTGTAAAAAAAGATGGCAAACCTTATTTGGTCTATACTCCTTATATGAAAACTTGGAAGACTAAATTTCAAGCTGAAGAATTAAAAACTTTTGATACAAAAAGTCTGTTCAATAGCTTACTTCACATAAAAGATGTTCCAAATGTAAGTCTTCAACATTTAGGGTTCAAACCATCAAATCAAGAGATTTTAGATTATACTGTAGATTCTAAATTAATACAAACCTATGAAGATACTAGAAACTTTCCTGCAAAAGATAGCACATCTAGACTAGGACCACATTTACGTTTTGGAACTGTAAGCATAAGACAAATAGTGAAAAAAGCGATAGCAGAAACGAACGAAGTTTTTTTGCAAGAATTAATCTGGAGAGAGTTTTTTATGCAAATCCTATGGCATTTTCCGGAAACAATTCATAGAAGTTTTAAGCCAAAATATGACAATATTAAGTGGCGAAATAACGAAGAAGAATTTAAACTCTGGTGTCAAGGAAAAACAGGCTATCCTTTAGTTGATGCTGGCATGAGACAATTAAACCAAACAGGTTTTATGCATAATCGGGTTAGAATGTTGGTTGGTAGTTTTTTATGCAAACATTTACTTATAGATTGGCGTTGGGGAGAAGCTTATTTTGCCAAAAAGTTACACGATTACGAAATGGCTAGCAATATTGGAAACTGGCAATGGGTTGCTGGTTGTGGTGTGGATGCAGCTCCATATTTCAGAATATTTAATCCCACTACACAAATAGAAAAATTTGATAAAGAGCTTAAATATATTTCCAAATGGGTTCCAGAATTTCAAGAACTCACCTATCCTTCTCCAATAGTTGACCATAAAAAAGCTCGAGAACGTTGTTTAAAAATATATAAAGAAGCTTTAAATGCAGTTTAATCTAATCGCTCTATCTTCGCTCCAATAGCTCTTAAACGTGTATCAATATTTTCGTAACCTCTGTCTATTTGCTCAATGTTATGAATTGTAGATGTTCCTTTTGCTGATAATGCAGCAATTAATAAAGACACACCTGCTCTAATATCTGGAGAAGTCATGGTAGTTGCTTTTAATTGCGATTTAAAATCATGACCAATAACAGTCGCTCTATGTGGATCGCAAAGAATAATTTTTGCTCCCATGTCTATTAATTTATCTACAAAAAACAAACGGCTTTCAAACATTTTTTGATGCACTAGAACACTACCTCTTGCTTGTGTTGCAACAACTAAAATAATACTTAATAAATCTGGTGTAAATCCTGGCCAAGGTGCATCAGAAATAGTTAAAATAGAACCATCAATATAGTTTTGAATTTCATATCCATTTTTATGGGCTGGAATATGAATATCATCTCCTTGACGTTCTACAGTAATTCCTAGTTTTCTAAACACATTAGGAATTTGTCCTAAATCATCCCAACTAACGTTTGTTATAGTAAGCTCACTCTTTGTCATGGCAGCTAAACCAATCCAACTTCCAATTTCAATCATGTCTGGAAGCATTCTGTGCTCAGTACCTCCAAGACTATCTACACCTTCTATAATTAACATATTAGAACCAATACCACTAATTTTTGCTCCCATACGATTAAGCATTTTGCAAAGTTGTTGTAAGTAAGGTTCGCAAGCTGCATTATAAATTGTAGTAGTTCCTTCTGCTAAAACAGCAGCCATAACAATATTTGCTGTTCCTGTAACCGAAGCTTCATCTAGAAGCATATAGGTTCCTTTTAGTCTTTTGGCTTCAACACCATAGAAATAGTCTTCTCTATTATATCTAAATTTGGCTCCTAATTTAATAAAACCTTCAAAATGGGTATCTAATCTTCTTCTTCCAATTTTATCTCCACCTGGCTTTGGAATATATCCTTTACCAAATCGAGCTAAAAGTGGTCCTACAATCATAATAGATCCTCTTAAACCTCTTCCATCTTTTTTAAATTCGGCAGATTCTAAATACTTAAGATTTATGTTTTCAGCTTTAAAAGTATAAGATCCAGTTCCAATCTTGTTTACCTCTACACCTAGTTTCTTTAATAATTCAATTAATTTATTAACATCTACTATATCTGGTATGTTATTTATAGTAACAAGTTCTGGTGTAAGTATAACAGCACATAAAATTTGAAGTGCTTCGTTTTTTGCTCCTTGAGGCTGTATTTTTCCTTTTAACTGATGACCTCCTTCAATTTTGAATATTCCCATTAGCTACTTAATAACGTTTTCTTGGTCTATTTGAATGACTTCCTCCTTTTTTATGATGTGTTTTTTTAGTGCTTGAAGAATATTTTTTCTTACTCCTCATTAAGCTTGTAGCATCTGTTAAATCTTCATCAAAGTTTTTAAGATCTAATTTTCCACCAGATAATTCACGTAAGTGACCAAAAATAACATCGTCTTCTACTGTATCTTTATTCCAGTTTAGAAAACATTTTTTCATGTGGTTTGCTATCGTGTAAACCAATGCTTCTTTCATTTCACCTTCTTCCCATGTACAAGCCACATCAATCATGGTTTTAATATTGTTTCCGTAGAATCTATATTTTGGAAAATTTTGAGGATATTTTAATGTTTCTGGTCTAGCATATAATTCTTCTCTAGATGGCATTGGATAAGGAGAATCTACATCTATATCAAAATCTGCCATAATAAACAGCTGATCCCAAAGTTTATGTTGAAAATCTGGAACATCACGTAAATGAGGTTGCAGATTTCCCATAACCGAAATAATTGCTTTAGCTACTTTATTTCTCTCTTCTTTTGTTTCACGTGATTTAGCATAGTTAATCATTTTCTGCATATGTCTTCCATACTCAGGAATAATTAAATGTTCACGTTCTGTGTTGTATTCTATATTTTCTATCAAAATAAAAATGGTGTAGAGTTATAATTTTGCATGAAGTTAATTATGCATGCGCAAAGTACAAAAAAAAACTAAAGACTAATAACACCTTCAACTTTTTCTGAAACTTCAATATATTTTTCAATAACAAATTCTGGACTTTTCATTTTAACACTTATAGAAATGCTCGTGTATTTGCCATTTTTAGATTCTGTTGTTTTTATTACAGCTCCCAAATTATTAAATAGCGCTTCTACACCTGCAATGCTTTCAGTATTAGATTTTACTATAAATTTATAGAGATACTCTGTAGGCCATATAGAAGTATCGTAAAGCTGAATTTTTAATTTTTCGTAAAATTCTTTAGTTTTTTTATCTTTATTCATGTGCTTTTTTACTTTTTTTAATTGTAATAGGTTTATAATAATTTGCTTTAATTTTTATTAATTTCAACCTGTTAATTTCAAGTTGTAAAGATACTATTTCCTTTACATTTTTTATTTCTGAATTAAATTCCGAATTTTACAGCTAAAATCTTGCCAATTTGAGCTCTAAAAAAATTGTTATTACTGGAGGACCAGGAACAGGTAAAACTTCTTTAATAAACGAATTAATTAATAGAAATTATTTATGTCTTGAAGAAATTTCAAGACAAGTTATCCTTGATGCCAGAAAAGATGGGGTTGAGCAACTTTTTTTAACCAATCCTCTTTTGTTTAGCGAACGCTTATTGGATAGTAGAATAAAACAATTTCAAGAAGCAAAATCTACTGAAACTTCTTTTGTATTTATAGATAGAGGTGTTCCAGACGTTTTGGCATATATGGATTATGCTAGTGAATCTTATCCGAAATCTTTTGAAGTTGCCTGTCAAAATTGCAGATACGACCAAGTATATGTATTGGCTCCATGGCAAGATATTTTTATTAGCGATAATGAACGCTATGAAAACTTTGACCAAGCAGTTAAAATTCATGAACAATTATTAAACACTTACAAAAAGTACAAATACAATTTAATAAACATCCCTTTTGATACTATTGAGAACCGAGTAGATTATTTACTTGACACCATAACCAAGCTGTAATGCAGCATCCTATAAACATATTAGAACGTTATTGGAATTTTACCTCCTTTAGACCGTTTCAAGAAGAAATTATTGATGCTGTTTTAGAAGGGGAAGATGTCTTTGCTTTATTACCAACAGGTGGAGGAAAATCGTTATGCTTTCAAATTCCTGCACTTGCTAGAGAAGGGATTTGCATTGTGGTATCTCCTTTAGTAGCATTAATGAAAGATCAAGTGTCCTCTTTAAAACAAAAAGGAATAAAAGCATTAAGTATTACTAGTGGTATTTCTAAAAGTGAGTTAGATACGCTTTTAGATAATTGTATTTATGGAAATTATAAGTTTTTATACCTCTCTCCTGAACGTCTGCAGCAAGAATTAGTACAAGACAGGATTAAACAAATGAATGTTAATTTAATTGCTGTAGATGAAGCACACTGTATTTCTCAATGGGGAAACGATTTTAGACCAGCCTATAAAAACATTCAATTATTAAGACAAATACAGCCAGGAGTTAATTGTATTGCCTTAACAGCTTCAGCAATTCCAGAAGTTGTAAAAGATATTGTTGAAGAACTCGATTTTATTCAGCCAAAAATATTTAGGCAATCGTTTGAGCGCTCTAATCTAGCTTACATGACGTTTGATGAAGAGGACAAATACTATCGTTTAGAAACTGTTTTAAAGAAAAACCCACAATCTTCTATTATTTATGTAAGAAGTAGAAGGTTAACACTTGAAATTGCCGATTTTCTAAATAATAAAGGTATAAGCGCCACAACCTATCATGGAGGTTTATCTAATAAAATAAAAGAGGCCAACCAGATGCAATGGATCAACAATCAAAAACAAGTTATGGTTGCCACCAATGCTTTTGGAATGGGAATTGATAAACCTGATGTAAAAACGGTTATTCATTTAAATTTACCAGAAAGTATTGAGAGTTATTTTCAAGAAGCTGGTAGAGCTGGAAGAAATGGCGAAAAAGCATTTGCAATTATATTAAAAAATAAAAGTGATGTGCTACTGGTTAAAAATCAGTTTTTAAACGTGCTTCCAACTGTAAAAGATGTTAAGCACATTTACAGAAAATTAAGTAACTATTTTCAGGTTTCTTATGGAGAAGGTCAAGACATTTTGTTCGATTTTAATTTCAATCAGTTTTGCAAAACCTATCAATTAAATAGTTTATTAGCATACAACACACTACAATTATTAGACAGAACTAGCATTATTAGTCTTTCTAAACAGTTTAATAAAAGAACAAGCTTACAGTTTATAGTTAGTAACACAAGATTGTTTTCATATTTAGAAAAACATCAAGATATCAATGTAATAGTTAAAACTATTTTAAGAACTTATGGTGGTATTTTTGAAAATGACATTAAAATAAATTCTATTCTAGTTTCAGGAAAAGCATCTGTTTCAGAAGACAAATTATTTGCAACCTTAAAGCAATTAGATAGAGACGAAATTATTACTCTTAGCCTATCTACAACTGATTCTGAAATTACTTTTTTACAACCAAGGGAAGATGATAAAGCAATTAATAGAATTTCGCATTATATTGAACAACAAAACGATTTAAAATATAAACAAGTTCATGCTGTTATTGCATATGTTGAAGACAACAAGATTTGTAAAAGTGTGCAGCTACTAAACTATTTTGGAGAGAAAAATATATCAGATTGTGGAATTTGTTCCGTTTGCATCACAAAAAGCACAAAAAAATCAAAAAAGGAAATCAATCTTATTAAAGAAGACGTCTTAAATGCTTTATTACAAACTGACTTAAGCTCAAGAGATTTAGCAAAAATTCTAAAACACCCTGAAACAGATATTAAAACATGCATTAAAATGCTATTAGAACATCAACTAATAAGTATTACCGATAGAAACACTTATAAATTAAATAAGTAATGAAAGATTTAAGAATTGTATTTATGGGAACACCAGACTTTGCTGTTACCATTTTAAAGACTTTAGTTGAAAGCAATTATAATATAGTTGGAGTTATAACTGCTCCAGATAAACCTGCAGGTAGAGGTAGAAAACTAAACGAAAGTGCTGTTAAATTGTTTGCTAAATCTAAAGGCTTACATATTATGCAACCAACCAATTTAAAAAATGAAGACTTTGTAAAAGAATTAAAAGACCTAAAAGCAAATTTACATATTGTTGTTGCATTTAGAATGCTACCTCAAGTAGTTTGGCAACTACCAGAATATGGAACATTTAATTTACATGCTTCCTTATTACCAGATTATAGAGGTGCTGCACCAATAAATTGGGCTATTATTAATGGCGAAACAAAAACTGGTGTCTCAACATTCTTTATAGATGAAAAAATAGATACAGGAGAAATAATATTACAACAAGATGTTTTAATTGATCCAAATGAAGATGCAGGAAGTTTACATGACAAACTTATGCATGCTGGAAGTCAATTAGTTTTAGAAACTGTAAAACTAATTGAAACTAACAAAGTCAGCACAAAAGCACAACCACAGGATGAGGAAACTAAAACAGCCTATAAATTAAATAGAGATAATTGTAAAATTGATTGGAATGACTCTTTAAAAAATATTTACAATAAGATTAGAGGATTAAGCCCATATCCAGCAGCATGGACTTTTCTACAGAATGAAGAGGAAATTTTAGAAGTAAAAATATATAGTTCTGATATTGAAGAAGAATCGCATTCTTTTTCAATTGGACATATTATTACAACTAAAAAAGAATTAAAAGTAGCTGTAACAGATGGTTTTATAAATATTAAAGAAATTAAACTTCCAGGAAAGCGAAAAATGGATGTAAAATCACTTTTAAATGGATATCAATTTCATGAATCAGCAAAAATGCTCTAAAGCCTTATTCTTATTGATATTATAAAAAAATCGATAAAACGCACTATGTTTATTAACAAATGCATTAAGTTATCAACAATATAGTGTATTTCCCTTGCTATTACTTGCATGATTTAAGAATCCGTATAAATTTGTAATGGATTTAACAAAAAATGTTTAACCAACAATTTATTAATAATTAAAATTTAAATTATGAACAAATCAGATTTAATCGATGCTATGGCAGAACACGCAGGAATTACTAAAGCAGCTGCAAAAAAGGCTTTAGAATGTGCGTTAATTGAAATTGAAGGAGCTTTACAAAAAGGTAACAGAGTTTCTTTAGTTGGATTTGGATCTTGGTCAGTTACAAGAAGAGCTGCAAGAGAAGGAAGAAACCCTCAAACAGGTAAGACTATAAAAATTAAAGCGAAAAACGTAGTTAAGTTTAAAGCAGGTTCAGATTTATCGAGCGCTGTAAACTAGTTTTTACTTCTTTTATATTCAAAAAGCCTTCTTTACTCGAAGGCTTTTTTTGTTTCTAACAATTTGAATTTAAAAAAAAAAATGCTACATTTAATTACTAATCCTCAACTATATGATTACAATACAACCAAAAAAAGGTGATTTGTTAATCGCAGAACCATCAATAATTGGCGATGTTTCCTTTAATCGCTCTATTGTTTTGTTAGCAGACCATACAGAAGAAGGTTCAATAGGCTTTATTCTAAACAAACCGTTAGATTATACAATACACGACCTAATTCCAGAAATTAAAGCAAATTTTAAAATCTATAATGGTGGTCCTGTAGAACAGGATAATTTATATTTTATCCATAAGGTACCTGAATTAATACCAAATAGCATTGAAATTTCTTTAGGTATTTTTTGGGGTGGAGATTTTGACCGAGTTGCAGAACTTATTGCTAATAATGAAATTAGTGAAAATAATATTCGTTTCTTTCTAGGATATTCTGGTTGGAACTCGAACCAATTAAACGAAGAATTAAAAACAAATTCTTGGGTAGTAACTGAGAATATTTACAAAAAATCTATTATAGAAAAAGATTACCAATCTTTTTGGAAAGAAAAGATGGTAGAATTAGGTGGAGAATATAGTATTTGGTCTAATGCACCTGAAGATCCAAGTGCTAATTAGTTAGTTAATCTTATTTTTACGTTTAATTTTTGAAGTAACCCTTTAGATAATTCATTCTTATAAATCTTCTTTCTATAACCTGTTACTGGTTGTATTCCTACAATCACATTTGTAATAAATATTTCATCTGCTTTTTGAAGCTCAAAAGGTGAAATTGAACTTTCTTCCAAACTGTATTCTGGCATAGATTGAATGATTTCTATAATTTGTTTCCTCATTATGCCTTTTAAACATCCATCTTCAAGTGGTGGTGTTTTTATAACATGATCCTTTACAATAAAAATATTACCATTTAAAGCCTCAACAACATGCTTATCTGTATTTAAAACAAAACAATTTTGTAAGTTATTTTCTTTTGCAAAAATACTTCCTACAACATGTAAAACTTTATTATTTGTTTTTAGAGTTGATAGTAAACTTGGAGAGACAAAATAGTCTTTAAACAAATCTACTTGACACGTTGTTTCATCTAGCAAATAAAAGTCTGATTCTAAAGGTTTGACTGTTATTAAATAATCGACATTATTTGTGTCTGGCAGATATAAACCACCTTCTTTTCTATTAATAAATAATTTAACCCTTACTGTTTTGTTTAACAGATTATTACGATTTAGAAGTTCAACTATTTGTTCATTCAAAAACTCCATGGTAAAACTCATAGGGATTTCCATTCTAAGAATTCTCATTGAGGCCATTAATCTAAAATAATGATCTTCCCAAAAAAGCAATTTTCCATGAGTTGCCTTTATGGTTTCAAATAGTGCATCGCCATAATTTAGACCTCTATTATTAATAGAAATTGCGTGTTCTTCTTCTAATATGTTTCCATTAAAATTTACCATAAAAAATCCCGAAATAAATTCGGGACAAATATAAGTTAATAAAGTAAAAATACACTAAGCAGAGCCTAATACCTGTTTTAAATCTGAAATCTGATTTTCCCAAAGCATTTTAGCTTCTTCTAATTCATCTTCTTCGGTAAAATCTGTAACAATTAGACTCACGTCTTTTGTTATTTCGTCAACCTGAATTTTAATCTCAAAATAATACGATGCATCTTCATCAACAACCCATTTAAATTTAATACGTTCTCCACTCTTCTTACTCACTAATTTAGCTTGTTCTTCAACACCATCCCAAATAAATCTAAATAGCTCACCTCTAGAGTTTACATTTTCGGCAAACCATTCAGATAAGCCAGAAGGTGTAGATATATATTGATAAAGTAATTGAGGTGAAGCGTGAATGGGGAACTCCATTTCAAATTTTATTTTTTCGTCCATTGTAGAGATTATGTTTATAGCGCTCAATATATACATTAATTAATAAGTTTTAAAACTATTTTTAATAATAATTATTACAAGTAATGCTTGCTCTCTATAAATTTGTTTTTATATTTGCACCCGTTAAAAAGGATAGTTCATAATTATGATTCTAATCAATAAGATTAAGAACAAATTCCTTTTCAACTTTTAGAGTTTTAATTTTGAAGCTCAAATTATTTTCATGGCGAGGTAGCTCAGTTGGTTAGAGCGTTGGATTCATAACCCAGAGGTCACGAGTTCAAATCTCGTTCTCGCTACAAATGTATTACATCAGAAACAGACGGTTTAGTTCACTCTAAACCGTTTTTTCTATGCTTACATTAAATGAATTTCTTACCTTTGAACACGAAAGAGAGCCCCTTTTAGAACACGATTTGTCAAATAAAAAAACATTTTCTGCCCCGAAAATCTACATGGCCAATGGCGATATAAAACGTAGATGGTACGTTTATTTTGGATTCCGAAATCCTGAAACAGGAAGATTGGAAAGACAGAAAAATATTTATGGCATCGCTAACAAGTTGAAAACTAAAACAGACCGTTTAAATGTTTTAAACTTTTATAGAAAAACGCTTCACAAACTTTTAAGAGAAGGCTACAATCCTTACGAAGATAATTTAGACCGTTTTTTAGGGAAACCACAAAAAAGTGAACCTGTTCCAGAAGCGTGTGCACCTATGTCTCAAAGTCCAATTGTACCAATTTCCATGGTTCAAAAAGAAGAAGTAAAGCCCTACCCTTTTTTACAAAGACCAAGAACTTCTACACAAGTAGTAGAAATACCAAGTGTTGAACCAATAAAGAAGGTTGAGCCAATAATGATTGCTGCTCCCATAAAAGAAGTAGAACCAGAAAAGGAAGAAGAGAATAGAATGACGTTACGCGAAGCTTTCGATTTTGCGTTGAAGATGAAGGAAAAATTAGTTAAACCTAGAACGCTTCAAGATTATAGAAATCGATCTAAGGTTTTTATTAAGTGGCTCAACAAAGAATTTCCAGATGTTATCTATGCCAATGAGATTAAACGAAAAATGTGCATGGATTTTTTAAACCAACATCTTATTAAAAATACACCACGAAGCAGAAACAATAGTCGTTTGGATTTAGGTAGCATGATGCAAGTTTTGGAAGACAACGAAATTATTCCTGTGAATGTGATTCGTAAAACTCCTGTTTTAAGATCGATACCAGAAAAACACAAACGTTATGATCCTAAAACCTTAGATGCCATTTTTAAGTATCTAGAAAAAAACGATCCAAACCTATTACTTTACATCAAGTTTATATCCTTTAATTTTATGCGACCTATAGAAGTTTGTCGTTTACGAGTTAAAGATTTGAACTTAGATACAAAGACATTGTCTTTTAAAGCCAAAAACAGTCCATTGAAAACTAAAATTATTCCAGATTTAATTTTAGAAGTACTACCAGATATTTCAAATTTGCCAGGAGACAATCCGTTAATTACACCTTATGGAATAGGAATGAAATGGGATACCCAAATAGACAATAGACGAGATTATTTTTCAAAGCGCTTTAAAAGAATCGTTAAGGAGAAATTTAAACTAGGAAAAGATTATGGCCTTTATAGTTTCAGACATACGTTTATAACCAAATTATATAGAAAATTAGTCGAGAAAAGCTCGCCATTTGAAGCTAAAAGTGTTTTGATGAATATTACTGGCCATACATCTATGGCAGCACTTGAACTATACTTAAGAGATATAGATGCTCATTTACCAAGTGATTATTCAGATTTAATTAGATAATATGCAAAATAAGAATCAGGTTTTTCAGACCATTCGAGATAACATATTTAGAAGTTATATTTTCTATATACCAAAACGTTATTATCCAGAAATAGAAAAGACTTTTATAAAGGATATTATTAAACCTGATATGGTCAATATTATTGCTTATTCTAATTTAGAACGAAAAATAACAACAAATACATTAGAATTTAATGGGTTGGACATTCTAAACAAGGGAGACCTATTAAATGATAATATTGACCAATTATTTGAGCAAAAAGAAAAAGTTAGTGAGACTGCTTTTAATCATTTATTACATCAATATAAAGAACATGTAGATGCACATTGGATAATTATTTCTTGGATGTCTAAAAACATCTTGATAGATCTTCCAAATACACCTTTATATATTAAAACTATGTTTGAATCTCAAGCATCCTTATTTAATAAACATCAAACAAAGTTTTATAGTTATTTTGGTTTACATGAAACAGATAATAATATTGATATAAATCAGTATGTAAAAGCTGCTAATGAAACTATAGAAGATACACCAATTATTGAAATAATAGAACAAGAAGAAAAGCAACTAATTGTTCCGAAAGTAAAAAAATCTTCTAAAAAAACAGAAAAGGAATCTCTAATAACAGATGAAAAAGCGCGAAAATTTTTATTAGAAACTGTTTTTAATATTGACCCAAAATATCTTGATTAATGGATTTAAACAATATTTCAAATGACTATAGTTGTAGTCTAAAAGGTGACGTTTGTAACCAAAATCAATGGTCAAAAAGAAATTATACGTCAAACAAACGTTTATTTAACGCATAAATAATGGAAAAAGAATTTTACAACTGTGACTATTGTTTTAAGGAATTTGAGCCAAAAAGACGCCGTGTACAAAAATTTTGTAGTAACTCATGCAGATCAAAAGCTCATCATGCTAAAAATTCTACTAAAAATTTATCAGAACCTGAGAAAGCACAAAACGACAAACCTATAGTAAATAAAGTTGAAAAAATGAGTCTTTCTGGTGTTGGAAATTCAACAGCTGGTACTTTACTCGCAGATGGCTTAAAATTTTTAGCGACTTCTGCTGAAAATAGATCAGCCACAAAAGCTGACATTGCTTATATTGCATCTAAAATAAAACGTTATCATAAAATTGTAAATCATCCACCAAACTCTCAAGGTGCATTCCCCTATTTTGATTTAGAAACTAATGAAATTTTTTATTCTTTTATGCCACTTAACGGATAACCTTAAAATATCTACTAGATTTCTTCTTACTTTTCATTACTATATAGGCTAAATCACTACGTTATTAATAAAAATACGTATTAGTACGTAGGAATATTTACACATAAAACTATTATATTAGTAGTGTATATATAATGCGGATATAGACAATTGTTTATAGCCATTGTTGTATACAATTTAAAAGCAATATCAAATGACAGAAATAAAATACCCTAAATCATTTTCGCACATTGGAATAACTGTTCCCGAAATACAAAAAGCTGTAGAATTTTATCAGGATATTATGGGATGGTATGTGATAATGCAACCATCTACAGTAAAAAAAGAAAATGATACAGCCATTGGACAAATGTGCATTGATGTTTTTGGAGAGAATTGGGAAGAATTCGAAATCGCTCATATGTCAACGTCTGACGGAATTGGAATTGAACTTTTTTCGTTCCCACATGGCAAAAAAGAAGCACCAGAATTCAATCCTTTCAATACAGGGCTTTTCCACTTCTGTGTGCAAGACCCAGACATTGAAAATTTGACTAAAAGAATAGTAGAAGCAGGTGGCAAGCAGAGAATGCCAATACGGGAATATTATCCTAATGAAAAGCCTTATAAAATGGTTTATGTGGAAGACCCATTTGGTATCGTATTTGAAATTTATACTCATAGCTACGAATTGACATATTCATCAGGTGCATACCAGAAATAAAAAACTGTATACAACAATGGCTATAAGTAATTGCTTGTTCTCGCATACTTCTGAAAATCCTCGCGGATTTTCAGTTTGGTGTGTATTTGCAAAGTTAATCGCTAAACCACGCAACTACTCATAGCCGAGACCGTTAGCCTTCATTATGACCAACCACTAACAAATGATAAAATTCTTTAGAAAATTACGCTTCGACCTTATGGAGAAAAACAAAACTGGAAAGTATCTAAAATACGCTATTGGAGAAATAATTCTTGTTGTTATCGGTATTTTAATTGCGCTCCAAATAAATAATTGGAATGAGAACAGAAAGGAAAATATTATTGAAAATAAAATTTTAGTAGAAATTTCGAAAGGATTAAAGGAAGATTTAAATGATATAAAGGCAAATATGAGTGCACATAGAGCTGGGCTTAAAGCTTGTGAATATTACTATAATATGCTCACCAACAAGGAAGTTAAACCAGATTCGATTAATTATTATTATGGATATTTAACTAGAGGTTATATCTCAATTCAAAACAAATCAGGTTATGAATCATTAAAATCGAGAGGTCTTGAAATAATTAAAGATGATTCTTTACGAAATAACATTATAAAATTATATGAACAAGATTATCCCTTTATTATGAAGTTGGAGGAACAAGATCCTGAAGGAAACTTTCACGACAACTATTTTAAAGAAATTAACAATCATATTTCCCCAAATCTAATATTTAATAATTATGGTGAAATAGAAACAATTAAACTTCCTTTAAATGTTTCAGAAATTGAACAAAAAAAGATGTTAAGCTATTTGTGGAAAATTAAAAATGACCGAATATTTATACTAGATACCTATTCAAAGGTACTTGAAAACCTGATGCACCTACGATCAAATTTAGAAGAGATAAAACGAAAGGCTAACAAAGAACTGAGTTGAAAAAAAGCTAGTTCTCGCCTACTTACGAAAATCCTCTCGGATTTTCTATTCGGTTTTTATTTGCTAAATTTAGTTCATAAACCACGGAACAAACCATATACAAAACCGTTTTAGTAAACAGTTAAAAAATGAATAGAAAAAAATTATTTGTGTTTTTAATACTGACCTTTTTATGGTCTTGGGTACTTTGGATTATTGGATTAAACTACCTATCAGACGGAATTAATCAAGAGTCAATTAGTAAATTTTTAGTTTTCTTTTTTGTTGGGGTATATGGACCAACAATTTCCGGAATAATTACAACTCTATTCTTTGATGGACTCAAAGGGTTATTTGAATTAATCAAAAAGCTTTTTATATGGAAAGTCCCTTTTAAATATTATTTATACATAATTTCTTTACCTATAATATTTGTCATTATTGGTATGACTCTTTACAGCCAGTTTATAGGGGAAATTGGAGGTTTTGATAAAATGGCATATCTATCGATACCAACAATATTATTAACGGGATTGTATGCTGGACCTTTGGGAGAAGAACTAGGGTGGAGAGGTTTTTTATTGCCCGAATTTCAAAAAAAATATTCAAACTTGAAAAGTGCAATCATTATTGGATTTATATGGTTTGTTTGGCATATTCCACTATGGTGGGCACCATTCGGAACCTTGGTTAGTGGAGAACCAATATCTATAATTCCTGTAATTGCATATTTTACTATGCTAATCTGTCTATCCATAATAATTACTTGGTTAGTAATTAATTCAAAGGGAAGTGTTCTTATTGCAATTTTATTTCACTTGTCAATTAATGCAGGAATCGCATTGCTTTTTTACCCTGAATTGAATATGGATTTCAAAAAAGTACATTTATTATCCAGCATCGGAATGTTAATATTTACTGGATTTTTAGTGGTAAAGAATAAATTAAAAACAAGTGCCAACACCGTGCAAAAATAATTGCTTGGTTCTTGCCTACTCGGAAAATCCTACGGATTTTCCTAAGGTTCGGTTTCCTTTTGCTAAATTAGTGCATAAACCACGGAACTAACTATATACAAAACCGTTAGGTGCAATTACTTCAAATCATGCAAATAAGGAAAATAAGAACTAAAGAATTTGAATTTGATTGTAGAGTATCAGGAAATGATGAAAACGAACTGATAATATTTCTTCATGGATTCCCAGAAACTTCGTTTATGTGGATTAATTTGATGAAAAAACTATCCTCAATGGGATATTTTTGTTTAGCACCTGATATGCGTGGCTACAGCAAGAATGCTAGCCCGAAAGGAGTGAAAAACTATACGATAAACAAATTAAGTGACGATATTTTGAACATTGCAGATGCCATTAATGTAAATAAATTTCATCTTATAGCACATGATTGGGGAGCTGGAATTGGATGGAATATTGTCTACAATAATGCCGAAAAAATAATTAGCTGGACAGCTTTATCAGTTCCTCACTCTAGAGGTTTTAGAAAAGCTATTAAAATGGATAAGGAACAAAGAAAAAAGAGTCGTTACATAGGATGGTTCTTATTACCTGTTATTCCTGAAATCATGTTGCGGAAAAATGATTTTGAAAAATTCAGGAAATTATGGAAACATAGTTCACCCGAAGAACTGAATAATTATCTTTCTGTATTTCGTAGAAAGTATTCATTAACAGCAGCATTAAATTATTATAGAGCGAATTTTAAAAAAGTAAATAATCAACCTGTTGGAGATATTACAACGCCCACTCTATTTATTTGGGGCAAAAATGATTTAGCAATTGGTAAAGTTGCCGCTGAAAATAATCATAAGTACATGAAAGGAGATTATACCTTTATTAAAATAGATGGAGGACATTGGCTAATTCAATCAAATTATTTAGAAGTAGAAAAAGCTATTATTGAACATTTAACTAAATATAAAACTGCACCTAGCAACGTGTATAATTAATTGCTTTGGCAATTGCACACTTGGAAAATTCTTTCGGAATTTTCTCGGGTTCGTGAAAGTTTGCTAAATTACATGCTAAACCACGCAACTAATCTTTCACAAACACGTTAGCAAACATTTTGAACATTGGAATGTAAACAAACTTTACTTTTTAATTTTTACATAAAAAAACATGGAAAAAACAGTTTCAGAAGCTATTTCTTACAGAAGGTCAACGAGAGTATATAAAAACGAATCCATTGATTCTGAAAAAGTAAAACAATGCTTAGTTAATGCTTCGTTAGCACCAACGAGCAGTAATCTTCAACTTTGGGAGTTTTACCATATTACTAATAAAGAAACTTTAGGTAAAATGACTAAGGCTTGTTTAAATCAGAGTGCAGCAAAGACCTCACAACAACTGGTTGTTGTGGTAGCTCGTAAAGATCTTTGGAGAAAACGAGCAAAAGCCAATCTAGATTTTTTGAACAAGGTTTATGATAAAGAAGGTCTTAGTGATCGCGATTTGAAGCGAAAAAAAATGGCTTTAGATTATTACAGCAAATTGATTCCAACGATTTACATAGATTTTTTGGGGATATTAGGTTTCATCAAATATATTGTCTTTCAAACCATTGGTTTGTTCAAACCTACATACAGACAAACCCGACTAAGTGATATGAGGATTGTAGCTCATAAAAGTGCTGGGTTAGCTGCTGAAAACTTTATGATAAGTATGGCAGCAATTGGCTATGATACGTGTCCTATGGAAGGCAGTGATACCTTAAGAGTAAAAAGAATTTTAAAACTTCCTAGAAGTGCTGAAATAACTATGGTTATTGGATGTGGAAAAAGAGATGATAAAGGAATCTATGGACCAAGGTTTAGAGTTCCATTTGATGAAGTATATTATGAAATTTAATAACTGTAAACTTATGGCGAGTATAATCAATTGCTAGTTCTAGCTACTTACGAAAATTCTCGCGGATTTACTATTCGATTTTTATTTGCTAAATTAGGTATTTAAACCACCTAACAATGCATAGCTGAGACCGTTATAAAAAGTTAAAATTCTAATTGAAAAATGAAAAAAATTATTTTAATAATATCAATTCTATCTATTCACTCAATATATTCTCAAAAATGTAATTTATCCTTTGACCAGTTAGTAAATGTGCTTTCATATAGTCAAGTTGAATTTGATACTTTTGTTTTGGAAAATGGCTTTTCATATAATTCTATTGATCAAGTTTATAATTGTGATAAATCCAAAAAGAATAATTTCAGAAATATAATTATGAGAATTGAAGAACGTGGCATGCAAGTTTTGGTATATTCTTTTAATGAGAAAAAAAAATATTTAAAATTCAAAGAAATAATTGATGATGGAGAATTATCCGAATTGAATGACAATTCTGGTGAATTAAGTTTTCAATATTGGTATAAAGAAAAAAATATTATTATTCAGACTAATACCAACTACGATGGTAGTAATTCATATATGATTTCAATAGCCAAAGTAAAATAAACATCATAATCTTAAAAACACTAATTAAAAAATCAAGCTGTTTTAAAATAACATGTCCATTATCCAAACTTAATTATTATTATATGAACTGTAGCTGAACCTTAGCTAATACGTTGCTGAACTGTTGCTGAACCGTTGTTATTGACTCTAATTGTAGTCTAATTGACTATGCTTGTAGTCAAAATCTAACTTATTTTAACAAATTAGATATTTACAAAAAACTTATTATTGCTTTAGCAAAACATTTCTGATTAATACTTAAATTTATTACCTTTTCGTTTAGCATAACTTAAATGCCTTTGGTAGGTCTAATAAATCATACAATATGGTTAATGAAGAATTGTTTGAAATAATAAATGCTCCTTTTTCTGAGCTAAATAAACTAAAAATAGGATTATTAGTTAGAGCGACATTACCTGAAATTTTAGAATCGGAGTTAATATCTGAAATAGAAATCAAAAAGTTGACTGAGGAAAATTACAGTAAAATGATTTTTGATATGAATTATCCTGTGTTAAAATTGGTTGACGAAAATCTTCCAACAATTAATAATAGAACTATTGGAGATTATACGAGATACTATGCTAATCCATATAAAAGCTATAATTCTAGATACCTTATTTCGAGTGAATGGTATGATCGAAATCAGGAAGGTTATATAAAATGGTTGAAAAGGAAAGTTAATAGAAATTAACTCCCAAATAACAACTTTAATATTTTCTCTCCAATTTCTGAATCTAGATCGTCATTGTTTTCGTTTAAAACAGACACAAATCCCATTTTACATTGATGATCAATAAGATTATGAATATCCTCATGATCTTTTGAATAATCGTCAGTCTTATAGGATTTAAATTTATTTTCATTCTCTTCTCCAGGATATAGTAACATCGCTTTTTCTGCATCCCAAAAACGACAATAGGCGTACATTTGACGTAAATCACTTACTGAAGCTGAGCTTCTCTGAGGTCGTTTCCATTTGGTATCAATTATAAAGGTCTTTTCTACTTTTCTTAATACGACATCTGGTCTTAGACTGTTACTTCCCCAAAACGATTTAGATTCTTGTCCTGAAACCTCAATATTTGTACCTAAACAAGCTTTTTGTAATTGTTTTAAAATATAGGTTTCCCACAATTCATTCATATCAAACAATAAGGATAGCATTTTTTCCTTACCACTAGAAATGTCAGGTGAATAATTTAGAATAATCAATCTTGCTAATTCTAAAGCATTAATATAACCATTAGATTTTCTATTTAGTTGGATCTCATTTAACTGTTTAGCTGTAATAATTATATTATCTACTTCTGGAAAGTTTAACTGTACTCTATTGGTTAAATCTTGTAGTCTAGATCCATTGGTAAACTGGCAAACAATAGTTAACGCTTTCTGTAATACTTGATGTAAAAAGTGATTACTATTATAAACTTGATGTGTGGTGTAAAAACGCTCTTTGTGAATAATGTTTTTTCTAATTTGCCCTGCAAACTCTAACTTACCTTTTAATACTTTTGTGTTTTGAGTTTGCTTTCTATATTGTTTTATTAGTCCTTTTCTAACTAACCCTTCTACTTCTAGTAGATAGAGTTCAAAATAAACTTCTAATAAATTTAGATGCTGTCTTTTTACATGTGCTGCTCCAGAAGATTCTGCTTTTAGCTTACCACAAGCTTGTAACATTTTAAGCAAGACTCCTTTCCATTTATTATCCTCGTCGTCTTTATCTGCTTTAGGATGAATCTCAATAGTTAAACCATCTACTTGAATCACACCTACATATTGATTAAACTTGACACCTTTTGCAATAGGTTCGAAGTAATTACCATCGTGAAACTCATTTAACTTTAAAAGTGCATCTAAATGGCTTTGCTTAAAACCATGCTGACCAATATATAACCGTTGGTGTTCAAAAACTGATATGTTTTTACGTAAGACCAACTATCTTAATGTAGTTTCATTTACACCTAATAACATTGTTACAGCATCAATAATTGTTTCCTCATCTACTTTCTTTAAAATAAAAGTAGGTGTTTTAAAATCATTAGCGTTATCATAATCAAAATTAGCGAACTCTGTCTTGTCGTTTTTAATTTTATCTACAAAACCTTTTCCAAGGACTAGACCTATTTTACCATAATCACCATAAAAGTATTCCTGTAATAAAGGCACAATCTTATTGTTAAATGCATTCGCTAATTTTTCTTCGGTATCTACACCAACAAAATACGAATGTCCAATAGTATGATCTCGATCTATTAATAATTCAATACGTTGGTTAATGGTCTGCAAAACTTCTGATAATACTACATCTTCAACAAACTCCTCTTCAATAACACTGTAATCTGGCATCATTTCTTTAAACTCAAAACGTCTACGTAAGGCAGTATCTAATGCTTCTACACTTCTATCTGCTGTATTCATGGTGCCATAAATATCTAAGTTTGATGGCACACTAAACTCCTTCTTAGAATAAGGTAATTTAATATTTAATTCGTTTGTAGTTCCTTGACGTTTATCTGTTTCTATTAATGTTATCAATTCCCCAAAAATTGCAGACACATTTCCTCTATTTATTTCATCTATAAAAATAGCATAACGATTATATGGATCGTTTTTAGCTTTAATACATATCTTTTTAAAAACACCATCTTCAATAGTATAACCCAAGTCTGTTGCTTCTTCGCCATTTTCAGGAAGAATTGGCTTAATACCTTCAATAAAATCCTCATAAGCAAAAGATTGATGAAAGGTTACAAAATCAAAATTCTTGATAATTTTATCTGGATCTGGATTGTAATTATCTACTGAATCCTTTAAATCGTATAATTCAGGCACTAATTCTTTTACTTGATCTTCTAATATTTCCCAATACGAGTCTTCAGTTTTATTGAAAATTAACGGTTGCTGTCTACTAGAAACATTTACATATTCACACTCATTTATAGTATGACTTTGCAGTTGTCCCCAAAGTGTAGGTCTAATGGTTTTAGAATTTGATAAACTAGCTTTTTTCTGTATCCATACATGATTAAAAATATCTGACACTTTAGAATCCCCTAAATCTAATAAAGCAATAGCAATAACTTGCCACCAAGAACAACCACTAACAACAGTTTCAAAATGTTGAGCTTTTGTAATTGATGTTTCCTTTAAGGTATAATTATCAAATAACTGGTCTTTTAAATAATAGGTTTTTCCCGTTCCTGGAGGACCATATAGTATCTGATTCATTGGTTCTTTAACTTCGTAATTTTCAATTAAATCATAAATAAATGGACTAAACGAAGTGTAACCAGAAAAACCTTTATCAGTTAATGATAATATCTTCTTTAAATCTTTAATATTAAGTTGAAATAAATCAAAACTAACACCATAAGATTCTTCCCATCTACTCGGAATTTTAATAGAGGCTGTTTCAACATAACCTGCAATGGTTGATTCACTTATTTCATTTTTTCTTGTTTCAATTAAATAATCTCTATATAATTCAAACAAACCTTTTACTTGTGTATTCATTTTACCATCAATTAATTCTAAAATAGCATTATACTCTTTTTCTGTTGCATTAAAATTTGTGCCTTGATTACCTGCATTAAAATTCGAAAATTTAGGATTATCTTTTATTGAATACCAAAAAACAGGATCTTCAGCCAAGTATTTTGTTATTTTAATTTTCACTCGTTCCGTCTCTCCAGAATCATTGCCAGAAATATAATATTGTTTTTCATTATTTTCTTCTTCAAAAACACCTACCTCCGAAGTTACTTCTGCTAAAGCATAACATCCAGCTTCTCTTCCTGTAACCCAAAGAATAACTTTATCTCCATGTTTTATTTTATCTTTGTGTGCTGCAACTTTCCAACTTTTTACGTGGGCTGCTTTTAAAGCATCAGTAATATTATAAATGTTTGGGCTACATTGAAAAATCCAGTAATTAGGCACTCTTTCTTGATCGAGTACCTGAAATAAAATGTCTTGAGCTACCAGTAAGTTATTTGAGCCATCGTAATGTTTTGGGATAATTGTTTTAAGTTGTTCTACTAAATTTTGGTCCTTTGATATATAGTCATTAACAAACATATTGATCAACTCCATATAATGATCATACTTCTCCCCTTTGCCTTTTGGTTCTATTCCTAAAATTTCACAGAATTTTTTGTAATAACTACTTTTATAAAAAGTGTATGTTTCTGGATATTGTAGTGTTAAATATACTGAAATGGCTCTTTCGTCTTGATGGTGATAATGCTCTTCATTTAGATCACGATAGACCTCTAGCAAATCTTGATCCCATTTATTAACTCGGTCTTTAAGTAAGGTTGAATTATTAAAAAGCGCTTTAAATAAACTTCTTAATTCTTCAGGTCTATCTGTAACAATATGGTTTAAAACAGATCCTGATAATCGATATGTTAGGTTGTTCCACTTAATAGATTTTATTTCTTCCTCAAAATTTGATGCATCAACATCTGGTTTACCATGATATTCTGAAATAAACTCCCATTTATATTTTTCATCTTTAAGCTTTTTGTCCTTAATTTTATCTTTATAGGATGAGATTAAACCCTTTAGAACTAAATCCATAGAATTATTATTTATATCTCCAGATTTTTGCTCTAAAAATTCAATATACTTCTTAATACTTGCTGAATAGAATCCATTTGTTCCATAAGATGGTGATTTTTCTACATAGTATTTACCTCCTATGGTTCGTTGCTCTACAATTAACTCCTTATACAAGCCATTTAGAAGCTTTAAGTTATCGGTTTCATAAACATTATAGTCCAGTATCTTATTAAGTAAATCAATAGCTTTGGAGTAACTTGATACGCGATTACTACCTTCTTTAGTGTTTTTATGTAACCACTTAATAAATTCTTTCTTCAAATTCATCTTCTTATTAGGTTTCAAAATAATTTCAAATCCATTTTTCTCAAACGCATTAAAGCAATCTGTACCTAAACCTCCTTTAAAATAGCGTTCTATTGCTCTTCCTTCTGCATGATAATTTGCGTAAGCCATGATAGCTTTTGGAGGATAATGCTTGCTTTCATAAACTAAATCATAGGTTGAAGATGGACCAAACTCCTTTGGATAACCTTTTTCTTCAAAGTCTTTGATAGCATGTAGTATATGCTCTTTTTTTACTCTATCAAATATCATATTTAATAATTAAAAATGTTCTAAAAATAAATCTCAAAGCCCAGATCATCTATCAGTTGACTATACTTTGATTCCATTTTTTGTTTAATTTTTTTAATGTTTTTCCACTTCTGACATTCCTCAAAAAATAATATATCCAAAACAGTACTAGGAATAAAATCAACATTCTTTGAATATCCGGTAACGGCAAAAGCATTAGTTTTTTCCAGAAAATCTGTCACCTCATCTTCATCAGATATCGTTTTACAACTACCAAAGTGAACTATACGATTGGAAATGGCATCTTCAAAATATTTTGATAATCTTGATAATGAAATATTCTCCACTCCTAGATCAATTTGGCTTCCTTTACCATGGAATGCAAAGTATATAATTTTAAATCTAGCATAACTTTTCTGATCTCCATTAATAATTATACTTACTCGCGACTTTAGTTCCTTTTTAGTAATACATGTCTTATGCAATACTTCTATATCACTATTCTTTTTCAATAAATTAAGTGCAGGAGAAATAGTTCGAGTTTTTCTCAAATTATCATCCCAATCACCTTCCAAACAAAAAATGTCACGAATATAATCTCTCTTATTCATTCTTTTTATTAAATTTTAAGTGGGTTAAAAAACCAAAACCTATTGGTTTCTTTTCTCTCAACACGAACTTGAGGCAACAAATATAAAAGATTGACTTCATCCAAATCCCTCAATACATTCCGTAAAGGCAAACCTATTCTAAGATCTTGGTTAAAAAACCCTTTCTCTATTAGAATCGGCATTAAATCTTTAGGTTTAACATCTGCTTTTTCTGGTATAATGTAAGTGCTTTTAGAAAGGTATTCGTCTGGGTCTTCTAAAACATATTTTTGTTCTTCAACATCTGATGTGTAATAATCAGACGCTTCGTCTTTAAAAAGTTCTATTAATGTATCTCTACGTAATTCATAGCGTTCAGATACATGCTTCAAAAATATGAGTGGTAAGATGTAATCTTTATATTGGTTTTCAGCAACAGCACCACGAAGCTCATTAGCAGCTTTCCAAAGTTCTTGTTCGAAATTGATATCTGCTTTAGATTGGTTTTTGGTCATTCAAATAAATTGGTTGATATTATTATATTAAATGCTACAGAATATTAACGACACTGTCATATTCTAGATTCATACTAAGGAGAGTTTAAAGATATTAAAAGTAATGATATAAGCAATTAAAAATGTTAGTTGTAAAAAACAAAAGCCTTAATAACAATCACACTTATAATCGAAAATATATTTATGAAAAAGCTCACCATAAGTACTATTTAAGAGGTACAAGGAATTATTAAAAGCATTCCAATTATATGAAGTTATCCCACAGAAAATATAATCCTTTCCATATAAGCTATAATCATTGGTTTTTATATTAGCAATTACTGCTAAATTACCATCTATATTATAACAAGTTACTTTTTTTAACCAAGAAGAATTTATAAGTTGGATTGAGCTTACAGAACCTATTTCCCTACCTTCCTTTTTAACATAATTAATAAGTTCCACACAAGCAAATTCTTGTGAAAAAGTATTTACTGATAAACAGAGAATGAAGATTCCGATAAAATATTTTAATAAGTTTTTCATAATCGCATTATTTTTCTAATAGTTATATTGCTATCATTATTAAAACGAATAAAATAAATTCCTGAATTAAGTCTTGATAAATCTATTGTGTTTCTTCCATTTTTTATGGACCCATTAAATATTTCTTTACCATTTGCATCAATCAACATGAAAGTGCCACTTAGTTTAGAAATAATATTTAAATTCTTGCTTACTGGATTTGGGAAAACTTGTAACTCATATGAAGAATCTTGCAAACTGTCTACTGATAATGTTGAAAACATAAAATTATCTAAAATCGCATTTGGCATCGAGAAATAATCTTGTGTAGTAGTAGCATCAATATTCGAGTTATAGAAACTATCTAAAACACCTCCAGCTCCCATTGTAATTGGATCTGAGTTCAAAAGAAAATTCATTTGTCCAGAAACCGGATCGTTGGTAACTTGAAAGTTTACTAAATCTATTTGCTGTCCAGAAGCATGTGCTAAAATACTTTGTCCTGGAGGTAAGTTAAACTGAAAAACATCTTTACTACCATCTCCTAAACCTTGACCAGTTAAGAAAGTGGCATCAAATTGTTGTACAGTCCATGTACGGGCTGTTAATAAACCAACAGGGTTAACAACATCAACACTCCCAGATGGAAGCACTATAGTAAAACCAATATCAGAAATATCAGTATTTCCAACAGAATCGAAATCCGGAATGGCTACCACTTTAAAATCGTAATTGGAAATATGTACTATACCAAGTTCATAATTTTGAGCAGAACAAAAGAGTGTAGTTAAAAAAATGGCAGATATTAAGTAATAATTTTTCATGTGATGTGTTTTTAATATGAATACATTTTATAAATATATTAGTTTGGTACGGTTGACAGAATGGTAAATGTTGGTGAATTAAACCCATTTCCAGGATGGGATAAAACATTATCTTTTATGACATTACTATCATTTCCTGAACCAGAAAACTTTCCACTTCCATCCATATTTAAATCTGCATTTAAATAACCCGTTGAAGAAAAAGTGACTGAATTAAATCCGTTTGCAGGATCTGCTAAAACAAAATCTTTAATAGTATTACTGCCGTTGTTTGCTCCAGAAAACCTTACTTGTCCAATACCATTTGTATCTCCAGCCCAAAGAGCTGTATTTCCAGAATCTAATACTACCTGTGAATTACTACCATAAGTAGAAAAACTATTGTTTGTAAAGTCTACTACTGTTGTTGTGGATTCATTCAAGGCAATGGTAGAAGCACTCATGGCTCCTATATGATTTCTATGTTTAACAACAACGTAATAATTGGTAGGTGCAGCAATCATTATAAGGTTAGAAATACCATCCAAGTCTACCACATCGCCATCACGTTGTATAAGTGCAGAATGCGCATTAATTATTTTAGTATTATCATTTGCAGCTCTAAGTTCAATCCAAACCCAATCTACAATCGCATTTGCTCCAGTTACTGAAAATACAGATGCATTGCAATTAGCTGTATCTGCATAAGGACTTGTAATTGGAATTAGTATATTTTGTCTAAGATCATCGTTCATAAGTCCAGCTGAAGCAGGATTTAATAGTGGTCCTTGCAAGAATAATTTTGGATCTATTTTAATTTTCATATTACTATTAATAAATCCTTCAGACACCTGAATGTTTCCTGTACTTAATTCTTGAACGTTCACCTCTCCTAAAGTATACAGAATCTCTATTCCTCCTACTGTTGCACTAGCACCTCCACTATCGATACTGAATTTTTCTAAGGTTTGCCCTTGAAGAGAAATAGAAAGGCACACTACAACTATTATTATTAAATGTTTCATTGTTGGTTGGTATTTAATAAAGATTCCAATTGTTCTACACGACTTTCTAATGACTTTAATGCTGAATACTCTTTTGCCAATGTGTTTATTTTATTATTTTGATGCTCAATTATTTCTTGTTGTTCTTTTAAAGCTTCTAAAAGAATAGGAATCAACTGAATATAACTAACTCCTAAATGTCCTTTATCAGGATCAACTACCACTACAATTTCTGGAAATACATTTTGAACTTCTTGTGCAATGACACCATACTCTATGGTTCTCTCTTTATCATTAATCATATTATAAGAGTAGCCATTTATTTTTTGTACACGTATTAAAGCATTTTCAATATCCTGTATATTTTCTTTTAAACGTTCATCTGAAACATCGGCTATAGTTCCTGTATACTGAATAGAACCAATTACATCAAGTTCAACACTTGGTGTGTGCGTACCTATACCAACTTTTCCGTTTTTAAGTATTGTTAATGCGTTTGAACCACCACCAATACCAACTTCTAATATTGGATCTTCCGGAATCCATTCCCAAAGATCGCCAAAGCCAACATTACCAACCCCTAAAGCAGTACTTCCAAAACTATTTGCTTGAGCTCTCCCAATAGATGTTGCATAAACTCCATTAGCTACAGCAGATGGACCAATGGCAATTGATCCAAAATCTTTTGCTTCAGAATTATAACCTATTGCAATACTATATTCTTCATTAGCGGATGCATCATAACCAATAGCAGTTGCTCCAAAGTCACCAGCTTGAGTATTATTACCAATTGCTGTTCCATCCCCTCCAGATTGAGAATTATATCCAAATGAAACTGAACGTAATCCGGCTCCAGAATCATAGCCAACTGAGGTACTAAAACCACTAGTTGCTCTTGCATTTTTACCAATAGCAATGTCTCCGTCGTAAGTAGCTTTAGCATCTTGTCCCATAGCTATTGAAAATACTCCACTTGCTCCTCCACTATCATCAGCATCAGTTTGTATTGATAAATCAATTGCAGAGTTTCCAATATCACTAAAATTAGCAGGATCCATACCAGTTAATCTCCACCCAACACCATTACCTTCATCAATAGGTTCTAAACCTGAATTATTAAATGCATGTAATGCATAAGGTACTGCCATAAATTGCGTGGTTCCCATATCTATTAAACCACTACCTGTATTAATTTGGACATTAAGATAATGATCATCTACTCCCCAATCTATATCTTCATAAATACCACTATCTACAGAACCTTCCCCAATATTTACAATTACAATACCATTGGCATCTGTATCAGGAATATGGGTTTCCTGATAGACATTGAACATTCCATCTCCTTGTAATATTTTAAATTGAATAGTGACACTTTGATTGGCTACTACATTACCATTTCCATCTTTGATTAGGGCTCTGTAGTTAATGCTACTTGATTGTGAAAATAAGCTTGTTGTTACAAACAACAATGCCATAATGAATACTCTTGATTTCATAATTTATGTTATTAAGTGAGTATAACATAAGTTAGTACTTGAGATAACTCTCAATAATTCTGTAGATTTTTTAGGACGCTATTATTCTAAGGGAAGGACTACTAATTTAAGAAAAAATATATTTAAAAAATATAGTTGGAGCTTTTTATTAATAACAATTACACTTATAATCGATAATATATTTGTGGAAACGTTCGCCATAAGAATTGGAATCTCCATAACCTCCATATTGAAAGTTAGACCAATTGTATGAAGGGATACCACAGAAAATATAGGTATTCGTGCTATAACTGTATTCACTTGTCTTTATTTTAGCCACAACATATATCTTATAGTCATAGCTATAAGTCTTTACTTCATAAAGCCATTCTGAATCTAAGGTGTAACTACTTAGACTTCCTTTGCTATACCCATTTTCTTTAATGAAAGATAATAAGTCATTGCAGGCAACCTCCTGTGAAAATGTATTTACTGATACACAAAGAATAAGTACGCCAACTAAGTAGTTTAAAAAGTATTTCATAATCTTGGTTTTAATTAGTCTCTCATATCTTCAACTAAACGTAAGGTAGCATGTCTCATAAATTCTTCTAACACATCTTTTTCAACGATTACATAGCCCTCTTTCTTTTTCTCTATTCGTTTCATTCGTTCTTTAAAAGACTCGCTAATTTCACAGCCATTTCCTTCAGAACATGGTGCATAGTGAAATTTATAGGTGCCTGCAAACTCATTATTATCTATTAAAACCACTTTAAATTCAACAGCTGCACCATATTGCTTATATGGATCGTCCAATAAACCCGATTTCCCCTTATCTGTATGATATTTATTAGTTTCATAAATAACTTCTCTATCTAGTTTTATTAGTTCAATAATTAAGTCGGTATCTGTTTTGGCTTTTAATTTGGCATAATCTACTGTGTTTTCATTATTTGATACCACTTGATTAAACAAATTTCTATCACGAACCACAAATCCATTGCTTAAAAACTCTTTCTCAATGGCGCTATATAGATAGCTTATATCTTCCTCTTCGGTTGTTTGAGAAGAAAAATTAGGAGTTCTTAATACGACTTTAGGAGATGGGTTTTTCTTTAAAAACTCAGACAATCTATCCGTTGTAAAGATTTCGTTATTGGAAGGTGAAAATTTAATATATTTTGTAGAACAAGCTAAGATTAAAAATACGAAAGGGACTAGTAATAGTTTTTTCATGATATGGATTTTGATTTGTATTCAAATCTAATCCAATAATAAAAAATTACCTTACGGAAACCCGTAACCAAAAATTAAAGCGTGAAATAATTTTTCTTATTCAAAAGGGGTTAAGTGTTTAGATGGTTCTATAGGTCTTTTCGCTAATGCTGATAACATCTGCCACTAGCACTTTTAGTAGTCCGTTTGCAACGATTTCCTGCCTTTGTTTTGCCAGTACATTGTGTGGCTGAAGAGCTTGATGTGTTTGAAGAAGTATTTGTGGTATTGCTTCTGGTATAATTAGAAGTATTACTACTTGAATTTGATGCTTTTGCTGGAGGCTTACATACGGAACATGGGTCATAACCATATTGAATAGCATCTTTTAAATCTACCCTATATTTAGATTTACTTAAATACCGACAAGATTCTTTATGATATTTTTCTCCCGTTTTTGTAGTAAATACATCTTGGGAAAACGCTAAAGATGTAAACCCTAGGGTAATAATGATAATAAATATCTTTAAAGGTTGCATTACTTACTTTTTTTCTTTTTTTTATTTCTCCATTCCCAAGGAGCTATAGCTGTTGGGTCTTGCCATAAACCTACTTTATTTTTTTTGGCTTGGTCTTCTAACATTTGTAAAGTAGTATCATTCGAATATTTTAGATAGTGCCACGCCAATCCAGCTTTTAGCAGTTCTTGGTTTAGGTTTAAATTATCATTGTAATATACAACACTTATTAAACGTCTGTATCTATCTTTCTTTAAAACTTTAATAGTTACCTCTTTATTAAATATTGCCTGAGACACAAACTCTTTAGCTTTAATAGAAAATGGTTGTTTTCTCTCAGGACAATCTATATTGGCTAATCTAACTATTAATAATGTGGAATCTTGAGTTAACAATTTAAACGTATCTCCATCTGTAATGCCTACGACTTTGCCGTTAATGATTGTATCTTTTAATATTGTTTTATGGGCAAAAACTATATTAGAAACTAAAATAAAAAACAGTACTAAATGTTTTACTCTATTCATTTAAAATATAATCCTTAATTAGTTTATCCATGTTAGTTGGAAGGTCAGTTACTTTAATTTCAAATTTACTTATTCCCATATTTTCTAACCAGTCTGTCCAATATTTAATAATGACATCTTCTTCATACGGGTTCTTTTTATCAGAATTAATTCCTAAAACAAGTACCTCCAGATTTGTTAAATCAGAATTTGCTGGTATAAAACCAAAATTTTCGTTGGTTATTTTTTCTTGCCAATCTTTATCATCAAGTTTAAATTTACGAATGTCTTGGGGAGTTAAGTAAGTTGTGTGATTTATTTCTTTTAATTTGGTGTCTTTGTGATAAATATAGCCATCCGTTAAAACTACTAAAATATTTCTTGATTGATCATCAATACAATAATCTTTTACTTTATTCTTAAAAAATCGCCAAGTATCTGAACCTACATATTTATTATCAGTTATAGCCGTTTCGTATATTTGCCTTGCGATACTGTCATAACTTTTAGATGTTTGAAGGATTAATTCGCGAGTAGCATTGTCTCTTGTAAAAGACATTTTTAGACTTTTAATTTTTTCATTTAATTTTCTATCTGAAGGTTCTGGATCAAGATATAATTGAATATGATCATTAATTCTAATGCTCTGTTTATTTCTTAAATGAATTTCAAAAGCTTGGGCTACAGATTTTATATGACCAATATCTCTTAAGTAATAATCCATTGCTCCATTTGGGTATTTAACCGGATCAATTCGATCTGACAAGTCAAGTAATATACTAATATTGAGATTTGGTCTGTCCCCTGATAATTTAATCATAGTATACTCTGGTTGCAGCTTCTCACTTGATTCTAATTCTTTATCTCTCTTGCATGAACATAAAACAATAAAGCTAAGCCACAATATGATAATGTTTTTTTTCATAAAAATTTCTAGTTGATTAGTTTGTATAATCTTCCTTCATATTCTTCATCATTTACATTGTGTGCATCCAAATGTAATTTTTCAACTTCCTCACACTTTGTCAATAATTCATCTCTTCTATTAAGACCATCAAAATTATCAGCAATTGACAAAAACCAACCTTTTACATATTCAGTATGGTAAGTTAGATACTGTTTATTAGAAAAAATAAAACCATCTATGGTTCTTTGTAGATCTATGATTTTCCCTTCAATTCCAGAGATTTCTTCTTTTAAAGGGTTCATTTTTTCCTTGAGTTTTATAATATTTTGCTCGCAGTTTTTAATATCCTCTTTTCTTGATTTGATAAAAGATTTTATCTTATCAAAATTGTCGTATTCCTTCATTATAAAATCAAAAACTAAACCCCAAATAATATAAACCACAAAACCAGCAAAAATGATTCCCCAAAACTCAACCTTAGAAAATGCAATTTGTAAATCAAATATTGGCGAATCTGGTGTTCTTTCTATTTCATAAATTTTCTTTTCAATTTGATAAGCAAGAATTGCATCAAAAATGAAGGTCACAATAAATAAAGTGGCAATTTTCAAATAGGAAGTCCAATGTTTGTGTTTTAAAAACATATGAATTAAATAGCCCAATCCCATAAATGCAAATGGAATAGTTGCAATAAAAACACCTTCAAGCCATCCTCCTTCAATGGCTTTTGATAATGCCTTACCGTCAAATATAGCTGCTGTTAACTCGTTATTATCAAAATTCTTAAAAAAAGCTGAGAATGACGCTGACATATAAAATACAAGTAAATAAAAGGTAATAGGTATTATTACAAATAACCCCAAATAAAATTGTGCTTTTGGTTTCTTATCAACGTCTAAACCATATTTTTCAGGTTCACGTTTTACTTCCACAATATCATTTTTATATACAACAATTTTGTCTTCAAAATTTTTAATGGATTCTTCCATTAATCCCTGAGCAGTTAAACGTTTCTTGAGTTCCGTTTCCTGCCTACCCTTTTCGTCCATGTAAGGTGCATTCAATTCATTCTGCAATTTTTCATCCTCACGACATTTTCCTTTAAAATCCATATAAACTTCTTCTAAACAAGCTCTAAATACCTTTTCGTTACCCTGAGCTTGTTTGGAAGATCCATAACCGCTTTCAAAAAAAGTAAGTTTTACTTTTTTTTGATCTTCCTCGGTTGGCTTTTCTACTGTTTTTGGTTCGCCACTTTTTAACGCAAATATCTTTTTTAGTGCACTCATCTTATTCGTTCATTAATTTTAGCAATTCACCCTTAGCAATTCCTTTTTCTGCATTTTCGAGCAAAAAACCTGTTAATTCATCAATATTCTCTTCTAAAAACCCAAATTTGACACAATATTTTCTCAATGTATTTCTTTCGTCTTGGGTTACTATTCCATCAACCCAAATCATAATTGCGAGATCATATAAATATTCAAGTCGGTCTTCGACCATTTCAGGTATTGCTGTTTCATGTGATGGATTTAAAAGTATATTATCCAATTCCACTTTGGTAACACCTCTTTCTTCTGCAAATTTATAAAGCATTTGCATTTCAAGAACATCAAAATTGTCGTCTGAAAATGCCATTTGATATAATCTTAAAAAATGGCTCTTTAATTCGGTTGAAATCATAATAAGTTTATTAAATATAATGTGAAACTGAAAAAAATTAGGAGTGTCATAATTATACTGGCACAACCTTTTTTATTTTTGTTGGTATTAGATTTACTTCTTGATTTGGTGTAATGACCTTGTACGTATGTTCCATCTTTCTTATAATAACCTCTTCTATATCCCATGATAAATTTGCATTACAAATATTATAGTTAATGATAAGAGCATTATAAACACTGATAAATATGTATTATTGATGATTTAGAAAAAAATTTCTTATAATCTTTTGAGGTTAACGATACACTTTCTAGCTAGGCAACTTGTTTTATCACTAGACGTAAGTCCATTAACACTCTATTATCGCCTAATTTTTATTTGCTTTTGAATTCTGAAACGCATAAATTATTTATTCTAAGATTGATCCGTCTTCAAAAATAATTTTCTCAGGTTTCCAAACAACTTTCATATCTTTTAATTCTTTGTTTTTTAATGCCTTATCACTATCTGTAAATTGATTGTAATCAGTTTGAGCATTATATGTTACTTCCATCCCTGGATCAATTGACTGATCATACACAAGATTCAAAGACTTTATAGTTTCATCAAATAAATTATTAAAAGTTATAGACCCTTTTATTGCTCTTATTTTCCTATCAGTTTTATTTTGAATAACAAATTTATATGTGATATAATCTTCATAATCATACTTAGTAAATCCTTTAGAAAAACATGATACTATTATGCTTTCAGATAAACGTCTAATCCTATCATTTTCAATTTTTAATGCTTTAGCAGCAAGCTCTCTTTGTTCTGCTTCAATTTTTTCTTGCTCAATTTTCCAAAGTTTCCCTTTTTCTAATATCTCTGAATAAGTCATTGTTTCAAGTGTCTCATCTTGAAGCTTAAGCCTTATCATAGTTCCAGCTAAAAGCATTAATTCTGTTGAATCTAACTTAGTTTTTATTCTCTCTATATCGTCTTTAGCTGTTTCTTCATTAAACTTTTTATTCATTGGTGAAGAGCAAGAAAATATAACAGACGCTATAATTACAATATAAATATGTTTCATAGTTTTATAATTTATGATGTATGGCAATCTTTTGAACAATAATAACAGCCATTTACTTTAGAATAATACTTCTTCGCTTTGTTAACTGCATCTTTACAATTGTTGAAATCTCCTAAATAATCTCTATTTTGATCTTCAGGCATAAATGAACATCCAATTTTATGAACTTCATGATCACCATTTGCTTGTGAATTTTTATTTACATAATACTTTGCCATATTTATCCTATTTAAAGTTTAATGATTCAAACTTAAACACATTAAATCATAAACCCTTACGGAAATCCGTAAGCAAAAAAAAAGAGGAATAATTCATAAAATCATTCCTCAATTTTATTTTAAGATTAATAAATTCATTCCATATACTAACCTCCAGATGGTGGAGGTGGTGGAGGAAGGTCTCCTTCATTCCCACAACATTCTGCCGTCCTATTGTTGTCTTCTATAGATTCAGGATCACATGAAACTAAACCTACATAAAGACTTGATATGATAAGCAGTAAAAACATTTTTTTCATTGTTGGCTCTTTTTAAATTAGACAATAGTGTTGCTGCCCGAATGATTTTAGGATTCATAAAGTGTATAGCAACACACACATTTTAATTGGAGACGTCTCTCTAATTCGGGAAGAATGAATTGAAGATGTAGTTTGAAAGCTAACTTCCCAATTTACTTTACAGACTACTTCATCAATTCGATTTGAAGCAAATGAAGGATATATATGTTTTTAGGACTGGAAAGCATATGGAATTTAGATGGAAAAGTATTTTCCATCTAAATTTATTTTTATTTGTAGCTTTAAAGCATATTAAGATTAGATGAATAGGTATAGGGAATTAGTAGTTTTAGTTTTTAAAAAATCAGCAAATGATATTGATTCAGATATTGTTACACAACAAGCTAAGTATATTGTAGATAAAGTTGAAGAGCTGCATAATTTTCAAATTAATGAGAGAACACTACGTAATTATTATAACAATCTTATTAAAAAAAACAAAGTCCAGATAAATATCTCCCCAGCAATAGCTGATCATTTGAGTAAATTTTTAGAATACGAAGATTTCAATGATTATGTAAATAAAAACCCTATTCCTGAATCAAAACTAGTTAAGCCAAAAAAAACGAAAGAGAGAATAATAGTAGGTTCTTTAATTGTTATAGCTTCTTATTTTGGATTTGATTCTCTTTCAAATAAGTGCATGACTTGGACTGATAATGTAAAGTATGAGAAAGTTAGCTGTGAAGAAGTTAACGCCATACCAATTCAAGAAAATTTGTTGAATAATTTTAAAAGGATTGACCCAGAATGTAATTACATGTTTTTTAAAGAAGATGGTAGCGCAAATTTATGGTACGGAAAATCCATTAATGGAGAATATGAATTTTTTAATCATTTTGGAGTTCACCCCATAACTGGTAGAACATTAAAAGAAGTTACCATCTACATTAAAGAAAAATACATTTGTAAAGAAAACAATTAACAAATAATATTAATAAAAAAATAAAGCGTACAATAGCATGTACGCTTTATAAACTCTCCCACGTTAATTAAGCATGTTAATAGCTTAGACCAAATATAAAATAAGGTATTTCTATTTCCTTACTGTTATCCGTAAAGAGAAGAAATAAATTAAATCAACCCTAAATCTTTAACAATGGCAACTAAATGAATAGCATTATTGGCTTTAAATTGAATACGCAATCTGTTAAGATTTTTCTCTATAGAACTTAAACTACTTGGTGAGATATTCTCTGATTTAAAATAAGTACTAATTTGGTCTTGTGTTAAACCATTTGATAATTGTTTGATTAAGAAAATATCATAATCATCAATTTCCAAATCTGATTTTTTATGTAAAGCTTGGGATACTACATGGGAAACATAAAGTTGGTTATTATTTACCGATTTAATCGCTTCAGCTAATTCTACAAGTCCTCTTCTACCCTTACAAACGTATGCTTTAACTTGATAATTATTAATTAATCTTTTGACTTTTTGAATACGATCTTCTATAGAATACACTATTACTTTTAGGTCTGGAAATTCATTGTTTAAAGCTATAATAAGATCTTCACCATTTTGATAAGTTTGATCACGATGATCTTTCTTAAAAGATAAATCTGTTATTAACAAATCGAATGGAACATCATCAAATGCCGCTCTTTTAATTTTTAAATAAGCATCATCACAATATTGTACTGACGCAACATCTTTTACATTAAGGCTATCTAAAATGGTCAACATTCCTAAATTAATGCTAACCAAATCATCTGAAACTAATACTTTTTTAAACATTTTAAACGCTAATTAAAACATGAAACCCCTGCTTTGTTTGAGATTTAAAAGTAATGGAACCATTTAATGTATGAATACGGTTTTCCACATTTAGCAAGCCATTGTTCTTATTTAACGTACATCCTATGCCATTATCTGAATATGAAATAGTTGTTTTTCTAGCCGTTTCTTTAAAATCAACAACCACTAATGATGCCTGACTATGCTTGCTCATATTAGTCATTAATTCTTGCAACACACGGTAAATGGTGATTTTTTTAACATCAGAAATATCTTCCCAATTTATTTTAGTTAACCCTTTTATAATAATATTTACTTCTGAGCTTTTTGAAGCTAATAAAATATCGAATAATAGATCATGGTAATTTTCGTCTATTGGGATTTCATTATGCTCTCTAGAAATATCTCTTGTTTTATTATAAATTATTTCTAAATCATCTAAAACTGCTTCATTGTTTTTCTCCTCGTGCTGAATCTTAGTCATAATGTGATATACACCATTAGCAACTTCATCATGAACTTTTTTTGAGATTCGGAGTTCCGTATTATATATTTCTAATTGCTTTTGCTTTTTAAAACGATGCTTTTGAAAAAAGGCAGTAATAACACCTAGACTTAAAATAAATATAGCAAGGAAACCATATAGATATTTATAGTTTTTTTCTTTTTCTAGTTGCAAAAGTCTGTCATTTGCCAAGGCTTCTTGTTTAGCAAGAGCATATTTTTTAGAAGCATATTTCCCTTCTATCAATAAGTTAGCCGTCTGAATACTATCCATCAGTTGTTTATAGGAATGTACTTCATCATCTTCCTTAAGATCCAGTAAGAGACTAAGAGCATGTGCCAAATGCGTTGGGTTATTGGATAATTTTGCTAGTTTATAAGCATTTTGGGCATAGTATCTTGACTGTACCAAATCTCCTTTATCTTCATAATATACCGATAGGTCTAAATAACTTCCTAAAATATCGGAATTATTACCTAAAGACAATCGGATTTCTAAAGCTTTCTCAAAATCTCTTAGAGCTGTTGAATCTTGTAATTTTCCCTTTACTACACCCAAATTATTTAATGTTCTGGCAATAATTATGGAATCATTATACTTTTCACTATCATTCAAAATAGTTGCAAACTCTTTTAGAGCCAATGAAAATCTACCTTCCTTGATATGCGCATATGCTATATTGTTACGTAATACCAAATCCTGCACCTCAGTTTCTGCAATATCAAGAGCTTTTTTATAGTAAATAATGGCATTAGTATAATCCTGCATTTCACTATAAACCCTTCCTAAATGGTTATATATTCCAGCTTTAGATTCTTTTGTGGTTTTCTCAAAAGGGAGTTTTTCTAAAAGAGTTAAAGCCTCAATAGCAGTAGTTTCACTATCGTACAATATGCCTAATTTCTTTTGTATAATTGCTATTTGTCTTAGGTTATAAATAGCATTTAATGTATCCTGTTGTTTTAAGTTTTCATCTTTTTTATTTCTGTAAAATACAAATGCATGCAATAAATCAGTTTTAGAATCTGGTTTTAAAACTTTGTAGTAGTAATAAACAGCACTATCAACTGGTTTTTGTTGTACTATTTTACAAGTAGCAAAACCACAAGCCCCATAGATTAAAGATAAAAATATTAGAAATTTAAATTGGAAGGTCATTGTCTATATTTGGCACAACTAAGATAAGAATGTTTTTGGTTATATTATTTTAAAATTCATGTGCTTCTATTAAGTAAACTTTCATTAAATAAATAAAAAACCGTGTTCACTTCCAGAATCACCTAATTAAAATTTAAAAACTGTTACAAGTAAATACCATCATTTTCAAACAGAAATTATATCTGTCTAAATAACAGTCTTTTTATAAAAATTTTATATATTGAAACTTCAAATAATTATAAACTAGTGAACAAAGATTGTTCTCGTTTTTGAATACAAATTTAGCAAAAATATCAATATAACTAATTGATTATCAAATAGTTATATTTTTCATAACCCAGAGGTCCCGAGTTCAAATCTCGGTCTCGCTACAATAGTAAAAGTCTTACATGAAAGAGTGTAGGGCTTTTTTATTGTTTTAAATCAGTACTATTAAAACATAATAAAAAGAGCCTTACATTTCTGCAAGACTCTTTTACAATCAACCAAAAAAACTTCTGCTATTAATCAATCTTGGTCATTCTAAAATCAATACTAATCAAATTTTTATTTTTCATTTCAACTTGATAGTACAAATGTAATTCACCTCTTCTAAAAAAAGTATGACATGGTATGTCATGATGAATTTTTTTATTAAAAAAAGACGCAAAACATATGTTTTGCGTCTTTTTTCCTTATATAATTGATACTAATATTAAATTAAATAAAAATTATTTCTTTAGTTCTTAATTATTTTTTTGATAGTAATATTGCTATCATTCTTGAAATGGATAAAATAAATTCCAGAATTAAGTTTTGATAAATCTATAGTGCTTTGTCCATTTATTACAGATCCACTAAATATTTCTTTTCCGTTTATATCTATCAACATATAAGTACTGCTCAAATTTGAAATAATAGTAATATAGTCTGAAGCTGGATTAGGATAAATAGTTATAGTATTATCTTCTAAAACAACTTGTTCCACTGTTAATGTAGAAAACATAAAGCTTGTATTACCTGTTAATCCAGTACCTGCTAAAATACCATTTCCAAAAACAACTGTTCCATCGTCTACAACATCTACTTGCATAAAACTCTCTAATGGTGAATATGCCAAGACTAATGCCGAATCGTTAGATAAAATACTAATCTCTCCAGACGTTGGACCTCCATTAACCGTTAAACTTACTAATGGAATTACTGTCCCTGCAGTATGAGCTGCAAAAGTTGCTGCATTGGTTACTGTTGTTATTAAATATAAATCTTTGTCTGCCATTGAGGGATCTAATCCTGAGACAGCTGCTCCATCTAGAGCTGTAGGTGTGCCTGAAGTTCCAGTTGGTAAGTACTCATTAAAAGTTGCTGTTATCCCATCTGGTAATACAATTACAAAACCATAAGATTCTGTTATTGGTGTAAAAGTACCAGAATCATAATTTGGTACTGCAGCTACGGTAAAGTTATAACCATCATCATGTATTAAAGTATAGCTGTAACCATCTTGAGCATAAACTTGTGTTGAAAACAAGCTCGTTAAAAAAATGAGTGATAAATATGTAAAATTTTTCATAGTATTAAAATTTAAATCAATAGTGTTTTGTTAAAATTTATGGCAATTGTTCTAGTATTTGATGCGTGCTTAGATTGAATACATTTCCTGGGTGTGCTAAGACAATCTGTAAAATAAATGGTGTTTCTGGAGTAGATCCAGTATATTGAACTCTCCCATTCATATCTACATCAAAATTATAATAGCCATCTACAAAGTGGGTTGGTAAATTAAATATATTACTTGGATCATTAAGTACAAAAGATAAGATACTTGGCGAATCTGGTACAACCCCAGAATATTGTATGATGTGATCTCCATTCGTATTTCCAGCCCAAAGCCCTGTATCTCCTGAACCTAAAACGACTTGGGCATTTGTGCCATAAGTTGAGATACTTCCATCGGAAAAATTAAATGTAGAAGGAGTAAAATTCAAAATATTTGGCCCATTAGACATAACTCCCAAATGGTTTCTATGGTTAATTGAGACATAATAAGATTTTGCCCATAGATTAAAAGCTATTTCAGATACTCCATCGACATCTACAACATCTCCATCTCGTTGTAACAGAGCAGATCTGGTTTGTAATTTATTTCCTGGACTTAAGGCATTTCTAAGTGAAATCTCTACCCAATCTACAATAGCGTTATCTCCTGTTACATTAAAAACAGAAACATCGCATGTTAAACCATCTACATAAGGACTTGTTGTTGGAATATACCCAAGAGATCTCAAATTATCTCTCATTAAATGCTCTTCACCAGAAACTGGATTTAGCATAGCGCCTTGCAAAAATACTTTTGGTTGTAATTTAGCATTACAGTCCGTATCACTAAATAGTGTTTGGTTGTCTATTGCTGTCCAGTTGGTATTAGAATAAGAAATATCATCTACTAAAGCACAATATAAGCTTGGGTTTCCAGAAGCATCAAAATTTACAAAGTTTGTATTATTCCCATTCTTGACATTTAAAACTTCTAATTGATTGTTAGAGCAATCTAAAGATGTTAATGTTGTAATAATACTAACATCTAAACTTTTTAAATTATTATTACTACAGTTTAATATTTGTAAAGAATTAAAAGCTCTTCGTTCAACCGTTTTAAATTGTAAATCATTACGCGTTAATGTAACTACGTTACCAAAAATTAAACTACTAATGTCTGTTATAGAATTTCCAGATAAATTAATTTCTGTAACACTAGTAAAAGCTTCAAGTCCAGTTATATCTATAATTCCAGAGCCACTTAAATCTAAAGTCCCTGTATAATTAGATGCTTCTTCATAAGACATCACACCATCCATGTCTGTATCAATAACTCCCAAATAAGCATTAATTGCAGTGTCTAAATTTGGATCTGTAGTATAAACTGTCCAAACGGAATTACAATCTTCACTAAATGCAGCAGTTGGATCTACTTCTGTCCAATTAGCTGTTGAATAAGCTGCGTCATCTACAGAAATACATTCAAGACTAGGGTTATTAGTTATGTCTATATATGTTACGCTGGTGTTCATACCATTGGTTAAATCTAATCGGTATAAGTTTGGCATATCGTTAGCATATAAACTTGTTATGGCATTGTTTGATAAATCCAAACTTTCTAGAGGTGTATTGTAAACACCTAAATTCCAAAGCAGTGGATTATTAGAAAGATCAATACTCGTTAAGTTAGGATTGTCGGCAATCCACATTTGTCGTAATTCTACATTTTGACTTAAATCTAACGCACTAATTTGAGTAACTTCTGTTGTTAAGTTTTGAATAACTGTAAGATTAGTAACGTCTAAACTTGTAATCGGGTTCAAACCTACTGCTAAATTGAGTAAACTTATATTCTGACTCACATCTACAGAAGTCAATAGGTTACCCTCTAAGTATAATAATTCAAGTGCTGTATTACTTGTAACATCAATGGTTGAAATTAGATTGTTATGCAACCACAGCCTTTTTAAAAGTGTATTGTTGGAAACATCTATTGAAGTTATTTGATTGTCGTTAATATAAAACCTGTCTAAAGCTATGTTATTAGACACATCAATGCTAGAAAAATTATTACTACCTAAATATAATTCAGTTAAAGCTGAATGAGATGAAACATCTATAGAGGAAACTGTATTGCCTTCTAATGAGAATCTTGTTAATGCCAAATTATTTGAGATATCTATACTAGATAATTGATTATTTCTTAAAAACAACCATTCTAACGCAGTGTTTTGTGTAACATCTATAGACGTTATGCTATTTTCATTAGCTGCAAAACGCTCTAAATTTGTAAAACCTTCTAATCCAGTTAAGTCAGAAATTGTAGCATTTACATTAGGGAGATTAGCATTATTTAGAGGATCGCTAATGTATAGTTGAGTAACAGCTAGTGCATTGGTTTCCAAAATATTTCCGTTTAATCCATTGGTGTCATAACCTAAATCTATTAGTGCTTGCTCAAAATTGGCATCTGGAATAGCTATAGTTGTGGTGTTATTACAATCTGTACTTAATACTTTTCCTGAATCAACCATAACTTGCGAAGTAGTAGCATCTGTATTTATACAAGTTAATAGTGGGTTATTCGACACATCAAATACAGTTACGTTTATGTTATTACCGTTTCTAAAATCCATAAAACTAAGTGATGCATTATTTCCTGCATATAGGGTTTCTATAGCAGTGTTTGATAAATCTAAACTTGATATTGAGGTGTTATAAATACCTAAATTAAAAAGCAATGGATTGTTTGATACATCAATACTTGTCAAATTAGGATTGTCTGCAATCCACATTTGTCGTAATTCTGGATTTTGGCTTAAATCTATTGCACTAATTTGTGTAACTTCAGTTGTTAAGTTTGTAATAACTGTAAGATTAGTAACGTCTAAACTTGTAATCGGGTTCAAACCTACTGCTAAATTGAGTAAACTTGTATTTTGACTAACATCTACAGAAGTTAGCAAATTATTTTCTAACCATAATACCTCAAGTGCTGTGTTATTTGTCACATCAATAGAAGCTATTTGATTGTTGTGAATCTGCAACCTTTCCAAAAGGACGTTTTGAGTTACATCTATAGTTGTAATACTATTATCATTTGCATATAATCGTACTAAGTTTGTAAAACTTTCAATACCTGTCAAATCTGAAATTGTAGCATTAACATTCGGTAAATTAGTATTGTTTAACGGATCACCTATATATAGATTCGTTACTGCAAGCGCATTGGTTTCTAAAATATTTCCGTTTAAGCCATTGGTGTCAAAACCTAAATCAATCAAGGCTTGCTCAAAATTGGAATCTGGAATTGCAATCGTTGTGGTATTACTACAATCTGTACTTAATACTTTTCCAGAATCTACCATAACTTGTGCTGTTACAGCATCTGTATTAATACAAGTTAAGTTTGGCGTGTTAGGCACATCAAAAACGGTCATGTTTACGTTGTTTCCATTACGTAAATCCATAAAACTAAGAGCAGCATTATCTCCAGCGTATAAACTTGTAATTGCATTGTTCGATAAATCTAAACTAGCAATAGGTGTGTTAAAAGTTAATAAGTTCCAAAGCTGAGGGTTGTTTGATACATCTATACTTGTTAAGTTAGGATTATCTGAAACCACGAGTTGTTCAAGAATTGTGTTCTGACTTAAATCTAATGAGTTTATTAAGGTCCCTTCAGTAGTTAAAGCCTCTATTACAGTGAGATTAGTAACATCTAAACTGGTAATTGAGTTATAGCCTACAGCTAAATTAAATAAATTGGTATTTTGACTGACATCCACAGAAGTCAATAGGTTACCCTCTAAGTATAATAATTCAAGTGCTGTATTGTTTGTTACATCAATAGTTGAAATTAAATTGTTATGCAACCACAGCCTTTTTAAAAGTGTATTGTTGGAAACATCTATTGAAGTTAATTGATTGTCATTAATGTAAAACCTATCTAAATTAATATTATTAGTTACATCAATACTTGATAGATTGTTACTTCCTAAATATAATTGAGCTAAAGCAGTATGGCTGGATACATCTATATTGGACAGATTATTGCCTTCTAATGATAAAAGAGTTAAACTTAAATTGTTCGAAATATCTATGGTGCTTATTTGATTATTTTTTAAAAATAATAACTCCAATGCCGTGTTTTGTGTAACATCTATGGACGTTAAACTATTATCATTTGCTGAAAAACGTTCTAAATTTGTAAAACCTTCTAATCCAGTTAAGTCTGAAATAGGAGCATTTACATTTGGGAAATTGGGGTTGTTAACAGGATCACTAATGTAGAGTTGAGTAACAGCTAGCGCATCTACTTCTAATATGTTACCATTTAAGCCATTGGTGTCAATACCTAAATCGATTAAGGCTTGTTCAAAGTTGGTGTCTGGTATAGCAACTGTAGGATTCGACTCATTAAGATATAATCTGGCAATAGATCCTGATAATGCTCCATTTCCAACTACCATTAAATCTTGATCATTGTCGTTATCTACATCTGCAAAAGCTAGAGCAGATTCATTGGTTCCTTCAATTTGAACGCTTAATTCTTCGACAAAATTTCCATTGCCATCGTTACTAAAAACTTTAGATTGTAAACCACCCGTAATTACTATATCTTGATCGTTATCACCATCAATATCAGCAAAATCTAGAGCCTCTCCACTCATTGATGCAAAAGGGGTTCCAAGAACTAAAGAGTAATTACCACTACCATCGTTTTCATAAAGAAAAACACCTTGACCTGTACTAGTAACACCTGTTAATAGTAAATCATTGTCATTGTCACCATCAATATCTGCAAAAGATACTGAAGATTGATATACACCTACAAGAGGTTGGCTTGGCATGATGGTAAAGTTCCCACTACCATCGTTGGTATATAAGAAAGAATTTATATTAGCACTAGCATCTACTCCAGTAATTAAAATATCTAAATCATTATCGTTATCAATATCTAAAAACTCGGAATCACTCGACCCAGTTACTATAAAAGGTGTTCCAATAACTTCTGTAAAATTACCGCTACCATCATTAGTATAAAGTTTGGTAATATATGATGCTGTTCCAGCACCTGTTATTAGTACATCTAAATCATTGTCGCCATCTATATCAGCAAAATCCAAAGAGGGTTCCCATAAATCATCGAATGGAGTGCCTACTACTTCTGTAAAAACACCAGTACCATCATTAGTATATAGTTTAGTTTGTCTCGAATATGGGAAGTTAGTACTAGTATTTCCTGCTATTAGCACATCTTGGTCGTTATCACCATCAATATCGGCAAATGCTATTGCGCTTCCTATAAAAAATGCTTGAAAGGTAGTGCCTGGCACTAACGCATAGCCACCTAATCCATCATTGGTGTATAATTTAGTTGTGGGATTAGTTCCATCATATCCTGTAATCAATACATCATGGTCGTTGTCTCCATCAACGTCGGCAAATGCAACGTCACCCCTAACGCCATCAAAAGGCACTGTTACGTCTTCCGTAAAAACTATTTGCGCATTTAAGTTAATTGAAAATAATAAAGAAAAAACTAGAGTTAATCTAAAGTAAAAATATTTCATAGTTAGCTGGTTTGGTTAGAATACAAAACTGGTATATTCTAAAAATTGATTAATAGCACTATGTAATTTATGGATTAGCTAACCAAACAAAGAATTTTTGTCGTGAATGACAGCTTTCTGTTCACAACCTACATGAAATTATAAATGAAATACCAGAAAATTAGGTCTTGTTAAGAATATCTTTTAAAGCTTGTTTATACACACGAGATAAATTAATCCACTCACCAGTATCTAGCATAACTTTATTTGAATTAATAATTTTAATTCTATTAATATTTACAATGTAAGATTTATGAATACGTACGAATATTTGAGATGGTAGCATTTTTTCAACTTCAATCATAGTATTTCTATCTACTTCTGGATTCTTTTTAGTGTCTAAAAAATATTTTACATAATGCCCATCAGACTTAACATATAAAATATTTGAAGAATTAATCGACGCTTTACTTTTTAACTGAATTAACTTATCTTCATGAGGTTTGCCCATTTCTTGCTTTGCTTCTCTTATAGCATCAATCTTTTTTTGAATGTCTTTAAACTCACTTTCTATTGCCTTATGGCGTTTAAAAAAAATAAATACTATAAAAACCAATACTAAAATAACAATCAAGGCTATTGCAAAACTAGATTTAAAAAATTGTTTAGAATCTTTGGTTTCGTTTATAACTGTCTCATATACTTTTGCTTTATCAACTCTAATGGCATTATTTAAATTTGATATTCTAGAATCTGAAAGCTCCACGTTTTTAGGTCGAGACTCTTGAGAAAGCTTTATATACTTATCTGCTAGTTCAGTATTCCCCATGCCTTTATAAATTCTAGAATGCAAGGAATAATTAGTAGGCAACAAAAAGTTCAAATTATTTTCTCTTGCTAAAACAAGGCAAGAATCAGCATACTCTAGTGCTAATTTAAAGGCTTCGTTTTGTAATTCAAGCTCACCTAGCAAATTCAAATTTTGGCCAATAAATCGTTTATTGTTTAAATCTTTAAAACCTTTATACGACTTATTTAAGTAATATTCTGCACTATCTAATTCCTGATATTGAAGAAACGTTAATCCAACATTCATTTTTGCTATACTAGCAGGCAAAATTTCTAATTGTTTAGAATGATACTTATCTAATTTCTTAAAATAAAAATATGCCGAATCATTTCGGTTTAAGCGTTTATGGTTCATTGCAATATTATTCATAACCATATATTGCGCTTTCTCATCTGAAATAGCTTCTGCAATATTTAATGCAAGATGATACATATTATTACTCTCAATAACATGCCCTGAATTTCTTTGCGAATTTCCTAATGCTACATAAGCACTGTATTTCCAATACTCCAGATTATTTTCTTCGGAATAACTTAGTAATTTATTGGCATAAAAAGTTAGACTGTCTGTATTTTTTGCATGCTTTTTTAAAAGATTGTTCAATTTTATAACTTCCTGATTATTTAGAAGCTCAGATTGTCCATAACCTGAAAAATTAAGGGATAAAAAAAGTAAACTGAATACAGAATATAAAATAGTTTTATTCATTATAAAATTTAAGTCAGAACAATATATAAGATTTCAATGTAATAACCAACCTACAGTGTTCTAAGATGAAAGTTCTTTTAAACATACAACAAACTTTAATATAGAATTATATTAATAAAAGTATGTAAATTGTTACGTATATTTAACCAATTACTTATTGATTCTTAATTATAGTTTATGGATAACTTAACATTCGTTCCTCTTGCTTTTACTGTCATGCTTGGGCCTCAAATTTTGGTCCCTATGTTACTTATAACAAGAAAAGACCCTGTAAAAAGTTCTTTAGTGTATATTTTATCTATTACCGCTAGTATTATTTTAACAACCTATATTTACTATTTTGTAATACAAGCAACACATTTTCATAAATTATCTTCTCATGGGAAACCCTATTTTAAATATCTTCTTGCTGGTATCCTTTTTTATATTTTAATTAAAACAATTATTAACAGAAAAAAACTAACCAAACTTCCTAAATGGTTGGAAAGTGTTAAAAATGCTACATTATCTAGAATTGCGCTAATTGCTTTTTTTCTTATTGCTTTAATGCCAGGAGATATAGCTATGTCCTTTACGGTTGGAAGTCTTCTAAACACGCACAACAGTTCTATATTAGGGGCTTTTCCGTTTTTTGCTATGGTGAGTTTAATATCAGCTATACCGCTATTTGTTTATTGGAGTTTTGGAAAAAAAGGAAATCAGATTATGGATAAATTAAACATCTGGCTAAATACTCATGGCTACGTTATAAACATTTTAACGCTGTCAATTTTTATTTTTCTCATCCTTTTTTAAAACAATGTTAATATGGAATACTTAATTGAAGCCCTACACTAAAAAAGAGTTTTACTTTGTTTAGATTATTAATGTAAGCCATATCAAAATTCACAGGTCCAAGAATAGAATTATAAGAAATTGTTGTTCCCATTGAAAAAAGCAAACTAGTATTTGTTGTATTAATCCAATCTCCTTTTGGAGAAAAAGCATCCTTCATATAATCATCAAAATCACCAAATCCAACAGAGGCTAAGTTAACATATGGTGTTACATAAATATTATTTAATGGATTGAATTGAGATCCAAAATTTAGTTTCATAAATTGAGTCGCTACTAATTCTGAATCTTCAAGCCCTTGAAACACAAAAGTATCTCTAATGGGTCTTACAAGATTTCCACCTAATAAATATTTAGCTGCTTGACCATATTGTAAAATTGAAACTTCATTTTGCCCAAGTTTGTCAATAAACATAAATCTTGAAGACATGCCAGCTATTAGTGTTGTTTTTCTAGTTATCGCCATTCTTTTTTCAAACAATAAACTAAGTTTTGAAAAACCATTTGTAGAACTATCTGTGTTGTTTTGTGGATTATCTTCATATGAAACATCTACATCATGAAGAATAGATCTACCTATTCGAGTATTAATGTACATACCAGATGTAGCAAAGAAAACCTGATTCATTGAATTATGATGAAACTGGAAACTTACTTCCACATTATTAAAATCGTACTTTCTTAAATCATACGCATTATTAGTAAACGAAGGGTCGACTGAAGGTTTTAATTTTACAAATTCATAATTAATATCTAATCCAATGTAATTATATATAGAATTAAGATTTTTATTAATTTGACCATAAACTTGGAAATATGAAGTTTTTAATTCTTCCCCTTTATTTCCTTGAACAAAATAATTTTGCTTTAATTTTTGACCAAAAGATTCTGCTCGCCACCACCAATTTTTAGTCTCACCAACATTTTGCTGATATTGAATTCTATACTTTGGATGCTCTGCAATATCGAGACCTATTAATAATCGTGAAGAATATCCTAAAATATTTCTTCCAGAATAATTAACAACCAGGCCTACACCTTGTTGAGTGTCATAATGGAGTGCACCACTTATTTGATTTTTAGCTTTCTCAAAACCATATAAATGCATATATTTTAATCCATCTACAGCTTCAATTCTATATGTTAATTGATAAAAAAGCTCAGTTCCCATGGCTCTGTCAACAGCACTAATCAATTCTTTGATATGATATTTTTTATTTGGAGAAATATTCATTCTTGCCTTTACAAGATTTAAATTCTCTTTACTAATATCATGATATAAAATACTATCAATAACAAATTCATCTTTTACTTCAGGTAATTTATGTGTTCTTTGTTTATACGTCTTTAATTTTTCAGCTAAAGCAGCTAATTGACTAACATTAGCATCTTTTGCAATTAAACCTTGTTTATAAATGGCATTACTTTTTTCGAAATCTTGAGTAGAATAAGTTAGGTTTTCAACATGATCGATTAAAATATCACACAATGCTCTATTTGCAGGATCTTTTAGATTACTAGTTAACATAGATGTTTGAAATAAAATAGTTGCAATATTATCCAGCTTCTCTTTTGGCTGTAACCCTCCACCAACATCGCTACCAATTATAATATCTGCTCCTAATTCTTTGGCTATATCTGTCGGGAAATTATCTACTACGCCTCCATCAACTAATAAGGTTTCATTATATGGAACAGGCTGAAACACACTGGGTATAGACATACTAGCTCTAATAGCAATTGCTAGAGAGCCTTCATCTAAAACAACCACATTACCATTAACTAAATCTGTAGCTACTGCTCGGAAAGGAATTGAAAAATCATTAAAATCAGTAACATTATATACAGGATAAACTAAAGAAGATAAAAACTCTCTAAGGTTTTGATCTTTCAATAAAGAGGCTTTTATTTTTGGCTTGCCATTTATATAATCTAAACTAACCAAATAACGTCCAAATTCACTCTTCTCTTCTACGCCTACATCTCGTAAAGACACATCTCCACCTAAAAGCTCACTCCAATTAGCCTGACTTGCAATTTTAGCAATACTATCTCCAGAATAACCCATAGCATACAAACCTCCAACAACACTTCCCATACTCGTTCCAACAATTAAATCTGGTACAATTCCCAAACTATCTAAAGCTTGTAATACTGGAATATGTGCTATGCCTTTAGCTCCTCCTCCACTTAAAACTAAGGCAACTTTTGGTTTTTCTTCTTGCGAAAAAATGCTTAATGGAAGTGAAATAAATAAAGTAAGCATACATACTCCCAAAAAACTTTGGTTTAAGCAAACTAAACTTTTAAAACAAGACCTTATTAATGAGATTGGCTTGTTTTTAATGAGTTTATTAATCATACAAAATTTCTTAATGTCTAAAGGTAAAATTATCTGTGTAAAAACTACAAACATTATATTATTAGTTTATACAAAGCAAATTGGTTAAAAATTTATTTAATTGTATTTTTAAGTCAAAAATAAAATTACATTTGTTTAGTTAATTAACTGGCTAAAATAATATTTGTCTTAAAAACAATACACAAACACTAAGAAACACATTACTTTATACATAATTAAATTTAATAAAAATGAAAAAACTAATTTTAGCTCTAATGGTTATTACATTAGTGATGAGTTGTACTTCTGAAGTTGATAATTCAGAAAAAAACCTCGCATTAATAGGAAATTATGTGAAGGCTGTAGAAAATATGGATTTTGATGCTATGGATTTATATCTAGATGAAAACTATCTAGGTTTAGGCCCTTCATATGGAGACTCCATTAACAAAACACAAGCTATTGCTAATTGGAAAAATAATGTTGAAACTCTGTATAAAAAAGTTCATTACGATAAATCAAGAAATGCTGCTATAAAAATTACTACTGGAGATAATCAAGGAGAATGGGTTTCTAATTGGGCAGAATTAAAAATTGATTATAAAAACGACAAAGGTTCTGTAATTATTTGGGCAAATTCAATTTATCAAATAGAAAATAATAAGATTATAAAAAGTTATACTTTCTATAATGAAGCTGATGTTCTAGAACAATTAGGCTATGTATTTATAAACCCAAACAATTTATAATCTCAAAAATTATATAAAATGAAAAATATCATATTTACATGTATAATTATAATGTCTTTTAATTTTGCTGCTAAAGCTCAAAGCAAATCTATAGCTTCAAGCATAGGATTATATGTTTTCCCAGCAAACAATCAAGACCAAGCTACGCAAGATGCAGATGAAGCTGCATGTTATAAATGGGCAATGAATCAAACAGGTTTCGACCCAATGAATCCTACTAAAGTTCAAGCTGCGCAAGTTGATAAATCGGTAGATGGAACTGCTGTAGTTGGAGCTGCTGGTGGAGCTGCTGCTGGAGCTGCTATTGGTGCCATTGCTGGAGATGCTGGAGAAGGAGCTGCTATTGGTGCTATTCTGGGTGGTTTAAGAGGTAGAAGAGCAAAAGTTTCTCACGACCAACAACAACAAAAACAAAATAATCAAGCTGCTGCTAATCAAGAAAAAGCTATGAGCGACGATTACAAAAAAGCCTTTTCAGCTTGTATGGAAGGAAAAGGATACACAGTTAAATAACTATCTATGAAAAAATATTCAATTCTCCTGTTAATACTTTTGTTTACAGGCTATCAAGCACATTCACAAGTATTAATTTCACTCTTATTTGGAGATAAATTAAATTCAGAATATGTAGAGTTTGGTTTAGATGGAGGAGCAGATTTTTCTAGTTTAAAAGGAATTTCTTCAAACACAAGTCCTAATTTTTATTTAGGTTTTTATTTTGATTTTACAATTAAAAAAAATCCACAATGGGTTTTTAATACTGGAGTTATTGTAAAATCTACCATGGGAGCAGAAGACATTGCTGTTTATAGTTTAAATAATCCAGATTTAGATGATGCCTTCGAAGGAGGCTCTGTGCAACGTAAAATAAACTATTTTAACGTCCCTTTGGTTATTAAAAGAAAGTTTGGCGACCATTTTTCTACAGGTGTTGGAACCATGTTAGGCTTAAGATATAAAGCTCATGATGTATTTACAAACAAGGTTATAGATAAAGAAGATTTAACTTATGAGCTAGATATTAAAGACCAAACCACGCATTTAGATGCTGGATTAATGGGTGTTATTAATTATAAGCTAATGTCTAAATTGGGCATGAACATCCACGTAAAATATTATTATGGTTTAGTTAATATTAATAAAAACGATGCTGAAGGGAAACAATATAACAGATCTGTATATCTAGGAGTTGGTATTCCAATTGGAAGTAGAAAGAATAAAAAAGTTGAAGCAACAGATAATAACACTGCTGAAAAAACAAATTGAGCTTTTAAAAAAGAATACATTTTTATATTAAAAAGCATTGATGTTTATAATTTTAATGCTTTTTGTATGTATTAATAGTAACTAAAAGCTTATATCCAATGTTCTCTTTTTAATAATTTTTCTATATGTGCAAAATGATGGTTGCTATGCCATGCATAAATACCAATATTTTTCTTTAACACAACTTCTTCATTGTGTTCTGGATGAATAAAACTTTTATTTAAATCAGCTTTACTTAAACCTTTCAGAAAATAAACCAATTTAGCATGTACAGCTTTTAAATGATTTATAGATAAATTTATTGGAGCTGTTTTAGCATCTTCTAACTCTGCCCAAAGTGCTTCATAATAATATTTAATTACAGGCTTGTCTTCGGTTAATGCCCACTTAAATCGAATATAACTATGATGATGACTATCTGCAACATGATGAATCACTTGCCTAATAGTCCAACCTCCTGGTCTGTAAGGTGTATCTAATTGCTTATTAGATAAACTGGATACTAATTGTTCCAATCTTTCTGGAAATTGTTCCAAAGTTTCTATCCATAATCCAATATCGTTTGTAGTAATATCTTTAGGACATTGAAATTGCCCAATAGGATATTTTAGTTTTTCTAGTTCTTGATTTGTCATAGTTTAATAATATTTTTAACTCATAATCAATGTATTATATATTATTCGCCTGTTAACCATATGTGAATTGAAAGAAAAATAAAACAAAGATACTTCTTTACCTTAAAAAATATTTTTTAATTTTGTGATTCAAATTTATGCTTCAAACATAAACACTAATTACAAAATACCTCTAAGAAATTAAAATTTAATGTCATGTTAAAAAAACCAAATGTATTTATTACGCTATTAATTGCTTTTGTCTTTTTCAATTGCAATCAAAATGCAGAAAAAACGGAAGAAGTTACCCAACCAAAAACATCAGTTAATCTTGAAGATTTCACCTCCATGCAAATGACAGGTATTGAACAGGTTTCCATTGATGTTGATTTAGATGCAGCCGTTAAACGCTTATCAAAAGCAGTCACCTATAAAACCATTTCTAATCAAGATAGAGACGATTTTGATAAAAAGGCTTTTTCAGACTACCACAAATATATAGAGGTTTCATATCCTGAAGTACATAAAACCTTAAAAAAAGAGTTACATGGCGATCCTCGCCCTTATAGTCTCCTTTATACTTGGGAAGGAAAAGATCCATCATTAGAACCTGCATTGTTTTATGCGCATTTGGATGTTGTACCAGTTCCAGAGGAATCTAGACATGAATGGAAAGAAGACCCTTTTGCTGGTACCGTAAAAGATGGTTACATCTGGGGTCGTGGTGTATTAGATGATAAGAATCAAGTACATGCAATATTAGAAGCTGCTGAAATGAAAATCAAACAAGGCTGGCAACCAGCTCGTACCCTTTATTTTGTATTTGGTCAAGATGAAGAAGTAGGTGGTGAAGAAGGCGCTAAAAAAATAGCCGATGTATTAGAAGAACGTGGCATAGAACGTTTTGCTTATGTTATGGATGAATCTGCTCCATTAACACCTGGTATATTCCCAGGAATTAAAAACAATACAGCTTTGATAGGTATTGCTCAAAAAGGATTTATTAGTTTAGAATTAGCTATACATGGTATTGGAGGACACTCGGCAATGCCTCCTGAAGAATCTAACATTGGCATATTAGCTGAAGCCATCACTAAATTAGAAGCAGCTCCATTTCCTTACAAAATTCATCCGGCTGTTCGCTCGCAATACCGTTATATGGGACCGGAATTAGATGAAGAACTAAAACCATTATATGCAGCCGTAGCCTTTGGTAAGGATGATGAATTAACTGAGCAGGAACAAAAATTTATAGATGCCATGGCCGGCAATGAAGTTACAAGAGCCATGCTTCATACTACCATTGCCGTAACTATGTTTAATGCAGGTATTAAAGATAATGTACTGCCACCATCAGCTACTGCTGTGGTTAACTTCAGACCTATGCCAGGAGATACTCCTGAGGTGCTTATTGAACACGTGAAAAATGCTATTCAAGATGATCGCATTAAAATTAGAGATATTTCTGCTTCTACTCCTGCCACCAACATTGCAGAAGTAGGTAATCCCGCTTATAATATGCTTGAAAAAACAATTCGTCAAATTTGGGGGAATGATTTAATTGTATCACCTTTCTTTGTTGTAGGTGGTTCAGATTCTAAACACTTTCAAGCCAGAGATTTTGCACCAGATGTTTATACCATCACAGCTATTCAATTAGAAAACACCAAAGAGTTTGAAGGGTTCCACGGCGTAAATGAGCGTATTCTTGTTGATGAGTATGCCAAATCTATTGGTTTCTTTTATCAAATATTTGATAATCTGGAAGAGCTATAACATTTAGTTAATAAATAAAGACATTTGAGAAATTCTAAATTTTTACTCCTTTTAATAGCGTACCTATTGACTTTAGGAATGTATGCCCAAGTGGAAACTAAAAAAGATTCCACACAAAAAGAATTGGTAATTCCAAATAAGGATTTAAAAGAACAAATTATTAAAACAGCTAAAGAACAATTAGTTAATGATAACTTCCCTGGTTCTTGGCCTATGTTTAATACCGATTTACGAATGAAAATTGGGGGTTATTTAAAAGCAGATTTCATTTATGATTTAGATGGAACTACCGATAAAAGTCAATTTTTAATGGCAACCATTCCTGTAAGAGGAGAACCCGAATATGGCAATGAAGGCTACCTTTCCTTTTTAGCTAAAGAAACACGAATAAATATAGATGTTAGACGTTTTGCCGAAAACAAAATACCACTTCAATTATTCTTCGAAGGCGATTTTTTCACTTCTGACAATCGATTCAGAATAAGACATGCTTATATTACTGCTGGCGATTTTATAATTGGTCAAACTTGGACTACCTTATCTTTTCTGGAATCCATGTCCTTTATGATTGATTTTGCTGCTGGCGATGCACTTTTTGGAGGACGTACGATACAAATTAGATACCAAAAGGATATTTCAGATAAGATTAGGATTGCAGCTGGACTTGAATATTTAGAATCATTAGGTATTGAAAACTCAAATGATTTAGAAGGAGAAGCTAATGTACAATTACCCTTATTGGCTTTAAGGTTAGATTACAAATGGAAATCTGGAATCTTATGGTTAGGATCTAGCATAGCACAATTACGATGGGATGGTGGTACTGATGGACCACAAGACCAAATTGCGCAATTGGCATTTGTTATTGCAGGACGACAATACATAGGAGACAATAATTACTTTACCTTTAATTTTAGTTACGGTAATGCTTATGGCGAAAATATTATTGCCTTTAATGGTAGTAATGCCAATGCTGTTTTAAATGCCGATGGAAAACTTGATCCTATTTTAGCTAAATCAATTATGGCTGGTTTTATGCATAGATGGAATCCAAAATTAGAGTCCAACATCAATTATGCTTATGGCTGGCTAGATGCACCGGCTTCCAGAGCACCTTATGCATTAAAACGAGGTGGTATTGGTCATATAAATCTGATATATAAATTTGATAAAAATTTCTCTATCGGTATAGAATATATGCGTGGTGAACAACGAACAACTAATGATGCTTATGGAGCAGCAAATAGAATCCAAAGCATGGCTAAATTTGAATTTTAATTAATTACTTATAAAATGAAAAAAAACTACTTATTATTGACTTTTCTTCTACTTTTTACGGTAGCAACTTTAAATGCTCAAGAAGAAGAACAAGAAAAAAGCTCTGCAGATTTAGCTAAAGAACTAGCTAATCCGAATGCAACTGTAGGACAAATGTTATTCCCCATAGATCTTATTGGTTACAATGGTGATTTAAACAATGCTAGTGGACAAAATGCTTCTGTTATAAGTTTTCAACCATCTTTACCAATACCACTTTCCGAAGGTATCAATTTATATGTAAGACCCTTAATACCTATGTATATCTCTCAACCAACAATTACGGCTAATGGTTTTGAACAAAAGTCTGGACTTGGAAATATTAGTGCTGATGTGGCTATAGGTAAAACTTGGCCTTCTAAATGGATAACATTAGTTGGTGTTTTTGGTGGATTTAAGACAGCTTCCGATGAAGCGTTAAGAGCAAGTCATACAACACTTGGGCCAGAATTAATGATTGCCAAGCTAACCAGTTTTGGAGCTGTAGGTTTTATGATTAGTCATGCTTGGAGTGTTGGGGACAGCAAGGATGCTGATCCAACTAGTTCAACAATTTTATCTGATGCCTTTTGGTCAACTTCCGGTTCTGCATCTAATGATGTTAGTATTACAGCTGGCCAATACTTCTACACCATAAACCTGGAAAAGGGATGGCAAATTGCAGCCTCTCCAACATACGCTTACAATCATAACGCTGGTGATGGTAATAAATTAACATTACCACTTGGCACAGGAATTCAAAAGGTAATTTTAGCTGGAAAAATGCCTATTAGACTTGGTGCACAATATTGGTACTATGTAGCAACACCAGACACTTTTGGCCCACAACATCAATTTAGGTTAACTATTGCTCCTGTTGTTCCATTACCTTGGTAAGGTTTGAAACATTATTTAATAACTCTTTTAAATGTTTATTTAGCTTGTTTAAAAACTTTAAATTATTAGTCTTTGTTTTTTTTATCTCACTTTTATCAGAGGCTCAAACCCAAACGACTGACAGCCTTGATAAAAAAGAAATTGACATGAAAAATGCAGACTTTACGGTAATGCCATTTTTAAGCTATAACCGAAATTTAAAGTTTATGATTGGAGGTATTCCAATGGTCATGTACAAGTTGAATAAACAAGATAGTATATCGCCTAAATCCTTATCTGGTGCTGCTGGTGTATATACAACTAACAAATCATACTTTATAGGCATTTTCAATAAGTTTTATTTTATTGAAGATAAGTGGCGTGGAACACTGTTTTTTGCAATTGGAGACCTTAATTCGCAATTTTTTGCAGGCGAGTTTAATAATGCAGAATTCTATAACTATGGTACAAATGCTACCATTTTTAGCATTGGTATTCAAAGAAAAATAGTAAATAAATTATATGGAGGTATAACCTATACGTATGCAAGTTACAATACTGTTTTTGAAGACAATATTGCTGATGAAACTACCACAACCACTAATGGATTAGAATTTAATGGGTTATACGACACACGTGACGATGTTTATTATCCAACCACTGGAAATATGATAAATGCCAAATGGATTACTTATACCGAATGGTTTGGGAATGATGCTAATGCCAACAAAATAAAAGCCGACTACAATAAGTATTTTGACATGAGAGATCAAAAAGATGTCTTGGCAGCTCGTTTTTCAAGTACAATTGGATTAGGGAACATTGCCTTTGAACAACAAACTGTAGTTGGCGGTAATGATATTAGAGGATATTCTGAAGGCAAGTATCGTGGCGATACAGTAATTGCACTTCAAGGTGAATATCGTTTAAATTTCGCAAAGCGTATGGGCATTGTTGGCTTTGCAGGTATTGCCACGCTTTATGGGTCTGATAACGAAGATTTTGATGGTGAACTATTACCTGGAGCAGGTATTGGATATCGATATCGTGCTTTTAAAACTATAAAATTCAATATAGGGCTTGATGCTGCAATAGGAAAAGATGATTGGGGTGTTTATTTTAGAATTGGAGAAGCATTCTAGTTTTTAAAAATTAAATTAAAACAGGCCATTTAATTAAAATAGTTGTTTTACTCTTTTATTATTCTTTTTAAAAATAAAACATAAATCCGAAACTAATACGCATGGCATCTCTAGAATAAAGATACAGCTCTAATATGTCCCCATTTACTTTTATAAGATATAGCAAAAGTAAGATCTGGAGTAGTTTGATTGGTTTCTTCAACTAAAGGTTCAAGCTCATCAAAACGATTATAATCTGTAATAGGAGCTTCCAAACTTATTTGATAGAACCAATTCGGGTTTTTAAAGGAATTGGTATATTTAACATGAGGTGTTCTTAGCCAAACACCAGAAGGAGGTCCTTCCCATTCCATAATATTTGGCCACAAATCTTCGTCTCCAAAATTATTCCATGTTTGACCTACTTGCCAATGTTCGGATTCTATGTAAGCTTTTCGTAATCGCATGTGTCCATTTCCTCCCCAAAAATCTGTTTCAACAACTGATTTTAGAGTTTTTCCGTTTTCCAAAACAAAATGAGATGTCCAATTTATTTGCGATTGGTATAAATCTACATGCAAGCTACTTGAATTGTCTGTGCCAAAAACGTTAATCATTCCAACGTTAAAAGTTTCGCTTTCATTTAAACCACCAAAAACATCGTAATAGCCATTAAGTTTCATATTAAAACCCAAACTAGTCTTAAATTTAGGTTGGTTGTTAATAGAATCTTTTGAAGATATGGTTAAATACCGTTCCTGCGAAAAAGTAATGAAGGAGAGAGTTAAAGCCACGCATAATGAGCTTAGGTTTTTCATGTGGTTGGTTTAAGAATGATAAAAGTTAATCAAATTTTTTATATCATTAACCTTATCATTAAAAAAACACCTCTATAAAAGTGCTAGTATGACCTTAGTATTAAAAAATTTTAGTCTTGAGTTTTAATATAACTTTCAATATATTTTTTAGCTCGCTTATTTCCTGAATTCAATTCTAAGGCTTTTTTATAATTGTTATAGGCCTGTAAACTATCTCCATTTCTTAAATAAGCATCAGCCAAACTATCATAAACATTATCGCTTTCAGGATATAAGGCAACATTTATTTTAAATACTTCTAAAGCATCTTGAAATTCCTTTTTTCGTAATTTTTCATAACCTAATTCATTTATTTCACCTTCTTCAACAAATACACTGGTTGAATCTTGCTTTTTAATTTCTATAAACCCCTCTAAAGCTTCATGATAACGCTTACTTGCTAAATACATACTTGGAGTTTTAAACGAGTCTTCTACTTTAATAAAATCATAAGTAAATTTACTGTCATCAGTTTCTGAAACAATCCCTAAATAATACTTTTTAGACTCTGGATGTTGTACAAAACGAAGTTTTTTATACATATCTGAAACGAAAAATGTATTCTCATCTAGAACAACTGGTTCAATTTTTTCAGCACCTCGCCATTTTAAAAACAAGTTATTATTATCGTAATAAATATCTATTACTTCATCTGGACTATATAAATACCTTCCTGAAGTTTGATTAATATGTTCTTGAGAATACTCTATGTTTTTGGAACAACTTGCAACAAATGCAAATAAAATAAACGAAAATAATAAAGCTTTTGGTTTCATTTTGATTTTGATTGATTGGTTATAAGAAAATAACGAGTAAAAAAAAGTCTCATTATAAATGAGACGATTTTTTTTACGTTTTGTTACTATTATACTAAAATATTCTCGATACAATTTGCTAAAGCAAATTACTCGAATTGACGAATTTATTTCACATCCATTAATTCTACATCGAATATCAACGTAGCATCTGGAGGGATAACACCACCTGCACCACGACTTCCATAACCTAAATCGCTAGGTATAACTAATCGTGCTTTATCTCCAACATGTAATAGCTGAATGCCTTCATCCCAACCAGCAATAACTTGACCAACTCCTACTGGAAATTCTAGTGGTTGCTTACGTTTGTATGAAGAATCGAAAACCGTTCCATCTGGTAACTGTCCTTTATAATGTACAGAAACAGTATTGCCTTTTTCTGCTTTAACTCCAGCTCCTTTTTGTAGAATTTGATAACGTAAGCCACTTGCTGTTTCTTCAAAACCTACAGCTAACTTATCTAATTCTGCTCTTTTTGCTTCACGTTCTGCCTTTACTCTTTTTTCACGAGCTCCTTCAAAAGTTCTAAAAGCTTCAATAGCATTAAATGTTTCAGCTTCTGCTCCTTTTCTAATAATTTCTAAAGTAGTCAACACATCACCTTGAGCAATGGCATCAACTATATCTTGTCCTTCAACAACATGTCCAAAAACGGTATGCATGTTATCTAACCAAGGTGTTTCGATATGTGTAATAAAAAACTGAGAACCATTAGTTCCTGGTCCTGCATTTGCCATAGATAGAACTCCTGGCCCTGAGTGTTTTAAATCTGGATGAAACTCATCATCAAACTTATATCCTGGATTTCCAGTTCCAGTTCCTTGTGGACAACCACCTTGAATCATAAAATCTGGAATTACTCTATGAAATTGTAACCCATCGTAATATGGTGTTCCTTGAGCTTTAGCTGAGTTTTCCATGTTACCTTCTGCTAATGCTACAAAATTACCAACTGTTCCTGGTACTTTTTTGTATTCTAAAGCAACTAAAATGTTGCCTTTACTTGTATTAAATTTTGCGTATAAACCGTCTTGCATGTGCTTTGTTTTTTAATAAAGTGCAAAGATACGTAATGAAATTAAAAATGATTACATAAATTCCAAATATCAAAAAACTAAAAACCAAACACTAATTAGCCACTTCACTAATAAACTTAATGCGATACAAACGTAATTCTTCATCGTCATAATCGCCATCAAACTCATCAATAGCATCATCTATTTTATCGGTTTTTGCTTCCATGAAATAGTCATGGATCTCTTCTTGCTGATCTTCGTCAAGAAGATTATTAATCCAGTAATTAATATTTAATTTTGTTCCTGAAAAAACAATGGCTTCCATTTCTTTAATAAAATCCTTCATCTCCATCCCTTTTGCAGATGCTATATCATCTAAAGGCAATTTTCTATCGACATTTTGTATTATATAAAGCTTTAAAGCTGAATTGGTTCCTGTTGATTTAACAACCATATCGTCTGGACGAATAATATCGTTTTCTTCAACATAATTAGCAATTAGCTTAACAAAATCTTTTCCATATTTTTTTGCCTTACCATCTCCTACACCATGAACATGACTTAACTCTTCAATACTTATAGGATATTTTAAGGCCATGTCTTCTAATGAAGGATCTTGGAAAATAACAAAAGGTGGCACACCTAATTTTTTGGCGTTTCTCTTGCGCAAATCTTTAAGCATAATCATGAGGTTTTCATCGGCTGAAGCACCTCCACCTTTAGTTGCTGTAATAATATTTTCATCTCCATTAGAGTCAAACACATGATCTTCGGTCATCATAAAAGATTCAGGATTTTTAATAAACTGCTTACCTGCATCTGTTATTTTAATCACACCATACGTTTCTATGTCTTTATTAAGATATCCTGAAACAAGAACTTGCCTTACTAAAGCCATCCAATAGCTTTTATCCTTACTTTTTCCTTTTCCGAAGAAATCCAATTCGTCTGTTCTATGCGACTTAATTAAAGCATTCGCATTCCCAACTATAACATTTACTAAATCTTTAGTTTTGTATTTTTCGTTGGTACTTTCTACTGTTTCTAAGAGCAATTTAACATTGTCTTGAGCTTCATGTTTCTTTTTTGGAAAACGAACATTATCATCTAAATCGCCACCTTCACCAGTTTCATTATCGAATTCTTCTCCAAAATAATGAAGAATAAACTTTCTTCTTGAAATGGATGTTTCGGCATAAGCAACTACTTCTTGCAATAATGCTTGACCTATTTCCTGTTCGGCTACAGGTTTACCAGACATAAATTTTTCTAATTTCTCTATGTCTTTATAAGCATAAAAAGCCAAACAATGACCTTCTCCTCCATCTCGACCAGCTCGACCTGTTTCTTGATAATAACTTTCAATACTTTTAGGAATATCGTGATGAATAACAAAACGCACATCTGGTTTGTCTATTCCCATACCAAATGCAATAGTAGCAACTACTACATCTATGTCTTCCATTAAAAACATATCTTGATGATTGGCTCTGGTTTTTGCATCCAATCCTGCATGATAAGGAACAGCTTTAATACCATTTACTTGTAGGGTTTGCGCTAATTCTTCAACGCGTTTTCTACTTAAACAATAAACAATACCAGACTTTCCACTATTCTGTTTTATAAAACGAATTATATCTGCATCTACTTGCTTCGTCTTTGGACGTATTTCATAATACAAATTAGGTCTGTTAAACGATGCTTTAAAAGTTGTTGCATCATTAATTGCCAGATTCTTTAAAATATCTTCTTGAACTTTTGGTGTAGCAGTTGCTGTTAAACCTATTATAGGAATATTATCTCCAATACGCTGAATTATGTGTCGTAGGTTTCTGTATTCTGGACGAAAATCGTGACCCCATTCACTTATACAATGGGCTTCATCTACTGCCATAAACGAAACTTTAACAGAACGTAAAAACTCTACATTCTCTTCCTTAGTAAGCGATTCTGGAGCTACATATAATAATTTGGTAACACCATCCAGAATATCTTGTTTCACACGCTTTATTTCAGTTTTATTTAAAGAAGAATTTAAAACATGGGCAACACCTTCTTTATCTGAAATACCTCTAATGGCATCTACTTGGTTTTTCATTAAAGCTATTAAAGGAGAGACAATAATGGCAGTTCCATCTTGCATTAATGCAGGTAGTTGGTAACATAAAGATTTACCTCCTCCTGTAGGCATAACAACAAACGTATGATTACCTGATAATAAACTCTTAATTACTTGTTCTTGCAATCCCTTAAACTTACTAAAGCCAAAATATTTTTTTAAGGCTAGATGTAAGTCTTTTTCAACTATCGACATGAATTATTTTAATTTTAATTTACACTTTTATAAAAATACATTAAATTAAAATTGCTATTAATTATAGTAATGTATTTACAGAACTCTCAAAATATTTTTTGTTAGATTTGTAGCATCTTTAAACAGATACTAAATCTAATTTTAGAATTACTTTAAAGATAACAAAAACTTTAAAAGCATCAACCCAAAAAAATAATAAATTTTGAACAGCCAGAATTCTATTATACTTACTGCAAAACAAACTATTGAAATGGAGAGTAAAGCCATTTTAAATTTGGCGAGTTTAATTAACGAAGAATTTGCATCTTCAGTAGAGCTTATTTACAACTCAAAAGGTCGAGTAATTATTACTGGTATAGGGAAAAGTGCCATTATTGCTACTAAAATTGTTGCCACTTTAAATTCAACTGGGACACCTGCTGTTTTTATGCATGCTGCAGATGCCATTCATGGTGACTTGGGTTTAATTCTTGAAAACGATGTTGTTATTTGTATTTCTAAAAGTGGTAACACTCCAGAAATAAAAGTATTAGTACCATTAATAAAGAATGCAAAAAACAAAATGATTGCAATTACAGGAAATACAGAATCTTTTCTTGGCCAGCATGCAGATTTTGTTTTAAACGCTTATGTTGAAAAAGAAGCCTGTCCAAATAACTTAGCTCCTACTACTAGTACGACTGCACAATTAGTTATTGGTGATGCTCTAGCTATTTGTTTATTAGAATTAAGAGGCTTTTCAAGTAAAGATTTTGCTAAATACCATCCAGGTGGAGCTTTAGGAAAGAAATTATATCTACGTGTTAGTGACATGTCTGAAGTGAACCAAAAACCTAGTGTCTCTTTAAATACAGGTATAAAACAGATAATTATTGAAATTACTGAAAAAATGCTTGGTGTAACAGCAGTTGTTGAAGATGGCAAAATTTTAGGTATTATAACAGATGGCGATTTAAGACGTATGCTAAGTAAAACAGATGATTTTACGTCTTTAACTGCTAAAGATATTATGAGCGAGAATCCAAAACGAATCGATTCGAATGCCATGGCTGTTGATGCTAAAGAAATTATGGAGGAATATGGTATTTCGCAATTGCTAGTTGAGAATAAAGGACAATATGCAGGTGTGGTTCATGTACATGACTTAATTAAAGAAGGTATTTTATAATGGCAAAAAAAGATGTGAACGAGATGTCTTTTCTCGACCATTTAGAGGATTTACGCTGGCATTTAATTCGAGCGACAATTGCCATTCTAATTGCTGGAACTGGAGCCTTTATCTTTTCAGATTTTATTTTCGATACCATAATTTTCGGCCCTAAGAGAATGTCTTTCCCAACCTACAAATGGCTTTGTAACATGTCTCAATATATAGGAGTTGAAACAACATTTTGTTTAGAAGAGTTTCCTTTTAGAATTCAAAACAGAACCATGGCTGGTCAGTTTTCAGCTCATATCTGGACATCTATTTATGCAGGTTTTGTAATTGCTTTTCCATATGTTATATATCAGTTCTGGAAATTTCTAAGTCCTGGATTGCATAAAAATGAACGCAAACATTCTAGAGGATTTATTATAATTTCATCTTTCTTATTCTTTCTTGGTGTCTTATTTGGATATTATATTGTGACACCTTTGTCAATTAACTTTTTAGGAACTTATAATGTAAGTAGTGAAATTTCAAATGAAATTGACATTAGTTCTTATATTTCTCTAGTTAGATCTTCTGCATTGGCATCTGGAATTATTTTCGAATTACCAATCATCATCTATTTTCTAACAAAAATAGGTTTAGTAACACCTCAAATTTTAAAGAAATATCGAAAGTTTGCTTTGGTTATTGTATTAGTGCTTTCAGCCATTATTACACCTCCAGATATAGCAAGTCAAATTATTGTAGCTATTCCAATATTAATACTGTATCAAGTAAGTATTTATATTTCTAAAATAGTTGTAAGAAATCAAGCAAGAAACGCAAAGAAAAAAGAGAAAAAACATGTCTGATATAGTTAACGAATTCAACGAATATCGTTCTAAAATGAACGATAAAATCTTAGCAGATAACAACAAGGTTATTAAGCGTATCTTTAATCTGGACACCAATGCTTTTCAAGAAGGTGCTCTAGATGTTAAAACTAAAGAACTCCTTGGGCTAGTAGCTTCAACGGTTTTACGTTGCGACGATTGTATTAAATATCATTTGGAAACGAGTCATAAAATCGGTTTAAAAAAAGAAGAAGTTGTTGAAGCTTTAAGTATTGCAACCTTAGTTGGTGGCACCATAGTCATTCCTCATCTACGTCGTGCTTACGAGTTTTGGGATGCTTTAGAAAAAACAAATTAAATCATCAAAAGACTTAGCGATTTTTTACTCACTTTTATTCTATTGTTCTAATTGATGTTTCAAAAAGCTTAATATTTTATGTTTACTTTATAAACTTCCAATTTCGGCCTATCGAAAATTTATTGTAAAATTTGAAATGAAAACGCTGTAAAATTTTAAGCTGTTTGAGCTATCAAAATCTTAATTTATTTAAGATTTTAGAAGCGAGTTATTAAAATTTAAGCGTCGAATGATAAATTTAGATAAAGTTTCGTAAGCCTAGACTTTTTTATTTCTTTTTTGGGCGATGCAAAAAAGAAAAGAGTAGAAATTTTGAGCATTAATTATATTTATATAGAGTAGATTTTCAGTTAAACTTATAATAAATAAAAGTAGAATCTTTAGAGTATCTTTCTATTTTACTATTTTAGCACTAATTACATACCTATATGAAGTTAAAAGCCGATAATTTAATGAAGTCCTACAACGGACGAAAAGTGGTTAAAGATGTTTCTCTTGAAGTAAATCAAGGTGAAATTGTTGGTCTTTTAGGTCCAAATGGTGCAGGAAAAACAACTTCGTTTTATATGATTGTTGGCTTAATTAAACCAAATGGTGGAAGCATTCATTTAGACCAAACAAATATTACAAAATATCCCATGTACAAACGTGCTCAAAATGGGATTGGTTATTTAGCACAAGAAGCTTCTGTATTTAGAAAATTAAGCATTGAAGATAATATTTTAAGTGTGTTACAGCTTACCAAATTAAGCAAGAAAGAACAGCATGATAAAATGGAGTCTTTAATTGAAGAGTTTGGTTTGGGGCACATACGTAAAAGTAGAGGCGATTTATTATCTGGTGGCGAACGCAGACGTACCGAAATTGCTAGAGCCTTAGCAACAGATCCTAGCTTTATACTATTAGACGAACCTTTTGCAGGTGTCGATCCTGTAGCTGTTGAAGACATACAACGTATTGTTGCTCAATTAACCAAAAAAAACATAGGCATTCTTATTACAGATCATAATGTTCAAGAAACTTTAGCTATTACAGACAGGACTTATTTAATGTTTGAAGGTAGCATTTTAAAGGCAGGAGAACCAGAAGAATTAGCTAACGATGAAATGGTAAGAAAAGTCTATTTAGGTCAAAACTTCGAGTTACGTAAAAAGAAGATAAGAGAGTAGTTACTTTTATTCCTATTGGTTTCTAAATACAAAACACAATTACTTCGCGACCCAGGCTGCCGACAGGCAGAATTACGGCTTTTCAACTTTACGACTTTGCGAGAAAAACAGTTTATCCTCTAATCACCCCAACAACCTTCATTACTAATTTAAAAACCAAAAGCGCTAAAAAACCTACTGCTAAGCCAATTAGAAAATCCTTTATCATACTTGGCCAGGATTCCAAAACATGATGTAAGAATTCTATATTATGTGAAAAAATACCACCTGCAACAAGTAATAAAGCAATAGTTCCTATTACAGAAAGCGATTTTATGACTTTAGGCAGAGCCTGAACCAAAAGGTTTCCAATAAACTTTAAAAACCCCTTTCCATTTCCTAGTTGTATTAAACGTAAACCAAAATCATCCATTCTAACTATTAAAGCCACAATACCATAAACACCTATGGTTGCTATAATAGCCACTACAGACACTACTAATATCTGAAACAAAATTGCTTTTCCAACAACAGTCCCAAGAGCGATGATAACTATTTCAACCGATAAGATAAAATCGGTTACAATAGCCGATTTAATTTTCTTTTTCTCTATTGCTAACACTTCGACCTTTGAAAGTGATTTAGACGCTAAAGTATGAGTCACTTCACCTCTATGTGGTACAAAAAACTCATAGACTTTTTCGGCGCCTTCAAATGCTAGATAAACACCTCCCAGAACTAAAATCACAGTAACAGTCCATGGTAAGAATGCACTTAACAAAAACGCAATAGGCAAAATTATCAGTTTGTTTATAAAAGACCCTTTAGTAATTGCCCACAACACAGGCAACTCTCTGGAAGAAACAAAACCAGAAGCTTTTTCGGCATTCACGGCCAAATCATCTCCTAATATACCAGCTGTTTTTTTGGTGGTAATTTTACTCATAGCTGCCACATCGTCCATGAGCACAGCAATATCATCTAATAGGGCAAAAAATCCAGAAGCCATGTATCTTTTTGGTGTTTGGTGTTTGGTGCTAAAAATTTAAAAAACGTAGTAACTATAAAGAAAGCATTAACCCATTATATTTCTAAAATGCTATGAAATGGATGACTGATTAAATAAGGATAACAAAATGTAAACCAGAATAATTAAAGGAATTGCAGCAAACTTTAGCACAATTAATAATACCAAGCAAAGCAGGATAAAGACATATCTAATGGCATTATCCTTAAAGCTCCAGTCTTTAAATTTTAATGCAAATAACTTAACCGAAGACACTAGCATATATGAACTTACAAAAGTAAGTATTACTAAAAACCAAGGATTTAAAATAATGGAATTAATTAAATCGTTATTCTGAAATTCCATAATTAATGGTAACGAAATAATTAATAAGGTATTAGCTGGAGTTGGTAATCCTTTAAAATAAGATTGCTGATCTTCGTCAATATTAAATTTTGCCAATCTATAAGCAGAAGCCATAGTTATTAAAAACCCTAATAAAGCTATAGGTGCAAATTGAAATCCTTGCCAATGCAAAGCACTATTCCATTCGTTAGAAAAGGATACCAAATCTGGTGCATCACTTGTTAATGCCAATAATTTAAACATAATAATTCCAGGAACCAAACCACTAGTAATCATGTCTGCCAAAGAATCTAACTGAATCCCTAATTCGCTCTGTACCTGAAGTTTTCTTGCTAATAAGCCATCAAAGAAATCGAAAAAAATACCTAAAGCAACAAAACCAGCTGCAGCAATAAAATTATTATTCACAGCAAGTAAAACTGCAATACATCCAGAAAATAAATTTAAAAGGGTGACTATGTTAGGAATCTGCTTTTTCATTAAAATAGGCTTAGATAAGTGTAAAAATAACAAACTATTTTCGTCTAATAACAAATGAATGTAAAAATGATTGATAAGAAATTTGAATTATATTTTCTTTAGATGAAATAGAACATCTAAGCATAGCCTTTGTTATGGTTCTATTTTATGTTGAAATATTAAAGAAATAGAAACGAATTTCATCGATTATTTTTACATTTAATTGGTATACTACAACAATTATACAATAACTACTATATTTTCAAGTTTAATAAGTTGAAAAAATATGGCATATTTGCAGAAAGAAATTGCATTGAAGACAAAATTAACAATCTTACTTTTTTTATTATCCGTATCCGTATTCAGTCAAGCCGTTAGAAAATATTCTAATGAGTTTATGAATATTGGTGTTGATGCTGCTGCATTAGGTATGAGTAATGCCGTTACAGCTTATTCAGCTGATGTAAATTCTGGATATTGGAATCCTGCTGGACTGGTTCATTTGGAAGATAAACAACTGGCTTTAATGCATTCAAGTTATTTTGAAAGTATAGCTAACTACGATTATATTGGCTTTGCGATGCCTATTGACGATAGAAGCGCTTTAGGAATCTCATTAATTCGTTTTGCAGTCGATGATATCTTAAATACCACACAACTTATAGACGACGAAGGAAATATTAATTACGATAGAATTAGTTTGTTTTCAACGGCTGATTATGGTGTAACTTTTTCTTATGCTAGAAAACTCCCTTTAGACGGTTTGAATTATGGTATTAATGCCAAAGTAATTCGTCGTGTTATTGGAGATTTTGCTTCCTCTTGGGGTTTTGGGTTAGATGCTGCCATTCAATTTGAAACAAGAGACGAATGGAAGTTTGGTATTATGGCTAGAGACATTACTACCACATTTAATACTTGGAGTATAAACGAAGAAGCCTTTCAAACCATTCAAGATGCTGTAGAAGGACAAAACCAAGAACTTCCAGAAACTACAGAAATTACAATTCCTAAAGTACAGTTTGGAGTTGCTAAAAAATTCATTATTAGACACGATTATTCTTTATTAGCTGAAGTTGACTTAAACATTCGCTTTGAAGAAAACAACGACATTATCTCTACCTCTTTTGCAAGTATCAATCCAGCCCTTGGTCTGGAGTTTGGATATATAGATATGATTTATCTTAGAACTGGTGTTGGTAATTTTCAAAATGAATTACAACTAGACGATCAAGAACGTGTGAGCTTTCAGCCAAGCATTGGTGTTGGTTTCAAATACAAAGGCATTCAAGTAGATTATGCCTTTACAGATATTGGTGATCAAAGTATTGCCTTGTATTCAAATGTATTCTCATTAAAAATAGATTTCAGTATCTTTAGATAAACAACCTTATGAGACATTGTTTCTTCATAATAATTACCTGTCTTTTTTTTATTTCATCCTCTTTTTCTCAAACCAAAAGACTTTCAGACGAGGCTGAAATAAGCGTCCTAACCATTGCACCAGGAGCTTCATTAAACGACGCCTTCGGACATAGTGCTTTTAGAATAAAAGACAAGAGATTTGGAATTGATTTGGTTTACAATTATGGTATTTACGATTTTAACACACCTAATTTCTATACCAAGTTTGCTCAAGGAAAGTTAAATTATTTAATAGGAAGGAATTATTACCTAGATTTTTATAACAGTTATGTATATCAAAATAGAACGATTGAAGAACAGTCCTTAAATCTAAGTCAAACTGAAAAGCAGCAGGTTTTTGATTATCTTGAAAACAATTACAAACCTGAAAATAGAGCTTATTTATACGACTTCTTTTTTGACAACTGTGCTACTAGAATTAAAGATGTTTTAGTTAAAAATATCCATAGTTCTATAACATTTAACAATCCCGAAAACTTTCAACCACAAACGTTTAGAACCCTTATCCAAAATCAATTAGATGCTAATTCTTGGGGTTCTGTTGGTATTGATATCGCATTAGGATCTGTTATAGATAGACCTGCCACTCCAGAAGAACACATGTTCCTACCAAAATACATTCACACCTTTTTTGGAGAAGCCACACTAAATACTAGTACTAATCCACTGGTAAAAAGCAATAAGTTGGTATTTAAACAAAAAGAAACTAAAGGGTCTAAACAGATGCTATTCAGTCCCTTTGTAATATTTAGCGTTTTAGGTATTTTAATTATTAGTATAACCTATTTAGATTATAAAAACCAACGTAGAACAAAACTTCTAGACATACTTTTATTTACTATTACTGGACTTATTGGTGTTTTTATCTTATTACTTTGGTTTGCAACAGACCATGAAGCCACTGCTCAAAATTACAACTTACTCTGGGCATTTGCCTTAAATCTTTTTGTTCTAGGACAAGTAGCCAAACAAACACCTAAATTGTGGTTTATTAAGTATTTAAAGTTTTTAATAATTATGCTGTGTTTGCTTACGTTCCATTGGATGGTTGGCATTCAGGTATTTGCCATAGCCTTATTACCTCTGTTTCTAGCTTTAGGTATTAGGTATATGTTTTTGGTTTGGTATTATAAGATGTTGTGAGTCCAATGTCTACATCTTTGCGAGAAGCGCAGCGACGTCTCTCCTCGCAATGATACTCGTTTAGGAAAAACTCGTAATGATTACATGTCGTTGGTTCTTTTACAGGATTGAGACCGTACTAAACACTGAACCTACTGTCCTCTAAAAAACAACATGGTACTTAAGGTTTTTATAATCACATTAGCATCTAAGAAGAAGCTTCTATGTTTAATATAATAAAGATCATATTGAAGTTTTAACAGGCTATCTTCAACTGTAGAGCCATAACGTACTTTTACTTGAGCCCAACCTGTTAAACCTGGTTTGATAATATGTCTAGTCTCATAAAATGGAATGACTTGCGATAATTCTTTTACAAAGTATGGGCGCTCTGGTCTTGGGCCAATCAAACTCATGTCTCCTTTTAAGATATTTAAAAACTGAGGGAATTCATCTAACCTAGAACGTCTTAAGAACTTACCAAAAGGGGTTACACGACTATCATTCTTCTCTGCCCAAACTGCTCCTTGTTTTTCAGCATTTATAATCATAGTTCGAAACTTAATAATAGAAAATACTTCTCCATTTTTTCCCACTCTATCTTGAAAATAAAAAAGAGGTCCACGATTAGCAATTAGATTCCCAATAAAGATGAAAGGTAGAAGACAAAGTCCAATTAGCACACCACTAAAAGAAAAAAGTGTATCGAATAAACGATGATAGAACAAATAAAATTTGTTTTGATTAGATCGGCTAAAAGGAAAGTATTTGTAAAAATCTTTTCCTACAAATTGTACTGGAACACGATAGGTGATGTCTTCGTAAACTTGTGTGTATTCCTTTATAGGAAATCCACGTTCTAACAGTAGAATTAAATCGTTATAAATAGTTGAAGTAATAGTTTCAGCATTATAACTAGCAACAACTATTTCTGAAATATTCTCATTTTTAATTACTTGATGCATTTCATTAGGTTCATACTCTCTAATACCTCTATATTTAATTTTATTTTCCAGAGGTTCTTCGCAGTTAATAAATCCAACTATCTTATAATTAGGATCTGAATTTTTAAATGCATCAACAATAATTTCAATATTAGAAGTTTCACCTACAATTAATACTTTTTTATAAAACCTTGGGGAGGTAATAAAATTTAAATACACTAACCTCCAAATAAAAAGAGCAGAAATAATTGCTAAATAAAAGTATAATATTTGAAGCCGGTTAGTAGGTAAAAAAGGAGTAAAAAAGGGTGTTAACAAATAAAATAAAACAGTTACAGAGGCTGTTAATATAATGTTACCAATAACTTTATCTAATCTACTAGCTTTTTGTAAATCATAAAGTTCAAAAATGGTCCCAAACACACTAATGTATAGTAAAAGTACAACTATCCATGACCAGTTTTCTTTAGTCACTGTAAAATAATCAAAAGTAAATAAGGTACTTACCAAATATAACATACCTAATACAGATAGTATATCTGCAACTCTTAATAGAATTTTACGTTCAGAAATATTAAAATGAATACCTTGCTTTGACATTTATGTTAAAAATAAGAGTAAAGATACTAAGTTAACAAACTTATGCAAGTATTTTTATAATGGGTTTAGTTTTAGTTATTGCTTTAAAAGTTTATATTGGTTGGATGTTGATTTTTATCAAATTTCTTTTGTTTGACAAAAATTTTGGCCGTCTGATTTCCATTTACAATCTCTTTCGCTGGATAAGGGTAGAGTGTTAAAAACTGTAAATAAAATCTAGGTTTATTCCAACTGTTTGCTTTTATCGAGGTAGTTACTTTTCGTTAACTAAGCAATTCTACCCATTTATATTTTATTACATTCCAATCAAATTGCTCTACTTTCTGTCTAGCATTAAATGCTAAGGTATTTGTAGCAACCGGATTATTTAGTAGTTGTTTTATAGCAACTACAAAAGTATCTACATTATTAGGAGGCACTAACAAACCATCCTTTTCATGAGTAATAAGATATGGTAAACCTCCAACATTGGTAGATATTACTGGTAAGCCTAATGCCATAGCTTCAATAACACTCACAGGCATATTATCGAAATTGGTTGTATTTATGAAGATGTTGTAGTCTTTGGCTAAAGCTAACCATTCTTTTTTAGGAAGCTTTCCTGTTATTTTTATTGACACATTTAACTCATTCGCTAATTGCTTTACGGTTTCCATAGAACCATCAGCATCCGGACCCACCATACACAGACTTGCTTGTATGTTATCATCCTGCAATTCTTTTAGAATTTTTACAGCTAACAATGGATTATAGATTGTTGAGAACGAACGCACCCATAATAAATCAACTTTTTGTAATTCTTTTATATGAAATACATATTGATCCATTTCTAAACTATTAGGAATATAATCTACGTTTTGGTAGCCAGAAGCCTCAAATGCTTCTTTTAAGTATATTGAAGGAGATACTAACTTATAGGCAGGTTTAAAGATAACTTGGCACAATTTAGGATTCATTTTTAAACGCATAGGCAGATTACCTCCATGTAAAATTGGAATATACTTTAAACCTAAGAAAGAACATACTAAACTAACACAAAAAGCATAATAAAAATTCTGAGTACTATAAGTATCAATTAGCACCACATCTGTAGTTTTTCTATGCCTGAAACAACTCGAAAGCATATCAAACAATCTATAAACCTTATTAGCTTTAGAGGAAGCATAAACTAAATTAAAGCCTTCCTTTTCCAACTTAGCCCCTAAAGTTCTAATTGCTGAAATATTAGCTGTTCGTTGTTTTAAGTTGTTTCCTATGTAAAGGACGTTTTTCATGTGTAACATTTAATAAGGCAAGGCCATAGATAAAAGCTGGTGCTGCAATTCGCATAGAGGAATGATTAATTGTCGCAAACCAAAAAGCTAAAAAGACATAAAAATAATAATTCTGTTTGTTTGAAGCCCTCATATCAAGGGGTTTAAATAATAGGATTACCAGAATAATAATACCAAAAATCCCGTGTTCAGCTAGAGTTCTGCTAATCTCGTTATGAGAAGTTATACCTTGCCCCTCCTCTTCAATACGCCTATCTTTAGCTCGACTAGACCCAATTCCAAAAAAAGGGTTTGTAATAAAACCTTCTATTTCTCCCAAAAATAATTCTGAGCGACCTGTAGTTAAATCTTTTTTCTCAATCCCAGAAGCGTTTTTATTAGCATACCTCATTTCAGTCAATCCTCGTGTTTGATTAGAACTTATAACCCAAGCTAAAGTTAAAGCACTTATAAATAAAACAAAAACACCCAGTACTTTGTTTCTTACATTAGAACTTGCTTGAGCAAAATAAAATACTAAAAAAATAGCTAAACATAGTACAGCTGCTATTACACCACCTCTACTTAAAGTAACCACTGCACGATAAGAAATAAAAATTAAGAGCAAAATATTTAATAACTTTATCCCAAAATTGGATGAATTTACAAATAACCGAATACCAACAATAATCATACCTAGTCCCAAAGCTGTTGCAACCTGATTTGACCCAAAACCACCTGCTGCTTCACGATTGGATGCTGTACTAGTTAAAACATCACGCAAATCTGGTGCATAAAAATAAACGTATATGGTATGTGCAATAATGGGGAGTAGCATATACAATAGGATCTGAGACATTTGTTTAAATGTCACCTTTTTATCATAACAAAATAACGCAGATAAGCCAAGACAAACAGGGCCGCTTAACACAAAAGCAATATTCGTTCTAAAATTAGCATCAAAACTTAAAGTGGTAGAAGCCACAAAAATTGAGGGTACTAAGAGCATTAAATAAATAAAATACGGATAGCCTTTTCCTGATAAGCCTTTATAAAACATTCCAAATAAAACAAAGACGATTACCATATATTTTCCAGCCTCGTAAGAAATTGCACCTCGCGTAGTTCGAAAAAACACCTCTGCTCCAACAAAGTAAGCACAAGCTTTTAAGACTTCATAAGTTTTTTTATTATCAGCAACCGTAATGATACGATATATAAAATATATTAAAGCTGCAAAAAAGTAAAGCTTTGAGAAGCTCTCATTTAAATAAATTAAAAGCCCAATAACTATATGAAATACTATAGCACTAATATATGTAATGTTGGTTTTCAAAATAAAAAGCTTATATAATTTTGTAGTAAATTTTGATTAACAAATCTTGACATAAAAAGAAAAAAATTGCTTTTTATGGAATACATCAAAAAATCTCTTTATAATCGTTTAAAGGAAATCTATAATGATAACTTTTATTCAATAAGTACAATATAAAGTGTATCATAAAAACAGGTAAATAAGGTCTAAAATTAGTTAAAAACTTATCGTAGGTTTTATTAGAATAATTACAAATTAAAAAAGGCACTGTATTTGGGTTCAAATAATTCCTATAGACACTAGATTCATAAGAATTTTCTTCTTCTAGGAAAGAATTGAATGTTAATTTTTTTCCTTCTCTTAATATTTGATAAAATTCAATAACAGACAGTGGTTTTTCGTTATAATAAAACATAATTCCATAAGACACATCAACAAACACCCATTTATTTAATTCCTTAATATATACTTCATTATAAGAATGTCCTCCATACTCTTCTTCATAAGGAGCTCTAGTTGACCCCCATTCTCTAACTTGAATATCATTTATCACACAAAAATTATTAAATATTTGTGCCATATCACTACATACACCTCCTTTACCCGCAAGCATTATTTTAAGAGCTTCTTCTGAAGGGACACTTAAACCTGGCCCTCCTTTGATATGTTTAACAAGCCATTTGTTTAATTTTTTAACACGCTCTAAGTCTGAACTTGGCAATCCATCCAAAAAAACTAAATCATTTATCTCGTAAAAATATTTTGGTATCTCTTTCTTTTCATTTATATCATTATACGAATAAGCCTCAATTTCATGAATATTTGAATTTTTAGAGAGCAATTTAAATCGAGACCTATATAAAAATGGGTGCCGTTTAAATGTCCAAAGTATCTTTTTTAAAATCATTAATGATGTATATATTTATCGTAATTGCTAAAAATATGTATTTTTTTTTTCTTATACCTAATAAATCAACACTTTAGAACTTTAAAATTCTATAGATTTCTTATTGCAACATGTGCATAATAACTATTTGCTGTTTTACTGCTGGCTATAGCTTTAAATTTAATATTGTAACAAAACGGTAAACTTCAAAGGTTATAAATTCATGCAATACTCTAGAAAATAAATCTTGTTGTAATTTTAGAATTCATATATAAATTTAATAATTATTTGTTTTCAAAATAAACAATCTGTTTTTTAAGGTAAAACCAAAGCCATCTTCTACCTTTAATAGCAGCAAATTTACTAAAGCCTGCTTTTTCTATTCCTTTTATTGAAGGAATATTGTTATTGTTAACAACAATAAAAACATCCTCAATTCCTTTATTTAAAGTTTCAAAAGCAATTTTATTAATGACTTGTGGATAAATAGATCGCCCTCGATACAATTTATTAGTATAACAATCTCCAATTACTGGTCCCTTTTTTTTTAATAGTTTCAGGAGGAATACTTTATCAAATAAGTAACTTACGTGTACCACTATATTACTTTCTATTATAGTGTAACACCATTTGTTTTTTTTACGAGCTTTTTCAATTTCATATCCAAAATTTGGCACATTAAATTCAACGTAATGACCCATTTTATAAATAAGGACATCGATATGTCTGACTCGAAATCTATTTATTAATTTTTTCATTATTTAAAGCGTGCTAATAATTTTGATACTTGAGCTTTATATGGCTTTAAATATGTATTAAATATTTTAAATATTTTATAATGCAATGGCTTTAATATTATATGATAATGCGAATCTTCGAAAAAGATAGTTTCGGCTCCAAATTTAGTTTTAAAATCCTGAACTCCTTTTGATCCCCCAACTGATATGTTATAACCTTTATGTCCATTTTCAAATGCCTTTTTAACAGCTTCCCACTGTAGCATATAACCCAATTTTAAATCTGGTTTTTCTTTTATTACACCAGCCATTACATTGGTTGTGTATCCTCCTGTCATTATATAAAATCCAGATGCCTTAACCTCTCCATCTACATAAATGTTAAGAAAATATGCTTGATTTGAATTTATCAATCTCAAAATAGAATTCTTAACATCCTTAAATGCACGTATTTCATAACCATTTTCTTTAGCGTTAAATTCAAAAATATTATACCCTTTTTTCAATTCAACTTCATTGGTTACATTTAAAATTTCAGTATTTTTTTTGTATGGTAAACGAACATATTGTCTCACTTTTGAAGTTAAGCTTTTTAAGTAGCTGTCTGGATTGGAATGCTCTGAAAAGTCCATCCAATTTAGGCCGTAGGAACAATATACATAATTAAATAATTTACCAGTTTTAAATTTATTCTCAAAGAATTTAACTACACTTGGGTCAAAAACAAAATCTTTTATTTTACAATTACTAGAAATAGGTAAACTAACTTGTGCATAACAACAATCAAGTAATTTTGCTCTTGTCCCAATCTGTTCTAAAATCTCTGCTAGATAGTATTCATGTCCTTTATTTACTATAGGTCCATGGGGAATGATATAAAACTTAAAAAATAAGAACTTTGGAATTAGTGCGCCATAGCCTCCAATAATTTTGTCGTTTTCTAAAAATAAACCTAATTCATAATCAAAACCATAAGACTTATATGAATTAAGCCAATCAGATAATATTAAATGACTCCCTTTTGGATTATTAGCTACGAAAACATCCCATTTCTCAAGCCATACTTTTTCCTTAGTAAAAATAAACTTTATCATTGCACTTTTCTATAAGCTAATTGATTTTTATCTATAATTAACATCTCTCCTAGTTCATTACATTCAAATGTTACCATAGCAAAACTTTGTAAATGAACAATTAATTCTTTTAACGTTGGGTTCCAAATATCTTTAGAAGCGATTTTATGTGACAAATAACTAAAGTTCTCTTCCACTTGTTTATCAATTTCATTACTTTTCTCAAACAGTTTACCGTGATGATAATTTAATGGCGCCGAAAAATAAGTATGTGCGATAAAAAGACCGTTTTCTTTAATGAGTAAATCAATATTGTTTTGATTAAGCCCCAACTTGAAATCTATCATTTCTATGGTTTGAAAAACGGTAAAAGTATCATTTAAAATATCCTGATTAAAAATAACAGGATTATATCTAGCTAAAGGATAAACCTGATTTTTTCTAGTTTTCCAAAATAAGAGAATGGGAATTAACAGTTTTATTAATTTAAACATGACTACTAAAACTCTTAAATGACTATTAATCGATTTTTTATGTTTTATATTTTTAAAATATTTAGCAACATCTCTATAGATTCTTAAACTGTATTCTGTATTATAATAATGAAAAACAACATTTTTAATAAACATTGGTATTTGCTCCTTCAATTTTAAATGCTTAATGCCATTATAAAAAGAATGTAATGTAAATTGATTAGGGTTTAATTGATTTATGACTCCTTTTACAGCAGTTCCAGAATCAGTATAATTCCAGAATGTATTAATACCATTATTTTTTAATGATGACCCATAATGATTACTAATACGGTCAAAATTTTTATAAAGTGAAACATTATAAGGCTGAAAACCATGATCTATCCATGTACTTATACCTTTAAAAGGTGGCGCAAATGATTCAAAATCATTTAAGCTTTCATCTAAGGGCTTAATAGATTGTGACAAAGAATGGTAAGCCAATTCATGGTCATCATCTTGCCAAGCACTTATCTCCTGATTATGAATTTCAAAACAAGCTGTATCTGACCTTTTTGAGAAATGATTTAAAAAAAAGCCTTTAGTAATTTTTATATTATAAGTCTTAAAAAATTGCCGTTGTTGTTTCAGATTAATTAATGTATCAAAATCGCAGTGATCTGTAAAACAGGCTATGGCTGAAAATGGTATTTTAGACCTACTAATTTCAATGCTACTTTCAATAGGAAACAGAAGAGCTAATGGGCTTAATAAACGATGTTTAGAAACTGCTTGTACTATCTGCTTAGAATTATTAAAACCATATTCTACTAATGGATTCGCATTTTCTAAATTAAAGTGCCAGTTTAATATTCTCGAATTCTTCTTATTAACTTCCCAAATACCAATATGTTGATTGGCTTGTACTAGCTGGTTATTATTAAGACGTAAAATTTTAGGAGCATACCAATTTGATAATTCCGTTTGTTCTAAACTTTTCCATGTATAACCATGACTCCTAAATTGTATAATAGGGATTTTAAATTCTATTTGAATGGTTATCGACAAATCATTCATAAATGAAGAGTCTATCTCCACTTTATGTGCGTGCGTCTTAATAAATTCAAGATTTATTTCAGAATTATCCTTTAAAAGCGTTATAGATTTAATCATAAAATAGGCACCAATTCAATTCATAATTGCTTTTAGATTCTTTATTAAAAAAGAGTTTTAAAATGAGTTAGAAGCAAATTACAAGAAAAAGTTAAAAGTATAAAAACTAAATTGAATATACTTTCAGTATGACTTAAAAATGTCCATATACTGTTATTAATAATAGGTTATATTAATCACTTAAAAGAATTTCATCTTTAATACGCTGATTATAAAAAGCATAACTAAACTTAGCTAATTCCTTATTATCTAAATTGACTAAATTAAAATATTCTGTTTGATGTAGATTTAAAAAATACCTCAATACTTTAACAACACCTTCTGCATTTAGAGTTTCTATTAAAAAACCATTTTTATTATCTTTAATATAATGACCTATAGATGAAACATTAGAAACAATAGGAACACATCCATAATTCATAGCTTCTGCTATTACTTTAGGAAACCCTTCAGAAGCTGAAGGCAAGATGATGGCATGTGACTTTCTATATATGTCATGCACCTCTATTCTTGATAAAAAACCATGAAATTCAAATGGCAAATTTATATCTTTTATTTTCTTTTTATATTCTGTAATTCGCTTACCTTCTCCTACCAAATGAATGGTTCCTATTTTTAAAAGTTCTTCAGGTTCTAAAGATTGTATAGCTTCTATTATTAAATCTAATCCCTTGGCAGCTTCTAAGCGTCCAACAAAACAAAACTGTAATGGAAATTGAAATATTTTATTTGCAATGGTTTGCTTCCCTAATTCAATTTCATCCTTAGTTAAACAAGGATTTTCAAATGTTTTACATTGCTTTGGTTGATCGTTCCACATACCATTTATAGTCACTGTCCGTTTTTGCTGCTTTAAAAGCCAACGCTGAAAGCTATAAGCCATTGTTGCATTTTGTTGCTTCCAATTACCAGCATATTTAAACCAACCCTTTTTTTTGCTTAAAAAAATTAAATATGGAATCACATAAACACCAATTCCTGTTGGTGCTCTAAACTGAAAATAATCTGTTTCTTCAACTGCTTTTCTAATGGTATTTAGAATATGAGGTGCTTTGAAAACAATTGCCATTTTATCATTAATACTTGTGCCTCCAACAGCTGGCAAAGCTACGAATGTTATTTTATCTGAGAGATAAGGCAAAGCGCTTGGAGGTGGTACAGAATCATGAAGCATGGCTACATGAATTACCATATCAAAAATTTCTAGTAAATGATTAATTTCTGTAACTGTAGAGCCCAATCCAACAATACTACCATCTGAATTTTTATAATGTTCGGTATGTGAAATTATTGTCAAACTTTTCATGGTATCAAAGCAATATAACGTTTAATTAACTGGCTCCAATCATGTTGTTTTGCCCATTCTCTAGAATTTTCCTGAAATACTAGTTTATTTTCTAAGATGTTATCCAAACTGTTTTTTAAAGCTTTGCTATCGTTTCCCTCAATTAAAAATCCAGTAATTCCATTATCAATGGCATCTTCTATACCACAATTTTTAGCACCTATAGCAGGAATTCCAATAGCATTTGCTTCCAGGATTGCTATGCCAAACCCTTCAACATCTCCAGTAACACTTTCTTGACTTAACATAACAAACACGTCGGTTGAAGAAAGTACTCGTTTCAAATCATCATTATTTAAAACACCATGAAAGGTGATGTGTTTATCGACTCCTATTCGTTTTGCTTCATCCAAAAAAGCTTCAGCTTCACTTGTAATCCCAACACAGTGGTAGTGTATTTCCGGATAATCATTTAACAAATCTGGCAGCATTTTTATTACTTGCAATTGACCTTTTCGAATGCTCACACGTCCCACTGTTGTAATAACAGGAAATCCTTTTAATGGTATTTTTAAAATATTAGTAGTCCATTGATTTGAATCAATTCCGTTAGGTATTACTTCTACATCCTTTTTTAAATGAGTGACTAATTGTTTGGTGTAGTTTGAAACAGCTACTATACGATCAAATCGTTTTAAAGAAACATTAATAGCTTTTCGCAAACTTGAAGATTTAAAATTAACTTCTGTCCCATGAATTACAGCCATGCTTGGACGCTTGACAAACAATGTGCATAAAGCCACATTCCAAAGAGAAAATTTTCCTGTAGCAATAATAAAATCGCCTTTTATAATTGTATGTAAGGTTTTAATAATTCTATTCACATACATCAAAACTCGAAGTTTCTTCAATGAAATTCTTTCAACTAAAAAAGGTAAGGTTGTATCGAACTTTATTTCAGCTTCATTTAATGCTGCACGCTGATCGGCAATTACTGTCACCTCATAATTGTTTTTAGATAAATACAATGCCAAATTATAGGCATGATTGCCTATTCCTCCTGGTTGTGGAGGAAATTCTGATGTAACAATTACGATATGTTTCATTTTCGTACTCAAACAAGAAAATCAACTATTGGTCCTTCTTTTATTTTTTCACTAGCAAGGCTCCAAGATTTAAAGACTTGATAAAACACAATTGGAAGAAGAACAATTGTAAATAAAACACCTAACACTAGCAAAGGTTTATTTTTTTTAAACTGATATGGCATTATAGAAAGTGGTATGGTTCTTAATAATGTCAATCTTGCAGCCTGATTACCATAATATCTCCTAAAATAATATAAAACACTTGGAATAGGTCTAGGAGCAAAAAATGTAGAAGGTCTAAATGCATCCCAGCTCCCCATTTCTCTTAAGCCACCAGTTGCAGCTTTTACATCTATACATGAAGCAAAAGGGTTGGAAACACTTTTAATTCCATCTAAATAAACTCGCATTCCAAACTCACCATCTCCCATCCTTTGTTTTTCAAATTGCCTATCAAATAGTCCAACTCTTTTAAAAACATGTTTATAAAGCATGGCATTACCTGTTGCAAATTGAGAAGCAATAGCAAAAAAAGAGCGCTCTTTTGGGATTTGTTGTCCTTCAGGATAAAATACACCAGCTGAAACTTGTGCATCAAAAAAATCAAGGCATTTTAAATGATTAGAAATCCAATGAGGTTGTATTCTAACATCATCTTCAGAAAGCGCTATCAAATCACCTTTAGACATTTTAATGGCTGTATTTCTTGCTAACCATAATGCTTTTTCTTTTTGATTGATGACATTCATATCTAATTTAAAATCTTTATAAAAATCTAGATTAAAAGCGTCAGACTGATCAACAACAATTACTTCAAAATTAGTGTAATCTTGTTGCTCTAAATCCTTTAAAACATCTTTGAGATAATTATACCTATTTAAAGTAGGGATTACGACACTAACTTTCGGGTTTCGTTCAATTAATGAAGATTTATAATCTTCCCAACTATCATAATTAATGGATTCACTTATATTTAATGCTCTGGTTGTATGCCTTGTTTTAAACCAATATCGAATTTCTTTAAACGGATTATGCAATGAAAAAATACGAATCATCATGACATAAAACACCCAAATTGGATGAAAATTCTTTCTTATAAAGTGGTAATTGTCATATAATGAATCGTGTTCAAAATTAGTATATGTTGGTAGATTCCCTATGTAACCTTTTTGAATTGCTTGCCATGACAAATCATAATTCTGTGCAATTTCTGATTGATATGCTCTATCAACCAATAGTTGTTTCTTTACAAAATCTGGCAAGTGCTCTATAACGGGAAATACCGATAAACCCATTGCAGTTTTAACCTGAAAATAATGGGTAGGCTGTAAATATTTTAAAAATCTAAATAACATTAAATAGTCTCGGGTAAGGTCGCATTCTGCACAACGCCTTTTAAATAATCAGGATATAATTTTTCTTTAGGCATTAAAAGTAGATGGCATTTACCTCTCGTTTTTATCGTCTCAGCATTGGTTAACTCCTCACCTGTCTTTAAATACCAAGCCTTATATTCTTGTTCCTTACACCAATCTATCATCATTTGGCCTGAAGCTTCCATGCCTAAATCAACAATATCATGCATTTCTATAAAGAATGAACATTGTGTTTCTTTTGCTAAATTTATAGCAGCTTCCATAACTAAAGTTTCTGCTCCTTCAACATCAATTTTTACTAAATCTGGTTTTACATCATAATAACGATACAAATAATCCAGAGTAACAGTTTTTACATTTATAAATGAATTCATCGACGAAGCCGTTTGAGCATGTGTTGGGTGCATGCTTCCAGCAGCACCAGAACCAACCGTATAAAATTTTACTTCATCATCTAATTTATTTCCTACAAAAGCTGAAAAATATTGTGCTTGATGACCTAAACCATTTTCAATAATATTTAGTGCAGCTATACCTAATGCTTTCGGATTAGGATCAACTAAAACGATACGTTTATCTGGATTTTGAATCAAAGCCAATAAGGCTGTATAACCAATATTACAACCAATATCAAAAATAACATCATGATGTTTGGCTAAATAAAACCACCATGCGTCATCCTGATCTACTTTTCCTCTAATAGTCCCAGGAATCACTTTTAAATGAAAACCACTAAGCTGTTTTGAAACAAACTTATGTTCTTGGCCTTTTACTTTGTAGAATATTTCTTTTAAAATGTTTTTAATGCGCATTGGAATTTATTATAATTCAATTTCTAGTCAACGAAAATAGACAATTATTTAGTTTTATTGAAAATTGTAAGGTATAGAAAATGAATATAAATATCTTAACTCTCATTAAATGGTTTTATTTTCTTTATAAAACTCAATAAATTCTAATTGCTGTTTTTCTATATTAAATTGTTGTTGAACACGTATAATAGCTGCATCTCTAATCTGCTGTTTTTTTGTCTTTGATAGACCTATTGTGTCTTTAATTTTAGATGCCAATAAATCAGGCTGACGCTTAGGTACTACCCAACCTGTTTGTCCATCAAGAATATTTTCTGCTAAACCTTCAGCATCAGAAACAATACAAAGTAAACCCATTGCTTGGGCCTCTAAAACTGCATTACAGAATCCTTCCTGTACACTGTATTGTACATAGATATGAGACTTTAACAATTCCTTTTTTACATCTTTTGGATCTAATTTTCCCTTAAATATAACCTGATCTTTCAACCCCAATTGATAAACAGCAAATTTTAATGCTTCTTCTTCAAAACCTGCTCCAATGATGGTATATTCAAATAGAATACCTTCCTTTTTCAATATTGATAAAGCTTGTAAAGTATAATCCAATCCTTTCTTCCAATGTAACCTGCCGACCGTAACAATTCTTACGAGATCGCTTTCTGTTTTTTGTTCAGGCGCCAAAAAATAGGACGTATTAATTGCTGGAGTAATTTTAACCAATGGCACCTGCCCTTTGAATCCTTGATCATGTACAAGTTGGGCAATATCGTCAGATATGACATGGATTTTAGAAACCTTATCCCACAACTTCTGATAACAATGAGGATGTTTGATGGGATACACACCAATATCAAAACCTCTAAAACTCACAGCCATTTTAGTTTTTGAGGCAGCTGCCACATTCTGACAATCCATTACCAAAGTACCAAATCCAAAGTGCAACCAGTCTAGTTCATACTTAAACATAGGTGCATTATTATAAATACGCTTAAAGATTCTCGACCACGTTGTGCCATCCTCACGTTCCAAAGCTATGTAATGCTTTATGGTTTTAAAATGTGGTAATAATTTCAAATACTCCAACCACATACGAAAAACCTGCTTGATCTTGGATGGAGATCTTTCTGGCAATAAATAAACAGGGCAATCGTTAAAATTTTCAGGATTGTTAGTGCAAAATAAAATAACTTGATGTCCTGACTTTTGTAAACCTTCAATTTTAGATCTAAAAAAAGTTTCTGTATATCCTGGCCCGGAAGGCAATACCAATCCTATTTTCATAAGTTATCTACTGTTATCTTATGATACAAATCTAACATTTCGGTAATCATGGCTTCCATTGAATGCTGTTGCTCTATAAAAGTTCTTGCATTTAGAATCATGGTTTGATACGTTTCTAATGATAATGTTGTGACTTCTTCAATAACGCCTGCCATTGCTTCTACATTTCTTATTGGGACTAGATAACCTGTTTGAGATGTCTTTACAACTTCTGACATGCCACCACAATCTGAGCTGATGACCAATGTTCCTAACATCATAGATTCTAAAACCACATTAGCTATGCCTTCTTTCAAGCTTGGTAAAAGGAGGATGTCTGCTCTTTTCATTGCTATTTGAACCTCGTTAAACGGTAGAGTCTTAATAAAACTGACATTTTCTTGTAATTGGAGTTGCTCGCGTTGAAAAAACAAACCTTCATTGTCATCCATTCCTATAATGCTATAATGAAAATCAATATTTTTACTTTTTAAAACAAACATGACATCCAAAGCCAAACTATAATTTTTAATCCAATGATTTCTTCCAACAGATAAAATATTTAATGTCCCTTTTGGGGCTACTTTTTTCAATTCAAAAGGATAGTCTTTTCCACTCAAACCACTCTTAACAACCTTTATACGCTCCAATGGAGCTCCATAATTAGTCGCCTCTATCGCTATGGCGTTTGAAACTGCGTGAAATGCATCCACTTTTGGAAAGTTCTTTTGATACATGGCGGCCAATTCAGGATCAGCAATTGGTGAATAATTAATGTGAGCACCACGCAAGCTTAACACCAGTTTCATGCCAAAATTCTGAACCCAAATCCAATCTTCAAGTCCTTTGGCCCATTGAACATGGAATACATCTGGTTGATGGTATAGTACTGGGTAAAATTTTAATTGCCATAATAATTTATTTGTATACTTCTCATTTATTATAACATCTAAGGCTTTTTTTTCTTTGGATTTAAAAAGAAATAATAACATGCTGTACTTTAGTAACACATAAAGCTTATGCCATTTCTTACCATGTACAAAATAATGTATGTTTTTATGTTGGATGGGTTTTCCAGAATCTGCTCCAAAAATATAAATATGGGCATCAGCCTCTACCAAACCTTTTATCAAGCGCTCAATAAAAGTGGTACTAGCACTAACTCCTGAATATATGGCTACTGTAGGATGTTTTTTCAAAACTTAAATTAAAAACCTAAAGTTATAAATCTTTTATCAGGAACAAATTTTTTTATACTATTTGTTGCTTTTTCTGTAATTAAATAAGTAATACTGCGATTACTTAACACTGATTAAAGGTTGCAGAAAACTATCTCTTTTTTGAAAACACAGCCAGGGTCAATAACATACTCACAGGATGGGAATAAAAAACAGCATCTTCTTCTTTAAATAATTTATAAAACTGATTTCTTATGTCTTTGTTCACTAGATCATCAAAAGTATCTGATTCAAATAACCAGTTTTTTAATTCCTCATCATTAGATGTGCCTAAAAACTGAAGTTCCCAATTCCTTTGTATATAAAGTTGACTCTTTGAAAGTCGTTTTATTTTATTAAAAATACGATATGGTAAATTCCAAGGTGTTTTATTGTAGTGATACGTATATAAATTAAATGGATACTGTGCCTGCCAGGTGAGTTTTGCGAGCTCTGGCATGCGCTTTTTAATATAGGCAATTTGGATTTGTCGTCCTGCTAGATATCGTTCTGGAACGGAACAAATAAACTCACATATACGTGCATCGTAATATGGAACTGTTATTGGTTTAGATGCTTCAAAAACTGCTAGATTCACAGATGTCCATCTAGGCGCCCAATACAAACTCTTAAATGCCCGAATTTGCGCATTGGCACTTTCAGGAATATCAATTTCTTTTAACAATTTAATAACTCTGGTTTGAAGATAGCTTTTAAAATCTCCTTCCAATTGCCAAGATTGCCATAATGTCTCAGCCAAGTGCCAGCCTCCTTTTTTAACTAATTTTTTCAAAATAACTTCAACCTGGTCTTCAAAAGACAAGTTTTCTGGAACACCCATGTCATCAAAAAGCACATCTCCCCAATGTCCCAAACTAAAAACATCACCCATTGTTTGATAAGCATCTAGAATAGCCATTTGTCTTGGGTGAGTAAAATCAGAATAACAATTATTTAATTCTGAAAGTGGCTCAATGACATCCCATAAATAGCCCTCTGAAATTTTAAACCCTTGAAACGGGAAACCACAACTAGCGGCTATTTTTTTTCCATATAAAGTTTCATCGTGCCCTCCTTTAAAAGCATAACAATAAGCATGTGTATCAATCCCTAAATGTTTTAAAGCAACGGCTTGTGTTCTACTATCTAATCCACCAGACAATGGCAAAATCATTTTATTTCCTTGTGAATGCTCCTTTATAATCGTCTCAAATAAATCTGCAAACTCATCTACAACTTCATTAAGGGGACGCTCATTAGGTGTATAATGCCATTTAAAATATGGACTTGATTTTAAGACTGAAGTGCCTTCTTCATTTAATTCATAGCGAGTTGCAGGCCTTAATACCTTTTGCTCTTTATAATATGAGTCTTGGTCTAAAAAAAAACCTGTAGCAGCAAATACACATATAGCTTCTAGGTCTAAATTTGTTTTATCTCCTATAAAATAGTTGTGAACTGGGATAATATCCGTAGTAATTTTCATCTATAAGTCAAGCTATTTGGTAAGTTCTAAATATAAACTTTCATGGGCATTTATAAAAATTTCCATAGAATAATGTGTTATACAATAGTTCCGTAAGGCATTTCCCAAAGACAAGCGTTCCTTATTAGGTTTATGAAATAAATTTTCAATTTTCATTGCCAATTCGTTCACGTCAGAAGCTGGAAAAAGTAAGTCAGGAAAGTTTTTTAACACAAAGTTAATACCAGAAATATCAGAACCTAAAACAGGAATTCCCATACACATAGCCTCAACTAACGCCATAGGCATCCCTTCTTTTCTACCTTGATCTAAAGTAGGAATAACATACAAATTAGAAGTTGCAATATATGGTCTAATGTCTTGTTTTTTGCCTAAAAAAAGCACTTGTTCTTGCATCCTTAAACGATCTCTTAAAGCTACTAAAGTGTCTCCATATTCATTTTTGTAGCCTCCTATAACTGTGAGTATAATAGAGGGGTTATTGAGTTCACTAATAGCCTTTATTAATATTTCAATTCCTTTAACTGGAACTAAATTAGCAACAGTAATTATGTGAAATTTATTTGTATCAACTGGTGGTTTTACTTCAAGTATCTCAGGGTTGTAGTAATTGGTATCAATGCCCAAAGGAATTAATGCTTGCTGTTTTTTGTATGGGAAATACGTTCGCATTTCATTATTGATTGTAATAATAAAACTAGCCAAATAACTTCTAATTTTCCAGTGAATATTATTAAAACCCATAGCTTTTTTGGTATAAAGCCATTTTATTCCAGACATACGTACAGCTAAAGCTTCAGACCAATCACTAGTATAATGCCATGAATGAACCATGTCAAATTGGTGGGTTTTAATAAAGTCTTTAAAGCGTTTTTGCCTAAAGATTAAACTATAGTAAGGACGTAATGGGACTGTTGCATCTATAAGGTAAATTGGTAAGCCCAGAGCTTCAACTTCCTCAAAAAACGCACCTTTGTTATGGTTACATGCAATGGATACATCAAAATGTTCTTTATCTAGACCTTTGGCCAAATCATAAAGCACCTTTCCACTACCTGCTGTGTTGAAATTGGGAATCGTATAAAGAATTTTTATTTTTTTATTAATTCTGCCCATTGTTCGAAAGAACTTAAATTTAAGTGTTCGCCTCTATTTTCATTTAAATTTGAAAATTCATAAAATTCATTTTCAATCTTACCTTTAATATTATTAAACAAAGGATACTGTTTTTTAGAAATGATGCCAACTCCCCAATCGGAATCGAAACATATTGAAAACAAGTCCTTATAATGTCTAAATTTGTAAAATGCTTTCCATGTAGTTCCATTCCAAAAAGGACCAGCAGGAGAATTTACAAAATTATATTGCTCTCTTTGATGAAACTCTGATGGTGGATTACAGTCATGCAAAATAATAACGCCATTTTCATTTAAGAACTCTAAACTGTTCAATATATCTTTTTCAACTTGATTAGATATGTGCAACCCATCAATGAAAATAACATCAAATTTGACATCTGATTTTATTTTCAAATTATTATTTTTTAGTTTGTCAAAAAAAGCATCAGAAGTCATTTTAAAGTCTACTGGATTATCATCAAATTCAATTCCAGGGTCCACAGAAAATTTATTTTCGGATTCAATTTTGTTGAAATTCTTTTTTGGATCTCTGACTCCTATTTCTAAATAATATTGAGCTTTTACTAATTTTATAAAATGATTTATAATAAGAGTTCGTCTTGGAGTTTTATGGATTTCCGAGGTAGTTAATTTGGCTGTTTCCCTAAAATATTCATCGAAATGCACCTTTTTTCCCAAACGATGGAAAGTAATTAAATCCACTAAATATTGTTTTATAAAATTCATGCTATCAATTAAAGTAAATTTTCTTTTTATGTAAAATCCTTTTTTTTATACTTCCAATATACCGTTTATCAAAAGGATATTGAATGTAATAATACAACCAAGCCAATATATATGTCATTCCAGATTTTGAATTAATTTCCATCAAATATTGTGATCTCATGGCATACTTAAAATCTTCATCTTTTATAATATTTGGATATTCGTAGGCAAATGAACGTAATAATTCTCTTGTTGCTTTAAACTGTTTCTCTTTATTTGATGTCACTGAATTTCTTTCATGGCGTCTATCTAAGCGTACTAATATTTGATTAAGTCCATGTATTTTAGAAATAAGTGAAAACCTTAATATATAAGTCCAATCAACACTAATACTTGGGTAGTGTTGCGTAAAGTATAACCCGTTATCTACATGAACAGATTTCCTAAACATTAAACAACTATTCACTACTTTTATTTGATGTTTATAATTCAACATAAACATTTCCTCACCATTAGGATATTGATTTCCATGAACTAAAATACCTGGAAATTTACCAACTACTTCTACTCCATTGTAAAATTCAGAAATTCCAGAAACCAAGCCAATGGATGGATCCTTATCTAATGTATCAACTTGTAGCTGTAAACGCTCTGGATAATAATAATCATCTTGCTCAGCTACTGCTATATAAGCCCCTTTTGCTTGATATAGCAAGCGATTCATAGTTGACCCCAACCCTCTATTTGTTTCATTCTTAAGGATGGTTAGCTTTTTAAACTTCAGGGCATATTGATTTAAAATATCTTCAGATTCATCTTTACTCCCATCAATACATGCAATAACTTCAAAATTAGTATAGGATTGCGCCACTAAGCTATCCAATGTTTTTGGTAGTGTTTTTGCACCATTGTAGATGGGTAATATAACTGAAACTTGTATCATTACTATTTATTAATAGAGCTTATTTCAGAAATAAAAAAGATTTTACAACTAAGTTGATTATCAATATTGATTTTACATTTCATATCTATCTTACTTTTATTCTTTTTTTACTTCTTCTTATTTAGGAGTACTTCTCAAAAACATAAATTTTAATATTTAAAAATATACCGATTAATCCTTATAAATAATGAATCTGAAATCAAATGATATTGATATAGTTTCAACAGAGTGTATCCAACAATATATTCAAATAAATTAATATATTTTAATTTAGAGAACAGTTTTAAACTTTCTTTTACATAAATAGTATTCGTTCTATTTTTACAACGATGCAAACCTTTAACACACGCAAAATAGTAAGCTTTAATTAAAGATTTTCTGTAAAAATCTAATAAATAATTGGTATTCAATTTTGAAATCAAATAATTAACAGATTCACAGGATTTTCTAACAATCTCAGGCTTTAAACTTATAGGCTTAGCATAATAAAAAAAATCTACCTTATTGTCAATTATTTTATAATTTTCACTAACAAATAAAGCTCTTATACAGAGTTCTACGTCTTGTAAACGTTCTAAATTTGGATCAAATTTTCCGATTTGTGCTAAAAAGGTTTTATTCCAGAGAATACATGAGGTTTGCCATAAAAATTGGGCCGCTAAAAATTTATTTAATAACTCTTTTTTATTTTTTAGCTCTTTTTTAATAAAATGACTTGTATCATCAACTACATGAAAATTAGGAAAAACAGCGAATTCATTAAATTCAATCTGACGATTGGAAACAAAATCTTCTACAATATAATCGTCCGAATCTAAAAAAACTAAATTTTCAAATTTGGCTAGTTCAATCCCTTTATTTCTACATACGGAAGCATTAGATTTTGAAGAGTTTTTAATAAATCGAATCCTGTTATCGTTTATGTTACTTTTCCACTCTTCTACATTAATAAGAACTAATTTATCTGAACAATCATCCACAATAATCCATTCCCAATCTTTAGAGGTCTGCTCCTGCAAACAGGTTAATATTCTTTTTAACCCATCTAAATCGTTATAATGTGGAGTAATGACACTTAAACTCATTATTTATTTAAAGACTGATTTTATAAATTACATCGAATTTCAAATATATACGCTTTATTGATTTTAACAATGAATCCTTCAAGTTTTTAATATTGCTTACGTTATATTTTGATTGATTTTTTTATATGCAATAGTGCTTATTTTAGATGCAGAGCTTTGTTTGGAGGAATGAATTTATGAAGTCCAAAGTCGCGTTGCTCTTTTTCATTAATATACCCAAAATGAATTAAAGAAGGCAATTCTAATTTCAACATCATGTCTTTAAGTTTAGGGTCCCATTCAATTTGTACTTTTTTTGACTCATGAAATTTTGGAGCATCTAGTATTTTTGATTTATCTATTTCTATATCAAGAATACTCATAACATCAATCATGTCATGATGTAAGTTTTCTGTCTTTCCAATAAAATTTATTCCAGACTTCGTATAACTCATAAATAATTCTGAAACATATCCAGGCCTTTTTTTTATAACATTCCATACAAATTCATTAAAATCATGACTCCCTAAACCATTAAGTATGGAGTTAGGATGCCATAAGCTTGCAGAATTAGTTTCACCAAAGTCTCTCCAGCCAATTGTTTCCATATATTTCCACCACGATTCATACCAAGAAAGAGGGTGTCTTACAAAACAAAACCTAAACGGACTAATATTATGAGATGTGTCTTTTAATATGCCTTTGGTCTTTAGTAGAGACCATAACCGTAATAAATTACGCTTTCGTCCTTTTCCAATTGGGAATAAATTAGAATCATAATCAAAGAGATTAGAATCGTAATCGGCATGTTTATGTCCTTTATTGTGTGCAATTAAGTTATTTGAATCTAAAAGTGATGCAACCCATCGCCCACCTGTTTTTGGGATGTGAAGGAATTCAGCTCCGTTTTTTAATTTTATCGCCATTATATTAATTTGTTACTTAGATTCCCATTTAAACTAAATCATGATGAATAGCCCATTTCTGCCAAGCATACACATGCCATAAAGTTGAAATTTCAATTGAGCTCTCACATACAAAATATTTATTTAAAAGTTCTTTTTAAATATTCTAGATTTATATGTTCTATTCCATAAAAAGAGGTGTCTAATACGGTTTCAATAATATCAGACTTGAGCTCTTGTCTTAACCAAGAATCCATAGTTACTGTAAACTCTTTTTTATGTTTATTAACAATATTTTCTGGGATAAAATAAAAAAGAACATGCTTCAATAACAATTTAGTCTAATAATGATTAATTGTAAAGCCAAATTTTGCACGATTACTAAAAGCAATCATGTTTTTATTTAGAAAAGGCAAATGAACTTCTAAACTATGAACTATCCTTTTAAGTCTACCTTACTAGACATTCCAACTCTTTACAATTATATATTTCACCATTAAAAATTATCACATAACGACCAGAAGGACTAACCATAGGCTGCTTTCCTACTTTTAAACATCTATAATTCCTAATCGGTTAAAACCTTGCTGACAAATAGAATCATACCAAAACCCTTGTTGATCTGGACCTCGATTTAAACTTAAATCTTACAAGTCTTTAAAAGAATTGTCTTCTAATAAATTTGAAGAAATTCTACCTGAAAAACCACACTTAATTAGTTTATATTTTTTGTTAGTTGCAAATGATTTTTTTGGATTTTCACGAAAAAAACAATTTTTATAAATTTCAGTCGTAAATATAGTACAATCATTCAGAACAAATAATTTATTTAAAACTTATTATATGACTATGATTAAGCGATAATCTTAAGGAATTTAAAATTATAAAATCTTAAATAATTAATGATAAAAGTTATATTTGAAATAATAAGTTTTTTAACAACAATATAAATTATTCTTTTTAACTATTACTTTAAAACCAAAAAATGGAATTTCAATATGTATACAATAAAGTCAAAAATGTGCCTTTTATCTCTCATAGAAATGCAAAAACATTATATGACTTTATCCTTAAACACAAACCAGCACATATTCTAGAATTAGGAATTGCTCATGGTACAGCAAGTTGTTATATGGCTGCAGCACTCGATGAAATAGGTCATGGATCCCTTACTTGCGTTGACTTAACAGAAATGAAAGACCACTTTAAACCTTCAATTGAAGAACAACTTAATATTTTAGGATTAAATAAGCAGGTTGACATTCATCGAATGAAATCTGGTTATAACTGGTTTTTGCATGATGCTATCAAGTCCAATTCAAACAATCCTGAAAATATATGTCTTCCTAAATATGATTTAATTATTATCGATGGCCCAAAAAATTGGACCATAGACAGCAGTTCATTTTATTTATGTGATAAGTTATTAAACGAAAACGGTTGGATTATCTGGGATGATTACAATTGGACCTATGCGAGTGCAAATAAAAGAAGAGATGCAACAGATGGTGTTACACATAGAAATCTCTCGGATGACGAATTAAAAATTCCTCATATAAAAGCCATTTTTGAATTATTAGTCATGCAACATCCAAATTATGGCAATTTTATAATCCAAGAAGATTCAGATTGGGTATGGGCAAACAAAATCAGTAATTCGACTCATAAGAAAGTGACTTACCAACAATCATACTCTGCTCGATACTATCTCATTCAAATACTTAGAAAAATCTATAAACGCTTTAAATAATCTCACTAAATTACAAGTTCAAATTCTCTTTTTTGATTAAACAACTAATTACTATTGAAAATAGAATTTTAAAAACAACCTAACAAAAACCAGAAATGTGGCTTTTAAAAGTCTGAATTTATAAAATGATACATACTATTTTTAAAAAAAATGAACCACATACATATGAAAAACTCATTTAACAATACAAATGAAAAAAACATTGGTCAAGTATCCAAAAACAACCCAGGATGGTCAGGTAAAGGAGTTCCCAATTTAAAAACTTTATCTTATAAAGCGCTACGTAACTTTAAAACAAATCTTTTAAGTGGTAATTTAAGCTTGTTTATAAATGATTTGAAGGCGACGTCAATAAATACGTCAGCTTTTGTCTTTAAAAAAAATCAAAAAAATGTTAGATGTTCTTGTTGTAATTGGACTGGTTCTGCTTTTATAACCACTTGCAATAGTAAAAGAGTTAATTATTATTCTAACTGTCCAAACTGTGATTCTAGATCAAGACATCGTGGACTTTCAACACTTTTAGTTCAGGCTTTAGAAAATAAAAGCTTAGATCTTTTATTCTTTGCTCCCGAAAAAATATTATTAGAAATTCTGAATAACCATCTACCCAACATTATTATTAAAACTACCGACTATTATTCAACTGATGTTGATTTTGCAAATGAGGATATACAAAACCTGTCGTTTGAGAGCCAAAGTTATGATTATATATTATGCAATCATGTGATTGAACATGTACCCAACGATGACCTTGCTTTTTCAGAATTATCAAGACTATTAAAGACTAATGGAAAAGCAATCATCACGATTCCAGGAGATTATCATTTAAACCCAACTGTCGAATTTAAACAAACAGACTCAAACGGTCATTTTCGTCATTATGGTCTTGATGTCATTAAAAAAATGAAATCTTATTTTAGCAAAGTTGATGCCATTGATTTACATACCATATCAAAATTAGAGTATGGTGTAAGGAAAAATGATATGGCTTTTATTTGTACAAAATAAGTGTAAGTTTGTTATCTATTAAACCTGAATCCATAGATAATATAACTATCTAACATTACAACAATTAAACATGTATTTACCATTTCTTAAGTTTGTTTTAAAATCATCAAAACTCACCAAGCTTTTACAAAAAAACATCAAGCCATTGCTAGGTTTTAAGCTAAGCAGGGCTTTATTAAATAATTCCTATAAGTCGCTTTCGCCTAAAGAAAAAAAACGGTTTCATCAAAAATTTGCTAAAATTTTTAGACAAGACAGTTCTTTTGCTTTTAATGGAACATGGAACATGCGATTTATGGACTCAAAAATCATTGCTCCTATTGTTAAAGAAAACATGTGGCTAACTTGGGATTCTGCTTTGTCCATGCTAGGTCATGATCTCGAAATTAAATTGTTTTATGAAGATATTTTAAAATCTAAAGATAAGCCTCAAGTGTTTTTTGATGTAGGGGCAAATTATGGAACGCATTCATTTCTTTTCCAATCTCAAGGTGTTGAGACTTATTCATTTGAACCCAACCCAAGATGTTACGACTATTTTAATCAATTGTTTAAGGCAAACGCATTAACCCCAAACATAATAAAAAAAGCAGTTGGTAAAACACCTGGTAATGCAGTACTTTCATTTCCAAATAAAGAAACATGGCTTGGTACGATAAATCAAAATGTTAAAGACACCGTTTTAAAGCGTAATGATTTAATTAATATCGATGTTGAAATAACAACACTTGATACATTTACTCAAGATTTTGGTATCAATCCGGACCTGATAAAAATCGATACTGAAGGCTTTGAAATAGATGTATTATCAGGAGCTTATGAAGTCTTGAAAAACACAAAACCTATTATTGTCTTTGAATCTAACACTAAAGACGATAAGTTGGCAATTTTCGAGAAATTAAGTGATTTTGACTATTCAATTTTCGAATTCAAAGATTTGGCAAATCCACTAGACCTTGAAACGTTCACAACTTCTAGTAAACGAAATTTTGTAAGCTGCCACAATTCCAAAATTTTAGCAACATCTAACTAAAATTACAGGTTATTTACCTTTATTAGAAAACTCAATTGAAGAATAACACATTAAAAAAAGCAATTAAAGTTAATTTGATATCTCATTTAATAATGCTAATTTCAAATCTGCATAAACCTTAAGCTAAATTTTAAATAATATGGAATTAAAAAAACAATCTGAATTCTATGATACTTATTGGAGAGGGTCGAAAAAATACGGTTCTTATAAACTAAAAAGAATCAGCGAAATAATAAAACAACTTGACTTTGCCAAGAAACATAAGAAAAACCCAAGAATTCTTGACTTAGGTTGTGGAGATGGGAGGTGTTGTTCAATATGGCATGAAATTGGTGATACTACTGGAATAGATCTATCCCAAGAAGCAATGAAAATTGCAAAAAAAAGATATCCTTTTATTGAATTCTCCTCAGGAGATGCTACTAACACCAGTTTTAAGGATGGATCCTTTGATATTATAATCTCTCAAGAAGTTATTGAACATATTGAAGTTCAATCAACCTACATAGATGAGTGTAAAAGACTGCTTTCACCAAATGGAATCCTAATTTTAACAACTCCTAATAAATTTTATTTCGATAGACGGATTGGAGGTAATTACTCTAATCAACCTATTGAAAATATTTTATATCCGAAAGAATTAAAAAAACTTTTGAGTAAAGATTTCCATATACTCAAGTTTTATTCCATTATACACCCAAAGGGAGATAAAGGAATATATAGGCTGATAAATAGCAAATTCATTCATTATGGTTTTGCCGCTTTAAAGGCAAATGCATTAAAAGATTATATACAAAGTCGGTTAAATCTGGGTTTGCATATAATTACCGTAGCTAAAAAAATAACATAGTCTAATAAAAATAAGCTAAAAAAGAAATTGTACAATGGTCTGTTGGAAGATTCGAGAAGTCAAAAAAATAAGTAGTCAACTAACAAATTTAAATTTAGAAGAATATGGGTACAGGGTTTCTAAATAGAGTAGATATCTAAGATTTCTTGTACAACTACTCTAAGCCTCATACAACGCCATGAATTGTTGCATCATTAGCGTATTAGAAAATTTAGATGAGGCAAATTCTATAGCAGCTTTACTCATTAGTTTGTAACGCTCTTTGTTTTCTATTAGGTCTTTTATAGCCTTAGCATAACCTTCAACATCTTTTTCAGTTACTAAAACACCTGTCTCGCCATCTATAATCGTATAAGGAATCCCACCGTTATTGAATGCTACAACTGGCAATCCCATCGCTTGAGCTTCAGCAGTAACTACGCCTTGTGTTTCACATCTACCTGTAGGATCAGTAATGGAACTCATTAAAAACACATCATGGTTTGTCAACAAATGTTTTATCTCATCCTGACTTTTTTTACCAACTAAAGCTACATAATTCTCCAGATTTAATGCGCTGATCTGCTTTTGCAAAGCATCAAATAATTTCCCTTCTCCTACAATTGTGTAGTGTACTTTTAATCCTCCTTCCACAAGTAATTTTATTGCTTCTATAGCAAACTTAAAACCTTTAAATGTTACAAGTCTGCCAACAGATATCAATTTCACTTCGTTTCCTAATAAACCCATTCGTACTTGGTTGCTTTTAAAATAACTAACATCAATCCCCATAAAAACAACTCGTAACTTTTCTGGATTGCACCCAAGTTGGGTTACTATCTGTCCTAAAAAAGGCGTATTCACGGTAATAAAATCTGAAACTTTAAAAATAAATCTATAAAGTTCCTGTAAGCTTTTTAATTGCTGGTTGTTTGCAAAATGAGCATCATGCCCATGAAAAGTCGTAATCAGTTTTGCCTGTATAAAGCCACAAGCTTTCATCTCTGCTACACCTCTGCCTGCTGCCGCAAATTGGATATGAAACACATTTATATGTCGTAGTTGGTCATAAAACCGAAACAAATACGGTGAATTTATGATTCGATATCTCAAAGTCAAATCAGAAAGACGAATCCAGTATTTAAAATATTTAAGAATTAATCCTAGTCCAACCAAAAATCGTTTTAATTGAGATTTCGGAATATGAAGATCTATAAGAATGGTATTGTCTAGTATAGAATAGGTTTCTAATATTTTACGTTGCGATGATTGCTCTATTTTGCCTAAATTGTGAGTCAGTACAACAACAGAATATCCTTTTTTTTTCGCCTCAACAATTTGGTTGGTAATAAAGGTTTCAGATAAAGCTGGATATGTAGGAACAGTAAAGCAAATTGTTTTCATACGCATTTAGTTAAACTTCAAATAAGAGTTATCTTTTTGATAAGTTCCAGATAGGTAGAAGCAATTTATAAATTTTCGTTCCATTATACAATCCAAACCAATTTATTAAACGCCAATAATGTTTCTTTTTACTTAAAAAGCTATCAGATTTTATAGCATCAAAATGTCTAGCAGCACGTTTGGCTAATTTAGGATACCCTTTTTTTATTAACTTATAGCTCATGTAATGATGGCGCTTGGGATAACACATCAAACGTTTATCATCACAGGTAGTTAATAAAGCTTCAACTTGCTTATGACTCTTAAAGGACGCCTCAATTTTTACAGTTGAATTTAGCTTACTCAAGCTATCACCTGCAACTAGTCTGTAATGAGCCAAATTTTCATTACAACACACTACTTTCTTGGTCCAAAATAAGACACGAGAAAAATATTCTCCATCGTCATTTGGGCATTTAGCAGGATTCCAATAACCAGCTTTTTCAATTACAGTTTTGCTAACCAACCAGGACACCGTAGGTATAAACCAATTATCCATGCCATAACTAATCATAAGCTCTTTTCCTGTTCTTATTAAAGAATGATTAATATGCAAAAACCTAAACTCTGTTTGATGCCCATCATTGGGGTGGGTCTTGAAATCAATCCAAGGTGAATAACAAATGCCTGCCTGATGTTTTTGCATCAAATGGAGTTGTTTTTCTATCTTGGTTGGCTCAATAATATCATCGGCATCTAAAAATTGAATATACTCGCCAGATGCTTTTTCTAATCCATAATTTCGTGCATTTGATGCACCACCATTTTCTATTGTAAAGCATTTAACACCTTTGCTTTCAAATTCCGGAAACAAATCTCGTGTTTGATCTGTTGAGCCATCATCAATAACAATAATTTCTATTGGCTGATAACTTTGTCTTAAAGCACTTGAAACAGCCTCTTCTAGATAATTCTTGGAATTATAGGTTGGAATAATAATACTCACTAATGGCTGCTTCATTATTTTTTCTTAAAAAAGTGAATTAATTTTTCTCCTTTTTGATGCATCCATAGTGCTCCTTGCACTAATGCATTGTTTTTTATGGCATCATGTTCTTTTTGTAAAGTGCGATACTTTCTTAAAAGGCTTAAAAATAATGGATCGAAATTTTCCTTTAAGTAGCGTTTGCGTTCTTTAATCCTTAATTTCAAATCACTACTGATACCTGGATCATCAAAGTAACAAACAACTAAATCTATATATCGTGTCGTACAGTTATTAAAAACAATCGCATGGTTAGTCAAAATCCAGTCACTTACTACTTGATAGGATGTATCATACCTCAAACCATCATGAAATAGAGATCGTTTATAAAACTCAGCTTGATGTGCCAATGTATTTGTTATGGCTATAATTTTATTCATTGTTTTAGGCATATACAATCTTTGCCATTTATTATTAACTCGCATTAGAGGATCACCATATACAATATCTTCAATGGGATTTAACTTAATAAATGTTTCAATCACATAATTATCAAACAACCAATCTCCACTATTTAAAAACAACAAATAATTACCTGTAGCCTGATCAATGCCTTTATTCATGGCTTGATAAACACCGTTGTCAGGTTCACTTACCCAATAGGCCAAATGTTGCTTGTTACTTTCTATATACGCTTTACTTCCATCTGTACTACCTCCATCAATTACTACATATTCAATATTTTGATATGTCTGACTAAAAACACTTTGCATGGTTTTTTTAAGTCCTTCAAAATTATTGTAATTAATAGTGATTATAGTTATTAGCATGTTATTCCTTTTTAAAAAATTTGGAATTATAAACCAACTGAATACCAGCCTCTAAATCTATTTTATGCTTCCAACCCAAGCTGTGAATCTTAGTAACATCCAACAATTTCCTTGGAGTTCCATCTGGCTTGTCTAAATTCCAAGTTATGTCTCCTTTAAAACCTGTTATCTCCTTAATTAAAAGGGCCAAGTCTTTTATGGAAATATCTGTTCCTGTTCCAATGTTTATAGGTTCATTCCCAGAGTAATGTTGCATTAAAAAACAACAGGCTAATGCTAAATCATCGACATGCAAAAACTCACGCATGGGCTTTCCAGAGCCCCAAACCTCGACACTTGTAGAATTTGCTTCTTTCGCCTCATGAAACTTTCGCAACAAAGCTGGGAGGACATGCGAATTCTTTAAATTGTAATTATCGTTTGGACCATATAAATTGGTTGGCATAGCAGATATAAAGTCGCAACCATATTGTCTATTGTAATTTTCACAGAGTTTCACACCTGTTATTTTAGCAATGGCATAAGGCTCATTAGTTGGTTCTAAAGCGCCTGTTAACATGCTTGATTCAGAAATTGGTTGTTGGGCGTATTTAGGATATATACAGGAAGACCCTAAAAACAAGAGCTTTTTCACGCCATGCACATAACTTTGATGGATGATATTGGCTTCTATCATTAAATTATCGTACAAAAATTCGGCTCGATACAAATTATTTGCTTCTATCCCTCCTACTTTTGCTGCAGCTAAGAACACATATTCTGGTTTTTCAATTTCAAAATATTCAGAAACAGCTTGCTGATTGGTTAAATCTAATACTTTAGAGCTTTTAAAAACTAAATTATTAAAACCTTGGGTTTCCAATGCCCTAACAATAGCCGAACCAACCATTCCTGTATGACCTGCCACATATATTTTAGCACTTTTATTCATGCTTAAATGACGTTTTACTTGTGTTGTTATTAAAACCACCAGATGTTAAATAGGCTTCTTTTTTACAGGATTGTAAATCGTGAGCCATCATTTCGGTAATTAGTGCCTGCAACGTGTATTTAGGTTTCCAGTTTAGTAAGGCTTTACATTTATCTGCATTACCCACTAATAAATCGACTTCTGTTGGTCTATAATAATTAGGATCAATTTTTACAACTATTTGACCAATTGGTAATTGATAATCAGCATGGTTACATGCATTAACTATAGCAACCTCATCTTCTCCAGAGCCTTTAAAAGACAATTCAATACCTACTTCCTTAAAAGCCATAACAACAAAATCTCGAACTCGTGTTGTAATCCCTGTAGCTATTACATAATCTCTAGCCTCTTCTTGTTGTAACATCAACCACATGGCTTCTACATAATCTTTGGCATGACCCCAATCTCGTTGGGCATCCAAATTTCCTAAATACAACACATCTTGTTGCTTTAGCGCAATGCGACTTGCAGCACGTGTTATTTTTCGTGATACAAAGGTTTCTCCACGTAGTGGCGATTCGTGATTAAACAAAATACCATTGCAAGCAAACATGTTATATGCTTCTCTGTAATTTACAGTTATCCAATAAGCATACAATTTAGCCACACCATAAGGAGAACGTGGATAAAAAGGCGTTGTTTCTGTTTGTGGCGTTTCTTGAACCATACCATAAAGCTCTGATGTGGATGCTTGGTAAATTTTGGTTTTCTCGGTAAGACCCAATAACCGTACAGCTTCTAAAATACGTAAGGTACCTAATCCATCGACATTGGCTGTATATTCTGGAGTGTCAAAACTTACTTTTACATGGCTCATGGCTCCCAGATTGTAAATCTCGTCTGGCTGCACATCTTGTATAATTCGCGTTAAATTCATGGCATCACTTAAATCGCCATAATGTAAGGTGAACCTGATTTCGTCTTCGTGTGGGTCTTGATACAAATGGTCCACACGTTGGGTATTTAATAAGGAAGCACGACGTTTAATACCATGTACCTGATAACCTTTTTCTAATAAAAGTTCGGCTAAATAAGCACCATCTTGGCCTGTGATTCCTGTTATTAATGCTGTTTTTTGTTTTTTCATTTAAATAAATTCATCTTAATTGTTATTATAAATGCTATAAATGCTGGCTTATATTAGTTTTTATTTAATGATTCCAACAACTTCTATATTTACTAATATCAATTAAATTTCGCTCTAATATCTTTATAACTTGATTCTCGTTAAATTTTGAAGCGTTATTAATATTTTTTGATACTTCTATTAATTTTTGTCTAAAGTCACTTTTTAATATTTCATCCATTGTCTCAAAAATAGTATTAGCTTCTAATGGATTAAAATAAAGCGCACCATCTTCCAATTGCTCACGATGTCCTTTAAAATCTGAACATAAAACTGGACAACCTAATGTTCTTGCCTCTAATAATGGCATATTGGTTGGGCCTAAAAATGTAGGCATTACTAATGCAACAGCATTAGAATATAAGGTATAAATAGATTGTAAATCCATAAAGCCAAGATAAATTACATGCTCTTCTAATTTAAGTTGAATAATTTTATTTTTTATATAATCTAAATTTCCTTTGTCACTACCTGTAAGTACAAGTTTGAAATGAGGCTCTTTCAATATTAAACTTTTAAATGCTAATAACAAGTTATAATGATTTTTATGAGCCCAAAACTGTGCAGGATAAAAAAAGAATTTCTCTTTTTCTATATTAAAAGACTTTAATAAATCTTGTTGTTTTTCTGTTGAAACCTTTTGATGTATTACTCCTCCAGGAAAAATAGGCAAAACTTTAATTCGTGCTGGATTAATATTTAAATAGGATATTAATTCTTCTTTTCCTGCTTCAGATTCGGAAAATATGGAAATAGCCTTTTTTAAAGTTTCATTATACCAGGTATGCCTTAAATTAAAAGCTTTTTTATTTGAAACTTCAGGAAACGCATACATACTTATATGTCCTATATCCCAATTGGTTGAAATAAAAGGAAAATCTTCTATTACACACTGAGTTTGGCTTAAATAATAAATAATATCTATATTATTTATTATTAATTGTTTTCTATAAGATGCATAAATACGTTTACGCTTTAAATTTCTATCTGCTTGTGAATATAAACGCTTTAAGAAATAACTATTTTTAAAAATAAATTTATTAAGTTTTTGCTTAATATTCTCTTTTTTAAGTTGCTTATCAAATTGCAAGCAAACAACTTCCTTTTTGTAAGATTTTATTAGTGATTTTGAAGTTAGAAAGACAATCTCAATTTCGGTTGAAAATTCATGATTATCTATTAAATGTATCAACCTATCAGCATATGAAAAACCTCCACCTACCTGAGTATCAATATCTTCATTTAACCAAACACCTACCTTCATAAATTATACTTTTTTGGCAACAACTACCACATTCCAACTTTTGGTATTAGGTTCTTTAAAAGTCATCCATTCATAAAAATGTTCTACGTTAAATCCCGCATACTCTAAATAAAATTCAATCTCCTTTTTAAAAAAATAACGCATAGAGTGTACCTCATTTATTATTTCGGAAGTGTTATTCTCTTTATTATTAATAAATATCTCGTAATTAACATCAACTATATTTTCATTGATATGTAATTTAGGTTTGGCCTGCCGTTTAACTTTAATAAAATCATCTTCTAAAATTTTTATTCTAGGTTCTGGTCGATCTGTTAAAACTCCTGGTCCATACCAAAAATCGAAGACAAATAAACCATCCTTTTTTAAATGGTTATAAGCTGTTTTAAAGGTCTTTATTACATCTGAATTAGTGTTTTGATAACTCATAACATGGAATAAAGAGGTTACCACATCATAGTGTTTATTGTTTTTAAAATCTGTGATACTATTTACATAAAAATTTAAATCAACATTGCCAGAATATCTCTCTTTTGCACGTGAAATCATTTGTGGTGACATATCTACACCATCTACTTGACAATTTAAATTCGAAAATAAATTAGCATGAATACCAGTCCCACACCCCAAATCTAAAATAGTATAATTATTTTGATTACTATTTAATTTTATAAGTGAGTTTATATATTCAACTTCTCCTTGATAGTCTTTGTCACTGTATAACAAATCATAATACTTTGCATATAGATTAAACTTATCCATAATAACTCACTGCTTTAATAATTTGTTCAGAAACTTCATCAATTTCAGCATTACTCAATCCTAAACCTGAGGGTATGTAAAATCCAGTTCGAGCCAATTTTTCGGCTTGTGGATAGGTTTCACCTAGAAACATACCAAGTTTATTAAAAACAGGTTGCTCATGCATACACCAAAAAAACGGTCTAGTTCCAATTTTGTTATCTCCTAATTTTTTTTGGATTTCTATGGCCATCACTTCAGTTTTTGCTATTAAACCATAAACCCAATAGATGTTTTCGGCATAATCTGTAGACTTTAGTGGTAATTCAACATTTATTAAATCTTTTAAGTTTTGGTTGTAACGATCACCTATCTCTCGTTTACGTTCTACAATAGATTGAATATTTTCTAATTGGGCAACTCCTAAAGCCGCTTGCATATTAGTCATCCTGTAGTTCCAACCTAATTCATCATGCACAAAACGACGTCCAGGTTTAAAGCATAGATTTTTTAATGTTCTACATCTTTCGGCTAGCTCATCATCGTCTGTTAAAATCATACCACCTTCTCCTGTTGTAATGTGTTTATTAGGGTAAAAACTAAAAATACTTATATCTCCAAAACTACCACATTGTTTACCATTATAGGTTTGCCCATGCATTTCTGCTGCATCTTCAATAATTTTAAGTTGGTATTTTTTAGCTAAACTTAATATGGCATCCAAATCTACTGGAAGTCCATAAATATGAACAACAAGGATTGCTTTTGTTTTAGATGTTATTTTAGCCTCAATTTGATTAACATCCATATTCCATGTTAAAGGATCTGAATCAATTAAAACGGGTACCAATCCTTCATTAACCAAGGATTGAGCTGGAGAAATTATTGTAAACGTTGGCATAATAACCTCGCTTCCCTTTTCAAGATTTAAAGCTCTAATAGCTACATCTAGAGCAGCAGACCCATTTGATACTGCAATACCATGTTGTCTTCCAACAAAACAAGCAATGTCTTCTTCAAATCTTCTCACAAAAGGTCCTTCACTGGATATCCACCCAGTTTCTACACACTCTAAAAGGTATTTCTTTTCATTTCCATTAAGCAATGGTGTGTTAACTGGTATCATTGTTATTTTATATTTGCTTCGTTTATAGGTTCAAATCTTGTTTTATCTTTTTCACCCGAATATGGTCCTTGTTTTACTTCTATAATTTCGCTAGTCTCTAACATACTAAATCCATGACCTCCAGAAGCTAATAAAACAACATCTCCAGTTTTTAAAGTGCGACTTTCTAAATAATTTTTATTGTCATCATAGAAATCAACACGAACTTTACCAGATTTAATGAATAATACTTCCTGGGTCCAAATGACTTCGCGTGTTACAGGATTGTGTACATGAGGTTCGATAACATAGCCTTTTTCACGCTTCATATAACCTAATTGTTGGGAGAAATCGTCTGGTGTAAAAAAAGTAATTCCTTCTTTTTCATAAGTAGATTTTATAATAATACCCAATAATTGATCTTTAAATTTAATCTCTTCAAACATAATGCTTACTTTGAAATTTCAATATAATTCTTTTTTTTAATAACCTTGTAAAAGGTAGTTGTGCTTCTTCCAATATTAGCGATTTTAAAGACAAATTTATTAATGTTCTTTTCTCTGGCTTAAAAGCTCTCAATTTATTTGATAAATCTTTTAAATCATAACCAAAGTAGTCAACATGTTTTTTACTTAGTGCTTCAATAAAATCTAACGCTAGTTTTTTTTTCTGTGTATTATTTATAGTTTTCTTCCAAGAATTAAGATATGAGTCTGAAGGTTTAGAGTGTTTTTTTAGGCTTTTTGTATCTATAGCTTGGGTATTTACAAAATCGTCTTTAACTTTATAAGTCCCTACACTTTCAGGCAATTCTAATTCCAAATAATTAAATATCTTTAATAATTCCTGTTCAGGGTTTTCAATTAAATCTTCATATTTTACCAAAATCTTATTATCATATGTCTTTAAAGCCTTATCAATTTCAACTGGTGCAGAAAACAAATCTTCTACTCGATCTTTTGAAGATAAGAAGTTAACATAATTGCCTTTAAAATTATGATCAAGAATAGAGGCAAAAACAGATAATGGATTTCTTACTAAAAAAACAAATTTAGCTTGAGGAAACAACTCATATAATTCATCAATTATATGGTAATAACGTGGTGTTTTATCAAGAAAATAGCAATCTCCATTTGTGTTATATGCATAAAGTTTTAAAGCTAAGTCTTTTATTTGTTGTTTAAATGTATCAAGTCCATGGTCTATATTATTTAAATAGTCCAAAAAATTAATACTGGCATAATTTGGATTATAACCATCGCTAATATTTGTTTTTTTATAGGTATGTATTAAAGATAGCATTTGCCAAGATTCTGGTGCCGAAGTAATGCCTTTGTTGTTTAATAAAAGTTGCTGAGTCAAAGAAGATCCTGATCTAGGCTGAGATATTAAAAAAATGAGCTGATTTTCATTCATCTAATTTCATATATAATTAAAATGTTCCATTAAATCTTTGGAGTTTTTCATAAAATCATCATTTATCTTTTCATTAAAATAACCTGTCCATTGCTCACTAGTTCCTTTTCTAAAAAAATTAATATTCTTTTTTTCAATTTCAACTCCATCAGACAATTGCATTTTTTTAAGATTATTAAATGAAGAACTATTTATTGCGAAATTAAGTTTCTCTTCATAAATTGCTTCACCAAGAAAAGAAATAACCTCTTTAAAGGTTGAGTTTGTATCTTTTTTTAAATCTTCATATTTAACAAATATTATATTATTAGGGTTTTCCTTTTTAAATTTCAAAGCGGCTCTTAAATGCTCTTGCCAATTACCTGCCTCTGATGATAATTTAGAAAAATAAAACTCTTCAAAACTCCCTTTAAAACCACGTAATTCTTTTTGATAGTAATAATATGAAACTAAAGCATCTCTTCCGTCCCTAACAATATAAATAATTTTTGGGTAAACGAGTTTCACGAAATGAGATTTGATTATTCTTAATCCTTTTTTGGAATTGATTGATTCAATTGAAGATTTATGAATTGAAGGAATAAACACTTCTAAATCATCATAAACCAACTTTTTTGATTTTGGATTAAACAGGTAGTTAATCAATAAAAAACGCATCCAAGTATTACCAGATTTAGGAAATGACACCAAATAAACATCATTAGGTTTTATGTCAATTCCATCTTTTTTATTCTTGATTTTTATTAAAGACTTTATTTTATTCCTTATTTTTAAATTAATCATTACATTGTTATTGTTCCTTCCATATTAATAATTCCATGCTTGTTTCTTTCATGAAAAACACCTGTACTAAATCTATCTTTTTTAGGTATAACATATCCTATAACATTCTCTCCATAAATTATCATTTCTAATTTTGGTTTTGCAACCCAAACATCAAAGTAATAATTTCCTCCAGAAAATAAAGTCAAAAAGTTTTTTAAATAAAATGAAATTTCTGATTCCCCTTTTTTTAAATTAAAACTTTCACCAGTAATAGCTGGTGTTATACTCCCTATAACTATATCATTAAAATCTTTAATTTTAATTCCAAAGCCAATATTTTTAATTTCAAGTTTAGTATCAACTAATAGTTTAACGCATATACTGCTTTGTTCAATTTCTTTAATAAAAATATTTTTAAAAATAATGCCGTAATTTGTGTTTTCCAATGGAAAAATATTAGTCCTACTTTTTAATATGGTATTTGCATTCTCTAAATAAAAATCAACAGCATCATCCGTTTCTCCTTCAAAAACAGTTTTCCCATGTTCTAAGACAATAGCACGTGAGCACAGACTTTTTACTGCAGCCATATTATGGCTTACAAACAAGACGGTTCTCCCATCTCCTTTGCTTATATCCTGCATCTTGCCAATGGCTTTTTTCTGGAATTCGGCATCTCCTACGGCCAACACCTCATCTATCACTAAAATATCTGGCTCTAAATGTGCTGCTACTGCAAAAGCTAAACGTACTGTCATACCAGAACTATAGCGTTTTACAGGTGTATCTACATAGCGTTCGCAGCCTGAAAAATCGATGATTTCTTGTTCTTTAGCCTTTATTTCAGCTTTAGTCATTCCTAAAATAGCCCCATTTAAATAAATATTCTCTCTTCCAGTAAGTTCTGGATGAAACCCAGTACCTACTTCCAGTAAACTGGCAATGCGTCCTTTGGTTTTAATTTCTCCTGTGGTTGGAATAGTTACACGAGACAATATTTTTAATAAGGTACTTTTTCCTGCGCCATTTTTACCTATAATTCCTAAAACTTCTCCCTTGTTTACTTCAAAATTAATGTCACGCAAAGCCCACACATAGTCGCTATCTGCCTTTGTACTTCGGTCGTTAACTGCACCCACTTTTAGATATGGATCTTCTTTGCCACGAATACCAGCCCACCAACGATTTAAATCGTGGCTGATAGTTCCAGTACCTACAAGACCTAGTCGGTATTGTTTACTAATGTTTTTGGCTTTAAGTATTACCATAAAATCTTAATTCAATAATTTCTGTTTCTTTAATTAATATTCGTAAAAATAACTACACCGTATCAATAAATGTCTTCTCGGTTCTGTTAAAGATTATAATTCCAAAAACCAAAACCAGCAATGTTACAGAAATGGTATATATAATTCCAAACAAACTAAGAGTACCAGTTCCAAGTAACATATAACGTGCTGTTTCAATTATATAAGCTAAGGGATTATATTCTACAATCCAGGCAATTTTTGGTAATTTCTCTCGCATAAGAGCCAAAGGATACATAACAGCCGACACATACATTAACAACTGCACGCCAAAGCCCACTAAAAACTTTAAATCGCGATATTTAGTAACCAAGCTCGAAATTATCATTCCACTTCCAAGTCCTAATAAGCCCATTAGCATGACAATAACTGGAAAAAACAGAATGCTATTATTTATGTGAATTGCTGCTCCATTCATATAATAATAAATATAAAAAGCTATAAAGATGAGGAGTTGAATACTAAACTTCATCAAGTTAGAGATAACAATGGATAAAGGCACAATGATCCTTGGAAAATAGACCTTTCCAAAAATAGCGGCATTGGTTTTAAACGTATCGCTAGTAGAAGATAAACAGGTATTAAAATAATTCCAGATAGAGACGCCTGCTAAATTAAATAAGAATGGTGGCACTGTACCAGTTTCTATATTAGCCACTTTATTGAAAATAAGGGTAAAAGTTAGCGCTGTAAACAAGGGTTGAATTAAATACCATAATGGTCCTAAAACAGTTTGTTTATAGACCGTAACCACATCGCGTTTTACAAATAGCATTAATAAATCGCGATAGTGCCAAATCTCCTTAAAATTAAAATCTATTAATTTCCGTTTTGAAGAAATGGTATATAACCATGCATCGTCATCAATCTTGCTCAATGTAAGTCCTTTTTTTTGGTTGTGGCTAATATAGTTAATAATGAAAAATTAATAATGAAGAATTGGTGAAAAATTCCAAATTCCACAAAACAAAATTCTAAAAACAAAAATCTAAAAACAAAAATCTTAAACCTTAGCCTTTGAACAAAGAATCCTTTTCATAGCGAGCTCTTTTTATTTCGTAATTTCGAACCACCCTTCTGTTGCAAAGCTGAGGAACAACTCTACAACTTAAGTCTAAACAACTAATTGTTAAAATAATCCCAAGTAATCTTCAAGCCTTCTCCAACCGAGTATTTAGGTTGATAGCCTATTAAGCGTTCTGCTTTAGTGACATCAGCTAATGAGTCTCTTACATCTCCTTGACGTTCGGGTCCATATAGAGCATCCAAATTAGAATTTGCTGCTTGTTTTAAAGAATCCCAAAGATAATTGACACTAATACGTTCTCCACATGCTACATTAAACACTTGGTTGCTTGCTGCTTTAGAAGCAAAAAAGCCACGAATATTTGCTTGAACGGCATTATCTACAAATGTAAAATCTCGTGTTTGCTCGCCATCGCCATTAATTTTTGGCGACTTATTATCTTTTAATGCTTGCATAAATAATGGAATTACTGCTGCATAAGCACCATCTGGACTTTGCTTTGGCCCAAACACATTGAAGTATCGTAAACCAACAACATCTGTATTGTATGTTTTTCCAAAAACATCTGCATACAGTTCGTTCACATATTTGGTTACTGCATAAGGAGATAAAGGTTTCCCTATATTATCTTCTAATTTTGGTAACGCTTTACTATCTCCATAAGTTGAGCTAGATGCAGCATAAACCATACGTTTTACAGTCTTTGAGTCTTTTAAGGCAATCATCATATTTAAAAAACCGCTAATATTAACTTCATTAGTGGTTGCAGGATCATTAATTGAACGTGGTACGGAACCCAAAGCTGCTTGATGAGACACATAGTCCATATCTTGCATTGCTTTTTTACAAGTTTCCAGATTTCTAATATCTCCTTCCATTAATTCAAAAGCTGGATTACTATGGAACTCCGTTAAATTTTCTCGATGTCCATTTGAAAAATCATCTAATACTCTAACTTTTTTAGCATTATATTTCAACAAATATTCTACAATATTGGAACCTATAAAACCTCCTCCTCCAGTAATTAAGAAAGAAAATTGAGACAAATCCTCTAAATGATATTTGTGCTTATACATCATAATCTAGCGTCTACAGTATGTTTTGGTAATAAGGATTTTACATCGAATATAACTCCGATATTAGATTTTAATTGTTGAAGATCTATTTCTAAAAACTCATTATGAGATACAGCTAATACTATAGCATCATAATTATTATTAATGTCATTTTTATTACAAATCAAATCAAAGTTATACTCTTCTTTAACCTCTTCTGAAGAAGCCCATGGATCAAATACATCCACATCAACATCATAGCTTTCAAATTCTCTAATAATGTCAATAACTCTAGAATTTCTAATATCTGGACAATTCTCTTTAAATGTAATACCTAACACGAGTACCTTTGAACCTTTTATAGTCGCTCCCTTTTTAATCATTATTTTAACTGTTTCTTGAGCCACATAACCTCCCATGCTATCATTCATCTTTCTTCCAGCTAAAATAATTTCAGGATTATAACCAGATTCTATGGCTTTTTGAGCCAAATAGTAGGGGTCTACACCAATACAGTGTCCTCCAACCAATCCAGGCGTAAAATTGATGAAATTCCACTTGGTTCCAGCTGCTTCCAGAACAGCTTTAGTATCTATATCTAATAATCTAAAGATTTTTGATAACTCATTTACAAAAGCTATGTTAATATCTCTTTGGGAGTTCTCAATAACTTTGGCTGCTTCTGCCACTTTAATGGAAGGCGCCATATGAGTTCCAGCAGTGATAATAGATTTATACAAATCATCAACAACTTTTGCTATTTCAGGAGTAGAACCAGAAGTTACTTTTAAAATTTTAGTAACAGTATGTTTTTTATCTCCCGGATTTATTCGTTCTGGCGAATATCCTGCAAAAAAGTCTACATTAAATTTAAGCCCAGAAACAGATTCTAGAATTGGAACACAAATATCTTCGGTTACACCAGGATATACTGTAGATTCGTAAATAACAATATCATTAGGTTTAAGAATGCTTCCAATGCTTTCACTTGCTTTAACTAAGGGTGTGAAAATTGGCTTATTTAATTCGTCTGTTGGTGTTGGTACTGTAATGATATAAACAGTAGAATCTTTCATATCAACCAAATCGCTTGAAACAAAAAGACCCTTTTCACTCGTTTTATTAGTAATAATAACCTCTTTTAAGTGATTTTCTTCAACTTCTAATGTTCTATCTTTTCCAGATCTGAGTTCTGCAATACGTTTGGTATTGATATCAAAACCGATGACATGATATTTTTTTGCAAACTCCACTGCTAAAGGCAAACCTACATAGCCGAGACCAACAATGGCGATATTATTTATTTTCATATATATAAATTAATTTAAAAGCCTATTTTGATTTAAATTCTTTTTAAAAAATCTTTTATTTTTTTAAAAACTGTTTGTTTTCCATTTTCATGATACGCATTACCATAGACGCCATAGCCATAGCCATAGCCATAACCGTATCCATAGCCGTAATTTTGATTGGATTTATGCTTGTAGAAATTCAGAATAAAGTGAATATTCTTGATTTCTCCAGCTCGGTGTTTTGCATTGACAAGTTGCAACATTCCCTTTTTGGTGTAATCTAAACGCACCATAAATATTGAGGTGTCTGCATATTTTACCAATTCAAAAGCATCTGTAACCAAGCCTAAAGGTGGCGTGTCTAATATAATAATATCATATGTCTCCCGAAGATCAGCTATAAGCATCTTCAATTTAGGACTCATTAATAACTCTGATGGGTTTGGAGGAATAGGACCAGCAGTTACCACATCTAAATTTTCGACATGTGTATGAAATTTTACTTCATCAAAAGTTTTTTCGCCTATAAGATAATTAACAATCCCAGTTTCATTGTCTATTTTAAAATCATCAAATATTTTGGGTTTACGTAAATCCAGTCCTAATAAAATAGTCTTTTTACCACTTAATGCGTAAACCGTAGCAATATTTATAGAACAAAAGGTTTTACCTTCTCCACTTACCGAAGATGTAATTAAAATAGTTCTACCTCCCTCTATTTGAGACTTATTCAAAACAAATTGTAAACTGGAACGTATGGAGCGAAAAGACTCAGCTACAGCAGACTTTGGTTTTTCAAAAACCACTAAATTATTATGATATCTGTATTTACCAATCAACCCAATTATTGGGATTTTAGACAAGCGTTCTACTTCATCAGATCCATGAATGGTATGATCTAGAAGAAAGATAACAAAGATTAGAAACATGGGAATAAAGAAACCAAGCATCAATCCCATCATATAATTCAACGATTTATTAGGACCTATCAAGCCACCACCAATATCTTTGGCTTCGTCAATAATACCTATATCTGATACATTTGCTGCTTTTACAATAGCTGCTTCACTGCGTTTAGCCATATACAAATCGTATGCCTCCTGACTAATATCCAGTTTTCTCTGAATTTTTAAAAACTCCTGTTGATCTTCAGGCAAACCACTTAACTTAGCTTCGAAATTTGCTATATTTCGTTGTAAGTTGCTCAAAAGCGCACGAATAGTACTTTTTGTTGCATCGATAGTTTCTAATAAGACATTTTTTTCTGCATTGATTCGTCTGTCAATGTCTTTAAAAATATCAGAATCTTCTCTCATGGAGTATTCCATACTTTGACGTTCAATTGCCAAGGCTGTTATTTTAGATACTGAACTCATAATATTAGACTCCTGAATTCCTACCGAACTTGGAGCAGCAATACGTGTATAATCTGTTTTAGTACGTAAATAATTCTCAAGCGCATCTAAATAATTAAGTTTTGTTTGTTCAGTCTCTTTTTGGGATTCAAATTCTTTTAACTTATCAGATATATCTTTCATTTCAGAAGAAACATCAAACACCTTGTTTTCCTTTCTGAAGTTATTCATCTCATCTCCAAAATCTTTTAAACTAGCATTGACTGCTGCCAAACTACTATCAATAAACTTAATAGTATTTGTTGCGTATAAATTTTTACGTTCCAACTCCGATTTACTTAAAATGACAGCTGTGGTATTTAAGTAATCTACAATTTTAGACTTGTTATTACCTGCCAGAGATAATACCAAAACAGATGCAGAAGAATTAGTAGAGGGCTTCACTCCAATGCCTTGCTTATAGCCATTCACTGCACTATCAAAATTACTGAATCGTAAATAGAATTCCAATCCTGGCTTGACAGGGCTTTCGTTACGTAACCTAACAATCCCATGTAAAAATGGTAAATTAATAACTTCTCCGATTTGAAATTGCTGCTTAAAAATTCCTATAGGGATAGAAACTGGTATTCGCTCTTTAGAGTCATATAGTTGTCCTGAACCTTTTTCAGACTCAAACTCCGTATAAATCTCAAATGTATTATTTGTTAAGAAACGAATACCAATAAAATGCCCTAGTAATTGAGGTTTTGATTTATCGAGTTCGAATACAAAAGGAGCATCTTTATATATGTCTACCTTGTGGTATTTCCCTTCAACAAAGTAATTCATATAAGATTTCAAAGAATCAACTACTTTTTCATTATGAGTTCGGGTTTGTAAAGTTGTGATGGTCTTTCCCATTTTACCAGAAACACCTCCCCAATTAAAAGAAATACTTGTATTTGCTGTAAAAAAGGGATTCTGGTCATTCTCAACCGAAATTAATGAATCTAATTTATAAACATTCTGCTTTCTAACATTTATAAAATATGCGATAATAAGAGCAACACCTATACATACCAATACAAACTTCCAAAGGTTCAATACTTTAAATAAATACCCTTTAAAATCGAAGTTAATCCTTCCCCCTTCTTGATCTATATCTTCATATTCTGCCATGCTTTAAATTCTATCAATTAATAAAAGAGTGGTCGTTACTAAAGAAAGTGCAGTAACAATAGTACCTACAGTCTGCATTGTAGTTGTTCCAGTACCCCAAGACTTTTGCTTTAAAGGTTTCACATAAATAATATCATTGGGCTGAATATAGTAATAAGGAGATTGCATCACTTTAGCGTCCAACAAATTGACATGATGAATTTTTTGACCTTGTGGATACTGTCTAATAATCAATACATCTTCTCTATTTCCTGTCATCTCAATATCTCCAGAATTAGCTAAAGCTTCAAAAACATTTACTCGCGCTTGATAAAGTGTTTGTGTACCAGTTCTTTTGACTTCTCCATTTACAGTAAAACGAATCCCTGTTAATTTTACAGAGACAAAAATATTAGCAGTCTCTTTAAACTCTTCTTCTAATAAAGTTTTCTCTAAAAGCTGTTCTATTTCTTCGGTAGTATACCCAAGTACATTTATTTCTCCCAAAACTGGCACTCGAATATTCCCATGTAAATCAACTGTAAATCCATCAAAATAAGCTCTCTCTTCTCCATCAGCATTCAAATTTTCTTCCCCTACAGGATTGAAAATTTGTACATTATCTTGATCCAACGCTTTTACACGAATATTCAAAATATCATTAATTTGAATCCGATAAGGCTTCTGTTTTTCAGTAATCACTTGAGTAGTATCTGTAGCTGTTTCCATGTTCTGCAAATACACCAAATCTTTATTTGGAATACAAGACATAAAACCGATACTTATAAGTAGATATACCAGAACGAACTGCTTCTTCATAAGGACATTTATAGTTTAATCACAAATATAACTTTTCGATAGGAATATCAAAACTAATGTAGTTAATTTTGGTTTTTATACGTTTATTTGCAAAAAACTTAGCCCTTTGAACTATTTAACTGTAGAAAATATCTCAAAATCTTATGGAGAGTTAAGTCTCTTCCAAGACCTTTCATTTAGTATTCATAAGGATCAAAAAATAGCCTTTGTTGCTAAAAATGGGACTGGGAAGACTTCTATTTTAAATATGCTTTCAGGGAAAGACACGCCAGATACTGGAAATATTATTTATAGGAAAGACATTCAAGTGGCTTTTTTATCTCAAGATCCAGAACTGAACAACAACTTAACAATTGAAGCTGCCATTTTTGATACCAAGAACCCCATTCTAGATGTCATAAAAAACTATGAAAAAGCTCTAGAACACCCAGAAGATGAAGAAGGGTATCAGAAAGCTTTTGAGCAAATGGATAGTTTTCAAGCCTGGGATTTTGAAACCCAGTACAAGCAAATCCTGTTTCAACTGAAACTAGAAGATTTGAGCCAGAAAGTAAATACACTCTCTGGAGGACAAAAAAAAAGACTAGCTCTAGCTATTGCCTTATTACAGAAACCTGATCTTTTAATTCTAGATGAGCCTACCAACCATTTAGATTTGGAAATGATTGAATGGCTGGAAGACTTTTTTGCCAAAGAACAAATGACCTTATTTATGGTTACTCACGACAGGTATTTTCTGGAACGTGTGTGTAATGAAATAATCGAGCTCGATCAAGGGCAACTGTACACTTATAAAGGAAATTATTCTTACTATCTGGAAAAGAAGGATGCACGCATAGAGAATGAAGCTGTAGAACTTGGAAAAACCAAACAACTCTTTAAGAAAGAATTGGATTGGATGCGCAAACAGCCTAAGGCCAGAACCACGAAATCGAAGTCGCGTATAGACGATTTTCACGATATTAAACACAAGGCCCAACAACGCCGAAACGACCATGAGATTCAGTTAGAATTAAACATGGAGCGTTTGGGCAGTAAAATTATTGAACTGCACAAAGTCTCTAAAGCTTATAAAGATAAAATTATCTTAAATGGTTTTGATTACACCTTCCAAAAAGGGGAACGTTTAGGGATTATTGGTAAAAACGGAACTGGAAAATCGACTTTCTTAAATTTAATTACCCAGACCCAAAAACCAGATTCTGGAAAAGTGGTTTTAGGAGAAACGGTTAAGTTTGGGTACTACACACAGGCTGGAATCCAGGTAAAACCCGACCAGAAGGTCATTGATGTTATTAAAGAATTTGGGGAGTATATTCCATTAAAAAAAGGGAGACAAATAAGTGCGCAGCAATTATTGGAACGCTTTTTATTCGATAGAAAAAAACAATACGATTTTGTTGAAAAACTAAGTGGTGGCGAACGCAAACGCTTGTATTTATGTACGGTTTTAATTCAGAATCCGAATTTCTTAATACTAGATGAGCCAACCAACGATTTAGATATTGTTACCCTAAATGTCTTGGAAAGCTTTTTACTAGATTTTCCTGGCTGCTTGATTGTGGTGTCTCACGACAGGTATTTTATGGATAAAATTGTGGACCATTTGCTTATTTTTCGTGGTGAAGGCATCATAGAAGATTTTCCAGGAAACTATTCCGACTTTAGAACTTATGAAGATAGTCAAGAAATTGAATCCAGTTCAAACGATTCTAAAAAAGACAAAAAGCAATGGAAAAAAGACAGTAATACCAACCTATCTTATAACGAGCAGAAAGAATATAAAAATATTGAAAGTAAATTAGCTTCTCTGGAATTTGATAAAAAAGCATTAGAGAAGCAATTTCATGATGAGAGCTTAACACCAGAACAAATTCAAGACCTCTCACAAAAACTCCAAACCATTTTGGATGCTATTGATGAAAAAGAAATGCGTTGGTTTGAGTTGAGTTCGAAGCTGGAGGAGTGAAAATAGTTTGCAGTCTCAGTCGCAATGAATCAATGAGTCGATGTGTCAATAAATCAATATAAAACAAAAAAAGTCCGTCATTGCGAGCGAAGCGTGGCAATCTCATGATGCTTTCGCAAACAAGTAACAGATTGCCACGTCATTCCTATCGTCACTCCCTGCCTTCCGGCAGGCAGGCTCGCAATGACATCAAAATTTATACTATGAAATTACTAGTTTAAATATGTTTTACCAACAAAAACAATACATACAATTCCTATTAAAGTCCACCAACCAACATGGTGTTCACTCTCCTTTTGTATATGATTTAGTTACGAATTGTTTTTATGATTCTAAAGTCTATCCGGAATACAAAGACTTAAAAGATTATAGAACAGCATTATTAGCCAATAAGAATACACTAGAAATTACAGATTTAGGTTCTGGCTCCAAAGTCACTAATAACACCTCCAGAGCTATTTCGTCTATTGCCAAACATTCTGGAACCAGCTTTAAACGAACAAAATTACTTTTTAGACTTTCTAAATACTTTCAATTTCAAAACATACTAGAATTAGGAACCTCTTTAGGTATTGCTACTCAAGCAATTCATTTGGGAAATCCAGTAGCTCAAATAACAAGTATTGAAGGTTGCCCAAACATCTCAAATACTGCAAAATCAAATTTATCTAAGAATAAAAATGTCAAATTGCTTGTTGGAGATTTTGATTCGCACATAGAGAAGATTGAACAAAACAGTTTTGACTTCGTATTTTTTGATGGCAACCATAACAAAGAAGCTACATTAAGATATTTTGAAAAACTTCTCCCTAAAACTCATAACAACACGCTTTTTATTTTCGATGATATTTACTGGTCTAAAGACATGACAGAAGCCTGGGAAACAATTAAGAAGCATCCTAAAGTTTCTGTAACCATTGATACGTTTTTTTGGGGCTTTGTTTTTTTTAGAACAGAACAAGTGAAGGAGGATTTTGTAATTCGATTGTAATATTTTGTTCAGCTAATAAACAGATTGTCACGCTTCGATGTTTAGACAACACTTCGACAAGCTCAGTGTGACAGCCCAGCACAGGCTTGCTCAGTGTGACAATACAGGTTTACTACTAATGACGGCAGGTTGGCTCATGGTTCTTGGCTCTTAAATAAGGTATCATACTTTTTAACTTATAACCTTTTGCCTTTTCACTTTTTACTTTTAACTTTATCACATGAAAATCTACACAAAAACAGGAGACAAAGGAACCACAGCTTTATTTGGTGGTACACGAGTTCCAAAGCATCATATTCGCATAGAAAGTTACGGAACTGTCGATGAATTGAATGCTCATATAGGCTTATTAAAAGACCAGGATATCAATCCACATTACAAAGATGTATTATCTCATATCCAAGATCGTTTATTTACTGTAGGCGCTATTTTAGCAACCGATCCAGAAAAGGCTATTTTAAAAAGTGGAAAAGAACGTTTAAACATCCCAAAAATTTCAGAAGAGAACATCGAGCGACTTGAAAAAGAAATGGATATTATGAACGACAGCCTTCCTCCTATGACAAACTTCATCCTACCTGGTGGTCACCAAACGGTGTCATTCTGTCACATAGCACGTTGTGTCTGTAGAAGAGCAGAACGTTTAGCAGCTGCATTAAACGACTTAGAGCCAGTTGAGCCAAGCACCTTAATGTATTTAAACCGTCTATCTGACTACCTTTTTGTCTTGGCACGAAAGTTGTCATCAGATTTAAAGGCAAACGAAATTAAATGGATTCCCGAAAAACATTAATTCGTTTGTTATAATAATAATCACTGCAAAAACTGGATTTGTTTTAATTAAAAAACAGTGAGAAAAAACGTTCTTTTTATTGATGTATAATTAATTGATTTTTTTCTTGTTTATATGAACTAAAAATTTATTTTTGCAAAAAATAAAAACAATTATAAAATGTATTGGACATTAGAATTAGCATCTTATTTAAGCGATGCGCCTTGGCCAGCAACTAAAGATGAATTAATTGATTATTCAATTAGAACTGGAGCACCATTGGAAGTAGTTGAAAATCTTCAGTCTATTGAAGACGAAGGAGACCAATATGAATCAATCCAAGAAATTTGGCCTGATTATCCAACAGACGAAGATTACCTCTGGAATGAGGATGAATACTAATAAGTAAACATTATTAAAAAAAGTCTCGTTTAGAGGCTTTTTTTGTGTCTAATTTTTCGGGAAACTTAATAACAAACCGTAACTTTGAGGGTTATAAAAACTCTTAAAAAAACTCAACATATATTTATCAGTTTATTGCTGATATAACTAAAAATAATAACACATGACCTTTTTAGATTCTGTACTAAAAGTATTTGTCGGCGATAAGTCGAAACAAGATGTTAAGGCTATCATGCCTATAGTAAAAGAGATAAAGACTTTTGAAGCTGCCCTTGAAGCACTTTCTCACGATGAACTAAGAGCTAAGACAGACGCTTTTAAAACTCAAATTGCAGAAGCAAGGAAACCCTTCAACGACAATATAGACCTATTACTTAAAGAGGCTGAAGCTACAGAAGATATTGACAAACGTGAAGATATTTATCTAGAAATAGATAGTATTAAAGACCGTATTTATGAAGTTACCGAAGAGGTTTTAAATAATATCTTACCTGAAGCATTTGCTGTTGTAAAAGAAACAGCTAAACGTTTTGTAAACCACACAGAAATTAAAGTCACTGCTTCGGCATTCGATAGAGAACTTTCTGGAGATAAAGATTATGTCTCACTTGACAACGACCATGCAATCTGGGCAAATTCATGGGATGCAGCTGGAAAACCTATTACTTGGGACATGGTGCATTACGATGTACAGCTTATTGGAGGTATTGCTATGCACCAAGGGAAAATTGCAGAAATGCAAACTGGTGAAGGTAAAACCTTAGTGGCAACACTTCCTGTTTATTTAAATGCACTAGCTGGTAGAGGTGTGCATCTTGTAACAGTAAACGACTATCTAGCGAAACGTGATAGCGCTTGGATGGCTCCAATATTCGAGTTTCATGGTCTTAGTGTCGATTGTATAGATTATCATCAACCAAACTCTGCAGCTCGTAAAAAAGCCTATTTATCAGATATTACTTACGGAACAAATAACGAATTTGGTTTCGATTATTTACGTGATAATATGGCACATTCGCCAAACGATTTAGTACAACGTCCACATCATTACGCTATTGTCGATGAGGTTGATTCTGTTTTAGTAGATGATGCACGTACTCCATTAATTATTTCCGGACCTATACCACAAGGAGACAGACATGAGTTTACAGAACTTAAGCCTAAGGTTGAAGAGATTGTTTCTGTACAACGTAAATATTTAACTGGTGTTTTAGCGGAAGCTAAAAAACTAATTGCTGAAGGAGACACCAAAGAAGGTGGTTTTCTATTATTAAGAGCTTATAGAGGAATCCCTAAAAACAAAGCCCTTATTAAGTTTTTAAGTGAAGAAGGTATTAAACTGTTGCTTCAGAAAACAGAAAATCAATACATGGCAGACAATAACAGAGAGATGCCAAAGGTAGATGCCGAGCTTTACTATGTTATTGAAGAAAAGAACAATCAAATAGAACTTTCAGATAAAGGTATTGAGTTTTTATCTGGTAAAGACAATCCAGATTTCTTTGTGATGCCAGAAATTGGTGTTGAAATCGCAAAAATTGAAGCACAAAATTTATCTTCAGAAGAAGAAGCTAATCTTAAAGAAGACTTATTTAGAGATTTTGGTGTTAAATCTGAACGTATTCATACATTAAATCAATTATTAAAAGCCTACGCTTTATTTGAAAAAGACATTCAATACGTTGTTATGGAAAACAAGGTCATGATTGTCGATGAGCAAACTGGTCGTATTATGGATGGTCGTCGTTATAGCGACGGATTACACCAAGCCATTGAGGCCAAAGAGAATGTAAAAATTGAAGATGCCACTCAAACGTTTGCAACAGTAACGCTTCAAAATTATTTTAGAATGTACCGTAAACTGTCTGGTATGACAGGTACTGCTGTAACAGAAGCTGGTGAATTCTGGGAAATCTACAAATTAGATGTAGTTGAAATTCCGACCAACAGACCTATTGCTAGAGATGACAGAGACGATTTAGTATATAAAACCAAGCGTGAAAAATACAATGCCGTAATTGATGATGTTACGAAACTATCTGAAGCTGGCAGACCAGTTTTAATTGGTACCACTTCGGTTGAAATTAGTGAGTTACTTGGTAAAATGTTAAGCATTCGTAAAATACCACACAACGTATTAAATGCTAAGCAACATAAAAAAGAAGCCGAAATAGTAGACGAAGCAGGTAGAACTGGGCAAGTAACTATTGCTACCAATATGGCTGGTCGTGGAACAGATATTAAATTAACAGATGCTGTTAAAGAAGCTGGTGGTCTTGCTATTGTTGGTACAGAACGTCACGATTCTCGTCGTGTTGACAGACAGTTACGTGGTCGTGCTGGTCGTCAAGGAGATCCAGGAAGCTCTCAGTTTTATGTATCTCTAGAAGACAACTTAATGCGTTTATTTGGTAGCGAACGTATTGCTAAGATGATGGATAGAATGGGCTTGAAAGAAGGCGAAGTGATTCAGCATTCTATGATTTCAAAGTCTATTGAACGTGCACAGAAAAAAGTAGAAGAAAACAACTTTGGAATTCGTAAAAGACTTTTAGAGTATGATGATGTTATGAACTCGCAACGTGAAGTTGTTTACAAACGTCGTCATCACGCTTTATTTGGAGAACGTCTTCGTGTAGATTTAGCCAATATGATTTATGATACATCTGAAGGTATTGCTGAGGCAAACAAAGCCGTAAACGATTATAAAAACTTTGAGTTTGAATTAATTCGTTATTTCTCAATGAGCTCTCCAATTACTGCTAATGAATTTGGTAAATTATCAGTTCAGGAAATTTCATCTAAAGTCTATAAAGAAGCATACAATCATTACAAAGAAAAAATGACTAGAAATGCTGACTCTGCTTTTCCTGTTATTAAAAATGTTTATGAAAATCAACGTGATAAATTCAAACGAATTGTTGTTCCTTTCACAGATGGTGTAAAAACATTACAGGTTGTTACAGATCTTGAAAAAGCATATGAAACTCAAGGAAAACAATTAATTACCGATTTTGAAAAGAACATTGCTCTTGCTATTATAGATGATGCCTGGAAAACGCATTTACGTAAAATGGATGAGTTAAAACAATCGGTTCAATTAGCAGTTCACGAACAAAAAGATCCTTTGTTAATCTATAAGTTTGAAGCGTTCGAATTATTTAAAAGCATGATTGATCAAGTAAATAAGGACGTAATCTCGTTCTTATTTAAAGGTGAATTACCTACTGAAGAAACAAATGCGATTCAAGAAGCCAAACAAACAAAGAGAAAAGAAAACTTAAAAACTCAAAAAGACGAGATTCCAAATCTAGATGAACGTTCTGCACAAAGCAGAGCTGCTGGAAACACGCAACGTCAGCAAGATGTGGTAGAAACTATTGTTCGAGATAAACCAAAAATTGGACGTAACGATAAAGTGACTATCAAGCATGTTATGAGTGGTGAAAATAAAACGCTTAAATACAAACAAGCCGAACCATTAATTGCTAAAGGCGATTGGGTTCTAATTGAAGAATAAAATTCTAATATATGTTAAAAAAAAGCCAAGCTTAGCTTGGCTTTTTTATTTATTTAATCTTCATAACCGATATATTTTTCGTTTTAACGAAAAGTCTTTTTAAAAAACCTTCTTCTTATATAAATTCATTAATTTTAACTTAAGATTCTTCCTCATAAAATAAAAATTATTTTTTCGATTAATAGCTACAAACGAAAAAATTAAAATTATGTATTTATTTTTTATGAAAAAATTTAATTATGCAATTTCTTTATTAGCAGTTATATCCTTTTTTAGTTTATCAATCGACTTAACATCTCAAACTATAAGTTTCGGATCTTCTGGTTTAATTGATGCCAACGTTTTAAATCCAACATCATTAGATTTTGGACCAGATGGCAGACTCTATGTTTCGCAACAAAATGGTGTTATTTGGGCTTTTACTATTGAAAGAGATCTCGCTCCACAAGGTAGTGGGACGTACAATGTTATAAACTCTGAACAGATAACTAACATCCGGTTAGGTATTCCAAACCATACAGATTCAGGTCTTTTTAATCCAAGTCAACAAAGGTTAATTACTGGTATAATGACGGCTGGAACTTCACTAAACCCAGTTCTTTATGTAACCTCCTCCGACTATCTAATTGGTGGTGGTGGTTCTGGTAGCGACACAAATTTAGATACTAATTCAAGTATGATTTCAAAATTAACTTGGAATGGTAGTAGTTGGGAAAAAATAGACCTAATACGTGGTTTACCACGATGTGAAGAAAATCATGCAATTAATGGCATGGATATGTTTGAACGTGATGGGTCAACTTTTCTTCTAGTTGCTCAAGGTGGGCAAACAAATAAAGGAGCTCCTAGTAATAACTTTGCTGGTACTCCAGAATATTTTCTTTCTGCAGCAATTTTAATTGTAAATTTAACTCAATTAGAGAGCATGCCTGTATATACAGATTTGCGTTCTGGAACAGAATTTATATATGATTTGCCGACATTAAATGACCCTTCAAGAATTGATATTAATAACACACATCCTGAATTCCCTTATGAAGTTGGGCATCCTTTATATAACTCAACAATTGACTTAGGTGATCCTTTTGGTGGAAACAACAGTTTAAATCAAGCATTTCCTGAAGTTGGTGGACCTATTCAAATTTTTTCTCCAGGCTATCGTAATGCTTACGACGTTGTAATTTCTGAAGGAGGTAAAATCTACAGTTCAGATAATGGCCCTAATGGTCAATGGGGAGGTTTTCCAAAAATTTATGACAAAGCAACAGATGTATTTTTAGGAGATGAAAAAACTATTACCTATGACCCAGTAAACCATTACATTACAAATGAATTTAATGAAAATGGATCAAATTTACATGGCGATCCTTTACATTATATTGGTTTAACTACTGATGCAAATGGTACATATTATGGTGGGCACCCAAATCCTATATTAGCTTTTCCATCCAGAGCAAAAGTAAATGTATATGAAGACACTGGTTCAACATGGTCACTTATAGAATCGCATGACCTTGTAGATCTTTTACCTGGTGTATCTGGTTATTTTAATACATCATTTACAATTGGTGATTTCCCAGAACAATCTAGACTTGGTGAATACTTACTAGATGAGCCCATTGCTAGCACAAAAAATAATATACTTGATGTTGTGAGTTCATCTACTAATGGAATTACTGAATATACAGCTTCAAATTTTGGTGGCATAATGCAAGGTAATATCTTAACCGCATCCTTTAATGGAGATATAAATAGATATAAGCTAAACCCAACAGGAGATTCTGTTTTAGAACACGAAGCAACCTTTCAAGGTTTTGGAAGTATTCCGTTAGATGTTATTGCACAAGGAGATAATGATATTTTTCCAGGAACAGTTTGGGCTGCTACTTATGGCTCTAGCAACGTAACCGTTTTTGAACCATCAGACATTAGTTGCTTACAACCTGGAGATGTAGGTTATGATGCCAATGCAGATAATGATGGTGATGGATTTACAAATCAAGATGAGTTAGATAATGGAACCAATATATGTTCTCAAAGTAGTAAACCAACTGATAATGATGGCGACTTTATTTCTGATCTAAACGATCCAGATGATGACAACGACTTTATTCTTGATGTTAATGATGCTTTTGCAATAGATCCTAATAATGGTTCAACAACCAATCTTCCCATATTATATCCTTTTTGGAATAATGACCCAGGAACTGGTATGTTTGGTTTAGGGTTTACTGGACTTATGTTGGACCCTTCGGGTAACACAGACTATTTAGATCAATTTGACACTGATGATATGTCTTTTGGTGGTGCTGCTGGGAAAGCGACCGTAGATCAAGTTACTGGTGGAGATGCCTTTGGAAACTTAAATACACAAGATTATGGTTTTCAATTTGGTATTAATGTAGACAGTAATTCTAATCCATTTACAATTCATTCTAAAGTAGAATCACCATATTTTGGTTCAGGAGGTTCACAACAAACTCCTGTAGATTTTCAATCATATGGCATTAGTTTCGGAAATGGAGATCAAGATAATTACTTAAAAATTGTAATTATGAATGGTGTTCTCAATAATGATGCAAATTATGGTTTGCAAGTTTTATTAGAAGATGGAGGTGTTGTTACAAGCGATACTAAATATGATGTTCCAAATATTTTAAATTCTAGTTCGTTAGATCTTTATGCATCTATTGATCCGGCAACAAACACAGTACAACCTTTTTATTCTATAGACGATGGTCAAACTTTAAATTTATTAGGGTCTCCAATTACATTACCTGCTAGTTTTTTAGATGATTCTGACAATAAAGGATTGGCAGTTAGTTTAATTTCAACTGCTAGAACGGCTTCTACACCAAACTCTTTTACCGCTACTTGGGATTTTATTAAAGTGTACGAAAATCTGGATGGTGTTTTATCTGTAATACCAGATGTGTTAGACTTTGGCTTAACACCTGATATTAATTCGCAACGTACTAAACTCGTTACGATTAATAATGATGGAGGACCTACAGATAGCGCAATTACTGTAACTGGTTTTAACTTTACTGGTACAGATGCATCCTTATTTTCAAGCGATGTTACATTTCCTTTCGACATTAACCCTGGTACTTCAGTTATTGTACCAATAGATTTTGATTCAGATCAAATTATTGGAACTAAAAATGGTGTTTTAAATATTGTTCATTCTGGAAATAACTCACCATTAGCTTTACCTCTTATTGGTGAAATAACAGATATTTTTACTCCTATTGTAAGAATAAATGCTGGAGGTACTGCAGTAACTGCATCAGATGGAGGCCCAGAATGGGAAGACAATACAGCATTTGTTGGACCTTCCTATATTTTATCTTCAGGCTCTCCATATTCTCTTACAGGTATGAACTACAATTTAAGAGACGAATCTATTCCAGATTATATCTCTTCAACAGAATATATTGAAGTAATGCGCATCCAACGAGGAAATAGCAATGAAGAATTTCCTATGATTTTTACAGTACCTCTTCCAAATGGAGAATATATTGTGAATCTATACATAGCTAATTTATACAATGGAACTTCTGAGCCAGGCGAACGTGTTATGGATATTAACATTGAAGGCCAAAGAAGAAGAAGTGACTTTGACCCATCTGCTGAATTTGGGCATAGAATTGCAGGTATGCTACAATTCAATGTTACTTTAACTGATGGAAATTTACAAATGCATATCGCAACTAATATCCAAAATCCAATAATAAATGCTATTGAAATATTAGGTCTAAAATATTCAGAACTTGAAATACAACCAATAGCTGACCAAACAAATTGTGAATTAGAAATTTCAGATTTTTCAGCTATAGCTTCTGGTGGAAATCCTGCCGATAATTTAACCTTTGAAATTACTGGTCAGCCAACAGGCATAGATATTGAACCAACAAACGGTTTGATTTTTGGAGTTATTGATGAAACATCTGTAACTGGAGGTCCAAACAACGATGGTGTTTTCCAAGTAACAGTTACTGTATCTAAACCTGGTAGTTTAGATACTTCAACTAATTTTCAATGGACTGTTCTAGACGATACTGAAGCACCAGTAATTACTTGTCCAACAAATATTATAGAAAATGTTTCAGTTGGAACTACCGAAACGAACATAATTATTATAGAACCAACAGCTACAGATAACTGTTCTAATACATTAACTTATTTAGGTATTAGATCTGATGCATTAGCATTAACCGATCCATATCCACTAGGTGACACATCTATTACTTGGACAGTGACTGATGCTTCTAATAACACGTCTTCATCCTGTATACAAAACATAAGTGTGGTTATCCCTGAATTTAATTTAGATTTAAGCGTGAGCCTTCAAGGACGAGTAGATTTTAGTGGAACATATTCTGTTATTTTATACGATTTAAATGATTTAATAACACCTGCTTATAGTTTCTCTGAAACTAGTGATAATTTAGGGAATCTCTCATTAAGTTCAACAATAAGCCAGAGCAATTATAAAGTTCTTGTAAAACATCCTATGTATTTACAAAGAGTAATTACTATTAATTTAACTGCAAATGCTTCAGAAACTATTACAGAACTTTTAGCTGGTGATGCAAATAACGATAATCTTGTAAATATTTTAGATTTTGGAATTCTATCTGGCTCTTTTGGCTTAACTTCTTCAGATTCAGGCTATAATAGCTCTGCAGATTTTGATGGTAACGAAGTTATTAATATATTGGACTTTGGATTATTATCAGGTAATTTTTCAACCATTGGAGAAACACAAAACAATTAATATATATATTATGAAAACAATTACTTATAAATGGAAGTTATTAATAGCAACATTTAGTTTAATTTTTTACTCCAGTATGAGTTTAGGGCAAGTAGACTTAATTGCTAGTGTTAACGACGCTAATCCACCATTAAGCAATGGTCAAAATTTCACTTATGAACTGGTAGCAGTAGCAAGTTCAAATTATAGAGGTGTTCAGGTTACTCTAGATTATGACCCATCTCTTATTCAAGCAGTTAGTTTAACACCTGTCTATAATTTTCAAGTAGAATTAGCAAATAATATAGACAATGGGAATGGTGTAATAGAGTATGCTGGAGGGGATTTTTCTGGAAATATTAGTGGCACTGAAACTATTTTTACAATTGTATTTAATGTCATAGATAACAGTTCAACCATTTCAATAATGCATGATTTTAGTGGAGCTCTTGGTACAGCAGTCACTAATGCAGCCGGACAAAATGTTTTAGGAGCAACAAATTCAATAGTTTTTGAAACATTAAATATTTCAAATGAAGATTTTAAGAGCAATATTTCTATTTATCCTAATCCAGTAAAAGGTAATTTAAATATAACAACTAATCATACATCAGAAATAAATGAGATTCGTTTATATACTATAGATGGGAAGCTTGTATTTATTGATAAAGATATTAAAATGACAAACAATCATTTAAATATTGACACTTTAAGCACATTAACTAACGGATTATATTTAATGACTCTTACTTCTGTGTCTGGAGAAAAGGCAACATATAAAGTGGTTATAGATCATTGAGTTTGAAGAGAGTTCTATTTTAATTCTACTTGACTATATTTGGCATTAACCACAATGGTTTTATTACTTGTTAAATTACCTGTTGAGAAGCTAGAATTCACTTCATCGGAAGATTTTTTAGGATGTTTTAATTTAGAATATTTGCCTTTATATTGTAAGTTATAATCTGCTTTAGGCAAGGTAACACGAGCTTTACTATTTTCTAAAACAATGTTTAGATTATTAAACGTATCTGAAATATTACTAATAATTAAATCGCCAAAACTTCCATCAATAATAGCATTGCCTTGAAGGGTTCCAATGTTTATATTAGACGAATTAGCGCTTAATACCAATCTATTTACAGTACTGATATGTGCTTTTTCTACATAGTTTAATTTTAACTCTCCCATAATCCAATTTGATATAGTAACTGGAGAATAAGACGCATTGATGGAAGTCTGGCTTCCATCAATGCTATTTGCTAATAAACTAGTATGAGATAATTCGGCTTTTAAATTGTTAATTACAGAAACCATTTTCAATTCGCCATAACGCACATTCACTTTGAGTTTAGCTCCTTTAGGCATTTTAATTTTAATGGTTTTTTTAACTTTCAGATTTCTTAAATCAGATGGAGAGTTAAACAAAGACTCATGAAGCTCTTCATATTCATCTTGGTTCTCTTCAAATAATTTTGCTTGTTCTTCCATTTGTTTGCCAAACTCTTCTCCCCAAAGCTCCATGCTTTTTCCAAATTGTTCTCCCCAAGCTTCCATATCTTTTCCAAATTTCTCGCCAAACTCTTCTCCAAATTTTTCACCCCAAGCTTCCATCTTCTTTTCAAAGTCTTTCATTTCCTGGCTAGACTCAAGTTGTTTAGCCCAGTCTTCCATTCTTTTGGCATATTCATCGCCATATTTCTCGCTGTATTCCTTACTCCATTTTTCCATGTAAGCATCGCCTTCTTCTTGGAATTTCTCATAATCGAAATCCGAATTAATCATCCCTTCTGGAAGCTCTGGTAATTTTGGCATTTTAGGCATTTTAGGCATGTCGGCTAGATTTAAAGATTCTAAAAGATTTTCCACGATTGGCATATTTGCCAATTCAAATTCCAAATCCTGCAATGCCACAATAGATTGCTCATCGAAAAGCGTGTTATTTAATGTCCAAGGTAAATTATCTGTACCAGACGTAATTGACACAAAGTCGTTTGAACCTTCCACTTGAATTTTCCATGCTTCTAAATATTCCTTTAGTTCTTCTTTGCTTAAAGAACTACTTTCTACATAAGCCTCTATCTCTATAATATCTTTATTCCAAGTATCTATTTCAATGTTGGTATGGTTTGTATTCAAATCTAATGTAACCTGATCTGTTACCTTTATGGATTGTGATATTTTATCTAACTTTTGTTGTGCCGAAACACTCATTACCATTAGAAAAAATATGCCTATTATTATTCGTTTCATTTTGATTATTTTAAATGTTTGTTCGTTTTTTGTTTGATTCTGATGTTTGCAATGATTCTAATTGCTCTTTTAGACGATACATAAGGTTTAAACGAAACTTTAAATTGGTAATAAGTGCATTTACTGTTAACTCATTTGGACCAGAGTTTGTGAGCTCTAAGGAGATTCGCTTATATTCTTTATTAAGTGCATCTAACTGACTGATATAACCGTCAATAAGCTCTTTGTTCTCTGGTGTTAATTTCACTTTTGATAACTCGTAATTGATATTAGCCAGATAGTAATCTTCTACTTTTTTAAAATCTGGTGAAATATCTCCTAAAGACTTTGTTGGTTTCTCAACTGTTTCTAGTTGTGTGTCTACCACTTGTATGTCTATTGGTTTATTGATATACTTATAAGCACCAAAACTCAAACCAAATACGACCACAATACTTGCAGCCAATTGCATCCAAGACCAAGACGATTTTTGATTCTCTGGAAGTTCTGCTTCCAGTTTATTTAGAAATCGAGCTTCATGACCTTCAGGCATTCTTTCAGTAGATTGCTTGTTATCATTTTTAATTATATCTCTAAGATCTTGTGCCATCTTTTGTGTGTTTTAACAGTTCCTGTAATTTTAGTTTCCCTCTGTAAAGCTGTGTTCTAGAAGCCACTTCCGAAATTTTTAAAATCTCTGAAATTTCTTGATGGTCGTAACCTTCAATTAAATAAAGCATGACGACATACCTATATTTTTCAGATAAATTATTAATGGCTTCCTTAATATTGTCTATACTTACAGCATCGTCTACTAACCATTTGTCTTCATCACTTGCATCTACTACTTTTAGGTGCACCTCTTCTAATTCAACCAAACGTTGGTTTTTAGACTTTAAAGCATCCATACTAGTGTTAACAACAATACGTTTTAACCAAGCACCAAAAGTCACCTCAGCTTGATATTGATGGAGTTTAGAAAAGGCTTTAATAAAAGCATCCTGAACCACATCTTCGGCTTCGGCTTCATGTTTAACAAATCGTTTTGCCACAATATACATCCCTTGGCAGTACTGGTTGTATAACTGCATTTGTGCCTTACGATTGTTTTGCTTGCATTTTTCAATAATATGATTTTGAAACATGCTCTACTTTTGGTTTTTTAGATTAGTTCTCTTTAAAGACGAGTGAAAAAATGGTTTGTTGCAAAAAATGAAAATTATTTTTGAAGATATCGAAAATATTTGAAAAGAAATTAACGTTTCCGTTTTAAAGAATATGACTTTTGAAGTATCTTTATACAACAATTAAAATAGTAGTTATGAATAGATTTTTAAAATGGATTATTGGACTTTTAGTTCTTGTTGCTATAGGTGTTTTTGTGTACTCTGTTTTAAATGATGGGTTATTAAAAAAACCCTTAAGTCCAAAAAAGGTAGTCAGCTTTACAGTGGATGATATAGAGTTAAAAGTGTTTTATAACAGACCATCAAAACGTAATCGTGAGATTTTTGGTGCTTTAGTTCCTTATAATCAAGTTTGGCGAACTGGAGCTAATGAAGCTACAACTTTTGAAACCAATAAAGCCTTGAAAGTAGGCAAAGATTCTCTTCCAGCTGGAAAATATACCTTATGGACAATTCCTGACGATTCAATATGGCATGTTATGTTTAATCAGAAACAATATTCTTGGGGAGTTGATATGGAAATGAAACCTATGAGAGAGCCTGAATTTGATGTTATTGATATTGAAGTTCCTGTGCAAAAAATAAACATAACAGTAGAACAGTTTACCATTGGCTTTGATAATTCTACAGATAACTTATCTTTAACCATGGCTTGGGATGATACGAAAGTGGTTGTTCCTTTAAAATAAAACAAATTCGTGGCAAAAGAAAGAAAATCGGCATTGGAAGAAAAAGAAGGAATTCAAGAACCTGAAAGCATTAATACATCTTCTATTTCAAAAATAAAATCTAAACGCCATAAGCTGCCTTCTGCTGAAGATTTAATTTCAGGGATTTTAAATGGTAACATGACTGCTTTAAGCCGAGCCATTACTATTATTGAAAGTAAAAATCCGTTACATTTTAAAAAAGCACATACCATTATTACTGGTTGTTTACCAAATGCTAACAAATCTGTAAGGATTGGCATTACTGGTGTTCCAGGTGTTGGAAAAAGCACGTTTATTGAAGCCTTTGGAACCCATTTAACCAGTCAAGGTAAAAAGGTAGCCGTTCTAGCTGTCGATCCCAGTAGTTCCTTGACTAAAGGCAGTATTTTGGGAGATAAAACACGAATGGAAGCGCTTGTAAAAGACACACAGGCTTTTATTAGACCTTCGGCTTCAGGAGATTCTCTTGGAGGAGTTGCCAGAAAAACACGTGAAACCATTATTCTTTGTGAAGCTGCTGGCTTTGATACCATTATAATAGAAACCGTTGGCGTTGGCCAGAGTGAAACTGCTGTACATAGTATGGTTGATTTTTTCTTGCTACTAAAATTAGCTGGAGCTGGAGACGAGCTACAAGGTATTAAACGTGGTATTATTGAAATGGCAGACTTAATTGCTATTAATAAAGCTGATGGAGATAATTTAAAATCGGCAAAACTAGCTAAAGTAGAATTTAACAGAGCTTTGCATTTATATCCTAAAAAAACATCGGAATGGCAACCAAAGGTATTGCTTTGTAGTGCTCTAAAAAATGAAGGAATTGAAGCTATTTGGGAACAAATTCAAGAGTATGTAAATCTTACATCTAACAACACATATTTTCAGAAAAAGCGTCGTGAACAAAACAAGTTTTGGTTGATACAAACCATCGAAGATCATTTAAAGTCTAACTTCTTTAATAACAAAGACATGAAAGCAGCTTTAGAAAAACAATTACAACTTATTGAAGAAAATAAAACCACGCCTTTTGCAGCTGCTGATTATCTCTTAAAATTCAAGGTTTAAAATTCAAGATATAGAGTTTTTGTCACGAATACACGAATAATTCTTTAAGGTGTTTGTTGTTAAATTGTAAGGTTGTAGCTAAAATCCGAAAGTTCTGTTTAATAAGTGGCTGGCAAAGATAAATCAATGCTATTGCACAACTACGTATAATTAAGACTATAAGAAATTAGCCTCGTACCATTCCACCTGCTTTTTAACACCTTCTAATAAGGTTGTTTGTGGATTGTAATTAAGTAATTTTTTAGCTTTATCAATATTGGCTTTTGTACGAAGCTGGTCTCCTGCTCTAGCCTCCACATGATTTATCTGTATCGTTTTTCCAATAACCGTTTCAACAGCTTCAATACCTTCTTGAGTTGTGTGTTCTACTTCTGTTCCAAGGTTAATAATTTCGCCATCAACAGCATCTTCATTATTAATAACACTTACAATACCATCAACAATATCTCCAACATAAGTAAAACTACGCAAGTGAGTTGCACTACCTTCATATAATGGAAAAGCCTCGTTATTAAACCCACAAGCTATTAATTTTGTGTACATTTTTTCTGGTCTCTCTCTTGGACCTATAACAGAATACAATCTTAAAGAACAAGCTTTAAATTGCTTTTCTCTAGATTTTTGAAGAATTAATTGTTCGGCAGCTAATTTTGTAACACCATAATGCGAAGCAGGTTTTGGAGCTACACTTTCTGGAAATGTTGCTTCTAAACCATAAATAGAAGAGGTAGCTATATTAACAACCATCTTTAAGTTTGTTAGTTGTAACGCATAATCAATTAGATTCTTTGTCCCAATAATATTATTTGAAAAATAATCTTCAAACGTAGATGTTTTGGAAATTCCAGGTTGTGCAGCAAAATGAAAAATATAATCAATGTCTTTTGGCAAGCTATCTGCCAAATCCTGATCTCTTAAATCTTTTTTAATAACAGATATCCCCTTTTCACCTAGCGCTTTTTCGTTTAGTTTTTTTAAAGTCTCACTATAATAAGGTGAAAAATTATCAATCCCAATAACTTGGTGACCTAAACTTTGTAAACGCTCTGCTGTATGAGAACCAATAAATCCAACGGCTCCTGTTACTAAAATTTTCATAAATGATTATTCTAATTATTCTTACAAAGAAACATTTTTTTTTTGTAAGATTAGAATTCTTCAAAAAAGAATACATTTGTAAAACCAACAATCCATTTATGAATTACAATTTTACCATTATAGTTCCAGTTTATAATGAAGAAGATAATTTAATTCGGGTAGAACAAGCATTACTTGATTATATAAAAATAGCCACCAAGAAAACAAAAATCCTCTTTGTTAATGATGGTTCGAAAGATCAAAGCCAAGAACTTATTGAAGCTATTTGTAGCAGGCAAACAGATTTTACTTTTATTAGTTTTAAAGAGAATAGAGGTTTAAGTGCCGCTATAAAAGCTGGGTTTGATTGTGCTGATACAGAACTTGTTGGTTATATTGACTCCGATTTACAAACAGCTCCTGAAGATTTTAATTTACTACTTGAACATATTGGCGAATACGATTTAGTAACTGGTGTTAGAGCCAATAGAAAAGATAGTTTTGTAAAGAATATGTCGTCTACTATTGCTAATGGCATTCGTCGTGCTTTTACTCATGATGGGATGGACGATACTGGTTGTCCTTTAAAAGTAATTAAAACAGACTATGCCAAACGTATTCCCATGTTTAAAGGTTTACACAGATTTTTACCTGCTATGATTTTATTGCAAGAAGGGAAAATTATTCAGATTCCTGTTCAGCATTTTCCTAGAATAGCTGGAACAGCTAAATTTGGATTGTGGAACCGTTTACTTGGACCATTAATGGATTGCTTTGCTTATTTATGGATGAAGAGAAAATACATTAATTATTCCATAGCTAAAAAAGGATAATGGATAGCTGGATTATATATAGCATTGGATTTCTAGCACAGATTTTATTTTCTTCTAGATTGATAATTCAATGGCTAACATCCGAAAAGAAAAAACAAGTTTCTACGCCAACGCTTTTTTGGTCTTTAAGCTTAATTGCCTCTTTCCTGTTATTTATTTATGGATATTTAAGAAACGATTTTGCTATTATGTTTGGTCAGGCACTTACCTACTTTATATATATAAGAAACTTACAATTACAGAACCAATGGCAACGTTTACCTAAGCTAATTCAGTTATTTTTATTTTTTGTCCCTATTTTAATCGTTATTTTCTATTACAATAATAATGTGATAGACGTTGAATTATTATTTAAAAATGAAGCCATTCCGTTTTGGTTATTGACTTTAGGTATTGTGTCTCAAATAGTCTTTACACTTCGTTTTGTTTATCAATGGATTTATTCTGAAAGACGCAAAGAATCTGCCTTACCACTTGGGTTCTGGGTTTTAAGTTTGGTTGGTTCTATTTTAATTCTAACCTATGCCATTTTTAGAGAAGATCCTGTTTTGTTTGTTGGTCATATATTAGGAACAGTCATTTACATTAGAAACCTTGTTTTATTAAACAAATCGAAATGATAAAGCTTTTTAAAAAATATCCCATATTAAGTATTATTGTCTTTACACTAGTCATGCTATTGCCTAATTTGAATGTGATAGACGTTTCTATTATGGAAGCCAGAAATTTTATTACTGCTAGAGAAATGGTAGATGATGGCAACTGGTTATTAACAACTATGAATGGGGAACCACGTTACGAAAAACCTCCTTTACCAACCTGGTTAACAGCCATTTCTGGAATGCTTTTTGGATTAAAAAGCACCTTTGCTTTAAGACTTCCAGCCATTCTATTTATCATGGTTATTGGTATTTATATATTTAAAATATCTAAAATAGCCACAGAAGATATCTCTTTAAGTACCAGGAATGCATTTATTGCCTTAACATCATTCTATATTATTGGTATTACTATTGAAGCTCCTTGGGATATTTTTACACATGGTTTTATGTGTATAGCCATCTATCATTTATTCTCAGTATTTAAAAAAGAAAAAAACTATTGGAAACACAGCTTATTAGCAGGATGCTTTTTAGGTTTATCTTTTTTATGTAAAGGTCCTATTTCAATGTACGCTTTAATGTTGCCGTTTTTACTGGCCTATGGATTTACTTTTAAATACAAGCAAGTAAAAGCTAAAGCATTTTCGTTTGTTAGTATTTTAATCCTAACCTTTGCTATTGGTGCTTGGTGGTATTTGTATGTGAGGTTTCAAGATCCTGCAACATTTAATGCCATTACTCAAAAGGAAACTTCCAATTGGTCAAGCTACAACATTAGACCCTTTTACTATTACTGGAGCTTTTTTGTACAAAGTGGTCTTTGGACTATTCCTGCATTTATAAGCCTGCTGTATCCATATTTAAAGTCTAGAGTAAGTTATTTAAAAGTCTATCAATTTAGTATTCTTTGGACGCTTTTTGCAGTCGTTTTACTTTCGATTATTCCTGAGAAAAAATCAAGGTATTTAATGCCTGTTTTAATTCCATTAGCCATTAATATTGGGTTTTATGTAGATTATCTGATTAAACATTTTAAAAATATGACAGATAAAAAAGAAACCATTCCTGTCTATTTTAATTTTGGATTGATTGCCTTTATAGGTATCGCTTTTCCTATTTTAAGTTATGTGTTTTTGAAAGACACTATCTCTAATCATCTGTTTTCATACATTTTAGCTTCAGTTGTATTATTCAGTATTGGTGTGTTTATTTTACTTTATTTAAAGAAGAAAGACATGTCGAAAGTGTTTTCTTTAACAGTTTTGTTTTTTGCCTGTGTTATCATAACAGCCTTACCACTTACAAAAGGATTTACAAATGAAAAATACAACCCAATAACTGGTCTAAAAGCTGAAGTTAAAAAGCAAGGTATTAACATGTATGGTGAAAACTATATCTCACCAGAAATGCTTTGGTATTATGGAGAAAAAATTCCTTTTATATCCTTTCATGATGGACTAGATAACTTGCCTGATGATGACAAGTTTGGTCTGTTAACAAAAGAAACTTTTAATGAAAAGACCCTAACTAAATTAGAAGGTATATATTACATAAAAGAAATTACGACTTATAATATAAATCGTTTCCCTGAAGATTCGAAACAGTACAATGACAGGCTTTTGAATGTGTATTATATTTTTGAAAGGAAATAACTTAATAAAGCTCGTACTTATGCTTTATAAACTGACTTATTTTATAAAACATAAATCCTGAAAGTGATCCAAAAATAAAACCACTCAATACATCCAGTGGATAATGAACACCAATATAAATTCTACTGTAGCCCATTAAAGCCGACCAGAAAAGTAAAAAGAAAATCAAATTTTTGTATTTATGTCTTAATAACAATCCTGCAAAAACAGCTACAGCCATAGAATTAGATGCATGACCTGAGAAATAACCAAATCGTCCACCACAACCTTCTTTAACAATCCTCATAACGTCTTTTACTCCTTCTTGATGACAAGGTCTAAAACGTTCGAAACCATGTTTAAACAAATTAGTAACTTGGTCTGTAAATGTTACCATAAGCACTATTATAATTATAGTAACAGCAAAAAACTTAAGACTTTGTTGCTTAAATATTAAATACAATAAAACAGCATAGAACGGAATCCAATAAAACTTTGTTGTATAAAACATCCAAAAAGCATCCCAAGTTGTAGTCCCTAAATTATTTAGGTATAAAAAAAGTTCTGTATCTAGTTGTACTAATTGTTCAAGCATCTTGTTTAGTCTTCGTAACGTAAAATTTCTCTATCGTAAAAATCTGTTGCTTGTTGGATTAATCCTTCAGCTTCAGTTTCAAGTTCCTTTTGATCATGCTGGTCGAAATCTTCAAGCCATTCAACCTCATCATTCTCTAAATTAATAATAAATCTAGGGAATTCTGTATGTATTACAAATATAGCACTTGGGTAATCTGTGTTATCGCCAAGTAAAAATTTAGGAAAATCCATGTTAATTGTTAGTTGTTAGTTGTTAGTTGTTAGTTGTTAGTTGTTTGACAAAATTAACTTTTTAGTTAAATAATTAAATCGAATATACAATAAAATAGCTGCTGTTGTTAAACCAGCTAGTAAACCTAACCAAATACCAAAGCTTCCATAAGCCTCTTCTTTTCCTAAGTAAAAACTAATTGGAAAACCAATAATCCAATAGGATATAAAGGTAATTATTGTTGGTATTTTAACATCTTGCAAACCTCTTAAAGCACCAAGCATAACCACTTGTATACTATCGCTAATCTGAAAAAAGGCTGCAGCTATTAATAGTTTTGAAGCAATACTTACTACTTCAGTATTATCTGCTAGGTTTTCTAAATCGTTAAAATCGACATAAATTTTTGGCAAGTGTTGATGGAAAATAAAAAATAACAACCCAAAAATAACAGCAAAAATAAATCCTAATAAAAAAATAGAAAACGCAATACGTCTTAACTCCAGATAGTTTTTAAGTCCTTTTTGATTTCCTACACGTATCATAGATGTGACACTTAATCCCATAGCTACCATAAAGGTCATAGAAGATAAGTTTAAAGCAATCTGGTTGGCAGCTTGTGGATTTTTACCCAACAGTCCACTTAACCAAATAGCAGCTGTAAAAATGGCTACTTCAAAAAACATTTGCATGGCACTTGGCGATCCTAAATTCATTAATTTTTGAAGCATCAATTTATTTAAGGAAAAGAACTTTATGTTAGTTAAATAAGCTTTCGATTTCTCTTTTCCTTTTAACAACCACCACAAATAAGCTACCATAACTATTCTAGAAGCTAAGGTTCCATAGGCTGCACCAACTATTCCGAGTTCTGGAAATCCGAATTTTCCAAAAATTAGCAGATAGTTAAGAATGACGTTTATAACATTTGCTAGGATTGTAGCATACATTGGGTATCTAGTCATAGATAAGCCATCACTAAATTGTTTAAAAGCCTGAAAAACAATTAAAGGAATTAATGAAACTGCAACCAAATCTAAATAAGGTATGGCCAATTCGACCACCTCTATGGGTTGTTTCATTAAATACATAAGTGGTTTTGCAAAAAACACTAACAGGAATAATGACACTCCTAAAACAGTACATAAAAACAAACCATGCTTAAAAGCCGATTTACCTCTTGAGAAGTTTTTTGCAGCATCTGCTTCAGCAACCAATGGTGTTATGGCAGTAGAAAAACCGATTCCTAAAGACATGGCAATAAACATAAAACTATTACCTAAAGATACTGCTGCCAATTCGGCTGTACCTAATTGCCCAACCATTATATTATCAATAAACTGTACAAAAGTATGACCTAGCATACCTAACATGACAGGAGCTGATAGTTTCCAGTTGTATTTAAATTCTTTTGTATAGTTACTTAATACCATTTAATGATAGTAATTGTTTCAATTAAATAATACCTTTTTGCGCTATGCTTCAAAATAAAAATAAACCGTAACGATGCTATGCTTGATTTTTCTTTCTCGCCTAACACAAAAATCTTTTTATTTTCTTTTAATAAATTATTATCACAAAATGGTATAAACCATTCGGCAAAAGTAGTATTTAGGTTTTTGTAAAACTAACTAAGGTTGTTTTTTATCCTAGATTAACATGATTTTAAGATAACTAATAAAATCCCTGTAGTATCTTGTTTCAAAATAATTATATGAAATCTATTAGTACTACTTTGTTATTATTTTTTAGTCTTTTGGGTATTTCTCAAGAAACTCCTGAATTATTTTTAGCCGAAATCACTAGTAATTTTCCAAACGTTAGAGATCTTGCTATATCACCAAATGGCAATGAAATGATGTTTACTGCTCAAAGTGTCTTGGGGAATTTATCAGCAATTGTAATTTCAAAGAAAACTAATAATAGTTGGTCTACACCAGAAGTAGCTTCATTTTCTGGTCAGTTTTTCGATTTGGAACCTTTTTATTCAAACGACGGATTGAAACTTTATTTTGTGTCAACCAGACCATTATCTAACGAAACTCTTGAACCCAAAGATTTTGATATTTGGTTTGTTGAAAGACAAACTTTAAATGAAGTTTGGTCTGAACCAATAAATATGGGATCTCCAATAAATACAAAACATGGAGAGTTTTACCCTTCTATTGCTAATAATGGGAATTTCTATTTTACTAGAGATCATCCAGATTTAAAAACGAAGGATGATATTTATGTCAGTGAATTTAAAAATGAAACATACCAAACTCCTGAAAAACTAAGTTTATCTATAAATACTGAAGGCTATGAATACAATGCCTTTATAGCTCCAGACGAGTCTTATTTACTTTTTGGAAGTTATAACCGAAAAGATGGTTTTGGAAGTGGTGACTTGTACATCAGTTTCAAAACAGAAGATCAATGGACTGTTGCCAAAAATTTAGGTGACAACATAAATTCAGATAAAATGGATTATTGCCCTTTTGTTGACACCAAAACAAATACCTTATACTTTACTAGTAAACGAGATAATACCAAAGTACAACAAGAAAAACCATTAACAACTGAAGAGCTTATAACAGAACTCAATAAAGCTGATAATGGTTCTAGTAGGTTATATCAAGTTTCTATTGATGAGTTAATGAAACAATAATTTAAAAATTCAAAACACTTTTCTTCGCCTCCTCAAATTCCAACATCATATCTTTCACAATTTGAGCAGCTGGTTTAATGTCGTGAATCAAGCCTGCAATTTGTCCTATTTCTAATTCGCCATCGTCTAAATCGCCTTCAAACATACCTCGTTTGGCTCTGGCTCTTCCTAATAATTCTATAAGCTGTTCTTTAGTTGGAGAGGTTTTATATAGGTCTTGAATCTCGTTAAAGAATTTGTTTTTCACCAGTCTTACAGGTGCCAGTTCTTTTAAAGTTAATTGGGTATCACCTTCTTTAACATCAACCACTACCTGTTTAAAAGCTTGATGTGCTGAACTTTCTTCACTAGCCACAAATCGGCTACCAACTTGAACGGCATCTGCTCCTAAAACCATAGTTGCCAACATGGCTTTTCCAGTTGCAACACCACCTGCTGCAATCAACGGGATTTGTAATTGTTCCTTCACCATTGGGATTAAAGTTAAGGTGGTAGTTTCGTCTCTTCCATTATGTCCTCCAGCTTCAAAACCTTCAGCAACTATAGCATCTACTCCAGCTTCTTGAGCTTTTAATGCGAATTTGACACTACTAACCACATGAACTACTGTAATGCCTTTTTCTTGTAACCAACCTGTCCATGTTTTTGGGTTTCCTGCTGAAGTAAAAACAATCTTTACGCCTTCTTCCACAATAATATCCATGATTTCCTGAATATTTGGATATAGCATTGGGACATTAACACCAAAAGGATTATCTGTAGCTTGTTTACATTTTTGAATGTGTTCTTTTAAGACATCAGGATACATAGATCCAGCTCCTATTAAACCCAATGCGCCAGCATTACTAGCTGCTGAGGCCAAACGCCAACCTGAATTCCAAATCATGCCTGCTTGGATGATAGGATATTTTATATTGAATAATTGTGTGATTCTGTTTTGCATTAATTCTTGATTAATTTTTTAGTAAATGATCCGTTTTGTGTTTCCATTTTTAATAGATAAACACCTTTAGACAATGATGATACATCTATTGTCGATGATTCACTTAGTTGTCTATCCAATACTTTTTTTCCTAAAATATTATACACTATAATTTGTACTTGCTTTTCCGTTGAAGGCAAAGAAATATGAACAGCATGATAAGCTGGATTAGGATAGACACGTATATGAGTTTGCGCATTTTCAATTTCTTCAATACTTAACACTTGACTTAAAGCCAAGGCTAAATTAGGGATTCCATAACCTAAAAAATAATCCGGAGAATTATATTGTGAAGCAGTTTCCCGAACCAATTGCATAATTTCAGTATTGCTTAAATCTGGTAAAGCTTGCCACAAACAAGCCAATGCTCCAGCCATAATTGGAGAACTAAAAGACGTGCCATTAGCTGTACCAATGGTATTATTACGCCTTATAATATAACTAGCTTCTCCTTGAGTAACCACATCTGGTTTTTGTGTTGGCTGAAACATACTTCCTACCGAACTAAAGTAAGCATATTCTCTATCTGCATCCACTGCACCAATAGTAAATACGCCAGCAGCATCTGCAGGTGCATTTAACCCGTTTGCTCCAGCATTTCCAGCAGAATTTACAATTAACATGCCTTTTTCGAAAGCGATATTGGCACCTTTACTAATGTAAGTAGTTAAACCATCTAAATCTGAATCTGAATGTGTGTAATTCGGGTTATCGTAGGTTTTATAACCTAAAGACGAATTAATTATGTCTACACCTAAACTGTCTGCACGTTCGGCAGCTTCCACCCAAAGACTTTCTTCAACCGGATTTTCGTTTGGTGCATTTTCGGTTCTAAATAAATAGTAAGATGCATCTGGTGCAGTACCTACATATGCATCTTCAATATATCCAGCCATTGTACTCAAAACATAAGTACCATGACCACTTGAGGTGTTTGCATACACATCCGGATTTCTATCAAAAAAATCGTAACCACCTATAATGCCATTGTTATCTCTTAATCGTTGAAATCCTCCCATGGTATTCACATCTGGGAATCCAGCATCAATTACTGCAATGGTCATTCCTGTTCCTGTGAAATTTGATTGATGTAATTCATCTCCATGAATCATTTGAATTTGATTAGCAGCATCTCCATAGTTAAAAGTTGTTCGTGCTGCTTCAAAATCGAATTTATTTTTTGGTTCACTTATTCTGGCATTCAAATTCTTATCAGCAAACACAATGTAATCCACAAATGCTAATCCCAATAAATTATTGATGTCTGTTTCACTGCCACGAACATGAACAGCATTAAACCATTTGGATTTGGCAAGTACTGTAATTCCTATTTCTGTTTTTAATTGTGAAATATAATTTTCATTAACAGGCACATCGCGTTCATCAATTATTATTCCATGAGCCTGCTTTCTATCAATGGCTTCTTGAGATAAAATTAAAATGGGATTTGCAATGGAAGCTGCTACATCTTCTTTATCTGTTAAATAAACCCAAGCATCTTCTTGAGCAAAAATTTGAAGTTGAAAACAAAGCAGTAATAAAAAAAGTAGTCTTGAGGTCATGAGTAAACTGTTTACTCATGCAATTTAAGAAATTACTCCTGAACCAACTAATTCATCTTGTAGATACCAAGCAACAAATTGACCTTCTGTAATGGCAGATTGAGGTTCTTGAAATTCTACATATAAACCAGAATCTACTCTGTAAAGAGTGGCTTTTTGTAATGCTTGTCTATAGCGAATTCTAGCCATGACATCCATAGTTTCATCTACTTTAAGTTGAAGATCTTCACGAATCCAATGCAATTCTTCATTAGTTACGAATAGAACCGATTTAAATAAACCAGGATGTTTATTTCCTTGACCAGTGTAAATAATATTATCGTCTACATTGGTGTCTATAACAAAGAGAGGCTCTACAGTTCCACCAACTGACAAACCTTTTCGTTGTCCTTTAGTAAAATAATGGGCTCCTTGATGTTTACCTACTACTTTCCCATCTTGAATGGCATATGGTATTTTTTTTGATAAATATTCAAGTTCTCCTTCTTTAGAGGAAAAGTTTGGAAGCTCTTGGTTATAGGCATCAAAATCTTTAGGAACCTCAACAATAACACCTTCTTTAGGTTTTAGTTGTTGCTGAAGAAATTCAGGCAATCTCACTTTTCCTATAAAACAAAGTCCTTGCGAATCTTTCTTTTCGGCTGTAATTAAACCTTGTTGAGCTGCAATTTCTCTAACTTCTGGCTTTTGCAATTCGCCTATTGGAAACAACGCTTTTGCTAATTGGTCTTGAGACAATTGACATAGAAAATAAGACTGATCTTTATTTGAATCTGCTCCTGAAAGTAATTGATAAATTTCTTTACCATCTTTTTCTATGGTTCCTTTTCTACAGTAATGACCAGTCGCTACATAATCTGCTCCAAGTTCTAAAGCGATTTTCATAAAGACATCGAACTTAATTTCTCTATTACAAAGCACGTCTGGATTAGGTGTTCTTCCTCTTTCGTATTCGTTAAACATATAGTCTACAATACGTTCTTTATATTGTTCGCTTAAGTCAACCGTTTGAAACGGAATGCCTAATTTATCTGCCACAAGCATGGCATCGTTACTATCGTCCAACCAAGGACATTCGTTAGAAATAGTTACAGAATCGTCATGCCAGTTTTTCATAAACAAGCCAATAACTTCATAACCTTGCTCTTTTAACAAGTATGCAGCTACACTGGAATCTACACCTCCAGAAAGTCCAACTATTACGCGTTTATTCTTCATATTTTCAATTTGCAAAGATATGGATTTTACAGGTATTTGTCACTTTTAAACTTATTTAAAATTCATATTGATTTTTTTAAACTAATAGTTATCAATGACTTAAGAAGCTTTAAAAAATTTAGAATTTTGAAAGTTTTAAATAAGATTATTTTTTTCTATATTTACAGCACTTATGTTTAGGTGGACTCCAAACTTCGATTGATTAATAGCTTACTCAACTTGCGAAATACCTAAAAAAGTAAAGCTCCTTATTTTTATAAGGAGCTTTTATATTTTTATAGTCTAATAAAAAATTAATCCTTTTTTAAGTACGGGTTTTTAGTATAGCGTGTAAAATCCTTTTCTTCAGTTAATTCACCATTCTTATAGTATTTCCAAACCCCATCTTTTCTATCGTTTTTATATTGACCTTCAATTTCTAAAGTTCCAGTAGCATCATAAAAATTAGCTTTCCCATGTAATTCTCCATTTACATAGTTATATTCTTTCATCTCCTTTCCGGTTTCGTCAAACCAGATTGCTTTTCCGTGTAATTTATTGTCTTTATAGTTTCTTTTTTCAGCTAATTGTCCACTGTTATAGTATACCAAACTTTCGCCTTCTAATTGACCTTGACTGTTATAATGCTCTAAGGTCATAACCTGATTGGAATTTTTATGAAAATAGGTCCATTCACCTATATAATCTTTTCCATTCATCTGTCCTTTGCTAATCACTTTTCCATTGGATGCATAAAAGGTCACTTCTGCTATATTGTTTTTTTCATTGAACTGCTTGGTTGCAGTTAAAATAGCTTCTTTGTTAATGTTTTTGTAGAATTTAAAAAGACCTATTTCTTTACCATGATTAAATTCTCCTTGGTAACGTATAATATTAGTGTTCTCAAAATTCTTCTTCCAGACACCATGTCTTTTACCATTTTCATCTAATAGATTGATGGATTGTGCCATGAATAATGTTGGCATTAGAAGTATTAAAAGGATTTGGATTTGTTTCATACTCATTGAGAGGTTCTTAAAATGTTATATTAAAAACGAATTTAAAGCTAAAATGTTGTTTAACAAACAAGCTGCAAAAATGCAGCTTGTTGAGGTTCTGAAAATGAATTCAGAAAGACTTATTTTTAAGCAAAACGTGTTATTTCTTACGTTTTTGCTGAGCTTGTTTTTGATGTTCTGCCTGCTCCATCATATCTGCCATCTTCTTTTGAAATTTATTTTGCTTTTTAGGCTTCTTTTTATTCACCTGAATTTGCGCATGAATTTTATCTTCATCTAGAATATAATTCTTTATAACTAACATAATACCAATACTAATTATGTTTGAGATAAAGTAATATAAACTCAATCCTGATGCATAGTTATTAAAGAAAAACAACATCATTAATGGCGAGAGATAAATCATGTACTTCATCATCTTAGCCATATCAGGCATACCTTCTTGAGTTGGTTGAGATGCCATTTGTTGTCCTGTTGTCATTTTCATATAAAAGAAAATAGCAATAGCTGCCAAGATTGGAAACAAACTTACGTGATCTCCATAAAAAGGAATTTTAAATGGTAATGTTGCTACAGCATCATAAGAAGATAAATCGTCTGCCCAAAGAAAACTTTTCTGTCTTAAGTCGAAAGCTGTAGGGAAAAACATAAATAAGGCATAGAATACAGGTAATTGAATTAATCCTGGTAAACATCCACTTAATGGACTTGCTCCTGCTTTATTTTGAAGCGCCATAGTTTCTTGTTGCGCTTTCATTTTATTGTCTTTATACTTTTCTTTTATTTCATCTAATTCAGGTTTTAAAACTTTTAGTTTTGCCTGAGATAAGAATTGTTTGTATTGTACAAAAGACATTAATAACTTAATAAGAATGGTCATGACAATAATAGCAATACCATAAGGTAAGAAGCCACTTAAGAAACCGAATAAAGGTATAAATAAGGCTTTATTAATCCATCCAAAAATTCCCCATCCAAATGGAATACTTTCGTCTAGATTATCATCATATTTTTTTAAAATCTTACTATCTGTTGGACCGAAATAGAACTGCAAAGGTTGATTAATTTCTCCTGCTTGAAATGCTAGAGGCAGTTTTGTAGTAAACTGTTTTGTAAATAACGTATCAATATCTTCGTTTGCAACTAAATCTTTGGACGTGATTCTAACATTTTTTAATGGCTCTTTAGAAACTAATATAGAACTAAAAAAATGTTGTCTATAGGAAAGCCATTTAAGGTCTTGAATTGTTTCCTCGTCTTCACCAGCTTGTGATAGTTTGTCTATTTTCCCTTCTTCGTATTGGTAAGTTAATCTTGTATAACGATTCTCGTATGAAATACTTTGATCATGACGATAGGTGTCTAATTTCCAATCTAAATTTACTTCTTGAGAGCTATTAATAACATTGTTTAACCCTTTAGATTGAATGGTAAAATCTACCATATAATCATTTGGTTTTAGTTCATAACGATACTCCAAATATTTTTCTGGAGACACTTTTAGTTTCATAGAAACTACAGTATTCTCTCCATTTTTTGTAACCGTTGGTTGAAAGTAAAGATCTTTTGTATTTAATATTCTGCTATCGGTTGTTCCAAAATTAATATTGAAATCTGTATTTCCATCTCTAACTAAATAGATAGGAACAGAATCGAAATCGACAAATTTATTTAGTTTAATTTCAGATAAATAACCACCTTTATTACTGAACTTAAGAGACAAAACACCATTTTCTACAACGGTTTCGTTATTTGTTGCTGAAGGAAGCGTAGATGAATAGGCAAAAGCACCTAATTTATTATTTAAAGCTACTAATTGTGTAGAATCTGATATTGTTGCAACTGAATAATCTTCTGCTGTTGTAACAGCTACATCATTTTCAGCCACTTTTTTCTCAGCTTCAACTTGCTCTTGTTTAGCCTGTTCTTGTGCTGCTTGTTCTTCTTCTGTTGGTTTGTTTGTGTACATCATGTACACTAGTATTCCAAAAATAAGTACAAATCCGATAATCGAATTTATGTCAATTTTCTTTTCTTCCATATTATAAATTTTCTCCACCTATACAGGTAAGAGACCATGTTGTGGTTATTTATTTTAAACGCTCTTTCTTTTTAAGAGACTTTTGGATAACTCAAAAAGCTCTCCAATATTATTTTTGTGCCATACTGACACTTTTCCCATTTTTCTTGTGCTTTAAAGCAGCTTTTACAAATGCCACAAATAAAGGATGTGGATTTGCTACAGTACTCTTATATTCCGGATGATATTGTACACCAACAAACCAAGGATGTTCTGGAATTTCGATAATCTCAACCAAACCAGTATCTGGATTTAGTCCAGTTGCAATCATGCCTGCTGCTTCAATTTGTTTTTTGTATTTATTATTAAACTCAAAACGATGTCTGTGTCTTTCTAAAATACTATTAGATTTATATACTTTTTGTGCTAAAGAATTCATTTTTAATTCGCAAGTCCAAGCACCAAGTCTCATAGTTCCACCTTTATCTGTAATGTTTTTTTGATCTTCCATTAAGTCGATTACAGGATGATTGGTTTTTGCATCCATCTCAGTAGAATTGGCATCTTTCAAGTTTAATACATTTCTTGCAAATTCTATAACTGCCATTTGCATTCCTAGACAAATACCAAGAAATGGTATGTTGTTTTCACGAACATACTTAACTGCATCTATTTTACCTTCAATACCACGTTCTCCAAAACCAGGTGCTACTAGAACACCATCTAAATGTGCTAATTTAGCTTTAACACTATCTTCATTTAAATATTCTGAATGAATAGGCTCAACATTAACTTTTACTTCGTTTTCTGCTCCAGCATGAATAAATGCTTCTAAAATAGATTTATAAGAATCCTGCAATTCTACATACTTGCCAATTAAACCAATTGTTATTTCTGTAGTTGGATTTTTATGACGTTGTAAAAATTTATTCCACTGTGTTAAATCTGGTGTATGACTTTCTAAAGCTAATTTCTTTAAAACCACTTTGTCTAAACCTTGTTCTAACATGAGGTTAGGAACATCGTAAATGGTAGAAGCATCAATAGATTGAATTACAGCTTCTTCACGAACATTACAAAATTTTGCTAGTTTACTTCTTAGTTCATCTGGCAATTCATGTTCTGTTCTACACACTAAAATATCTGCCACGACTCCAGATTCCATTAATGTTTTTACACTATGTTGTGTTGGTTTGGTTTTTAACTCTCCAGCAGCAGACAAATAAGGCACCAAGGTTAGATGAATAACTATAGCGTTATTATCTCCTAAATCCCATTTTAACTGTCTTACAGCCTCTACGTAAGGTAAAGACTCAATATCTCCAACCGTTCCACCAATTTCTGTTATAACAATATCGTAGTCTCCAGATTTACCAAGAATTTGAACACGTTCTTTAATTTCGTCTGTAATATGAGGAATTACCTGAACCGTTTTTCCTAAAAACTCTCCTCTACGTTCTTTTTGAATAACGCTTTGATAAATACGACCAGTTGTAACATTATTAGCCTGACTTGTTGGAACATTTAAAAAACGCTCGTAATGACCTAAATCTAAATCGGTTTCTGCGCCATCGTCAGTCACATAACATTCGCCATGCTCATACGGATTTAATGTCCCTGGATCGACATTAATATAAGGGTCTAATTTTTGAATTGTTGTCCTGTAACCTTGGGCCTGGAGTAATTTTGCAAGAGAAGCTGCAATGATACCTTTTCCTAAAGAAGAAGTTACACCACCAGTTACAAATATGTATTTTGTTGTAGTTGTCATGTTGCGTTGTTAAACGCAGGCAAATTTACAAAATTAAACGAGTAATTAAGGTATTGTTTGGAGTAATTTATTTTCAATTATTATATTCAAATAATTATTTGATTACAAGAAATATCAAAAAATAAAAAACTAATTTTGAAGCGAAACTTATTCACTTAAACTTTAAAAGAAATATTTATGAAATCAATTACAAAAAATTGGGTTTATTTAATCGCATTTTTATTAATAACTACTGCTGGTTTTTCCCAAGACAAAGAAACAAAATTAGAAGATAAAGAAAAATGGGAGCTTGTTGAAATGCAAGGTACCATTACTGAAATTAATAAAGAAACTCGTGAGATTTCTATAATTGGATCTAAAGGAGAATTACATACTGTAACAGCTGGAGAAGAAGTTGAACGTTTTGACGATATTGAAGTTGGAGATGTTATTACTTTTGATTTTTACAAGTACATGAAAGCAGAATTTCGTAATCCAACTGAAGAAGAATTAGAAAACCCATTAGTAATTGTAACAGAAGAAGCTAAAGCTCCTGCAGATTTAAAACCAGGTGCTGCTTTAGGTGCTATTGTTCAAGCTGTGGTTACCATTCAAGTTATAAACTTACCTTTTATGTATGTTAATATTGAAGGTCCTAATGGAAATTTTACTACCATCCACATGAAAGACAAAGAGTTAATACAAAAACTACACGTTGGTCAAGTAGTTATTTTAACTTACGCTGAAGCAATGGCTATTACTTTAGAAAAAGTTGAGTAACTAATGCTTGTCTTATTATAAAACGCCAATTTTCTTTACTTAGGAAATTGGCGTTTTATATTTCTAATTAAATCTTCTAATCCATTTAGTTTTAACTCATAAACTGTTTGAAGCATTTCTCCTAATTTTCCCTTTGGAAAACCCTTATTGTAATACCAAACCACATAATATTCTGGTAAATCGATAAGGTCTCTATTCTTGTATTTACCGTAAGGCATTTTAGTATGAGCCAGTTTTATAAGAAAGTTTTTATCTGGTTGTATCAAATTACATTGAAGAATTAAAATTAGATAATTTAGACAATTCTAATTGTATTTGCTCTTGCCATTTGGCTTGAGCTTCAATAATTCTAGAATAATCTGTTTCTGCATCGTATAAATTTTGCATGTTTCTTAAATCATTCTTTATATCATTATATAAGGAGTCTAGATTTTCAGAAAGATTTTCAGAAACTAACAATAAAGAAAGTTGCTGTCTAAATATTCTTGAATGCAATTCGGTAATATCAAAATGAAGTTGCTCGTGAGACAAAATGTGTTTATTTGCTCTTTCTGGTTTATGCCAAGATTTTTCAGGATAAAAAATAGTCTTTACTTGAGTAGTAAATCCTGTAATTTCATCATCGCTTTTCTTTATAGAATACTGAAATGTAATTCCAGATGCTGTTATGGCTACAACATCTGTATTTGGATCTGGTTGATCTTTAAAGTCGTTCCAAGATAATTTATACGTATCATCCCATAAAAGTATAGGTTCTTCGTTTTGCGAGAAACTTATAAAACAATTTATAAAAAGCGCAAATAACACTATTAATTTAAGCCACATAAAAGATTGATTTAGATAAACATATTGTATTATTTAAACATACTTGTGGTTAATTAAGTGTTTAATTTACTTCAACAATTTTTAAATCTTGGTATTTAACTAGATAAACAGTATCGTTATAATAACCTCCTAAAAACTTCTTCTTATAGGCAAATTTATTCTCCACATATTCCGTTAATGGAGCCTCATTTACAGACAAATACATGTCTTCTGAAGTTACCATACGTAAAACCACATCCATAGTTAGATCGAAACCACGAACTGCTATTTTATTTGGTGTAATTCCGTAACGTTTTTCGTAAGTTTTAACAAAAGAGTTTTTATCGTCTTCATTATAAGCTTTAGAAATTGTTGGAAAATGAAATTGCAAATGAGATAAATGATAATTTGAAACCTCATCATCTTCAAAAGCTGCATTCATATTGGTTGTGGCCAAGATGATGTCTTTATCTTTATCTTTAAACGAATTTAATTTGCTAGTTACATTTGAAATAAAACCTGGATTATCAGATTCTAAAAACACTAGGTTTTTTCCAAGTTTCAATTTACTCGAAATGTCTTCATCTAAAACATAAAAAGCATCTTCTCCCTTTTTATTTTTTCTTGAAGTGACTAATGAAGCAGATAAAAATGTTCGCTTTAGATTGTCGCTTACTTTTGTATGTTTTGTATCTGAAATGATAATAATTTGATTTATGGTGCTATCATTTTTTACAAAGTTTATCATTTTGTCATATAACAGATCTTCTGAAGGTCTAGATTGAAAGACATTTTCAGAAAGAGTTACATTTTTAGTAATTGGAGAAACAACTGGAATATTATATGTTTTTAATTCAGATGCAACTTTTTCTACATTATTAGGCATAAATGGACCTAAAACAGCGTCAACATCTTGAAACGAATTTGTATTTAAAATATGAGATACTTCGCTTAATAAATTTTTAGTATCATAAACATCTACTTTTAAAGAAATACCCAATTTTTTTAGAGAATCTAAGGCTACCAAAGCTCCAGAATGGAAATCTAAAGACATGCTTAAATAAGGGTTTTTTGTCAATTCTCTTTTAGCATCCTGAACAGAATCTATATCCACTTTATTTAACTGAAAAGGCAACATAATAACTAGATGTTTGGTATTATAATCACTGACCTGATCTGTTAAATTTGTTTCAGATATTTCTTCGTTTTGACTAGATTGATTCACTGAAGAACTAAATGGAACTTTTAAAACCATACCTTCTTTCAGACCTGATTCTTTAAGACCTGGATTTAAAGTTTCTAATTGATCTTGCTCAATACCAAGTTTAAGTTTCAATCTATAAAAACCTTCTTTTGGTAATACTTGATAATAGGAATATGCTTCGTCTATTGGTTTTTCTTCTGTTTCGTTAATGTTTGGAACGTTTATTACTTCACCAACATTAAGAACTTCGTTCATTCCAGGATTCAGAGATTCTAACTCATCGATAGTAATTCCGAATTTATATGCTATTCTCCATTTACCTTCTTTTGGCAAAACTGTATAGCTCTTTGTAGTAGATTCAGGCTCTGAAACCGTAAATACTTTTTTAAAAACTGGCACTTTTAATAAATCGCCTTTTCGTAAGTTATTGGCATATAAAAAGGTATTATGTTTTTTAAGTTCGTCTTCAGTTACATCGAATTCTTTACACAAACTATATAAAGTTTCTTTTCGTCTTACTTTATGCTCTTTGAATCCTATTAACTCTTTTTCTATAGTTGCCTGAGGTGCATTTGAATTTACTTTAGATTTTGGAATAATTAATACAGAATTGGGTTTTAAACCTTTTTTTGCATCTGGATTTAATCCGAAAATATCGTAAGGAGTTACTTGATATTGTTTTGCAATACTTTCAATGGTCTCTCCTTGTTTTACTCTATGAGTCTTGTAGTTTTGAGCTTGAGTTGTTACACAACCAAACATTAAAACTAGAGATAGAATGTATATTATTTTCTTCATATTATTAATTATACGTTCAAAATTGCGTTAGGTCTTTCATTTGTTTTCCTACAAGATTTTAAAACCTTGTAGTATTAATAAAATGCAACATCACTTTTAACTTCAGAAATTAGATTTCTGCCTTACTCATTAATTCCAATTTTCTTATTCGGAATTCGTTAATCTTCGATTTCGCAGGAATTTATTCCCACTCAATAGTTGCAGGTGGCTTTGAACTAATGTCGTACACTACTCTATTAACGCCTTTTACTTTATTTATTATATCGTTCGATGTTTTTTGTAAAAACTCGTAAGGTAAATTTACCCAATCTGCTGTCATACCATCTGTACTTTCAACAGCTCTAAGAGCCACACATTTTTCGTACGTACGCTCATCTCCCATAACTCCTACACTATTTACTGGTAGAAGAATAGCTCCTGCTTGCCATACTTTGTCGTACAAATTCCATTCTTTCAAGCCATTAATAAAAACAGCATCTACTTCCTGCAAAATACGAACTTTTTCGGCAGTAATATCTCCTAAAATTCTGATAGCCAATCCTGGTCCAGGAAATGGATGACGACCTAATAAGGTAGCGTCCATATCCATGGAAGCTCCAACACGACGAACTTCGTCTTTAAATAATGCTTTTAGAGGTTCAACTATTTTTAGTTTCATAAAATCTGGTAAACCACCAACATTATGATGACTTTTAATAGTTGCACTTGGTCCACCAGTTGCAGAAACACTTTCTATAACATCTGGATAAATAGTGCCTTGAGCTAACCATTTAACATCTTCAATTAAATGCGCTTCATCGTCAAAAACTTCAATGAACGCACGACCTATAGCTTTTCTTTTTAACTCTGGATCGCTCAATCCCGCTAATGCATCCAAAAAGCGTGCCGAAGCATCAACTCCTTTTACATTAAGTCCCATGCCTTTGTATTGCTCTAAGACATCTGTAAACTCATTTTTACGTAACAAGCCGTTATTTACAAATATGCAATACAGGTTTTTACCAATTGCTTTATGTAATAACATGGCAGCAACAGAAGAGTCTACGCCTCCAGACAAACCAAGAACAACTTTATCGTTTCCTAATTTATTTTGTAAATCTTCAACCGTTTCTTCTACAAAAGATTGTGGTGTCCAGTCTTGTTCTACTTTTGCAATATGAACTAAAAAATTCTCCAATAGTTGTTTTCCATCGGTTGAATGATATACTTCTGGATGAAACTGAATGGCATAAGTTTCTTCTCCTTCAATTTTATAAGCTGCATTTTTTACATCGTGTGTACTAGCTAATAAAACACCATTTGTAGGAAGGTGTTTGATGGTATCGCTATGACTCATCCACACCTGGCTTCCTTCATTTATATTTTTAAAGAAAGCTTCATTAGATTTTATAAAAGATAAGTTAGCACGACCATATTCTCTAGTGTTGGAAGGAGCTACTTCTCCTCCAGAAAAATGTGCTAAATATTGCGCTCCATAACAAACGGCTAACAATGGTTTCTTACCTCTAATTTCAGATAAATCTGGATGCACAGCATCTTCTCCTCTTACTGAAAATGGACTTCCAGAAAGAACAACTGCTTTAAAAGTATCTAAGTTTTTTGGGATTTTGTTAAATGGATGAATCTCGCAATAAATATTGAGTTCTCTCACTCTTCGTGCAATAAGTTGTGTGTATTGCGAACCGAAATCTAAAATAAGGATGTTGTTGTGTTGCATGCGCAAAAATAGTAATAGATTTTATAATAATAAATTTAGCAAACTAGTTTTTGAAATTAATTCATGGACTTCAAAATCAAATGAATGTCATTTTCTGTGGTATCCGGATTGATAAAACAAAAACGTGAAACCGTTTCAAAAGTATCCCCATTTTTCCATTTGGTTGGTGTTACCAATGCAAATCCTTTTTTATGATTTTCGTAGGTCCAATGTGTGTAATCTTCTGGTTTCCATCCTATTCTTCTATATATTACACAAGACAAACTTGGTTCTCTAACTAATTCTACATTCGGATTCTCTTCAATCATTCTACCAGCAATTTGTGCTAACTCGATACCTCTTTCCACAGATTTTTTATATCTATCTGTACCATGAGTTGCCAAGGAGAACCACAAAGGCAAACCACGAACACGACGTGTTAATTGGATTTGATAATCGGTTGGATTGAAACCATGAGCACCTTCGTCTTTAAAAATATCTAGATAAGAACCTTGTTGCGAATGTGCATTTTTAGCTAATTCAGGATTTTTATAAATAACTGCACCACAATCGTAAGGAGAGAACATCCATTTGTGTGGATCGATAGTAATGCTATCTGCTCTTTCAATTCCATTAAACAAATGTCTTACAGAGTCTGCTGCTAGAGCTCCTCCACCATAAGCTGCGTCTACATGGAACCAAATGTTTTCTTTTTCGCAAACTTCAGCTATTCCTTCTAAATCGTCAATAATTCCAGCATTAGTAGTTCCTCCAGTTCCAACAACAGCAAACAAACGCTTACGTTGGTGGAAATTTAGATTATCAATAGTTTCACGAAGATCAGAGCCTGTTAATCTTTCTTCAGAATCTACCAATAGAATATCTACATCTGCAACCTTAGCCATGGCTTTAATAGATGAATGTGCTCCAATTGATGTGATAATCAAGCCTTTTTCTCTTTTATAGGTATCGTCTTCTCTCCAGTGTTCCCTTGCAGTTACAATTGCAGATAAATTGGCTGCTGTTCCACCACTAGTAAAAACACCAAAAGCACCTTCTGGCAATCCTGTTAAAGATACAATCCATTTCATGGCTTCGTTTTCACAGAAGATACCACCTGCTCCTTCCATCCAATAAGCTCCATGAATGCTAGATGCAGAGGTAACCAAATCGAACATAATGGCTGCTCGCGTTGGAGCTGCAGGCACAAAAGCCAAGTTTCTAGGATGATCTACTGGGACATTAGCTTTGGATAAATGCTCTTTCCACAAGTTGAAAGCATATTCGCCACCAACACCTTTTCCTGTAACGGTTTCGCCAACAAGTTCTTTAAGTTCTTCGTATTTTTTTGGTTTACCAATAGGATGCTCGGTTGCTGAAATTCTACCAATAGCATACTTCATGACATCTAAGGTCATTTCTATTAGTTCTATATCGATTTTGTGCATGGATTTACTCTAAATTTAATATTAAAAACTCTCCTTTTAGAGGTTGCAAATTTAACATTAACTGTTGAATAAATTGGTCTCCATATTCTAAATAAAACTCAGAAAAATTTGCTTGTCGTTCTTGAAGGCTTTGATTTGGGAATAATTCGTTTTGAAGTTCGATAACACGATCCAAAATTTCTTTTAATTTTCTTTTTTGTGCTTTTAGTAATCTCTTTTCTAAATGCTCTAAACCATTAATTTGTTTCTTCTCTTGTGCTGAAACTGCTCCTAAAAAGGACTTGTCTGTTTGTTTTGCAAGTTTGTATAAATCTTTAAACTGTTGCTTTAAGAAGGTTTTCTGTTTAGAAAAATCAATATCTATTTCTGAAAGTTTTCTGGTTACTTTTTCTATTAAATCGGTTTGATTCAAGAATAAATCTGCCATTTCTAAGTCCAGTTTCTCTAACTTATTTTGCTGCTTCTTTGAAACCAATAAAGCAGAATTTCTTAGTAATAACATAGGAAAAGGCACTTGTTGAGCTTCAAAATTGGATTTTAGCTGGAACCAATAAGCCAGTTCTCCTCCTCCTCCAATATAACAAAGGTTTGGTAAAATAACTTCTTGATATAATGGTCTTAATATCACATTCGGACTAAAACGTTCTGGGTACTCTAAGAGCACTTTTGTTATCTCACTCAAATCCCATACGATTTCTGTATTTAGGACTTTATATTTGTCATCTTCAAAAACAATACGTTCTCTTAGATTTTCTGTTATATAGAATAAATTAATTTCTCTTGGGTTGACTTGAATTTTGTAGTTTTCAGGTAAGTTGTTTATTTGTTGGTTTGTCTCTGAAACTTTTTTAAAGGATGTTTGATTAAGCAATTCATCTTTCACATAAGGACTGAATAATCTCTTTAATTCTCTATCGTTTCCATCTAAAATAACCAAGCCTGTTTCAGAAAATAATTCGTTTACCAAATATCTGGTAGCTTCGGTTAGATTATCTTGTTTTGTATATGCTTCTTTGAATAACTTCTTTAATTCGTTTGCATTTTTACTAGTATTTAAATGAGACCCAAATAAATCTGAAATCTGTTCTAGACCTTCTAAATCTAATTCTCCAACTGCTCCTGAAGCATTTCTGTTCCATCGGATTTTTCTTCCTTCAAAATTAAAATAATTGATTTCCTCAAAATCATGATCTTCTGTTGCCATCCAATAAATGGGAACAAAATTTTGCTTTGGATAAGCTTCTTTTAATTCTTTACACAGATTAATGGTAGAAATAATTTTATAGAAAAAATATAGAGGTCCTGTAAATAAGTTTAATTGATGACCTGTAGTTATAGTAAACGTATTCTCATCTTTTAAGGCTTCAATATTCTGAAGGGTTTGTGATGAAATATTTATATTTTGATATTGTTTTTTTAAGCTTGTTGCTAAAGTAGTTCTCGACTGCGCTTGAAAAGATTTCTTTTTTTCTTCTATTTGCTCTTTAAAACTTTCCAGATTAGGAAACCTGTTATAGAAAGATTTTAGATGATTGTTTTCATCTAAATAATTGCAAATTAAACTAGAAAAATAGTTGGTGTCTTTAAACGGAATACAGTCTGTTGGCATAGTTACGCTTTGCAGTTTTTAAAAAAGTAAAGATAAGGTTTCTAGTCTTAAAAATAACTTAAAATATAATGGACAAATACCAGAAAAGAATATTTATCTTTACTTAAAATAACAGATATGCTTGGCTTAAAATTAGCTACAGATCCACGTTGGGTGAATATTGTAGAAACAAATATTGAAGAAATATTAACCGATCATGCTTGGTGTGAGCAAAAAGCTGCCACAAATGCCATAACCATTATTACTCTTAATTCTGAACATGAAGATTTAGTAACCGACTTGTTAGCCTTGGCAAAAGAAGAGCTAGAACATTTTGAAATGGTTCATGAAATCATAAAAAAACGAGGTTATAAATTGGGTCGCGAGCGTAAAGATAGTTATGTAAATGAACTTTATAAGTTTATGAATAAAGGTGGAAACAGAGTTCAAAGTATGGTTGATAGACTTTTGTTCTCTGCCATGATTGAAGCCAGAAGCTGTGAACGTTTTAAACTTCTCTCTCAAAAAATTAAAGATCCAGAACTTTCTAAATTTTATCATGAATTGATGATTAGCGAAGCTGGACACTATACCACTTTTATTGGTTTTGCTAGAAAATATGGTCAAGATGTGGATGTAGATAAACGCTGGAAAGAACTGATTGATTTTGAGGCAGAAGTGATTCAGAGTTATGGGAAATCGGAAACTATTCATGGTTAACACAATTCATTGATTTTAATAATTTATTAAATAACAACTTTTTTTTATTGTTTTTCGATAAATTTTTATTGATATTTGTGATATAATTTAAATCACTATAATTATGTCACAAACAAATAACATCGTATTTAAAGGTCTGAAAATTGTTGCTTGGATTATTTTTGTTGGTTTATGTATTGAAGCAGGAGGCTTGATTGTAAATTTCTTTTTCAGCCTGTTCAATCCAGAATTCGTACAAAACCTATATCAAAAGTTGGACTTAAGTGAGATGCATGAACGTAGTAAATTGGCTTTTTACAGCATGTACAGTTTTATATTGTTCATCTCAATTATGAAAGCGTATCTATTTTATCTAGTGATTGTGCTAGTAACCAAAATAGATTTATCAAAACCCTTCAACGTTTTTGTTTCGAGACAGATTTTACAGATTAGTTACTACACGTTTTCTATTGGAATATTAAGTTTTATAGCACGACAATCTGCCAAAAATTTGCAACATCATGGATATCATATTGATACACTAAACGAATATTGGGCAGACAGCCAAGCCTTTATTTTAATGGCAGCAGTTATCTATATTATTGCGATTATTTTTTTAAAAGGAGTTGCTTTACAAACCGAAAATGAACTAACTGTATAAGCTATGGCTATAACTGTAAATTTAGATGTGATGATGGCTAAGCGAAAAATGTCGCTTAACGAACTTTCAGAAAAAGTGGGATTGACCTTAGCCAATTTATCTATCCTTAAAACCGGAAAAGCCAAAGCCATCAGGTTTAGTACGCTTGAAGCTATTTGTGAAGCGCTGGATTGTCAACCTGGAGATTTGTTGGTGTATGAGTAATAAATGTTATGTTTGAATTTGTACTAAAAAAAGTCGAACTTCGTTTAATGTCATATATAAAACACTGGTTATAAATTAAAAACATCAATGAGAATAAAAACTCTTCACATTATTACAATATTATCAATTGTATTGGTTTCATGTTCTTCAAATGATGATGAGAATGACACTGGTTTACTAATATATCCTTCATATGGTTCAGAAATAGATGTGACAATTAATGGTTTATTGTTTGATGCTATGGAACCTTTTATATCACCAAATGGAAGCTATCTATTCTTTAATAACTTAAATGATGGTATAAATACAAAGCTCTATTATGCAACTAAAGTAAATGATTCAACTTTTAACTATGTTGGGGAATTAACTGGAGCCAACCAAACAACTTCACCACATTTAGATGCCGTAGCTGACATGGATGACAACGGAAATTTTTATTGGACATCCACTAGAAATTATCCTAGTGAATTAAATAACCTCTTTCATGGGACTTTTAATGCAGGTAATATTAGTGATATTGGAAGAGTTCAAGGAGATTTTAACATGAACACGCCTGGTTGGTTAATAATGGATCATGGAATAAGTTTAGATGGACAACATTTATACTTCAATAATGCTAGATTTGATGATATGAATTGTCAAGACCCTTGTGAAACAACATTAGGAATTGCTCAAAAAGAAAATGCATCAACATTTAATACGCTTCCAAATTCAGCATCCATCCTTCAAAACATTAATAATGAAAATTATATTTATTATGCGCCTTGTATAAGTAGCGATAACCTTGAATTTTATTACACAAGATATTTAAAAGGGTCAATTACGTCGAATACTGTTTTTGAAATATGCGTTGCAGTGAGACCTAATTCTTCAAGCAATTTTTCTGTTCCTCAAGTTTTATTTTCAGAAATTATTTCAAGTTTAGTTGAAGCTCCTACACTAACAGTAGATAAAACTATCATGTATTATCATCAAAAAACTACAGGTTCACATAAAATAATGATGAGATATCGAAGTTCATTATAATGTGAGTAGTCATTCATAAGAAAGCCATACACGTAAATGCAAACACACTTCTCTTAGAAACTCTCACTGAAAAGTTTTACAGAAAATTTACACTTTTTTTACATATAATTTGCTTTCATAAGCAACTGACAGATATATATTTGAGAAAATTAATCTTAAAAAATATATGGCATGAAAACACGCATTTTTATTTTAAGCACGACACTAATCATCTTTAGTTTAGTAATCTTTGGTTTTACAAACTGGACTAATACAGAGTCTATTGAAGAAAATTCAATAAATAAAGACCTTGTTTTTCAAAATCAAAACAATGAATATCTAAGAGAAAAAGTTATTCCAGAACTATACTATGGTGTGGATGCACGATTTGAAGCTGTAAATAAACATGATGTACATAATGCTACTACCATCTATGATTTTCTTAATGAAGGAGAAAAATCACAAATAGAACAGATTTATTCTGTAGATGTAATTGTTATAAAGAACAATCAGCTATCACAAATCCGTGCAAGAGGAACTACATACCAACTCACTGAAGCACAAAAGAAAATTCTAAAATCAACAGATTACTTTAGTCATTTTACGATAAGAACCGAGTTTAAAGGAAAGAATTTAGAGACTGGTAAAATAGAAGATAAATTTTTCGGCCCACATATTACTGTTACTCCAGAAAAGCAAGCGACTTATGTGGATGGTAAAAAAACACTCATCGAATATCTTAAGATTAACAGCAAAGAATATATGAATGTTATAAAGGGAGATAATCTTGGAGCTATTAAATTATCTTTTATAGTGACAAAAAATGGCATTGTTACAGATGTAAAACACGACGCCATGACAACTGGTTATCCTTCAATTGATGAAAGGTTTATTAAACTTCTAAAAAATATTCCTGGAAAATGGATTCCTGCTAAAAATTCTATTGGAGAAAAAATGGATCAAGAACTGGTATTTACTTTTGGACCAGCTGATGGTTGTTAAGCCTTTTCTATTTAGTTTACAACTTCTCCATAAAAGTTACTCCTTCATCTAAATCCAAACAATCTTGTCATTCCGACGATAGGAGAAATCTATTTTATTTATAGATTCTCCACTTCACTCTGAATGACAGAAACTTCACCATAAAGGTCGAAATCTGCTGCCTCAGTAATTGTTATTGTTGCAAATTCTCCTGTTTTTAAGTAGGTTTTTGATGCGTCAATAAGCACTTCGTTATCCACATCTGGAGAATCGAATTCTGTTCTTCCAACAAAATATTCACCTTCTTTTCTATCGATAACTACCTTAAAGGTTTGTCCTATTTTAGCTTGATTTAATTCCCAAGATATTTGCGATTGAATTTCCATAATCTGATTGGCACGATCTTGCTTCACATCCTCAGGAACATCATCTTCTAGATTAAAAGCATGTGTGTTTTCTTCATGACTATAGGTAAAACAACCTAAACGTTCAAAACGCATGTCTGTAACCCACTGCTTTAATTCTTGGAAATCTTCTTCAGTTTCACCTGGATAACCAACAATTAGTGTGGTACGAATTGTCATTTCTGGAACAGCTTGTCTAAACTCCTTAAGTAGTTTAGTCGTTTTCTCTTTAGTCGTTCCACGACGCATACTTTTAAGAATACTATCTGAAATATGTTGTAGTGGAATATCTAAATAATTACAAATTTTAGGTTCACGATTCATCACATCTAGTACATCCATTGGAAATCCAGTTGGAAAGGCGTAATGTAAACGTATCCACTCAACACCATCAACTTTTACAAGTGCTTCAAGTAATTCGGCAAGGTTTCTTTTTTTGTATATATCGAGTCCGTAATAAGTTAAGTCTTGAGCAATAAGAATCAATTCTTTTACACCATTTGCTGCTAATTTTTCAGCTTCAATAACTATTTCTTCAATAGGTGTCGATCTATGTTTGCCACGCATAATAGGAATGGCACAAAAACTGCAAGGTCTGTCGCATCCTTCAGCAATTTTTAAATAGGCATAATTTTTAGGCGTTGTTGTTAATCGTTCACCAATTAATTCGTGTTTATAATCTGCTCCTAAAGCCTTTAATAATCCTGGTAATTCTGTAGTACCAAAATACTGATCTACATTCGGAATTTCTTTTTGCAGATCTGGCTTGTATCGTTCGCTTAAACAACCAGTCACAAATACTTTATCCACATCGCCATCTTCCTTTTTCTGCATAAAATCTAAGATGGTATTAATGCTTTCTTCTTTGGCATTATTTATAAAGCCACATGTATTAATAACCACAATGTTTCCTTCTTCTTCATGTACAACCTCTTTACCACTGGCTTTTAGTTGTCCCATTAACACTTCGCTATCGTACACATTTTTACTACAGCCAAGTGTTACCACATTGATTTTGTTCTTTTTAAGTGATTTTGTTCTCATCTTATTATTTTGGACTGCAAATATAGGCTTCTTTTTAGAGTTAATTACACTAAATATTTTTTGAAATTTTATCTTCTTTAATTGTCTTACAATTTCTATATTCGCGACCGAAAATTCTTATAAATTCATAATGAAAAAAATTATTTTATTACTCTCAATTGGTTTGCTTGTTTTTAACTGTTCTAGTGATAGTTCAGACGATTCAAACGACTCCAATAATTGCCCAAAACCCAATGGATTAAATGTATACGATTTAACAAATACAACAGCTCAATTTAGCTGGAGCACAAATGTTCAATCGTCTTTATATCAAGCACAGTATGGACCATTTGGTTTTAGTTTAGGTTCTGGAACAACCTTAACTGTTCCTGAACAATATGCTCAAGTAGAAGATTTATTACCACAAACTCAATATGCTTTTTATGCTAGAGTTTTTTGCAATAGCACAAATGACTATAGCAATTGGGCTGGACCTTTTAACTTTGTAACTTTATTAGACAATCCATATTGCAATAATCCATCAGATTTTTCTGAGGGTTTATACCCAGAATCTGTAACTCATAATTCAATAGAATTAAATTGGAGTAACCCTAGTTCTGATGGCTCTCAAATTGAGTATGGATTACAAGGATTTACTTTAGGGAATGGAACCACACAAGTTGAACCTGATTTTTACGATCAACATGCTACAATAGCAGGTTTGAATGCTGAAACTACTTATGATTTTTACTTAAGAAATGTTTGCGATAATGTTGGCTATAGTGCATGGATTGGCCCAGTAAGTGTAACAACAGAAGACGTACCTTTGAATGAAAATTGTTTAGACCCAGAAAACTTTGAATTAAATCAAATATATACTTCTGGAGGTTCAGATTACTTAGTGTTTGTTTGGGATGCTCAAAACGGAGAAAACACATGGCAATTAAGTAAAAGTGCTTTAGGCACGCCTGCTGGTTCTGATGCTATTATAGATACAAGTTACAACCCTGTTCAATTAACAAACCATACAAGTACTGGCGTTGTTTACGATTTCTATGTTCGTGCCAATTGTAGTGTAGATGGTTATAGCGATTGGGTTGGCCCAATTACTGTTACTGGACCATAAATTGTAAATAATCACAAATAAAAAAGCCTTAAGAGTTATTTCTTAAGGCTTTTTATTATAAGTTAGTTTATTACTTAAAAAACGAATCTACAAACTCGTATTTATTGAATACTTGAAGGTCTTCTATACCTTCACCTACTCCAATATATTTAACAGGAATTTGAAACTGATCTGAAATACCAATTACTACACCACCTTTTGCTGTTCCATCTAATTTGGTTACTGCAAGTGAGGTTACTTCTGTTGCTGCTGTAAATTGTTTAGCTTGTTCGAATGCATTTTGTCCTGTAGAACCATCCAATACTAATAATACATCGTGAGGTGCATCTCCTATAACTTTCTGCATGACACGCTTTACTTTAGTAAGCTCGTTCATTAAGTTTACTTTATTGTGCAATCTTCCAGCTGTGTCAATAATAATAACATCGGCATTTTGTGTAACTCCAGATTGTAAAGCATCAAAGGCAACAGAAGCAGGATCGCTTCCCATATCTTGTCTTACCATAGGCACATCTACTCTATCTGCCCAAACCTGTAATTGATCTATTGCTGCAGCTCTAAAGGTATCAGCAGCTCCAAGAACCACATTCAAACCTTGCTTTTTAAACTGATAAGCTAATTTTCCAATAGTTGTTGTTTTACCAACACCATTAACACCAACAACCATTAACACATAAGGCGTCTTTTTGCCTTCGTTATTAGTAGGTAACTTAGGTATGGTGTAATCTGATTCTTCACCAGAATTGGTTTCACTTAATAAGCCAGCAATTTCTTCCCGAAGAATTTTGTTTAACTCGTCTGTACCAAGATATTTATCTTCTTGTACACGAGCTTCAATACGCTTAATTATTTTAAGGGTTGTATTAACGCCAACATCACTAGTTACAAGAATCTCTTCTAGATTGTCTAAAACCTCATCATCTACTTTAGATTTTCCAGCAACAGCTTTGCTTAACTTGTTAAAGAAATTGGTTTTAGATTTTTCTAAACCTTTATCTAGTGTTTCTTTTTTTTCTGAAGAAAATATTTTTTTAAAAAAGCTCATTTGTGATTGTTCAATTACATATTATAAAACAAAAGTCTTGCCTAATTGATTTGGCTGAAGATTTGTCATAACAATTGTAAATATAAAATAAAAGCTGCTTTCTAAAATAGAAAGCAGCTTAAAATATTGTAATACAAAAAGGATTATTGTTTAGATAACCACTCGTTTACTTGATCTGGTGCCATAATTGATTCAACAAACATGTAAGCTCCTGTTTTAGGAGACTTCACCATTTTAATAGCTTTTGTTAATCTTTTAGATCCTGTTTGTAACGATGCAACTGATTTCTTTGCCATGTTTTATGCTTTTTAAAACTTAAATAAAGTTTTCTAGTTATTTAATTTCTTTATGAACAGTCATTTTCTTTAAGATAGGATTGAATTTTTTAATTTCCATTCTATCTGGCGTGTTCTTTTTATTCTTAGTTGTAATATATCTAGAAGTTCCTGGTTGTCCAGACTCTTTATGCTCTGTACATTCTAATATTACTTGTATTCTGTTACCTTTCTTTGCCATTTTCTTAACTTTTAATTGAGGTTATTATTTTAAAAACCCTTTAGTTCTAGCTTCTTTTAATGCAGCAGCAATTCCAATTCTATTAATTGTTTTTAATGCAGCAGTAGAAACTTTTAAAGTTACCCACTTATCTTCTTCTGGAAGATAAAAACGCTTTTTAATAAGATTTACATCAAATTTACGTTTTGTTTTATTCATTGCGTGAGATACGTTGTTTCCAACCATCGCTTTCTTACCAGTAAGTTCACAAACTCTTGACATTTCTTCTAACTTTAAAATTGTTATTTGTTCTGTTTTCTAAAAATCTATCATAGATATTTTAAACAGGCTGCAAATTTAGTAAAACTTTATAATATCAACAAACTAAAATTGTTACTTTTTTAAAATTTCTTTTTGAAGCATTTCAAAAGCTTTATTTACAGCTTTTCGAATCACTTTTTTTCTGTGATTCCCAAGATTAAATTTTTCAGAATAAACGGTGTCTTTTGTAGCTATAGCAATAAAAACAGTTCCTACCTCAGCATTTGAGTCTCCTTTGTCTGGTCCAGCATTTCCTGTAGTAGCTATAGCATAATCTGACTTAAACAAGTCTAAAACATTTTTAGCCATAGCCTCTGCTACTTGAGAACTAACTACAGAATGTGAATTAATAAGCTCTTCTGGAACTTTTAAAACGTCTATTTTAGTTTGTGTTGCATAACTTACAACGCTGCCTTTAAAATATTTTGAAGCGCCTGGGATTTTAGTAAACGATTCAGCAATTTTTCCTCCAGTACAACTTTCGGCTGTTGCTACTGTTTTTCCTAAAAGTGTTAATTGATTTCCTAATATGGCTTCAATAGAATCGTCTGCCTCGAAACCAACAAAAATATCGTGAATTTGAGGTAAAAGCATTTCTATTTGCTTTTGCATTTCTGTTTCAACTAAATCCATATCCATATTTTTTGCAGATAATCGTAGTCTAACTCTACCTAATCCAGGTAAATAAGCCAACTTCATAAAAACAGGCAAATTATCTTCCCATGCTTCAATTCTTTCAGCTAAAGAACTTTCACCTAAACCATAAGTTAATATGGTAGCATGCTTAATAAATGGAAATTTGTATGTTTTACGAAGTTTAGGAATAACAATATTATTCATTAAAGCTTTCATCTCAAAAGGAACACCTGGAAGAGAAATAAATATTTTGCCATTTTCTTCTATCCACATACCTGGAGCGCTTCCGTTAACATTCATCAACACTTGAGCCTTAGAAGGCACTAAAGCTTGATCAATATTTACTTGGGCTAATGGTTGCTTGATGTAATTCTTCCAAAGATGTTGGATATTTTTTAAAACTGCATCACTTTGCACTAAAGTGTCGTTAAAATATTCGGCTAGGGTATTCTTGGTTATATCGTCTTTTGTAGGACCTAAACCTCCTGTAATTATAATGATATCTGCATTCTCTTCAGCTTCTTTTAAAGACTTCAAAATATGACCTCTATCATCTTGAACTGAGGTTATTTGATAAACAGAAACTCCAATATTATTTAAAGCTTTACATATAAAAGCTGAATTGGTGTCTAAAATTTGACCAATAAGAATTTCATCGCCTATGGTTATAATTTCTGCTTGCATTACAGATTAAAGTCTGCTTTTAACTCGCTTGTAGCATTTTCAACTGCAGTAAGAACTATTTGTAATTTTTCGGAGATATCTAGACCTGTTTTCTCAAATTTTCCCCAATCCTGTACTTCTATTAAATCTTGAAGCACACCTAGTTCGAATAGATCTACAGTAGGTTTCATTTTATGTGCTGCTTGATATGCATTATAATAATCGTTTTCTGAAACTGCTACTCTTAATCGTTCTGCATCTTCAGGTACTTCTCCTAAAAAAGCTTCTGCCAAAGCTTTTACAAAATCTTCGTCACCATCTGCTAATTCTCTTACTCTATATAATTTATAATGTTGTTCCATTTATTTTACTGTTATTGAAAACATTTGTCTGTCTTCTATGTATCCTACTAATTTATCGTTTGCAACTACCTTGCCAACTCCTGCTGGTGTTCCTGTAAAGATAATATCTCCAATCTTTAAAGTAAAATATTTTGAGACATATTCTATAAGTTCATCTATTTTCCAAAGCATGTGACTGGTATTTCCTGTTTGTACGACTTGGTTATTTTTTTCTAATGAAAAAGATAAGTTATTTACATCCTCAATACCTTCTTTAGCTATCCAATTTCCTATAACTGCTGCGCCATCAAAGGCTTTGGCTTTTTCCCAAGGCAATCCCTTTTCTTTAAGTTTGGCCTGTAAATCTCTAGCCGTAAAATCGATTCCTAGGCCAATCTCGCTATAATATTTATGAGCAAATTTTTTATCGATATGTTTTCCAACTTTATTAATTTTTACTAAAACTTCTACTTCGTGATGCACATCCTCAGAAAAATCTGGAATAAAAAAGGGCTGCTTCTTTAATAAAATGGCTGTGTCTGGTTTTAAAAACACCACAGGATCTGTTGGTTTTTCATTTTTCAACTCCTTAATATGGTCTGTGTAATTTCTACCAATACAAATAAGCTTCATTGTTGTTTGTTGTTTGTTGTTGAGTTGGACTGTTTCACATTGCTACACATAGATTCACAGAGTTTCGCTGAGTGAAAACTATTCCAATTTATTATTAAAAGATCTTAATTTAATAGATGTCAATACCTTTTTAGTATATAACGGAAAATCGGCATTTAATATCCAACCAAAATATCCAGGTTCATTTTCTAAGACATCTACAACACGTTTTCCTTTATGTTTACCAAATGAAAAACATTCTTCCCCTTCTTTATTATAAATTAAAAATCCTGCAAAATCGGCAAACTTTTTACGAGAACTAAAATCTGCTAAAAACTTAGTATCGTTTTCTAAAGTATCATATTTAGCAACTTGTGCTTTTAACACTTCGTAAGTTGCCAAGGTATCTGCTTCAGCACTATGAGCATCGTCTAAATTTTTATCGCAATAAAATTTATAAGCAGCCACAAGAGTTCTTTGTTCCATTTTATGAAAAATAGTCTGAACATCTACAGACAATCTGTTTTTCATATCAAAATCAATGTCTGCACGAAGCATTTCTTCTGCTAAAAGAGGAATATCGAATCTATTTGAATTAAAACCTCCCAAATCTGAATCCTTAATCAGGTTATGTATCTCTTTAGCTAATTCTTTAAAAGTAGGTTTATCTGCTACATCAGCATCTGAAATCCCATGAATTTTTGTGACTTCGGCAGGAATAGGAATGGTAGGGTTTACCAAACGTGTATAGCGTTCTTCCTTTCCATCTGGATAGACTTTTAGAATGGAAATTTCCACAATTCTATCTTGTGAAATATTAACTCCAGTGGTTTCTAAATCGAAAAAACAGATGGGTTTGGTGAGATTAAGTTGCATGAAATATATTTTGTGCAAAGATACTGAGAATAAATAAAAATGGCCACCTATCAACTAAAACTAATTGACGAAATTTGGCTTTATTAGATAATTAGCCGAACTTCGTTTCAATTACCTGAAAACCAATCAAAACAAATAATCATGAAAAGATATATTTTCACTTTATCTATAATTTTCATTTTTCAAATAACCTATAGCCAAAACCCTAGAGCAAGAGATTTAGGAATTCCTTTTGCAGGAAATACTGGTGAGTTTAATGCTATTACAGATGTTCAAGGTGTTGAAGTTGGCTATAGTACTATCATAGAAGGCGAAGGCAAGAATGTACTTGGCGAAGGTCCAATTAGAACTGGAGTTACAGCTATATTTCCAAGAGGAAAAGCTAAAAAATTTAGTCCTGTTTATGCCAATTGGTACAGTCTAAATGGCAATGGAGAAATGACCGGAACCACTTGGGTGACAGAATCTGGTTTTTTAGAAACTCCAGTTATGATTACTAACACGAATAGTGTTGGCGAAGTAAGGCAAGCTGTATTAAAATGGTTTGTTGACACAGATTGGTATCGTGGTGAAAAATGGTGGTACACTTATCCTGTTGTAGCTGAAACTTATGATGGTTTTCTAAATGATATTTATGGTTTTCACGTGAAGGAAGAGCACGTGATAGAAGCCATAGAAAATACGTCTAGTGGTCAAATAGCTGAAGGCAATGTTGGTGGTGGAACAGGCATGATGTGCTTAGGCTTTAAAGGTGGTACAGGAACGTCTTCTAGAGTGGTACACATTAACGATTCTATGTATACTGTTGGCGTCCTTGTACAGTCCAATTTTGGTGCCAAGAGAAATCTGACTATTGCTGGAGTTCCAGTTGGTATGGAACTCTTGAACATAAAAAGTGAAGAATATAAAGGCGACCCAATATCTAACAGAAAGGAAGGTGATGGCTCTATAATTGTTATTGTTGCAACAGATGCACCTTTACTTCCACATCAATTAAAACGAATTGCGCAACGAATTCCATTAGGTATTGGAAATGTTGGTGGACGTGGAAGCAATGGTTCTGGAGATATCTTTTTAGCCTTTTCAACTGCAAATGAAGGTGCTTTTAGCAGGTCTGAAAACACAACAGTTGAGAGTGTTTCCAACGATATGATTTCTCCACTATTTGAAGCAACAGTTCAAGCAGTTGAAGAAGCCATCATCAATGCCATGGTTGCTGCCGAAACTATGGAAGGTATTCATGGAAATACCAGTTACAGACTTCCACATGATGAAACCATTGAAGTCATGAAGAAGTACAACAGATATCAACCTGAAGTGATTCTAAAAAATAAAGAACTAGAAACATATGCAGGAAAATATGAATTTAGACCTGAAGCTTATGCAACCATATCTCAAGAAGGAGGAAAACTATTTATTCAATTCCCGAAAACTCATAAAGCAGAAATGTCACCTATAAACAATCATACTTTCGAGGTTTTTGACTTTGGAATTCGTATAAGTTTCAATAAGAACACAACTGAACTAACCATTATGGCTAATGGTGAAACTAAAGCCAAGAAAGTTGAATAATAAAAAACACTAGAACAATCACTCTTTAAAATTTAAAAATGAATAAAATAACTTTTTTATTGTTTCTTCTTACTCTAACCTTAAGCTGTAAAAACAATCCACAATATAACGACCCCATTCCAGAACACGACAATTTCACAATAGCATCCAGTCAAGTTGATGAAACTAGAGTAATTAATGTTTGGCTACCTCCTACTTATAAAAATGGTAACGATTCGTTTCCAGTTTTATACATGCCAGATGGTGGCATCAAAGAAGATTTTCCACATATTGCAAATACCCTTGCAAAGCTTATAGAAGAAAAAAGCATTCCACCTTATATTCTTGTTGGTATTGAAAACACGGAAAGAGGAAGAGATCTATCTGGTTTTTCGGAAGTTGAAGCAGATGCACAATACTGTCCACTAACTGATGGTGCCAAGAATTTCCGTGGATTTATAACCGATGAGTTGATGCCCAAAATCAACAACACTTATAGAACAACCAACAAAAAAGGGATAATTGGAGAATCTTTAGCAGGATTGTTTGTTATGGAAACCTTTTTGATAGCGCCTAAAGCTTTTGATTTATATATAGCCATGGATCCATCCCTTTGGTGGAACAATTTCAATTTGGTTAAAGAAGCCAATAACCATTTAGCCGTTTTCCCTTCTGATGAGAAAAAATTATGGTTTGCAGGTTCTGGTGCAGAAGATATTTCCAAACACACACAAAAGCTCGCCAAGATTTTAGAAGCTGAAGCTCCTGAAAATCTGACATGGACCTATCAAGACGAACCTGATGAAAAACACAGTACCATTTTTAGAGCTACTAAAGAAAAAGCTATTATTTGGGCTTTGAATTAAATTGACTTTTAGAAAAAAATGCACGACCTTCGTCTAACAGCTGATTTAAATCATTAAAACGGATTTATATCTTTACATTAGTAGCACATAAAAACACAGAAATATTCAAATGATAATTGGTAAAAAAGTCTTGTTATTATTCACCATTATTACAATTGTAAGTTGTAATTCTTATAAAAATTTTAGTGGAAAGACTTATTATGCTCATAAAGTCAATGAAAAAAAACATTATAAAATTACTTTTAATGAAGACTCAACATATATATATTTTAATGATAAATGTCAAGATAATCATTTCGGAATTTGGAAGTTAGAAAATAAAACTATAATTCTTTTCGATGATGACTTTGAAGGAATGATTTATGATTCCATAACAAAAATCAACAGAAAAGCAGACACTTTTACTCTGAAAAATAAAAATTTACTTTTTATAAATAAAGATACTCTAATTCCAAATAAAAAATTAGATTCAATATTTGATTACTGTGAGAATACTGAAGTATTAGTTAAACTAGGTTGTATGAAACGTTCTGAATAAACCCAATAAATAACAAAATTACGACAAACTTAAAAATCGTTTTAGTTCTCCTCTTCTCATCAGTTAAATTAATAAATACGAAACAAAAGATAATGGATGAAAACAAAAAAAAGCACCATCCTAAAATGGTGCTTTTGTGTTTTTATATAAATGAGATCCTTTTTTTCAAAGGGATTTGTTAGATTTCTCTATTAGAATCCCAAGCTTCTAAATAATCTTTAACAGCTTTAACAAATTGGCCTCCAAGAGCTCCATTTACAACTCTGTGGTCGTAAGAATGCGATAAGAACATTCTGTAACGAATGCCTATAAAATCTCCTTCAGGAGTTTCAACAACTGCAGGCACTTTTCTAATAGCTCCAAGAGCTAAAATCCCAACTTGTGGCTGATTAATAATTGGTGTTCCCATGATGCTACCAAAAGTACCAACATTGGTTACTGTATAAGTTCCACCTTGTATATCGTCTGGTTTCAATTGGTTTAATCTAGCTCTATTTGCTAAATCGTTTACCTTTTTAGTCATTCCAACTAAATTAAGTTGGTCAGCATCTTTAATAACAGGAACAATTAAGTTTCCATCTCCTAAAGCTGCAGCCATACCTAAATTAATATGTTTTTTCTTTACAATAGTATCTCCTTGAAGTGAAATATTCATCATTGGGAAATCGCGTAAGGCTTTTGCAATGGCTTCCATAAAGATTGGTGTAAAGGTTAAGTTTTCTCCTTCACGTTTTGCAAAACCATCTTTTACTTTTTTACGCCAATTCCATATTTTAGTCACATCTGCTTCAATAAAACTCTGTACGTGAGCTGAAGTTTGAACCGACTCAACCATATGATGTGCAATAATTTTGCCCATTCTGGTCATTTCTATTATCTCATCGTCTCCACTTGCAACTACAGGAGTTGGAGCAGGTTTTTCAAGTTTAGCAGGAGTTGCTTGAGACTTCTCGACAGAGCCTGTACTGAGCGAAGTCGAAGTACTAGAAGTGGCAACAGTTTGTTGTGGAGCAGAACCTCTAGACTCTAAATGAGCTAGAATATCATTTTTAGTCACGCGACCATCTTTTCCAGTTCCAGCAAGCGCATCTAATTCAGCTTGAGAAATGCCTTCTTTTTTAGCAATGTTTTTCACTAAAGGCGAATAGAATCTATCTTCCGATGAACTTACAGCAGTCACAGTTTCTTTAGCAGTTTCAACCGTTTGCGCTACTTGAGCTACAGCAGCCTGTTCTGCAACTGGAGCTTGTTGTGCTGGTTCTGCTTTTGGTGTTGCAGCTTCAACTGAGCCTTCACCTTCAGTTTCTATAACAGCAATAACTTGTCCTACTTGAACTACATCGTCCACGTTGAATAATTTTTCAACTAAAACGCCAGTAACTTCACTAGGCACTTCGCTATCAACTTTATCTGTTGCAATTTCAAGAACTGCTTCGTCTGCTTCAATAGTTTCACCAACTTCTTTTAACCAAGAAGTGATGGTTGCTTCAGCAACACTTTCACCCATTTTAGGGAGTTTTAATTCAAATTTTGCCATATCTGTAATGGAAAGGTGTTTTTTTAAATTATGACTGCAAAATTAATGAAAAATCATTGAATCTATTACAGTTTATTCAATTAATTATTTTTTATATGAATGACTTCGCCTCTACTTTTAGAACTATTACTACCCAAAATAAATTTAGAATTTTTGAGTAAAAATTTAAAAGTACTTGATGCTTTTTTATTATTATTAGAGACAATTTCTATAGACTTTTTAAAGCCTAAAAAATGCGTATCTAAAATATATTCGAATTTTGGAATATACTTACTAACTGAATTTTGAACTACCATTTTCTTGTTCAAAGTGTTTTGTATTCCTTGGTTTATTTCATTTGAAATAAATACATACTCCTTAACACTATTCGAATATGCTTCGCCTTTTGGGAAAAAAAGCGAGACTATTTTAATACCAAACCAAATTAATACATTAAATAGCCAATTGGCTTTAAAATGCTTTTCAAAAAACAATTGCATCGAACTATTAAATCGTTTGGCGTAGGTTTCATCTTTTAAGGTGCTTTCTCCTTTAAAATGAATAACTGATGTTTCTGGATTGTAATAATTTTGGTAACCAGCTTTCAATATTTTATAAGATAAATCTAAATCTTCTCCATACATAAAATAGTCTTCATCAAAACCACCAACTTCTAGATATACATTTCTTTTCATTATCATAAAAGCTCCAACAAGTATCGCTACCTTACCAATACTATTTTCGTTTACTTGTGAAGCATAGTAAGGTTTTGTATAACCTAAAACTTTTTTAATAGAAACAACAGGTGTTGGTATATTACGCTTACTTTCTGGCAGAAATTGTCCTTTACCATCTATTAATCTACAACCTAAAATTCCTAAATCTGATTTGGTTTCAGCAAATTTCAATAAAATCTCGAAGGTATCTTCAGCAACTATTGTGTCTGGATTTAATATGCACAAATAGTCTCCTTGAGCTTGCCTTACTCCAATATTATTACCTTTTGAAAAACCGTCGTTAGACTTATTTTCAATGAGTTTAATTTTTGGGAATAGTTGTTTTACCATTTGGCAACTATCGTCTGGGGAATTATTATCCACTACAATAATTTCGGCATCAATATTGGTTATAGCTGCTTCGACACTTCTTAGACAAAGCTCTAAAAAATGACGTACATTATAATTTAATATGATGATTGATAGTTTCAAACGTATATATTAAGATTTTAATGAAGCTTCGAAAGGAATTCGATTAATAATACTTCTCCCAAGGGTAATTTCGTCTGTATACTCCAATTCGTTTCCAACTGAAATCCCTCTTGCAATGGTAGAAGTTGTAACATTATAATCTTGGATTTGTCGATATATATAAAAATTAGTGGTATCTCCTTCCATGGTGGAACCCAAAGCAAAAATTAGTTCCTTAACGATTCCTTGTTTTACTTTTTCTACTAAAGGTTGAATATTTAATTCGTTAGGACCAATGCCATCCATAGGTGAAATTTTTCCTCCTAAAACATGATATAATCCTTTAAATGAGCTTGTGTTTTCGATTGCCATAACATCGCGAATATCTTCTACTACACATATAATTTCTTTAGTTCTATGTGGATTAGCACAAATTTCGCAAACCTCTTTATCGCTAATATTATTACAACTTTTACAGAATTTAATATCTAACCTCATAGACTCTAAAGCTTTAGCTAACTGCACAGTCTGATCTTCAGGCTGTCTTAATAAATGCAACATTAAACGCAAGGCTGTGCGCTTACCAATTCCTGGTAATTGCGACATTTCATTGACTGCTTTTTCTAAAAGTTTAGACGAAAATTCCATAGCTGCGAATTTACTATTTAGCCACAAATTACACTAATTTTCAGTAATTCTTTTTATTTATAGATGCTTCCCATACAAAAATTTGGAATTTGCCATATAATACGTGTAATTTGAACACTTGAAACCATTTTATTTATGAATGCTACTCAAATTATTCTTTTAATAGCTGCCTATTTTGGAGTATTAATTTTAATTTCTTATTTCACTGGGAAGAAGTCTGGAAACGATGCTTTTTTTAAAGGAAATAAACAATCTCCTTGGTTTGTAGTTGCTTTTGGAATGATTGGAGCTTCACTTTCTGGAGTCACTTTCATTTCGGTTCCTGGTTGGATTGAAGCTTCGCAGTTTAGTTATATGCAAGTGGTTTTAGGTTACATTGTAGGCTATTTAGTTATTGGAACTGTTTTACTTCCTTTGTACTATAAGCTTAATTTAACCTCAATTTACACCTATTTAGATGAACGCTTTGGTAATTATTCCTATAAAACTGGAGCGTCTTTTTTCTTATTATCAAGAGTTGTAGGCGCCAGTTTTAGACTATTTTTAGTAGCTAACGTTCTTCAGGTTATTCTTTTTGACGATATTGGTATTGCCTTTTGGCAAACTGTTATCATTACGGTTTTATTAATTTGGCTGTATACCTTTAAATCTGGCATAAAAACCATTGTTTGGACAGATACCTTACAAACGCTCTTTATGCTTATTGCAGTTGGTGTTGCCATTTATTTTGTGAGTGATGAATTAGGTTTGACAGGTGGAAATATCTTAGGCTTTGTTTTAGATAATGAGATGTCTAAAACCTTTTTCTTCGACGATTTTAAATCCAGTAATTACTTTTGGAAACAGTTTATTTCTGGTGCTTTTATTGCTATTGTTATGACAGGTTTAGACCAAGACATGATGCAAAAGAACCTAACCTGCAAAACACTAAAAGATGCACAAAAAAATATGTTTTGGTTTACTATTGTTCTTACTGTAGTTAACTTTATCTTTTTATGTTTAGGACTACTTTTAACTGTTTATGCACAACAAAATGGGATTGATGCACATAAAGATGATTTGTTTCCAATATTAGCAAAAAATCATTTAGGTATTGGTGTGTTTGTATTCTTTCTAATCGGATTAATTGCAGCAGCTTACAGTAGTGCAGATAGTGCCTTAACTGCATTAACAACCTCTTTTAGTATTGATATTTTAGATATTGAAAAGAAACTTGACGAAAAAGCGCAAATAGCTAAAAGAAAGCAGATTCATATTTTGTTCTCTTTAATATTGATTCTGGTAATTATCTCATTCAAATACCTAATTAAAGATGAAAGTGTTATTGCTAAACTTTTTGTTTTTGCAGGTTATACGTATGGACCTTTACTAGGTCTTTATGCTTTTGGTTTGTTTACTAAATGGCAAGTAAAAGACAAGTTAGTTCCAGTAATTGCAATTCTTTCGCCTGTTCTATCTTATATAATAAGTGTGAACAGTTCAAAATGGTTTGGTTTTGAATTTGGGTTCTTTATCTTAATATTGAATGGGTTCTTAACTTTCTTAGGGCTAGTATTGATTCGTAGAAAGTAAGACTATGGTACAAGCCACTTCAAAATCGATATTATTTTCTTTTAAAAGATTATAAAAATCAGGGTTTTCTGTTCCTGGATTAAAAATAACACGTTTTGGATTTAAAGATATTATATAGTTATAATAAGCCTCTTGCCTCTTAGGATTTAAATATAAGGTTACTGTATCAATATCTTCATAAGGCATTAAGCTTGTATCAATTTTTACATTATTAATAGTGCCTTCTTTCATACCAAAAGCAACTACTTCATGACCAGAATTAATCAATCTATTTACTGCCATATTTGAGTACCTATCAGGCTTTAAAGAGGCTCCAAACACTAAAGTTTTCTTATCCATTTGTTAAATCGTTGTTAAGCAATGTTAAAAAGAGTAACAGTTATCAAAAATAGGCGTCTATTTATTAAACACAAAATTTGGCATCTTAAAATACAATATATTTAATAGTCAACATAATAGTTGATGGTTAGTGTTAAGTCTGGCTATTAAATTGAAAAAACCCGAAGCTAATGCTTCGGGTTTTTAATTACAATTTGTTAAATGATAGTTAAAAACGTTAAGAGATGAAATAAAAACAGCTTTTCTACGTCTATATAATAAGTGATAAGTTTTTAAGTAATCAAACTATAAAAAAACTTTTTATGGTTAGTGTTAGTTAAAATTGGTTAATAGTTGGAAAGCCTCGAAACAGACTTGTTTCGAGGCTTTTTTTTATTTTATTTATTATGTATTTACCACTTAATAATAACAGATCCCCAAGTAAATCCACTACCAAAAGCAGCAAGAACAACGGTATCTCCTCCCTTTATTTTTCCTTCTTCCCATGCTTCAGTTAAAGCAATTGGAATTGAAGCTGCAGTTGTATTACCATATTTTTGGATATTATTAAAAACTTGGTCGTCTGTAAGTTTAAATTTTTTCTGAATAAATTGCGCTATTCTCAAATTTGCCTGATGCGGAACAAGCATGTCAATATCATCAACATTCAAATTGTTTTTTTGTAACCCTTCATTGATAACTTCACTAAAACGAACCACAGCATTTTTAAATACAAACTGGCCATTCATATAAGGGAAATAACTATCATCATCAGGATTATTATCAGCAAGAATATCATTAATCCAACGTTTTCCCATTCCTGGAGCAATAAGCACTAATTCTTCTGCATGTTCTCCTTGCGAATGTAAGTGTGTAGATAAAATTCCTTTACTAGTATCTTCTTCTCTGGTTAAAACTGCAGCACCTGCTCCATCTCCAAAAATTACCGAAACACCTCTGCCTCTATCTGTTTTATCTAGACCATGCGAATGTAATTCACTCCCAATAACTAGTACATTTTTATACATACCAGTTTTAATAAAATTATCTGCTACAGAAATGGCATAAATGAAACCTGAACATTGGTTTCTAACATCTAAAGCACCAACGGTTTTAATATCAAGAGCATGTTGCACCTGTACTCCTGGTCCAGGAAAATACATGTCTGGACTTAAAGTTGCAAACACTATAAAATCGATATCGTCTTTATCTATTCTAGAACGTTCTATTGCAATTTTAGCTGCTTTAACTCCCATTACTGAAGTAGTATCTCCAGAGCCTGGTTTAACCCATCGTCTTTCTTGTATTCCTGTACGCTCTTGAATCCATGCATCATTGGTATCCATCATTTTAGATAGATCATCATTCGTTACAACATTATCAGGAACATAATATCCTAATCCAATAATTTTCGAGTTATACATAAATCATTTTTTTATATGTTCAAAACAGTGTTGCAATTTAATCATTATATATAGTATTCTTATAATATTTAAATTTAAATATGAATTTCATAATAGGTCTACTATTTTAACATCCTTTTAATAATTTAAAGCATTAGATTTAGTAGCTTTAAAAACCAAAAATATATAACCATATGAAATCATTATTATTAAACATTGTATTGTTTTTTTCTCTCATTTCTTTTGGACAGGAAAATTTAACCTATCAAAAACCTCATCAAAATATTCTAGAATTAGCTGAAGCTCCAATGGCTCCAAGCATAAGAATAGATAGTAAAGGAAATAACATTGTATTTCTTTATAGAAGTAATTTTAAATCTATTGATGAACTTTCTGAAACAGAAATGCGTTTGGGTGGATTACGTATCAATCCTGTAACTAATATTGGTAGTAGAACTAGATATTATACAGATATTACTGTTAGAATAGGTCAAGATGGAAACACACAAAAAGTAACCGGATTACCTGAAAAGAAACGTTTTGCAAATTTCTCATGGTCGCCAAATCAAGAATATATGGCTTTCACTAATACAGTAAATTCTGGAGTAGAGCTTTGGGTTTTAGATATTAATAATGCTAAGGCAACTAAAATTAGTAAGGCAAATTTGAATGCTAATATGGGAAATCCCGTTACTTGGTTTAAAGACAGTAAATCTCTTTTAGTGAGTACGCTTCCAGCTAACAGAAACCCTTTAATAGATACAAAAGAAGCGATACCAACTGGACCAACAATTTCAATAAGTGAAGCTGGTGTTGAAGCCCAAAACAGAACCTATCAAGATTTACTTAAAAACAAAAACGATGAGTATAATTTTGAATTATTAGCTCAAGCAGAATTACATAAAATTACTTTAGATGGTGTTTCAACTTTATGGAAAAAAACCGATATGTATCGAGATATCTCGTTTTCACCAGATGGAAATTATATAATGGTTACTACTATTAACAGACCATTTTCTTATTTAGTGCCTTACTACAGATTTCCTTCTACAACAACAATATATAAAGCTAATGGCGATTTTGTAAATACATTTCTAGAAGTCCCATTAATAGAAGATTTACCAAAAGGTTTTATGGCTGAAAGAAAAGGGAAAAGAGATGTTACCTGGCGAAATGATAAGCCTTCAACATTGGTTTGGGCAGAAGCTTTAGATGGTGGAGATCCAGAAAATGAAGTCCCTTTTAGAGATGAAGTGTTTCAACAAGATGCACCTTTTACTGGAAAAGTAACCTCGCTTCTAAAAACAAAAGATCGATATAGGTATATACAATGGGGAAATGATAATACAGCCTTGGCTTACGATTACTGGTGGAATACCAGAAACACAAGAACCTATTTGTTTAACCCTTCAGATAATAGTCAAGAACCAAAAGTTGTATTCGATAGAAACTATCAAGATGTGTATAGCAATCCTGGAAGTTTTGTGTACACAAAAAACGATTTCGACGAATATATTTTGGACTTAGATAATAATAACGCCTTTCTAATTGGAGATGGTTATAGCGACGCTGGAAAGTTTCCATTTGTAGATGAAATTAATCTAGAAACTTTAGAAACAAACAGATTGTATCAATCTGGATTAACAGATAAAGTTGAAGATATTTCAATGGCATTAAATGCAAAACAAGGTGAGTTTATTGTAAAAATAGAGTCTAAAAATGAATATCCAAACTATTACATTAGAAACATTAAAAAACGCATTGGATTAATTTCTTTAACACAATTTGAAAACCCTTTTATGAGTATTCAAAATGTTAAAAAGGAAGTGATTAAATACAAACGTGCAGATGGATTGGAATTAACAGGAACGCTTTATTTACCTACAGATTATGAAGCAGGTAAAAAATACCCAATGGTTATGTGGGCTTATCCTGAAGAATTTAAAGATAAAAGTAGCGCTGGGCAAAACACTAAAAATTCTAATGAGTTTACCTATCCTTGGTATGGTTCACCAATTTACTGGGTAACCAGAGGCTATGTAGTTTTAGACGATGCATCTTTCCCTATTGTTGGTGAAGGAGACGAAGAACCTAATGATACGTTTATTGTGCAATTAGTTGCCAATGCAAAAGCAGCTATTGATGCAGTTGATGACTTAGGTTATATTGATAGAAATAAAGTGGCTGTTGGTGGACATAGTTATGGTGCGTTTATGACAGCTAATTTATTATCTCACTCTAACTTATTTGCAGCTGGTATTGCTAGAAGTGGTGCTTATAATAGAACACTAACTCCTTTTGGTTTCCAGAGTGAAGAACGTAATTATTGGGAAGCTCCTGAGATTTATTATAATATGTCTCCTTTTATGCATTGTGACACCATGAAAACTCCTTTACTTTTAATTCATGGTGAAGCAGATAATAATTCTGGAACCTACCCATTACAAAGTGAACGTTACTTTAATGCCTTAAAAGGATTAGGTGCTCCAGTTAGATTAGTTATGCTGCCAAAAGAAAGTCATGGTTATGTAGCTGAAGAATCTATATTACATATGCTTTGGGAACAAGATACATGGCTGGAAAACAATGTGAAAAACACACCTGAAACTGAAGTTAAAACTGATTAATAAAGTTACTAAATTTCACGGAAGCAGTTTTAGTTATTTAATAATGAACATTGTAAAAACATATCAAAAAGTAAATTCTGAAAACGAAAACATGAGTTTTGGGATATCTAAAATGGAAGATATTTACAAAAAACGAAATGGAAAGGTTGATGAACCACACAGACATAATTACTATACAGTATTAATTATAAATAAAGCAAAAGGCCAACATAAGATAGACTTTAACGCTTATGGCTTATCAAACAAACAAGTTTTCTTTGTTGCTCCTGGACAAGTACACCAAGTTATAGAAACAGAAAAATCTTTGGGATATGCCATGACTTTTTCCAATCAGTTTTTAGTTGAAAATTCTATTCCATTATCGTTTATTGATAGTTTGAATCTCTTTCAAAATTATGGACAAAGCCCACCTTTAGAGCCAAATAATGAACAATTTGTTACCATAGAAAATTTTGCAGATAATATTTTTAGGCTATTCTACAGTAATAAAACAATGAAACTTTTATCTATTGGTTCCTATTTAAAACTCTTGCTGATAGAATGTAATAATATTTGTTCTATTAATCCTATCGAATTGGATGTAGACTCTTCTGGAGACAACCTAATTCGGACTTTTAAAAATGCCGTAAATAACAACTATAAAAAAGAACACTCTACCACCTTTTATGCCAATGAGCTATTTATTACACCAGACCATTTAAACAGAACCTTTAAAGCCAAAATTGGTAAAACTGCAAAAGACTATATTCAAGCAAGAATTATAACTGAAGCGAAAAGACTACTTTATTTCACGGATTTAAGCAATAAAGAAATTGCCTATGAGTTAGGCTTCAATGAGCCAGCCAATTTTAGTGCATTTTTCAAAAAACACACACAATTATCCCCTTCAAATTTCAAGCTACATGAGATAAGGTCCTAGTTTCTAGATAAATGTCGGATTTTCATACGTTTACCCCTTTTTTTCATATTCCACAGTCTTCACATTGGTAATATCTTTGTATCATACTTTAAAGCAAAGCATATGAACCGTAAGAAATTTATTAAAAATGCCCTTTTAACAGGTGTTGTTAGTGCTATCGCTCCACAAATACTTAAAGCAAACAATAACAAATCTATAAATTCTACTTACGACACCTTGATGCAACAAGTAGGATTTAATCATATACCAAATAAAAATATACATACTATGAATACAGTAATTCACAAAGCAGAAACAAGAGGACAAGCAAATCACGGTTGGTTAAATTCACACCACACCTTTAGCTTCGCTAATTATTACAATCCAGAAAGAATGAATTTTGGTGTACTACGTGTCTTAAATGATGATATTGTAGCAGCAGGAATGGGATTTGGAACGCATCCACATGACAATATGGAAATAATCTCTATTCCCTTAGAAGGCGATTTAGAACATAAAGACAGTATGGGTAATGTGGCAGTTATTAGAGAAGGAGATGTACAGGTTTTAAGTGCAGGAACTGGAATAACACATTCGGAATACAATAAAAATAAAGACAAAGAAGTGAAGTTTCTTCAGATTTGGGTATTCCCTAAAGAGAAAAATGTCACGCCACGTTATGACCAAATTTCTATTAGAGATATTGTAAAAACCAATGAATTTTACCAAGTGCTTTCGCCTAATAAAGATGATCAAGGTGTTTGGATCAATCAAGACGCTTGGTTTCATATTGGAAATTTCACAAAAGGAAACTCAGATGAATACAAAATCAAAAGAGAAGGAAATGGCGTTTATGCTTTTATTCTTGAAGGTGACGTTGAAATCAATAATGAAAAACTTTCCAAAAGAGATGGCATGGGGATTTGGGATACAGACTCCATTTATGTAAAAGCTACAGAAAATGCACGTGTCCTTTTAATGGAAGTGCCAATGACAAGATAATTATAACAATTTTAATAAATACAACATGGAACTAATCATAAAAGAACAAGAAAACAAAGGCTTTGCAATGGCTAGGGAAGATAACAAAAGAGCTGGATTAATGACCTATTCCATTGCAAGAAAAAATCATATTATTATCGATCATACAGAAGTTGATCCTGAGTTTAAAGGCAAAAATGTTGGGAAACAACTGCTCTACAAAATTGTAGAAATGGCAAGAGAAAAAAACATCAAAATCACACCATTATGTCCTTATGCTAATGCACAGTTTAAAAAACTAACAGACATTCAAGACGTATTAAAAAAATAATAAATTAAATATTAACAATTAAAAACTATAAAGATGAGTAACAAAACAAATTGGTCAATCGACAACGCACATTCAGAAATTGCTTTTAAAGTAAAGCATATGATGATTTCAACAGTAACAGGTCATTTCGAAGATTTTAAAGCAACTGCAAAAACAGATGGTGATAATTTCGACAATGTCGAGTTTGCTTTTAGTGCAAAAACAGCCTCTATAAATACCAAAAACAAAGACAGAGATACACATTTAAAATCGGATGATTTTTTCAATTCTGAAAAATTCCCTGAAATGACATTTGTTTCTAAATCGTTTGATGGCGACAAACTAATTGGAGATTTAACTATTAGAGACGTAACCAAAGAAATTACATTAGATGCTGAATTAAATGGTGTAGCTGTAGATCCTTACGGACAAACAAAAGCAGGTTTTGAAATTAGAGGAGAAGTTAACAGAAAAGACTTCAATTTAACTTGGAATGCGGTAACAGAAGCAGGTAGCATTGTAGTTTCAGACAAAGTAAAATTAGTAGTTGATGTACAATTTACAAAACAGTCTTAAACTAAAAAATACAATTAATAGCACATCTAAAAAGGCAATTTTTAAAGCTTCAAAAGAAGTTTTAAAAATGAACCAATAGATTAAATAAAAGAGGTAGCATAATTCGCTACCTCTTTTTCTGTTTTATAAACTTATGAAGATGACTGCTTAATTCTTATTTTTTATTTCCAACATGACTCATAGCATGTTCTGAAATGGCTGTAATAGATAAAGAGGGATTTACTCCAGGATTTGCAGAAATCATGGAACCATCGCAAACCATCATGTTCTTATAACCAAACACCATGTTATATTTATCAATAACTCCTTTTGATGCATTTTCAGCCATAACAGCTCCACCTAAAATGTGTGCTGTGGTTGGAGTTCCTAACAAAGCATCTGTAAAATTGGCATAGGGAATTCCGTTTACTTTATTGGCAACCTGTTTACCTAATTCCATAGCTTCAGGAATAAAGGCACTTGGTTTTGGTCCAGATTCTTTAACGGTTTTCATTTTGGTAAACTTGCCTAATTTAATTTGTAGCGTACTATCTAAAGTTTGCATAAATAATAAGATAGTTGTTCGTTGTGCATAATTTTTTGAAAAGATGGTTTTAAAAAATCTAGAAGGCTTTTTAAAAAACAATCCGATGATTCCTAACAAACGAAAAATCATAAATTTATTATGAATGGTTGGCATAGTCAAAGCTTTTGAGAAACTAGAACCTTCGCCATAACGTACAGGTTCTAAATGACTATTTTCATCTGTATGCAAAATAGAACCAATAGCAATACCTTTGGAATAATCCTTCGGATTTTTATCTGTGGAAGTCACCAATAACAAGGATTCATTATTGGTTCGGATGTTTTTTCCAACAGCATCAGATAGGCTTGGTAAGGAAGATTTTTTTAGTTTTAACAACAACGGAACCGTTCCCATAACACCTCCAGAAAAAATAACTCCTTTTGCTGTAACACTTGCTTTTGATTTTTTACCTATACTAGACTTATACTCTATTTTATAACCATCTGAACCATCCTCATTTCCTAATACTGACACATTATAAACTTCTTTTTCAGCTAAAATTTCAGTACCAAGCTGTTGTGCTAAATGCAAATAATTTTTATCCAACGTGTTTTTGGCATTATATCTACAACCTGTCATGCAAGCACCACAAAAGACACAACCAGTCCTATCTGGACCTTTTCCGTTGAAATAAGGATCAGCTACTTTTTTACCAGCTTCTCCAAAATATACAGCGACTTTGGTAGCTTCAAAATGAGCTTCTTTCCCAATGTCTTTTGCTAGGTCTTTAATCAGTAAATCCGATTCATACAATTTAGGATTCGTGTCTGCTCCTAACATGGTGTAAGCAGTATCATAAAATGGTTTTAGTTGCCTTTCCCAATCATTTAATTGTGCCCAACTTCCAGTCTTAAAAAACTCTTTTTTAGGTATAGGTAACGTATTGGCATAAGTTAAAGAACCTCCTCCAACTCCTACGCCTGAAAGCACTGTCACATGATTTAGAAAGGTCATTTTAAAAATGCCATTTAGCTTTGCTTTTGGTTCCCAAAGCCATTTCTTTAAATTCCAGTTTGTTTTTGGAAAGTCCTTATCTTGAAACCATTTCCCTTTTTCAATAACCAAAACTTTATAGCCTTTTTCCGAAAGTCTTAATGCACTAACAGATCCTCCAAAACCACTTCCAATAATCACATAATCGTATTCTAACGCCACACTAATTTTATTGTTTATGTATCAGGTTTAAATATACAATATAGACTAATAGTTCCTTAAAATATTTTCGTGTCAGTTTGTCACATTTTCATGCTTGGCATTTTTGTTGTCTTATTGAAATCATTAGAAATAAACATATTATTAATAAAATTATACATTATGACAAAAGGAAATATTAATGTTTCGGTAGAAAATATCTTTCCATTAATTAAAAAATTCCTCTATAGCGATCACGAAATCTTTTTACGTGAGTTAATAAGTAACGCTACAGATGCTACATTAAAACTGAAACACCTTACAAATATTGGTGATGCAAAAGTGGAATATGGTAATCCACAAATAGAAGTGAAAATTGATAAGAAAGGTAAAAAACTTCATATTATCGATCAAGGTTTAGGAATGACTTCTGAAGAAGTTGAAAAGTATATCAATCAAATTGCTTTTTCTGGAGCTGAAGAGTTTTTAGATAAATATAAAGATTCTGGTAAAGATTCTGGAATTATTGGTCATTTTGGTCTTGGTTTCTATTCAGCTTTTATGGTTGCTGAAAAAGTAGAAATTATTACCAAATCTTTTAAAGATGAACCAGCTGCACATTGGACTTGCGATGGTAGCCCAGAATTTACGCTTGAACCTCATGATAAAACTGAAAGAGGAACAGAAATTATTCTTCATATAGCTGAAGATTCTACAGAATTTTTAGAAGAAGCTCGTATTAACGACTTGCTTACTAAGTATAACAAGTTTATGCCTATTCCAATTAAATTTGGAACAAAGGAAGTAAATGTGGCATTACCTGAAGATGCTCCAGAAGATGCCAAACCAGAGAAAAAAACAGTAGATAACATTATTAACAATCCAAATCCTGCATGGACAAAACAACCAGCAGATTTAGAAGATGAAAACTATAAAAGTTTCTACAGAGAGTTGTATCCAATGCAATTCGAAGAGCCTTTATTTCACATTCATTTAAATGTAGATTATCCGTTTAACTTAACTGGAATCTTGTATTTCCCTAAGATGACAAATGATTTAAACATTCAGAAGGATAAAATACAATTATACCAAAATCAGGTTTTTGTAACAGATAATGTTGAAGGTATTGTACCAGAATTCTTAACCATGTTACGTGGTGTTATTGATTCTCCAGACATTCCATTAAACGTGTCTCGTTCTTACTTACAAGCAGATGGAGCTGTTAAAAAGATTTCATCATATATTACAAGAAAAGTTGCCGATAAATTAAAATCGTTATTTAATGAAAACCGAGAAGATTTTGAAGCTAAATGGAACGACATTAAAATAGTCATTGAATATGGAATGCTTTCTGAAGATAAATTCTTTGAAAAAGCTGATGCTTTTGCTTTGTATCCTACTGTAGATGGAACTCATTATACATACGAAGAGCTTTTCAATAAAATAAAAGCAAATCAAACCGATAAAGACGGTAAATTAGTGATTCTTTATGCTTCAAACGAAGATGCACAACACAGTTATATTGAAGCTGCTAAAACTAAAGGTTACGAAGTGTTATTATTAGATTCTCCAATTGTGAGTCATTTAATGCAAAAACTGGAATCTACTAAAGAAAATATTACGTTTACTCGTGTAGATGCAGATCATGTGGATAATTTAATTAAGAAAGAAGATACTAAGATTTCTAAATTAACTGAAGAGCAAAAAACAGAATTAGAAACACTTTTAAAAGAAGTGATTCCTGCTGAAAAATTCTCGGTTCAATTAGAAACTATGGATAGTGAATCTACACCATTTATGATTACGCAACCTGAGTTTATGCGTAGAATGAAAGAAATGCAACAAACTGGTGGTGGCATGTTTGGAATGGGTAATATGCCAGACATGTACAACTTAGTTGTAAACACAAATTCTGAATTAGTTAGCGACATTCTTGCTACCAAAACTAAAAAGAAACAAGAACGTTTAATAAACCAAAGTTTAGACTTAGCCAGATTGTCTCAAGGACTTTTAAAGGGTGAAGAACTTACCAATTTTATTAAGCGTAGTTACGAAATGATAAAATAGTTTTATTAAATAAGACTTATATAAAAAAACCACCTTTTAAGAAGGTGGTTTTTTTGTTTTATTCAAAAACGGTTATGCAAAATTAATCCAGATAATTTCCTGTAATATTAGAAACGCAATAAACGCCTCCTCCATCCATAGCGGCAACACAACGGTTGCATGTATCACATATATTTAGGTTATTTGACTTATTTGTTAAATTGTTTACAAAATTATTATCGTGAATTAAAGCACGACCAATTTGTACAAAATCAAAACCGGAATCGAGTGCTTGAGCTACATCTTCAGGAGTTTTAATGCCTCCAATATATATAACAGGAATGTTTACTGTATCATTTATTTTTTTAGCGTCTTCTAAATGGAAGAGTTTGGTATATGTATATTCCTGAACCATCAGTTTCCCAAATAAAGCTAAACTTAATTTCATAATCCAACTAGTTTGGTTCGCTACCATTTCGAAAATGGGCAATCTACCTCGAAGCATTAAAAAAGGTGTTCTTGAAGTAAACCCACTACTTGGAATAAGTCCACTTACACCAACTGTTTCGAGTACTTTAGCTATGTCTATAGCTTCATTTGTTTCTAAACCTCCTTTAATACCATCGTAAAGATTCATTTTAACAAGAATAGGAAAATCTGCTCCTACTTTCTTTCTAATGCCTTTAATAATTTCAACAAGAAAACGCAATCTATTTTCTAAGCTACCACCAAATTCATCTTTACGCTTATTAGTGTAAGGAGACAAAAACTGACTTAATAAATAACCATGTCCTGCATGGATTTCTACAGCATCAAAACCAGCTTCAATAGCCATAGAGGTTGCATTTACAAAATCGTCAATTTTTGTTAAAATATCTGCAGCATTCATAGCTTTAGCAAAAGACATTCTAAATAAATTAAATTTTGGCGAAGCGCCTAAAGGTCTTTTACCAATAACCTTTTTACTTGCAAAATAACCACAATGTCCAAGTTGAATAGATGCATATGCTCCTTCTTCATGCACTTTAGATGTTAACTTTTTTAAATCTGGAATAAGTTCTTTTCGCATCCACATTTCGTGATCATAGGCACGACCATCGTGACTTACAGAACAATATGCTACAGTAGTCATAGCTGTTCCACCAGCTGCCATTTTTCTATGATGTTCAATGAGGTCTGGTGTAACACCACCATTTTGAGACATTCCTTCAAAACAACCAGCTTTAATAATCCTGTTTTTCAACTTAAGTTGACCAAGACTCCTTGAAGATAATATGCTATTGGTTTCTGTATTCATTTAACTCTAAATATTCATTCTTCAGTAATTTTGTTTTTTCTCTTCCTAATAGCCCAAACTGCAGTTGCAGGAATAATCATTAATGTAGGGATGGTAGATGCTAATGGTTTTGGAGTCCCTTTTAAAAGATGCATACCATAAGTTAGAATTAAAGTTAATACAGTTGGAATAAGAATAGCTGATAAAATAGCCAACGTGTGCTTTTTAATATGTATGGCAATGTATTCGCAACCTTTCATTAAAAGTCCACCAAAAAAAAAGGTGTAAGCTCCTTGTTTTAAAGCAGCAGTAAGAGATTCTATAATAAGGTTTGTAGAAAAATAATTAATACAGTAAACAATTATTCCCATGAATAATGCTCCAGCAATACCAATTTTAAAATCAAAATATTTATTAAGAAAGTCTCTCATGTGTTTTAATATGTTAGAAATATCGGTATTTATTAATAAATATTAAACGTTGTGAGATGATTTTTTAATTACAATTTTATGTTTTCATTCCATAAAAAAACCACTTTGCTTTTACAAAGTGGTCTCTATCAATAATATTTGGTTGGTTAATTGGTTAGTCGCCACTCAAATTCTTGTTATATACCCAGATTTCATCAAAGGTGTTTTTAAATAAATCATCTCTAGCATCTAGAAATCTTTGAAAACTATTTTTTCCATATAGTTTTTCGAAAGCTTCTTTAAAATTTGGACCATCTTCATCAAACTCGGTCCAGTTTTTATTAAACCCAACAGTTGCTATATGTCTTCCTAGGTCTCCTTGTAAGAAATTATTATAATACAATCCCCAAGGATTTTCTCCAGGCATAGATTTTATAGTAGCACTAACTTTTGAGAAAAAGTCTTTACGTAGGTATTGATGATCATCAGCTAACTCCATCATTCTTACGAATAAAATAGGATATTTAACACTTTCTCCTCTAACCATACTAGTATTAGATAACTCATCATCTTGAGACCAATATTCAACAGTATGAATTTTTTTAACGTAAGGCATGACATTGTCTCTCCAATCGATATCGTGAGCTCCTTCAGGTCTGGAATCGTTGTGTTTATACATCATTGGGCCCATTTGCCAAATCATACTTCCAGCATTTGGTCCTGTTGTAATGTTATAAACATAAGCATTGAAATTTCCTTCACTATGATACGTTTGGTTGTGTTTTCTCATATTCTCACCAAACACTTTAAGATTGGTGTAATCTGGAGTTAACATAACGTTTTGCCACATTTGGTAATCTTTGGATTCTTGAGCTTCAGATTGAATTGAAATTCCCAAAATCATAACTAGCATCGTTATCGATGCAATACATTTTTTAAACATAATAATTATTATTTAGTTGATTAATAGCACTATTTGCAACTATTGCAAATGGTAAAATGATATACTTTATAAGTGATAATTGTATAATAAATGGATAAACTAAATCCATTTAAGATAAGGATCAGCTTGGGGAGATGTTTAAAGGTAAGCTATTAAAAAGCAATAAATCAAATGGTTACGGACGAAAGGGTTGTTTTATTGTCCGAAAGTAAGGTTTAACTTATCTAAACAAAAAGGTAAATTGAATGAAAGTTGTTGTTGTTCTTAATCTCTAGCTTGATCTATAATGTTTTGTTTAAACTTTAAATCGTTCATTAAAATATTGAAAAAATCCATTACGAAAATTCGTAACTCTTTAAACTCTTTCGGGTTTTCAAACAGGTATTCAGTATCGTCTATACTTTTTAAAATACTTGATTTGTTTTCTAAATACTCTGCTCTTACTTGATAGAATATTTGTTGATCTCTTTTAAAACCTCTGTAAGTTCTTTCGGTTACAGATTCTATATTAACTGTTGGAGAAACGGCTGCATAACTTGCATTTACTAATCCACTCATATCAAAATCGTAACAAATAGGTACGATTTTTTTATCGATATAAATTAGTTTCACATTGTGCAAATACGATTGTGAGAAATCGGTATTACCAATTAAATAGTTAAAAAAAGCATTCCTAACTGAAGTCAATGTATCTAAAGCATAAGGGTTAACCAATTCTCTCTCAAATATTTTTCCATTAAATCTTTTAGTAATGTTTTTATCATCCTCTTTTATTATGCCTTTTAAATTAAAAGATTTTATTTTACTTCCTTTAGTTTCATCATATTCTATATCTACAAGTCTTGTCTTAAAATGATAAGGTGAAACAATTTCATATATTTTATAAGCTATGTATTCTTTAATAACATTATCGTTATTATCAGATTCTTTTAAACAAGGTAAAACCAGTTTCAGTTTTTTATTACCTTCAAAAATGGTTTTTTGTATATCATCTTTCTTAAACTTCATTCTAATTGGTGCAAAATAGCAGTTCTCTAGCCTACTAAATCCTCTTTTACGTATACCTAATTGTATAGAATCCCATGTGCCATCATCTAGTTTGTAAGACATGATGGTATTAATATACGTCGAATCGTCTTTGCTATTTTTTACGTCTTTGTTAGAATAATTTAATTTTAAATTAAGGATTTTTTGTTCAGAAAATAGTTTATAGCCTGTTGTTGAAGAATTATCAATCGGTATTTGTGAATAAGAATAACTTGTGAAAAAAATATTGAGAACCAGAAAAAATATAGCTTGTTTTTTCATAATATTATCTTAACTTCATCAAATATAACACTTTAACAAAACAAACTATCAAACAATACATCTCAATAATAAATTATAGAACTGTTATTGCTCTATTAATATCTGTGGCAACTACATATTTATCATATCTATACCACTTTACATTTAATGTGGATTTAACCCTTTTAAGTATTGCCATTATATTTCCTTTGGTTTTTACCATTAGAGGCTCTTTTAGGCGTAGAGAAAAAGCTTTAGAGCATTTAAGTGAATTTCGAAGTACTATAAAAACGTTGAAGTATTTCTTTATAAGTAATAAAAACCTGTCTGAAGAATACAAGAAAGAAATTGAATCTATTTTAATTGAAATTAATACGAAAGTATTAGAACACCTAGTTGACAGAAAAGCTAGTATCAATGAATTGGATAAAATAATTAATAAGATTTTTATTTTTATTTCAGAGAATAATGAAATTCTTCCAAGAAGTCTTAAGGATAAATTGTTCCGTTTTATGAAAGACATGCACGAATGTGTTGAAAACCTGCATGCCATTCATATGCACAGAACACCTATAAGCCTCAAAGCTTATTGTAAACTTTTTATTTATATTTTTCCAACTATTTATGCTCCTGTAGTTATTTATAATTTAGGAGATTTAACTCCAACTTGGGTGGCATATTTTATTGTAATAATAACAGAGTTTATTTTAATTTCTCTTTATAATATTCAAAATCAATTAGAATTTCCTTTCGATAAAATTGGTTTAGACGACATAGATCTTGATAGTTTTAAAATAAACAGGTAGAACATTTATCTTTTAATTTATTACTAATTAAGCCATACTACTATTAGATTCTAAAACAGAAATAGTAGCCTTTGGATCTATTTTATAAATAAGCTCTTTTACCTTTTCTAATTTCTTAGTGTTTTTAGTTATTAGAATTAGCTTTCCGTTTTCATCATAATGAATCAATTTTAAAATACCTTCTGTGTGCTTTTTATTCTCTAAAATAGACTCTTGGATTAATAAGTTTTTCGATGAAAACACTAGTAAAGTCATATTTTTTAATGACTTTTTTATGTAATATTCAATGGTCTTACTAATTGCTATAATGGCAATAATACTGTAAGCTGCCATAGTAAAATCTTCAAAAACTAAAACACCGAAAAAGATAACAATACCATCTATAATAAGAATCAATTGATTGTAAGGCAATCTAATTTTTGTAGCTAAAATTCTTACTAAAATATCGTTTCCTCCAGTAGTTGCTCCAGCATTCATAACAATAGAAACAGCCAAACCTATAATAACACCTCCAAACACAGAAGACACCAAAACATCTTCTACAACTATTTTATTTTTTAACAAAGCTGAAAATACATCTATATAAAACGACACTAAAACCATAGAAAAAGCCGTTTTTATACCTGTCTTTACACCTAAAACTTTGGTTCCCCATAATAGTAATGGAATATTTACCATTAAGGCCAAAAGTCCTATAGATAATCCCGTTAGTTTATTTACAACAATACTCAATCCTAGAATACCTCCAGGTACAATATTATGTGGTATTATAAAAATAACATAGGCTATAGACAGTAATACAGATCCTGCAAAAACCCAAGTATAGCTTTTAAGTTCTTTTAATAAAATGTCTTTTTTTAGTATAAGTGTTAATTTATTTTTCATGATGTGCTTCAAAAAAAAATCCCTTTGATTAGTTGTTAATCAAAGGGATTTAAAATTATTATATAGGCTTATTTTATTCTCTTCGATATATAGGTATGTGTTTACACTTATGCATAGGCATAAATGCAATTTTATTAATCTTACAAATCGATGTTATTTTAAATTGATTCATTTTAAATGTCTTTAATAAAAAAAGCGTTCTAATTTTTAATAGAACGCTTTTAATAATTTTTAAATATATAATACGCTCTAGCCTTTGGAATATTTCCAATTCATCTTACAAATGCTATGTGCGTGATTTTTTCTCATTTTGAAGTGACAAATTTAGAATTAATTTTTAAGGCGCATCATATATTTATTAAATTTTTTAATTTTTTTTTGAAGCCATCTTAAATCCAGTTTTTATATAAATGAAAAAATATGCTTCGCAAATTGAATCCCTTTTTTTCATCTATCTTTGTCGAAAATATAATACATGTCATTTACAGACTTACAACTTATAAATCCACTTTTAAAAGCCATTGAAGAACAAGGTTATAAAACACCTACTCTAGTTCAACAAAAAACAATTCCACTAGTATTAGCTAAAAAAGATGTTATTACCTCTGCACAAACAGGAACTGGAAAAACAGCTGCTTTTGCTTTACCTATTTTGCAGTTGTTATTCGAAAATCAAGATGCACCAAGAGGAGGTAAAAAGATTAAAGCACTTATTGTAAGTCCTACAAGAGAATTGGCTTTGCAAATTGGCAATAATTTCAAGGCTTATGGCAGACATACCAACTTAAGAGCCACAGTTGTTTTTGGTGGTACTTCTATAGAGCCACAAATTGATGTCTTAACAAAAGGTGTTGATATTTTAGTTGCTACACCTGGAAGATTAATTGATTTACACAAACAAGACATTATTTCTTTAGATCAAGTTGAAATATTGGTTTTAGATGAAGCCGATTTAATATTGGACATGGGTTTTATAGACGATATGAAACATATAGAAAGTTTATGTCCAAAACAAAAACAAATTCTATTGTTTTCGGCTACTATGCCATTTAAGGTAGAACAACTTGCTAACACTATTTTAAGTAATCCTGAACGAATTGAGATTCATCCAACTTTATCTTCTGCAAATAAAATTGGGCAAGTTTTGTATTATGTGCCAAAGCGTAACAAAATTGAATTGTGTTTACACCTTTTAAGAAACGAAATAAAAGGCAGTATATTAATTTTTAGACGTACTAAATTTGGAGTAGATAAGTTAGAACAAACCTTAATTAAAAACGGTTATCAAGTTGAAACCCTTCATGGAGATAAATCGCAAACAGATAGACAAACAGCTTTAAAAAAGTTTAAAAGTGGTCAAGTAAATATCCTTATTGCAACAGATGTTGCTGCTCGTGGTATAGATATTAATGAATTGGATGCTGTAATTAATTTCGATTTACCAAACATACCAGAAACCTATGTCCATAGAATTGGCAGAACTGGTCGTGCTGGAAATTCTGGTATGTCTTATTCTTTTTGTGGAGCAGACGAAAAAGCCTATGTTCAAACCATACAGCAATTAATACAAATTCAAATACCAGTTGAAGAAGCACATCCATATCCTTTAGATCCAAAGGCAAAAGCAGAAATTCATAAATCTAAACAATCAAGTAGTAAACACAAAAAAGGGCGAAAAAGTGCTGCTTCAAAAAAGAAGAAAAAACGCTGGTATTAATTATATGTTTGGTGTTTGGTATTTTTGGCTGCTAAAGATTTTTAAAAGACTTACATATTTAGCCTTTTATCAAAATAATTCTTCAATAACGGAATTTGAACACAAACCATAATTCCAAAAAATAGTAATGCATACAAAGTGGTATGTGAAACCTGTATTCCTGAAAATAAATTAGGTAACTTAAAGTTTGATAGCGCACTAAAATCTACAATATCAAACCATCCATTACTTTGTGTATCTCCAGATAATAATATATAGCTTATTACTGCCATAACACTTAAAAATAAAATCATCCAACCAGTTCTAGAAATTAGTGGTTTATAAAGAGTTGCTGTACTTTTAGAATCAGCAATTATTTGCTGCATCACATTTGTAGTGAAATTAAATGAAGGAGTTTCTAGAGCTGAATGCTTCATAACATCTTCAACCAATTTATCTATATGTTTATTTTCTTTCTCTTTCATAATGTGTAATCATTTCTGGTTCTAATCGTTCTCTTAATATACTAGCTAGTTTTTGCCTACTTCTGTATAATTTCACTTTGACATGGTTTGCTGAAATTCCAACAATTTTTGAAATTTCTGCTAATGACTGCTCTTCAAAATAATATAAGGTTAACAAAAATCCATCTTCACTTGGCAATAAATTTATACATTCTTGAATGGCTTGTTTCTTTTCTTCTTCAACCAGATTTTCAAGTGCATTGTCTATAGTTTTGACATGTTTTTCAGTAAACTCATCAATAGTTACAACTTGTTGTTGTCTTTTATTCTTTTTCAATCTATCCAAACACGTATTATAAGTCACTTTATAAATCCAAGTTGAAAACTTAGAATCGCCTTTAAATTTCTGCAAAGACTTAAAGATCTTTATAAAAGTATCTTGAGATACTTCTTCTGCCTCTTCTCTATTTTTAAGCATTCGCAGTGCCAGAGTAAATACTAAATCTTTATATTGATCAATTAATACAGTAAAGGCATTTGTATTTCCTTCAAGCACTTGATTGATGTGGTATTGGTCTTTTTCGATGGTCATTTGTGTTTTAGACGACATTTCTTTATCTGTGGTTACAGATAAAAAATAAAAATAGTTAGAGAAAGTTGTAACCATATAATTAAAGGTGTCGTCATAAGCTATGAACACATTAAAATTAATCAATTAAAAACAAACAGTTATGGGATCAGAATTAATTATCATTCCAATTATATTTGGAGCAATTTTCGGAGTTTTTTACTTATACTTTTCAACTAGAAATAAAGAGCGTTTAGCACTTATTGAAAAAGGTGCAGATGCTAGCATTTTTATGAAAGGCAAACAAAGTACAGCTCCAATCTGGAAAGTACTTATTTTAAATTTTGCCTTATTATTAATGGGAATTGGGCTTGGAACATTTTTAGCATCTTTATTGGATACTTATTCTTCTATAGATAGTGAAGCTGTATATCCAGCAACCATTTTCTTTATGGCAGGTTTAGGCTTATTTTTTGGCTTTAAAATGACTAAAGATTTAGACAAAGAATAACTTATTACAATGTAACACGCTAAAACCTGCTATTTAATCAATAGCAGGTTTTTTATTAGTAATTTTTAGATTTAGAATCTGTATATTTAGTGCTCATTTAAAATTTGAACTATCTACTAGCATGTTAAAACAGTCTGTCTTTTACATTTTTTTATTCTTCCCTGTATTCAGTTTTACACAAACTGCTATAATAGATTCTCAAACAAAACATCCTGTGTCTTATGCTACTATTTCGTTTGGAAATGGACAAGGTGTTTTTGCTGACGATGAAGGAACGTTCCTTTTTACTAAAAAAATATATCCAGATATTGACAGTCTTTTTGTGTCTGCTTTAGGCTTCAAAGATTTAAATATTGCCACTGAAAATTTGCCTGACACACTTGAGTTAGAACCTCATATCGATCAATTAGATGAAGTAATTGTTCGTGCTAAATTAAATAGAAAATATAAAGAGGAAAAACTAAAACCTTATTTAGACGATGATTATTATAAATGTTGGTTACCAACTATAGAATCTGAAATTGCTGTTTATTTTAACAATCCAGACGATAAACTAAAAAAACTATCCAGCATCCATTTTCCAATCGCTTTAGAGTCTTCAGATTGGAAAAAAAGAAATAAATCGAATGCTGAAAAAAGACCTTTTTCAACTTTATTTAAAGTGAATATTTACAATAATGATAATGGCTCTCCTGGAAAACCTCTTACATACCAAAATATAGTTTTTAGAGTCACTGAAAAGGATGGAGACGAATTTAATTTAGATGTATCTGGATTTGATGTTTACGTACCAAAATCAGGTTTATTTGTATCCATACAAGTTTTAGGTTATACAGACAAAACTGGAAAATTATTACCTAATAAAAAATACAAGGAAATTAAATCTAGAGATGGTGTTGTAAAAATTCCAACCAACTTTAGACCTCTACTACCTTTTACAGATCAAATCTCATCAAATAACACCTTTATAAAACGCGTGTTTGTTAATAAGAACCAATGGATTCAATTTAAAGAAGGAAATGTTAACGATTCCAGTTTACTATCTGCAGGATTAAATAATTATGGTATGGGAATATCATTTAATGTATATAAAGATGAATAATCCTTGGCACTTATATTTAATGGCTACCATTTATGTAATTGCAGGCATTATGCATTTTATAAAACCAAAAATTTATATGAGAATTATGCCTAAGTATTTACCAAATCATAAATTATTGGTAATACTTAGTGGCTTTGCTGAAATAATATTAGGATTAGCTCTTTGTTTTGACAAAACTAGGATTTTAGCTATTTATGGTATTATTGCCATGTTGCTTGTGTTTCTACTGGTACATTTTTATATGCTTTCTAGTGAAAAAGCAAGTGCAGGAATTCCAAAATGGATCTTGATTTTAAGACTTCCACTACAATTGGTTCTTATGGCTTGGGCTTATTACTATATCTAACTTGTTTATAAATTTAAAATGAACGAAATTCGTTAACAACAAATAAAAACTCACTTTATATAATATATCTTTTATGAAAACTTCCTTCAAATTAGCACTCAATTTCCTGTTTTTGTTAAGTGTTACAATGTCATTTTCACAAGAAAAAGCTATACCAGTTTTTGAAAATGGCGAAGCACAAATTGTTCCTGCTTTTAGTGAATCTGAAAATTGGATAAGAACAGATTTATGGGTTGAAACAGAATTCGATACAGATGGAGATGGTAAATTAGACCGAATGCACGTGGCAGTAACTAGGCCAGAACAAACAGATTCTCAGGGATTAAAACTTCCTGTTATCTATGTGTCTAGTCCTTATTTTGCTGGAGTTGCACCAAATGTAGATGGTTTGTTTTGGGATGTTAATCATGAAATAGGAGAAGCTGCTAAAGAACGTGTGCATCCAGAAGTTACTCGCTTAGGAGAAAGGCCTATTATTTCAAATTCACATATTAAGAAATGGGTTCCTAGAGGCTATATTGTAGTACACTCGTCGTCACCAGGAACTGGACTGTCTGATGGTTCTCCAACTGTTGGAGCAGATAACGAATCTCTTGCTCCTAAAGCTGTTATCGATTGGCTGTGTGGTCGTGCTAAAGGCTTTACAGAAAGAGAAGGTAATGAAGAAGTAAAAGCTTATTGGTCTACTGGAAAAGTTGGAATGACAGGAACATCTTATAATGGAACCATTCCTTTAGCAGCAGCAACAACAGGAGTTGATGGTCTTGAAGCTATAATTCCAATTGCTCCAAACACCTCTTATTATCATTATTACAGATCCAACGGATTGGTTAGATCTCCAGGTGGTTATTTAGGTGAAGATATTGATGTTTTATACGATTTTATTCATAGTGGTGGCGAAGAATATATTACTGTTAACAATGATTCTAAAGCATTAGATGGTAATGACACTAAAAAACTCATTACCAAAAGAGAATTTAGTAATAAAACAGTTAGAGACACCGAAATGAAAAATGGAATGGACAGAATAACTGGAGATTATAATGAATTCTGGGCAGGAAGAGATTACCTAAACGATATGGAACCTATGAAAGCTGCTTTACTAATGTCTCATGGGTTTAACGATTGGAATGTAATGCCTGAACACAGTTATAGAATTTATGAAGCAGCAAAAAATCAAGGGATACCATCTCAAATATATTATCATCAAAACGGACATGGTGGACCTCCTCCTATGGTTATGATGAATCGATGGTTTACACACTATTTACATGGTATTGATAATGGTGTAGAAAACGATGCCAAAGCATGGATAGTAAGAGAAAATGATTCTCCTGAAAGTCCAACAGCTTATAAGGATTATCCAAATCCAGATGCATCTCTAGTGACCTTGCACCTTAATTCTAATGGATTAAAAAAAGGTCGTTTATCTCTTAATAAATCTAAAGAACAAGGGAATGAAACTTTAATTGACGATTATAATATTACTGGAAATGATTTAGCGCAAGCTGAAGCTTCAAACAATCGCTTATTATATGTTACACCAACACTTTCTGAAGATATCCATATTTCTGGATTAGCAAAAATTACAGTAAAAATAGCTAGTAGTAAACCAGCAGCAAATCTATCAATTTGCCTAGTGTCTTTGCCTTGGAATACAGAAAAAAAAGCTAAAATAACTGAAAATATTATTACTCGTGGTTGGGCAGATTTACAGAATTACAAATCGTTAACTGAAAGTGAGCCATTAGTGCCTGGAAAATTCTATACTATGACTTTCGATTTACAACCAGATGATCAAATTATTCCAAAAGGACAGCAAATTGGTTTAATGATTTATTCTAGTGATAATCAATTTACTTTATTGCCAGAACCTGGAACTGAATTAACGGTCGATTTAGATGGAACATCTATTAGCTTACCAATTGTAGGTGGAGAAAAGGTGTTAGAAAAAGTATTTAAAGAAAACTAAAAAAACTCACGATATTGCATCATTCTAAAGTCCAGAGTATTAAACTCTGGATTTTTTTGTTTGAGTTGTTTGTATAATGGCATACTACCAACTGCTCTATTTGCAGCTCCAGAAGGTGCTGTTAAGGATACTGTTTTAATGATACGTTTCTTTTCAACAGATTCCCACGCTTCCTGCCTGCTGGCAGGCATTTTGCTCGGAATGACGAATTGATGAATTCTAGGAACTTCATTGGAAACCAATTCTAATTTCAGATTATACTCTTTTAAATGTCTTCTAAAAAAATACTCAGGTCCATTCTTACTGTTACCACCTGTAAATAGTAAAGTATCAACTTTTGGGTATTTCTTTAAATAACCAACTAAATCTCTTAAAACAATGTTTTGCATGCCTAAATCTGAAGCATCAATTTTATCACGTTCGGCAGATTCAACAATATCGCAAATACCAATATGTCTGCTAATTAGAAATTGCTTACGTTGCAAAATAGCTTCATTTGTTGTTTCATATTTTAAATTCAGTTGAAACAATTCATCTAAAATTTTCCATAATTGTCCATCACTACTTCCATAACAAAAATCGACATCTGCAGGTTTTAAATCTCCAATAGTAAATCTAGGTGGTGGCAAGGTTCCAACAATTAATTTGGTGGCATGTTCAGGAATAAATGGTTTGTAAGGATGCTGGTGTTTGAACATTAATTCATTCCAAAATTATACTGAAATCCGAAAGAAATCATATAACCTCCTTCTAAATCACCTGTTCCATATAAATAAGATGCTCTTATTCCAAAAGATTCCTTAGCTATTTTAAAACGCATCCCAACATTTGCCATTGGTCCTTGAATGGTTTCTTCTGTAGTAATGCTACCTAAGCCATATCCCAAATACCTTGTTACATGTGTAGACTCAAAGCTATAACCTACACCAATAAAACCTCCACTTTTTTTCTCGCTATTAGACGTAGAACTTGCATGTCCAAAATTATATTCTAAAACAATTGGAACATGATATGTAAAATTACTAACATCTCTATTATTCAAGCTAAAAGCTAAACCAAGATGTGTTCCTACAGACAAAGTTGAACTTTCTGCAAAACTTAAAAAATTATAACGTGGCGAATAAGTTCCACCAATAGATTGAGACGATGCTTCTCGTGTCCCTAAATAACCAGCTATTCCTACTGCATGAGAAAAAGATCCTTGAGAAAAAGCAGTGCTTATGGCAAGTGTAAAAATAAATGTCAGCTTAAATTTCATTGCATTTGAGTTTTTAAAAAATTAAACTTAAAAAAAATAATTAACACATTATCGTTTTACTCTTTTTAATAATTAATTTGGACTCATTCAGGTATAAATAGCTGGTATAAATGCATGTATAGAAACTGTGTATAGCTTGTTTATTAGTTATAAAATTTGTATCTTATAGTAACAAAAATAAGTTTAATTTAATTGAGATTCCCACTTTCGTGGGAAAGTAATTATGGGAAAAGGAGATAAAAAAACCAAAAGAGGCAAAATACATCGTGGAACATTTGGTGTTAGAAGACCTAGAATAAAAAAACGTCCTCGATTAGAAGATCAATTAAACGTTAATAAAAAAGTTAATCCTAAACCTTAAAATAGTTTCCTAACTTTTTACCTATTGCATAAGCTCCTGCAATGGATAAAATAACAATACTCATATTTACAAAAACATACAACGTATAAAGTATAACATCTTCTTTTGAATTAATACAAAAAGTATCTGTTATGCAGGTTTGCAAAGTATCCTCGTAAATTTGGATGAGCAGATAACTTATAACAAACAAAATAGATATTGAAACCAAAATATACTGAAGCGTTTTATTTCTCGGCTTTTTACCAGTTGGTTTAAAAGCATGACGCTCTTCTTCAGTACGTTTATTATCTTGTAAAGACCAAACTGTTTTCTTTGGAGAGTTGCTCATGAAATCTGTAGTTTTCTAAGTTAAAACCTTTAATATCTTCTAAAGTTTTTGCATTGGTATCAATAATATAACGTGCCATTAATCCTCTGGCTAATTTTGCAAAAATACCTATGGTTTTATACTCGCCATTTTTTAGTTCTTTAAAATCGATATTAACAACTGGAACTTTCAAGCTTTTAACATCTATTGCTTTAAAATATTCGTTGCTTGCTAGATTTAAAAAGAGTTCGTTGTCTTCCAATTCATCATTTAAGGCTTTAGTGACTTTCTTTTTCCAGAATTCATAGAGATTTTTATTTCTTCCTATTGAAAGTTTCGTTCCCATTTCCAATCTGTAAGCTTGCATTAAATCCAATGGCTTTAAAATACCATACAAACCTGAAAGAATTCTTACAGTATCTTGTAATTTATCTATTTTTTTTACATCTAAAGAATACACATCCAATCCTCTGTAAACATCGCCATTAAAAGCATAAACGGCTGGTCTGGCATTGTCTTTTGTAAAAGGTAATTTCCACTCTTGATTTCTTTGATAGTTTAATTCTGATAAATCTTTTGAAATACTCATGAGTTTAGATAAACTCTTGGCCGATTTCTTTTTTAGTAATTTATTGATGCGCTCTGAATCTGAAAGAAACTGAGATTCTGAGGTTTTTGTTGTTGGTAATTTGCTTTCAAAATCGAGTGATTTTGCTGGTGATAATACTAGCTTCATATTTATTACCCACGAAAGTGGGTATCTCTTTATAGATTAATAAAAACTTCAATTAAAGACGAAAAATTACAGATATTAAAAGTCTCTAATTATAGATTCAAAGTTACATATAAATCTATAAACTAACGAATGGAAACTGTTATAGCAAAGTTAATAATTTAGGTAATTTTGTGTTTATTTTATGTGGTTTCTTTATTCAAGTACCAAATTTACATCTCCAGAAACTACACCTAAATAACAACAGCCTCTTCCTACCCTATAATTACTGCTAATGACTTCTATGTCATTAATAAACCCTTTAAATAAAACATCTCTTTCTTGACCTATTTCCAAAGGACCAGTAGATAATGGATATTCGCCTGCTTGCTGATATTGCTCAAATATAACTGGTGGAATTAGCGTTGTTAAAACTTCTCCAGTTGCAATATTAATGACTTCATAAGCATCTAAAGCAACTGGATCTTGGTTTTCATCAATGATATAAACATAAAGACCTGGAGCATCTGTTGGGCAAGCAACACCCTCGCATTCATCTCCACTATCATCATCACTTTTACATGATGTTTGGAACATGGCTAAAATTAAAAACGCAATGAATGCAATTGATTTGAAGGGGAATTTCATAAGATTTGGGTTTTATTACATATAGAAATTAAAATTGATCATAAATCCATTCGCCATTTTCATCATAGGCAAAACTCCAAGTTTGAAAAGCTTCTTCTTGGGTAGGACCTAAAGTAGGTGTTAGATAATAATTATCATTTGGATAATCGTAGTCATTGGAAGTTTCTCTATATTCTGTAAAATTATTTTCAGATAAAGATCTATTAAAAGTTTCTTCAAAAATTTGAAGTTTTCTAAAAGGATTTTGGGCAGAATCGTAACCACTAAAATGCTTGGTTTCTTTCTTTGAAAGTATTGTATAAGGTACTGAACTTTCTTTACCCGAATAAATAGTTACAATACTATCTAAATTTTTATTGGTATAATACAGCGTTGATTCCTCAAAATAACGAACAGACCAATCTCCACTAGTTGAGACTCTATTTGAGGTTTTAATAAATGACATTAATTTCCCATTGCTATAGGTGTAATTTGTAGTATCTCTTTCTGGATAATCATTTTCTTGAAACCTTATTTTCTTAATCATTCTATTATGAGCATCTAACTCGATAATGGTTTCATTTTCTCGAACTGTAAGTCCATTAAAAGGAATCGCTTTTTTTTCAAGATGTATTTTATTATTTGCATAGACTAAATCTGTATAGAGAGAATCGTGCAAATAACCTCCACCTCCACTGCCAGAGCCAAGATATAGTATATCGCCATTTCGTTTTGAGATTCTGTTGGAATCATCATACTCAAATGAAATTATATTATTATAATTAAAAAATGTGGATAAATGGGTGTTGTATTGAGCATAAAATCCGTGATAACTCTCTATGTAAAAATTATCTATTGGTTCAATAGCTGTTTCTTCATAATCATCATCACTACTACAACTTAAACTTGTTATTAAAATAACTATTGCACTTAAAAAGGTGAGTTTGTTTTTTATCATTTTATTAGTTTTAATATTACAATATATATATATAACCAACTTTTCTAAAAATTTTTCAACTTTTCGTTGAAAGGAATTTTCTTCATCCTTGAACAAAACAACTATTTAAATTCAACAAGAGATTCATTAAGGACTCCTTTGTTTAAAGTTTTGTTCTGAACAATTTTCCAATTCTTTCTAGGATATTTTTCTTTTAATTTTGGTAAATCTTGTTCGAACTTATCTTGGATTACAAATAAATTTCCATTCTCATTACCATTAGGATAAAAAGTAAAATCTCCAATATAATTTATTGAATCTTCTTGAACTTTAAACGGAATTGAAAATTCTTTTTTAGATTTTATACTTTTTTGAGAATAACCAAGGTTAGTAGATAAAATATAATTGAAAAACTCATAATCCCCTACTTTGTGTTCTTTAATAAATAAATACACTCTTTTATTTTCTACTTTTTGATGTGGCAAGCCTCTTGATATCGATATACCAAAACTATCATCAAAAAAACCGAGTTTTTTATCTTCTGGTTTATATAATAATCCATATCCATTATATCTAGGTTTTTCATCAATTAAGGTAAAAGTCCCAATAATATAACCATTACCTGGAGCTGCATTCCTTATCATTATTTTCTCACCACCACAACTCATGGCTATCATAAATATCAGTATCCAGATGGTTTTTTTCATAATTTATAAACGTTTAGAGCTTCATTAAATTAACTTTGCTTACATTTCCTGATGCTTCACATAGTGCTTCCATTTATCTATACATAGCTGCATATCTTCTGGAATCTCAGTATCGAAACTCATAAACTTTTTAGTTTTTGGATGTACAAACCCTAAAGTTTTTGCATGAAGCGCTTGTCTTGGTAACACTTTAAAACAATTATCTACAAACTGCTTGTATTTTGTAAAAGTGGTTCCTTTTAAAATACGTTCTCCTCCATAACGTTCATCATTAAACAAGGTATGACCAATATGTTTCATATGCACACGTATTTGGTGTGTTCTACCTGTTTCTAACTTACAAGAAATTAAAGTTACATAGCCTAAGCGTTCTATTACCTTATAATGTGTTACTGCTGGTTTACCTTTGTCCTCATCGTCACCAAAGAAAACAGTATTTTGTAATCTGTTTTTTGGATGTCTTCCAATATTACCTTCAACAGTACCTTCGTCTTCTTCCACATTTCCCCAAACAATAGCTACGTATTCACGTTCACTGGTTTTATCGAAAAACTGTTTAGCCAGATGTGTCATGGCTTCTTCGTTTTTTGCAATTACTAGAAGTCCACTTGTGTCTTTATCAATTCTATGCACCAATCCTGGACGATTACTAGAATTATTTGGAAGATTATCAAAATGATAAATCAAGGCATTTATTAAAGTCCCAGAATAATTGCCATGTCCTGGATGCACAACCATTCCAGCTTCTTTATTTACAACCAACAGGTCGTCGTCTTCATAAACAATATCTAATGGAATATTCTCAGGCGTTAAGAGGTTTTCGTAAGGTGGATGTTCGAAAAGTACTCGAATATTATCGAATGGTTTTACCTTGTAATTAGATTTTACTTGAACATCATTTACATAAATATTGCCACTTTTTGCTGCAGCTTGAATTTTATTACGTGTTGCATTTTCAATAAAATTCATTAAATATTTATCAATCCTAAGTGGTTGCTGACCTTTATCTGCAGTAAATGCATGATGTTCGAATAATTCTTCGTCACTATCTTGCTCTGGTATATTTTCTATCATATTTATTGTGAAGTTGGTCTGTTTCCATTACCCAATACCAAATCAATTTTAGAGGTTTTTGGGAGCATGTCTCCTTCTTTCAATTCAGTACCTTCAAACATTAATTTGAGAACTTCATCTTTTCCTAAATTATCTATATAAGTAATCTTACCTACTTTAAAGCCTAATGCCTCAAGGGTTGGTTTTGCTTGTCTAAAAGTACGTTCTCTTAAATCTGGAACCAGTACTTTTCTATAACCTGAAGGATTAAGAGTTAAATATATTTTACGGTTTTCTTTTACTTTTTCTCCAGAAATAGGATCTTGTTCAATCACAGAAAATTTTGGATAATCTGGATTATAATTTGAAGAATCTAAAATCTCCATGACCAGATTGTTTTCTTTAAGCTCAATATCTGCTACTTGAATAGATTTACCTTTTAACTCTGGTACAGTTTCAAACTCACCATGATTTGTAGAAATTTTTAACCATTTAAGCATTAAAAATGTCAATACAACTAAGGCTATTATAGCTAGTATAATTTGCTTTAAGAATGTTTTACTTTTAAGAAAATGTATCAGACTCATTTAAATTTATTTGTGCAACAAAGATATAAAAACAGAACTGTTTTTAGTTTTGATTTATTAGTGATATTTTAGCTTAACGATTTTTTCCATCGTTTCTTATACTTATGAAAAAAAACATTGCCATTATTATGGGAGGTTTTTCTAGCGAATATGAAATCTCATTAAAAAGTGGAAACGTTGTTTACCAAACACTTAACAACGAAAAATATGCTGCATATAGAATCCATATCTTTAAAAATAAATGGGTTTATGTAAATGATAATGACCAAGAATTTCCAGTTGACAGAAATGATTTTTCCATTACTATTAACAACTCAAAGATTAAATTTGACTGTGTTTTTAATGCCATTCATGGAACTCCAGGCGAAGATGGCAACATGCAAGCCTATTTTAATCTCCTGAATATTCCACAAACTAGTTGTGGCATGTATCAAGCTGCACTTACTTTTAATAAACGTGATTGTTTAAGTGTTTTAAAACCTTATGGCATTAAAACAGCTGAAAGCTTTTACATAAATCTAGGAGATGCTATAGATCAAAAAGCAATTGTAAACAAAGTAGGTTTACCATGCTTTGTTAAAGCTAATAAAGCTGGAAGCAGCTTTGGTATTACTAAAGTTTATAAAACTGAAGATTTACAACATGCTATTGATGTGGCATTTAAAGAAGACGATGAAATTATTATAGAGTCTTTTTTAGATGGAACCGAAGTCTCTGTTGGTGTGATTAAGTATAAAGGCAAAACTACTGTCTTACCAATAACAGAAATTGTTAGCAATAATGATTTCTTTGATTATAAAGCGAAGTATTTAGGTGAATCGCAAGAAATAACACCAGCAAGAATAAGTGAAGACATGGCAAATAAAGTAAACAAAGTTGCCAAACAAGTCTATGATATTTTAAAAATGACTGGCTTTAGCAGAAGCGAATATATTTTTAAAGATGGTGAACCACATTTATTGGAAGTGAATACAGTTCCAGGCTTAACCAAAGCCAGTATTCTACCTCAACAAGCTGCTGCTGCTGGAATTTCGTTGGCTGAATTATTTGAAAATGCAATTGAAGAAGTTTTAAATTAAAAGTTGTAATTTTATTCTATGAAACGAGCATTATTTCCTGGGTCTTTCGATCCTTTAACTTTAGGTCATTACGATATTATTAAACGTGGCGTTCATCTTTTTGATGAAGTTGTTATTGCTATTGGTATCAATGCTGATAAAAAATATATGTTTTCACTAGACGAACGTAAAAAATTTATTGAAGAAGCTTTTAAGGATGAACCTAAAGTGAAAGTTGTTACTTACAAAGGGATGACCATCGATTTTTGCAAGGAAATAGATGCCGAATTTATTTTACGTGGTTTAAGAAATCCTGCTGATTTTGAATTTGAAAAAGCAATTGCTCATACCAACAGAATGCTTTCTAAAATAGAAACTATCTTTTTATTAACTGCTGCTAGCACTTCTTATATCAGTTCTAGTATTGTTCGCGATGTGATTAGAAACAAAGGTGACTATACCGTTTTAGTTCCAGATAGTGTAAGAGTGAAAAAGTAAAAACAGCCATTCTGAATTTATTTTAGAATCTCAACAAACTTATAATCAAAATTATTAGAAACTGAAACGAGTTCAGTTTGACGAATAATTTTTTCTAAATGTAACTGTAAACTGCTAACCGAGACTGTTTACTAAAGCTTATATTCCGATAGTGGCTTCGGAAAATCTTCAGGATTAGCTGCTAAATGATATCTAGGATCGTCAATAGCTTCAACTATAATACCTCTATACTTTGGATTAGATTTATATAATAAGGCTTTACAATCTTCGCTTAAATGTTTCAGTTTGATATCTTTTCCTTCAGCCTTATACTTTTCAACTAAATTAGAAATTGCCTCTAAAGCAGAATGATCGCTTACTCGTGATTCAACAAAGTCAATTTCAACTTTATCAGGATCATTTTTTGCATCAAACTTATCGTTAAAAGCCGTTATAGAACCAAAAAATAAAGGTCCCCAAATTTCATATACTTTGGTACCATCTTCCTTCAAACGCTTTCTTGCACGAATACGTCTAGCGTTTTCCCAAGCAAATACCAAGGCACTTACAATAACACCAGCAATTACTGCTATAGCTAAATCGAATAGAACCGTTAGTCCAGAAACTAAAATAAGTACAAATAAATCTGTTTTTGGAATCTTATTCATAATTCTAAAACTAGACCAAGCAAAGGTACCAATAACTACCATAAACATAACGCCTACCAAAGCTGCAATAGGCACTTGTTCAATAAGTCCAGAAGCAAATAAGATAAATCCTAATAAGGCTAGAGCTGCAACAATACCTGATAATCTACCACGTCCTCCACCTTTAATATTTATAATAGATTGACCAATCATGGCGCATCCACCCATTCCTCCAAAAAGTCCTGTAACAATGTTTGCTCCACCTTGAGCCAGGCATTCTCGATTAGAATTCCCTCTGGTTTCTGTTAATTCATCTATTAGATTAAGTGTCATTAAAGATTCTATTAAACCAATAGCAGCTAGAATTAACGCATAAGGAGCTATAAATTTGAAGGTTGCCCAAGTTAATGGCACTTTATTAAAAATATCTGTTTGAAACATTGGTAAGCCTCCTTTTAAACCTTCTCCTCCACCTTCACGAATAAAACTACCAACAGTTGCAACATCTAAGTTTCCAAAAATTACGATTGCAGAAACCACTAAAATAGCTATTAAGGCTTCTGGAAGTTTTTTGGTAAGTTTTGGTAAACCAAACATGATTCCCATAGTTAAAGCAACAAGACCAATCATAGTCCAAAGTTTTGGCCCTTGCAACCATGTTTCTTGACCATTTTCAGATGTCATAAACATGCCTAATTGCGATAAGAAAATAACTATAGCTAAACCATTAACAAAACCCATCATGACTGGATGAGGAATCAATCTAACAAATTTCCCAAGCTTAAAAACACCAGCTAACATTTGAATAATTCCCATTAAAATAACAGTAGCAAATAGGTAATATAATCCTAATTGTTCACCTACTGCTCCCATGGCATTTCCTTCGGCAACCAAACTAACCATAACGACTGCCAAGGCTCCAGTTGCTCCACTAATCATTCCTGGTCGTCCTCCAAATATAGAAGTGATTAACCCAATCATAAAAGCTGCATACAAACCAACTAATGGGTCAACACCTGCAACAAAGGCAAAAGCAACAGCTTCAGGAACCAAAGCTAAGGCTACGGTTAGTCCAGATAAAATATCGTTTTTAGCATTTTTTGCTCGCTTTCTTATGAATTCAGTCATGTATACCTGTTTTTTTTGGAGGTGCAAAAATAGACTTAATATGGTTAAACACAAGGTTATATTATTATAAATTGATTAGTTTTATGCATTAAATCTTGTTTCATGAAAAAAATTATTGTCTTTTCACTTACCATTTTGTCTTTCAATATTTTAATATCCCAAGCACCTCAACAATTTGTAACAACCTTTGAAAAAAGTGGAGGAACAGAAACGGCAACCTATCAAGAAGTTATTAGTTTTTATAAAAATTTAAGCGACACTTTTCCTGAAATTTCTATGCTAGAAATGGGTAAAACAGATTCTGGAGAACCATTACATATAGTTGTTTTCAACAAGGATTCGAATTTTAATTTTTCTGAAATAAGAAAAAATAAACGAATTCTATTAATAAACAATGGCATTCATCCTGGAGAAAGTGATGGTATTGATGCAACCATGATGCTATATCGCGATTTAGCACAAGAAAAAATTAAAGCTCCTAAAAACACCATTTTGGTTACTATACCTATTTACAATATTGGTGGCAGTTTAAATAGAAATACTGGAACAAGAGCCAATCAAAATGGTCCAAAGGAATATGGTTTTAGAGGCAATGCAAGAAATTACGATTTGAATCGAGATTTTATAAAATGTGATACTAAAAATGCCAAAAGCTTTGCAGAAATTTTTCATTTTGTTAAGCCAGATGTGTTTATCGACAATCATGTAAGTAATGGTGCAGATTATCAATATACTTTAACTCATTTATTTACGCAACATAATAAGTTAGGAACTTATTTAGGCAACTATATAAACCAAAAAATGATGCCTGATTTAGAAGAAAAATTAGCAGAAAAAGATTGGGACATAACACCTTATGTAAATGTATTTAATCAAGTTCCTGAAATTGGGTATAGTCAGTTTATGGATTCTCCAAGATATTCAACAGGTTATACAACTTTATGGAATGTCTTGGGAATGATGGTAGAAACACATATGCTTAAACCATACAAACAACGTGTAGAAGGCACCTATGAATTGATGATTAGCATGATAGAAATTACTGAAGAGCAAGGTGAAACAATTACTGAATTAAGGAAAAAAGCCTTTCAAGAATTTGAATCTGTAAAAACATACCCTTTAAATTGGGAAATTGATACAACTAAAACTTCAACCTTAAATTTTAAAGGTTTTGAAGGAGACATGACAACAAGTGAAGTAACAGGTTCTCAACGCTTAAAATACGATAGAAGTAAACCGTTTACCAAAGAAGTGATTTATCAGAATTATTTTAAACCTAGTGTTGAAATTGCAGTTCCAAAAGGATATGTTATTCCCCAAGGTTGGCATGATGTGATTGATTTATTAAAACTAAATCAAGTACAAATGACACGTTTTGAAAAAGACACAACTCTAACTGTTTCAACTTATAAAATAGTCGAATTTGAAACTAGAAAAAGTGCTTATGAAGGACATTACCCTCATTATAATACAAGTGTAAATATTGTTGAAGAAAAAGTAAATTTCAGAAAAGGAGATTATTATATTCTAACAAATCAAACTTCAAAACGCTATTTATTAGAAACCCTTGAACCACAAGCTCCAGATTCGTTTTTTAATTGGAATTTTTTCGATTCTGTTCTGCAACAAAAAGAATATTTTTCACCTTACGTATTTGAAGATACTGCTAAAGATATGTTAGATAAAAATGCCGATTTGAGAGCAGAATTTGAAAAGAAAAAAGAAAGCGACACAAGTTTTTCAGCTAATTGGTATGCACAATTAAATTGGTTGTATGAACATTCTAATCATGCTGAAAAAGCCTATATGCAATATCCTATATATCGCTTAAATTAATTAGAATATTTTTTTTAATTTACAATTATAAATTCGATTACATTTACACAAAATTTATTCATATTATATGAAACCACAAGACATTGAAAATATAGAATTACAATATCTAACTTTAGACGACTATCAAGAATTAAAAGGTGCCATGCAACAAGCATATAGTTCAATGCCTGAATTATTTTGGAGAGAAAATCAAATAAAAACACTGATTGATAAATTTCCTGAAGGTCAAGTAGTTATAAAAATTAATAATCAAATTGCTGGTTGTGCGTTATCAATTATTGTGGATTACGACAGTATAGATGACATACATACCTACGAAGATATTACAGGGAATTATACCTTCAACACACATGATGCAGATAAAGGTGATGCTCTTTATGGCATAGATGTTTTTATTAAACCTGAATTTCGTGGTCTACGTTTGGGAAGACGTTTATACGATTACAGAAAAGAAATTTGTGAAAAATTAAATTTAAGAGGCATTGCTTTTGGAGGTAGAATACCAAACTTTCATAAATATTCTAAGGAGATGACTCCTAAGGAATACATTGATAAAGTAAGACGAAAGGAAATTCATGATCCTGTTTTAAATTTTCAAATTTCTAATGATTTTCATCCTGTTAGAATTCTAAAAGGCTATTTAGAAGGAGATAATGCTTCTGGTGAATACGCAGTCTTGTTAGAATGGGATAATATTTATTATGAAAAACCTACAAAAAAAGCAGCTACAAAAAAGAAAATTGTTCGTTTAGGACTTATTCAGTGGCAAATGCGACTGTATAAAGATTTGGAAGAACTGATGCAACAAGCTGAATACTTTATAGATGCAGTATCAGGATATCGTTCAGATTTTGCGTTATTTCCAGAGTTTTTTAATGCACCTTTAATGGCTGAAAATAATCATTTATCTGAGTCTGAAGCCATCAGAGAGTTAGCAAAACACACAGAATCTATTGTTCAAAAATTTTCTGAATTTGCCATTACCTACAACATCAATATAATTACTGGTAGTATGCCAGAAGTTAAAGACGATTTACTCTATAATGCTGGATATTTATGTAAACGAGATGGTTCTATAGAACGTTATGAAAAACTTCATGTTACTCCAGACGAAGCAAAGGTTTGGGGTTTACAAGGAGGCACACAATTAAAAGCTTTTGATACTGATTGTGGTAAAATTGGTATTTTAATCTGTTACGATTCTGAATTCCCTGAATTAAGTAGATTATTAGCAGACGAAGGCATGGATATTTTGTTCATTCCTTTTTTAACTGATACTCAAAACGGTTACTCTCGTGTAAGACACTGTGCACAAGCCAGAGCTATAGAAAACGAATGCTACGTTGCTATTGCTGGAAGTGTTGGTAACTTACCAAAAGTACATAATATGGATATCCAGTTTGCACAATCTATGGTATTTACACCTTGCGATTTTTCTTTTCCAGCAAATGGCATTAAAGCTGAAGCAACGACTAATACAGAAATGATATTAATTGCAGATGTTGATATTGATTTGTTAAGAGAATTAAATCAGTTTGGAAGTGTTAGAAATCTTAAAGACAGACGTAAAGACATTTTTGAACTTCGCAAAAAATGATATTGCTAGATTGGATAGGTTTTATTGGTGTGTTTTTAATTTTATTGGCTTACTTTTTAAATGTAACAGGTAGATTAAAAAACACCGATTTACCATTTATTCTACTTAATTTAATTGGAGCTGGAATAGCGTGTTTAGCATCTGTACTACTAAAATATATTCCTTTTATTCTTTTAGAAGGTGCCTGGACATTAATTTCTATAAACATGCTTTTTAAGTATTTTAAAAACAATTAGTTACATGCAATAAAAATATTATTCCCATTTGTAAAAGATATTAAAAAATACTATAATTTTGCTTAAAATATATATCGCGATTTCGCTTTAAATGAAAAAATACATTGTTGTCAATCAACCTGAAAAATGGCATTTTTCGATTGAGAATATTACAGTAATTTCTTCGCAAGAATATCTTACCAATCCTAAATTTTCATTATTAAAAAATGCACGAATTTTTAACCTTTGTAAAGATTATTCATATCAAACTAAAGGTTATTATGTGTCTCTTTTAGCTGAAGCTAGAGGGCATTTACCTATTCCTACAGTTAAGAATATAGTAGATTTAAAAGCCTTGAAACTAGTTCGAATCGTTTCAGATGAATTTGACGATGTCATTCAGCAAAGTTTAAAAAACATCAAGTCTCAAGATTTTACCTTAAGTATTTATTTTGGACAAAATGTAGCTCAAAAATATAAGGAATTGAGCACCTTATTTTACAAGCATTTTCAGGCTCCTTTTTTACGTGTAAAATTTAACCACACAACCAAATGGAACGTGCAAAGTATTCGTGCCATTTCAGAATCTGAAATTCCTTTAGAACATATGGAAAGTGTACATGTTTTTGCAAATCAATATTTTTCAAAAAAACGCTACGATACTCCAAAATTGATTAAATCTGATTTCGATTTAGCTATTTTAGTAAACCCTAACGATCCTGCTCCTCCAAGCAATCCAAAAGCGCTTAAAAAGTTTATAGATATTGCTGAAAAGATGAATATTTATGCTGAAATTATCGAGCCAAAAGATTTGTCTCGATTATCTTCGTTCGATGCTTTATTTATTCGTCAGAGCACAGAAGTTAACAACGAAGCTTATGCGTTTGCAAGAAAAGCACAACAAGATGGTATTGCCATTATAGATTATCCGGATGCAATTTTAAAATGCTGCAACAAAGTTTTTATGGCCGAAGCATTAAACAATGCCAATATAGACACGCCTAAAACAGTTATTGTCCATAAAGAAAATAGAAACGATGTTATTAAACAAGTTGGCTTACCTTGTGTTTTAAAAGCTCCAGACTCTACCTTTTCTTTTGGTGTAAAAAAAGCTAAAACAGAAGAAGAATACAATAGCTTAGTTTCAGACATGTTAAAAGAATCTGATTTAATTATAGCACAAGAATTTTGTCCTTCAGATTACGATTGGCGTATTGGTATTATAGATGACAAACCTTTTTTTGCTTGCAAATATTACATGGCTAAAGGACATTGGCAAATCTATAATTGGGATGCTAAGAAAAAAAACGAACAGGATGGAAATGCAGACTGCTTACCTATAGAGAAAGTACCAAAAAAAGTATTAGATATGGCATTAAAGTCCGCTAAGTTAATGGGAAAAGGACTCTATGGAATTGACATAAAAGTAGTAGATAATAAACCTATGGTTATAGAAATTAACGACAATCCGAATATTGATTTTGGTGTAGAAGACGCCTATTATGGAGAGCTTGTTTATACTGAAATTCTAACTGCTTTAAAAAATAGATTGGATTAAGATGAGTAAAAAATATCACTTATTTGAAGTTTACGGCATTGAACTAGAATACATGCTGGTTTATAATAAATCTTTTAAAGCTGCTCCAATAGTCGATAAATTATTGACCAAAAAAGCTGGTGAATTAACTGCTGATATTGAAAATGGAGACATAGCCTGGAGTAACGAATTGGTAGCTCATGTGGTTGAATTAAAAACCAATGGCCCAACTAATAATTTAGACGATTTATCTGAGGCATTTCATAAAAATGTTTTAGAAATTAATGCGCTTCTAAAACCATTAGAATCACATTTATTACCTACTGCAGCACATCCATTATTAAACCCTGCAAAAGACACAGAGCTTTGGAAGCATAGCTATAGTGAAGTTTACGAGTTATACAACAGGATTTTTGATTGCAATGGTCATGGCTGGAGTAATGTACAAAGTACACATATAAATTTACCGTTTTTCGACGATAAAGAATTTGAGAAACTCCATGCAGCTATTAGAATTATACTGCCTTTAATCCCTGGTTTGTGCGCTAGTTCTCCAATATTGGAAGGAAAAAAAACAGGCTTTAAAGACACACGTTTGGAATACTACAAAACTAACCAGAAAGAAATTCCAGAACTAACAGGATTGGTAATTCCTGAACGTGTTTTTAGTAAAGTTGATTATTATGCTACTATTTTCGAGCCTATTAAAAGAGCCATTAGACCACATGACACAAAGAAAATATTAGATCATCATTTTTTAAACTCTCGTGGTGCTATAGCACGTTTCGATAGAAATGCCATTGAAATAAGATTAGTAGACATTCAAGAATGTCCAAAAGCTGATATGGCTATTTGTGTGTTAATTATTGAAGTCTTAAAACTTTTGGTTTATAAAAAATTAGCACCAATTCAACAGCAGAAAAAATGGTTAAAACAGGAACTATTTGATATTTTAAATCCAATTATCAAAGATGCTGAAAATTACACCATTTCAAACTTGGATTATTTAAGCCTGTTTTTAATTGAAGAAACTATTTCAGTAAAGAATATCTGGAAACATTTATATGGATTGGCTAAAGAGAATATTCATGAATCACACCATGAAGCCATTGAAATTATTTTAAATGAAGGCACGTTAGCAACCAGAATTTTAAAAGCAATTGGAGATGATTATTCTGAGCCTAACATTAAAAAAGTCTATTCAAAACTAGCAGATTGCTTGCAAGAAAACACTGTTTTCTTGCCATGAAACTAGTCTTAACTTGTGAACATGGAGGAAATTTTATTCCAAAAAATTATAAATTACTTTTTAATGATCAACAAGATATTCTAAACTCACATAGAGGTTACGATTTAGGTTCTTTAGATTTATTTAAACATTTAAAACCTCTTTCAAACTTTTCTATTTCAAGTGAAACCAGTCGTTTATTAATAGAACTTAACAGATCGCTACATCATAGAAAACTGTTTTCGGAATTTTCAAATGGCCTTTCAAAAACAGAGAAAAAACAGCTTATCGAATCCTACTATTTAGTTTATAGAAATAAAGTTGAAAATCAGATAGAAAACTTTATAAATGCTGGAGAAACCGTTTTGCATCTTTCAATTCATTCGTTTACACCAATATTAAATGACGATTTTAGGAATTGTGATTTCAGTTTATTATTTGATTCCAGAAGATCTTCAGAAAAGCAATTCAGTATAAGCTTAAAAGAAGATATCTTAAAAATAAATCCTTATTACAAAGTTCGTTATAATTATCCATATCTAGGAAAGGCAGATGGTTTTACAACTTATTTAAGAAAACAGTTTTTAGAAAATTATATAGGTATTGAGCTTGAAATCAATCAGAAATTTTCAAAAAACAATGTTTTGGACTCACAAATTAAACAAGATTTGTATGCAGTTTTAGAGAGTTATTCTACAGGAAAATTGAAGTAAGTATCAGGAAATGGTTCGTGCCTTAAAGTAAAATGCCACCATTCTTTTGGATAATTTCTAAAACCATGCTTTAACATAATAGTTTGCAAAAGCTGTCTATTGGTTTTTTGTGCATCAGAAATATCTGGATAGTTAACCCAAGAAGCTTCCCCAAAAAAATCGTAAGGACTTCCCATATCTAAAGCTTCATGAGTATTTGCATCTATAATGGTTAAATCTAAGGTACTTCCTCTGCTATGCCCAGATTTAGAAGCAATATAACCTTCTTGAAACAAATGTTTCTTCTTAACTTCTGGATAAAACTGCTGTTTATTTATAGTGTCGTTTAAGTCTTTTGCCCAAGTCATAAAATGGTTTACAGCTTCTTGAGGTCTGTACCCATCAAAAACTTTTAAGCATAAATTGTTTAGTAATAATTCGTTTTGAACATTTTTTAAAGCTTCTGCAGTTTGCTTAGTAACAATTAATTTATTGGCATGGTAGCCTTCAATAGTATCACCAACAAAGTTATGGGTCGAGTAATATCTTAATTCTACAACTAAATCTGGAATAATAGCCGTTGCATATACAAAACCTTCGGGTAAGCTCTTTTTATCTTGCTTGAATGAAACAAGAATCAAAAAAAGAGAAACTAATATGGTTATTTTTATTTTCATAGAGTTATGCTAATTTAGAGAAAAATTAAATGATGGATTTATTTTCTTCAGAAAAAACCATTTACAATCTGCCACAAGCAGAACTTATTTACATACCACAGTTTTATAAACAAACTGAAGCCAATTCTCTTTTTAAAAACTTATTGGATAATGTTATATGGCAACAAGACAACATTACTTTGTTTGGCAAAACACACAAACAGCCTAGATTAACTGCTTTGTATGCTGAAAACAACAACTATTATACCTATTCTGGTATTACAATGAAACCACATCCATTTAGCAAGTTGTTACTAAAAATAAAGAATGATGTTGAGTCTGTTTCAAAACATACATTTAATTCGGTACTTATAAATTTATATAGAGATGGGAAGGACAGTAATGGTTGGCATGCAGACAACGAAAAAGAATTAGGAACCAATCCAGTAATTGCCTCAGTTAGTTTAGGAGCAATTAGAATTTTTAAGTTTAAACACAGAACATTAAAACATGAAAACTATAAATTAGAATTAGAACATGGCAGTTTATTAATCATGAAGGGAGAAATGCAGCATTTTTGGTTACACCAAATCCCGAAAACCAAGAAAGACATAGGAGAACGAATTAATCTAACATTTCGGTTTATTGCATAAAAAAAACCGAGGTCCCTCAACCTCGGTTTAGTTTTACTTGCATTTTATTATGTAGTTCGATTTAGGGTCTCTAGTATCAACAACATAATGCAAATATTAATTAATTAATCCATTGAACTAAAAAGTAATATTTTAGTACACTTCAAATGTAAAATTATATTTCAATTTCAACGTTTAAAAGCTATTATTTTCGATGAAATGCATCTTTTTTTAACATTTGAAGGTGAAATAACACATATAATCGACGAAATGCACAATTTTTAATTATATATCATCAGTAATTTTTATCCAATTAAAAGATAATTTTAAAGTAATTTTACGTTATAAAGAGATATAAAATTCTTTTGTCACTCTGTTTAAATTAAAACGCTATGAAACTAAAAGTTCTATTTGTATTATTACTATGCAGTGTATCTAGAATTAATTCACAAGAAAATGTCTTTATAGCTGAAGATATTTCTATCAATCAATTTATTGATGGTACTTTACTTACACCTACAACTATTGACAAACCTTCGTTAACAATAATTATTGGCGACTCTGGTCCTATTGATAGAAATGGAAATCAGAATTTTCAAAAAAATAATAGTATAAAAAAACTAGCAGAAGGGTTAGCCAATAATGGCATTGCAACCTTTAGATATGATAAACGCATTGTTAAACAAATTAGAAAAGGGCGAGTTGATAAAAATATTAGTTTCAATGACTTTGTTTCAGATGCAGTTTCAATTATAGATTACTTTAACGAAAAAAGTACTTTTAAAAATATATATGTTATTGGTCATGGTCAAGGTAGTTTAGTTGGTATGCTTGCTTCTAAAGAACATATAGCTGGATTTATTTCCATTGCAGGTTCTGGAAAGTCTATAGATCAAGTAATTTTAGAACAAATTAAACTAACAGTTCCTGGACTTGAAGAAGAATCTAAAATTGCTTTTCAAATTCTAAAAGAAGGAAAAACCACAACAAACTATCCTCCAGCACTTGAGTCTATTTTTAGTTTAGAAAACCAATCTTTTGTTAGTAGCTGGATGCAATATAATCCTCAAGAAATAATTTCAGAACTTAATATCTCCACACTTGTTATTAATGGAACTAAAGATTTACAAGTGCCAATAGAAGAAGCACAACTTTTAAAAGAAGCTTCTCAAAATGGTAGTGTTTTAATTCTTGAGAACATGAACCATGTTATGTTTCCTATTCTTGGAGACGATCTAGAAAACTCAAAATCTTATAATGAATCTTTTAGACAATTAAGTCCAGAGCTTATTCCTGCTATTGTAGAATTTATTAAATAGATCTTCATATTACATAATATTAAAAAAGAAAAGCATCTGTAAAACAGATGCTTTTCCAACTAACCAACCAAAAATATGAATTACTACCTTTTTATAAAGTAACCACACTCTGTAAAAAGTCTTGTGTAGTAAATTTTTGTATAATATACATTTCAATCATCGTGCCAAACTTTATTTTGTAGTTAAATAAATAATACATATCTTTATGATATCATTTTAATATCATATTAAATTAACTATATAAATTTATAAACATGAAAGAAGAAAAAATTATCGTTCCTGCAAATGGCTACTTAATGCTATTTGTTTTTTTATTATTATTTTTTGGTACAATAGCTATAGCTATTTTGGCACAAAACCCTGCATTCTTATTATTTATTCCGTTAGCTATTATAATAGCAGCTGGTTTTATAATGGTTCAACCAAATAATTCAAGAGTTTTATTACTTTTTGGAAAATATGTTGGTTCAGTAAAAAAGAATGGATTCTATTGGGTAAATCCATTTTATACTAAAAAGAAAATATCATTAAGAGCTAGTAATTTCGATAGTGAACGTTTAAAAGTGAACGACAAACTTGGTAATCCAGTAATGATAAGTACTATACTTGTTTGGAGGGTTCAAAACACATACAAAGCAGCTTTTGATGTAGATAATTTCGAAAATTTTGTACGCGTACAAACAGATGCTGCAGTTAGAAAGTTAGCTAGTATGTATCCATACGATAATTTTGCAGATGAAGGTCTAACAGAAGATATTACACTTCGCTCAAGTGTTAATGAAGTAAGCAATGCACTAGAAAAAGAAATTGACGAACGTTTATCTATTGCTGGAATTGAAGTTCTAGAGGCTAGAATTGGATATTTAGCTTATGCTCAAGAAATAGCAAATGCTATGTTAAAACGTCAGCAAGCAACTGCCATTGTAGCAGCCAGACACAAAATTGTAGAAGGAGCTGTAAGCATGGTAGAAATGGCTCTGCACGAATTGAGTAAAAAACAAATTATAGATTTAGACGATGAACGTAAAGCAGCCATGGTAAGTAACCTCATGGTAATTTTATGTGGAGACAAAGATGCTTCGCCTGTTTTAAACACAGGAACTTTAAGTCATTAAAATGAACAAAAAGCAAACTTATAGTATTGCAATAGGAGTTGCGCTAGGTTCGAGTTTTGGAACAACCATAGGAACTGTTATTGGAGATGTGGCTATGGGAATAGTTTATGGTTCCATTATTGGTTCTTGCATTGGTGTCCTTTTAACTTTAACTTACTTTAAAAATGAAAATGATAAACAGTAAAAATCTATGAAAGAATACAAAGTAATATCTTGGAAAATGGGTTTAAGTAAAAACAACGAACGCTTAGAAGAAACTTTAAATCAACATGCTGTTTCTGGCTGGAGAGTAATTCACATTGCTGAGAATTCAGCAAGAATTGTATTAGAACGAGATAAAAACAGATAGATGAAATTATTAATTTATATATTCATTTTTATAAGCTTTAATATTAGCTATTCTCAAACAAATATAATTTCAGAGGAGATTCTATTAATGAATGATAGTATTAAACTTCCTGGTACTTTGTCTTACAACAAAGATTTAAAAAGTCAGCCATTAGTTATTTTTATTCATGGTTCAGGAAATGTAGATAGAAATGGTAATCAAGATGGAGTTAACATAAAAGCCAATTATATTAAGCAATTAGCTGATAGTTTAAACATTAGAGGAATTGCTTTCTATCGATATGACAAACGAAGTGCATCTAAGGAAAATTTAAAATTCATGATGGACGATTTGGATTTTTATTGTTTTGTTGATGATGCCAATTTAGCCGTAGCAAATTTTAAAAACGACAATCGATTTAATAGCATCACTTTAATTGGTCATAGTCAAGGATCCTTAGTTGCCATGTTAGCATCTCAAGAAGATGTCGATAGATATGTTTCTATAGCTGGTGTAAGTGATGATATGGGAAATTTTATTATCAATAGCTATAAAGTATATAGTGAAGAAATGGGCAACATGGCAAAAGAACATATAACAGAGCTTAAAGAAACTGGAACCATAAAGACTGTAAATCCTGCTTTAGCACATTTATTTAGTAAACCCAATCAACCTTTCTTTATTACTTGGATGGCTTATAATCCTTCAGTTGAAATAAAAAAATTAGAAATTCCTGTTCTTATTATTAACGGAACAAAAGATCTTCAGGTTAAAGTTGAAGAAGCTGAAAAACTACATGAAGAAAAACCAAATTCTGAATTAGTGATTATTGAAAATATGAATCATGTTTTAAAAACTATTGAAAAAGACGAAGACAATATAAAATCTTATTATTCACCAGATTTTCCTTTATCTGAAGAATTGATAAATAGTATAGACACTTTTATAAATAAATAATATGTCGAAAAAGAAAGCCTTTGCACTAAGAATAAATGAAGAGATGCTCAAAGCCATAGAAAAATGGGCTTCAGATGAGTTTAGGAGCACCAATGGACAAATTGAGTGGATACTTATGCAGTACCTTAAAGAACATAACAGAGAGCCAAAAAAAACAGACAAAAAGCAACTTTAAAAAAGTTGCTTTTTTTATAACCTTTTATTTTGGTATTTTGCAGTTCAAAATTATAAATATGCAACAGCCACCTATTTTTACTAACGATACAATTGTATTTGGACTCCTAATGTTGACGTTAGGTTTTATTTTTTACACAGAATCTATAAAAACAGGGTTTTGGCCAAAATTTTATAAAATTGTTCCAGGACTATTTATGGCCTACATGCTTCCTGCCGTTTTAACTACTTTAGGACTAATAGCTCCTGAATGGCAAACAACCTCAGAAACTGGAGAAGTTATAGAACATAGTACCAGTTTATATTATATGTCTAGTCGTTATTTATTACCTGCTGCTTTAGTACTTATGACTTTGAGTATTGATTTAAAAGCTGTTTATAATTTAGGCTGGAAAGCTTTAGTTATGTTCTTAACTGGAACGGTTGGAATTATTATTGGAGGCCCAATTGCCATTCTATTAATTTCTATGGTTTCTCCAGAAACTGTTGGTGGTGTTGGTCCAGATGCTGTTTGGAGAGGGCTTTCTACATTAGCTGGAAGTTGGATTGGTGGAGGTGCAAACCAAACTGCCATGCTTGAGATATTTGAGTATAATCAATCTGAATATGGTAAAATGGTATTTGTAGATATTGTAGTTGCAAATATATGGATGGCTATCATATTAATTGGAATTGGAAGATCTAAAGCCATTGATAAATGGTTAGGTGCAGATAATTCTGCCATTGAGTCTTTAAAAGAAAAAGTAACCTCTTTTGCAAAAAGCGTTAATAGAAACCCTTCTTTAACCGACATCATGATTATTGTTGCCATTGCTTTTGGAACAGTTAGCTTCTCTCATATTGGTGCAAATTTTTTAGCTCCTTATTTTGAAAGTGTAGTTAACAATATTGAATCCAAAACATTAAGGAACACCTTTACTTTCTTAGATTCGCAATTCTTCTGGATGATAAGTATTGCAACTCTTATAGCCATATTTTTATCTTTTACAAAAGCAAAAAATTACGAAGGAGCTGGAGCTAGTAAATTTGGTAGTGTCTTTATTTATATTCTTGTGGCATCTATAGGAATGAAAATAGATTTGATGTCAATTTTCGATAATCCTGGATTAATTGCTGTAGGTTTAATTTGGATGAGTATTCATGCCATCTTATTAATTATTATAGCAAAAGTTATTAAAGCACCATATTTCTTTTTAGCTGTTGGAAGTCAGGCAAACGTTGGTGGAGCAGCTTCTGCTCCTATTGTTGCTTCAGCTTTTCATCCATCTCTAGCAACTGTTGGTGTACTTTTAGCAGTCTTTGGATATGCTATTGGAACCATTGCTGCAATTGGCTGTACTATTTTAATGAAAATAGCAGCAGGAGGCTAGTATTTGAATAATATTTATGTGATATTTGCGCTCCAAAATTCTAAAAATTTATATGAAAAAATATAGCTTATTAGTTGTTCTACTTGTTTTAATTTCTTGTGGTAAAGATTCAAATCCAGACCTTATTGTAAAAGGAAATGTAAAGGGATTAAAAAAAGGAACTATTTATCTTGAAAAAGAACAAGATTCCTCTATAATTATTGTAGACTCAATATTAATAAATGGAGCTTCAAATTTTGAATTAAAAAGCGATTTAGAATCTCCTGAAGCATTTTATTTACGTTTAGACAAACGTAATAGTAATGAAACAAACACCAGAATTGTATTCTTTGGTGATAAAGGAATTACTGAAGTTAATACAACTTTAAAAAACTTTGTTACAGATGCTAAAATTAATGGCTCTGAACAACAAAAACTTTATGAAGAATACTTAAAAGTTATATCACGATACGATGATAAAAACTTGGATTTGATTAAAGAGAGTTTTGATGCTAAAAAAGCTAATGATTCTACTAGAATAGAAGACAATATTAAAGCATTAAACAGTTTAGTAAAGAGTAGATATTTATATACTGTTAATTTTGCTGTTACAAATAATAATAGTGAGGTAGCTCCTTATTTAGCCCTAACAGAAATTTATGATGCTCAAACAAAATGGCTAGATACAATCAATCAATCTTTAACTCCTAATGTTAAAGAATCTAAATATGGAAAAGCTTTAGAAGGTTATTTGAAAATTAGAAAATCTCAAAATTAATATAAAAAAAAGCCTCTCAAATTGAGAGACTTTTTTTTAGAGTCAGAGATAATCGAACTCTTGTCCATCTTTTACATATAAAGCTTCTTGTATAAAGACAAAAAGTCCAGTATTTCTACTAGACTTTTTTTGAGCCGATGGAGGGACTCGAACCCACGACCTGCTGATTACAAATCAGCTGCTCTAGCCAGCTGAGCTACATCGGCAAAACAGGATGCAAATATAATCTTGAAAATAATATTTGCAAATTTTTTTTCTGTTTTTAACCTAGTTTATTAATTTTTTCAATTAAGGCTCTTCCTTTGTCTTCCAATTCTTTATTTATAGCCTTGAAGTGTGCTTTTTTATCTTCCACTTTTCTATCGTTAACCTTAGCAATTAACTCGTCAAAAGTAGCAATAGCTTCATCAATAATTGCTTCACTTTTTTTAGTGTTTTTATCTGTGTTTGAATATTCCCAAACATATACTGCCTCAATAATGTCTCCTAATACATAATTGATGTCTTTCTTTAAATCTTTTTTATTTGCCATTTTTTAATAATTTAATTAGATGCAAAATTAAACATAAACTTCTAATAGCGTTGCATTTTTAGAAGTAATTTCAAATTCAAATATATTAGCTGGAATCAAAATGGTTTCGCCAGTTTTTATGTGCTCTTTATAACTTGATGTTGTTAGTATTGCTTCACCTTCAACACACATATAAATTATAAATGAATCGTATGTGTTTTTAATATTTATTGCCTTATTTATTTTTAAATAGTTAGTAGTAAAATAAGGACATTCTACCATTTTATTTGATTGATTAGCCGTTTTATTATAATTAACTTTAAAATCACTGTTCAAATTAAAACTTATGGCTTCAAGAGCCAAATCTGTATGTAAATCTCTTTGCTTCCCTTCATTATCCATTCTATCCCAATCATATATTCTATAAGTTATATCACTTGTCTGTTGAATTTCTGCAAGCATCACTCCTGCTCCAATTGCATGAACTTTTCCTTCTCGAATTATAAAAGTATCTCCAGATTTAACATTCTCAAAATTTAAAATCTCAATTAAAGTTTTATTTTCTAAATGTTTCAAATATTTTTCAGAAGTCATTTCTTGATTAAAACCAACAATAAGATTTGAGTCTGGATCTGCTTGCATCACATACCACATTTCTGTTTTTCCAAATGAATTATGTCGCTTTGCTGCTATTTCATCATTAGGATGCAATTGTATAGATAAATCTTCTTTAGCATCTATGAATTTAATTAGCAATGGAAAAGTGTCTCCAAATAGTTTATAGTTTTTATTGCCAATTAAATCTTCTTTATACGTACTTAATAGGAACTTTAAAGATTGTCCTACTATATCTCCATTTGCTACAATTGAAGTATCTCCATCTACATCGCTAATCTCCCAGCTTTCCCCAACATTAGGCAATTGACTATCCTTGTTTAGAAGTGTTTTCAACTTTTGTCCACCCCAAATTTTTTCTTTCAAAATGGGTTGAAACTTTAATGGATATAATGGTTTCTTCATTCTTTATTTTCCAGAATAACTTACAAAATTACGAGGTGTTTCGAAAAGTGTGACTTCTAATTCTAAGCTTGAGTTTAGTTTTGGCTTTAGTATGTTGTAAATTACAACTACAATATTTTCAGCTGTTGGGTTTAAATTTTTAAATGCTTCAACATCTTCATTTAAATTTTTATGGTCGAGAACATCTTCAACTTCTTCTTTTATCAATTCTTTTAAAACCTTCATATCTATTACATAACCAGTCTCTTTATCAATTTGCCCAGTTACGCTCACAATCAATTCATAATTATGTCCATGATAATTAGGATTGTTGCACTTACCAAAAACAACATCGTTTTTTTCATTGCTCCAATCTTTTCTATACAATCTGTGTGCAGCATTAAAATGCGCTTTTCTACTTACCGTTACCTTCATTTTTCAGAAATATTAATGTGTTCGTAGAATTTATCAAATATAATTTTAAACCACTCTGTATATAATTTTGGATGCAAAATCATATCTTCTTTTATTGCTTCCAAAGACTTCCATTTCCAATTTAGCACTTCATCAGTATTTATATTTGGTTCATTATTAAATTTCCCAATTAAAATATGATCGTATTCATGTTCAGTTAATCCATTGTCAAAAGGAGCTTTATAAATAAAAGAAATAGATTCTTCCAAAGTTGTTACAAATCCCATTTCTTCCTGCAATCTACGTTTACCTGCTTCAATATTAGTCTCACCATCTCTTTGATGACTACAGCAAGTATTTGTCCATAATTTCGGGGAATGATATTTATGTGCTGCACGTTGTTGGAGCATTAATTCATTTTTGTCATTAAATACAAAAACTGAAAATGCACGATGAAGCAAGGCTTTTTCATGTGCCTCAAGTTTAGGCATGAGTCCTATTTGCTCATCATTTTCATTCACTAATATTACCTGCTCTTCTACCATACTACAAAAATACCAATCAAAAGATTAAAAATACGTCAAACTTTTCATAAAATTAAAAAGCTATTATAACAAACATTTAAATTGTGTTTAATAATAGTATCTTTGCAACCCATTTGCAAGATTATTATGAGTTTTATAAAGGAAATTAACAGACGAAGAACCTTTGGTATTATTTCGCATCCAGATGCTGGAAAAACTACTTTAACCGAAAAATTATTACTATTTGGTGGAGCTATTCAGGAGGCTGGAGCTGTAAAAAGTAACAAAATCAAAAAAGGAGCTACCAGTGACTTTATGGAAATTGAGCGTCAACGTGGAATTTCGGTTGCAACTTCTGTGCTTGCTTTTGAGTATGATGGTATAAAAATAAATATCCTTGACACACCTGGTCATAAAGATTTTGCTGAAGACACTTTTAGAACGTTAACAGCTGTTGACAGTGTTATAGTAGTAATTGATGTTGCAAAAGGAGTTGAGGAACAAACTGAAAAATTAGTTGAAGTTTGTAGAATGCGCAACATTCCAATGATTGTTTTTATCAATAAAATGGATCGTGAAGGAAAAGATGCTTTTGATTTATTAGATGAAGTTGAACAAAAATTAGGTTTACATGTTGTGCCTTTGAGTTTTCCAATAGGAATGGGTTACGACTTTAAAGGTATTTATAACCTTTGGGAAAACAACATCAATCTTTTTAGTGGTGATAGTAGAAAAGATATTGAGGAAACCATTGAGATTTCTGATTTACAATCTCAAGAATTAAATAAATTAGTAGGAGATAAAGCTGCCAACACATTACGTGAAGAAATTGAATTGGTTGAAGGTATATATCCAACTTTTGATAAAGACGAATACCTTAATGGGAAACAACAACCTGTTTTTTTTGGTTCGGCATTAAACAATTTTGGTGTTAGAGAATTATTGGATTGTTTTGTGGAGATTGCTCCAAAACCTCGTCCTAAACAAAGTGAAGAAAGATTAGTAAGACCAGAAGAAGATAAGTTTACTGGGTTTGTTTTTAAAATCCATGCCAACATGGATCCTAATCATAGAAACCGATTAGCCTTTGTTAAAATTGTTTCTGGTGAGTTTAGACGAAATGTGTCTTATTTACATGTAAGAAAGAATAAAAAAGTTAAGTTTTCAAGTCCAAATGCTTTTTTTGCTGAAAAGAAGGAGATAGTTGATATATCTTATCCAGGAGATATTGTTGGTCTTCAAGATACTGGAACCTTTAAAATTGGTGATACTTTAACCGAGGGCGAAGTTTTAAATTATAAAGGAGTTCCTAGCTTTTCTCCAGAACATTTTAGATATATTAATAATGCAGACCCATTAAAATCTAAACAGTTATTTAAAGGAATTGACCAGTTAATGGATGAAGGTGTTGCCCAATTATTTACTTTAGAACTAAATGGAAGAAAAGTGATTGGTACTGTTGGCGCATTACAATATGAAGTTATTCAATACCGATTAGAACATGAATATGGTGCTAAATGTACTTACGAAAACTTAAATGTACATAAAGCCTGTTGGGTTGAAGCTAAAGATCCAAAAAGTGCAGAATACAAAGAATTTTTAAGAGTTAAACAACGCTTTTTAGCAAAAGATAAACAAGGTCAATTGGTGTTTTTGGCAGATTCTCCATTTTCTTTACAGATGACACAACAAAAATATCCAAGTATTAAGTTCCATTTTACATCAGAATATTAAATTATTACTAGTTTTTTCGATTTATAATTATTGTTTATAAACTGTTTATAAATTGTATTGAAAAGTCTCACTATACCTTAAATATTCGATATTTTTATAAATCTAATATAATCATCTATTATTAAATAGTTTCATCTAAATGAAGTTTATAATTAACCTTTATGTTTTTTGTTTGTTTGGAAGTGTTTTAGGGCTCGCTCAAAACAATCCTAATTTTCATATAGTTACAAAAGGCGAAAATGTTTATAGAATCTCTTTAAAATATCATGTCTCTATGAATGCTATTTTTGAGCTAAATCCAGGGTCAGATAAAGTTATACTAGTTGGGCAAACCTTAAAAATCCCTAATTCAACAAAACTCATTCAAGGTTTCCAAAGTCAGAATATTAATGAATATGCAGTTATAAAAGGTGATACAAAATATGGTTTATCAAAAAAATATGGTATTACAATAAATCAATTAGAGTCTGTTAATCCACATATTTCTAATGGCCTTCAAGCAGGACATATAATTAAGATTCCAAAATCAAATAATGTTCAAGACTCTAACACTTATGTAGTAAAAAAGGGTGACACAAAATGGAGCTTATCTAAAAGTTATGGTATCTCTGTATCACAATTTGAGAAAATTAACCCAAATACGGTCCCAATATTAAAAGCAGGAGACGTAATTTATACATCAATTAATAATAATACTACTGTTAATATTACTACTGAAACAGAACTTAATACAGATCATGTAGATTCTGAAGTCATACTAAATGTACCTTCTAACTCAAACAAAGAAAATGTAAGTGAATTCATAGACTATATAATAAAACCAAAAGAAACTTTATATGGGTTGTCTAAAAGAGCAGACATGACAGTAGATGAATTCCTTAATTTAAACCCGCAACTTTCTGAAAATGTTTTAATTGGCACTATAATTAAAATGCCAAACACAAATAAAACTAGCACTTCTGATATTGAAAATGAATCTGAAGTATCTAATTCATTTCCTAAACAAAACATTTCTACCCAAATTATTTGGAATAATGACCAAATAAATACAAATAGTCAATCCACATTTATAAAAAATTATAAAATTGGTATGCAAATGGCTATAGATTCTATTAAAAAAGTAATCCCAAACATAAATCTTAATATAAGAGACTCTTTAGACATTAACCTTTTAGAAAACATTGACACATCTAATTTAAACACTAAATTTATTATCCAACCATTAGTTTCAGATAATAATAATTCTAACTCTTTGAGCATTTCAACACTTCAAGATGGAAGATTAAAAACGACTAATTATATAGGATTAACAGAAGAATCTAAATTGCAATATGGAATTATTAAATACTTAAATGAAAATAGTGGAAATAAAATCCTTATTTATGATAAAGATAAAAATGATACTAAAGATTTTGTAGACAGTCAAATAACAAACCTAAAAACAATACGTATCAATAATAAAGGAGTTTTTAATAATCAAGAACTCATAGATTATTTAGATCCTAATAGTAAGAATTATGTTATTATTGAAAGCTCTAGAGATGGTGTTTACTTAAGTACTACGAATATACTATTAAAACAATTGACAAATTACAATATTGAACTTGTCGTTTTAAATGCTAAATATATTCCTGAGGAGGATAGAGTTTCTAGTAAACGGTTTCGTATACTCAAACTAATTTATCCTTCTTCTTTTTCCCCATTATTTTACAATCAAAAAAATTTATTGTTAAAAAATAATAATCAAAATGTAAGTAAGAATGATAGTAACAATATAATATATGGGTTTGGAATGGTCTATCATGCTCTATATCAAATTTATTTTAATAACTATGAAAATTTTAAAGATTTCAATTTCAACCCTCTAGGGATAATTATGGAATATGACGATACAAATTTACAATTTAGTAACAAAACTGTTTACATCTATTGCTATAAGGAAAATTCTGACATTTTTTTATTAAAAACATACAAGTAATCAAATTTATAATATGTTAAGAATAACTTAAAAAAATAGATATTATTACCGTTTATCTATAAAATTAACATTTTATCTTATATTTATACAAAATAATAAAATCTAGATTAATTAATATTGTGAATTTTTAATCATTTTTAAATAATTAGACTCCGAATCCTATGACCAACTCCAAAGCATTTTTTGTTGTTTTCATCTTTGTGTTTTTAGGAAATATTTTTTTTTCAAATGCACAATGCCCTACAATTGTAGATTCAAATCAAAATTTTTGTGATTTAGAATCACTTCTAGTATCAGATTTACAAGCTATCGATAATGGTGGAGGTGTCTTTTGGTATGATACAGCAACTTCTGTAACCCCTTTAAGCAATTCTACATCACTTATTAATGGTCAAGATTATTTTGCAGATGATAGCTCTGGAAATTGTGGTGTAAGACAGCGTGTTGACGTAACTATTACTGGACCACCAATAGGTTTGAATTTTCAAGGAGTTTGTGTAGAAGATGCTAATGATGCTACTATTTCAGACCTTGTATTGACTGGAAATGATATTCAGTGGTATTTAACCCCTTCAGGTGGTACTGCATTAAATCCTACTACTGTTTTAATTGACAATACTATTTACTATGCAAACCAATCTAATCCTGTTACGGGCTGTAGATCATCTCGACTATCAGTTTTTGTTAATGTTGGAGTTGTCCCAGTTCCTACTGGTGATGCAATACAAACCTTTTGTGTAATACCTGGCTCTAGTCCACCAACTGTTTCAGATTTAGTTGCCAATGGTATCAATATTCAATGGTACTCTTCTATATCATCTGCATCGCCTTTAGATCCTAATACACCATTAATTGATGGAGAAAATTATTTTGCAACCATATCAGACCCTCCTTGTGAGAGTTTTATTAGATTAGAAGTAATTGTAGAGTTTTTAATTCAAAGTACAGCCGGAAACAATGGAAGTCTTGAGATTTGTGAAGATGATACCAATACTTACGATTTATTTAATAGTCTTGGTGGTACGCCTGATTCTGGTGGTATCTGGTCTCCTGCTCTTAATAGTGGTACTGGACTTTTCGATCCTGCTCTTGATGCGCCTGGAACATATACCTATACAGTCACTAGCTCTAATCCTGCTTGTAATGATGCTTCGGCTTCTGTAACTGTAACATTTATTGTTCCGCCTGTGGCTGGAAATAATGGAAGTCTTGAGATTTGTGAAGATGATACCAATACTTACGATTTATTTAATAGTCTTGGTGGTACGCCTGATTCTGGTGGTATC
>NZ_QGGP01000005.1 GCF_003148645.1 Xanthomarina spongicola
AATGGAAGTCTTGAGATTTGTGAAGATGATACCAATACTTACGATTTATTTAATAGTCTTGGTGGTACGCCTGATTCTGGTGGTATCTGGTCTCCTGCTCTTAATAGTGGTACTGGACTTTTCGATCCTGCTCTTGATGCGCCTGGAACATATACCTATACAGTTGTCAATCAACAATGTGGTTTCTTTGATTCAGCTGAAGTAATTGTAACAATAACAGAATTACCTGATATAACAGGTTTAGAATTAAGTACTAATAATATTTGTGAAGGCGAAAACCTTATGGTTAATATTTTAAACGCTAATTCACTTGAGGATGGTAATTATTTTATTATTTACAATATCACTGGAGCTGATAACTTCACCGATTCTGTTTTGGTTACAATAAATAATGGTGAAGGTAACTTTCTTATTTTAGCAAGTGCTTTCACAATTTATGGAAATTATGAGCTAAATATCACAGATTTTATTCCTGAAAATGGTATCTGTAGTGCTGATACTTCATTTTTAAATCCAATAGTTTTTGAAGTCTATGAAAGTATAACTCCAATTCTAGTTGATCAAGGAGATGTGTTTTGTATTAGTGTTAACCCAACTATAGAAGATCTTTCAAATAATATCACTAACAATGATACAGTAATTTGGTATGACAGTATTGAAAATGGCAATATAATTCCACCAAATACACTATTAGTTGATGGAGAAACCTATTATGCCTCTATAATGTCTTCAAATAATTGTCCAAGTATAATCAGATTAGCAGTCACCGTGAATTTAAAGGCTTGCATTGATGATTTATTAATACCAGATGGATTCTCACCAAATGGCGATCATATTAATGATACGTTTCATATAAATAATTTAAACGAATTATATCCAAACTTCTATTTGGAAATATACAACCGATATGGTAATAAGCTTTATAAAGGAGATATAAATACACCTGATTGGGACGGAAAATCAAATACAGGATCTAGTTTAGGAAACTCGGTTGTTCCAGTAGGAGTTTATTACTTTATTTTAAAATTTAATGATGGTAATCGACAACCAATCCAAGGTCGAGTATATTTAAACATGTAATACAAATGCTGAATAAAAGTAACATAATATACATTTTTTTATTTCTGATAGGAAGTATTTTTACTAGCTATGGTCAGCAAGATCCTCAGTATACACAATATATGTATAACATGAGTCTTATTAATCCTGCATATGCTACTGATAATAGTGAAGTTATAAACTTAGGATTGCTTTATAGGTCTCAATGGGTTGGTGCAGTTGGATCTCCTTCAACTGGAACTTTCTTTGCGCATTCTACCTTAACTGATAGAGTTGAAGGTGGGCTATCTATTTATCATGATCAAATTGGTGACGTTGTAAATAACACCAATTTATTTGCTGATATAGCATACGTAATTCCTGTAAGTGCTAATTCAAAATTGTCTTTAGGTCTAAAAGCTGGATTATCTTTTTATTCTACGAATTTTGATGGTTTTAAGTATTCAGATCCTACACCTGATCCAACTTTTTCAGAGAATTATAGTCGAACCTTTCCAAACATAGGAGTAGGTGCATATTATTTTTCAGATAATTATTATATAGGGATTTCAGTACCAAATTTATTGAAATCAAAATATATTAAAGATAGTGATGGAATTGCTTCAGAAGCTACTGAAAAATTACACATTTTTTTTACAGGTGGCTATGTTTTCAATTTAAATGAAAACTTAAAATTGAAACCTGCTTTTATGGCAATTGGAGTTAATGGAGCACCTATTTCATTCGATTTGACCACGAATGTACTGATAAATAATTTTTTAGAATTTGGTATTGGATATAGGTTTGGAGATGGTCTATCTGGTTTAGTGAATTTTAGTGTCACAAAATCTATTAGAATTGGATATGCTTACGATTATACTATTTCAAATTTAGGTGATTTTAATTCAGGATCGCATGAAATCATCTTATTAATAGATCTTTCAAAACTTGGTAATGGTTACGATAAATCACCAAGATTCTTTTAAAATAATTATTATGAGAATATTCAAAATATTTTTTTTCTTATTGTCTCTTTGTCATGTAGCGCATTCACAAGATGCAAAACTTAAAAAGGCAAATAAATTATTTATGGAAAAGTCTTATGTAAAAGCTGCAGAAATTTATGAAGAACTGAAAGTTAACGATAGTTCACTTATAAATCTAGCTGATGCTTACTACTATAATTCTATGATGAATAAAGCTGTAGAAAATTATTCAAAAGCTATAGCTTCAAAAGTGACTATACCTAATGACATGTATTTTAAGTATGCTCAAGCCTTATATGGTACAAACAATATAAGTAAGGCAGATTCTATAATGTCTAATTATAAAGATAAGAACATAAATTCACCTTCATTTGTAAGTAAGGTTAATATGGCAAATCCTTTTATCTATGAAATAAAACAAATTACTAAAGGTGCACAGCCAGGTGATTTTGGCATCAATTATTTTGGAGATAAACTAGTCTTCTCTTCCTTAAGAAATACGGATAGTAAAAATTATAATTGGAATGAAAAACCATATTTAGATCTCTATTCTGCTAATTTTACAGAAAATAGTGCTCTAGAAAACATTCTACCATTTAATTCTGATGTAAATTCTAAAACACATGAAAGTAATGCTATTTTAACAAATGATGGTAAAACCATGTATTTCTCAAGAACTAGCTTAAAACGATTTAAAATTGGGAACGAAAAAATAGCTACTGTCAGATTGTATAAGGCGTCATTAATTGATAATGAGTGGACTAAAATTGAAGAACTCCCATTTTCTAGTGAATTGTATTCCATACAACACCCATGTTTGAATACTGATAATTCAAAACTTTATTTTTCTAGTGATATGCCAGGTGGAAAAGGTTCTTTTGATATTTATTATGTAACTATTAATGGTGAAGAATATGGAACTCCAATTAATTTAGGAGAATCTATTAATACGCCTCAATTAGAGCAATTTCCATTTATATCTAAAACTGGAAGTTTATACTTTGCCTCAAACGGTTTGCAAGGATTAGGAGGGCTAGATGTTTTTATGTGCGAATTCAATAATGAAACATGGAGTTCTCCTTTAAATCTAGGAAATACTTTAAATAGTCCTTTAGATGACTTTGGTTTTATAGTAAATGTAGAAGACAATACAGGTTTTTTCTCTTCAAACAGAGAAGGAGATGATCATTTGTACCATTTTAATAGAATTGAAAATGAAAGAAAATTAATTGTTAAAGGATTAGTAAGAGATAAAAACTCTAAAGAATTACTATCGGAAACTTTGGTAACATTATTTGATGAAAACAATAAACCTATTGATTCATTTAAAGTAGGATTAGATGGGAAATATTCTTTTAAAGTTAAACCATATAGTTCTTTTAAAATTGAAGGCTATAAACCGTTTTATATTCCAAATGCAATTAATTTTGAAACTGATGATTCAGGTATAATTGAATTAAATATAGAATTAGAGATTGAAACCTATGATGATGCTGAAGAGCTTATTGTAGAAAAAGAAGATGGATACGTTTATATTGAATTAGAAAACATATATTTTGATCTTGACAAATGGGATATTAAACCAAATGCTGGTAAAACACTAGATATACTAGTAAATCTGATGAAAAAATACCCTCGTATGGAAGTACAGCTAGGTGCCCATACTGACAACCGAAGCACCTTTGAATATAATTTGGTTTTATCAGCAAATAGAGCCAAATCAGCTATGAACTATATACTTTCTAAAGGAATAGAAGCAAATCGTCTAACTTCAAAAGGTTATGGTGAAAGTAAATTATTGGTTAATTGTGGAGAAAACTGTACTGAAGAAGAACATGCAATTAATAGACGTTGTGAATTTATTATCATGAAATAGAATAAAGCATCAATTAAAGGTTAATTAACAGGTAGTTCATCGAATAAATAACATTATTGTTGTATTTAATCGAATTTTTAATACATTTAATCGATTTTCTGTAAGTTCAGAATTTCATTTTTATACATTTAATTTAGATTATAACCCCAAATAATGATCTACTTATGGAAACAAATAACCCAAATGTTTTCAGTAATAACGATATTACTGTAACCTACAAACCTCGTGTTTGCATTCACGCAGAGCGTTGCGCAAGAGAACTTTCAAATGTCTTTAGAGATTCCGTTATCCCTTGGATAGATCTTGACGGAGCTTCCACTAAAAAAATTATACGTCAAATAAAGAAATGCCCTTCGGGAGCATTAGATTATTGCTTAAATAAAAAAGAAGCCTGTTAAGTATTTTATACTAGATTTAAAACATAAAAACCCATTGAAAATTCAATGGGTTATTAAAATACTTATTCTTTTTAAGCTTCTCCAGTTGGACCAAAATTTAAAGGAATTGGAGGTTGCTCGTAATCTTTAATTTCGCCATGGGCATTTTCAAATTTATGAACATTATCTCCTAATGCTTTAAATAACCTTTTAGCATGTTGTGGTGTTAAAATAATTCTGGATTTCACCTTACTTTTTGGAGTTCCAGGCATAATACTAACAAAATCAATAACAAATTCTGATACTGAATGATTAATAATGGCCAAATTAGAATAAGTTCCTTCAGCTACTTTTTCATCTAATTCAATATTAATTTGTCCTGGTTTTTTTTTATTTTTTTCGTCTGACATAATCTATTAAGTTTTAAACAAAGAATCCTGCAATAGCAGGATTCTTATAATTATTTATATTTAATGAAAACCAAAACTTAGTTATAATTAACTTCTTGTTTTGCCTGCATCATTTCATCGAATTCCTCTTTAGAACCAACAATTATATTTTCGTAAGTTCTCATACCAGTTCCAGCTGGAATTCTATGACCTACAATAACATTTTCTTTAAGTCCTTCTAAAGTATCAACTTTTCCATTTACAGCTGCTTCGTTAAGAACTTTAGTTGTTTCTTGGAACGATGCTGCAGAAATAAACGATTTAGTTTGTAACGATGCTCTTGTTATACCTTGTAAGATTGGAGTTGCAGTTGCTGGTTGCGCATCTCTTGCTTCAACAAGTTTCTTATCTTCTCTACGTAATAAAGAATTTTCATCTCTTAATTCACGTGGTGTTACAATTTGTCCAGCTTTTAAAGTTGCAGATTCTCCTGCATCTTCTACTACTTTCATTCCAAAAACTTCATCATTTTCTTCAATGAAATCAGATTTATGAACTAATTGATCTTCTAAGAAAGTTGTATCTCCAGAATCTATTATTCTAACTTTACGCATCATTTGTCTTACAACAACTTCAAAATGCTTATCGTTAATTTTCACACCTTGTAAACGGTAAACTTCTTGAACTTCGTTAACCAAATACTGTTGTACAGCTGAAGGTCCTTTAATATTCAAGATATCGTTTGGTGTTATAGAACCATCCGAAAGAGGCATACCAGCTTTAACGAAATCATTTTCTTGAACAAGTATTTGGTTCGATAATTTTACTAAGTATTTCTTAATATCGCCTAATTTAGATTCTATAATAATTTCACGATTTCCTCTCTTAATTTTTCCAAAAGAAACAACACCATCAATAGCACTTACTACAGCTGGATTAGAAGGATTACGAGCTTCAAATAATTCTGTAACACGTGGTAAACCTCCTGTAATATCTCCAGATTTAGCTGATTTACGAGGTATTTTAACTAAAATCTTACCGACTTTAATTTTATCTCCATCATCTATCATTAAATGTGCTCCAACTGGTAAGTTGTAAGAACGGATAGTTTCTCCTTTAGAATCTTCAATATGAAGTGTAGGGATTAACTTTTTATTTCTAGATTCAGAAATTACTTTTTCTTGGAATCCAGTTTGTTCATCTATTTCAACTTGGTAAGTAATACCTTGTTCAATATTTTCGTAACGTACTTTTCCAGCAAATTCTGAAATAATAACACCATTATATGGATCCCAAGCACAAACTACATCTCCCTTTTTAAGTGCATCACCATTTTTAACATTAATAGTTGATCCATAAGGAATGTTATTTGTACTTAATACAATTCCAGTTTTCTTATCAACAAGTTTCAGCTCGGATGTACGAGAAATTACAATGTTAATTGCATTTCCATCTTTATCTTCACCTTTAACTGTTTTAAGTTCGTCTATCTCAGCAATTCCATCAAATTTTACTGCTAATTTATTTTCTTCCGAAATGTTTCCTGCAATACCACCTACGTGGAACGTACGAAGTGTTAATTGTGTACCTGGTTCACCAATAGATTGTGCTGCCACAACACCAACGGCTTCACCACGTTGTACCATTTTATTAGTTGCAAGATTACGTCCATAACATTTAGCACAAATACCTTTCTTAGCTTCACATGTTAATGGAGAACGAACTTCAACAGCATCTATAGGTGAATTTTCTATTGCTTTAGCAATATCTTCATCAATTAATTCTCCTGAAGCAACTAATAATTCGTCAGTTAATGGATTATAAACATCGTTTAATGAAATTCTACCTACAATTCTATCTTTTAACGGCTCAACAACTTCATCATTTTTCTTTAATGGTGTTACTTCAACACCTCTAAGAGTACCACAGTCTACGCTATTTACAATAACGTCTTGAGATACATCTACTAAACGACGCGTTAAATAACCAGCATCTGCAGTTTTAAGAGCTGTATCGGCAAGACCTTTACGAGCACCATGGGTTGAGATAAAGTATTCTAAAATTGAAAGTCCTTCTTTAAAGTTAGAAAGAATTGGATTTTCAATAATCTCTCCACCACCAGCATTAGATTTTTTAGGTTTCGCCATTAATCCACGCATACCTGTAAGCTGACGAATCTGTTCTTTAGATCCACGAGCTCCAGAGTCAAGCATCATATATACAGAGTTGAAACCTTGTTGGTCTTCACGAATACGTTTCATGGACAACTCAGTTAACTCAGCATTTGTTGAAGTCCAGATATCAATAACTTGGTTATAACGTTCGTTATTTGTTATTAATCCCATGTTATAGTTACCCATAATACCATCAACTAAGCCGTTAGCTTTGTCAATCATAGATTGCTTTTCTGGTGGAATAATAATATCTCCTAAACTAAATGATAAACCACCTTTAAAGGCGAAATTATAACCTAAGCTTTTAATTTCATCAAGGAAATTAGCTGTTTCAGGAACTGAAGTTACTTTTAAAATATCACCAATAATATTTCTTAATGATTTTTTAGTAAGTACTTCGTTTATATATCCAGCTGCATGAGGTACATTTTTATTAAAAAGTACACGTCCTACAGTTGTTGGAATAATTTGTAATGTTAACTCTCCTGCTTCATTAAAGTCGTAAGTTCTAACTTTAATTGATGCATTTAACTCAACTTGCTTTTCGTTATAAGCAATAATTACCTCTTCTGGAGAATAGAAAGTTAACCCTTCACCTTTAATAGGTACATCTTTTGTAGACTTACGCTCTTTAGTCATATAATAAAGACCTAGAACCATATCTTGAGAAGGTACAGCAACTGGCGAACCATTTGCAGGATTTAAGATATTATGAGACGCTAACATTAATAATTGTGACTCTAAAATAGCTTCTGGTCCTAATGGTAAATGCACAGCCATTTGATCTCCATCAAAATCGGCATTAAATGCAGTAGTTACAAGTGGATGTAATTGGATTGCTTTTCCTTCAATTAATTTAGGTTGAAAAGCTTGAATACCTAGTCTGTGTAACGTAGGAGCACGATTTAAAAGAACTGGATGCCCTTTTAAAACATTCTCTAAGATATCCCAAACTACAGGTTCTCTTCTATCTATTATTTTCTTAGCAGATTTTACCGTTTTTACAATACCTCTTTCAATTAATTTTCTAATTACAAAAGGTTTGTAAAGCTCAGCTGCCATATTTTTAGGCAATCCACATTCGTATAATTTTAATTCTGGTCCAACAACAATTACCGAACGAGCTGAATAATCAACACGCTTACCTAGTAAGTTTTGACGGAAACGACCTTGCTTTCCTTTTAATGAATCTGATAAAGATTTTAAAGGTCTATTAGAATCTGTTTTTACTGCTGAAGATTTACGGGTATTATCGAATAACGAATCTACAGATTCTTGTAACATACGTTTTTCGTTACGTAAAATAACTTCAGGTGCTTTAATTTCAACAAGTCTTTTAAGACGATTGTTTCTAATAATAACACGACGATAAAGATCGTTTAAATCTGAAGTAGCAAAACGTCCTCCATCAAGTGGAACTAATGGACGTAATTCTGGTGGAATAATTGGAACTACTTTCATAATCATCCATTCTGGACGATTTTCTCTGTTCTCATTAGACTCACGTAAAGATTCTACAACTTGTAAACGTTTTAAAGCTTCTGTTTTACGTTGCTTAGACGTTTCTGTGTTTGCTTTATGTCTTAATTCGAATGATAAGCCATCTAAATCTATTCTAGCTAATAAATCTATTAAGCACTCAGCTCCCATTTTAGCAATAAACTTATTAGGATCTGTATCATCTAAATATTGATTTTCTTTAGGAAGCGTTTCAAGAATATTTAAATATTCTTCTTCTGTTAAGAAATCCATTTTTTGAACTGGTTCTCCTTCAGCATTGTTAGCAATACCTGCTTGAATTACTACATAACGTTCGTAGTAAATAATCATATCTAATTTCTTAGATGGTAATCCTAAAAGGTAACCTATTTTATTTGGTAACGAACGGAAATACCAAATATGAGCAACAGGAACTACAAGATTAATGTGTCCTACTCTATCTCTACGTACTTTCTTCTCTGTTACTTCTACTCCACAACGGTCGCAAATAATACCTTTGTAGCGAATTCTTTTATATTTACCACAAGCACATTCGTAATCCTTTACAGGACCAAAAATACGCTCACAGAATAAACCGTCACGTTCTGGTTTATGAGTTCGATAATTGATAGTTTCTGGTTTTAACACCTCACCTCTTGATTCTGCTAAAATAGACTCTGGTGATGCTAAACCAATTGAGATTTTGTTAAATCTCTGTACTGTATTCTTATCTTGTTTTCTTGCCATAATAAATGGTGATATCGAATTATTTTGTAAACTTAAATTTCCCCTCTTTCGAGGTGATTTTTTATTCCTCTAATCTAATGTCTAGTCCTAAACCTTTCAATTCGTGCATAAGTACGTTGAAAGATTCTGGTAATCCAGGTTCTGGCATTGGTTCTCCTTTAACTATACTTTCGTAAGTTTTAGCTCTTCCAATAACATCATCAGATTTAACTGTCAATATTTCTCTTAAAGTTGCAGATGCTCCATACGCTTCAAGTGCCCAAACTTCCATTTCTCCAAAACGCTGACCACCAAATTGTGCTTTACCACCTAATGGTTGTTGTGTAATTAATGAGTATGGTCCAATAGAACGTGCGTGCATCTTATCGTCAACCATATGTCCTAATTTTAACATATAGATAATTCCAACTGTTGCAGGCTGATCAAATCGGTCTCCTGTTCCTCCATCATATAAATACGTATGTCCAAATCTTGGAATTCCAGCTTCGTCTGTAAATTCGTTAATTTGATCAAGAGTAGCTCCATCAAAAATAGGTGTCGCATACGTACGTCCTAATTTTTGTCCAGCCCATCCAAGAACAGTTTCATAAATCTGACCAATATTCATACGAGAAGGTACACCAAGTGGATTTAAAACTATATCTACTGGAGTTCCATCTTCTAAGAATGGCATATCTTCTTGACGAACGATACGTGCAACAATACCTTTGTTACCATGACGTCCTGCCATTTTATCACCAACTTTTAGCTTACGTTTTTTAGCTATATAAACTTTAGCTAATTTTATAATACCTGCTGGAAGTTCATCTCCAACAGAAATTGTAAACTTCTCACGTCTTAAAGAACCTTGTAAATCGTTTTCTTTAATCTTATAATTGTGAATTAAATCGGCAACAAGCTTGTTTGTATAATCATCTGTTGTCCATGTACCACTTGTTAAGTGTGTATAATCATCAACAGCGTTTAACATTTTAAGAGTGTATTTTTTACCTTTTGGTAAAACTTCTTCACCTAAATCATTAAAGACACCTTGAGCTGTTTTACCATTTATAATAGCAAATAGTTTTTCAACTAAAACATCTTTTAAATCATCAAACTTCTTATCGTAGATACCTTCTAATTGAGTGATATCTTCTTTATCTTTTGCACGTTTGCGTTTATCTTTAACTGCACGAGCAAAAAGTTTTTTGTCTATTACTACACCATTTAATGAAGGCGACGCTTTTAAAGATGCATCTTTAACATCTCCAGCTTTATCACCAAAAATAGCGCGTAATAATTTTTCTTCCGGTGTTGGATCGCTTTCTCCTTTCGGAGTAATTTTTCCAATAAGAATGTCTCCAGGTTTTACTTCAGCTCCAACTCGAATCATCCCGTTTTCATCAAGGTCTTTAGTAGCCTCTTCTGAAACGTTAGGAATATCATTAGTTAATTCTTCGTTACCTAATTTAGTATCTCTTACTTCAAGAGAGTACTCGTCTATATGAATTGATGTGAAAACATCATTTCTTACTACTTCTTCAGAAATTACAATTGCATCCTCAAAGTTATACCCTTTCCAAGGCATAAAGGCTACTTTCATATTTCTACCTAAAGCTAATTCTCCTTTTTGAGTAGCATATCCTTCACAAAGAACTTGACCTTTTACAACTTTATCGCCTTTTACAACAATTGGCTTCAGGTTAATAGATGTTCCTTGATTGGTTTTTCTGAATTTTACTAATTGGTATGTTTTAACATCGCTATCAAAACTTACTTTAGCTTCATCTTCAGTTCTATCGTATTTAATAGTAATTTCGTTTGCATCAACATACTCTACAACTCCATTTCCTTCGGCATTAATTAAAACACGAGAATCTGAAGCTACTTGTCTTTCTAATCCTGTTCCAACAATAGGAGCTTGAGGACGTAATAAAGGAACTGCTTGACGCATCATGTTTGATCCCATTAAGGCTCTATTCGCATCATCATGTTCCAAGAATGGAATTAAAGATGCAGAAATTGAAGCAATTTGATTAGGAGCAACATCTGTATAATGAATTTGATTTGGATCCACAACTGGGAAATCGCCTTCCATTCTAGCAATTACCTTATCGTGAAGAATTTTTCCTTTATCATCAACTTTTACAGTTGCTTGAGCAATCATTTGATCTTCTTCTTCTTCAGCACTTAAATAAATTGGTGTGCTTTTAATATCTACAACTCCATCAGTTACTTTTCTGTAAGGTGTTTCGATGAAACCCATTGAATTTACCTTAGCAAATACTGAAAGTGAAGAAATAAGACCAATGTTTGGACCCTCTGGAGTCTCAATTGGACAAAGTCTTCCATAGTGCGTATAGTGAACATCACGTACTTCGAATCCTGCTCTTTCACGAGATAAACCTCCAGGTCCTAATGCAGATAAACGACGCTTGTGCGTAATTTCGGCAAGAGGATTGGTTTGATCCATGAATTGAGATAACTGGTTAGTTCCAAAGAAAGAATTAATAACAGACGATAATGTCTTAGCATTAATTAAATCTATTGGAGTAAATACTTCGTTATCTCGTACATTCATGCGTTCACGAATAGTACGAGCCATACGAGCTAAACCAACACCAAATTGAGATGATAATTGCTCACCAACTGTACGTACACGACGGTTAGATAAGTGATCGATATCATCAATTTCTGCTTTAGAATTGATAAGTTCGATTAAATATTTAATAATGGTAATAATATCTTCTTTTGTAAGCACTTGCTTATCCATTCCAATATCAAGACCTAATTTTTTATTCATTCTATAACGACCTACTTCACCTAAAGAGTAACGTTGGTCTGAGAAGAATAATTTATCTATAATACCACGTGCTGTTTCCTCATCTGGCGGCTCAGCATTACGTAGTTGTCTATATATATGTTCAACAGCCTCTTTTTCAGAGTTTGTTGGATCTTTTTGAAGTGTATTATGAATAATAGCATAATCTCCTTGTTGCGCACTTTCTTTATGTAAAAGAATAGTCTTTACGCTTGTTTCAAGAATTTCTTCAATATTGTCTTTATCTAAAACCGTATCACGATCTAAAACAATTTCGTTACGTTCAATTGAAACTACTTCACCAGTATCTTCATCAACAAAATCTTCATGCCATGTATTAAGTACACGAGCTGCAAGTTTACGACCTAGAACTTTTTTCAATCCAGCTTTAGAAACTTTTACTTCTTCAGCAAGGTCAAAGATTTCAAGAATATCTTTATCACGTTCAAAACCAATAGCTCTAAATAACGTTGTTACAGGTAATTTTTTCTTACGATCGATATACGCATACATTACAGAGTTAATATCTGTAGCGAATTCAATCCAAGATCCTTTAAAAGGAATTACTCTTGCAGAATATAATTTAGTTCCATTTGCATGAAAAGATTGTCCGAAAAACACACCAGGAGAACGATGTAATTGAGAAACTACAACACGTTCTGCACCATTGATACAAAAAGTACCAGAAGGTGTCATGTAAGGAATAGTACCTAAGTACACATCTTGAACAATAGTCTCGAAATCCTCATGTTCAGGGTCTGTACAATAAAGTTTTAATCTAGCCTTAAGTGGAACGCTATATGTAAGTCCTCTTTCAATACATTCTTCAATGGTATATCTAGGTGGATCGATAAAGTAATCTAAAAATTCTAAAACAAATTGATTACGTGTGTCTGTTATTGGGAAGTTTTCCATGAAGGTATTATAAAGACCTTCATTACCTCTTTCTTCAGATTTAGTTTCTAACTGGAAAAAATCCTGAAAGGATTTAATCTGAATATCCATAAAATCTGGATATTCTGTTCTATTTACAATAGACGAGAAGTTTAATCTTTCAGCTTGTGTTACTAACATCAATGGACGAAATTTTGATTAAAAAAAAATGTTTGTTTATAGCCTGCTGGCTATATACGACAAATGGTCTAGGTCTTAGAGAGTACTCTCCAGACCTAAACCTTTGTTAATTTTGGGTGATAAGCTTACTTAAGCTCAACCTCAGCTCCAGCCTCTTCTAAAGAAGCTTTTAAAGCTTCTGCTTCATCTTTAGAAACACCTTCTTTGATAGCACTAGGTGCACCATCAACTAATTCTTTAGCTTCTTTTAATCCTAAACCAGTTAATTCTTTAACTAATTTAACTACTGCTAATTTAGAAGCACCAGCTGCTTTAAGCATTACATCAAATTCTGATTGCTCCTCAGCAGCGTCTCCACCACCAGCAACTGGACCAGCCATAGCTACAGCAGCAGCTGCAGGCTCGATACCATACTCATCTTTTAATATAGTTGCTAATTCGTTTACTTCTTTTACAGTTAAGTTAACTAATTGTTCTGCGAAATCTTTTAAATCTGCCATTTTTCTATCGTTTTAATAGTTTTAATAAAATATAATTTGTTTAAGTGCGTACACGTTTTAAATTATCCTTCTTTTTCGGATAATGTTTTGATAATTCCTGCTAATTTTCCACCACTTGATTTAAGTGCTGAAATAACATTTTTAGCTGGTGATTGTAATAATCCAATAATATCTCCAATAACTTCCTCTTTAGATTTAATATCTACTAGAGAGTCTAATTGTTCATCTCCAATATAAATTGCTTCTTCAATAAACGCTCCTTTTAAAAGTGGTCTATTTGATTTTTTACGGAAATTTTGAATTATTTTTGCTGGAGCATTACCAGTTTCAGAATACATAACTGAAGTATTTCCTTTTAATGTTTCAGGAAGTTCTCCAAAGTCTTTTTCTGATGCTTCCATTGCTTTTGCAAGCAACGTATTTTTAACAACTGCTAATTTTACGTTTGCTTTAAAACAAGCACGACGTAAATTTGATGTACTAGCTGCATCTAATCCAGAAATATCTGCTAAATAGATATTTGTATTATCAGCTAATTGTGCAGTTAATTCTTCGATTACATGTGATTTTTCTTCTCTTGTCATAATAAAAGTTTTAAACTACTTAACCGATTTTTGGATCTACAGCTAAACTAGGACTCATAGTAGAAGACATATATATGCTTTTTACATAAACTCCTTTTGCTGCAGTTGGTTTTAGTTTCATTAATGTTTGTAATAATTCGTTTGCGTTATCTACAATTTTATCAGCACTAAAAGATGCTTTTCCAATTGATGCGTGAACGATTCCAGTTTTATCAACTTTAAAGTCAATTTTACCAGCTTTAACATCGCTAACAGCTTTAGCAACATCCATAGTAACAGTACCTGTTTTTGGGTTTGGCATTAAACCACGAGGACCTAATACACGTCCTAAAGGACCTAATTTACCCATAACACTTGGCATAGTTACAATAACGTCTACATCTGTCCATCCACCTTTAATTTTATCAAGGTATTCGTCTAAACCAACATAATCAGCACCAGCTTCTTTAGCTTCTGCTTCTTTATCTGGTGTTACTAATGCTAAAACTTTAACGTCTTTACCTGTACCATGAGGAAGTGTTACAACACCTCTTACCATTTGATTAGCTTTTCTAGGATCTACTCCTAATCTTACTGCTAAATCAATAGATGCATCAAATTTGGTATTGGTTATTTCTTTTACTAATGCTGATGCTTCAGTAACAGAATAAATTTTACCTTTTTCTATTTTAGCTAAAGCTTCTTTTTGTTTTCTTGTTAATCTTGCCATCTTAAAAATTTTTTAGATTAATTAGGGGCTTCGCCACCTTTAACAGTTATACCCATAGATCTTGCAGTACCTGCTATCATCTTCATTGCTGAATCAATAGTAAATGCATTTAAATCTACCATTTTGTCTTCTGCGATGGTTCTAACCTGATCCCAAGAAACTTTTGCTACTTTCTTTATATGAGGTTCTCCCGAACCTTTTTTTACTTTGGCCGCTTCTAATAATTGTACAGCTGCAGGTGGTGTTTTGATTACAAAGTCAAATGATTTGTCTTTGAAAACCGAAATCACAACTGGTAAAACTTTACCAGGTTTATCTTGGGTTCTTGCATTAAACTGCTTACAGAACTCCATGATATTTACTCCAGCGGCACCTAAAGCGGGTCCAACCGGTGGCGACGGATTCGCTGCACCTCCCCTAACTTGTAGTTTAACTACTTTACTTAACTCTTTTGCCATTTTTAATAATTTAATTTATTTGCAATTCTTACTAATTTGAAGCATAAGATTGCATTTATTATGTAACAATTATTATACTTTTTCTACTTGCATATAACTTAATTCTAAAGGTGTTTTTCTACCGAAAATCTTCACCATAACTTCAAGTTTACGCTTTTCTTCATTTATTTTTTCGATAGTTCCATCAAAACCATTGAATGGTCCATCGATTACTTTAACAGTTTCTCCAACATTAAATGGAATAGCTACATTAGAATCTGTATCTACAGCTAATTCATCTACTTTACCTAACATTCTGTTAACTTCAGATTGTCTTAATGGAACAGGATCACCACCTTTTGTTTCACCTAAAAAACCAATTACATTTGTAACAGATTTAATAATATGAGGTATTTCTCCAGTTAAATTTGCTTTAATCATTATGTAACCTGGAAAATAAACTTTTTCTTTATTTATTTTCTTTCCGTTACGAATTTGTATTACTTTTTCGGTTGGAACTAAAACTTGATCAACATAATCTTGTAGGCCTAATCGAGCTATTTCATTTTCGATATAAGCTTTAATTTTATTCTCTTGACCACTTACAGCACGTACTACGTACCATTTTTTATCATTCCCTTCAGACATAAATTCTTATTTTAACCGTTAATAAATTTAAAATAGAATCCTACCACTTTACTAAATACTGTATCTACACCCCAAATTGCTAATGAGAAAATGATAGAAAATACAGCAACTAATATTGTTAAACTTTGTGCTTCAGCCCATGTTGGCCAAGACACATTGTTTTTCAATTCTTCAAATGATTCTTTTATATAGTTTACAATTCCAGCCATTATATAATTTTATTTGCACGGGTTGAGAGACTCGAACTCCCGACACCTGGTTTTGGAGACCAGTGCTCTACCAACTGAGCTAAACCCGTAAATACAAGTCAAGGCATTCCGAAAATCGGAATACCTTAACTTTATATTTATTAAACTTTATTAGTCTAAAATTTCAGTAACCTGACCAGCTCCAACAGTTCTTCCTCCTTCACGAATAGCGAAACGAAGACCAACATTCATTGCAATTGGTTGAATTAACTCAACGTGAATTGTTAAGTTATCTCCAGGCATAACCATCTCTACTCCTTCTGGAAGCGCAATGTTTCCAGTTACGTCAGTTGTACGTACGTAAAATTGAGGACGGTAGTTATTATGGAATGGAGTATGACGTCCACCTTCTTCTTTTTTAAGGATATAAACCTCAGCTTTAAATTTAGCATGTGGTGTTACAGAACCTGGCTTACAGATTACCATTCCTCTTGAAATTTGAGTTTTCTCAATACCTCTTAATAAGATACCAGCATTATCTCCAGCTTCTCCTCTATCAAGGATTTGACGGAACATTTCGATACCAGTAATAGTAGAAGTTAATTTCTCAGCTCCCATACCAATAATCTCAACAGGATCTCCTGTATTAGCAATACCAGTTTCGATACGACCTGTAGCAACAGTTCCACGACCAGTAATAGAGAATACATCTTCAATAGGCATTAAGAAAGGCTTATCAACTTCTCTTAAAGGCTCTTCAATCCAAGAATCAACAGCTTCCATTAATTCTAATACTGTATCTACCCATTTTTGCTCACCATTTAAAGCTCCTAAAGCAGAACCAGCAATTACAGGTCCGTTATCTCCATCGTATTCATAGAAAGAAAGTAAATCTCTAACTTCCATATCAACCAATTCGATTAATTCTTCATCATCAACCATATCCACTTTATTCATGAATACAACGATACGAGGAATACCTACTTGACGACCTAATAAGATGTGCTCTCTTGTTTGTGGCATAGGACCATCAGTAGCCGCAACTACTAAGATAGCACCATCCATTTGTGCAGCTCCAGTTACCATGTTCTTTACATAATCCGCGTGACCTGGACAGTCTACGTGAGCATAGTGACGTTTTGCAGTTGCATATTCTACGTGTGAAGTATTAATTGTAATACCTCTTTCTTTTTCTTCTGGTGCATTATCAATTTGATCGAATGATCTTGCTTCTGAGAAACCTGCATCAGCTAATACTTTAGTAATAGCAGCAGTTAAAGTTGTTTTACCGTGATCTACGTGTCCAATTGTACCAATATTTAAGTGTGGTTTTGAACGATCGAAAGTTGCCTTTGCCATGTTTTTAAAAATTTAATCTTAGTTATATAATAATATTAGTGTATTCTAATTTAAACATCTCTTTAAATAGAGCCAATGACGGGAATTGAACCCGTGACCTCTTCCTTACCAAGGAAACGCTCTACCCCTGAGCTACACCGGCTTAAAAAAGAGCGAGAGACCGGGTTCGAACCGGCGACATTCAGCTTGGAAGGCTGACGCTCTACCAACTGAGCTACTCTCGCAATAATTTAATATCCTAAATTTTAAAAGTGGGGAGAGCAGGATTCGAACCTGCGAAGACGTAGTCAGCAGATTTACAGTCTGCCCTCGTTGGCCGCTTGAGTATCTCCCCAATTAAAATTTTTCACTCTTTTAAAGAACTTTATCAATCTTACTAGCCTTTCCTGCTAATAATAATTTCGATATTTTAGAGCCGATGGAGGGACTCGAACCCACGACCTGCTGATTACAAATCAGCTGCTCTAGCCAGCTGAGCTACATCGGCTTTTATTCTCTTTTTTACATAAAAAAAAGCCCGCTATTTCTAACGGACTGCAAATGTATATATTTATTTTCGTATTCAAAACATTTTTTGAGAAATTTTATTATAAATGTGCTCTTAATTTTTCTTTTCGCTTTTTAAGCTGTCTTTCTAATGATGCAATTGCCATATCTGTACCTTCTTCAAACGTTTTACATTGTTTTTTTACTACAAAACTATCTCCAGGCACACTTACTCGAGCTTCAAAAATTTTATTCTCTTTATCACTAGTATTTTCTAATTTCAAATAAACATCTGAGCTTATTACCTTGTCATAAAATAAATCTAACTTATCCATACGCTTTTGAATAAAGTCAATCAATTTTTTGTCTGCATTAAAATTGACGGATTGCGTGTTTACTTTCATACTTCTTTGTTTTTGGTTAGACAATAGGTTAAATAAATTACTTTTTACTTCTAGGGTGTGAGTTTAGATACACTTTTTTTAATTCTGCAATACTATTATGAGTATATATTTGTGTAGCAGCTAAACTTGTATGTCCTAGTAATTCTTTTACAGCATTTAAATCTGCACCTTGGTTTAGTAAATGAGTTGCAAAAGAATGTCTTAAAATATGCGGACTCTTTTTTACCTTACTTGATGCTAAACTAAAATACTCATTAATTATTCGGTAAACAAGTGTTTCATAAATTTTAACTCCTTTTTTTGTTAAAAAAAGATAGTCTGAATCTTCTATACTTAGTAATTGGTTTCTCGATATAATATAATCCTTCAATGTTTGAATTACTGATTCTATTAACGGAACAAAACGTTCCTTATTTCTTTTTCCAAGAACTTTTAACGTTTTATTAGAATAATCGACATCTTTTAATTTAAGTTCTACTAATTCTATTCTTCTAATTCCAGTAGAATAAAAAAGCTCTATAATAAGTTTGTTTCTTATACCTTCAAAAGTATCTTCAAAATGTATTTCGTCTAAGACTGTCGCTATTTCTGTTTCAGAAAAAGGAACTTGAATTTTTTTACTTGTTTTTAAGGCTTTGTGTTTTGCTAAAGGGTTTGACTGAATACTTTCAGTCTTTAATAAAAATTTATAATAAGAATTTAAAGCTGAAACTTTTCGGTTTATGCTTCTATTTATAATGCCTTTCTCAACTAGGCTTACAATCCAGCTTCTAATCTGTGAATAGTTGACTGTTTCAATTGCATTTGAATCGAATTCTAAATTTATATATTCTGAGAATTCATTTATATCTTTTTGGTATGCCTTTATAGTAAGTTTCGAGTATTTCTTCTCGAGTAATAAATAGTCTATAAACGATTGAAAAGACATTTGTAGGTTTTGAGTGTTTAGTAAATATAATAACTTTAAAAAGAAGGTTAAGTAAATAACAAAAAAAATCCTGCAAATGCAGGATTTTTATATGATTTAACAAAATAAAGATATTAGATGTTTTCCTGATCTCTTAAATTTTGAACGTATTGTGCTTTTTGTATTTGAGCTCTACGTACTACAGATGGCTTATCAAACTGCTTACGTGTTTGTAGTGCGCGTTTTGTTCCAGTTCTATCAAACTTTCTCTTGTAACGCTTTAACGCTCTATCTATATTTTCTCCTTCTTTAATTGGTATTATTAACATAGTGTCTTAACCTCCTCTCTTTTAGAATTTCAAGGCGCAAATATAAAAACTAATTTAGAATTGACAATTCTTTTTTTTAAAAATTATTCTTTAAATAATGTAGACCTTTTTGTTAAGTCTTGAATCAGCTTTTCTTCTTCTTCACTTTCAAGTAAGGTGTTATAGTTTTTCCAGAATGATTTGTTATATGGTTTAGGTGAAAATATGTCGGAATCCCATTCTTGATTTAAGGCTTCTTCAATTATTTCTTTATCTAAAATAATTTCTGTAAACAATATTTCTTGTACTGTGTAATAGTATCTTTCGTCCTTATCGTAATTAGATTCATCTTTACTGTCTGTTGGTTTATAACCTACATTTACCAGTTTAGGAGTTTCGTAATAAATATAATTTGGATACATCTTATCTTCATATTCCATATAAGTAATTATCAACTTATGATTGAGATGTGTATCGAATAATGATTTACTTCTGTTTTTCTGAATATCGGAAGCTGCAACAAGTTGATATTCTATTTTTTTAATTGCATAGGTGTCCCAATAAATATATAACCAACCTTCGGCTTTGTAACCATCGTTGTAAATTCCTTTTGTGTTTAGATTTATAAAATCTGAACTTTCAGAAATTTTAATTTTATATATTTTTCTATCGTTGTCAACTAAAACAGTATCTAGTTCAAACTGATGCTTTTCAAGTATGTTCTCATCAAACAAAGCTTTAGAATCGCTTGAATTTCTTAAAAGATTTAATTTTCCTTGAAATAAGTTTTGTAAACCATTAACTCTATTATCATTCCATTTAATGGCTTTTACTAAGGAAGCTGTTTGAATAGTATCTCGCTTTAAGTTTTTAGCTTGTAGGTTAACATTTCTTGCTTGATATTTTAAATACGAAGTATAAGCTAGTAAGCTATCAACATCTCTTAAATCGTAACTTTTTCTAACTTGATCTACATTTATTTTAAGATACTCTTCTGAAGACGTTGCAGAACTAGAATCGTAAAGCGTAATAGCACTTTCAATTAACCATTTAAATTCTTTTTTATTTCGTTCTTTATGTCTTAAAAATCCTTTTTGTAAATATGAAGAATCCGGAAGATTTTCTGATAGTCTTTCTAGCGCTCTAAGTACAATATCGTTTCCTGTTTTTGGCCTTGTTTCGGCAACCAGAAGAATTTCGTCTAAAGACGCAACATCTGATTCTAAATAAACATCGAATGTATTGTCGAATTCATTAACTGGAATCTTATAACTTTTAAAGCCAATAGAAGAAATGACTAAGGTGTCGCTCTGATATTTTTGAGGAACCAATAAAACAAATTTCCCATCTGCATTTGTTATAGTACCAATTGTCGTATTTTTAACATACACACTTGCACTTTCTAATGGCAGAAAAGATTCTGTATCAAATACTGTGTTTTTTAATTCGGTTTGCGAAAACGTTGAAAAACTAACTAATAAAATAACTAGACCTAAAATATGTTTGAAATGGGAAAGCTTCATATTTAATTATTTAATTAAGTAGCAGGCTTATAATTCTTATCGTCTAAAATCATTTTTGCTAAAATTTCACGAAGAATCTCCGATGTTCCTCCACCTATTGGACCAAGTCTACTATCGCGTAATAATCTAGCCATAGGATATTCTTCCATATAACCATAACCACCTAAAAATTGCAGACAGTCGTATATTACTTCGTCTGCCATCTTAGTCGATTTCAATTTAGACATGGTAGCTTGCTTTACAACATATTCGCCTTTATTAAGTCTGTAAGCTACAGAATAGTTAAACTCTCTACAGATTTCCATATCTGTATATAATTCTGCGAATCTATGTCTTAAGGCTTGAAATTTATTGATTGTTTTTCCAAAAGCTGTACGTTCGCTCATGTATTGTTTGGCGTAATCTAAAGCGAATTCTGCTCTGGCATGCGAATTGATTCCCATAATCAATCTTTCTAAAGCAAAATGCTGCATGATGTATGGAAAACCTTTACCTTCTTCACCCATTAAATTGCTAGCAGGAATCGTAACATTATCGAAAGCAATTTCTGCTGTATCACTAGCTCTCCATCCTAACTTATCTAATTTGGTAGCAGAAATTCCTGGTGTATCTCTATCCATGATAAAAATACTCATTCCACGATGTCCTGCATCTGGATCTGTTTTGGCAGCAACTACTAAATAATCGCTATAAACACCATTAGTAATAAAGGTTTTAGAACCATTAATAACATAAGAATCTCCTTTTTTTATAGCTGTCGTTCTCATTCCAGCAACATCACTACCTCCAAAAGGTTCTGTAATACAAAGACAACCAATTTTATCTCCAGTAATACTTGGTGCTAAATATTTTTCTTTTATTTCGTGGCTTCCTTCTTTATTAACATGCGTCATGGCTAAATATGCATGAGCCCACATGTTTGCTGCAAAACCTCCAGAATTTATTTTTTGAAGTTCCTCTAAGAAGATTACAGTATAAAATAAATCAAGATTCAAACCTCCATATTCTTCAGGATAAGCTAATCCGAAAAATCCCATGTCGCCAAATTTTTTCCAAATAAAACGTTCAACCGTTCCGGTTTTTTCCCATTTTTCAATGTGAGGAACTACTTCTTTCTGTAAAAAATCTTGGAGACTTTCTCTAAACATTTGATGTTCTTCTGTGAAGTACATACTATTCATACTTTTTTCTTTATTAATTGAGCTTCAAATATAATTTAATTATCTCGATTTTATTCGCTGGAAAGCTTTTAACTTTTAATAATTCGTCTAAAGAATTATAACCTTCTCTTAAGGTTCTTTGTTCTATAATGTGATGAGCAACCTCATAATCTATATATTGAATGGTTACCAATTCTTCAATAGTTGCTGTATTTAAATGTATTTTTTCTACTTGCCTAGGAGTTTTTACAGTGAATTGTTCTGTAATGCGTTCAATAACTTCTGGAGACAACCCATAAACCTCTTGTAACTGAACATCTGCAATAAAGCCTCCATATTTATTTCGATAAGCAACAATACGTTTTGAGTACGCCTCTCCTATGCCATTTACTTTTTGAAGTTGCGAAGCCGAAGCAGTATTTAAATCTTGTTTCTGTTCAAATGTTTTAGGCTCATTATTATTTTGATATGAATAATTGGATTTAGGCTTAGGATTAGTAATCCATTCCGGAAATTTAAAATAAGGTGAAATTATAGCTAGCAAAGAATCTGAAATCTTTGTCACATTTTGAAACTCTTCTGCAGAATTAACCCATTTATCTTCTGCTCTAAATTGTAATAGCCTATCTATTTCTTCATTAGTCATTCCAAGTGTATAGCCTTTATAATCTGTAATAAAATTAGGATTAAATGGGTATATTTTTGGTTTTCGATTTTCAATTTCAACCAGACGAAGAGAATCTATTTCATTTTGGAAAATTAATAATTCTTCTTCATTTACTTGAGGTACTTTAGATGAAAAATCAACAAAACTATAAACAGCTTGCAAAAGGATAATGATGAGTAATAATAAGAAAATCCCATTCCGTTGTTTTTTTGTAAACGTGAAATGGGATTTCATTTTATGAGGTTTTTATATTTTACATATGTTCTGTAACATCTACAGCTCCATCTTCAATTGCTTCTTTTTTAGCAGTAATGGCACCAATATAACGTTTCATTTCGTCTCTTACTTTTGGGAATAAGAAGAATAAACCTATCATATTTGGGAATACTAATGCCAGAATCATAGCATCAGAGAATTTTATAACAGCATCTAGTGTTGCTGCAGCTCCAATTACTACAAATAATAAGAATAATATTTTATAAACTAAATCTGCTACTTTTCCTTTACCAAATAGGTATTTCCAAGATTGTAATCCATAATAAGACCACGATATCATAGTAGAAAAAGCAAATAACACAATAGCAACTGTTAACACATAAGAGAAATGTGGTATTACAGAATCGAAAGCCATTGAGGTTAAATCTACACCATTAATTGGTAAACCAGTTTCATTTAAAAGAACACTACTACCATGTGCTGCAGAATAATTAAATACGGATTGCACATCTGTTCCATTAATATTAAAGAAAATAATAACTAAAGCTGTCATGGTACAAATAACTACAGTATCAATAAATGGCTCTAGTAAAGCAACTACACCTTCTGATGCTGGATATTTTGTTTTTACAGCAGAGTGAGCAATTGCAGCAGATCCTGCGCCAGCTTCGTTTGAGAAAGCTGCACGTTGAAAACCTACAATTAAAACACCAACTAAACCACCAAGTCCAGCCATAGGCGTAAATGCTCCTTCTATAATCAATTTAAAGGCTAAACCAATATCGCTAAAGTTTGCAAAAATAATTATTAGGGAGGCAACAATATAAATTCCTGCCATAAAAGGAACCACTTTCTCTGTTATACTAGCGATTCTTTTAATTCCACCTATAATAACAATTCCAACTAAAACAGCTAAAATAATTCCAATAATTACACCATTGGAACCTCCTTCTAACTGAAGCATGGAACTAATTTGTACAGCTGCTTGGTTAGATTGAAATGCATTACCACCTCCAAAAGAAGCACCAACACATAAAATAGCAAATATAATCCCTAAGACCTTACCTATTTTAGCAAAACCTACTTCTTTAAGTCCTTTTGAAAGGTAATACATTGGACCTCCATATATCGTTCCATCTTCACCAACATCTCTATATTTTACACCCAGAGTACATTCTACAAATTTCGTAGACATTCCAATTAGTCCACATATAATCATCCAAAATGTTGCTCCAGGACCTCCAAGACCAATAGCTACTGCAACACCTGCAATATTTCCTAATCCAACTGTACCAGACACTGCTGTTGCCAGAGCCTGAAAGTGAGATACTTCACCATGAGCGCTTTCGTCACGAATGGTATCTTTAATATCTTCAATTGCAAGGGCTTCATCATTATTATATAACTTATCAACACCATGCTTTTCAATATCAACATATTTACCTCTAACAGTATTAATAGCTGTTTTAAACTTTGTAATGGCTGGAAATCTAAAATAAATAGTAAAAAACGTAGCGCCTCCAACTAATAGCAAAACAACAAAAGGAATATTATATTCTCCAATTGGTACAGTAGTTAATATAAATCCTTCCCACCAAACTGCAATTGGCATAAAGGCATCGTTAATTTTCTCGTCTAACCCTTTCTCTGCTTCTTGTGAAAAGATTAAGATAGGTGTGATAAGGGTTAAAATTGAAAGAAGATATTTCTTCATAAGAATTTTTAATTAGTTAGTTTTTTTTATTAGTGTGACAAGATGCTAAAAAAAAATGATTTTTTAAAACATCTCTAGTTAAAAAGTATTTTAGTGTTGAATATTATAAACTGAATTTAAAGTCTGTATCTGCTCTGGTCTTCCTAGAACTATTATTTTAGAATTAGGCACTAATTTCAATTCTGCTTCAGGATTTATTAAATACTCTCCATTTGCATCCTTATATCCTATAATACTACAACCGGTTTTTTTACGAAGATCTAAATCTCTAATAGTTTTTATTTCAGAAGTATCATATAATTGTTCAACAGAAATTTCTTCAATATTAATATTAGACTTTCCAACAATAGATAAATTATCAATAAATTCTAATAAACCAGGTACAACAACTAATGATGCCATATGGTCTCCTCCAATCTTATCTGGAAGAATCACGTTGTTTGCTCCAGCAAGTTTTAGTTTTTTATAGGATGTTTCTTGAGATGCACGACTAATAATATTCATGTTTTTATTAATCTGTCTAGAAGAAAGTACTACAAACAAGTTATCGGCATCGTTAGGTAATGCTGAAATTAATGTACTTGCTCTTTCTATTCCAGCTTGTATAAGTGTTTCGTCTTCATTAGCATTACCAATAACGAAAGGAAATAACACGCTTTGAAATTTTTCTGCAATTTCTTTTTCCCGTTCTATAATTACAAATGGCTTTTCATAAGCTAATAATTTTGTAGCTGCTTGCTTACCATTTCTTCCAAAACCACAAATAATAATATGGTTTTTAAGACTATCAATCTTTTTTTGCATCTTTTTTTGTTTTAGTCCTTCAAAATTATTTTTACTTATAATATACTCTGTAATAATACTTATAGCATAACCAACTATTACAACACTTGTAAGAATTAAAAATATAGTGAATATTTTAGAAGTGTCATCCAATGGCTGTACTTCTCCATAACCAACAGTTGTAATGGTTATTACAGTCATGTAAAAAGCGTCAATCCATGTTAGTTGAGATAATACTTTAAATCCAATAACTCCTGCACTTAACAAAACAACTAACAATAATATTGCCGTGTAGATTTTAGATCTTAAAAGTCTTATTAAAGGGTTATGCATTTTTTGAGTTTATAAATCGAATACTGACGAACGTTTTGTATAAAGTAAATCTTTAATATGCATCCAAAAAGCAATAAACAGATATAGTGCAAATCCAAAACCTAAGGTTACAAAGGTTAAATATAAAAAAGAAGTTCTCACCACCTTTGCTCTAATTCCAAATCTGTCAGCAATACGCTGGCAAACGTAATATCCATGCTTTTGAAAATAAAGTAAGATTTTATAAAAAATGTTCATGCTGCAATTTAATAATTTATTTGATGATTAAAGCATTACCAACTGCACATTGCAAACATTTATTTTTATTGCAATATTCTTCTTTTAATTGAAGTAAGGCTTGAGATTGCAAAGCAGATTTTGACACCTGTTTTAAACTGTTAAATGCAGAAATAATGCTATTTTTTTCTGAAGGTATTTGTTGTAGTAACTTTAATATAGTTTCGTTAATATCTTCATTTTGACTTTTTGCATAACTAAATTTAAGAGGAATAATGGTATTAATAAGTAACAAGTCTATAAATGATTTAGTTATTTTTTTCTGACTTAATTTAGATACTTTTTGAAATGTATAATGTGATTTCCAAAATTCTGATGTGCTTACTGAAAACAATTTATAAAACCCATCTATTGTATTTATTTCTATAACTTTTGAAAACAAATGTTGTTCTGTATGATAAAGTGTTGCTAGCTGTGAAAGCCTAATAGTTGGAAAATTTTGAGGTCTTAATCTAAAAAACTGAACTGGAATAACTTGGTCTTTATTTAAATTAAATTTTTGATTTAAAAACTCATACTCTTTTTTTAACTCTAAATAATAAACATCTTGAATATCTTCATCCAGAAACCCAGCTTGTCCAAACATTAAAGCCTCTAATGATTTAGGTTTTGCATGAAGTTTTCTAATAATTGAAAAATCTATCGAATTGGCTAAACTAAAAAATGAGTCGCCATTTACTTTCAAACCAAAATTTTTGGTTAACATTTTAAATAAAACGGCTTCCCAATTATTTTTTGAAGTTTCCAATAACGTTTCAATAGTTTTTGATTTTCTCTCTAAACGTTCAAAATAAATACGCTCTAACCAATTATTTAAGACAAACTCATCAATTTCATGAAAATCTGTTTCACAATTAATCCATTTATTTTTTGCTGCAAATAATTTATTGTAGTTCTGTAATACATTGGCATCTATATATTGTTTAAGCTCCAAGGTTGGAATAATGGAATTATTCTTTCTAAAAATTTCAGTATCATGTTCCCAAACCACATGCAAAATTACATTATCATAAGCTTTATCACTTTCATGATTATGCACAAACCAATCGCTAGATTTAATATGAATTTCTACATTTCCAGCCCAAAGCTGCTCTGCAATTTTAAGTTGTGCATTAAAAAAGTCTGGCCCAGAATTGGTGTTTTGTTGTCCTACTGAAACAATTTCTAGACGCTCATGTTGTGTCGTTTGCAAATGATTGCTATTTACTTTTTTATGTTGCCAGATATAATGTAAAAAGTCTTCTTGCATAATATTAAAAGTACAAGATACAAAAATTCAATATCCAAATTACCTCTGTTAAACTACAATTAATAAGACCATAGAAATTCTTATTTTTCCCTAAAAGAATGATTTTAATATTATATCTTTAAGCTAGTATTATTTGGTTTAAATATTAAAAAAAATAAAATGTATAAAAAAGTTATTCTTACTTGTTTTCTACTAAGTAGTTTATTTATTACTGCACAGGATTCAAGCGATTCAAATTCAGAAACTAAAAACACCTCCTGGAGCTTTTTAGTAGAACCTTATTTAATGTTTCCTAATATGAAAGGAGATACACAAATTCGAGAAAATTTACCTTCATTAGGTGTAGATGCAGATACCGATAATATTTTTAGTCATCTTAAAATGGGAGCTATGCTTTATCTTGAGGCTAAAAATGAAAATTGGGCAATAACATCAGACTTTGTTTATATGAAACTTGGCGAAGATGTAACACCATCTTCATTAGTGCAAAGTGGCGAACTGGAAGTAAAAGAAACTTTATGGGAACTGGATGGTTATAGACGAATCCTTCCTATGCTTGAAGCTGGTATAGGTATGAGGCTAGTGAGTGTAAGTGCAGATGCAGATTTTTCTTTTGTATTTCAAGATAGAAGTGCAGATATTACTGAAACTTGGATTGACCCTATTATAGTTATTCGATCTCATAATGTAATAAAAGACAATTTTCTTTTAAATGTAAAAGGAGATATTGGAGGCTTTGGAATAGGCTCGGAGTTTACATGGCAAATACAATTAGATGCTGGTTATAAATTTTCAGATCTTTTCAATTTAATGATTGGTTATAGATATATTGGTATTGATTACGAAACTGGAAGTGGACAAGATTATTTTGCTTATAACATTGATACCTTTGGTCCCGAAATACGTTTAGGGTTTAATTTCTAAGGGTTAATATTTTTAAAAGCAAAACTATTTAATAACCATTAGTAACAATTAATTACCATGATACGTATATAACGCTATAAAATGGTAAGCTTCAGTTAATATAGAAGAAAGTTAATAATTCCATATATTAGCACCTTCAAACAATCAGCCATCTTTTAATGGCACAAAAAACTTAAATCTATGAAGACCTATATAGGAATTTTATTTTTCGGAATGATTTTATTTTCCGGATGCGATCAATCTGATTCTAAAAAAACAGATAGTGCTACAGACCAAACAATTACACAAGAAGAACCAGCAAAACAAGTAACTAACACACCAGAAAGTAATTCTGATAATGTTTCTATTACTTCTACGCCAGTTAAGACTGCTACAGGCTTGAATCCTCCTCATGGGCAAGCAGGTCACGATTGTGCTATTGCAGTTGGTGCGCCTTTAGATGGTAGTAAAAGTTCATCTCCAGTAGTAAACCCTGGAAGTTCATCTCCTGTTCAGACTCAGACTGCCCCAGGAATGAATCCTCCTCATGGACAAGCTGGTCACGATTGTGCTATTGCAGTTGGTGCGCCATTGAATAAATAATATTTTAAATTAAAACATAATAAAAAAAACCTGAGCTAAATACTCAGGTTTTTTTAATTTATTAAGATTCTTCGGTCGTTTCACTCCTTCTGAATGACAGATTAATCGATATAACCCATTTTCTTCATCCATTCGTCGTTGAACATTTTACCTACATATCTACTTCCATGATCGTGGAATAAAACCACAACGACATCGTCTTTTGTAAACTGTTCTTTTAATTGCAACAAACCTTTAATAGCAGCTCCAGCAGAGTTTCCTAAAAACATACCTTCTTTCTTTGCTAATAATTGGGTGTAAACAGCTGCATCCTTATCGGTTACTTTTGTAAAACCATCAATGATGTCGAAATCGACATTTTTAGGCAAAATATCTTCACCAATGCCTTCGGTTACATAAGGATAGATTTCTTTTTCATCGAAAATCCCTGTTTCATGATATTTCTTAAATACAGAGCCATAGGTGTCTATTCCCCAGACCTTTACATCTGGATTTTGTTCTTTTAAATATCTTCCTACTCCAGAAATAGTTCCACCTGTACCAACACCAACAACAAAATGAGTAATTTTTCCTTCAGTTTGATTCCAAATTTCAGGACCAGTACTTTGGTAATGCGCTTTGGTGTTGCTTAAATTATCGTATTGGTTTACGTACCAAGAGTTAGGAATCTCCTCACCTAAACGTTTAGATACAGAATAATACGAACGTGGATCGGTTGGGTCTACATCTGTAGGACAAACAATAACTTCTGCTCCTACAGCTCGAAGTATGTCTGTTTTTTCTTTACTTTGCTTGTCTGCCATTACAAAAATACATTTGTAACCTTTAACAATAGCTGCTAAAGCCAAACCCATTCCTGTATTACCAGAAGTCCCTTCAATAATAGTTCCTCCAGGTTTTAAACGTCCATCTGCTTCGGCATCTTCAATCATGGTAAGAGCCATTCTGTCTTTTACAGAATTTCCAGGATTAAAGGTTTCGTATTTTGCTAATACCAAACAAGGTAAATCTTCAGTTAATTTATTTATTTTAACCAAAGGTGTGTTTCCAATGGTTTCTAAGATATTTTTCGCGTAATCCATTCTAAAAATTTTCAGCTGCAAAGGTAGGTTTTTGCTATGAATTCATGAATACATTTTAAAAAGAATTAAGTTTTGGAATTTTAGTATATATTATTTGAATGTTTGCAACCAAATATTTAAAAAGCTTTTTTTTTAGGCAAACTTTAAAGTAAAAAAACCGAGACTTTGTCATCGGTTTTTTTAAATCCTTTTTATATGTAGTGTATATTATTTCACCAATTTAAAATCACCAGGCTGCCATGTTTTGTCAAACCAAGGTTCTAGTGGACCATAGAGTCTAAAAATCACAAAAAATCCTTTGCCTTTTACCGACTGTAACCAATTGGCTTCTTTACCTTCGGGAGCACTATTTGTCGCTCCAAAATACAAGGTAACAGATCCATCTTCGTTCTTTACTAATGGTGTTCTTTGGCTACTTACGCTAGGTAAAGCCTGTCCGGTTTGCAATTCTGAACGTGTTTGTGGATCGTACATCACCACCGACCAAAAATCTTTTACCGGCACATTTGCAGGAATATTAAGGGTATAGTTGTTTTTACCATCAAGATAGTTGCCGTCTGCATCTAGAAAAGCTATAGCATATTGTGACCCTTTACCTATCATTTTTAAGACCATAGCTGGGGTATTTACTGTAGCTGCATAGAAAAAGCGTGTTCGTGCATCTAAGAATCGCCCTCCTTTACCATCACTTTTCAACCACTGATAACTACCACCAATAAAACCAGATTCCCAATGTCCAGTTTCAAAAATAGATGATTCTTTCTCTCTAGTTTTAAATGTTATTGCCCGAGCCGTGGCGTTTCCTACAGCTACGGCATCTGTTAAGATGTCTTGCATTCTATTATCTGGATTAAATGGGATTTCTTTTTCTATTCCAATACTTGCAAACAAACCACGTAATTCTGGATCTAAGAAAGAAACCGGTTCTCGTTGAATGACATCGTTTAGTTCTTTGAAAAAATCGAAATTGTTTGCATGAATAGTGTTAAACAGCTTTTTCGAACTATTAATGAATTTCATAGAAGGTTGTTTATCTTTATCTTTTATCGGATAAATTTTTAAACCGTTACGAAACATTTCTGATGAGAAATCTGGTTTTCCATCTACTAAGAAGCCTCTAAGAATAAGCCAATTGACATAGCTTGTAGATTTGGCCACAAAATAGCCCTCTGGTGTTTCTCCATCAAAATCGGGTGGTAGTATTAAGTATTTACCTCCTTTACCCCTGTCTGGACCAGGAGCACCCATATCTACTACAAATCTAAAATAAGCATCGTTTACAGTACCTGGGCCACAACCTGCAGGAATCTCTACAACTGTAGGTCCATCATTTTTTAAATCGAGAAAAGTGGTTGCATACACCGTACTAGTATTGCCTGTTAAAAATAATGGATTAGAATCCATTAATTCATCGAATATAACTACTTGATTCGACGTGTTAGCACCTGCTTCTTCCAAACCCAACCTAATACCTTCTATAGAAGTCGCTGGAATTCCGTTTAAAAATGTTTCAACACCTCTCATAAAGTCGAGATTGTCGTATACTTTTTTTGTGGTTTCTTCAGACGGCAGTCCATCGAAGAAGTTTAAGGTGCCTAGCCTTGTTTCTACCACATCTGGAGTCAATATTTTATCAGGAATATCTGTATTGTACTTTTCTTTTATCGATTCTAGTGAACTCGTTTCGACTACCACGTCTTCTACTTTATTCTCTTCACTAGTATTTTTGCAGTTGATTATAGCCAAAAGGGAAAAGACACCGATGGCATATGGCAATTTGTGTTTTAAATTCATACTTAAAAGGTTTTTAATTGATTGTTTGATTCATTTTTATTTAATAAATTATATAATGTTATTTCATCAATTCAATATCGCCAAGCTGCCATGTTTTATCAAAGAATGCTTGCTGAGTACCATAGGTTCTAAATACAGGGAACCATCCTTCATCTTCATTGGTTTGAACCCAGTTGCTCTCCTTACCTTCAGGAGATGTATGACTTATGTACAAATCAACACTACCATCGTCATTTATTTTTAACTCCTTATCTCTCGAGTCAATGCTAGTAGCTCTTAGTTTATCTTTTGCCTCTGTATTGTCTATGAAACAACGTGTCACTTCGCTATAAATAGTAAACGCCCAAAAATTTGAAGCTGGCATATCTGCTGGAATATGGATTTTGTATGTATTAGAACCCAATAAGAAATTACCGTCTTTGTCTTTTTTGTTGGTTAAATAACTAGTAGTTCCAGGGCCAGGAGTGTTCGATTTCATACCTGCAGTTACTGTTACTGCTTCGAAATAATATTCATTGCTTTCATCTAAATAGTAATCTGTCTTGCTTGATTTGGTTAATGGGAAATTACCCATCAATCTGTACCAAGTAGTATTGTCATAATAAGGTTTGTCTTCTCTTGGCTCAATCTGGTTTGCTCTAGACATCAATTCTCCCAATTTGGCACCTTCAGTCAAGGTCTTTTTCAGTTCTGCTGATGGATTTAATGGTTGACCATTTTCAATCCCAAAATACCTCATGTAAGTATAGAAGATTTTATCTTGTTGCACCATCGGTTCATCTTGAATAAACTGGTGCACCAATTCAAAATATGCATATCCACTTGGCATGACACCCGAAAAACGTTTGTTTGTATTAGAAATAAATTTTGCTGGTTTCAATGGTTCACCAAATTTTCCAATCAAAAAGTTATCTTTCATCTTGTCAACTTCTGCTTGATCAGTTGATAAGAATCTGGTACCAATCATAATTTTATTGGTGGTAGCGTTAATTACAAAATACCCTTTCGTATCTAGTTTTGAAACATCATAACCATTTGGAATAATCAGGTATTTTCCACCTTTCCCTTTGTCTTGACCAGCTAATCCTAAGTCGCCCAATGAAAGTTGGAAAAAATCTAATACACCACCAGCTGAAGGACCTGCTGGATAATCAATAACTACAGGACCTGTATTGGCAAGGTTTGCCCAACCAATTACATAAGGTGTAGTCGCATTAGCGGTTAGAATACCAACTTTTTCATCGAAAGACTTGTTTTCAACAAAATCTAAATCGTTTGCACCATATACTTCAGAACTGGCGTTGTACCATTTTTGAAATGATACCACTGGCAGTGACCATTCGTAAATAGAAACTGCACGCTGAAGGTACAGTTGGTGATTCAGCTTATCAATAGATTCTTTGGTAATAAAGGTTTGTTCCATTTGAATATCACCAAAATCGGTTTTGATTAATTCATCGCCTTGCAAAGTCGCATCTACAAGTGACACTGCATTTTCATTAGCATTTTCCGTATTGCCAATAGTTGTGGTTTCTTTTGATACTGGTCGATTGCAACTAAAGAATACTGATACAACTGCTAACAGTAATTTTAATTTAGTTTTCATAATATATTTGTTTTGATTAGTGTTTATTTATGCACATAATACCTATTAAAAGGTTTCTGTATGATGAAATTAATAATTTAAATTGATTAATTATGGTTTAATGTTTTTTAAGTTTAAGAAGCAATGCTATTCAAAACGAATTGCTTTTACTGGCGAAATTTTCGTGATTAGATACGAAGGCAATAACAACATAACCAAACAGAGAACAAAAGTCCCTATGTTTAAGGCTAAGATATAGCTTAAACTTATGTAAACTGGAGCTTCAGTTACATAATACACATCTGGATTTAATGGAAAAAGTTTGAAATATTTTTGTGAGAACAATAAGCCTAAGCCAAGAATATTTCCCCAAATTAATCCTAGAGTAATTAAATAAGATGCATTGTATAAAAAGATTTTTCTAATAGTCCAATTATTTGATCCAAGCGCTTTTAAAACGCCAATCATTTGAGTTCGTTCTAATATTAAAACCAGTAAAGCTGTAATCATATTAATGCCTGCAACCAGAATCATGATACCAATAATGCCATATATGTTTTTGTCGAAAATTTTAATCCATTCGAAAATAGACCCAAATTTTTGCTCTACCGTTATTACGTTTAATAATGATGGTGTGTTGTTATAAATGTCGTTATAGATTAAGTTTAATTTGCTATAATCATCTACAAAAACTTCAAAATGTCCAGCTTGATTGTCTTCCCATTTATTAAGACGTTGTAAATGCCGTAAATCTCCAATAACATATGTTTCATCAAAATCCTTAAAACCAGAATTATAAATGCCTACAATTTTGTAAGTAATCATGCTTGGTGGCTTGTTTGGGTCTTCTTTTCTAAATAAGGCTGTAAACGTATCGTCTAACTTAAAGCCTAGCCTATTTACTAAATATTCAGAAATTAATACTTCTTCGTTTCGCTCTTTTGCGTAATCTGGTAGTCTTCCTTCTTTTAAAAAATCTTGAAAATAAGTCCATTTATAATCTGCTCCAACGCCTTTTAGAATAATAGCTTCAAAATCTGTTTCTGTTCTAATAATTCCAAATTTAGTAGCAACTGCTTGGATATGATTGATGCCCTGAACCGAATTGAATTCAGGATAAAAATCTTGATTCAATGAAACAGGACGTCCACTTTCCTGTGAATTATTGCTATCGAAATTAGAAATAATAATGTCGCCATTAAAGGCAACCACTTTTTCTCTTATTTTTTGTTGAAGTCCAATTCCTGTAGCAATAGCAATCATCATCACCACAATTCCAATAGCAATTGCAGCAATACCAATTTTTATTATTGGTGCCGAAACACTACTTTTATACGCTTTACTATCAATTATGCGTTTGGCTATAAAATATTCGAATTTCAAATGATGCAAATAAAATTTATTCACCTCAAAAATACAGTTTTATTATTTGTTTTAATACTCATTTCTTGTGGAAACTTTTCAAGTGTTGAAGGTGGGCATAACAATGAAGATATTGCTTCGTCGCAAGCTCCTCGTAATGACAATAGTATTATAGTTGGTGCCAATCAAACAGAAAAATATTTGCCTTTACTAAAAGGAAAACGTGTTGGTGTAGTTGGTAACCAAACCAGTGTTATATTTAAAGAGAATGCCACGTCGTCCAAATCCCTGTCTGTTGACAGGCAGGCTAGCGAAGATAATTATACGCATCTAGTAGATTCTTTAGTTGCGCTAAATATAAATGTAATAAAAGTATTTTCTCCAGAACATGGCTTTCGAGGTGCTGCAGATGCTGGAGAATTGGTTGAAAATGATAAAGACACAAAAACTGGATTACCAATAATTTCACTTTACAGAAAAAACAAAAAAGCAACTCAAGCTGCTTTAGAGAATCTGGATATCATGATTTTCGATTTCCAAGATGTTGGTGTGCGTTTTTACACATACATTTCAACCTTACATTATATGATGGAATCCTGTGCAGAAGCAAATATTCCCTTACTTATTTTAGATAGACCAAATCCAAATGGGCATTATGTTGATGGTCCAACACTTGAAATTGAAAACAAAAGCTTTTTAGGTATGCATACTATTCCATTAGTTCATGGTTTAACCATTGGCGAATTCGCACAAATGCTTAATGGTGAAAAGTGGCTAGAAAACGAAGCACAATGTAACATTACCATTATTCCTGTTAAGAATTATACTCACGACACTTTTTATCATGTACCTATAAGACCTTCACCTAACCTTCCTAGCGATCAAGCTATAAAGCTTTATCCAAGTCTGGGTCTTTTTGAAGGAACAAATATAAATGCAGGTCGTGGAACGGAATTTCAATTTCAACGTTATGGAGCTCCTTTTTTAGATAAGAATGTTTTCAACTTTACTTACACACCAAAAGAAAATTTTGGAGCTAAAAATCCAAAACACAAAGATGTTCTTTGTTATGGTGAGGATTTATCAAACGACACATTACATGGCCAAGTGTCTTTAAAATGGTTGATGAAAGCCTATAACAACGCTACAGACAAAAGCAAAGTGTTTAATACTGCTAATTTTACGAAGCATGCAGGAACTGCAAAATTGCAGCAGCAAATAGAAGCCGGTTTAAGTGAAAAAGACATTAAAGCCACTTGGCAAAAAGATCTTGAAGCTTTTAAGAAAATTAGAAAAAACTATTTATTGTATCCATAATTTAATCGTAACGTCTTCCGTTTGGTCTTAAGTTGTTTCGTCTATAATCTTCTCTAGATTGAATGTTATGATTCCTATATCTTATATCTGTAAGGTTATAAGCTTTAAACCTTATAGGCTTTTCTTTAATTATTTCGTTTGTAGTTTTTATATTCTCTAAGTCATCAAATGCTTGTGTTTGATTATTAGAAATTGTATTTCCACTAATAGCACTTAACTTGTTAGTTTCATCAATATGACTTGCAAGATGAACTGGTTTTTTCATCTTTTTTATAATTTTATTTTCACTAAGATCCAGAATTGCAATTTGATCTCCATGTAAAGACATGTTAGTTGGTAGAGTATTCATTTCCATTTGATTTCCTAGTTCAATTGGTATTAATCTTGACACTTTAAAGACAATGGTTTTTCTGTAGATATAGGTATCGTCATGACCTTCTGTAAGAACCACAGCAAAGGTATAATCTCCAATTGGCAAATCGTTTAAAGGAATTTGTAGATTCTTTGTTTCATCGTTTATAGCAAATTCTTTAAGATTTGAATCTCCAATAATTTCAATTTTATTTAGAGCAAACTTACTATCTAGATAAAGGGTATCTCCAGAAGTGTTTAAATCATGGTTTAAACTTTTCGCAATCTTATTTACATTTTTAAAAATTGATGAATAAACAACATCTTGACTGTAAGATGGCTTAATAAAAACAATTAATAAAAATATAAACATGGCCGATTTTAGGGTCTTCATAATGTCAAAAATTTTTACAACTAATATCACTTTGCAAGAATGAAATCCTTACTTTATATCTTTAAATTAATACAAAATCATAGTCAAATAAATAAAAAGACCAAATATTCGTTAATTCAATTTTTTATTAGACAAACTGTTTAAACATATACATTTCAACGATTATTTCTACATATTAAATGAAGGAAGTTGTAACGAAATTCAATTTATTTGAAATGAATATTACTTAGAAAGCAGCATTTTAATGCTCAATAGAAGCCATTGGATAAGGACCATAAACATAAATTACAAAAATAATTTTCTTAGGAGATTGCTCAACTACCATAACATGTTTTCCTCTTGATAATTTAGTAAGTGGTATTTGTAGATCTGTTTCACTTAAATAAACATCTAACTCCCTTTTATAAACAGAATTTATGGAATAGACATGTACAATTTCAGAATCACTTTTTAGTAGTAAAGTGTCTTTGGAAGTATTAAGATCGTGAAATAATGTACTAGCATTTTTGTTTCTGTTTTTTTCAATTTTCGCAAAAGCATTTTGCGAAAAAATTGAATTGGAAAAAATACTAATACTAAGTGTAAGTAAAATTGATTTCAAATAAATATAGTTTAATTCAACAATTATCGAAATCAACAGTAACTAGTTAATCCTCAGGATAAAACTAGATGTATTTCTGTATTTATTTATAAAAACCCTACAAACTACCAAAAAAAAAGACGAATTGTATAAAATATGTTAATAAACTGTTTAAAACTTCTGACAGTCACCAAGTTAGAGACTATTTTTTTTCTGGAATAATGGTAGGTTTTTGGTATTTCTGAAATGGCTGTTTTAGTAACTCTCCAATCTTTCCATTTTTAATTTCATCTGGAAAAACATCTACACCATAAACTAGTTTATCTCTATCTAAAGTCATATATGTTCCAAATAATCTGTCCCAAACAGAAAATATATTGCCATAATTTGAGTCTGTATATGGCAATACATAATGATGATGAATTTTATGCATATCTGGAGAAATAAACACATAACTAATTACTTTATCCACTTGCTTTGGTAATTTTATATTAGCATGTGTTAATTGTGTAAAAACAATTGATAAAGACTGATACATAAACACAATAGCTATTGGTGTTCCTACAATAAAAACACCAATTAAAGTAAATACAAAACGTATAACACTTTCTATTGGATGATGCCTATTTGCTGTTGTTGTATCTACATTATGGTCTGTATGATGTACCAAATGAATCATCCACAAAGGCTTTACCTTATGTTCTACATAATGTGCCAAATAAGCTCCAAAGAAGTCTAATAACAAGACACCTAAAAGAGCATATAACCATATTGGCATTTCTGGTAACCAATTTATAATACCAAAATTATTTTCTTTAACCCAATCTGCAGATAGCAATAAAATAAAAGCTAAACCAAAGTTTATTAATATAGTAGTTAGCGTAAAAAAGAAATTAGGCCAAGCATGTTGCCATTTTTTATAATTGAATTTAAAAAGTGGAAAGGCACCTTCCAGCATCCAGAAAAAAGTAATTCCTCCTGCTAATAGTAATCCTCTATGGAGTGTTGGGATGGTTTCGAAATAATTAATTATAGATTCCAAGGGCTAATATTTTGATTAAATATACAAAAAGAATGTATTCTAAATTTATAGCTTTATGCGTTTTTTCATTTCTTCCACAATATTAAAAGCAGCAGGACAAATAGCGACATTTTTTAAAGTTAGATTAGAAATCTGCTGAAACTTTTTTCTATCTGTATGTGGGAATTCGCTACAAGCTTTTGGTCTAACATCGTAGATTGAACAATAATTATCTGCGCCTAAAAATGTACAAGGAACACTTTGTAAAACATAATCATTCTCCTCATCAACACGCAAGTAAGTATCTATAAATTGCTGTTGTTTCATTCTAAAATGTTTGGCAATACGCACCACATCTTTATCTGTAAACAAAGGACCTGTTGTCTTGCAACAATTGGCACACTCTAAACAATCTGTTCTATTAAATTCTTCTTCGTGCAATTCCTGCATCACATAATCCAACTGTTTTGGTGGCTTCTTTTTAAGCTTTGTAAAGAAGGATTTATTTTCCTTATGCTTATCTTTGGCGAGCTTAGGAAGATTATTTATGATGTCTTGCATAACGTAAAAATACTATTTTCGTCATTACGAAGGAAGAATGACTGAAGTAATCTTTAAAATTGAAACTAAAATTAAACAGATTGCCACGACTTCCATAAAGTCTCGCAATGACAAGACTATGAAAGACCTATTCGGAAAAGCCTTATTAGATTATCAAAACGATAATTATACGGAAGACATCATCACTTCAACCAATATTTCTGAAAATGACGAACTCCCTCTTCCCTATTTATTTAGAAGCTTCAAAGAGATGCCTAAACTTGAAAAAAAGGCGCTTCAGCTTTCAAAAGGAAAAATTTTAGATGTTGGTTGTGGCTCTGGAAGTCATAGTTTGTATTTACAGGAAAAAGGTCTAGATGTAAAGGCTATAGATATTTCAAAAGGAGCTATTGAAGTCGCGAAAAAACGTGGCGTCTTGAATGCTGAAGTTTTAGATATTTTAGATGAAAAAGAAACTTTCCATACCATTTTGTTTTTAATGAATGGTACAGGAATTTTTCAAGAGCTAAAAAACGTATCAAAGTATTTGAAACATTTAAAATCGCTTTTAAAACCAAAAGGACAAATTCTAATTGATTCGTCTGACATCAAATATATGTACGAAGACGAAGATGGTGGTCTTTGGATTGATACCAATGCTAATTATTATGGCGAATTAGATTATTATTTATGCTATAAAAATGAAGATGAAGAACCTATGAAATGGCTCTATCTTGATTTTGACACTTTAAAACTTGCTTGCGAAAGTGTTGGATTAACATGTGAAAAGGTAATGGATGGTAAGCATTATGATTATTTAGCGAAACTCTATTAAATCTTAATTTATTTTTCCTCCAATAAATGTCTGTTGAACTTTAGTTGTAGGGATCTCTTTCACATCAATAGTCATGATGTCTTTATCTAAAATAATGAAATCTGCAAATTTACCAACTTCAATACTCCCTTTTTCATGCTCTTCAAAATTTGCATAAGCAGCCCAGATGGTCATACCTTTTATAGTTTCTTCTCTAGTTAAGCCATCTTGTATATTAAAACCATCTTTTGGAAAACCTGCAACATCTTGTCTTGAAACTGCTGCATAAAATGTTGCAATAGGATTTACTTTTTCTGCTGGAAAATCTGTTCCCAAAGCAATCTTTCCACCAGCATTTAAAAGTGTTTTAAAGGCATAAGCTCCTTTTATTCTTTCTGAACCTAATCTGTCTTCAGCCCAATACATATCGCTTGTTGCATGTGTTGGTTGTACTGAAGGTATTATATTCTCGTTTTTAAAATAATTGAAATCATTATCTGTAATTACTTGAGCATGTTCCACTCTCCAACGTCTATCTTGTTTTCCTTGTAGTGTTTTTTCGTATGTTTTTAAAACAACTCTATTAGCCGAATCTCCAATAGCATGTGTATTCATTTGAAAGTTGGCAGCTTCAATTCGTGTTGCTAAATTTTCAAATTCATCTAATCCAATAACCATAGCTCCAAAATGGTTTTCCTTATCTGCATAAGGTGCTTTTAAAGCAGCTCCACGAGAACCTAAAGCGCCATCAGAATACACTTTTACGGATTGCACATTTAGTTTATCTGTTTTAATTTTCCCTTTAGGTAAATAGTAATCCAAGTTTTCTTTAGTATTACTAATCATTGCATACACTCTAATTTTTAAATCTCCTGTTTGTTGTAAACTGTCTATAAGTTCAATGACATTTCTATGTAATCCAGCATCTGAAACTGTTGTTAAGCCAAGATTTGTACAGACTTTTTGAGCATCTAACAAGGCATTTATTTGATCTTGTCTTGTAGGTTCTGGAAAAACAGCTTCAACCATTTCTGCAGGTCTATCGATTAAAACACCTGTTAATTCGCCATTTTCAACAACTACTTCACCTCCTTCAAGCTTAGAGTTTTTAGTTATATTAACTAAGTCTAGTGCTGCTTGATTACATAACATAGCATGTCCATCTACTCTTGATAAAGCCACAGGAGTATCTGGGAATAAAGCGTCTAATAATTTTTTATCAGGATAGGTTTTGTCTTCCCAATCGTTTTGATCCCAACCACGACCAATAATAAAATTTGTTTGTTTTATGTTTTGAAAATCTAACACACGTTTCATCACATCGTCAAAACTGGTTGTTCCAAATAAATCTACTTGCTGCATATTTAAACCTAAACCATACATGTGGCAATGCGCATCTATAAAACCAGGAAGAATGGTTTGACCTTTTGCATCAATAATGGTATCTGCTTCGAATATATCTTGAATGTCTTTTGATGTTCCAATTTTCAAAAACTTACCATCTTTAATAGCAAAAGCTTCAGTTTTACCAAAATTAGCATCTACCATATACACATTGGCATTAATAACAATAGTATCTACTTGTTGCTTTTCTTTTTGGCAAGAGAAGATGAAGATTAAAACGAAAATGGATATAAGTTTTTTCATATTGCATATATTAATTCACTGTTCTTTTTTATAACGATGTGTAAAAATAACAAAAGCGTTCAAAATTGAACGCTTTTGTTATTGATTTAGATTTATTGATGAGATTCTTCACTTCGACTACGTTCAGTGCAGGCTTCATCTCTTTACTAAGAAAGGTAGTTTTAAATTATGAGATTCCTGCTTTCGCAGGAATTCTTAAAAATCAAACTTATAAGTAGCTCCTGCTAAAACTTGAATGCTTTGTACTGGGTAATTTAACCAACGTTGGTAATTTTGATTGGTAATATTATTAGCCTTTGCAAAGACCGAAAATCGATCGTTTATATGGTATCCAACATGTGCATTAACATCGAAATAACTATCTAATGTTGTTGAACCAAAAGATACTACTGGAAACGTAGTAACATAAACTTGGTCTTTACGTTCGCCAACATAATATAAACTAGCTCCTGCAAACCAATGAGAATCTATTTGATAATCCATAAATAAAGATCCTGTAAGGCTAGGTAAATTCCATGCTTCGGTTTCGTTATCTGTACTGTAAGCAAAAAAGTCTGCTTTAACACCTAGAGTAAAATTTCGGTTGACATCGACACTTAATTCTCCTCCTATATTAAATGTTGACACATCATCATAAACTACAGAAAACGAATTTCCAAATTGGTAACTTTCATCTGGACTGATAAATTCTATTTCGTTATGTCTAAAAAGAGCTTTATCAGTTTCAGCAAAATAAGCTCCATAAATATCATAACTAACACTATTAGACACTTTGCCTTTTAATCCTACAAAGGCATTATATTGTTGATCTGTTGGTGCCACAAATAATGTAGGTGATACAAACTTGTTTTCATCAGCAAAATTTTCGTAAGTATTTTGAATCAAACCTCCTTTAATACCTCCATAAGCTATTAAAACTTCATCTACTAAACGATATGAAGCTGCAATATTTGGATAGATATAAAACTTGTTATCTCCTCCTTCAAAATCGTTTAAGTAATATAAAGAAACTCCTAAATCAAGAGTTAAATCTTCATGAATTAATCGATATGTTGGAGCCAAGCCAATATTAAAGTTACCATACTTTAATTCTGAGTTTGTATAATAATTTCTATCAAAAGAACCAGACAAATAATCGAACATTAAATCGGTAGAAATTTCAATATCTGCTATTGGAATATCTGCCGAACCTTTAGCATTAAATCTATTTTCAGCAGAACCTTGGTCGTCTCCAAAATGTCTAAAAAACACTGAAGCAGATTTTATATAAGTGTCCTTAAAAGTAATATCTCCACCTAGATTTCCACCATAAAAAGTATGGCTTACATTTAATTGTGTTTCAGGCGATGTTTCATCATAATAAGGTTGTGGTAATCCATACCAATTAAAAATTTGATGTTTGAAACCTCCTTCTACATTCCAACTTAGATCTCTTTCTTTTCTTGAAAAATTAACATTCGCATTGGTATCGTAAAAATAATCGTCTAATAACACATCATCAATACCTCCTTGAGAAGAATGATGCTTAAAATAACCACCAACATTATCGGTTTTATTTAATGCATAGCTTAAATACGCATCTCCTAAAATGGTTGCATAGCTACCAAATCCTAACGAAGCATAATTATCATAACTTTTAGCAGGTTTTTCTTTATCTACTAGAGCTGCCTTTCCTTTAGCAGGCGTAAATGTTGAAGCAACAGGAAAAGAGAATATATTGTATTTAACTTCTTTTTTAGTAGTGGTTTCTTTATCGTCAATAGTAGGTGTTTCTTTTACCTTAAACGCATCAGAAATTGTTGGTGTGTAAGGTTTAACTACATTAATAACATCTGTTTTTATAGTATCGTTATCTCTTTCTTGAGAATAAGATATAGAAATACTTAAGATGAATAAAATGATACTAATTTTATGAATGTGCTTTCGCATAGATTTTATTTTATTTTTGATTTACGATTGATGAATTTTGATTAATCTTCCTCTGGTAATACAGATGAGTTTGTTTTAGCTTGTTCTGCTTTAATTTTAGTTAGTTCTTCTTGAGCTTCTGTAACAACATCTTCAAATTCTTTAAAGTTTTCAATAACACTTTCTAAAATATAGGTTGACTGAAAGGCTTCGTCTAATTGATAATAGTTTTTAGCCATCAATACAAGACCTTTAGCGCTAAAATATTTATAACTAGAAAAATCTTTAGCCAAACGTTGTGCAGTTGTATTAGATTCTTCAAAATCACCTTCCTTGTTTTTAAAATAGGCATTGTAGTACAAAGCTTCGGCTGCTGCTTCTCCTGTTGCTGTTTTTTCTACTTCAATAAAAGCGTCTTTAGCTCGAGCTTCGTCTCCATTTTTTATTGCTGAACGAGCAATTATTAAATGTGCATCACTTTTAATTTTATTATCTAAAACGCCATGATTTAAAACCTTTTCAGCATATGTAACTGCTTCATTATACTTGTTTAACTGGTAATAAGCTTTCATTAAATTAGATTGTGCAAAAATGACATTCTGAGGAAAACTAGCTTCCACTTCTAAACGTTTTAGTGTAGGAATAGCTTCTATCCAGCTTTTCTTTTGCAAATATATTTGTGACACTTTAGAAAGTGATTCTTCTGTAAATTCGCTTGGTGAAGCATCTGCAACATACTGATAGTGTGGAGCAGCATTTTCTTTTAAATCCTTTTTAAAATATAACTGAGCCAAGTAAAAATGTGCTTGTAAAGCGTGTAACCCTTTAGGAAACTGACTTAAATAACTATTAAATTGCTTGATAGCATCGTCGGTTTTGCTTTCTATGTATTTCTTTTCTGCAGATTCGTAAGTGGTATTATCTAAATCGGCATCAGTAACATCCACATAATCTAAAGTTCTTACCCAAGATGCATAGTCGTCCACACGACCTAAGTCTATATAAATTAACCTAGCAGTTGCAACAGCTTGATTAGCTTCTGGTGTTCCAGGAAAGTCTTTTGCTACAGCCTTAAACTTGTTTAATGCTTGCTCATTATCACTCTTATTATAATGCACCAATCCTTGACGCAACATAGATCTTGGTACAAACGTACTCATTCGGTATTCAGAATTTAATCGATCGTACATTTTTAATGCCTTTACATCTTCTCCTGTTTTTACATAAGAATTTCCAAGTTCGTACATGGCATCATCTCTTAATGTAGATTTTGGATAGGTTTGAAGAAATAATTCTAACTCTGATATTTTTTTAGAAGCTTTACCTTCATAACCATAACTAATCGACTTCTGAAAAAAGGCATAATCTGAATCTATTTTATTGATTTTTATAGCTTCATCGTAAGCCTGAATAGCTTCTCCATAATTACTGGTCACAAAATAAGCATCACCAAGTCTTAATAAAGCATCATTTAATCTTACCTTATCTTCTTTATGATTTTGGACAAATAGATTAAAATTCTGAATGGCTTGACTATAATTTTTTTGTTTAAAATAAGTATAAGCTAAATTGTAATCTAAATTTTTTATTTCAGGTGTTTCCGAAGCAATAGCTTGTTGTTGAAACTGTTTAAAACCAATTAAGGCATTTTCATAATTTGTTAAATTATAATTTGTTTCTGCTTCCCAAAAGGTTGCTCTAGCTGTGTATCTTGAATCTCTAGGTTCATTTATAGAATTTGAAAACATCTCTAAGGCGTCTTGATAATTTCCTTCGTTGTAAAGTTCAATCCCTCTATAAAAAGCCACTTTCTGATAAGCAACCTTATTTTCAAAACTATTTTTTCCTTTCAATAATTTTAAAGCTTCCTTATAATTTTTAGATGTAATATAAGAATCGATTAAAAGTATTTCAATTTCTTCTTTATAGGCAGAGTTTGGATATCGATCCAAATAACTAGTTAAAACTTGTGGAACAGATTGGTATGGGTTTCCTATTTCATAACTAATCTTTGCATAATTTAACCAAGCATCTTCCTGAATTTTTAAATTATAATCCATTTGAGATGCATTACGAAATGCATTTAAAGCTTCCTGTTTTTTGTCTAATTCTACATAACTTTCACCTAAATGGTAATACGCATTTTGAGCCACTGCATTGTTACCATCAATTATTTTATTGAATTCTGAAATAGCACTCTCAAAATTTTCTTGTTTATAATGCGCATAACCCAATTGATAATAATCTATGTTATTCCATTTACCTTGTCTGCCTTTATACTCTGATAGATATGGAATGGCTTCAGCATATTTTTCTAGATTGAAATAACTCTCTCCAATTATCTTATTAAGTTCTGAAACTTCGTTTCTATCGCTATTTGGTAATTGTTCTTTGGCAAGTTTAATGGCTTCTTCAAATTTGCCAAGTTTAAAATTTAAATCTGCCTGATAATAAGACAGTTTCTCCTTGTATTTTTCTTCACCACTAACTTGATCGAAATATTGATTGGCTTGTTCGTAATCATCACTTTCATAAGCCATAAAACCAATATAATACTTGGCTTGAGATCCATATTTTTGTGAATTTTCTACACGAGATAAATACTTTTTAGCATCTTTATAATTCTTGGTTGAAAAAGCCACATAACCATTGTTGAAATTAAATTTTTCTTGTTCGTTTCTGGCTAAAGATTTTTCATCCACCTTATCATACCATTTTTTTGCATAGGCATATTTACCATTTGTAAAGTAATAATCTGCCACATCAACAAATGCTGTATTTCTTTTAGTACTTGTAGGATAATTTTTAACAAAATCTTCCATTAACTGGTCTGCATTTTGCTGATTTAATCTAACGCCACAGTTGGCAATATAAAAGGCACAATCGGATTGTAAAACATCTGTTTCAGCTGTTTTTTGAATTTGAGTAAATAAAGACTGAGCTGCTAAATATTGCTGGTTATCGTACAAAGTCAAAGCTTTTTGATAATCTACCAGATGATTGGTATAAATTGCAGATTCTTGACTAAATACATTTAAGTTAAAGCTTAAAGCTATAAAGAATATAATTATTTTATGGATACTCATAAATGTGCTTTTTCTATTAAAATCAAAGATAATTTAATCTCCATTTTATAACGTTAGAATTATGTTATAATTATAAACAGACTTGTTAATATTGTATTTAGGTAAGGAATAATCAAGATTTTATTTTCCCTATTACCCTTTTATTGTTTACTTTGTGGTGGTAAATGTAATTACCTTAAAATACTACTATGCAAAACGTGCTTTATCTTAAAGATGCTTCTATTTATCAAGGAGATAGTCTTGTTCTATCAGATGTTAATGTAGAAATAAACAAAGGAGATTTTGTTTATTTAATTGGTAAGACTGGAACTGGAAAAAGTAGTTTTATGAAAACACTTTATGGTGATTTACCTTTAACTGAAGGAGAAGGTAGCATTGTTGATTTTAACTTAAGAACTCTTAAAGAAAAAGACATACCTTTTTTAAGACGAAAATTAGGCGTCGTTTTTCAAGATTTCAAACTTCTTAATGATAGAACCATAAACGAGAATTTATTATTTGTTTTAAAAGCTACTGGCTGGAAAAACAAAAACGAAATGAATACTCGTGTAGAAGAAGTTTTAAATAAAGTTGGCATGAAAACCAAAGGCTTTAAATTTCCACATGAACTTTCAGGAGGAGAACAACAACGTGTTGCTATTGCTAGAGCTTTATTAAACAACCCAGAACTTATTCTTGCTGATGAACCTACAGGTAATCTAGACCCTCAAACAAGTATTGAGGTTATGGAAGTTTTACAAGACATTAATAAAAATGGGAATACCATATTAATGGCTACTCACGATTATGCATTACTATTAAAATATCCAAGTAAAACACTTAAATGCGACGATAATCAAGTGTATGAAGTAGTACAACGTAAAGCAACTACCTAATTCTTATTTCTTATTTTTTGAAACAGTAATCTAGTTTCAAAAACCACTGGCAAACTTAATAAAGTAGTCTTGACATCCGTTTTAAGATAAAATGGCGACATTATTAATAACAAACCAATGTATAGTGGCGCGCTAAACATGTTTACTTGTAAGATAAAATGAATTCCTAGATGTAAGCTTAATAATAAAACTCCCCAGATTTTATGTAAGTTTGGTTTGAAGAAAATAAAAACTGAACATATTTCAATATAAACCACAGCTAAATACATAAGCCATCCAATATAATAATGTTCTAAGAACCATGCTCCTATAATGGTAGGATCAACAAATTGATATTGTGTAATAATAACATTTCTGAAGGATAATGGTGAAAATAGGCTAACTTCTTTTGTTAAGAATTCTACAACTCCCCAAAGTAATTTCCATGCACCAGTTAAACTATATGCCATTAATAAAAAGAACTGCGCAGTTGCAAAAGTTAAAATAGTTTTTTCTTGATATTTATTTTTTCCATGTGTTGGAATAAACATAAAACAAAACAATATCATTAAACATAGATGTGAGCCATGATTAATTTTGCCAAACGAATTATTAAATGCTATGTATAAAAAGTAAATAATAAACACATAAACCTTAAAAAATTTCTGATTTGGTTTTAAACATAACCACACAAAAGAAATGAATAAATTAATCTGAAAAAATAGTGTTAAATATCCTGTAGATATATCATTAACTAGCATCATTGGCCATAATGGATCAATCATTTTTGTATTTCCATCATGATTATCTGCAAATAAATTTACAAATAATGCAAATAAGAAAAATAAATAAGAGAACTTAACAATGGTCATAATCTCATTATATAGCTCCTCTTTAGGTTTACTAAATAAAGGCAATATTCCATTGGCATATTTCCAAAAAATATGATTTTTAGTTATTTCTTTCAAATGGGATGATGTTATTGTTTTTAACAGTTAAAACTTGACTGTGATTTTCTGTAGCTTTATAATTTTCAATACTTAAATCCAACTCCTTTATATACAAAGTATATTCACTATTCTCGGGTAAGACATTTAAAAAAACACCTTGGTAAGTATTTTCAATTCCTGGAATAGCTATTACATCATGATAAAAATTATTTACCATTAAATTTAAATCTGTAAGTGCTAAATCATGTACTGAATATAAGTCTAAAATATTGGTTGGTTTTGGTAAAATGGAGTCACCAATTTTATTTACAAGTACATATGGATAAACAAGATTATTTGGTGTTTTAGAATATAAAGACCATCTAAAAAATGGGTAAATTTCTTTTTTTTTGGTAAAAACACGTCCTATTATTGCTATAGCAAAATAAAATATAGCCCAAAACACAACAAAGTTTTTATAAAATCTCATAAGCTTCTAACAATATTAAACAATTTTTACTACTTGTTTAAATATTGGTTTATTGTTAAAGTACATTTTTTTGCTCCTTTAGCATTTAAATGATCGGCATCTTGAAAATCTTCTAAAATAAACTGCTTTTCATTTAACAAATCTATTCTTGTAACATTTGTATTAATAGCTTCTAATTGTTTACAAACCGAATCTATTTTCTTCCATTTTTCAGAATTCAATAAAGAGACATATTCTGGAACAGATGGCATATTTACTAAAAGAATTTCAATGTTTTTGGATTTACACAAATCAATCATTTGCTGAATTCTTTCAGAATTTAAACTAAAATTCATTGAGCCGTCTTCATGTTTTTTTGCCACAACACGAGCCAAACGTTTCATTTCAACAGAATCAACTGTAGAGGAATATGTGTTTCCCCAACCATTAACATCACAACCAATTAAAGTGCCTTTTACTTTGTAATCTTTATAGGTATTCCAAGTATAATTGAATTTCCTAGAAAAAACCAAACTGTATTTTTTAGGGTTATACCATGTAACTAATGGAACTTCTAAGTCCATTTGAGATGCATAAAAATATTTTCGCCAAATATCTTCTTGTGTATTATCTGCCTGACTTAAAGTCGTGTATTCTACAGCTAAAACCACATATTTTAAGCTATTAAGGTTATTGATATGCTTTTCTAACAAGAGTTGGTCAAAATAAATAGTCTGACTAACATTAGATAAATTATAAGCTTTAAGAGAAAGCCATTCTGGATTGATACCATAGAAAGTATGAGAATCTCCTAATATAAGAACTTCTATATCTTTATTATTTGAAATTTGCTGGTGTTTATAAGTGTAATTATTAGGAACCGTTCTATAAAACACTTCAGCTAATATCCATACCACTAATATTGGAATTAAAAATAAACTGATATATGTTAGTAATTTCTTCATTAAAATTGAAAATATATAAACGGTTGTGTGTCTCCTGAAAAATAAAATATTGCAAAAACAATAACATAATAAATAGCAATTCGTAAGGGTCTAGAATTAATAAAATCTATTTCCAAAAGATGTTTTCTGTCTCTTTGAAGCCATTCGAAAATCATATAAATAATTAAAAACAACACTAATCCTCTTGAAACTGTTGGAAATGAAAATAATGATATAGAAAAAATGCCTTTAAAATAAAGTAAGGCATGAGTAACATTTTCTGCTCTAAAAAACACCCAAGCCAAGAGCACTACTAAAAATGTAGAACCTATTTGTAGGACTGTTTTAATAGAAGGCAACAGTTTATTTTGGTCTGCTATGTCTTTAAACTTAGCGTTTTTATTACCAAAAATAAGTGGTATAAAAAAAAGTGCATGAATAAATCCCCAAATAATAAATGTCCAATTTGCACCATGCCATAAACCACTAACTAAAAAAACAATAAAAATATTTCTCGCCCATTTTGCTTGAGAACCTTTATTTCCACCTAATGGAATATAAACGTAATCTCGAAACCAGGTACTTAATGAAATATGCCATCGTCTCCAGAATTCTCCAAGATTTCTTGATAAATAAGGTGAATTAAAATTCTGCATTAAATCGAACCCTAATAATCTAGCTGAGCCAATTGCAATATCTGAATACCCTGAAAAATCGCCATAAATTTGAAATGCAAAGAAGAATGCTCCAAAAAACAATGTGCTACCACTATATTCTGGGTAGTGCCCAAAAATTTCATTCACTGCTAAGGCACAGTTATCTGCAATGACCATTTTTTTAAAAAGACCGATTAAGATTAATCTTAAGCCATCGACACTTTTGGCATAATTAAATTGTCTTTTTCTTTCAAATTGTGGTAATAAATTAGACGCTCGCTCGATAGGTCCAGCAACTAATTGAGGAAAGAAACTTACAAAAGCAAAAAATGAAACCACATTATTTGTTGGCTCAATTCTTTTTCTATAAATATCAATGGTATAACTTAAGGTTTGAAACGTGTAAAAACTAATACCAACTGGAAGTAAAATATGTAATGTACTTGACTCTAAACTTCTACCAAATAGTGAAAATACTTCTTGAAAAGATTCTATAAAAAAATTGTAGTATTTAAAAAAACCAAGAACTCCTAGATTTACAATAAGGCTTGTAAGCAAGAGGGCTTTTCTTTTACTTTTCAGTTCGGTTTTTGCTAATGACATTCCAACCAAATAATCTACGATAGAGCTTAAGAAAATTAGTCCTAAAAAGCGCCAATCCCAACAAGCATAAAAGAAGTAACTAGCAATTACAAGAAAAACATTCTGAATTTTAATGTTTTTCTTGAAAACAAACCAATACAACAAGAAGATTATTGGCATAAAAATGGCAAAATCTATGGTATTAAAAAGCATTGGTTTTTGTTAGAAGTTAATTGTAAATATATGCTTTTTGTGAATTTAGAACATCATTCCATTTAAATTCCTAACCAATTTAAAAATCTTTCAAAAAAACTTTCAGTCTCAATTTTTTCATTTTTCTTAAATTCAATGTAATAAACTCCAAAGTTGTTGTACGATTTATTAGCATCACGATCCACATTCATTTTAAATTCTACTTTTGAAGATTCATTTAATTTGCCTGAAGCTAAAACAGTTTTAAAATTCTCAACATCTTTAATAATATAACTTGATTCACTTGGAAGATTATATTCAGAAAAATCGACTAAAACATCATTCATTTCTTTGTTAAAAAGTACAACTCTATAGGTGTTCTCTTGAGTGTTGATTTTGGTTATTATTGGTTTTTGATTAGAAGTGAATTCTTTAAAATGCTTCCATTTACTATTTATTCCTAATCCATAAATATCCTGCCATTGTTTAACAGAATAATCTATTTCTCCTTGGATTCTAATTGGTTTAGAATTTCTTGTGTAATATGTATTATTTTCAAAAATCCAAGATGTATTATTTATATACTTCATTACAGGTTTAAATAGCCGAGCATAACCACTATAAATCGTATTATTTTTAAAGGTTATAGATTTTGCACTTAATACTCTTAATGCATCTTTTCTACCTATAATAATGTTGTTTAAAATATTAATATTTTCTACAGGTGAGTTATTATTAAAACCCAAGGTAAGAGAAGGTGCATCAGAATTCTCGATAGCTTCAGACAAGGTTGTGTTATGATAAAAAATATTATTTGTAACCTGAATGTTTTTGGCAATATTAATACCATTTCTATCATTTGTAGCTACTATAACATTATCGACAGTTCTGCCTGAGACTAAGCCACTATTGAAAACAACATTATTATCAAGATTTATATTTTTTACGTATTCATTACTTGCTTTTTTATTTGCAGACCAAACTTCTATCCCTTTATAGTAATTATTAAAAATTATATTATTCTTTAAAATTCTTGTTTTAGTATTACTATTGTTTTGAACATAAAACCCTTCTCCTATTCCAGCATATTTTTTGCCTTTATAACCATTATTATAAACAATACAATTAGAAATAATAGTACCACCTGTATTCTTCCAAGACCCAAAACCTAAGCCATTATTTCCATGTATAATAAGGTTAATGAATTGACAATTTTCCCCACTATTATGACTAACACCACCAAACGGAAGAAATCCTTCTACACTCTCGTCCCTAATAATTAAATTGGTTGGTGAAATTTCAAAATCTCGATATGTGACATTATTACCATTAACAGTTAATGTAGCTTCACTAACTCCAGAAACATTACCATTTAAAATAGCCCATTCGTTTGGAAATGATGATACTGTAATATACTTGCCATTAATTATACTACTTAATTTACTGTAAAAGCGTCCATTATAAACACCTTCATGTAACCAAATAATATCACCACCATTAACCGTTTCTGAAGACTGACTTAAAGCTGTTTGCAAATCCCAAGGCTGATTTAATGATCCATTACCAGTAGTTTTTCCTGGACTTATAGAATGAGTTTTTGGAAACACATGAAATTCTTTTTGCGAATACCCAATTAGTATTACAAAAAACAACAAATTAAAGAGATAGACTTTTTTCATGAATTCAAAAATACAATTACCATACCAATAGAAAATTAAATATGGATTTTTAAATGTAATATAAATAGATTTTATTGATTAGATTTGAACAATTGATCTAATGTTAATGCTATCCATATTAATTCCTACATATCATTACAATGCTTATCCTTTAGCTATACAACTTGAAAAACAAGCATTAAAAGCAAATATTACTTTCGAGCTTATTTGTGTAGATGATGGTTCTTTTTCTCATTTAAATATTGAAAATCAAAAAATTAATACTCTTACAAACTGTAAGTTTATTGAAGCAAAAACAAATATTGGAAGAACAGCAAGCAGACAGTTTCTAGCTGAAAAGGCTCAATATAATTGGTTGCTTTTTTTAGATGCAGATACCATACCTATTTCATCAAATTTTATTAAAAACCTTGTTGAATATTTAAATTCTAACTTTCAAGTTGTTTTTGGAGGTATTTCTTATCAAGACATCAAACCAAGTTCAGATAAATTATTAAGATGGTATTATGGGAGTGAAAGAGAGACTAGATCTTTAGATGAACGCTTAAAAAGACCTTACCAATCTTTAATCTCTGGAGCTTTTACTATTGAAAAAAATCTTTTTTTAAGTATTAATAGTAAATTTTTAAATAACGCTTATGGTTTAGACATATTATTTGCTCATGAATTAAGATTACTTAAAACTTCCGTAAAGCATATTGATAATCCAGTTTATCATCTTGGTATTGAAGAGAGCACCAAATATTTAATTAAATCAAAATCGGCTTTAGACACTCTTTCAATCATGCTTAAAAATAATATTGTTAGAAAAAACGCTACAAACTTATTAAATACTTATAATAAGTTAAGCATATTTGGAATTGCTAGTGTATTTGGAAAAATCATGCAAACATTTAATACTAACATAGAAAAAAACTTACTAGGATCTTCACCTAATTTATTACTATTCGATTTATACAGATTAGGTTATTTTTGTAGAATACATAAATAGTATGAAACCATTTTTTTCAATAATAATCCCTTTATTTAATAAGGAAGCTTATATTAAAAACACCTTGCTAAGTGTTTTTAATCAGTCTTTTAAAGATTTTGAAGTTATTATTGTTAATGATGGTTCCACAGATAATAGCCTAAATATTGTTGATACATTTAAAGACGAAAGAATTAAGATTTTTTCAAAAACAAACGAAGGTGTTTCAGCTGCCAGAAATTTTGGTTTCACTAAGGCATCTGGGAAATTTTTAACGTTTTTAGACGCAGATGATATTTGGGAAGAAACGTTTTTAGAACAAGTATTTAAGCTTATTAATAACTATCCAGAGGAACATGTTTTTGCAACAGCTTTGAATATTAGAACCGAAAAAGGCTCTTATTATGCTACTTATAATAATCTTAATTTAAATATAAATGAAATAGCAGTCTTAGACTATTTTCAATATAGTTTAGATCATTCTATTTTACATTGTGCAAGTTCTGTCTTTAGTAGAGAAGTTATAAACACTATTGGTGAATTTAATAAAACTCTTAATACAAGTGAAGACACCGATTATTGGATTAGAATAGGTTTAAAATACCCAATTGTGTTTTTGAATAAACCACTAGCAACACATCAAGTTGTAGAAAATGGATTAACTAAATCAAATAGAAAAAGATTTAAGTCTATAGATTACTCCAGTTATAAAGCTTTAAATCAATCTGTATATTTTAATGAATATATTAATAAAAACATGTTTGCTTCTGCATTAAAATATAGACTTGTAGGTGATATAGAAAGTTTTAGAAAACTTAAAAGTGACATTGATTTTGGTAAATTAAATTTCAAACAAAAATGGCTACTTAAACTACCTCTGTTTATAACAAAAATTGGAGTTAAAACCTACAATCTACTAACACACAAAAAGAATTATTTTTAACTTTTAAACTGCAAGAACTGTTTGTATTTTCTAATATAATCTTCTTCATCAAACTCTTCTGAAGCCAGAACCAAACAAACAGAACCTGAAGAGAAGTTTTCCAATTCACGCCAAATACCTTTTGGTATTAATAAGCCTTTATTAGGTTTATTAAGTGTTATTGTTTTCTTTTGGTTTCCATCGTCTAAAACTACATCGAAGCTTCCACTTAAAGCAATTAAAAACTGATAGAGATTTTTATGTGCATGTCCACCTCTATAAGCATTACTAGGCACATCGTACAAATAATAAACACGTTTAACAGTAAAAGGAATACAATCTTTTTCAATAACAGATAAATTCCCTCTACCCTTTTTATCTTCAATTTTCGGGATATCTAATATTTTTATTTGCTTTATTGTTGTTATATTACTTTCCATGTTTCAAGTCTTTGTAGGTTTTTATTCCTTGATTTGCCACTTTAATTTTAGATGAAACTTCATTCATTTTTATTAACCTCTTTCTTAACAATGATGCTATTAATCTAAACACATATAACCATACAAAAACACCATGTAATTTATAGTTTAAAGCACTTCTTGCAAAAATAAATCTATCTGATGCTACATCATCACTTGAACTTAATGGTTCATGCATGACTATATATTCTGGCGAAAAATACGCTTTTATCTGTTTGTTTTTAACAACTTCATTTAAAAATAATCTATTTTCTCCATCTTGAAATACACTTCCTAATCCAAAAAGTTCATCGAATTTCAAATTATTTTTCAGAACCGATTCTCTTTTAAATGATATTTCTATTGAAAGTACTTTTCTGTAAAACCTATCTAAACTTGTTACTTGATTTGGATAATTACTGTATGGTTTCTTTACTGAAGTAAGTGTTTTAAAGGTTATAATATCTGCATCTGTTAATTTATTATAACTCTCTAAAATTGGTTTTTCAAAATGCTCTAAATACACGACATCATCATCAGCAAGCAAACAAATATCTCCAAAGGCATTTTGTATGGCTAAATTTCTGCTTCTACTCAACCCTTTTTCAAACGAGTTAATAACGCGAATGTTTTTAGTTTCAGAATGTAATAACCTTTCTTTACTTGTTTGATTAATAATTAATATGTGATAATCTTCCAGTGCATTATTTTTAAACATCTTATAAATAAAACCCAATGAGGTTCTGTTGGTTGTAGCCACAAGAATTTCTAAAGGAATTTTAGTTTTTTCTGAAATGTTCATTGAAACGATTATATTTGAAAAGCAAAGGTATCAAAATAAGCATGCAAATACTTTTAATTGGAGAATTTAGTCGACTGCATAATTCCTTAAAGGAAGGATTAGAGCATCTTGGTCATGAGGTTATTCTTGTTGGTAATGGAGACTTATTTAAAAAATTTCCAGTTGATATTAATATTGAAATTTCAACTTTTAACAAACCCTTTCTATTATTTATTAGAAAAGCAATTCATAAAATTACAAATTTTGATATAGCAGATTTTGAAGTTGCTTACAAATTAAAAAAAAACTTAAAAACCCTTCATGATTTTGATGTTGTTCAACTTATAAATGAAGATGCACTTTCAATACATCCTAAGCTTCAAATCCCTTTATTAAAAACACTAATAAAACAGAATAAAAACATGTTTTTATTGTCTTGTGGAGACGATTATACTAACATTAGTTTTTATCTAAAAAACAAAGAAAACTATTCTATTTTAACTCCATATTTAGAGAATACATCTTTAAAGAAGGAATTTAGTTATTGTTTAAAATATGTGTCTCCTCCTTATAAAAAACTTCACGATTTTCTATATAAAAATAGTTGTGGTGTCATTGCTTCAGATATGGATTACCATATTCCTTTAAAAAATAACAAGTCTTATTTAGGCTTAATTCCAAACCCAGTAAACACAGATAAAATAGCATATAACCCTTTACAAGTTGATAGCAAGATTCATATTTTTCATGGTGTAAATACATTATCTGAAATTAAAAAAGGATCTCAATTCTTTAAGGATGCCTTAGAGATTATTAAGGAAAAATATTCAGACAAAGTAGCCATTCATACCACTTTCAATTTACCATACAAAGAGTATATAAATGTTTATAATCTGGCACATATTGTTTTAGATCAAGTTTATAGTTATGACCAAGGCTACAATGCTTTAGAAGCTATGGCAAAAGGAAAAGTTGTTTTTACTGGAGCTGAAAAAGAATGGCAAAATTATTATAAAATTGACGAAGATTCGGTTGCAATTAATGCTTCACCAAACATATCTTCCATAGTTGAAAAACTAGAATGGCTTATTGAAAACCCTAATAAAATATTAGAAATTTCAAACAACGCAAGAGCATTTATTGAGAAAGAACACAACTACATTTTAATTGCAAAAAAATATCTTCAAGTTTGGGAATTATCTTCTAAGAGTTAGAGTTTAAATCGTTTTTATCTGGAATTACTCCAAAAAGCGAAGAGCTAAAGATTAACAGAATAACACCATAATACATAACATAAGTTACAAAATGCGCAATTGTTGCGCCTTTTACTCCGTAAATATCAATAAAGTAGATACTTGTTGCGTACATAATAATAACAGAGAAAGCTTCGGTTATAATATAATGCCAAAACATTTTTTTAGCTAAAAATTGGTAAGCAATTACTATGGATAATACTTTAACAAAGTCGCCTAATAGTTGCCATAAAAATAAGTCTTCAACTGGTTTAAATTCGCTAGAAAAAACAATTGTTATGATATACGTTCTTAATAAGTAAATAACAAATAACCCAATTGCAAATATTGGAATTATAGTTTTATAAAAGTTAAATACTTCGTTTCTAAAATCTTTTGCATTATCTATTTCAGATAATCTTGGCAGAATGTAAAGCGTTAATAACGAACTTACAAACATTAAATAATACTTTGAAATACGATTCATGGCTTCCCAGAAACCTGCCTCTTTAAACCCTATATTGTCTATTATATAAGATCTAATTGCAAGGGCAACTAAAGGCAAAACAATGGCTGAAAACAAAGCCATAACAGAAAAAGAGCTTAGTTTTTTAGCTTTTTCTAAACTAAAACTACTAACCTTTATTAAAGGCATTAAACTTCTTTGATTGACTATTCCAACAAGTGTAATTAAAAATATTAACGATTCTGAAATAACAACAGAAATCAAGGCTCCATCAATTCTGTTTTTATAAATTAAAATTAAAGTTACTCCTACTCCCAATATCTGGCCAATAATATTTATGATAATAAGAATTTTAAACTTCGAAAAACCATTCAATATTGAAAACGTAAATAAATTCAACGTGTAAAATGGTAGAGCAATTGCTAAAATTTCAATAACGTATGCATAGTCATTGTACTTTGGAAATATAATAGTATTAATGGATTCAGCATTAAAATAACACACAAAGGAAACTAAAACGGTAGAAATAAAACCAAGGTAAAAAGTGGTGGATATGGTTTTGCTTAGTTCAATTGTATTGGTTTTAAACTCAGCTATATATTTAACAACACCGTTATATAAACCAAGTGTTGCTAAAGATTGTATAGAACTAACAAAATTCCTTAAATTTCCAACAAGTGCCATCCCTTCTGCTCCAATAAAATGAGCAATAGCATTCGATGTTAAAAGCCCTCCAACAATTCTGGTAACCAGTGATGCTGAATTTAAAGAAGCTACTTTAATTAAAACATTATTATTAATATAGTTGATTAATCTTTTCAATTAGTAGGCGTTTATTGTATCTATTATCTGGGAAATCTCATTGCTAGTAATAACAGGACTAATTGGTATACTTACTACTGTATTATGGATTTCTTCTGTTATTGGTAAACTTAAGCCTTTAAAATTAATTAAAGCCTCTTGCTTATGTGGAGGGATTGGATAATGGATTAACGTTTCAATATTATGCTTTTTTAAATAAGACACAAAATTATTTCTATTTTTTACTCTAACTACAAACACATGAAATACATGATTTTTTGAATTATCATAAAAAGGCATTTGTATTTTAATATTTTTTACTTCAGAAACATACCTTTTGGCTATTTCCTGTCTTTTTAAATTATCTGTATCTAATAGTCTTAGTTTGATATTTAAAAACATGGCTTGAATTTCGTCTAAGCGATTATTACTACCAATCAGGCTATGCTCATATTTTTTTTCAGAACCATAATTATGTAATTTATTAATGGTTTCGGCTAAAACAGAATCGTTTGTAGTTACTGCTCCTCCATCACCTAAAGCACCTAAGTTTTTGCTTGGATAAAAACTAAAAGCAGCTGCATGGCTTAAATTGCCAGCTTTTTTACCAATATCATTTTCAGCTCCATGAGCTTGGGCAGCATCTTCAATAACCAATAAACTTTGTTTTTCTGCAAACCCATTTATAGCTTCCATGTTTGCTAATTGCCCATATAAATGAACTGCCATGATTGCTTTAACTTTTGGCGTATAATGCTTTTCAATTTCTTTTATAGAAATATTAAACGTATCTCTATCAGGCTCAACAAAAACAGGAGTTAATCCTGAATTTATAACAGATAATGCGCTTGCAAAAAAAGTGTTTGCTGGTATGATAACTTCGTCGCCTTCTTTTAATTTTCCTAGATGAATAAATGCTTTAAAAATTAGCGTTAATGCATCTAAACCATTACTAGTTCCAACACAATATTTTGTTCCACAATACGAAGCAAAATCTCTTTCGAAAGCAGTAACTTCTTGACCTAAAATATAATGTCCAGAATCTAAAAACTCCTGAAACTTCTTTTGAAATTCAGATTCAAATCTTTTATTAATTTTATGTAAGTCAAGAAACTTAATCATATTAAAACATCGTTTAAATAGATATGATTTTTGGTAAATATGCTATAAAAATCATGCGAAATACTTCTAGCTCCAAAAGATTCTTTCCAAGATTGTAACCCGGAATTTATATGCTTACCTTGATTTTCGTTACAAATACCAAAATCGAAATACGCTTTATCATTATAAACCTCATGTATTAAATGATGGAACACCAAATCTAAACTTCCTAATTCCTGTTTATCATTATTAGCTGAAATATATTGTGCATGAGCTACATTATCCGTCTCAAAAATTGTTGTTCCTGCAACAATTATATTTTCTTTATAAACGTTAAACTGTCTAATGTTATTAGGAAATTTCGATTTTAAATATGTTATTTCTTCTAAAGTATGAACAGGTTTAACACCATGTTGTTCATCTAAATTTGGAATTAATATCTGGTTCCAAAACAAATCAAAATTAGCTTCTTCTTTAACAACCAGATTGTTTTTTTGAGCTTTTTTTAAACCTCTCTTTCTGTTAGACGAACTTATTTCAATTGATTGCTTTGTATCTATTGCTAAGGTTAAGTCTCTTCTAATTAATTCGGCTTGTAGCTTAAATAATATATAATCTATTTCATCACTTGGATGTATATGATAAATTCTAGGAGTTGGTTTAAGTATCACTTCATGAATCCCAAGATTTTGACAGGTCTCAAGTAGGCATTTAACAGCTTTCAGAATAACTTTAAACGACGCTTCTTTACCAACTATCAAACCTCCATAAGTGAGGCCTTGATGCGAATAAATTAATTCGTTTTTTCTATTAGCTGGAAATATGGCTACCAGTTTTTCATCTTTAAAAATCAAGAATGATTCATCTTCAAATCTATCTTGATGGTATTCCATAAAATCACGATGACATAAAAACGTGCCATTTTTAGACTCTTTAAGAAAATTATTCCAAAGCGATTTGTGTTCTGGATGGTATTTTTTAACTGAGTAAACCTTCATTTAAATTTAATTCGTGCTGAAAATACTAATTTAATGTTTATTAAAAACAACTTCACCATTTTCATTTATAACTTCGTAGATTCCAGAAGGAGCGCCTTCTTTTATTACTATATAACTTTTATCTTCCTCTAAAGCATCTAAATAGCTTATATCTTTTGCTAAGTAAGAAAAAAGGGTTCTAAACAAATTTACATTTGTTTTTAACTTAACGTCAAAGTCTGGAGCTTTATTTTCTGGCCATTTAATAGCCAAAGCTGTTGAGAAAACAGATGTCACTAAGCCATCTTCAGTTTGTTTAATAGTACTTTCCTGTGTTGATTCCATTCCAACAAAACCACCATGATCTGCAGCAATTATTATAATACCATCTCTATCTTTCTCAGAAATAATTTGAATGGTTTTGGTTAACCATTCATTGGCTCTCTTAAGTTGTGCTAAATATATTTGTCTTTCGCCTTCAATTCCCTTAGAATCACTAAAATCGTTTGTTATATGCATAGGAAGCATACGCTCAATAAAGAAAAAATTGTTAGTTTCTTTATTACTCTCTAAAACGTGTTCCAAATCAATTAAAGGGTCTTTATTTATACTAAAACCTCTGTCTAAATAAGGGACTTCGCTGTAATCTATATTACAATAATCGTATAAAATTGGCGACCTATTAACTAGTAAATAAGATATGTCTAATAATAAAAATGTTTTATAGTTATTGTTCTTAAAAATGGAAACCACTGGATTATCTCCTAAAATAGTTTTCCTAGTATTATACAGTTCATTCGATTTACTTTTTTTGCTATTATAATAGTGATGTTTCATAGCAAACATAGAACTATTAGAGCTTAACGTCGTGGTATAATTACTTCTGAAATCGTTGTATAATTTAAACCCACTATCTACTAAAAACTGCTCGAAATTAGAATTATCAAAATTATACGAATTCTTTTTTAATTCTGAAAAACTAGCGTAACCATCTGGTTGAATAACATACACATTAGGCTTCTTTTTAAATTCTACATTTTCAATAGTATCACTTATAGCCATCCATTTTGATGAGTAAGTAACATGACTGTATAAATCTGGCACTAATTTAGAAGCCACAATCAATGTCATTAGTAACTGAAAAACAATCACTTTTTTAAAATGCTTTTGAAGTAGGATTGCTAAAAAAATGGCTATAATTATAGAAACTGCTAATACCTTCCATTTAAAGCCATACGTACTAATTATAATCAAAAAGACAAAAGCTATGAAGTTTAATACAGGAAGTACATATTTACTAAATTTATTTAATCCTGAAACTCGTTTAAAAATTACAGTAAGTAACAAAAAAACACTAGTTGGAATAAGCAAATAGGTGACAATAAAAAATAAGAGTTGACTCCATGAATTAACTAATGTAAAATTAGAATTATAATAATATAAGAGTGGATACAATCCAGCCGAAATAGCTGCTATAATTGGATACTCTTTATCATTACTAATAAATGAAAGGATATTTGCCCTAATCTTATTAATAGTTTTTATAATGTTTCGTTTTTAATAAATACATGACTCTTTCTGAGTTTTCAATAGGTTTTTTTTCAATAATTTCGAAGTAATTTGTATAGGCTTTTTCAAAATTTTCTATATTATAAAACCCGAAATAATCTTTAAAATCAGCTTTATTATTTAACAGTCTTTGTACCCAAGAGTCCTCTCTTTTAGGAAACTCAATAATAAGATGTTTAGAAAATTTAGCAAAAAATTGTGCAGACATCTCAAAGGTAACATTTTCAGATAATGACATATGATGTATTACTGCCAATGCCAAAGTAATATCTGGTTGATATTTTGTAATGCGTTCTATAAAGGAAGTTCTTTCCTCATTATTAAAACCAATGGATGCTGAAGGATTTAAAACATCTAAAACAAAAGGCAACATAAAACGCTCCTTATTTTCCTTAATAGTTTTATAATTATAATCGACTGCGTTATTATCAATATCGCAAACCAACGCTTGTTCTAAATTAGACGTTATTCTTCTAACAAAAGTACCATCGTTACCACCAACGTCAATAACTGTTTTGACATTTAATTTAGAGATCCAATTGTTAATGATATCAGATTTTAAATTAAATGCAGCATCAGAATAATTTGTCTTATTATAATAATTTCCCCATTCAGAATGTTCCTTTAAGGATAGTTTTTTAATAAAATCATACAGACTTTGGATGATATTTAATTGCGCTTTTTTAGATAAAGACTTGACTTTCGATTCGCCTTTATAATCTTCATGATACTTATCCTCAAATTTTGCTAACAGATGAATGTTTGAATATAAAAAAGGATTCAATTTAGATTTAAATGGCAACATAGATGCAATCATATTTAACGGAATACCATCTATATAATTACTCATTAACTTTAAAGATTGTGCACCATGATAATGAGCCATAAGCAATGGTCCTAAAAAATGAGACACAAACTGTTTATATGCTCTCCAAGGCGAATTTTCTATATAAAAATCGAAAGATAGTGTATCTATAAAAATTGCTTTTCCTTTATGAAATGTAACATTAAAAGCTGATGCATCTTTTAAGGAAAATCCTTTTTCTAAACTATACTTTTGCAGTTTAAGGGTTAATAAAGCAGCTTCTTTATATTGATTGAAACACCATTCGTATGGATAGGTTATAAACGGAATTTGTTCTGGCTGAATTATAATTTGTTCTGAAGAATGAGATAATTCTTCATGAGGAATAAGCAGATTACTCTTAAACAGTGTGTTAAAAAATTCTGAGTCTTTAAGTGCTTGATACTGTTTAAAATAAATAGGGTTTATTTGTCGTTTAACTATCCCTTCTTCAACAAACATAAAACCAGAAGGATCTCTAAACGAAGCTGGATGTGCTTTTTTATGAGTCACTAGAATCTTTCTTTTCTATTTCAGACTTTTCAATTTCTATATCGTCAAATAAGTCCTCTTCCTTAGACTTCGCTAATCCAAAAAACACCTTTACTTTTAAAAGTAAGTTTTTAGAAAACAACAAAACGCCTGCTATTGCAGCTACTATAGCTTGAACAATCATGGCTCCAATTGCAGGATCGAAATAAAGAAAAGTCATATTGAAATTTTTGTAAATATAGTAAACTTAATTTCTTTTTATAAGTAAAAAAAATAATAGGATTCTTACAATCAAACCTTAATTGAAATAAAACACAAAAGTCTACTTATCTGCTATTTTTTAAGAAATTTTAATAAATACCTTTTATTAATAATTATTCATTTATTTTGTGAAATAAATCTAACCAAAATTGAAAAACATTAAACTTAAGGACATTGTTATCTATGGAATGTATTTCTTTAGTTTCATTTTTTTAATTTTTCAAGATGCTATCTACACTCCAGACACAGCTAGTTATTTAAATGCTGCTATTTATAGATATCCTGTTTATCCTATTTTTACTAAATTCTTAAAATTTGTATTCCAAAATTATTTCGATTTGGTTACTGTTGGAATTCAATTATTATTTGGGCTAGTTGCTGTTCATTTTACTGCTAAAAAGCTGACAGAAGTCCTTCAACTAAATTATCTTACAAAATTCATATTGGTAGCAATTTTGCTATTTCCTTTTTTTGGACCATTATATGTTGCAAATAATATTTGCTCTGAAGGCTTAAGCTATCCATTATATCTGTTTTTTCTAACATTTTCTTTCGATTTCTTAAATAGATTCAATAGAAAAACTTTTATACTTCTACTTATAAGTTATATCCTATTAACATTAACTCGAGGGCAATTTATAATACTTCCTATTATTGTTTTAGTCATCTACATTTTAAAGGTTAAAGGTTCAGCATTAAAGGGAATACATCTTAAGAAAATATTTTTACTATTACTCATTCCATTTATAGCAACTGTAATGGATAAAAGCTATCATATATTAAAAGATGGCAGATTTGTATCAACGCCTTTTTCTTTTATTAGTGCCTCTGGTGCTTCTTTATACGTTAGTCAAGCTTCAGATATTCAATTTATTGAAACCGATGATGACAAAGAAATATTTAAAGATTGTCATGCATTTTTAACTGAAAACAATTGGTTATTATCTAGTAAAAATAGAGCAACACCAAAAGATGATTATAAACATTTTCATAATAATGTTTCAAAATTATGCAATTTTACATTGCATGATAGAGGCACTCAATATTATTTAGACAAAGGCTACAATATTGTAGATGCTAGGATTGCAATAGAAAAAACAAGTAAAAGCATGTATCCTATACTTGTAAAAAACAATTTTAATAACTGGTTAAGGCTGTATTACAATAATCTTGTCCATAGTTTTAAATCGGTATTCTTGTTGTTATTTATTGTTTTTGTTTTAATATTCAGTTTCATAAAAAGCATCATATCAGATAACAAAATATATCTTTTTATGTTCTTCATGGCTAGTTTAATCCTATCTAATGCATTAATTGTTGCTTTTGCCAGTCACTCTATAATAAGGTATCTTTTTTATAATTATTCCTTATTTTTCTTAATATTTGTTCTCTTAATTAAAATAATAAAACATGGAAAAAAAACTTGAATTATCTATTGTAATGCCATGTTTAAATGAGGCTGAAACCCTAGCGATATGTATTACAAAAGCGAAGCGTTTTTTAGATAATAATCAAGTTGAAGGCGAAATTATTATTGCAGATAATGGTAGTACAGATGGCTCGCAAGACATTGCAACAAGCTTAAATGCTAAAGTTATACCTGTAGAAGAGAAAGGTTATGGAAGCGCATTAAAAGGTGGTATTGAAGCTGCCTCAGGAACATATATTATCATGGCAGATGCTGATGATAGTTACGATTTTGAAGCGCTCTTACCTTTTTTAAAAGAACTAAGAGCTGGCAATGATTTAGTTATGGGTAACCGATTTAAAGGAGGTGTAGAAAAAGGTGCTATGCCATTTTTACACAAATATTTAGGAAATCCTGTACTATCCTTTTTAGGACGCTTATTTTATAAAATTAATATTGGCGATTTTCATTGTGGTTTAAGAGGGTTTAGCAAAGAAGCCTTCTATAAGATGGATTTAAAAACCACAGGAATGGAGTTTGCTTCAGAAATGATTGTAAAATCTAAACTTAATAATCTTTCTATAACAGAAGTTCCTACAACTCTAAAACCAGATGGAAGAACTAGAAAACCTCACTTAAACACATGGCGAGATGGCTGGAGACATTTAAGATTTTTACTTTTATACAGCCCACAATGGCTATTTTTAATTCCAGGAATTCTTTCAATATTAATTGGGTTTATAGCTTCAGCAATAATTATTAGCCAACCAATTGTTATTAATAATATTCAATTAGACATTCACACGTTGCTTTACACATCCAGTTTAGTGCTTGTAGGTTTTCAGTTTATTGTGTTTTATGCACTAACTAAAGTTTATGCCGTTGAAAACAAATTGCTTCCTAAAAGTAACCGTTATAATAAATTATTTAAATATTTAAATCTTGAAACGGGATTGATTATTGGAGTGTTATTTGTTTTAGTAGGAATCGCTTTGAGTTATTATGGGCTCAATATTTGGAAGCATTCAAATTTTGGAGAACTAAATCCTTCAGAAACTTTAAGAATTGTAATTCCAGCAGTATTTACTATCCTCTTAGGGATGCAAATAATTTTCTTTAGTTTATTTTTTAGTATACTAGGATTAAAAAATAAAGCTTAAACTGCTTTTTTTATTTTAAATAGATAGAATGCATTAACTAAAAATATAGCAGCATTAGCTATAATTATTGGTAACCCAATTCGTATTGTAGGCATTAAAAACCCGTAAATTATAAATAAGACACATCCTGTCATATTTATTAAGCGTAATCTTTTTACATCTTTCATAGTGAAAGATAAAAGCACCATTAAAGAAGCCATATAACCTACGTACTCTGTTCCTGTAATTCCAAATAATTCCATAATATAGTTCTTATTAAAGCTGAAAAAAGAGGAATCCTTTAGTAGAATTCCTCTTTTAATATTTTTATTTAAGTATAATAATTAGATACTTTTATTTCTTTTACGCTCTACTTCTGTTAAGTAAATTTTACGCAAACGTAAGAAATTTGGTGTTACCTCAACATACTCATCTTTTTGAATATATTCTAAAGCTTCTTCTAATGAAAACTTAATTGCAGGTACAATCTTCGCTTTATCATCTGCTCCAGAACTACGAACGTTACTTAATTTTTTAGTTTTAGTTACGTTAACAGCCATATCGTCTCCACGAGAGTTTTCACCAATTACTTGACCTTCGTAAATATCTTCACCTGGATCAACAAAAAACTTACCTCTATCTTGTAATTTATCAATAGAATAAGGAATTGCTTGACCTTTTTCCATAGACACTAAAGACCCATTCTGACGTTCTGGAATACCTCCTTTTAAAGGTTGATATTCTTTAAATCTATGTGCCATAATTGCTTCTCCAGCAGTAGCTGTTAATAATTGATTACGTAAACCTATGATACCTCTAGAAGGCACCATAAATTGACACACCATTCTATCTCCTTTTGCTTCCATGCTTAGCATTTCACCTTTACGCATCGTAACCATTTCAATAGCTTTACCAGAAACAGTTTCAGGTAAATCGATTGTCATTTCTTCAACAGGCTCACATTTAACACCATCAATTTCTTTAATGATTACTTGTGGTTGCCCAATTTGAAGCTCATAACCTTCGCGACGCATGGTTTCAATTAAAACCGATAAGTGTAAAACACCACGTCCAAAAACAATAAACTTATCTGCACTATCAGTCTCTTCAACTCTTAATGCTAAGTTTTTTTCTAATTCTTTAGTTAAACGATCTTTAATATGTCTAGATGTTACAAACTTTCCATCTTTTCCAAAGAAAGGAGAATCGTTAATTGTAAACAACATACTCATTGTTGGTTCATCAATAGCAATTGTTTTTAAACCTTCAGGTGTTTCAAAATCGGCAACAGTATCACCAATTTCAAATCCTTCTAGTCCAACAATAGCACAAATATCTCCAGTTTGAACTTCATCTACTTTTAAACGTCCTAAACCTTCAAAAACATGTAGTTCTTTAATTTTATTCTTTACAATTTTACCATCTCTTTTTACTAAAGAAATGTTTTGTCCAATTTTTAATTGACCACGAGTTAAACGTCCAATAGCTATACGACCTGTAAAAGATGAGAAGTCTAAAGACGTAATTAACATTTGCGTATTTCCTTCTGGAATTTTTGGAGCAGGAATATGTTCGATAACCATATCTAATAATGGCTCGATATTTTTAGTTTCGTTTTTCCAATCGTCACTCATCCAGTTGTTCTTAGCAGAACCATAAACTGTTGGAAAATCTAGTTGCCATTCTTCAGCACCTAATTCAAACATAAGATCGAAAACTTTTTCATGTACTTCATCAGGAGTACAGTTTTCTTTATCCACTTTATTTATAACCACACAAGGTTTTAAACCTAAATCAATTGCTTTTTGTAATACAAAACGCGTTTGAGGCATGGGACCTTCAAAAGCATCAACTAATAGTAAAACACCATCAGCCATATTAAGTACACGTTCTACTTCTCCACCAAAATCGGCGTGACCAGGAGTATCAATGATATTTATTTTTGTGTCTTTATAAACAACAGAAACGTTCTTAGAGGTAATTGTAATTCCTCTTTCACGTTCTAAATCGTTGTTATCTAGAATTAAATCACCAGTATTTTGGTTTTCTCTAAATAGTTGACAGTGATACATAATTTTATCTACCAAGGTTGTTTTACCATGATCGACGTGTGCAATAATTGCAATATTTTTAATATTAGCCATAATAGTGCCTTATTTTAAGCGTGCAAAGGTACATTAAATTCCAATGTAAAATGATATCTATACAATTTATTATTGATTGACAAAAAAATAAATAATTTAAGACTTTAAATCTAACACTCTTACTATAACCATCTGATAATTAATAGTTTTAATTTATTTTCTAAACTCACAAATGAAACATTGGTTTAGTTAATAAATTGTTATAGTTTAAAAAAAACATACTATCTATTAGTATCTTTCGTTTAATAATTGATTAATAGTAAATAGCCATACTAACCAGTAATTAACCACAAATAGGCAATTTACATCTTAATAAAAACAGGTATTAACCTTAAATTTTTAAAGATGAAACTGATTAGTAAATACTCGAAATTTGTACCCTACCTTTATTTTATTGCTGTAATTATTTACTTATTTACAAGTCTAAATAAGAGTGAAGGTCTAACTGCATACCCAATTTTATTACTTGGTATTCCATTTATATGGCAATTAGTAAAACCTAATAAGAATTTAAATTTTTCATTAGGAATTATTTTTGTTTGCATTTCGTCTTATCTCATACTAGCATACCTATCTGATATTCTTAATATTATTTCAATATCAGAAACTTTTAAAGGTTTTATTGTTTTAGGTGGTTTGTTTGTTTTAACCAACTTTACCATGTCTCTTTGGATGATAAGAAATAGTATGAAAAAAGCATTCTAAATTGATTATCTTTGTGGCTTAAAATTTTAAGCAGATGAATCTTAACGAGATCCCTAAAATAAAGCACTCCAATTCTAATAACTTTTTCCTTTTAGCTGGACCTTGTGCTATTGAAGGTGAAGACATGGCTTTGCGTATCGCTGAAAAAGTAATTACCATAACCAATAAGCTAGAAATTCCTTATATTTTTAAAGGAAGCTTTAAAAAAGCAAACAGAAGTCGCATTGATAGTTTTACAGGTATTGGAGATGAAAAAGCGCTTAAGATTCTACAGAAAGTATCAAACACCTTTGATGTTCCTACTGTTACAGATATTCATGAAATTTCTGATGCTGCTATGGCTGCCGAATATGTAGATGTATTACAAATTCCAGCTTTCTTGGTACGTCAAACAGATTTAGTAGTAGCTGCTGCTCAAACAGGAAAAGTAGTGAATCTTAAAAAAGGACAATTTATGAGTCCTGAAGCTATGAAACATGCGGTACAAAAAGTAAAAGATGCTGGAAACCAAAAGGTATGGATTACAGATAGAGGTACCATGTTTGGCTACCAAGATATGATTGTCGATTTTCGTGGCATTCCAACCATGCGTGAATATGCTCCTACTATTCTAGATGTTACGCATTCTTTACAGCAACCAAACCAAAGTATTGGTGTTACAGGTGGCAGACCAGATATGATTGAAACTATAGCTAGAGCAGGTATAGTGAACAATGTAGATGGTTTATTTATAGAAACTCATTTCGATCCAGCAAATGCAAAAAGTGATGGAGCCAACATGCTACATTTAGATAATTTGGAAGAATTATTAACCAATCTGGTTGCCATTAGAAAGGTTGTAAACACTTTATAAAACAACCTATTTCCAAAAAGATTTGTCTTTGTGCAATTCGACTTCTTTAAGAATTGCGATAAGGACATCATCATCAACTTCCTCTAAAGTTTTATAGCGAAGCGATTTAACTATTTTCCGGTTTTCACTTACCAAATAACTATCAAACTTTTTGGATAAATGGGCTGAATGCCAAAAGCCCACATCCACATAATCTTTACTTTGGTTGATATAGCAAATAGGTCTCTTTCCTATATAATAACATGGCAATTTCCATTTATATTCTAATTCGGCAACTGGTAAAGTATATTCAATTACAGCTTGTAAATGCATCATGATAGCTCGAAAAGGTTCCGATTGTTTTAATATGTACGCTTCTGCTGGTTTCAAATAATAAAAATTAATAATTTGAAAAATTACAAAAATATAAGCTGATAATTAAAAATAATTTTTTTACTTTGTAATTCAAAGTACTTTAATATGGAATCAAAAAATTATTTAAATGATATAAGCGAGATTAAACAGATAATGAATAAGTCGTCTCGTTTTATTTCCCTTAGTGGTTTATCAGGTGTTCTTGCAGGAATATATGCTATAATTGGTGCAGCAATTGCATATTGGTTAGTAATGACATATAGTAATGGAACATTAATGTTAGATGGATATATATATAGACTAATTTTGTTAGACTTAGCTTTAATAGCCATTTTTAGTATTATTACTGCTGTTATTTTAACCACAAGAAAAGCTAAAAAACAAGATGAAAAAATATGGGATGGAACTTCTAAACGCTTAGTCGCTAATTTTTTAATTCCCTTAATAGTTGGTGGTCTTTATATTTTAATAATATTAAATCAACAAAAATATGGACAAACAGGAGCCTTAATGCTTATTTTTTACGGATTGGCATTAATAAATGCATCTAAATATAGTATTGGAAATATTCGTTATCTAGGATTTATTGAAATAATATTAGGTTTAATATGTGCCTTATTTCCAGGTTATGGCTTTTGGCTGTGGATTTTAGGCTTTGGAATTATGCATATAGTTTATGGAACCTGGATGCATTTTAAATACGACAAGAACTAATAATTTAAATGATGACACAAAACAAAAGATTAAAAAGCATTTTGCTTTTTGCTACACTAATACTCTTGATTCCATTAATTGCTATGCAGTTCTCTACAGAAGTTAATTGGAGTGTATTCGATTTTATTATAGCTGGAGTACTTTTATTTGGAACTGGTTTCCTCTTAGAACTTGTTATAAGAAAAGTAAAAACAAGACAAAATAGAATCGTATTCTTCTTAATTATTATAGCTTTACTTGTATTAACATGGATAGAACTTGCTGTTGGACTGTTTGGAACGCCATTGGCTGGAAGTTAAATTTTAGATTAAATTCCTTCACAAGGAAATTATTATGAGCATTATAAATAATATTAATAAAGTTTTTGACCACAGAATTAGATTAGGCATTATGTCTGTTTTAATGGTTAATGAGTATGCCGATTTTAACACGCTTAAAGATTTGCTTGGTGCTACAGATGGTAATTTAGCAAGCCATACTAAGGCACTAGAAAAGGCTGATTATATTACAGTAGAAAAACAGTTTATAGGCAGAAAACCAAATACGCGTTATGCCACTACAAAACTTGGTAAAACTGCATTTAATAAACATATTGAAGCTCTCGAGAAACTAATAAATAAACAATAATATATCAATTAACAAACACTTGCTATTTTTTTATCAATTTACTTTGCATTTCAAAGTACTTTAAAAACAAAAACAACATGGAAAAATTAGAAAAACAAAACACAAACAAATTTGGACAATGGATTAAAACTTCAATTACTGCTAGGATGATTATAGTAGGTTTTTTAATAATTGTATTACTTATACCTCTCTCTTATATAAATAGTTTAATTACAGAAAGATCAATAAGACAGAAAGATGTTGTTACTGAAATAAATAATAAATGGGGAAACCATGTCATGGTTTATGGTCCAATTTTAAAGTTGCCATATAAAACCTATTTAGAAACTAAGACTTATAACGAAACCACAAAAACATATTTAACAGAAACTAAAACTCAAATAAAATACGCATACATTTTTCCTGAAAACCTTACTTCTATTGTAGATGCAAATTCTAAAACACTAAAAAGAGGTAATTTTGAGTCTGCTGTATTTACAACCAACATGAATTTTAGTGGTCAATTTATTAATCCAAATTTAGAAAAAAAAGGCATTAAAAATGAAGATGTTGTTTGGGACAGAGCAAAAATTATTATTAAAACAACTAATTTAAAAGGCATTAAAAATGAAATGCTCATCAAAGTAAATAACAAAAGTTATCCTTTTGAAACCACATTCAACGAGAACACTAATAATTATCTAAATTATTTAGATGAATTGGAGTCAGATTTTTTGGATGAATTAGACTTCACAAATTTAAAAAAAGCTGAATTTAATTTTAGTATGATTTTTAATGGTAGTGAAGACATTCAAATAATTCCAATTGGTAAAACCACCACTTTACAAATGACCTCCAATTGGGCAGACCCAAGCTTTATTGGGAATTTTTTACCTAACGACGAAACCAAGGAAATAACAAAAAATGGGTTTAAAGCAGATTGGAAAATAATTCATATAAACAGAGCCTTTTCTCAACAATATATCGATAGAATTCCAAATTTAAATGAGTTTGCATTTGGCACAAAATTTATGGTTATGGTAGATGAATATCAAAAAAGTGAACGATCAGCAAAATATGGTTTTCTAGTAATTGGGCTTACATTTTTAGTGTTTTTTTTAATCCAAACCATGAGCAAAATTAATATTCATTCGTTTCAATATTTAATGATTGGACTGGCACTTATCATGTTCTACACTTTATTAGTTTCAATATCTGAACATAGTAATTTTTTAAAAGCCTATTTAGTTGCTAGTATATCAGTTATTATACTAATTACATTATATGCTAAATCCATATTAAAAACATTTAAATTTCCATTATTTATTGGTATATCTTTAACGTCATTATATACTTTTATTTATGTAATAATTCAATTAGAAAATTATGCACTCTTAGTTGGAAGTATTGGTATATTTCTAATATTAGCAATCGTTATGTTTGTTTCAAGAAAAATTGACTGGAATAATGGATAAATAAAAAAGTAACTTCAATCTTCATAACATTGTATAGAATATTGAAGTTACTTTTAAATTAAATAACATTAAATGGAATCGAAATTTAATAAGACATACTTTCTAGTCTTTATAACACTTTTATTTACAGAGATACTCATTGTAAAATATTTTAAGACAGGCTTTATAAGGCACACTTTAGGAGATTTTCTAGTGGTCATTCTTTTATATTCTTTTATTAAAAGTTTTCTTATTATAAAACCAATTCAAGTAGCAATTTGTGTCTTATTAATTGCTTTTCTAGTCGAGTTTTTACAACTTTTAAACTTACTGGAAGCACTAAATCTTCAAAACAATACTATGGCTAAACTTGTTTTAGGCAACACATTTCAAATTACAGATCTTTTAGCTTATACTTTAGGAATTATTTCTATTCTAACTATAGAATACAAACTGAAACGATTCTAATTAAAAGTAACTATCTTCATCTTTACAATTTATAATACTTCAAATTTAAATTTAATTAGTAAATTACTATTCTTTTAGAATTATCAGCCTCAAATTACCATTAACAACCTAAATAATAAACCAACCATTATTTATGCTGAAATTCTTTCGTCGTATTAGACAAAATCTTCTTATACAGAATAAAACATCCAAATATTTTAAATACGCCATTGGCGAAATTATACTTGTCATGGTTGGTATTCTTCTTGCCCTCCAAGTAAATAACTGGAACGAACAACGAAAAGAACAAAAAAAAGAAGCCGTATATTTAGAACGGTTGCAAGAAAATATTGCGACAGACTTAATACAACTGGACCTAAATATTGAATTTTACACACAAGTTTTTGAATATGGAAGTTTGGCTCTTTCCTATGCAGAAGGAGATAATGTAAAACCTAAGAACAACTGGGAAGTCCTAGTTTCCTTTTTTCATGCCAGTCAAATTTGGCCTTTTATACCTATAACATCAACCTATGAAGAATTAAAAAGCTCCGGCGAACTCTCGCTTATTCAAAGCGTAAAATTAAGAAATAGTCTCTCCTATTATCATGGAGGTGGACTTCAAAGATACAGCCACACGGTTGGGATTCAACCTCCTTATCGTAAAATGGTACGCGGACTCATTCCTGCAAAAATTCAAAACTATATGTGGGATAATTGTCATGTTACTGATAAAGTTGTGCAAATTCTTAAAGATTGCGAGCCCTATATTGATGAATTAGAAAGTAAACTCATTCTAGACAATTTAACAAGCAACACTGTATTATTAGAAGAGCTTCGGTTTTATATGTCTGGAATTAAAGTGGGATTAAACACCATAGTAGAGCAACGTAAGTTGTGCCAGCTTATGCTTGATGAAATTAATAAAATTCAAAATAACTAATTCCTTTACATGATTAAATTCTTCAGAAAAATCCGTCAAAACCTTATTATGGAAAATAAAACATCCAAATACATTAAATATGCCATAGGTGAAATTGTTTTAGTAATGATTGGTATTTTACTAGCATTACAAGTAAATAACTGGAACGAGCAACGTAAATTAAATAACGAAGAACAACATCTTTTAGAGGATCTGCATTCTGAATTTAATGTAAACCTTGAAAACTTAAAAACTAATATGCTGATAAACCAAAATAATCAAAAAGCAACGATTGATTTACTGGATATGATTCAGCAAAAAGAGATGAAAGAAAACACAAATAAATTAGATAGTCTTTTTATGGTTATTTTTTCTTACGGTTCCTTTAACACAACATCTGGAGTTTTAAATGAAATTATTAACTCTGGAAAATTACGCGTTATTAAAGATGCTACACTTAGAAATAACCTTACGCAATGGGCTGGAAAAATCGATAACATAGAAGAAGATATCATAATAAGAAGAGATCAAATGAATTTTCAATTACAACCCTTTTTTTCAAAATATGCACCAATAAGAAATGGTAATAAATACATGTCGTTTGCTAGTTGGTCTGATAAGTATGAAGCTAAAAAAATGGAGGATTCAAATTTCGGATATGATATTGAAGCATTAGAAAGTCGTGAATTTGAAGGCCATCTTTATAAGTATTTATTAGATCAAGATTTTGTAATCATGAACGATATTGAATTACATGGTTTTATTGAACTCATACTTAAACAGATTAATCAAAATCTAGCAAAATGATAAAATTCTTCCGAAAAATTAGATACGATCTCATGAATCAAAATAAAACAACCAAGTACTTTAAATACGCCATTGGCGAAATTGTGCTTGTGGTTATTGGTATTTTAATTGCATTACAAATTAACAACTGGAATGAAAACCGGAAAGATATTGCAAAAGAGCAACAAATTTTATTAAGTCTTCAAGAAGAATTTAAACAAAACATTAAAGAACTAGAATTCGACCATCAAATAAATCTAGGCTCTATAAATGCCATAAAAACACTTTTAAATTTTGATGAAAATACAGACTTTGAAACGCGAACCATAGATAGCTTGATCGGTCAAGCTTATAATTTCGCTACGTTTGATGCTAGATTAGGTGTTATTAATGACCTTAGTTCTTCTGGAAATCTTGAGCTTATTAGGGATTCCAAATTACGATATGTATTGAATCAATGGACAGGTGAATTAAATGATTACAAAGAGGATATTATTATTAGAAGAGACTATTGGATTCATAATATGCCACATTTAGTAAATAAATTGTTACCTGCAAGAAATCAAGATGCTTTTATGAATCGGGAAGACTATGTAAGGGATATTCTAATTAAACCTATTCAGGTGCCAAAATCTAATTATATAAAGTTTTTGTCGAGTCTTGAAATCGATAGCTTTTTATTTGATTATTATATGAATCAATCTTACGTTACAACAAATGAAGAAACTATCATGAAATTTTTAAAAAGCACTTTAGAGTTAATTGAAAGTAATATTAATCAGAATAAATAAACCCTCTTATTCTTCCCTATTCTTTTCCTGAATTTTTCTAACAATATTTGCTGCAGAATTTCTAGGAATAAATCTTGGTAGTGTTGCTAAAATCTTATTAAAGCCTCCAGGAATAGCATAAACTTTTCCTTTATTCATAGCTTTATACCCATAAGCTGCCACATCTTTAGCACTTGCCATATTAAAGGAGATTTTATTTTCAGAAGAATCGTTAGCTACAACCTTTTGAAACGATGTTTTTGTAGGTCCTGGACACAATGCAGTAACTGTAACTCCTGTTCCTTTAAGTTCATTAGCAATGGCTTCAGAGAAAGACAAGATATAACCTTTTGTTGCATAATAAAGTGACATCATTGGTCCAGGTTGAAAAGCAGCTAAAGAAGATAAATTTAAAATTCTACCAGAACCTCTTTTTACCATTTCTTCAACAATTAGCTTTGTTAAATGTGTTGTGGTTATAATATGAAGGTTTAGCATTTGTGCTTGTCTGTTCCAATCAACCTCATGGAAAGCACCAAAAACACCAAAGCCAGCATTATTGACTAATACATCAATCTGTGTATTTCCTATTTCAGCCATAATATCTTCAGAAATATTAATCTGACTTAAATCTTTAGCTGAAATTTGAACATTCACTGAATAATTGGTTTCAATTTCTTGTTTTGCTTCCTTGAGTTTTTCGGCATCAATATCTATTAAAACCAGATTATATTCATCTTTAGCCAACAAAAGTGCTAACTCAAATCCCAATCCCGAAGCACCTCCTGTAACTAAAGCAGTTTTATTCATATTAATTTATTTGAAATTAATTTCCATCCACATAATCCTGTAAATACGAAAATCTTTCTGTAAGCTTTCCGTTTTCAGTAATTCTTGCTCGTTTTAGAATGCCACGTTCATCGTTATTGAAAAAAGCTGGAATCACGTTTTCTAAAAACATGACGCCAAAACCTTCACTTGCATCTTTAGGTAATTCGCAAGGTAAATTATCTACTGCCATTACTGCAATAGCTCCTTTTTGATTATAAGCAACTTCTTTTTCGGTTTTAGCATCATAGCCATAAAACGGATCTGCAATGGTTGAAGCTCTTATAGTTGAAGCCACAGGACCATCGACATCGCAAGAAATATCTGCTACCATATTGATGTTAAAATCTGGATGTTTGGCATCTTCTCTAGTAAATAAATAAGGTGCATTATTTCCATAAAAATGTCCTGCTATAAAAAAGTCGGTTTCTTTGGCATAAGGCATGAAATTACTTTCGTAACCTGTTGGATCTTTATAGAATTCCCATTTTTCTCCAACTTTACCATCTTTGCGCTTATTATATTCCATAACATCTGTCATACAATAAACAGGTTCAGTAAATTTTGAAGTAAGATATAATGCATCACTAACTTCTTTAATTTTAAGATGGTCTAATATTTCTTTGGCACCTTTTGCTACTTTACCAGTTCCTGACAATAATATTTTAATATTAGGAAGAGTAATTTTATCTAATTCTGCCTTAACTGCATCTAGATCTACTAACGTCTCTACTTTAGGTAGGTTAAATAATCCATCTCTTAATCCTAAAGCTCTAAATCCATTATAAGCTCCAACCAAACCAGCATATCGACCAAAGCCAATTAGTCTAGCTCCACTTTTTTTAACAATGGTTTCATGATCGTACATCTCGATGTTTTTTTCAAGCATGGCTTGAAGCAGTTTCCTATTGTAAGGCTGTTTTTTTATCGTGTGAGAAAAATAAAAATATTTTTTATTTGGTATTAAATGCTCCACAGGAACTTCTTTTACTCCCAACATGACATCGCAATCTGACACATCATCAGTAACTTTAAATCCTAATGCTTTATATGCTTCATCTGGAAACACACGTACATTACTAGACTCAACAATAAACTCTGCTTCTGGGAACATTGTTCTCGCTTCTGCAAGTTTTTCTGGTGAAAAAACCACTCGTCTGTCTGGTGGACTTTTTCGTTCTTTTATAATGGCAAATTTCATATTTAAGAAATTGGAATAATTTTTGCACGAAAATAAGTGGAATTGCAAGGTTTACCAAACTTTTTGATAACTTTGCATTCGTTAATTAAAACTTGGGGTCGACTGGTTTTGACAGCGAGATTAATTAAACAGTAAGCACGTCGTGTAATGACTTTGAAACACGTAAAAGGCTAGGTCAAACTTTTAAACGGCGAGAATAACTACGCTTTAGCTGCTTAATCCGAATTATAGTAGGATTGGCCAAGGTACACAAGGTGTACAAGCTAAATGTCTCCTGAAAGCCTTGATTAACGGCGTTCTATAAGAGGCATCGTAAATGTTAATATAGAAAGTAATACGCTTCGGGTTACTTTTGAAACTAAAGAAGATAAGTTGTAAGTAGGTTGTCTTTAACCAGCTTGCAAACGAAAAACCAAGAAAAGAATACACGTGTAGAAAGCTCTTTGGTTACTTGTTTGGACGAGAGTTCGATTCTCTCCGACTCCACAAAAAAGCCTCTAAAACATTAATGTTTTAGAGGCTTTTTCAAAGTAAGCTAACCACAACAAATTAATTATGTTGTATTCTTTTAGATTTTTGTAATCTCATAAGTTCTTGTTGAATCTCTTTACTACGATTCATGAATTTTTCGAATTTTTGACGCCTCATTTCAGCTCTTTCTTTCATTCTTTTATTAAATGCTTCTTCAAGTTGATGTCTTTTTTTCCATATTTCTGCACGTTTTTTATCTTCTGAAGCTACAGTAGAATAAGAATACCAATAAAAAAAGAGAAACATTAATGCAAGAATCGATATAATAACAAATCCGTCTATCATAATAATATATTTTAATTAATAAAAAATAATACTAGGTTATTGATTTCAAGATTTGGGGAAAACTCAAATAAATGAGCTGTTAATTAAATTTATATAAAATGTTTTAATTCTTTATAAAAGAACGGATTAAGACCCAATATATTAGTTTAACGTGTAGTTTTTACTCTTTTAGATACATATTGTATGCTTCTTCCATTGCATTTAGGTCTTTTTCAGATAAATCGAAAATAGCAGAAGCTGAAATATTCACTTCTTTTCTAATAAATATTCCTCTTTCAAAAGAGAGACTTTTTCTCATAGAAGTAGATTTTAAATCGTCTACATCTATAAAAACATCTTTTTCTCTACTTTCTATAATAAACCTAGCATTTTTTAAAAACAAATTAAAATCTTCAATAATAAATAAAGCAAAATCCTCTGCTCCTGTTTCTTTAACTACAACTATAACATAGTCTTCTCCTTTGGGTTGCTTAATTTCTATAAGACCATTATGAACAGTTGGAAGTTTTCTATAAAATATTCTATCTATTGATAAAATCTTATTCGTTTTAGATTCAAAGATGGTTTCTGTTTCATTAATATAACCACCAGGTTTAAACTTCTTTTGATTAGAATTACAATTTACAATTACCAGACTTGCCAGTAAAAATAATGTTATGTTTATAAATACAATTATTCTTTTTTTCATTGGTTTAGTTTAAAATTTAACGAGCTCTTTTACTATTAAAACTTCTTGTTTGGTTAATGAATCTTCTTTTAAAGACTCTAATAGATTTCGTACTTTTTTTACATTTTCTAATGGAACAACTTCGGCATTAAGATCTATTTGTTTTATTAAAGACTTAATGCTATTTACTGCTTCTAATTTCTCCCAATTATCCTTGGAATTATTAACAATTTCTTGTTCTATAAATAAGATTTTGGCTTGAATCATTTTTATAAATACTTTATATTTTAATATTCTTATTTTGCTCCATATATCGTCTCTTCCAGATAGAATTTCTAAGCAATAAATTATTTAACTCATGCAGGCATTCCATAACGGCATCTATAGTTTCAATACTATTATCGCAATCTTCTATTGTCTTACTAATTACTATTTGAGCTATTTTTTTTTGATTAATAGAAGTAACCGAGCCATTTCCTGATTCAATTGCTTCAATTTGAGGGCTCTTATGCTCCTGATTATTCATTTTCACAATGCAAAAGTAGATTCTGCCTTCGAGGTATTGTATGACGTTGTATGTCCTTAAAAAAAAATTCCTATTTTTACTTACAACCAACCATATTGCAAAACATGAAAAAATATACCTCTATAGGTGCTTTACTAATAGATTTTAGGAATTTCAATAATATGTCTCAAGCAGAATTAGCTGCAAAATTTGATGTAGATATTAGAACTATTATTAGATGGGAAAAAAATGAAACTTTATTAAAGTCTGATAAAGAAGAGGAAATGGTAGATATTACTTTTATACCATATCAAGTAATTAGAAATTTAAATGCGCCTGTATCCATACCTACGTACTACAATTTTAATGTAAGGAAATACTCATTAAGCAATATTTCTAAAGAATTGCCTGATCCAAATTGGATTATAGATTTACATGCAGAAACAAATAGAATGCGAATTATTAAATATGATTCAGATATTAACGAAATAATTAGATATTCAAAAACTCAACATCATGTTGTTAAGCCTATCTCTAAAGAAGTTATTTTAAGAGCCACAGACTTGCTTCCAGAATTAAACCAAATTATTTTTGATACGTCTGGTTATTATTCAGGACATATAGTGTTTTTACCAATTTCGAAAAGATTTTACAATAAAATTAGAAAAAGAACCTTAACAGAAAATGATATTACTGTAAACGATTTAATCGATTACAAAAAACAAAAAAATCCAGTTTTCTATTCATATAATATGAGCAGTGATTGTAATGAAAACTTCTTTTATTTAGCTGCTTGTGTAATCAATTTTCTAAAAAAAATTAATAGAGACTATATCTATGCTTCTTATGCTTCAAGAAACGATAGTTACCATATAAATGCACTAATGGGAGTTTATATTGTTTGGGAAGATAAAGAGTTGCAAAAAGAAATTAAAAGTTTAGCTCCTCCAAGGTTATATGAGAGTAATTATGTGATTTTTAAAAAGTTTCTAGATAAACATTTAATTTAAAATTTCCACACCCAAACCATTATGCATCCATTGGGTAATGCCTCCTTCTAAATCGTATACTTTAACAAAACCAGCTTCTATTAGTTTTTTTGCACAAGATGCACTCCTTCCTCCAGATTTGCAATATAAAACAACAGGCTTAGTTTTATCTAGGCGTAAAATATCTTCATCAAAAGTATCAGAATAAAAATCAATATTTTGAGCTCCTTCAATATAACCTTCGGCATATTCTTCAGGTGTTCTCACATCAATAAATTGTACATTTTCTGTTAATAAAATAGTTTGCATTTCTTCGGCTGTTACAATTTTTATATTATCGCTTTCTGTTTTTTTACAACCAAGAAAAGTTACTAATAATAGCAAACTAAAGACTAATATTTTATGTTTCATATTACTATAATATTTAATAGTTAACGTCTCCTTGCCATTCGCTAAAACCACCTAAGAGATTAAAGGTATTGGTATAACCAAGTTGATTCATAATAGCACAAGCTTGTGCGCTTCTACCTCCAGAACGACAATAAACATAGTAATTCTTGCTTTTATCTAGCGCTTCAATCTTATCTAAAAATTCTTGACCAAGGTAAATATCAATATGTATTGCATTTGGTATTAAACCTTCTTCTACTTCATCTTCGGTTCTAACATCCAACACACACGCATCTGTGTCTTTTGTTAATTGTTCCAGCCATTGCTCTTGAGTTAAATCTGCCATTAAAATGTTTCTTTTAAAATTTTCAGTACAAAATTAAAATTTCTAAATGAATAATTTAAACTTTTATTGTACAACCTATAGCTCTTGTATGCGTTTCTTTAATTGATTTACCTTCTAATAAAGCATCTACAGCATTTTCAACATATTTCTGATTTACAGAATCTGGATGTTGGTAATTATCATCTATAGCACCAATATATTTTACTTGGTTTCCTTTCTTAACTTTTTGTAACACATATACGTGTGGTGTTTTTGAAGCTCCATACTCTGGATAAACTTTTTGGCCTTTATCTATTAAGTAAGGAAATGTAAACCCCTTTGCTTTTGCTCTTGCTTTCATTGCTTCCATACTATCTCCAGGACTAGCAGTTGGACTATTTGGCATAATGGCAATTACTGGATAGCCTTGAGATGCGTATTTATTATTTAATGCAATAATTCTATCTTCATAAGCTACTGAAAATGGACAGGTATTACACGTAAACACAACTATAAATCCTTTTGCTTCCGGATAATTAGCTAAAGACACCATTTTTCCATCTACATTTTCTAAAGTAAAATCTGTAGCTATATCGCCAACTTTATAGCCTGTATTTTCTATACTTGTAAATGCCGAAAATGCTATTATAGCAATTAATATCATTCCTACTTTTAATAATTTCATAGTTTTTATTTTAAAAATTGTTGAACTTCTGTTTCTAATTCGCTGTAATTAAATGATTTTTCATAAAACTTCCTATTCTCTTTAGTATAAATAAGTGTAGATGGTATAGCTCCAGACCACTCTTCACTTACTTTTGGTATCCATGTATTAGAGTCTGTATCATTCAATACTAAGATTTGAGATTGCAGGTTATTACTTTTTATAAATGGAATTAATTTACTTTCATATTGCTTCGGAAAATCTAAACTTACTAAAATTACCTTTACTTTCTTTTCCTTATAATTGCTATGCAGTTTTTCAAAAACTGGTAATTCTTTTACACAAGGTGCACACCAAGTTGCCCAAAAATTTATAACATATACTTGGTTATCTTCCTTCGTTAAATAAGGCTCTAACATATTGAAATCCAAAACTTCTAATTCAACTTTTTCTTGAATATCGTTTTGTTCAACTTTTGTTAATTCATTTTCATTTTTAGTTTTATCACAATTAAACAACAAAACACAAACAAAAAGAGTACCTAATACGTATTTCATAACACTAAATTTATATAATACTTATTGTTTTAAAACAATCTTTAACAAATAATTACACATATTTATCTATTATTAATTGATTTTTTATACTTTTATAACATGTTTTTTTTGAAACTAATTACATTATTTTAGGATTACTAGAAAAAGATTCGATTAATAGCTAACTAATTTTGTTTTTACTACTAGTAATCTGTAAAACTACCATTTAAAATGGTAGTTTTTTTTTAAAAGTTTTGCATAATTAACAAATCATTCTATATTTGACTCACAAAATGAAATTAAATTTAAATCATACTTGGTGGTGGTGCTTTCGAAACTCAAATTCGTGAAGTAAATCCTCTGTATATTTTAAACTCAAAATATTTAGGCTTGTCATTCACGACAAGCCTTTTTTTATTTAATCTATGAAAACATTCAGTTTATACACTCATTATAAAAAGATACTAGCAGATACTATTACTCCTGTTAGTGTTTATTTGAAAATTAGAGATAAATTTCCTAATAGTATTCTATTAGAAAGTAGTGATTATCATGCCAACGACAACAGTTTTTCGTATATCTGCTGTAACCCAATTGCTTCTATAAAAATAAAAGATGAAGTTATTATTCAAACTTTTCCTGATGGAACAGTCTTTAAAAAGAAGATAAATGGAAAAACCAATGTAACTCAAGTCATTCATAAATTTACAAAACGCTTTAAAGTACAATCTGATGAAAATTTTAAGTTTATAAACAATGGGATTTTTGGCTATACAGCTTATGATGCTGTTCGTTATTTTGAAGAAATTGAAATCATAAAAAAAGACAATCATTTAAATATTCCTGACATTTATTATGCAGTGTATCAAAACATTATTGCTATCAATCATTTTAAAAATGAAGCCTATGTTTTTGCACACTGTTTTGACACTGAAAATAACATCGATGATATTCTTCAACTAATAAAGTCTAAAAATTATGCAGCTTTCAATTTCTCGGCACAAGGAGAAACTGTTTCTAATCTCACTGACAATGAATATAAAGAGCATGTTGAGTTAGCAAAAGAACATTGTGCTCGAGGAGATGTCTTTCAATTAGTTCTTTCAAAAAAATTCTCACAACAATTTAAAGGCGATGAGTTTAATGTGTATCGTGCCTTAAGAAGCATTAATCCTTCTCCTTATCTGTTCTATTTTGATTATGGCGATTTTAAAATATTTGGTAGTTCGCCTGAAGCTCAACTTATTGTAAATAAAGGCAAGGCCGAAATTCATCCAATTGCTGGAACCTTTAAAAGAACAGGAAATGACGAACAGGATGCCGAACTAGCTAAAAAATTAGCCATAGACGACAAAGAAAATGCCGAGCATGTTATGCTAGTAGATTTGGCCAGAAACGATTTAAGCAGACATGGGAGTCAGGTTACAGTGGACACCTATCGTGAGGTTCAATTTTTCTCACATGTTATTCATTTGGTTAGTAAAGTAACTTGCAAAAAACATAAAGATACTACAACCATGCAAGTGGTTGCAGATACTTTTCCAGCAGGAACACTTAGTGGAGCACCAAAACATAAAGCCATGCAACTAATAGAAAAATACGAAAAAACAAGTCGCGATTTTTATGGTGGAGCTATTGGTTTTATGGACTTTGATGGCAACTTTAACCATGCCATAATGATTAGAACCTTTTTAAGTAAAAACCATCAATTACATTGGCAAGCAGGAGCAGGATTAGTCTCAAAATCTAATCCAGAACACGAATTACAAGAAGTTTACAACAAACTAGGTGCATTAACAAAAGCTATTGAATTAGCAGAAAAACTTTAACTATGAAAAACGTATTAGTTATTGATAATTATGACAGTTTCACATACAATCTTGTTCATTATTTAGAAGATTTAAACTGTCATGTTACTGTAAAACGAAATGACCAATTACATTTAGATGATGTTGAGGCATTCGATAAAATAGTATTATCTCCAGGTCCAGGAATTCCTGACGAAGCAGGCTTATTAAAACCTATTATCGCTAGATATGCAGCTACTAAAAGTATTTTGGGTGTCTGTTTAGGTCAGCAAGCTATTGGTGAAGTTTTTGGAGGAACTCTCATAAATTTAAAAAATGTTTTTCATGGTGTAGCCACTAAGGTAACTAGTTGTGTTGATGATGAACTATTATATAAAAATCTAGACAAAACATTTGAAGTTGGCAGATACCATTCTTGGGTTGTAGATGCCAATTTACCAGATGTTTTAGAAGCTACTTCTTTTGATGAAAACGGTCAAGTCATGTCTTTACGACATAAAGTTTATGATGTCAAAGGCGTGCAATATCATCCTGAATCTGTTTTAACACCTAATGGAAAACAAATATTAAAAAACTGGATAAATAGTTAAAATGAAAGATATACTTAATAGATTAATTAACCATGAAAGCATCACTAGTGAAGAAGCTAAACAGGTTTTGGTAAATATTTCAAAAGGAGATTATAATCAAAGCCAAATTGCGTCTTTCTTAACTGTTTTTATGATGCGTAGTATAACTATTGAAGAATTATTCGGTTTTAGAGATGCGCTTTTAGAATTATGCGTTCATATAGATTTAGAAGCATACAATGCAGTAGATTTATGTGGTACAGGTGGAGATGGAAAAGACACATTTAACATTTCTACTTTAGCATCATTTGTTACTGCAGGAGCTGGAGTTCATGTAGCAAAACATGGAAATTATGGCGTATCTTCAGCTTGTGGATCATCGAATGTCATGGAACATTTAGGTGTAAAATTTACTTCAGATAAAGATTTTTTAAAACGAAGTTTAGATGAAGCTGGTATTTGTGTGTTGCATGCGCCTTTATTTCATCCTGCAATGAAAAATGTGGCTCCAATACGAAGAGAACTAGGTGTTAAAACATTTTTTAATATGTTGGGTCCAATGGTAAATCCATCTTTTCCAAAACATCAAATGGTTGGTGTATTTAATTTAGAGCTACTTCGTATGTATGGTTATTTGTATCAAAACACAGATAAAAACTATACCATTCTTCATGCTTTAGATGGTTATGATGAAATATCTCTAACTGGACCAACAAAAGTAATTAGAAACACGTCTGAATATATTATAAATCCTGAAGACTTTGGCCTTGAAACTTTAAATCAAAACGAAATACATGGTGGGAATACTGTAGCAACTTCAGCTAAAATATTCACACACATATTAAAAGGTCAAGGTACAGACTCCCAAAATAATGTTGTTTGTGCTAATGCAGCTATGGCAATTGCAACGGTTACTAATAAAACTATAGATGATTGTTTTGAGTTAGCAAAAGAATCTTTATTAGCTGGAAAAGCAAAACAGAGTTTTGACAAACTAGTAAAACTAAGCAAGAATTAATGAATATTTTAGATAAAATAGTAGCAGACAAACGCATTGAAGTAACCCTTAGAAAACAACTCATTCCTGTTTCACAATTGGAGCAATCTGTATTGTTTGAAAAACCTACAATTTCGCTTGCTTCAAAGCTAAAAAATAGTACTACAGGTATTATTGCAGAACACAAACGTCGTTCTCCTTCAAAATCTGTAATCAATCAAAATTTAAATGTTTTTGATGTTGCAAAAGGATATGAAAATGCAGGTGTTTGTGGTATGTCTGTACTTACAGATTCAAAATATTTTGGTGGCTCTTTAGACGATTTACTTATAGCCAGAGCAAGTTGCAATCTACCATTATTACGTAAAGAATTTATTATTGACGAATATCAGATATTAGAAGCTAAAGCTTATGGTGCAGATGTTATTTTACTAATTGCAGCAATATTAACCAAAGAAGAAATAAAGCAGTTTTCTGAATTCGCAAAAAGCCTGAATTTAGATGTGCTCTTAGAGGTTCATAACGAAGAAGAATTGCATAAATCAATTATGCCAAGTTTAGATATGTTTGGTGTAAACAATAGAAATTTAAAAACATTCGATGTTAGTTTAGATACGAGTAAAACTCTAAGCCAAATGATACCAAATGAATTTGTAAAAGTATCTGAAAGTGGTATTAGCAGTATTGATGCTATTAAAGAATTACAACCATTTGGATATAAAGGTTTCTTAATTGGGGAGAATTTTATGAAAACAGATGATGCTGGGAAAAGTGCAGCAAAATTTATTAAAGATTTAGAATTATGAAACTAAAAATCTGTGGCATGAAGTATCCAGATAACATGACTGATGTTGCCATGTTGCAACCAGATTATCTTGGATTTATTTTTCATGAAGCATCATCAAGAAATTTTACAGATAGCATTCCTAAATTGCCTGAATCTATTAAAAAAGTTGGTGTGTTCGTTGATGAAAAGGTTGAATTTATTTCTGGTCAAATAGAAAAACACAAATTATCTGCTATCCAATTACATGGTCATGAATCGCCTGAAATATGTCGTCTTTTAAAATCATCAGGTGTCAAAGTATTCAAAGTCTTTTCCATAAAAAATGAATTTGACTTTTCGGTATTAACATCTTATGAAGAAGTTTGCGATTACTTTTTATTCGATACCAAAGGAAAATTACCAGGAGGAAATGGTTATACATTCGATTGGTCGGTTTTGAAACAGTATCCATCAACTAAACCATTTTTTTTAAGTGGTGGCATTGGGTTAGATCAAGTTGAAAATTTAAAACATTTTCTAGCAAGCGATGCATCAAAATATTGTTTCGCCATAGATGTAAACAGTCGGTTTGAAATAGAACCAGGATTAAAGGATTTAGAAAAATTAAAAGAATTAAAAACCCAATTGTTATTCTGAATTGGTGATGAATCTCGACAGAGATGCTTCGACAAACTCAGCATAACATGCAAAGATATTATGTTATACAACATCAACGAAAAAGGTTATTATGGAGAATTTGGAGGCGCTTTCATTCCAGAAATGCTCTATCCAAATGTAGAAGAGTTACGTCAAAATTATTTAAAAGTAATGGCAGAACCTGAATTCCAAAAAGAGTTTAATCAGCTTTTAAAAAATTATGTTGGTCGTCCTTCTCCACTCTATTTTGCCAAAAGACTTTCAGCAAAATACAATACCAATATTTACTTAAAACGTGAAGACCTAAACCATACAGGAGCACATAAAATTAATAACACTATTGGACAAATATTAATGGCGCAACGTTTAGGTAAAAAAAGAATTATTGCTGAAACTGGAGCTGGACAACATGGTGTGGCTACTGCAACGGTTTGTGCTTTAATGGGTTTAGAATGTATTGTTTATATGGGAGAAATAGACATTGCCAGACAAGCTCCTAATGTGGCTAGAATGAAAATGCTAGGTGCAACTGTTGTTCCTGCATTGTCTGGAAGTAGAACTCTAAAAGATGCTACAAACGAAGCCATTAGAGATTGGATTAATAATCCTGTAGATACACATTATATTATTGGATCTGTGGTTGGACCTCATCCATATCCAGATATGGTAGCTCGTTTTCAATCTGTTGTTTCAGAAGAAATACAATGGCAATTAAAGGAGCAAGAAGGAAAAACAAAACCTGATTATGTGGTTGCATGTGTTGGTGGAGGTAGTAATGCTGCTGGAGCCTATTATCATTTTTTAGATGACACAAATGTGAAACTAATTGCTGTTGAAGCTGCTGGTTTAGGTGTTGATTCGGGTGAAAGTGCAGCAACTTCTGCATTAGGAAAAGAAGGGATTATTCATGGCAGTAAAACTCTTTTAATGCAAACCAACGATGGACAAATTACAGAACCCTATTCTATTTCTGCTGGATTAGATTATCCTGGAGTTGGACCAATGCATGCACATTTGTACAAAACTGGTCGCGCTGAATTTATCTCTATAACAGATGATGAAGCTATGAAAGCTGGATTAGAACTATGTAAACTAGAAGGTATTATTCCTGCTATTGAAAGTTCTCATGCATTAGCAATTTTCGAACAGAAAAAATTTAAACCAAATGATGTGGTAGTATTGAGTTTATCTGGTCGTGGCGATAAAGATTTAGGCACTTATATTAATTATTTTAAACTATAAATGGAATATATCGAAAAATTAAAGAAGTATTTAACAAATATTGAAGGACATTTAATTCATGAACATTCTGAAGATAACAATTCAGAAAACGTATTATTTGCAACAGCTATGCAATTATCTTATAGTAATGAAATTGGAAATAAAATTGCTTCAGTAATTTTATTCCATCAAACTACAATTGCGTTAATGAAGAAATTAATAATACGCTGTAACTTTTTAACTCAACTTTTAATCTTTCCGAATCAATTGAATTTTAAGAAGATGAAAGATGATGAGTCTTATTCGGCTGTGTTTAGAACATTAGAAAATCATATTTCATTTTTAAAAAAAGGTAAACTTATAAGTAAAATTAGGGATCTAAACTCACTTAGAACGGAAATTGCTCACAAAATGCATAACACTGATGTTGATGTTTATTTGAATGAAAATACAAATAATCTGCAAAAAAGATTTGATGAAATATGGAGTATTTATATTGAATCCACTAGAGACTTAAATAAAAAAATAAATGAAGCTGCAAAAAGAGATGAGGTTTTAAAATTAATTAAAAATGATGAATAGAATAAACCAGAAATTACAAGAAGACAAAAAGCTTTTATCCATTTATTTTACAGCTGGTTATCCTGAGCTTGATAACACAGTTACCATCATTCAAAATTTAGAAGAAAGTGGTGTTGATATGATTGAAATTGGATTACCATTTAGTGATCCAATTGCCGATGGCCCAACAATTCAGGCAAGTTCAACACAAGCGCTTAAAAACGGCATGACTACTGATGTTTTATTCAAGCAATTAAAAGACATTAGAAAGTCTGTTAACATTCCATTAATCATCATGGGATATTTTAATCCAATATTGCAATATGGCGTTGAAGCTTTCTGTAAAAAATGTGCAGAAATTGGTGTCGATGGACTTATTATTCCTGATTTGCCTGTTGATGTTTATTATGAAGCATATAAAACTACGTTCGAGAAATATGGTCTAATCAATGTGTTTTTAATTACACCTCAAACAAGTGATAAACGAATCAACTTTATAGATTCCATTTCTAATGGATTTATTTATATGGTAAGTAGTGCCAGTGTTACAGGAAGTAGTTCTGGTTTTGGAGATGAGCAAACACAATATTTTAAGCGTATTGCAGATATGAACCTTACAAATCCACAAATTGTTGGCTTTGGAATTTCAGATAATAAAACGTTTTTACAAGCAACTCAGTTTTCAAAAGGAGCCATCATTGGTTCTGCTTTTATTAAACATCTTACTAATAAAGCAGTAAATAAAATAAGAAGTTTTGTAAAATCTATTAGAGATTAGGTTATGAAAATAATTAATAATTGGAAGTTTGTAGTTTTACTTTGTTTAACATTGGGTTTAGCGCCTTTTTTTCCAGAGCCACATATTTTAGGAAAACTTAAATGGCTTTATGGTGGAGCTGTTGCAATGAAATTCATGGATTGGTTTGATGTTGTTTTACATGGCTTTCCTTTTGTGTTACTTTTACGATTAATTATTTTAAAATTAACAAAGAAAAATGGCGTTTAACATTGTTCTTATAGAACCTGAAATACCTAATAACACAGGAAATATTGGCAGATTAGCTCTAGCTTCTGGATCTAATTTACATTTAGTAAAACCTTTTGGCTTCGAAATAGATGATACACGCTTAAAACGAGCAGGCTTGGATTATTGGCAGCATTTAAATGTTCATTATTATGAAAACATAGAAGAATTCCTCCAAAAAAATAAAAATGCCAACATGGTATTTTTATCCAGTCATGGTGAAACAAATCATTGGGATATTCCTTTTGAAGATAATATGTTCCTTGTTTTTGGAAAGGAATCTGTAGGTCTTACAAAGAGCATAATTGATAACCATAAAGACAAGCTTTTTAAAATTCCCTTATATAGCGACCATGTAAGAAGTTTAAATTTAGCAAATGCCGTTGGAATTGTTATTTATGAAGGCCTAAGAACGTTACATAAATAAGCCGTATTCACTTCATTTTGTTATTTAAATATTGTATATTTTACATATCAGAATCATTCTCTGATCTAAATTAAAAACGTATGAAATATCATGTCATTATTAATAGTGTAAAAGCAGTTGAAGAATTAAAAGATGCTTGGTCAAATACCGATTTCATTCAATTACTTGATAAATTTGGATTTGAAGATGCTGATAGTTCTAAACCTGAAGAATTACTTGAATTGCTTTTTATGGCAATTTCTGATTTTGAACCAGAAGAAGCCGCTACCATCATACTAGAATATAAATTATCAAACTACTTAAACGAAAATCAGATTGAACAAATTTCTCATGAAATGTTGCTTGACAAAATTTCTGAAGAATATGCTGATATTTCTTTGCATCATGAGCTCTTTAACATCAATCAATTACTTTATAAAGCCTTCAACGGAACCTTTCCAAATGCTAAGGCTACTATTGTTGAATTTGAAATAACTCCAAATAAAGAAGTTACCAAAGAACATGTTTTGAAAGCTTTAAATGTAACGTTAACTAATAATAATGTTATTAAAAGATTGTTCTCAAGTCAATTGGCAGGAAAAGAAAATTTTGATGAAGCAGAAAGTATTATCTGGGATTTAACCCATAAAGGCGAAAACGCGTATGTTCTAACAACATCTGAATATTGGATAAGTAAAGACGAATTTACAGAAGCTGAATTTGACGCTACAATTGTTGAGTTTGAAGAAGAAGAGGATGATGATTAAGTTATCAAACAAAATCTAATTTTCAATATCTTACATGCGCTCTGGCACTTGTATTCCTAATAATCCAAATGCGTTTTTAATGATATTTGCAACTACTTTGGATAATTGTACTCTAAAAAGTTTTTCGTTCTCTGTATCTGCACCTAAAATAGAAACGTTTTGATAAAAAGAATTAAATTCCTTTACCAAATCGTAAGTATAATTGGCTATTAATGCTGGACTATAATTTTCTGCTGCATTTTGAATCACTTCTTCAAAAAGTTGTATTTGCTTAATCAGCTCTTTTTCTTTTTCATGCATTGATACGTCTTCTGTACTAAGCAAAACAATTGAATCAACATTTGCCTTTCTTAAAATTGATTGAATTCTAGCATAGGTATATTGTATAAAAGGTCCTGTATTTCCTTGAAAATCTATAGATTCTTTTGGATCAAACAGAATGCGCTTTTTAGGATCGACTTTTAATATGTAATATTTTAAAGCTCCAAGACCAATTACTTTATAAAGTTCTTGTTTTTCTTCTTCAGTATAGCCATCAAGTTTTCCTAACTCTTGAGAAATTTCTCCTGCAGTTGAAGCCATTTCATCTATTAAATCGTCTGCATCTACAACAGTTCCTTCTCTACTTTTCATCTTACCAGAAGGTAAATCTACCATCCCATAACTTAAATGATATAAGTTTTTAGCCCATTCGAAGCCTAGTTTTTTTATAATTAAAAAAAGAACTTTAAAATGATATTCCTGTTCGTTACCAACAGTATATACCATACCTCCAACATCTGGATAATCTTTTACACGTTGAATAGCTGTACCAATATCCTGAGTCATATAAACAGCAGTTCCATCACTACGTAGTACAATTTTTTCGTCTAAACCTTCATCTGTTAAGTCACACCAAACAGAACCATCTTCTTTTTTAAAGAAAACACCAGTTTTTAGTCCTTCTGCAACAAATTCCTTTCCTAATAAATAGGTTTCACTTTCATAATATAATTTATCGAAATCAACTCCTAAATTTTTGTAAGTAACATCGAAACCATCATAAACCCAAGTATTCATTTTCTCCCAAAGTGCTACTGTTTCTTTGTCTCCTGCTTCCCATTTTAAAAGCATGTCTTGAGCTGCTTGCAATAATGGCGCATTCTTTTTAGCGTCATCTTCATTTTGTCCTTCAGCAATCAAGTTCTTAATTTCTTTTTTATATTCTTGGTCGAATTTTACATAATAGTTTCCTACTAGCTTATCTCCTTTTAAACCTGAAGTTTCTGGCGTTTCTCCTTGACCAAATAGTTTCCAGGCAATCATACTTTTACAAATATGAATCCCTCTATCGTTTATAATTTGTGTTTTATAAACTTTCTTTCCTGAGGCTTTAAGTATTTCGGCAACACTATATCCTAACAAGTTATTTCTAACATGTCCAAGATGTAATGGCTTATTTGTGTTTGGTGAAGAATATTCAACCATAATGGCTTTATCTCCATGGGTTGGATTAACAAAACCATAGGTATTATTTGAAACTACTTTATTAAAAAAGTTTAAGTAATATTCATTACCAATTTCTACATTTAAAAACCCTTTAATTACATTAAATCCAACAACATCTTCAACGTGTTCCACCAAATATTGACCTATAGTTTCGCCTATTTGTACAGGATTGCCTTTTACTACTCTAAGCATTGGGAATATTACCACAGTAATATCTCCTGCAAATTCTTTTCTTGTTGCTTGAAACTCGACAGTTGATAATTCTTGATTATAATTTACTTTAATAGCTGCAATTATATGTTTTGATAAGACGTCTTGAAGACTCATAATCTTAGGTTTTTAAGGTTGCAAAGATAAAACTTTTATTAAAGGTTTACGGGTTAAATTATTGTATATATTTCTATGAGTGTTTCAATAATATGTACAATTCAAAAAAACTTATTATTAAATGTGGTTTTATAATAAAATTGAGATTCTAAAGTGAGAATACAAACGTGCATTTCATCGACAAAAGTGTCGTTTTTCCTAGTTTTTTACCATTCGTCGATAACCAGTTTTTATAGCAAATTTTCAACAGACATTTCAACTAATTTATTGGTATTAAAACGCAGAAATTAGCTAATAATATATCTTTTTACAACTTTTGTTAAGTAATGCTATTAATTGTCCCAGGCTATGGGCATTCTTAAACTAACTAACGTATTGTAGTTCAATATTTTAGATAAACACAGCAAATCTCAACAGAATGCATGTGCTCCTAATTTAACTACAATTAAAATGTATGAAGAATCTATTTTCTTTAATCGTTTTTTTATTTGTACTCATTGGTTATTCCCAAACCAAAGAAGTAGATAGTCTTACCATACAATTAGCTTTTCAAAATTCTGATACAACCAAAATTAAAACTTCTTTATTGCTAGTTAAATCTCTTTACAACGAAAAAGAATTTGACAAGGCTCTAAAATATATTTCACAAACTGAGAAGCTATCTAATAAATTAAATTATCAAGATGGAATTGCTGAGATAACATATTACAAAGCTTTAATTTATGCTTATAAAGACGATTATATAAATGCTAGAGATCATTATTTAAAAGCGAAGGAATTGTTTATTCAATTAAACGATACACTCAATATTGCAAAAGTTAACAATAGCATTGGTTTAAACGAAATTAAAAGAGGTAATTATAGTAAAGGTCTTCAATATTCTCTACTTGCTTTAAAAGAGTTTGAAAAAAGGAATTTAAAGAATGAATTACGTTTGGCTTACCAGTGTCTGGCAAAAGCATATTATAGTATTAATAACATTGATAAAGCTATAGAATACTATTCTAAAACATTAGAAATTGAAAGACAAATTAATAATAGTGATGGCTCAATTGAAGCTTTAAAAACTTTAGCAGAATTGTTCTCTATTAAAAAAGAACACAGAAAAGCTATTGATTACTACGAAAAAGTCTTAAGATATATTCCTATTGATAACGATTCTTTAAGAGGTGAAATACTACCGAAATTAGGTGGAGAATATTTACAATTTAATGATTTTGATAAATCTCTTGATTATTTAATTGAAGGTTTAAGGCTCAATAGAAGTTTAGACAATCAGCATGGTATTTTAGTATCATTAAATAATTTAGGCAGCCTTAATTTGCAAAGAAATTTCTTAAAGTATGCTGAAATTCAATTATTAGAAGCTAAAGATCTTGCAGAGATTACAAATGATAAAGAAGAGCAATTAAAGAATTTTGGTTTAATGAAAGCCTTAGATTCCACCAATAGAAGGTTTGATAGAGCTTTTGTATGGCAACGAGAATATTACCAATTACAAGATCAAATAAACAATGCGTCTAAAAAAACATATGTAGAGCAACCTGATGAAACTAATTTAATAGATAATGTAATATCTGAAGATTATATTGATAATTCTTTAAAATCTGAACAATTAGCAGAATCTACAAATAGTCAAAAAGAATTCGATAGGTTAAGAATTATTTTTTATGCTTTATTAGGTGCTATTGCCATTCTTTCAACATTTTTGATACTTATCTATTTAAAAAGGAATAGTCGATTACAATACACCAGAGAACTAGAGGAAAAAAACAAACGAATTGAGATTCAAAATGAAGCTATTCTAGAGCAAACAAAACATCTAGAAGATATAAATAAGGTTAAGGATAAACTATTCTCAATAGTTTCGCACGATTTAAAAGATTCTTTAACTTCCATTAAAGGTTTTATAGATTTATTAAAAGATGGTTCTTTAACTCAAGAGGAGTTTAAAACTTTAATTCCAGAATTGAGTGAAAATGCAAATAACGCATCCTTATTATTATTTAATTTATTGAATTGGTCCAAGTCACAAATGCAGTCTTTAGAACCAAGTCCTAGCCTATTTGATTTACAAGAAGTTTTTGAAGATAAAATTAACTTACTAGAACAAAAGCTTGAAAAGAAAGGAATTATTTTAAGAGATAAGACGCTAAGAGATTTTGTTTATGCAGATAAAAGCATGGTAGAAATTATTATTCAAAATCTATTAACCAATGCCATTAAATTTAGTAAAGAAGGAGACACTATTACCATAGCTAACCATATTAGTAATGGCAAATCTATTATTAGCATCTCAGATACTGGAGTTGGAATCTCTAAAGAGAATCAACAAAAATTGTTTAAGAATACCTCATTCACAACTATTGGAACACAAAATGAAAAAGGTACTGGTTTAGGATTAACTATTTGTAAAGAATTAGTTGAATTAAACCTTGGGAAAATCTGGGTTGAAAGCGATTTGAATGTTGGAACTACTTTTTATGTTGAGTTACCAAAATCTAATCCACAGAACTAATTATTTCTTTGGAAGAAATATTTCTGCCATCATACAACGTGCACTTCCACCACCACAAGTCTCAATGGTTTCTAAAGAGCTTGACAAGATCTCGCAATGTTTTTCTATTGTATTAATTTGTGCTTTAGTTAACGAATTATAAGCAGCTTGACTCATAACTAAGTATCGCTTATCGTTCTTCCCTCTAACTTGAAGCATATTTCCTGCAAAATTATTTACTTGTTCTTCAGTAATTGCTATTACCTCTTTCCCATCTTCTTTTAAATGTTTCAGCACATTTTTACGTTCTTTCTTATCGTCTATACAATCTAAGCAAATAACTGCAAAATTTTCAGCTAATGTCATCATTACATTGGTATGATAAATTGCTTTCCGTTTTCCATCAACGGTTTGATAAGCAGTAAAAATAACTGGTGTATATTCAAAATCTTCACAGAACTCAATAAATAAATCTTCATCTGCTCTAGCAGACAAAGCGCAATAGGCTTTTCCATTTACTCGATCTAATAATAAGCTACCTGTACCTTCAAGAAACAAACCTTCGTTTTCTGCACTTGTATAATCTATTATATTTTCTATTTTAAAACCAAATTTTTCAATTTGTATTAAAACTTCTTCTCTTCGCTCTTTCCTACGGTTTTCAGCGAACATTGGATACAATGCAACATCACCATTTTCATGAAAACTCACCCAATTGTTAGGGAAAATAGAATCTGGAGTATCTAATTTTTTATCATCACTAATTACAATAACAAAAACACCAACAGCTTTTAATTTTTCTACAAAGTCATCAAATTCTTCTTGAGCTTTTAGATTAATTTCTGCATTCTTAAGATCTAAATCTTCCTGAAAATAATTATTTACAGCCGTTTGCTCGTTCATCCTAAAATTGATAGGTCGAATCATCAAGATTGTATTTGTTGTCTGTTGCATGAATTTGAATTTAAATTGCAAAATTACTTTATTAAAATGAAATGTAATTATGTAAAGTAAAAAAATTGTAACTTTAAACTACCTTGTCAATAATTTATAAAATCTTATAATTATGAAATATGCTTTCCTCCTTTTTGCTTCTTTAATATTATGTGTTTCCTGTCAAAATAACACTCAAACTGAAGATATAAATCCAATAAATTGGAAAAAAAGAAGTGTTGACTTACCAATGAATGATACTTTAACGAAGGGAAAAAGCTATTTGTCTGTTTATTCTGAAATCTATAGTATTACAGAACATAGAACCATTAACTTAACAGTAACAGTTAGTTTAAGAAATGTAAGTATAAATGAGCCTGTTTATCTTTTAGATGCTTCTTACTACAATACCAAAGGCGATTTAATTAGATCTTACTTTAAAGATCCCGTATTATTAAACCCTTTAGAAACCATTGAAATAATTATTGACGAAAAAGATACTCATGGTGGTTCTGGTGCCAATTTTATTTTCGATTGGGCTTTAAATCATTCTGGTCATGAACCCTTATTTGAAGCAGTTATGATATCTACATCAGGCCAGCAAGGTATTTCGTTCACAACGCAAGGAGTAACATTATAAAAATTTAATTATCAAGGAGTTGAATTAGACACTTGAAGTGATTTCCCATTGTAATATTTTTGTCCATTTAAAGAAAAATCAAGAATATATTCTGCCATCTCTATAGCTGTAGTTGGTGCCACATATCCAGGAAATGCCTCTTCAAGCATTTCTGTTTGTACAGCTCCTAAAGCAAGTACATTAAAACTAGGTCCTGTTTCTTTAAACTCTTCAGCTAGTAATTCTGTAAGTATAATAAGAGCTCCTTTACTAGAGCTGTATGCCGAAAGTCCCGGGAATTTAACACTGCCTTGTATGCCTCCAATAGAACTAATAGTAACTACATGACTGTTTTTTTTCATAAATGGAAGAACAGTTCTTATCATTTCTGAAACACCAAACACATTTGTTTTATAAACCTGCTCAAAATCTGCCATAGTTGTTTCTACAAATGGTTTATTTATTAAGGTTCCTGCATTATTTATTAAAACATCTACCTGCTTCCAGTTTGTATTAATAAATTCTTCGACTTTTTTGTAATCTGATATTTCACAAACATCACAAGAAATAGTGAAAACATTTTTTATCTGAAGCTCACTTATTGGATTTAAATTTCTAGACAATGCTAAAACTTGGTGCCCTTGACTTGCAAATAACTTAACAAGTTCAAACCCTATACCTCTACTTGTCCCTGTAATAATGATGTTTCTAGTCTTCATACAATACTATTTCTTTAGTTGGAGTATTACTCATGACTTCGATTGCTGGAATAATTTTATTGATTAAAGATGCCATATGATTGTAATCTAATTTATCAGCTTCATCATGAACATGATGATAAAAATTATAATTTGATAAATCGCAAGATGAAATGGTTTGACTTGGTAATTTGAATGCCTCATAAAATGGATGATTATCTGAAGCTCTAAACAGTTGATATTGTTTAGCAATTTCAGAAAAACCCACTAAATTACTTCCTACATATTCATTAATTTTTGATGCCATATTAGATAAATCATATCCTGTAATAAAAACTTCATAATCTCTATCTGTAAAAGGAACACCAATCATTTCAAAATTTAACATGGTATATAAATTTACCTCTTCAGCTTTTAATTTACCAGCTAAATGTTTTGAACCTAATAAGCCCATTTCTTCTGCAGAAAATAAAACAAACATCAAACTTCTACCATTCGATTTATTCTCTGAAAAATATTTAGCCATAGCCAAAACAGCACTTGTACCAGCTGCATTATCGTTAGCTCCATTGGCAATTGAATCGTTCTCAACGGCTTTTCCATAACCTATATGGTCGTAATGTGCTCCTATAATAATTAATTCTTCTTTTAGATTTGCATTTTGTCCTTCAAGAAAGCCAACTACATTATATGCATTCTTGTCTCCTACCTTAAAAGAATCTAGATAGGTTTCAAAATATGGTTGTATACCATGTTTGTTAAATTTTTTCTCAATATACATAGCTGCTTTTGCTATCCCTTCTGTTCCTGTATTTCTACCTAGCAACTCATCTGATGATAAATAAGAAACCGTTTCATTTAATTCTAAAGATGTTATTAAACTATTCTTTTTTGAATTAGAAGATGATGCCATAATAACATCATTTTTTGAAGGATTTGGAATAATGTTTTGATTTGGATCATCATTATTCATAACAACTGTCGTTGATTTACATGCTACTAAAAGAAATCCAACTGAAATTAGTATTAAAAAGTGCTTCATGTATTTATATATTTTGGTTTAAAGATAAAAAAAATTGATAGGTATGAAGATGCTTTCTTAACGTTTGTTTATTAGGATAGTTAAGGGGTAATAAGATTTAGCTTAATTCACTAAAAATGATTAAATTGTAGAAAACAAATTTTAATAAATGTCTTCAAGTAAATCTCCAATATATATCATGGTTATTGAGACTAGTAATTTTTTACACAGACTTGAGGCAAATCAGTTTAATTTATTTACTCAAAAGCTTCATAATGGTATTTCTAATTTACTAAAAAAATTTGATGGACGTATTTTAAATCACAACGACAACACCTATGAAGTGACGTTCAATACAGTAACAAACGCTGTTCTATGTGGCTTAAAATTGCGATCTAATTTTAAATACATCACTCCTAAATTTGACAAATCCATTCGAGATTTAAAACTTGGAATAGCAGAAGGTAAATCTAATAACTCCAAATTATTGGCCTCCAGAATGTGTGAAGTGGTTGTGGAGGATAAATTTGTGGTTTCTGAAGCTGTCAAAATTGCATATGAAAAAGAAAACAGAAACAACTTTATTAATAGAGATGATATAAAAATTTTAACGGTTTCTGAAGAGCAGTTTCTAACGCAACTAATGAACTATTTGGAAACCATTTGGAATGATGCAGGTTTTAAAGTTTATAGTTTTAGTGAATCTCTTGGCTTAAGCACCTCACAGTTTTATAGAAAGCTTAAAACATTAACAGGTAAATCCCCAAGTGAATTTTTAAGAAATTATAGACTGAAACAAGCCATGAACATGTTGCATACTAAAAAAGGTAACATTACTGAAATTGCCGAAAAAGCTGGATTTAACAGCCTGACTTATTTCTCAAAATGTTTTAAGGACACGTTTCATATTTTACCTTCAAAGTATCTTCAGCAGCATGCATAAAAAAACCCTATTTCAACTTAATGAAACAGGGTTTATAAATATGTTTTATAAACTACACTCTAAATAGTAATTACACCAACATAGTAACAGGATTTTCTATATATTCTTTTAAAGTTAATAGAAACTCTGAACCAGTTGCTCCATCTACTGTTCTATGGTCGCAAGCCATAGTTAATTTCATAGTATTACCTACAACTATTTGTCCGTTTTTAACTACTGGTTTTTCAACAATAGCTCCAACAGATAAAATAGCTGAATTAGGCTGATTGATTATTGAAGTAAAACTCTCAATTCCAAACATCCCTAAATTAGAAATAGTAAAGGTGCTACCTTCCATTTCTTGAGGTGTTAATTTTTTATTTCTAGCTCTTACTGCATAATCTTTTACTGAAGCTCCAATTTGAGTTAAACTCTGCTCATTGGCAAATTTTACTACTGGAACAACCAAACCATCTGGAACAGCAACAGCTACTCCAATATGAACGTGGTTATTAATTTGCATTCTATCATCAAACCACTGAGAATTAACTTGAGGATGCCTTTTTAATGCTAAAGCACATGCTTTAACAATAATATCGTTGAATGAGATTTTAGTTTCTGGTAACGAATTGTATTGTTGACGGAATGCTATAGCATTCTCCATATCAAACTCCACATTTAAATAATAATGAGGTGCTGTAAATTTAGATTCAGCTAAACGTTTGGCTATTACCTTACGCATTTGCGAATGTTTCACCTCATCAAAATCTTCTTGTCCACTAGGTATAAATTTACCAACTGAAGCAGATGATGTACCTGGAGTGAAATTCTCGATGTCACGTTTTACTATTCTTCCGTTTTCACCAGTTCCTTGTACTTGAGATAGGTTTATTCCTTTTTCTTCGGCCATTTTTTTAGCTAATGGCGAAACAAATATTCTACTTGAATTTGACGTTGAGACTGAAGTTTGAGACTTCTCAGCAGAACTTATACTGAGCGCAGTAGAAGTGCTTGAAGTAACAGTTGTGTCTTTTTTAGTTTCAGCTTTAGGAGTTGTTTCCTCTTTTTTAGCTGAATCACCTTCTGCTTTAAAGTTTTTTGCTACTACAGAAACATCTGTCCCTTTTGGACCAATGATAGCTAAAAGTGAATCTACTTTGGCAGATTCTCCTTCTTGCAATCCAATATGCAATAAGGTTCCTGATTGAAATGACTCAAACTCCATAGTAGCTTTATCTGTTTCAATTTCAGCAAGAATTTCACCTTCCTCAACCGTGTCTCCAACTTTTTTCAACCAAGTTGCAACGGTTCCTTCTTCCATTGTGTCACTTAATCTTGGCATAGTAACTACAGTAACTCCTTCAGGAAGACTCACTTCTTCTTTTGCTTCTGAATTAGATTCTTCGCTATCGCTTTGAACAATATTTACTTTAGATGCATTCTCTGAAACTTTTGGATTGGAGACTAATAACTCAGAAATATCTTCTCCTTTTTCTCCAATAATTGCTAAAAGCTCATCTACTTTAGTAGTTTCTCCTTCTTGTACTCCAATATGTAATAAGATTCCTTCATGAAAAGATTCAAATTCCATTGTAGCTTTATCTGTTTCTATTTCTGCTAAAATATCTCCTTCGCTTACTTTATCTCCAACTTTTTTCAACCAAGTAGCAACAGTACCTTCTTCCATGGTATCGCTTAAACGAGGCATATTTATTATTTCTGCCATAGCTTATATTTTATGTTGAATAAATGGATAATCTTTTTGCTCGTAAACAGCATCGTACATGACGTTTATATCTGGATATGGAGACTCTTCAGCAAATTTTTCACATTCACTTACTAATTCTTTAACGCGTTTATCAATTTTTTTGATCTCTGCTTCAGTAGCATATTTCTTTTCAAGAATAACCTCTTTTACTTGAGTAATAGGATCTATTTTCTTGTATTCTTCTACTTCATCTTTTGTTCTATAATGTTGTGCATCACTCATAGAATGACCTCTATAACGATAAGTCTTTAACTCTAAAAATGTTGGACCATCTCCACGTCTTGCTCTTTTAATAGCTTCATCGAAAGCTTCAGCAACCTTAACAGGATTCATCCCATCCACAGGTCCACAAGGCATTTCGTAACCTTTACCTAATTTCCAAATATCTGTATGGTTTGCAGTACGAGCTACTGAAGTTCCCATAGCATAACCATTGTTTTCACAAACAAAAACTACTGGCAATTTCCAAAGCATGGCCATATTAAAAGTTTCATGAAGCGATCCTTGCCTTGCAGCTCCATCTCCAAAACAACATAAAGTAACTGCGTCTATATTATGATATTTATCTCCAAATGCAATACCAGCTCCTAATGGTATTTGACCTCCTACTATACCATGGCCACCATAAAAACGATGTTCTTTAGAAAAAATATGCATAGAGCCTCCTAAACCTTGAGATGTTCCTGTAGCCTTACCATATAATTCTGCCATAACACGTCTTGGATCAACTCCCATTCCAATTGGTTGGACATGATTTCTATAAGCAGTAATCATTTTATCTTTAGTTAAGTCCATAGCGTGTAAAGCGCCAGCAAGAATAGCTTCTTGTCCATTATATAAATGAAGAAATCCTCTAACTTTTTGTTGAATGTAAACGGCAGCTAGTTTGTCTTCAAACTTTCTCCAGAACAACATATCTTCATACCACTTAAGGTAAACTTCTTTTGTTATTTTTTGCATCTAAATTGTTATTAAGATAATGCTTAAGATTAACCTTATTAAAAACCAACGCGTAATTCCAATATTAATTTGGAATAAGCGAATAGCAAAAATACTACTTTAGTTACTAATGAAAAAACTGTATTTCGTAAATTTTGTTGAGAAACTAATAATTTGTCTGTTAAATATCTTAAAGAACAGATTTATCGAATACCAATGGTAGTAGGTTTGCTAAAGAATGAGACTTCACTACTTTACCAGTTTCACCCATAAAATATATTTCTATTGGAGAATCTTGCTTGACTTCATATTCTGCAATAGCTTGTCTACAAGCTCCACAAGGTGGAATTGGTGTAATGGTTTGATGAATTCTAGAACCAGCAATAATAGCCATTTTTAATATTTTAGCGTCTGGAAATTGAGAACCAGCATAGTATATTGCTGTTCGTTCTGCGCATAAACCTGATGGATATGATGCATTTTCTTGATTACTTCCTAAAACAATTTGATTATTGTCTAATAATATGGCTGCACCTACACTAAACTTTGAATAAGGTGAATATGAATTTTTTCTAGCTTTAACTGCTTGATTCATTAATTCTGAAATATCTGATGGCAACTCTTCTATATTATCGAATACAGTTAATGTTGATTCAATTTTTATTTCTTTCATTCTTTATTATATATACTTAAAGTTAGCAATACTATTTTAGACAAAAAAACTATTGCGTTTGCAATAGTTTTTTTATATCTAATTAATCATAAAAATTAATATTCAGAATAAGCTTCTCTATCTATATTGAAAACTAGTGAGAAACGTAAAGTATTTTCTAATGGGCTTGGTACTTGAGATGCTGAGAATAAGTAAGACAAGTCTAGGCCAATTACATTATATTTAAATCCAGCTCCTATTGAGAAAAATTGTCTTGCACCTTTTTCTGGACTCTCATGAAAATATCCTGCTCTAAATGCAAAAGAGTCTTGATAAGAATATTCTGCGCCAATTGCCCAAGTTACTTCTTGCATTTCTTCGCTAAAGCCTCCTGGAGCATCTCCAAAAGATTGGAACATACCTTTAACAAAGCCAACATCTGGATCTTTTCCTTCAATTATGTAATTGTTGTCTTCACTTATTAATATATCTCCATCAGCTGGTTCGTAAACCCCATCATCATTAACGTCGTCGTATACTAATTGTGTTCCAGTAATTGGAGGAGTTGGTACTAATAATTTTGTGAATTCTGCTGTTAAAGAAACTCTATTATAATCGTCAAGTAAAAAATCGAATCCAGCCCCTAAACGTAGATTTGTAGGCTGAAAGTTTTCTTGTCCTCCTTCATCATACTTAAATTTTGGACCAATATTTTGAATAGCAAATCCAAATCGATATTTTCCATTAAAGCTATTAAATGCTTGTTCTTCGCTTTGATAGAATCCAGAAATATCTACACCAAAAGTACTTGCTGCAGATGTGTCTCCATTTCCATCTGGAATTTTTAAATCGGAATTTAAATAACGCATTGCAACAGACATACCGAACTGATCGCTTAATCTTAATGCATAAGACACATCAAAAGTAAACTCGTTAGGACTCTGTATTAATGGTGTTTGGTTTTCATCTTCAACAAATTCTATATCACCTAAAGAAAAGTATCTAAAACTCGCAGCAAATGAGCTTCTTTCATTTATTCTATTAAAATAAGTAAGGCTTCCTAAAAATATATCGTTTACTAATTTACTTAAATATGGTGTATAACTAATAGCAACTCCTTGTTTGGTTTCTGAAAACACATATTTTGAAGAATTCCATTGCTGAGAAAATCCATCTACAGATGTTGCAACTCCCATATCTCCCATGGATGCTGCACGAGCATCTGAAGCGATTAATAAAAAAGGTACTCCTGTTGTTATAACTCGTGAATCGTAAGGATCTGGAGTGATTTCTTCAACTATGTTTTGTGATTGTATTTGAGTTGCAAAAAATAATGCTGATAACATTAATATTGATTTCTTCATAAATTCTATTTATTTAACAAATATATATTTTTATTATAGTATAACAAGTTTCTCTATTTTTTCGACGGTTTTATTTAACGTAGCAGATCTTACTGTAAGTTTATAAATATAAACTCCTTTACCTATTTTGTCTCCAAAATCGTCTCTTCCATCCCATATAATTTCTCTAGATAAGGATGAAGCTCCATTATTACAACATTCACCACTGTTTGTTTGCCCACTTAAGGTTCTAACTATTTTACCTGTAACAGTGAATATTTGAACTAAAACGTCTAAAGGTTCCGAACTATTGTGGTTAAACCAAAATTCTGTGTAATTAACAAAAGGATTTGGATAATTTAAAACATTATCGATAACCAACTCTTGATTCTCGTCAAACACCACAAATTGTATTTCAGTTGTGGATGAATTATTATAAACATCCCAAGCTTTTATTGTTAATGTGTGCATTCCTGCTTCTAAATCTCTTAAGGGATAAGTAACAACTCCTCTTTGGTAATCGTCTAGTTCTGTTTGATAATAATCATTTAACACATAAGGATTGGCTTCATCTCCATCAAGAATTCCAACAATATCATGACCAATGCCACTAGCTGTATTAATACCATTATCATCTTGCAGTTTTAATATAAGACTTGGTGAGCTATTTGTTATACCTCCAGAAACAAAACTTTCATCATTCATATATGCATTAATTACAGGGCCAATATTATCCTCTTCTGCATTTTCATTCAATCCACCTATTTGAACTTGACCTACACTTGCTCCAGTGTGGTCAATAAGTTGATTTTGTTTTTTTGCGTAAAAACTAACCTTACCAAACCCAACTGGAATACCAATATCTCGGGGAACTACAAATTCTATATCGAATTGGCCATTAGTTATAGATGATTGCCCTCTAAAAATAATAGCTCCAAGAGTTTCAAAATCCATGATAATTACCTGCCCACTATCTCTGGTTCCGTCATTTCCTAGGGTTTGTCTATCAATTTTTTTATCATAAATAGTTGACGAAAGTATACCGTTAAAATCACTCATAACATTTCCTGATGCATCAAGTACTTCTCCAGACAACTTAACGCGTCCTAATGCTTGAAGCACATCAGTTGTTCCTGTAATTGGAGTATCATTTATTTTTGTTAAAACAATATTAGGCTTAGGGAAGGCTAATTTCATAGCAGGATCTCCTATAAAAAACACCAGTCTTCTTTGACCTCCATTTGAAATTGCTGGATTATTTTTTGTAAGTCGCAATGCTTCAGCCATGCTTGGGTATTCGTTATCAGGAATATTATCATTTTCACTATATGAGAATAGATATTCCTCCAAAATCGTATTAAAAGTAACTCCTACATTTACATAAATTTGCCTAGTAGTTGTTATTAAACCAATAGCTCCACCCTCTTTATTCCAATACGTATATTCTCCAGCTGTTGGACGAATTGGATTATCGAATTTGGTAAACTCACAAGTTACAGTTACAAAACAATTAAGTTTACAAACATTATTTAATTCCTGTGCATCTGGTTTTTCGAAAATTCGCTCGTGGGCTAAACCATCTTCACCTCCATGTCCAAAATAATTAACAACTAGCGCTCCTGTTTCTAAAGCATTTTTTATGGCAGTATTTACTGTTGGGTATCTATCTCCTCCAGCTGAAGACTCCTGTTGAAAGGCATCTGAATGTATTTTAGTAACATTTATAAATGGTTTTTTGGCAGTCACCACATTCCCAATAGAATCTGTGGTTACCTGAAGTATTTTCTCCCAAGATTCATCTACATCGTCTGATATAACAACAAAATTATTTCTCCAACTACCAAAAGAAGATTCAATATAATATCTTTCAACTTTATCTACCATGTCTTTAGCTCTTTGGTAAGAATCTGCTAAAATTCTACCAACTGCTAAATCTAATTTATCTGAAATATCCATGGATCCTTCATTAAAATCCATCATGCCATAAAAATCGTCTGAAACAAACGAACTGGTTAAATTAAAACTATTGTAAGCATGCCAAGAAGGAACAATATTCGTGTTATTTGGAATTCTATCTTTATAATCGAATGATCCATCACCAAATAAACATACATACTTAATTCTTTTATCTGGTGTACTAGCATTATCATAAATATATTTTACAAAATTTCTAATGGCCCCAATATCTTGATTCCCTGTACTAAACTCTGAATATATTTTATACAATGGAACAACCTTCACATTTAATTGATTAACATTTCTATTAATTTGAGCCAACCTTTCAGCTTGATTCATGTAACTATTTGGAGTAATAATTAAATAATCTATATCTTTAAATTGCCCTTGTGAATCTTGAAAAATAGTCCCTTTTAAATCCTGATTATTAACTGTTTTATAAGCACCAATAGTTGGTTCATAATAATTTAAAGGTGTAACAATGGCATAGTATTTTAATGACCCTAATGAAGATGCAAAACTGATGTTAGAACTATTATCTGAGTTTACAAGATTGGTGACATTATAAATATCTGTTACATTCCATATTTCAGATACTTGAGACGTATTTGTTAGATTATATTGACCAATCCCAGACATTTGTGAAACAGCATTATTTCTAAATGTATATTGATTACCAGAAAAATTTAACATTCTTGTAGCCTCAATTGATATATAATCTATATAAGCTAAAGCTGAAGGAATCCCTCCATCATTATGTGTTAAACTAACTGATAAATTTGAAGAATTAACAAGAATATTGTCATCAAAACTATTCTCTTGAGCAAGATTAGAATCTGTAATTGCTGGCAATGATAAAGAAACTATATTATTTCCATTAATTGCAATCTGCATGCTAGTTGCTATTTCAGAAGTAGAACCAAGAAAAACTTTGAAATTTATTGGTTCTGTAGTAACTAAATCTGGAAAAGAAAAATCGAAGGTTTTAGTGTCTTCAATATCGAATTTATCACCAAACCATCTTCTTCCAACACTTACTAAGTTATATTCGTCCTTTTCATGAAATTTATAATCTTGAAAGGTATCAATGGTTATGTCAATAGGTCCAGAAGGTTGAACAAAAGGTTGTATTCTTTTCCCATGACCAGAACTTATATTAATATAGTAATAAGTTTTATCTGTATAACAGTTTAAATTAGTATTACTTCCTTGGTTATATCCTTTTGGTCCTTGTCCATAAAAAAGTATGTAATCAGTATCATTAAAAACACCATCGGTTTCACCAATAATCTTAATAGCATTTTCTTGCACATCTATAGGGTAAGGCTCAGAATTAGCATAAGGAATCATTCTTCCGCCATTTCCATATAATTTTATAGTTCTTGGATCTATGTTATCTATATTGATTCCTAAATCTGCCAGAAAATCTTTTGTAATTTTAAAAACTCCAGTTTTATCTATTTGAAATTTATACCATTGACCACTACTCAAAACAGAATTTGTAATTACTCGATTATTATAAGTATTATTAGTTTGTAATCTTCCATTTGTATAAGAAATAGAAAATGATGTAACTTTCTTATACAAACCTTGACTTGATTTAACTATAGGTGATAAAACAAAATAAGCATAATATGTATTCCTTGCTATTGAAGTTTTTAAACTATAAGTCAATTCACTTGGAATTGTTTCAATATTTAAATCCTTTAAATCAGCTTTAGAAATAGTTGTATACTGAACATTAGATACTAAAACTGAGTTTTCATCCACAGCCTGTGAAATAGGCCACTGAGATACAAATTGTAGACCTTCGTTTAAATTATAATTAAAATTCTCTTCATTAAATGAAGGTAGTATTAACTTAAAACTTTCTGTAGATAACACTTTATTTCCTTCCCATCTAATTTCAAATTGCTTTTGTTGGGAATAGGTTAAAAATGTGACAAAAAGTAATAGGGATAATAATTTCTTTTTCATTGAATAAATAACGTGAATAATTGCTTGATATTATTAAAGAGTAAACAATTTTAAATAAACGTTTCAAAATTACAATAATAATTTATAAAAATGTGCGTTATTTAAACACAAAATAGAAGTTAAAAACGCAAAAATCATCGTTGTAACGTATAATAAATAGGATGAAATGCGTATTTTTTTAATCAATTTTTGCTTTTTAACTTGTAATATTCGCTATATTTCTTATATTGCGTCACCAAAAACATGATAAGCTTACTTAAAAGTATGGATATGAAAAAAGTAATAGCATTTAAGATATTGTTAGTATTAACAATTTCTATAACAACAGTTGGTTGTAAAAGATCATCAAGTTCAAATAGCTCTAGAGCTACTGGTTGGGATATAAACTCCAGAGATGGAGGTTTCCAATACAATACTCAATTTAAAGAACAAGAAACTGCTCCAGGTTTAGTTTTTGTAGAAGGTGGAACTTTTACAATGGGTAAAGTTCAAGACGATGTTATGCACGACTGGAACAATACACCAAATCAACAACACATTCAGTCATTCTATATGGATGAAACTGAAGTAACCAACAAAATGTATATGGAATACCTTGATTGGTTAAAAAGAATTTATCCTCCAACAGAAGATAACTACAAAGCTATATACAATGGTGCACTTCCAGACACATTAGTTTGGAGAAATAGATTAGGTTATAACGAAGTTATGACTGAAAACTATTTGCGTCATCCTGGTTATGGTGAGTATCCTGTAGTTGGTGTAAGCTGGATTCAAGCTGTAGAATTTGCTAGCTGGAGAACAGATCGTGTAAACGAAATGTACTTAGAAGATGCTGGTTACATTACTAGAGATGCTAAAATTGCTGCAACAACAGGAGAAACATTTAATACCAATACCTACATAATGGCTCCAACCCAAGTATATGGAGGTAACGATAGTCTTACTAACCCAGAAAACACTCGAAGAAGAGTTAACACAACTGCTTCTGGAGATACAACTGGTGTTTACGCTGGTAGAGAAACAGGAATTATTTCTCCTAGCTATAGATTACCAACTGAAGCTGAATGGGAATATGCTGCTTTAGGCTTAACAGAATTACGTAATTACAATATTTACAGAGGTAGAAAAAAATACCCTTGGGATGGACAATACACGCGTTCAGGAAAACGTCAAGTTAGAGGTGATCAATTGGCTAACTTCAAACAAGGTAATGGAGATTATGGTGGAATAGCTGGATGGTCTGATGATGGTGCAGATATTACTAACGAAGTAAAAAAATATGAACCAAATGATTTTGGTTTATATGACATGGCTGGAAACGTTGCCGAATGGGTAGCTGATGTTTACAGACCTATTGTTGACGACGAGTTTAACGACTTTAACTATTATCGTGGAAATGTTTACACTAAAAATGCTATTAATGAAGATGGAACAGTTAAAATTGTAACTACAGACGAAATTGTTTTCGATACTTTACCTAATGGAAAAGTTATTGCTAGAGATTTACCTGGTGAAATTTCGCAAGTTGCAGTAGACGAAGACGAAACATATTTAAGACAAAACTTCGATAGAAGTGATAATAGAAACTTTAGAGATGGAGACAGACAATCATCTCGTCAATACAGAGAAAGTTTTAGTGAAGAAGATGGTGTTGCAACTGAATCTTCAATGACTGGTAAAATGTATAATTCTCCTAAACACAATGTTGATGTAGATGATTCTACAGGTGCATTAATAAGAGAATACGATAAATCTAATAAGAGAACATCTTTAATTAACGACGAAGTTCGTGTGTACAAAGGTGGTTCTTGGAAAGATAGAGAATACTGGTTAGATCCTGCTCAAAGACGTTACTTCCCACAAACTATGGCTACAGATTATATTGGCTTTAGATGTGCAATGTCAAGAGTTGGCTCTAAATCTAAAAGCAAGAACAAAACAAAAAATTAAGAATATTTATATCTTTTAAAAAAGTCCTAACAATTAGTTAGGACTTTTTTTATACTTTTATTTTATGAATATAGAACAACTGCACACACTCTTTTTAAAACATCCATCTGTTTCTACAGACACGAGAAAAATTTCTAAAAACGATTTGTATTTTGCCCTTAAAGGTGACAACTTTAATGGTAACGCATTTACTAAACAAGCTTTAGAAAATGGTGCTTCCTATTGTATTATAGACGAAGAGGAATTTGCTACAAACAAGCAATGTATTGTGGTTGAAGATGTATTAACAACATTACAGGAATTAGCAACTTTTCATAGAAAATATTTAAAGTTACCTATTATTGCTTTAACTGGAAGTAATGGTAAAACAACTACCAAAGAGTTAATTCATGCAGTACTTTCAAAAAAATTCAAAACCTCTGCAACTATTGGCAATCTTAACAACCATATTGGCGTGCCTTTAACTCTTTTAAAAATGACTAATACCACTGAAATTGGTATTGTTGAAATGGGAGCCAATCATAAAAAAGAAATTGAGTTTTTATGCAACATTGCCTTACCAGATTATGGTCTAATTACCAATTTCGGGAAAGCACATTTAGAAGGTTTTGGAAGCGTTGAAGGCGTTATTGAAGGAAAATCGGAGCTCTATAAACATCTTATTACTCATAAGAAAACCATTTTTGTCAATTCTAACGATCCTATTCAGTTAGAAAAAAGCAAAGCAGCTAAAACCATTACTTTTGGTACTAGCAAAATGGATGATTTTATTATTCATTTTAAAAGTGCCCAACCAAATGTAAGCGTTACTTTTAATAATATTGAAATAAACAGCCAGCTAATTGGCGAATATAATTTCAATAATATTTCTGTAGCTATTGCCATTGGCGCATATTTCAAAGTAGAAGAAAATCTAATTAAAGACGCCATTGAAAAATATGTTCCACAAAACAATAGATCTCAAATAGTTGAAAAAGGTGCTATCAAAATTATTTTGGATGCCTACAATGCTAATCCTTCAAGTATGACAGTTGCCTTGCAAAATTTCGAAAAATTACAAGCTAAAAATAAAATAGCCATTCTTGGTGATATGTTCGAATTAGGTCAAGATGCCAAAAAAGAACACATAGCTATTGCAGAACTGGCTAATTCATTAAAATTATCAAAAGTTATTTTTATAGGTGAAAATTTTCATGATGCCATTCCAAAAAGCAATGAAACATATAAAACGTTCAACAATTTTAAAGAGCATTTCAAATTAGACACTTTAAAAAATACCACTTTATTAATAAAAGGTTCTCGTGGCATGGCTTTGGAGCGTATTCTTGAGTTGTTATAAACAGATTGGAATTATTATATTAACTTCACTTTCTATTATTAGTATATATAATCTAAGACTTATTCCATTGAAAATTATTGTGTACTTATTCTTTTTGGCATTCATTTTAAGTTGTAATCAAACAACAAAAACGGTTCCTTTTGAACCCCAAGAAACAGCACTTGCTCTTAGTCAAGATATTCTAGATTATCGAATAACACCAAAGGATTCCTCGGATAGATCTGGATTCATGTTTTCCGATCAAGGCTCATGGTTTGCCTACAGCCTCCCTAAAACAACTAAAAATAATATTGGTTTTTCTGGACCTTTTTTAATGACACAAGAAAATGGAGTTTGGAGTAGTCCTATTTTATCAAATTTATCTTTATCGACCCAACAATCTAAAGATCAATTAATTCATTTTAATAATGATTTGGTTGAGCAACATAGTTATTCAAGTCACCTTTCACAGCTCTTTAGAAACTCAGAAATAGAATTAAAGCAAGAACTTGTTTATATTTCTGGACATACAGCTTTACAAAGAACAACCATTACAAATAATAGCAAAAGAGAAATTCCAATTCAAGCCAAAATTCATGGGCAAGTTTTTGATATAGGAATGAAACTTTACAACGAAAACGGTCTTATTAAATTAGTTTCCAAAAATTCTGAAGCCATAGGTTACATTCAATTAGCAGAAGACATTGAAAAAATAGATATATCTAATGAAAACACGTATTACTCACTTCAACTTAAAGAATTTAATTTACAGCCTGGTGAATCTAAAGAAATCATCATTTCACAGACCTTTATTTTTCCAGAATATTCTTGGGACTTAGAAAAAAAGTTCATTGCCAAAACTAACTTCGATTCTATTCTAAAAGTTCGTCAACTTGAAAAAGAGATACAATTAAAAGGCATTCTTGATAATCGGGATTCAACCTTTAATGACACAATTTATGCTGAAGTATTAATAAAAGCACATCTAACGCTTCAAAATAATTGGCGAATAGCTGCAGGAGCTCTAAAACACGAAGGTCTTTTCCCAAGTTATCATTACCAATGGTTTAATGGCTTTTGGGCTTGGGACTCATGGAAACATGCTGTTGGCTTATCATATTTCAATATTCCTTTAGCAAAAAACCAAATGCGCGCCATGTTTGATTTTCAACTTGAAAATGGCTTTATTCTAGATTGTATTTTTAGAGATACTACAATTGAAGCGCATAATTATAGAGATACGAAGCCTCCACTTGCTGCATGGGCAGTTTCTGAAATACACAAAAAGGACAAAGATTTAAGCTTTTTAAAAGAGTTTTATCCGAAGCTTAAAAAATATCATTATTGGTGGTATAAAGAAAGAGATCATGACCAAGATGGTCTATGCGAATTTGGTTCTACCGATGGAAGTTTAATTGCCGCTAAATGGGAAAGTGGTATGGATAATGCTATTCGTTTCGATGATTCTAAAATTCTAAAAAATGCTGAAAACGCATATTCTCTTGATCAAGAAAGTGTTGACTTAAATGCTTATCTCTATGCTGAAAAAATATATTTAAGCGAAATAGCTTTGATATTAGATCGTCCTTTAGATAGCAAGAAATTTACCTCAGAAGCGATTCAATTAAAACAAAAAATTCAGTCCCAATTTTATGATCCTAATGATAAATGGTTTTACGACACCAATTTAGAAGGCACAGTATTTATTAAAGGTGAAGGTAGTGAAGGTTGGACAGCACTTTGGGCAAACGCAGCAACCCAAGAACAAGCAGAAGAAGTAAAAAATATAATGATGCAACCTGAAAAGTTTTTCACTAAAGTTCCCTTTCAGACAATGAGCGCAGATCACCCAAAGTTTAATCCGTTAAATGGATATTGGAGAGGTCCAAACTGGTTAGATCAAGCCTATTTTGGTGTTAAAGGATTACGGAATTACGGTTTTAATATAGAAGCCGATAAAGCCACCATTCAAATAATAAATAGTGCAGATGGACTTTTAGAAAAAGGGAAATCTATTAGAGAAAATTACCACCCTATTACAGGAGAAGGTTTAAATGCTGAAAATTTTAGTTGGAGTGCAGCTCACATCATCATGCTATTATTAAAAGATTAACTTCTAACAAATAATAATTTAAGATTTTAAAATAGATGTTTTATGCATATATTTAACTTTCATTGAATACAAATAACAAACTTCATATTATGAAACTCATAAATTCCTTATACCTTTCGCTTTTTGTTTTCTTAATTATTGGCTGTAAAACATCACAAACTGCTGTTACAACAGATTATAATCCTTCAACTTTTGAAAAATTGGCCAGCATGGAACATGTTGTAAGTATAGAAAAAAAAGATTTAGTAAGTCATTTCGATGAGAATTATGAGATCTGGTTCGAACAACCTATCGACTATAACAACTTGTCCAAAGGCACTTTTAGACAACGTGTTTTACTTGGTTTCGAAAATCCAACACAGCCTGTTATTGTTGAACTTCATGGTTATGGTATTGGCTCTGGAAAGGCTGGAGAATTGGCCAATCATTATAAAGCAAATCAAATAAACATCGAGCATCGTTACTTTAATAATTCTCGCCCAGAGAACATAGATTGGAATACATTAACAGTAGAGAATGCAGCTAAAGATCAAGCAAGAATTATAGATGCTATTAGAAAAGCGTTATATCCTAATACTAAGTTTATTTCTACTGGTATTTCTAAAGGTTGTCAAACAACCATGTTGCATCGTAGATATTTTCCAGAAAATGTAGATGCTTGTGTTTGCTATGTTGGCCCTCTTAATTTTGAACGTGAAGACCCAAGGGTTTACGAGTTTTTAAATAATGTAAGCACTCAAGAAAACAGAGATAAAGTAAAAGCTTTCCAAGAGTTATGTTTTGAAAATAGAGCATCTCTTTTAGAAATGATGAAAGCAGCAGGAAAAGAAAAAGACATGTCTTGGGAATTTGGTGTTGATAAAGCCATAGATTATACCATTCTGGAATATTCTTTTGCATTCTGGCAATGGGGAACACCAATTGAAAGTATTCCTGCTGAAAATGCAACAGCCGAAGAGATATACAATCATCTTATTAGTGTTGTTGGTTATGGCTTTTTTGAAGAAAAAGCTGTTGAAGGTTTACAACCTTACTTCTGGGCTGCATTAACACAACAAGGCATTTATGGCTATGAAACAGCACCTTTTAAAGAATATTTAAATACCGAAGAAATATATAAATTCGAATGGGCTTTCCCTGAAGGCATTACCAAAGAATTCGACCCAGTTCCAATGCAGGAAATACAAACATTTCTTGACAATTCGGCTGAAGACATGCTTTTTATTTATGGAGAATATGATGCTTGGAGTGCTACTGCAGTTGAGCTAGAAGATGATGCATCAAAAAGAGAGGTTTATAAATTTGTGCAACCTAAAGGAAGTCATACTACAAGAATAAAAAGTTTTAGTCCTGAAACACAAAAAGAAATCTACGACATAATTGATGGTTGGTTAAAAGAATAACATATCTATTTAGGTACTAAATTATCCAATATCAATACCAATTTCACCGATTTGTTACCATTATGTAATTAGAATTCAAATTTTGGTTACCTTTAAATTATGGATAATATTTTACAAATTGGAGACTCTTTTATTGAGCAAAACACTATTTTTTCTGAATTAATTCAAGAATTAAATCAGAGTTTTTCTAACAGCAATGTTATTGTTCCCCTACGTCATCATCACGATTTTCCAAATCCTAAAGTAGACTCAGACTCGACACTTTTATTAATGCCTGCTTGGAATCCCAGTAAAATTGCAGGTGTAAAAATAGTTACTGTTAGCCCAGAAAACAGTCAATTCGATTTGCCTTCAATTCAAGGTACCTATATTTATTTTGACGCACTAAAAGGAAGTGTTAAAGCCATAATAGAAGCTAAAAGTTTGACCGTTAAACGTACGGCTGCAGCTTCGGCTTTAGCTTCATCTTATCTATCAAGGAAAGATTCAAAATCCATGCTAATGATTGGCACAGGTGCTTTATCCATAAACCTAATTAAAGCACACGTTTCAGTTAGACCTATAGAAAATGTGTATCTCTGGGGAAGAAACATCAATAAAGCTGAAGCAATTGCAGCTGAACTAAAAAACGAAAAATTCAATGTTTACCCTATTCAATCTATTGAAGAGAAGATTTCTGAAGTTGATATTGTTTCTTGTGCCACCTTATCTAAAACACCTTTAGTATTAGGCGCTTATTTAAAACCTGGACAGCATATCGATTTAGTTGGAGCCTACAGACCTACTATGAGAGAAGCAGATGATGATACCATTAAAAAAACATCTGTATTTATCGATACCTATCAAGGTGGATTAAAAGAAAGTGGTGATATTTTTATTCCATTACAAAGTGGTGTTCTAAAAGAAAAAGACATTAAAGCAGATTTGTTTGAGCTTTGCTCAAATCAGAAATCGGGAAGAAAGAATAATGAAGAAATAACTTTATTTAAGTCTGTGGGTCATTCACTTGAAGATTTAACAGCTGCTACTTATTATTATAACAAATTTAAAAATGAATAACACGTACCAAAATATTCTTAATAAAACCAATTTTAAACCTAATAGCAATTGGCTTCAAATAAAAACCATTGACATGCATACAGGTGGAGAGCCACTTCGTGTCATTCTTGATGGTTTTCCAGAATTAAAAGGAAATTCTGTTTTAGAATATCGTAGATATTGTCAACAAAATTTCGACCATTTACGGACTGCTTTAATGTTTGAACCTCGTGGTCATGCAGACATGTATGGTTGTATTTTAACACCTCCAAACGATAATGAAGGCGATTTTGGGATTATTTTTTTACACAACGAAGGCTACTCCACCATGTGTGGTCATGCCATTATTGCTATCTCAACTTTGGCTGTAGAAATGAATTGGATAGACGTAAAAGAAGGTAATAATATCTTAAAGATTGATGCACCTTGTGGTAGAATCACTTCTTTTACTCATGTTGAAAATGAAAAAGTTACTGGTGTCAAATTTCATTGTGTGCCAAGTTTTGTAGTTAGTTTAGATAATAAAGTGAATGTAGATGGCATTGGAGAAGTAACTTATGACCTAGCTTATGGAGGTGCTTTTTACGCCTATGTGGATATGGCTAAAAATAATTTTGATTTTGATTTAAAACCTGAATCCTATCGCTCATTAATTTCAAAAGGCATGGATATTAAACATGCTGTCATGAAAAATGACAAAGAGATTACTCATCCATTTGAAGAAGATTTAAGCTTCCTTTATGGCACCATTTTTATAGATAATAAACAACAAGAGTCTGGAATAGATAGTCGTAATGTCTGCATTTTTGCGGAAGGCGAAGTCGACAGATGCCCAACAGGTTCTGGTGTTTCGGGAAGAATGGCTATTCATAAAGCTAGAAATGAAATCACTTACGGAGAAGAAATGACTATAGAAAGTATTACCGACTCTGTGTTTAAAGGCTCCATTATATCTGAAGAAAATTATGGGCCTTTTAAAGCTGTTATTCCACAAGTTGAAGGAACAGCTCATATAGCAGGAATGCATACTTTTGTTATCGATCCTAATGATCCTATGAAAAATGGATTTATATTAAGATAAAGAATTCATTAAGGCTTCAATCTCATTGATTTCTATTGGCATAGCTTCTGTTAAGTTGATGTTCCCGTCTTTGGTTATTAGATAATCGTTTTCCAAACGGCAACCAATTCCTTCTTCAGGAATATAGATTCCTGGTTCGCAAGTTAAAACCATTCCAGGTTCGAGAGCTCGAGAATATAAACCAACATCATGCACATCCAACCCAATATGATGCGCTGTGCCATGCATAAAATATTTTTTATACATAGGTTTCTCTGGATTTTGATTGGCAACATCTTCGGCCTTAAGTAAACCTAATTTTATGAGTTCGGTTTCAACCAATTTAGCCATTTGTGTTTCATAATCTGAAGATAAAACACCAGGTTTCAACAATTTGCTTCCTTCTTTCAAACAATGTAAAACAGCACTGTAAACCTCTTTTTGTCTTTCAGTAAACCTACCGTTTACTGGAAAACATCTGGTTGTATCACTATTGTAATTGGCATAACAAACGCCAAAATCCAATAAAATCATATCTCCAGATTTACAAACAGCATCATTGGTGTTATAATGAAGTGCGCAGGCATTCTTCCCAGAAGCCACAATAGGCTTAAAGGCATGACGTGTGGCACCAGATTTTATTAAATTATAAGATAATTCGGCTTCTAGCTCGTATTCCTTCATGTTTGGTTTACATGCTTTCAAGACACGCTTAAAAGATTCCACGCTAATATTAGCTGCTTGTTGTATTAAAGCAATTTCTTCTTCTGATTTAATAAGCCTTAAATCTCGAGTGATTTTTGCTGCTCGATGATACTCATGCAAAGGATATTTTTCCTTGCACCAAAGAATCATTCGGTCTTGTTGCGTTTGTTGATTATGGGTCACACGTTTAATGTGTTCATTATGTCCCAAATAAATTCCATCGGCTTCAAAAGCCATTAATTGCAAGACTTTTTCAAAATCTTGAATCCATTCTACACGTTTTATACCTGAAATTTTGGTCGCTTGTTCTTTGGTTAATTTGTCACCATCCCAAATTTTAATTTGTTCATTGGTTTCTTTAACAAACAAGATTTCACGATTCTCCTTTTTAATAGCATCAGGATAAAGTACCAAAAGAGTTTCCTCTTGATCAATCCCACACAGATAAAACAAATCGTTGTTTTGGGTGAAGCCCATGATATCGTCTGCATTGTTATGCTTCACATCATTTGAAGTTAGAATAGCTAACGTATTAGCCTTCATTCTAGCAGTAAAATTGTTTCGGTTTTTTATGAATAGGCTATTTGGAATCTGGTTGTAACGCATATTTTAAAAGGTTCTATCTGGATGAAACGGATTTAAATTTAATATAGTTTTTTTATCTGAAATAACTTCTGAAACTAATTTCCCAGTAGCTGGACCCATACTCCAACCCATCATGGCGTGACCAGTTGCTATGGTTAGATTGTCGCATTTTGAAGATTTCCCAATATAAGGCAAACCATCTGGAGATACAGGACGTAAACCTGAAGCCACATCGTTTTTCTCTTCTTCTGTTAAGGTGATATCTGGATAATAATTGTGTGCGGCTTTTGCAATAGCTTCTACACGAACTTTATTGATATTATCGTTAATTCCAGCAATTTCCATAGTTCCTGCAAAACGTGTAAATCCGTTCATAGGTGTAACTGCCACCTTGGCTTCTGCTAAAATGGAAGGAATTGTAATTCCTGTTGCTTGTGTGGTATTAATCCGATAGCCTTTTCCTGCTTGAAGCAATAATTTTAAACCTAATTTTTTACTTAATAAAGAACTCCACGAACCAGCTGCAAGCACAAATTCATCGGCTTTTAAAATTTGGTTTTGTGTTTTAACAGCTTCAATTTTTCCATTTTTGACTACCAAATCCTCTACCTTTTCATTTGAAAAAAAAGTGACACCAACAGCTTTTAAATGCGCTTTCATTTCTGTCATAAACTCATGAGGTGTAGAATGTGAATCGCATTTATAATAAGTTGCGCCTTTAATATTCAAAGTTGTGTTTGGTTCTAGAATTTTTAATTCTTCGATGCTAATTTCACTTGCATCCAAACCTTCACGTTTTGCTATATGTGCAGTTTCAATTTCTTCTTCTAACATTTTTTCAGTTTGACATAACATGAGCAAGCCTTTCTTCTCATATTGGAAACTGAAATTCTCATCACGCTTTATATCATCGAATAAGTCTTGAGTTAATAAAGTAATTTCTTTAATGACAGGAATAGCTTTTTCAACGTGATTGGCATTGCAGGATTTATTAAAAGCTAGTGTCCACTTAATAAAATCAGCATCTAAACGAGGTTTTATATATAAAGGACTTGCTGGATTTAGCATCCATTTCAAGCCTTTTTTCATAACGCCTGGAGCCGATAATGGTACCAAATGACTTGGCGATAAATAACCAGCATTGACATAAGATGCACCAGCGTCCATGTTGGATTGGTCAATTATTGTTACTTGATGGCCCTCCTTTTGAAGGTAATATGCAGAACACAAACCGATGATTCCGCCACCTATGATGATTATTTTTTTTGACATTGAGTCAGTTTATTTATGTGTTAATGAGTTAATGAGTTAATGAGTAAATGAGTTAATGAGTTAATGAGTTAATTGTTTGGATATATATTCTTCCTAGCTTTTGAAACAATCTTAAGGATTTCTAAAGCTTCGCTTATTAAAGGTTTTAAATCTTTTTCTGAAGCTAATTTTGTGTCTTTTAATATTTCTAACCAAAATAAGGTTTCGTCTGCTTCTTCAACAACTATGGAAATTTTGGCAAAAAACTCTTTTTGTGAACGAGCTATACAAGCGGCTCTATAATTTGCTGCAGTTGAAGTTACAGATTTAATAATTTGATAGCCAATTACTTTTGTAGCTTCCGTTTTTTTTATATCATCATAAAACAAAATAACATTTACGGCTAATTTCTTTGTTCTATCCTTTAATTGCTCAACAAATTCTGATTTATCCATGATTTTATTTATTAGTTCATTAAATCATTGTTTCATTATTTCATTGAAAATTAAATTACCTGAAAACCAAACGCATACGGATCGTCTTCAGAATCTATGGTAATGGTATTATGTCCATAAATTTTCGCCCAACCTTGTATGCTTGGAATAATAGCTAATTTACCATCTAAAGTAGTTTCTTTTTCAACACGACCAATAAATTTGCTTCCAATAAAACTCTCATGAATAAAATCTTCCCCTACTTTCAATTTTCCTTTAGCATATAATTGTGCTAATCTTGCTGAAGTTCCTGTACCACAAGGACTTCTGTCGATGGCTTTATCGCCATAAAAAACAGCATTTCTACCAGAAGATGTTGGATCGATAGGAGTTCCTGTCCATAGCATATGCGTGACATCCTTTATGGTTTCGTTTTCTGGATGAATGAATAGATTAGGATATTTCTGGTTAATTCGTTCTCTAACCACCTGTGAATACTGAATAATTTTTGATGCTGAAAAATCTTGAACTCCAGAGAAATTTTCTTGAGGATCTACAATGGCGTAATAATTCCCACCATAAGACACATCGAATCTAATTTTTCCTAATTCTGGACAATCAACCTTCAATCCTTCAGCAGCTAAATAACTTTTTACATTGGTAAGTTTTACCCAATCGACTTTTGTTCCAGTTTGTTGGTATTCAATTTCAACCAAACCAGCTGGAGCTTCCATTCTAATTTTTCCAGGAACTTTTGGAGTTACTAAGCCTTCCTCAATAGCAATAGTTATAGTTCCTATAGTGCCATGCCCACACATTGGTAAACAACCGGAAGTTTCAATAAACAGAATGGCAAAATCGTTTTCAGGATTGTGTGGTGGGTATAAAATACTGCCACTCATCATGTCGTGTCCACGAGGCTCGAACATGAGACCTTTCCGAATCCAATCGTATTCTTTCAAAAAATGCTGACGCTTTTCACTCATGGTTTTTCCAACCAGTTCTGGACCACCTTGCTTTATCACTCTTACAGGATTTCCACAAGTATGTGCATCGATGCAAACAAAAGTGCTTTTACTCATTATTAACAGCTTGAATATAACTATTTACTCTCTCTTCCATAATAGATAAAGTCACTGTACCTTCGCCTAAAATGACTTCATGAAACTCGCGAATATCGAATTTATCTTGTAATTCGGTTTCTGCTTTTTCACGTAATTCCCTAATTTTTATCTCTCCAATTTTATAGGAAATGGCTTGTGCTGGCCAGGAAATATATCTATCTGTTTCTGTAGTTACCTCATGAATAGATAAAGCTGTGTTTGAAGCTAAATAATCTAAAACTTCCTGTCTTGTCCAACCTAAAGCATGCACTCCAGTATCTACAACCAATCTGCAGGCTCGCCACATTTCGTAAGTTAGCTGACCAAATTTTTCGTAAGGTGTTGTGTAAATCCCCATTTCGTCTGCTAAATATTCGGAGTATAATCCCCAACCTTCACCATAAGCTGAAAGATATAAGTCTCTTCTATATTGTGGAATAGAATCGCCAAGCTCATTGTTTAAGGAAATTTGCAAGTGATGTCCTGGAACAGCTTCGTGAGCAGTCAAAGCTGGTATAGTATATAAGGTTCTACTTGGCAAATTATACGTATTCACCCAATAAAATCCAGCTGTTTTATCATCGTAAGATCCTGAATATCTTCCTCCAGTATATTTTGGTGCAATTGCAGCAGGAACTGGAACGACACCATAAGGTTTTCTAGGCAAGGTTTTAAAATATTTTGGAAGTTCGCCATCAATCCGTTTGGAAATATCTCTAGCAAACATCATTAATTCTTTAGGTGTTTTGGCATAAAACTGCGAATCGGTTCTTAAGAATGCAAGAAAATCTGCAAAGCTTCCTTCAAAGCCTAACTCGTCAATAATTACTTGCATTTTGGCTTTAATCCTAACAACTTCCTTTAATCCTATTTGATGAATGTCTTCTGCAGTATATTGATTGCTTGTTGTAAAATAATTAATTCGGTTTTGATAGAATGCTTCCCCATTTGGTATGGATGTAATTCCTAATGCTTCACGGGAATTTGGGAAATATTCAATTTCAAAAAAGTCTTTAATCTTTTGATATTGTGCAACCACATTGTTTTCAATACTGATTTTAGCTACAGATAAAACACTGTCCTTTTGCTTACTAGTCAAACTTTGTGGTAAGGTATTAATGGGTTGGTAAAAGTCACTTTGCGTGTAATCTTCAACAAGATGTTTGTTGTAAGTAAAACTATAGTCGCCAAAAACAACTTTTGGTTGCACCATGCCTTCTTTGATACTCTCTCTTAAAAGTGCCAAGTTATAATCGACCGTTTTCGGCAATTCGTTCAACTTTTCTAAATAGGTCTTAACATCATTATAGTCTTCAAATTCTGTTTCAGCCATCTTGCTTAAATTCAAATGAAAAGCCCATTCTGACGTAATGGTATTTAGATAGGTTTTAAAAGTGTTCGCATCTATTTTTTCCTGAAGTACGAAACGCAATAATTCCAAAGAAATTTGTTCTGATTCTGTGAGATTTTCTTCATTTACTTTTGAAAGTTCCTGCTGAAGTTCCTCAGCAAAACCTGCTTCTTTTTGATAAAATTCAATGGTATTATCTAAAGATTCTTTTGGTTCAAAATCGTATTCTCTTTCAGTTTCATAGGCTTTAATGACATCTTCTAATAAAACTTCTGAAGCAATTGTATTGCTAGCTTCGTCATTTTTACAAGTCATTAAACTAACCAATAAAAAGAATAATACACCTTTTGAAACCTTCATAGAATTAAATAGTATCTGTAGTTTGCTTGTTATTTACTAAACGTGAAATTTTTAATGGATTTTCATTTTTCAATGCATCTGGCAACAAATTATTTGGCCAATCTTGATAGCTAAAAGGTCTCACCCAACGTTTAATTGAATGAATTCCTACAGCTGTAAAACGACTATCTGTTGAAGCAGGATAAGGACCACCATGAACCATAGAAGGGCAAACCTCAACTCCAGTAGGCACACCATTAAAGATGATACGTCCTACGCGATTTTGTAGTGCATCGATAACTTGAGAATATTGCGAAGCTTCGTCATTATCTGCTATTAAAGTGCCTGTTAATTGACCTTCTAGTTTTGAAATAATCTGTTCTAATTGTTCGGCATTTTCACACTGAACAACCATAGAATAGGGTCCAAAAACTTCTTGATGTAAGGTTGTGTTTTTTATAAAAGTAGCTCCTTCAACTGTAGTTACCGTTTGTCTGGCATAATTAGGTTTCACGTCAGAATTAAAATCTGCAACAACCGTTAATTCAGGTTGAGACAGTGCTTTTTGCTTGTTGTTTTCATAAGCTCCAATAATATTTGGATGCAACATGCTTGATGGTTCAATTTTCACGATTTCATTTGATAACTTTTTAATGAAATTAGATAATTCTTCACCTTTAATTCCTAACAATAAACCTGGATTGGTACAAAACTGACCTGTTCCTAAAGTAATGGAACCAGCATAGGTTTTAGCTAAAGCCTCTCCTCTATTTTTTAAGGCATTAGGCAATATAACCACAGGATTAATACTTCCCATTTCAGCAAAAACTGGAATTGGTTCTTCGCGTTTAGCAGCTAAATCGTACAAAGTACGACCACCACGAATACTACCTGTAAAACCAACAGCTTTCACACCAGGATGAGACACCAATTGTGTTCCTACTTCTATGCCACTACTATTTAAATTTGAAAATACACCATTTGGCATACCTGTTTTTTCAGCTGCTTTGATAATTGCCGAAGCAACTAATTCACCAGTTCCAGCATGCATAGGATGCGATTTTACGATTACTGGACAACCAGCTGCTAAAGCTGCTGCAGTATCTCCACCTGCTGTAGAATATGCTAACGGAAAATTGCTTGCTCCAAAAACAACTACTGGTCCTAAAGGCACCAACATTTTTCTAATATCGGATTTCGGCATAGGTTGTCTGTCTGGTTGAGGAGTATCAATGGCTGCTTCAACCCAAGAGCCTTCTTGGAGTAATTCAGCAAAGGTACGTAATTGTCCAACAGTTCTACCTCTTTCTCCCATAGCTCTTCCTTCTGGTAAACCAGTTTCTGAGCAATAGGTTTCTATCAATTCTGAATCTAAAGCTAAAATTTCGTCTGCAATGGTATTTAAAAATTCGGCTTTTCGCTTTCCTGATGTTTGTCTAAAAGATTTAAATGCTTTAGAAGCTAAAGTAACTGCTTCATCTATTTCTTCTTTTGTAGCTTCAGTATAAATAGGATTATTTTCTAGATTTAACTGTGGATTAAACGTTTTATACGTTTTAGTTCCTTTTGCTGAAAGTTGATTACCAATATAATTTTTTCCTGTTATCATTTTTTATTTATTCTTTCTAAATGTTTTTCAATATCAACTGGTTTATAAACCACTTTTGTAGATACTGGGTATTTTTCTAATAATACTTTTGGTCTAATTGGACGCTTTTCAAAACCACCATTACAATTAGGACAAACATGCTGTAGCACTGTTTGAACGCAATCTTTACAAAAGGTGCATTCAAAGGTGCAAATCATCGCTTCTTGAGAATCAAAAGGCAATGATTTGTTACAATGCTCACATGTAGGCCTTATTTCTAACATCTTATAAGTTCTTATAATTTGGAAGTGTTGGTCTGTTTTTTAATCCTTCTTCTATCACTTTTAATACGTGTTTACGCTCATCTCCTATAAGTGGTAATCGTGGTGCTCTAACATTATCAGTACCAATTCCTGTAGCAACTTCTGCTAATTTAATATTCTGTACTAATTTAGCGTTAATATCTAACTCTAGCAAAGGCATAAACCATCTGTAAATTTCTAGAGCTTCTTTTATTCTTCCTGCTTTTTGTAATTCGTAAATAGCAACTGTTTCTGCAGGGAAAGCACAAACTAATCCAGCAACCCAACCATCGGCACCTAATAACAAACTTTCAAGAGCAATGGTATCAACACCTGTCATAATCTTTAAACGGTCTCCAAAACGATTTTTTATACGTGTAATATTTGTTGTATCTCTTGTAGATTCTTTAACAGCTTCAATATTGTTACATTTTAATAACTCTTCGAACATGTCTAATGAAACTTCAATTTTATAATCCACAGGATTATTGTAAATCATAATTGGTAACGACGTATTATTTGCTACAGCTTTAAAATATTCTACAGTTTCTCTGTCTCCAGATTTATATCTCATTGGAGGTAACATCATTAAGCCTTGAGCTCCATCTTCTTCAGCCTTGTGAGCTGCTTGAATAGCCGCTTTAGTTGTTTGCTCTGCAACATTAATTAGCACAGGAACTTTTCCTTTAACAATGTCAACAGTAGTTGTAGTCAACATTCTTTTTTCTTCATCTAATAACGTACTGGCTTCACCTAAAGTACCACCTAGTACAATACCATGAACTCCTGCCTCTAATTGCGCTTTGATATTAACTTCGAACATTTTTAAATCTAGTTCATCTGCATCTGTGAACTTTGTTGTAACTGCTGGCATAACGCCTTTCCATTGAATACTCATAATATATATGTTTTTAATGACACAAAATTAGTTCAGACATCTATATAATAATAATCCATTTTTATCCATGTATTATACTATATTATCTTATTTTAATCGTTTTTTAATCGTTTTTGCTTAATTTTGTATTCAATATGAAAGTCCTTCCCTTTAAAATACCAAAACCAGAATCGGCTGCATTAATATTCCAAGAAGACTTAGAGCCTTTTTTTTATGATAAACTCCATCAACATGAAGAAATTCAATTAAGTTATATTGTAAAAGGAGAAGGCACTTTAATTGTAGGAGACACTATTAATTATTATAAATCAGGAGATGTAATTGTAATAGGAAGTCAGTTACCACATGTGTTTAAAAGCGATCAAGAATTACATAAACAATCGCATATGATTTCTTTGTTTTTTACTGAAACTAGTTTTGGTAAAGACTTTTTCAGTTTGGACGAATTAGCAGAATCTCAAGCATTTTTTAAACGAGCGAAACACGGATTTAAAATCACATCTCATGAAACTAAGATTATATCTCTTTTCAAAAGGATTAAAACTGCAACAAAATCTGAAAGATTTATAATACTTCTACAATTACTAAACCTTTTTTCAATCAGTGATTATAAAAGTTTATCTTCTTTTATATATGAAAAAACATTTTCTGTTATTGAAGGCGAACGTATGCGTGATGTCTTTGAATACACTATGAACAATTATAATAAAGACATTTCCTTAGAATCTATAGCAAATGTTGCCAACATGACTAAAAATGCCTTCTGTAAGTATTTTAAAAAATACACCAATAAAACTTATGGGCAATTTTTAAACGAACTACGTATCGAACATGCTTGTAAACTACTGTTGTCTAAAAAAAATCTCACTATCTCTGATATAGCATATAAAGTAGGTTTTAATAATATTTCAAATTTTAATCGACAGTTTAAAAAAGTGAAACACTTAACTCCTTTAATTTATAAGAACGAATACTCTCATAACATGTAGAAATAAAAAAATCCACACTTAAAAGTGTGGATTGTTTATTTAATGTGGGCGCGAAGGGATTCGAACCCCTGACCCCCTGGGTGTAAACCAGGTGCTCTGAACCAACTGAGCTACGCGCCCTTTGTAATTGGACTGCAAATATAAATTAGTTTTCCATACTGCAAAAACTTTTTCATAAAAAAATTAAATTATTTCTGCAACAACAAAAGTACTGCCACCAACATAAATTAAATCCGAATCAGATGCTAGGTTTCTAGCATTTTTTAAAGCCTCATTTACACTCACATAGCTAGCACCTTTAAACCCTGCAGAGAGAAATTTCTTTTGCAACATATGTACTTCCATACCACGAGGAACATCTGGCTTACAGAAATAATATGTTGCTTTTTTTGGCATGATGTCTAAAATTGAGCTGAGATCTTTATCATTTACCACTCCAAAAACTATGTGCAAGTGGCTATATACTTCTTCTTCTAACTGTTTAACTATGTAATTTAGTCCTTCTCTATTATGTGCTGTATCGCAAATTACCTTAGGCTGCTCTTGTAGTATTTGCCATCTACCTTGTAATCCAGTGTTTTTAACTACGTGAAGTAGTCCAGATTTGATTTGCTCATCTGAAATTTTATATGAACTTGGTTTTAAAACTTTAATAGTTTGCAAAACGGTTTTTATATTTTTTTGCTGATACAAACCTCTTAAATCGCTAGGTAGAATTTCATTTATCAAGGTGTCTGCAAAATAGATATCTGAATGATTCTTATTGGCAACATTTAAAAACACCTCTTTAGTCTCCTTTTGTGTTTCTCCTATAACCACAGGAACTTGTGGTTTTATAATACCTGCTTTTTCAAAAGCAATGGCTTCTAAGGTATTTCCAAGAAACTGAGTATGATCGAATCCTATATTTGTAATAACTGAAATTTCAGGAGTAATGATATTTGTAGAATCCAATCTACCTCCTAAACCTACTTCAATAATAGCAATATCGACTTTTTGTTTTGAAAAATAATCGAAAGCCATACCTGAGGTCATTTCGAAAAACGACAAACTTTGTTCCTCTAAAAAGGCTTTGTTCCGTTTTATAAAACCATTTACAAAAACTTTACTTACAACTGTTCCATTGATTTTTATCCGTTCCCTAAAATCTTTTAAATGTGGCGAAGTAAATAATCCGACTTTATATCCAGCTTCTTGTAAAATAGAAGATAGCATATGACTTGTAGAACCTTTTCCATTAGTTCCAGCCACATGAATAGTTTTTATTTTGTTTTGTGGGTTCTTTATGTGTTCAGCTAATAAAAGTGTGTTGTTTAAATCTGCTTTATAAGCAGATTTTCCTTGTCTTTGATACATTGGAAGCTGAGAGAACATCCAATTAATAGTATCTTGATATGTCATGTTTTACTGACCTAAATTGAAGTTTACTTTAACAAAACCCATCTGCTTAATTGGTGCGTTGTTATCTGCTCGCCATTTATGCGATAAGGCAATTTTTTTTGCAGGTTCCATTAAACACTCGGCTGTATTGGTAGTCCCTTTTACGCCTGGTTCTGCCTCAATAACATCCCCATTTCTATTCACAACTATTTTCACGATAACCATTCCAGATTCGTTACAATCTTGTTTAAACACCTTTTTTGTTGGAGCACCTCTGCCTTTTAAACCATAACCTACGCCTCCATTTCCAGAACCTGGCTCTCCAAAATAACTTGCTGCATAAGGATCACCATCTAATTGTCCTTTATCTCCTGCTTTATTATCGTCTCCTTCTCCACCAGTTTCTTGTCCTTCAGATTTACTAACACCACCAATTAATGCATCTAATTTTTTCTTTTTAGCCTCTTTTTCAGCTTGTTCTTTTGCTAATTTGTCTGCTTCGGCTTTTGCTTTAGCATCTGCTTCAGCTTGGGCTTTTGCTTTGGCATCTGCAAGTTTTTTAGCTTTAGCTTCTGCTTCTTTTTGTTTTTTTATGGCAATAGCTTCTTCGTTGTTCTCTGTTAAAACATCTTCGGCTTTTGTTTTAGAAGCAGCAGCTTCTGGTTGTTTTTGTTCAGGTTTTACAACATCTTCTTTTGGTTGCTCTTTAACTTCTCTTGGTTCAGATTTAATAGGTTTTGTAGGTTGTACATCTCCACTACCAAAGTCTGTAGTACCAAAATTTACTGCAACTCCATATTCTTCAGGTGGATCCATATATTGAGTTCCAACAACAAACAGTAACAAAATAATCAACACAGAAATAAGCGCTGTTATTCTTGCTGAATTTCGTTCATGTATGGTCTCAAAATATTTCATTACTAATTAGGTTTCACAGCTAAAATAACCTTAAACTTGTTTCTATTGGCAATATCCATGACTTTCACCACATGCTCAACAGGAACAGATTTCTCTGCTCTTAAAACTAAAGTGGGTTTTTCTTCGGTAGATAAGGCTGTAATCAATTCAGATTCTAACATACTTTCTCCAACTCGTTTCTGATCTATATAATAAGTCAAGTCTTTTTTAATACTTACTGCAACCGATTTCTTGTTTTCAGTTTTACCACTGGCTTTAGGTAATAAAATATCTATCGCGTTAGTAGTAACTAAAGTAGATGCGAGCATAAAAAAGATTAACAACAGAAAGACAATATCTGTCATGGACGACATATTGAATTCTGGTGTTACTTTATTTCTTCCTCTTAAATTCATTAAATAGGTTCGTTTAAGTGGTCTAAAAATTCTAATGAATTAGCCTCCATTTGGTACACTACTTTATCGGTTTTAACAACTAAATGATTGTAAGCTATATATCCAATAATACCAACTATTAAACCAGCAACTGTAGTTGTCATGGCTGTATATAATCCATCGGCTAATAATTTAATATCTATTTGACCACCTGAGTTTGCAATTTCAAATATGGAAAGAATCATTCCAATAACCGTTCCAAGAAATCCAATCATTGGAGCTGCTCCAGATATGGTTGCCAAAACACTCACGTTCTTTTCAAGGCCATAAACCTCTAAACGTCCTGCATTTTCTATAGCAGTATTTATATCTTCTAAAGGTTTTCCTATTCGAGAAATACCTTTACTTATAAGTCTAGATACAGGCGAATTTACTTGAGCACATAAAACTTGAGCAGAATCTATTTTACCATTTGTAACATGATCTTTTATTTGATTCATAAAATTAGCATCCATTTTTGAGGCAGCTTTAATTGCAAACAAGCGCTCAAAATAGATGTACGTTGCAACAATTAATAGAACAAATAATAGCGTAATAATTACCATTCCAGCAGTTCCACCACTAGTTATTAACTCTATAATAGATAATGTTTTTTCTACAGATTCACCATCATTTAGCAACTCTGTACTTTCTTGTGCATCTTGTATTAAAGTATTTAGCATAAATAAATTTTATTATTACGTTTATAACGTGTGTTTAATAATTAAATTATAATTAAAATATAGTTCTGGTAAACATAAAGGCAACTGCTCCAACCAAAAATCCAACTAACGCAAGCCATGCTATTTTTTTCAAATACCAGAAAAAATCTATTTTTTCCATTCCCATAGCAACAACTCCTGCAGCTGAACCAATTATTAACATGCTTCCTCCTGTTCCTGCAGAATATGCAATAAAATGCCATAATTCATTATCAATAGGTTCAGAGAACATTCCTAAACTCGCAGCTACTAATGGCACGTTATCAATTACTGCAGATCCAACACCTAAAAGTAATACCACTAAATCCGACACACCTCCATGATGCAATTCTGTACCTAGCATTGGCATATTATCTTGTAAACTTGTAGCAAAACCGAATAAAATACCTAAAGATTCTAGTGCTGCTACTGCCATTAAAATTCCTAAGAAAAATAAAATACTTGGCATTTCAATTTTAGAAAGTGAACTATGTACTGGACTATGATGTCCTTGAGAATCTCCTCCTTGATGTTCGGAATGAGATAATGTGAATTTTGAACTACTATAGAGTTCTGCAAAAATAGCTACAACACCTAGCGCTAACATCATACCAACATAAGGTGGTAAATGGGTTATTGTTTTAAAAATAGGTACAGATACAATACCTCCTAGTCCTAAGTACAGCATGATTGAACTAAATCTACTTTTAGGTTTATCTTCTTCATCTACATTCTCATTTTCAAATTCACCTTTAAAAATAGGTAAAAATGAAGCGATAAAAGTAGGTACTAACATACATAGTAGAGATGGAATAAATAAATAGACAAATAAATGTCCTGTAGTAACCTTTTTACCAATCCATAACATAGTAGTTGTTACATCTCCAATTGGAGACCAAGCTCCTCCAGCGTTAGCTGCAATTACAATTAAACCAACATACCAAATTCTTATATTTCTATCACTAATCAGTTTTTGCAAAATTGAAATTAATACAATAGTTGCTGTTAAATTATCTATGATAGCTGAAAGAAAAAACGCTAAAAACCCAAAAATCCATAAGATGCGTTTCTTACTTTTAGTCTTAACAAAGCTTTTTATAGTTGCAAACCCATCGAAATAATCAATAATTTCTACGATGGTCATGGCTCCTAAAAGGAATACTAAAATTTCGGATGTTTTTCCTAGATGATGCAATAGAGTCTCCTCCATAATATGCATCTTTTCTTCATGTCCTAGCATTCCAAAATTTTCTAATAAGGTATGTTTAGCAGAATCAAACCAAATTGGAAAATGTTCTAAACCCAAAGCTATTAATGCCCAACAAACAGCCATCATTACTAAGGCAGGTATTAGCTTATCAATTTTTAAATTATGCTCTAATGTTATGGCTAAATAACCTATAACAAATACTAATATTATTATTGTTTCCATAAAATTTAATTAAATAAGTTGAGTTAAAGCTATTTCAAAAGCTGTTTCACTTATACCTGTTTTTGATTGATTTTTATTATATACGTTTTGAATAGCTTTTCGAATTGTTTCTGAAGTGTCATTAAAAATAGCTTCATCAGTAACTTGAACTTTTCGTTCCATAAAATAAGCAAATACTCTTGCCATTCCACAATTAGAAATAAAGTCTGGAATTAAACTCACTCTATAATCTGTATGCTCCATAATAGAACCAAAGAAAATTTCTTTATCTGCAAAAGGCACATTGGCACCACATGAAATAACCTCTAATCCAGTATCAATCATTTCATCTATTTGATGAAGTGTAACAAGCCTAGATGCTGCACATGGAGCAAATATTTCTGTTTCTAAAGACCATATGCGACGATTCATTTCTTCAAAAGGAATCAAATTGTCAGCAACTAGTGTATTACCATCTTTATTTAGAAATAATTCTGTAATTTCTTCAAAAGTAAATCCATCTTCATTGATTAATCCTCCAGCACGATCAATTATTCCAACAATTTTAGCTCCCATTTGAGACAGATAAAATGCTGCTGCTGAACCTACATTCCCAAAACCTTGAACAATGGCTTTCTTTCCTTTTACAGAACCTCCATATATGGCGTAATATTGTTTTACAGCTTCAGCTACACCAAATCCTGTAATCATATCTGCAACCGTATATTTTCTGTCGACACTTGGAGAGAAATTCGGGTTTTCTATAACCTTAATAACACCTTGACGCAATTGGCCAATTCTATTAATTTTATCTGCTTGAGTAGGTTTAAAATGTCCTTCAAAAACACCTTCTTGAGGATGCCAAACACCAGATTCTTCTGTAATAGGAATCACTTCATGAATTTCATCTACATTTAAATCGCCACCTGTTCCATAATAACTTTTAAGCAATGGAGATACTGCTTTATACCAACGTTCTAAAACACCTTTTTTTCTAGGATCTTTTGGATCGAAATTAATTCCAGATTTGGCTCCACCTATTGGTGGTCCAGATACTGTAAACTTAACTTCCATAGTTTTAGCTAGAGACAAAACCTCGTTCATATCAAGTCCTTCTCTCATTCTGGTTCCTCCACCAGCTGCTCCACCTCTGAGCGAATTAATAACTGTCCAGCCTTCAGCATCTGTTTCTGGATCTTTCCAATTAAATATAATTTCCGGCTCTTTGGCTTCGTACTTTTGAAGTAATTCTTTCATTCAGTTGGTTGATTAAAAATGTGAAACAAATATAAAAAACTAAAACCCTTTCGTATTAAAATTATAATAATTTTAATGATTATAAATTATTCCTGAACTATGATTTTGTTTTGCTCCAGTAACACTGCTTAAACAGTTAACTTCTTCTCTTAATTTTAAAACTCCTAAAAACGCAAATACGATGGCTTCTTTAAAATTAATTAAATCTTTATCTGGAATGATTAATTGATTTATGTTTTTCTTTTTTAACTGATTTATTAAAAAAACATTGTATGCTCCACCTCCAGTAATTAAAACACTTGCTGAAGATTTTTTATTTATTTCATCTGATATTTGAATAGCTACATGTTCTACAAAAGTTCTTAGAATAGTTTTAATTGATAATTTAAAACTATCAATTAAAGGAATAACTTCTTGATTAACCCATTCTAGACCTAAGGATTTTGGGTAACTTAATTTATAATAATCTAAATTGTTTAATTGGTCTAAAAGCTCTTGGTGAATCTCTCCTGTAGATGCTATATTGCCTTCATTATCAAAATCGAATCCTAAAGAAGACACGTAATAGTTTAACACAATGTTTACTGGGCAAATATCAAATGCAATTCTTTGACCCTTAATATCTGTTGAAATATTTGCAAATCCTCCCAAATTCAAGCAAAACTCATAATCAGAAAACAACAACTTATCTCCAATTGGCACCAATGGAGCTCCTTGACCTCCAAAAGCTACATCTTGAATTCTAAAATTACAAACAATGGTTGTTTTAAGTATTTGATACAAACTAGGCAAATTACCTATTTGATAAGTCAAACTATTTTCAGGTTGATGCAAAGCTGTATGTCCATGTGAAGAGATGGCATCTAAATTTTTTATTTGATGTTTATCTATAAACTGCTTTATAATATTTGCTAGATACAACGTATATTCTTCATCAATATTCTGTAAATCTTCATACGTTTTAGTAACAAGATCTTTAAGTATTGAATGCCATTTTTCGGAATAATCTATCGTTTCAGAAGCATGAATTTTAAAAGACCAATCATCATCTTGTTTGTAAAAAGTTACAAACACCACATCTACGCCATCTAACGAGGTTCCAGACATCACTCCAACTATGCGATATTCACTTTTATTCATATCCTGTAAAAATAGCAATCCGTTTTGAAAAAATGCTAATAAAAAAGTATCTTTGATCACTTTTTAATAATTCTACAATTACAAGAAACTATGGATTTTAATCTAACAGAAGAACACATAATGATTCGCGATGCTGCTCGCGATTTTGCACAAACCGAATTACTTCCTGGTGTTATTGAACGAGATAACGCTCAAACATTTCCAAACGAGATAGTTCGTAAAATGGGTGAGCTTGGTTTTATGGGCATCATGGTAGATCCTAAATATGGTGGATCTGGAATGGATGCTATTTCTTATGTGCTAATAATGGAAGAGTTATCTAAAATAGATGCTTCTGCTTCAGTTATGGTTTCTGTAAACAACTCTTTGGTTTGTTATGGTTTAGAAGCTTATGGAAATGAAGAACAAAAACAAAAATATCTAACAAAATTAGCCACAGGTGAAGTTATTGGTGCTTTTTGTTTAAGCGAACCAGAAGCAGGTAGTGATGCGACTTCGCAAAAAACTACTGCTATAGACATGGGAGACCACTATGTTTTAAACGGAACCAAAAACTGGATAACCAATGGTGGACGTGCAGAAGTATACTTAGTAATTGCACAAACTGATAAAGATAAAGGGCATAAAGGAATCAACGCTTTTATAGTTGAAAAAGGGATGCCTGGATTTGATGTTGGACCAAAAGAAGATAAATTAGGAATTAGAGGTAGCGATACACACACCTTACAATTTAACGATGTAAAAGTGCCTAAAGAAAATAGAATTGGTGAAGATGGTTTTGGATTTAAATTCGCTATGAAAACACTTTCTGGTGGGCGTATTGGAATTGCAGCTCAAGCCTTAGGAATTGCTTCTGGAGCTTACGAACTGGCTTTAAAATATTCTAAAGAACGTAAAGCCTTTGGAACAGAAATTTGCAACCATCAAGCCATTGCTTTTAAAATAGCAGATATGGCAACTGAAATTGAAGCTGCTAGAATGTTAGTTATGAAAGCTGCTTGGGATAAAGATCAAGGAAATAATTACGATATGTCTAGTGCAATGGCGAAACTTTATGCCTCTCAAGTAGCAATGACACATACTGTTGAAGCTGTACAAATTCATGGTGGTAATGGATTTGTAAAAGAATACCATGTAGAGCGTTTAATGCGTGATGCAAAAATTACTCAGATTTACGAAGGCACTAGTGAAATTCAAAAAATTGTAATCTCGAGAGGTGTCTTGAGAGATTAACATTCTTATTTGTGAATCTCGAGGAGTTTTGAGAGATTAGAATCCCTTTTTCAAGAATATCGAAAGATATTTTAAGAATAATACTTTTAGATAAAAAAATCCTGAGCGTATACTCAGGATTTTTTTTATTAATAAGTAGTTCTCTAAGATCCCAAAACAAGTATAGGATAAGTGATTCACTGCTTACATATTTCGTCTGTACTGACCTCCAACTTCAAACAGAGCTGAAGTAATTTCACCTAAAGAACATACTTTACAAACATCCATTAAAGCTTCAAAAATATTTTCATTATGAATAGCTTTTTGCTGAAGTGCTTTTAATAAAGCTTTTGTATCATTTGCTTTATGAAGATTTTCTAACGTTTTTATTTGAAATTGTTTTTCTTCTTCAGTAGCTCTAATCACTTCTGCTGGTAAAACCGTTGGAGATCCTTTTGAGCTTAAAAATGTATTAACTCCAATAATAGGAAACTTACCATTATGCTTTAAAGTTTCATAATACAAACTTTCTTCTTGTATTTTACTACGTTGATACATGGTTTCCATGGCTCCAAGAACACCACCTCTTTCAGTTATTCTGTCGAATTCTAAAAGCACTGCTTCCTCAACTAAATCTGTTAACTCTTCAATAATGAATGACCCTTGAATTGGATTTTCATTTTTAGCTAATCCTAACTCTTTATTGATAATTAATTGAATGGCCATAGCACGACGTACTGATTCTTCAGTTGGTGTTGTAATGGCTTCATCGTAGGCGTTTGTGTGTAATGAGTTACAGTTGTCGTAAATAGCGTAAAGTGCTTGAAGCGTAGTACGAATATCGTTAAAATCTATTTCCTGAGCATGTAAGCTTCGTCCAGATGTTTGAATATGATATTTCAACATTTGAGCTCTGGAATTAGCCCCATATTTATGCTTCATAGCTTTTGCCCAAATCTTTCTAGCTACACGACCAATAACAGCATATTCTGGATCGATTCCATTCGAGAAGAAGAACGATAAGTTTGGTCCAAACTTATTGATATCCATTCCGCGACTTAAATAGTATTCCACGTAAGTGAATCCGTTTGATAACGTTAATGCTAGTTGCGTAATTGGATTAGCTCCAGCTTCGGCAATATGGTATCCTGAAATTGAAACCGAATAGAAATTACGTACATTATTCTCAATAAAATATTCCTGAACATCTCCCATTAAACGCAATGCAAATTCTGTAGAGAAAATACACGTGTTTTGTGCTTGGTCTTCTTTTAAAATATCAGCTTGAACAGTTCCTCTAACTTGAGCAATGGTATTCTTTTTAATTTCAGCGTAAACGTCTGCTGGCAACACTTGATCTCCTGTAACACCTAAAAGCATTAAACCTAAACCATTGTTTCCTTCTGGTAAATCGCCATTGTATTTTGGTCTTTCAATTCCTTTTTCTTTATAAATTTTAGCAATTTTTGCTTCAACGTCTTTCTCTAGACCATTTTCTTTGATGTAAAATTCACATTGTTGGTCTATAGCTGCATTCATAAAAAAGCCTAACAACATTGGCGCAGGACCATTAATAGTCATACTTACCGAAGTCATGACGTTTGCTAAATCGAAACCTGAATATAGTTTCTTGGCATCATCCAAACAACAAATAGAAACTCCAGCATTTCCAATTTTTCCATAAATATCTGGTCGTAAATCTGGATCGTTTCCGTAAAGTGTCACACTATCAAAAGCAGTAGATAAACGTTTTGCTGGTAATCCTGCACTTACATAATGAAAACGTCTGTTAGTACGTTCTGGACCACCTTCACCTGCAAACATACGTGCTGGATCTTCACCAGTTCTTTTAAATGGATATAATCCTGAAGCATAAGGAAATTCACCTGGCACATTTTCTTGTAAACACCATTTTAAAATATCTCCCCAAGCTTGATACTTTGGTAAAGCGACTCTTGGTATCTGTAAATGTGAAAGCGATTCTGTATGTGTTTCTATTTTTATTTCTTTATCTCTTACCTTGAAAGAATAAATTGGGTTTTTATATGTATTTACTTTTTCACTCCAACCAGTAATAACTTCCCAATTGTAAGGATCTAAATTTAGTTTTACTCGATCGAATTCTCCAACAAGCATTTTAATAAAATCTTTGTTCTCTTTAGATTCTATAGATTTTGAATCAATTCCTGCTTTGTCTAATTCTGGTGTTTTCCCAACAACAGATTCAATCGTTTTATAAATTCCAAATAGTTTTTGAGCAACTTCAACTTGCTCATTAGCCTTATTATCGTAAGCACGATTGTTTTCAGCAATTTCAGATAAATAACGAGTTCTTGAAGGTGGAATAACAAAAATCTTCTCACTCATTTCATCTGTAATTTGAAAAGTAGATTTTAAGTCAGTATCTGTTTTTTCAACAAGTTTATCCATCACAGCTTTATAAAGCGTGTTCATTCCTGGATCGTTAAATTGAGATGCTATTGTTCCAAATACAGGCAAATCGTCTTGATGTACATCCCAAAGGTTATTGTTACGCATGTATTGTTTCTTTACATCACGCAATGCATCAAGAGAACCTCGTTTATCAAATTTGTTTATTGCTACTAAATCGGCAAAATCGAGCATATCAATTTTCTCCAACTGTGTAGCTGCACCAAATTCTGGTGTCATAACATATAATGATACGTCTGAATGTTCTATAATTTCGGTATCAGATTGTCCTATTCCAGACGTTTCAAGAATAATTAAATCGTATTCAGCAGCTTTTAAAACCTCAACAGCTTCATGAACATATTTAGACAAGGCTAAATTAGACTGACGAGTTGCCAAGCTACGCATATAAACTCTAGAATTGTTAATCGAATTCATTCGAATACGATCTCCTAGTAAAGCGCCTCCTGTTTTTCGTTTTGAAGGATCTACAGAAACTAAACCAACTGTCTTTTTTGGAAAATCGATTAAAAAGCGTCTAACCAATTCATCTACCAAAGAAGATTTTCCTGCTCCACCAGTACCTGTAATTCCTAAAACTGGCGTTTTAGAGTTCTTGTTTTTTTTATGAATTTTATCTAAAGTGTCTTTTGCTACTTCTGGAAAGTTTTCTGCAGAAGAAATGATACGTGCAATAGATTTTGAGTTTTTCTTAGGAAGTAAATCTATTTCTCCATTTAAAGAATCTCCAATAGCAAAGTCCGATTGCTCTACCAAATCGTTTATCATACCTTGAAGGCCAAGCTCTCTACCATCGTCTGGAGAATAGATTCTAGATATTCCATAATCCATCAATTCCTTAATTTCTGAAGGTAAGATAACACCTCCACCTCCACCAAAAATCTTGATGTGTTCTGCTCCTTTTTCCTTTAACAAGTCGTACATATACTTAAAGTACTCGTTATGACCTCCTTGATAAGACGTTAAACAAATAGCATTTGCATCTTCCTGAATGGCTGTATTTACAACCTCTTCAACACTTCTATCGTGACCTAAATGGATTACCTCAACACCTGTTGCTTGAATAATTCGGCGCATGATATTTATAGACGCATCATGACCATCAAATAAAGATGCAGCTGTAACTATACGAACTTTGTGTTTTGGTTTATATGGAGTAACTTGTTTCATAGTATATTTCGCTTTAACGAAAATAATATTAATTAAACTTCAATTTTTCGTGAGGCAAATTTAAGGAATATTGAAAGATTTTTTGGCATTTTAAGCACATTATAAGAATCTACAAATCAAAACAGCACTTACATTTGATTAGAGCTAAAGAATCCAAAACAAAATAATAGGCATAATAATTGAAATGTTCTTATTTGTAAAATTATCTTTGCTGAAAATTTTAAACCCAAAACATGTTACGACAATTTATAGGATTCATTTTAATACTTAATATAACTGCTTGTGCAGAATTACAGGAGGTAGTTAATCAATTACCAGAAGGAACCACAAGCATAAGTAATACAGAAATTGCTGCAGGTTTGCGTGAAGCCCTTGATTATGGTATTGATAAGCAAGTTACTAAACTAACTCAAACAGATGGATTTTATAAAAATGATTTAGTTAAAATATTGCTTCCAGAAGAACTACAAAAAGTTGATAAAGCACTTCGTGATATTGGATTAGGAAGTCTTGCAGATGAAGGTTTAAAAGTGCTTAATAGAGCTGCAGAAGATGCTGTTGGCACTGCCACACCAATATTTGTAAACGCTGTAAAAGATATTACATTTAGTGATGCAAAAGGCATTTTACTTGGAGCTGATGATGCAGCTACTCGCTATTTAGCTGGTAAAACGGAAAGTTCTTTATACTCTGAATTTCATCCGATAATAAATAGTTCTTTTCAGAAAGTTGGAGCAGACCAAATTTGGTCTAATTTAATTAACAAATACAACTCCATTCCTTTTACTACAAATGTGAATCCAAATTTAACAGATTATGTTACTGAAGAGGCTCTTAAAGGTGTTTATAAAATGATTGCTGTTGAAGAAAAAGATATTAGAACCAAATATTCGTCCAGAACAACCAATTTGTTAAAACAAGTATTTGCTTTGCAAGATTAAAGAGCATTATGTTTTATACTCATTAAAAAACAAAACACTTTTGTATCTCCAAAAAAGTATAAAATAAGTAAATTAATTCTTAATATTAAATCGATTATAGCTTAATCGATTTTTTTTTATTAACAAACTAATGATTTAACTTGCTGAATTCTATTAATTTAGATATATTTATTATTCAAAAGGTATGAGTAATGGAAAATTTATCTGAATTAAAAGCAAACCAAATCAGGTTACAACAACGCTACAAACAACTTATAGAACAGGCATATAACTTGCGACAAACAGATTGTGCTATGAGTGATATTTCAGAGTTTAGAGCTATTAAGCTTTTAAACAAACTGAACAGATTAAAATACTTAAGTAGAGAACCTGCAAAGCCATCTACTATTTAATTTTAGACTAATGTCTCTCGTAGTAATTTAAAATATTGAAAAGATTTGGTTAGTCTAGAACCATACCAAGAAAACAATTCTCCATCAACCAACAATATTTTTGCTTGTTGAAATTTTAATTTAAGAGCTTTAACATGTTCTTCTTTAAATGGAAACGGTTCTGTTGAAAGCATGATAACTTCTACTTGATTATCCATATCATTTTCTAAATCAATTTCAGGATATCTCTCTAAATTTTCAAAGTAATTATCAAATTTCCCTATTGACATTAATGCATTTATAAACGTATTATTTCCAGCAATCATCCAGGGATTTTTCCAAATAAAATAAACAGTTTTTAATTGAGGTTGATCTTTAATAAAAACTTGAAATTCTTGCTGTTCCTTTTTAATTTTTGAAATTATATTTTCAGCCTTATCTTTTACTAAAAACAGACTTCCATACATTTTAATTAATTCTAAACAATCTTCAATATTGTAAATGTCACTTAAATGAACTGGAGCTATGTTCTCTAACTCCTCAATCATAGCTTTTGTATTTTCTTCTTTATTACACAAAATAATATCTGGATTAAGTGATATTATTTTATCTAAGTGAACTTGTTTTGTTCCACCAACTACTGTAACATTTGTGATAAGATGATGAGGATGCACACAGAATTTTGTAATTCCAACAAGTAATGATTCTAAACCTAAATCGTAAAGCAATTCTGTTTGTGAAGGTACTAAAGAGACAATACGTTTAGGAATATAATCTATCTGTATACTTCTATTTAGTTGGTCTACTATAGTCATTATGAAGAAAATTTATAATTAAAGAAAAAGATTGCCACATTTGGACTGCGCTCAATACTGGCTTGTTATTATTCCTCGAAATGAAATTACTTATCTAAAATAAATTCCATTTCCTGCTGAAGTTCTTTTGCTTCTCTTGCTGCTGCTTGCGCAAAATCTTCTTGATTAGACGCATAAATAATGCCTCTTGAAGAATTGATAAGTAAGCCCACATTTTTGTTCATTCCGTATTTACAGACATCTTGCAAATTTCCACCTTGTGCACCAACTCCTGGCACTAATAAAAAACTATCTGGCACAAACTTTCTAATGTCAGCAAAGTATTCTGCTTTGGTTGCTCCAACAACATACATTAAGTTCTCTGAATTTTTCCAAGTTTTAGATGTTTCTAAAACCTGTTTGTATAATTCTTTTCCATCCACTTTTTTTGTCTGAAAATCGAAAGCACCTTCATTTGACGTTAAAGCCAACATAATAGTATGTTTATTCTCGAAAGCCAAAAAAGGCTCTACAGAATCCTTTCCCATATAAGGTGCGACAGTCACACTATCAAAAGCCAAATCTTCGAAAAAAGCTTTTGCATACATGCTACTTGTGTTTCCAATATCTCCACGTTTGGCATCAGCTATGGTAAAGATTTCTGGATGGGTTTCATTAAGATAGTTAATAGTTTTTTCTAAAGATTTCCATCCATTTATACCATAGGCTTCATAAAAAGCCGTATTTGGTTTATAAGCGATACATAAGTGGTGTGTTGCATCTATTATGGCTTTATTAAATGAAAAAATTGGATCTTCTTCATTTAATAAGTGTTGTGGGATTTTATTTTTATCGACATCTAATCCAATACATAGAAAGGATTTCTTTTTTTTGATTTCTGAAATAAGTTGTAGTGTCGTCATACTCTATTTGCCACAAATTCACGAACGTTTAACTAATTCTTACTTAAACGAAATTCATTAAATAAAAATATTCGTGTATTAGTAGCTATTTTTTTTTAAATCACGTCAGTATTTGCTTTTAATTTCTCCGTATTTTCAGCTAACTGAAGTTCGTCAATAATTCGTTGTATATCGCCATTTACAATATTACTTAAATCGTATAAAGTAAGTCCAATTCTATGATCTGTTACACGACCTTGAGGATAGTTATACGTTCTAATTTTAGCACTTCTATCTCCAGAACTTACCATGGAACCACGTTTTTCGGCATCTTCAGCATTCTTCTTAGCCAATTCAATATCATACAAACGTGAACGTAATACTTTAAAAGCTTTCTCTTTATTTTTATGTTGCGATTTTTGATCTTGACATTGGGCTACTAAACCTGTAGGAACGTGAGTTAAACGCACTGCAGAATAGGTTGTGTTTACCGATTGACCACCAGGACCAGACGAACAGAAAAAATCGATACGAACATCTTTAGGGTTAATCTCTACATCAAATTCTTCAGCTTCTGGAAACACCATAACTGTTGCTGCACTTGTATGTACACGTCCTTGAGTCTCGGTTTGTGGTACACGTTGTACACGATGTACTCCTGCTTCAAATTTTAGAGTTCCATAAACATCTTCACCAGTGACTTCAAATTGAATTTCTTTAAAACCACCATTTGTTCCTTCACTATAATCTACAGTATCTACTTTCCATCCTCTGCTTTCGCAATATTTGGTGTACATTCTAAATAAATCTCCTGCAAAAATACTAGCTTCATCTCCACCAGTTCCTGCACGTAATTCTACCACAGCATTTTTAGAGTCTTCAGGATCTTTAGGGATTAATAAAAATTTAATCTCATCTTCTAATTTTGGAATACCTTCTTTAGCTTCATCGTATTGCATTTTAGCCATATCTACCATTTCGGCATCGCTTCCATCTGCAATAATTTCTTCGGCTTCTTTAAGGTTTTCTGTAAGTTCTATATATTGCTCACGTTTATCCATTAATAAACGTAAATCTTTATATTCTTTGTTTAATTCTACATAGCGTTTTTGATCTGTAATAATATCTGGTTGGATTATTAAATCGCTAACCTCATCAAAACGCTGCTTTACTATTTGTAATTTATCTAACATGTATCATTCTAAATTGTGTGTCAAAAATACGATAATTTATGGATTTTAGAATTTTTTAGATTCTTCTATTTAAACCTAAATCAATTAACTAGAAATATTTTGTTAAAAAAGTCGTTTTCATACTATGAAGCAGCATTTTGGAGCCATATTATTATTTTATAAGCCTTACGTTATTTGGTCGTTTATAATTAATATTGTGATTACTTTTGTGAATCCACAAATAATTCCTGCTATAATTACAAAACTTTTTTTAACCATTTTATTATGGTATTTTCTAAACGAGTCTCATGCAAAACGGAAGCTTAATTTTTATAGAAATTTGGGCATTTCTTCTTTAAGACTTTTCTCTTCAATTTTTATAATTGATGTTTTACTAATGATAATTTATCTTTCTTTCATAAAAGTGTTTATATAAAAAAAGGGAAGCTGTTACCAACTTCCCTATTAAAATTAATTCTACAAAATATTATCCACACTTAGAAGAACCACAATCTTTACAAGTTAAACATCCTTCTTGGTATATTAAGTTTTCTGAACTACAATTAGTGCAGGATTGTCCTTTAGCTTTAGTTCCATCTTCCACATAACGTTTAAGTGCGCGAACCACTCCATTTTTCCATGTGTTAATAGATTCGCTATCTAATTGTAAACTATTAATTAAATCAACAATTTTATCTATTGGCATACCATGACGTAACGTACTAGAAATTAATTTGGCATAGTTCCAGAATTCAGGATTAAATTTATGAGATAAGCCTTCTATTGTTGTTTTATAACCTCTTTTATTTTGATACTGAAAATCGTAACGCGAAGTTCCATCTTCATTTCTATTTTTAATAATCACTCCATTGTTTGCCCAACGTGGTATTAAGATACCATCTTCATCATCAGCTAAACCAGTAAATACTTCGTAAGGTTTTCCATCTATTAACCCAATAAATGCAATCCACTTTTCTTTATTATTCTGAAAACGAACCACATCTGCTTCTAAAACCTGAGGACGTTTTGTTGGAAAAGCTGTTAATAATTCTTGTGTATCGTCTTCAGTTTTTTCTTCGTTAGAGATTAAGACTCCAGAACGAGAACCGTCTCTATAAACTGTAACACCTTTACAACCTGCTTCCCAGGCTTCCAAGTATAGTTGCCCTACCAATTCTTCGGTAGCATCGTTTGGCAAATTGATTGTAACACTTATAGAATGATCCACCCATTTTTGAACAGCTCCTTGCATGCTTACTTTGCTCATCCAATCCACATCGTTAGAAGTGGCTTTGTAATAAGGCGATTTCTTAACCATAGCATCCAATTCTTTCTGGTCGTAATTATCTGAAACCTCAAAACCGTTTACTTCCATCCATTGTTTGAATCTATGGTGAAAAACCACATACTCTTCCCAAGAATCTCCAACTTCATCCACAAAATCTACACGTACGTTTTTATCGTTTGGATTAACTTTTCTTCTACGTTTGTAAACAGGCATAAAAACAGGTTCTATTCCAGAAGATGTTTGCGTCATTAAACTAGTTGTTCCTGTTGGAGCAATTGTTAATAAAGCTATATTTCTTCTACCATGTTCCAGCATTTCATAATACAACTTGTCGTCTGCTTCTTTTAAACGTTGGATAAATGGATTATTTTTTTCACGTTCTGAATCGAAAATTTCGAAAGCACCTCTATCTTTTGCAGCATAAACAGATGCTCTATAAGCTTCAATACCTAATGTTTTATGAACTTTGACAGAAAAAGCATTTCCTTTTTTGCTTCCATATTTAATACCTAAAGCTGCCAACATATCTCCTTCTGCAGTTATGCCAATTCCTGTTCTACGTCCTTCTCCTGCTTTCTTTTGAATATTTAACCACAGATTTCTTTCGGTTGCTTTTACTTCATCAACTTCTGGATCTGCATCAATTTTAGCAATAATTGCGTCTATTTTTTCAAGCTCTAAATCAATAATATCGTCCATGATGCGTTGTGCTACATGAATGTGTTTTTTAAATAACTCGAAATTAAATGAGGCTTTGTCTGTAAAGGGATTTTCTACATAAGAAAACAAGTTCATTGCTAATAAACGACAAGAATCGTAAGGACAAAGTGGTATTTCGCCACAAGGGTTTGTTGAAACTGTTTTATAACCTAAATCTGCATAGCAATCTGGAACAGATTCGTTTATAATGGTATCCCAAAACAAGATTCCTGGTTCTGCCGATTTCCATGCATTATGAACAATTTTTTTCCAAATTTTATTGGCTTCAATAGTTTTTGAAAACTTAGGGTTTTGACTGAATATTGGATATTTCTGAGTGTAAGTTGTATTTTCCTTTACAGCTTTCATGAACTGATCGTCAATTCTTACTGAGACATTTGCTCCAGTGACTTTACCTTGCTCTAATTTAGCATCAATAAAATCTTCTGAATCTGGATGATTGATAGAAACTGATAGCATCAATGCTCCACGACGACCATCTTGCGCTACTTCGCGAGTAGAATTAGAATAACGTTCCATAAATGGAACAATTCCTGTGGAAGTTAAAGCAGAATTCTTTACAGGAGATCCTTTAGGACGAATGTGAGACAAATCGTGACCAACACCTCCACGACGTTTCATAAGTTGCACCTGCTCTTGGTCTATTTTCATGATACCTCCATAGGAATCTGAATCACCATCGTTACCAATTACAAAACAGTTTGAAAGCGATGCAATTTGATATGGGTTACCAATTCCAGCCATCGGACTTCCTTGAGGTACGATATATTTAAAATCTTTGATTAGGTCGAAAATTTCTTTTTCAGATAATGGATTTGGATATCGCGATTCTACTCTTGCAATTTCTTTTGCAATACGTGAATGCATATCGTTTGGTGTTAACTCGTATAAATTGCCTTCAGAATCTTTTAAAGCATATTTATTTATCCATACGCGAGCAGCTAAATCGTCGCCTTTAAAATATTTTACAGAAGCTTCAAAGGCTTCATCTTGAGTGTAAGTAGGAGGAAGTACTTTTGGTTGGGTTTGTATTGACATGTCTTAGGATTAATTTAAAAAATTTTACATTCTATTTTACAATTGTAAATAACGTAAAAATTTTAAACTTGTAACATGATAAAAATCATAAAGTTTACAAGAAAAAATCGTAAATATCTGTTTTTTAGACTTTTAAAAATTTATTAACAATAAAAAGTTAACAAATATTTTATTTTTTTTTTAAAAGTCAACAACTACACCTAAACCTAGTATTTGCTTCCATTGTACCTTAGCTCCTTCATATTCATATGTATTTTCAACATCTGTTTCTGCAATTGTTTTTACATCATTATCATACTTAAGATGTGATCCAAAATTAGCTTTTATAAAACTATTTATTTTAAAATCGAAATTTATTTGCCAATCAACATCAATATTTCCAAAATCGTTTAAATAATCTGTATAAAAACTTACATAATTAAAAAGCATCACATTTTCGAAAATTTGAGCTTCAAAAGTACTTGTTAAAAGAATTCCCACTTCATTTCTAACTCGCTCACCTTTTTCCACAATATTCCCTTCTTCATCGTAAACAGCAGGAGTTACTCCAAATGAGCCAGCATTTGCTAATTCATCATCTAAAACAAACGTAGTTTTCAATGTTAATGGAGAAAAATAAATTGAGAACCGATCTATATTTTTTCCATATTCCATACCTCCTCCTATAAATAAATATCCAGGAGCCATGAATTTTGACAACACATTAGTTTCATCTGGATAATTATAACCTTCAGTAAATTGGGTTTTAAAATTAAACCTAGAAGAAAAATACCAATTAGTAAGTTCATCTTTTCTAAAACCTAAAGTAGAACTGATATCAATAATATCATCTGTTTTTCTTAAACCCTTACCCTCTTGTTTATTAACACCATAACGTGATATTAAAACATTATTCCAGATAAGATATTTATAACGATACTTTAAAATACTTTCGAAATTAAATAATGCCGAAATGGAATTACTTCCACCTGCATTCCAATTAACAAAGGCAACTTCGCTTAAAAGAAGACTTGCCGTGTTTTTCTGGGTCCACTTTGGAATATTAATATTTTCTGTCTTAAAATATAAAGAGTCTGGTTGTGCAATTACAAATTGAAAACTAATAAAAGATATAATGAATATAATTTTCTTCATTAAACCGAAATTTAAAAAATAACTAATAAATAAACTCTCCGAATTCGCTTGAGATGGTTAATTGTTTCTCTTTTGAAGCTTCAACTCTACCAATTATTTTAGCATCTACATGAAAAGATTTAGAGATAGTAATAATGTCTTGAGCGACTTCTGGAGACACATATAACTCCATTCTATGACCACAATTAAACACTTGATACATTTCCTTCCAGTCTGTCTTAGATTGCTCTTGAATAAGTTTAAACAATGGAGGCACTGAGAACATATTATCTTTTATAATATGAAGATTATCTATAAAATGAAGTATTTTGGTTTGAGCTCCACCACTACAATGGATCATTCCATGAATGGTATTGCTATTGTATTTTGATAATATCTTTTTAATAATTGGTGCATAAGTTCTGGTAGGAGATAACACCAATTTACCAGCATCTAAAGGAGCATTTTCAACCGAATCTGTAAGTTTCATTTGACCAGAATACACCAATTCTTCAGGAACTGAATCATCAAAACTTTCAGGATATTTATCAGCTAAGTATTTATGAAACACATCGTGTCTTGCAGAAGTTAACCCATTAGAACCCATTCCACCATTATACTCTTTTTCATAAGATGCTTGTCCAAATGATTCTAATCCAACAATAACATCTCCAGCTTGTATATTAGCATTATCAATAACTTCACTACGTTTTATTCTAGCTGTAACCGTAGAATCTACAATAATGGTACGAACTAAATCGCCAACGTCGGCAGTTTCACCACCTGTTGAGTGAATAGTTACACCATACGATTTAAGGTCTGAAATAAGCTCTTCTGTTCCATTAATAATAGCAGCAATAACCTCACCAGGAATTAGATTTTTATTTCTACCGATTGTTGAAGACAGCATAATATTATCTGTAGCACCAACGCAAAGTAAATCGTCAATATTCATAATTAGAGCATCTTGAGCTATGCCTTTCCAAACTGAAAGATCTCCTGTTTCTTTCCAGTACATATAAGCTAACGCACTTTTTGTACCTGCTCCATCTGCATGCATAACCAAACAATAATCTAAATTATTTGATAAATAATCTGGCACTATTTTACAAAAGGCTTTAGGAAAAAGCCCTTTATCGATATCTTTTATGGCATTATGAACATCTTCTTTTGAAGCTGAAACTCCTCTTTGGGAATACCTTTTGCTTATTTCTTCACTCATGAAATTGAATTGAAATGCAAAAGTAAGAATTGTAATTTACTTAATTGTTAATTATAGGATTGGAATTGATAATGGTTGGTTCGTTTTCGTTAGTTTTAACTTTTCTTTTAGAACCTCCAAAATAGAAATTAAAACCTATTGCCATTCTCCAGTACACATCATTAGCGTCGCCAAAAACTTTACCATCTAGATTGTCGCTAAAAATATAATTATAGTCTGAAAATAATGTTACTCCAATATTATCAGTAAATATATATTCAACCCCTACTCCTCCTTGAATTTTTGCATCTGACTGTTCAAAATAATTAGCAGCATTTAATCCTCCTCCCACATATGCAAAAGGCGAAAATCTTTTATGTGGAAAAATAAGCCCCTCAAAATTGACATCAAAAGACATGAAGCCATCGTTTGTTACATCTTTGTAGGCTAAATTAAACTTATTGTAACTTACATTTATATTCAAATGAGGAGTTATGTATCTTTTATAACCCAAATGCATGTAAAATTCGAACATTGGATCTGAATAATCTCCATTTGGCACTGCAGTTCCAAAAACTACATCTACAACATTATCACCTCTGTATAAATAGAAATCTGATTTGGAATATTTGTGTTTTTGAGCAAAACCATTAAGAGCTATAAGCCCCATTATAATTGAAACAAAAAATTTGATATAAGTATTTTTTTTTACCATTTTTAAATATAAACTCTATAAATATTCTTAATTATATTTTTTTTGAAATTTAACAATTAATCAATATCCTACACTTATCAATTCTATATTTATAGATAGATATATGTATAAAAAAACACTAAATATATAGAATATTAAATTCATATAAATAGTGTTTAAATTACTTCTTAAATATAAAGAATCAACTTAATTTAAATAATTTCTAACTTTAAAATTATTTCTGTAAAATTGTTTGTTCCAATACAACCAAGTCTTGTTGTGTTTCATCTTTAACATCCTCATTATTTTTCTGAGAAAATATTAAAGTTGCAGCCATAAGCATAAGAACACTTATTATGAGCCTTTTCATGATAAATAAAATAATTGATTAATAGCAATGCTAAAATACTAAAAAGCCACCTGATTAATTAATCAAAAATTACTTTTTCGTTGATTTACAAATTAAATCAGATAAACGACATTCTACTTTATTTAAGATAAAAAAGTCCTGTTTAAAACAGGACTTAAAAATTATTTAATTACAGATAAATTTATTTAGTAAAAAGTAGTTCTCTGTATTTTGTTAAAGGCCATAGCTCATCGTCAACCAATAACTCCAATTTATCACAATGGTATCTAATCTCGTCGAAAAATGGTTTTACTAAATTACAATACGCATGTGCTTTTAATTCAAGATCGCTTAAATTATTGGCTTTTTTTCTTTCGTTAGTCATTTTGGTTACATTCGAATTTATAGACTCAATATGACCTGAAATTTCTTCAATTAAAGCCATTTGTTCTTTTGCTAATTTCTTAAATCCAGTACCATAAATTTCTTTTAAACCTTTAACATTTTCTATTAATATATTTTGATATCTCACAGCTGTAGGAACTATGTGATTTCTAGCAATATCGCCCAATACACGACCTTCAATTTGAATGTGCAGCACATACTCTTCCACTTCAATTTCGTAACGTGAAACAGATTCTACTTTATTCATAACGTTCATATCTTCAAATAGCTTAATAGCCTTTTTAGATACTTTTGCCTTTAATGCTTCAGGCGTAGTTTTAAAGTTACTTAAACCACGTTTTTTGGCTTCAATTTCCCATGCTTGTCCATAACCATTCCCTTCAAATAAAATATTTTTGGATTTTTTAATATACTCTCTTAATATATTAAAAATCGCTTCGTCTTTCTTTAAACTTTTATTATCAATTAAAACATCAACTTCCTTCTTAAACTCAATTAACTGATTTGCAACTATGGTGTTTAAAACCGTCATAGGATTTGCACAGTTTGCTGTAGATCCAACTGCTCTAAATTCGAATTTATTACCTGTAAAGGCAAAAGGAGACGTTCTGTTTCTATCTGTATTATCTAATAAAATTTCAGGTATTTTACCAACAACGTTTAACTTAAGGTCTGTTTTTTCTTCTGGAGATAATTTTCCGTTTGTAACGTTTTGTAACTCGTCCAAAACACTTGTTAGTTGCTCACCAATAAATACCGAAATGATAGCTGGAGGCGCTTCGTTTGCTCCTAATCGATGATCGTTACTAGCAGAAGCAATAGATGCTCTTACCAATTCTTCATTATCGTGAACAGCTTTGATTGTATTTATGAAAAAAGTTAAAAACTGCAGATTACTCATTGGTGTTTTTCCAGGACCTAATAAATTAACTCCTGTATTAGTACTTAAACTCCAGTTGTTATGTTTTCCAGAACCATTTACCCCTTTAAAAGGCTTCTCATGAAATAATACTTTAAAATCATGACGTTCTGCTACTTTATCCATAACATCCATTAATAAGGAGTTGTGGTCTACTGCTAAATTAGCTTCATCATAAACTGGAGCCAACTCAAATTGATTTGGAGCTACTTCATTATGTCTAGTTTTTACTGGAATACCTAGCAACATACATTCTGTTTCTAAATCACGCATATATTGCATGGCTCTATTTGGAATAGTTCCAAAATAATGATCGTCTAATTGCTGTCCTTTAGCAGAAGAATGACCCAATAAAGTTCTTCCTGTTAATTGAATATCTGGCCTTGAAGCTGCCAAGCCTCTATCTATTAAAAAATATTCTTGCTCCCAACCTAAAGAAGCGTTTACTTTCTTAACATTTTTATCAAAATACTTACATACATCCACAGCAGCAGTATCTATGGCTTGCAATGCACGCAATAAAGGCGTTTTGTAATCTAAAGCCTCACCTGTATAAGACACAAAAACTGTTGGAATACATAAAGTCGTGCCATAAACAAAGGCAGGAGAAGTAGGATCCCAAGCTGTATAACCACGAGCTTCAAAAGTATTTCTAATACCACCATTTGGAAAACTAGAAGCATCAGGTTCTTGTTGCACTAATTGTCCACCACCAAATTTCTCTATTGCTCGACCATTACCTATTGGCTCAAAAAACGCATCATGCTTTTCGGCAGTAGAGCCAGTTAATGGCTGAAACCAATGTGTATAATGTGTAACTCCTTTAGAAATAGCCCATTCTTTCATTCCTGTTGAAATATGATCTGCTACTCCTCTATCTATTTTCGACCCATTTTGAATAGCATCCATAACACTATTAAATGCTTCTTTTGTTAAATACTGACGCATTTCATCTTCGTTAAAAACATTTCTTCCGAAAATAGCTGAACGACGTTCTTTTTCTTCTATTTTAATGGGCTTTCTATTAAGCGATTTCTTAATAGCGTAAAATCTTAAAGTTGACATAATTTGCTTGTTAGTTGTAAATATTTTAGGGCAAATTTATAAAAATTATTAATTAAGACATAAATAACCCCTATTTTTTTAGGGGTCAGCTATAAAAAAATAATATTTAATTATCTTATACCCTACTTTTCACTAAGAAATGCAAAAATAATAAACATTGAATAAGCTGTAAGAATCACAAATCCTTTAAGTCTACCTATTTCGAATTTTTTTGGCAACAACATAAATGGAATAAGAATAAAAGCAAAACCTAACATCCAGAAGATATCATTTGATAAAATTTGAGGATTATCTAGTTTTATAGGATGCACCATTGCAGTAAGCCCCAAAACAGAAGCAATATTGAAAATATTTGAACCTATTAAATTTCCTAAGGAAATTGCTTTTTCCTGTTTCAAAGCTGCAATAACTGAAGCAGCCAATTCTGGAACACTTGTACCAATAGCTACCATAGTTACAGAAATAACACGTTCGCTAACACCAAATGATGTAGCCATTTCTTTTGCTCCTTGAACTAACCATTCACTTCCAAAATAAAGCGAAAAACCTCCTATTAGCAACCAAAGAATTAGTTTAAAATTTGATGTTTTTTGTAAGGAATCATCTACTTCTTCAATAGACTCTACATTTTTGTTTTTCGATCTCTTTATTAAAACATATAAGAAAACTATAAGTGATAGAAATAAAAGTAATCCCTCTTTAAAATCTAGAATATTACCACTTTTTAGAAGAAAGTATAATGCTATAGACAAAAGCATCATCATTGGCCAATTAAGTTTATAAAAGTCTTCACTAATAGTTAAAGGCGTAATAATAGCTGTTAATCCTAATACCAAACCAATATTAGCAATATTAGACCCAATAACATTTCCTAAGGCTATATCTGGAGAGCCATCTAATGCAGCTTGTAAACTAACTAAAAGTTCTGGAGCAGAAGTTGCAAAAGACACAACTGTCATTCCTATAACTAGCTTTGAGATGTTAAATTTAAAAGACAAAGAAACTGAAGCTCGAACTAAAAACTCTCCTCCAACAACTAATAAGATTAATCCTAAAACAACCCAAATCAAACTCATAAACTAAATTTTTGGCGAAGATAACATTTCCTATGAAAAGTTAACGAAAACTAAAAATTTCGTTAAATAACTATATTGATAGTTGTATAACTACAAAAATAGTTATATGTTTGAATTATAAAAAAAATTATCATGCAAAAGCTAACAAATAAGGAAGAAGAAATTATGCATATTTTATGGAAGCTAGAAAAAGCATTTGTTAAAGATGTGCTTGCTGAAATAAGAGAAGACAAACCACACTATAATACACTTTCAACTATTATTAGAAATCTGGAAGAAAAGGGCTATGTTGGTTACCATGCATATGGTAAAACGCATCAATATTTTCCAATTATTACAAAAGAAGCTTATAAAGAACGCTTTATGAATAGAGCAATAGACAACTATTTTAATAGCTCTTATAAAAATGTTGTTTCCTTTTTTGCTAAAGAAGAAAAGATAAGTGTTGAAGATTTAAAAGAAATAATAGCTCTAATTGAAAACAAAAAATAATTATGGAATATTTTATTAAAGCTTCAGCTGTATTAGGTATATTTTATATTTGTTACAAGCTTTTTTTACAAAGAGAAACATTTTTTAATTCGAATAGATGGTTTTTATTAGCTGGTTTGACAATTGCTTCTGTACTTCCCTTATTGGTTATTCCTATATATGTTGAATATTCTGCTATTGCAATACCAAACACCTTATTAACGGATAGTACATTAACCCAGAGTACAAATAGCGAAATTTCATTTTTACAGATAGCAACATGGATATACACCATTGGTTTCATTTTCTTTTTAGGAAAGTTATCTATTGAATTTACTTCCTTATTTACATTATTAAAGAATAATAATTATAAGAAAGAAGATGGTTTTATATATATAGAAACTAACAACAATGTACCTCCGTTTTCTTTCTTTAATTGGATAGTATATAACCCAACACAATTTCATGAACAGGAATTAATTCATATTATCAATCATGAAAAAGTACACGCTAGACAATATCATTCTATAGATGTCATTTTCTCTCAAATTAGTTGTGTTGTGTTTTGGTTTAATCCGTTTTGCTGGTTGTATAAAAAAGAATTACAACAAAATCTAGAGTTTATTGCAGATTACAAAGCTCAAAATATCTCTAATTGTGAAAAAAGCTACCAACGCTTATTGCTTAAAGCAAGCATACCAAATCATCAATTGCTGATAACAAATAATTTTTATAATTCATTAATCAAAAAACGAATCGTTATGTTACACAAATCAAAATCGAACAAATTAAATGCATGGAAGTTTACTTTAGTCCTTCCATTATTAGGGCTGTTTTTAATGAGCTTTAACACTAAAGAAGTATATATCAATACTTCAAACCCTATAAATACTGATACTTCTGAAAATATTATCACTAACAATTTAACTGACATTGAAGTAGTAATTATTACAAAAGATTTTAGTGATGCAGAATTAGAGAAAGTAAAAAACAACCTTTTAAAAGATGGGTTAACTATTAAATTTAATGGTGTTAAACGAAATGCTTCTGGCGAAATAATTGCCATAAAAATAGATGTAGAATCTAAAGAATCTAGTGCTAATTATAACACAAATGGAGACGAGCCTATCTCACCAATAAAAATCAGCTTCAATAAAGATGGAAACAATATTTCCATTGGAAGTGCTTCAATTGCATCTAGCAAACATGCTATGACATTTATTTCGGAAGATGGTCATCCTCATAAAATAAAATCTCACGGAAATAATAAACATGTTTATGTTATTTCTTCTGATGACCATAACTCAGATGAAGATATTGAAATAGAATCTGATGGAGAAATGATTTTTATTAGTGAAGATGGTGAAGTACATACGATAACTGATGGAGATCAAAATATTGAAATTATTACTATTTCTGAAGGTGAAGATGGAGAAGAGTTAATTTATAAAACTAAGGGTAACGCTAAATCTAAAAATGTTTGGGTTACTAAAGAAGACATCTCAGATGGTCAAAAAGAAAAGACTTATGAAGTGAAAATTATTTCTTCAGATGGAAATGATGAAGACATTCATTTTACAACAAACGATTCAGATACGAAGCACAAAATAAATGTTTTTAAAATGAATAAAAATGGAGGAAGTTCTACTTTTTCTAGTGATGCTTCAGGAAACGCTTTAATTTATATAGATGGAAAAGAGGCTACAAAAGAGCAAATGGATAAATTAAATGCAGATTTAATTGCAGCAGTTGAAGTTTTTAAAGGCGAAAAAGCTGTAAAAAAATATGGCGAAAAAGCTAAAGATGGTGTAATAGTTATTACTACCAAAAAGTAAACATTATATTAAAAAAAAGAGGCTGTCTAAAAAGTAATATTTAAAATCGTCATTCTGAATTTATTTCAGAATCTCTAAAACTATTTATAGTTTATTATAAGAACCTGAAACAAGTTTAGGTTGACGAAAGTTTACTTTTTAGACAGCTTTTTATATTCTTTTAACTCTTAATTAATCAAAATCTTTTTAATTACTGACCTGTTCTCAGAGGTAATTTTTACAAGATATAATCCACTAGTATAATTTAAATCTATAAACGAATTACTGTCAATTACTTGAGACATCAACTGTCTACCATCAACTGAAAAAACTTCTATTTTGGTTTCTGTATTAATGCCTTTAATAAAAAGTCTACCACTTGTTGGATTTGGATACAGACTCACTCTTAATTCCTGAGCTTCTTCAACACTAAGATTCTGTTCCCAAGTTTCACCTACCATATCTCCCCAAATATATTCAATTAAATCTGGCTGATCGATAAACGGATTTCTATTAAACTGCCAATTGTAAATAATGTTATTTCTGTTCATTTCATAATCGTCTGGTGGATCATTTCTATGCCAATCAAGTAAGGTTTGTAAATCTCCAAACTGTCCAACCATCCCATCAGGAAAACCGTTTACAATTTCTAATCCATTATATCTTACAGCTAAATAAAATACACCTCTTGCTACATCTCCTTTAAAACCACCTAAAGTCCCTGAAGGCCCATTATACTCACCATAAAACTGATTACCACGACTACTGTTTTCTGGTCCATCTACAGCTCTTAACGCATGTGCATCGGAATTTCCATGGCGTAAAGAATCTGCTTTAGTTGTCCAAAACACATCTACACCATCTGCAATTTCGTCTTCTTCAATACTATAATATCCAGCACGTGATCTAGGAAAAGTATGTTCTCTATTCCAAGTTCCAGTATTTACAGAAGTTGTTTGGAAATCTAATTTAGCACGACCTTGTTCTAAATACACCAACCAGACTTGATTGCTATTTTCAGGATTCTGGTCTGCTTCTTTTAAAATTTCGATACAATCTGTATATGTTTGAGCTCTTACCACATTTGGATCTGCTATAATATTTTGCAAAGCTTGACGCAAAGCTACATCTGCAAAACCATCCAAGCTATTATAATATCCATCTGGTTGCGTGCTAGACACTATACCAAAAGTTGAATTTATTGGTGTACCGAAAGCAGCCATTGTAAAATCGTTATCAACCACTCGAAGTTTTAAGAAGTTATTATTTGGCACAAAAGGCCATTGTAAATTAGAAAACTTAATAAGTGGCTCCTCATCCCCTTCATCTAAAGTATCATCTATTAAAGTAATGGTTGTAGAAACGGTATTTTGACCTGATGGAATTGTAATAGTTGTATTTCCAGTAAAATCGTCTGTTGTAAAACCATAATTATCTAATGTAAAACTAAATTCGAAATCGGAAGTAACATTTTGTTGTGCTGTAAAAACGATATCAAAAATAGCATCTTCATTATATTGGGTTTGCGAAGTAGAAATAGTAATAGCATTAAAAATATCTCCACTACCATCATTCAATAATCTTGGTGTTGGCGTTCCAACAAAATAGCTACCATCGTTATTACGTTGAATAGAATTAATATTATTACTGGAGCCTTCATTAATTTGTTCAGTAACACCTAGAAGAGCCATAAGTTCAGTATCATCTGCATCACTCGTATCATAAACTAAAGCATCAATTAAATTTGTTTGAGTTGCTAATGTTCCTTCAGAAAAATCTGTTTCATCACCTAAATATATAGCTACTGCATCTGCTCCATTTTGAATCACGTTAGCTGCAATTAAATATTGTGGAAATGGCTCAACAGAATCGCTTCCAATTAAAAGTAACCCATTAGCATCTGTAGTAAAACCATCTAAATCTAAAGTAAAATAACTTGAATCTGCACCTGAGGTTGAACCATTAAAAAACACTAAAACATAGCCATTTAATGATGTGTTTGGCGTATCGGATTTTAACTCTACAAACTCTTTATCATCAATACCTGGTGAATCGCAGTCTAGCTCATTAATAACAATTTGACCAATACATTGCCAAGACAAAGCTATTAGCATGATGCTAAAAATATATTTTTTCATTTTTAGGAGAATTTATGCAAATGTAAACATCTGTTTGTCAAAAAATTATTTTATGGTTTATTAAATTATTAATTTTAACATTAATAAAACTACATTTGCAAAATGAAGAAAACAGTCTTTAAAACATTAGCAAAATTGAATAAAGCTCTATTACCAAGCTTTACCAAACAGCGTCTGGACCTAAGCAAAGCTAGTAAACTACAAATGGCAATTTTTGGTTGGAAATTGTATGTGACTAAAAATGCTTTAGATTAATTTGAATATTATTTTGATGATAAACTAAAAAAGGAATATATTTGCATCCTTAAAATGGCCTCGTGGCGCAACTGAATAGCGCACTTGATTACGGCTCAAGAGGTTACAGGTTTGAATCCTGTCGAGGTCACAATAAAACCAGTATGTTACAACGTTTTTGTAATTGCTGGTTTTTTTATTTTCAAACTATTTGCAGAAAAATAGAAAGTTTAGATTCTAAGAAATTACTTTATTAAAATTATATATTATTTTATATATTATTCACTTCAACTCTTTTATAATTAGCTCTTTTTAAATTTAGACATCATTTTCAGCATTTTTTCGCTTAATGAATATAACCAAAACAATTGCTCCCAAACTAAATGTGCTTCCTTATGAGCACGCACATTATCTGTTTGTGAAATGGCATCACTTGTTAGGCGATCTACTGAGAATTTAAGTGTTTCAGATCTATTTTCAAATTCTAAAGAATTAGAATTAGATTGGGAAACTTCAAAGTCAATAGTCTTTAATTGCATACAAACTGCATCGAGATTATCTTGAATTTTTTTTGATATTATTTTAAATTCATTAGAAGCCTCAGAGGTAGTGTGATTTTGAATATAAGCACTCAATGATGCTAAGGATGCTAAAAATCGATGATTAATTTCTACCAGTTCGTAAATATCGTTTATATGGTTTTGTTTCGACTTTGGTTCTTGAGCCATACGCTGAAAAGCAGAACTTAAGTTAGACGTTTGTAAAAAGGCTTCTTTTCTGTTTACTTTTAGACTAGTAGGCACTTTACCTTTTTGTTGGTAATAATTACTTAGAGATTTAAAAAAGGCAGTATTTGCTTTTAAGCTATCTTTTATATTATTTCCAATTTCCATAAACGACCAAGCTGGCCACAACCAACGCATTGCTAAATAAGATATTGTTGCACCAATTATTGTATCAATAACTCTATATTGAATGACCTTTAAGATATCTGGTTGTATAATGGCATAAATAAAAATAACACTCAGCGTAATAAATGTTGCAGATGCTCTATAATTTTTCTGTACCATTGAAAACGCAATAACCAAAGACAACACACCTAAAGCACCATAAACATAAGGATGATTTATTAAAAAGACCATTCCACTCGCCACAACTGCACCAATGAGTGTACCAACAATACGGTCTTTTGAGCGAGTTTTAGTAAGCCCATAACTAGGTCGCATAATAACAATTACTGTAAGAATTATCCAATATGGATTCTGCAAATCGAAAAATACACCAATCCCATAACCCAACATTACTGTAACCGCTAATCGTAAAGAATGTTTAAATATTGTGGACCTATAGCTGAGATTTCTAAGTATTAATTTTGGATTGTAATCTTGTTCGTCAATAAAACGTCTTAGGTTATCTTGGCTAACAAAATCGTCAGAAGTTAATTCAGGATTACCCAACAACCATTTAATTCTTTTAATTTTTCCGAATTGTTTTTTCTGGTAATCCAAGAAATTCTGAAGCATTAAATAGCGTTCATAATCTTCGGTATGAAATTCGCTTTTCAATTTTAAAATATCTGTTTCAAGCATTTTAAAAATATTAGAAAGCTCCTTGTTGGAAGAAAATTGATTCGCCCTATTTATATTGTTTGCAATAATTCGTAATTGACTAGACAATTCTGAAATTAATTTTTGAAAACCTGTCTTAAATTCAGGATGTGTTTCAAAAAGCGCATCCATTTTATCGTAATTTACAGGATTTGCAATGGCAGTTTCCAATAATTCTACCAACTGGACAAATACTAATAAACGCTTGCCTTGATAATTGGATTTACCTGAAGTTTTCCGGTAAGAAATTAACATCTCGCGAAAAGTCTCATGGAGTTCAGTTAATTCAGTTTGCAGAGACATTAATTGCTTTTGCAAATCAGCTCTATTAGGTTGTTCGCCTATAAGTTGACGTCTAACATCAATAAAATCTGCTGTTTGTAAAAAGATGTCGTATAAAGTTTCTTCTGTTTGTGCTTTAGGGTTGAGATAGAACCATAAAGTAGATAATAGTAAATACCACAAACCACCAACACCAATCAATAATGCGTATTGATAGACTTCCAAATCTTCTGAAGTTTGAGCAAAACTCAATACTAAGGCCAATAATCCCGAAAAGCTAATTAGTGATGCTCTAAATCCGTATATGGAAATAAATGCAATACTAAATGTTAACAAGCCTAAAAGAGGAAATAGAAATACATTTGAAATATGAAAATAACCACCAATAAAACTGATAATTACAACTAAAAATGCTGAAAAAAGAATCCCAATTTGTTTATGAATTAAACTGCCATTTACATCACTAGGTGAGCACCAAAATGCACCAAAACAAATGGCAAGCCCAATATCAAAATGATTGGTTACAATACCCAAAACAACTGGTACAGTAATAGCAATACCAATTAAAACAGCTTTTGAAAAACTTGTACTTTTTAAGAATTCTAAAAACTCCTTGGCGTGATTTGTTATGAAACTTAAAATGAGAGTTGCGTTTATTTTTACCTACCAAAGATACAACATGAATTATAATACTTGTTTTATTATCTAATATAAACTGAAAAATAAAAACTTCTTGTTTTCAACAAAAAAATTGGGTAATAATTACTCGATTGAGTAATAATTACCCAACTTGAAATTATTGACATATTTTAAATTACACACTAATAGATTGACTAACACGTGATTATCTTCCATACTAGTGTCTCCTTATGTTTTAGGCACGCCTTTGGCTATTAGTATAATAATTATATAAGTCAGTTATTAACTGCCATTAGTGATATAAAAAATATGAACTACTAGCTGATTAAAATAATTAAATATAAGTACAACATTAAAAAAATATAAGTTCTGTAAATTTTATTACCTTTAAAGTATTCCCACAGAACGAAACCTTATTAACTTAATACTAATTAGCAAATTTTATGGCTTTGAGCCATAATAAGCTATTAATAAATGTAAAATAGGAATAAAATGAAAGCACAAAAAAAATTTATAGTAATTACAGGAGGAGCAGGAGGAATTGGTCAAGCTTGTGCAAGAGTTTTTAAAAACCAACCAATAATTTTAACAGACTATTCGCAACAAAAAGTGGATGAAACTGTAGAAAAATTATCAAAACAAGGATTTGATGTTTCTGGATTCGCATGTGATATTACAGATAAAAAAGATATAGAAAAACTTACAAAATTTGTAGCAGAAAAGGGGTCGTTAAAAGCCTTTATCCATACAGCTGGAGTGAGTGGTACTGTAAAAGACTTGCATAAAGTGTATACCATAGATTTAGTGGCAACAGAACTTTTAGTAGATGCATTTTATAAACTAGCCGAAAAAGATACTGTTGCTATATTATTATCGTCTATGATGGCACATACAGTGCCTTCAAATAAAGATTATGATGACGCTCTCGTAAATCCGCAAGCTTTAGGTTCGTTTGAGACTGTGAGTAAATTTGTAAATAAAGATTCGGACCTTATGTACAACTTTGCAAAACGAGGTGTACAATTGCTAACCATTAAAAATGCCAATAAATGGGGAGAAAAAGGAGCAAGAATTGTATCTGTTTCACCAGGAGTTATTGAAACTCCTATGGCATTAAAAGCTATGGAAGAGCATCCAGAACGCATGGAGTTGATTAAAAACGCAACACCTTTAAAACGAAATGGACAACCAGAAGACGTAGCACAATTGATACACTTTTTAACAACAGATGCTGCACGTTTTATAAACAGTACAGATATTTTGGTTGATGGAGGCGTGATACACAATATCAAGAAAATGGGATAAATATTTTTTAACAATAAGAGACAAAAAAATTGTCTGTAACTAAAACTTTAAAATGTAATATTATGGAAACAATGAAGGCGGCTCGCTGGTATGCAGCCAAAGATATTAGAGTTGAGGAGACAAACATTCCTAAACCAAATGACAATCAAGTAAAAATAGAAGTAAAATTTGCAGGAATCTGTGGTTCAGATTTACACGAATATAATCATGGTCCACAATTAATTCCTGTTGATAAACCATATCCTTTAAATGGACATCAAGGTGTAACCACACTTGGTCACGAATTTTCTGGCGTAGTAGTAGAAACAGGTAAAAATGTCACTAAAATAAAAAAAGGAGATCGCGTTACCGTTGAGCCTATTTTTAGAAATCCAGAAAGCCCATTCGTACCTAAAGGCGAATATAACCTTTCAGAACCATTAGGCTTTGTAGGTCTTACTGCAAATGGTGCTTTTGCAAAATATGTGGTTGTAGAAGAATATATGGCACACAAAATGCCAGACAAAATGACTTTTGAGCAAGGTGCTATTGTTGAACCTGCTGCTGTAGCAGCATACGGAATACAACAAAGTGGAATGAAAATGGGAGATACAGTTTTAATTACTGGAGCTGGACCTATTGGTTTACTTACACTTCAAGTAGCTTTAGCTAGTGGTGCTTCGCAAGTTTATATTACAGATATCTCTGAAAGTAGATTAGCAAAAGCAAAAGAAATTGGAGCAACACAAACTTTTGATGCTAGAGATAAAAACATTCCTGAAAAAATTAAGGAATTAACAAATGTTGGTGTGGATGTATTTATCGATGCTGCAGGAGTGCAAGCCTCTTTTGATACTGGAATAGCAAGCCTTCGTAATGGAGGAACAGCAGTAATAGTAGCGCTTTTTTCAAAAGACATAACACATGATGCTCTAGACCATGCTTTAAGAGAATTAACCATAAAGGGTATTATTGGTTATCGTAATATTTTCCCAGAAGTGATTGCATTAATTAATAGTGGAAGATTACCAGTAGAAAAATTAATTACAAATATTATATCTTTAGAGGAAATTGTAGAAAACGGGTTTGATGCCTTGATAAAAGATCCATCTGAAGTAAAAATATTAGTAGATATTAGTAAATAACAGAATAATAAACATTTAAAATTTATATAAAAATGACACAATTAAATTCAATCGGACTTAATGTAAGAAAATCTGAAGTCTTAGCAGAAAAACTAAACGAACTTTTAGCAGACTATTCTATATTTTATCAAAATGTAAGAGGATACCATTGGAATATTAAAGGAGATAAATTCTTTGAATTACACGATAAATTCCAAGAACTTTATGAAAATCTATTTATAAAAATTGATGATGTAGCAGAGCGAATTAGAACGCTAGGTCACACACCAAACCACCAGTTTTCGGTATATCAAAAAGAAGCAAAAATTAAAGAAAGTAACGAAGTGTCAGACGGAGTAAAAGATGTTAAAGACATATTAGAATCGTTAAAAATTATAATTATTCTACAACGTGAAATCCTTGATTTATCAGCAGATGCAGATGACGAAGGTACAAACGCTTTAATGAGTGATTATATCAGCGAACAAGAAAAATTAGTTTGGATGTACACGGCTTATCTTAAATAAAAACTAACTTAAAATTATTAGTTATGGATTACACAGAAAACATTACAGGCATAAAAATTAACGTGCAAGCTGTTGATTTAACTTTGGGTGAAGATGTAAAAGATACAATACGCAAAGCTATTTCTCGTCTACACAGATATTATGATAGAATAGAATGGGCAGACGTATATTTTGAAGATAAAGCAGAAAAGAAAACCCAACAAAAACAAGTAAGTATTCGCCTTGGTGTACCTGGAAAAGACCCATTTGCTTCAGAATATGGAGATAACTTCCATGCGCTATTGGCAAATGTTGAAGAAAAACTTCGCAAGCAGTTAGAAAAACTTTAATATATTATAAAGTGATGCTTCATGGTCTACAAATAATTCAATGTTTAGTAGATCATGAAGTCATCTTAATCATTTAAAATATTATTAATTAAAAAACAGAACACAATTAAAAATTATTAAAAACAAAACCATGAAAAACATAATCATACCAGTTGATTTTTCACAACAATCAGAATTTGCTTTGCAAACAGGTGCTATATTAGCTAAAAAACACAATGCAACCCTACATGTATTGCATATGTTAGAGTTGTCTGATGCTTTAATTTCCATTTCAAGCAATGAGAGCAAAAATGAAATGTTTTTTATGCTTTCCCTAGCAAAAAAAAGATTCGAAACTTTTTTGGAAAAAGATTATCTGGATGGCGTTAATGTAATACCAGTTATAAAAAAGCATAAAGTTTATAAAGAAGTTGATACTGTAGCTAAAGAATTAAATGCAGATTTAATTATTATGGGTTCTCAAGGCATTACGCTTCAAGATGGCATTTTTGCAGGATCCAATGCAGAAAAAATGGTACGAAACAGTAGCACACCTGTTCTAATTGTTAAAACCGAACCTAAAGGTTTCGACCTCAACAATGTGGTACTGGCAACAGATATGAGTTTAGAAAGCGTTGAAGCTTATAAGAAAGCTAACCAGTTACTTTCAAAATTAGGAAGTAAAGTTCATCCTGTATATGTTAACAGACCAAATAATGGTTTCTTAAGTTCCAAAGAGTTCAAAAGAAAAGCAGAAGAATTTAAAATGGTTGGTGGATCGAACAAAGTAGATTTCATAGCTGGATATACTATTGAAGATGGTGTGATTCAATTTGCAGACGAAACAAACGCTGATGCTTTGGTTGTGTTAACAAATGCCAGAAAAGGTTTAAATCATTTAATCAAAGGCAGTATTTCAGAAAATCTCGCAAATCATTCAAAACGTCCAGTTTTGAGTTTTAAACTATAAACATTGACTGTTAACCTAGTAATATAAACCACTAAAACATATAACCATGGAAACATCATTTTTAAAAGCAATTAAAAATACCATAAAGCATTGGTACATTCCTTTATTTGTAGGTGTTTTCTTTGTTGTTATAAGTATTGTAGTGTTTAGTTCGCCAGAAGGTTCGTTGAGAGCCTTATCGTTGCTATTTGCTTTGTCATTTTTGATAAGTGGAGTTTCAGAAAGTGTTTTTTCATTTATAAATAAAGACAGGTTAGATAATTGGGGCTGGTCTTTAGCATTTGGTATAATAACTTCAATAGTAGGAGTATTATTATTACTAAAACCTAATTTATCCTTAACTGCTTTAGCGTTTTATATTGGCTTTGTAATTTTATTTCGTTCTATTTCAACAATTGGTTTTGCATTAGATGTTAAAAAATACGGAAGTAAACAATGGAGTGGTCTTTTAATACTTGGTATTATTGGTACAATCGTATCATTCATCCTTATTTGGAATCCGCTTTTTGCTGGATTAAGTATTGTAGTATTGGTAGCTTTAAACTTCTTGTTTGCTGGACTTTTTAGCATTTTTCTTTCGCTTCAATTCCGAAAATTACATAAGTCATCAAAAAAAATATCAGCAGATTTAGTAAAACGCTACGATGATCTTATGATAGAAATTCGTAAAGAATGGGATGATGAATAGAAGAAAAAAAATGACAATAAGTTAAGTATAAATTAAATCAGTACAAATGAAGAATTAAACCTATAGATTAATAACTATTTAATTCAATATATTTTTTTGCTCCAGTATTATTCATATAATTCACTTTAAAACCAATTAAAAATGAAAGACAAAAAATCAAAACTCACAAGACAAACTGGAGCACCAGTTGGAGATAATCAAAACGTACAAACTGCAGGGCCAAGAGGACCAATGTTAATGCAAGATGCTTGGTTTCTTGAAAAAATGGCAAACTTTGACAGAGAGGTTATTCCAGAAAGAAGAATGCATGCAAAAGGCTCAGGTGCTTTCGGAACTTTTACAGTTACTCACGACATTACTAAATACACAAAAGCCAAATTTTTTAACGAAGTTGGAAAAAAGACTGAAATGTTTAGCCGATTTTCTACTGTTGCTGGAGAAAGAGGTGCTGCTGATGCCGAAAGAGATATTAGAGGTTTCGCATTAAAATTTTATACCGAAGAAGGTATTTGGGATTTGGTAGGAAATAACACACCAGTATTTTTCTTTCGAGACCCAATGAAATTTCCAGACTTAAATCGTGCTGTAAAACGCGACCCTAAAACCAATTTAAGAAGTGCCAATAACAACTGGGATTTTTGGACCTTGCTTCCTGAATCACTACATCAGGTTACCATAACCATGAGTGATCGTGGTATACCAAAAGGATATAGACACATGCACGGTTTTGGAAGCCATACCTTTAGTTTTATCAATAAAGACAACGTTAGGCATTGGGTAAAGTTTCATTTTGTGTCGCAACAAGGTATTAAAAACTTGTCTGATGAAGAAGCTATGAAAATAGTTGGAATGGACAGAGAATCATCTCAAAGAGATCTTTTTGATGCCATTGAAGGAAAAGATTTCCCTAAATGGAAAATGTTTGTTCAGGTAATGACAGAAGATGAAGCAAAAACATATCGTTTTCATCCTTTCGATTTAACCAAAGTGTGGTCTAAAAAAGATTTTCCACTTATTCCTGTTGGCGAATTTGAACTGAACAGAAATCCAGAAAACTATTTTCAAGATGTAGAACAAGCTGCTTTTAATCCGTTAAATGTAGTGCCTGGTATTGGCTTTTCACCAGATAAAATGCTACAAGGACGTTTGTTTTCTTATGGTGATGCGCAACGCTATAGATTGGGCGTAAATCATTATCAAATTCCTGTAAACAAACCAACTTGTCCTTATCATTCAAATCATAGAGATGGAACCATGCGTGTCGACGGAAATCATGGAGGCACCTTACATTACGAGCCAAATAGTTATGGTGAATGGCAAGAACAACCAGATGCAAAAGAACCACCTTTAGAGTTAGATGGTAGTGCTTATGCTCACAATTTTAGGGATGATGATGAAGATTACTTCACACAACCAGGAGACTTGTTCCGCATTATTAAAGCCGATGGTAAAGCAGATGTATTATTTAAAAATACAGCAGCACAAGTAGGTGGAGCAGAGAAATTTATTCAGATCCGCCATATTAGAAACTGTTTTAAAGCAGATCCAGAATATGGACAAGGTGTGGCAAAAGCACTAGGTTTAACGATGGATGAAGTTAATAATTTCGATATGACACCTTTTGATAAATGGGCACCAAGACCAAGTAATTGATGGGATAAGAAATTTATATAGAATTTGTAATGGATTTTATCACAAAAATTAAATTTTATAAACATGAAAAATTCAGCAAAAAAGGTAGTAGAGAATATGTTCGCTGCATTTAGCAGTGGCGATGCAGATAAATTTGTAGCATCAGTTTCAGACGATACTGTTTGGATTTATCATGGCACACAAATTATCCCAAAAGGAAAGTTTGAAAAAAAAGAAGGTGTAAGAGCTTTTTATAATAATATTATGGAAAGAACTGAAATCATCAACTTTGAACCACTACAATATATCGTTGAAGGTAATATGGTTGTAGTCTTAGGACGTGAACATCAAAAAATAAAACGATCTGGAAGAGAATTGAAACAAGATTGGGTTCAAATCTATACAGTTGAAAATGATTTAATTAAAAAAATGGAGGAATTTGCAAGTTCAGAAGAAGTAACGCAATAAAATTAGGGAATATGAAGAATGAAACAACAAATAATAATCCGCTTTTATGCGATATAGAAACAGGAATGTGTGAAACTACAGATGAAGCAACAAATATTGCATCTCAAAGTTTAGAACAATCCACAGAGAAATCAGTAAAACTCATATATTATACAGACCCTATTTGCTCATCGTGTTGGGGAATTGAACCACAATTACGAAAATTGAAACTAGAATATGGCAATGTTGTTGAGATAGAATATAGAATGGGAGGTTTATTACCAGATTGGAGTTACAATAGTGGTGGGATTGGCAAACCTTCGGACGTGGCTTCTCATTGGGACGAAGTGAGTTTACATTACGATATGCCAATTGATGGAGATCTTTGGTTAGAAGATCCTTTAGACTCTTCGTATCCACCATCTATTGCGTTTAAAGCTGCTCAAATTCAAGATGAAGAAAAAGCTCTTTTGTTTATGCGAGAAATAAGAGAATTAGTGTTCTTAAAAAAGAAAAATATCGCAAAGTGGGAACATTTAGCAACTGCAGCAAAAACTGTTGGACTAAATGTCGAACAATTAAAAACCGATTTTGAAGATAAAGCAAAGGCATTGTTTCAAGACGATTTAAAATTAGGAAGAGAGCTTGGAGTAAGAGGGTTTCCAACGATTTTCTTTATTGACAATTCTGGAAATAAAGAAATAGTATATGGTACAAGGCCTTATGCATTTTATGAAATGGCAATTCTAAAACTGAATCCTAATGCTACAAAAAGTGAATACAGTAAAAATTGGGAAATACTCTTCTCAAAATATAATTCGCTCACAGCTAAAGAGTATTCTGAACTCTCTGGAACACCAAGAAATGAAAGTGAAACTATTTTGAATGAACTTTCAAAAAATGGTAAATTGCAAATACTAACCACAAAAAACGGTTCTATTTGGACGATTAAAAAATAATCAATTAAAACTTTTATACAATGGGAAAATATACAAGCTTATCTGAAGCCATAAACGACCTCACAAAAAAAGGTTACACCTATAATTTTAATATGAAAGAAGAGTTCATAGAATGTGCTGAACAAAATTGTCAATTACAACCAGACGAGTTTAATATAGATGAAAAACATCGTTTTCAAGAAATGTCAGATGTCGACAATGAAAGTGTTTTATACGCCATTTCATCAAAAGATGGAAAAATAAAAGGGTTATTAGTAAATGCTTACGGAATTTATGCAGATTATGCATCCTTTAAACTAGTTCAAAAATTAAACAGACCAGAACGATAATATTATTATGTCTAACATCAAACTTATCATAGAAGAAAGAGCTGCCAATATTGGAAAATTTATGGTAGGTAGATTATTACCGTTTCGTCAAAAGCGAATGGTTGGTCCTTTTATTTACATAGACCACATGGGACCTGTTAAATTAAATGAGCGTCAAAATTTTGATGTATTACCACATCCTCATATAGGCTTATCAACCCTTACATTTTTATTTGAAGGTAGCATTATGCATCGTGACACGTTGGGTAATGAAATAGAAATAAAACCTGGAGCTGTTAACTGGATGACAGCAGGAAAAGGCATTGTACATTCTGAACGAACACCAGAATATTTGCGAGACTCGCCCTTATATATGCATGGTTTACAAATTTGGGTAGCATTGCCAAAATATTTGGAACAAATGGATCCGCAATTTTCTCATATTGAAGAAAAAGATATTCCTAGTTGGGAAGAAGGAGACTTACAATTCAAATTAGTTGCTGGCGAAGCATTTGGTAAAAAATCACCAGTTCCTGTTTTTAGCAAACTATTTATGCTTGAAATAAAAAGCAAAACAAAACAAGTTGTAAATATTGGCAACGAACTTTATGGTGAAGCTGGTTTGTATATTCTTAATGGTGCCATTGAAAGCGAAGGCAATATTTATGAACCAAAACAATTATTAGTGGCAAAAGACAGCTCACTTTGTGAGTTTACCATTCAGGAAAATAGCACCATTTATATTTTTGGAGGCGAACCTTTTCCTGAAGAACGTTTTATCGATTGGAATTTTGTGTCTTCAGATAAAGAGTTAATTGGCCAAGCCAAACAAAAATGGAAAGACCAAGCATTCGATAAAATAAAAGGAGACGAAACTGAGTATATCCCTTATCCAACTTTCAACAGAAAGTAAAACAAGCATATTTGCGTATTGAATTAATAAATAGACCAGTAGCACATAATAAATATGCTATTCTTGAAGAGGTTACATTTAAACTTATCAAAGTTATTCGTTTATTAATAAAACAGGTTAGTTTATTATCATCATTTTTGTAATATTGATTTAAATTTGAGCTTTAGACCTTTTATTTAAAAACAAACTTATGCTAAACTAACTAACTTAGATGATAAAAAAAGTATTCCTCACACCTTTTCAGAAATTCGTAAAAATTCAAAGCCTTAGTGGTATCTTGTTGCTGCTAACTACAATTATTGCTTTAGTTTGGGCAAATTCATCATTTGGTAATATATATAGAGAACTTTGGCAGTATGATATTGGCATTGTAACCGATAGCTTCGAATTTAAAAAACCTTTAATTCTATGGATTAATGATGGATTAATGGCAGTTTTCTTTTTTCTTATAGGTTTAGAAATTAAAAGAGAGTTGATGATTGGCGAACTCAATTCCATGAAAAAAATTGCCTTTCCATTAGTTGGTGCATTAGGAGGCATGTTGGTTCCTGTGGTATTATTTTTAGTCTTGAATCAAAATCCTGAAACGACAAAAGGTTGGGGAATTCCTATGGCGACTGATATTGCCTTTTCCTTGGCCGTTTTAAATGTATTAGGAAAACGTGTACCATTGAGCCTCAAAATATTTTTAACAGCTTTTGCAATTGTAGATGATATTGGCGCAGTATTGGTAATCGCTTTATTTTATAGTGGAACTATTAATATTAGTATGTTATTTATTGCTATATGTATGCTTGCTGTATTATACTTATTTTCTTTTAAAGGCTTTTACTCAAAATATGTGTTTTTCTTTTTTGGGACAGTTATTTGGTTTTTATTCTTAAATTCTGGAATTCATCCAACTGTGGCTGGTATTCTAATGGCATTTTCTGTTCCAATTAGACAAAAAATTGATACAACAACATTTTTAGAACAACTAGAAAATGTCTATAAGGATATTAAGAATACTAGTATTCTTCAAAAACCAATTTTATCTAAAGAGCAAATTATACTTGTTGACGATTTAGAAGACTGGGCTTCCCAATTCCAGTCGCCTTTACAGAGGTTAGAACATGATCTACATGGCTGGGTTGCTTATTTTATTATTCCAATATTTGCACTCGCAAATGCTGGAGTACTGATTGATAGCTCAGCGTATTTAGACACTGCTTTAGTAACCAATATTATAATTTGTTTAGTATTGGGCAAAGGCATCGGAATTACATCAATTGTTTTGCTAGCAAAAAAAATAAAACTGATAGCTATTCCAAGCGATATAGGTGTCAAACAAATTATAGGTGTTTCTTTTTTAGCAGGAATTGGTTTTACTATGGCAATTTTTATTGCGAGTTTAGCTTTTGCATCTACACCAGAATTTATAGATTCAGCTAAAATAGGCATCCTTATTGGGTCTTTTATTTCTGCAATAATTGGTTATTTGATTTTGAGGATTAGTTCAAATAAAACTGAGAGTTTTAACGATTAAAAAATAAAAGCTGGTAAGATTACATTTTTCTTAAATTTAACAATACCAATTAAAACAGCTTTTGAAAAACTTGTACTTTTTAAGAATTCTAAAAACTCCTTGGCGTGATTTGTTATGAAATTTGAAATAAGATTTATTTTTTTAATAGTTGATTCAAAGATACAACATCATTAACGAAGCTTATTTATTATTTGGAGCACAATCAAAAAGTGTTTTTAAACAGTAAACATATTAAGAAAAAACCCTGTCTTCAATGGCACTTGAAACAGGGTTTTAACATTAAACATAACTAAATTAAACAATTACTTAAAGCACAAATATTTTATCTGCGTTTTCTAGTTTGTTTTGCTTCTAATTTCATTAAAATCTTTTCTTGTCTTTTTTCTTTCAAATCAACTTTAGGAGCTTTTAAATTTTTATTTCTTGCCATGATTTCTAAATTTTAATTGTGAATTATTAGTATTTATCATAACTACAATCCTAAGTAATTTGCTAAAACTTTTAATTACGAGATACCATCAACTGCAATACAATAGAAAAATTGAAATGGTGAATTTTAGCGGATTGTTTTAAGCACACTCGTCGTGCTTATAAAGTCGGGAAGATAATTTTCAACTTAAGAGTATTTATCCTTGTTTGTACTGGTACATAAACATGAAAATAAGTTGCTTTCAACAAAAAATTGATATGTGTAAACTTACTAAACATTACAAGTATATAAACTTTTAATAACTAGACAAATATAGGCCTTATTATTGATCTTTTCAAGTTAAATAATTCTTAAAATCAGGCTTTTATTTTTCTTTGAAGGTTATAAAAACTTAGAAGTGGTTATTCAATATATATTTGTCAAATTAGACCATTTTAATGTAGATATTGACACTTAATCTAACACCCAAAATATATCTGAAGTTTACAAACAGTCTCAATTATATATTGCCAAAATTTATTATTTATTAGGTGCCAAACTATTTACAATTCGGTATATTTATATAAAAAATATAGATAGAGAATTATTAATATGATTGAATTTTTAGAAATACACAAACAAGATATAGTATACAGTATAATTGTAATTGCTTTGATATTCGCATTACGAAGTTTAACTAATAGATTGCATAAATGGCTGGTAAAAGAAAAGAATAGAAAATTTCCAAACGAGCCACCAAGAGCATCTAATATGTTAAAACGAATTTTAAATACACTATGGTTTGTTTTAGGTATTATTGCTTTAAGTTATCTTTTTGTAGAAAAGCAAAACAAAGGTGTTATAATAGACAACTTTAAATCTGTTCTTTACATAGGCATAGTTTTAGCAATAACCATTATTGTTGCAACATCTGCTAATTTGTGGTTCAGGATCGATATCCAAAAAAAGATTGAAAACCAACATGATCCAACAAGCTTTAAGTTTTTAAGATATGTAGTATTGGTTAGTATTTATTTTATAGGAATTCTTTTATGTCTCTTAGCTTTTCCATCGTTAAAAGGTGTTGCACATACTGCTTTAGGTGGAGCTGGAGTAATTACACTTATAGTTGGTATTTCTTCGCAAGAAGCACTATCTAATATAGTAGGAGGTTTGTTTATTATATCCTTCAAACCTTTTAAAATTGGAGATCGTGTAAAAGTAACAGATACTATGGTAGGTACAGTAACAGATATTACGTTACGGCATACAGTTATTAGAAATTTTGAGAATAAGATGATTGTAATCCCTAACTCTATTATTAATAAAGAAAAGTTGATTAATTATGATTTAGGTGAGTTAAAATGTTGTGAGCGTATAGAGATAGGAATCTCATACGATAGTGATATTGATTTAGCAAAAAAAATCATGCAAGAAGAATGTGAAAATCACCCGCTAATTTTAGATAATCGTACAGAATTAGAAATACAGGAAGGGAAACCAATAGTTAAAACTGCTTTGATACAACTAAATGAATCTTCAATAACCATACGAGCTTGGACTTGGGGAAGAGACTATAACGATAGTTTTCAACTAAAAATTGATGTATTAGAAAGTATTAAAAAACGATTTGATAAAGAAGGTATTGAAATCCCATTTCCTTATAGAAACATTGTCATGAAATCCCAAAATGTAAAATAGAAATCTCAACTTGTTTATAAATGGATGTTAAATTCTTAATTGGTAATAATTAACAACTAGTTAAACACTTATTTAAGACTCTAGTGATTATATATTACCTAGTCGAAGTCATTAAACATTATACACTTCAAGAAATTTAAAATCGTTTTTTCTCTTATGACTGATAAAAATCATAGGATATTAATTTTGGATTTTAGATATTTATAATGCTATTAATCGAAGAGACAATCTAAACAGGTTGGTTTCTTAAAAAAGGAAAGCATCTACTACTTAGTAGGTGCTTTTTTTTATACAATTTCTGCACTCAAACCTGCTTCTAAGAGCATGGAACATCTTGGTTCCAGCTCGTCGTAAACTCCCGTTTTAACAGTACATTTACCTTTATAATGAACAATAATAGAACATTGTTCTGCCTGTTCTGGTGTGTGCTCGCAAGCAAAAACAAGTGTATTTATAACATGATCGAACGTATTTACATCATCGTTATACAATACAATTTCATTAAGATTTTGCTCTTTTGTTTCAACTTCTATTTGTTCTTGTATTTTTTCTTTAGTACTCATTTTTAAAACTTTACTCTACTAATTTAAAAATTTTAATGCAACCCATTGGTTTTTTTCTATGGATTCAACGAGGTTTAACTGAAACTTATTGCATTCGGCTTCAATAATTGGAATATCGTCTACATAAAATCCACTTAAAAACAAGACACCATTTGGGTTTAAACATTTGGTATATTGCTCCATATCGTTTAGCAATATGTTTCTATTTATGTTAGCGATAATTACATCGTATTTTCTATCTACAAGTAAATTAGCATCACCTTCTAAAACTGTTATATGCTTGCAGTTATTACGGGCTACATTTTCTAAAGAATTAAGATAGCACCAATTATCATAATCTATAGCATCAACTGGATTTGCTCCTTTCATTTCGGCTAGAATAGCTAAAACTCCAGTACCACAACCCATATCCAAAACCGATTTTCCTTCAAAATCATTTTTTAATATATACTGAATCATCATATGTGTGGTTTCATGATGACCTGTTCCAAAACTCATTTTTGGTTCAATTACAATATCATATTTAGTTGTTGGTTTTTCATGAAAAGGCGCTCGAACAGAACATAAGTTTTCAACAACAATCGGATTAAAATTCTTTTCCCATTCCTGGTTCCAATTGACTTGTTCTATTTCGTTGAACGTAAAACTTATTTCAAATTCATCTGAGTCCAAAATTTGAATATCTTCTAATATGGCATCATGCCATTCGTCTTTTTGAATATAAGCAGTAACTCCTTCGTCAGTTTCTACAAAACTTTCGAAACCAGCATAACCTAATTCAGCAATTAAAATTTCGGTTGCAGGTTGTAAAGGTGACACCTTAAATTCGTAACCAATATAAATCGTGTTCGACATAATTTAAAAAGCGTTTACAATGGCATAAAAGTCTTCAGCATTAAGTGCAGCTCCACCTATTAATCCACCATCGACATCTGGTTTAGAAAAAATTTCTTTAGCGTTTGAAGGTTTTACACTTCCTCCATATAAAATAGAAACGGAATTTGCCACTTCATTCCCATAAGTATCAGCCAAAGTTTTTCTAATAAAAGCATGCATATCTTGAGCTTGCTCTGGACTTGCAGTTTCGCCTGTTCCAATTGCCCAAACGGGTTCGTAAGCTAAAACAATGTTTTTAAACGCTGAAGCGTCTAGATGAAACAATCCATTTCTTATTTGATTTTCTACAACTCTTTCGTGATTATTTGCTTTTCTATCAGTTAATTCTTCACCGAAACAAAAGATAATTCTCATGTTATATTTTAAAGCAGCATCTACTTTTTTAGCTAAAGAACTATCCGTTTCATTAAAATAGGCACGACGTTCGCTATGTCCTAAAATAACAGTTTTTACACCAACACTTTTAAGCATTTCTGCACTTACTTCTCCTGTGTAAGCCCCAGATTCTGCATAGTGCATGTTTTGTGCAATAACTTCTATTTTGGAAGTTTTTAAGGCTTCAAAAGCATGCCAGAGATTCGTAAATGTTGGCGCTATCATAACCTCTGCATTAGACGTTTGATGCTGTTTTTTTAGTTCTGTAATTAATGATTCTGTCATTGCTAAATCATTATTCATTTTCCAGTTTCCTGCAACGATATTTTTTCTCATACTTATGCCTGCGAAAGCAGGTATCTTTTAATTATAAATTTATTTTTTTACTAAACCCTATCTAAATCCACAAGCTTTATAAAAAACTTGCAAGAGATACAAAAGTAATTATTTTAATCAAGTTTGTTTTTTGAATACTTTCTAGTCAACAAAACTAAAGTAGCACAAATTGCATTTAAAAGATTCCAGTGTCTACAGGAATATTATTCTAATGTTACTTTAGGGTCTAACCAAGCATATATAATATCTACAAAAATATTGATTATTATAAAAAGTAAGGCAATTATTAAAACCGAACCCATTATAACTGGTAAATCCAACGTGTTTAATGCGTTAACTATTTCTTTTCCAAGTCCATTCCATCCAAAAATATATTCTACAAAAACAGCTCCAGCCAACATGGATGCAAACCATCCAGAAATTGCTGTAACTACTGGGTTTAAAGCATTTTTAATAGCATGTTTTTTTATGATTTGAAATTCGCTTAACCCTTTTGCTCTTGCTGTTCGAATATAATCTTGATTAAAAACTTCCAATAATGAATTCCTCATTAACTGAATAACTACAGCTAATGGACGAATACCTAAAACAATTGCTGGTAGGATTAAATTTTTCCATTGAATGTGCATGGCTTCGCCATAATCGTCTAATTCGTATAAACTTCCAGTCATTTCCAAATTGGTATACTCATGAAGCACAAAACCAAACAACCAAGCAAATAGAATAGCACTAAAAAATGAAGGCACACTCATACCAACTGTACTTACAATCTGAATTAATTTATCTAACCACGTATCTTTATATAATGCCGAAACAACGCCTAAAATCAATCCAATTAAAAGCGCTAAACAAATAGCACTTACTGCTAAAACAAAAGTATTAGGTAATGTTTCTGCTAAAACCTGACTTACATTTTTTCCTTGTTTTGTAAAAGATTCTCTTAAATATGGAAATTTAAATACTGTAGTGGTATTGCCAATTGTAAACAAACTTGTAGCTGTATATTTTCCTTCTCTTAAAAAGGTATAGTCTGTTGGTTGATTTGAATGAAATGAGATTGGCGATAAATCGTTTAAATAATAAAAATATTGCGTGCTTATGGGTTTATCGAAACCATATTTCTGTTTTACTATTGCCAATTGCTTGCTATCTTCATTTTGACCAAGCATCATTTGTGCTGGATCTCCTGGAAGGACATTAAATAAAAAGAATATAACAGTAACTACTCCAAATAAAGTGAGTAAGGCGTAAAATATTTTATTTAATAGATAGCTAAACAGATTATTATTTCTTTAATTTAATTTCAATTATTGAATCAAAATCTACAATTCCCATTTCTCTTATAACAAGAGTATCTTTAATAATATTAACAGATTCAATTATTTCTGGGTCGATTTGATCTACATAAGATTTCTCATATTGAACACCATCAATAACATAAAGCAATTGCTCTTCAGCAACAGTTTCTTCTTTTGGTATTGGCTTGTGTTCTACTTCAGGTAAATCTATATCTTCCAAATCGTTCCAATGTACTTTTTGCATAACTGTTCCTTTATTTAATTTTAAAATTCCAGGACTAGAACGCACAACTGTTTTTAATGCTTTTTCATCAGAAAGGAAAAAGTCAAAATTTAGTTTGTACATCTCTTTCATGCGTTGCTTGGCTTCTTCTCCTGAAGCTGTCATGCCTATAACTGTATATCCATTTTTTATAGCTTGATCTGAAAATGCTTTCAATTTGACTACTCCTTCTTTTTCAGCTGTATCTAAATTATACATGATAATCATAATGAGATTGTCTTCGCTTAAATAATATTCAGTAAAATCTTCATCCATCGTTTCTATTGAAAAATCTTTCACTGGAGGATCATAACCTTCCTCAATAATTTTTGTTTCAACACCTACATATTCACCATCAACTTCAGGATAACTTCCGTTAGTTACATACTCTTTATCCTCTCCATTTACTTTAAATGTCCATGTAAATTCTTGAACAGGTTTTGGTGCATCTTCTGGTACAATCATTCCTTCCATAATATTTTTACCAACAGCATATGCTCTAAAATCTATTGATGGCAAATGCATTAAGACATGATATCCAAACCATAAACAACCAATAAAACTTAATAAGGCTACAACGGTTAATCCTAACTTATTAAAAATTGGTTTGATGTGTTTTACACCAAAAAATAGAATTAAAATAAGGACAGAGAGAATAACATCTTTATAAAAACTTTCCCAAGGAGTTAAAGGAATAGCATCACCAAAACAACCACAATCTTTAACCTTTTCGAAGTATGCTGAATAAAATGTTAGGAAGGTAAAAAACACAATCATTCCCAATAAACTCCAAACAGTAAATTTTGATTTATAACCTATAAGCAAGAAGACTCCTAAGATGACTTCAAAAATTACCACGAAAATAGAAATTGCTAAAGCATAAGGCTCCAAAAATGTAATATTAAGTACATCTGCACTAAAATATTCTTGCAATTTATACGAAAATCCAAGAGGATCGTTTAGCTTAATTAATCCAGAGATAATAAATAAAATGCCTACTAAAATTCTACTAATGTTTACTATGTATTTCATGTTTATATATTTGAGATGCTTCGACAAGCTCAGCATGACATTAATCTATTTTTATTTATCGTTTAAATGAATTAAAGCAAAAACGGCATAATTAATCATGTCTTGATAATTAGCATCTATGCCTTCGCTTACTAAAGTTTTTCCTTGATTGTCTTCTATTTGTTTAACTCTCAATAACTTTTGCAAAATTAAATCTGTTAAACTACTTACACGCATATCTCGCCAAGCCTCACCATAATCATGGTTTTTATCCATCATAAGTTGCTTTGTAATGGCTACTTTTTCATCGTATAATTCTATGGCTTCATCTACAGATAAATCTGGCTGTTCAACAATGCCTCTTTCAATTTGAACCAATGCCATAACACAGTAATTAATAATTCCTACAAACTCACTCTCTTGGCCTTCATCTACTTTTTGAACTTCGTTTTGTTGTAAACCTCTAATACGTTGTGCTTTTATAAAAATTTGATCTGTAAGAGATGGCAAACGTAAAATACGCCAAGCACTTCCATAATCTTTCATTTTTTTAATAAATAAATCTCTACATGTTTTTATTACAGCGTCGTATTGTTTTGAAGTATCTTGCATGGATTAAAATGAATTTTGCGTAAATTTCGCTTAAATAATTCAGAGTTCAAAGTCCCATGCTGAATGTTTTTATTTTACCATGAATACACGAATGTTTTATTGTGATTATATTAATTTTGCTTTATTAATTTTGAACTTGAAATACTTATATGACGATTAACTGCAAAGGCAACCTTATTGATTTATCATCTCCCAAAGTCATGGGGATTTTAAACCTGACACCAGATTCTTTTTTTGATGGTGGCAAATACAAAAACGATAGCGAAATTCTCTCTCAGGTTTATATGATGTTGAAAAATGAAGCCACTTTTATAGATATTGGAGCTTACAGTTCTAGACCAAATGCAGAACATATTAGTGAAGAAGTTGAGTTAAAACGTTTACTCCCTATAATTACTCTAATAATAAAAGAATTTCCAGAAATTATTATTTCAATTGATACGTTTAGAAGCCAGGTTGCTAAACAAGGCATTGAAGCTGGAGCTGCTTTAATTAATGATATTTCTGCAGGACATTTAGATGAGAATATGTTGAAGACTGTAGGTAAATTGCATGTGCCATATATTATGATGCACATGAAAGGCACTCCACAAACTATGCAGCTACAGACTAATTACGAGAATCTATTAAAAGATGTATTGTTTTATTTTTCTGAAAGGATTGCTAAGGCTAAAGCACTTGGAATAATAGATGTTATTATAGATCTAGGATTTGGATTTGCAAAAACTAGCGAACAAAACTTTGAAATTTTAAACAAGCTTGAACTTTTTAATATTCTGGATAAGCCTATTTTAGTTGGACTTTCCAGAAAGTCTATGATATACAAAACATTAGAGAATTCAGCAAAAGAAGCTCTAAATGGCACAAGTATTTTAAACACTATTGCGCTTCAAAAAAGTGCATCTATTTTACGTGTACATGATGTTAAAGAAGCAGTGGAATGCGTTAAACTATTAGAACAATTAAACTCTTAAAAATGAAATATTTTCAAATAACAATACTTCTGTTATTATTGTCTTGTGGCAATGAAAAAATTGTTCAGCTTCCTGAAATATCAAATTCAGAGATTACTGAAATTTTAGATGTTTCTCCTGCTTATCTTTTTTACGATGAAACAAAGGAAGATAGCATAGAGCTTAATAGAAAAACATTAATTAGTACAACTAACTGGCTTGTTAATGTAGATAAACGCTTGACCTTAAAACAAGCCATTCCAAAAATTATATATCTCCAAGACAAAAAACGAAATGCCGAAGTACATAAAAACGAGTCTGCCAGAAACTATTTTACTTGTCATGATACTAGCATAAACAACTTAGGTTTTATTGATTTTACTGATGTTTTTTACATAGATAAAAAACCAAGTGATATTACTATTAAACCTAACGAGTTACATATTATAATTAACGAAGTTTCTAATATTGAAATAATCTCTACTCATGATACAGTTTTAATAACTTCTGAATCGTCTTTCTTAGAAGACCTTAAAAATCTTGCCATTGAAAACAATGAAGCCAAAACCATATATTTATTTATAAACAAAGACCTAAATTTTCAAAATTATATTACTTTCAAATCACTTTTAAATAAAGCAAAAACAGAAAATGTTATTTTAGCTAACGAAGAGTTCGTTTTTAATTAACTATATTTTGTTAAATTTACCAAAACACCTTGCACTTGGAAATCTTTAATGACCTTTTAAAATTTACTGTTATAGACATTATAGATGTTATTCTAGTTGCACTACTACTCTATTATGTTTATAAACTTGTAAAAGGTACTGTAGCCATAAATATCTTTATTGGAATTGTAATTATCTATTTTATCTATTTACTTACAGATGCGCTTCAAATGAAGATGCTTAGCAAGATTCTTGGTGGATTTATGAGTGTTGGTTTGATAGCCTTAATTGTTGTTTTTCAACAAGAAATCAGAAAATTCTTATTGATGGTTGGTTCAACAAACTTTAGTAAAAGGCGAAAATTTTTTAAACAGTTTAACTTTTTAAAAACTGAAGCAGACAACAAAACAGATGTTGATGCTATTATAGCTGCCTGTAATAAAATGGCATCAACAAAAACAGGTGCTTTAATTGTTTTTGAATGTAATAATAATCTAGATTTTCTTGCAAATACTGGAGACGAAATGAGAATAAAAGTAACTCAACCTATAATAGAAAGTATCTTTTTTAAAAACAGTCCCTTGCATGATGGAGCAATAATAATTGCTAATAATATTGTTAAGGCAACTAGAGTTATTCTTCCATTAAATAACGAAAAAACCTTGCCTCAACGTTTTGGTTTAAGACATAGAGCAGCAGTAGGAATTACAGAGAAAACTGATGCTTTAGCTATTGTTGTTAGTGAAGAAACTGGGCAAATATCTTTTTTTAAAGATGGCGATTTTATTATGTTTAAAGACATACAAGAATTGTCTCAATTAATAAAAAATAATTTAGTTTAATTTGAATTGTAAGAACTGTCATACTAGCATATCTGACACAGATTTATTTTGTAAAAACTGTGGTGGCAAAATAATTCGCAACAGACTAACTTTTAGAAATCTGTTTGAAAATTTCAGTGAACAGTTCTTAAATTATGACAACAAATTTCTACAAACCTTTATTTGCTTATTAACAAAACCAGAAGAGGTTATTGGAAGTTATGTAGATGGCGTTAGAAAAAAATATGTAAACCCAATTAGCTTCTTTGCTATTTCTATTACTTTAGCAGGATTGCAAATGTTTCTTATCTCTAAATTCTTTCCCGAAAGTTTAGACCTTTCTGCTATAGTTGTTGAAGATCAAGCTAAAATGTCCAATGATTTTATGAATAGCATGATTGAATATCAATCTCTAATGCTCATGTCATTCGTTCCTCTTTACGCATTAATATCTAAAATTGTATTTTTCAATAAAAAGAAATACAACTACACAGAACATTTAGTAATGTTTCTATATATACTTTCCCAATTAACACTTTTAATGATTTTACCTACTCTTATAAGTCTTGCATTAGGATATGACATGGGGAATATAGCTATCTTTACTATGTTATTACAAGTTGGCTTTTCTGCTTATAGTTTAAAGCGTGTTTTTAATTTAAGTCTAAAAGGAATTATTTTAAAAACCTTATTGTTTTTTGTTGTAGGTATCGTATTCTACTTAATCTTCATTATACTATTTGTTATTATAATGATTATTTATTATGGTGGAATTGTGGAGTTTTCTAAAGCTATGAAACCTACATAACTTCTTCTTTTAAGAACTGGACTTCGTATAGATTTTTGTAATAACCATTTTGTTTTTTAAGAAGTGCTTTATGTGTACCAATTTCAACAATTTGTCCTTGATCCATAACAATTATTTTATCGGCTTTTTTTATGGTTGCTAATCTATGAGCAATAACAATAGATGTTCTTCCTTTGGTTATTTTATAGGTTGCATTTTGGATAAGCTGTTCTGAATAAGAATCTACAGATGATGTTGCCTCGTCTAAAACCAAGATGCTTGGATTTGTAACGTATGCTCTTAAAAATGAAATTAATTGTCTTTGTCCTGATGATAACATGGCTCCACGTTCCTTAACATTATAATGGTAACCATTTGGAAGACTCATAATAAAATCGTGAATCCCAATATCTTTAGCAGCTTGTTCAACATCTTTTATTGTAATATCTGGATTGTTTAAAGTAATATTATTTAAAATAGTATCAGCAAATAAAAACACATCTTGCAATACGATTGCAATTTGGGCTCGTAAAGACCTTAAAGTTAGCTTCTTGATATTAATATTATCGATGCAAATTGTTCCTTTGTTTATATCGTAAAACCGATTTAATAAATTAATAATGGTCGATTTTCCTGCTCCAGTGGCACCAACAATGGCAACTGTTTCCCCAACATTAACTTCAAAAGAAATACCTTTTAAAACTTCTTCGTCTTCAACATAACTAAAGTGAACATCTTTAAATGAAATATGTCCATTAAAATGTGAAGCTACCTGAGTACCTGTATCATCTATTTGAGACGTTGTATCTAAAACTCTAAACACTCTTTTTGCAGCAATCATTCCCATTTGTAGTGTGTTAAATTTATCTGCAATTTGACGAAGAGGTCTAAACAACATAGGAATCATCATGATAAAAGCTGTTAAATCTCCAAGGGAAGCTGTTTGATCAATAACTGTATTTAAACCTCCATACCAAGCAATAAGACCAATAGTTATAGATGAAGATAATTCGGCAATTGGGAAAAAAATCGAGTTATACCAAACTGTTTTCAACCAAGCTTTTTTATGACGTTGATTAATTTCTTTAAATTTCTTGTATTCGGTTTCTTCTCTTGTAAACAATTGAAGAATTTTCATTCCAGTAATTCGTTCTTGCACAAACGAATTTAGATTTGAGACTTCAGTTCTAACTTCTTCGAAAGCAAGTTTCATATACTTCTGAAAAATACGTGTGGCATATAGAACCAATGGCAACATTAAAAATACAATGATGCTTAATTCCCAATTCATATAAAGCATGACTAATGAAACTACAAGCATTGTAAGCAAATCTCTAAATATCATAAAAAGACCTTCGCCAAAAACATCTGCAATACGTTCCATATCTGTTACTGCTCTGGTAATTAAAACGCCTACCGAAGAGTTATCGAAGTATTTCATTCTAAAACGAATCATGTGATCAAAAAGTTTCACACGAATGTCTTTAACCACACTTTGACCAAGATATCCTGAATAATAAATAAATAGTAATTGACAAATTACTTCAGAAAGAAGAACTCCTGCCATAATAAAAATATAAGGCAAAAAGCCTTCAACTGTTTTAGTTGCAATATTATTATCTATGGCTTGTTGTAAAATATATGGTCTTACAGCTCCAAAAATAGCCAATAAAATAACAGCTAAAAGCACTCCAATAAATACAAGCTTGTATGGCTTAATAAATATTAAAAGTTTTTTAAATAAGTTTATTTCTAATATGGACTCTATTTTACTCATGTTTACTTCCCACGAAAGTGGAAATCCCCTTTTATTTTATTCAGTTAATTTAATTGATTCTGGATATTTTACCTCTATTAAATACAAGCCATGAGCTGGAACCGAAAAACCTGCTTCACTTCTATTTTTAGATTTAATAATTGTGTGCAAGTCTTCTACTTCTAGTTTTCCTAGACCAACATTAATTAATGTTCCAACAATAGCTCGAACCATATTTCGTAAAAACCTATCTGCTGTAACAGTAAAATGCAATTCGTTATTTACTAATTCTAATTCCGTTTGCATAATGTTGCAATTATAGGTGTTTACATCTGTATTGCTTTTAGAAAAACATTGAAAATCTTTATAGTGTAATAGTATTTTTGATGCTTCTTTCATTTTATCAATGTCTAAATCTTGTTTTAAATAAAAAGCACCATCATTATTAAACACATCCTTACTTAAGGAAATTCTGTATAGATAAGCTCGACTTAAAGCATGAAATCTTGCATGAGTATCTGGTTTTACTTTAAAAATATCTAGTATGGCAATGTCTTTTGGCAAAAATGAATTGAGTTTATAAACTAAATCTTCATCTAAAAAATCAACCTCTGTATCGAAATGAGCGAACATTTGTTTGGCATGAACACCAGCATCTGTTCGTCCTGCACCAAAAATAGAAATAGTTTCGTTTAGAAGTGTTGATAAAGACTTTTCAATGACTTCTTGTACAGAAATAGCGTTAGGCTGATTTTGCCAGCCATGATAGTCTTTTCCATTATATGTAAGTTCTAAAAAATATCTCAAGCTAAAGTGCTATTTTTGTGAAAAGCAAAGATAGAATTTTAATCTTTCTTGAAATTTCAAATAAACGTTAAATAAAATTATTCCGAATCTCCGGAACCCTTCCAAGGATATAATATGAAGAAAATTCTTCTCCTTTCAGACACTCACAGCTATATAGATGATGCTATTTTAAAACATGTAAAGCAAGCTGACGAAGTTTGGCATGCAGGAGATATTGGCGATTTAAACGTAACAAACCAGATAAAGAAACTAAAACCCTTAAAAGCTGTTTTTGGAAATATTGATGGCCATGAAGCTCGAACAGAGTTTCCAGAGAACAATCGGTTTATGTGTGAAGGTGTTGATGTCTGGATAACACATATAGGAGGTTATCCAAATAGATACGACATTAGGATTAGAGATTCAATTAGAAAAAACCCTCCAGATTTATTTATTTGTGGACATTCGCATATTTTAAAAGTAATGCCAGATAAAAAATTAAATTTATTACATATGAATCCTGGAGCAGTAGGAAAATATGGTTTTCACAAAGTAAGAACAATGCTTCGTTTTGTAATAGATGAAAGTAATATAAAAGACTTAGAAGTTATTGAATTTGAAAACAGGTAATAAAAAACCCAAGGTCTTCACCTTGGGTTTACGCACTAATACTACTAAGATGATAGGCTTATCTTAATCGATCTACAGATTTCACGAGATCTTCATCCTTCTTAATGGCCTTATTGGCTAATGCCAAAAACACGATAGAAATAATAGGAAGAAAAATCCCAATACCTTTCTCAGAAACTAAAGCTTCTCCAGATAAATTTAGAGATTGATACACAAATAATCCTAGTAAAAAAAAGTTTAATATAATGTTTAGTCGTCCCAACATAAATTGAGATTTCCTATTTTTAAATCTTGAAATAGATAGTATTGAAAAAAATGCCGAAACTAAAAACATAGCAAAAATGTAATTTATATCATCTGCATATATTTTTACATTTTCTGGCGATGTCCATAATTCAAACACATATATAAGTCCTCCAGAAACTCCTGCAGCAATTAAAAGATATATAGTTTGAATTCTTTGAAGCATTATTTATACTATTTTGAGGGACAAAAATAATAGTTTCTTTTTTAAAAATAACTTAAATAAATAAAATAAAGTTGTATAATTGCAATAATAAATTACAACTATCACAGTTGTAAGTTGTTAATTCTTCAGAATAAAATCAATTTTTTTCAGAAAAATTCAAATTTAATATTTAACACAAATATTCAATTCAACATCAATGTTTGAAATCTCACAATTAAAAGAAATGAAGCTTCCTGAGTTACAGGACATAGCAAAAAAACTGAACGTTTCTAAATATCGTTCTTTAAAGAAATTAGATTTAGTATATCAAATCCTAGATCATCAAGCTGCTAACCCAAAAGCAGTAAAAGAAGTTGTAAAAGAGGAACCTATAAAAGAAGCTCCAAAACAACAAGACAAAAAACCGAGACAAAGAGTACAAAGACCACCAGCTAGAGAGCAGCAAAAAACTGAGCAAAAGCCTATTCAAAAAGAAAAAGCTGAAGCTCCAAAAGTGGAAAACAAAAAACCTCAACACTCTAAACCTTCTAATCCTTCTCAAAACACTGAGAATAAAAGCAAGGATGAGAATAAAGACGAACAAAGAACTCACACTAAGAACGATAATCAAAATCGTCCTAAAAGAGAAAATAAAAATCCAAACCAAAATAAAAAACAGAATCAAGGTAATTCTAATGGTAATAAAGATACTAGAAACAGGTATCGTGAACCAGACTTTGAGTTTGATGCTATTATTGAAAGTGAAGGTGTTTTAGACGTGATGCAAGATGGATACGGTTTTTTACGTTCATCTGATTATAATTATTTGTCTTCTCCTGATGATATTTATGTATCTCAATCTCAAATAAGATTATTTGGATTGAAAAAAGGAGACACTGTTCTTGGAAATGTGAGACCTCCAAAAGAAGGAGAAAAATATTTTCCTTTAATAAAGGTAAACAAGATTAATGGTCAAAACCCAGAAGTGGTAAGAGATAGAGTTTCTTTTGAACATTTAACACCTCTTTTTCCTCAAGAAAAATTTAATATAGCTGAAAGACAAAGTACTATTTCTACTAGAATTATGGATTTGTTTTCTCCAATTGGAAAAGGACAACGTGGTATGATAGTCTCTCAACCAAAAACTGGTAAAACTATGTTATTAAAGGATGTAGCAAATGCAATAGCAGCTAACCATCCTGAAGTTTACCAAATGATATTACTTATAGACGAAAGACCAGAAGAGGTTACAGATATGCAACGTAATGTTCGTGGAGAAGTTATTGCTTCAACTTTCGACAAAGAAGCACACGAGCACGTAAAAATAGCAGACATTGTATTAGAAAAAGCAAAACGATTGGTTGAGTGTGGTCATGATGTCGTAATACTTTTAGATTCAATTACACGTCTTGCAAGAGCCTATAATACAGTTCAACCAGCTTCAGGTAAAATATTAAGTGGTGGTGTTGATGCAAATGCTTTACACAAACCAAAACGTTTCTTTGGTGCTGCAAGAAATATAGAAAATGGTGGTTCTTTAACCATAATAGCAACTGCACTTACAGAAACAGGATCTAAAATGGACGAAGTAATCTTTGAAGAATTTAAAGGTACTGGTAATATGGAATTACAATTAGATAGAAAAATATCTAACCGTAGAATTTTCCCTGCAATAGACCTTACTTCATCAAGCACTAGACGAGATGATATCTTATTAGACGAAACAACTATTCAAAGAATGTGGGTTATGCGTAAATACTTAGCAGATATGAATCCTGTTGAAGCTATGGAATTTATTAATGAAAGATTCAAACAAACAAGAAATAATGAAGAGTTTTTAATATCCATGAACGGATAATCTAAAACCATTTAAATACTTATAAAGCCTAGATTATGTCAAGGCTTTTTTTTTGCTAATGGTTAAAATCAAAATAATAAAACAAAAAAAGCCTTTCAATTTTAAATTGAAAGGCTTTCTACTTATACTTAAGTAAATTTCTTATAAAGAAGCTACGTGCTTAGTTAAGCTAGATTTTAAATTCGATGCTTTGTTAGCATGAATAATATTTTTCTTAGCTAATTTATCAATCATTGAAACTATTGTAGGAAACATTGTCTCAGCTTCTTTCTTAGATTCTAATTCACGTAATTTTTTAATAGCATTACGTGTTGTTTTATGCTGATACTTGTTTCTTAAACGTTTAGCTTCGTTACTTCTAATTCTCTTTAATGCTGACTTATGATTTGCCATTATATTATCTTTTCTTTTATAAAAATTGTAGCCCGTAGGGGAATCGAACCCCTCTTACCAGGATGAAAACCTGGCGTCCTAGCCGATAGACGAACGGGCCATTTTTGTTTTTGAGAATGCAAATATATATCTTACTTTATAAATTTGCAATATTTTTCAAATAACTTTCAATGTTTCCATTGCGGATGCAAAAATACAACTATTTTTAAATGTTGCAATAGCTAGACAATCTTTTTTAAAAATATTTTTAATTAATATGCCTTTGCAAACAATACTCTACGTTTTGAAGGCTTTCCAGTAAACACACATTCGCCTATTTGTTCCTTTTCATCGGTAGGAATACATCTAATCGTTGCTTTTGTTAGTTCTTTTATTTTAGATTCCGTTTCTACTGTACCATCCCAATGAGCAGAAATAAACCCTCCTTTTGTTTCTAATACAGTTTTGAACTCTTCAAAATTATCTACCAATGTTATATGCGAATCTCTATAATCTAAAGCTTTTTTATAAAGTGTATTTTGAATTTCAACCATTAAGCTTTCAACCTTAGAAGACAAATTATCTAAAGCAATAACTTCTTTTGTTAAAGTATCTCTTCTAGCAAGCTCAACAGTTCCATTTTCTAAATCTTTTGGACCAATTGCAATTCTTAAAGGAACCCCTTGTAACTCATGTTGTGCAAACTTGGCTCCTGGCCTTAAAGTTGTTCTATTATCAAACTTTACCGAAATATGTTTCGCTCTTAAGTCGCTCATTATTAAGTTTGCGATTTTAGAAATCTCCTCTAATTGTTCATCCGTTTTATAGATTGGAACAATAACCACTTGATTTGGAGCTAAGTTTGGTGGCAAGACTAATCCATGATCATCGCTATGAGTCATTATTAGAGCTCCCATAAGTCTGGTAGAAACACCCCAAGATGTTGCCCAAACATAATCCTGTTTTCCCTCTTTAGATGTAAACTTCACATCGAATGCTTTAGCAAAATTTTGCCCAAGAAAATGAGATGTTCCAGCCTGTAAGGCTTTACCATCTTGCATTAAAGCTTCAATACAGTAGGTCTCTACAGCTCCTGCAAAGCGTTCACTTTCTGTTTTTAAACCTTTAATAACTGGAATTGCCATGAAGTTTTCAGCAAAAGTAGCATATACATTATTCATTAATTCTGCTTCTTGTATAGCTTCAGCCTTTGTTTCATGAGCTGTATGCCCTTCTTGCCATAAAAATTCTGCTGTACGCAAAAATAAACGTGTACGCATTTCCCAACGAACTACATTTGCCCATTGGTTAATTAATAATGGTAAGTCTCTATAAGATTGTATCCAACCTTTGTAGGTATTCCAAATAATAGCTTCACTTGTTGGTCTTACAATAAGTTCTTCTTCAAGTTTTGCTTCAGGATCAACACGTAATTTCCCTGGATTATCTGGATCGTTTTGTAATCTATAATGTGTAACAATAGCACATTCTTTTGCAAAGCCTTCAGCATTTTTTTCTTCAGCTTCAAATAAACTTTTAGGAACAAATAATGGAAAATATGCATTTTGATGCCCTGTCTCTTTAAACATTCTATCTAATTCTGCTTGCATTTTTTCCCAAATTGCATAGCCATAAGGTTTAATTACCATACAGCCTCTTACTGCAGAGTTTTCTGCAAGGTCTGCTTTTACAACAAGTTCGTTATACCATTTTGAATAATCCTCGGCTCTACTTGTAAGTTTTTTGCTCATATACAGGTTTTTGGCACAAATATTGTGTCTATGTTAAATATAAAAATAGTTCAGCAAAACTAACTATTTTTGTTATGTTCAACAATAAAATCTAAGAGATATGCAAAATAATAACTCCTTTTTCACTAAAACACCATTTGTAGCTGTTTATGGCTTATTTATTGTTTTGGCCTCATGTGGTCCTTCACAATATGCAACCCAAGATAACGATGGTATTTATAGTACAGAAACAACCGTTGAATATCAAGAAGAGGTTACACAAATAAAACCTGAATCTGAAAGTCAGACTTTTTATAAGAATTACTTTAAAGAAAAATCCTTAGAATACCAGCTACCAGAAGAAGAGGAAGATGAAATATTTACAGATGTTGAAGAATATGAAGGCGAATATGCAGTAGCTCAAGATTCTGTTGAAACAGAGTACAATAGTTATTCTGGTTGGGGACAAGAAAGCAGTAGTGTTTCTATAACTATTAATACTGGATTTAATTACGGATGGGGTTACAGCCCTTGGTATTCTCCTTACTATTATGGAGGGTTTTATCCTTATTATGGTTATGGTTGGGGTTATTATAACCCTTGGATTTACCCAACTCCATATTATGGTTATTATGGAGGTGGTTACTATGGTGGTTATTATGGAGGTGGATATTATGCCTATGGAGGAAGAGGCTTAGCATATAGTTCAAGTAGAAGAGGCAACTATTATGGTAATAACTACTATGGTTCAAGAAATACAAATATGTATAATAGTAGAACAAGAAATTCTGGATCGACTGTAGGTTATGCTTCACCAAGAGTTAGAGGTAACTCTGCTAGCACTTCGACTGTAAGCCCTAGAACAACAACTAGACCAAGAACAGCTACAACAAACTCTACGTCAACCCCAAGACCTAGAACTACAACTAGACCTGAATCCACAACATCGACTCCTAGACCTAGAACAACTACAACTAAACCAAGAACTAAATCGAATTCTGGATCTACAGTAACACCTAGACCAAGAACAAATTCAACGCCAAGTAGTAGTTCGCCAAGATCATATTCTCCTAGTAGATCTAGTTCTTCATCTTATTCTGGAGGAGGAAGAAGTTCTGGTGGTAGTAGAGGAAGAGGAAGATAAAAATTGAAAAAAGAAAAAAATAATAATATGAGAAAGTTAATCATACTATTCATAGGTGTTCTATCTATGCCAATTTTATATGCACAAGATGTTACTGATGCAGTAAGATATACCCAAGACGAGATACAAGGTACTGCAAGATTTAGAGGTTTAAGTGGTGCTTTTGGTGCACTAGGCGGAGACATGAGTGCTGTTAGTATTAATCCAGCTGGTTCTTCAATTTTTACGGGAAGTCATGTTTCTTTATCGCTTTCTAATAATAATATTAAAAATGATGTTCAGTATTTTAATGGATTTAATACTTCGAAAGAATCTATTATTGATTTAAATCAAACTGGAGCTGCATTTGTTTTTAAAAACCCTAACAGTAATTCTGATTGGTCAAAATTTGCTTTTAGTGCAGCATACGATAAAGTTCAGAATTATAACAACGATTGGTTTGCAAGTGGAATTAATTCAACATCTATAGATAGGTATTTTCTAGATATTACTGAAAACCAAGCAGTCCCTTTTGGTGTGTTAAAACTCCAACCTGGAGAATATATTGAAGAGGCTTATGCAGATATAGGTTCTACTCCTGGTTATGGTTATTCTGCACAACAAGTGTTTCTTGGATATTGGGCTGGAATTATTGACCCAGTAAATTTAGATAATGATACTAATAATGATGAAACAAATTATTTCTCGAATACAGCACCAGCAGAATCTTTTTATCAGGAATATTATTATGCCTCTTCTGGCTATAATGGTAAGTTTTCATTGAATTTTTCTACAGCATTTAAAGACAGAATATATTTAGGTGTTAATTTTAATACACATTTTATTAATTATGATAAGTTTACTAGTTTCTACGAAACCAATAATGATCCCGATTCTTTAGCTAAGAATATTATTTTTGAGAACTGGCTATCAACATTTGGTTCTGGATTTTCATTTCAGTTAGGAGCCATTGCTAAAGTTACTAATGATTTAAGATTGGGATTATCTTATAATTCTCCTACTTGGTATAGAATAGAAGAAGAATTAATTCAAAATATAGATTCTAATATTGCTGATCCTGAAATAGGTTATATTTCAAACATCATAAATATTTATCCTGCATACAATATTCAATCGCCTGGTAAATTTACTGGTAGTTTAGCTTATATTTTTGGAGAATATGGCTTAATTAGTTTCGATTATTCTTTAAAGGACTATGGAAACACAAAATTTAAACCAACTTCAGACTCCTATTTTGCTAATCAAAATAATGCCATTAACAATCAATTAACCACAGCTTCAACTTATAAAGTTGGTGGTGAAATAAGAATTCAACAACTTAGTATAAGAGGTGGTTATAGATTTGAAGAAAGTCCATATAAGAATGAAAAAACACTAAGCGATTTAACTGGTTATTCTCTAGGATTAGGTTATAGCTTTGGTAAATTTAGATTAGACATGGCCTTCGACCAAGCAAAACAATCTTCTGAATATAGATTGTATAGTAATTCAGGTTTTCCAAGTATAGCATCAATAGATTCGAAATTAACTAATGTTACTTTTACAGTTGGATTTAATCTTTAAATAGCGAATTATCTTTAAAAAAATAAAAAAAGCTCTGACAAATATCAGAGCTTTTTTATTTTCTACCTTTTTAATGAAAAATGTGCTCTGAATTGTTTCTGAACTCCATTACTTTCTCCTAATTCTTTGTACTTAACTACAAACCAATAATCAGTTTCAGGCAATAATTTGCCGTTAAATGTCCCATCCCATCCTGGTCCTGTTGGACTTAATTGCTTTAGTAATTTTCCGTATTGATCAAATATATAAATAATGGCATCATATTGATTTTGAATTCCAAATATTTGCCATGTATCATTATAACCATCGTTATTAGGAGTAAAGACTCGTGGATAATCCATAATTAAAACATTATCGCTTGCAAAACCACAACCATTAATATCTCTAGCTTGGATTATATGCTCTCCAAAAGACACATTAGAGAACGTATAAGTATTATTGTTAGGCTCGTTGCTTACCCAAGGTCCATTATTGATACTAAACTCAAATGATGCTGCTCCATCTCCCGTTGCTGTTACATCTATTGTATGGTTATTAGCAAAAGCACCTGTAGCTACTGATGCATTAACAATTGGTGGAGAACTTTCAAGCACTAAAATTGTTTGTGTATTTAAACAACCAGTTAGTGTTTCAGTAACTAAAACGGAATAAGTTCCACCTTGTGATGGCAAGTAAAAAGATTGTGTTGATAAAACAATTGTAGGATTACTAACATCAACCCATTGAAAAGTATAATCAATTTCATTTAATCCTGTATCTAAAACAGGACTACTTATAACTTCAGTTCCATTCTTGTTTACACATAAAAAGTATGTGTCTTTTAAATTAATATCAGGACGTAAATTAACTTCTAAATTAAAAGAACCAATATCGAAACACTTAACAACAACAGAAGTAGTATTATCTATGCGAGCATAAATAGTTTCTGGGTTATTTGTATTGTTATATATATTTGGCAAAGGATTCTCGTCTAATAGAGCATCATCTTCACTTATATAATATGTTACAGTGTAAAGTGCAGGATCTAATCCATTTAATATTTCTGATGTCTTTGTACTTAAATCAAATTCTCCTATTCCATCGTTTTCTTCAAAATAATCACAAATTATATATGGCTGGACGACACTAGGAAAAGTTGGGGATTCTAAAAATTCAACGTTAAAATCGTAAAGCTGTATTAATCCTCCTGTATTATCTAATGCTTCTGCTCTATAATACTTAGAATCATAAACATCTAAGGTAGCAGAATTTGCACCACTTATTAATAAATAACTACCAGGATTAGCCTCATCCTCTTCATACCATAAATAACTAGTTGCACTTTGAGTAGTTGCATTGAGAGTAAACGAATTTCCTTCGCAAGCTTTAAAATCTTCTAAAATTGAACAGTTAGTAGTGCCATCTCCAGTTAATTGCTGAATACTAATAAATCCTGTTAAGCCTGAAAAATTAGTTACAAGAAGCAAATAAAACTGTCCAGTTATAGCATTTGGTATGCTAGCTTGCTCTATACCATTTGGCGAATAGCTACAATCAATAGTATTAGCTGCAGTTAAACTTGTATTACAAGCATCTACTGTATTTGTAAATGGTCCATATAGAATAAAGTCTACATCTAGATTAGGCGATCCACCAAGGGTACTACTTTGATCAATAATTAAATTGACATCACCACTTTGACCTATCTGTAAAAAAAACCATGCTGGATTTGGCTGGGTTATTAAACAACCATAATCTGGTCCAACCTCAGCACTTGATCCATTAGAAGTGTTTAAAAAAGAAAATTCTGAAGAACTACAAATAGGCTCAGCATCTGTACAAATATTAGCTCCTCCACTCTGACTATTAATATTAATAGTTAAGCTAAAGAAGACAATAAATATATTTATTTTTTTATTTAAAAACATAAAAGATTAAATCTGAATGGACTTCCATTACAAATTTAATCTTTTATATGCTAGATATTATCTTTTTAAGCTAAAGTGCGCTTTAAATTGTTTTTGTGCACCTTCACTTTCACCTAATTCTCTATAATCAATAGTAAACCAATAATCACTAGATGGTAATAATTCTCCATTATAAGTTCCATCCCATCCAGGTCCAGTTGGACTTAGCTGTTTAAGCAATTTACCATAACGATCGTAAATAAATATTTTTGCATCGTATTGATTTTCAATTCCAAAAATCTGCCAAGTATCATTATAACCATCATTATTTGGTGTAAAGAATAATGGATAATCCATTACTAAAACAATATCACTAGCTATACCACAACCATTAATATCTCTAGCTTGTATAACATGCTCTCCAAAAGGTACATTGGAAAAAGTATATGTATTTGTATTTGGCTCATTAGCAACCCAAGGTCCATTATCTATACTAAATTCAAATAGTGCTGCACCATCACCTGTTGCTGTAACTTGAATAATACTATTACTAGCAAAAGCTTCAGTAGTAAGAGTGGCTGTTACTGTTGGTGGTGAGCTTAATTCAACTACAGTAGAGTCTGAGCTCACACAAAGAGTATTAATATCCGTTACAGTAACCGTATAATTACCTTCAACTGTTGGCATAAAAATTGAATCTGTACCCAAAATTATTAATGGATTTCCATCTTCTACCCATTCAAAAGTGTATAAACTAGTACTTAATCCAGTATCGATTATAGGATTCCCAATAACTTCAGTGCCATTTAAATTAATACAGATAATATATAAATCATCTACATTAAACTCGGGAACTGGATTAACAATTAAATCAAAAGTTATTATAGTATAACATCCTGTTCCATCATCTGTAGCATCACTTGGGTCACCAGTATTAGTAACTCGAACATAAATTGTTTGAGGCGCAGATATATTAGTATATGCAGTTGCATTACCAATTGGATTGTTTCCTAATTCAGCATCATCTAGTGTTTCGTGATAAGTAACTGTTTCATCAAAATCATTTAACATTAATCCTTCATTTTGAGTCAAATCAAATTCTTCTTGTAAATCGCCTGGACTATTATCATCACAAACCACTAGATTTGGTAAAACATCATTAGGTGTTGGTAAAGTATTTACTACTAATGTTAAACTAGTTAAAGAGTAGCAGTTACCACCACTAGTTGTTTCGGTAACAGTTACAAATATTGTCTGTGGATTATGAGGTAAACCTCCAATAGAAACATTGTTATAAGCAGTATAATCTGAAATTGGATTATTTGGAATATCAGCCATAGTTTCAAAATAATTCACAACTAATGTTACATCACCACCTGTTAAGCCATCGTTTTGAGTTGTCAAATCAAATATTGCGTATCCATCGTTATCTGTAGTATCATCGCAAATCTCATAAATTACATCTTGAGCTTCAACTGGAATCTCAGGTAACGGATTTACTATTAAATCAAATTGACCTACACTAATACATCCATTTAAACCTTCAAGTCGAACATAAATAGTTGTATTTCCAGACATATAATTTGATAGATCTGGTTCTACTATTGGGTCAACACCAGGAATAGATTCTGCGTCTGCCATAGACACATGATAAGTCAATGCAAAGTCAGCTGGATTTTGTGTACCATAAATAGTAGCATCCATAGTCGTTAAATTGAATGTGGCCACTCCATCCGAATCATCATCACAAATCACATAAGGAGCAATGTCGGTTGGAATTTCTGGTGATGGCTCAACAATAAGTTGTAACTCAACAATGGTAGCACAATCAATTCCAGTTCCAAATTCTACTCTTACATAAATAACTTGTCCTGCCACATTAGACAATGAGTCCCCTTGAGGATTAACATCATCTATCGCATTTTGAAGCGTTAAATGAAATGAGACAATTAAAGTAGGATCTGAAGCTAAAATATCATCTCTAACTGATGACAAATTAAAGCTTCCTAAATTATCATTATCTACATCGCAATCATATAATGGCATCGGGACATTAACAGGAGGACCTGTTACTACATTTAAAGTCAAAGTAGTCGTATCAAAACAACCTGTATTTGAATCTTCAACACGCACATAAACTATTTCGCCATCTGTTCCAATATAAGCAGTTGAAGATGGTGATACTTCTGGAGTTCCAGCTATTGCTGAAGCTAAGTTATTATGATAAGTTACAACATAGTCTGTATTTCCAGCTGTTATTTCATTGTCTTTAACTGTTAAATCTATTTCTGTCATGCCATCTGGAATGTTATCATCACACACAATTAATGGTGAAGGTGCAACTACTGTTGGCAATGGATTAATTGTAACTACAAAACTATTCTCTGCTGAACAATTTGGAGTCGTTCCAGTTTCTGCATACACATAAATAGTTTGTGTACTTGAAATAGCATCTCCTGCATTTAATACAGTTCCTGTTCCTCCTGTTCCAGTATAATAGGTTCCATTTGCTAATGCTGGTAAGGTATAAGAAACACATTCCGTTACATCTATTGGTGCATCTACTAATGGTGATGTATTTATTGTTACTACAAAACTGTTTTCAGCAAAACAATTTGGAGTCGTTCCAGTTTCTGCATATACATAAATAGTTTGCGAACTTGTAATAGGATCTCCTGTATTTAAGACTGTTCCTGTCCCTCCTGTTCCTGTATAATACGTCCCATTTGTTAATGCTGGTAACGTATAACTATCACATTCTGTAACATCTACTGGCGCATCAACTGTTGGAGTTGTATTAATGGTTACAACAAAACTATTTTCAGCAAAACAATTTGGAGTGGTTCCTGTTTCTGCATACACGTAAATAGTTTGTGTACTTGCAATTGCATCTCCAGCATTTAATACTGTTCCTGTCCCTCCTGTTCCTGTATAATACGTTCCATTTGTTAATGCTGGTAGCGTATAACTATCACACATAGAAACATCTATTGGTGCATCAACTGTTGGTGTTGTATTTATAGTTACAACAAAGCTATTTTCAGCAAAACAGTTAGGAGTCGTTCCTGTTTCTGCATATACATAAATAGTTTGTGTACTTGTAATGGCATCTCCGGCATTTAAAACAGTTCCTGTTCCACCTGTTCCTGTGTAATAGGTTCCACCTGTTAATGCTGGTAACGTATAACTGTCACATGCCGAAATATCAGCAGGTGCATCAACTGTTGGTGTTGTATTTATAGTTACTATAAAGCTATTTTCGTCTGTACAATTTGGAGTCGTTCCTGTTTCTCCATATACATAAATAGTTTGTGTACTTGAAATAGTATCTCCTGCATTTAATGTTGTTCCTGTACCTCCAGTTCCTGTAAAATAACTTCCACTACCTAAAGCTGGTAAGATATAACTATCACATGCTGTAACATCTGCTGGAGTATCAACTGTTGGAGTTGTATTAACAACAACGGTTACTGTATTAGTTGCAGAATCATTTGGTGGTGTTAAACCACTATCGGTTAAAGTAACTTCGTATGTTATAGTTGCAGCTGGTGGAGGCGATAATACCAATGTGGCATTTGTTCCTAATACAATAGGGCTTCCTTGTACTGTCCAACTATAGCTATATGTTCCTACTGCTGTTCCTGGTGAAGGACTTGCTGTTAAGGTAACATCTGCTCCTGCATCATGGCAAATGGATGGCATATCAGCAGTTGCTGTTACAGAAATGGTACAAACATCAATAGTTACTACAAAACTGTTTTCATCTGAACAGTTTGGAGTCGTTCCTGTTTCGGCATACACATAGATAGTTTGCGTAGTTGTAATTAAATCTCCTGCATTTAATACAGTACCTGTTCCTCCTGCTGCTGTATAATATGTTCCATTTGTTAAAGCTGGTAATGCATACTCATTACATGCAGTAACATCTGATGGAGCATCTACAACTGGTGTTGTATTAATGGTAACCACAAAACTGTTTTCTGCAAAACAATTTGGCGTAGTTCCTGTTTCTTCATATACATAAATAGTTTGAGAACTGTTAATAGAAGTACCAGCAGTTATTAAACCACCTGTTCCTCCTGTTCCATTATAATATTGACCACCTGTTAATGCTGGTAAAACATAACTATCGCATGCTGTAACATCTGCAGGTGCATCTACAGTTGGTGTTGTATTAACGTTTACTACAAAACTGTTTTCATCAAAACAATTAGGAGTCGTTCCAGTTTCTTCATACACATAAATAGTTTGCGTACTTGAAATGACATCTCCTGCATTTAATGTTGTTCCTGTTCCTCCTGAACCTGTGTAATAAGCTCCACTACCTAATGCAAGTAAAGTATAACTATCGCAAACAGTAACATCTACTGGATTATCTACTGTTGGTGTTGTATTTACAGTTACAGTTACTGTATTAGTTACTGTATCGTTTGGTGGTGTTAGTCCACTATCTGTTAATGTAACTTCGTAGGTTGTTGTAACAGCAGGTGGTGGAGACAGAACCAAAGTGGCATTTGTTCCTAATACAATAGGACTTCCTTGAACAGTCCAACTATAGCTATATGTTCCTACAGCTGCACCAGGACTAGGAGTTGCAGTTAAAGTAACATCTGCTCCTGCATCATGACAAATGGATGGCATATCAGCAGTTGCTGTTACAGATAATGTACACGCATCTATAGTTACTACAAAACTGTTTTCGTCTGTACAATTAGGTGTTGTTCCTGTTTCAGCATACACATAAATAGTTTGTGTAGTAGTAATAACATCTCCTGCATTTAGCATGGTTCCTGTTCCTCCTGTTGCTGTATAATAATTTCCAACAGTTAATGCTGGTAACGTATAATCGTTACAAGCTGTCACATCTGCTGGCGCATCTGCTACAGGTGTTGTAAATAAATTAACTGTTGCTGATAAAGTCATTGGACCACCACAAACAGAATTCAGATTATTAGCTGAAAGTAAATTTATAGTTTGAGTCGCTGATATTCCAGGAATGGTTACAATATAAGTTCCAGTGGCATCTATTGTAATGGTCTGTGTTGGGCCACCATTAATATTATATTCTACCACGTCATTCTCTGAACCAGTTATGGTAAAAACTGCATCTCCACCTCCTGTACAAATATCTGCACTACTAGTAACTGTTACTACTGGTGTTGGTGACACTACTACTGTTATTGGTCTGTAAGCTATATAATCTGTTCCAGTTAAAGCATCTGTATATGTTACTTGAGCTACATATGTTGTTGTTTGACTTGGTGTTACCACCAAAGCATTTGGATCTGTACCTATAACAGTACCTGCCTCGTCTAACCATTGAAAAGATGTAATAGTTGTTCCATCTGGTACAAATTGGTAAGCTTCGGGTGTTAAAAAAGGAATATCCCAAACACCTGTATTTCTTCCTGGAGGTGATATTCCAGCAGTACCAGCATCATTTTGTATACCAATAGCAGCTCTTCCTCCTGCCCAACCTGGACAAACTGGCTTTTGAAAGATATAAGTTTCAATAATATTTGTGGTTTCATAAAACATGATCATTTGAGACGTTTTCAATGCATTACAGCTAAATTGCGCTACATTATAAAAACTAAATACAAACACTCTAAAAGGGGCTTCCCCTTTTATACTGTATGTAATATTGTAATCAGTCCCTAAAGTTCCTGAAGCACTTGGGTCAGTATCATGTATGGCTCCGAATATATTTCCATCTCTTAAAGCTGCATCTGTATTATTTGGTATTAATGCTCCTGCAGCTGGTGTCCACATATGAAATGTATTTGCATTACTTAGGTCAAAACTAACAGCACCATTTGTAGATAAGACACATTGAGTGTAGTCATTTTGATAAAATTCAAAATTGAAAGCAAAATTTATTATTGGACTCCAAATATCATCCGTAGTTAGCGACGTACCTGTTGCTGTATCACCAAAAGAAAAGGGTGGGTTAAATGGAATGGTATTTACCGAATAAGTGTTAGACTCTCCAATTTCTTGATAAGTTGCAGACAGTGTTAAAGGAGGTATAGTACCTGTATTTAAATCTATACAAAAGGGATCTGTAATACACACATTACCTCCACAAGACACATTACCAGTACTAGCAGAAATAGTCATTTCGGAAGAACCTGATCCAGAACTTAAACTTCCGGGAAAGATTCTAATTTCAATTACTGCTGTATCGCAATTGGCAGGCATGGCATTTTCGCAAACCTGATATGTAATATAATAAATACCTTGAGGTGTATTTGCTGCAATATTTACAAACCCTAAAGGGTTTAAAGTTGTAAAACCAGTAGGATCCGGAACGGTCTCTGTAAATGTAAAGTTTCCAAAAGTTCCAAAGGTTATAGCAGTACCATTAAAATAATCGTTTAAAAATATACGTGGCCCATTTGAGGTGGATGCATTTGGGTTATCTGCTCTACCAACCACAACATCGTCTATGGCTATGAGTTGTGCATACGTAGAACTAATAAATAATAAAAAACATAGAGTAATTAATTTTTTCATAAGGGAAAATATTAAAAATGAATTAATCGAACAACATATAGAATGTCAAGTAATTAACTTTATATCATTAATAAATAAGGCTGAAAATTAAGAAATTTTTATGAAAAACTCCGTTAATTTTTTAGTCAAATTAATTCTATGTTAATAAAACCCCATTAAATAAGTAAATTCTTATCTTTGCAGATTAAACATATATTTAAATTATCGCATGAAATTTGATGAAAAGTTAGAAGAATTTGAGTCTTTAGGAGATAACCATGTTGGCACATCTTCAAATACGCCAATGCGCCAAGATGCTTTTAAACTTACAAACGAAGAGAAAATTGACATTATTAAAGATGATGTGCAGCATATTATGGAAACTTTAGGCCTTGATCTTACAGACGACAGCTTAAAAGGCACACCTAATCGTGTAGCAAAAATGTTTGTTAAAGAATTATTTGGTGGTCTTAATCCAGAAAAAAAACCAAATGCATCGACTTTTGAAAATAAATATCAATATGGCGAAATGCTAGTAGAAAAAAATATTACTGTTTATTCTACTTGCGAACACCATTTATTACCAATAGTTGGGAAAGCACATGTAGCTTATATTTCTAATGGCACTGTAGTTGGTTTATCTAAAATGAATAGAATAGTTGATTATTTTGCAAAACGCCCTCAAGTTCAAGAAAGATTAACCATTCAAATAGTTAAAGAATTGCAAGAGGTTTTAAATACTCAAGATGTTGCATGTGTAATAGATGCTAAACATTTATGCGTTAATTCTCGTGGCATTAGAGATACTGAAAGCAGCACGATTACATCGGAATTTGGTGGAAAATTTAAAGAAAAAGAAACTAAAAGAGAATTTTTAGATTATATTAAATTAGATACTTCTTTTTAATGTTCGTTATGAAGTTAACGCTTAATTGACTTTTGTTAGCTTATAACTTTTCAACATACAACTAAACAACATACATTACATCATGCATCTTTACAAACAGCAAGACATAAAAATATACAATACACTTTCAGGTGAAAAAGACGTTTTCAAACCTATTCACGAAGGCTATGTTGGCATGTATGTTTGTGGACCAACAGTTTATAGCAATGTGCACTTAGGAAATGTTAGAACTTTTATGTCTTTTGATATGATTTACAGATATCTAAAGCATTTAGGTTATAAAGTACGCTATGTTAGAAATATTACTGATGCTGGACATTTAGAAAATGATGCTGATGTTGGTGAAGACCGAATTGCCAAAAAAGCACGTTTAGAAGAAATTGAACCAATGGAAGTTGTACAACGTTATACTGTTGACTTTCATAACACATTAAATGCTTTTAATTTTCTTCCTCCAAGTATTGAACCTACTGCCACAGGACATATTATTGAACAAATAGAATTAATTAAAACCATTATAGACAATGGTTTTGCTTACGAAGTAAATGGCTCAGTCTATTTTGATGTATTAAAATACAACGAAACAAACAATTATGGCATTTTAAGTAAGCGTAAAGTGGAAGATTTAATCCATAACACACGTGAACTTGATGGACAAAGTGATAAAAAAAATCCTCAGGATTTTGCACTTTGGAAAAAAGCCGAACCTCAACACATTATGCGTTGGCCTTCGCCTTGGAGCGATGGTTTTCCTGGTTGGCATTTAGAATGTACAGCTATGAGTACTAAATACCTTGGCGAGCATTTTGATATTCATGGAGGTGGCATGGATTTAAAATTTCCTCATCACGAATGTGAAATTGCACAAAACCAAGCTGCTAAAGGTCAATCACCTGTTAATTATTGGATGCATGCCAACATGCTTATTATGAATGGCAAGAAGATGGCAAAATCTACTGGGAATTTTATTTTACCAAATGAAATTTTCTCTGGAGAAAATCCTCATATTACAAAAGGATTTTCTCCTGCAGTCGCACGATTCTTTATGCTACAAGCGCATTACAGGAGTATTTTAGATTTTACAAACGATGGTCTTTTGGCTAGTGAAAAAGGCTTTAACAGACTCATGGATGCTATTAAATTAATAGATAGTTTGCCTACTTCATCTACATCTACATTTAATGTTTTAGAATGGAAACAGAAATGTTATGATGCCATGAACGACGATTTTAATTCACCAATATTAATTGCACATTTGTTTGAAGCTGCTAAATTTATCAATCAAGTAAAAGATGAAAAAGCTAGCATTACAAAAGAAGATTTAGCTCTTTTAAAAGAAACCATTCACGCATTTGTTTTCGATATTATGGGACTTACAGATGCTGTTTCATCTAATAAAAGTGGAAATAGCGATAAGCTTTCAGGAACAGTTGAATTATTAATAAAATTGCGCCAAGAAGCAAGAGCTAATAAAGATTTTGCCTTGTCTGATAAAATTAGAGATGAGCTTGATGTATTAGGTATCCAATTGAATGATGGTAAAGATGGAACCACATTTTCGACTAATTAATCATGAAAAAAATACTAGTTGCACCTTTTTTACTCCTGATTAAAATATATCAAACTGTTATTTCTCCATTTACTCCAGCTACTTGTAGGTTTCAACCAACTTGTTCGCATTACGCAAAGGAAGCTTTAGAAAAACATGGTTTTTTTAAAGGTGGAAAATTGGCTATAATTAGGATTTTTAGTTGTCATCCTTGGGGACGTTCTGGTTACGATCCTGTTCCAGAAAAGGATGACAACTAAAAATTGCCAACGCGCCAACTCGCATGTTCGCTAAAAATGTACAC
>NZ_QGGP01000006.1 GCF_003148645.1 Xanthomarina spongicola
AAGTCTAAATGCTTCACCGTGTATAGTAACCTTAATTCTCTCTTTTGTTCTTTCTGATTATTACTTAAATTTAGTGAATTACAAACTTAAGACGTATATAATCCATTGCTAGTGAGAGCCTACTTACGAAAATCCTCGCGGATTTTCTATTCGGTTTTTATTTGCTAAATTACGTGCTAAACCACGCAACGTATCATATACAAAACCGTTAGTGGCAATGATGAAAAAAATCCTGCAAATCATTATAATATCTGTTTATACTTCGAGTTTTTCGCAAGTTCAAATTGACACATCTGTTGTAAAATCAATAAGATATAAATGGTCGATAAGTAACAAAAAAAAAGATCCGGTACTTTTGACAATTTTAACGGAGTATAAAAGTGGATTTTACAAGAAAGACATTGTCAGAAATAATAATATGTCATTTACGACTATTTCGAAAGGAAAAATTTGCGACAAAAGAGAAGATGGTAATTCAAAAATTTATATTCATAAATCAAATTTTGGGCTTACAAAATTTCACTATGATAATTACCAAAACCTTGACAGTATTATCCTTTTGAAATATAATCCTGAATTAAAAAAAACTAAATTTATTGTAGAAAAGGAATACAAAAGAAAAGGCAAATTAAAATATATAATCGATAAATACAATGGTAAGAAAAATTACAAATACAATCAATTTGGGCAGTTAAAAACTATTGAACATTATAACACAGAATCAACTTTATATAAAATAAGTCATTACAAAAATGGCCTTTTAATTTCGGAAACAAAACCAAAATATAGGAGTGAGATTACATATGAATATAGTAAAGATAATAAGCTAATAAAAAAATCTGGTAGTTATACAGTAACACAATACGAATACAACGACTTCGGACTAAAAAAAATTGAAAGAATTTCTAGGAAAAATAATGTTGTGATGAACTATACTCTATACTTTTATAATGAAAATGGAACTTTAGAACGGAAAAAATATTTTGGTAAAAATGATCATTTAATTAATGATTTTATCTATGAATACAAATAACTGTACACAACAAAGAACTGAATTAAAATCAAGCTTCATTTTAGCAAGAACAAAACTTGTTTTACCAACACAATTAGTATTATTCTTATTCGCAATCCATGTCGCCTTCAACCATTTCAACAACTGGAGCAGGAGAGAGGTAAGGAATTCCTAATCCCAATCCACGAATAATAAATAGTAATCCTATAATAACAACAAAAACAGGAATAGCTTTTTGTATGCGTTGCTTGATAGTTGCATTTAAAAATTTACCTAAGTAAATAGCTGTTGTCATTAACGGAATGGTTCCTAAACCAAATAGAAACATATATAAACCACCTTGTATAGCACTTGCTGTAGCTAAAGAGCCAAATACTGCCATATATACTAATCCACATGGCAAAAAGCCGTTTAAAAAGCCAATAGTTAAAAAGGTATCTGCAGTTTTCTTTTTTAAAGCTTGACCTAATGCAGATTTTACTTTAGAGATAAGCTTATATATAGGTTTCGAGAAATTATATTTATTAAAAGTCTTTGTTGGAATTAATACAATTAAAATCATAATAACACCAATTACAATAGATAGTTGCTGTTGGATTCCAAAAATATATAAGCTTTTACCAACCAACCCAAATACAAGTCCAATCAAGCTATAAGCCAGTAGTCTCCCAAAGTGATACGTAAAAATTTGTATGATTTTTTTAAAAGAATGTGTTCTGTCTACAGGTAACATAAAGGCTATAGGACCACACATGCCAACACAATGAAAACTACCAAGAAGACCTAATAAAAGTGCAGACCAAAGCATGTTTTAGAAATTATATATTTGTATGTCAGGTCGAGCGCAGTCGAGACCTATTTTTTAATTAAATATTTAAATGACCTCTCGACTGCGCTCGAGAAGACATTAATTTAATACATAATCTCTTTTTTATATAAATAGGATGTTTCTTTATATTGCCAATCTACTTTCAAATTCCATCTGCCATCTAACAATTTATTGTTTGGAATAAGCATTTGGTTGTTGGAAATTGAAATTGGCATATCGAAATCTAATTTTTTATTGGATGTTCTGTATAAAGATACCTTTCCAGTAATATCTTGAGAGTCTAAATTTTCAGGAAAAGTGATTATTAAGCCATCTTCAGTCTTTTTCCAACTAATGTTTTCTGTTAATTTATTAGAATTTTCTTCTTTGTCTATCTCATCTTGAAACCCTAATTCTGCTTGATAGTATTCCTCAATAACCAAATCATGATCGTACTTGCTATCTGTATTCATTTTAATAATAAAATACATAATAAAGCTAATAAAGCATATAAAAGCAATAACAATTCCTGTTCCCCAATTTATTTTCATATTCATTTCCCACGAAAGTGGGAATCTTTTTAATTAAACTTTATTTTAATGATAACTTCTTGGTGCTAAAAAGTTAACTGTAGTGGTTTCAATTAATTCGTCTCCACTATAAACTTCAAGCATCAATTTGTTTTTATCTCCTTCAAGTTCTTTTTTATCAATTTCGATAAATAGTGTGCCTTCAGCTAAACCTTGCATTGGAACTTTAAATGTATTTGAATTAGATACCAGTTTTACTTCTCCTTTATATTTTCTAAGTTTAAAACTAACATCTTCAATTTCTCTACTAGTTTTATTTATTAATTTATAAGTAAATACATTACTAATAATATCTCCTTCTTTATGTTCGTAAAGTTGTCCAGGCAGCCTTAAAACAGTAGCTTCAACATCATTTCTTAATAATAACATACCAAAAAGAACACCAGTTAATATAACAAGAACAGCAATATAGCCTTTCATTCTTGGAGTAATACGGAACTTTTCTTTCTTTTCAATTTCGTCCTCACTGGCATATCTAATTAAACCTTTTGGAAGGTTAATACTTTCCATAATATGGTCACACTCATCAATACAAGCTGTACAGTTAACACATTCTAATTGTGTACCATTTCTAATATCAATTCCTGTAGGACATACATGTACACATTGTAAACAATCAATACAATCTCCATGACCTAGAGCTTCTCTATCTTCATTTTTTCTAAATTTCTTTCTACCACTTTCGCCTTCTCCTCTCTTATGGTCGTAGGCAACAATAATCGATTTGTTATCTAGAAGAACTCCTTGCAGTCTTCCATAAGGACATGCAATTATGCAAACTTGTTCTCTAAACCAAGCAAAAACAAAATAGAATACAGCAGTAAATATTAGTAGAGGAAATAGAGTTCCAGTATGTTCTAATGGACCATCTTTAATATATTGAATAAGTTTATCGCTACCTATCAAGTATGCTAAAAAGACATTAGCAATTATAAATGAAATAAGCAGAAATATAAACCACTTTAAGCTACGTTTCTTGATTTTTTCTGCATTCCAATGTTGTCTATCTAGTTTTCGTTGTTTGTTTCTGTCTCCATCTATCCAATATTCTATTCTACGAAAAACCATTTCCATAAATATGGTTTGAGGACAAATCCAACCACAGAATATACGCCCAAACCCAACAGTAAAAAGTGCAATAAAAATAACACCAATTATCATGGAAACTACAAACAGATGAAAATCTTGAGGCCAAAAAGGAAATCCGAATATATTAAAACGTCTTTCTAATATATTAAACATTAGAAATTGATTGCCATTAATTTTAATAAATGGTGAAGCTATAAAGAAAGCTAATAAGAAATAGCTAACTATTTTTCGGTATTCATAGAGTTTACCACTAGGTTTTTTTGGGTAGATCCAAGCACGTTTACCTTCCTCATTAATAGTGCCTATCGAGTCTCTAAACGACTCATTTTCTGGAATTTCCATAATACTAAATTATAGATTCAAGAATTAAGACATTTGGTTGGAAGATATGGTCTTAATTCTTGAATCTAGTTTTTAAAATCTTAAATTTTATTCTTTCCAAATCTCACCTTCTGCTTCTTTTGGTTTAGCAGGTGTGGTGCCTTTAAATTGTAAAAGATAACTTGATACTTGTGCAATTTCTGAAGGTTTTAAACTTTGCTTCCAGGCAATCATCCCTTTACCATTTCTACCTCCTTCTGAAACTGTTTTAAAAATACCTTTAATGTCACCACCAAGAATCCAATATTCGTCTGTTAAGTTTGGTCCAATACCACCTCCACCATCTGCCATATGGCAAGCAACGCAGTTGGCTTCATAAATAGCTTTACCATTACTTAAATCTGATGCACTAGTTAATAACTCTACAGTGTTAAAATCTACTAAATCTTTAGCCGTTTTTTTGTATTCTTCTATTGCAATTTTTGCTTCAGCATATTCTGTTTCTAATTCATCGTATTGGTTTTCACCATTAAACACTTCGAATCTCACTAAATAAACAACAGCAAAAACTATAGATGCATAAAAAGCATATAACCACCAAGGTGGTAAATCGTTATCAAGCTCACGAATACCATCATAGTTATGGTCTAATATAATTTCATGTTCTTCTTTAATAGGTTTTTGACCTAAGGATTTTTCATATAAAGATTTAATCCAAGTAATAAACTTTGGAGTTTTAGTTTCTTTTGCATCAAATCTTGCTTTACCTTTTTCATCTAAACTTTGGTATAAAATATTTTCTAATGCATTTACTATGGCTTCAATGGCAATTAATAGAAAAAGTACAAAAACCAAAAATAATAGTACCATGGGATACTCTATAAATGCAGGTTGTCTACCAGAATTGGCAAAGTATTCTACTAGTCCGAAAATGATAAAGAATACAACTGGTACTCTTACCCATGAAGGGATTAAATTTCTCATAATGTTTGGTCTTTTTGGTTATCTAATGGTATGTTACTTACTTCATTAATATAGTCTTTTTTAGCAGTAAAAACCCACCAAAAAAGCACTACAAAGAAAATGAAAAATATTAGTAAGGAAATGATTGGGAATATCTCTATTCCTGCAATACTTTCCATATGATTTTTTACAAATTTTAGCATGACTTGTTAGTTTTGAGTTGATGAAACTTCTACATCTTTAGCTTTAATATCTGTACCTAATCTTTGTAAATAAGCAATTAAAGCTACAATTTCGCGATTACGCATTTCAACAAAGTCTTCTCCTCCAGACTGCTTGTCTGCTTCATAAGTTTCAGCAAAATCTGGATCTGAATAAAGGTTTTTCTCAATTTGAGTCCCTTGATCTAACATATGTTGTTGTGCATTTGCTATATCTTCTTCAGTATATGGAACACCAAGTTTTACCATGACTTCCATTTTAGTTTCTGTATTAGATTTGTCGAGTTCGTCTCTAACTAACCATTGATAGGCTGGCATGATAGAACCAGAAGACGTACTTTGTGGATCGTACATGTGATTTAAATGCCAATTGTCTGAATATTTTCCACCTATACGATGTAAATCTGGTCCAGTACGTTTACTTCCCCAAAGAAATGGATGATCATAAACATATTCTCCTGCTTTAGAGTACTCTCCATAACGCTCTACTTCACTTCTAAATGGACGTATCATTTGCGAGTGACATCCAACACAACCTTCACGAATATAAATATCTCTACCTTCAAGTTCTAACGGAGTATAAGGTTTTACACTAGATATTGTTGGAATATTAGATTTCACCATAATGGTAGGTACAATTTGAACAATACCTCCAACTAAAATTGCTAGTGTAGCGTATATAGTAAGTTTTATTGGCTTACGTTCTATCCAAGTATGCCATCCTTCACCTGCAACACGTCTTTTAGATACATTTTGTAATGCAGCAGCTTCAGCTAATTCGTCTGTTACAACACTTCCTTTTCTTATAGTTACAATTACATTGTAAACCATGATTAACATTCCTGTTAAGAATAAAGTTCCACCAATAGCACGCATCCAGTACATTGGCATAATTTCAGAAACAGTTTCTAAAAAGTTTCCATAAACTAAAGTACCATCTGGATTAAATTGTTTCCACATACTTGCTTGTGTAAAACCTGCAACATATAGTGGTAACGCATACATAATAATACCTAAAGTTCCAATCCAGAAATGAAAGTTGGCTAATGCTAAAGAATGTAATTTAGTCTTAAATAGTTTTGGTATTAAGAAGTAAATCATTCCAAAGGTTAAGAACCCATTCCAAGCTAAAGCGCCAACGTGAACGTGTGCAATAATCCAATCTGTAAAGTGACCAATAGCATTTACATTTTTAAGTGATAACATTGGTCCTTCAAAAGTTGCCATACCATAACCAGTAATAGCTACTACCATGAATTTTAAAACTGGATCTGTACGTACTTTATCCCAAGCACCACGAAGGGTTAATAGTCCGTTTATCATTCCTCCCCAAGATGGCATTAATAACATAACAGAGAATGCAACTCCAAGGTTTTGAGCCCATTCTGGTAAAGCTGTATATAATAAATGGTGAGGTCCAGCCCAAATGTATATGAATATTAAAGACCAGAAGTGTATTATAGAAAGTCTATATGAATACACAGGTCTGTTCGCTGCTTTTGGAACAAAATAATACATTAAACCTAAGAAAGGAGTGGTTAGGAAAAATGCTACAGCATTATGTCCATACCACCATTGTACTAGAGCATCTTGAACACCTGCATAAACCGAATAACTTTTTAAACCACTTACTGGAAGCTCTAAACTGTTAAATATATGTAGTACTGCTACTGTTACAAACGTTGCAATGTAAAACCAAATAGCAACATATAGATGTCGCTGTCTTCTTTTAATCATGGTACCAATTAAATTAGCACCAAAAACCACCCAAACAATTGCAATTGCAATATCGAAAGGCCATTCTAATTCGGCATATTCTTTAGATGTTGTATAACCTAAAGGAAGCGTAATTGCAGCTCCAACAATTATTAATTGCCAACCCCAGAAATTTATTTTACTTAAAGTGTCGTTAAACATCCTAGCTTTTAATAATCGCTGAGTAGAGTAGTAAACACCTGCGAAAATAGCATTTCCTACAAAGGCGAAAATAACTGCATTAGTATGTAATGGTCTTAAACGACCAAAACTTAACCATGAAATACCATCGGTTAGATTTGGGAATAAAAACATAAATGCTAGTAGTAGACCTACCAACATTCCTACAACTCCCCAAAGCATCGTAGCATAAAGGAAATTTTTAACGATCTTGTTATCGTAATAAAACTGCTGTACTTCCATAATAGTTTAATTAGTCTTTTTTGGTTTTTTATTTGTTGTTTTAGTTTGTTCTTTTACAAGTTCATCATCAAAAAGCATTCTTACTGAAGGAGTATAACTATCATCAAACTGTCCACTTCTTACTGCAACAATAAATGCAATAAAAAACAGAACAGCGACTATAATACTGATACTTAATAAGATGTATATAACACTCATACCTATTTGAAGTTATAGCTCAAAATTACATTCGAGACTGTTTAAAAAACATGATTATTGTCATGTTTACCTATTTGTAATCATTCTAATTTTCTGCCTAATAAGTTTGTAGCAATAGTAGTAAATACTACAATGCTAATAGAACTTAAAGGCATTAATATGGCAGCAATTACAGGTGCTAATTGTCCAGTAACTGCAAAATAGAGTCCTATAATATTATAAATAAATGATAAAACAAAACTCCACTTAATTATTTTTATAGCACTTTTAGATGCTTTAATGTATTTATTTAATTTATTAAATTTTGAAGCATCTAAAATGGCATCGCAAGCAGGAGAGAAAACATTAACATTTTCGGAAATTGAAATCCCTACATTGCTTTGTGCTAAAGCTCCAGCATCATTAAGGCCATCGCCAACCATCAATACTTTGGCTCCTTCGGTTTGATGATATTTAATATACTCCAATTTATCGTCTGGTTTTTGATTAAATATGAGCTTAGTCTTCGAAGGTAATAATTTTTTTAGATTTTCTAGCTCTCCTTCATTATCTCCAGACAAAATTACTAAATCATAATCTTTTTTTAGTGTATTAAAGAGTTTAGAAATACCTTTTCTATAATTGTTGTAAAATGTGTATTTTCCTTTATAATTATTATTTGTGCTAATATGGACTGTTGTGTTTAACACTTTTGTGTCTGAAGTGTTTCCAACAAAACTAGCTGAACCAATTTTAATTTGATTGTTGTTATGGGATGCTTCAATGCCTTTACCCAAATGCTCTTCAAAATGATTTAATGTAATAATGTTGTGCTCGTCTAAGATATTATAAAGAATTCTACTTAATGGATGATTTGAGCCACGAAGCGTATTTTTTAAAAGTATTTCTTCTGAATTAGATAATGCTTCACCTTCATATGTTGCTGTACTTCTTTTATTAGTTGTAATGGTGCCTGTTTTATCGAAAATAATGGTATTTATTTCTGCTAATTGTTCAACTACCGAAGCATTTTTTACATAAAACTTAAGCTTTCCAAATATTCGTAATAAATTTCCAAATGTGAATGGTGCCGAAAGTGCAATGGCACAAGGACAAGCAATAATAAGTACTGCTGTAAAGACATTCATGGCTTTAGAAGCATCAAAATACAACCAATATGCTGTGGCTATAAATGCAATACTTAATACTGCAAAAGTAAATTTTTTACTTATAGAATTAGTTAATGTTGTAAAGCCATCTTCTTTGTTTTTACTAAACACATCGTTACTCCAAAGTTGTGTTAAATAACTTTGTTCAACTGTTTTTAGAACATCCATTTCTATAACTCCAGATGTTTGCTTACCTCCAGCAAAAAGTTTATCTCCAGATGTTTTCGAAACAGTTTCAGATTCGCCTGTAACAAAACTATAATCTATAGAAGCCTTGCCACTTATTAAAATACCATCTACAGGAATTAATTCTTCATTTCGTATAAGTAGTCTATCTCCTTTTTTAATATCGTAAACCTGAATTGGAGTTTCTTTTCCATCAGGAGAAACTTTAGTAACAGCAATTGGGAAATAAGATTTGTAGTCTCTTTCAAAAGATAGAAAGGCATAGGTTTTCTGCTGAAAAAAGCGACCTAATAATAAAAAGAATACTAATCCAGTTAAGCTGTCAAAAAAGCCAGACCCTAAATCGAAAATAATTTCAGCTGTACTTCTAATAAACAACACAGCGACTCCTAATGCAATAGGAACATCTATATTCAATAAATTTGAACGAAGTCCTTTATATGCAGAAGTAAAATAATCTTGAGCTGAATAAAAAACCACAGGAAGTGAAAAAGCAAACATGAGCCAACGAAACAAATGTTTGTATTGTTCTAACCAGAATTCGCCAACTTCAAAATACTCTGGAAACGATAAAAACATCACATTCCCAAAAGCAAAACCTGCAATTCCTAATTTGTAAATTAAAGATCTGTTTATCTGTTCTTTTCCAGTCTTATAATCGTCTAAACTTATGTAAGGTTCATATCCAATAGAGCTTAACAATAAAACAACTTCTTTTAACGAACTATTTTTAGTGGAATAGGTAATGCGTACATTTTTCTTTCCAAAGTTAACTTGAGAAGAGGATATGTTTGGGTTTAATTTATTGAGATTCTCTAGTATCCAGATACACGAACTACAATGTATATGAGGAATGTAAAGCGTTACAATTTGAATATAGTTATCGTTAAATTCAATTAATTTATCGATAATGTTTTGCTGATCTAGGAAGTCGTATTTGCCTTGAATTTCTTTTGGAATTGCTCCAGGTGAAGCTTGTAAATCGTAATAACATGTTAGGTCGTTTTCAGAGAAAATTTCATATACAGTTTTACAGCCATTACAGCAGAATGATTTCTCTTGAAAGATAATAGCTTGATTATTACAAGAATCGCCACAGTGGAAACACAAAGTATGTTCCATAATATTATTTGCTCATTTATACCTTTTGCAAAGGTTAAAAGATAGTAAGAATTTTGATATGATAATTGTCATGTTTTGATTAATTTTACAAAATATTCAAAACAGGTATGAGTAAGTGCGAACAATGTATTATCAGACAATTTAATTCTTTAAAATCTTTAACTAAAGATGATTTGATTAGAATAGCTGGTTGCAAAACTTCAAGAATTATCAAAAAAGGGGAAACCATTTTTGAAGAAGGAGAAACTCTAAATGGTGTTTACTGTGTTAGAGATGGTATCTGTAAGCTTTCTAAATTAAGTGCTAATGGTAAAGACCAAATTGTAAAATTGGTTGTAAAAGGAGATTTATTAGGTCAACGATCTATAATAGGAGAAGAAGCAGTTAACTTAAGTGCAGTTGCTTTAAACGATATGGAAGTTTGTTTTATTCCAAAATCTGAAATTATGGGAAGTTTAAAAAGTAATTCAGATTTTTCTATGGATGTACTTAAACAAATGGCTCACGATTTAAAAGAATCGGACAATATTATTGTAAACATGGCTCAGAAATCTGTAAAACAACGTTTAGCTGAAGCTCTATTATACATACATAAAAACTTTGGTGTTAATGAAGAAGGTATTTTAAATATAGTACTTTCTAGAGAAGATTACGCAAGCGTAGTTGGTACAGCTACAGAATCTGCCATAAGAGTTTTATCTCAGTTTAAAAAAGAAGGTTTAATTTCCACTTCAGGAAAACAAATTAAATTAGAAGATTTAGAAGGCTTAAATCGCGTAGAATAAATTACCAATTACCTCTACTTTTAATATTTGCTTCGCATAATTTTATTATTTCTACAATACGTTTTTGTCTAGTAGTTTCTCTCTTAGCTTGATTTAACCAATACAGATAGCTTTTTCTATACGAAGGTGCAAAATTTTGAAAATTTGTAAAAGCTTTAGGTGTTCTATTAAATGCTTTTTGTAATTCTAGAGGAATAATACCTTTTTCCACATCATCTAAAGCAGTCCAAGAGCCATTTTGTTTTGCTATTTTTATTTTTTCTAATCCACTTTCATGCATTAAGTTTAAAATAATAAGCTCTTTAATGTATTTTTTGTTTAATGCACTCCAAACACTTTTCGGGTTTCTAGGAGTAAAATATTGACGTCTTTTTCCATTTCCTAAACTTTTAACTGTAGAATCTATCCAGCCAAAACAGAGAGCTACTCTAACAGCTTCTTCCCAACGCATACTGTCTTTTTCATGGTCTACTTTATAAAAAATTAGGTAAATGCCACTTGTTGTTTTATGGTTTTGTTGCAACCAATTGCGCCATTCTGTATCAGTTTTAAAATAAATTTCAGGAATAGACAAACTACTAAAGTTTTAATGTATCAACATAAAAATCTGGATCTACTACAATATCTTCTCCTTCAATAGCCATGGTTTTCCATTCAGCATTTGGAAAAATCCATTGTTCTTTTTCATCAATGGTTACTTGAATTGGCATGTCGAATTTCTCAACAATGTTTATCCACCTATATTTTAATTCATTGTTTTCTATGGAATATTCTAATGTTGGAACTCGAGTATCTCTCAGATATTGATTGAAAAATTCGGTTAAATCAATTCCTGATTGTTGACTTATATAATCTTCAATTTGCTGTGTTGTAACCGTTTGATGATAAAAAGTTTTATTTAATCCACGTAAAATTTGTCGCCACTTTTCATCGTCTTCAATAAGCTGTCTTAAGGTGTGTAACATGTTTCCACCTTTAATATACATATCTCCAGAACCTTCTTTGTTAACGTTGTAATATCCAATTATTGGTCTGTCGTTTCTAATGCCTTTACGTGTGCCAATAACATATTCTGCACCAGCTTCTTTCCCGTAATAATATTCTACAAATAAATTTTCAGAGTAGTTTGTAAAACTTTCATGAATCCACATGTCTGCAATGTCTTTATAGGTAATGTTATTAGCAAACCACTCATGTCCAGATTCGTGAATAATAATGAAATCGAATTTTAAACCCCATCCTGTTCCTGATAAATCATTTCCTAAATAACCATTTTTATATTGGTTGCCATAAGTTACAGAACTTTGGTGTTCCATGCCTAAATAAGGTACTTCAACTAATTTAAAACCATCTTCGTAAAACGGGTAAGGTCCAAACCAATGCTCAAAAGCTTTCATCATTCTTGGTGCATCTTTAAAGTGATTTTTTGCCCTAACAAGATTGTCTCTTAGTACATAATAATCCATATCTAAAGGACCATTTTCACCTTCGTAGACTTCCGAAAAATGCACATAATCTCCAATATTTACATTCACACCATAATTATTAATTGGGTTGCTTACAAACCAATGGGAAGTAACAGTATTGTCACTTTGTTTTTCAATACTTCTTAATCTCCCATTAGACACATTTGTTAGATTCTTAGGTACATTGACACTAATTAGCATACTGTCAACCTCGTCGTACATATGGTCTTTATTTGGCCACCAAACACTAGCTCCTAAACCTTGACAAGAAGTTGCAATAAATGGAATGCCATTTTTATCTTCTTTCCACGAAAAACCACCATCCCAAGGAGCACGTATAGCTTCTTTTGGTTTCCCTTCGTAATACACATCAACAGATTGGATACTTCCTTTTTCTTGTTCTGCAATTAAAGTGATAAAATGGGCATTTCCATCATGTCTAACTTGTAATTCTTCACCATTTTGAACCACTTTGGTTATAATTAAGGGTTCTTGCAAGTCAACTTGCATTACAGAATAAGGCTTTAATACTGTATATTGAATGGTGTTTTTTCCAGAAATAGACTTTGTTTCAGGAGCAATTTTAACATCTAAGTGATAGTAAGTTAAATCCCACCATTCACGTTCTGGAGTAATGGTTCCTCTTAAAGTATCTTGATGTGTGAAATTATTTTTTTCAGTAAGTAGTTCTTGTCCTTTTATTGTGAATGAAAATAAGAATATAAAGGCAAAAAGAGGAAACGCATTTTTCATGTGAAATATTTTCCACTAAATTAATGAAAATAAAAAAAGCCGTTTCAATTTGAAACGACTTTTTATTTTACTACAGTAATTATTCTTTTGGATAACGGTTAATATCCTTATGTTGCCAAATAAGATTTACAACACTCCATTTCCCATCTAGTTTAATTAAATGTAAATATTCTACCCAATTATCTGAAACCAATTTAACATTAGCAATACGATTATAGATATCGAGTATGGTAATGTTATTAGTTGGATTAAATGGAAATTTTGTGTTTGATTTATTCCATGAAGTTGCAAATTCTATCATTTGAGCTTTAGTTGTTGCTTTAGCATATTCTTTTTTTGTAGATCTATCCCAACCAATACTAATCTTATTTAAACTATCATTCATGACTTCTTTCATTAAATCTGGTTTTAAATCTTGAAGGGCTATTAAATAACCAGTTGCTATTCTTTTAATTTCTAGAGAATCTTTTTGCGATGCTTTTGATGCTAATTCAATTTTAGAATTGGTTGGAATCTCTCTAACTCGAATTCGTTCTTTGTTCACATCAAATTGTTCAAGCTCAATATAGTTTCCAATGCTGTCGTATTTTTTCTCTCCATAAGCAAAACCCCATTGATTAGTTACTAAATTATTGTTTGCATCATGGTAACTGTAAGTTACATGGTTTCCATTGTCATCATATACATCTTGATAAGAAGCAGTTCCTTTATCATTATTTATAATATTTAATTTAGTATCTAAATTATAATGTGCTTTTGGTTGTCCTTTTTTATCTAATAAGATTCCAGTTGTTCCAAATTGAAAATATGGCGATAGAGGTACAGATTCGTTTTTTAAGTTAAATCTATTTTCTATTATTAACTTTTTGTGTTTTTCCCACTTATATTCTGCAATTCCCCAATTAGATTCCATAGGATTATTATCTACATCGTAAAATTGAAGCTTCGTTTTTAAACCTTTATTATTATATGTGTATACTTCTTTAAAGACATCTCTGTCGTTAGAGATACGTTTTCCATTTTTATCATAAAACACTCTAACTTCTTGCCCTTCTGGATAAGTTATTTCAACTTTATAAACGCCTAAGGAGGCTAAAGGATGTTGTCTTTCATAATAATAATGGTTATTTATAATCTCTGTGATTTTTCCAGAGTCATTATATTTAAATGTATAATGAGAAGTTGACTTAGCAGTTTCCTTGTTAATAGAATATGTTCCAGCTAAATCTATATAAGGAGAAACATGATTATATTTTAAGTGTCTAAAATATTTGGTTGAAGAATCGTTTTGTGAGTATAAAGTTGAAGTAATGCATAGTACTAGACATAATTTTAATAATTTCATGAGTGATTAATTTAATGTAATAATGTTTTGATTAAGATGAATTTATTCTAGATAAAATTAATTCTTCCAGTTCTGCACAATAATGGTACCAAAAATATTAACCAGTTTTTATCAACTTAATTTCTGAGTTTATTAAAAACAAAAAAACCGTTTCCCTAGAGAAACGGTTTTAACTTCTAACTAAACTTAATTTTAAAAGCAATATTTGTTTTCAGCTTTTACTTTCTCAGCAATAGCTTTACGTAAATCTACGATGTCTGGATAGTTTGCATATTTTACAAAACGTTTTAATCCCATAAGTAACATACGTTGTTCGTCTCCTTCAGCAAAAGAAATAATACTTTCTTTTCCATTTTTCTCTACGATTGAAACAGCATTATACAAGTATAATTTTGCCATTGCAATTTGTACAGCTTGAGCATCTTCTCCAAAACGCTTAGCATTTTTCTCAGTTCTTAGTATGGTTGATTCTGCCATATAGATTTCAATTAAGATATCTGATGCAGCAATCAACAATTGTTGATGACCATCTAATTCTGGACCGAATTTTTGTACAGCAGATCCTGCAACCATTAAGAAAACTTTCTTAAGCTTGGCAATCATCTCTTTTTCTTCAGCAAATAATTCAGAATAATCTGGCGTATCAAATGATGGAATTCCCATTAATTCATCTTGAACTTTTTGAGCAGGACCTAATAAATCTACATGACCTTTCATGGCTTTTTTAACAAGCATACCTACAGAAAGCATTCGGTTAATTTCGTTTGTTCCTTCGTAAATACGAGCAATTCTAGCATCTCTCCATGCAGCTTCCATAGGAGTTTCTTCTGAGAATCCCATACCACCAAAAATTTGAATACCTTCATCTGCAGCATTTTGAACATCTTCAGAAACAGCTACTTTTAAGATAGAACATTCAATAGCATATTCCTCTACACCTTTTAGTTCTGCTTCTTGATGTGTGTTTCCTGCAGCTTGACGCAATGCAATTCTATCTTCAATATTTTTTGCAGCTCTATATGTAGCCGATTCTCCTGCATAAGCACTTGCAGCCATTTCAGCTAATTTGTACTTGATAGCACCAAAATCTGCAATTGGCGTGTTAAATTGTTTACGCTCGTTTGCATATTGAACAGCAGTTGTTAGAATACGTCTTTGAGAATCTAAACAAGCTCCTGCTAATTTAATACGTCCAATGTTAAGTGCATTCATGGCAATTTTAAAACCTTCACCACGACCAGCTAACATATTTTCTACAGGAACAACAGTGTCGTTATAAAATACTTGACGTGTAGATGAAGCACGAATACCTAATTTGTGTTCTTCTTCTCCTAAAGTGATTCCGTTAGGATTTGCTTTATCGTATTCAACTATAAATCCTGTGATATTTTTATCGTTTTCAATACGAGCAAAAACAATCATTAATTGACAGAATCCAGCATTAGAAATCCACATTTTCTGACCATTAATTTTATAAGATTTTCCATCTTCAGATAGCGTAGCAGTTGTTTTTCCAGAATTGGCATCACTACCTGCTCCTGGCTCTGTTAAGCAGTATGAACCAAACCACTCACCAGTAGCTAGTTTTGGTACATATTTTTGTTTTTGTTCTTCGGTTCCATAAAGTGTAATTGGCATAGTTCCAATTCCTGTATGAGCACCAAAAGCTGTGCTGAAAGAACCAGTACCACTAGAAATGTAATCGCAAACCAATAGAGTAGATACAAATCCCATGTCTAATCCACCATAAGCTTCTGGAACTGCAACACCTAAAAAGCCAAGTTCACCAGCTTTCCCCATCACTTCTTCAGTTAAGGCATAATCTTTTGCTTCAAAACGAGCTTTATGTGCAATAATTTCTCGTTCGTTGAATTCTTGAACGGCTTCCTTCATCATTTTTTGCTCTTCTGAAAAATCTTCAGGAGTAAAAACGTCTTCGCATTTTGTTTCTTTAACTAAGAATTGACCTCCACGTAAGATGTCTTTTTCTGTTGCTTCCATATTGTTTTAAGATTTATAGATTCAAGAGTCAAGAATCAAGACGATGTTAGTCCAGATTTAAAACTTGATATCATTTTTTGTATTTGTTTTATTTTTTGTTCTAATTCTTTAAATTTTTCTTCAGAAATGTAACTTTCATTAAAAGCTACATTTAGTTGTGTTTCCCATTCGAATGCTGAACCTAAACTATGTTCTAAATAAGTAGCAAAATGTTTGTCTGAACTTTTACTTGTTCCTTCAGAAATATTAGAAGGAATTGATACTGCACATCTATTCATTTGACTCATTAACCCATAAGTTTCAAACTTTGGAAAACATCGAGTTAGTTTGTACGACTCTGAAACCAATTGCATACTTTCTGTCCAAATTTTTAATTTCTTGAAATTGCATCGTCTTTTATTTTCAGTCTTGGTTCTTGACTCTTTTCGTCTTGTTTCTACTTAAGGAATTCAAATATGCCACAAGCACCTTGACCAGTTCCTACGCACATAGTTACTGCACCATATTTACCTACCATATTTTGTTTACGCATTTCATCAAATAATTGGACAGATAATTTTGCTCCAGTACAACCAAGTGGATGGCCAAGTGCAATAGCTCCACCATTGACATTAATGATATCTGGATTTAAGTTTAATTCGCGAATAACAGCTAAGGATTGTGAAGCAAAGGCTTCGTTTAACTCAATAAGCGCTAAATCTTCTTGTTTTAAACCTGCTAATTTCAATGCTTTTGGAATAGCTTTTACAGGTCCAATTCCCATGATACGAGGTTCAACTCCAGCTGCTGCATAATTTACTAATCGCGCAATAGGTTCCAAACCTAATTCTTTAACCATATCCTCACTCATAATCATTACGAATGCAGCTCCATCACTCATTTGTGATGAGTTTCCTGCAGTTACACTTCCACCAGCAGCAAATACAGCTCTTAGTTTAGCTAAAGCTTCTTTGCTTGTTCCAGCTCTTGGACCTTCGTCTTTTGTTACAGTATAAGATTTTGTTGCTTTTTTACCGTTTTCATCAATATAAGTTTGTTCCACTTCAATAGGAACTATTTGATCTTGAAAACGATTTTCAGCTTGAGCCCTTAACGCTTTCATATGTGAATTATAAGCAAACTCATCTTGATCCTCACGCGATACATTAAACTGATTTGCAACAGCTTCTGCTGTATTTCCCATTCCCCAATAATAATCTTCATGACCAGCTTTAACTGTGTCGTAATTTAATTCTGGTTTGAAGCCTGTCATTGGAACAGCACTCATGCTTTCTGCTCCTCCTGCAATAATGCAATCTGCCATTCCAGCTTGAATTTTTGCTGATGCCATGGCAATTGTTTCAATTCCTGAAGCACAAAAACGATTGACAGTAACACCAGGAACATCCACGCTTTCTAGACCAATTAATGAAATAAAACGTGCCATGTTCAATCCTTGTGAGCCTTCAGGCATTGCGTTACCAACAATAACGTCATCAATGCGCTTCTTGTCTAAATTTGGCAATTCTTTCATCATGTGTTTGATGGTTTCTGCTGCCAATTCATCAGTTCTTTTAAAACGGAACACGCCTTTTGGTGCTTTACCTACGGCCGTTCTGTATGCTTTTACTATATATGCTTGTTTCATTTTTTAGTTTCTTAAAGGTTTACCTGTTTTCAACATGTGCTGAATTCTTTCTAATGTTTTTCTTTCAGTACAAAGTGATAAGAATGCTTCTCGTTCTAAATCCAATAAATATTGTTCACTTACTAAAGTTGGTTCCGATAAATCTCCTCCAGCCATGACGTAAGCTAATTTATTAGCTATTTTTTGATCGTGTTCGCTAATGTAATTACTGTCTTCCATAGAATCTGTTCCTACTAAAAACATTCCTAAGGCTTGCTTACCAAGTACTTTAACGTCTGTACGTTTTACAGGTTGCGTATAACCAGCTTCTGCCATAATTTTTGCGTAGGCTTTTGCCGTTGCAATTTGTCTGTCTTTATTAACGACTACCACATCTTTTCCTTTTTGAAGAATGCCTAAATCGAAAGCTTCGTATGCCGAAGTGGCTACTTTAGCCATTCCGATTGTTAAGAAATATTCTTGCAAAACATTTAATTTAACGTCACCTTTCTTGAAAGTATCAGAAGCTCTTAATGCCATTTCTTTAGAACCTCCACCTCCAGGAATCACACCAACACCAAATTCTACAAGTCCAATGTAAGTTTCGGCAGCTGCAACTACTTTATCTGCATGCATAGAAAGTTCACAACCTCCACCAAGTGACATGCCATGAGGCGCAGCAACTGTTGGAATAGACGAATAACGCATACGCATCATAGTATCTTGGAAATATTTTATGGCCATGTTAAGCTCGTCGTATTCTTGTTCGGCAGCCATCATGAAAATCATTCCAATGTTAGCTCCAACAGAGAAGTTGGCAGCTTGATTACCAATAACCAAACCTTGGAAATCTTTTTCAGCTAAATCCACAGCTTTATTTAAACCTGCAAGAACGTCTCCTCCAATGGTATTCATTTTAGATTGGAATTCGCAATTCAAAATACCATCTCCTAAATCTTCGATTACAACACCAGAGTTCTTAAATACTTCTTTAGATTTTCTAATGTTATCTAAAATGATGAATGCATCTTGACCTGGAATTTTTTCTTGAGACTTAGAAGGAATGTTGTAGAAATATGTTGCTCCATCTTTAACTGTGTAGAACGATTTATTTCCTGCAGCAATCATCTCATTAACCCAAGTATTAGGTTCTAAACCTTCAGCTTTCATTAATTCAATACCTTTTTCAACTCCAATGGCATCCCAAATTTGGAAAGGACCATGTTCCCAACCAAATCCAGCTTTCATAGCATCGTCAATTTTATAAAGTTCATCTGAAATTTCTGGAATTCTGTTGGCAACATAAGCAAACATAGCAGCGAAATTCTTTCTGTAAAATTCACCAGCTTTATCTTTTCCTGAAACCAGAATTGGAAAACGGTCAACAACCTTGTCAACTGTTTTGGTTAATTCTAGAGTTGCAAATCTTGCCGATTTTTTATCTCTATATTGAAGGGTATTTAAATCTAAGGTTTTAATAATTTTTCCTTCTTTCTTGTAGAATCCTTGACCAGTTTTACTTCCCAACCATTTGTTCTCCATCATTGTATTGATGAATCCAGGAAGTTTAAAAAGATCATGAGCCTCATCATTTGGGCAGTTGTCGTAAATCCCGTTAGCAACATGTACTAAGGTGTCTAGACCAACGACATCAACTGTTCTGAAGGTTGCCGATTTTGGACGACCGATTACTGGACCAGTCAATTTGTCGACTTCTTCAACCGTTAAATCCATTTCTTTTACTTGATGAAATAAACTTTGAATTCCAAAAATCCCAATTCTATTTCCAATAAAAGCAGGTGTGTCTTTAGCTATTACAGAAGTTTTTCCAAGGAATTTTTCACCATATTCATTTAAGAAGTCTAAAACATCTTGAGATGTTTTAGGTCCTGGAATAATTTCGAACAATTTTAGGTAACGAGCCGGATTAAAAAAGTGTGTTCCACAGAAATGTTTTTGGAAATCTTCACTTCTGCCTTCACTCATAAACTTAATAGGAATACCAGATGTATTTGATGTAATTAATGTACCTGGAGTTCTGTATTTTTCAAGTTTTTCGAAAACTTGTTTTTTAATATCAAGTCTTTCAACTACAACTTCCATGATCCAATCTACATCTTTTACTTTCGAAATATCATCATCTAAATTCCCAGTTGTAATTCTACTTGCAAAAGAAGTATGATAAATAGGAGCCGGTTTCGATTTTAAAGAAGCAGTTAAAGAATCGTTTACAATTCTATTTCTAACTACTTTATCTTCTAAAGTTAGACCTTTAGCTTTTTCTACATCGTTAAGTTCTCTTGGAACAATGTCTAGCAATAGCACATCTACACCAATATTGGCGAAATGACATGCAATACCACTTCCCATAATTCCGGAACCAATAATTGCTATTTTTTTTATGCGTCTTTTACTCATTTTATTCTAAATGATTTATCTATTAATAATTTGTGTTGTTTACTTCGTTGGTATAGATTTTTTTGTTAGTAACCAGATCGTTTATAGTGTCTGCTACTTCGTAAAATGTGTTTAATTTATCTAACGGAATATTTTTTCTAATAGCTTCGTTAAATTTTAAAACACGATCTCTAGAGTATCCTCTTTTCTCTTTTCCAAATTCAGTTAAATAAATTAATACACCTCGACCATCTTCTGGATTCGGTTTTCTTTCAATTAAACCACGCGTTTCCATGGTTTTTAATATTCTAGAAAGACTAGTGGCTTCCATGCCCATTTTTGGTCCAAGAGAGGTTGAAGGCGTTCCTTTTTCTGGATCTATACTTAATAAAGTAAATCCAGTTGCCATAGTACTTTCGAACTTTGAAGCTTCTTCATTGTACATTTTTTGAACTGCTAACCAGGTAGTTCGTAATACATAGTCTATGGTTTTTTCTTTCATATTTAGTGTTTATGAATTCCAAAGATAAGTAAAATTTACTATGCACGCATAATAAATTGTAAAAATTTATCATGGTAATGAGCAAAAAAAAACTCCTTAATAGAATAAGGAGTTTGAAGATTAAGGACGATATATTTTTTCTATAAGGTCTTTGTAAATTTCTTTAATAACCTTTCGTTTCATTTTCATCGTAGGAGTAAGATGACCATCTTCTATTGTCCAAGCATTAGGAGTTATTTCGAATTTTTTAATTTGTTCCCAATGACCAAACTTTTCGTTGGCTTCGTCTATTTCTTCTTGAATTCTGTCTCTTAATTTTTGGTTAGAAGCTATATCTTTATTAGAACTGAAGGATAGATTATGTCTTTTAGCCCATTCTTCTATAAACTCATAATTAACTTGAATTAATGCAGCAGGCATTTTCTCTCCTTCACCAATAACCATAATCTGCTCAATAAATCGAGATTGCTTGAATTGGTTTTCTAGAAGGGCAGGAGCAACATATTTACCTCCAGAAGTTTTAAACATTTCTTTTTTTCTATCAGTAATTTTCAGGAAACCATCTTTATCTATTTCTCCAATATCTCCTGTATGGAAATAATTATCTGTAAATACTTCGGCTGTTTTTTCTGAATCTTTATAATAACCTTTCATGACGTTTGGACCTTTTACTAAAATCTCACCATCATTAGCTATTTTTACTTCCACATTATCAATAACTCTTCCTACAGTTCCTATTCTAAAGCCACCATTACGCATATCGTTTACCGAAATCACTGGAGATGTTTCGGTTAAACCATAACCTTCCATAATTGGCATTTCGGCTGCAGCAAAAATTCTAGTAAGTCTTGGTTGTAAGGCTGCACTACCTGAAACCATTAAATCTAATTGACCACCTAATCCTTCTTTCCATTTACTAAAAATAAGCTTCCTAGCTAGTTTAAGTTGTTTTTCGTACCACCAACCATTGGCTCCATAAGGTTCATATTTTAAACCTAAATTTACAGCCCAAAAGAAGAGTCCTTTTTTAATAGTAGAAAGTTCACTTCCTTTTGCAACAATCTTATCGAAAACCTTTTCATATAATCTAGGAACAGCTGTCATTACATTTGGCTGTATCTCTTTTAAGTTATCACTCATTTTCTCAATTGACTCTGCAAAATAAACTTCTACACCACAATATTGATATAGATAAAGTATCATGCGTTCAAAAACGTGACAAACTGGAAGAAAACTTAAGGATTTTGAATTGCCATAATCAAAAGGTACACGTTTTTCACTATCTAAAACATTTGACACTAAATTATTGTGTGTTAACATAACACCTTTTGGTTTTCCAGTAGTTCCAGAGGTGTATATTAAAGTTGCTAGATCGTCTTTAGTGACAACAGCTTTTCTCTCTTCAACATCATTTTGATTACTAGTATCTTTTCCTAATTCTAAAACCTCTTTCCAGCTTTTTTCGTTTTTAACGTCATCAAAGGTGAAAATGCCTTTTAATTTCGTTTTGTCTTTTACCTTATTTAATTTTTCTAATATTTCAGCATCAGATACAAAACAATAAATTGCTTCAGAGTGATTTAAAATATATTCGTAGTCTTCTTTACAGATGGTAGGATAAATAGGGACATTTTGTGCTCCTGTCTGTAACACTCCAATATCGAGTACATTCCATTCGGTTCTATTTGTGGATGAAATGACTGCTATTTTATCGTTAGGCTTTATACCTAAGCGCAATAATCCTCTACTAATCGCATTTGCCTGATCAATATAGTCTTGAGTTGAAATGGATTGCCACTCACCTTGATATTTAGAAGTGAATGCTTTTTTTAGGTTATATGTTTCTAATTGGTATTGTGGTATATCAAAAAGTCGAGAGATTTCAGTCATCTTTATATGCGGTTTGAAGACTTGCAAATTATGAAAAAAAACTGATATTAAAATGACTCTACAAAAAAAGGAGCTTGAAATATCCAAGCTCCTTGATTAGTAATTAATTATGTTTTAATTTATTTGTTCTCAATCCATTTTCTAGCATTCACAAAAGCTTCTAACCAAGGCGAAACTTCGTCTTTTCTATTTTCAGGATAGTTAGCCCAATTCCATTGGAAGGTGGAACGTTCAATATGTGGCATGGTTACTAAATGTCTTCCTGTTTTATCGCACATCATAGCAGTATTGAAATCTGAACCATTTGGATTATTTGGATATCCTTCATAGCCATATTTTGCAACAATGTTGTAGTTTTCTTCAGACTCAGGTAAACTAAATTTACCTTCTCCATGAGAAATCCATACGCCTAATTCTGTTCCTGATAAAGTAGATAACATGATGGAGTTATTTTCTTGAATTTTTACAGAAGTAAATGAACTTTCGTGTTTTTTAGAATTGTTATGAACTAATTTCCCATGAACTTTATGTTCTGGATTTACCAATTCCAATTCCATCCAAAGTTGCGCACCATTACAGATACCAACAGAAAGGGTGTCTTCTCTTTTGAAGAAATTCTTTAAGGCTGTATTTGCTTTTTCGTTATATAAAAAGGCTCCAGCCCAACCTTTTGCAGAACCTAAAACATCTGAATTTGAAAATCCTCCAACAGCTCCAATAAACTGTATGTCTTCTAGAGTTTCACGACCAGAAATTAAATCGGTCATGTGTACGTCTTTGACATCGAAACCTGCTAAATACATGGCGTTTGCCATTTCACGTTCAGAGTTTGAGCCTTTTTCACGTAAAATGGCTGCTTTAGGTTTTACTCTTATCTCCTCGAGCGTAGTCGAGAGGTTATCAAGAGATCTCGACTGCGCTCGACCTGACAACACATCTTCTATTTTTCCTGTAAAATGTTTAGGAAAAATATATTGTAAAGGTTGCTTTTTATAATTATCAAAACGGTTTTGAGCTAAACCGTTAGCCGTTTGTTTTTGATCGAGTAGGAAGGATGTTTTGTACCAAACATCACGTAAACGTGAAACTGTTAAAGTGAAAACTTCATTGTTATTAATGAAGCTTAATACGTCGCTTTCTTGAACTTTTCCTATGTTGAAGAATTCAATATGAGCATCAGTTAATACTTGTTCAATAGAATCATCTTTTGATTGAAAAACAATACCAGCATTTTCAGAGAATAAGAGTTTTATAGAATCTTCTTCACCTAAATTGGTTAGGTCTAATTCAGCACCTAAATTAACATCAGCAAAACACATTTCCAGCAGTGTAGTAATTAAACCACCTGAAGCTACATCATGTCCAGCAACAATTTTATCTGTTTTAATTAAATCTTGGATGGTATTAAAAACTTTTTTTACAAAATTAGTATTTGTAATATCTGGAGTTTCATTACCAATAGCATTTAAAGATTGATTGAATGAACTTCCTCCTAGTTTAAAGTTGTCTTGAGATACATTTATATAATAGATATTACCTGCGTTTTTTTGAAAAACAGGCTCTACAACTTTGGAAATATCGTTACAGTTGCCAGCAGCAGAAATAATAACTGTTCCGGGAGAAATAACATCTTCATTAGGATATTTTTGTTTCATGGAAAGCGAATCTTTACCAGTTGGAACATTAATCCCTAAATCGATAGCAAATTCTGAAACTGCTTCAACTGCTTCATAAAGTCGTGCATCTTCACCTTCATTTTTACAAGGCCACATCCAGTTTGCAGATAGCGATATACTTTGTAAACCATCTTTTAAAGGTGCCCAAATAATGTTGGTTAACGATTCTGTAATAGCATTTCTACTTCCAGCTTTGGGTGATATTAATCCAGAAATTGGTGCATGACCAACAGAAGTAGCAATACCTTCTTTTCCTTTATAATCTAAAGCCATAACACCACAATTATTTAATGGTAATTGTAAAGGTCCAGCACATTGTTGTTTAGCAACTTTCCCACCAACACAACGGTCTACTTTGTTAGTTAGCCAGTCTTTACAAGCCACAGCTTCTAACTGTAAAACTTGCTCTAAATAAATATGGAAATTCTTAGATTTATAACGAGGGTTCTTATATTTTCTTACAACTGTTTTGTCTGTCATGATGGTTTTAGGAGAGCTACCAAACATATCTTCAAGAGCTAAATCCATTGGTTTTTCGCCAGTAGCTTTAGATTCAAAAGTAAATCTGTTATCACCTGTAACATCACCAACAGTGTACATTGGTGAACGCTCACGTTCTGCAATTTTATTTAGTGTATCAATATGTTTTTCGGCAATAACTAATCCCATTCTTTCTTGAGATTCGTTGCCAATAATTTCTTTTGCTGAAAGAGTTGGGTCTCCAACTGGCAATTTGTCTAAGTCGATTTTACCTCCAGTATCTTCAACTAATTCCGATAAACAATTTAAATGACCACCAGCTCCATGATCGTGAATAGAAACAATAAAATTTTCATCACTTTCTACCATGCCACGAACAGCATTTGCTGCACGTTTTTGCATTTCTGGGTTTGAACGTTGTACAGCGTTTAGTTCAATTCCTGAGGCAAATTCTCCTGTATCTGCAGAAGAAACAGCAGCGCCTCCCATTCCAATTCTGTAGTTTTCACCACCAAGTATGACTATTTTATCGCCTACTTTTGGAGTATCTTTTATTGCTTGTTCCGCTTTTCCGTAGCCAATACCACCAGCTTGCATGATGACTTTATCGTATCCTAATTTTCTGGCTTCAGATATGCTTGAAGATGAGTTTTCTTCGTGTTCAAAAGTTAAAACGGAACCACAAATAAGTGGTTGTCCAAATTTATTTCCAAAGTCTGATGCGCCATTACTCGCTTTTATTAAAATATCCATTGGTGTTTGGTACAACCAAGGTCGTGCTTTCATTTTTTCTTCCCAAGGACGTGTTTCTTCTAATCTGGAATAAGACGTCATGTACACAGCTGTTCCAGCTAGTGGTAAAGATCCTTTTCCTCCAGCCAATCTATCGCGTATTTCACCACCAGAACCTGTTGCAGCTCCATTAAAAGGTTCAACTGTTGTTGGGAAATTATGAGTTTCTGCTTTAAGAGAAATAACAGAGTCAAATTCTTTTATTTGATAATAGTCTGGTTTATCTGCTGTTTTTGGAGCAAATTGCTCTACCCTTGGACCTTTTACAAAAGCAACATTGTCTTTGTATGCTGAAACAATATCGTTAGGATGCTGTTTAGAGGTTTCTTTTATTAATTTAAAAAGTGATGAAGGTTTTTCTACACCATCTATTACAAAAGTTCCATTAAAGATTTTATGACGACAGTGTTCTGAATTTACTTGTGAAAAACCAAACACCTCAGAATCTGTTAATGGTCTCCCTATTTTTTTTGAAACATCTTCTAGATACGTTACTTCTTCGTCACTTAATGATAATCCTTCTGCTTGATTGTAAGCTGAAATATCTTCAATATTAAGGATTGCTTCAGGTTGTATGTTTATAGTAAATGATTCTTGATTCAATCCATCATATTTTTCAGAAATCATTGGATCAAAATCTTTGAAGTCTTCAGAAATTGCTTTAAATTCTTCAATTCTGATGATGCCTTCGATTCCCATATTTTGGGTAATTTCAACAGCATTCGTACTCCAAGGAGTAATCATGGCTGCACGAGGACCAACAAAAAAAGCATCCAGAGATGCTTGTTCTATTTTTGGCTGATTGCCAAATAACCACACTAATTTAGAGGTAGTTTCAGTTGATAATTCTTTTGTTGCTTGAACAGCAAAAATTTTACTGTTTTGGTTTCCGAAGAAATGAATCATTATGTATAAGTTAGATTATGTTGTTTTTTATAAAGTGCAAATTTACTTTTTTTCAATGTAATTATTACTATTTAAATTATTGAAAATTTTGAGTTATTCACGCTGTTATTAACTAAAAAAAAAGCGACTCGTTAAAGTCGCTTTCATATTTATCTTTTTATAAGTTTCTTACTTATAGTTGAATTATCTTGAGTTAGTTTCAGAATATACACACCAGAGTTGAGGTTGTCTAACTGAATGCTTTGAGACTGCTGTATAGTTTTAGTAAAAACTCTTTTTCCTAAAATATTGTAAATCTCAACCTGAGTTTCTTTAGAATCATTAAACTGAATGTTCAAGATGTTAGAAACTGGATTTGGATAAATTGTAATGTTATTTAAATGGTAATCGTTTACGTTTAAGTCTGTATAACACGTCCAAGATAAATCGTCAAAAACGACTCTATTACTTGTTACACTATTGCCATCGATTACAATAGTAACATTATCTTCAATATTTATATTTGGAATAGTTGTAGTTTGAATAACATCTTGGTCTCCATAAATTATAGTGCCAACTACATTGCCGTTTACTTTTAAATTGAAAGTACCACCTGAACCTCCAAACACACGTTTTGTAGTTACGGTAAGACTACCAATACCTCCAGAAGTAGTTGGAGCAGTAAGGCTTCCGTTTCTAATTGTAATGGCTCTATTAGTTAAAGTCTGGTCTGTTCTTGCATCTGTTGCTATCCAGTTTCCACCTTCATCACCAGTCCAATTTCTTGTTTGATAGCCACCATCATTTGCTGGAATATTTTCAAAAGTTTCTGCTAAACAATTAACACCTACGCCATTGTTAGTGGTAGTTTCACAAGCTTGATTACTAAATCCAGATTCATTTCCAGTGGCATCTTTTGCTTTAATTGTAAAGCAATATTCGGTATCTGGATCTAGACCTGTTACAGTAAATGTATTTGTAGTTGAATTATAGCTATTTGTTCCATCTATATAAATATCATAAGAAGCTACTGCTATATTATCTGTAGAGGCAGTCCATGTTAAATCTATAGATATATCTGTTGGGTTAGAAGCGACAAGGTTTGTTGGGTCTGTAGGAGCTTCTGTGTCTGGAGTTGGGTTCCAAATTAGTGCTACCCAGTCTTGATGATCTACAAATGGGTTTCTATTACCTTGGTGATTGTAGTAAATGTTATTGTTTCTATCTTGTTCTTTTTGAGAAACAGGATCCATTTCATGCCAAGTCATTAAAATACTTAAAAAGGTATCGTCAAGTACTTTGTCTGAACTACCATCAAACATGTCATATGCTCCCCAATTATCAATTTGATTTTCATAACGGGTTGCAAAATAAAAATAGATACGAGCTATGTCTCCTTTAAATTCATCTATAGGTTCGAAAACAGTTCCTGTATAACCAGAAGAATAACCAGAATTTAAGTTTCCACCTAGTTTAGATCCATTTGAGGTTGGATTTGTAATACCACTTTGAGATGCTAAATTGTTATCATCAACTCTTCCAAAAGGGTAACTTCCTCTAAAGCCATTGACACGACCATCTGTTGGCATAAGAATATGCGCATCACTTTTCATTGGTGGTGCCTCACTAAAAACTGATTGTGGAATAACATGTTCCTTATTATAGCAATCTCCTTCATTGGTATAATTCCCACACTCATCTGATGTTGGGGAGAAATTATAAGGGTCATTAGGCGTATTATCGCCATCGTTAGGAATTTCAGAATATATATCTAAAATTGTATAACTACCAGAAGGTGGATTTATTATAGATTGATCATAATACAAATCAAGATCATAATTAGAAATAAAACCATCCATGGCATTGTAACCTTGATCGTTATGATTATTAATAATATTATATAATTGTGTTTTTAATGTGTAACCAGTTCCAGTTGCAGTATCGTAATAACCAGTTGGAATTTGAGCAAATGTTGTAGCTGAAATTAATAATAATAGTAAGGTGTAAAATTGCTTCATTTGTTTTTATTTTTTCTTTTCTAATAAGGCCATGTAAAATCCGTCAAATCCTGATTTGTGAGAAAAGACACTTTTATCTTTTACAAAAGTAAAATCTTTTCCCATTTCTGATGTTAAAAAAGCATCCACTTGATTTTTGTTTTCTGAAGGTAATATAGAACATGTAGCATAAACCATTTGTCCACCTGTTTTTACCATTCTCGAATATTGTTGAAGGATTTCTTGTTGTGTTTTTTTAATATTTTCTATAAATTCTGGTTGCAATTTCCATTTTGCATCTGGATTTCTACGTAATACTCCTAATCCTGAGCATGGAGCATCTATAAGCACACGATCTGCTTTATCGTATAATTTTTTAATGACTTTAGTTGAATCTATATGTCTTGGTTCTATATTATGAGCACCATTTCTTTTAGCTCTTCGTTTTAATTCTTTTAATTTATTGTCATAGATGTCTAAAGCGATAATCTGGCCCTTATTCTCCATAAGAGAAGCCAAGTGCAATGCTTTTCCTCCAGCTCCAGCACATGCATCAACCACACGCATTCCAGGTTCTACATTTAGGAATTCTGCTACTAATTGAGATGAGGCATCTTGTACTTCAAAATGACCATTCTGAAAAGCTTCTGTAGAGAAAACATTTGCACGTTCTTTTAGTTTTAAGGCATTTGGATAGTCTTTTAAAAATTCGGTTTCAATGTCTAAATCGAATAATTCTGATTGTAGTTTTTCTTTAGTTGTTTTAAGAGTGTTTACTCTTAAAACAACATCTGCCTGCTCGTTTAAAGCAGCTATTTCTTTAGTCCAAACGGCTTTGCCTAGTTCTTTTTCTCCTAATTTGTCTAACCAATCTGGAATGGATTCTTTGAATTTTCTAATCTTTGAAAGTTCGTCAAAACGTCCTTTAATTTTTCGTGTTGGTGTGTTTTCAAAATATTTCCAATCTGGTAATTTAATACCTCTTAAAGTAGCCCAAACTGCAAAAATACGCCATAAGTCTTCCCGACTGTAAGGTTCCTTAACTTCCGCAATTTCAGCGTACAGACGTTTCCATCTAACTATTTCGTAGGTTGTTTCTGCAACAAAAGCTCTATCTCTAGCTCCCCAACGTTTATCGCGTTTTAATAACTGCTGGATAACTTTATCTGCATATTTTTCTTCATTGAAGATTAAAGTTAAACCATCAATAGTTGCAAAACATAAATTCCTGTGTAATCTCATTTTAATTTTATAAGCCTGCAAAGTTACGTTAATTGCCTCGAATTCACGAATGTTTTTATTATTTAGATGAATAGACTTATCTTTCCTCAAAAATTTATAAAATGAGATACTTTATTTGTTTTGTTATATGTAGTGGATTATTGATTTCTTGTGAAGAAAAGCAGTCTTTTATTCCTAGAGATTTTAATTCAATAGAAATGGAAACTATTTTAGAAGATTCTTTGTTAAGTATTCGAGCTATTGATATTTTAGATGATGAAAGTTTGTCTTTTGCTGCTAATTACGGAACTTATGGGTTATATAATCCATCTAAAAAAAGCTGGCAAGTATCTAAACAAGAATATGATTCGTTGCAACTTGAATTTAGATCTGTTGCCCATAACTCATCTGATTTTTTTATGTTGAGTGTTGGCAGCCCTTCTATGCTGTTTAAGACAGGGAATCAAGGCAGTATGGATTTGGTTTATTTTGAAGAACACCCAAAAGCTTTTTATGATTCGATGGCTTTTTGGAATGACCAAGAAGGAATTGCTATTGGTGATACTACAGATAATTGTTTGAGCATAATAATTACAAGAGATGGTGGAAACACCTGGAAGAAACTATCTTGTAATGAATTACCTTCAGGTAAAGCTGACGAAGGTGCTTTTGCAGCTAGTAATACAAATATTGCTATTATAGGTGATAATACTTGGATAGCAACAACTGCAGGAAGAATTTATTATTCTAAAGATAGAGGCTTGAATTGGGAAGTATTTGAAACTCCAATAGTTAAGGATAAAGAGACAGAAGGTATCTATTCAATCCATTTTTATGATGACATGAATGGTTTTGCAATAGGAGGAGATTATACCAATCCTGATGACAATTTAGCTAATAAAATGAAGACTGTAGATGGAGGGAAAACATGGCAATTAGTTGCAGAAGGACATACTCCTAGTTATAGAAGTTGTGTGCAATATATTCCAAATAGAGAAGGGAAGGAGCTTGTATCTGTTGGTTTTAATGGTATTGATTTTAGTAATGATGGTGGTAATTCTTGGAAAAGTTTAAGTAAGGAAGGCTTTTATACCATTCGATTTTTAAACGATAGCGTGGCTTATGCTGCAGGACAAAGAAGGATAAGTAAATTAACTTTCAAATAAAAAAAAGGAGCCAATTGGCTCCTTTTTTATGGTTTTGATTTTCCTTCAGGACGATGTCTTTTTCTATACTCTTCAAACATTTTACGTTTAAAACTTTCTTCGGCTTCCCGTAATTTAATTATTTTTTTAGAGGTTAACACGCTCTTTAATTCAGACATATAGTTTCTGTTAAGTTCGTAGCGTGTTTTAGCTAATGCTTCCATGTCGTCAATTATTTTTTTAGCGTCACTCTCTGTTAAGGTCTCAAAATCGATGTTTTTTCTTTTTTCATGAATTTCACTACGAAGTTTATCTTGCTCGTTTTCATAAGTGTTGTAGATAGGCCAGAATTTTTCAGCTTCAGGAGTAGTTAAATCTAATGCTTCAGTTATGTAAGCAATTTTAAGGGTTTTTATTTTTTCGTGTTTATCATTTTGCGAATATGTTGTTAGAGATACAACTAATGCAAAAAGAGTTATAAGTATGTTTTTCATAGCTTTATTATTAGTCTGTATATAAGTCGTTAAGTTCTAAATTATCGTTTATATAATCTTGTATGGTTTCATCAGAAAAGTCAATGTCATAAAAGCTTTCATCAATAAAATCTGTATTATTAAATAAGGAAGCTAATTCTTCATCATCAAGATTTTCATTTAAAATATAATTTTCTACAGCTTCTATGTCAAGTGAGTCGTAACTAGATTTACTTTCGAAAACAGATAAGTTAAACATTAATACTATTGCTGCTGCTACACTTGTTACTGTAACTATTGTGCGTTTTGAGAATAATGAAAAAACTTTACTTTTCTTGTTTTCTTGTAATTTATTTAAAAGTGTGTTTTCTAAAGTATCAAAGTAAGTGTCGGGAACTTTAAACCCAGTTTCTTTTATTTTTTCCTTCAGTAAAGTATTACTTATTATACTGTCTTCTAAATTAGAAAAATAGTTATCAGGAGTCTTAAATCCTGAATTTGTTATGTTATGTATTTTGCTTTTTTTCATCTATTATATAGACTCTTTTAATTTTTAAAGGTTTAATTATTACTTAAGTAGGCTTCTATTTTTTTTACTGCTATGTGGTAAGAAGCTTTTAAAGCTCCTTCGCTAGTTTCTAATATTTGTGACATGTCTTTATATTTAATATCCTGAAAATATTTCATATTGAATACTAATTGTTGTTTCTCTGGTAAAGTTGTAATAGCTTGCTGTAATTTATACTGAATTTGGTCTCCTTCAAAATATACATCTGCTTTTAGATTATCTATGGCAAATTGTTGAAATTCTTCGTTTGTAATTTGTAATTGTTTAGCTCTTTTTTTTATAAAGGTTAAAGATTCGTTAGTTGCAATTCGATACATCCAGGAATAGAGTTTGCTATCTCCATTAAAGTTATGAATATTTTTATAAACTTTAATAAAAGTGTTTTGGAGGACATCGTCTGTATCGTCATGAGATTTAACAATATTACGAATATGCCAATATAAACGTTCTTTATATAGAGACACTAACTCTCTAAACGCAGTTTCTTTATTGCTGTTTGATTTTAGTTGTTCTAAAAGATTTGATTCCTCAGTCACATACATATTTTAATGTTAGACACTTCAAAATACTAAAAGTTTAATGTAAAAAAATGTTAAAAAGTTAAATAGTTGTAAATCAACACAATAAATTATAAAACATCGATAAACTGCATGAATAAAGCGATGAGTAACATTTTTTATTTGGTTTATCTAAATATTTGTTTTATGTTTACATCAACCAACCTACTTATTTGTTAGTTTTCCCCAAGTCTAACAATAGCAAAAAAGGACAATACGTAAGTGTTGTCCTTTTTTAATTTATATAATTTAATGTTTTTATGAGTCAAAGCTTTGCATATCCACAAGCTTTTTATAGATTCCATTTTTAGCAATAAGCTCGTTGTGTTTGCCTTGTTCGGCAATTTCACCTTTTTGCATCACGACTATTGTGTCTGCATTTTGAATGGTAGATAATCTATGTGCTATTACAACAGATGTTCTGTTTTTCATCATGTTTTCTAAAGCTACTTGCACTAAGCGTTCGCTTTCAGTGTCTAATGCTGAGGTTGCTTCGTCTAGAACCATTATTGGTGGATTTTTTAATACAGCTCTAGCAATACTTAATCGCTGTTTTTGTCCTCCAGATAGTTTGTTTCCCGAATCTCCAATATTAGTTTCAATTCCTTTTGGTAAGTCTTTTACAAATTCCCAAGCATTAGCAATTTTTAAGGCTTCAATAACTTCTTCGTCTGTAGCATCTTCTTTTCCTAATAGAATGTTATTCTTAACTGTGTCGTTAAATAGAATGGAATCTTGAGTAACCAATCCCATTAAGCCACGAAGCGAATGGATGTTCATATCCTTGATGTCAATACCATCTATTTCTATATTTCCTTCGTTTACATCATAAAAACGAGTTAACAAATTGGCTATGGTGCTTTTTCCGGAACCAGATTGTCCAACAAGAGCAACAGTTTTTCCTTTAGGAACTTCAATTGAAAAGTTCTTTAAGACGTTATCATCTTCGTATCTAAAATCGATATTTTTTATAGATATACTTTCGTTAAAGTCCTCTTTTATAATGGCATTTTCTTTAGAATCTATGGTGTTTTCTTGTTCTAGAACTTCAAAGACACGTTCGGCTGCTGCCAATCCATTTTTAACTGAATATGACGCTTTAGAAATAGCTTTTGCTGGAGTAAGAATATTATATGCTAATCCCATATAAGCCAAAAATGCAGCACCAATTAATACAGGTTCTCCATTTGGTAGTTTTTCTATTAATACCATTTGTCCTCCATACCATAACAAAGTTGCAATAGTAATAATCCCTAAAAATTCACTTAAAGGTGAAGCCAAAATATTTTTGTTTCCAATATTATTTGCTAATGCTAAAATTCTATTTACAGATCCTTGAAATTTCTTTATAAACGTATTTTCGCCATTGTAACTTTTAATAACTTTTAAACCACCAAGAGTTTCTTCAACTAAAGAAATAAAATAACCAGATTCTCTTTGTGCTTCCGTAGATTTTGCTTTTAATGATTTTCCAATTTTAGAAATAATAAACCCAGAAATAGGAATAAAAATAAAGACAAATAAAGTTAGCTGAACACTAATCTTAAACATGAAAAAGATGGTGAAAATAATAGTTAAAGGCTCTCTTACTATTAATTCTAATATGGCAAAGAAGGAATGTTGTACTTCTCCCATATCTCCAAGTATTCTAGCCATAATATCTCCTTTTCTTTTTTCTGAATAAAAACCAACAGGAAGAGAGATAATTTTTTTAAACATCTTTAGGCGTAAATCTTTAAGAACACCATTTTTTAAAATCATTAAATTATAAGAAGCTAAGTAGCCAAAAAGATTTTTAAATAAGAAGGTTGAAATAACTAAGCAAATAACAAGTAAAAGGGCATATTTTGGACCTTCTGTTTTTGTTAGTTCTGAAATGTAAAAATACAGGAGGTCTTTTCCATAGCTAGTAATTTCGAAGATAGTAGTATATTGAGGTTTACTTGGTATATCTTCAGTTTCACCAAAAAGCACCTGCATCATAGGAATAAGTGCTATAAAAGAAAGAGAGCTAAATAATGCGTAAAGAATATTAAATACAATGTTCCATATAATGTTGCCTTTATATGGTTTTGTAAATGGGATTATTTTCTTTAAATTCTGATCCATTAGTTTAGTTTCATGTCATTTATAATGGCATCGATTTTAGTTTCTAGTTGTTTTTCGGTTTCAATAAATGCCGAAACAGATTCTAATTTTGTATTTGCACTAATATAGAACTTAATTTTTGGTTCTGTACCACTTGGACGTAGTGCTATCTGGCTTCCATCTTCAGTATAATAAATTAACACATTAGATTTTGGAATAGCAATATGCTCTTCAGTTCCAGTAATTGGATTTTTAGCTATAGAACTTTGATAATCTTCAATTTTAACAACTTTCGAATTATTAATGACTGAAAGTGGTTTTTTTCTGAAATCAATCATCATTTGCTTAATTTCTTGAGCACCTTCAATTCCTTTTTTTGTTATAGAAATTAGGCGTTCTTTATATAGTCCATGAGATACATAAAGTTTGATTAACTCATTATAAAACGAACTTCCGTTAGCTTTAGCTTGAGCTGCAATTTCGCAAGCTAGTAAAGTAGCTGTAACAGCATCTTTATCTCTAACAAAATCGCCAACCATAAATCCGAAACTTTCTTCGCCACCACCAACAAAGTCTAGTTCTGGGAAGTCTTTAATCATTTTAGCAATCCATTTAAAACCAGTTAAACCAATTTTGCACTCCACACCATAAGCATTGGCAAGAACTTTCATCATAGGAGTTGAAACTATGGTAGAACCAATAAACTCTTTCCCTTTAATTTTTCCGTGAGATTGCCATTGTTTTAACAAGAAATCAGTCATCATTAACATGGCTTGATTTCCATTTAGCAAAGTCAATTCTCCATTAAAATCTCTAACAGCCACACCAACACGATCGCTGTCTGGATCTGTGCCAATTACAATGTCTCCTTGAACTTTATTTGCTAAATCTATAGCCATTTTAAGCGCTTCTGGTTCTTCAGGATTAGGTGAAGCTACAGTTGGGAAATCGCCATTTGGTTCTGCTTGTTCTTTAACTATATGAAGATTGTTGTAACCTGCTTGTTTTAATGTTTCAGGAATAATGGTAATAGAGGTTCCGTGTAACGAGGTAAACACAACGTTTAAATTATCTTTAGCTTGTTGAGGTGTATTAAAACTTCCGTTTTTAATAGAAGCTTTTATAAATACATCGTCTACTTCCTTTCCTATATAATGGATTAAAGTTTCGTTTGCTTCGAATTTAATTTCAGAATAATCTAAGTTATTTATTTCGTTTATTATTTCTGCATCTTGAGGTGGCACTAATTGACCACCATCTTGCCAATATACTTTATAACCATTGTATTCAGGTGGATTGTGTGATGCTGTTAAAACAATGCCACAATGGCAATCTAAATGTTTTAAAGCAAAGGATAATTCTGGAGTTGGGCGTAAATCTTCAAATAAATATACTTGAATGTTATTGGCTGAAAAAACATTGGCAACAAGTTTAGCAAGCGATTTACTATTGTGTCTGCAATCGTAAGCAATAGCAACTTTTAGTTTTTTGTTAGGGAATGATTGATACAAGTAATTGCTTAAACCTTGTGTGTTCTTACCTAAGGTGTATTTATTAATTCTATTAGTGCCAATTCCCATGACGCCTCTCATGCCACCAGTACCAAATTCCAAATTTTTATAAAAACTTTCTTTAAGCTCTTTTGGGTTGGTAGCAATTAATTTTTTTATATGTGCTTGTGTATCATTATCAAAAGCTGGTGTTAACCACGTATTTACTCTTTCTAATAATTCAGGTTCTATGTATATCATGTTTAAAAAAAATGTGATGCAAAAATAAGTAATTCAAAAAAGATAAGATGAAATTACCACTAATTAGTTTAAGGTTTTACAAATTCAATTCGTCTTTAATTAAATAGCGTTTTTTGTCTTGTTTGGTTCTTAAAATAATTTCACCTAAAAATCCAGCTACAAAAAATTGCGTTCCAATTATCATGGTTACTAAAGCGATGTAAAATTGTGGACGTTGTGTTATTAATCTTCCAAAAGGATTTAAAAATAATTTATCTATACCAAGATATATAGCAAATGCAAAACCAATGGCGAACATTAAAACACCAAGTGCGCCAAATAAATGCATAGGTCTCTTGCCAAAACGTGATAAAAACCAAATGGTGATTAGGTCTAAAAAGCCATGTATAAATCTATCCATTCCAAATTTAGTAACTCCATATTTTCTAGCTTGATGTTGTACTATTTTCTCTCCAATATTAGAAAAGCCTGCATTTTTAGCTAAAACAGGAATGTATCTGTGCATTTCTCCATTTACATCTATGTTTTTAATTACATCTTTGTGGTAAGATTTTAAGCCACAATTAAAGTCATGAAGCTTAACACCAGAAGTTTTACGAGCTGCGTAATTAAATAATTTTGAAGGAAGGTTTTTAGAAATTACAGAATCGTAGCGTTTCTTTTTCCAGCCAGAAACCATGTCATATTTGTCTGAAACAATCATATTGTATAGCTCTGGAATCTCTTCTGGATTATCTTGAAGATCTGCATCCATTGTTATTACAACGTCTCCTTGGGCTTTTTCGAACCCTGCATGTAAAGCCTGAGATTTGCCAAAATTTTTAAGAAACCGAATCCCTTTAACATTAGTGTCTTTCTTTGCTAAATGCTTTATTGTTTTCCAAGAATTATCTGTACTACCATCATCGATAAAAATGATTTCATAAGAAAAAAGATTGGATTGCATAACATTTGCAATCCAATCATGTAATTCGTTTAATGAGTCTTGTTCATTAAGTAGTGGTATAACTACTGATATATTCATGAAATTGTTTTAAAATCGCTTTTAGCAAAAATAGAGAATTTATTCAGTTTCAGGATTATTTTTCTTAACTATTAAAGCAACAATAAGCCCAAAAATACTATAAAATAATAGTCTCCAAACATAAGCTTTTAATTGTTCAACTAGAGCAAAATTGTTTTTCTTTTCGGCTTCCAAAAGTGCTTCTTGAATAACTTCCTGAGGTGCGCCAAAGCCTTCCATAGCTTCTTTAGTCATGATAAGAATTTCTTCATTTAAAAATTGAGCTGCATCTGGATCAACAAATGTAAAAATCACAATTCCTATAATAGTAGCAATAAAACTCCCTACAGCTACAGTAATAAAATAAGCGCTAAAAGCTTGTTTAAAACTTAGAAACCCTTGTTGTTGTTTAAATTTTATAGCTGAATAAGCACCAAGGCCTAATGCTAATAAAAATAAAGGAATACCAACCCACCATTTAGTAAAAAGCTCTAAATTTAGTGCGTACATTAAAACTGTAATTACAGATAATATAAGACCTAAAATAAGACCGTTATTAATTGATAACGTTTTTAAAGATTTTTCCATTTTTTATGTTTTGTTTAGTTAAATTTATAGAAAGTTAGTAAACAAATATAGGAAAACGTTACAGCTTTTTTTGGAAAATTTATAAATCTTAAAAAAATAAAAACAAAAGTATTGCTCATTTGTAAAAATTCCTTAAATTTGCACCTCGAAAATAGTATACAATAAAAGCAATTAGTGATGAAAAAAGATATACATCCAGAAAATTATAGAATAGTAGCCTTTAAAGATATGTCTAACGACGATGTATTTTTAACTAAATCTACTGCTAATACAAATGAAACTTTAGAGGTTGATGGTGTAGAATATCCATTAGTAAAAATGGAGATTTCTAGAACATCTCATCCATTTTATACTGGTAAATCTAAATTAGTAGATACTGCTGGTCGTATTGATAAATTCAAAAACAAATACGCTAAATTCAAAAAATAATTTAGTTCAACAATATATATTAAAGCCTTCGGATTTTTTTCGAAGGCTTTTTTTGTTTCTTTAATTACCTTACTTTTGATTATATAATTTTTTGTTTAAGAAAAAACCTTAAACATCTAACTTTAATCATTCTCATGAACTATATACTTTTCGATGGTCCTTCACGTAATAATTTACTGCCATTTACATATACACGTCCAGTTGCAGATATAAGAATAGGTATTTTAACCATTAGAGAAAAATGGGAAACATATTTAGAGTTTACAACCACAACAGTAACAGAAGAATATTTGTCAGACAAGTATCCAATGGTTGAAATGGAAGAGAATGTTATGATTAATGCTTCATTTTTACCAAATCAGGAATTAGTAGAAATGATAAAAAACCTGGAGACTAACCAGGCTATTTTTAAGGACGAAGATGTTATTGCTTTTTTTACAAAAAACACACAGGAAGATATAGATTTGGATAGTTATGAAGCTATTGAGTATCATGAAAATGTTTTGAAAATTGAACACACTTGGGATATTTTTTCTAAAAATGGTGAAGCCATTCTGGAAGATTTCGAATTACTAACTAATAACAGAAAATCTCAACCAATTCCTGCAACTGTTAACACTATAAAGGCAGAATCTATTTTTATTGAAGAAGGCGCCAAATTGAATTTTGTAACTCTTAATGCTACAAATGGCCCAATTTATATTGGAAAGGATTCAGAAATTATGGAAGGCAGTTTGATTCGTGGGCCTTTTGCATTATGTGAAGGTGCAACAGTGAAAATGGCTGCTAAAATTTATGGACCTACAACTGTTGGTCCATTTAGTAAAGTTGGAGGAGAAGTAACCAATTCAGTCATTTTTGGGTATTCAAATAAAGGACATGATGGATATTTAGGGAATTCTGTAATAGGTGAATGGTGTAATCTTGGTGCAGACACTAATAATTCTAATTTAAAAAATAATTATGCAGAAGTAAGACTTTGGGATTATCAAACGGAAAGTTTTGCTAAAACAGGATTGCAATTTTGTGGACTTATGATGGGAGACCATAGTAAATGTGGTATCAACACTATGTTTAATACAGGAACTGTTGTTGGTGTAAGCGCCAATATTTTTGGAAGTGGTTTTCCTAGAAACTTTGTTCCAAGCTTTTCTTGGGGAGGAAGTAATGGTTTTACAACATACTTAACTAAAAAAGCTTTTGAAGTTGCCCAAGTAGTTATGTCTAGAAGAGATATTGAATTCTCAGAACAAGATGCAGCAATTATGGAACATATTTTTGAGGAGACAAAAAAGTTTAGAAGAAACTAATCTCTAATTTTTTTTAACGTATTTCAATTCCAATAAATTAATTGGATTAATACCAAGACCCTCAATGTTTTTTCTTGTAAATCTTACTACTTCATCATAGAATAAAGGTACAATTGGAGCTTCTTGCATGATTAGGCTATCCATTTTTGTATATAAAGATTCTCTTTGTAATGTATTTGTTTCTGTAAATGCTTGTTGGTACCATTCATCGAATACATTGTTTTTAAAATGCGTATAATTTGGTCCATTTGGCGCAAAATTATTACTGTAATAAAGTGATAAATAGTTTTCAGCATCAGGATAATCAGCAACCCAACTAGCTCTAAACATATCTAGTTTCCCATTGGCTTTGGCATCTTTTAAGGTAGCTGCAGGAATAACATCAACATTTACTTGGAGTCCAATTTTCTGTAATTCACGCTGAATATATTCACAAAAACTTAAGTAGTTACTAGTAGTAGTAATTGTTATTTCAGGATTTTGAATGCCAGATTCAGTTTTAAATTGCTCAATTAATTGCTTTGCTTTTTCAGGATGATAAGTAAATCCAATAGATTCACTATAACCTGGTAACCCTTTAGGAATAAAACCTCCATTTGCAGGAATACCTATACCATTTCTGAGGTAAATCATCATTTTTTCTCTATCAAAACCATAATTTATAGCTTTTCGGATTAATGAAGATTGAATTTCAGGAATACTGGAATCCATAAAAAAAGCAAGGTATTCTGTGTTTAAGTATGGACTTCTTAACATATTTACATCTTTTAAATATGATTCTTTAAGGTTTCCATTAGCTGTTAAAATTTCATCTTTATAAGAAGCGTCTAAACCTGAAACATAATCAATATTGCCTTGAGCAAATTGTAGAAATTCACTTTGTTTATCTGGTAGAAAAGTAATGGAAACAGCTTCTAAAAAAGGTAATTTATTTCCATTCTTGTCTTTTTCGAAGTAATTATTGTTTTTTCTAAATACTAATTTAATATTTTCTTCCCATCTTTTAAATTTAAAGGGACCAGTTCCAATAGGATTAGAACGAAAATCACTTTTATAATGTTCCACAATTTCTTTAGGAACAACAGAACAATATTTCATAGTAAGTAGTCCTAAAAATGCTGGAAATGGTTGTTTTAATTGAAATTGAAAAATGGTGTCATTTATTGCCTCAAATTTTTCAACTTTATTTAAAACCCAACTACCTGGAGAAGCAATTTGTTTATCTAGTAAACGGTCGAAACTATATTCAAAATCTGATGCAATTACAGTTCTGGTTGAATCTTTTCCAAATAAAGCATGTTTATGAAAAAGAACATCGTTTCTTAATGTAAATGTATAAGTAAGAGCATCATCAGAGAGATTCCATTTTTTCGCGATGCATGGTTTAACATTTAATTTATTGTCCATTTGAACCAACCCATTAAAAATCTGATTAACTGCCCAAATATCTGCATTGTCTTTAGCAAAAGCAGGATCTAGGGAACCTATATTCTTGTGTTCATTATATTTAAATACGGATTCAAAGTCTTCATTTTTATTGGTACAAGCTACAAGAAGTAAGAAAAACAGATATTTAAATTTCATTTATTAGTAAAATAGTTTATATTTATTCGTTTTTAACACAAAATTTTTAAAATTATGAAAAAAAATTACATTCTTTTTTTATTTATGGTATTATTTGTTTGGGTTGGTCAAGCTCAAATAGTTTTAACACAATCTAATGACCCTGTAGGCGTCACAGATGGAGGTGTGGCTTGTTGGTCTTCAGGTTCTGGAGAGTATAGAGAAAACTCTTTTTATAGAGCATATAATTTAGCGGACTTTTCTGTTACTGAAGATTTTCAAATTAGTTCAGTAGAATATGGACAAGGTGCTGCAGACGATGGTAAAGTAATTACGGTTAATATTTATACTGCAAGTTCAGATGATTTAACTACAGCTACTTTAACTCTTATTGAAACTGCAACACATACGTCTAGTTCAGCAGATGATTTAACATTGATTTCTGTACCTATTTCAGCAACCATTCCTGCAGGATCAACAATAGCATTCGAAGTAATGGCTGGAGATAGTGGAACCAATATTGGAGAAACTTTCTTTCCTGGTATTAATGCAGGAGGAGAGAACGATGATAGTTATATCAAATCTGAAGGTTGTAGTATAAATACTCCTTCAACATTATCATCAATTGGTTTTGGAGACAACCAATATGTCATGAATGTTGTTGGTGATGTTTTAGGTGTTGAAGAATTTTCTTTAGAGAATAGTGTTTCTATTTTCCCAAACCCTACTAGTAATATTATTACAATTGATACTTCAAATAAAATTACTGTTAATAGTTTAGAGTTATATAATATTGTTGGCAAGCAAGTTATTAAAACAAACAATGTTAGCACTTTAGATTTATCAGAACTAAGTTCTGGAGTATATATGCTAAGAGTAATAACTGATTCTGGAACATTAACTAAAAAAATTATTAGAAACTAATTTAGATAATACCGAATATATAAAAAAGAGCGCTTTATTTAAATAAAGCGCTCTTTTTGTTTAATTTTGCAGCGTTTTATAATTCAAATTATGCTTAAAAAAAGGGTCGCATTTTACACACTAGGTTGTAAGCTCAATTTTTCGGAAACATCAACAATAGCTAGAAATTTTCAAAACGAAGGGTTTGATCGCGTTGATTTTAAAGAAGTTGCAGATGTTTATGTTATTAATACCTGTTCTGTTACTGATAATGCCGATAAACGCTTTAAAACCATTGTAAAGCAAGCTCAAAAATTAAATCCAGAAGCTTTTGTTGCAGCTGTGGGTTGTTATGCCCAATTAAAACCTCATGAATTAGCTGATGTAGATGGCGTAGATTTGGTTTTAGGAGCTACTGAGAAATTTAAAATTACCGACTATTTAAATGATTTAACGAAGAACGATTTAGGAGAAGTACATTCTTGCGAAATTGAAGAAGCAGATTTTTATGTTGGGAGTTATTCCTTTGGAGATAGAACAAGAGCTTTTTTAAAAGTACAGGATGGTTGTGATTACAAATGCACCTATTGTACAATTCCTCTTGCAAGAGGGATTTCTAGAAGCGATACATTAGGCAATGTTTTAAAAAATGCAGAAGAAATTTCTAAAAAGAATATAAAAGAAATTGTACTTACTGGAGTTAATATTGGCGATTATGGTAAAGGCGAATTTGGCAATAAAAAACATGAACATACATTTTACCAATTAGTTAAAGAATTAGATAATGTGGATGGAATAGAAAGATTGCGTATTTCTTCTATTGAACCAAATCTTCTAAAAAACGAAACGATAGAGTTTGTTTCAAAAAGTAATTCATTTGTACCTCATTTTCACATTCCTTTACAAAGTGGTAGCAACCAGATATTAAAGTTAATGCGTCGTAGATACTTAAAAGAATTGTATGTAGATCGTGTAGATAAAATAAAAGAAGTCATGCCTCATGCATGTATAGGTGTTGATGTTATAGTTGGTTTTCCAGGTGAAACAGACGAATTGTTTTTAGAGACCTATAACTTTTTAAACGATTTAGATATTTCCTATTTACATGTATTCACTTATTCTGAAAGAGATAACACCTTAGCTGCTAGTATGAATGACGTTGTGCCAAAAAACATAAGAACCAAAAGAAGTAAAATGCTAAGAGGTTTATCAGCAAAAAAGCGTCGTGCATTTTACGAAAGTCAGCTAAATACTAAAAGAAAAGTCTTATTTGAAAGCGAGAATAAAGAAGGGTATATTCAAGGTTTTACTGGAAATTATGTAAAAGTAAAAGCGCCTTGGAATCCAAGGTTAGTAAATACCTTACATGAAGTAGAGCTTACTAAGATAGACGAAGATGGCTTGGTAAGGTTAGAATTTATAAAAGAACTAGCAGTATAAAAAAAATCCGAAGTTTTAGCTTCGGATTTTTTATGATTTATATTCTTACACCTACTGGAAGCATACGTTTATATTTTCTATTCTTTCGAACAAATTTTGCAATTTCAGGACTAGTAGGAACAACGCTTAAATTACGTTCTTCAATATCCTTAAAAACGATTACTAAAAATTCATTTTGAAATTCTTCAGAATTAATTTCATCTGGAATAATAAGTTTGGTTAAAAAAATCTTTCGTTCTTGTAATGAATATTCAATCTTAGCTAAAGAATCGTCAATTTTTAATTCATACTGGCGTAAAAAGTCATTATCCACAAGTTCAGATGCTTCAATCATAATAAGAATGTTTTTTATTTAAAAGGAATTTTAGGAGTCAGCACTATTTTTCAATAGTTTTGTAACGCAAATTTACGAAAAAATATTGTAAAAAATCATTATTTGCCTACTTAAAAGCTTATGAGTCAAGATATCATACACGTTTATTTTATGCCAGGAATGGCTGCAAGTTCTTTGATTTTTGAAAACATAAAATTACCAGAGAATCAATTTCAGATGCATATGTTAGAATGGATAATGCCTTCTGAGAATGAGACCATTGAGCATTATTCAAAGCGAATGACAGAACATATTAAGCATGAAAATGTGGTGTTAATTGGTGTGTCTTTTGGAGGAATTATAGTTCAAGAAATGAGTAAGCTAATTAAATTAAGAAAGCTCATTGTTGTTTCAAGTATTAAAACAAAGCATGAATTACCAAAAAGAATGAAACTAGCCAGAATAACTAAGGCATATAAAATAATGCCTACAAGTCTAGTAAATAATATAGATGCTTTGGCAAAATATACTTTTGGAAAAACTATAAAAAAAAGAATTGCTTTATATAGAAAATATCTTTCTGTTACTAATAAACAATACATAGATTGGGCATTGAAGCAAGTTATTTGCTGGAATCAAGATAAAAGTATTCCTGAAGCCATACACATTCATGGAGAAAAAGATGCTGTTTTTCCTCATCGTTGTTTAGGAGACTGTATCACTGTTAAAGGAGGTACACATGTTATGATTATCAATAAATATAAGTGGTTTAACGAAAATTTGCCAAAGTTAATTTTAGATGAAGATTTGGCTTAAAATTTGCTGTAAATTTCATAAATTTATAAAAACAATTTAAAGATGAAATGGGTTAAGAATGTATTCGCTTTTTTTGGGTTACTAAGCATAACAATGCTATTTGTATATGCATTGCAAGATGCACCTACAGACGAGAATTTTGAAAAAAAATTAATTAACGACTATAACGTCTATGCACTTCAAATTCCAGACCATCTTGACTTTGCTGGAGAAGCATTGCCTTTAGATAATCCAGACATTTATGAGCGTATGGATAGAGAATTATTGGTAAATACCTATTGGCAATCTAACGGGTTGTTAATGTTTAAACGAGCACATAAATATTTTCCTATAATAGAACCAATTCTAGAAAAAAATGGAATTCCAGAAGATTTTAAATATTTGGCAGTTATAGAAAGTGGATTAATGAACGTAGTCTCTCCTGCTGGTGCAAGAGGCGTTTGGCAAATAATGCCAAGTACAGGAAGAGAATATGGCTTGGAAATAAATGATAATGTAGATGAACGTTACCATTTAGAAAAATCTACTGAAGTAGCTTGCGAATATTTAAAAAAATCTAAAGAACAACTAGGTTCTTGGACTTTAGCTGCTGCTGCTTATAATGCTGGAAACGCTGGTGTTTCTAGAAGACTAGAAGAACAAGATGTTAAAGATTATTACGATTTGCTTTTAGGAGAAGAAACAGGTAGGTATTTATTTAGAATTGTTGCGTTAAAAGAAATTTTAAAGCATCCAGATAAGTATGGTTTCAATTTTAGAGAGAAAGATTTATATACTGAAGTACCAACTTATAAAGTTGAAGTAGATACTGCTGTAACAGATTTTGCTGCTTTTGCAAAAGGATTTGATATTAATTACAAGATTTTGAAAATTCATAACCCTTGGTTAAGGGAACCAAATTTGAATAATAAATCAAGAAAACAGTATTTTATAGAAATTCCAAAGGAAGGATATTATAAAGAGAATTAAAAAAGAAAGCCTTAACAAATTTGTTAAGGCTTTCTTTTTATAAATAGATATTTATTAACGGCGTCTTCCACCTCTTTGCTGGTGTCCACCAAAATGTTGATTAGGCATTTGAGCTTTTTTCATATTGTCCTTCATCATTTTTATCTGCTCATCTAGCATGTTTCTTTTGTCAAGTTTCTGGGCTTCTTTAAGAAGGATATTTGCTTCGTTTTTTCTACGTTTACTAAATGCAATTCCTGCTAAATTTAATTTTGCCATAGCCATATCATGATCCATAGATAAACCTAAAGTTACTGCTTTCTTAAAGTATCTCTCAGCTTCATTCATGTTTTCTTGCGAAACCATAATACCATGTAAATAATAAAAATAACCTTGTTGTTTTTTTACAAGCGCACTTTCAGGATGTTTTATTTTATCCAACCATTTTTTAGCTCCTACAAAATCTTGTTTTCGTAAACGCATAAAGGCAAGTAAGATAAATTCATTCTTAAAATAAAGAAAAATAAATATGGTAGACAAAAGAAGAAACATAATACCATTTCCTATATAACTTTCAGTAAAAAGATAGATAGCATAAGCAATTATTAGTCCAGCAATTATTAATTTAAATACTTTATTGTACATATTATTTAATTTTAAATGTTGTTTTAGATGTTATTTTTGTTGGTATTTCTACGTTGCTCATTTGTTTCATAACAGTTACTCCTTCTGTATTAGAAGTTACTGTTATAAGTTGAGCAAAACCAGTTTTTTTATTTGCAATAATGCTTGTGTCTTGAGTCCCTTTTAATGTCATGATATGGGAATCTTCTTCTGCAATCAAAGACACATTGCTTTTTGCAGATAATTCAATGTTTTTACTCCAGTCTTTTAATGTCCAGTTATTTTCTGCAATTAAGTCTCCAGTATATTTATTTGTCCAATGGTCACCTACAATTACTTTTTTTGTAGGATAGAAGTATGTCATTTGTTCAAAGCTTCTAGAAAGGCTTTCGCTACCAAATTCTTTCTTCATGGCTTCAACCATAAGTTCTTTAGTAAATTCATCGGTAATTCCAGCATCAGAAATCATTTTATTAATCATGGCTTCTGTTCCAGTTATTTTTTTTATTTCACCAGTTTTCAGCATTTCCATTTTTAAGGTCGATTTTGTTAATCCTGAAAATATTTTTGCTTCTAAATCGTCTTCTTTTATGTCGTTATTGGTGTCAATATTCATTAATTCTCCATAAATATTTGATGTAGACTTTAATTTAAACCTATTAAATTTGAAATTTATTATATAAGAACTATCTGTAATTGCCTTAACAATAAATGTAAAATCACCTTCTAAATGATTAGTCATTTCATGTTTAGAGTCTTCCATGTTTTGAACTATATCTTGTGCAGAAGTTTGTGTAACTGTCATGTTATCACCTATATTAAGATTGTATTCTAGAGTATTTTGGCTATAAAGAATACTAGATAATAGCAAAAAGGAGTAAGATATTTTTAGAACTAATTGGTTCATTAAACAAGGTTTGATTTTGGAGTACAAAGAAACTAAATTTTTATTGAAAAAATATTTTTAAAATAAGGTTTGTCAAATAAAAAAGGGTTTGTATATTTGCGCTCAGTTTTAGACAAAGTGTTAAAACAGATTGTTTAGATATAATAAAGAAGATTTTAAAAACATAAGACAATGCCAAAAAGAACATTTCAGCCATCAAAAAGAAAGAGAAAGAATAAACATGGCTTTAGAGAAAGAATGGCTTCTGCCAATGGTAGAAAAGTACTTGCTCGTAGAAGAGCTAAAGGAAGAAAGAAAATATCTGTATCTTCTGAAGCTAGACATAAAAAATAATGATTAACAATTGTTGATATATAAAAGGTGTTACTTAACGGTAACGCCTTTTTTTATATCTAGTATTTTTTAATTTTGCAAACACAACTATAACCATATAATATTTAAAAATGCCTAAAAATTCAAACCTTAAATCTATATTAATTATTGGTTCTGGCCCAATAGTCATTGGTCAAGCATGTGAATTTGATTATTCAGGAACTCAAGCATTAAGATCCTTAAGAGAAGATGGAATTGAAACTGTTTTAATAAATTCAAATCCAGCAACTATTATGACTGATCCTTCTATGGCAGATCATGTGTATTTGTTGCCTTTAACTACAAAATCTCTGGTTCAAATATTAAAAGAACATCCACAAATTGATGCTGTTTTACCAACTATGGGAGGACAAACTGCTTTAAATTTATGTATTGAAGCAGATGAAAAAGGCATTTGGGAAGATTTTGGTGTTGAAATTATTGGTGTTGATATTGATGCTATTAATATAACAGAAGATAGAGAACAGTTTAGAGAATTAATGCTAAAAATAGGCATTCCAATGGCACCTCAAGCCACTGCAACATCTTATTTAAAAGGTAAAGAAATTGCTCAGGAATTTGGTTTTCCTTTAGTTATTAGAGCTTCGTTTACTTTGGGTGGAGCAGGAGCATCCTTTGTCTATAAAGAAGAAGATTTTGATGAATTATTAACTCGTGGATTAGAAATTTCTCCTATTCATGAAGTTATGATTGATAAGGCCTTGATTGGTTGGAAAGAATATGAACTTGAGCTATTACGTGATGCTAACGATAATGTAGTTATTATCTGTTCTATTGAAAATATGGATCCAATGGGAATCCATACAGGAGACTCTATAACAGTTGCTCCTGCAATGACTTTGAGTGATAGAACCTATCAAAAGATGCGTGATATGGCAATTCATATGATGCGAAGTATTGGAGATTTTGCAGGTGGTTGTAATGTGCAATTTGCTGTTAGTCCAGATGAAAATGAAGATATTATTGCAATTGAAATTAATCCACGTGTATCTCGTTCTTCAGCTTTAGCAAGTAAAGCTACTGGTTATCCTATTGCAAAAATAGCAGCTAAATTAGCTATTGGTTATCATTTAGATGAGTTAGATAATCAAATTACAAAATCTACTTCAGCTTTATTTGAGCCAACATTAGATTATGTAATTGTAAAAATACCACGTTGGAATTTCGATAAATTCGAAGGAAGTGATAGAACTCTTGGGCTTCAAATGAAATCTGTTGGTGAGGTTATGGGAATTGGACGTTCGTTTCAAGAAGCGCTTCATAAAGCTACACAATCTCTTGAAATTAAGCGAAATGGTTTAGGAGCAGATGGAAAAGGTTATAAAGATTACGACCAAATTATCAGTAAATTAACTTATGCAAGTTGGGACAGAGTTTTTGTAATTTATGATGCCATCCAAATGGGAATTCCTTTAAGCAGAATTCATGAAATTACTAAAATAGATATGTGGTTCTTAAAGCAATATGAAGAATTATACTTGCTTGAAAAAGAGATATCCACTTTCAAAATAGATACTATTCAAAAAGATTTGTTGTTGGAAGCTAAACAAAAAGGCTATGGTGACAGGCAAATTGCACACATGCTAAATTGTTTAGAAAGTCAAGTGTATAACAAACGTGAAGAATTAGGTGTTAATCGTGTTTATAAATTAGTAGACACGTGTGCAGCTGAGTTTAAAGCGCAAACACCTTATTATTATTCAACGTTTGAAAGTGATGTAGAGACTACAGATGGAAAGCGTTTTGCAGATAATGAAAGCGTAGTTCCAGATAAGAAGAAAATTATTGTACTTGGTTCTGGTCCAAATAGAATTGGTCAGGGAATCGAGTTTGATTACTGTTGTGTACATGGTGTTTTAGCAGCTGCTGAATGTGGTTACGAAACAATAATGATTAACTGTAACCCTGAAACGGTTTCAACCGATTTCGATACAGCTGATAAATTGTATTTTGAACCAGTTTTCTGGGAACATATCTACGATATTATTAAACATGAAAAACCTGAAGGTGTTATTGTACAGCTTGGAGGTCAAACAGCATTAAAACTAGCCGAAAAGCTAGATAGATACGGAATTAAAATTATTGGAACAACTTATCAATCTCTTGATTTAGCAGAAGATAGAGGTTTGTTTTCAAATTTACTTAAGGAAAATAATATTCCTTACCCTCAATTTGACATAGCAACAACAGCAGACGAAGCAGCTGCAATTGCTGATGTTTTAGATTTTCCTATTTTAGTTAGACCATCTTATGTTTTGGGAGGTCAAGGCATGAAAATTGTAATTAATAAGCAAGAATTGGAAGAGCATGTTGTCGATTTGTTAAGACAAATGCCAGGAAATCAATTGTTATTAGACCATTATTTAGATGGAGCAATAGAAGCAGAAGCAGATGCTATCTGCGATGGTGAAAATGTTTATATCATTGGTATAATGGAGCATATTGAACCATGTGGAATCCACTCTGGTGATAGTAATGCTACTTTACCACCTTTTAATTTAGGTGAATTTGTGATGCAACAAATTAAAGATCATACAAAAAAGATAGCTCTAGCTTTAAATACTGTTGGTCTAATTAACATTCAGTTTGCTATAAAAGACGATATTGTATATATAATAGAAGCCAATCCAAGAGCTTCTAGAACAGTGCCTTTTATTTCTAAGGCATATGGTGAGCCTTATGTTAATTATGCTACAAAAGTTATGTTAGGAGAGAAGAAAGTAACCGACTTTAACTTTAATCCTCAATTAAAAGGCTATGCTATTAAGCAACCTGTTTTCTCTTTTAATAAATTTCATAATGTGAATAAAAAGCTAGGTCCAGAGATGAAAAGTACTGGAGAAAGCATTTTATTTATTGAAAGTTTAAAAGACGACGAATTTTATAATTTATACTCTAGACGTAAGATGTATTTGAGCAAATAATGGTTTATTCGACAAAACGTATCTTATAATTTGTTAATAATTATTACTTTAGCATAAGAAATCGAATCTATTACATGAACCGAAAACTTGTTTTATTGATTGGTTGTTTTTTAGCAACGGTTTTTGTTTTTGCTCAAGATAATATTTTTGATGTTGCTCGTTCTGGAACAGTTGAAGAAATTAAACAATTAATGTCTATCAATCCTGACACTATTAATGTTATTAATGATAGAGGTTTTTTTCCTTTAACGCTATCCTGTTATAATGGAAATGAAGCTGTTGGATTATTTTTAATAAATCACGTTAAAAATATTAATGGAGATAGTAAATATGGCACACCATTAATGGCAGCTGTATTTAAAGGACAAGTTACTTTGTCTCAGGCCTTGTTAGAAAAAGGTGCAAACCCAAATATTGCTGATGTTAATAAAACAACACCTTTGCATTATGCCGTTTTATTGAATAATGAATCGTTGATTTATCTTTTAATGGATTTTAACGCTGATGCAACATTAAAGGACAGTAGAGGAAAAACAGCTTTAGATTATGCTTTAATGGACAATAATAAAAAGATTATAGAATTATTAGAAAATAAATAATTATGAAAAAAATTACTTTATCCTTTATTGGAATTTTTACACTAATAACCTCACTTACTTTCAGTCAGACGTATTCTACAGGTGTTATCGAATTGCTCAATGATGGTAATAATTTATATACAGCACAAATAGAAGTTACAACTAGCTTGGTAACATTAACCTTAAGTGGTCCTGATAATAAATATTTAGGATTGGGTTTTGATGCTATGAGTATGACAGCTGGAAAAGATGTTGTTATTTGGTTAAACGATGGCACTTTTAAACTTACAGACAGATCTTTTTTAGGTGTTGGAGCAGAACCTGCGTTAGATGTGGAACAAGATTGGACTATTATCTCTAATACTAGCTCTGGTGGACAAAGAAATGTGGTAGCTACAAGATTACCAGATACAGGAAATTCAGATGATTTTGTATTTTCAACTTCAGCTTCTTCAATAGATTTAGTTTGGTCGTTTGAGGATACGTCTTCTTATACTTTAGGTTGGCATGGTATATTAAATAGAGGAATGACTAGAGAATCATTTACACTAAGTGCTCCAAGTTTAACTAAAACAGATTTTAAAATTTATCCAAATCCAGGAAAAACGTATCTAAATATTCATTTACCTGAATTTAATGCTGATGCTTACCTTGAAGTTTTCGATATCTTAGGTAAAAAAATATATGCAAATACACTTGGTGCTATAAATAATAGAATTTCAGTCTCTAAATGGCCTACAGGAGTGTATATAGTTAGGGTAACTTTAGGAGAACAATCTATTACCAAACGGTTTATAAAACAGTAGTTTTATTTTATATATTATATTTAAACCATCAGATTTCTGATGGTTTTTTTATTAGATTAAATAGAGGTAGCCTATTCCTGTAAGTATAGCAATACCAAAACTAATTAGTGTTCCTATTAAAATATATTCGGTTAGTTTTCGGTGTTTACTTTCTTTTAAATCACCAAATCTAAATACAGATTTAGCAGTTATTAAAAAACCAACAGCTTCCCAATGATTTGTAATAATAAATATGAAGACGAGCAAACGCTCTAACATGCCAATATATCTTCCAGCATCTTCTAATGATTCGTTTCCACTTGTTAGCTTTTCAATATTCCATTTACTAAAAATAGTCATCATGAGTATGGAAACTGGTTGGGTTAGAAAGAGCACACAAGTAATAAGCAATAAGGTGCTTTCTGTAAAAAAAGATTCAGAAGTAAATTGATTATCTGTAAAGAGATAATAAGCTGTAAAAATAACTATAATATGAAGGATTTGATCTAGAAAGAACCATAAACGTCTTGTTTTTTTCTTTTGAAATATCAATTTGCTTGCATCTATTATATAATGAGTTATTCCTATGGTAAGTATTATTGGCCAAAGAGTTACATCCCAGAGTATTAAAAACAGTAAGGCAATATGTATGGCTATATGTGCATAAAGTATGGGTGATTTTAATTTCTTTTTTTCTTTTTCTTTTACAGTTTTTTTAGATTGAAAAACAAAATCACCAATTAAATGAGCCAAAAAAAGTTTGATTAAGAGTATCATAATGTCAATTTAGCTAGTTTACTTTTATACATTTGGTTTAACTCCAAGATTTCATCTAGATTAGCACGTTTCATTCGTTTACTTACAGCATCTTGACTAATACCAATTATTTCTGCAATTTCTTGTTGAATTTTACTTGGATGATTTAAATGAACTTTTACAATTTCGGCAGAATTCGATGTCCAATTATCCATTCCAATTAAAGCTAATTTAAAGTATAAATTTAATTCGTTGTCTAAATTATGATTATTAGTTTTAATTTTTAGGTTTAGCTTTTCTCTTTTCAAGAATTCTATTAACGTTCCTGAGTTTTGAAATGCCGTTCCGTTGGATTCGGTAACATTATTGCCTTCAAAAGTCTTGTTCCCAATGCCTATTGCCATCCGTACATCCAGACCTTTAATTGTTTTAATACATGCTTTTATATAAACTGCACTTATAAAACTCTGTAGATAATCTCTAACTTCTATTTGAAAACTATCTCCTCTATAGATATCCCAATAGTGTGAGTCTGGTTCTAATTTGGATAGAGCTTGTTTTAAGGTTTCTAACCATATATCAGGCTGCGTATCTCTAGATTTAATAATATCTCCTGTTATAACACTAGTCATAATTGTTTTATTCCTTTTAAGTGGAATAAGTAAATATATGCCATTTATATGGAATAAACAATTATATTCCTTTAAAAAGGCATATTTTTAAATTATAAGCGTCTGTTGCTTCTTTCTAGGTCTTCTTCGACTTTGGTGATAAAGTACTTGGTGTCACCTAACCAGAAAAACGTTTTATAACGCTCAAAATAATGGAGTTTTACATATTTTCCTTGTAAGCGTTGTAAATCGGAAATAACTTCTTTTTTACTATTTTCAACAGAGAACATGAACATCTGTCCTTCTGATACTCCTTGGCTTATTTCACCTTCCCAAGTTTTAATAAGCACACCTTTATTACTAAATTTAACTAATTCGCCAGCACGAATTCCTTCACTATAAGTTGCAAAATAAATGAATGCAAAATATCCAGATAAAGCTAGGACAATAATAACTAAGAATTTTATTAGAAATTTTTTCATAATATAATTTTATTCTTCATCATCTTCAGCACGTTTTAAAATGCTTTCCGGAAGAGATTTTTTTGCTTTTGCTCCTAATTTTTTCAATTTTTGAACACTAGTAATTAGGTTTCCTTTTCCTTCAACTAACTTATTCATTGCCGAAGAATAATCTTTTTTTGCATCGTCTATTTTTTTGCCAACTCCAGTTAAATCTTTGACTAGTCCTTCAAATTTGTCGTAAAGCGCTCCTGCTTGTCTTGCAATTTCAATAGCATTTTGTTGTTGTTTTTCATTATTCCACATCGTGTCTATAGTTCGAAGCGTAGCTAAAAGTGTAGAAGGTGTAACAATAACAATGTTTTTTTCGAATGCTTTATTATATAAAGAGTTATCTTCATTAATTGCAATGGCAAAAGCAGGTTCAATAGGAACAAACATAAGCACAAAATCTGGTGATTCTATATCATATAAATCTTCATATTTCTTCTCAGATAGTTGATCAACATGTTTTCTTATAGAGTTTACATGTGCTTTTAAAAATTGAGGTCTATTTTCTTCATCAGCATTAACATAACGTTCATAATCTGTTAAAGATACTTTACTATCAATAATCATTCGTTTATTGTCAGGAAGGTGCAATACCACATCTGGAAGCACACGAGAACCATCTGAAGTTGTAAAACTTTGCTGTACAAAATATTCTCTGTCTTTTTCTAATCCAGATTTTTCTAAGACTCTTTCAAGCACTAATTCTCCCCAATTCCCTTGCATTTTACTATCGCCTTTTAAGGCTTTGGTTAGGTTTGTGGTTTCTTTTGTCATTTGAAGATTTAGGTCTTTTAATCCTAACAATTGTTCTTTTAAAGCCGAATGCATGCTAATGCTTTCTTTTTGTGAGTCTTCTACTTTTTTCTCAAAAACCTGTATTTTCTCTTGTAATGGGTTTAATATTTGCTTGATATTTTCTTTATTCTGAAGTGTAAACTTTTCAGATTTTTCATCAAGAATTTTAGTAGCTAAAAGTTCGAAGTCTTTACGTAATTGTTCTTGTTGTTTTGCAAGTTCTTCATCACGTTTTAAGTTTTGTTGCTGTAGGTTTTCGTATTCGGTATTTCTTCTTGTTAATTCTGAATTTAGAAACTCTTTTTCACGACGAATCTCATCACGTTCACCTTCAATTTTAGACACATTTTGTTTAAGCTCGTCAATAGTTGAATTTAACTGATTTTGACGTTCTTCTAGAGTGCTTTGCTCGCCTTTGCTTTTAAGCTTAGTTATGGTTATGCCAAGATAAGTACCAATACCACCAGAAATTATTATAGCTAGAATGAGAATAAGACTGTCGTTCATTTAAATATAGTTGATTCTCAAAGATACATTACTTGTCCTGTAAGTCAAAGCAAAAAATCGCTTACTTTTTAACTCTAAAACTCCCAGTTTGCTCATCAAAAATTATTAAATCTTGAGGAAAAAGCGCATTAAAAGTCCCGTTTGAAATGAGGTTGCAAGGTTGATCTGTAATAACATCATTTTTGGTCATAACTATCATTTTGTCACAAAGTTGAATAGCTAAATCTATTTCGTGTGAGGAAAATAGGATGGTTTTATTAGTTTCTTTAACTAGTTTTTGAAGGAGTTTTAGAATATAAGCTTTGTGATACATGTCTAAATGTGTGGTTGGTTCATCTAGAATAATCAAATCAGTATCTTGTGCTAATGCACGAGCAATTAATACTTTTTGAAGTTGTCCGTCGCTTAATTCAAAACACTTCTTGTGTTTTAAGATTTCAATATTTGTTAGCTCTAAAGATTGATTAACAGTTTCTATATCTTCCGTAGATAAATTACCAACCCAATTGGTATAAGGATGTCTTCCTAAAGCCACCAATTCGAAAACTGATAGATTTTTTGAGGCAATAGGGTCTGTTAAAACAAGGCTCATGGTTTTTGCCAGTTCACCAGAAGTGTATTCAGAAAGTAATTTACTATTTATAAAAATCTTGCCATTTAAACCGTTCTGGACATTTGTTAACGTGCGTAACAAAGTAGATTTCCCAATACCATTAGCTCCAACCAAACCAATAAGTTCACCTTTGTGCAATTCAATATTAATGTTTGAAGCAATAACAGAATCAGTTTTTTTAGATTTGTAACCTATAGAAAGATTCTGTGTTTTTAATATGTTATGTTGGTTAGCTTTATCCATTTAAAATATCATTTTACGTTTTCTAACTAATAGCCAGATAACCACTGGAGCTCCAATTAATGATGTTATGGCATTAATTGGCAAGGTATAATCACTTGTTGGTAATTGAGCAATACTATCGCAAATTAGCATGATAATAGATCCAAATAAAAAGACTGCTGGCAATAATATCTTATGGTTTGATGTATTAAAAACCTGTCTGGTAATATGAGGAATTGCCAAGCCTATAAAAGCAATTGGACCTGCAAAAGCTGTTATGGTTCCAGCCAATAAGCTGGTAGCAATAATAATAATGAAACGACTTTGTTTGATATTTAGGCCTAAGCTTTTTGCATAATTTTCACCTAATAATAAAGTGTTTAACCCTTTAATAGAAATAATACTTAGTAATAGACCTAAACAATAGATAATAAAAAAGATAAAAACCTCATTCCAAGATAAATTTCCCAAACTACCAAATCCCCAAAAAATGTATTGTTGTAATTGTTCAGCAGAACTAAAGTAGGAAAGAACACTTACCACAGCTGCTGTAATGCTACCAAACATCAAACCTATAATAAGAATGGCCATGGTGTCTCTTACTTTTGATGAAACAACCAAAACTGCTAAAAGCACTAAAAAACTCCCCAAACTTGCAGCTATTACTATAGTCCATTTAGAAACTAAAAGTGTTGCAAAAACACCTCCAAAAATTCCAGATCCTAAAATAACTAAGGCAACACCTAAACTAGCTCCAGAACTAATACCTAGAACAAATGGTCCAGCTAATGGATTCCTAAATAGCGTTTGCATTAATAATCCAGAAATGCCTAATCCAGAACCAACCAGAATAGCAGTTATTGCTTTTGGTAATCTGTAATCCTGAATGATGTATTGCCAATTATCATTCTCAATGGTACCCAAGAAGCTATTAAAAATTTCTTTTGTTGGAATTGAAACTGAGCCCAAACTAATATTCAGAAAAAAACAAATAATCAATAGGAAGATTAATGCTATGAATGAAAGTGTATATGTGTTTGTTTTAGGCAATTAATCTAGGGGTTTAAAAAAGTAAGGTTTATAATTATTTAAAAGTTCTGGATGGCAGATTTTAATGATATCTTTCAAGACTAAATCTGGTCTTGCAATACCTAATTCGTAATATAAAACACCACCAGTTTTTCCTGTTGTATTTGCAATCGTATAAATTGTTTTATTTTTAAAAGCATCAAATTTTGTGTAATGCTGATTTGCTTTTTCTAATGCTTCATAAGATGTGTAATACGAAGGATTAATCCAAATTTCAGCATTTTTAGCTCTTTCAAAAACAACTTCAAAATTTAGTGAGATACTACCAGTTCCTTCTGTTTCATTCCAAAGATAATTTACATTTGCATCTTTTAAAATTTGTGCTTCTGTACTAGTGCCATTAGGTAAATACCAAATGTCTTTGTGCATAGCTCCACTTAAAACGCTTGGTTTGTTTAGAGCATTTGAAGCTAAAGATTTTGCTTCTAAATAATTTTTTTCAATCGATTTAAAAATGGAATCAGCCTTTTGTGCTCTATTATAGAGCACACCAAAAAACTTAATCCATTCGGCTTTTGCTAAAGGCGAATGTTCCACCCAATCGCCATTATAAATTACTGGAATACCAGATTTTTTAATGGTTTCAAACGTTTTGTTATTGCCATCAATTCCAAAACCAACTACAACATCTGGTTGTATTTCAAGTAAAACTTCAGTATTAATGCCTTCATTTTTACCCAATTCTCTAATGTTTCCATTATCAATTCTTGTTCTTGTTTTTTCAGATGAAATATAATCTGTTCCAGGAAAACCTACTAAGGTTTCTTCAACTTCTAAAAGTTCTAAAGCAGGAATGTGAGTGGTTGAAGTCACAACCATTTTTTCTATAGGAATAGTAATAACACCATCAAAATCATCCTTATTTAATGTGATTTTCGAAGCCATGTTTTTTTGTACTAAAGCATAACGATATGTTTTATCAGATTTTGGCCAAGGACTTTTTATAGTTAATGTGCTGAAATTTTCATGATGAGTTATATCAAATCCTTCAGAATAAGATAAATTACTCGTAGCTACATCTAATTTTACAGGATGCTGTATTTCCTTGTCCTTGCAATTAAATAGTAGAATGAAAACACTAATAAAAATAAATCTAGAAATCATAAATTATGTAACATTTGTAACTGTCTAAATATACTTGAGGTTTTAATTTTGTAAAAAACGTAACCATGAGAGACGGTTCAAATTTAACAATATATATAGTAGCAGGAATTATAATATTCCATTTTTTAATTGGTTTTATTTATCTTATTTATAAACTGAATAAGAAAAAGTAAATTTTCCTCAGATATGCTTTTAATTTCAATTACTTTTGTAGAGAATTTTGGTTCTTATCAAATTTATTTGATGGATTAAAAGGGAATCTGGTGCGATTTTTATAATCAATTCCAGAACTGTTCCCGCAACTGTAGGCTATAAAGCTTCATGTAAAACTTCAAGTCACTGGATTATTTCTGGGAAGACATAACATGAAGACGCAAGTCAGGAGACCTGCCATTTTCAACAAAAAATAAGTCAAACTTTCGGGACAAAAGTTAGGTGTGATTTTCATGCTATTCTCGAGTAATTATTAGTTAAAAATGAACAAAAAAAACTATTTTTTTGGTGTACTTTGTAGTATGTCATTATTTTCTGTTGCACAGCAACAAGTAGATTCTACTCCTGTAGAAAAATTAGAAGAAGTGGTAATAACAGATTCTAAATTTGATTTAAATCGAGAAGATTCTGGAAAGGTTATTACCAAAATCACACAGAAAGAGTTGGAACAATTACAAGGAAAATCGATTGCTGAAATTATTAATACCACAGCAGGTATTGAAATTAATGGTGCTAACAGTAATGCTGGTCAAAATTTGAATTACTATGTTAGAGGAGGAAAAAACAGACAGGTATTAATTTTAATCGATGGTATAGCTGTTTCTGACCCTTCACAGATAGCAAACGATTACGATTTGCGTTTATTGAATGCCAATCAGGTTGAATCTATAGAAATATTAAAAGGAGCTTCAAGCACATTGTATGGTTCTGGTGCAGCAACTGCTGTTATAAATATAAAATTAAAGGAGGCCTCTAAAAAGGCTATATCTGCAAACTTTAGAAGTATTTTTGGAACCAATCAATCTCAAGAAGATAACAACTATAACATCAATAATTTTCAAAATAATGTTTCTGTAAATGGAACTATTAATAAGTTTAGCTATTTAGCGAGTTTTGGAAATCAATATACCGATGGATTATCTGCTCTTGCAAGTGGAACAGAACCAGATGCTTTTAATTCTATCAATGGAAACCTGAAGTTGGGTTACATCTTTTCTGATGCTTTTAAAATAAACATATACGGAAGCATGGATAAATTTAAAGCCGATTTTGACGATGGTTTTTCTGGAGTAGATACAGACGATCTTTCAACTACAAAACAACAACGCTACGGACTTTCGCCTGAATACACATATAATAATGGAAGTGTTACATTAAACGCTGCTTATAACAAAGTGGAACGAGACATAGAATCCAGTTATCCTGCGATGTTTAATGCAGAAAGCTTTAATGGAGATTTATATAATAAATACAATTTTAGCGATAAATTTTACACTGTTTTAGGAGTCAACTTTCAACAAAACAATATGGAGAGTTTTTCTATTCCTTATGGTGGAACAGATTTCGAACAAGGTATTAATCCAGACAATGCCGAATATACCAATATCGATCCTTATGCGAATGTGGTTTATGTTTCAGATTTTGGTTTGCATGTTAATGCTGGAGCTCGTTTAAATAATCATAGTGAATACGGAAATCATCTAGTTTATAGCTTAAATCCTTCATTTACAAAGAACTTCAGTTTTGGTTATTTAAAAGGTCTAGCAAGTTACAGCACAGCTTATATTACGCCTTCATTGTATCAGCTTTTTGATCCTTTATATGGAAACACCAATTTAAAACCTGAAGAAAATGCTACGTTTGAAGTTGGAGCAGAAATTCAATTGAAAGATAAAGCAACTATAAGTGTGGTATATTTTAATAGGGAAGAGGAGAATTTTATCGATTTTGTATACTTAGGTAGTTGGACTTATCAATATCAAAATGTGGATGAAAAATTTACGGCAAGTGGAATTGAATTTGTTGCAGATTACAATATAACAAAAACGTTGAAGCTAACGGCTAATGCTACTTATACGCAGGTAGATGAAGATTTAAGCTTAAGAATTCCTGAGTTTAAAGTGAATGGTTTATTAGGATATCAAGTATGTGAAAACACCTTTATGAGTTTATCATATCAGTTTACAGACGATAGAACAGATTCGTTTTATAACGATTTAACCTATATGAATGAAGAAGTGAATTTAAAAAGTTACAATCTGTTAGATTTTTACATCAGTCATAACATTTTAGATAATAAAATGAAACTTTTTGCGAATCTCACCAACATTTTTAATGAGGGTTATCAAGAATTGTATGGCTATTCTACAAAAGGTAGAAATGTGAATATTGGATTTAGTTTAACTTTATAGAATATAAAAAAAGCCACTTACTAGTGGCTTTTTTATTATCAATCAACATACATTTGATTTTTTGTTAAAGTAAAATCCTTACTGTCGCCAACAACTTCCATGTTGCTATACGGTTGCAAGGAAATCCGACCAGTATCAATAATATGCTGTAAAGCAATGGCTAATAAAGTTTCATCTGGATTACCTAGAACACCTAAGTTTCCATAGTTTTCTGAAGCTATAATGTCTGGATCTAATCCATTGTTATAATCTGTATAACCAACAGTATTTAAAGTTTTTAATACCAATGGCTGCATGGCATAGGTATGAATTGGATTTATATCACTATTACTAAAATCTGGTGAATCGTAAAGAGTTATAGAAGCTTGATATTTCCCAGTTGTTGTTCCACCAATTTGCACCACGTCTATATAAGGATTTAAACAGTTTATTACCAATTCGCTAGCAGAAGCTGTGCTTTTTGTTGTTAAAACATAGACTTTTGCTAATTGCAAACTGTTTAAAGAGATTCCATCGTCATTATCTGTAAAATTATATATTAAATCATTTGGATCTATTTGACTTTGAATCTCGCTATTCCATTGTTGTGTAGCAAAAGTCTGTCCAGTAAACTGTCCAGTTATCATACTAGACAATAAAATAGCTGTATTTACCGAGCCTCCAGAGTTATACCTTAAGTCCAAAACTAAATTCTGAATGTTTTGAGATTGAAAATAATTAAAGGTTTCGTTTAATTGCGAATCGAAATCTCTTGTAAAACCATTATACATTAAATAGCCTACATTTTGGTTGTCAACTTCTAAAATCTGTTTTATAAAAATAGGATTTTCAGTATATGGTGTTTTTGTTAGGTTGATACTTTGGTTGGTTGGTTCAATAGAGTCATCGTCGGTTTCTGGAGTCCCATTATCGTTATAGGTTGCTAGGTTTATAGTATAATTATTCGGACTTAATAAGGTTCTGTAATTATCTAAATTTAATGAAGTTCCGTTTACAGCATGAAAGATTAATCCTCTTTGCAACCCTTTGTTTTCAGCGTCTGTGTTTGGTAACACATAACGTACATAACCAAAAACTTCAGAACTTGTGCTTGAAAAACGAACCAAGCCAAACTCCATTCCGTTGTTATAAGTAGTTCCGTTAAGCTGCTGTTGCAATTCAATATAATTATCTGTTATCCAACTAAACCTATCAATGGTTGGTCTTTGGTAGATTAGGCTTTCAAATAAATCTTCAGGAGAAGAAAAACTGTTTAAAAAACTTTCATATTCAGAATCATTAAATCTATCATTAGCTAAATCAGGCACGTTATCTTTATATAGATAATAGGTATTTAAGCCCTTCCAGACAAAATCGTTTAAATCTCTAGTAGAAACAGGATTGTCGTCCAAGTCTTCAAAACATCCAATAGTAACAAAAGATAATATAAATAATATGAATAATAATTTTATAGATTTCATAGTGGTTTAGCAACTTTTTCAGTTTAAAAATACTTACTTTATCTTAGATTAAAAATATTTTTGTAACAAATCAATAAATGTATCGTCGTAATAATAAGCAGGCATAAACCAACTGTAGAAAACCAAACAAAACTATGACACAGGCAGAATTTTTAAATATTGTCATGCCATTTAAAGATAAAGTCTTTCGCTTAGCGAAACGCTTATTAGTTTCGAAAGAAGAAGCTGAAGATGCTACGCAAGAAATTTTGTTAAAACTGTGGAATAATAAAACAAAAATTGAAGAATATAAAAATGTGGAAGCATTTTCTATGACGATGACTAAGAATTTTTGTTTGGATAAATTAAAATCTAAACACGCACAAAATTTAAAAATTGTACATAGTAATTATCAAGACAATAACACGTCTTTGCAGAAGCAGATTGAATTAAACGATAGTGTTAATTGGGTAGCAAAAATAATAGAGGATTTACCTGAACAGCAAAAAATGGTTATTCAATTACGAGATATAGAACAATACGATTTAGATGAGATTGCACAAATGTTAGACATGAACAATACAGCAGTAAGAGTAGCCTTATCTAGAGCAAGAAAATCAATAAGAGAAAAATTAACTAATACGCATAGTTATGGTACTAAATAATATAGAAAAATTACTTGAAAAGTACGAAAACGGTGAAACAACCCTAAAAGAAGAGCAGCAGTTAAAAAGCTATTTTTCTCAAGAAACTGTAGAGCCTCATTTAGAAATGTACAAACCTATGTTTGCCTACTTTTCAGTAAATCAGAAAGAAACGTTTACCAAAGCCGTTCCATTAAAAACTAAGAGAAGCTTTAATTACAAATGGATTTCGGTTGCAGCAGTAGCAGTTCTTATGTTAGGTTTCTATTTTAGTATGCCTATGTTTCAACAAGAAGAAGATTTAGGAACTTACGATGATCCAATGTTGGCTTATAACGAAGTAGTTAAATCTTTAGAGTTAATTTCAAGCAGTTTAAATAAAGGAACTGAAAAAGTGGGTTATTTAAATGGCTTAAATAACGGTGTTTCTAAGGTTGGTTACCTTAATGAAATGGAAAATTCAACCAAAATAATTTTTAAATAAAACAATATCAAAAAACGAACAAAATGAAAACAACAAATAAATTAAAAACAAGTAAAATGAAGAATAAAGCAATCCTTTTCTTAATGGCAATCATGTTATTTCCATTAACATCTATGGCACAAGATATTTTCTCTAAGTACAGCGAAAATCCAGATGTAACGTATGTGTCTATTAAACCAAAAATGTTTCAAATGTTAGCTAAAATGGATATCAATTCAGACGATCCTGAAGCTCAAGAGTACATTAATATGGTAAACAGTATAACAAGTTTTAAAGTTATAACTACAGATAACAAAGCTATTTCAGCTGATGTTTCTAAATGGGTTCAATCTCGTAAAAGTTCACTTGAGGAATTAATGGAAGTTAAAGATGATGGTGTTAATATGACTTTTTATGTAAAACAAGGCAGAGATGAAGATCATGTAAGCGAATTTCTAATGTTTGTAGATGGTTTAAGTGCCATTACTAAAGATGCAAATATTAATATGAATGGTGAAAAACGTGAGTTTGAAACGGTTGTGGTATCCTTAACTGGAGACATCGATTTAAATCAAATCTCTAAGCTTACACAGAAAATGAACATTCAAGGAAGTGAGCATTTAGATAAAAAAGGTAAAAAATAAGAACTATGAACTCATCAATCAAAAAGTTATTATTCAGCTTACTAGCATGTATTGTGCTAGTAAGCTGTAATAATGGCGAATCTCTACAAACTTATTTTGTAGATAACCAGGAGATGCCAGATTTTCTATCGGCAGATCTACCTACTACAATTGTGAAAATAGATGAATCTACTTTATCTAAAGATCAAATAGAAGCTTATAATTCTGTAAAGAGATTAAACTTTTTAGGTTATAAGATTAAAGAAAACAATCTAGAGGACTATACTTTAGAACTTTCTAAAGTGAAATCTATTTTGAACAATAAAAAGTATAACGACCTTATAGAATTCAACGATAAAGCAGCTAAAGTGGTTGTTAAATATATTGGAGATGACGATACAGCCGATGAGTTTGTTGTTTTTGCAAGCTCGAAAGATATGGGTTTTGGAATAGTAAGAATTTTAGGAGACAACATGCGTCCTGAAAAAATGGCAACTCTTGTTGATGCGTTGCAAAATGCAGATTTCGACGAGTCTCAACTAAATGGAATTACAGATTTTTTTAAATAAATAGTTAGTTAAAGTTAAGTGTAAAAAAGGCTTCTATATTTAGAAGCCTTTTTTTATATATTATCGTTACTAAAAACATTAGGACTGCTTTTGCTGTCCTCAAACTCATTTGTAACAGCATCTTTTTCTTCAATAGGTTTTTGCATTACCAGATTGACAACTATCAATACAAATAGCAAGGCAAGAACAGCTATAATGACATAATTATCTAAAATCCCAAGAATTCCAGAAATTGAAAAACCAAAAACAACTATGGCACAAAGAATAAGAGATTGTTTGTCTGTAAACATAAGTTTAAATACCAGTGTAATTACTTGGCGTTATAGATTTTAATTCTTTTTTTATTTGATCTGAGACCTCTAAGGTATCAATAAAATTTGAAATAGATATTTTGTTGATTATTTCGTTTGTTCTAGTAAGTCCTTTAAGAGCTTCATATGGATTCGGATAAGCCTCACGACGTAATATGGTTTGAATAGCTTCTGCTACTACAGCCCAATTATTTTCTAAATCTTCAGCAAATTTACTTTCGTTTAAAAGTAATTTATTCAAACCTTTTAAAGTAGATTTAAAACCAATAAGCGTATGCCCAAAAGGTACGCCTACATTTCGTAAAACAGTACTATCTGTTAAATCACGTTGTAATCTAGAGATTGGAAGTTTGGCAGATAAATGCTCAAAAACAGCATTTGCTATTCCTAGATTGCCTTCACTATTTTCAAAATCAATCGGGTTTACTTTATGTGGCATAGCAGAACTACCAATTTCACCAGCTTTAATCTTTTGTTTAAAATAATCCATAGATACATAAGTCCAAAAGTCTCTGTCTAAATCTATAATTATTGTATTTATACGTTTTAAACAATCAAACAAAGCAGCCATATGGTCGTAATGCTCAATTTGTGTTGTAGGAAATGAATGTTGCAATCCTAATTTTTCTTGAACAAATTTATTACCAAAAGCTCTCCAGTCAATATTTGGATAAGCTACTTTATGTGCATTAAAATTACCAGTTGCTCCACCAAATTTCGAAGCACTTGGGATATCGTTTAGTAAATTAAATTGTTCTTCTAATCTAACAACAAACACAGCAATTTCTTTTCCTAATCGCGTAGGAGAAGCAGGTTGACCATGTGTTCTTGCTAACATTGGAATGTTTGCCCACTCTTCAGATAATTCTTTTAGTTTTTTATGTAGAATAAAATATTCAGGAACATATACATTGTTCATAGCCTCCTTAATACTTAATGGAATGGCTGTATTGTTAATGTCTTGAGATGTTAATCCAAAGTGGATAAATTCTTTATATTCTGAAATGCCTAAAGCATCAAATTTATCTTTTATAAAATACTCAACAGCTTTTACATCATGATTAGTAACTTTTTCAATCTCCTTTATAGCTGAAGCATCTATAGGTGTAAATTTTTTATAGATAGCACGTAACTCATCAAATAATTTAGAATTAAAAGATTCAAGCTGAGGTAAAGGTTGCTCGCAAAGAGCAATAAAATATTCAATTTCTACTTGTACACGATATTTTATTAATGCTTCTTCCGAAAAATAAGGAGCTAATTCGTTTACTTTATTTCTGTAACGTCCATCAATAGGAGAAATAGCATTAAGAGGTGATAAAGACATGTTCTGTGTTGTTTTTAGAAGATGCAAAGATAAGAAAATGATTTGCTATAGACGATTTATGATTTATGAATTTTGAAGATATTTAATTATTGCTAAGCTACTTTTTTACCTTTTTTATAATATGTTTAGCTCTAGCTTTAAATCCGGAACTCTGCATTTGGAAATCGCGTTCTAAAATCATAACTAATTCAGGATGAATCCAATCAATATCTCTACCAAGTAAATAAAGTGAATTCATAGAATAAGCTTTTGGAGCAATCTTCTCATCGTTAATCATATAATCAAAACACAATTCTACAATTCGATCAATATGAGTGGGTTTTAGTGCAGATTGAATTTTATTTTCTTGTTTAGAATAAATAGCTTTTACTAAATATTCACATATTTTGGCAACAGGTCTTACTGCAGAATCTAAATGAACCTTATGCATATTTAAAGTAAAGACATCTAAATGAGGAATAATAGCTTCTAACTTTTCATTGCACATAAACTCTAAAACCCAAGCAGCTCTACAGGATATTTTATCATTAACCATAAATAAGATTTCTAGTAATTCTGGTAATAAATCAGGATTATTTATAACAAGATTAGCGTAATACTGTCGTTTTTCACGTGAGTGATTTACATAATTTAATTCGTTATAAAGTTGGTCTTTTGTCACTATTAATTCTTATTTTTAATATCTGAAATTAATTAAAATGAAAACTACAAAAAAAATATTATTAGGCTTACTAATTGTATTCATTATTGCTCAATTTTTTGGTCCAGAAAGAAATGAAGGAGAATTAGCTTCGGTAGATGCTTTTTTAGCTGAAACAAATCCACCAGAAAACATTCAAGCTATATTAAGAGAAAGCTGTTTTGATTGTCATAGTAATGTTACCAGATACCCTTGGTATAGTAATATTACTCCAGTAAATTATTGGATGGCAGATCATGTAAAGCATGGAAAAAAGCATTTTAATATGTCTAATTGGGAAGGGAATTCTGTAAAGAAAAAAGACCATAAGCTTGAAGAGCTTATAGAAATGGTTGAAGAAAAAGAAATGCCACTGCCTTCTTATACTTGGACTCATACAGAGGCTAAACTGTCTGAAGCTCAAATTCTGGATATAGTAGAATGGGCAAAACAAGTTCGTTTTAAATATAGTTTAGTGCCAAAGCCAGAATAATTTTCAAATTCCAAAAAAAATAAATAACAAGTTCCAATTTAATATGAATACTTTGGAATTTAGAAATTGACAATTGAGGTTTTAGATTTTTATGGATAAAAATTTACTTATTATAGGATTTGTTTGGCCAGAACCTAATAGTTCTGCTGCTGGCAGTAGAATGTTACAACTTATTGACTTATTTAAATCCGAAAATTACAACATTACTTTTGCAACTCCATGTTCTAAAAGTGACAATGCTTTTAATCTTGAAACGATAGAGGTAAAGCAGGTGTCTATTGAATTGAATCATTCTAGTTTTGATGATTTTATAAAAAAACTTAATCCAAATGTTGTTTTGTTCGATAGATTTATGATGGAAGAACAATTTGGCTGGCGAGTTACAGAACAATGTCCAAATGCTTTACGTATTCTAGATACAGAAGATTTGCATGGCTTACGTAAAGGAAGACAATTAGCATTAAAGGAAGGAAAACCATTCAATTTAGAATATTTGTTTAACAATACTTCAAAACGAGAAATAGCAAGTATTTATAGATGCGATTTAAGTTTGATTATTTCTGAAGCAGAAATGGAAATTCTTAAATCAGACTTTAAAGTGCCAGATACACTTCTGTGTTATTTACCCTTTATGATTGAAAAAATTTCAAAGGCTGAAATAAAAAAACAATCAGGTTTTAATTCAAGACAACATTTTATAACCATTGGAAATTTTCTTCATGAACCAAATTACAATGCAATTTTATATTTAAAAGAAACGATTTGGCCTTTAGTTAGAAAGCAGTTACCTAAAGCAGAGTTGCATATTTATGGAGCTTATGTATCTCAAAAAGTAAATCAGTTGCATAATCAAAAAGAAGGCTTTTTAATTAAAGGTTTTGCTGAAGAAGTTTCTAAAGTTATGCAAGAAGCAAAAGTATGTTTGGCTCCTATACGTTTTGGTGCAGGATTAAAAGGAAAATTAATTGATGCCATGCAACATGGAACCCCTTGTGTAACAACAAATATTGGAGCAGAAGGAATGTTTGGTGAGTTTGAGCCCAATGGTTTTATAGAAGATAATCCACAAGAATTTGCAGACAAGTGTGTTGCTTTATATGAGAATGAGATACTTTGGAATGAAAAGCAACAAAACGGCTTTGAAATTATCAATAAGCGTTTTCAAAAATCTGTATTTCAATCAAAATTTTTAATACAAATCCAATCTATAGAAAAAGATTTAGAAACACATCGTTTAAACAACTTTACTGGACTAATGCTTCAGCATCAAATTATGCAAAGCACTAAATATATGAGTAAATGGATTGAAGAGAAGAATAAATGATTTATTGTAGGACTGGGTTTTCAATATGATTTAAGTTCATGAAATTATAAAAAGTTTTATCCTTTATTCTATTAGCAAAATACATTTTCATACTCCCTTTATTTTTTACTTCAATTTCTCCTCTATATTCACATGTAATAGCATCTTTAATTAACTGATATGTGTTTTCAGCGATATTTATTTTTCCTGGTTCTGATGTAGATTCCATTCTAGAAGCTACATTAACAGTATCTCCCCAAATATCATAAGCAAACTTTTTTGTGCCAACAACACCAGCTACAACTGGTCCAGTATTAATACCTAAACGAATGTCAAAATGAGCGATATCTTGATTCATTGAGTTTTTAGTTTCCTCAACAAATTGAATAATTTCAAAAGCTGCTAATGTTATTTTAATTGCGTGATCTTTTGTTGGAAAAGGAAGCCCACCAGCACACATATAAGAATCGCCAGCAGTTTTAATTTTTTCAAGCTTGTACTTTTCAATTATGGTATCGAATTTTGAAAAATAGAAGTCAACACTTTTAACTAATTTTTCAGGAGTAAGATTCTCAGAATAGCTAGTAAAGCTTTTAAAATCGGTAAACAAAACACTTGCAGATTCAAAGCGCTTGGCTTTTACTTTCCCTTTTTCTTTAAGCTCTTTTGCTGTTTCTTCTGGAAGGATGTTTAGTAGTAGGTTATCTGATCTATTTCTTTCTTCTTCAATAATTAATTTGGTTTTACTTATATACTTATTGCGTCTGAATAATCCCAATGCTATCAAAGCAATAAGAAATAAAGCAATAATTGTAGCTATAGCTAAATTTTGTCGATTTTTCTTTTGCTGACTTAATAAATCCAATTCAAATTGTTGGTTCAATTGTTTTTGAGTCAGTAAATCAACTTCTGACTGTTTTTGAGAAATCTCATAATCTGTTCTTAGCTCAGCAATTTTTTGTACTTTTTCAATATCGGAAATACTATCTTTTACTGCAGTATAGTTTTTATAATGGATTAATGACTTTTTAAAGTTACCAGATTTTTCATATAATTTAGATAATTGTAGATTTGCATCGCATATTTGCTCTTTCAAACTATACTTGTCTGCTAATTCAAGACTTTTTTTTGAATAGTTTAAAGCTTCATTCCAATTGTTTTTTGATAAATATATGTCTGACATATAAGTGAGATATACTGAAATTGGGTAGTAAAGCTCCAACTGTTCCATGATATTTATAGCTTCATTAATATTTGCTTCAGCTAAATCATCCTTTCCTTGTTCCGCATAGACCATTCCCATATTTCCTAAAACAAATGCATTACCTTCTAAAGAGTTTAATTTTCGAAATATGAGTCCAGATTCCATAAAATGTTCTATTGCTAGATCATATTCATTATTCATAAAATATTCATCTCCCAGATTAGACAATCCATTAGCAAAATTTAATGAATCTCCTTCTTTTTTTAATAAATCTATTCCAATTTTATAATACTGAATAGCATTATCATGATTTCGCATGATAGAATAAACATCAGCTATAGAAATATTTGCTAGACCTAAATCGCGATCAATTTTATTATTAGCAGCAATGTTTGCTGCTTCAAAATAACTCTCTAGAGCCTGAGTTAAATCACTTTTTAACCTTAAAGAGGTGCCTTTATGTAAGTAACCAAGAAATAGATAATCACTAGAATTTATAAGTTTGGCATTTTCAATGAGTTCTAAACTATATAGTAATTTTTTTTGTGGATCTGGATGATTTTGTGCTAGTTCTTTTAAAATAGAAATTTTTTCATGATTTTCATAGCCATTCATTCTATAAACAGACTCTAAACTATCAGAAAGTGTAATATTCTGGCTGATACTATTTATTGAAAAGCAATAAAAACCTATAACTAAACAGGCCTTTAATGTTTTAAGGGAATGAAATGTTGTATAAAATATCATTTTGTAAATAGAACTTAAGACTGTTAAGGTTTGACAGTAATTTTAGGGTCTATATTAAAAGTTCCATTTCGTTTAGAACCATTATTATACACAGTAAACTTAATAGTATACTTTTCCATCTGGCCATTAGTTCCTAATTGTACAACACCTAAAACTTCTTCAGGAGATTGATTATTCCCATTTAAGACATTTGTTCCAAAAACATTGTCACCACCATGATAGTTAATGGATTTTACATTTACTACATCTGTTCCTGGATTAGAACTTGAAACTCCTCTCCAGATAATGGTGTCTCCAGCACTAACCGTAATGTTAAAATCTTCAATATTACCTTCAGAGGTAGTAATATCCATATCAGGAGATTCAGAAGTGAAATAACATACATCTAATTTGTTTTGACGTGTAATTTGATCTGTATCAACATGAATGGTTACATAATGTACTTGTTGAGCAAATGAGTTTGTAATTCCAAAAAACAAGATAGCAACAAGTGTTTGAAATAATCGGTTAAAATTTTTCATTTTAAAATATTTAGTTGGTTAGATGTATTTTGCAAAATTTAGCAAAATTAATATAGCATTTACCTAAAGAAATAGATTTAAGTGCAGTATAATAAAAAAGGGGAGTGCATAATATAAAATGAAATATAGTAAATAATAACTTACAAAAAAAACATAATTCACTCTAAGTCTTGAATTTATGCAAAAAAATTAATCACAGTCCTAAGTGAATATGAGTTTTATAAAGGAAAATTGATTGAAGCTAAACTTCTTCAAGTTATTCTTTCCACTTTATATTACATCCAATACTTGGTTTTTGAATAGCAGTATTTTCCTTATTTTCAATAATACAATTTAATGCATGACGTATATCTGTTCCAGTTACTGGAATATTATTTCCAGGCCTTGAATCGTCTAGCTGACCTCTATAAGTTAATTTTAAATCTTGGTCAAATACATAGAAATCTGGAGTACAGGCTGCATCATAGGCTTTTGCTACTTCTTGAGTCTGATCGAATAAGTATGGAAAAATAAAACCTTGTTCAATAACATTCTCTTTCATTTTATTAGGAGCATCTTCAGGATAATTTTCAATATCATTACTAGAGATAGCAATAAAATTAACACCTTTACTTTTATAGTCTTTTGCTAGTTTACTTAGCTCGCTATTTACATGTTTTACAAAAGGACAATGGTTACAAATAAACATAATAACGGTTGCGTGGATTCCTTTTAATTCTCTTAAAGAATATTTTTTTTCAGTTACTGTATCCACAAGATTAAAAGAAGGAGCTTGAGTTCCTAAAGGAAGCATGTTTGAAGGTGTTCTTGCCATATTTATATATTTTAAATAATAACCTACAATTTTATAATCAATATTCCAAATAGACAAGAATTAGTTTGATATACTTATATTGCAAAAACATATAGCTATCAAACTATATATTATAAAATATTAACCAACCAATTTAACTGTTTAAAATGAGTGATGTCATTCAGTTTGACGACTTTGTAAAAGTAGATTTACGCGTAGGAACCATCTTAGAGGTTTCAGATTTTCCAGAAGCAAGAAATCCAGCCTATCAATTAGTTATTGATTTTGGAGATTTAGGAATTAAAAAAACATCAGCACAAATAACCACACTTTATAAAAAAGAAGATTTGTTAAATAGACAAATAGTTGCTGTGGTAAATTTTCCAAGTAAGCAAATAGCTTCTTTTATGAGTGAATGTTTGGTTTTAGGAGCTGTAGATGGAAAAAATGTTATTCTTTTAAATCCTGAAACAAAAGTTAAGAATGGATCAACTGTAGCATAGTATGTTAGAACTAGATAGCGTAAAAATAAATTTCGATAGTCAAGGTCTTTGGGTTTTAAATGTAGCCCTTGCAGTTATTATGTTTGGAGTAGCTTTAGGAATTAAATTTGATGATTTTAAGCGCTTATTAAAACAGCCTAAACTTGTTTTAATTGGTGTATTACTCCAGTTTGTATTATTGCCTTTTATCACTTATCTGTTAATTGTTATAATAAACCCAATGCCAAGTATCGCTCTTGGAATGATGATGGTTGCTGCATGTCCAGGTGGAAATATTTCAAATTTCATGACGCATTTGGCAGATGGAAATACGGCATTATCCATAAGTTTAACTGCAGTTGCAACGTTTATTGCAGTGTTTATGACTCCTTTTAATTTTCAGTTTTATGGAAATTTATACGAACCAACATCGTTGCTACTTCAGCAAGTTGAATTAAATCCGTTTGAACTTTTAGAATTAGTGACTTTAATCCTTGGACTACCATTAATTGCAGGTATGCTTTTTAGAGCTAAATATGAAAAACTAGCGATTCTATTATCAAAAAGGTTAAAGCCTCTTTCTATTTTAGTTTTTATTGTTATTGTCATTATTGCCTTTACAAATAATTTAGACGTATTTAACAACTATGCACATCATGTGGTAGGTATTGGAATAATACATAATTTATTGGCTATTTTACTCGGATTTACTATTGCCAAAGCTTTTAATTTATCTTTCGAAAATCAAAAAACCTTAGCTATAGAAACAGGAATCCAAAATTCTGGGTTAGGCTTATTGTTAATCTTTACTTTCTTCAATGGGTTAGGAGGTATGGCAATTATGGCTGCATTTTGGGGAATTTGGCATATTATTTCAGGCTTGATAATTTCATATTATTGGTCTATAAAAGAGAAAAAAATAATTGAAGTCTATTGAAAAATATTTGGTTACATACAGTTAGAATATATTTAAGGATTGGACTGTTCTTTTATTATAAAAAGATTGTTGTTGTTAAAGAAAACCAGATTCCTAAAAACAAGCCTATTTTATTTCTGTCAAACCACCAAAATGCATTAATAGATGCTTTATTAATAGCCACAACATCTGGTAGATTTTCTTATTTTTTAACACGTGCTAGTGTGTTTAAAAAGTCTGTAGTTTCTAAATTGTTACATAGTGTAAATATGTTGCCAGTTTATAGAATAAGAGATGGTTGGAGTTTAATAAGTAAGAATAACTACATCTTTAAAACCTGTACAGAAAAACTTAAAAACAATCAGGCAGTTGCTCTGTTTCCTGAAGGGAATCATCATATTAATAGAACAGTTAGGCCTTTAAGTAAAGGGTTTACAAGAATTATTTTTGAATCTTTAAACACATATACAGATTTAGATTTGCAATTGGTTCCAATAGGTATAAATTATCAACACGGAATAAATTTTGGAGATAGTGTGGCTTTGTATTATGGTTCACCTATTTCTGCTAGGGATATGGTTTCTAATTTTTCAAGTGAAGAAATTGTCGTATTAAGACAAACAATGCAAGAAAAGATTAAGAATCTAACAACACATATTAATAATGATGTCTATAATGAAACTATAACAAAATTAAACGCTTTAAATGTGGATTATTTAAATCCAAAAGCTGTAAATAGGTGTATAGAAACAAACTTTCAACATTGTAAAACACTCCCAAAACAGAGTAAAAGTTGGCTAAAACAGTTTTTTAAGGGTTTGTTAATTATAAATTTGTTTTTGCCTTTTATAATCTGGAAATATTATATTAAACCAAAAATTAAGGAAGTTGAATTTATAGCTACTTTTAGGTTTGCCATAGCAATAAGTTTAGTCCCTATATGGTTGTTACTATGTTGTTTTGTTTTAGCCTCCAATTTTGGGTTGATATATGGAATAGCTTATGTTTTAAGCGTTTTAATTATCACTTTATTAAGTGTCAAACTTTAAAATAAAGCATAAAAAAAGCCATTACATTGTAACGGCTTTAATAATATTATTATATTTTCTAGATATCGTCGAAATCTACATCTGTAAACTTCTCTGTTGAAGTGTCTTCAGCTTTAGTTTCAAATGAATTATTATCAGATTCATATTCTTTTTTGAAATCTTTCTGATGACGTTCGCTTATAACTTCATCACCTTTTTCATTAATAATATAATCTGTCATTTCTTGAAGAATGCTATTGAATTCAGAAAAATCTTCTTTGTATAAATAGATTTTATGTTTTTTATAATGAAAAGATCCATCATCGTTTGTAAATTTTTTGCTTTCAGTTACAGTTAAGTAGTAATCTCCAGCTTTTGTCGATCTAACATCAAAGAAGTAAGTTCTTCTTCCTGCTCTTAATACTTTAGAAAAAATCTCTTCTTTCTCCATCATATCATTATTATTCATAATCGTATTGTTGTTTAAATAGTTTTTCAAAAATCTAAAAAAAACATTTACCAACCAACAATTTATGATATTTCTTTTAGACTAATTGGTTTTATTATATCAGTCAGTAATTATTATTAGTGAAAATGAAGCAATTAACTATTAAGATTGTCTGTGTTAGAAGTCTCGCTAAGTTGTTTTAAATAAAGGTGTTTATAATAACCATCTACATTTATTAATGCTTCATGACTTCCAGACTGGACTATTTTCCCTTCGTCTAGAACAATTATTTTATCAGCATTCTTTGCAGAAGATACTCTGTGACTAACAATAATAGTTGTTTTTCCTTTAGACAGGTTGTTTAAATGATTAAGTATTTTCTCTTCAGTTTCAGTATCGACAGCAGATAAAGAATCGTCTAAAAGTAGAATTTTTGGATCCTTAATAATTGCTCTAGCAATAGAGATACGTTGTTTTTGTCCTCCAGAAAGCGTGATGCCTCTTTCGCCTAGAATGGTTTCGTAACCTTTATTAAAGCCTATAATGTTTTTATGAACTTGAGCATATTTTGCAGCTTGAATAACCTCTTCATCTGTTGCATCTTCTTTTCCAAATTTAATGTTGTTATTAATAGTATCTGAAAACAAGAAAGCATCTTGTGGCACATAACCTATACTGTCTCTAAGGCTTGTTAAATTTAGTTTGTCTATAGGTGTGTTGTCTATAAGTAATTGTCCTTTTTCAATATCGTAAAGTCTGCCAATTAAATCAAGGATTGTAGATTTCCCAGAACCAGTTTTACCGATAATAGCTAGAGACTTCCCATGTTCTAATGTGAATGAAACACCTTTTAAAGCCTCAATATTGGTATCGCTATAGGTGAAATGAACATTTTTAAATTCGATGTTTCCAGTTATATCTGAAGGTTCTATAGTTGGATTTGTAATATCAGGCGTTATTTTTAAAAACTCATTAATACGTTTTTGCGAAGCTTCAGCTTGCTGAACAATAGAGGTAACCCATCCAACAGTAGCCACAGGCCAAGTAAGCATGTTGACATAAATAATAAATTCAGCAATGGTTCCAAGGCTTTCAATTTCGCCATTTATATATTGTAACCCACCAACGTAAATTACTATTAAGTTACTAATACCAATTAATAAAATCATCATTGGAAAAAATAATGAGCTTACTCGAACTAAACTAAGTTGTTTTTCTTTGCTTGTTTGAGATAACTCGTTAAAATCAGCCGAAGTTTGCGCTTCTATACCATAAGCTTTAATTATTGAAATTCCACTAAACGATTCTTGTGTAGATGAAGACAAATGCGATAAATATTGCTGGACTATGGTACTTCTTTTATGAATTTCTTTACTTAATTTATAAATTATAACGGATAATATTGGTAGAGGAACTATAGTATAGAGAGTTAATGAAGGTGCTTCATTAAACATGTAAATTAAAGCAATAACAAAAAGAGTAACTGTATTAATACTATACATAATTGCAGGACCAACATACATTCTAACACGACCAACATCTTCGCTAATTCTGTTCATTAAATCTCCAGTCCTGTTATTTTTGTAGAATTTTAAAGACAATTTTTGGTAATGCTGATAGACTTCATTTTTTAAATCGAATTCAATATATCTCGATATGTTTATCAAAGTCTGACGCATAAAAAATGTCAGGATACCAGCTATAATAGCTGCACCAATAATATATAAAATAATTTCACCTAGTTCAGATTGAATGGTTCTGTTGCTTGTAACTAGATTGTTTTTATAATTCTCGACTACTACAAATATATTTTTAACCAGTCTAGGTGTAAAAAGGAGAAAAATTCTAGCAACTATCGTTATTAATATGCCAATAATTAGTTGCCCTTTATACTTTAGAAAATATTTATTTAGGTGTTGTAATTCTTTCATTTAACTTTCGAGAACAGATAAAGTTTTTAACAATTTAGCTTTTTAGCTTATATAATTTGGGTAAACCTTTATAATGGATTAATTTTGCACGTTGTTTTTAAAATAATAATAAAAACACAACCTATAACTTTAAAAATATATTAAAATGGTTACAGACGTTATTAAAGCAAACGAACTTCATAAAGTAGATCCAGTTTTTGGTCAACTTTCATTCGATAATCATGAGCAAGTTGTGTTTTGCAACGACAAAGATACAGGATTAAAAGCAATAATTGGAATTCATAATACAGTATTAGGTCCAGCTCTTGGAGGTACAAGAATGTGGAATTATAGTAATGAATGGGAAGCTTTAAACGATGTTCTTCGTCTATCTAGAGGAATGACATTTAAGTCTGCTATTACAGGTTTAAACCTTGGAGGAGGAAAAGCTGTTATTATTGGAGATGCTAAAACTCAAAAAACACCAGAATTAATGAAAAAATTTGGTGAATTTGTTCACTCGTTAAGTGGAAGATATATTACTGCAGAAGATGTTGGAATGGAAACGTCTGATATGGATTTAGTAAGACAAGTAACACCTTATGTAACTGGAATTTCGGAAGAAATTGGTGGAGCAGGAAACCCTTCTCCTATTACAGCGTATGGTGTTTTTATGGGAATGAAAGCAGCTGCTAAATTCAAATTTGGTTCAGATGTTTTAGAAGATAAAAACATATTTGTTCAAGGTATTGGTAATGTTGGTGAAGCTCTAGTTGAGCATTTAGTAGACGAAGGAGCTAAAGTAACCATAGCAGATATCAATCAAGAGCGTCTAGAAGCTATTAGAAAGAAATATGGTGTTACTATTTATGGTGGAAGCGATTTGTATTCTGAAGACATGGACATTTACGCACCTTGTGCACTTGGAGCTACTATAAACGATGATACTATTTATAAGTTAAAAGCTAAAGTTATTGCTGGAGCAGCAAACAACCAATTAGCTGTTGAAGAAAAACATGGAAAAATTCTTCAAGAAAGAGACATTGTTTATGCACCAGATTTTTTAATTAATGCAGGTGGTATTATTAATGTTTATGCAGAGTTAGAAGGTTACGATAAAAAAGAAATTATGCGTAAAACAGAAAATATTTATAACACTACGTTAGAAATATTAACAAATGCTAAAACACATAATATTACAACAAACCATGCAGCTTTAAATATTGCTCAAAATAGAATTGAGACAAGAAAAAAAGAGAATAAGAGATAATTCTTTAAAATAATATTATTTTTGCAAGGCGAGAGTTACAAAACTTTCGCCTTTTTAATTGAAAGTAAGTTGTTATTTCTAAAATGGAAATTTCAAAAAATAAATTAAAACATTAAAGTTCTTTGTACATATGCTTAACAGAAGACATATTAGAATAAAAGTCATGCAAACTATTTACTCCTTTAAAGGAAATGAAAGTGATAGTTTTGATAAAGAGCAAAAGTTCTTATTATATAGTCTAGATAATATTTACAATCTGTATTTATTATTAATGTCTTTACTAATCGAAGTTCAGAAAAGAGCAGAAGACCACCTAGAAAAATCTAGCAAAAAACATTTAGCAACAAAAGAAGAGAAGGATCCAAATAAAAAGTTGGTTAATAACGAAGTGCTTGTTTTACTAAAAAACAATATCCTTCTTCAAGATGAATTAGAACAACGAAAAATTAATAACTGGGATTTAGACTCAGAGTATATTGAAGTTATTTTTCGTGAAATTTTAGCAAGTGATTTGTATGCAGAATACATGCAAACTAAAACATCCTCTTTTAACGAAGATAAAAAGTTTGTAATAGATGTTTTTAGCGATATCATTGCACCAAACAATAAGCTTTACGATTACCTTGAGGATAAAAACTTAACTTGGATAGACGATTTACCAGTTGTAAATACAGCTATTTTAAAATTACTACGCAAAGTAAAACCACATTCTTTACCTAATTACTTTTTGCCTAAATTATACAAAGATTTAGAAGATAAAGATTTTGCTTTAGACCTGTTTAAAAAGACAATTTTAAACCAATCTAAGTTTAAAGAAATAATTCAAGAAAAAACTCAAAATTGGGATACAGATAGAATAGCAAGTTTAGATATAGTATTGTTAAAAATGGCTATTTGCGAAATACAAAAATTCCCATCAATTCCAGTTAAAGTAACCATAAATGAATACTTAGAAATTGCTAAAGAATACTCAACACCTAAGAGTAGTATTTTTATAAATGGTATTTTAGATAAGCTTATTAAAGAATATCAAGAAAGCGATACTTTAAATAAAACTGGTAGAGGGTTGATGTAATTAGAAATATTTATTACTTTTACAAACTTAATTTAAAAAATAAATTTATTATGAAAAAAGCAATCTTAGGGTTAACAGCTCTATGTTTAATAGCATTTACTTCTTGTAAGGAAGATGCTTCAAAGAAAATTAATGAAGAAAATGTTGCTGTGGCAGCAGAAAGAGATGCTAATTCATCAAAATTTCCAGTAATTACATTTGACAAAACAACTCATGATTTTGGTGAAATAGAGTCAAAACAAAATGTTGAAACTGTTTTTAATTATACAAATACAGGTGATTCTCCTTTAGTAATTACAGATATTAAAAGTTCTTGTGGTTGTACAGTTCCTCAAGACTGGAGTAAAGAGCCTTTAAGTCCTGGAGACAAAGGTCATTTTACTGTAAAGTTTAATGGTACAGGTGCTAATAAAGTATCTAAAACAGTTACCATAACCGCAAATACTGAAACTGGTAAAGAAACTGTAACTATTTCAGCTTTTGTTAAGCCAGATCCTAATGCTCCTGTAAAAGCTCAGGCTCAAGCACCAGCAATTGGTGGAGCAATGGCAGCACCTGCAGCTGGCGCACCAAAAAAATCTAGTACACAACCTGGTCACGAAGGTCATAACCACGATTAATTAAATGGGAGAAGGAATTAGTAGTTTTTTGCCGTTTATATTAATGTTTGTAGTCGTGTATTTCTTTATGATTGCACCACAAATGAAACGTCAAAAAAAAGAAAAAAAGTTTGCTGCCGAATTAAAACGTGGCGATAAAGTAATTACCAAAAGTGGAATGCATGGTAAAGTTGTAGAATTAAACGATTCTGATGCTAGCTGTGTTATTGAAACATTAGCAGGTAAAATAAAATTTGATAAATCTGCTATTTCAATGGAAATGAGTCAGAAATTGAATCCACCAAAAAAGTAATTTACTTTTATAATATAAGCAAAAAAGCCACTTTATTAAGTGGCTTTTTTAATTTAACAATTCTTGTACTTGTCGTGTAAACCAATTCCATTTAAAATCATTGGCGTAATTTTTTCTAACCTAGACAACTTAGTTTTTTCTTGTTTAGCTGTTTCTATATAATCGCAATATTCTCTTTGTTTTCCAGGAGTAAGGGCATTAAATGCCTTTTGGAAATTTTTGTTGTTATCTATTGCTTTCTGTAACTCTTTAGGAATAACAACTGTTTTTCCTTTACGTTCAGGTTTTAGCTCTTTTCCTAGTTTCTGATTTTCAATCGCTTCTTCTACATAAGCTAGAACTATATTTTTATCTATCTCATTAATTGATTCGAAACGCATCTGCCTTAATGCTTTGGTTTTTTCTTGAGCATTTACTAATAAGTTTTGTTCATCTTTTAAAAACACACCATTAAAAAACCAAATACCAAAATGATTTTTAAAAGCACCAAGTCCAATAACATTCTTCCCATTAAGTGAATACACTGGAGCACTCCATTTAACCGTTTCTTCTAATTCTGTATTATTAATTAGATCTCTCAAAATAGTTAGTTCCTCTCCAAAATGGGAATTGTTTTCTATGTATTCTTCAACTGAATAGACTTTTTTCATGATTTAGTTCATTTATATTATTTCAACTTCATCAACAAATATGAAAACGTTAACGCGTCCGATTTTGCACTTTGCTCATTTGTTGAAGAACCAGCATGACCACCTTCGGTATTTTCATAATAATAGGTTTTGTAACCCATGTCATTCATTTTAGCCACCATTTTTCTAGCATGACCAGGATGCACTCTGTCATCGCGAGTAGAAGTGCCAAAATACACTTCTGGATAGTTCATGCCTTCTTTTAAATTCTGATAAGGTGAGTATTTTTTAATGTATTCCCATTCTTCAGGAAGATCCGGATTTCCATATTCTCCCATCCAACTTGCTCCAGCCAACAATTTGTTGTAGCGTTTCATGTCTAATAAAGGGACTTGACAGACTATTGCATTGTATAAATCTGGACGTTGTGTAAATGCTACACCTACTAATAAACCACCATTACTTCCTCCCATAACTCCTAAATGTTTTGGAGCAGTTACTTTTTTGGTAATTAAGTCTTCGGAAACAGCATATAAATCGTCGAATACATTTTGTCGTTTTTCTTTGACGCCATCTTGATGCCATTTTGGACCAAATTCGCCACCTCCACGAATATTTGCTAAAACAAAAACACCACCTTTATCTAACCATGATACTCCAAATGTTGCTCCATAAAATGGTCGTGAGGAAACTTCAAATCCACCATAGGCAAATACAAGGGTTGGGTTTGTACCATCATTTTTTATGTCTTTGGCAGCTACCATAAAATATGGAATCATGGTGCCATCTTTTGATTTGGCTTTGTATTGTTTTATCTCATACTTGCTAGCATCAAAAAATGCAGGTAAAGACTGGTAAGCTTTAAAAGTATTGTTACTTGCATCGGCTGAATACAAAGTTGAAGGTGTTATAAAATTTTGGAAATTAAAAAAGTATTTGTCAGATAGATCATTTGTACTAACTATTGAAATGGTTCCAAAATCTGGTGCCTTTACTTTTTCATTGCTCCAAGTTCCATTGTTGAAGGAATAGATATATAATTGACTTGTAACATTACTTAAAAGGTCGATAAGTAATTTGTTTTTAGTTGTTGATACTCGAGAAATACTTGAAAATTCATCTGGTTCTATAATGACTTGAATGTCTTTATTACCTTTTAGTAATTCTGTGAAATTAAGACTTATAAGTGTTCCAGTTTTATAAGTTTTTGTATTGACTGTCCAATCCGATTTCAATTTTAAAATCAGTTGATTGTTTAAAATACCATTTGTACTAGCATCTTCAGGAATATCTAAAGCGATTGCTTTATTATTCCTCCAAACAAAAGTCTTACCAGTATAAAAGTCTATGGACTGTCTAACCATAGTATATGCTTTCGAGCCATCTCGTAACACATAACCGAAAACTTGTACATTAGTCGTGTCACCTTCAAAAATCTGTTGAGCATCTTTAAGTGGTGTTCCACGTTTCCAAAGTTTTACTTGTCTTGGGTATCCTGAAGTTGTTAAAGTACCTTTGCCAAAATCAGTTGTAATAATCAATGTGTTTTCATCTACATAACTTGATGAGCCTTTAGATTCATCTACTTTAAAACCATATTCTAAAAATTGTTTTGAATTAACATCAAACTCTTTAGTAACCACAGCATCTCCACCACCTTTAGAAAGTCTCACTAAAAAACGATTGTAATCAGGATATAAACCACTACTACCTTTATAAACCCATTTTATATCATCTGCTTCAGAAAGCGCATCTATGTCTAAAAGTGTTTCCCAAACAGGGTTTCCATTTGTGTAATCTTTTAATAAGCTTCTTCGCCAAACACCTCTAACATGGTCCTTGTCTCTCCAGAAATTATAGACGTAATTCCCTAGAATAGATGGATATGCAATTCTTTCAGTAGAATTATAGATTGCTAAACTTTTATCATAAATATCTTGGAAATCTTTTTCGGCACCCAATTCTTCAATTGTTGCTTTGTTTTGTGTCTCAACAAACTCCAGAGCCACTTTACCGTCAACTTCTTCTAGCCAGAGGTATTTGTCTTCTTGCGCTTGACTGATTTGGCTTATTCCGAGTATTACCATCAAAACTAAATTGAGTTTTTTCATATTTGTTTTTTAATCTATTTGTTAATTTAGTGTGTTGCTAACAAAACATTTATCTGCCAACAACTAGACAGGAATGTGGTTAGCCTTTTTTTATAGCCGTTAATTCAGCAATCTTACAAATTACTTCAGTGGCTTTCATGATGCTTTCAACAGGAACATACTCGTAACGACCATGAAAATTATGTCCACCAGCAAAAATATTAGGACAAGGCAAGCCCATATAACTCAACTGCGAACCATCTGTACCACCACGAATGGCTTTAATTAAAGGTTTTATGCCTAATTGTTTCATAGCTTCTTCAGCAATATCTACAATGTGCATTACAGGTTCCACCTTTTCTTTCATATTAAAATATTGATCTTTTATTTCGGTAGTAATAACTTCTCTTTCGTATTGCTCATTAATATCGTTAGTCAGCTTTACCATAACTTCTTTTCTAGCTTCAAAGTGGCCTCTATCATGATCTCTTATAATATATTCCAGAACAGTTTCTTCAACTTCACCATGAATAGAATATAAGTGAAAAAAGCCTTCGTAACCTTCTGTATGTTCTGGAGTTTCCATTCTTGGTAAGGAATTTATAAACTCGGTTGCGATATACATAGAATTAACCATTTTACCTTTTGCATAACCAGGATGTACTATTTTTCCTTTTACTTTCACAACTGCACCTGCAGCATTAAAATTTTCGTATTCTAGTTCGCCAACTTGGCTGCCATCCATTGTGTAGGCCCAATCTGCTCCAAATTTTTTAACATCGAATTTATGCGCGCCACGACCAATTTCTTCATCTGGAGTAAAACCAACTCGAATAGTACCATGCTTAATTTCAGGATGATTAATTAGATATTCCATAGCAGAAATAATTTCACAAATACCTGCTTTATCGTCTGCTCCAAGAAGGGTTGTTCCGTCTGTTGTAATTAATGTTTGTCCTTTGTAAAGTAATAAATCTTCAAAATAATCTGGAGATAAAATAATATCTTCATCTGCATTTAAAACAATGTCTTTTCCATTGTAATTTTCAATAATTTGTGGTTTTACATTCGCTCCAGTAAAATCTGGAGAGGTATCAAAATGTGATATAAAACCAATGGTTGGAACTTCATGATTAACATTGCTAGGTAATGTAGCCATAATGTATGCATTGTCATCTATAGTAACGTCTTGCATTCCAATAGCTTTTAGTTCTTCAACTAGTTTGTTAGCTAAATCCCACTGTTTAGCTGTACTTGGAGTGGTATCAGACTTAGGGTCAGATGCTGTATCAATAGTTACGTAACTTATAAATCGATTAATAATGTGTTGTTTGTTTAACATTTTTATGTTTTTAAAAAGAAAATTAGTGTTAGTTTAGATTTTCAAAAGTACCATTTAATTTTGAAATATGGGTTTCAAATTTATCTGTAAAATCTGCTTTTACGTTGTAAATACTAGCAATTCGATGAAAATAAATAACCATATAATTTGATTCTAATCATTTTAGAATTAATTTTAACCACTTAAGTTAAAAAACTGTTGAAAATGCGCTTCAAAATATGTGTCTTCTTTTTATTTTTTATTACAGTAACAAGTTTTAGTCAGACTAAAGTTTATGATATAGGTTTTTTGCTTGATAAAAGCAGTAATGCTATAGATGTGAGATTAAATGATCTTGAAAATGAAATAAAGGCTGTAATAGGTGAAGATGCTATAATCCAATATTCAGATGCAAATAGACTTATTAATGATTTTGATATTGACTTGGCGTTAAAAAATTATCAAACCCTACTTGATAATGAAACAGACATTATTATTGCTTTTGGGACTTTAAATAATTTAATGTTGACTAAACAAGGCAATTTTCCAAAACCAACTATTTTATTTGGAAACGTGAGTCAAGATTTAATTGATAAGCCTCATTTTAATAACTTAAAATCTATTGAAAATTTTACAGCTATTATTACGCTTCAGTCTTATGAAGAGGATTTAGAATTGCTTAAGGAATTAGTTAACCCTAGAAAAGTAGGTGTCTTAATAGAAGAGTCGTTTTTGAATTATGGGAATATTGATAGTACTGTAGAAAAACTAGAGAGTAAATTAGATTTAGAATTAGAAGTGATTCCATTTGCTTCAGTTGATGATATATTGAATAATCTAGACGAGATGGATGCCGTATATTTATTAGGAGGTTATTATTTTTCTGATTCTGATATTCACAAATTAGCTGATGCTTTAATTGATAGAAAAATTCCTTCTTTTACAACAACACCTATAAATGATGTTGAACTAGGTTTATTGGCAACAAGCCATGATCAGACAGAGGTTAATCAGTTTTTTAGACGAATTGCACTTAATGTAGAATCCATTATTAATGAAAAAGAATTTCCAGAAATAGCTTCATTATTAGAGCTAGATAAAAAGTTAACAATAAATATTAATACAGCCAATAAGTTAGGTCTACATTTAAAGTATAGCTTAATTGTTACTACTAATATAATAGGTGATGCTACAGATTTAGTTGCCGATAAAAAATATACGCTGGTTGATGTAATGCAAGAGGCCATTGAAGAAAATTTGCAACTTAAGACTAACAAGCAAGATGTTCTTATTTCAGAAAAAGACACACAACTAGCAAAAAGCGAATATTTACCAGATGTATTTGTTTCTGCAACTGGAGATTATGTTGATCCAGAGTTGGCAGAAACTGCCAATGGACAAAGTCCTGAATGGTCTACTGCTGGTAATGTAACGCTGAACCAAACAATATATTCACAAGCTGCTAGTGCTAATATAACCATACAAAAAGCCTTACAACAAGCACAACAAGAAAACTATAATAGCGAAGAATTAAATACTATTTTTTCTGCTTCGGGAGCTTATTTTAATGCACTTATCTATAAGGCAAATTATAAAGTTCAAAGTCAGAATTTAGATTTAACAAAAACCAATTTACAAATAGCAACCCACAATTTTGAAGCAGGATTAACAGGTAAATCAGATGTGCTACGTTTTAGAAGTGAGTTGACGCAGAATATACAAGATTTGATTATAGCTCTTAATAATATGGAGCAAGGGTTTTACGAATTAAATAAAGTTTTAAATAATCCAATAGATAGTAAAATAGATGTTGAAGACACAGAATTGCTAGAAGGATCGTTTCAAGGTTATATTTATAGACAATTAGCAGAATTTTTAGATAGCCCAGAATTAAGGAAAACATTTGTAGATTTTTTAATTCAAGAAGCACTTGAAAATGCTCCGGAATTAAAAGCTTTAGATTATAATTTAATAGCAACCGAGAGAGCAGAAAAACTGTATAGTGTAGGTCGATTTATACCAACTCTTGGATTACAAGGGCAATACAATTACACCTTTAATCGTACTGGAGCAGGAAGTACATTTCCAACGTTCTTAACACCTCCACCTAATGGTTATTATTATGTTGGCGTAAACTTGTCTTTGCCAGTTTTTAACCAAAACAAACAAAATATAAACAAGCAAATAGCTACCATACAAAGTGATCAAATAAATTTAAGTAAAGATGATTTGAAGTTAACTATAGAAAAGAGCATTAATGATGCAATTTTACAATTGGTTAATGAAATTTCTAATATCGAGTTATCTAAAGTGTTTGAAGAGACATCCAAAGAAGCGTTAGAGTTAACACAAACATCTTATGCAAATGGAGCAGTAAATATTGTACAACTACTAGATGCTCAAAACAATTATTTAGAAGCTCAATTGTCAGTATCTACAGCAACATATAATTATTTATATGGCTTGATGGAACTAGAGAGATATTTAGGAACTTATTTTCTATTACAAACTGAAGATGAACATGCTGAATTCTTACAACGCTTTATAGAATTTACAAATAACAACTAATTAGCAATGAACATGAATATTAAATTATTGAGTAAAACATGTAGTATTTTAAGTTTCTTATTACTCTTAAATTGTGGAAAGAAAGAAGAAGCACCTGAGGTAGTTTTACGACCAGTAAAATATGTAGAAGTGTCTTATTTGGGTGGAGATGTAATTAGAGAATTTAGTGGAACAGCTAAAACTGAAAAAATTATTAATTTAAGTTTTAGAAATACAGGAATTATTACAGAGTTGAATATGAAATTAGGTCAAGAAGTCAAAAAAGGAGACCTTCTGGCTAAACTAGATAATGTTCAGGCTCGCTTAAACTATGAATCTTCAATAGAATCAAAAAACAGTGCAGAATCACAAATGATTACTGCCAAATTAAATCTTAATCGTATTAGAACATTATATGAAAAGGGAAGTTCCTCATTAAGCGATTACGAAGATGCTAAAAATTCATATAGAACTGCTGTAGCAAGTTTTGAATCCTCTAAGCGTAGTGTGTCCATTCAGCAAGAACAAATAAGTTATGGCTATTTATATGCACCAAAAGAAGGTGTAATATCTTCTGTAATCTCTGAAATTGATGAAAATGTTAACCCAGGACAAGTAGTTGGTGTTTTAAATGCTGGTTCTGCCATAGAAATTTCAATAGGTTTACCAGAATCTGTTATAAATAAAGTAAAGAAAGACATGCAGGTTAAAACTAGTTTTACGGCTTTACCTGGCGAAACTTTTAATGCTAAAGTTACTGAAGTATCACCAGCATTGGATAGTAACTCCTCAACATATCCAGTTACAGTTATGATATTAGAATCTGATTCTCGAATAAAAAGTGGTATGGCAGCCAATGTAACTTTTGAATTTTCTGTAGATCGCTCCATAGAAAAAAAATTAGTTGTACCAGCAAGTTCAGTTGGTGAGGATGGTGAAGCACGATTTGTATTTATTTTGGATGGAGATGAAAATATAGCAACAGTAAAAAAACAACCAATAACTATTGGGAAATTAACTCCAACAGGATTTGAAGTAGAATCTGGGTTGTCTATTGGACAAAAAGTTGCCACTGCTGGATTACAAACTTTGTTAGACGGACAAGAAGTAAAACTTAATTAAAACAGATGAATTTAGCCAAGTTTTCAATTGAACGCAACAGAATCACTTTTATGATTCTAGGAACTATAATGCTTATGGGATTGTTTCTTTATCAATCCTTACCAAGAGATAGTATGCCACCTTATACAGTACGCGTTGCTAATATTGTTTCAAGTTTCCCAGGATCAAGTCCAGAACGCGTAGAGCAACTAGTAACAGACGCTGTTGAGAAGGTAGCTCAAGAATTACCAGAATTAAAAGAACTTACTAGTACCTCACGTTCAGGATTATCAGTCGTTACAGTAGAATTGAAAGATGAGGTTAAACCTGAAGACTTGCAGGCTGTTTGGGATAGATTAAGACGAAAGTTAGATAAGATACAAGGCCTCCCATCAGGTGTTAAACCAGATTTAGATGATGATGGTATTGGTGATGTTTATGGAATTGTGGTTGGATTAGTGATAGATGGTTTTTCATATGCAGAAGCTAAAGATTATGCAGACGATATTAAAGATGATTTAATAAAACTAGATTTAGCTGCCAAGGTAGAATTTGGAGGAAATCAAGAAGAACGTGTATTTATTGAGTTTGATAACACACGTTTAAAAGAATACGGTTTGTCTTCATCAAAACTTCAATCTATTATAAGTTCTACAAACATATTAAGTTCAGGTGGTCAAGTTAATTTAGGAGACGAACGTATTATTTTAGAACCAACAGGAAATTTTAATTCGGTTGAAGATATTAATAACATGCTGGTTCCTGTGGGAGATGGTTCTCAAGTAGTAAATTTAGGAGACATTACCACTGTAAAAAAAGGATATATTGATCCTCCAAAACAAATTGTTTCTGTTAATGGCAAAGATGCTATTTCCATGCATGTTAGCTTAAAAGAAGGAGCGAATGTTATTCAATTAGGGACAGATATAAATACAGTAATTAATAAATGGGAACGTATTTTACCAGTTGGTCTAGAGTTACAAAGATTAGCCTCTCTAGATACTTATATAGACGATAAAATTAGCGCTTTTATTGTAAACCTATTACAGTCTATAGTAATTGTGTTAATTGTCATGTTAGTATTTTTAGGTTTTAGAACAGGTGGAATTATAGCAAGTCTAATCCCAATGGTAACTATTATGACTCTTATGATTATGGGAGTTATAGGTATGGGACTTAATCAAGTAACATTAGCAGCATTAATTATGGCTCTTGGTATGATGGTAGATAATGCCATTGTAGTTGCAGAAACCATAATGGTTAAAATGGAAAATGGAATTAATGCAAAGGATGCTGCAGTGCAAGCCTGTGGAGAATTGTTTACACCATTATTAATTTCTACGTTAACAACATCTGCTGCATTTATGGCCTTTTATTTAGCTCAATCTACAATGGGAGATATTATGGGACCAATATTTGTAGTTATATCGATTGCACTATTATCATCTTGGATTCTTGCTCTAACTGTAATAACGCTTATATGTTTCCTCTTTCTTAAAGTTGTTCCAAAATCAGAAAAAAAACTATCTTTAGTAGATAAAACAATTAATAACTTAAAAGAGTATTATAAAAACCTAATTCTTTGGGCTTTAGCTTATAAGAAGTCTGTTATTATTGGAATTGTTGGCTGTCTTATTTTAGCACTTTATGGATTTAGTTATATAACATTTATATTTTTTCCAGATAGTGATAGAAATATGGTTACTGTTGATATTAATTTACCTCAAGGTACTAAAATTGAAGCAACTAAAGAAGTAGTAAAGAAAATAGAGGAGTATATTTTTTCAGATTTAGTTGTTACTGATGCGCGTCCAGATGGCGTAACAGACTGGTCTTCTTATGTAGGGAAAGGACCAGAATCTTATGATTTAGGATATTCTCCAGATGAACCAGATGATAGTTATGCTCATATGCTTGTAAATGTGTCTAACGCTACATATAATAATTTAATTGTTGAGAAAATTGATGCCTTTAGTTTTAATAATTTTCCAAATGCTGATGTTAAGGTTGGATTATTAGCTGGAGGAGGAGGAGGAGTTCCAATAGAAATAAAAATAATAGGAGAAAATCCTGATATTCTTGCAGAACTATCTGAACAAACAAAACAAGAACTTTCGAGGATTATTGGAACCAAAAATATTAAAGATGATTGGGGACCAAAAACTAAAAAATTTGTAGTTAATATAGATCAGAATAAAGCGCAATTAGCAGGTGTAAATAGTCAAGATATTGCAACTTCTTTACAAACAGTCTTAGATGGTTTTCAAACAGGAGAGTATCGTGAGGATGATAAGTCTATAGCTATAATGATGAGAAGTGATGCAAGTCAACAGCAATCTCTAGCATCAATTGAAACCTTAAATATATATGCTCAAAGTTCTGGTAAAAGTGTACCTCTTCTTCAAGTAGCAAGCATAATTCCTGAATGGCAATATGCTAAAATTAAACGATTAGATATAGATAGAACTATAGTTGTTAGTAGTGAATTAACTCCAGCTGGTAATGCTTCTGCAATTATGACAGAAATAACACCTTGGATTCAAGAGGCTTCAAAATCATGGCCAGAAGGATATACCTACAAGTTTGGAGGCGATGCAGAAAATACAGCCGAAAATATGGAAGCTGTAACTGCCTATTTACCGTTATCTGGCTTTATCATTATATTACTACTAATTATTCAATTTAATTCTGTTAGAAAAACAATATTGATTGCAGCTACCATTCCATTAGGTATCATTGGTGTTTCTATTGGGTTACTTGTATTTCAAGAACCATTTGGATTTATGCCATTTTTAGGAGTTATTTCTTTAGCTGGAATAGTAATTAATAATGCCATTGTATTGTTAGATAGAATTCAAATTGAAGAAACAGAGATAAAAAGACCTATTCAAGATGCTATTATTGCCGCATGTTTACAAAGGTTTAGACCAATTTTATTGGCCACATTCACTACAGTACTTGGTTTAATTCCTTTATATTTAAGTGGAGGTGAAATGTGGGAAGGTATGGCTGTTAGTATTATGGTTGGGCTTCTTTTTGGAACAGTTATTACACTATTGTTTGTTCCGTCTTTATATAGTATTCTTTTTAAAGTAAGCTATAAAGATTATAAATTCGATGAATCCATAATGGAAGACTAATTTATGAACTTTGAAAGGCTATATACATATCGTTTTGAATTATTTTTTTTTAGTCTTATAGCTATTCTATTTGGATCATTACTTTTTCCAAAAGTTCTATTTGCTGAAATTATTTCACATATATTATTTTTAGTAAATATATCTTCTGGATATGTTATTTTTTCTAAAAGGCGTAAACAATCTAAAATAAGTATTTTATTGTTTTTTTTAGCTCTATCCGTCTTTTTATATAGGTTTGTAGGTAATAATACCAATACTACAATAGATTATATTAAAGTTTCAATTTACTTTATTTTTTACACTTTAATTACTTTCGAAATTATTAGACAAGTATGGCAAGCAAAAGAAGTTAATAAAAAAGTCATTTTCGGATTAATGAGTGGTTACGTATCTATTGGTCTTTTGGGTTTTTTTGTTTTTTTTAGTATTGAATTAGCTGCTCCCAATTCTTTTAATGGATTGGTTGAAGGAGCTACAATAACTAATAATATTGATAGCCTTATTTATTATAGTTATATAACTTTAATGACAATTGGTTATGGAGATATAACCCCAATTTCTGATATAGCTCAAAAAGCAACAATGTTTTTTGCCATGATGGGACAGTTTTATATGGTAATAGTTACTGCAGTTGTTGTTGAAAAATATATTAGACATTCGCATTTAAAAGAATAATTTCTACTTAAATAATTAATTAAGTTATTAGAATTGTATTTTTGTATTTTCAAAAATATATTCATGTACAAACTTATATTACGACCAATATTTTTTCTTTTCGATCCAGAGAAAATTCATCACTTTACGTTTTCAATGATTCGGTTTTTTAATAAAATTCCTTTTGTTTCTAATATCTTTAAGAGTATTTATACTGTTGAAAATGTACGTTTAGAAAGAGAATTATTCGGATTAAAATTTAAAAACCCAGTTGGTTTAGCAGCTGGTTTTGATAAGGACGCTAAATTATATAATGAACTTAATAATTTTGGTTTTGGTTTTATTGAAATTGGTACGCTAACACCAAAACCTCAAGAGGGAAATCCTAAAAAACGTTTATTTAGATTAAAATCAGACTCAGCTATTATTAACAGAATGGGTTTTAATAATGGTGGAGTTGTAGAGGCTGTTGAGCGTTTAAAGCAAAACAAAGGTGTGTTAATAGGAGGCAATATTGGTAAAAATAAAGTAACTCCCAACGAAGAGGCAGTAGAAGATTATAAAATATGTTTTCATGCCTTATTTGATTATGTCGACTATTTTGTGGTGAATGTAAGTTCGCCAAACACACCAAACCTTAGAGAACTTCAAGACAAAGAACCCTTAACGAGACTTTTACAGACTTTAAAAGATTTAAATGCTAAAAAAGTCTCACCAAAACCAATTCTATTAAAAATCGCACCAGACTTAACAGATAGTCAATTAATGGATATTATAGATATTGTTAAGGAAACTAAAATAGATGGCGTTATTGCCACTAATACAACTATTTCTTGTGAAGGCTTGACTAGTAAAAATAGAACAGAAACAGGAGGATTAAGTGGAAAGCCGTTAACAAATCGCTCTACTGAAGTAATCAGATTTCTTGCCGAAAAAAGTAATAAGGCATTTCCAATTATTGGAGTAGGAGGTATTCATTCTGTAACTGATGCTTTAGAAAAAATAGATGCAGGAGCCGATTTAATTCAGCTTTATACAGGTTTTATTTATGAAGGGCCTAAACTAATTAAAGATATTAATAAGGCGCTTTTAAAAGAGTAAAAAAAAGCACTCCAATGGAGTGCTTTTTTTATATAAATTATGTTTTCTTAAAGTTTAATAAACTTCTTGATGAATTTGAATCCATTAGATTCTAACGATAAAAAGTAAGTTCCAGAAGCCATATTTGAAACTTCAATTTTTTCATTTTCTAAATGCCCATTCATTATTTCTTGACCTAGAATATTCATAATTCTATAAGATACATCAGTTTGTGAAGAGGATAGTTTCACATTTAAAATATTGTCATTTACAGGATTTGGAAAGATTCTAACCGTTTCTTCATTAAAATTACTAATAGATAATGTGCCATTTATACTAATATCATCAATAGCAACATCACTATTAAAACTAGTACCTCTAATAGCTCTAAAACGAATTCTAATAGTTTGACCTGCATAAGAAAATAAATCCACTTGTCTCTCTAAAAATGCATCTGCATTTGTGGATTGTTGCTGACCTACTATTGCTGTTGTTACATCGTTTACAAATCCAGAACCAGAATCTATATCGACATGAAGTTCTCCCATAGAACTACCAAACATGTGATAGTAAAATGATAAAATAGCATCTGAATAATTTATATCAATACATGGAGACGTATATTCTGCTACATCACCTGAACTTGATCCAGAAGCTTCTGTGTAAATATATAGTCCATCTCCAGCTGGAGAATTATCTCCTGTTGGTCCAGTACTACCAGAAAGTGTTGTACCAGCGTTTAGTGTCCAAACAAATTCTGAACCTGATGTAGCTGTTGCTTTCCAACCATCTGCCTGTAAATTAGTAAGCGCATTAAAATCTCTATCCATTGGAAGATTAGTAGAGGCACCTACTTGTATATATTCAGATTCACTTTTTGTAATAGAAGATGTTGCATTATAAACAGTTAAAGTAACATCATAAAATCCTGGTGTATTATATGTATGACTTGGATTTTGTGTTGTATAATCTACAACATTATCTCCATCAACATCCCATTCCCAAGAAGTAGCACCAACACTATTATCTGTAAAGTTAACAGTTAAAGAGTTTGTACAGGTTTGTGTATTATTAGCAGTAAAATCTATATTAAAGCTAGCACAATTAAAATTGTTTCTGGTTGTTTGAAAAGTTGCATATAATCTAGCATATTGCTGTGGAGAAAAATAAGTTCTACAAGGCTTTCTAGAATAAGACATCACGTTGCTAGGGTCTGGAACATAAGTGTCTCCATTAGCATCCGTATCTGTACCAATATAAACACATGATGAGGTTACATTAGAATAAGATAATGTTGGGTCTGCAGGAGTATCACATAAATAATCTCCATCAGTTGTACAGTTAGAACCATCAACTAATTCAGTACCACCATTATGTGTATGTCTTAAGCTAAAAAAGTGTCCCATTTCATGTGCAAGAGTACTTCCATTTAATGCACAAGAATTAACCATGATTATAGTATCTGGACCACCTGGATAATATGCATAACCACAAACAGAACTTCCAGAACTAGCTCTAGTAGCACTATTTGCAAAATAGATATTTATTAATCCAGTTACATTATAGGCAGCTGTCATTGCAGCTTCATCAGAATCAATAAAATCGTAATAAGTACTATTGTCTATATAGTTAATACCATCACATAAATAAAAATTCATGTTTGCATTGGCATAGAATGCATTCATAACATTCATAGCATCGTTTAATTGCGTTACAGTTAAACCTCCAGTTCCACCAGTTGTTCTTATAACATGTGCTTTTACTGGAATAGAAGTAACAGATTGACGAGTACCTATATTCTTTAAATATTCTTGTTCAAATTGTATTATCTGCTCTTTGTTATTCTCGTAAAATTCTAAAGATTCAGGGGTTTCAATAACACCACATTCAGATATTTCTTGAGAAAATACGCTGTTTTGAAGTAGAATAAAGAAACAGAAAGTAAGTGCTAACTTTGTAATGTTTTTCATGTTTTAATTATTTATTATTTTAAGCTAAAATAAACATTTAAGATTAAAAGAGCTTTTTTACAAGAATTAAAAAGACACTAACAATACTATTATTATCCCTATTTTTACAAAAAAAAATTAAATACACTGAATTACGACCTTTTAATTTCGTTTGTTTTTGCAACGTCAGCATTAGCAATTTCTCCAGGACCAGATAATATTTATGTGCTTATGCAAAGTATGAGTCATGGGAAGAAATTTGGCTTAGCTACAGTTTCTGGATTAATTTCCGGATGTTTGGTACATACAACACTCGTAGCATTTGGCGTGTCGGTACTTATTAAAGAAAACGAATATATATATCTAATAATTAAACTATTTGGAGCTACTTATTTATTGTATTTAGCTTATAAAGTCTTTAAAAGTGATTCAGAATTAAGTTTGAATTCTAATCATGTTAAAAAGAAAACCTTAAGTCAATTATTTAAACAGGGTTTTTTAATGAATGTTTTAAACCCTAAAGTGTCGTTATTCTTTCTGGCTTTATTTCCTGGGTTTCTTTTTAGTAATTCTCTTAGTCAAGTAACTCAATTCTATGTTTTAGGTCTTTTGTTTATGGCAGTTTCATTTATTATTTTTTCTTCAATAGCATTATTAGCAGGAACCATTTCCAGTTATATGAAAAAGCATCATCAAGTAGGACTGTTTTTTAAATGGCTACAAATTATTGTGTTTGTAGGTATTGCAGTTTTCATCTTGCTTTAAAGAAAATAATACTATTTTTACATTTCCAATGTCAATATAAATGTTAGACAAAATTAAAGTTATTGAATGTCCACGTGATGCCATGCAAGGCATTAAAGCCTTTATTCCTACCGAAAAAAAAGTACAATACATTCAGTCTTTATTACGTGTTGGTTTTGATACTATAGATTTTGGAAGTTTTGTTTCTCCAAAGGCTATTCCTCAAATGGTTGATACTGCTCAAGTTTTAGAGCAATTAGATTTAAGTACAACGGAAAGTAAACTGTTGGCTATTATTGCAAATACTCGAGGAGCTCAAGATGCTTCTGTGCATCAACAAATAGATTACTTAGGTTATCCTTTTTCTATTTCTGAAAATTTCCAAATGCGAAACACGCACAAAACTATTGCACAATCTGTAATTACTCTAAGTGAAATACTTGAAATAGCTGATAAAACAAATAAAGAAGTTGTTGTTTATATTTCAATGGGTTTTGGAAATCCTTATGGAGACCCATGGAATGTTGACATAGTAGGAGAGTGGACAGAAAGACTTTCAAGAATGGGAGTAAGAATACTCTCTTTAAGTGACACTATAGGTAGTTCTAATCCTGAAAACATTAGCTATTTGTTTTCTAATTTAATTCCTAAATATCCTGAAATAGAGTTTGGTGCACACTTGCATACCACACCAACTACTTGGTTTGAAAAAGTGGATGCTGCTTATAATGCAGGTTGCAAAAGATTCGATGGAGCTATTCAAGGGTTTGGTGGTTGCCCAATGGCAAAAGACGAATTAACTGGAAATATGCCAACCGAAAAACTACTTTCCTATTTTACACAAAAAAAGGTATCTAACCTCAATGCTCTCAGCTTTGAAAGCGCTTATAACGAAGCAACCAAAATTTTTACTGCTTACCATTAATTTTTTTCTTCCCTAATTTTCATGTTTTCAGCATGTTAAAATTTTTGTTAAAATATTATTTAAATTTAATCTAAATAAACTTTGTGTATTTAAAATCCTATACTATTTTTGCCGACGAATTAATTCACTATTTAAAACAAGTCTAAATAAAAATAATACTTAATTACCCAAAAATGAAAAATGTTTTATTAGTAGTAGCCTTATTAATTTCAGCTATTACATTTTCCCAAACAGTACCAGATTCTTTATATACAAATCCACAACAACAACAAAATTCAGCACAACGTATCTTATCTGGTAATGTGAGTTCTGGAGTTACAGTAGGAGGTTATGGAGAAATTACATATAATCAGCCAGAAGGCAATAATGGCGAGCTAGACGTACAACGCTTGGTCTTATTATTTGGTTACAAATTTAGCGATAAAGTCCAATTTGTTACAGAAGTAGAATTTGAGCATGTGAGCGAAGTTTTTGTTGAGCAAGCTTTTTTACAATATAGTTTAACAGATAATTTAAATCTACGTGGAGGTTTAATGTTAATTCCAATGGGAATTATAAACGAATATCACGAACCTACAACCTTTAATGGTGTGGAGCGTCCAAGTATGGATAAGAGTATTGTACCAACAACTTGGAGAGAAATTGGAGTAGGTGTTGCAGGTAAAATTGATGATGCTTCATTACGCTACCAAGCATATATTTTTACAGGTTTTGCTTCAGTAAATGGGTCAAAATTATTGGGAGGTAAAGATGGTTTACGTAACGGAAGACAAAAAGGAATTCAATCTACTGTAGATTCACCTAACTTTTCGGCTAAATTAGATTATTATGGTTTACCAGGATTACGTTTAGGATTATCTGGATATGTTGGCCGTTCGCAAGCAGAAGACGATGTTGAAGAATTAGATGGCTCAAGTGTTGGTCTTTCAATGGTTGGTCTTGATGCACGTTATGCTTACAAGCGTTTATCTGCTCGTGGACAATTTGTGTACTCAGGTTTAACAGATACTGAAGCTTATAACGAATTATATTACGATTTGGAAGCTGATCCAACTCAAGGGTTAGGAAGCGCTATGCAAGGTTGGTATTTAGAAGCAGCATTTAATTTATTACCACTAACTAAAAAACAACAGTTATATGCCTTTGCACGTTATGAAGATTACGATACTAATGCAAAAGTAAAAGGAGACCTTTTAGTTAATGATGCATATAATAGAAGCGATTGGACATTAGGGTTAACTTATAAAATTACTCCAGGCGCTGTTGTTAAGGCAGATTACCAGTTTAAAAATGATGCAACAAATAACAGTTTGCCTAATCAATTAAACTTTGGAATAGGTGTTTGGTTCTAAAACAAGAATTAGTTTTTAATTGTTCTATAGCTAGAGATGACGTAAAATTCACTCTAGCTATTTGACATTTTAGTTGGTATCACTAAACATTTAAATATCTTTGCATAATGAATTTAAACCACACCATAATTTTATTTGTTTTTTTAGCACTTCAAGTAATTGGTTTGCCAAAAAATATCCAAAAGAAAGTAGATAAAGAGATTTCTGAAACGTTTAAAACTGAAACTTTTAAATTTGAATCTTTTAGTGTGCCACAAGATATTTCGAAACAATTACCTTCCAAATTTGAAGCAGATAACTTCTTTCAAATTTTTGAAAATAACAAGTTAATTGGATATGCCTATGTTTCTGAAGCACCAAGTAAAACAGATGCATTTGATTATTTAGTTTTATTAGATACTGAGCTCGTAGTACTAAATACAAAGATTCTAATTTACAGAGAAGATTATGGAGGAGAGATTGGTAGTAAGCGATGGTTAAGACAATTTGTAGGCAAAACGCAGAACGACGATTTAAGATATGGAGATAATATTATGGCTATTTCTGGGGCAACTATTTCTGTAAGATCCATGACAACTGCTATGAATAATTTATTAAAATCTTTAAAAATTCTTCATTCAAAAAACATAATTTAATATGCAACTAAATGGCTTAATATACTCATTCCCAAAAGAAATAAAGTTCTTAATTGCAGCATTTATTATTGTGTTAAGTATTGGTTTTTATACAGGATTGCTTTTTGTTGGCGAAACATCTACAGCAAATCCAAATGGTATTGAAGAACAATATTTAGGAAATGAATTTAATGAAGAAGCTACTGTTATGAAATTCAAAAAAAGCGAGCAAGAAATGCTTACTTTGGTTCATAATCATATTCTATCTATGTCAATTATTTTCTTTTTAGTTGGTGTAATTTTAAGCACAACCAAGCTAAATATGAAACTTAAACTGTTTTTAATTGTCGAGCCTTTTCTATCTGTTATCTTAACATTTGGAGGCCTGTACTTGCTTTGGACTGGACTGCTCTGGATGAAATATATTGTCATGTTTTCTGGAATTTTAATGACACTTACATTCACCCTTTCAATCTTAATAATTTTGTTCCAATTATTAAATAAAAAAGAATCATAAGTATTTATTTTTTCTATAAAAAGCAATTCTGTTTTTAGCCGTAATAATAAGTAAATAATAAAGAATTGATTTGTCTTAAATACCTTAAGAGTTTATTGAAAATCTGAATAAAAATAATTTAAGAATAAGTTAAAACTTAATTCCCTATAAATATTGTATATTTGCACGCAATTATAAATGTAATTGCAATATGACATCACATTCAAACAAAATTGTAGGAGAAGGACTAACTTACGACGACGTCCTATTAATTCCAGCTTTTTCAGAAGTCTTACCTCGAGAAGTCAATATTCAATCAAAATTCTCTAGAAACATTACTATAAATATTCCAATAGTTTCAGCTGCTATGGATACTGTTACAGAAAGTGCTATGGCTATTGCTATGGCTCGTGAAGGTGGAATTGGTGTACTTCATAAAAATATGACGATTGCACAACAGGCTAACGAAGTTCGTAAAGTAAAGCGTGCTGAAAGTGGTATGATTACAGACCCTGTTACTTTAACCATAGATGCAACAGTGCTTGATGCTAAACAAAATATGGCAGAACATGGTATTGGTGGTATTCCAATTGTGGATGACCAAGGTTTTTTAAAAGGTATTGTAACCAATAGGGATTTGCGTTTTGAAAAAGATGGCGAAAGACCAATTGTTGAAGTTATGACTAGTGGTAGATTAGTAACAGCACCAGTTGGAACGTCTTTACAGCAAGCTGAAGTCATTCTACAAGAACATAAAATTGAGAAATTATTGATTGTCGATGATAATTATAAGCTAGCAGGTTTAATAACCTTTAGAGATATTACAAAACTTACTCAAAAACCCATTTCAAATAAAGATGTGTTTGGTCGTTTGCGTGTAGCTGCTGCTCTTGGAGTAACTGCAGATGCTGTAGAGCGTACCGAAGCTCTAGTGAAGTCTGGTGTAGATGCAGTTATTATAGATACAGCTCATGGTCATACAAAAGGAGTTGTTGCAGTGCTTAAAGAAGTAAAAGCAAAATTTCCAAAATTAGATGTCATAGTTGGAAATATAGCAACTGGAGCAGCTGCAAAATATTTAGTTGAAGCTGGAGCAGATGCTGTAAAAGTTGGGATTGGTCCTGGTTCTATTTGTACAACTCGAGTAGTTGCAGGAGTTGGATATCCTCAATTTTCAGCAGTATTAGAAGTTGCAGCAGCCATTAAAGGATCAGGAGTTCCTGTAATTGCAGATGGTGGAATTAGATACACAGGAGATATCCCAAAAGCTATAGCAGCAGGTGCGGATACGGTTATGTTAGGTTCTTTATTAGCTGGAACTAAAGAAAGTCCAGGTGAAACAATAATATACGAAGGAAGAAAATTTAAGTCTTATAGAGGCATGGGTTCAGTAGAAGCCATGAAACAAGGAAGTAAAGACAGATATTTTCAAGATGTTGAAGACGATATTAAAAAATTAGTTCCAGAAGGCATTGTTGGTCGTGTCCCTTATAAAGGTGAATTATACGAAAGTATTCATCAGTTTGTTGGTGGCTTAAAAGCTGGAATGGGTTATTGTGGTTCCAAAGATATTAACACACTACAATCAACAGGACAATTTATAAAAATTACAGCTTCAGGTATTAATGAAAGCCATCCTCATGATGTTACAATCACTAAGGAATCTCCAAACTATTCTAGATAGTTTACATTAGATTTTATTTTTTTTTATAATTTTGCAACATCAAATAAAACAAATTATGAAACCAGAAGTTACTACTGATTTTCAGACTGGTCAAGCAGAAATATTTAAGAATCCAATCTTGGAGCGTTTAACCAAAACAGATCCAATATCTAATATTATTGTTTATGGTTTGGTCATAGCTTTTTTAGTTTATTTAGCTATTGTCGTGAAAGATTTAAGTGTTTTATCTTTTATAGGTTTGTTTGTTTTTGGCTTATTTTTCTGGACATTTGCTGAGTATATGCTGCATCGCTATGTGTTTCATTGGGTAACAGAAGCTAAATGGTCTCAAAGATTTCACTTTATTATGCATGGAGCTCATCATAACTTTCCAACAGATAAAGATCGCTTGTTAATGCCACCAGTTCCTGGTATTATTTTAGCATCTTTTTTATTCGGAATTTTTTATTGTGTTTTTTGGATTATTGGCTACTCATCTTTAGTTTATGGATTTTTTCCAGGATTTTTTGTAGGTTATTTAATGTACTCATTTGTTCACAGAGCAACTCATGTTATGCGTCCTCCTAAAAGATTTAGAGATTTATGGCATCACCATAGTTTGCACCATTATAAGTATCCAAATAAGGCTTTTGGTGTATCTAATACTTTCTGGGATAAGGTGTTTGGTACAATGCCTCCAAAAAAGGATAAGAGAGTTTCTTCAAAATAAATTAAAACTCATATTTAAAAGTAAGAAGGTATTGCTTGTTTCCTGAGTAAAACCCAACATTAATCTTGTTTTTTTCGTATGGTTTGGTAAAAATATACGTGCTGCCAATGCCAATGGCTGCACCTCCAAGAACATCCCAAATGTCATGCCATCCATCAGGACCTTCCATTCTGCTTATGCCAACAATGGTAGCTAATACATAAGCCCATTTTCCATATTTCCAGCCATAACGTCTTTGTATAAAAGAAGCACCACTAAAGGCTGAGGTTGTATGTCCAGATGGAAAAGCATCGTATAGATTTCTATCTTCTGGTCTTTCCTTTTTTACTATTTTTTTTAATGCATGAGAGATTACAAATCCTGTAGCATAAGAAAAAGCAAATTGTTTACTTCCTTGCCAGTCTTTTTTGATAATAGTAGTTAGTCCAGCAGCAACAGGAAGAGCTATTTGTAAAAAATCTCCTGTATCTTCTAAAACATATTCCCATTTTTCATGTGTACTGTTTGGGTTAGGGTCTACAGATTGAGCATAAGAAAAATTAACTAAGTTTATAAAGAATAGTAATATGGTGATTATTCTTAGCATGAATGAGAAACTAGTTAGTAACTTTAAAACTCAATTTTTATCTTTTATATTGTATAAAGGTATTAAGAAAAAAGCTTTATAAGTTTTTTTACTCCTTCAGTTGCAGTTTCAGGAATCACTACTATTCTATTATTATTTACTTTGGCCGGTTTTGGGTCTATATAATAAATTGGAATATGTTGTGGTACAAAATCTATCAGACTAGCTGCTGGATATACTTGCATAGATGTACCAATTATAACAAGAATATCGGCAGTTTCGCATACTTTTATAGCTTCATCCATCATTGGTACAGCTTCACCAAACCATACAATGTGAGGTCTAATTTGGTAACCTTGTTTACATAAATCTCCAAGTAAAATATCTTTCTTCCAATAAAAAATATCTAGTTCGTTATAACAACTTCTTGCTTTTTGTAATTCGCCATGTAAATGAATAATCTGAGAGCTACCTGCTCTTTCGTGTAAATCATCTACATTTTGAGTAACTATAGATACTTTGTATTTAGATTCAAATTTAGCCAAAACTCTGTGTGCCTCATTAGGTTCTACTTGTAAAAGTTGTTTTCTTCGTTGGTTATAAAAATCTAAAACCAATTCTGGGTTTTTAGCAAACCCTTGTGGAGATGCTACTTCCATAACATCGTGTCCTTCCCAGAGACCATCTGCATCTCTAAAAGTTTTAATACCACTTTCAGCACTTATTCCTGCTCCTGTAAGTACAACTACATGTTTCATTTTTCAAGATTATATTTATACATTCTTAAAATAAAATAGAAAAGGTCTACAACTAGACTTTAAAAATTTATATATTATGTGTAATATTACAAATAATTTAATACTGATTATGAAGAAAAATTTTAAGTCTCTATTTTTAGTTTTGCCACTAGTTTTATTTTTTAGCTGTAGTGGAGATGATAATATTACTCCAATTCCTTCAAGTCAAATATCTAAAACCTTTGCTTTAGGTTCTATAGATGATAATAGTGTAACTGGAACTGCAAAGTTTATTAAAAATGAAGATAACTCTACGACTGTGGAATTAGATTTTACAGCAATTCCAACAGGAGGCTCTCATCCAGCTCATATTCATTATAATACTGCAGCCGAAGGTGGAGGTATTGCAATTACATTAGGAACAGTAAATGGAGATACAGGATTTAGCTCCATTACTTTTACAACGTTAGATGATGGAACTCCAATAACATATGATGAATTAATGAGTTTTGATGGCTATATAAATGTTCATGAAAGTGAAACTCAATTAAACATTATTGTGGCACAAGGCGATATTGGTCAAAACGAATTAACAGGAGTTTCTAAAACATACTCGTTAGGAGAAAAAGATATTCCTGGGATTTCTGGAACGGCTGTTTTTTCTGAACGTGAGAATGGAGAAGCTCTTGCTGTTATTCAATTATCAAACACCATTTCTGGTGAGATGCATCCAGCACATATACATAATAATACAGCTGTTGAAGGTGGAAATATTGCCTTCACTTTTAATCCTGTTGATGGAGATACAGGTAAAAGTGTCACTAATGTGTCTCAACTAGACGATGCAATTTCATTCTTATATTTAGATGTAGTTGATTTTGATGGTTATATAAATGTACATGAAAGTGACATGACTCTTGGAACTATTATAGCTCAAGGAGATATTGGTCAAAATGAGCTTACTGGAGAATCTATTGTATACCTTCTAAGCGAAGTAGATATGTCTGGAGTTAGTGGAAGAACTACTTTTTATGGAAGAACCAATGGTGAAGCATTAGCAGTAATAGAATTGCAAAATACTCCAATAGATGGAGTGCACCCAGCCTATATATATTCGAATGATGTGGCTACAACAGGAGATATTATTTTTACTTTTAATCCAGTAGATGGAAATACAGGAATAAGCCAAACAAATCTTGCAGTTTTAGATAATGATACTGTTTTTGGTTTTGAAGATGTATTAGGTGTTAATGGTCATATTAATGTTCATTTAAGTGAAATTTTAATAAACATGATTATTGCTCAAGGTAATATTGGCTCTAATGATTAATTCAAATTATAATTGAATTAAAAACCTGATGTTTTATCAGGTTTTTTTATTTTTATTACATGGTAGATTTAAAACTATTAGCATATTTAGAAACCTATTTAACAGAAAATAGAAGATTGCGTTTCGATACCGTTTTAAGCCAACGCACAAAACATTTTACAGTTGCTACAGAAGATGTCTATCAATTACATAATACAAGTGCTGTTATTAGAAGTTGCGATGTATTTGGAATTCAAGAAGTTCATATTATTGAAGAAACAAATACTAAACGTATAGATAGAGAGATTGCAATGGGAGCTCAAAAATGGGTGGATTTACATAGGCATCATTCTGTAAAAGACAGTATCAAAGACTTAAAAGGAAAAGGTTATCAAATAGTTGCTACAACTCCACATACAACAGACTGTTTGCTTCATGAATTCGATGTTTCTAAAAAGTCTTGTTTTTTCTTTGGAAGGGAAACCCAAGGTTTGTCTCAAGAAGTTCTAGATCAAGCAGATTGTTTTTTAAAAATTCCTATGTATGGTTTTACTGAAAGCTTAAATATTTCCGTTTCTGCAGCAATTATACTACAGCATGTTACAACTAAATTAAAACAAACGGATATTTCTTGGCATTTAACACTAGAAGAGCAACAAGAAAAACGATTGGATTGGATAAAAAAGACCATTAAAAGTTACGATGAGATTGTAGAGCGTTTTTACAACCAATAATTTTTGTAAATTTATTGAAACTAACAAACTAATAATCATGATTGTTTTATACATATTACTCGGACTTATAGGTATTATAATTCTATTGGCTTTAATAGCGCCAAAGAAATATGAAGTAAATAGGAGTGTTATTATCGACAAATCTCTTCCAGAAGTATTTCAATATTTAAAATTTGTAAGAAATCAAGATCATTGGTCTCCATGGAAAAAGAAAGATCCAAACATGAAACAAGAATCTGTTGGTACAGATGGAGAAGTTGGTTTTATAGCTAAATGGGAAGGAAACAAACAGGTTGGTACTGGAGAACAAGAAATACTTCATATAGAACATAACGAACAAATTAAAACACAATTACGCTTTTTAAAGCCTTGGAAATCTGTTTCAGATGCTTATATAAAAGTAACAGAAGTAGATACAAATCAAACCAATGTAACTTGGGGATTTACAGGTAATAATCCAGTACCAATGAATATTTTTATGCTCTTTTTTAATTTTGAAAAAGCAGTAGGAAAAGATTTTGAAGAAGGTTTAGCTAGCTTAAAAGAGATATTAGATAAACAATAAATTATGAAGCATAACATGGTAGGTTGGTTTGAAGTTCCAGTTAATAACATGGAAAGAGCTAAAAAATTTTATGAAACAGTTTTTAAGGTAGAAATTTCTATTCAAGATTTTGGAGGTATTTTAATGGGTTGGTTTCCAGATAGAGGTAATGTTCCTGGAGCCCAAGGAACTCTAATTAAGCAAGACACTTATGTACCAAGTCAAGAAGGTACTTTGGTTTATTTTGTTAGTGAAAATGTACAAAATGAATTAGATAGAGTAGAAGCTGCTGGAGGTTCTATTTATCAGCCAAAAACGCAAATCTCACCAGAACATGGTTATATGGCAGTTTTTATAGATACTGAAGGCAATAGAATTGCATTACACTCAAGAGCATAAAAAAAGCGAAAGATTATCTTTCGCTTTTATATTTTTTTAAAGTCTTCCTTTATTTTTACTCCTGCTCAATACTTTATATTCTTCGTAACATTCGCTAATAGCATCTAATATTTGAAGATCGTTAGCTGTTTGAATAAAGCTTTTAGAATAATTACATTGCCTAATTATTTCATCTAAATCTGCACGATCTACTTGTAATAACGCTGTAAGCATCTCTCTGTCAAATCTATTAGCAAGAAGGGTTCTAATTTCATCATCTTGCTTCATTTGTTTTAACTTACGCATTTCGTTTGGCTGTTTTCCAAACATACTATACAAAAAATCGGCAGGATTAAAAACAGCTCCTAGAACTCTAGTTACTGCATTGGTTGATGAACCTCCAGCTTCATAACCCGTTTGAAGACCAGAAATATTATATCTATAATTCGTGTTTATAGGTACTTGTTTAATGTCTACTTCTAGAAATCCAGTTAGTTTAAATTCGTTAATAACAACTTCTTCTAAAGCAAATGCTAATTCTGTTAATTGAATGGTAGAACTACCAAATTTAATCCAGTCATTAGTAACACGTACTTTAATCGATTTAAAACCTAAATAAGAGAAATGTAGTGTGTCTGTAGCTTTTGCTTTAATTTCAAACTCACCTCTAGCATTTGTAGTAGTTCCTTTAACTTGGTTTAAGTTAACAATATTGACACTTTCTAAAGGGACTCCTTCAGAAGCATTAATAACAACTCCTTTTACAGTTGTGTCTTCTTGACCAAACATAAAAGAGCTTATTAAAATAAGCATAATAAGGAGCAGTTGTTTCTTCATTTAAGCAATATTGGGTATAAAAGTACTAAACTAAACGATAATACATTTAAGTATCTTATATTTTGACTTAAAATTAACAAATAAGTTTAACGTCTAGAACGTCTTGGTCTGTCTGAACTTGACACAGAGTCCGAACGTCTAGAACGCGATTCGCTACTTGAAGAACTTCGTCTGTCGCTTCTATTGCCTTCACTTCTTGAACTCGAGCGTCTATCGCTTCTATTACCATCGCTTCTAGAGTTAGAACGTCTATCTCCTCTAGGCTTATCATCGCTACGTCTTCTGCTTCCTCCACCATCACGACGTCTTTTATTTCTACTAGTTCCACGACCTTTATCTTCGCTAATTTCAACATTAACAAAGCGTCCATCGTGTTTATAATCTGTAAAGAATGCTAATACTTTTTCCTGAAGCTCTTTTTCTGTATTAAAGAATGAAAAACTTTCTTTAACATCTACTTTAAAGACATCGTCTCTTCCTAGTTCCAGAACTTCTTTTAAGAAATCTTTCAATTTCATCCAATCGTATCCATCTTTTCTACCTACGTTTATAAAGTAACGAGAATCGTTAGAGTTGCTTCTATAGTCTCTTCCACCACTATCTCTATCTTCACCACGTGACGTGTCTGAAACATTTAAGTTTTTAGTTTTCTGATAGTAATTAAAGAATCTTGTAAATTCTACAGAGAAGAATTTTTTAATTAATTCGTCTTTAGTAGTATCTTCAAATAAGTCGTTAATACTATCTAAATACTTATCAATTTCATGATTGATTTCTGTATTATGAATTTTATTAGCAAGCGACATTAATTGAACTTCGCAAATTTCCATTCCATCTGGAATTTCTTTTAATTCGAATTTCTGATTAATAATACGCTCAATACTTTTTATTTTTCTTACTTCACTTTTAGAAACAATAACCATGGAGATACCTGTTTTACCAGCACGTCCTGTTCTTCCAGATCTATGTGTGTAAATTTCTGGCTCATCTGGTAATTGGTAGTTGATTACGTGTGTAATATCGTCTACATCAATACCACGAGCAGCAACATCTGTAGCAACCAACATTTGTATTTGTTGATTTCTAAAAGATTTCATGACTAAATCACGTTGGTTCTGACTTAAATCGCCATGTAAAGCTCCTGCACTATAACCATCTTCAATTAAGTTTTCGGCTACTTTTTGAGTATCGCGTTTTGTACGACAGAAAATTACAGAGAAAATATCTGGATTTGCATCTGCCAAACGTTTTAAAGCTTGGTATCTGTCTCTAGCATTCACTAAATAATACTCATGAGAGACTTGATTGGTACTTTCATTTTTATTTCCAACAGTAATTTCCTGTGGACTTTTCATGAATTTTTTTGCAATTGTAGCAACTTCTTTAGGCATTGTTGCTGAAAATAGCCAAGTGCTTTTGTCTTCTGGTGTATGCGATAAAATATCTGTTATATCTTCTTTAAAACCCATGTTTAGCATTTCATCGGCTTCATCTAAAACAGCGTACTGTATTTTAGAGATATCAACCAAACGTCTACTAATCATATCTTTCATTCTACCAGGAGTAGCAACAATAATTTGTGCGCCACGTTTTACTTCACGTGCTTGATCTGTAATGCTAGAACCACCATAAATGGCAACAACGTTAAGGCCTTTACAATATTTACCATATTGTTTCATCTCGTTTGTAATTTGCAAACAAAGTTCGCGAGTAGGAGACAGGATTAATCCTTGAGTTGTTCGGCTATCAATATCAATTTTTTGAAGCATAGGAAAGCCAAAAGCAGCAGTTTTACCTGTTCCTGTTTGTGCTAATGCAACTAAATCTGTTTCACTTTCTAATAAAATTGGGATTGCTTTTTCTTGGACCTCACTTGGTGTTTCAAAGCCTAAATCTGTAATTGCGTGTAATAGATCTTCATTAAGACCTAAATCTTGGAATGTGCTCATTCGTGTTTAATAAGTAATCGATTATGTTTTGTAGTGTTACAAAAGAAGTGAATCGACATACTTAAACCTAAACTTCTAGTAACACATCCTCACTCTGAGGAATTTTCAAGGTGCAAAGGTACGTATTTATTTGAGATTTCAATATAGAGACTATAAGAATCTTTAAATTAGGAGTTTAGGCTCTATTTTTTATAATCTATAAAAGAAACCAATTTGGGTTTCAAACACATAAATTTGCACTTTTTTTGCATTTATTTGACAGATTTAAAAAGATACTCAACTTATATTCGTAGAAATAATAAATATCATATCATGAAGAAAATAAAAAATATAGTATGGTCATTGGTTGCCTTATTAATTATTATTGTTGTTAGTGGCTATACTAAAAGCACTTCGGTTTTACCAAAAAATGAAACCGTTATATTGAAAGAAACTAATCAAATTCAGACTATTAATTTGTTTGTAACACATGGACATTGCAGCACACCTTTTAGTGGAATTGTTGAGAATTTAAAAGTCGATGTTCCTAAAAGACTTGACTTTGGTAATCCTCTTGAAAACATGGAAATCTCTTTTGAAGTAAACCCAAACACGTTTAATGTATGTGCTGGAGACGAATTAACAGAAAGAGTAAAAACACCTGGATTATTTATTAACGAGAAAAAAGATAACATGATTTTCAAATCCACTCAAGTTTATACTATGGGACTTGATTGGTATCAGGTTAATGGTAAATTGTCAATAAAAGGAGTAGAAAAAGATGTCAAGTTTTTTGTGTCTGGTATTAGAGATCCAAAGGACACGATGGCTAGTTCTCTAGTAGTAGAAGGACAAATGAATTTACTTGATTGGGGAATTGATTATGATAAAATTGTTTACGGTAAATCAGATTCTGTTCCAACAAAATGGATGCATATTAATATGAAGATTGATCTGTCTTCTTAATCGAAAATGGAAGTTTAATTGATAAAAATAAGCAATTTTTATACTTGATGTTGTAGGTAGTTATTTATTCAATGCGAATCTAGTTCCATCTTAAACTCATTCAATTTCTTCGTAATCAGTTATTAATACAGGTAGTGTTTCTTTGTCTGAAATTTGAATATTCTGAATAGTTGTGATATTTGGTTTACAAAAAAGATATTTATCTTCAGAAATCTTAATAGCAGATTTTAGTCTTGTTTCAATCACATAGTTCTTTGTTTTTAATAAAATTTTCTTGAATTCTATGTCATTTTTACTACTAATCAAAACTATTAAATCTTTTGAAATATAATTATAAGCTGTATAAACATAGTAATAATCAATATAGGATACATTCAATACTTTGACAACTTTTGTTTGACAAAAAGCAATATTACTGAATAGGAATAAAAGAAGGATTAATGTTTTTTTCATAAGTGTATTTTTCATTACCTATAACAGTTTTGTATATGATTAGTGGTGTGATTATGCAAATAATTTAGTAAATAAAAAACAGATGGAAAATCTACGAGATTTTTCGTAAGAAGACTAGAACCAAGTAATAAAATATATACGTTGTTTTTTACCGTATTTTATCAAATTTACTTGTTTTGGAAAACACGTGTCACAACTAATATTAGACCTACAATGAAAACAGTAGTAAAAATAATCTTGTTGTGTTTTGCTAACCAATTAGGAAGAAAAATATCAAAATTTTCTTTTTGAGAATCCGAGTATTTACGTGCAAGTAAAGTTAGAGGACAAAACATTTTAAAAACTAGTAAAACAAATCCTTCTCCGATTATTAATCCGATTCCGATCCACGTGAAAGTATTAACTCGATTAGTAATTCCTGAATATAAAATGTAAAATATTACAAATACAAAAAAAGCCCAGATTATAGTATGGATTAATTTTATTGCTAGCAGCTTGTCTGATTGATTCATACGTTCATAACTCATATGGTGTACAACTCGTTATATAAACTCAAATATAGCTTATTAACAATTAATTTTTTTGACAGAAATACATTAATCACATCTTATTAAGATAATCAACTAACTGTTTTACTGCTTTTCCACGATGTCCAATTTTGTTTTTTTCATCTAAAGAAATTTCAGCAAAGGTTTTTGTGAAACCTTTGGCTTTAAAAATTGGATCGTAACCAAAACCTTGTTTACCATGCTTTTCAGTGGTAATTTCTCCTTTACAAATACCTGTAAAAGTATGTAATTTCCCATTTAAATAAAGTGCAATAACAGTTTTAAACTGGGCTTTTCTATTTGTGGATAAATTAAGTTCATCTAGAAGTTTATTCATATTATCAGTAGCATCACGTTGTTCTCCTGCATAACGTGCAGAATACACTCCAGGTTCTCCATTTAAGGCTTCAACTTCTAAGCCAGTGTCATCTGCAAAACAATCGTATCCATAATGCGTTTTAATATATTCTGCTTTTTGTATTGCATTACCTTCTATGGTGTCTTGGGTTTCTGGCACATCTTCAAAACAGCCAATGTCTTGTAAACTAAGGAGGTTTATTTTTTTTGGAATTAAACTTTGTACTTCTTTTAGTTTATTTAAATTATTGGTGGCGAAAACAAGTTGCATTTTAATTGAATTAGTGTAATTTTAGATTTTTATGATTTGTTCAATATAAACAGACACAAATTTAGTTTTTTTAAATTACATGGTTAATAGAATCTTCCTTCTTGTTTTGTCATTTATTGTTTCGTTTTCTGTACAATCTCAAATAATAAAAGAAAGTGATTCTTTGATAAAAGATAAAGAGTCTTTAAGTGTCTTGCAAATTGTAGATTCACTATTTATAGATCATAATATAAAAAACTATTCACTTCGCTTATTTACAAATTACAAGGTTAAAAAGTTTAACATTCGAAACGATAATTCAAAATTACAGTATGTGCCTAATAATAAGTATGGCGTAGGTTTTGGATTTGCTAGTAGTAAAGTTTTAATTGATATTGCCTTTAATTTAAAGACAAATAAGGAAGAAATTACGAATCGATTTGATGCTCAAGGCACATTAATTGTTGGGAAACACCATTATGTAAATGGCTTTCTGCAGTTATATAAAGGGTTTAATGTAAAAAACGATTTTAATGAGCCTAGTGTGTTTAGAAGTGATATTAAATCTGTTACAGTAGGATTTAATTATCTATTTACTTTATCTGAAATTGAATTTTCGTATTCGCTTTTAAAAGCAGGTTTAGCTAAACGAAATAAAAACGTATACATAACAGGTGGACTTGGATTTTTTGGTGTTTATGATTCCTTTTCAGCTGATAGTGATATCATGCCAGAGAATGGTGAGTTGTATTTTAATGAGCAAGCACACATAAAAAGATATAATAGTGCTGCAGTAGGAGTTTTAGGAGGGTTTTTATCGGTTTTTATGTTGCCTAAAAACTTTATTGCATCTTGTAATATAATGCCAGGAATTGCCCTAATGAATAAAAAAGTTGATTTAGAGGATGATAACTATAGACCATCTAATCCCATGCTTTATAAATTAGATTACACGCTAGCTTTAGGATATAATGCAAAGCGCTATTATATAACTTTAATTTATGCAGATGGTTTGTATTCAACTAGTTTAGACTATGGAAATAAGTACGTGTTTAGTCTTACTAAAGCGAAATTAGCTTTTGGTTATAAATTAGGTGTGAATAAATTGAAAAAACGCGATAAACACTAACAAAGTCTTTATCTTTTATTTTTCAACATGTTTAAATACATGTTTTCTACTTTAGTTCTTGCCCAAGGTGTACGTCTTAAAAATTTTAAACTAGATTTTACAGAAGGATTATCCTGGAAACAACGAATATTTATCTTGAGTCCCATATATTCCCAGCCATAATGTGCTTCAAGATCTGTAACTATTTGTTCCAGTTTCACACCATGTAAAGGATTGTTAGGTTGTGTTTCCATTAACAGCTATTTATCGTCTATTATTTCTTTTTGGTCGCCTAGATTGATCAGATTTCTTAGAGTTTTGAGGATTTCTTTTAGGCTTATTGTTGGAACGTTGAGATCTTCCTCCACCTTGTTTTTTAGGTTCTGTTGAAGCATTTGGATCTGGTTCAAAACCTTCTAAAATTTCTTTAGGAATTTTCATTCCAACTAACTTTTCAATATCTCTTAAATAAGTTGTTTCGTCGGCACTTACCAACGAAATAGCTTCACCACTGGCTCCAGCACGACCTGTTCTACCAATTCTATGAACGTAATCTTCAGAAATATTTGGGAGTTCGTAATTAACCACGTGTGGTAATAATGGAATATCAAGACCACGAGCAGCTATATCTGTTGCTACTAAAACACGAACACTTCCATTTTTAAATCCTGCCAAAGCTTTTGTTCTTGCTCCTTGGCTTTTATTTCCATGAATTGCTGCTGCCGAAATTCCAGCACTAATCATTTTTTTACAAAGTTTGTTAGCTCCATGTTTAGTTCTTGTAAAAACTAAAACTTGTTTCCAATTCCCATCAGAAATTAACTTGATAATTAAATCAGATTTTTTACCACTAGCAACACGATATACTTTTTGATTAATAGCATCTACAGTAGAATTTTCTGGAGTAGCTTCAACTTGAACAGGATGATGTAAAATGCCATTTGCTAATTTTCTAATGTCTTTCGAAAAGGTAGCAGAAAACATTAAATTTTGACGCTTTGCAGGCATCATACCCATAATACGTTCAATATCACGTAGAAAACCCATATCAAGCATTCTATCTGCTTCATCTAAAACCAGTATTTCTACTCTTTTTAAAGATAATATTCCTTGATTTTCTAAATCGATTAATCTTCCAGGAGTGGCTACCAAAATATCGATACCTTGACGTATAGTTGCAGCTTGTGGTTTTTGATTTACACCACCAAATATAACAGCACTTCTTAGGTTTAAAAACTCGCTATATTCTTTAACATTCGCATATACTTGAGCAGCTAACTCTCGCGTTGGAGTTAAAACTAAAGCACGAATTGGTCTGAATTTAGATTTTTCTCTTTCTGAAAGAATATGAAGCATAGGTAAAGTAAAACCAGCTGTTTTTCCGGTTCCAGTTTGTGCTGACGCTAAAACATCTTTTCCTTGTAAAATTGGAGGAATGGCTTTAAGTTGAATAGGAGATGGTTCATTATATCCTTTTTTGCTGATAGCTTTAAGAATTGCTTCAGAAAGGCCTAATGTGTTAAATGACATATAAATTGTTTATGAAGCAACAATTTAATGTATAAGTTACTTCTTTAAGTTGGCGCAAAGGTACAGTTATTTTATTGGTAGCTCGAAATTTATCAGCTGAAAACTTAATTACAGAATTATTTAACTTGAAATTTCAAATATTTATCTAATTTTAGGGATATTAGCATTTAATGAAAGAATCTTTTATTTTAGAGGAGTCCGAAAGAAACGCGTCTGGAGTCCAAAACAAATTTGATTCAGATTTAATGTTAATTGGTAAGCTTAAAACTATAAACTATAAATTAGTAGTAAGTTGTCAATTAGTTGATGTAAATGATGGCACTCAAATTTTGGGAGACAAAATAATTTATGATAACAAACAACGATTCATAGAATTGAAAAATCAATTAAACGTTTCAGAAAATTAGAGCATGATAACCAAACTAGGAGAAAAGTTCAGTTACCTCTTTTTAAAATACATGCCAGATGCCTTTGTGTTTGCTATTGTATTAACTTTGATTTCGGCATTAGCTGCTTATTTTCTGGTAGATGCTTCCTTTATTACAATTCTTTCTTCATGGTATGATGGTTTTTTCGATTTGCTGGCATTTGCTATGCAGATTATATTAATTCTAGTAACAGGATTTAGTATTGCTTTATCACCAATTATCGGAAAAGGCATTGACAAAATCACTCAATTTATTAACACACCAAAACAGGTTTATTTTTTTGTTGTATTTATTGGTTTATTATTAAGCTTAGTTAGTTTTGGATGGATTGTTATTACTGGTGTTTTAGCTAGGGAATTAGCCTTACGTGTTAAAGGAGTTAACTATCCATTTTTAATTGCTTGTGTTTATGTCTCAATGTGTGGTTGGGTTACAGGCTTATCAAGTACAATTCCTTTATTATTAAATACAGAAAACAATTATTTAATTGAAACTGGTGTTTTAAGTAAAACCATACCAACATCTTATACATTAAACTCATATTTAAATTATAGTATTATAGCTTCGTTTTTAATCATTATGCCTTTGTTTATGATGTTTGTTGGCTCCAAAATAAAACATACAAAAGAGCTTAAGGATTTATGTAACACTAATGAGTTAGATGTAAAGAAGAGCATTGAAGAAGAGGCTTTAAGTATGAAATTACCTTTTAAGGCCTATTCAGATAATTTTAATAATAGTTTTATTCTTCAAGGGTTGGTTGTGATTATGGGCTTTTCCTATATCATATATTATTTTATAATTAATGGAATGGATCTCAATTTTAATATTATGATTTTCATTTTTATTATTTTAGGATTATGCTTGCATAAAACCCCTTTGCGTTATGGAATAGCTATGCAACGATCTAGTAGAAATATTTCTGGCATTCTATTTCAATACCCATTTTATGCTGGAATTATGGGTGTCATGATTTATACAGGATTAGGAGAATACCTTGCTCAAGGTTTAGCCTCTATTGCGACAATAAACACTTATCCTTTTTATGCATTTCTAACAGGAGGCTTAGTAAATTTTGCAATCCCATCTGCAGGTGGTGAGTTTGCAGTAGTTGGACCTAGCATTATTTCTGCAATCCAGGAAATTGGGAGAGGGCTTCCAGATTTTCAGGTTACTTCTATGATTTCTAGAGCTTCATTGGCTATTGCTTATGGTGAGTCTCTTTCAAACTTATTGCAGCCTTTTTTTCTTTTACTTATTGTTCCAGTAATGGGAGTTGGAACTAAACTTCAAGCAAGAGATGTCATGGGTTATTTAGTTTTGCCATTCTTTTTATTATTTTGTATCCAGGCATGTTTGGTTTTATGGATGCCATTATAAAACATAACTAAAACTTTTGTATCTTTAAAAAATCAAGCCAATCAAAATTTATGTCAGATTTTCAATCTCCTCTTGAGGCTTTCTTGTATTGGGAAGCAAATTCACCTAATCAAGTTTTTTTAAAACAACCTGTTAATGGCAAAATGGAAACTTATACATTTGCTGAGGCAGGTAATGAATCTAGAAAGATTGCAAAAGCTTTACAAGCATTTAATTTGCCTGAACGAAGTCATATAGCCTTATTGTCTAAAAATTGTGCCCATTGGATGATGGCAGATATTGCTATTATGATGGCTGGTTATGTATCTATTCCTATTTATCCAACCCTAAATCAGGATTCTATTCAGCAGATATTGGAGCACAGCGATTCGAAAGCTATCATTATTGGAAAATTAGACAATTATGCTACCCAAAAATCTGGAGTTAAAGACATTCACAAAATATGTGTTGGTATGTACAATGAAAACGATGGAGAATTATGGGAAGATATAATAAAAAGCACACAACCATTAGAAACTATTACATTACCTAGTCAGGATCAATTGCACACTATTATTTATACGTCTGGAACCACTGGAACTCCAAAAGGAGTTATGCACACTGTTGGTAATTTTATTAGAAGTGCTAGTATTATGAAACAAGTCATGGGTCTGCCACATGGATCTCGATTTTTCTCCTATTTACCATTAGCTCATGTAGCAGAACGTATGGGAATTGCAACACATGGCTTTGTAATTGGAGCAGAATTTTCATTTCCCGAATCATTAGATTCATTTGCATCAGATTTAGAAAATTGCCAACCACATATCTTTTTTGCAGTTCCTAGAATCTGGACAAAATTTCAAGAGAAGATTCTTGAGAAAATGCCTAAAAAAAAGTTGAGTTTTTTATTAACTGTTCCAGTTTTAAATATTCTTATTAAGAAAAAATTAAAACAAAAGTTAGGTTTAAAAGAAGCTAAGTTTATAGTTTCTGGAGCAGCACCTTTATCAATAAATTTAATTTATTGGTATAAAAAAATCGGTATTGAAATTTTACAAGGCTATGGCATGACAGAAGATTGTATTATTTCGCATTTTAATTTACCTAATGATAATAAAATTGGAACTGTAGGTAAAAAGCTATCTACTGTAGAAACTAAGTTATCGGCTGATGGCGAAATATTAATAAAGAATAACTGTTTAATGACAGGCTATTATAAATCACCAGAAATTACAGCTAGTGTTTTTACAGAAGCTGGCTATTTAAAAACAGGAGATATTGGTGAGTACGATCATGATGGGTATTTAACTATAACTGGTCGTGTTAAAGACCAGTTTAAAACCGATAAAGGAAAATATATTTCTCCTTCTCCAATAGAGTTAAACCTTTCAAAAAATAATAATATAGAGCAAATTTGCATTGTAGGAACAGGAATTCCACAACCCATAGCATTAATTACTTTGTCTGAATTAGGTAAAGCAAAAGCTAAAGATCTCTTAATACAAAGTTTATCTGCTTCGGTAAAAGAAGTTAATTCTCAATTACAAAAACATGAGAAAATTGAAAAAGTTATTATAATGAAAGAAGAATGGAATGTAGATAATGGCTTGACAACACCTACACTTAAAGTAAAACGAAATAGCATTGAGAAAATCCATCAACCACTTTACAAAAGCTGGTTCAAGATGGAGGATAAAGTTATTTTTGAATGATGTAATTTTTATGTAACTTTAAATCAGTAGTTTAACAAATATTTTAAAATGAAAAACTTTATTTTTATTTCGTTTTTAGTTTTAATAGTTTCATGTAAGAAGGAGGTTAAAAATCTCGATACATTAGGAATTGTAGAATTTCAAGTTACAGGAAATAAAGAAGCGCAAGACCATTTTGAGAAAGGGCTTTTATTGCTTCATAGTTTTGAATATAAAGATGCAAGAGAAGCTTTTTTACATGCTCAAAATGCAGATCCAACTATGGCTATGGCATATTGGGGTGAAGCTATGACTTATAATCATGCTCTTTGGCGAGAGCAGGATTACGATGCTGGTTTTTCTACTATCGAAAAAATAGAAAATCTTCAAGAATTAGAAAAATATTCTGAAGTTGAGCAAGGATTTTTAGAGGCTATTAAAATACTTTATACACCAAAAACCGCAAAAATTGAAAGAGATAAAGCGTATAGAGATTATATGAAATCTCTTTATGATGCAAATCCTAATAATCAAGAAGTAGCAGCGTTTTATGCTATTTCTCTTTTAGGCTCTGTACCAGAAGGTCGAGACGATTCTATTTATGGTCAAGGAGCAGAAATTGCTAAAAAGGTTATTAGCAAAAACCCAAAACATCCTGGAGCGCTTCATTATTTAATTCACTCTTACGACGACCCTTATCATGCTGAATTAGCTATAGATGCCGCAAATAGTTATTCTAAAGTAGCACCAGACGCTAGTCATGCTCTACATATGCCATCTCATATTTATGTGGCTTTGGGAATGTGGGACGAGGTAATCAATTCTAATATAGATTCTTATCAAGCTAGTTTAAATAGAATGAAACGTAAGGAATTAGGAAATGATGCTCGTGGATATCATGCGTATCATTGGCTAGAATATGGTTATTTGCAAAAGGGAGATTTCGATAAAGCCAAACAAATGGTTTTAGATATGGAAACCTATACAATAGAAACACCTACAGAGAGGTCTAAAATTCATTTGGTATTTTTAAAAGGCACTTATTTGGTAGAAACTAATCAATGGGATTCTACTATTGCCGATATTGAAATTGATGTTTCTAATTTACATCTCACTGGACAAGCTCAATATTATTTTATTGAAGGATATAAAGCTTTTGCTGAAAAAAATTCTGAAAAATTAAATGAAGTAATTGATATTCTTTATAAAAAAGTAGACAAAGAATCTTTACTTGTTGATAATATAAGCGATGGTTTTACAGTCTGTTCTTCGCTAAGCAGAAGTGCACCAACAAAAACTAATATTGATCAGGCAACTATTATGTTAAAACAATTAGAGGCATTAAGTTCTTGGTTGTTAAACGATGTTGCTAATACAGAAAATTTATTAAAGGAAACAGTATCTCTAGAACAAAAGTTGAGCTATAGTTATGGGCCTCCAGTTATTCAAAAACCAACAACTGAGTTATATGCAGATTGGTTAATGAGTGAGCAGAGATATACTGAAGCAATTGAACAATATAAATTAACATTAGAAAGAGCTACAAAAAGAAGATTAGCAGTTGAAGGTATTGAGAAAGCAACAGAGCTCTCTGCTTCAAATAATTTAGAGGTTTAGATAAATGAATTGAAATAAATACAAGTGTTAAGCATTTGTTAAATATATTTTGTATATTGCTAATCATCAATCATATAAATATCATTTTTTTACTAGTTAATAGCCTAACTAATTAATAATATTTATTATGAAAACCAAAACGTTGTTTAGTGCAGAAAGTAACGCAGAGAATGTTCTAGTTGTAATCTTTTTTGGACTAGCTATTTATTTAAAAATTCAAATTATACTTTTTGTTGTGGATTTCTTTCATAACACAGATATGCAAACAGCTATTGCTAGTTTAGTATAGAATAGTAGCACAAATCACTTCTTTAATTTAACTAAATTCTTCAATTTCTATAAAATCTCATATTTACTTTTTTTAATGTGTTTTATGACATATATCATTTTGATTTGTCTGTATTTATTATAATATTGTTGTATATTAAATTCTTTAAATAAATAGACTATGAACATTATTATTCAATACGTAAATATGGATTCTAGCGAATCTTTATCAAAATATACTACAGAAAAATTAGAAAAACTTGCAAAAAGATATGATTGGGTAATTAGTTGCGATGTGTTTTTTAAACAAGATAACAATCATAAAGAACAAGGTAAAATATGTAATATGGAGTTGAGTTTACCAGGACCAAGAATATTTGCAACTTCTACAGAAAAGAATTTTGAATCTGCAGTTAAAGAAACTATCAACGATTTAGATATACAGTTAAAAAAGAGAAAGAAAACGTTTTCTACGCATTAGAATTAACGTTTCTTGAAAATAGAAAAGCCACAAAATCAATAAAATAATTGAGTTTGTGGCTTTTTTATTTAATGATGATGATAGGGTTCGTTCTTTAATATTGTAAAACCTCTATAAAGTTGTTCAATAATAAATAGTCTAATCATTTGATGCGAGAATGTCATTTTAGACAAGGAGAGCTTTCCTTGTGCTTTGTTATAAACATCTTTAGAAAAGCCATAAGGACCTCCAATAACAAAGACCAATTGCTTGATACCAGAATTCATGTGTTTTTGTAAATATTCCGAAAAACCAACAGAACTTAGTTGTTTCCCATTTTCATCTAATAATATTAAAACATCCTGAGTTTGAAGTTTGCTTAAAATTAAATCTCCTTCTTTTTGTTTTTGTTGCTCTTCGCTTAAATTTTTAGCCTTTTTTAAATCTGGAATAATTTCAAATTCAAATTTTATATAAAAGCCAAGACGTTTTTGGTAATCATCAATTAAAGATTGCAGTTGTTTGTTGTCTGTTTTGCCAATGGCAAGGAGTTTTATTTGCATAAAGCAAATTTATCATTTTTTATTATTTGGAATTCCATTTATTAAAATTATTCATAATCAATGCTTATTTTTACGGTAAATATTTTGATGTATGATAAGTAAAGAGCAATTCAACACAGAAATAGAATTAATAGTAGCCAATGCTATTAGGGAAGATGTTGGAGATGGAGACCATAGCTCATTAGCTTGTATTCCTGCTTCAGCAAAAGGAAAAGCAAAATTATTGGTTAAAGACAATGGCATTATTGCAGGAGTTGAATTTGCGAAAAAAGTATTTCAATATGTGGATAAAGATTTAAAAATTGAAACACTAATTAACGATGGATCTCAGGTAAAATATGGCGATATCGTTTTTTATGTAGAAGGATCTTCGCAATCTATTTTAAAATCTGAAAGATTAGTTTTAAATGCCATGCAGCGAATGAGTGCTATTGCAACTAAAACAAGAAAATTTGTTGATTTATTAGAAGGTACTGGAACAAAAATTCTGGATACTAGAAAAACAACTCCTGGAATTAGAGCCTTAGAAAAATGGGCTGTAAAAATTGGAGGAGGAGAAAACCATAGATTTGCTTTATATGATATGATTATGCTTAAAGACAATCATATCGATTTTGCAGGAGGAATCACAAATGCTATTAATAAAACATTAGCTTATTTAAAGGAAACAAACAGAGATTTAAAAATTATTGTTGAAGCCAGAAATCTAGAAGAAATTAAAGAAATACTGCAAGTAGGTGGAGTTTACAGAATACTTATTGATAATTTTAATTTTGAAGATACCAGAAAAGCAGTCGCATTAATTGGAGATACCTGTTTAACAGAATCTTCTGGAGGTATTAACGAAAAAACCATTAGAAACTATGCCGAATGTGGTGTAGATTATATTTCTTCTGGAGCTTTAACTCACTCAATTTATAATATGGATTTAAGCTTAAAAGCAGTTTAGAATGACTAAACCCATTGAAGATAAATTAAATAAAATCCCTGTTTTAAATTGGGTAGTTAAATTTTTTAAACAGATTAAACTTCCTGGTTTAGAAGGGCTTTCTTTTTACGATTTAATTGAATTATACATTACTGGCATTGTAAAAGGTGCTTTAACAACAAGAGCAAGTGCTATTGCATTTAGCTTTTTTATGGCCTTATTTCCTTTTTTATTATTTATATTAATAGTTATTCCAATAATCCCAATTGACGATTTTAAAATTGAATTTCTAAATTTTCTTAATTCTTTTTTACCACCAAATACTTCAGATTTTTTCTTTAAGAATATTTTCGAAAACATTGAAGAATCTCAACGTGGAGGACTCCTTTCTACTGTGTTTTTAGCTTCTATATTTTTAATGGCAAATGGTATTAGTGCTGTGTTTTCTGGGTTTGAAAACTCTTATCACGAACAACTTACACGTAATGTCATAAGGCAATATTTATATGCTCTTGGAGTCGCATTAATTTTAGCTTTTTTATCTATCCTTACAGTTGTTATTCTTGGATATTTTCAAATATATATTATTGGAAATCTTGAGAATTATGGTGTTTTAGAAAAGGAAAATCAACAATTATGGTTTATTATAGCTAAATACTTCTTTTTTGTAATAATGGTTTATTTAGCAACTGCTATTCTGTATTATTTTGGAACAACTGAAGGTAAAGCATCAAAATTTTTCTCTATTGGCGCATTATTTACAACCATACTAATTATTTTAAGTTCCTATTTGTTTGGTATCTATATCGAAAATTTCTCTCAATATAATGAGTTATATGGTTCAATTGGAGCCTTATTAATCTTAATGTTTTATCTATGGTTAAACTCTAATATTTTACTCCTAGGATACGAACTTAATGCGTCTTTAAATAGATTAAGAAAAATAAATAAAGATTATGTATAAAGTATTGCTTTTAGTATTGTTAATGCCATTAACAATTAATTCTCAAAACATCTTTGGTAAGTGGAAAACCATTGATGATGAAACAGGAGAAGCAAAATCTACAGTCGAAATTTATAAAAAAGACGGTAAAGTTTTTGGTAAGATTATTGAAATTTATAATAGTAAAGATCGTGATGCTCTTTGTGCTAATTGCGAAGGAACCGAATATAATAAACCTGTCTTAGGCTTAACCATTATTAAGAACTTAACCCAAGATGGAATCTATTTTAAAAACGGAACTATTTTCGATCCAGAAGATGGAAAAACATATAAATGTAGATTGTCTCTAGATGAAGATAATCCAGATATATTATTAGTTAGAGGTTATATTTCATTTCTATATGCTACTCAATATTGGGAACGTATAGAAAGCTAAAGAGTAATTTACCAAATACCAAAAAAAACAAAGCACCTTGCATTATATAGATGTTATACTTCCAATTCCGTTACCTAAACTATTTACATATAGCGTAACAGAAGCTGAGGCTAATTTTTTAAAGTCTGGAATACGTGTGTCTGTTCCTTTTGGGAAATCTAAAATATATACAGCATTAGTTTTTAGTATTCATACAAACAAACCTATGGTTTATGAAGCAAAAGACATTCATCAAATTTTAGACGATGAACCTGTTGTTACACAAATGCAAATAAAGCATTGGCAGTGGATTTCGGAATATTACATGTGTACTTTAGGAGATGTTATGCGTGCAGCATTACCTAATGCTTTTATTTTGGAAAGTGAAACTGTAATTAGTAGAAATACATCTAATATAATTAATGATGAAGATTTAAAAGACAACGAGTTTTTAATTTATGAAGCTCTAAATCATCAATCTTCACTTAAGATTCAGGACATTATTAGCATTTTAGATAAAAAAAATGTACTTCCAGTAATTAAAAGATTATTAGAAAAAGATATTGTTATAGTTGAAGAAGAGATTTACGAAAAATACAAACCAAAATTGGTTAGATATGTCAAGTTAAGTACAAACTATTCAACTGAAACTAAACTGCAAGAGTTATTAGATGATTTAAGTCGTGCGCCAAAACAAAGACAGGTTGTAATGACACTATTTTCAATTTCAGCACAATCTAAAAAACCTATAAAAGTTTCAGAATTAACTGAGAAAAGTAACACTTCAGCAGCTATAATTAAATCTTTAATAGATAAAGATGTTTTAGAAGAATATTATATACAAACAGATAGAATTCAGTATTCAGGAGAAGATAATAATCCTGTTAAGACTTTAAATAAACCTCAATTAAAAGCATATCAAGAAATACAAGAATCGTTTGAAAGACATCAAATTACTTTGTTACATGGTGTAACGTCTTCAGGGAAAACAGAAATCTATGTCAAACTCATTGAAGAGGCTTTGGCAGAAGGGAAACAAGTCTTGTATTTAGTGCCTGAGATTGCTTTAACAACACAATTGGTTAGTAGATTGCAAGAATATTTTGGAGAAAAAGTAGCTGTTTTTCATTCAAAATATTCCTCTCAAGAACGCGTTGAAGTTTGGAAGCATGTTCTGGATAATTCATCTAAAGCGAGAATTGTTTTAGGTGCACGATCATCAGTTCTATTACCATTTCATAATTTAGGATTAGTAATTGTTGATGAAGAGCATGAATCTTCTTATAAGCAATTCGATCCAGCTCCACGCTATCACGCCAGAGATGCTGCAATAGTTTTAGCACACTTATTTCAATGCAAAACACTTTTAGGTTCTGCAACTCCAAGTTTAGAGAGTTATTATAATACCAAACAAAATAAATATGGTTTGGTGGAATTAACTACTAGATTTAACGAAGTCTTAATGCCAGACATCGAGCTTGTAGATATAAAAGACAAGCAGAAACGTAAACGTATGACTGGACATTTTAGCGATAGGCTTATTGAAGAAATGACAGAAACGCTTAAAGATGGTCATCAAATTATATTATTTCAAAATAGACGAGGATTTTCGCCTATAGTAGAATGTCTTACTTGTGGTCATGCACCTCAATGTCCAAACTGCGATGTTAGTTTAACATATCATCAATACAAAGACCAACTGCGTTGTCATTATTGTGGCTATTATTCTGCAATGATAAAAGCTTGCGAGGCTTGTGGAAGCTTAGATTTGGATAATAAAGGTTTTGGAACAGAGCAGGTCGAAGAAGAAGTAAAAGAACTGTTTCCTGATGCTAAAGTGGCTAGAATGGATTTAGATACCACAAGAGGGAAATATGGTTACGAAAAAATAATTACTGCTTTAGAACAGCAAGAAGTAGATGTTTTAGTAGGAACCCAAATGCTAACAAAAGGATTAGATTTTAGACATGTAAAACTTGTTGGAATCATGAATGCTGATAATATGCTGAATTTTCCAGATTTTAGAGCGCATGAAAGAAGTTTTCAGCTTATGTTACAGGTGTCAGGAAGAGCAGGAAGAACAGAAGAGCGTGGAAAGGTGTTAATTCAAACGTACAATCCATATCATAATATTTTACAGCAAGTGTCTACAAATGCATATCAAGATATGTATGTAGAACAAATGGAAGAGCGCTTTAACTTTAAATATCCTCCAGTATATAGATTAATAAAAATTACTTTAAAGCATAGAGATTATAATAAAGTTAATCAAGGAGCAGATTGGTATGCTAAATCTTTAAGATTAGTATTTGGAACAGATGTTTTAGGACCAGAATTCCCACCTGTTTCAAGAATTAGAAATCAATATATTAAACACATTTTGGTTAAAATTCCACCAAAACAGTCAGTTTCTAAAACAAAAGAAGCTATTATTAGAATAAATAATAGCTTCTTCAATATAAAAGATTTTAGGGCTTTAAGAGTAATTTTAAATGTTGATAATTATTAACTTTAAGTTGTAATATTATTTAAAGCATCAACTAATTGGGTCTTTTTGTTTCTACTTAAAGGAATCTCATAAGCACCAACTTCAACATTCTTACTATTAAATCTGTCAATTTTATCTAAATTAACAATATACGATTTATGGATTCTTAAGAATTTACCTTCTGGTAATTCTGCCTCAAAAGCTTTCATGGTAGAAAGTACTACTAAACTAGTTTCTTCAGTCACTAATTTCACGTAATCTCCAAGGGCTTCAATCCACTTAATATCTTTAATATAGACTTTACGTTTTTTAAGGTTACTTTTTACAAAAATATGTTCGCCTTCAGTTTCGTTAAAGTCTAATTTTAATTTGTGTTGCTCAACAGCTTTATCAACAGCTGTGTTAAAGCGTTCTCTAGTTATAGGTTTGTGCAAATAATCGGTTGCATCATAATTAAATGCTTTAAAAGCATATTCTGTTTTTCCTGTAACAAAGATAATTTGGGGTTTGTTGTTTAGTACATCTAGGAGCTCAAATCCATTTAATACAGGCATTTCGATATCTAAAAATATCAAATCTACCTTATGCGTATTAAGTCCATTTTTAGTCTCTAAAGCACTGTTGTATTCAGCGATTAAGTTAAGAGAAGGATGATTTTCAATTAACTTAACTATTGAGAGACGCTGAATTGCTGAGTCGTCTACTACTACACAGTTTAAAGTCATAACATTTAATTTATTTCGGTTAAGATATCGACAATAGTACAAAAAATTCGGTTAAAAACCAAAAAACATCGGTAAAAGGTTTATTTTAACATAATTTAACATTTAAAAATAACACAAATATTGTTTTAGTTTTATGTTGTAATATATAAATAATATTCATATTTTTGCACCCATTTTAACAATAAAATACATTTAATATGAATCATTACGAAACTGTTTTCATCTTGAATCCCGTTTTATCTGAAACACAGATAAAGGAAACAGTACAGAAATACGAAGATTTTCTTGTTTCTAGAGGAGCTAAGATGGTATCAAAAGAAGATTGGGGACTAAAAAAATTAGCTTACCCAATTCAAAACAAAAAAAGTGGTTTTTACCACTTATTCGAGTATCAAGTAGATGGAGAAGTTATCAATCCATTAGAAGTAGAGTTTAGACGTGACGAGCGTTTTATGCGTTACTTAACGGTTACTTTAGATAAACATGCTATATCTTGGGCAGAGAGAAGAAGAGAAAAACTTAAACAAAAAGCGTAATTATGTCATCTATAGAACAACAAGCAAAAGGAAAAAAAGACGGAGAAATTAGATATTTAACGCCTTTAAATATTGAAACTAACAAGAATAAGAAGTATTGTCGTTTCAAAAAATCTGGAATTAAGTATGTAGATTATAAAGATGCAGATTGGTTATTAGGTTTTGTAAACGAACAAGGTAAAATTTTACCAAGACGTTTAACAGGAACATCTTTAAAATATCAAAGAAAAGTGTCAGTTGCTGTAAAAAGAGCTCGTCATTTAGCATTAATGCCATATGTGGCCGATTTATTAAAATAAAACACTCATAACAATGGAACTTATATTAAAACAAGACGTTGAAAATTTAGGATTTAAAGACGATGTTGTAACGGTTAAGAACGGTTATGGTAGAAATTTTTTAATTCCACAAAAGCAAGCTGTTTTAGCTACAGCTTCTGCAAAGAAAGTTTTAGCTGAAAATTTAAAGCAACGTGCTTATAAAGACAAGAAAATAATTGAAGATGCTACTAAAATGGCTGAAGCTATAAAAGCATTAGAAATTAAAATACCAGCAAAAGCTACCGAAGGTGCTTCTGCAGGAGATAAATTATTTGGTTCTATAACCAAAGCAGATTTAGTAGATGCTTTTGAAAAAGCTGGTCATACAATTGACAAAAAATTCATCAGCATTACAGGTGGAAACATCAAACGTTTAGGACAGTATAATGCTGTAATACGTTTACATAGAGAAGTTACTTTCGAATTACCTTTTGAAGTAATTGCTCAAGCCTAACAAGGTTGAATAACATATTTAAAGCCTCAACGTTGTTGGGGCTTTTTTTTTAATTTTTTTAGTATGAAATACGCTAGATTAACAAAAGAACAATTCGAAGAATTACATAAAGAGTTTATAAACTTTCTTGCAACTCAGTCTATAACTGGAGACGAATGGGAAGAAATTAAAACAAATAAACCAGAAGTTGCAGAACAAGAATTAGATGTATTTAGCGACTTGGTTTGGGAAGGTGTTTTATCTAAAGTTGAATATGTTGAACATATTTCGCCACAGCAAATGCATTTATTCCATTTTAATAAAAAGTACATGCATGTTATAGCTGTAAAGCTTAAAAATGATATAGATATAACTACAAATGAAGGTTTTGATTGGCTTAGAGGAAATTTAATGGATGATAATGTTGAATTTTTACAAGCTAAAAAAGACTATTCTGAAGATAAAAATGCTGATAAGTTTAAATTAATTCATCAAGGTGGAGCAATTACTAAAGGGGAATTATATAACTATTTGAATAAGTTGATTAATTAACGTCATTGCGAGAAGTGACGATAGGAGCGACGTGGCAATCTGTTTAAAGTTTTTTATCAAGACATTTAAAAGATTACCACGTTTTTTCTATTAAAAAAGCTCGTAATGACATGTATAATTCTTTATTTTTGTTTTTCAATTACTAATTAATAGAGATACCAGCTTTCGCAGGAAATATTATGGCACAAAAACCAGGAATTCCAAAAGGGACAAGAGATTTTAATCCAGAGCAAGTAGCAAAACGCAACTATATATTTAATACCATTCAACATCAATTTGAACTGTATGGTTTTCAATCTATAGAAACGCCAAGTTTTGAAAATTCGGAGACCTTAATGGGAAAATATGGCGATGAAGGAGACAGGCTTATTTTTAAAATTTTGAATTCTGGTGATTATTTAAGTAAAGTTGATAATAATCTTTACAGTAAAAAAGATTCTAATGCTATAACATCTAAAATCTCTGAAAAAGCTCTTCGCTACGATTTAACAGTGCCTTTTGCTCGTTATGTAGTACAACACCAAAACGAGATTGAGTTTCCTTTTAAACGTTACCAAATGCAACCTGTTTGGAGAGCAGACAGACCTCAAAAAGGACGTTTTAGAGAGTTTTACCAATGTGATGCTGATGTGGTTGGTTCTACCTCCTTATGGCAAGAAGTTGAGTTTGTGCAACTTTACGATGCTGTTTTTACAGCTTTAAAGCTGGAAGGTGTTACTATAAAAATTAATAATCGTAAAATTCTATCTGGAATTGCTGAAGTTATTGGCGCAAGCGATAAGCTAATAGATTTTACAGTTGCTTTAGATAAGCTTGATAAAATAGGCGAGGAGAAAGTAAAAGAAGAAATGCTTGAAAAAGGAATTTCTAAAGAAGGCATTGAAAAACTTCAACCGTTATTTACACTTTCAGGTTCTTTTAATTCACAAATTGAACAACTAAAAGCTATTTTAAGTACTTCGGAAGAAGGCAACAAAGGCATTGAAGAATTAGAGTTTATAGATAAAGCCATTACAGAACTTGGTTTACAAACTGCCACATTACAGTTAGATGTTACGCTTGCACGTGGCTTAAACTATTATACAGGAGCTATTTTTGAAGTATCTGCACCAGAAACTGTAAAAATGGGTTCTATTGGTGGTGGAGGAAGATACGATGATCTTACTGGTATATTCGGTTTAAAAGATGTTAGTGGTGTTGGAATTAGTTTTGGATTAGATAGAATCTACTTGGTTTTGGAAGAACTGAATTTATTTCCTGAAACAGTTTCTAAAAACATCGACTTACTATTTATTAATTTTGGAGAAACCGAAGCCTTATTTTGTTTAAAAGCTATTAAACAATTACGATTAAATAGTATTAATGCCGAATTGTATCCAGATGCTGCTAAAATGAAAAAGCAAATGAATCACGCTAATAAACGAAACATTCCTTTTGTTGTTTTAGTAGGTGATGAGGAATTGGAATCTGAAAGTTATACTTTAAAAAATATGACAACAGGTGAACAATTCAAGCTTTCATTAAAAGAGTTAATATTAAAATTTCAATAAAAAAGAAGCCCTGAAAAATTTCAGGACTCCTCCTCAAAAGCATAGTTGAATTTATGATAGATTTGGGGCAATCAATTTAATTAACTAACACTTTTTTATTTATAACGCCTATTTCAGTTTGAAGCTTAATAATATAAGTTCCAACACTTAATTTATTTGTTTTAATTTCTGTAATTAATTCTGTTTTTATATCATCAAATTGATATATAGATTGTCCAATAGTATTTAATAACTCAGCTGACTTAATATTAATCATCTTAGGATTCTGAATCATGATACTTTCACTACTGTTAATATAAGCAGCTTGAAGTTCGTTTAATAATTCATTTCCTTCAACACTTAATGATTGATTAGAGAATGTTAATTCAAAGCGATCAAGATATTCGCCAGCTTCTAGATATATTTCATATTTATTATTTCTTAGATTATGATAAATATCTAAAGCTTTATCATGTAAATAGATTTGTAAATCGTTTGGAATATTCTCTAAAATGTCTATAATTATGTTGTTTAAACCAGCATCTATGGTATGTACACCAATTGGAATAATTGTACTTTCAGAGAAAGAGTCTATACCTTGAATGGTATATTTTTCATCCTCAAGTAACCAATACATGTCATCCATTTGATTTTGATATTGTAAACCATCAAATCCCCAATCTATACCTAGTGTAGCTCTAGAGTCTTCAGTTAATAATAATTGTCTGTGAATGGTATTTACAGAATTAAAACCTAAGCGAATTTTCATTCTAGAATCCGTATTGTTTTCAGTTGTGGCTTGTCTGATATAAACTGATGAGCTACTACCTTCTTTTTGGAATACACGTTGATTATTATTAAATTTAATTGTTCCGGTACTTTCTCCAGTAACAAAGAACCCTTGTCCTACAGCTATATATCTTCCTGGCACTTTAGTTCCAGTTCCTGTCTGTGCAACATCTGGGTCAGGAGTTCCCCAAGCAGCTGCTGGTGTTCCACCAGATAAATTATAAGTTCCATAGCCTCCTTGATATTCTGCAAGTACGTGAGAGCCACCTCCCCAATGTTCCCAGAAGTATAGCGTACCACTGATTAAAGGGTCTGTTTCTGGTAATCCTCCTGGATCTGTATAATCTATAACTGGACCATTATCTAATATAAATTGGTCTGCATCTATTGCTGATGCATATGGGTTTCCAACTAAATAATCGTTATTAATAGATAAATCTAAAGAGATATCTCCATTGTTTGGTTTTCCTTGATACACATAATTTTGTTCAAGAGCTAAATTTCCAGCTGTGTTAGCTATCCCTTTCATAGTGAATCCTTCACCAGCTTTTATGGTTCCAGTATTTCTAACATGTTGCCATGCAGAGTAAGTATCACTTGGTAAATTTCCATATTTCCAAATCCAATAATTAGCAATGCTAATAGGTGGACCTACACTTCCATCGTAACCTCCTACAAAACTAATATTAGCAGGTGTAGCTGAATTTGTACCATCTCTAAATATATTATTATTTAAAGTGTAGCTATAGTTATTTGGGTTAAGTGGATGTAAAGGATTTATAGTTGAAGTAAATCCAACAGGTGAACTCCAATAGTTATAAGTAAATAAGTCCTTAGTACCTTGTTGATCTCTTTCTAAGACTCCAGAAACACCAACAGATAAATCACTATTTTTAGATTGAATAAGTTGGGATTCTCCTTCAAGATCGATTTTCCCATTCAATTCTAAATACCAGCTAACATTTAGCCCATTTCCTTTATATGTGGAAGTTGCTTTATTTGTTGTTCCATTAACAGTTAGTGTGTTGGCGTTTACAATAAGACCTAAAACGTGTCTTTCTCGCCCTAAACTTCCATAAGTATCTATTTCAACATTATGGTCTGTTTGAACAATATTCCAATTTACTTCAGTAGACCCATCTACACTAATACTATTTGGTAAATTCCATACAGAGTTACCATAAGTCCAAGGTGTTGATGCAGTGCTATTTTTCCATTCTCCATTCCTAATAGTTGTATAAGGTAGTGGAGCTGTTTGTAGTTCGGTTGTTGTTATGTTTTTTGGATTTCCATGAAAAATATTATTTGACCTATCCTCAGATGTGTCTGATGTCATTGGGTAATATCCCTTCAAATTAGCCCATAGTAAACCACCAGAAATATCTTTAGGGATAACTTTTCCTCTAACTGCAGTAGAATTTTGTTCAATTTCTTGATTCATCATTTCTCTTAACTGTTGAGTAGAAAGTGCTACAGTCCATAATCTTACTTCATCAATATATCCATTAAAATGATTTTTTGGCGTATTTGGTGTATCGCTATCATACATAGCTCCGATTAAAAATTTAGCTGATGTATTTGCTGGTCCTGAATCAGGTGTGTCTCTATTCACTTCAACTCCATCTATATAAATGATTGCAGTTGTGCCATCGAAAGTAGCTGCCACATGATACCATTTATTGTTTGTTATGTCATGAGGAGAAGTAATGTTGATTTTTTCTGCACCAGCATTATCATACCATGTCAAGTTTAAATAATTACTATTCATAGATAAATGATATCCTCTTTTATTTCCTGCTCCGGATTTAGTGTCTCTTTTAGAAAGAATTGTACCAGAAGTAGTCGTAGCTTGTTGTAAGATCCATGCTTCAATTGAAAAATCAGTAGGCATATCATGGTTGTCACCTATATCGATATAATCATTTATTCCATCAAAATCTATTGAAGAGGTTGTTGCTCTCCAGTCTCTATCATAACCACCATCTGCAAAAGCGTGAGAGTTTGGTTGTAACGTGTTATTTGTAGCCTCAGGACTAGAATCATCATTATCAAATCCATCGTCTAAACCATCTCTATCAGAATCTGTTCCAGTAAATAAACCAGTATCAGCATTTGGAGAATCACTTCCATTTACAACACCATCTCCATTTGTATCATGACCTTCAATAATATCGTTTTCTTCATGATCATCAGAATCTGTATCTAAATAATCTGGTATTCCATCATAGTCTGTATCAACTGGAAGTAATCCGTTTCCACCAAAACTACTAGAATTATCAAAAATATTTAAAATACCATCTGTATCTGTATCTGTGTATGTATAAGCAATGTAAAGAGTTGTTGATTGAGCTTCAGTATTGTCTGTAATACCATCATCATCTGAATCAATGTCCATAAAATTAGGATATCCTGTTCCATCTAAATTGGCATTTGGATATGTGTCAGGAAATCCATCTAATCCTGTATCTGCTCCAGTAATTAATCTACTTGAAGCGCCATCATAACTATCATGATATCCATCTAAATTTGCATCTGTAAACCCATCAATTTGACCATCTCCATTTACATCTGGCTCACCAATTTCAATAATATCTGTAATACCATCATTATCACTATCTAAATCTCTACTATTTATAATTCCATCTTTGTCAAAATCAATATACGTTTCTAGTTTTGTTCTTTCATAGGTGTTATAATTAGCTGAATCAACATCTAAAATATCTGCAATTCCATCTTCGTCTGTATCAGTCAAGTCATCAACAATTCCATTTCCATCTATATCTGTTCCTCCAGATTCAACTAAATCTGGAATTCCATCATTGTCACTATCTGAATCATGATAATCTTCAACGGTATCACCATCAGTATCTAAATTACAGTATTCAATACCTGCAATACGTATAGAAGAGCCTATAGGCTGGTCTACTATAAAATCTATTTTACTTACACGAATATTTGGAAAATAAAAATAGGCTGTGCCATATTGGTCACTACCAATAGCTTCTCCATCATTATTAGTTGAAGTACCATTTGTTACATCTGTAACCGTATTTCCTGATTGAGAAATATATGATCCTAAATAGTATATATTGACATTCGTTATTAAATCAATTAAATTATTTGAATCATCGTAAGCATTTACAGTATAAGTTTCATCTTCGTCAAAATCGACTAATCTAAAAGTTAGATTGTCAACAGGTGTTCCAAAATCTAAAGTTAAAGTTCCTGAAGTACTTGGTCCTTTTGTTCTTATTGACCATCCATGATCTCCAGCGTCATAACTTGTTATAGCTGTAAATGTTCCTGTATAACTATAATCAATAGTATTTCCATCGTCTAATGTTTGAGAGAATGGAAAATCACTTAATAATGATTCTTCATTTCCTGCACCATAAGGGTCGGAATTTAAGTCTTCTAGTTGTCCTGAATGGCAACCTTCTAATTGATCTGTTAAACCATCGTTATCATCATCCGAATCTTTATAATCTGCAATACCATCTAAATCATTATCTGGTTTAGTTGGAGGAATAAAAATATAGTCATTACTTGTATACATAAAGAAATCAAAACTAATATCTGAACTAGAATCACTCTCTTGGTGTACTTCTACTGCTATTTCATTACTTCCCAAAGTTACAATGTTTGCTACATTTAAAGATACCCAGCCATTTTCGTTAGCTGTTACACTAGATGCCCATGTATTGTACAATATTGTTCCAACAGGCATATTATCACGCCATACTTCGGTTCCATTTATATAAACAACCATACCATCATCTCGTACAGCATTTATATTAAGTGTTGTGTTTGAAACATCTGTAGCTGAAGCTGTAAAAGAGCGTCTAAAATATGTAGTTGCATTTTTTTGTGTACCTGATGTGCCAGCATCTGTATCTATAAAACCGACAACTGTTACTTCATCTCCATCTCCATAACCTAATTGTGCATTTCCGGTTGCCCAGTTTGCTCCTGTTGGCGATACATCGGCTGTTTGCCAAACAGTACCTTGGTCTGAACCATCGTCTAAATAACTCCATAAACCTCCTTGTTCAATTAAGTAGCTTGTACCACTTACATCAAACGTGTATGGGCTTTCTGAAGCATCTGGATCATCATTAGGTATATTTACTGTATCTGTAAAAACACCAGATGAGCTAGGTGCATATCTTACAATAAATGTTGAAGAAGCTCCTGGTGCTATAGGAGTTGTTGGTTGTGTTAATATTACGAAATCTGAACCCGTAAGTGTACTAACTGGACTTGTAATATTTAAAGCAAAGGATCCTGTATTTTGAATCGTATATGTTCTATCGAAAAAACTACCAGAATTAACATTTCCAAAATCGGTATGATCTGTGATTGAGGTTATGGTTTGACCTGAAACTATGTTTGTTGAGTTACCTTGCACATTAATGTCTGGTAATGGTGGTGTACCAACACCCTGAACAGTAAACGTATAATTGGGCTCATCAGCATCATTATTGGTTATTGTAACCGTAGATGATTTAGTACCTATGGTTATTGGATTAAATGTAATAGTAAATGAAGTAGATGCACCAGGTCCAATCGAATTCGCTGTTCCAGTTGTATTTAAAGTAAAATCTATATTATTACTTAAAGCTACAAGTGGTAAAGGCGAAAGTATTAAATTACAAGTACCATTGTTTTGTACTATAAAAGTTGTAGCAGTAGAGCTCCCTCCAACTCCAATATTCCCAAAGTCTGTACTGTTAGTAACAGATGGACTATCTGTACTAAAGTCGCTAATAGGAGCTAAGCTAATATCAACAATATCTGCTTCTGGATTAACAGTAGCAGATAGTCTAAAAATCCATACGCCATCTGCGTCATTTGTTGCATCACTTGCTATTCTAACATCTGTTTGATAGGTCGTACCACAGGTAAAACTATTTAAAGTAATAGTAAATGGTGCAGGAGCGTCTTGACCTCTAATACTTACATTCGTTAATGGCGAACTAATTGTGAAATCTGTTGTATTAGTTAACGTAAGACTAGATATATCTAACCTACCATTAGAAGTATTATCTACATAAAATGTTCTTGAAGAAGTATTGCCAAAATCTGTAAAATCTGCAGTGGCAGGAGTAAAGTCATTATCTCCAATAGCAACACCATTTCCTAGAACTTGAATTACAGGAGTTGGAGCTGCATTTCTTGATGCAACACTTTTAGTTGACATCGTTTTTTTATGATTTCCATTTTTGGGGTCATTATTGTCAAGGTTATTATGACTTGTAATTGCAAATCCATTTAAAAATATAAATAGAAAAGCATAAGTAAACTTTCTAAGAGTAATATGTCTCATAAGTAGTTAATTTAGTTTGGGACTAATTGTTTAATTGTTAATAGCTTGGGTCAAATGTAAATTTTTAATCCATGAAATGCAAATTTATTCGATGAAATGCATTTGTAAAACATAACCATGTCAAAATCAATATATTATAAAACGTAAATTTATCTCATTTTAGAGCTTGTTTTATTTTTTTTAATTTGTAATCTGCTATTTGTCAAAAATATAGGGAATCTTAAAAATCTAAAATTCCCTATATAGGTGTAATATCTGTACTACAGTTAATTGATTATAATATTTTTAAAATACTCTCTTTTATCTGTTGTGATTTGTAAAATATACATGCCAGATTTTAAGGCGCTCACATTAATTTTATTTGTATTCGTTTCTTTTGTTAATTGTCCAACAGCATTATAGATTTTGATGTTCTTCAAATTTTCTGTTGAAGATATATCAATATTTAAAACACTATTTGCAGGTACTGGGAATACTTTTACAGAATCATCATTTGAGTTATTGTTTTCAGCTGTTAGTGTAAAACCAGTTTTATTTATAGTAAAATAATCTGTAATACTTCCACTATCTGTAACAAACTTAACGGTTAAATTTTGTCCTGTTCCTCCATCACTATCTATTTCTAGCACACATGAGCCTAGTTGGTTTAAAGAAGCATACATTGCATTGTGGTCTAAGGAACCACCTGAGATTTTACCAGCCGATCCTGTAGTAATATAGACTGCACCTTCATTGTCTAAATGGTCTTTGCTATATGCGCCATCTCCAGTATCTGCTTTTCCAGAAAGGTTTCCGTTAGCTCCAACAGTATTATTATTAAGGTCAAAAGAATTTGATAAGCCATAATGTCCATTAATAAAATAAGATCTTTCATAAGAGTGAGAATGACCAGATAAAACTAAGTCAACACCATTATTTTCTAATAAAGGTAAAAAGTTATTTCTCATTAAACCCATAAAAGCTTCATCTCCACTTGTACTGTCAGAATTATGAGACCCTTTTGTATAAGGAGGATGATGAAATAAAACCACAATCCAATCTTGGTTTGTATTTTGAATATCATTTAATGCCCAATTATACATGCTTCCACCAACTGAACGGTCTGTATCATAAGAATCTAGTACAATAAAATGAATATTAGCATAATCAAAAGAGTAGTATGCTTCAGTACCAGAAGCTATTCCTCCAGCTTCAGCAGCAGTTGGAAATGTGAAAATATCGTAATATGGACCAGATTGAGCTGATGAGTTTGCTGAATATCCATCATGGTTTCCTAAAGTTGACCACGCCACAGATTTTTTTAGCATATCTCCATAGACATCAAAAAGCGCTACTTGATATTGTGTGTCAGTTCCACTTTGATAAGCATTGTCTCCTAAAAATAACATCATATCTGTTTGATTAGGATTTGTACTAGCATTTGCTACATAATTATAATATTGGTCTCTAACATTTCTTTGGTTTTGAGTTCCAGTTCCAGCATCACCTAAAATCCATGCTCTAACAAATTGTACAGTACCTGTTGAAGGAGCTGTAACAAAATACATGTTTGCATCTTCACTTAAATAGACACCTTCAGAATCTTCAATGTTATAATAGTATTTAGTATTTGGTTGTAAACCAGTTATTTCTAATTCATGATCTATGTTGCCTAATAAGTTTGTTTCCGATAAATTAAGATTTCCTAAGGATGTTCCATAATTTACAATAGATTCGGTAGTAGTATTCGTTCTCCATTTAACAGTAATGCTATTTGGTGTTTCTTTTTGTAAATAAGGTCCTCTAATAACATTAGCAGGAATAGCTTCATAACCATTCATTTTAAAATTAAAACTAATATCTGAACTACCAGCGTTCTCTTGATGTATCTCAACAGCAATCACATTATTTCCATCTACTAAATAATTATTTGCAATGGTTTTAGAAATCCATGTAGTTTCACCTGAGCCACTAACTACTGTATTTGCAAAAGTGTTGTAATTTACAACGCCTGGATCCATATTGTCTCTCCAGACTTCATTTCCATTAATATAGACAATCATACCATCATCTCTAATGGCTTCCATTACTATATCGTTATAAAACGAGGCGTCTATAATGTTAATAGTTTTTCTAAAGTAAGCAGTTTCAGTAGCATTATTAATAACTGTAGTTTCGCCTCCATCTCCATAACCTAATTCGGCATTTCCAGTAGCCCAACTTCCATCATTAAAGTCTAATTCATTCCAAACATCACCTTCACCATCATTTGATGGTTGGTTAGCAGCATCATAATATTTCCAGTTTCCATCTTCATTGATTAAAGCTGGTTCTGCACCTTCACCTGAAATAGCAAACGTGTATGGGCTTTCATCAACATCATCACTAGTTAATGTAACTGTGTCGGAATAATTTCCTGTTGAAACAGGTGAAAAAGTAATTTCAAATGTTGTTGAATTACCAGCTGATAAAGTTGAAACAGAAGGTTGACTTGTTACTTGAAATTCAGCATCATTGGTTAATGATACTGAAGATATATTTGTTAAATCTGATCCACCAGTATTCTCTATTGTAAATATTCTTGATAAAGCTGAACCATTATTTACAATTGAATAATCTGTATGGTTAGTAGTAGATGTGCCAGTGGCACCATCAACTATATTGTTGCCATTTCCAGTGATATTAATATCTGCTGGAGAAACTATTCCATTACCTTCAACATTAAAAGTATAAGGTGAATTTGTGCCATTGGTAAATGTGATAGTTATTGTTGCTGTCTTACTTCCTAAAGTAGAAGGCGTGAATGTAACATCTAGATCTAAAGGAGTATCATTTCCTTTTAAGTTGCCTAAATTGGTAGCACTTAAAGAAAAATCACTTGACCCTGAAATGCCAACGGTAATTCCGTTTAATCGATTTCCTGGACTTCCACCACTTGCTGTGTTATCTAAAACAAATGTGTTTATTGAAGAAGAGCTTACTCCTACATCTCCATAATTTGTCCCATCGGTTATAGATGGTGTGGTGTCTGTATTGGATATAACATTTCCATTTCCAGTTACTTCCAGTGTTCCTTGACTATATATAAGTGTACTAGAAAGTAAGCTTATAAAGACGATTAATGTAGTTTTAATATTCATGGCTTATAATTTTATCTAATTGGGTAATTTGGGTTGTAAGGTCTTTTATTGATACTGTGTTTTTAAATTTTGGCTGCAACATTTGTATTGCTACTCTTGATTGTTGTAAAGCTATTTTAGCTTGTTCAATTTGGTTGTTCTCTAATAAGTAAGTAGCCTTTTTAAAATACCAGAATTCTTTTCTATTATTATTTAGTATAAAATAATTGTATTGATTAATTGCTAGACTTGTTTGATTAGAGTTTTCTAAATATTCAAGCTTTTTTAATTGTAGTGAAAATGTATTTTCACCTATAATATTTAGTCCTAAGTTTATAACTTCTAATGCTTTAGTATAATCATCAGGAGTTTCAGCTAAAATAATTTTGGAGTATTCAACAACATCTTCAGGTCTAATATCTATAGCCTTGGTTATAAAATAGTTATATGAGTTTATAGCATCTTTGTATTCAAGTAGATTGAATAATATTTGTGCTCTTAACTTATAGATTCTAACATCTAAAGAATCTAATGCTAAATAGGAATCGGCATAAGATAAAGCTTCTTCAAAATGATATGCTTCATAGTTAGCCTCTGCCAATTTAAATGTTGCTTCTTTATCTGAATAACCAAGTTTAATTGATTTTAAATAATCTGTTATGGCATTTTCAAACTCTAAATGCTCTTGGTATAGAAAGCCACGTTCATAATATAATTTGGCATTATTTGGAGATTTTGCAATTTCATTTGTTTTCTCTTTAATCTGAATTGAGAGATTTCCATGTGCAAAAGCAGACAGTCCACAGATGCATAAAACTACTATAAATAGTCGTTTACTTTTATGTAGTAGGATTTTAGTATTAAGTTTTGATTTAAAAAACATAAAATCAATTTGGGTTTAATTATGGGACAAATATATAAATATATCTATGAAATGCAAAAAAATCCGATGAAATGATATTTTGTAAGAAAAAAGTACAAAGAATTATTTTCTAATAATTAAATAAAAAACTTTTATAAATGTTGATTAACTCTCAATGTGTATAGGATTTTAGTCATGAAACATTTATCTTTAAAAATTAAGTAAAAAATAAAAAACCAACCATGAAATTATTTAAAAAAAAATATGTCCTGCTGACAATAACTTTCTTTGTTATTGCTCATATTACGGTATTTGCACAACTTACCTCAACTGAAGTAGACGAATTAGTAAATACTGCTATTGAAAAATTTAATGTAGCTGGTACAGCTGTCGCTATTGTTAAAGATGGCAAAATTATCCATGAAAAAGGATATGGTGTTATTTCAAAGAAAACCAATGTAAAAGTAAATGAGCATACCAATTTTGCTATTGCATCTAATAGTAAAGCATTTACCACTACAGCTTTAGCTCTATTAGTAGAAGATGGAAAAATTAAATGGACAGACAAAGTTGTAGACCATATTCCAGAATTTAAAATGTATAATGCTTATGTAACCGAAAATTTTAATATTCAAGACTTACTTACTCATAGAAGTGGTTTAGGCCTTGGGGTTGGAGATTTAATGTTTTTTCCTGATGGATCAGATTTCAATATAGACGATTTACTTTCAGCTTTTCAATATTTTAAACCTGTTTCAGCTTTTAGAACACAATTTGATTACGACAACCTATTATATATAGTTGCTGGAGAATTGATAGCTAGAGTAAGTGGTATAACATGGGAAGAATTTATAACGACTAGAATTTTCGAACCTTTAAATATGGATAATTCTTATGCTGGTTTAGGTTTAATAAAAGACACAGGAAACTTAGCTTTACCTCACTCAACAACAAGTGGAGATTTTGTAGTGTTACCAAATTTTAAAGAAATGATTAATGGCTCAGCTGGGGGCATTTATGCTAATGTGAACGATATCTCTCAATGGATGCTTATGCACCTAAACCAAGGTAAGTATGGAGATAGTTTAAAAAACCAATTATTTTCAGTTGAAAGTCAGTATGAAATGTGGAAAATTCATACAACAACAGATGTAAGTAGAAATCCACGTTATAATTCTCATTTTTCTGGTTACGGTTTAGGTTGGGATTTAGAAGATAAAAAAGGGAACATGATTGTATCTCATACAGGAGGTCTTCCAGGTATGTTAAGCAGAACTGTATTAATTCCAGATTTAAATGTAGGTATTGTGGTGCTAACAAATACGGAGCCTGGTGGAGCTGGTGTTTTTATGGCTGTTTCTAGAACAATAGTAGATAGTTATTTAGGTTTAGACGATTTTCAATGGACAGACAAGTTTTACAATTATTTAACTGCTAGAGAAGCAAGTGGAGATGAAGTTACTAAACAAGTTTGGGAAACAGTTGAAGCAAATAAAAATGTAAAAATTAATGAAGCAGATTACATTGGTGTCTATAAAGATAATTGGTTTGGTAACATGGAGGTTTTTAAGAAAGGAAATCAGCTATGGATTAAATCTTATAGATCTCCTAAGTTAAATGGACCTTTACAGTTCTATAAAGCTAATACGTTTACCATTAAATGGGAATATCAAGATATGAATGCAGATGCTTTTGCAATGTTTTCTTTAGATGAAAATGGCAAAGCTCAAAGTATTAAAATGAAAGGTATATCACCAAACATCGATTTTAGTTTCGATTTTCACGATTTAGATTTACAAAGAGTAAAAGAAGAATAATTCTTTATTAAATTACTTTTTTTCAATGAGTTTACTGCTAGTTTCAGAAATTGTTTACATTATCATTTTACTGTTAGTGTGTTTTCGTGTTATTTTCGATACTCAGAACACAACTAAAACATTAGCATATTTGTTATTAGTAATTTTTGTGCCAATAGCTGGTATAATATTTTACTTTTCTTTTGGTGTAAATTATCGAATAAGAAAAATATACGATAAGAAATTGCTCACAAACACACAACTCCAAAATAATCTTGAAACAGAGCTTATAAAATATTCAAAAGGAGTTTTAAAAGAAGGAGATGAAACGATCCAAGAAAGCACAAAATTAGTCAACCTTATTTTAAAAGAGAATTTTAGTCCTTTAACTAATAATAACGATGTTAAACTACTTATTAATGGAGAATCCAAATTCCCAGTAGTAATTGAATGTCTTAAAAATGCTAATAAGCATATCCATATTGAATATTATATTTTTGAGGATGACAATATTGGAAATCAAATTATTGAGATATTAATAGATAAAGCAAAAGCTGGCTTAAAAGTGCGTTTTATTTACGATGATTTTGGAAGTCGTTCTATTAGAAATAAACAAGTAAAAAGATTAAAAGAAGCTGGTGTAGAAATATTTCCTTTTTATAAAATAAAGCTCATTGCTTTCGCTAATAGAATAAATTATCGTAATCACAGGAAAATTATTGTTATAGATGGTCATACGTCATTTGTTGGTGGTATTAATGTTAGTGATAAATATATAAATTCAGAGTCAAATAAGAATGAATTATATTGGAGAGATACACACTTAAAAATATATGGTCCAGCAACTTGGTATTTGCAATATCTTTTTTTATGTGATTGGAATTTCTGTGCAAAAGATAATGTGGAATTAAATAATCAATTATTTCCTCAAGTCAAGACCTTTCAGTCAAATCAAGATAAGCATGTTCAAATTACTGCAAGTGGACCAGATTCCGATGTGCCAACTATACTCTTTGCATTATTGCAAGCTATAAATTTAGCTGAAAAAGAGGTGTTAATTACTACACCATACTTTATACCTAGTAATAGTATTAAGGATGCCATACTTATTTCTGCGAAAAGTGGTGTAAAAGTTAAGCTTATTATTCCAGGTGTTTCAGATTCTAAATTGGTTAATGCAGCAGCAAGCTCTTATTACTCACCTTTGTTAGAGTCTGGTGTAGAGATATATAGATATAATAAAGGGTTTGTTCACGCTAAAACAATGGTAATTGATAATGAAATAGCTATTGTAGGAACAGCAAATATGGATGTTAGAAGTTTTGATCTTAATTTTGAAGTTAATGCTGTAGTTTATGATGAAGATACAGCTAACCAATTAAGAGCAGCTTTTTATAACGATATACTTGACTCAACTAAAATTGATTTAAAAGTATGGAATAGCAGATCTTTGTTTCAAAAATTTCTAGAAAAATTAGCTCGTTTGTTTTCTCCAATGCTATAACTTTATTCTGTCTTCAATTGTTAATAATCAAGATTCTTTTCCATAATTTTGCCTACTTAAAAAATATACAATGATTTCAATAGATGCATTAGCAGTTGAGTTTAGTGGTCAAACCTTGTTTAAAGACGTTTCTTTTGTTATAAATGAAAACGATAAGATTGCTCTTATGGGTAAAAATGGTGCTGGAAAATCAACTATGATGAAAATTATTGCTGGAAAACAAAAAGCATCTCGTGGACATGTTAGATGTCCAAAAGAAGCCGTTATTGCTTATCTGCCACAACATTTATTAACAGAAGATAATTGTACAGTTTTTGAAGAAGCCTCTAAAGCATTCGAACATGTTTTTATAATGCAAAATGAAATGGAAAGCCTTAATAAGGCTTTAGAAACCAGAACAGATTACGAGTCTGATGAGTATATGTCTATTATCGAAAAAGTATCAGATCTAGGAGAAAAATTTTATGCACTAGAAGATGTAAATTACGATGCTGAAGTAGAGAAAGCTCTAGGAGGTCTTGGTTTTAAACGTGAAGATTTTAATAGATTAACAAGTGAGTTTAGTGGAGGTTGGCGAATGCGAATCGAATTAGCTAAAATTCTACTTCAAAAGCCAGATTTAATCCTTCTAGATGAACCTACAAATCATATCGATATAGAATCTGTTATTTGGCTTGAAGATTTTTTAGTTAATAAAGCCAAAGCTGTTATGGTTATTTCTCATGATAAAGCATTTATAGATAATATAACAAATAGAACTATAGAAGTTACAATGGGTCGTATTTACGATTATAAAGCTAATTATTCTCATTACTTGCAGTTAAGAGAAGAAAGACGTGCTAGCCAAGTAAAAGCCTATCAAGAGCAACAAAAATTTATTGCAGACAATATGGCCTTTATTGAACGTTTTAAAGGCACCTATTCTAAAACAAATCAAGTAAGCTCTAGAGAGAGAATGCTTGAAAAATTAGAAGTTATTGAAATAGACGAAATAGATAATTCATCTTTAAAATTACGTTTTCCTCCAGCACAACGTTCAGGAGATTATCCAGTAACTGTTCAAGATTTAACAAAGACTTATGGAGATCACGTGGTGTTTAAAAACGCAAACATGTCTATCTCAAGAGGAGAAAAAGTGTCTTTTGTAGGAAGAAATGGAGAAGGGAAATCGACAATGATTAAAGCCATTATGGGAGAGATTGATTTTCAAGGAAAATGTAGTTTAGGTCATAATGTTAAAGTGGGATATTTTGCACAGAATCAAGCTTCCTTATTAGATGAAGGTTTAACGGTTTTCCAAACAGTAGACGAGGTTGCAGAAGGAGATGTGAGAACTCAAATTAAAAACATATTAGGACGCTTTATGTTTAGTGGAGACGATATAGATAAAAAAGTAAGTGTGCTTTCTGGTGGTGAAAAAACCAGATTAGCAATGGTTAAATTACTTCTTGAGCCAGTAAACTTGCTTATACTAGATGAACCCACGAATCATTTAGATTTAAAATCCAAAGATGTTTTAAAAGAAGCTTTAATGGCTTTCGATGGTACTTTAATTTTAGTGTCTCACGATAGAGATTTTTTACAAGGACTATCGGAAAAAGTATTCGAATTTAAAGACCAAAGAGTTATTGAACATTTCGAGACTATTGATGCTTTTTTAATTAGAAACAGAATTGAAAATCTAAAAGAAATCGATTTAAAGAAATAATACTATTCTTCATATACTTGTCCTCGATGAGGTTTCAATGCATCACGAACAGGTTTCATGTCTGCTTCTTTTACAACCATATAAGCAATAGTGTGCATGTTGTTTATTAACTCAAAACCTGTAATGTTAGTATCTAGGTTTTTGATGGTTATGTATTCCTTTAAGTGTATTTCGTGATGTTCTGCTGTTTTAGCAGAATTAGGGCCTCTAAAATCCCAGATTAATTTTAATTTACGCATTAGCTACAGAAGTTCCTTTTTCAGCAAAATTTTTAAAATCTTGCATGTATGTTTTAGATTGTTTTTTAAAAGCGCTAGGCATTATCAAGGTCATCATTCTAAGCATAAAACCAGTTGGAATGAATTCGCTTTTAGAAATCCATTTTGTTTGCCCATCCATTGTTTCTTCAAAATAGTTTTCTTGAATATTATGCATCCCTTTCGTATCATAGTTAACATGAAATTCATGAGGCATTTTTTTATGTGTTATAGTCTCAATTAATTCCATATCTCGTTTACCCATTTTATAGAGTAATTTCATTTTGGCTCCAATATCTCCAGGAGTTCCTGAAATATAATCATAACCAACTAAACCTCTTTGCCAGTGTTTCATGTTTTCAGGATTATCTAACTTTTTAATAAATGCTTCCAAAGGAATATTAACTATTATTTCTGTGGTGTATTTCATAATTATTTCAGTTTCAATAACTACAAGATACAATAAATAAAAGGCTATTAAAAGCCAAGCATAAACAGATACTAAAAAACTTTCTAAACCGTTTGTTAATGCAGCTTGTATTAATGGTTAATATTACTACTTTTGCAACAGTGTAAAATAAATTAAATAACATGCAAAAATATTTTTTAGTAGTCGTTTTTTCTTTGTGTTTTTTCTTAAATAATGCACAGAACTCAAAAGATGAAATTTTGTTTACTGTAGATAATGATCCGGTTTATGTTTCAGAATTTACAAGAGTTTTCAATAAAAATATTGATTTAGTTAAAGATGAATCGCAAAAAGATGTCGATGAGTATTTAAAACTTTTTGTTAATTATAAACTAAAATTAAAAGAAGCTCATGCCTTGGGTTTAGATGAAAAACCTTCGTACAAAAACGAATTGGCAAATTATAAATCACAATTAGCTAAAAACTATTTAACAGATTCTAAAGTAACAGATGAGCTAGTTGAAGAGGCTTATTACAGAACGGTTAATGAAGTAAAGGCAAGTCATATTTTAATTAGATTATCCGACAATCCAACTCCTGAAGATACTTTAACTGCTTATAACGATTTAATCAAGCTGAGAGAAAGAGTAATTAGTGAGGGATTTGAGCAAGTAAAAAGTCAAGTACATAATGGTAAAACCATTTACGCTGAAGATTTAGGATATTTTACTGGATTTAAAATGGTTTACGATTTTGAAACTGCAGCATACAATACAAATGTTGGTGAAGTGTCAATGCCTTTTAAAACTAGATTTGGTTACCATATAGTAATTGTACAAGATAAGCGAGCTTCTAGAGGAGAAAGAACGGTTGCTCATATTATGATAAATGAATCTAGAAAAGATTCATTACAAGAAAGTGCAAAACAAAGAATTAACGATATTTATTTAAAACTTCAGCAAGGTGAAGATTTTGAGTCTTTAGCAAAACAATTTTCCGAAGACCAAAGTTCTGCAAGTAAAGGTGGTATGTTATCACCATTTAGTGGTGGGCAATTAACTTCTATTGAGTTTGAAAACCAAGCTTTTAGTCTTGAGAAAGTTGGAGATATTTCTAAACCTTTTAAAACAGAATTCGGTTGGCATATAATAAAGTTATATAATAAAAAGTCCGTTGAAAGTTATGAGAGTATGAAAGGAGAATTAGAAGAAAAAGTAAAAAAAGATTCTCGTTCTCAGCTTATAAATTCAGCTTTAACAAATAAGCTTAAAAAGCAATATTTAGAAACCGATAAACAACCAGATTTAAGTTATTTTGTTTCTATTTTAAATGATGGTTATTTTTCTGGAAAATGGGCTTTACCACAAGATTTTAAAGCAAATAGTCCACTTATTAAAATAGGAACTAAGCAAATTACAAATGAAGCGTTTGGTGCATATTTAGAAAAAAATCAAAGGCGTAATATGCCAAAGGTTGATTTCAATAAACTAGTGTCTGATAGTTATGAGCAATTTTTAGAAAAACAATTGCTTCAGTATAAGGAAGAACAGTTAGCTTTTGAAAATCCAGATTTTGCATACATAGTTGAAGAGTATAGAGATGGTCTTTTGTTATTCGATTTAATGGAAACAGAAATCTGGAATGCAGCTAAGAAAGATTCAGTAGGATTAAATAATTTCTATAACGATAATAAAGAAAGTTACTTCTGGAATAAAAGAGTAGATGCAGTTGTTGCATCTTCTGCTAAAAAAGCAACTATTAAAAAAGTTGAAAAATTATTACGTGAAAACAAATCACCAGAACAAATTAAATTAGAATTGAACTCAGAGAATTCAATCGATGTTATTTTTTCTTCGGGTATAATGGATGCACAACACCAATCTTTACCTTCAGACTTTAAATTTAATACAGGTATTTCAGAAATATATAAATTTAACGATGCCTATATAGTTGCAGATGTTAAGGAAGTATTGCCAAAAGAATTAAAAACTTTCGATGAAGCCAGAGGAATGGTTATAAGCGATTTTCAAAATTATAAAGAAGCCAACTGGATTTTAGATTTAGAGAAAAAATACACAGTAACTATCAATCAAGATGTTCTTGCTAAAGTTAAGGCGCAATTAAATAATTAATTTGAAGTTAAAAACTAAAATATTATATCTATTACCAGTTTTATATCTGTTGGTTTCTTGCGATTTTTTTAAAGAAACAGACGATAGGATTCCTATTGCCAGAGTTCATGAAACGTATCTTTACGAAGAAGATGTTAAAGACTTATTAAAAGACGGTATGTCTGTCCAAGATAGTACAATGGTTGTCTCTAGTTATATAAATGACTGGGCAAAAGAGCAATTACTGGTTAGAGGAGCTAAACGAAATTTAACCGAAGCCAAACAAGAAGTTTTTAATAAATTAGCCTTAGAATACAAAAACGAACTTTATACAAAAGCCTATTTAGAAGCCTTAGTAGCAAAAAACCTAGATACTGTAATAACTTTAGAAGAAGCTGAAGCTTATTATAACAAGAATAAACAAGTATTTAGATTAAACGAAGATTTAATAAAGCTTAGGTACATTAATTTAGAAGAAAATAGATTAGACTTAAAAGAATTAGAACAAAAATTTAAGAGGTTTAATAATGAGGATAAAAAGGAGTTAGATTCTATCTCTATACAGTTTAAATCTTATTCATTAAAAGATTCTGTTTGGGTAAAAGTAGATCAAGTTGTAGATAAAATTCCAGCAATTACAACCGAAAATAAAAGTGAACTGTTAAAAATATCTAATTTTATACAACTCAAAGATTCATTAGGATTATATTTGGTGCATATTAACGATGTTTTGTTTAGAAACAATACAGCTCCATTAGAATATGTAAAGCCAACTATAGACAAAATCGTTATAAATAAAAGAAAATTAGAGCTCATAAGAGAGTTAGAAAAAGACATTACAAAAGATGCTATTAAAAATAAAAAATTTGAAATCTATAATTAAATTTAACCAGTACTTACTAATATGTTTAACATGCTTAGTAACTCAAGTAGTTTCCTCTCAAATAATTATTGAAGAAGATGAAGTAGTAGAAGTAGAAACAGACACTATTGACAGATCTCAATCTAGAAAAATAGATGGAGTAGCAGCAGTTGTAGGTGAATATATTATTCTTGATTCGGATATTGATAATACTATTTTACAATTAAAAGCTCAAGGTGCATCTATGGAAGGTGTAACACGTTGTCAGCTTTTCGGAAAACTATTAGAAGATAAACTATACGCACATCAAGCAGTACAAGATAGTGTTGTAGTTTCTGATGCAGAAATTCGTTCTGCTGTAGATTATCAATTGCAACAATTTCTGGATCAGTCAGGTAAAACCATGGAAGAGCTTATTGCTTTTTATAATAAAGCAGATGAAAAAAGTTTTAGAGACGAAATGTTCGAGATTAACAAGAGCAATAAGTTGGCAAGCGAAATGCAAAGAAAAATTATTGAAGAAGTTGAGGTAACTCCAGAGGAAGTTAGACAATTCTACAGTAAAATTCCTGTAGAAGAAAGACCAACTTTCGGTACAGAATTAAAAGTTTCTCAAATAGTAATTGAACCAGAGGTTTCTGAAGAAAACAAACAAAAAGCCATTGATCAATTAAAACAGTTTAAAGCAGATATTATAGAAAATGGAGCTAGTTTTCGTCAAAAAGTAGTCTTATATACAGACGATACAGAGTCCATTAAAACAGGTGGTCTTTATACATTATACAGAAAAAAACCTAGAATGGTAAAAGAGTTTAGAGATGTTGCTTTCTCATTACAGGAAGGTGAAATTTCAGAACCTTTCGAAACTGAGTTTGGTTACCATATTATTTATTTAGAAAAAATTAGAGGTCAGGAATTCGATGTACGTCATATTTTAATAATGCCTGAAGTATCTCAAGATGCTGTTCTGGCTGCAAAGTCAGAAATTGAAACTATTAGACAACGTATTGTTGATGGAGATATTTCTTTTGCAGAAGCTGCTTTAGAATTTAGTGATGAAAAAGAAACAAAAAGTGAAGGAGGTCTATTAATTAATCCTGCAACTCAAGATTATAATTTCGAGCTTACTAGAATGGATCCAGAATTATATGGTCAAATTCAAGATTTAAAAGATAACGAGGTTAGTTTAATAATTACAGATAGAGGTAGAACTGGAAATGTAAAATTTAAAATAATGATGGTAAGCGATAGAATAGACGAGCACGTAGCAGACTTTTCTAGAGATTATTTGAAAATTAAAGAATTGGCTCTAAACGAAAAACGTTTTAAGGTTATTGAAGAATGGCAAGAAGAAAAAATTATGGAAACCTATATTAAAATTAATGGAGAGTATAGAGACTGTGAATTTTCTAGTAACTGGTTAAAAAAATAAATATGTCAGACGTTGCGAAAATAGAAGAATTAGTAAAAAAGTATCAAGCATTAAAAACTGAAATTGCCAAAATAATTGTTGGTCAAGATCAGGTTGTAAGTCAAATTCTAATTTCTATTTTCTCAGGTGGTCATGCATTATTAATCGGTGTTCCTGGTTTAGCAAAAACATTAATGGTTAATACCATTGCCCAAACTTTAGGTTTAGATTTTAAACGCATTCAATTTACACCAGATTTAATGCCTAGCGATATTCTAGGAAGCGAGATTCTGGATGAAAACAGACATTTTAAATTTATTAAAGGCCCTATTTTTGCTAATATTATTTTAGCAGACGAGATTAATAGAACACCACCTAAAACTCAAGCAGCTTTACTTGAAGCCATGCAAGAACGTTCTGTTACAGTTGCTGGACATAATTACAACTTAAGCTTACCTTATTTTGTATTGGCAACACAAAACCCAATAGAGCAAGAAGGAACTTATCCATTACCTGAAGCACAATTAGATAGGTTCATGTTTGCTGTTAATTTAGATTATCCTTCTTTTGAAGAAGAAGTACAAGTTGTTAAAACAACTACAACAGATGTACAAGCTACAGTCAATTCGTTATTTTCTGCTCAGGAAATTATAGATATTCAACATTTAATCCGAAGAATTCCCGTTGCAGATAATGTTATCGAGTATGCTGTTAGAATGGTTGGAAAAACAAGACCAAATAGCAAAGAGGCAACAGATTTAGTAAAAAACTACATTGATTGGGGAGCTGGACCAAGAGCATCACAAAATTTAATTTTAGCAGCAAAAACTCATGCAGCTATTAATGGGAAATTTTCACCTGATATAGAAAATGTTCAAGCAGTTGCTGGAAGTATTCTAAGACACAGAATTATTAAAAATTATAAAGCAGAAGCCGAAGGTATTTCAGAAGAGCAGATTATTAAAAGTTTGTTCTAAATATTACCTTAATAAATTACTCTTTTTTTAATTTCTAATCAGTTTTTCTTCATTTAGAATCATTAATCATAATTTTACAATTATTAATTTATTATTTTATAGCATAATAAATTACGAAATCATTAATATAATACCTAATTATTCATATTTTATTGAATTATATTCAATGATTAATCGATTTTGTTACATATTTTTAAATCTCCTATAAAATTTGTAATTTTGCAAGACCTTAATTAATTATTAATAATCTTATAAATAAAACATATGGCATTCGATATTGAAATGATAAAGAAAGTTTATTCTACAATGGCAGAACGTGTAGACAAAGCAAGAGAAATTGTAGGAAAACCATTAACACTTTCTGAAAAGATTTTATATTCTCACTTATGGGATGGAACTCCTACCAAAGCATTTCAAAGAGGTAAAGATTATGTAGATTTTGCACCAGATCGTATTGCATTGCAAGATGCTACAGCGCAAATGGCATTATTGCAGTTTATGCAAGCAGGAAAAGCTAAAGTTGCAGTTCCTACTACAACGCATTGCGATCACTTAATCCAAGCGAAACAAGGTGCTGTACCAGATTTAAAACGTGCTAATGAAACCAGTAATGAGGTTTTCGACTTTTTAGCATCCGTTTCTAATAAATATGGTCTTGGTTTCTGGAAACCAGGAGCTGGAATTATTCATCAAGTAGTTTTAGAAAATTATGCATTTCCTGGTGGAATGATGATTGGTACAGATTCTCATACTGTTAACGCAGGAGGTTTAGGAATGGTAGCAATTGGTGTAGGTGGAGCAGATGCTGTAGATGTTATGGCAGGAATGGCTTGGGAATTAAAATTCCCGAAACTAATAGGTGTTAAATTAACAGGTAGCTTAAATGGTTGGACATCTGCAAAAGATGTAATCCTTAAAGTTGCTGGCATTCTTACTGTAAAAGGTGGAACAGGTGCCATTGTTGAATATTTTGGCCCTGGTGCTAAAAATTTATCTTGTACAGGAAAAGGAACTATTTGTAATATGGGAGCAGAAATAGGAGCTACTACTTCAACTTTTGGTTACGACGATTCTATGGAACGTTATTTACGTGCTACAGATAGAAATGATATTGCTGATGAAGCAAATAAAATCCGTGAATATTTAACAGGAGATGATGAAGTATACGCGTCTCCAGAACAATATTTTGATCAAGTTATCGAAATCGATTTAGATACCTTACGCCCACATTTAAATGGACCTTTTACCCCAGATTTAGCAACAGAAGTTGGTGATCTTGGTGAAAAAGCAAGAAAAAACGATTGGCCTTTAAAAGTTGATTGGGGACTTATAGGTTCTTGTACTAATAGTTCTTATGAAGATTTAACTCGCGCAGCTTCAATTGCTAAACAAGCAGTTGATAAAAATATTAAAGCCAAATCCGATTTTGGAATTAATCCAGGTTCTGAGCAAATTCGTTTTACAGCAGAACGAGATGGCGTTTTAAAAATATTTGAAGATTTAAATGCCACTATCTTTACAAATGCTTGTGGACCTTGTATTGGACAATGGGATAGAAGCGATAGGAAGGGAGATGAAAAAAATACCATTGTACACTCTTTTAACAGAAACTTCTCAAAGCGTGCCGATGGTAACCCTAACACACATGCTTTTGTAGGATCTCCAGAAATGGTTGCGGCAATCGCCATTTCAGGAAGATTGGATTTTGATCCAATGAATGATACGTTAATTAATGAAGATGGTCAAGAAATTAAATTAGATGAACCAAAAGGACTTGAATTACCACCATTAGGGTTTGATGTTAAAGAATCTGGTTATGTAGAGCCTGTTAAAGATGGAAGTAAAGTAGATGTATCTGTTAATCCAAATTCAGAGCGCTTACAATTATTAGAGCCTTTTACACCTATTGGAAATAAAATTACAGGTGCTAAATTATTAATTAAAGCTTTCGGGAAATGTACAACCGACCATATCTCTATGGCTGGACCTTGGTTACGTTTTAGAGGACATTTAGATAATATTTCTAATAACATGTTAATTGGGGCTGTTAATGCATTTGGTAAGAAAACCAATTTTGTAAAAAACCAATTAACTGGTGAATTTGGTGGTGTTCCAGATGTAGCAAGAGATTATAAAGCAAAAGGAATATATTCAATAGTAGTTGGAGACCATAACTACGGTGAAGGTTCTTCTCGTGAACATGCTGCTATGGAACCAAGACATTTAGGTGTTGCAGCAGTTTTAGTAAAATCGTTTGCTCGTATTCATGAAACAAACCTTAAAAAACAAGGGATGTTAGGTTTAACCTTTGCTAATGAATCTGATTACGATTTAATTCAGGAAGACGATACAATTAATTTCCTAGATTTAAACGAATTTGCTCCTGGTAAACCTTTAAAATTAGAGTTTGTTCATGCAGATGGAAGTAAAAATGTAATTGTTGCTAACCATACTTACAATCAATCTCAAATAGATTGGTATAATGAAGGTTCTGCTTTAAATTTAATTAAGAAAGAAAATGCTTCATAAGGTTTTAAGAAGTTGAAATTTATAAAAAAAACTCCTGAAGCAATTCAGGAGTTTTTTGTATTATATATAAATGAAAAGAATATTTAGAATCTATAAATAACTTCTGCACTATGTTGAATATAGTTTTTTAAATAAGCCCATTCTGAGAATCCCCATTTCCCCATTGTTTGAAGTCTTAAACCAATGTTGTTTTCGAGCCAAAATTGAAATCCAAGTCCAAGATTAAATGTAGCAGTATTATAACTTCCTACATTAGTAAAACCAACGCCTGTAATTGCATAACCTTGAAACCAATTCAATTGGTATGTAGGCATAAACAATTGATCATAATAAAATTTTGCAGCTCCATCAATTGCAAATAATGTTTTATTTTCTAATAAATAGCCATTGTTTTGTAAATTAGAGTTTTCTAATGTGTTTAAAGATAAAGAGAAATTTGCAGCCCAAAAATTAGTGAAACGTCTTTCAGCTCCAACTATAAGAGGATTTTTAAAATTCCAATTTTTCGTATCAAAAGGCTCACTAAATCTGAAACCATCATTGTCTACAATATTTATACCTAAACTAATTGTCCAAGGGTAATCAGTAACTGGTTCTGATTGGCTGAACCCATACGTGCTAATTAAAAGGCAAATTGATAAGAATAATTTGTTCATAATGTATTTTAAAGTAAAAATAAGATTATTTGTGTCATCATCAAAAATAATAATCAAATATATAACAAAAAGTCATAATCGATTAAATTCTTGGTTTTTTTAATAATTTAAAAATACGCTTTTGGTCAGAAATAACGTCTTTCCTATAATTCTTATTCATAATAAATTGATAAAAACGGTTTAATAGGATGTTTAAAAAGAGTAATTTGTTTAATATCCTATCCATAAAAGTGGAAAGGATTTGATTTTTAAGCCTATATTTTAAAAATTTTAATTTAAGACCTCTTGTCTTAATACTGTCTAACTCAATATCTTCAAAAAAGATGGATAGGATTAAATAATAGCTTCTAATATATGAATTTTTCAATTCGTCCTTAATTGAAAGTTTTTGATGTGTGTTTAAAATAATTAAACTATCATAAGCACTTCTAAATCCAATTCTTGAATAATAATAACCCTTATCATTAATTTGCCAATTTAGAATGTTATGCTGTAATAGATCTTTGTTAGAAGGAATATAAACACCATTTGTTAGTTGTTTATTCAATAAGAGGTCTTCTGGGAGCAGATGATTTGTTTTTCTACTATTAAATAATCTTCTATGTATTTCCACAGCTGCTAAACCTTCTTTTGGGATTAATCGAGGTAAATGTTTATGTTCTATGTATTTATGTAAAGGCGATTCATCGGCTGAATCAAATTCGTTATTAAGCAGTAATTGATAAGCTTTATCAATATCTTTAGTATCAACCAGTATATCAATATCTGCTATCATTCTTTCACCAGCGTCTTTAAAATAGTTAGCTGATAATAAAGCCATTCCTTTTAAAAAGATATGATTTATTTTATGGGTTTGAAATAGCCTGCTTATTTCATTGGCATCATTAAGAAGCGATAAATTTCTATTCCTATTAATATTTGTTAGTTCTTCTAGATATTCTTTAAGCTCGAATGGCAATACATCTAAAAGAGACTTTTGTTTTAAACGAATATAAAGTGTTGGTAAAATAAGATGTCTGCTACCAAGCTCTACAAGGGTATCCCAATCAAATGAGGGTTCAGACAAGGTTTTTTTTAACAAAACTAAATCACTCTTATAACTCAAGATAGAAGCAATGACTTTATGAGCATTATAGGGAGTAATCATTTTTATTAAAGTGTTTTATTTTTTTAATATATTCTTAAATTCTAGTACTACTTCCTCAGAATCATGATAAGTTAATTTATAGAAATTACAAGTTTCTAACCAATTAAGAAAATATTCTGCATTTTCAGGTACAGGAGATATCCAAGAATCTGGTATTAAGATATTTAATATTTTTTCAGCACTAATCTCTTTTAATGATGATTTAGCATGAGGATTATATTCAACTAAAATAATTTTTTTGCAAGTAATGGGTTTTTCAACATTATTAATTGGAACAACATATTTTAGGTTTCCTTTTTTTATATTAGATGAAGTACTATAACTAAAAGTAATTTTATCTAAAAGGGTGTCTAACACATGAAACGAACCAGTTTTCATTGAAATTGCTGATGGATAGTGATGAATTTTTTGTGTTTTCGCCATTATTGGTGTAAAATCATCAGCAATTAAATTGTAACCATTAGCCATTAAAATTGTAGCCAAAGTGCTTTTGCCTTTTCCAGATTCACCAACTAACATGACTGCTTCCTTATTATTCGATATAGTTGAAGCATGAAAAGTACCTAACCAATCTGTTTCTTCACTACCTGTTAATGCACAAAGTAACTCCATGGCAAATCTACCTTGAAGTAGATGATATTCACTATGCTTGTAAGTGCCTTTATGTGTATTGTTTTTAAAGAAGTGAAACTCCTTTTCACTGCTATTAATGGAAAAAGTACAATCAACTTTTAGGTTAGGACTAGTATCTTCTAGATATGAAAATTGAGGGTGAATAATGCTTTTCTCGAATAGAGATTGGTAACTAACTTTTATAATCAAATTATTAAAATTATAAAAAACAGTTATAAAATAGGAGTCTGAATTATCTTTTAAATCAGAAGAAGTTGAGAGAGATGGTGTAGAATGAAGAGAAATTAATAATTGTTCAAATTCAGAATATAACTTTTTAGAGATTTCATTTGAAAACGTATCTAATAAGTTTATAGATGTATAAAATTCGCTATAATCTTTGCTTGTAATAAAACTAGACAATAGCGAATTATTCAAATCATTTAAGAGAATGTACTCGTTAGAATTTTTAAACCATAAAATATTAACTCCATGGATTTTACGACTTAAATAAGGAGATAATGAAAGCTTCAAAACTAATTAGTTCCAAAAACATCTTCTGGATCTTCTTCTTCCATTCTAAAGCCTCCTCCACCTGGATCTGGTGGTGATGAGGCATGAGCTTTTTTGGGGCTTAAAATAAGGAAAGTTCCAATTGCAGTTAAAGCTGCATATTTCCCCATTCTTTTTAGCGCTTCGTTACGCGTTATTTGATTTTTTGATAAGTCTTTATTCATGATGCAAATATAAAAATCATTTTATATAATTACTTTTAAAATACTAATAGATTGTAATTAAAACAATAATAAGTAATTTACTAGATAATTGTATTATTTATTTTATTTAATAATTACTTTTTGAGTTTTTGTTAAAGATTTATTAGACACAGAAACAGCATAAATACCAGTTGCTAATGTTGATACATCAATTTGGTTACGTGTGCTACCAGATTCTAAAGTAGAAGTTAATACCAATCTACCTTGCATATCGAATACCTTAACTAAGGTTGTGTCTGTCAAATTTCCTTTAATAAAAATGGCTTTTGGCGTTACAGTTGCAAAAACATGTAAACTATTAAAAGCTAATTCTTCAGTTGATAATGAAGATTCAGAGAATCTTAAAAAGAAACGACCAATACCATTCAAATTAGTTGAAGTAGTAAAAGTATATTCACTTTCATTTAATAGAGTTACTGTATTAGCTACGGAATCTTCTAGATAAACATTAGTTGATTCAGGTAAACTAGTATCAAAAATACTAATAGTTAATTCTTCACCTTGTGTAGCATTAATACCTAAAGGAATAGTAACATCTGCAAAGTCTGTATACCCTAATGACTGAACAGCAATATCATGTCCATTATTTTCTTCGACTAAATGAGAGTATATAGAAAAAGAAGGAGCAGATTCACCTAAAATTCTTGAGTCATAACCTGGATCAAGCCCTAAAGTGGCATTATCAGTAAAATAAAAATCTGTTTTATATACTTGGTCAGAACTACTTAATTCTAGTTGTAAATGTTCTATACTAGATATTCTTCCAGGAATAAAGTCGTCTGTAGTACCTATTGTTCTCATAACAGTAGTGAAAGATACAGTTGCTCCACCACTTGCTGATGCAATTAAAAATCCTTGACCAGGAGTTATTGCTGCATTAGGATGCATATCAGAATATGCCTGATTCCAAATGTTATAACCATCTGAAGCATCACCATCATAACCATATATTCCAGAACTTGCTGGATCGAAAACAGTACTATTTGTAGCTAAAAATGTAGATAGTTTTAAATATGAAGGATATGGATTTCCAATTAGATTCCATTCTGGGTTAGTTGGACCAGAATCAACAATATTTATATCTACATTTTGAGTGTTTACAATACCAACAAAGTTAAACGTGTCTCCATCTGTCGATGCTGCACGATAACCAACTGCAGGTTCTAAAACAACACTCGCTTCTGCAGGAATTGCAGTGTCATAAGTTATATAAGTATCAGTAGTTTTGTCAAACGGACCAAAAAGTTTATCAGTTGTATTAGATGGGTTTGAGTATATGTTTGGATTATTTGATGCAAAATCCCCAAAAGTTTGTCCAGTTACTGGAGCACTAATTAAATCATTTCCACCAACAGCAGCATTTGTGTTTACATGTCTGTTATAAGTCACATTACCAGTAGACTTTCCTTCAATAATTAAACTAGAATAACTAGTTGATACTGAATTTAATTCTAAATCTCCACCATTAATTAAGTCGCTATTTACAGTCATTGACTGACCAGAAGCAACAGAAACAGTGGCACCATTTTCAACAAATAAATTATTTATTTCAACATTAGAGCCTACTATATAATTGCCATCTTTTACAAAAGCATTTTCAAGTCCGGTAGAACCAGAAGGAGGATAAGGAGACCAGGCATTATTAGTATAAACTAATCCGTCAAAAACACTAACTACTTTAAAATTATCAAAAGCAGAGTAACCATTATTACCATTACTTCTAATACGTATCTCTAAAGCTACTTCGTCTACTGAGTCTGGAATTGAAAGTACCATAGATCCTTCATCATCTTGTATTGGGTTTGCATTATCACCATCAAATAAGAAAACACGCCCTTGGCCAACACCATCATAAAAAAGTTGATATTGAGCATTATCATTGTTATTTGCATAACCTATAACTTGCCAATCGAAACGAACTTGAACATTGGTAAAACTACTAATATCAACGTCATCAAACAAAATTGTAGCCCAACCAGTTGTTCCGTTATCACCTTCATCATTTAAATCATTTTCTCCTAAAACGTTATTTGAAAAATATGTGTAATCTATAGGTGAAGCAGCAAGAATATCTATAACACCATAATAACCATCAGTTCCCCAACCATTATCAAAGAATGGGATATCATTTGTATAATTCCATTCAGGTGAAGGACTATCGAAATCTTGTATAGCAATTTGAACTAAAGGTCCTAGTATATCAAAAGTCGTACTTACAGCAGCAGTTAATGGTGATGAAATCGCGAATAATGCAACATTTGTTCCTTCTTGCAAAAACATTATAGTATCTAATGTGGCTACACCATTGGTGATATTATAAAGTATGGATGGTGGATTCATAAATCCAGAAGAAATAACGTTTACTACTCCAGTATAATCCAAATCTAAATTAGTATTATTATCTACAGCATTTACAGTAGGATAGGGCGTCATTACTTCTAGTTGATTAACATCTGTTGGTTGTTGATCAAAAACGAGTTGTGTTGCTGTAACCTCAATTCTATTATCATCACCAACTACTAATGTAGCAGCTCCTCCAGCATCAGATGCTGCAAAAGTAGATCCATTAACACCATCAGGTATCGCAGAACTTATGGTAAGTTGTATTTGCTCATTATCTGTTACTGTAGAACTGAAAGTTGCATAAACATCAAAAGTTTTAATTCCATTGTCTGGAGCTATTAACCCAGTACCTCCATTGATTCCAGAAAACAGAGTTGTTTCTCCAACAGATGCTACTTCAGCAACATTAGTAACTCCATCAAATAATGCTAGTGCAGCAAAATTTGCTTCACCAACAACATCAAATTCTAAATCTGTTAAAATAGTACTCAAAGCATCAGCATCAGTTAAATCATTGCCACCATCTTGAATTGTAAATTCACCAATTTTTAATGAATTAGCAGTTGTAAGCCCAGAAGCAGCAGAATATAATTGATAATCAATATTGTCTGAAGGATCAAAAGCAACAGATGAAATAATATTTGACTCATCGTCATTTGATGAAGTGGCAGTAATATTTCCGGTAAGTCTTATTCCTGGAAGTGCTATTCCAAAACCAGACCAAGAGGCAAGCCTTCTAACACGAAGCCAACCACCATTTGTAGTGGCATTCCATGCATATAATCTAAAAGTAATAGTACCTGAAGCACCAGAATTAATACTTAAGGAATTATAATTATATACAACGTTTGTATCTGCTGCTAAAGTTTCAACACTATTAACAGCAATTCCAGCTGTTGCAAAGTTGTCTGTACTATAAAACAATTGCCAGTTAGCAGGTCCATTTGGATTTCTTCGTAATCGAATATCTATTTCTGTAACTTCTGCATTAAAGTTTGTGTTTCCAGTAACAGACCATTCCATATAGTCATTATTTGTAACTGCAGTAGCTTGAGTGGTAGCATTCCAATCTCTAGAACTAAAGTCAGTGCCAGCTCTTTCATTTACACCAATACCTCTGGTTAGACCAATTGAGGAAATTGATACAGCATTACCAGTAGCAGTTGGTCCAGGACCATTTGCTCTGTCTATAGTAACTATTGGACTTTGACTAAAACTTATAAAAGATAAGCTTATTGCGAACAATAATAAGTAGATTTTTTTCATAATAATAGATTCATTTTATCTGATAATTAAAGCTTTAAATTAAAATTTAATCAAATAATAGGTGAATCAAAGGTAATAAAAAGAACTTTAGTAAAAAAAAAACTGTAGTGTTTAAGTTGAAGATTCTTGTTATAGAGCTTAAAACTCCTTTAAGATGTAAATGACTCAATAATTGAAAGACTTCTTTATATTTTTAGAATTTATTAAATAGGTAATGTAAAAAAAATATTAGCTATCATTTGTTAATAGCTTTAATTTTAAGATATCTTTGTTTGCTGTTAATCATCATTTTTTTAGAGCTAAAACTAGCCCATATATTTTGCAAAAGACATTAAAAAAACAAGTTATTGGAGGTGTTGCTTGGCGTGGGAGTGCTGATATCATTCAGCAAGTCTTACAAATTGTTTTTACCATAGTTTTAGCACGTCTTTTAACCAAAGCTGATTTTGGGTTATTGGCAACTGCAATGGTTATTAATCGATTTTTTGTTGCTTTGATAAGTGTTGGTTTTGGTGGCGCAATTATTAGAAGTACAGATGTCACTAAGGAACAGATCTCAGCAATATTTTATATCCAATTAATCTTAAATTTTACGCTAAGCGTAGTTGTATATTTTCTAGCTCAGCCTATAGCAGGTTTTTTTGAAGAGATTGAACTGGTTAGATTAGTTGAAATTACAGCTTGGATTATCCTTTTACAAACGTTTCAATTTCCTACAATACTTCTGAGGAAAAACATGCAGTTTAAGAGTTTTTCATTAATTGAAATTAGCTCTATGTTAATTGCAAATACTGCTGCAATAATAATGGCTTTTGATGGCTTTGGTATCTGGTCTTTAGTGGCTAGATTATTTATTCAGAAACTTTGTTTTATTATCGGAACATGGTTTGCTGCTAAATGGAAACCTACAAAGCCCGATTTTAATGGCTTAAAGCCTATTATGAATTTTGGCTTTAATATGTTAGGATCGAACTTGTTATCATATTTTTCTGAAAACCTTATTGCGATAATTATTAGTAAGTTTTTAGGTAAGGAAATTATGGGACTTTTTAATATAGCTTACAATTTGGCAATTGTACCAGCTTCAAAAATTAAATCAGTTTTGTTATCCGTTTTAACTCCAGGTTTTGCTAAGATTCAATTAGATATTGTCTCCTTTACTAAAAATAATCGTAAGGTGTTACTATATTTGTCACTAACATTTATTCCTTTTATGTTTCTGATGAGTGGTATGAGTGAGAACATTGTGTTATTTATGTATGGTGATAAATGGATAGATGCAAGTCCAATGTTATTGATCTTAGCTATAGTTGGTATGATGAAAGGAGTAGTTCATTTATTAAGAAGTTCAATCCTAGTAAAAGGTGAAGCACGAGTTATATTATATGCCACAATAATAGAGTTAGTGTCATCTCTACCACTAATGTATTTTTACGTTTCAATTTACGGAGTTAATGGTTTATTAATAGGGTATTCAGTTGGAACATTAACTTCTTTTTTCTACATAGTTTATAAATATGACAAACTTTTTGAAGAAAAGATTTTCTACAAAACGGTATTATTGCCATTTATTTTTGGGGTGTCTCTATTTACTTTAGTATTTTTTATTGGACAATTTTCAATAAATTTATATATAGAGTTAATACTACAACTTTTTATGGCTTTAATTTTGTTTGGTATTTTGATGAGGTTATTTTATTGGAAAATTATGAAAATGGCTTTGCAGAGATTTAGATTATTAAAATGAGAGCTTAAATTATTAGTTTATGGCAACACCTATTTTTGTAGTAGGAACAAATAGATCGGGAACAACTTGGTTGGCAAATATAATTGCATCACACCCTGATGTTGCGGCAATTCAAAGTGCTGAACATCATCAGTTTTATAGAGGAGTTATTGAAAGTTTTTATTTCTCACATGTATTTGGACGCTATGGAGACTTATCAATACGACAAAATTATATAGAATTTGTTGAGGCCATAGGCTTAAGCGATTATTTTAAATTAGCAGGTGTAGATAAACAATTTTTATATGATTTATACCCTACAAATTATGAGTGTGTTTTTAAATCTGTAATGGAATATTATACAGAAAGTGAGAAAGCAACATTTTGGTTGGAAAAATCGCCACCACATGCTAAATTGCTAAATTTGATAGCCTCCCTTTATTCAGATGTTAAATTTATTTCTATACAAAGAAACGTTTATGACGTTGTGGCTTCAAGTTTAGGATTGAGAATACGATATGACGAGAATAGAATAAATGATTCTAAGTTAAGAAGACAAACCATAAAATCAGCAGTAAAGAACTATTATCAAGTAAATGGTACCATAAAAAGATTTGCAAAAAAAAATAAATCTAAGATTATCTCAATAAACTATGAAGATCTAATAAAAAATTATGACTCTAATTTAAAATCGATAAGTCAATTTTTAGGGCTTGAAATAAATGAAGAATTATCGTCTAAGTATTCTAAAAACACAAGTTTCACAAAAAATAATAATAAAGAAGATATTTTCACACGTAAGGAGAAAAAGTTATTTAAGTTGACGAATTTATACTATTCTACTCTTCCTTATTTTATATTATCTTTTAAAGATGAGTTAAGATCGAAACTAAGAAATAGATTTTCTGCATTCCACAATAGTAAATTACCAAATTGGTTTTATAATTTTCACGATCAACCTATTCCAAATAATAAAAAATGATAATAGTAGAACTTTTCATGTTATGCTGAAATAATCTATAATAATACTAAAGATTTTTTAGATAAACATAGTAGTGTAAAATTAATCATTTGTTTAATATTAATTATAAATTATTAAGTCCTTGAAACTAGCCATCCTCGCACAATCCTATTTATTCGATAAAACCTCAACAATCAATGGTACTCTTGTGCAATTACACAATTTAGCATTTGGTTTTGTTAAGAATAATGTTGAGGTACATTATATTACGGTAACAAAAGATATCATCAAATCAAATTATGAATTTAAAGATGGTATTCACTTTCACTGGATTCAGTCAAATAAGGGTTTTTTTGAGTGGAAAAGAGTTATGCCAATTTACATGAAAATTCTCAAAACAATAAGTCCTGATGCAGTATATGTAAGAGGTCGAAATGTAATGCAATATGTTGCAGGTATGTATTCAAAAGAGAATCATATACCTTATGTTTGGGGCACTAATGGGGAAGATAGTGCAGAGTTTTGGAAAAATGTAAGACGACTTAAAACTGTCAAGAAATCTATCCTAAGAAAAATAGCGTTGTTTCCTCTCAAAGCCAGTGAAGATTTTTATATAAATAAAGGCATGAAAATGGCAAACTTAATTGTTAATCAATCTATAGAACAAAAAATAGAAACTAAGAAAAATTTAGGAAAAGAAGGTGTTGTATTACCAAGCTATTTTTATCTGCCAAGCCAAGAGGAGACTTCAAAAGATAATTTAATACTTTGGCTTGCTAATTTATCTAAAGGAAAGCAACCCGAACTTTTTATAGATATTATTGATAAAATAGATTTAATACACTGGAAAGTAATTTTAGCTGGAGGATCTAATATCGCTACTTATGAAAAAAGTATTCGCGAACTTGCAAAAAATAAATCTATAGAAACGGTTGGTAGAATTGATTTTAAAGATTCGTTTAAATATTATAACCAAGCAAAGATTTATATTAATACTAGCAAGCCACATGCAGATGGGTTACCAAATGCATACATTCAAAGTTGGCTGAGTGGTACAATAGTATTATCATTACACCATGACCCAAACAAATGGATGGAAAAATATAATATAGGATTCTGTTCTTATGGAGATGAAGAAAAATTAATTTCAAAATTGCAAGAATTTATGGCTTCACCAGAAACAATAACTCAAATGAGTAATAATGCTAGGAAGTTTGCAGAATCAGAGTTTTCTAATGATAAAATAATTCAAACGTATAAGAATTTATTTAAAGGGAATGCAAAAAGGAATTAAGTTAGCATTTGTAATGCCATGGCATATTTCTGAGCGAGGAGGAGGCGCAGAAGTTCAAGCCAATTACTTGGCTCAAGAGCTTGGAAGACGAGGTTGCGACGTGTTTTATGTCTGTCAGACAACACATAAATCTAAGATTAATACTATCAATAAAGTTGGTGATATAAAAATATACTTCCTGAAACCTTCTGGTAGATTTCAATGGTTAGATCAAAACAAATACTTGGAGCCTTTAAATTCAATTAAGCCAGATTATATCTTACAACGCTTATCGTCTAATGTAACTTATGTATTAGGAAAATATTCTGCTAAAAACGATTGTAAATTTATTTGGTTTTGTACAGATAATCATAGTCCGTTTTCGAATTTTCATTTTTTAAAATTTAAAGAACGTACAGCTATTAAATCCTTAGGTCTTTTTAAGCACATAATTTTCGCAACGAGTAGCAAAATAATGGATTATTATCGAAACAAAGGAATGAAGCAAGTCGACATAGCTTTCAACCAAAATGACTTTCAAGAGAAACAAATTAAACATCATTTTAATTTGGAGTCACATCGTATGATTTCAGGTCATCCAATTCCCGAAAAAAACAATTCTACAGAGCAGCGATTTAATATTAAAACTATTTTATGGTGTGCTAATTTTGGAACGCACAAACGACCAGAATTATTTATTGAATTAGCGAGACAAATGCAACATACAGCGCTTAAATTTGTAATGGTAGGAGGACATAGTGATACAGCCTATGTTAACGATCTTTTAAAAAACAAACCCAATAACTTAGTTACAACAGGGCATTTATCTTTCAGTGAAGCGTTAAACTATTTCGATGAAACATCAATTTTTGTTAACACATCTGTTAATGAAGGCTTTTCGAATACTTATATTCAAGCTTGGTTGAGAAGTGTTCCAGTTTTTGTGTTTGGTGCTGATTCTGATAACATAATTGAAACAAACCTATTAGGTTATGATGTCTCGTCAATTAATGAAGCTAAAGAAAAGTTAAAAGCTATATTGTCGAATTATGAGACTTACAAATTATTATCCAATAATGCTTATACGTATGGATTCCAAAACCATAGTATCAAAGTAATGACAGATAATTTTTTAAAAAACTTAAATTTGCCAGATGAGAGATAAGATAAGAGTACTACACGTTTTAACCCTAAATTCATTTGGTGGGATTCAAACTTTAGTTCTGCAATTGGCAAATGAATATAATAATGGTGATACTGTACAATGTTCACTTTTTTCAATTCAAGAAGTTAATCTGCCTAAATCATCACTTCCAGAAAATATAGAAATAATGGAAGCGGTTGAAGGCTCCATGTATAAGAAAGCATTAAATTTTATTAAAGTTGCTAAAAATTATGATATAATTCATTTTCATGGACCACTAACTGTTTTTCAGGTCGCTGCACTTTTTATTAGAAAAAAGATTGTTTATACAGAACATGGAACATTGCAAAAAGCGAATATTAACAATAGTTTTAGACACCTTATCCAAAAAAAAATAATAGGTTTATATTTTATTAAAAAAAGAGCTAATGCTGTTATTCTCATTTCTAAATGGTTAGAAAAAGATTTAAATTTAAAGCGTAAAAATATTTTTTTAATTAGTAATGGTTTACAATATAAAATTCCAGAAATAACAAAGAATGATGATGTTGTAGTTACAATTGCGGCTCGAATGGTGCCTAAGAAAAGAGTTGATATCGCTATTGATGTAATGGAGGTGTTAGGTGATAAAAATAATATTAAATTACATATTTTAGGTAATGGTCCAGATATGGAAAAGCTAAAGAAAAAAACAAGTTCTTTGCTAGATAAGTCTGTCTTTTTTCTTGATTATAGACCTGATGCATATGATTTAATCGCCTCATCAGATTTTTATCTTATGACAACCAAAAAAGAACCTTTTGGTTTGGTAGTTTTAGAGGCAATGATGAATGAAACAATGGTTCTAGCTTTAAATGATTCTGGTGGACCAGTTGAAATTCTTGGAGATAAATTCCCTGAGTTAATTTGCAATACTGAAGCTGAAATAGCAGATAAAATCTTAAAATTTTCGTCAGATTCTACCCTGTATAATTCAATTTGCAAAGGTCTAAAAGATGAGTATAAAGAAAAATATACCATGCAGGTCATGGCTAAAAATTATAGGAATGTTTATTTAAAAGTGTTAGAAAGTTGATTGAAATTATTTGGTTAAGACTTTTTTGATTATAATATTACAAATACAAGAGATAAATTATGAATAGCCATAATGTACATGCCTTTTCTGGAGTTATTGGAGAAACCAATAATGTGAGTCAAAGTTTTTTAGATAAATATCAAGTTCTTATTAACCAACCAAATATCAAGCTATTTATAACTCAAAATGTGCCATCACACTATTATAATGTTGATGACACTTCTTTTCTATGGACAGGTGGTTCTAAAGCCATTAAAGATAATTTAACATTCGATTATACTCAAGAAGACTCAAAATTTGTTTATATCAAATTTGTAAATAATGTATACTCAATTGTTAGCGATCATTATTCCAAAATCCCATTACTATATGTCAAACAAGGAAATACTATATATTTTTCAACCTCGTTAAAGTTTTTGCTCGAAATATGTAATAGCACGACTTTGGATATTAATTATAATGGCTTATCAGTTTTTTATCATTATGGAGTTAATAGTTTTGAACAAGGCTTAATTAGAAACTTAAAATTGTTGTCAGGAGGAAGCCTCTTAACGTATTCAAATGAGTCAATATCTATATCTAAGTATTTCGACATTACTAAGCTTAAAACAAATTGGAGGAATACCAAAAGAGCTCATGAAAACACGTTATTAATTGATGATATTTTATTAAGATCAACGACTAAAACAGTTCAAAATTACGACAGTATTGGAATTGCATTAAGTGGTGGAGTTGATTCAGGTTATTTGGCACAAAAAATAAGTGAGTCTAAGCGTGAATTTAGTGCTTATACAATTGGTTATGAAGATGGCTATAATGAATTTGAACGTATCGATTATCTAGCAAATATCTTGAAGTTTAAAACTGAGAAGATAATTTTAAGTCCAAAAGAAATTATTGATAATTACCTAAAAGTAAGTGCTTACTCCAGTTTTCCTTTAGGATTTAATAATTCTATTCTTAATTTCATATATAAAAAAGCGGCTAGCGATGGTGTCGATGTATTATTTGATGGTGATGGTGCAGATCGTTTGTTTCTTGGGATGAATAAATTTCTCCAATTACGAAAATTTTTAAAATTTTACAATAGGACTAAAGTGTTGAAATTAAATAGCCTAACACTTAGTTTGTTAAAGATGGTTAATCATCCAAGTGGAAAGAAATTACAATTTTATTTCAAGAAACTTAATCATGGTATACCATTTTATGGTGAACGTATTTTGTCAGATAAGATAACATTCGATTCAAATTTTGAAGTGGCTCTTAACGATTTGATACTGCCAAACGAATTAAAGAATTTAGATAAAAATATAGATAAATGGCTTTTCTTCTCTTTATTCAGTATTTATTACACACCGACTTTCTTTTTTCATACACCTTACGAATTACAATTAAAACATGGTTTGGTTTCTAATCCAGAATTTTGGTCTGATGAAATGGTGCAATTAGCATTAAGTATTCCAACCGAACAAAAACTCTACAACAAAACGACTAAAAAAGTTTTAAGAGATGCAGCTAAAATAAAAATAGATAATGGGTATTGGGGTTTAACAAAAATTGGGCTTCAAAACTCTTATAAATATATCAAAACCAAAGATTTCGGTAAAGATTTTATCAATAGTTATGTTGAATTAGTAAAACGAACAGACGAGTATCACTATTTAGTTGAAAACACTCCTGATGGTGATATTGATCCTGAACGATTAATCCGTTATTATATTTGGAAGGAGAATATGTTTCAATCATGATAAAAACAAACTCAAAACCTGTACACAAAATTCTTTGGCTGGCACCAGTATTTAACCACTATAAAGCTCGTTTTTTAAATCATTTATCTAATGATCAAAATGTTGAACTTACAGTATTATCTGGTTCAGGAAGGGAAGGCTCTGGTGATGAAGAATTAGAAGGCGATTGGGGTTTTCAGACAGTTAGAGTCGAAGTTCCTAAAAGTAAATTTGGTTGGTCTCGAGAAGTAAGACAATCCCTTAAGTCTAATTTTAAAAATTTTGATTGGGTGTTAGTTCCGGCTGAAAAAAAGAATTTATTATTATTTATTTATGCAATTTATTTAAGACAGAAACATAAAGGAACAAAACTATTTTCTTATAACCATCAATTTACTAAACCGAAAAAAGGAAACGTAAAACGGATTGATTTATTAATTACCAAGTTTATTTTCAGAAACTTAGATCGTGTCATATTTTACACAGAAGATATTTGTAAAAAGGCGATACAAAGTAAACTAGTAGCACCTGAAAAAGCATATTGGGCAAACAATACTATTGATACACTAGAAGTAGAAAAGTTTTATGATTTTATATTACCTCCAAAAGAACCAATTACAATTGTCTTTATAGGAAGGTTGATTGCCATAAAACGTATTGAAGACTTGATTTTGTTTTTTGCAGACTTATGTAGAAAACATGAAGACAAATTTGTATTAGAAATAATCGGAGATGGTCCTCAAAATCAAATAGTAAAAAGTACGCAAAAAACAAATTCAAATATAATATGGCATGGCACTTTAGTGGATGAAGAAAAGATTGCACCAATTATGTCTAGAGCTAGTCTTGTTTTTGTTCCAGGTTTAGCAGGATTGTCTATTAATCACGCTTTTGCCTATGGTAGACCTTATGCAACCTTTAGCGCAGATAGACATGGACCAGAAATAAGTTATTTAAAGGATGGCGAAAACGGTTTTATAATTGAAAATAATATAAAAATAATTGAAGAGTTTCTTAACAATCCAAAAAAAATTGAAGATTTTTGTAAGTCTGCTTACGAAGCTTCTAAGGCTTTAAGTGTTAATAGATGGATCGAACAAATAGTGGTTGCATTAGATTAAATGAAAGATAGTAAAACAAAAGTGTTATTTATAGGTCCATTACCACCTCCTTACTCTGGACCTGAGTTAAGTACTAAACAGTTACTAGAATCTGACCTTAAAAATCAGTTTGATATCATTTTTTTAAATACAAATGTTAGAAAAGATAATTCAAAAAAAGGAAAAATTGATTTAAGTGCATTGCTTTCGGTACTAACATTTAATTTTAAGTTATTTAAAAGACTTCATTTTAATAGACCAGACATAGCGTACCATCTAGTCACTCCAACCGAAATTGGTTGGTTGGGTCGGGATATTTGGTTTGTGTTTCAATGCCGGCTTTTTGGTGTTAGAAAAGTGATTCATTTTAGAGGTAGCCATTTAGATATTAATTATAAAACGTTTAGGGCAGTCAGTAAGAAACTTATTAAATATGCTTGTAAATCTGTGGATGCTGCGATTGTGCAATCCGATTGTTTGCGAAGCCAGTTTAAAGGTTTGGTGAGTGAAGATAAAGTGTACGTTATTCCTAATACAGTTGATAATTTATTCAAAGACTTAGATCGTAGTAATTTATCTAAGACACCTCAGGTCTTATTTTTTGGTCATCTTACTAAGGCAAAAGGCTATACAGATATTGTTAAGGTTATTCCTCAAGTGGCTTCTAAATTTCCAGAAGTTAAGTTTTTGTTTTGTGGAAATATTAGAAGAGGCGAACCTGGTGTAAAATATAATCAATTAACAAAGGAGAGAATTGTATATGAAGATCCGTTTGAAGTGGAAGCAGAGATCTTAAATTCACAATATAAAAATAACTATCAAAATTTAGGTATTGTATCTGGAGAAGATAAACTTGATCTTATTAGAAAAAGTTGGTTGTTTGTCCTTCCTTCTTATTCTGAAGGTTTTTCTCGTTCTGTTTTAGAATCTATGGCTGCAGGATTAACGGTTCTTACTACTCCTGTAGGAGCTAATAAAGATGTTATTCAAAATGGCTATAATGGTATATTAGTTAATCCAGGAGATTTAGAATCAATTAAAGACAGCCTAATTAACTTGTTAGGAGACCAAGAATTGCGACATATGTTGACTGATAATGGAAAAATTACTTTTAATAATGAATTTGAAGAAAGCAAAGTTGTTGGTAGATATGTTAATTTATTTAATTCGTTAATGCAATGAAAACAATTATTAGAAAGCTTACATTTTACGTAGGGCAGGTTATTAGATTTATATACTACAGCTATTTAAGAATGAATGGCATAAAAATAGGTGACAACACATTTATTAGTTTAGGTGCTAAAATTGATACACAGTTTGGAGAAATCATTATTGGAGATAATGTCCATATTACAAGTGGATGCGTTTTATTAGCACATGATGGAGCAATTAAGCAAATGAAACCAGACGCAAATCCTCGTGGTAAAATAGTGATTGGAGACAATGTATTTATTGGTGTTAATGCTGTAGTATTAATGAATGTCTCTATAGGTGAAAATAGTGTTATTGGAGCTGGTAGTATTGTTAATAAAGACATACCTGCTAATGTGTTAGCTATCGGAAATCCAGTAAAAATTCTTAGAGATTTATCTTAATGATTTAACTTTAAACAATGGCATTAGAAGATCTTTTATATCCACTCTTGAACACGTATCATAAATTACCCTTTTGGGTGAAAAACATGGTTGGATATGTGTATAGATGTATTCCAAACCAAATTCGATATGGTAAATTCTATAAACAGTATATAGAGAGAATAAATTTTTTTCAAAATTCAGGAAATGAAAAAACAATTATTGCACAACAGAAATTGTTATTGGATAGTGTAAACCATGCGATTCGAAATATTGAGTTTTATAATAACTATAAAGAGATATCTAATTTAGAAGATTTCAGAAGGTTACCTGTTATTACCAAAGATCTTATTAATCAAAATAAAACCATCTTTATCGATGACAAAAAAAATAACTTAGCGTTAAAAGCAAATACTGGAGGCTCATCTGGAAATCCTTTTGTGTTTTATATTCATAAAGGTAAGACTAGATCTAAAGAAAAGGCCCATTTTGATTGGTATTGGTCTCAGTTTGGCTACAAGAGTGGTATGCCAATAGTAATGATAAGAGGTAAATCACTAAAAAATAATGAGGTTTTCGAATATAATTCTTTAGACAATAAGCTAATTATAAATAGCAACAGTATAAATAAAGATACTATTGCAGAGATTTATGATCAAATTATAAAGTTCAAACCTAAATTTATTCATGCTTACCCGTCTTCATTATTGATTTTCACAAAAGTATGTAAAGCCTTTACAAAACTTCAAAGTTTTGATTTAGATATAAAATCAGTTTTCTTAGGTTCAGAAGGTTTAACAACAGATGATTTCAGTTTGCTTGAAAATTTTTATAAGGCAAATATTGTAAATTGGTATGGACATTCAGAATGTCTTATTCATGCAGGACGACAAGACAAAGAAGGGAATTTTAAATTTTATCCATTCTACGGTTTTGTAGAATTATTAGACGATAATGATAACGTAATTAGTCAACCTAATCAATTAGGGAGAATAATTGCAACGGGATTTGATAATGAAGTCATGCCATTAATTCGATATGACACAGGAGATTTAGGCGAGTTATCAGAGAACAACAAAGTGCTAGACCCAAGTTATACGTGTTTAAAAAATATCCAAGGAAGGGATAAAAATTTCATATACTTGTCTGATGACACAGCAATATCGCTTACCTCAATTATTTTTGGTCAACATTACAAAGAGTTTGATTATATTAAAGAATTGCAAATAGAACAGTACAAAAAAGGTGTAATCATTATGAGCATTGTACCTTTAAAAACTTTTGGAAATGAAGACATGATTCTATTTAAAAAATCACTTCTAAAAACAGTTAAAGAAAACACTTTGACTATTGATATGAAAATTGTAAAACGAACAAAGAAAACACCAAGAGGGAAACACATACTTTTGATACAACATTTAAAATGATATTAATTCCTTTACTTATTTTATTCGTAATAATCTTAGTGAGATTCCAAAAAGGCATGTTTGCTGCGTTTCTGGTTTTGGTAGCTACAAAATCAGTAATTGATGCTTTTTGGGAGTACCAAATTGGACCCTTTTCGATTCTTGCTATACAAGGTTTCTTAGTGCCAGTTTTGTTTTTTGATGTTTTTAAAAGAAGGAAAATAGTTCCTAAGTTTTGGAATATAACTGCGAAAATTTATTTGTTAGCAATGTCATTAGGTATTATTTGGGGCTTTGTTGAGAAACCAATAGGAGTATTTCAAAACGCTTTTCTAAGTTTCAATTCTTATCTAGGATTTTTTTTAATCCCATTATTGATAACCAAACAATCAGAATTTAGAAAGTTATTAATTGTGATTATGATTTGTGGTATATTTCCAATAATGATTAGCTTATTTCAATTTCAAACGGGTATCATTTTTCAAGAAAGAGAAACAATTGGTATGACTCGTTATGTGGGATTTTATCATGATGCCTTTCCTGTACGGTTCTATGGTTTGATGACCTTGTTAGTAATATTAATTTATAATTCAATTTTTAAAACCAAATCATTTCTTTTAAAAGGCTTTATGGCTTTAATGAGTATAGGTGCTTTTTTTTCTATTTATTTGGTATTTAGTAAAGCGGCAGTAGGTATCATAGGATTGTGGATTGTAATATTGTTACTATTTTCTAAATCAAAAATAAAACAAGTCTTTTCGATTATCATTGGATTATCGGTTATTTTAATAGTTTTTGGAGATACATTTTTTGATAGTATAGAACAATTATTTAGCAAAGAAATAGGATATGAGTCTGGTGAAGTGAAAGATGCACGTTACACGTTGGCAGGACGAGGATACATCTGGCAGGAAGCTTGGGATTTTTGGACGACTAAACAATCAGTGTTTTTTCAATGGGTTGGTGATGGTTTGCAAAGACCAGTACATAATGAGTTTTTACGAGTTTTACTTGCAAATGGTATAATAGGCTTGATATTATTGGTTATTTTTGTATTCACAATGTTGAAAAATGTGTTTAAAATCCATAAAAATATTAGAATTTTTGGTCTGATGTTGTTTGGCATGTATCTTATAGATTGCATAGGGTTAGTGCCAGGAGTTTATTACTATTATAACATTTTGGTTTGGGGGATTATAGGGTTATTATTATTAAGAAAAGATTTATTTGTAAAACAATACTAAATGCAACAACTCACACAAAAGCTTGGTTCAGGCGATATGGTTATTCAGGAAGTTCCTTATCCACAATTGGGTAAAGGCATGGTTATAGTCAAGAATCACTACTCTATAATTAGTGCAGGAACCGAAGGTTCAACTGTTCAGGCTGCTCGTAAAAGCTTAATTGGTAAAGCTAAAGAGCGACCGCAACAAGTAAAACAGGTTTTTGATACACTTAAAAAACAAGGACCAATCCAAACGTATCGTGCTGTCATGAAAAAGCTAGATGCCTATTCGCCTTTAGGATATAGTTGTGCTGGAGAAATCATTGAAGTTGGTGAAGGAGTTACAGAATTTGAAGTAGGAGACAAGGTAGCTTGTGCTGGTGCAGGTTATGCGAATCATGCAGAAATAGTATCTGTGCCAATTAATCTTTGTGTCAAGTTAGATTCTAATGCTAACCTTAAAGATGCTGCCTATAATACATTAGGAGCTATTTCCATGCAAGGGGTTCGTCAAGCCGATTTAAGGCTAGGAGAATCTTGTGTTGTAATCGGTCTTGGTTTGTTAGGGCAATTAGCTGCATTAATACTAAAAGCTTCAGGAGTGACTGTTATTGGTGTTGATGTTTCAGAATCTGCAGTAAATCAAGCATTAGAAAATAAGGTAGTAGATTTAGGCCTAACCAGAGATACTGCTGGTATTGAGGAGCAGATTTTAAATGCAACTAATGGAATAGGTGCTGATGCAGTGATTATTGCTGCAGCAACATCAAGTTTAGACCCTATTAATTTTGCAGGTGCCATTACTCGTAAAAAAGGGAAAGTAGTTGTGTTGGGTGCTGTGCCTACTGGTTTTGATCGTGACCCCTTTTGGTATCGTAAAGAGTTGGAATTAAAAATGGCCTGCTCTTATGGTCCTGGTCGTTACGATTTGAATTATGAAGAAAAAGGCATCGATTATCCAGTGGCTTATGTGCGTTGGACTGAAAAACGAAATATGGAAGCGTTTCAATCGCTCATTTCTACTAACCGTATTGATATAGGTTATTTAACTACTCATGAATTTGACTTTGATAATGCCAAGCAGGCTTTTGATTTGGTTGTGGAGAAAACAGAACCATTTACAGGAATTGCTTTAAAGTATGATATAGCTAAGACGCCTTCAAAGGATGCAATTGTGACTTCAGATGCGCAAGCTTTAGGAAAAATCAATATTTCATTCATAGGTGCTGGTAGTTATGCCCAAGGAAATTTGTTGCCTAATATTCCTGAACATGCAGATATCTCACGAGTTGGTGTTCTTACGAATACTGGTACAACGTCCAAACGTGTTGCAGAAAAATTTAAATTTCAATTTTGCACAAGTGAAGAGGCTGAAGTTTTAAACGATAAAACGAATACCGTTTTTATAGCGACACGTCATGATTCGCATGGGCCTTATGTGTTAAAGGCTTTACAAGCTAACAAACATGTGTTTGTTGAAAAGCCATTATGTTTACTTGAAGATGAATTAGAACAGATTATAGAAGCGAAACAGGCATCTAATAAATCAGTTATGATTGGTTTTAACAGGCGTTTTTCTCCTTTAACTCAAAAATTGAAAAAGGTACTTGGAAATAATCCCATGACCATGATTTATCGTGTTAATGCTGGAGCCATTCCTAAAGACAATTGGATTCAGGATATGGAAATTGGTGGAGGTCGTATTCATGGTGAAGTTTGTCACTTTATTGATTATCTGACTTATATAAATGGAAGTCTACCGATTAAGGTTTCGGCTACTGCTATTCCAGATGCCAATCAATTAAACGACACCATTAATGTGTTATTACAATTTGAAAATGGTTCTTCAGGTGTAATTGCTTATTATTCAAATGGTTCAAAATCATTAACTAAAGAATATATTGAAGTATTTAGCGCTGGATTTTCTGCTGTTATTGATGATTTTAAAGTGTTGAAATTATACGGGAAAGGCAAGCCAAATAAGACTAAATTAATCAATCAGAATAAAGGTCAGAAAGAAATGGTTGAAGCTTTTGTAAACGGTCTTTTAAAAGATGGTGAAGCTCCAATTTCTTTTAATGAAGTGGTAGCAGTAACAAAAACCTGCTTTAGCATTATTGAATCAATTAAACGTGGAGGAGAACAGATTGACATCTAAATTTCAAACTAGTTTTTTAAAATTGAAAGCTTATTGTGAAGCTGAAAACTTTAAAGGTTGGGATCCTTATGATGGTCTCAATTCTAAAGTATTTCAAGCACTGCCATTTAAACATTGGGATTTAGCCAGATTGGCTTGGATTCAAGGTTTTAAAAGAAGCCCTATAAATTTTAGAGCGTTATTGTTAGTTCCAAAACAGCATAATTCGAAAGGAATTGCTTTGTTTTTATTAGGCTATTGCAAATTGTATCAAGCATCTTTAAAAGGTGAAGACGTATATGGAAGTAGCGTCGAATTATTAAATAAGATTAAAGAACTTACCAATTTGCTTTTAAGTTTGAAATCTCAAGGATATTCTGGTGCTTGTTGGGGCTATAATTTCGATTGGCAAGCAAGACGATTATTCTTATTCAAAAAAAATACGCCAACAGTAGTTGCTACAGCCTTTTGTGTGGAAGCTTTGTTAGAAAGTTATGAAATAACAAAAGACGAATCTGTTTTAAAAGAAACACTAACAGCTGCTGATTTTGTAATTAATGATTTATCTAGAACACCACATGGCAATGGGTTTTTGTTTTCATATAGTGTTAAAGATGGTAATAACACAGTAATTAATGCATCACTTTTGGGAGCTAAAATATTGAGTTATTCATATAAATACACGAAGAAAGATGAGCATTTAAAACTTGCAAAAGAAGCTATTACAGCAGCTTGCGAGTTACAAGAGGAAGATGGGTCTTGGATTTATGGTTTATTAGCTATCCAATCATGGAAAGACAGCTTCCATACTGGATTTAATTTAGATGCTATAGAAACCTATCAGCAAAATACAGGTGATGTATCATTTCAAAAGCATATAAAAAAAGGCTTAGAATACTATATCAAAAATTTCTTTGAAGAAGATGGGATGCCTAAATATTATCATAATCAAACATATCCCATAGATATTCATTGTCCAGCTCAAGTTATTGTGACAGCTTCTAAATTAAACGTCTTCAAAGAAAACGAAAGGTTATTTTCAAAAGTTTTGGATTGGACCATGAATAATATGCAACATAAAAAAGGCTATTTTTATTATCAGTTAAAAAAAGGAATGAGTTCAAAAATATCGTATATGCGTTGGAGCAATGCCTTTATGTTTAATGCTATGGCTCACTTTAATTTAGAAATGAAATCGCAAAAACTATGATTACAGAATTTCTAAATGGTGTTAAGACCTATGCGCCGAATTCTCGTAAAGAATTAATGGACTATGCTATAGAGCATAAAAAAATTATGATTGCCGTTAATGCAGAGAAAATATTACATGCTACAGATGAAAGTCGAGATCTTATTAATAGAAATTTGGGGTATCCAGATGGCATTGGTGCCGTTTGGGCATTACATAAAAAAGGACATACAGATGTTGTTAAAATTCCTGGTTGTGAATTGTGGCTAGATTTAGTTCAAGCATTTCAAAAAGAAAAATCATTTTACCTAGTTGGAGGGAAGCAAGAAGTTATTGAGGAAACGGTTAAAAAGTTAAAAATAGATTTTCCTGAAATTACTATTTCAAATTATAGAAATGGCTATATAAAAACAGATCAAGAAGAATTAGGATTGATAGAAGACATTGTTAAGCATCAACCAGATATTGTTTTAGTTGCAATGGGTTCACCAAAACAAGAGTTGTTAATGGAACGCATTCAAAAAGAACATCAGGCAACGTATCAAGGTTTAGGTGGGAGTTTTGATGTCTACACAGGACATGTGAAAAGAGCTCCAGAATGGTGGGTAAAAAACAATTTGGAATGGACGTATCGATTAATCAATCAACCATCAAGAATAAAAAGACAAATTCACTTGGTAAAATTCTTTGTTAATTTGCATTTGAACAAGTATTAATAAAACAATTATTATAAAGTATGTATCATATTACAATCATTGCAGGAGCAAGGCCTAATTTTATGAAAATTGCACCAATTATTCATGAAATAGAGAATGCAATGAAGGAAGGCAATGCAATAGATTATAGGTTAGTTCATACTGGACAACATTATGATAAAAACATGTCTGGTGATTTTTTTGAACAACTTCAAATACCAGAACCACATGCTAATTTAGAATGTAGTGGAGGTAGCCAAGCTGAACAAACAGCCAATATTATGATTTCTTTTGAGAAAGAGTTGTTGGCAAATCCTGCAAATTTGGTTTTGGTAGTTGGTGATGTTACATCAACAATGGCTTGTGCCTTGGTTGCTCAAAAATTACACACTAAAGTGGCGCATGTTGAAGGAGGTATTCGATCTAACGATTGGACAATGCCAGAAGAAATTAATAGATTGGTAACAGATAGTATTACTAATTATTTCTTTACAACTTCAGAAACAGCCAATAATTATCTTAAGGAAAGTGGTGTGAAGGAAAATCAGATTTTCTTTGTTGGCAATACCATGATTGATACGCTATTAAAACAGATGCCAAATTTTAAAGCACCACAGGTTTGGGAAGAATTAGCTTTAAAAGAAAAGGAATATATCGTCATGACTTTACATCGACCAGCAAATGTCGATGAAGAAAACCAACTTAAAGATATGATTAATGAGATTATGGAACATTCTGGCAACATGCCAATTGTGTTTCCAGTTCACCCAAGAACGGCTAAAATCTTGGAGAATCTAGATATTAAGCATTCAAGACTACATACTGTAAGTCCATTGAGTTATTTAGAGTTTAATTATTTGGTAAAGCATGCTAATGCAGTTATTACAGATTCTGGTGGTATTACAGAAGAAGCATCCATTATGAATGTTCCTTGTTTGACTTTAAGAGATAATACTGAAAGGCCAGAAACCATTATTTTGGGTACAAATGAGTTGGTTGGCACCAATCCAAAAAATATAAAGCCTTTTTTAGATAAATTATTTGCAGGTAATTGGAAGCAATCTCAAGAGATCCCATTGTGGGATGGGAAAACAGCTAAACGTATTATTGAAGCAATTATAAAATTTTCATAATTAATTTATATTTAATAATAACTTTGAATTAAATGAAGCTTATTTGTTTGCATTTAGTTCCAAAAAATGATAGATATTTGCATTAGCAGATTTAAAAACTACCCAAATGTTAGAATCGTTACTTAATGTATTTAATCCTGAAGAGCATATTTTTACATGGTTGTTAGCAGCTTTTGTAATGGCTTTCTTTATAGCTTATAATACATTCCCTACCATTCTTTATGTAGCAAAAGAAAAGCATTTAGTTGATGAACCTGATTCAAGAAGTATCCACTCAAATAACGTTCCAACATTAGGAGGAATAGGTATCTTTATTAGTTTGGTGGTGGTAATGACTATTACTGGAGCATTTTTAAATACTAAAGTGCTATTATTGGTTATGGGAGCTCTTACCATTCTCTTCTTTTTAGGATTAAAAGATGACTTAACAGTTCTTTCTGCACGTAAAAAATTTAGTGGACAATTGTTTGCTGCGCTTTTACTAATTGTTTTCACTGATACACGGATTATTGGGTTTTCAAAAATTTTAGATGTTGAAACCTTGCCTTATTGGGTGTCTATTGGTTTTACGTTGTTTGTATACATACTCATAATCAATGCATATAATTTAATGGATGGTGTAGACGGACTTGCTGGTTCATTTGCTTTTTGTGCCTCTGGCGTCTTTGGTTTGTTATTTATTATAACTGAAGAGTTTAGTTTAGCAACTATTTCTGTAGCATTGATGGGGTCCTTAATAGCATTTTTAAGGTTAAACTTTTCAACGAAGAATAAAATATTTATGGGAGATACAGGCTCAATGATTGTTGGCTTTTTGCTTGCTTTTTTTGCAATCAGCTTTATATCAGAGGCTCAAACAAATTCATTGTCTCAATTTCATAAAGCATCACCAGCTTTAGTATTAGCTATTTTGTATTACCCTTTGATGGACACATTTCGGGTTGTTGTAATTAGGTTGTTTTTCTTGAAAGTAAGTCCTTTTAAGCCAGATAAAAATCATATTCACCATATGTTTTTGAGAATTGGTTTTTCGCATGTTTATACAACATTAATCATTGCCATAATTAATTTATCTATTGTTGGAATAGCTTTTAACTTATTGCATCTAAATTTAAATACTCAAATAGCAGCTTTACTTGTTTATGGGAGTATATTATATGTCCTGCCTTTTGCATTCCGTTATATCCAAGTAAAAAAATTAAATTTTAAAGAAGAGCATTAAATTAGTCTATATATTGTAAGGCTTTTAAAATATTATAAATGCTTTTGCAATTGAAACAATAGCAACTATATTTGTACCTATTAATGAACAAACTTAATTAAATGAAGATAAAATTAGTAGGAATTATTCTTTTAGTAGTTTTGAGTTCTTGTGTCTCTAAAAAAGAAATTTTTTATCTTCAAGATGTTGATGATTTTAATAACACAAGCTTAGTTTACGATCAAATTACTATTCAACCTAATGATATATTAAATATTTCAGTTGGAGCTTTAGTTCCTGAAACAGCATTACCATTTAATAGAAATTTCACATCAGAATCTCAGCAAAACTCAATAGAGATAATGAAATTAAATGGGTATTTAGTCTCAAAAGATAAGACTATTATATTCCCTTCTTTAGGAGCTATTTCTGTTGAGAATATGTCAACTACACAGTTAGAAAGACATATAGAAAACGAATTAACTGAAGGAGGATATTTGAATGATCCAACAGTTAACATTAGAATATTGAATGCAAAAGTTACAGTTTTGGGTGAGGTTACAAAACCAGGAACATACTCTTTTACCGAAGAACGTATTACTTTACTTCAAGCAATTGGTTATGCAGGGGATTTAACAATTAGAGGAAAACGTGATGATGTTTTAATAATGAGAGAAGTTGATGGAATTCGAAAAGTAACACATTTAGATTTAACAAAATCAGATTGGTTAGATAATTCTTTTGCTTATGTGAAACCGAATGATGTTATAGTTGTAAATCAAAACCCACCAAAAGTAACTTCAGCTGGATATATTGGAGATATAGCAACTGTATTGGGCTTGACTTCAGTGATATTAAGTGTCATTATTTTAGTAACACGATAACTTATGGATAATAATTCGGATAATACATTTTTCCAACAAGATGAAAGTCACGTTGATATTAAGCATGAGGTAAAAAAATATCTAAGATTTTGGCCTTGGTTTTTACTTTCAGTATTTATTACACTATCTGTTGCTTATATTTATTTACGCTATTCGCCAAGAATTTTTCAAACAAGTACAAAAATTAAAATTTTAGATGAATCTGATGGTCTAGAATTGCCCACATCAGCATTTGTTTTTAAGCGATCTAATATTAACCTTGAAAATGAAATTGAGATTTTAACTTCTTATAGAATCATTGAGCAAGTTGTTAGAGAATTAAAATTGAATACGACTTTTCAAGAAGAAGGACAAATACAGACATCTCAATTAGCAGAATTACCCTTTAGATTTGATCAGCATATACAGCCAGATAGTATTACTGGGAATTATCAATATGAAATATTAGTTAATGATTCTAATTTTGAAGTAAAAGATGTTAAAACAGATGAGGAATTAATTTTTCAGGGGCATGATTCCTATAGTAAATCTCACAATTTACCCTTTGATATAAAATTAAATAATCATAAAATACTTTCAAGCATAAAGGGTAAGAAGTATGTAGTGAATTTGTTTCCTATTAAGCCTGCAATTTTAAGATTGAAATCAAAAATAAAAACAGAACCTATAGGTGAGGTTAGTGATTTGTTAATGTTATCAATGACTTCTGAAAGCACTGCTTATTCTGAAAGAGTCTTAGATACTCTTGTGAGTGTATTTAATAAAGATGGAATTTATGACAGACAGAAAGTGTCAAAAAACACATTAGATTTTATTGAAAACCGGTTTATATTTTTAGCTGAAGAATTGGATTCAATAGAAGTAAACAAAAAAGAGTTTAAGCAAGCCAATAATTTAGTTTTTTTGGAAACAGATGCTGAATTAAGTTTGCAAAAAAGAACACAATCAGAAGAAGAATTATTTGATATAGAAAACCAGATTTCTTTGGTAGAACTTATTAAGGATGTTCTAGTAAAACCAAATACTATTGGAGATTTGTTGCCCTCAAATATAGGCTTAGAGAATGGAAATGTCAATGAATTAATTTCACAATATAATTTAGCAGTTTTAGAGTATAATAAATATGTAAGTAGTGGAGGCATTAACAATCCAATGGTAAAACAACTTTCAACTACTATTGATGGTTTAAAATCAAATATTAATGGGTCATTGTTATCTTATTTAAATCAGTTGAAAGTAGCAAGGAAGCAATTTGAGGGAAGAAACTCCAAAATAAGAGGAGAGGTAGGGAGTATTCCTGAAAAGGAAAAATTAATGAGAGCTATTAACAGACAACAAAAAATAAAAGAAAGCTTATATCTTTTACTTTTACAAAAAAGAGAGGAAGCTGCAATTAATTTAGCAATTACGGAACCATCCATAAAAATTGTAGAATATGCACTTTCCGGTTCTAGACCTATATCTCCAAAATCAAATATTATATACGCTGCTGCTATTCTTGCAGGCTTTTTATTGCCTTTTGGGACTTTATATTTATTCTTTATGTTGGATACCAAAGTTCATGATAAAAAGGATGTTGAACGAGTTGTAAAGAATGTGCCAATTATTGGCCAGATTCCTGAGGTAAAAGATAAATCGAAACTAATTTTTGAAGACCCTAACGATAGATCAATATTGTCTGAGTCCTTTAGAATTTTAAGCTCTAATGTTAGATACGTTTTACCAAGAAAAGATAGTGACGATGGTCAAGTAATTTTTTGTACATCAACTATAAAAGGTGAAGGTAAGACCTATGTAAGTATTAATCTATCTCTTGCTTTATCAAGTTTAAATAAAAAAGTATTGTTAATAGGAGCCGATTTAAGGAATCCACAAATCCACACATACTCAACAAAAGATAAGAATGCGCTAGGGTTATCAAATTATTTATATGATACAAAAATAGACTGGAAACAAATATTAATAAAAGGATTTAAAAATCATCAAACACATGATGTACTCTTGTCAGGTTCAATACCACCAAACCCTGCTCATTTATTAACTAATGGACGTTTTGATTTGCTTATTGAGGAAGCAAAAAAATTATATGATTATATAATTGTTGATACTGCACCAACTATTTTGGTTACTGATACAATGTTAATTTCACATTTATCTGATATACATGTCTATATTGTAAAGGCAAATTACACAGAAAAGAATTTATTAGAATTTTCAAAAGAATTAAATGAGTCAGGTAAATTAAAGAACATGGCTTATGTAGTAAACAGTGTGGGAGCTAGTAAATCGCATGGTTATGGCTATAATTATGGCTATGGTTACGGTTATAGCGAGCAAAACTAGGTCATCGATATATTCAAAAAAAAACTCCTGTATTACTTCAGGAGTTTTTTGTAAATGTAAGTTTATAACTTGAAATACGACTTTATATCAAATGAAAAAACCAAAATTCAATACTAGTAACATCATATTTTTAATAGTTATAGCCCTTTTAATAATCCCTCAGACTAGGCAACCTATTCAAATATTTCTTCATAAGGGAATTGCCTTATTTGGACCTTCAATAATTGATAAAAATAAAAGAGAAAAGCTAACAGATTATAATTGGCAATTAATTAGTGATTCCGGTGAAACTTATAATTTTAACGAAGCAAAAGGGAAAGTTATTGTTATTAATTTTTGGGCAACTTGGTGTCCACCATGTATAGCAGAAATGCCAAGTTTAGAAGCGCTTTATAATCAATATAAGGATGATGTTGTGTTTTTATTTGTATCCAACGAAGAGTCAAAAGTTATTCAAAGTTTTATTAATAAAAATGAATATAGCTTTCAGTTTCATACACCAAAAACAACTAACCCAGAAACATTTCAAGTAAGCGCAATTCCTAGAACTTTTATTATAGACAAATTAGGTAATATTATTATTGATAAAACAGGCGCAGCAAATTGGCATAGCGATGGAGTAAAGGAGCAAATAGAACTACTTCTTAAAGAATAATTTGTGCGCACGAGAAGATTCGAACTTCCACATCCTAAGCGAATACTAGCCCCTCAAGCTAGCGCGTCTACCAATTCCGCCACGTGCGCAAAATAAAGGTGTAAAAATAAAAAAAGTTAAGCGAAAAGCTTAACTTTTTTTTTTGTGACCGGGCTGGGGCTCGAACCCAGGACCCTCTCCTTAAAAGGGAGATGCTCTACCAACTGAGCTACCAGGTCAATTTGTGTTTCTCTAACGAGGGTGCAAATATAAAACGTTTAATTAATAATCCAAACCTTTTTTAAGGATTATTTTTGTTTTTTTGTTTTGTTAATTTGTATTGATATATAGTTATAATAGTAGACCACTTATGAAAATTATTTTATTAGGATATATGGCTTCAGGGAAGTCTTTAATAGGCAGCGAATTAGCTGAAATTTTAAATGTAAAATATATAGATCTTGATCAATATATTGAAGAAATTGAAGGCAAAACAATTCAAAAAATATTTTCAGAAAAGGGTGAAATATTTTTTAGAAAAGTTGAGAATAGTTATTTAAAAGAGATTATTTCATCAAATACAAGCATGGTTTTATCTCTTGGAGGAGGAACACCTTGCTTTTCAAATAACTTAAAATTGTTAACTGATAATAAAGATTTGAAATCTATCTATTTAGATGTTCCAGTAGTCGAATTAGCGAAAAGGTTGATGAATGATAAAGACAAAAGACCATTAGTTAAATATGTGTCTAATGAAAGTGATATGTTAGAGTTTGTTGGTAAACATTTGTTTGAGCGTTTACCATTTTATAATCAAGCAACTTATAAAGTTGATGCCAACAAATCTAAAGAAGAAGTAATTGAAGAAATAATAATGAAACTATTTTAAATAGGCTTTAAATTCCTTTCCTTCTAAAATAACATCAATGTGTTCGTTTAAGGAAGTAGATAAAGATATTCCTTTAAAATCGGCTTTAACAGGATATTTTTTATGGTTTCTGTTAACAAGTACAGCTGTTTTAAATTGTTTTAAAGGCACTTCTAAAAAGTGTTTTACTCCATAAATTAAAGTGGTTCCAGAATTTAAAACATCATCAATTAAAACAACCGATTTGTTTTCATAATCATTAGCGTTAATTGAGGTCTTAATCTCATTTCTAGGATTTTTTTTATCTATTATAACCTTACAAAGAATAGGATTTATTGGAGATATTTTACTTAACACTGTTTTTAACTTTTTTGCTAGAATATATCCATTACAATCAATTCCAGCTAGAATAACTTCGGTTTCGTTAACATTATTCTCATAAATCTGATAAGCAATGCGCTTAATTTTATGATTAATTTCTGTGTGATTTAAAATAACGTTCTTAGTTAAAGCCATGTTCCTATATTATTTATTCAAAGATAAAATACAATTTTAATAATGTATTGTATTTTATTCATTTTCTATTTGGTAATCGTCTATATCTCTTCGGTCTTTTTTTGTTGGTCTACCAGTTCCTTTTTTTCTATAATAATCTTTAGAGTATTTTAATAGATCTTGAGCTTCAAATGCTTCTTTTGGTGTGGTATCTAATCTATAAATATCGACTAATTTTGCACCAACCCTATTTGGAGGTAAGTCGTTTATTGTAAAACTGTAGTTAATTTGGTCCTTTCTAACTTCTATGTTATCTGTAGGAAATACATCTCTACTTGGTTTTGCAACATCTCCATTTACTTTTACATGTCCTTTTTTACATGCAGTTGTTGCAATACTTCTTGTTTTAAAGTATCTAACACACCACAAATACTTGTCAATTCGCATAACTTTTATCTAAAATCTACGTTAATGTTCTTGTGCAAAATTATTAATAAATTGTATCTTGCACCTCAAAAAAGAAGCAATAATGAAATTAAGAAATTTTATAACTACTATTTTATGTTTTTCTTTGGTTGTCTTATCTTGTAAAAAAGATGATGAAGACCCGGAACCGGAACCGGTTCCTATAAGAGACAGACAAGAAGTATATGATGAGAACATAGTCGAAATTGAAGAATATTTAGAAACTCATTTTTATAATTACGAAGAATTTGAGCAAAACCCTACATATTCAGACTTAAGTATTATGCCTTATAACGTAACACCTAATGATACGTTTGAAATAGTTTTCGATACGATTTCTGGAGTTAATAGCGATAAAACACCATTGATGAATCAAGTAACAAGCAAGGAAGTTACAGATTCCGAAGGAATTGTTTACACGCTTTATTATTTAGTAGTTAGAGAAGGTCTTGGAGGTACTATTCATCCAATAGATCGAGTATTTGCTGATTATAAAGGGCTTTTAATAGATGGGACTTTATTTGATAGTGCAGTCTCTGCTGTTCCGTTTGATTTAACAGCAGTAGGAAACGCTAGAGGAGTAGTAGATGGATTTAGAGAAAGTATTATAGAATTTAAAGCTAGAGAAGGTTTCTCTGAAAATGGTGATGGAACCATAACAAATCATAATCATGGTATTGGAGCTGTATTTGTTCCTTCTGGACTAGGTTATTTTTCTCAAACACAAGCAACTGTTCCTGCTTATTCAAATTTAATTTTCACTTATAGTTCTCAAAAAAGAACCCTTTTAGATCATGATAATGACACTGTTTTTTCTTATTTAGAAGATTTAAATGGGAACGAGGATTATTTTGATGATGATACAGATGGAGATAGCTTAGCAAATTTTGTTGATGTTGATGATGATGGTGATGGTACTTTGACTAAAGATGAAGTTGAACAAAAAGAATATACTGAAGATGAAAGTATGATGCCATTTATGTCTCGTGATGACGCTCAAACGTATTATGATACTAATGCTGCAGCTAACGAAATATTATTTAGTATCGTTGAAAATAACGATGGCACTTATACATTAAATACAGTTGTTTTAACAGATTCTAACGATGATGGTACTCCTGATTATTTAGATAGTAGTGTAAACTAAATACTTAAACAACTTTATAAAGAAAAAGCCTCTTAAAAATTAAGAGGCTTTTTTTTATAGAATAAAGGACAAACTTAATATCAATTGATCTGGTCTTGTATCAATTCTGCTTACACTTGCAGAACTTATATTAGTATCTATAAACGTGGCTTCGTTTTCACTAAACCCTCTTTCATATCTTAAATCAATTCCAATTCTGTTAAAGCTAACACCTACACCAAAATTTAAACCTACGGTAAAATCGTTTTCAATATTACTTACATCTATGCCTTCAAACTCTGTATCTATAATATATTGAAACGAAGGACCAACAAATACATTTAATAATTTTAGAAATTTCAAGCCAACCAAAACAGGTGCATCCAGTTTTTGCATTTTAAAACTGTCCCCATTATATTCACTTTTTGTGCTAGTATAAACTAGTTCTGGTTTAACAAAGATTTTATTCCCTAATTTACCAAAGATCCCAAAATGGTAACCAATGCTTTTTTCAGGATGTTCTGCATTACTACTTATAGATTCAAAATAATCTCCATTGGAATTATAATTCACACCACCTTTAAACCCAAAACCAGATTTGTTTTGTGCTTGAGAAAAAGTAGTAAAAACTAAAAAAGCTAAACTTATATAAAATACTTGTTTCATTGAATATCGTTTTTAAAGGTTTTACTTAAAACGAAACAATAAAGCAATTATTTCCTTTTTATAACAGTTTCTACTGCTTTAATAATAGCCTGACTGTTTAAACCGTATTTTTCCATAAGTTGTTCTGGAGTACCAGATTCTCCAAAAGTATCTTTAGTTGCAACAAACTCTTGAGGTGTTGGTTTACTGGTTGCTAAAACTCTTGCAACACTTTCACCTAATCCACCAAGAAAATTGTGTTCTTCAGCAGTAACTATACATCCTGTTTTGGAAACCGACTTGATAATAGCTTCATCATCAAGAGGTTTTATTGTGTGAATATTTATTACTTCAGCAGAAATGCCTTTTTCATTTAAAGCTTTAGCAGCTTCTAAAGCTTCCCAAACTAAATGTCCAGTGGCAACAATTGTAACATCTGTACCATCTACTAAATGCAATGCTTTTCCAATTTCAAAAGTTTGATTTTCTGGAGTGAAATTCGCTACTTTTGGTCTTCCAAAACGTAAGTAAACAGGTCCATGATGTTTTGCAATAGCTATTGTTGCAGCTTTTGTTTGGTTATAATCGCAAGGATTTATAACTGTCATACCTGGCAACATTTTCATTAAGCCAATATCTTCTAAAATCTGGTGAGTTGCACCATCTTCACCTAAAGTTAATCCAGCATGAGAGGCACATATTTTTACATTCTTATCTGAATAAGCAACACTTTGACGAATTTGGTCGTAAACACGACCTGTAGAAAAATTTGCAAAAGTACCAGTAAATGGAATTTTTCCACCAATAGTCATTCCAGCAGCTAAACCAATCATATTAGCTTCGGCAATTCCTACTTGAAAAAAACGTTCTGGATGATTGGCCTTAAAATCGTCCATTTTTAACGATCCAATTAAATCGGCACAAAGTGCAACAACATTTTCGTTAGTTTTGCCTAGTTCTGTTAATCCAGCTCCAAAACCAGATCTAGTATCTTTGCTTCCTGTATTTGTGTATGTTTTCATTTTTGTTGTTGATTGATAATTAATAGTCTCCTAATGTTTCTGGGTTTTGTGCTAATCCAATTGCTAATTGCTCATCGTTTGGTGCTTTACCATGCCAAGCATGCGTATGCATCATAAAATCGACTCCATTACCCATAACCGTTTTTAATAAGACACAAACAGGTTTTCCTTGTCCAGTTTTACTTTTTGCTTCAGCCATACCTTTTAATATGGCATCTATATCATTGCCTTCGTTTATTTCAACTACAGTCCATCCAAAAGCCTCAAATTTATCTTTTACACTTCCCATTGGTAAAACATCGTCTGTGGAACCATCAATTTGTTGACCATTTAAATCTATGGTAGCAATTATATTATCTACATTGTTACCAGCTGCATACATAATAGCTTCCCAATTCTGACCTTCTTGTAATTCACCATCTCCATGTAGGCTGTATATTAAATGAGAATCATTATTTAGTTTTTTAGTTTGTGCTGCTCCTAATGCTACAGACATACCTTGACCTAAAGAACCTGAAGCAATTCTAATTCCAGGTAAATTTTCATGAGTTGTTGGATGTCCTTGTAAACGCGTGTTAATTAGACGAAATGTGTTTAATTCTTCTACTGGAAAATAACCAGATCTTGCTAGAACACTGTAATATACTGGTGAAATATGACCATTTGATAAGAAGAAAAGGTCTTCGCCAATTCCATCCATATCAAAACCATCTTTTCTGTCCATGATACTTTGGTAAAGTGTTACAAAGAATTCTGCACATCCTAACGATCCTCCAGGATGTCCTGAGTTTACTTTGTGAACCATTCGTAGAATATCTCGACGAACTTGAGTAGTTAAATCTTTTAAATGTTGTGTATTTGGCATGTTTAATTTGTTAGTTTTTTCAGCAACAAAAATAGAGTATTAATATACTTATTCAAAAGGAGATTTATGGCACTTATTAACGATTGTTGGTGTTTTGCTAACAATTTTGTTTTTATTAAGAAATTCCTCGCTTTATGTTATTTATATTTGCCAACTGATGATATTTAGAATATGATTTTTGAATTAAAAGGAAAAGACACACAATCGAATGCTAGAGCTGGAGAAATAACTACAGATCATGGCAAAATAGAAACACCAATATTCATGCCTGTTGGCACAGTAGCATCTATTAAAGGTGTACACCAACGAGAACTTAAAAATGATATTAATCCAGATATTATTCTTGGAAATACCTATCATTTATATTTACGACCTCAAACTACTATATTAGAACAGGCAGGAGGATTACATAAATTTATGAATTGGGATAGAAATATTTTAACCGATTCTGGTGGATATCAAGTGTATTCACTTTCTGCAAATAGAAAAATTAAGGAGGAAGGTGTAAAGTTTAAAAGCCACATAGACGGAAGCTATCATACGTTTACTCCTGAAAACGTAATGGAAATTCAACGAACAATAGGAGCTGATATTATTATGGCATTCGATGAATGTACACCATATCCTTGCGATTATCATTATGCCAAACGATCTATGCATATGACGCATAGATGGTTGGATAGATGCATCAATCATTTAGAAAAAACACCTTTTAAATACAATTATAGTCAAACGTTTTTTCCTATAGTTCAAGGAAGTACTTATAAAGATTTAAGAAAACAATCTGCAGAATATATTGCTAATGCAGGAGCAGAAGGAAATGCCATTGGAGGTCTATCTGTTGGAGAACCTGCCGAGGAAATGTACGCTATGACAGAAATTGTAACAGATATTTTGCCTGAAGACAAACCTAGATATTTAATGGGAGTTGGAACTCCTATTAACATTTTAGAAAATATTGCTTTAGGAGTAGATATGTTCGATTGTGTTATGCCTACTAGAAATGCTAGAAATGGTATGTTATTTACAGCTCATGGAACCATAAATATTAAAAATCTTAAATGGGCAGATGATTTTTCTCCTGTAGACGATATGGGAATTACTTTTGTGGATACAGATTATACAAAGGCATATTTACGTCATTTGTTTACTGTTAATGAAAGATTAGGAGCCCAAATTGCAACCATCCATAATCTAGGGTTTTATATGTGGTTGGTTCGTGAAGCTAGAAAACATATATTAGCTGGAGATTTTAGAACTTGGAAGGATATGATGGTGAAACAAATGGATAAACGATTATAATTTTGAAAATACTTGATTGGTACATATTAAAGCGTTATTTATTCACATTTTTTATCATGTTGCTCTTGTTTATTCCTATAGGAATAACAGTTCATTTAGCTGAAAAAATAGGTAAAATTCTTGAAAACGAAGTGCCATTCCTTGAAGTGCTAATTTATTTCTTAGACTTCACAATTTATTTTGCACATCTACTATTTCCTTTATTTTTATTTCTTTCAGTTATATGGTTTACTTCTAAATTGGCAAATAATACTGAGGTTATTGCTTTTTTAAGTTCAGGAGTTTCTTTTTCTAGATTTTTAAGACCTTACATGATTGGAGCAACTATAGTATCAATCTTGGCATTGGTATTAGGAATGTATTTAGCTCCAAATGCTAGTAATGGCTTTAACGATTTTAATTACAAATACCTTAAAAACAGCAAAGATGCCTTAGATAACCAAAATGTATATAGGCAGATTAATGATAACGATTATATATATGTAAGTAATTTTGATGTTAAGCAGAAACTCGGACGAGATTTTACACTTGAGCATTTTGAAAATGGAAAAATGACTTATAAAATTAGTGCCAATACTATTAAGTATAATGAAAAAGACAGTATGTATCGATTGGTTACTTATACAAAAAGGCATATTGGCGAAAGAGATGATATTATTGAGGTTACTAGAAGAAAAGACACACTATTTTCTTTCGATCTAGAAGATCTTACTCCAGTAGTTTATATAGCAGAAACATTACCTTATGGAGAATTAAATAAGTTTATTGAAAAAGAAGAAAAAAGAGGATCTTCATACATTAACAGGTATAAACTTGTAAAATATAGAAAGTGGAGTTTACCTGTTTCTGTATTTATTTTAACCATAATTGCTGTTGCTGTTTCCTCTATAAAGAGACGTGGAGGCATGGGAGTGAATCTTGCTTTTGGAATCTGTATTGCCATGGTATTTGTGTTTTTCGATAAAATATTTGGAGTTTTAGCTTCACAGTCAGATTTTTCTCCATTAGTTGCTGTTTGGTTTCCAAATGTAATTTTTGGGTTTTTAGCTGCTTACCTTCTTTACAATGCAAAACGATAAACTAAAAAATTATCTGCATTTACATCTTCTGGTTTTTATAGCAGGTTTTACAGCTATATTAGGAGAGTTAATTTCTATTAGTTCAGTATCGTTGGTTTGGTATAGAATGTTTATGGCTACTATAATTATGGTAGGTTTTATATTTATTACCAAAGTAAAAATTAGAATTCCTTTAAAATCAATAGGAAAACTTGCTCTGGCAGGAATTATAATTGCTTTGCATTGGATTACCTTTTTTGAATCCATAAATGTGGCTAATATTTCTATTACACTAGCTATGTTTTCTTCAGGAGCATTTTTTGCTTCTTTATTGGAACCTTTAATTTATAAAAGAAAAATTATTTGGTATGAAATGCTATTTGGTATCCTTATAATTATAGGCGTTGTTATTATTACAAATAGCGAATTCAAATATTTGTATGGTATTGTATTAGGAATAATTTCAGCTTTCCTGTCTTCAACATTTGCAGTTTTAAATGGAAAATTCTTAGAGCAGCATACTGCAACAGTCATCTCTTTTTACGAGTTTGTAAGTGGTGTGTTGTTTATTAGTCTTTTTATGTATTTTTTTGGAGATGGATTTTCAGAATCATTTTTCACTTTAAGTCTTTCAGATTTTATTTACTTATTTATTTTAGCTTCTGTATGTACTGCTTACGCTTTTATAGCTTCAGTTTACGTTATGAGGTATATTAGCCCTTATACAGTGGTTTTAACCTATAATCTTGAGCCTGTTTATGGAATAGTTTTAGCGCTAATATTGTTCCCTGAAAAAGAAATAATGAGCTCCTCGTTTTATATTGGAGCTGCAATAATTATTAGTGTGGTGATGATAAATGGCGTTATAAAAAACTTAAAAAAACAAAAGAATAAGCTTCATCAAGAATAGAAGAAAAAGGGTTTATTCTTTTTTTGTATTTTTATTAATGAAATCAACTTTCAATATTAATTATTATTTCGAAAATTAAAACGAAATAAAATATGTAATTTTGTAAGCTAACAACAAACAAACTATTATTTCAAATGGAATATTTAGAATTTGAACTTCCCATAAAAGAACTCGAAGATCAACTACAGAAATGCCAAATTATTGGCCTAGAAAGTGAAGTTGACGTTACAGAAACCTGTAAGCAAATAGAGAAAAAACTTATAGCTACTAAAAAAGATATATACAAAAACTTGACACCTTGGCAACGTGTACAAATGTCTCGTCATCCTAGTAGACCTTATACATTAGATTATATTAAGGCTTTATGTGGTGACTCTTTTTTAGAACTTCATGGAGATAGAGGTTTTAAGGATGATAAAGCCATGATTGGTGGATTAGGTAAAATTGGAGATCAAAGCTTCATGTTTATTGGTCAACAAAAAGGATACAATACCAAAACAAGACAGTACAGAAATTTTGGTATGGCAAATCCTGAAGGTTACAGAAAAGCGCTTCGTTTAATGAAATCTGCTGAAAAATTTGGAATTCCTGTAGTTACTTTATTAGATACACCAGGAGCTTATCCAGGATTAGAAGCTGAAGAAAGAGGTCAAGGTGAAGCTATTGCAAGAAATATTCTAGAAATGACACGTTTAAAAGTACCAATTATAACAATTGTTATTGGAGAAGGTGCTTCAGGTGGAGCTTTAGGAATTGGAGTAGGAGATAAAGTGCTCATGTTAGAGAATACTTGGTATTCTGTTATTTCACCAGAATCATGCTCATCTATTCTTTGGAGAAGTTGGGAATATAAAGAACAAGCTGCTGAAGCTTTAAAATTAACAGCTACAGATATGAAAAAAATGGGTATTGTAGATGAAATAGTTAAAGAACCAATTGGTGGTGCGCATAGTGATAGAGAAAAAACATTTTTGACTGTAAAAAATGCTATTCTTAAAACATACGAGGAATTGAAAAACTTATCACCAAAAGATTTAGTAAATAATCGTATGGAAAAATATATGGGAATGGGTGTTTTTAAAGGCTAATTCTTTAATAACCCATAAAACATAAATCTGAAATGTCTTATTTCAGATTTTTTTTATGCTTATCAACAATATTATTAAGTTATTAACAGTTAATTTGTTAACTTATGGTGGACAATCAAGATTCAAATTGTCATCATTTATCTTGTCAAATTAGCTACTTTCGTAACGTATGAAACAACCAAACCAAATAAAGGGATATCAAGTAGATAAAAGTACTCTAATCAACTTAGAGAGAGGTAAAATTCCTCCTCAAGCAATTGATTTAGAAGAAGTTGTGCTTGGAGCAATGATGATTGATAAAAAAGGTGTCGATGAAGTAATTGACATTTTAAGTCCTGATGCATTCTATAAAGAAGCACACCAACATATCTTTGAAGCTATTTTTCAGTTATTTGAAAATAGTGAACCAGTAGACTTATTAACTGTTTCTAGTCAGTTAAAGAAAAATTCTAAACTAGATTTGGTTGGAGGTGATTTTTATTTAATTTCTTTAACTCAAAAAGTATCTTCCTCGGCACATATCGAGTTTCACGCACGTATAATTCTTCAAAAGTTTATTCAAAGAAGTTTAATTAAAATTTCAAGCGAAATTATTGAAGATTCATACGACGAAACTCAAGATGTTTTCGATTTATTAGATAGAGCAGAATCAAAATTATACGAAGTTACTCAAGGAAACATAAAGAAATCTAGTGAAACAGCTCAAGAATTAGTAATTCAAGCTAAAAAGAAAATAGAAGAAATTTCTAATAAAGAAGGATTAAGTGGTATTCCATCTGGTTTTACAAAATTAGATAAACTAACTTCTGGATGGCAGGAAAGCGATTTAATTATTGTTGCAGCTCGTCCTGGTATGGGTAAAACAGCTTTAACCTTGTCTATGGCAAGAAATATTGCTGTTAATCAAAATATTCCTGTAGCTTTTTTCTCTTTAGAGATGGCTTCAGTACAATTGATAATGCGTTTAATATCAAGCGAAACTGGTTTGTCTTCAGAAAAGTTGAGAACTGGAAAATTAGAAAAACATGAATGGGAACAGTTAAATGTAAAAGTTAAAAGTTTAGAAAAAGCCCCATTGTTTATTGACGATACACCTTCTCTTTCAATTTTCGATCTTCGTGCAAAAGCAAGGCGTTTATCATCACAACATGGTATTAAACTTATTGTTGTAGATTATTTGCAGCTAATGACTGCAGGTGGTAGTCAAAAAGGAGGAAATAGAGAGCAGGAAATTTCAACCATTTCGCGAAATCTTAAAGCACTTGCTAAAGAATTAAGCGTTCCAGTTATTGCTTTATCTCAATTATCTCGTGCAGTTGAAACTCGTGGAGGAAGTAAAAGGCCTTTACTTTCAGATCTTCGTGAATCTGGAGCTATTGAACAGGATGCAGATATTGTATCTTTTATTTACAGACCGGAATATTATAAAATTGATGAATGGGATGATGAAGAAAGAACACCAACCGAAGGTCAAGCAGAATTTATTATTGCGAAGCATAGAAATGGAGGACTTGATAATATTCGATTAAAGTTTGTAGGACATTTAGGTAAATTCGATAATCTGGACGATTTTGATACGCCTTTTGGTCAAGAATTTCACTCTAAAATGAATGCAGCTGCAAACGATAATACATTCTCACCAGACAAATTCCCATCTGCAAACGATGCTTTTGGCTCACCTGAAGAGAACGATGTACCTTTTTAATTAGCTCCCAAATTTATTTTATTAGTAAAGCTTATTATGGATAAACTAAAAACCACAAATACATTACTGTTAATAATCGTTATTCCCTTAGTTTTTTACTTACTAAAAATATTATCGTTTATTTTTATACCTCTAGTGTTTTCAATGATTATTGCTCTATTGTTTTTACCAATAATGCGTTGGCTTGGCAAAAAAAATGTACCAAAATTAATTAGTATAATAATTGTTATCCTGCTTATTTTAGGAGGTTTAAAAATTGGTGTAGAGCTTATTCAATTATCAAGTAGACAAATTCTTAATTCGGATACTGGTTTTTTTATTAAAGCTGAAGAGAAGTTTGTAGCATTGCTCGCTACTGCACAGGAAACATTTGGGTTTGAACTACAAAGTGAAAAGACTTTATTTTCTCAATTTTTTCAGCAAGACGATATTCTTCCTACTTTCGATTACTTAAGGAAGTTTGTAACCACAGTTTTAATGACTATATTTTTTGTTGTTTTATGGTTAGCTGAATCTATTAATGTTCAGAAAGTATTGAATAGTACCATTCTTAAACAAAAACATGCTTCAGTTAAAACATTCAGAAAAATTGAAAAAGACCTAATTAAGTTTATTGAAGTTAAGTTTTTTATAAGTCTTGCAACAGGAATTGGAACAGGTTTAGCATGCGTTTTCTTCGACGTAAGTTTCCCTATTTTTTGGGGTCTATTTGCCTTTGTTATTAATTTCGTTCAGATGGTTGGTTCTGTTATTTCGGTTGTGTTATTATCTGCTTTTGCATTTATAGAATTAGATCCAACAAGTACCTTATTCTTCTTTATTGTATCAATAACTGGAGTTCAAGTATTATTTGGAGCTATTTTAGAACCAATATTTATGGGCAAATCTTTTTCACTAAATGTCATTACTGTTCTTGTCATGCTTATGCTCTGGGGATTTATTTGGGGAGTTCCAGGTTTAATCATGGCCATTCCAATTACTGTTTTTATTAAAATTATCTTAGAGCAGTTTCCAAATACAAAAGTTATTTCGAATATGCTGTCTGCAAAATAGCTGTGTTTAATTGGTTAAATTTTATTTAAATACAATTAAGAGGAATAATATTTTGAGTATATTTCAACTGTGAAAAAGCTAGTATTCATCTTCGTTTTATTATTCTCTGTAAACTCTTTTGCATCCTATATTCTTATTCCCATGGATGCTGAGACTCAAAAGAATCATTTAAAAGCATACGGAATTACTTATTGGACGCTTGAAAAGCAGCTAAAAGTAAAATGGTTGTTAAATTACAGAGGTGGTTCGTTCTTGTTGCCTGATACAGAAGAAATTCAACGTGAATGCCAAATTCGAGGTGTTTCATTTGAAATATTGTCTGATGCTAAAACTGAATCAATCTTAGAAGATATTAGTAGTCCAAGTAAAAATATGGAAGCTGTGGTTTTAGAAAAAGCACCAAAGATAGCTGTGTACACACCTAAAGGAAAATTACCTTGGGACGATGCAGTAACGATGGTTTTAACTTATGCTGAAATTCCATATGAAACTGTATATGATGAAGAAGTTTTAGATGATGCCTTATTATTATATGATTGGTTGCACCTTCATCATGAAGATTTTACTGGACAATTTGGTAAATTTTATGCCAATTACAGAACTGCTGCTTGGTATATAAATGAAAAAAAAGATGCAGAAGCTTTAGCGACTAAATTAGGATATTCAAAAGTATCAGACGCTAAGTTAGCAGTCTCTTTAAAAATTAGAGAATATGTAATTGGTGGAGGCTTTATGTTTGCCATGTGTAGCGCAACAGACAGTTTTGATATTGCTTTAGCTGCTGAAGGAGTAGATATTTGCGAACCTATGTTCGATGGAGATGCAAGTGATGCCAATTATCAATCTAAAATTAATTACACTAGAACTTTTGCTTTTAAAGATTTTACTTTGGAAAGAAATCCTATGGTTTACGAGTTCTCTTCAATAGATATGACTCAAAAAAGACAGATTCCAAAAATAACAGATTATTTTACACTCATGGATTTTTCTGCTAAATGGGATCCTATTCCAACTATGTTATGTCAAAATCATACAGCCTTAGTTAAGGGGTTTATGGGACAAACAACGGCTTTTACAAGAAATGAAATAAAGTCTAATGTATTGGTTTTAGGAGAAAATAAAACAAATGGTGAAGCCAAATATATCCATGGCATTAAAGGAAAAGGGTTTTTCACGTTTTATGGAGGTCATGATCCCGAAGACTATACACATCGAGTAGGAGATCCAAAAACAGAATTGGATTTATACCCAACATCACCAGGTTATAGACTTATCTTAAATAATGTTTTGTTTCCTGCAGCAAGAAAGAAAAAGCAGAAAACATAATAGTAATAAATTATTATTCTTGTTTATTATTATGGCGTTCAAACATTTTTTATTCTAAAAATATTTGCAGGCTTTACGCTATATCTTTTTATAATAAAATAAAAAGGATGTCGCTTCAATCCTTAACGTAAAAAAAAAATCCGACTCAAACGAGTCGGATTTTTTATAAGTGAAATATGTTATACAATAGGCGAAACGCCTTATTTTACTTTCTCTATTACAGCTTTAAAAGCTTCAGGGTTATTCATAGCTAAATCTGCTAAAACCTTACGGTTTAATTCAATATCGTTAGCTTTTAATTTCCCCATAAATTGAGAATAAGATAATCCATGTTCTCTGGCTCCAGCGTTAATACGCGTAATCCATAAAGCACGGAATGTTCTCTTTTTGTTTCTACGGTCTCTATACGAATATAACATCGCTTTATCAACCGCATTTTTTGCTACTGTCCAAACGTTTTTACGACGTCCAAAGTAACCTTTTGCTTGTTTAAGAACCTTTTTTCTTCTGGCTCTTTTTGCTACAGAATTTACTGATCTTGGCATAATTTTAATTGTTTTTTGTAGTAGGCGATCGAAAATCGATACTTTAATTGCCCAACTCCAGGGTTTATAAATAATTTAACCGAACGTAATTACTTTAATCGTAATTGTTCCTTAATACTGTTTTCATCACTCGCATGTACTAATGTACTGTGAGTTAATGCTAACTTACGCTTTTTAGACTTCTTTGTTAAGATGTGACTTTTAAAAGCATGCTTTCTTTTAATCTTACCAGTACCTGTTAACTTAAAACGTTTTTTGGCACTAGATTTGGTTTTCATTTTAGGCATCTTGTTCTCCTAGTTTTGTTTATTTCACTTATTATTTTCAACCTGTATATCAGGATTATTTTGTCTTCTTTGGAGCAATAAACATAGTCATACGTTTACCTTCCAGTCTTGGCATTTGTTCTACTTTACCTAGTTCTTCTAAATCTTGTGCTAATCTTAATAGCAAAATCTGTCCTTGTTCTTTAAAAACTATCGAGCGTCCTTTAAAGAATACAAATGCTTTTAATTTAGCACCTTCTTTTAAAAACTTCTCAGCATGTTTCTTTTTAAAATCATAATCATGATCATCGGTTTGAGGTCCAAAACGAATTTCTTTAACTACAACTTTACTAGCTTTAGATTTTAAAACTTTTTCTCGTTTCTTTTGTTCGTAAAGAAACTTTTTATAATCCATAACCTTACAAACAGGAGGATCTGCTTTAGGAGATATTTCTACAAGATCTAAACCTTGTTCATCTGCTATTGTAAGTGCGTCTTTAGTTGGATAAACACCAACTTCGACATTATCACCTACTAAACGGACTTTTTCAGACCTAATTTTAGAATTAATTCTGTGCTGATCTTCTTGACTAACGCGTCTTGAGACTTGTTTTCTTCTACGTATTGCTATGGCTTTATATTTTTAGTTAAACTTATTTTTAAAATGTTTTTAAAGACTTATTTACATCTTCATTAATAATATTAGTTAAATCTTGTACAGTAATCATGCCAAGATCTTCTCCACCATGCTGGCGTACAGAAATCTTATTTTCCTGCTCCTCATTCTCTCCAACAATAATCATATAAGGGATTTTCTTCATTTCGGCTTCCCGAATTTTCTTCCCCATAGTTTCATTTCTATTATCAATTAGGGCGCGAATTTCGTTATTTTCTAACACATTTAAAACTTTTTTCGCGTATTTTTCATATTTCTCACTAATTGATAGTACAATAACTTGATCTGGCATAAGCCAAAGAGGGAAATTTCCTGCAGTATGTTCCAATAAAATTGCTATAAATCGTTCCATACTTCCAAATGGCGCACGATGAATCATAACTGGTCTATGAAGTTCATTATCACTTCCTTTATAAGTTAAATCAAAACGTTCAGGAAGCGTATAATCTACTTGAATTGTACCTAATTGCCATTGTCTTCCTAAAGCATCTTTAACCATAAAATCTAATTTTGGTCCATAAAATGCTGCTTCACCTGTTTCAATTACAAAATCCAACCCTTTGTCTTCAGCAGCATTTATAATTGCTTGTTCTGCTTTTTCCCATAAATGATTTTCTCCAATATATTTATCTGGGTTTTCGGTATCTCTTAAAGATACTTGTGCTGTGAAATTTTCAAATCCTAAAGAACCAAAAACATATAGAACTAAATCTATAACATCTTTAAATTCTTTGTCAAGTTGGTCAGGAGTACAAAATATGTGTGCATCATCCTGAGTAAAACCTCGTACTCTAGTTAATCCATGTAGCTCTCCACTTTGCTCATATCTATATACTGTACCAAATTCAGCAAAACGTTTAGGTAAATCCTTATAAGACCATTGCGAACTATTGTAAATCTCACAATGATGTGGACAATTCATAGGTTTTAGTAAGAATTCCTCTCCTTCTTTTGGTGTATTTATAGGCTGAAAGCTGTCTGCTCCATACTTCGCATAATGTCCCGAAGTAACATATAATTCTTTTTGGCCAATATGTGGAGTAACAACCATTTCATAACCTGCTTTCTTTTGAGCCTTTTTAAGAAAACTCTCTAAACGTTCGCGTAAAGCTGCTCCTTTTGGTAACCATAAAGGAAGACCTTGACCAACTTTTTGTGAAAAAGTAAATAACTCTAATTCTTTACCAAGTTTTCTATGATCTCTTTTTTTAGCTTCTTCAAGTAATTCTAAATATTCGGTTAATTCTTTTTGTTTTGGAAATGAAATCCCATAAACACGAGTTAATTGTTTGTTGTTTTCATCTCCTTTCCAATAGGCACCTGCAACACTTAAAATTTTCACAGCTTTAACTATTCCTGTATTTGGAATATGACCTCCACGGCACAAATCTGTAAATGTTGAATGATCGCAAAACGTGATCGTACCATCTTCTAGATTCCCTATCAAATCAAGTTTGTAATTGTTTTTATCTCTATAATATGATAACGCCTCAAGTTTTGAAACTTTTCGCATTTTAAAATCATGTTTACCTCTAGCAATTTCGAGCATTTTGTTTTCAATGCTTTTAAAATCTTTATCTGAAATAGTGTCTTCCCCTAAATCTATATCATAATAAAATCCATTTTCTATTGCAGGACCAACCCAAAGTTTTGCATTTGGATAAAGCTCTTCTATAGCTTGCGCCAAGATATGTGCAGATGAATGCCAAAAAGCTTTTTTACCGTCTTCGTCATTCCATGTATATAAGATTAGTGAACCATCAGTGGTTATTGGAGTATTGGTTTCTATAACTGTATCATTAAATTTTGCAGAAATAACATTTCTGGCAAAGCCTTCACTTATACTTTTAGCAACCTCCATTGCTGTCGTGTTGTTTTCAAACGACTTAATGCTACCATCAGGTAATGTAATCTGAATCATTATATATTTATGTATTAAAATAAAGAGGCAAAGATAATAGGTTAATAATTTAGATACAATGTTCCAGCCATAATTATATATTGTTATATCATTTATAAAAGGATATTTTAATAATTAGTTACGGAAAGGAGAATAAATCTATATTCTCCTACAGTAATCATTTGTTATAAATGATTGATAATAAGGCTTGCGTATATAGATATAAAATAAAACAAAAAATAGTTTAAAAAAAGTTTGTTTGTAAAACATAAAGGGTTGTATATTTGCACCCCGAAAACGACGCAAAGCGATTAAGTTTTTAGGAATAGTTCATAAAGGATGTGTTTTTTAAGAGTGAGAAAAGAAAGGGTTAAAAAACTTTTCAAAATTTTTTTCAAAAAACATTGTGTGAATAAAAAAAGGGTTTTATATTTGCACCCGCTTAGGAGATAAACGCCTTAAGAAAGAAAAGAAAAAGTTCATAAACATATTGAATTGACAGCGTAAGATTAGGATTGGAAACGGTCTTAATTAAACAAAGAGAATAAACCATTTTGAGTACCTA
>NZ_QGGP01000007.1 GCF_003148645.1 Xanthomarina spongicola
TAGTGTTTTAAAGCCAGACACATCATTCTTTAGTTGATAATGACCTGTATTCTCATTATAAACATCAAACACAGATTTACTGATGTCAATACCATAAATTTTTCTATCTTTAGTCATAAGAACTGAATTTTGGAAAGAACAGATGCTACTCACATTTCAACAACTTGAAAACGAGATCTAGGTCTCACAGAACTGAACGAAGTTTAAGTAGTAAAAGAGAGAGGATTATCAATGTTGCCGAAGTCTAAATGCTTCACCGTGTATAGTAACCTTAATTCTCTCTTTTGTTCTTTCTGATTATTACTTAAATTTAGTGAATTACAAACTTAAGACGTGTATAGTTCATTGCTTCGGATTTTCTACCGAAAATCCTCGCACTTTTGCTATCTTGGTTTCTATGGCGGAAAATCCTCGCGGATTTTCACGCAACGAAACCATACACAAACACGTTACCACTCTTTGCAAAAAACTCAACTGAAATAAAAAGCTAACCAATTATGAAACGCATACTAATTTTGACCTTGGCAATAATATTTTCTTCGTGTACACATCAAACAAATACAGAACAAAATGATTTTATAAAAGACTATTTAGAGCGATTAGAAAACTCCAGAAAATATTTAATTCTTGTAGCAGAGAATATGCCAGAAGATAAATATGAATATAAGGCATCTCCAGAGTCAATGAGTTTTTCTGAAAATTTAATGCATATTGCTTGGGCTATGGATTGGCATAGTCAAACTTTATTAGGTGGACGTAAAGCAAGGGATTGGAACACAGATAAAGAACTTAAAGTTGAGAATAAATCTAAAAAAGAGATGATTGCAACAATTAACAAAACGTTTAACGAAACTATAAAATTAATAAGCGAATTTAATACAACTCAATTTAATGATCAATTGGATTATCTAGGATTAAATAGAACGAAAAGGCAAATCTTCCTGCTACTTACAGACCACATAACCCATCATAGAGGTCAAATGCTTGTCTATATGCGACTTAATGGACTAAAACCACCTAGATATGTTTTATATCAATAATTAAAGAGAATTGGAATCTATTGGAATAAAAATATGAAAGGCTTTAACACTAAAATTAATTTCTTGGTTCTTGCCTAATTACTAAAATCCTATTTTTTCCCTCTGGTTAATTATCTTTAATTAGCTTAGTTCTCTAACAGTACAGAATAACCAAATACAAAAACGTTAAAACACTCTTGAAAAAATCAAAAAATGGATCAGAAAAAAATATCAGATTTAACTAACGAGGAGTTATTTAAAGAGAAAAAGAAAATACAATATAACAAAATAGTTAACGCATCTCTTATTGGAGTATGTCTTGGAATTGCTATTTTTAGTGCAGTTAAAAATGGATTTGGATTTTTTACTTTTTTCCCATTACTCTTAACCTACCCATTTATAAAAAACGGTAAAAAAATCAAAGAATTAGAGAAGGAATTAAAATCTCGCAACTTATAATTGAGCTCTTTTCTAATTTTAGAATTTACATCTATTTTATCGATATGTCTCATACAAACGACATCTAGCCTTAATTTCTTGGCAAAAAATCGTGAATGATTTTATAAATATTAAATCAAAAAAAAATCCTTTTAAATTACTTTTTGTTTTAACAATATTTTAATTCGGATAAATTTGTCCGTATTAAAATATTGTCATACATTTGCATTGTAATTAAAACAAAAATATGTTTTCTAAGGCATGCGAATATGGTATTAAAGCGTCAATTTTTATTGCGCTAAACTCTTACGAAGGTAAGAGAGTAAGCCTTAAAGCTATTGCTAAAGAAATTAATTCACCTGAAGCATTTACAGCCAAAATTTTACAAGATTTAGCTAGACATAGCATTATTAATTCGGTTAAAGGAGCTCATGGTGGTTTCGAAATAGATAAATATGCTATTTCAAGTATCAAGTTATCTCAAATTGTAAATGCTATCGATGGAGATAGTATTTATAAAGGTTGTGGTTTAGGTCTGCATACTTGCGATGAAGATCATCCTTGTCCTGTACATGATAAATTTAAATCTGTTAGAGAAGAGCTAAAGGATATGTTAGAAAAAACCAATTTAGAAGAATTAGCATTAGATATTAAATCTGGTGTCGCATTTTTAAGAACATAAAAAAAATTGAATAAAAATAGGATAAAATTATCCGAATAATTAATGATTATGGAAACATTAAGCAAAGACGCACAAAAGCAAATAGGTCAGTTTGTTGCAGAAGATTATAGAACAGCAGCTGTATTTTCTAAATACGGAATAGATTTTTGTTGTAAAGGACACAGAACTATAGAAGAAGTTTGTACAAAAAAAGATATTGATAGTAATGAGCTATTATTAGATTTAGACAGAGTCTTATCTGCAAATACAGATCAATCTATCGACTATAAATCTTGGCCATTAGACTTATTAGCAGAATATATTGAGAAAAAACACCACAGATATGTGGAAGAAAAAATTCCTGTTTTACGCCAGTTTTTAGATAAACTATGTCGTGTTCATGGAGAAAGACACCCTGAGTTATTTAAAATAAATGAACATTTTACTGCGTCTGCTGGAGAATTAGCAGCACACATGAAAAAAGAGGAATTAATTTTATTTCCGTTCATTAAAAAAATGGTGAAAGCTCAATTAGATAGAGGTGCCATTTTAGCTCCACAATTTGGATCTGTTGAAAACCCAATTGCTATGATGATGCAAGAACACGATAATGAAGGTGAGCGTTTTAGACTAATTTCTGAGTTAACAAATAATTACAATCCTCCTGCAGATGCATGCAATACTTATAGAGTTACGTTTGCAATGCTAGATGAGTTTGAAAAAGATTTACATCTACATATCCATTTAGAAAATAACATATTATTCCCTGAAGCAGTAAAATTAGAAAAAGCTTTTTCGTAAGAATGATTAATAGCAAAATGATATTTTCTTTATTGTAGTATCTGGGAGCCTTTCCCCAAGGGCTCCTAGATTTTTTTTAAAAAATTAAAGATTTTGGTTAGTAATAGTTGTTTTTAAAACACTTCTTTTGTAAATAATTATAATATTTAAATTTTTTGAGGAGGAAATTTATATAATTAAAAATTATTGCTTCAAAAGGAGTGTTTTTGTTTATCTACTTTTACACTTAAATTTGTAATATTTTATGTCTAAAAAGCTCGTATTAACTTGCTTAATTAACTTTTTTGTAGCTGCCTTAATGGGTTTAGCATTACGCTATACTTATATTTCTCCAATTTCAATTAATTATAGGTTTTTAACGCATGCACATTCGCATGTTGCTATGTTAGGCTGGGTCTATTTAATGCTTTACACACTTTACTTTCATTACTTTGTTCCCAATAAAAAACCTGTTTACATCTCTTTATTTTGGATAACTCAAGTTTCCGTAATTGGCATGATGATTAGCTTTCCAATTCAAGGCTATGCAGCTATTTCTATAACGTTTTCAACACTTCATATATTTTGTAGTTATTATTTTTTTAGACTTATTTGGAAAAATCTTAAAACAGACTCTAAAGTTTCAAAGTTATTACTTAAAACTTCACTCCTATTTATGCTAACCTCAACTATAGGTGTTTGGTGTTTAGGTCCAGCAGTTGGTCTTCTTGGTCAAGCTTCAGCTTTTTATCAGATTGCCATTCAATTCTTTTTACATTTTCAATTTAATGGTTGGTTTTTAGTAGCTGTTCTAGCCATTTTATTTCATAAGTTACAAATAAAAGACTCCAAAGAATTTAGATTATTCTTTAAATTACTAATCGCTTCAATTCTATTTACTTTTGCTTTACCTGTTAATTGGTTTGCTCCACATAACTCATTATTATGGATTAATGGATTTGGGGTTTTACTACAAATTGCAGCATTATATCTTTTTATAAAACTTATTAAATCTTCTTTGAAAAACGTACTTAAAACAAGCTCAAAAATTATCCAATTCATGCTCTATTTTGCATTGTTTAGTTTTGTGTTAAAAATAGGTCTACAAACCTTATCTTTAATTCCAGAAGTATCTAATGTTGCCTATCAACATAGAAACCTTGTTATTGGTTTTATTCATTTAACCATGTTAGGCGTAATTTCTGGATTTTTATTGGCTTATATTTTGCAAAGTAAATTAGTGACTTTCAATAAATCACTTTCAATTAGCATGTATGTTTTTGTACTTGGTTTTATTCTTACTGAATTAATCTTATTGCTACAAGGTGGTCTATTTTACTTTGGAAATGGATTGTTACCCAATTATTACATTTTACTTTTTATAAGTAGCATCTTACTACCAGCTGGCATTATAGGTCTTACTTTTAACATTATTAAAACCAAAATAATATGAATCCAAAACCTCAAAAACGTCATAAAGCGTTACAACCTCTAAGTAGAGAGCATCATCATGGATTGCTTTTATCCTGGAAAATAAGGAGTGGTTTTAATAAAAATATCAATCCGAATCGGATAAAAATTTATGCTGATTGGTTTTTTGAAACCCATTTAATTCCTCATTTTGAAATGGAAGAAGAAAATATATTTCCATTATTAGAAAGCGATAACGGATTAATAAAACGTGCTTTAGCTGAACATAGACGATTAAAAAGATTGTTTAATGAAACTACAGATAATGCAAAAAACCTTAGCAAAATTGAAGAAGAATTAGAGCAACACATTCGTTTTGAAGAGCGAGTTCTCTTTCCTGAAATTCAAAAAATTGCTACCGAAGAACAAATGCTTATTATAGAAAAAATTCATCAACAAGAGCCTTTTAAAGACAATCTTGATGATGAATTTTGGAAATAGTTTAAAATAAATTAATTACTCTTTTGTGTCGTCTTTCTTAAAAGATGTTTTAAATAAGGAAGGCTTTACAGTAATCATTGCCCAAGCCCAATTATTGGTAGCATCTTTATCTCCTCCTTTTATAACTTCCATACTTTCTGTTGCAAACATTTGAGAATAACCTACTTGAAAATTAATGTCTTTAGAGAACTTATAACCCACTGCTAAATCTATTTCTGTTCCAAGAGTGTTACTCATTTCGTCTCCCATTCCATCAACTATAGTAGCTGCCGAAGAAAAGAAATGTGGAACTAATATAGCAGAGAATTTATTCTTCTTGTAAGCAAAAGTGGCATTTAAATCTACTAAACCTACATTATTTATATGGTTTCCAACATAGAAATAATCCATCCAACCATTGAATTTATGATTGGTTCCATACCATGGATTAAAAGATTCTAATTTATTATCTGTAGAATTCATATCTGTTCCAGATAAATATTCACCTCCTAAACCAACATTAAAACTATCTGAAATAGCATAATGTGCATTTAATGCAAAGTTGTAAGCACTTAAACTTACATCGGCAATCTTTCCTGTTTGAAAATAAACTGATGCATCTGCTTTTAATTTACTTTTGCCATAGGTAGCATGAGTTCCAAAAGTTTGATTATAATCAACTTGTTGCTCATCATTAATATCGTCATAAGCAAATCCGTTATTAAGTATTAAGAAACTTAAACCAACATCTTTTAAATTGGTGTGATACCATAAATATTGAAACGATTTGTAGTTATTAACTGTATAATCTACTTCAGTTAAAGTTTCACCTTCAGCACTAATGGCTAAACCTAAATCTATTCTATTGTTTTCATTTGGTTTAAAAGTTACAATAAGTGCATCATGGCTTCTAGCTTGCTGTGCCCAATCTACATTACCAAACATACGTTGGTCATCGTAAATAATTTCTTGACGTCCAAATTTAATAGAAAATTGGTTGTTTAAAATAGCTTCTGCCCAAGCTTGATGTATTGTTGTTCCGTTTCTATCAGAGGTTGCTAAAGTAGATACATCTCCCCAAACTCTTACATTTTGTACGCTAAAATAGGCGTTTAGTTTTTCGCTTTTATAACCAAAATTTAAACGTGTACGTTGAGACACAAAAGTGGCTGCATTTAATGAGTCTACAGCTAATGTTTTGTATCCATGTCTGTATTCAAACCTAGGTTTTAATTCGGCTGAAATTTCAAATTCTTGAGCATAAGTTACCATGCCAAGTCCTATACATAGGATTGCTAGTATTTTTTTCATCTGTATTATTTTAAGGATTCTTTTGCGTTATAAAAAACGCTATCAATAAATTATTGATTTATATATTATTGCGTTAGTTGTAATATGGTTTCAATAGTTTCTTTATTATCAACTCCTAAACCTTCTTGTTGATGCATTAATTCGCCTTCTGTATTAAATACGCTTATAATATTTGAATGCGAAAAATCCATTGGAGATATTTGTTTATACTTTACAGCTAGTACATTAGCAAATTCTCTAACACTTCCTTCAGTTCCTTGTAAGAATGTCCATTGCTCTCCATCCATAAAATTTTCTATGGCAAACGCTTTTAAACGTTCTGGAGTATCCGTTTCTGGGTCGATACTTACTAATACAAAACGAAGATCTTTTAAACTAGTTTCTGGTATTTTAGCCTCTATATTTCTCATGTCTGCTACCAATCTTGGACAAGCAGCTTTACAAGTTGTATAGATCATGACCATTACTAAAGTTTTTCCTTTTAAATCTTCAAGCTGAATTTTTTCACCTTCTTCGGTATTCCAAGTTGAAGTTAAATTGAAAATGGATTCGTCTGAAATATCATTTTCATTTAATATTTTTGAATCTTCGCTCTCAATTGGTTGTAAGTCCATTTTACAAACTGGACAACTTCCAGCTTCAGAATATGTTTTTTCTCCTTCACATTTCATTGGACATTGATATACTGCTAATTCATCTGATGCTTTTTCAGATTTGTTTGAATTACAAGATGCCAGAGTCATCACCAGAACAAATACTGAGAATAATATTTTAAAGTATTTCATTTTTTATTTATTAATATCTTGTACACATCTAAAACCCAAATTTTTCATTGAATATTTGGCTTTTAAACTACCACGAATAGCATAGCGCATAAACGCTGCATAGTTCATTAAATCTGTAGCTCCAACAGCTGCACTTCCACAGAACAGACTACTATCCTTATCGACATCATTTCTAGATTCACCAGAAATTAATACCGAATTAAAATCTGATGTCCATTCCCAAACTAAACCATGTAAATCGTAAATATTCCAATAGTTTTTGAAAGTAGAACCAATCTCATTATTAAAGGTTTTTGGTTTTTCGTACCAACCTAAAATATATTCATTATAACTTTCTAATGTTCTTGCATCTGGCAAGGTTTCGTTAGACATAGCCACATATTCCCATTCGTCTACAGTTGGTAATCTTTTTCCTTGGCACTCACAATAATCGTTAGCTGCAAACCAAGACACATTTGTTATTGGTGCATTTAAAGCTTGAGAGTCTCCTAGAGCTATATCAGATTTCCAGTTTATTAAGTAATTGTTATCTGCAAATATTTTTTTTACTTGAGAACGTTGCCATTTTGGATATTTTTTAACGAATTCTAAAAATTGAGCATTGGTAACTGGATATACATCCATTTGAAAATCTGTAATGGTAACCTGCATGGAGTCTCTTCCATAAAGAGGAATATATGTGTCACCTTTTACAGTAACCATTTTAGATTGACAATTTGCAGTGTTAACCCAAAATATAAGTAAGCAAATTGTCAATCTTAAAACAGTTTTCATTTTATAATAGTTAGTTATAATTAGTGACTACTTTTAACTTCCAATACTTGGTTTTTAGTAACATTAGTTTTATTGTTACCCCAAGAATTATATACGTAAGTTAATACATCTGCAACTTCTTCGTCGCTAAGAGATTGTCTTGTCATTACACTGTTGTATTTTTCACCATTAACAGTAATTTCTCCAGTTAATCCATGAACAACAGCACTAATGGCACGTTTTACATCAGCATTTAAATAATCTGAATTAGCTAAAGGAGGGAATGCATTTGGAATTCCTTGACCTTCTCCTTGGTGACATGCAAAACAAGTTTGCATATATATTTGCTTCCCAGATTCAATTTTCTCATCTAAGCTTTTCTCTGTAGTTGAAACAACTGCTTCAGGCTTATCTCCATTAGGCATGGCTTGAATTCCACCTCCTTCTGGATGATAAATTCCTTCTTGTTTAACACCAGAATAAATTGCTTTATTTTCTTCGCCTTCAACTTTTAACATTCCTAAAGCACCTTTATTAAAAGCTCTAAAAATAGAGTGATCTACTAGTATAAAAGTACCAGGAACATCTACCCTAAATTCTACAATGGCAGCACCACCAGCAGGAATTAAAGTTGTTTGAACATTTTCGTTAATCATATCTCCACCTTCTACAAATACTTTATCAAAAATTTCTCCAATAACATGGAAAGAAGACACTAAATTTGGACCTCCATTACCAACATATAAACGAACTGTTTCGCCTACTTTTGCTGTAATAGCATTGTCTCCTGTAAGTGCGTTTACACTACCATTAAATACTACATAATCTGCATCTTCATCAACAGCTTTCTGCATATCAAAAGGTTGTAATCCTGGCTCTCCATTTTCTCCTTTTGTATAAAAATCTCCTTGCATAATGTAGTACTCTTTATCTACTTTAGGCAGACCACCTTCTGGTTCAACCAAAATAAGCCCATACATTCCATTTGCAATATGCATTCCTACAGGAGCAGTAGCGCAATGGTACACATAAAGACCTGGATTGATAGTTTTAAAACTAAATGTTTTTTCGTGTCCTGGAGCCACAAAAGAAGATGATGCTCCACCTCCTGGACCAGTTACAGCATGTAAATCGATGTTGTGTGGTAATTTATTGTCTGGATGATTAGACAGAGTAAATTCTACTTCGTCTCCTACTCTAGTTCTAATAAAACTACCTGGTACAGAACCTCCAAATGTCCAATATACATACTTAACGCCATTTGTCATTTCTCCTTCTTCTTCAAGAATTTCCATGTCTACGATAAGTTTCTTTGCTTTTCTATTGCCAACAGGAGTTGGTACAAGAGGTGGTGCAGTTAATTCTGCAATCATTTCTTGACTTACTTGGATATCTGCAGCATTTACATCTGCTTTTTTCGTGTCGTTTGAGCACGCTATAAAAAACATAGGTGCTAATAGCAAAAGAAGACCCTTTACTATTGTTAATTTACTTTTTGATTTTTGGTTTGTTTTCATGAATAAATTGTTTGTTGATTTTCTCAATATTTGTTGTTTATTTGCATATCAGACTAATTAGTCCTTTATGCTAGGCAAAGATAATTGCCCAAAACTAACAAAAACATGACATTAATCATATATTGAAGTTTTAAAATATATAATTTTGTTCAAAATAAAATTTTTAATAATTATGAAAACCCCCTTCCTATTTTTATTCCTATTTTATGTAACCTTTACGTTTGCACAAAAAAACAACTCTACAACAATTTATTATAATAATGGAGAGTCTAAACAATTAAACAAAGCGCATTTAACTTATAATTCAAAAGATTTTATAGTTGGTGTTGAAGCAAAAACAGATGCAAACAAAAAAATACAATATGACTTAGCAGGCGTAACTAAAGTAAACCATGATGCCACAACTTATATTATAAAATCTTATAAGAAAAAACTATATTTATTTGAAGAGTTAATTTCTGGTTCAATTTCTTTATATAAAAGTGGTGAACACTTTTTTATTGAAAATGAAGAACATGGATTTAGAGAAATAGAAAAAAAAGTGGTTGATGGTTTAACTTTAAAAACGTTTAGCTATGCTACGCTTTCTATCTATGTTAATAAATGTAAAGAGGCTCAAGAAAATGCTTACAATCAATACGACTCGATAACTATTAGTAATTTAAAAGCTATTATTGAGACTTACAATAATTGTAATTTAAGCGAAGACACACAGTTTGCTACAAATGTAATAACACAAGCAAATGAACCTTCTGAATTTATAGAAATAGGAATTAATGTTGGATTTAACTTCTTAAACACAGACTTCAACGAATTATCTCAAGGTGTTTCTAACAGTTTTGGGACTCCTGTAATAGGAGCACAAATCTATATGAATACTAATATGTTTAATAAAAGTTTAGGCTTTATTGCTATAGTTGATTACTCTCTACCAAAAGAATTTAATTCAACGAGTAATAGTATTTTCTTAAACACAAAGACTGCGTATTTATCAACCATGATTGGTGTTCGATATACATTCAATAATATCAACAAAACTTTTAGTCCTTATTTAGGTTTTAATAGTGGTTTCTTATTTAATTCAATGTCTTACGTTACAAAACAGCAAAATACTGTAGGCGCTGCAATTATTGATTTTGATACGACTAATGAATTAACATACAACTTTAGTGTAGGTAGTTATATTAAATTTGGAAAACAAAAGTTAGATTTCAACATCATGTATCAACCTGAAATTAGTTTCGGATTAGAAGCTACAGATAATTTAAGCAGATTAGTAAGTTATTATTCGGTATCTGGTTTTCAACTAAAAGCATCATACATTTTTTAATTATTAATTAATTAAAACCATATTTAAGAGTCGCTTTAAAAAGCGACTCTTTTTGTTAACAAGTTCCGTTTTTTATCCTCGTAAATAATTGTATTTTTACGGTTACAAAAACCAAATCATTAATGGGTAAAATCATCGCAATTGCTAACCAAAAAGGTGGCGTTGGAAAAACAACAACTTCAGTAAACTTAGCAGCATCATTAGGTGTTCTAGAAAAGAAAGTTCTTCTTATTGATGCAGATCCACAGGCAAATGCAACTTCAGGGTTAGGAATTGATGTCGAATCTGTTGAAATTGGCACATACCAATTGCTTGAACACACAAACATTGCAAGAGAAGCCATTATAAAAACAAGTACTCCAAATCTGGATTTAATACCTTCACATATTGACTTAGTAGCTATAGAAATAGAGCTAGTTGATAAAGAAGAAAGAGAATATATGCTTAAGAAAGCATTACAGGAAATAAAAAACGATTACGATTTTATACTAATAGATTGTGCTCCATCTCTAGGTTTATTAACATTAAACGCTTTAACAGCATCAGATTCTGTTCTTATTCCAATACAATGCGAATATTTTGCTTTAGAAGGGTTAGGAAAACTATTAAACACTATTAAAAGTGTGCAAAAAATACATAATCAAAACTTAGATATTGAAGGGTTATTACTAACCATGTATGATTCCCGTTTACGTTTATCTAATCAAGTAGTTGAAGAAGTACAAAAGCATTTTAACGACATGGTGTTTCAAACCATTATTCAAAGAAATGTTAGATTAAGCGAAGCTCCAAGTTATGGCGAAAGCATAATAAATTATGATGCAAGTAGCAAAGGTGCAAGTAATTACTTAAGTTTGGCTAAAGAACTAATTATTAAAAACTCCTAAAAATGGCGAAGGCAACAAAAAAACAGGCTTTAGGTAGAGGATTATCGGCTCTTTTAAAAGACCCTTCAAACGACATATCATCAGTACAAGATAAAAACGCAGATAAGGTAATTGGTAATATTGTTGAACTAGACATAGATTCAATTGAAATAAATCCATTTCAACCAAGAACCAATTTTAACGAAGAAACCTTAAGAGAACTTGCTTCTTCAATTAAAGAATTAGGTGTTATTCAACCAATAACCGTTAGAAAATTAGACTTTAATAAATTTCAATTAGTTTCTGGCGAACGCCGTTTTAGAGCTTCAAAATTAATAGGTTTAAAAACCATTCCTTCTTACATTCGTATTGCTAACGATCAAGAATCGTTAGAAATGGCTTTAGTTGAAAACATTCAGAGACAGGATTTAGATCCTATTGAAATTGCATTATCCTATCAAAGATTAATAGATGAAATTAATCTAACTCAAGAACAAATGAGCGAACGTGTAGGAAAAAAACGTTCTACCATAGCTAACTATTTACGATTATTAAAACTAGATCCAATTATTCAAACTGGAATGAGAGATGGTTTTATTTCTATGGGTCATGGTCGTGCTATTATTAATATTGAAGACCAATCTATTCAATTAGATATTTACGAAAAAATTATTTTAAATAAATTATCTGTTCGAGATACAGAGGCTTTAGTAAAAGAGTATCAAAAGGATAAAACAATAACTGTCCCAACAAAACAAGAACTACCAAAATTTATAAAAAAGGGAGCTAAAGAATTTTCAGAATACTTTGGTCATAAAATACACGTTAAAGTTTCAAAGAATGGAAAAGGAAATATTACAATTCCATTCCATTCTGAAGAAGATTTTAATCGTATTATAAAACTTGTAAAGCGTGCCAAATAAACTTCTAATTATATCTGTATTTTTATTTGCATTTTGTTTTTCAGCCTTTGCTCAAGAAGGTGAAAAGGAAGACAAAAAGAAAAAAAATAAAGTAACTCCTACCGAAGAGCTTGTAGTAGAAACAGGCACTGTTATTATAGAACCTATAGATCCATTGTCTCCTGCTCGAGCAGCATTTTACTCTGCAGTATTGCCTGGTTTAGGTCATGCTTACCTTAAAAAATACTGGAAAATTCCAGTTATTTATGCTGGACTTGGTGTTGGCGTTTATTTTTACATTAATAATAATAACGAATACAACAGATATCGAGATGCTTACAAACGTCGATTAGCAGGTTTTGAAGATGATGAGTTTTATGGAACTATTTCAGATGATGGTTTACAAGATGCACAAAAAACTTATGGAAGAAATCGAGAAATATCCCTTCTTGTAACCATTGGTGTTTATGCTCTAAATATTATTTGGGCAAATGTTGATGCGCATTTAATGCAATTTAATATAGATGATAATCTATCTCTACAACCTCATTACAAAATAAATGAGTTTGATAAAACAGGTGATCTGGGATTAACTTTAAACTTCAAATTCTAAATCATGAAAATTGCATTACTTGGTTATGGTAAAATGGGAAAAGCAATTGAAGAAATTGCTTTGCTACGTGGACACCAAATAGTAATAAAAACATCAGATGAAGATGGTTACGATATTACTCAAGCAGATGTTGCTATAGATTTTAGTGTACCTAAAGCTGCCTTTTTTAATATTGCAAAATGTCTTAAACATGGAGTACCAGTAATTTCTGGAACTACAGGTTGGCTGGATAATTATGAAAATATTGTAAGTATTTGTAAAGAAGAAAATGGCGCTTTTATTTATGCTTCAAATTTTAGTCTTGGAGTCAATATCTTTTTTGAACTAAATAAAAATTTAGCAAAAATAATGAGTCAACTTAAACAATATAACGTGTCTATAGAAGAAATTCATCATACTCAAAAATTAGATGCACCAAGTGGAACTGCTATTACTTTAGCCGAAGGTATTATTTCTGAACATTCAGAATATAGTAAATGGTTATTAAACGAATCTAAAGAAAAAGCAATTCCTATTAATGCAAAAAGAATAGATTCTGTTCCAGGTACACATATCATAGATTACTCAAGCATAACAGATAGTATACAATTAACACATACAGCACATAATAGACAAGGTTTTGCCCTTGGAGCAATTATTGCTGCCGAATGGATTCTTGATAAAAAGGGAATTTTCACCATGAAAGATGTGTTAAATATTGGTTAATATAAAGAAAACTAGTAACGTTTATTAGTGTTTAAACACTAATAAAAACAAAAGATAAAATTATGACATTTACGCAATTATTTATTTTCCTCCTAGCCATTCAAATTATACATGGATTAGGAACATGGAAATTATATATTAAAGCTGGTAGACAAGCTTGGGAAGCTTTTGTTCCAGTTTACAATGCTGTTATTTTAATGAAAATAATTAATAGACCTTGGTGGTGGACTATTTTACTTTTCTTGCCTATTGTAAACTTAATTATGTTCCCAGTAGTTTGGGTTGAAACTGCAAGAAGCTTTGGTAAAAACTCGACAACAGATACAGTTCTTGCCATTTTTTCTCTAGGTTTTTATAATTATTATCTTAATTATGCTTTAGATGTTGAACATATTAAAGATAGAAGTTTGCATCCAAAAACAGCAGCTGGAGATTGGGTAAGTTCTATTCTTTTTGCTATTGTAGCTGCAACCATAGTACACACTTATTTTATTCAACCTTATACCATTCCTACATCTTCTTTAGAAAAATCTTTATTAGTAGGAGATTTTCTTTTTGTAAGTAAGTTTCATTATGGAGCACGTGTTCCAATGACTACAGTTTCGGCTCCAATGGTACATGATACAATTCCTGTCATCAAGAAAAAATCTTACTTATACGACGATCATTTAGAAAATAAAAACACAGCTTTTATAAACAAGTTGTCTTTACCTTATATGCGTATTCCTGGTTTTCAGAAAATAAAGCAAAATGATATTGTTGTATTTAACTGGCCTGTGGACACCATGTTAAACATGCGTTATACAGATAGAAATAGATATAAGCCTATCGATAAGAAAACCAATTATGTAAAACGTTGTGTTGGTCTTCCAGGAGATTCTTTAGAAGTACGTGATGGTTATGTTTTTATAAATGGCAAACAAAACGAATTACCAGATAGAGCAAAACTTCAGTTTTCTTATAAAGTTGAAACTAAAAGTGGCCCTTTTAATAACGACCAATTAATAAAAAGGTATGACATAACAGATATGCCACAATATAACCAGGATTACTCCTTAAGTTATTTTCCTGGAATTACAGACGAAACATTAAATCAGTTTAAAAATCATCCAAATGTAAAGAGTGTTGAACCACTTAAACGTGAAAAAGGAGAACGTGAAGCAAGTGTCTTTCCTCATGACCCAAATTACAATTGGAATAACGATTTTTTTGGACCACTTTATATTCCTAAAGCTGGAGCAACCATCGATTTAAATTTAGAAGTCTTACCATTATACAAACGTGTTATTTCTGAATACGAAAACAAAACCCTTCAGGTTAAAGGAAACCAGATTTATATTGATGGACAGTTAGCTACAACTTATACGTTCGATAAAGATTATTACTGGCTCATGGGAGACAACAGACATAACTCGCAAGATGCAAGATCTTGGGGATTTGTGCCTTTCGATCACGTAGTTGGAAAACCTGTGTTTATTTGGATGAGTTGGGATAGCCATGGAAAACCACGTTGGGAACGTTTCTTTACAACGGTTCATGCTAGTGGGAAACCAGTATCTTATTTAATTCCATTCTTAATTTTACTAGCTGCTTGGTTTGGTTTTAACAAATGGAGAAAACATAAAAAAGCGAATAGTTAGTTGTTTAGTCGTAAAGTAATTTAGTTGAAATATTTTTACAACTTAACCAATGAACATTATTATCCATCCAACATACTTTCCAAACGTTGCTCATTTTGCAGCTATAGTTCAAGCAGAAAAAGTAACGTTTGAAATGGACGATAATTACCAAAAGCAAACCTATAGAAACAGAACCTATATTTATGGCGCCAATGGCAAATTACAGTTAAGCATTCCTATTATTCATTCGCAAAAAGTAAGACAAAAATATCGCGATATTAAAATTTATAATTCTGAAAACTGGCAGGCTATTCATTGGAAGTCTATTGAAACTGCGTATAGAACCTCACCTTTTTTTGAATTTTATGAGGATGATTTTCAACCTCTATTTTCCAAAAAAGCAGATTTTCTTTTAGAATTTAACATGACTTGTTTTAATGTTGTATTAGATTGTTTACAATTAGAAATTAGTAGTACCAAAACTGACAAATTTCAAAAAATAGTTGCAGATAAAACAGACTTTAGACATTTAGCAAATGCTAGAAAAGAACAGTCCTGGACGTTGGATGCTTATACGCAAGTCTTCAGCAATAAACATGGGTTTTTAAATAATTTAAGTATTCTAGATTTGCTTTTTAACGAAGGTCCTAATACTTTAAATTATTTAGAATCTCAAAATCTAAATTTTTAATGCTCCAGCCTATAGCACATTATGGCATCCACTTCTTAATACCTTTATTGGTTGCTTTAGTTTGGTATAAAAACAAATGGCTAACAGCATATTTAATTATGATAGCCTGTTTTTTAATAGATTTAGATCATGTATTAGCAAATCCAATGTTCGATCCAAACAGATGTAGCATCAATTTCCATCCATTACATACTTATTATGCCATTGCTATTTATGTAGTCTTATTAATTCCGAAGAAAACCAGAATTTTAGGTCTAGGTCTTGTTATTCATATCCTTGCAGATAGTGCAGACTGTGCATTAATGTAGTTTGAATGTAGCAAAAATTGGATAATGGTCAGAATACCTGTTATCGAACGTTTTAAAATCTGTGATTTCAAATTCTTTATTAGCGAAAATAAAATCTATTCTAACAGGAAAAAATTTAAAGTCGTAAGTTCTACCAAACCCATTTCCAGCAACCTTAAAAGCATCTTTTAAATTTCCTTTTATCTCTTTATAAACATAAGAGAATGCTGTGTTATTAAAATCGCCGCAAATAATCATTTTATAAGGAGATGCTTTTTTGTGCTTAATAAATAATTCTGCCTGAAACTGTTGCATCTTAAAAGTCTGCTCTACACGTTGTAAAAGTCTATCTGAATCTTCATGCTTTAGTTTTTCGACATTTGCATCAATACGAAGCGATTGCAAGTGTACATTATAAACTCTAAGAGTGTCCTGATCTTTTACTATATCCACAAAAATAGCATTATTAGAGGTCTCAGGAAATTCAACCGAACCAGAATTAATTATAGGATATTGTGAAAAAATAGCTTGTCCATACTTTACTTTTTTCCCTGAAAGCTTTTCAAATTTATATTTAAAAAAAGATAAGTCAATATTCTTATGTGGATGATATTCTTGTAAGCTTAATACATCTGGAGATTTTGCTTTTATAAAATCTATCATTTTAGTTTCTACATCTTTCTCTGGAATCCATTCGTATAAATTAAACAAACGTACATTGTAATTCATTATAGAAAGATCTGTTGCTCCTGGCTCCACATCTGAAGAAGAAAATTTATACAGTGAACCTAAAGTAAAATAACCAATAATTAAAACTATTAACGAAAGGATAAGTTGCTTTTTAACTTTAATTAACCAATATATAAAGAAGATGACATTGGTTAAAATTAAAAAAGGCACACCTAGACTTAAAACCGATAGGATTGCAAATGTTTTTGGTGGAAAAAAAGGCAAGAAATAAGAAAGTAAAAGCATGGTTGCTACTAAAGCATTAACAACATAAATTATTTTATCGATAAGCTTTAGATTCTTCATAAATACAAGCTATTATTTACCAGCTTTAAATAAAAATTCTTTTTCTTCTTTAGTTAGACTATCGTAACCACTTTTACTGATTTTATCTAAGATAACATCTATTTTTTTCTGTTTATTAAACTCTTCAAATTCTTTTTTAGCATAACCAGCTACCTTACCAGATTTCTTTTTGTGAACAGTTTTTAATGGTGATTTTTTCGATTTTTTAAACAAGCTTGCAAACCAATCCATAACGCCTTCAAACCCTTTACCTATATCGTTACCTTTACGTAATTGTACTGCATAAACATAGCCTAAAGCTGCTCCTCCTAAATGAGCCAGATTTCCTCCAGCGTTTAATCCGAAAAGTCCTAAACCATCTATAACTACAATGGCTACACCAAGATACCACAGTTTCAAATTAAAAGTAAAGAAACGCACTTCCATGTTTGGCATATAGGCACATAAAAAAATCAATAAAGCACGAACAGCTGCCGAAGCTCCAACTAATCTACTACTAGAATCAAAAAAAGATGGCACGACATTATATCCAAAAAGAAATAACAAGCCTCCAAATATGGCTCCTAAAAAATAGATGTTTAATCCTAATTTTACAGGGAACATATTTGCAAACATGCGACCAATAAAATAAAGCCAAAGCATATTAAACAATATATGCCAAAAATCGTAATGCGTAAAAGCATAGGTAAAAATGCTCCAAGGTTTCATAATAAATTCTGAAAAGTCACTTGGTAATTCTAACCAACCTAAACTTCCATTTATATTAAAGGATACCTTAATTATTAATCCAATAAAAAATATAAGTAAATTAACTACAATTATTTTTTCAAACACGTTTAAATGCTGAAGCTTATCTTGTATGTCTTTATTAAGAGAAGTCATATTTAGTCCCAACGATTTTTATTGAATTGTGTTTTTTTCCAATACCACATAATTAAAAAACCTGTTAATGCACCTCCAATATGAGCTACATAAGCCGTATTACTAGGACTGAAAAATGATTGACCAGTAATTGCTGAAATCAAATCTAATGCAATAATTCCAGGAATAAAATACTTGGCTTTAATTGGAACTGGTAAAAATATAAGCATCAATTTAGATTCTGGATACAACATACCAAAAGCTACTAACACTCCCATAATGGCACCTGAAGCTCCAACCATTGTACTGTTAAAAACTCCTACAAAATTTTGAAGTTGTTCTTGAGTTAAAAATTGATTCCAACGTGTATCGTAAACACTATAACCAGACTTCAAGGTTTCAATTGTTTGTGCTTGGTCGAAACCAGCTCCATTAAGTATATCCATTCCAGAAACAAATCTGAAATAATAATAACCTATCATACATATAGCTGCTCCCAAACCAGAAGAGATATAAAAGAATAAGAATTTTTTAGCACCAAAACGTTCTTCGACAGCAGTACCAAACATCCAAAGAGCAAACATATTAAAGAAAATATGCATAAAACCTCCATGCATAAACATGTGTGTGATTATTTGCCAAGGCTGAAAAGCTTCATTCTTTGGAAAATGTAATGCAAACCAATCGTAAAACAAAGTACCTCCACCAATGGCTAAGGTTCCAATAAACATAATGACGTTTATAATTATTAAATGTTTTACAGTATCTGTAATTTTATTCATCATAATACATGGTACTTAAATAAATTTTTTCTCTAATTCATCTACACTTAACGTAATGAATGTTGTTTTATTTGTTGGAGACATGTTTGGTTCTTTACAACCAAACAAACTATTTACCAAATGTTCTTGCTCCATTACTGATAACGATTGTCCCGTTTTTACTGCCAAACTCTTAGCCATAGACTTTGCTAACAAATCTGTAGAACTAAAATTACTGTCTGGCACATCGTTTTGGATATCGTTTATTAATTGTTCTAAGATTACTGAAACTTCGCTCTCTGGAACACTTACTGGAACTCCAGATATTTCGATAGAATCTTTAGACATATTAGAAAACTGAAAACCTGTATGCTCTAGATCTTGTTTTACCTGTTTAATTATCTCTACTTCTTGAGTTGAAAAATGAAGCTGAACAGGAAATAATAATTGCTGACTCATACTTTCTTTTACAGTAATATGTTGTAAAAAATCTTCGTACAGCACACGTTGGTGTGCTCTGTGTTGGTCAATAACCAACATTCCAGATTTAATGGTACTTACTACATATTTATTTTGAAGTTGAAACGTTGTTTGTTTGGTTTCAACTTGAGAGTCTCCTTTAAAAATAGAATCTGTTTGTTCTTCGCTTTCAAATTGAATACTACTAAAACCTTTTTGTGTTTGTGTTCCTTTAGATTCTAAACCAACATACAAACTATCCCAATTCATTGGTGTTTGCCTTTTAAAGGCCGTAGTTTGTTTACCAGAAATTTGTTTTTCCTCAAATGGGTTAAAGGCTCTATCTACTTCAATTTTTGGTGTGTTTGGGTTATTTACATCTTTATAACTGTAAGGTGTATCTAAATTTGCATCTCTTTCAAAATCTAATACTGGAGCAATATTAAATTGTCCTAAACTATGTTTTACAGATGCACGTAAAATAGCATAAAGTGTGTGTTCATCATCAAACTTAATTTCTGTTTTAGTTGGATGAATATTAATATCTATCGTTTGTGGATTTACATTAAGATTTAAAAAATAACTTGCATGTGTACCATCTTTTAAAAGGCCATCGAATGCCGAACTTATGGCATGATTTAAATAGGCACTTTTAATAAACCTGTTATTAACAAAAAAGTATTGCTCGCCTCTTGTTTTCTTAGCGTATTCAGGCTTTCCTACAAATCCAGAAATTTTAACCACTTCGGTTTCTTCATTAACTGGAACTAATTTTTCGTTAGTTTTACTTCCAAAAATATTTACAATACGTTGTCTGTAATTACTTTCAGGCAAATTAAAAACTTCACCTCCATTATGATACATCACAAAATGAATGTTTGGATGCGCTAAAGCTACTCTGTGAAATTCGTCAATTATATGACGTGTTTCTACCTGATTAGATTTCAAGAAATTACGTCTGGCAGGAATATTAAAAAACAGATTTTTAACTGCTATGGAAGTTCCACTAGGTGTAACTACTATATCTTGAGATACAACGTCGCTACCTTCAATTACTATTTGTGTTCCTACTTCATCTTTTTCTTGCTTGGTTTTCAATTCAACATGAGCAATAGCTGCAATACTAGCTAAAGCTTCACCACGAAATCCTTTAGTGTGTAATTGAAATAGATCTTCAGCAGAACGAATTTTTGAAGTAGCATGACGCTCAAAACTTAAACGCGCATCAGTAACACTCATTCCAGAACCATTATCAATTACTTGAACTAAGGTTTTACCAGCATCTTTAATTAGAAGTTTTATAGTAGTAGCATTAGCATCTATAGCATTCTCCATAAGCTCTTTAACCACAGAAGCTGGACGCTGTACAACTTCTCCAGCTGCAATCTGGTTTGCTACATGATCTGGTAATAACTGAATAATATCTGACATTAGCTGTTAGAAAAGAAAATGGATAAATCGAATTCAATAATAAAAAGGAAGATTAAAATCAGAATAGCTATTATAATTAAAACCCTTTTATTTGCTGTATTGTTTGAGTTGTTTTTATAATCGTCGAGTGCAGTAATAAGCTTGTTTTTTAACCCTTTATTACTTCCAACAGTTGTTCTAAAATCATCAAACTTATGTTTTATTTCATAAGGATTCCCTTCACCTTTATAATGTCTTGGTGAATAACTATACGTTTTATTTTTTCGTGTTTTAAAAATCCCCATACTATCTACTTTTCATATCCACTTAAAATATATAATAATACTAAAATAGCTATCAAAACTAATACCATATATAATGGAGAAGTTAAAAAACTACTTTTTCGCTTTCTTGTTCGTTTTAATTCTTGCCATTTCGACTGAATATCTTTTTCAAGATTATCGTCATTATCTTTTTGATACTTTGGTTTGATATTAAATTGTCTATTCTTTTTGAATAATGCCACGACTAATCCTTTGATATACTTCAAATGTACTTAAAATACAAAGAAATAAGGGTTTTGAAATGCCAAAAATTGTTAACAAAAAGCTTCAAATGAACTGAAATTAAAAGTAAAGTACTAATTGTAAGAAATCTAAGCCTTTCTATTTAAGTCTGCCATTTTTATAGCAGCAATAGCAGCTTCTGTACCTTTGTTTCCATGTATTCCTCCAGATCGATCAATGGCTTGTTGCATATTATTATCTGTAAGTACACAAAAAATTACTGGAACATGATGAAGAATATTTAAATCTTTAATCCCTTGAGAAACAGCCTCGCAAACAAAATCGAAATGTTTGGTTTCACCTTGAATAACACTTCCAATAGCAATTACTGCATCGACATGTTGTTCCTGCATTTTTTTACTACCAAAAATAAGCTCGTAACTACCTGGAACATTCCATCTAATAATATTTTCAGAAGACACTTCGTTTTCAATTAAAGCATTGAGAGCGCCTTGAAACAACCCTTCTGTAATGGTGTCATTCCATTCTGAAACAACAATCCCAAACCGAAAGTCTTTCGCGTTTGGGATTGAAGCTTTATCGTATTCTGATAAATTTTTATTTTCTGTTGCCATGTTTACTTTCCGAATAATCGGAGAATTATTTACCTGCTAGCGCTTGTGCTTTACCAATAAACACATCTATATTAGCTGCTTCTGTTGAAGACGCATAATTCTCTTTAATAGTATTAAAGTTAGTTAAAGCTTTATCGGCTTTTCCTAATTCTAAAGCAATTACACCTGCTTTATATAAATATAAAGGTGTTGTAAATTCGTTGGTTCTTAATTTTGCAGCTTGTTCGTAATAACCTAAAGCATCTTCTGGCTGGTTTAATTGTACAAAAGCATCTCCAATGCTTCCTTTAGCCATAGGAGCTAAAACTTCATCATCGCTAGAAAAATCACTTAAATACGTAACAGCATTTTTATAATCTTTAAGATTTAAATAAGCCATTCCAGCATAGTAGTTAGCTATATTACCTGCTTGTGTTCCACTGTATTCTGAAGCTATGTCTAGCATGCCTAATTTTCCTTCTCCACCATTAAGTGATAATGTGTAAAGTGAATCTTTAGCTGAACCTGTTACTGCTTCATTAAAATATTTCTTTGCTTGGAACATTTCGTTCATTGCTTCGTTTTGTTTAGGTTTTGCTATAAATTCATTAAAACCTAAATATCCTAAAACAATTGCAGCTACAATTCCTATAATAATAAAAATGTATTTTTGATTTGCTATAACCCAATCTTCTGTTTTAGAAGCAGATTCGTCTAGTGTATTAAAAACCTCAGCAGTTGTAGAGTGATCAACAATATCATTCTCTTTTTCCTCTTTCGTTGCTGGTTTATATCCTCTTTTCTTATAAGTTGCCATATATTCTAAATTAATGCGTGGCAAAAATATGATTTTTCTTCATATATAAAAGCCTATTTATTTGTTATTTTTCAATAATTTGCACAACCTTTTTTATTTAAAAATTCAAAAACAGAATTAAGTTGCTTTTTTATGATTTTAAAATCACTTTCATTACTAAACTATAAAAATTTTGAAAGTCAGTCTTTTGCTTTTAATAACAAAATAAATTGTTTTGTTGGAAACAATGGTGTGGGCAAAACAAATGTACTCGATGCTATTTATCATTTATCCTTTGGTAAAAGCTATTTTAACCCAATTGCTTCGCAAAATATTAAACATGACGAAGCCTTTTTTGTAATTAATGGCGATTATGAAAAAGAGGATAAAACCGAAAAAATTGTTATAAGTCTAAAAAAAGGTCAGAAAAAAATTATAAAAAGAAATAGCAAAGCCTACGAAAGATTTAGCGACCATATTGGTTTTTTACCTCTAGTAATTATCTCTCCTGCAGACAGAGATTTAATTACTGAAGGAAGTACGACCAGACGGAAATTTATGGATAGTGTTATTTCGCAAAGCGATAAACAGTATCTAGATAATTTAATTAATTATAATAAAATTTTAGTTCAACGAAATTCTTTATTAAAGTATTTTGCTCTGAATAATACATTTAATGCAGACACTCTAGAGGTATACAACAAACAACTTGACACATATGGAAGTATTATTTTTGAAAAGCGTCAAACTTTTTTAGAATCTTTTATTCCAATTTTTAAAGAGCGATATAAAATAATAAGTAAAGGAAACGAACTTGTTAATCTAAGTTATAGTAGTCACTTATTAGAAGACAAATTAGAAACACTTTTAAAGAAATCTATTAATAAAGACAAAGCATTACAATACACAAGTGTTGGTATCCATAAAGACGATTTAATTTTTGAAATTGAAGAACATCCTATTAAAAAATTTGGTAGTCAAGGACAGCAAAAATCTTATTTAATTGCTTTAAAACTGGCTCAATTCGATTTTATTAAAGCTCAAAGTGGTGTGAATCCTATTCTATTACTTGATGATATTTTTGATAAATTAGACGAAGAACGTGTGTCGCAAATTATTAAATTAGTAGACGACGAAAATTTCGGTCAGTTATTTATTAGTGATACACATGCTGAAAGAACAGAAAACGCCGTAAAACAGGTTCATCAATCTTATGAAATTTTTAAATTATGAAACGATTATTAATTATATCTATTATAAGTTTTTGCTTAATTAGTTGCTCAAAAAATCCTGAAACGTTTGTTGAACATCTTGAAGGTTATTGGGAAATTGAAGAAGTTATCTTAGTAGATGGCTCCAAGAAAAGCTACACCTTTAATGATACTGTAGATTATATTGAAGTTTCAGACAGTTTAGCTGGTTTTAGAATAAAATTAAAGCCTCATTTCGATGGTACTTTTAAAACCTCTAAAGATTCGGAACAATTCACTATCAAAATAGAAAATGATAGTTTAAATCTATATTACAAAACCCCTTTTGATACTTGGAAAGAAACTATTTTGTTAGCAACAGAAGAGCAACTAAAGGTTATAAATAAAAATAAAGCTGTATTTTTATACAAGAAATTTACTCCCATAAACTTAGATTAATGGCTAAACGAAATAACGACCATATTAGCATAGCAGATGCCTTAAAAGAATTTGTTGAAACCAACAAACTAGAATATGGTCTTGATGTTGTTAACGTTCAAGACACATGGAAAGAGATGATGGGAAATGGCGTAAATAACTATACAACAGACATACAATTAAAGAATAACACACTTTATGTGCAATTAAGTTCCAGCGTATTAAGAGAAGAGCTTAGCTATGGTAAAGAAAAAATAATAGCTATGTTAAATGAATCTCTTGGTAAAGAAGTTATTAAAAAACTTGTGTTGCGATAAAACGAGTAAACAATAAAAAAGCCTTGTAACAATTTGTTTACAAGGCTTTTTCTATATTAAAACTCTAGTACTTATTGCTTAATCAGCTTAATTACTTGAGTAGCATTTTTAGCATGAACATTCATGAAATAAATTCCAGAAGTTACTTGTGTGATATCTATAGTCTGTAGACTTTGTCCACTAGAAAGATCGATTGTTTTAATCAACCTTCCGTTAATATCAAATATTTCAGCTTTAACCAATTCGATATTATTTAGATTTTTAAGTGTAAACTCTCCATGAGATGGATTAGGAAACACTCTAATATCGTTTTGCAAACCTTCAAAATCTGTAACAGAAAGAATCATATCGCAATTATAAACTGAAATATCATCTACATACCAGCCCTCTCTACCATTACATCCATCTGTACCAACTTCAAATCTAAATTGAATGGTTGAATTTGCTGTAACTCCTAATCCAGATAAATTGATATAGCTTCTTCCCCAACTTCCAGAAGTTGAGCCTCCATCAGAACCAGTAAAAGCCTCTTCGCCAGCCATCGGGTTATCGTTTCCACCTGCATTAATTACACCATTATAAGCATTTTCTGTAAACGCACTACCAGGTAAAAGTGTCCACAATCCACCATCAAGACTATACTTTATGTTTGCTCCATCCCAACTATCTTCAGTAGAAATATAGTGCATAAAAGTCATTTCGAAAGTTCCAGTAGGTTGATCTGGAATATTTATAACTGGACTTTCCAATCTTAAAATTCCATTTTGTAATGAAGTTGTACAGTTACCATTTATAGGATCTACTCCAAAAATAGCTTGTCCAGTTCTACCATCTGGCAAATTAGATTCTAAAACCCAATCTCTTGATTCCCAAGTACCAGGATTTGATGCAATTTGAGACACAGTCCAACCACTCATACCAGATTCCCAGTCTTCTAAAAAGATTGGTGCTAATGATGCTGAGTTACAAGGATCTGCAGTAGCTGCTAATATTGGAATATATCCACAATTATCATCCATACGTAATTCGACAGCTAATAACACTTTAACCAACTCATCATAATCTGATGTAGTAATTATTTCACCTGAAGGTCCAACTGCAGCAGCTGTACTTAAACCTTCTAAATTAATTCCTAGTAAATCTGTACAAGAAGCTTCTAAAGCATCTGCTAACGAATAAAAATCACTTGTAGCAGTTAAGTATTCACTTTGAGCTCTCCAAAAAATATGAGCAGCTTTTGTAAAACCAATACCATTTATAGTTTGCCCATTATAAGTACCTCCATCTACTAAAAGAGCATAGGTATGATTTGGAATACCTGAATTGGAATGAACTCCTCCTCCATCTCCAGTACCACAGTAAAAATTTCCATCGGTTAACTTTCCTGGATCTCCATTACAAGGTGGATTCCACATATCTCTAATAGCACCTCCAAATGCTGTAGCATCTTCTCCCATTCTCCATCTGTCTGAACTATTACAAGCTGTTCTTAACGAATTATCATCGTCTGCATCTTCGTAATTATTCAACAAGTCAATTGTTTCTCCCCAAATATCTGAGTAAGCTTCATTCATAGCTCCAGATTGGTAAGCATAAATTAATCCACTTGTATATTCTGTATAAGCATGTCCCCATTCATGAGCAATAACATCATCTGAAGCTGTTCCATTACAATAATTTGCAGTAACTCCATTCCAGTTTGCGTTAGGACAAGAAATATTTGGATTATTATTAATAGTTCGCATTTGCGCATCTGCTCCATCATAAGACATGTAGCCAAAAGCATTATTAAAAAAATTATACATGTGAGCAGAAGCTTCAACTTCATTTTGCTGCCAAATACTTAACGTTCCTGGAAAAGCATCTCCTTCTTGCCATACAATATTAGACGTGTTGTTTTCATAAACAATTCTGTCTAAAGCATGAGCCATTCCTGTAAATTGTTCAGTGATTATTCCAGTATGCGCATTTACATAAACATACTCTCTTACATCTGCATCATTCCTAACTTCAACTTCATAAACTAAATAAGTAGCTCCAAAAGAATTATCAATTAACCCTTTTTGAAAAAGATATAAGTTAGTATCAAAAGCAAACAAAGAAACACCTGAATGATTAATTTCCTGCTTGTTTACCGTTTCAATAGCAATATTATTTGCTTGTGAAGAACTTATAGAAGGAATTGTATGGTTTTTTATGTTTGATACATAATTCCCATTTATTGCAGTTAGTTTATTTTCTGCATTAAAATGAAAACGTAGTTGTCCATCAAATACTGGAACATTATTTTTATGTTGTGTTAATACTAATTGTTTAAAACCATAATTGTCAATAACAACAGAACCAAAAGAAAAAGCAGATTCAATAGTTTGAAAAGGGAATATTTCTTTATTGGATTCTAAAAAGGAAACAACCTTCTCTTGAAGTGTTATACCTTCTAATTGCAACGGACTTGAAGCTGGAAACTTAATAAATTCTGCAACTCCATTTAAGTTTACAGTAATCTTAGCGTTGCTTTGAGTTTCCAATTTTTTAATTGCTTCTTGCATATTTTGTGCAGAAGCTATAGAGCTAATTAACACAAAACCAAGCAATAATATAATAGACTTTATCATAAGTAAATTTTTAGGTTGGGCGAATTTATAATAAAAATCACAAAAAAGCCTGAAAAAATAAATTTTCAGGCTTCTTATAATGTATTAAGATTGTTTTATTAAAACATCTCTCTTCCAGAAAAATGAAAAGCACCTTCTATAGCAGCATTTTCATCGCTATCACTTCCATGAACAGCATTTTCTCCAATAGAAGCAGCATATAATTTTCTTATAGTGCCTTCTGCTGCATCAGCAGGATTTGTAGCACCAATTAAAGTTCTAAAATCTTCTACAGCATTTTCTTTTTCTAAAATAGCAGCTACAATAGGACCACGAGTCATATATTCTACTAATTCTCCAAAGAAAGGTCTTTCGTTATGAACTGCATAAAATGCCTGAGCATCTGCTTTTGTCATTTGTGTTAATTTCATTGCTACGATTCTAAAACCTGAAGCATTAATTTTTTCTAAAATTGCGCCAATGTGTCCTTTTTCAACTGAATCAGGCTTAAGCATTGTAAATGTTCTGTTAGTTGCCATTTATATTTTTTTTAATTTCGTGCAAAAGTAAGGTATTTCATTATAATAACCTTAAAAACCAATATTAAAAAATTGTATCTTCGTTGCCTATGACAAAAGACGATATTAAAAAAATAAAACAACTGTTAAAAACACCTAAACAGATTGTTATTGTACCTCATAAAAACCCTGATGGAGATGCTATTGGTTCTACACTTGGATTATATCATTACCTTTTAAAACACAATCATAAAGCATCTGTAATTGCTCCTAACGATTATCCAGATTTTTTGAAATGGATGCCAGAAGAATCTAAAATTTTAAAATACGATTCACAGAAAGAGCAAAGTGATAACCTAATTAATACTGCTGATATAGTTTTTACTCTAGATTTTAATGCATTGAATAGAACTGGCGACATGGAAGATGCTTTATCAAAAAGTGAAGCTATAAAAATAATGATAGACCATCATCAGCAACCTGATGCTTATGCAACTTATATGTACTCAGATGTTAATATGAGTTCCACTTGCGAAATGGTCTATAATTTTATCGATATGTTAGGAGATAAAGACCTAATAGATTCTGATATTTCTAGTTGTTTATATGCTGGAATTATGACAGACACAGGTTCTTTCAGATTCCCTTCAACAACAAGTAATACACATAGAATTGCAGGAGATTTAATAGATAGAGGTGCTAATCATTCTGAAATACATAATCAAATTTTTGATACCAATAGTTATGAGAGAATGCAATTATTGGGTTGTGCATTAACCAATTTAAAAGTTCTACCAGAATATAGAACAGCATACATTACTTTGTCTCAAGAAGAACTTAATCAATTCAATTTCAGAAAAGGAGACACCGAAGGTTTTGTTAATTATGCCTTGTCATTAAACAATATAATTTTTGCAGCTATCTTTATTGAAGATTCGCAAAATAACATCATAAAAATATCGTTACGTTCTAAAGGACATTTCTCTGTAAACGAGTTTTCCAGAGCACATTTTGGAGGTGGAGGACACACAAATGCTGCTGGTGGAAAGAGCGATTTAAATCTAAAATCAACAATTGAAAATTTTATTAGTATATTACCAAGCTATAAAATTGCCCTAAACAATGAGTAGAATTATAACTTTAATAGTATGTGCTTTGCTTCTGGCTGCTTGTAAATCGCCCGAAGCCAGACGACCTATTTCTTCAAAATCCGGTTCATTTATTGATGCTTCTGTAGCTAGAAACATTAAATTAAATGAAAAAGAACAGTCTTATATTAAAAAAATTATGAAAGAAAATCCTGATGAAAACTATATAGCTTCAGAAAATGGATTTTGGTATTACTATAATATAAAACAACAAGCAGATAGCCTTATATCTCCAGATTTTGGTGATATTGTTAACTTTAATTATGATATTAAAACATTAAATGGGCAAGTTATTTATACTAAAGACGACATAAAAACTCAAAATTATGTCATGGATAAACAAGAACTTTTTTCTGGATTAAGAGAAGGGTTAAAACTAATGAAAGCTGGAGAAACGGTTACTTTCATGTTTCCATCGCAAAAAGCTTATGGATATTATGGAGATGAAAATAGAATTGGAACAAACGTGCCATTAATCTGCGAAGTTTCTGTAAACTCCATTATAGATAATCAACAAGAACAATAAATCACTAATTTTACACCAAACATTAATTACAAATGAACATTTTAAAGCATACTATGAAAATTTTATTCCTAACTATTTTATTAAGTTTCACATCTTGTGAACAGCAAAAATATCCTGATTTACAAGATGGTCTTTATGCTGAATTTGTAACCAATCAAGGCATTATGGTTGCTAAACTTAACTATAAAGAAGTACCTGTAACTGTAGCTAATTTTGTTGGTTTAGCAGAAGGCACGCAACCAAACCTTCCTGATTCTTTAAAAGGAAAGAGATATTACGATGGTACTACTTTTCACAGAGTTATCGACAAATTCATGATTCAAGGTGGAGATCCAACTGGTAGTGGTTCTGGAAACCCAGGATATTCGTTTTTAGATGAGTTCCATCCAGATTTAAAACACAACAAGCCTGGTATTTTATCAATGGCAAACTCTGGTCCTGCTACAAATGGAAGCCAGTTTTTTATTACTGAAGTACCAACTCCTAATTTAGATAACAGACACGCTGTTTTTGGCGAATTGGTTATTGGATTAGAAGTACAAGACACCATTTCTAATGTTGCAGTAAGTCAAGGCAACAATAAGCCTGTTGAACCTGTTGTTATAGAAACCATTAATATTATTAGAGTAGGAACAGATGCTGAAGCTTTTGATGCTGCTAAAGTGTTTGCAGAAGACTTACCTAAAATAGAAGAAAGACAAAAACAATTAAAGGAAGAAGAACAAGCAAAAATGAAAGAATCTGCTAAGCAAGCTGGTGAAGAGTTTTTAAAGAAAAATGAAGCTTTTGCAGGTACTATTAAAGAATTGCCTACTGGCTTAATAATGATTGTTACTGAAGCTGAAAATGGTGTAAAACCAAATTCGTCTCAAAAAGTCCTTGTTAATTATGCTGGATACTTTGAAGATGGACGTTTGTTTGATACCTCTTGGGCTGAAATTGCAAAAGAAAATAATCAATATAACGAACAACGCGACACACAAGGAGGTTACAAACCATTCCCTATGATTTATAACGAAACAGCTCAATTAGTACCTGGCTTTAGAGAAGCGATGCTAAATATGAATGTAGGCGATAAAGCTCGTGTATTTATTCCTAGTTATTTAGGTTATGGAGCAAATGGCATGGGACCAATTCCACCAAACACAAATTTAGTTTTCGATTTAGAGATTTCTGGATTAGCTGAATAATTAACATACAGCATATAAAATAAAAAAAGCAGCTCGATGAGCTGCTTTTTTGTTTAAATAGATTCATCAATCGGTTTCGTTTCATTTCCGATTTTATATTTTATTCTACTTCCAGAAAAGCTTGTAACATATCCATAAATCACTTCTTGTCTGATTTCTCCATCAACATTGTATTCAATCATCAAGCTATTATCATTTGTTATTCCAACCCATTTTGTTTTCACTTCACCAATTTCAAGTTTAAGAATTTGAGTTGGTTCTCCTCCAATAATTTTAATTTGTGAAATTTCTCTTCCAGTTTCATTTATTAATGTAACAATCATTGTATTCATTAAAAATATAACAAAGTATGTATAGCAAATAACAATAGGAATATTTAAAAGCATTATCAAAGCCGTTCTTAAATACTCTTTCTTATTCTCTCTTTTAGTATTATAGTCAAAGACTATTTTTACAAGAATTACTAAATTAATAATTCCTACAATAATTATAAAAATTAATCCATAATAAGCTATTATAGATGAGTAAGTGAAATAAAATATAACTAATAATAAAGTCCCAATTAGAAATGATACTAATGCAGTGTAAACTCCAATCTTATTAATCATAAATTATTAAATATAAAATTAGCAATAACAAAAAAATTACTTCTTAGGAATCTGTTTCAAAATCTCTAAAACAAACTTCCAGTATTTTTGAGCTGAAGATATTTGCGCTCTTTCGTCTGGCGAGTGTGCTCCTTTAATATTTGGACCAAAACTAATCATGTCCATGTCTGGATAATTCTGTCCAAGTATACCACATTCTAATCCAGCATGACAAGCAGCCACATGCGCTTTTTGTCCATTCATTTTCTCGTATAAATTATCCAACACTTTTAAAATGGCAGAATCCATATTAGGTTTCCAACCAGGATAATCTCCAGAAAATTCAACTTCGCAACCTGTTAATTCAAACGTGGCACGTAGCATATTGGCTAAATCCCATTTTGAACTTTCTACAGAAGAACGTGTTAAACATCCTATCTTAATAGCACCATCCTTAACTATTACTCTTGCAATGTTATTTGATGTTTCTACCAAATCTGGAATATCTGCACTCATTCTATACACACCATTTAAAGCTGCATACAAAGCTCTGGTCAAACCTTCCTGAACACCTAAATCCATGATGTTTTTAGGAGTTTCAGTTTTAGAAACCACAATCTCTAAATCTGGTTCCTTGGTTTTTAATTCTGTTTTTATCTCGTTAGCATAGTCAGCCATTTCAGCTTTAAAAGCTTCTTCGTGAATAGCGTCTATAGCTACAATAGCTTTGCTTTCTCTAGGAATAGCGTTTCTTAAACTTCCTCCATCGATTTCAGAAATACGTAATCCAAAATTTTCAAAACCATCAAATAACAAACGATTCAATATTTTATTGGCATTTCCTAAACCTTCATGAATTTGCATTCCAGAATGTCCACCTTGTAGTCCTTTTACTGCAATTGTATATCCTGTTTTAAATTCAGGTGTTTCTTCTTCATTATAGGTTCTTGTAGCAGTTACATCGACTCCTCCAGCGCAACCAACACCAATCTCATCATCTTCCTCAGTATCTAAATTCAAAAGAATACTTCCTTCAAGCAAACCACCTTTTAAACCCATGGCTCCTGTCATTCCTGTTTCTTCATCAATAGTAAACAAAGCTTCAATAGCAGGATGAGGAATATCTGTACTTTCCAAAATAGCCATAATAGTTGCTACACCTAAACCGTTGTCTGCACCAAGAGTTGTGCCTTTAGCACGAACCCAATCGCCATCTACATACATGTCAATACCTTGAGTTGCAAAATCGAAATTGGTATCTGCATTTTTTTGGTGAACCATATCTAAATGCGATTGCATAACAATTGTTACACGATCTTCCATTCCTGAAGTTGCTGGTTTTTTAATAATCACATTACCAACTTCGTCTTCTATAGTTTCAAGATTTAACTTTTTACCAAAATCTTTCATAAAAGCAATTACTTGTTCTTCTTTTTTTGAAGCTCTTGGCACAGCATTTAAATCGGCAAATTTATTCCAAAGTTGTTTTGGTTCTAGGTTTCTTATTTCTGAATTCATATCTGTTTTTTAAAAGTTTTACAAAGGTACTTATATCTTATAGAGTATTAAAACATTTGACTATTTTTGAAAGATGCTGAAAAACCCAAAACCATATATAGCCTTTTCTATAGTTCCATTATTCTTGATAGTGAAGCTCCTCAAGCAATTTCCTGAAACTGTTGAAACCTATTATAGTCTTGGTATTTATCCTGTAATTTCGAGTTTGTTTCGATATAGTTTGGGCTGGATTCCCTTTTCATTTGGAGATTTATTTTATGGCTTTGCCATTATCTACATAACAAGATGGTTTATAATAAACAGAAAACGCATTTTAAAAGACACGAAACATTGGTTGATAGATGTCTTTGCTGCCTTTTCAATTATATATTTTGCGTTTCATTTATTTTGGGCCATGAATTATTACAGATTGCCTTTACATAAAAGTTTAAATCTAAATTCAGATTACACAACCGAACAACTAATTTCTGTGACTGAAAAACTGATAGAAAAATCGAATACTCTTCATTTAGAATTGGCTGAAAACGATTCGACTAAAATCGATATACCTTATAGTAAAAATGAGATTTTAAGTATGGTCCCTGAAGGTTACGACGCATTGCAAAAAGAATTTCTTCATTTAGAATATCATCCAAAAAGTATAAAAAAATCGTTATTTAGTTTGCCCTTAACGTTTATGGGCTTTAGTGGCTATTTAAATCCGTTAACCAACGAAGCACAAATTAATAGTTTGATTGTTCCATACAGATATTCTGTGGTTGCTTCTCATGAAGTGGCGCATCAATTAGGATATGCTAAAGAAAATGAAGCCAATTTTATTGGAGGTTTGGCTGCAATTAATCACCAAGATATTTATTTTAATTATAGTGGCTACACGTTTTTATTGAAACATTGTTTGATAGAATTATATAAGCGAGACCACGATTTATATTTAGAAATTTCAAAAACAGTAAACAAAGGGATTTTAAAAAATTATCAAGAAGTGCAATTGTTTTGGGACAGTTACCAAAATCCAGCAGAACCATTTTTTAAAATATTTTACAGTCGTTTTTTAAAAGCCAACAATCAAGAAAAAGGTATGGAAAGCTATAGTTATGTGGTGGCACTAATTGTTAATTATTTGAAATAAAAAAGGGCTTCAGAATATTTCTGAAGCCCTTTTATTTTTTTTCAATATTTTATTCAACAATAAGCTTTTCAACAATTTTAAAATTACTTCCAACCAATTCGACAAAATACATGCCTTTTGATAGGTTAGAGACATTAAATTGAATGGAATTCAAATTAGAAACAGTATTCGTTTTCATTACTGATTTTCCTTGTAAATCAAAAATATTCACTTTTATGTTGCTGTTAACATTTGTATTAAATTGAACATTCACTAGCTGAGTTGCTGGATTTGGATACATACTAAATTGGGTTGAATTAAAACCTTCAACTGAAAGATTAGCAACAAACTCTGTTTCGAATGTATTAGTTGTAACTGCTGGATTAAAATCGAAATAGATGTCTGCATAATTTGGAATTATATCTCCTTCTGCATATCCTGCTAATGGTTTAATTTTAAAATAAATATAACCATGACTGTTTGGTTCATCCATACTTTCGCTTGGCAGATTAATATCTTCAAATTCCCAAGTTAAATTACCATCTACTCTAGTTAATACATAATCATGACTTGCATTTAGCATTTTAAAAGTAGTAACATCTAATTGAGAATCTAATACATCTTCCACTCTTATATTTATAGCTTCAGCTGTTCCTAAGTTTTGGAAATTTATAATATAAAACAAGTAATCTTCACTTGTAAAATCATTCAACTTAATTTCTGGACCATGAGATTCAACCTTATTATTTGGATCGTAAGAATTGACTACAACTTCGGTTAATATAGACTCATTATTTTCTAAATTAATATCACTTACATTATAAACAACAGAATTAGTAATTATATCTCCAGCAACTAAACTAGGTGGAACATTTAGTCTTACTGTAACAACTTCCTCATTATTTGGCTGTAAATTATTAAAGTTTAAAATAAACCCAGTAGCAGTATTAGTTACTGTATTTCCTGGTTCTACATATAGAACATCTAAGAGAGATAATAAAGGGTCATGTGTAAACTCTACTGAACCAGACACTGGAATGCTACCCAAATTTTCAATAATCAAATTATTATAATCAATTATCCCAGGACGAGGTGGTACATAAGACAATAGATAAACACCAATATCACTACAATCTGTTATTGGATTTACTGGAAAATTAACCTCAACGGTCTCTCCAATGACAGCTGTAACATCTTCTACTAATGTGAAAGGCTGACTTAAACAACTATTATAACCTTCAAACATAACAAAACTAATATCATAAGTATCACCTTCTTCTGTAATAGGAATTAAAAAACTACCTGTAGATGAATTCACATAGTTTATTACACCATCATTATTAACTTCATACGTAAAGACACCTTCGCTAAAATTTAATTCAGAAGCATCTAATACGCCATTAGAATTTTGATCGATAAATGCATTTACTTCAATAAGACCTATAGCATCAATACAGAATATATTAAAATCTATTGGTGTGTAATTATTTGTTTGACAACTAATAGAACCATCTGATTCTACTTTTATTGTAATTGTATCTCCTGAAGATGTGAATGTTAATCCAGTAACATCTCCAGAATTTCCATAAGGCGTGTCTTCATTTAAATTGGTAACACCATCAGAATCTAAAACAATTAACTCATCCCAATCTACTTCTACTTGTCCTGAATTAAAAAAGACTGTTAATGGCGCACCATTATCACTTGTAAAAGAATATTCGGTTGTTTCGTCGTTTACATAACAAAAAGTTACATTTTCTTCGCAAGCTATTGGGCAATCTGTATCTACAATTAAGTCTAACGATGTAGTATCAAAACATCCAGCAAACTGATTTTCAACTCGAACATATATTGTTTGTAGATTAGCCACTACATTCAAATATCCAGAGGAGTTTAAAGCATTCAAACCAGAATCTGCATCTGCTTGAGTTTCATAATAGCTAACCACATAATTATTAGCATTTAATCCTTCAAGAATTTCAGCATCCTTTGTGCTTAAATTAAATGTTGAGAAGCCGTCATTAGTGCCATCAAAATCACAAATCGTATATGGTGAAGGCATGATAATATTTGGTGATTCTTCAACAAAAAGTTCAACAATACCAAAGCCAATACATTCTTCAACTGTACTTTCACCTCTAGTAAAAATGGCTTGAGGATTTGAATTATTTGTATAAACTTCTGGAGAAGCTATAGGATTGTTATTATTTTGAGCATCAACTTCAGTTTCAAAAAACGTAACAGTAATATCTGTTTGACCATTAGTTATTTCTGGTATAGTATCAGCTAAATTAAATTCTGCTATACCATCGTTAGATTCATCATCGCATTGAAACAAAGTAACAGTTTGTAGTTGCACGCTATCTATAACATTCAAATAGCATTCAATTAAGCTATAACAATCAGAATTTTGGTCATCTACTCGAGCAATAATTGTCTGAACAAAAATTTCCTCATTGACATAAGGACTTAATAATTCATTATTTTCATTATCAGCATCAGCAAACGTTCTATAATATCTTACTTGATAATCAGGATTTCCTCCAGTTACTGAAACATCCATAGATGCTAAATCAAATTCAGCAAATCCTTGCTCAAAACTGCAAGCTAGAATTTCAGATGCAAATATTGTTGGTGAAAGACTAACTATTAAATCAAACTGAGTCGTTTCGTAATTACTTGTATTGATATCATCAACACGTACATATATAGTCTGAGGATTTGTTATATTCGTATAAGTGCTAGGGTTTGTAATAATATTCGTATCATTCTCTGCATCTACTAAGCTTTCATAATAATTTATAATACTACATGTGGTTCCTCCATTTATAATATTTGTTTGAACCGTTAAATCGAATATAGAAAACTCCGTATCGCTACATATTTCTAAATCATCAGGGTCTTCTCCAACTAAATTTGGAGTTAAAGTTATAGTTTCTGAGATTGTAGTTGGGTTTCCTGTATTAGGATCTATATATGTAACCACTAACGTAAAAGTTTCCACTGTAGTTGGACATACATTAATTGACATATCTGTACTAATCAAAGTATTAGTCTGGTTGTACCACTCATAGGTATTATTTGTTGTACTACCAAATGGATTAAATCGCCATGCTTCGTTAATGGCTTCCCATTGCCCAGTATTTCGTCCAGTCGGAACAACTGCTTGAGTTCCTTCTGGGTTTTGGATTCCCACTACAGAACTTCCATTATTCCAAGTCTCGCAAAGTGGTTTGTTTAATAAGTAAACTTCAATGACATTTGTAGTTTCATATAACACCATCATTTGCGTAGTAAATAAATCATCACATAAATAATTTGGTGCTAAACTAGTACTATAGACAAATGCTCTAAATGGAGCATCGCCAATTATTTCCCAACCATGTTGGTGTATATCCATATCATGCATGGCTCCAAAAATATTGGCGCCAATAAAGGCTGTATTTGTATTATTTGGCAATTCTTCAGTAAATGCCCATTGATGAAAACCATCAGCTAAACTTGTATCGAAAGAAATGGCACCATTCCCACTTGTTAATAATGCAGAATACGCATTCCCATAAAAATAAAAATTAAATGGCAATCCAATAGCATTACTCCATCTATCGTCTAATCCTATTAACACATTTTCTAAACCATCAAAAGTAGTTGGAGGATTAAAAGAAATACTCTCAACTGTATAATCTATGGTATTTTCAATATTCGGAAAAGTAGCTGTAAGAGTTGAACAACCTGTCGTACAATCTAAATTTTGATCTATAATTGAGAATTGTGAAAAAGCTGAGGTTGAAAAAATGAGGGCTACTGAAAAAAAAAGTAATTTTTGCTTCATAATAATGTAACTTTGTGAGTCTAAATATAGGTAATTTAATGGCTTTCAAACAAATAACAAGTGCTAAAAATTCTTACATTAAAGAACTTGTACTTCTTAAAGAAAAATCCAGAGCACGAAAAAAATCTGGTTTATTTTTAATTGAAGGTGTACGTGAAATTGGGCTTGCAATTAAAGGAGGATATACAATTGACACCCTTTTATTCTATCCAGAATTATTTTCTGAAGAGCAATTAAACGCTCTAACTACATCACAACATAATACGATTGAAATATCTAAAGAAGTTTACCAAAAACTAGCTCATAGAGAAACTACAGAAGGCGTTATTGCTGTTGCAAAAGCTAATGAGTTTTCTCTAATAAATTTAAGTTTCAAAAATAAAAATCCTCTAATATTAATTGCAGAAGCTCCTGAAAAACCAGGAAATATTGGAGCTCTTTTACGTACAGCTGACGCAGCAAATATAGATGCTGTAATTATTGCAAATCCAAAAACCGATTTATACAATCCTAATATTATACGTTCTAGTGTAGGTTGCATTTTCACGAATCAGATAGCAACTGGAACGACTTCTGAAATTATTCAGTTTTTAAAAGAAAACAACATTAATATTTATTGTGCTGCTTTACAAGCAAGCAAAAATTATCATACACAAGACTACACAAAACCAACAGCTTTAGTTGTTGGAACAGAAGCTACTGGACTTAGTGAAGAATGGCTAGAAAGTTCTTCTCAAAATATTATTATTCCTATGCAAGGTGAAATAGATTCTATGAATGTGTCTGTTGCAGCAGGCATCCTTATTTTTGAAGCCAAAAGACAGCGAAATTTTCTGTGATAATTTCGAGAAAAGCACAAAAGTACTAAAATAATAAACACTTCGACTGCGCTCAGTGTGACACTGAAGATTCCTTTTAAATATTCATAATATTATCATAACTCTTTTTGACAATAAAATAGATTTAAGTTATCTTCAATAAATTATAGTTCAAATGTCAGCTTGAGCGCAGTCGAAGGCCTTTAACTCCTAAAAGATATATTTATCTATTATGTTTATATTCTTAAATGTTCAGACGAATCATATTACACTGGAATTACTAATAATTTGGACAGACGTCTCAAAGAGCATATTTATGGAAAATATAAAGATTGTTACACTTATAGAAGACGACCATTAGAAATACAATTCCAAGAAACATTCATTGATGTATTACAAGCAATTTATTTTGAAAAGAAAATTAAAAAATGGACTAAAGCTAAGAAAAAAGCTTTAATTAATGGTGATTTTGACATGCTCCAAATTCTTTCAGAATGCAGAAATGCTACGCATTACAAGTATTACGGAGAGTAACATCTTATATTAAATACGTCATATAAAAACATTAAAATGCGACAATTAGTTTCTATTTTTGTATTTGAAATAAATTCTAAAAATTCGGAATTTAAAATATTGGAATTTTAATTTTATGACAGCTACTTCCCTATTCTATATTATTATAGCCATTCTAATTATTAATTTTATTATTGATAAAATTCTTGATGCTCTTAATGCAAAACATTTTAACGATCCTATTCCTCAAGAACTTCAAGATGTTTATGATGAATCGGAATACAAAAAATCTCAATCCTATAAAAAAACAAATTATAAATTTGGACTTCTAACTTCTACATTTTCAATTCTTTTAACTCTTGCCTTTCTATTTTTTGATGGTTTTGAGTTTGTAGACAACATTGCTAGAAATTATTCCGAAAATCCCATTTTAATAGCACTTATTTTCTTCGGAATTATTATGATTGGAAGCGATATTCTTTCCACACCATTTTCATATTACAAAACCTTTGTAATAGAAGAACAGTTTGGATTTAACAAAACCACAAAAAAAACTTTTGTTCTGGATAAAATTAAAGGCTGGCTTATGTTAGCTATTTTGGGTGGAGGAATTCTAGCGCTTATTATTTGGTTTTATCAGTTTTCTGGTAAATATTTCTGGTTATATGCTTGGGCTTTGGTGACAGTGTTTACAGTTTTTATGAATATGTTTTATGCTAGATTAATTGTTCCTATATTCAATAAACAAAGTCCTTTAGAAGAAGGTGAATTAAGACATAAAATTTCAGCATATGCAGAAACAGTTGGTTTTAAATTAAACAAAATTTTTGTTATAGATGGGTCTAAACGAAGTACCAAAGCCAATGCCTATTTCTCTGGATTTGGGAGCGAAAAACGTGTCACGCTTTACGATACTTTAATTAACGATTTAGATGATGATGAAATTGTTGCTGTTCTTGCCCACGAAGTAGGTCATTACAAGAAAAAACATATCATTTTCAATTTAGTCGCTTCAGTTTTACTAACAGGATTGACACTTTATATCTTATCTATTTTTATTTCAAACCCCTTGCTTTCAAATGCTTTAGGTGTCCAAATTCCTAGTTTTCATATTGGATTAATTGCTTTTGGATTACTTTATGCACCAATTTCAGAAGTTACTAGTTTAATAATGAATTGGTTTTCCAGAACCTTTGAATATCAAGCAGATAATTATGCAAAAAATACGTATAAAGCCGAACCATTAATTTCTTCACTTAAAAAATTATCAAAAAACAGTTTGAGTAATTTAACACCTCACAAAGCTTATGTTTTTATGCATTTTTCACATCCAACACTTTTAGAAAGAGTGAAAAATTTAAAATTATAACATATCAAAAAAACTAAATAATTTTAAATACAAAAGGGTTGTAAAATCATTTCATTTATACTATTTTTAAGTCTATGACAGAACTAGAGCTAGAAAAAGAAAATGTTGCTATTGCTAAGGCTTATAAAGAGTTACTTCGTGTAAGCTATAGAACCCTTACAAACGATGATAAAAAGCTTATTAGAAAAGCCTTTGATGTAGCTGTAGATGCACATAAAGACCAACGAAGAAAATCTGGTGAAGCTTATATTTTTCACCCAATTGCTGTTGCTAAAATTGTTGCTCAAGGAATTGGCATGGACGCTACCTCTATTGCTGCAGCACTTCTCCATGATGTAGTTGAAGATAATGAAGACTACACCATTGCAGATATAGAACAATTATTTGGTGAAACAGTTGCAAAAATTGTAGATGGTCTAACTAAAATTTCTTCATTAGACACTGAAATGGATGTGTCTTTACAAGCTGAAAATTTTAGACGTATGTTACTAACATTAAATGATGATGTTAGGGTTATTATCATAAAAATAGCAGACAGATTACATAACATGCAGACCATGGAATCCATGAGGTCTGATAAACAAGTTAAAATTGCTTCTGAAACCTTATATATATATGCGCCTTTGGCCCATAGAATTGGCCTTTATAATATTAAAACAGAACTTGAAGACTTAGGTTTAAAATATACCGAACCTGAAGTTTACAAAGACATTCTCACCAAAATTAAAGAGAGTAAAGAAGAACAAGACGCTTATATAAATGAGTTTAATAACGTTATTAAAACATCTTTAGATAAAGAGCACTTAGATTATGATATAAAAGGACGTCCAAAATCCATTTTTTCTATTCGCAGAAAGATGCAAAACCAAGGGGTTTCTTTCGATGAAGTTTACGATAAATTTGCTGTAAGAATTATTTATAAAAGTGAGCCAGAAAACGAAAAATTTCTAGCTTGGAAAATTTACTCGATAGTAACAGATCATTTTAGACCAAATCCTACCAGACTTCGAGATTGGATTTCTTCACCAAAATCAACTGGCTATGAAGCTTTACATATAACCGTTGTTGGACCAAAAGGTCGTTGGGTAGAAGTTCAAATTAGAAGTGAACGCATGAACGAAATAGCCGAAAAAGGCTTTGCAGCTCATTATAAATATAAAGAAGGAAGTGAAAAAGAAGATAATTTAGACACTTGGGTTGCTAAACTTCAGGAAGCACTTGAAAACCATGAAACCAATGCAGTAGATTTTGTTGAGCAATTTAAACTCAATTTATACTCAAAAGAAATTTTTGTTTTTACTCCTAAAGGCGAATTAAAGTCATTACCAAAAGGTGCAACTCCATTAGATTTTGCTTTTAGTATTCATACAGAAGTAGGAATGAAAACTCGTGGCGCTAAAGTAAATGGAAAATTAGTTCCATTAAGTCACGAATTAAAAAGTGGCGATCGTGTAGATATCCTTACTTCTGAAACAGCTAAGCCAAATTCTAACTGGTTAGATTATGCAACAACTGCCAGAGCTAGAGGAAAAATTAAATCTTCTCTAAAAGAAGATAAAAAGCTAATAGCCGAAGATGGTAAAGAAATTCTAAGAAGAAAATTAAAACAGTTAAAAATTGTTTTAAATGAAAAATCTGTAAACGAGTTAGTTAGCTATTTTAAACTTAAAACCAGTTTAGATTTATTTTATAGAATTGGCGTTGGTACAATTGATAATAAAATGCTTAAAGAATTTGCTTCATCTAGAAGTAATGTTTTTATGAGCTATATTAAAAATAAAATTTCAAGAAAACCAACGCTTACTAAAGAAGAATTAGATAAAGACGAAATAACTTCTAAATACGATTTATTAGTATTTGGTAAAGAAGAAGAGAAATTAGATTATAAATTTGCTAATTGTTGCAACCCAATACCTGGAGATCCTGTATTTGGATTTTTAACCATAAATGATGGTTTAAAAGTGCATAAAAAAAATTGTCCAAATGCTGTAAGTCTTCAATCTAACTATGCCTACAGAATAATGATCGCTAAATGGATTGACTCTTCACAGCAAGAATTTGCAGCTAAAATTATATTATCTGGAATTGACAATCTAGGACTTGTAAACGAAATCACTAAAGTTATTTCTTCCAATATGCATGTAAATATGAAAAGTATCAGTTTTCAGAGTGATGATGGTATTTTTTCAGGAAAAATTAATGTAATTGTTAAAAACAACACCTTGCTTAAAAAACTTATGGACAACTTAAAAAAAATTAATGGTATCGATAAAGTATCTAGAGTTTAAAAATTAATGTAAATTTGCGGTGGAATTATGAGTTTAAAAACAGATACAAAAAATCAGGAAATTGTAAAAAACGTCTTTACAGCTTTTTTAGAACAAAAAAGTCATCGTAAAACTCCTGAACGTTTCGCTATATTACAAGAAATATATAATAGCGAAGAGCATTTCGATATTGAATCTTTATACTTAAGTATGAAAAACAAAAAATATCGTGTGTCTCGTGCAACTCTTTATAATACTATAGAATTACTATTGGAATGTGGCTTGGTTAGAAAGCACCAATTTGGACAAAATCAAGCACATTACGAAAAATCTTATTTCGATAAACAACACGACCATGTTATTTTAACCGATACAGGTGAAGTTATCGAATTTTGCGATCCAAGAATTCAAAGCATAAAAAAAACAATCGAAGAAGTTTTTGATATCGAAATCAAAAACCATTCACTCTACTTTTACGGCAACAGAAAAACAACTAAATAACTTATTTTACAATGGCAGTAGACTTACTACTAGGATTACAATGGGGAGACGAAGGCAAAGGAAAAATTGTTGATGTTCTTACCTCCAACTACAATATTATTGCTCGTTTTCAAGGTGGACCAAATGCTGGGCACACCTTAGAATTTGATGGTATAAAACATGTTTTAAGAACCATTCCTTCTGGAATTTTTCATAAAGAATCAATAAACGTTATTGGTAATGGTGTGGTTATCGATCCTGTTGTGTTTGCCAAAGAATTAGAAGGTTTAGATCAGTTTAATCTAGATTATAAAACAAAGCTTATTATTTCCAGAAAAGCTCACGTTATTTTACCAACTCATAGACTATTAGATGCAGCTAGTGAAGCTTCCAAAGGAAAAGCTAAAATTGGTTCTACCTTAAAAGGTATTGGACCAACATATATGGATAAAACTGGTAGAAATGGTATTCGTGTTGGCGATTTAGAACTGTCTGATTGGAAAGAAAAATATCGTGCTTTAGCAAATAAACACGAAGCCATGATTAAATTCTATAATGTAGATGTTCAGTACGATTTAGAAGAAATGGAAGTGGAGTTTTTTGAAGCTGTTAAAGTTTTAAAATCCTTACAATTTATAGATTCAGAAGAGTATTTGTACCAAGCACAAAAAGCTGGTAAATCTATCTTAGCTGAAGGTGCTCAAGGATCTTTATTAGATATCGATTTTGGTACTTATCCTTTTGTTACTTCAAGTAATACAACAGCTGCAGGAGCCTGTACAGGCTTAGGTGTTGCGCCAAACCAGATTGGTGAAGTATATGGTATTTTTAAAGCTTACACAACTCGTGTTGGCTCTGGACCTTTCCCAACTGAATTATTTGATGAAGTTGGAGCCAAAATGGCTAAAATAGGTAATGAATTTGGCGCAGTTACTGGACGTGCAAGACGTTGTGGCTGGTTAGATTTAGTCGCTTTAAAATATGCTTGTCAGGTAAATGGTGTTACCAAATTAATGATGATGAAAGGCGATGTGCTTTCAGGATTTAAATCCTTAAAAGTTTGTACAGCCTATAACTATAAAGGCGAAACGATTACACATTTACCTTATAATATTGAACCAGAAAACCTAAAACCTATTTATACAGACTTTAAAGGTTGGAAAGAAGATTTAACTAAAATGACTAAAACGTCGCAATTTCCAAAAGAATTAAACGACTATATAGACTTCTTAGAAAAAGAATTAGAAATTCCTATTCATGTGGTTTCTGTTGGACCAGACAGAAAGCAGACTATTTTTAGGTAAACCTGTTGTCATTCTGAGCAAAGCGAAGAATCTCTTATAAAAAGTAAAACCTGTCAAGGTACCTCCTTGACAGGTTTTCTATTAAAAATATCTTAATGCAACGCAATGGAAGATATTAATCATTATTTTTGGACAAAATTTAAGATGTTGCAACAACCAAGTCAGAAACTATTAAGCTTTTTCTTTTGTCTTTTATTCTTCGGGCTTTCCTTTGCTCAAGAACAAAAGCGTATAGAGATTAAATACTCTGGTTTTTTGGAGTTTAAAGAGGAAGAAGCTCCAGGACTTAAAGTCATGACTCGAGACGATACACAACAAATTCATGTAATTCATGAAGGTGTTAATATGTATTGCGACCAAGCTTTACTTTATAGCGAAGACAACTTTATTGAAGCATATGGAAATGTAAAGATGATTCAAGGAGACACCATTAATATGACTGCAAAATATGTAGAATATAGTGGTAAAACTAAACTAGCTTTTGCAAGTGGCAAAGTTGTACTTACCGAACCTAATTCAACATTAACAACAGACACCTTATATTTTGATCGTGTTAAGCAACAATCTTATTATAAAAGTGGTGGAAAGGTTGTAAGAGATTCTTCAGGCACTATTACCAGTAGAATTGGTCGTTATTATATGAATGAAGAAAAATATCAGTTTGTTAAAAATGTGGTATTAACGCATCCAGATTATAAAATTAAAACCAGACATTTAGATTTTTATTCAGAGAGTGGACATGCCTATTTATATGGTCCTTCTACAATTGTTACAGATGAAAGCAAAACCTATTGCGAAAAAGGTTTTTACGATACCGAAAACAAAACAGGTTATGGTGTTAAAAAAACTAAAATAGAATACGATAATCGGGTTTTTGAAGGAGACAGTATGTATTTTGACAATAATAGAAGTTTCGCTTCAGCAACAAATAACATAACTGTAACAGATACAATTAATAAAAGTATTATTAAAGGCCATTATGCTGAAGTTTATAAAGACAAAGATTCTGTTTTTATAACTAAAAGAGCTTTAGCCATATCAGTTCAAGAAAACGATTCTATTTATATTCATGCAGATACGCTCATGGTAACTGGAAAGCCTGATAAAAGAATTACCAGAGCTTTTAGAAATACAAAGATGTATAAATCTGATATGAGTGGAAAGGCAGATTCTATACATGTTAATCACCAAACAGGTTTAACTCAACTTATAAATCTTTCTAGATTATCTTCAAAAGATGCGTTTGCAGTAAAACGAAGACCTGTTATTTGGAATTTAGAAAATCAAATTTCAGGAGATACTATTCACATTAAATCGAATCCAGAAACCGAAAAATTAGATTCTTTAATCGTTTTTTACGATGCCTTTTTAATTAGTAAAGACACTATTAGTGAAGATAGTTTTAATCAAATTTCAGGAAAAAGGCTCATTGGTTTATTTGACGATAAAAACAATTTAAGGCAAGTGGATATTATTAAAAATGCCGAATCTATATTCTTTGCAAGAAACGATAAACAAGAACTCTTTGGTATAGACAAAGCCAAATCAGGAAGTATTTCCATCTTTTTTGCAGATGGTCAGATTGAACAATACAATAGGTATAATCAAGTAGATGCTAAAACATATCCAGAAGCAGATTTCCCTAAGAATTCAAGAAAATTAAGGGGTTTCGATTGGCGTGAAGAAGAAAGGCCAAAAAGTGTAGAAGACTTATTTAGTGAAGATCCTCCACTAAAATTACCTAAAATAAAAGGGTTAGACGATTATGTTCCTCAAAAAGAATTTTTCGATGAAAGTATGATAGGTAGAATTGATAAAGCCGAAAAAGCCGAAAAGCCGAAAAAGAACGTTTCGAATAAAGATAAAATTAAAAACAATAAAAAGAAGCGCTCTAAAGCTGCTAGACAAGTCCCACAACATATAATAGATAGCGTGAATCTTAAAAAAGAAAACAAAAAACCCATGATAAAAGAAAATAGCAATTAATATGGCTATAGATTTCTTTAAATATCAAGCACAAACGTCGCCTCATCCTTTGGCAATGAAAGTCTCTCACGCCAAAGGGTCTTACATTTACGATACAGACAACAAGGCCTACTTAGATTTTGTAGCTGGTGTTTCAGCTTGTACTCTTGGTCATTGTCATCCAAAAATTGTTACAGCCATTAAAGAACAATTAGATCAATATTTGCATGTTATGGTTTATGGAGAATATATTCAAGAACCTGCTGTAGAGCTTGCCAAATTAATGGCAAAAAATTTACCAAATTCATTAGAAAAAACTTATTTAACAAATTCTGGAACAGAAGCTATTGAAGGTGCATTAAAATTGGCAAAACGAGCTACTGGACGAAGTCAGATTATTTCTGCCAAAAATGCATATCATGGAAATACTATGGGTTCTATGAGTGTTATGGGTTACGAAGAACGCAAAAGGGCTTTTAGACCTTTAATTCCAGATGTAGAATTTATTGAATTTAATAACGAAGACAACTTAAATAAAATTACAAAGAAAACGGCTTGTGTTATTTTAGAAACCATACAAGGTGGAGCAGGATTTATAGAACCAAAAAATCATTATTTAGAAAAAGTTAGAGAAAAATGCGATAAAGTTGGAGCTCTCTTAATTTTAGATGAAATTCAACCTGGTATGGGAAGAACCGGAAAGCTATTTGGTTTTGAACATTATAATTGTGTACCAGATATATTGGTTACTGGAAAAGGATTAGGTGGAGGCATGCCAATAGGCGCTTTTACAGCATCGTCTAAATTAATGGACTTATTACAAGACCATCCAAAATTAGGACACATAACAACCTTTGGTGGACATCCTGTTATAGCTGCTGCTGCTTTAGCAACCTTAAAAGAAGTTACCAAAAGCGACTTAATGGCTCGTACTTTAGTGAAAGAACAACTTATTAGAGAACATTTAGTGCACCCACTTATTTTACAAATACGAGGAAAAGGCTTAATGTTAGCTGCAATAACACCTTCTGCAGAAATAGCTAATCAACTTATTTTAGGTTGTCAAGAAGAAGGACTAATACTTTTTTGGCTTCTTTTTGAACCGAAAGCTATTAGAATAACACCACCTTTAACCATCTCGAATGAAGAAATCTTAAAAGGGTGTCAAATTATTTTAGCCGTTTTAGATAAAATTCAAAACAACCACACACAAACAACCTCCTGATAATCAATAACAAGAGTGCTTTTTCCTTAATATGTTGATTACTTTGTTAAAAACATTTAAGCTATTTCCTAATAAAAATCAATTAGTACGTTACATTTAGTACTGTAAACCATACAAATGTGCTTATGGAGTTTAGTCCCAACGACAACAACAATTTACCTCTTACGAAATTTGAATCGATGTTAAAAACTAACCATGTGTTGTTTTTCGATTCTGAAGAATTTGAAAATATTATTCATCATTACCTAACTCAAGGTAAGGTCTCCTTAGGGAAAAAAGCTGTTAAATTAGGATTAGAACAACATCCTACTTCAACCAATTTAAAACTTTTTAAAATAGAAATCTTCGTTTTCGAAGATAAACTAGACGAAGCAGATTTACTCTTAAATGAACTTCATGAATTAGAGCCTATGAATGAAGAAATTTACATTCAGAAAGCTAATATTTTTTCAAAAAAAGACAAACACAAAAAAGCCATTCATGTTTTAAAACAAGCATTAGAATTAACTAAGGATACTCAAGATATTTACTCTTTAATTGGGATGGAATATTTGTTTTTAGACAAGTTCGAAGAAGCTAAATATTATTTCATGAAATGCATGGAAGAAAATTCTGAAGACTATTCAGCTTTATACAATATGGTCTATTGTTTCGAATTTCTTGACCAACACACAGAAGCCATAGATTATTTAAACACCTTTTTAAATAAAAATCCTTATTGTGAAGTTGCTTGGCATCAATTAGGAAAGCAGTATTACACATTAAAAGAATATGAGAAAGCTTTGGCAGCATTCGATTTTGCTATAATTTCTGAAGATTCATTTATTGGAGCTTATCTTGAAAAAGGCAAAGTTTTAGAGAAACTAAAACGTTATGAAGATGCCTTAGAAGCTTATTCATTAACTTTAAAATTAGATGATGCAACATCTTTTGCATTATTAAGAATAGGACAGTGTTACGAAAAATTAAAGCAAGACGATCTAGCAATTCAATACTATTCTAAAACTGTTAAAGAAGACCCTTTATTAGACAAAGGCTGGATTGCAATAACAAAGTTTTATAATAAAAAAAGAAACTATAAAAAATCGCTTTACTATATAAACAAAGCTATAAATATAGATTCTGAAAATGTTATTTACTGGAAATTATATGCCCAATTAAATCAGCGTTTAAATTTTCTTGAAGAAGCTGAACGTGGCTATAAAAAAACATTAGAACTTGGCAATTACGAATTAAACACTTGGTTAATTAGAGGTGATATTTTATTGAAACTTGGCGAACCAGAAGCAGCAATCTATAATTTCCTTCAAGCTTCAGAGTTCTACCCAGAAAATGCTGAGATAGAATATCGATTAGCTGGATTATATTTTACTATAAACGAAACTGAGAAAGGAGAATATCATTTAAAAAATGGTTTGTGTTTCAATACTGAATATGCCTTTATTCTTGAAGAATTATTCCCATTAGTTTATAATAAAAAACAAATTAAGAACTTTCTAAAATCCAAACAATAGCAGTATTGGCTAACTTAATTTATATACCTTTGGTTTTTATCTAAAACAAAGCATGCAAAGACGTATTAAAAATTATTTTACTATAACCCTAAAAGGTATAGCCATGGGAGCTGCAGATGCAGTACCTGGTGTTTCTGGAGGAACTATAGCATTAATATCAGGTATTTACGAAGAGTTAATTTCCACAATTAGCAATGTTAATTTATCGCTTGTAAAAACACTTCGAAAAGAAGGTTTTCTTGCATTCTGGAAACAACTAAATGGCAGTTTTCTATTAGCCCTTCTTATTGGTATTCTAACAAGTTTTGTTTCTTTTATGAGACTTGCTAAATACCTAATTGAACAGCATCCAGTTTTAATCTGGTCTTTCTTTTTTGGACTTATTATTGCAAGTATCTTTTTTGTTGGAAAACAAATAACCAAATGGAATCTGGCTACAATTGTATCATTAATCATTGGAACTTTTATAGCCTATTATATAACAACACTTCCGTCTTTAGCAAGCAATAGCAACCCATTATTTTTGTTTATTGCTGGAGCCATAGCCATTTGTGCTATGATTTTACCTGGAATTTCTGGTTCGTTTATTTTAGTCATTCTAGGTGCTTACAAAACTCTAAGCGATGCCATACATGATTGGGATTTTAAACGAATTGCCGTTTTTGGTATTGGAGCTATTGTTGGCCTTTTAAGTTTTAGTCGTGTTTTAAAATGGCTATTTAAACACTATCATAACATAACAATGGCCATTTTAACAGGTTTTATTATTGGTTCTTTAAATAAAATTTGGCCTTGGAAAAAAACAATTACCGTTTTAAATGAAGCGAATGGCGAAACTGTAGCTTTTTCAGATATTTCTAATTTAGGATCACTATCAGTTTATCAACAACAAATAAATAATTTCGAATCTATTAAAATCATTACCGAAGAGAGTGTCTCTCCATTTGTTTATTCGGCTATTAACAATAACATTAGTTCTCAATTAAATATAGCAATAGCTCTTATTATTGCAGGTTTTTTAACTATTTTTATTCTTGAAAAATTAGGAAATAAAAAACAGTAATGCAACGTACCAGAACTTTTACAGACAAACTATTTCTAATTTTAAAAGGATTAGGAATGGGAGCTGCTAATAAAGTTCCAGGAATTTCTGGTGGTGTTGTTGCATTTGTTGCTGGCTTTTATGAAGAGTTTATTTATTCACTTCAAAAGGTTAATGGTAAAGCTTTTAAGCTTTTAATAAATGGTCGTTATAAAAGCTTTTACCAATATATAAATGGTAGATTTTTAAGCCTTCTCTTCTTAGGAATGGTTATTAGCTACTTTAGTGTTTCTAAAATTTTAGATTATTTAATAGTCCATTTCGAATTATATGTTTGGAGTGTATTTTTTGGAATGATAATTGGCTCCATCTATTACATTAGTAACGATTTTAAAGACTGGAATTACAGAACATATCTAGCATTAATTATTGGAATTATTTTAGGTGTTGGTATTAGTTTTTTAGATCCAGCTACAGAAAACGACAATCTGCTATTTGTTTTCTTTTGTGGTGTTATTAGTGTCTCTGGAATGACATTGCCAGGTTTTTCAGGTTCGTTTATATTAATTCTCCTAGGGAATTATGTCCTCTTATTAGTAGATTCTGTAAATGCTTTATTTGACACATTTGCAGAAATTATTACTGGAGATTTTGGCTTTATAAATAATTTAGAACGCATTAGAATGCTAAAAGTTTTAGCAGTTTTCACTATTGGTTCTGTAGTTGGATTAGTAACTTTTTCTCATATTTTAAGCTATATCTTAAAACATTATAAAAGTATTACAATCTCCACGATTATTGGTTTTATTGTTGGCTCGTTAGGTGTTGTTTGGCCTTGGAAAAAGACCATTTTTAAAACCAATTTAGAAGGTGCTTATATATTAGATACTTCTGGAGGAAAAGTTGTAGAGAATTATACACGTTACATGCCTGAATTTAATACTGAAACTTACTATGCAATAGGATATATTATTCTAGGCATATTAATTGTCTTAGCGCTTGAATTATTTGGTAAAAAAACCAGAAGATAACATGAATAAATATGGCTTAATTGGTAAAAACATTTCTTATTCTTTCTCTAAAGATTATTTTAACAAGAAATTTAAAAGTGAACTAATACATAATTCATCCTACGAAAATTTTGATATTCAAAGCATTATAGAATTTCCCGAAATACTAAATGAAGACTCAAATATAAAAGGTTTAAATGTCACTATTCCTTATAAAGAATTGGTGATTCCATATTTAGATAAATTAGATAAAAAAGCAAAAAGAATTGGTGCTGTAAACACGATAAAAATTTCAAAAAAAGGAAAGCTAAAAGGCTATAACACTGATTATTATGGATTTAAAAAATCAATTGAGCCCTATCTAAATTCTCAACATAAAAAAGCATTAATCCTAGGAACTGGAGGAGCAAGCAAAGCCATAGCTTATGCCCTAAGAAAATTGAAAATTGAATATGCTTTTGTTTCAAGAAAATCTTCAGAAAAAATTACATTTACATATAATGAATTAACTGAAAATGATATAAAAAATCATCAAATTATAATTAATTGCACGCCTTTAGGAACCTATCCAAATATTGAAGAATCTCCAAATATTCCTTATCAAGCAATAACAGATCATCATATTTTATTCGATTTAATTTACAACCCATTAGAGACTAAATTTTTAGCACTAGGAAAAGCTAAAAAAGCGATTACAATTAATGGATTAACCATGCTAAAACTTCAAGCCGATAAAGCATGGAAAATATGGAATTCTTAGTTCCAATACGTATAAAAACAGTCTAAGCCTTTGTAAATATTGAAGTTGTTATTATCTTTAACGCTAGAGTACATTTACGAACCATAACATTTTACAAAAATGTCAGAGCAAGATAACCTGCAAAAAGCAGACGGAAAAGAAGAATTATTAGTTTCAACAAATCAAATTGAAGACAAAAAAGATACTATTGAAGAAAAATCTGAAGAAGTAGAAAGTCAAAAAGGTGATGCTGATGTTGTTTCAGAAGTAGAAGAACCTCAAACTGAAAGCAACATTCAAAACAAACCAGAAGAAACTGATAATCAAGAAAATGATGATAAAGTAATTTCAGAAATTGAAGAGTCTAACGCTGAAGATGCCGAAGATGAAGGCAGTATGGATAGACATGTAATAGTTAAAAAAGACTATGAAAAAATGTCAATGGAAGAACTTGCAGACGAACTAGAGAATCTTGTTAGTAAAGAGAAAGCACAAGCCATAAAAACACATGTTGAAGAAATAAGAAGTGAATTTAAATCTAAATTTAGCACACTTCTAGACGAGAAGAAAGAAGAGTTTTTAAATGATGGAGGAAATGAAATTGATTTTTATTACTCTAGCCCATTACAGAAAAGAGTTAAAGACATTATTAAGGAATACAGAGCAAAAATTACTTCGCATTATAAAAATATTGAAAATAATTTAAAAGATAATTTAACTGAAAGATTAGAAATTATTGAAGAAATTAAAGGTTTAATTAATGTTGAAGAAAATATAAATACCACATATAAGCACTTTAAAGAATTACAAGAAAGATGGCGTAATGCTGGTCCTATACCAAGAGATAAATACAATAATGCATGGAATAGTTACCATCATCATGTTGAAATTTTTTACGATTTTCTTCACTTAAATCGCGACTTAAGAGATTTAGATTTTAAACATAATTTAGAGCAAAAATTAAAAATTATAGAACGTGCTGAAGAATTAGCACAAGACGATGATTTAAACCGTTCGTTTAGAGAGTTACAAGTTTTACACAAAATGTGGAAAGAAGAACTTGGACCTGTAGATAAAGAACATAGAGAAGACATTTGGAAACGTTTTAAAGCTGCAACCAAAACCATTCATGACAAACGTCAAGTTTATTTTAATGAATTAGATAAGGTTTACGAAAAAAACCTTGAGATTAAACATGAGATAATTGAAAAAATAATAAAACTTAGTGAAGGCGAAACAAAATCTCATGGCGAATGGCAAAAGAAAATTAAAGAGCTAGAGGCTTTAAGAAACGAGTTTTTTAGCGCTGGAAAAGTACCAATAAAAGTAAATGAAGCTACTTGGTCTACTTTTAAAACAGCTGTTAGAAACTTTAATAGAAAGAAAAATGCTTTTTATAAAGAATTAAAAAAAGATCAATATGATAACCTTCAGAAAAAATTAGATCTAATAAAAATTGCTGAAGACAATAAAGACAGTGATGACTTTGAGGTTACAACTGCTTTAATGAAAAAAATACAAAGCGATTGGAAGAAAATTGGTCATGTACCTAGAAAAAATAGTGACAAAATATGGAATCAGTTTAAAACTGCATGCAACTACTATTTCGATAAATTACATGAAGCTAAAAACGAAGCAGATAAAGAAGGTATTGAAGCTTATAACGACAAAGTAAAGTTGCTTGAAGAAATTAAAACTCTTGAACTTTCTGGTAAAAAGGAAACAGACTTAAAAACTATTAAAACGTACATAGATAAGTGGAAAAACATTGGAAATGTACCAAGCAATAAGAGATATATTGAAGGAAAATTAAATAAAACCTTAGATAATTATTTTAAAAGTTTAAAATTAAATAAAACTGAAGCAGAGTTAATCAAGTTCGAAAACAAATTAGAGGTTTTAAATAATTCTGACGACTCGAGACATCTAGATAACGAACGCTCCTTTATAAGTAAAAAAATTAAAGAAGCTAAAAGTGAAATTAATCAATTGGAAAATAATTTACAATTTTTTACAAATGTAGACGAAACAAACCCTCTTGTTAAAGAAGTAATAGATAACATTCAAAAACACAAAGACAATCTCGCTCTTTGGAAAACTAAGCTCAATAAAATTAAAAAGTTTTATTAATCAAGTAACCAATGTTACTAAAAATAAAAATCCTATTTGAAGTTTCAGCAAATGCTTAAGCTCACAAATAGGATTTTAATCTAACTAAACTAACTAAACGTTATTTTTTCCCAACCAAAAATAACTTCATATGTTATGACATTTTATAAAAGGTAAGAATTGATTATGCTATTAATCTACTTATGATAAATGCCATTTAGTTATATATACGTATAGAAGTTAAAAATGGATTATATAAAATTGAAAAAATTACATTTTTTTGGCTTCTTCCCAAAATATATCCATCTCTTTAAGCGACATATCTTTTAAATTCTTATTCAAAGATTTTGCTTTAGATTCAAGATATTGAAATCGCTTAGAGAATTTTTTATTTGTTCTTTCAAGGGCATTTTCAGGATTGATGTTTAAAAATCTAGCATAATTAACCATAGAAAACAAGACATCTCCAAACTCGCTTTCCATACCATCTTTATTATTATTTGCAACTTCCTGTTTAAACTCGTTTAACTCCTCCTCTACTTTTTCCCAAACTTGATTAGATTCTTCCCAATCAAAACCTACACCTGCAACTTTATCTTGTATTCTATTTGCTTTAACTAGAGCTGGCAAACTTTTTGGTACACCTTCTAACACGCTAGATTTTCCTTCTTTTAGTTTTAGTTTTTCCCAATTTCGTTTTACATCCTCTTCATTTTCAACAACCACATTGCTATAAATATGTGGATGTCTGTCTACCAACTTATCGCAAATACTGTTACAAACATCTGCAATATCAAAATGATTGGTTTCACTACCAATTTTCGAATAAAACACAATATGTAACAACACATCTCCTAATTCTTTTTTTACCTCATTTAAATCGTTATCTAAAATAGCATCACCTAATTCATACGTTTCTTCAATGGTTAAATGTCTTAAACTTTCCATGGTTTGTTTTTTATCCCAAGGACATTGCTCACGTAATTCATCCATTATGGTTAATAATCGGTCGAAAGCTTTAAGTTGATTTTCTCTAGAATTCATTTGTGTGGTTTTGATAAAATTACAATTTTATATATGATTTAAACTTCCATTTGAAACAAAAAAATCTAGCATTATTTGCTAGATTTTTTATTAATATATCTTTTAATAATATTTTTATTCTTCTTCATCTGAAGCAGTAGTTTCTGCTACATCAAAATCTAACATATCGTGTTTTTGTAGTAAGTTATACCATTGTACAACCTTTTTAATATCGCTTGCATAAACGCGATCTTCATCATAATCTGGTAAGATTTCAAAAAAGTATTCCTCTAAAACATCTTTGCTATCTTTATGGCTAATAGGAGTTTCTTTACCATTCTCTTTCTCTTTAATCTTAGAAAGCACATTACGTAAAGGCACTTCTTCAGTTAAGGTATAAATAGCTATTTCACTTAATACGCTTACATTTTGATGGATGCTAACAGACAATCTTTTTTTATCTAATAAAGACTCTGCAATAAAACCACCACGTGTTTGGGTTACTAATTTGTATAATCCTGGTTTTCCAGAAATGGCTAATACTTTTTCTAAACTCATAATTAATTTTTAAGGAGCGCAAATATGCTACGTTTGTTATTTTAAAACAAATATTATCGTTTCTTTTTTTGATTTGGAAAACGCATTCTGTAATCCACACTAATTTTCCCTTTAGAAATGTTTGTTAACTTTCCTTTTATCAAACGCTTTTTTAATACAGAAAGTTTATCTGTAAACAATATACCTTCAATATGGTCGTATTCATGCTGAATGACTCTTGCAATCAAACCATCGAAAGTCTCTACTTGTTTTTCAAAATTTTCATCTAAATATTCTATTGTAATAATAGGTTGTCTAAACACATCTTCCCTAACATCTGGGATACTCAAACAACCTTCATTAAAAGCCCATTCGTCACCTTCTTCTTTGGTTATTTTTGCATTAATAAAGGTGCGTTTAAATTCTTTTAATTCCTTTTGTTCTTCTGGAGTCCATACATCATCTTCGGCAAAAGGAGAGGTATCTACAATAAACAATCTTATTGGAAGTCCTATTTGAGGAGCAGCTAAACCAACTCCAAAAGCACCATCCATAGTCTCATACATGTTTTCAATAAGCTCATTTAAGTTTGGGTACTCTTTAGTTATGTCTTTTCCCATTTTCTTTAAAACTGGGTCTCCATAAGCTACAATAGGTAAAATCATTATTTGTGTTTTGTAAATTCTTTGCAAAAATACAATCTTTAATTAAGATATATAAAAAAACTCCTTTTATATAAAAGGAGTTTTAAAAACATTATATTATTTATAAGCTAATTAGCAAATTTCGCTTTTATCTGCAACAAAGAATAAATCTACTTCGCCTTTTAATTTAGAATCAATTTTAGCGTTTAATATATCTTTCTTTTTAGCTGTAATTTCTTTATTTGAATCTAATTTAATTTGCTCAACATTATTATTTAATGCAACTTCAATTGTAGGATTTAAAACCTCTACATTAGATTGAGCATTTACTTGAAAAGTAGTTAATAAAACAATAGCAATTAATATTAAAAATGATTTCATGTCGTACATTTATTTATGATAACAGGACAAATATATATCCGACGAACGGTAAAAAAAGAATAAATTTGTTGAAAGACTATGTAAAATCGATAATATGACAAAAACATGTATTTCACCGATAAACGTACTACCTATAAACCTTTACAAGGTGTATTTCATCGATATATTGATTTGAAGCTATCTGGAATACAAGTAACTTTGTAATATAAGTGTGGCACTAATTTCATCTACTAAAGCTTTATTTTTACGCTTTTTTTTAGATAAACCACTATCAATCATGGTTTGTACTGCCATTTTAGAAGTAAATCTTTCATCCACTCGTTCTATAGGAATTTTTGGAATGGCTTTTTTTAGTTTCTCTAAAAAAGGAATAATTAGTGCTTCACTTTCAGAAGGGTTATTATCCATTTGTTTTGGTTCTCCAACTACAAAAAGTTCCACATTTTCTGATGTAGTATAATTTTTTAAAAATTCAATTAATTCCTTAGTGGCAACTGTCTCAAGCCCAGAGGCAATTATTTGCAACTCGTCTGTAACAGCTATTCCAGTTCTCACTTTTCCAAAATCTATGGCTAATATTCTTCCCATTTGGCAAAGTTACCATTTATATAGAAAAGATACATGAACTCACTCATATTTCATGTTTATAAAGATTAGACTTTATAGATTTCAATTATAGAGTTATCTTTGCCAAAACACATTCAAAAAACATGAAACAATTACAGCAAATTATAGAAAACGCTTGGGATAACAGAGAGTTATTATCAGACAAACAAACTATAGATAGTATTCGAAAAGTTATATCCTTACTTGACGAAGGGACTTTAAGAGTCGCTGAACCAACTACAAATGGCTGGCAAGTAAACGAATGGGTAAAAAAAGCTGTGGTATTGTATTTTCCAATTCAAAAAATGGAAACTTTTGAAGTCGGTATTTTTGAATATCACGATAAAATTCCTTTAAAAACTGGTTATGCTGAAAAAGGAATTCGTGTTGTGCCTCATGCAGTTGCAAGACATGGAGCATACATTTCTAAAGGCGTAATTATGATGCCTAGTTATGTTAATATTGGTGCTTATGTAGACGAAGGCACTATGGTAGATACTTGGGCTACTGTTGGTAGTTGTGCTCAAATTGGTAAAAACGTCCATCTTTCTGGTGGTGTAGGTATTGGTGGTGTTTTAGAACCCTTACAAGCTGCTCCTGTTATTATTGAAGACAATGCTTTTATTGGTTCTCGTTGCATTGTTGTTGAAGGTGTAAAAGTTGAAAAAGAAGCTGTTCTTGGAGCCAATGTGGTTTTAACAGCTTCAACAAAAATTATTGATGTTACAGGAGACAAACCTGTTGAAATGAAAGGTATTGTTCCTGCTCGTTCTGTAGTTATTCCTGGAAGTTATACTAAAGAGTTTCCTGCTGGAACTTATAATGTACCATGTGCTTTAATTATTGGTAAGCGTAAAGAAAGTACCAATAAAAAAACATCGCTTAACGATGCCTTACGTGAGTATGATGTTGCAGTTTAATTTTTAGAAAATCTCATCTTTCGTCCAGATTTACGTAATTTTTTAGAATTTACTTTTTTCTGAAACGCTCTACTATGCTTCAACATTAAACTATAAGTTTCTTTGTAAGATGTCTTATATAATTCCGAATATGTTTCAGACATGATTTTCACCATGGTTTTAGACAACCATAAACGTCTAAAATTGTGCATGCGTTTATTAAAATCCATAGTTTCGAAACGCATTCGGTTTAAATCTATTAAATAGAAATCGTATTGTTTCTCTAGCTTTTCAACAATTAAAGTGTTTCCAGGAGAATGATCTAAAAAGTTAATATTGTTTTCATGCAACTTAAACGTAAAGGCTGTAAACTGCTGTAAAATCTCCTTTCGGTTTGGAAATAACGGTTTATGGATTAAATCTCTAAAATCGAAATCGTAGTCAACATGTGTACTTATATAATAACTGGTTGTTAGACCAAAAGCATTAGTGTTTTCAATGTATGCTATTGGAAAAGGTGTTGAAATATCACAATCAATCAATTTTTTAGCATATTCAAAAGAACGTTTGGCTTTAGATTTCCTAATGTATTTATACACGAAACTGTTAAATGCATTTGGTATTTTAAACGACTTAATATTTATAGCTTCTCCATTAACTTCAAATTGTTTTATTACATTTCGTTGACCAATAGTTACATCCTTACCAGATGCTTCAAAATCTAAAATAATAGATTCTAGAGTTTCCTTTAAATGTTGGTATTTAGAATGTAAGTGTATAATAGTAATAACAATTTTGAAATTTCTCAAAGATATGTTAATTGATATTTTAATAAAAGTAGAAAATATAATACTTTGCAGTTGATTAAGTTTACCGTAAAAGATTCCTGATTATTTGGGAAATGACTATGAAAAAAATACTTGTCATACAAAACAAACGTATTGGAGATGTTTTAATAGCTTCAGTTATTGCACAAAACATGAAAAAAATCTATCCAGAGAGTCAGATTGATTTTTTGGTGTACGATTATACTGTTGGAGTTATTGAAAACAATCCTTCTATAGACAGCATTATTTCAGTTAATGATAAAGAACTAAAAAAACTTGGCAATTTAAAACAGCTCATTCAAACAGTTAAAAAAAGAGAATACGACATAATCTTCGATCCATATTCCAAACTCCAAAGCCGTCTTATTTGTTATTTCTCGAAAGCTCCAATTAGAATTGGTTTTCAAAAAAGAGGTAAAAATCCACTTTTAAAATTCTATACGCATAATATTCCTTTTTTAGAGGACAAAACAAATATCTGTGGAAAAGCCATTGAAGATAGGATTAATATGGTAACCTCGGTTTTTTCTTTACCAGAAAACAACATAGATTTCGAACCAAAAATTGTTTTAACTGAAAAAGAAAAACAATACAACAAAATAGATAGTTACAACAAGCCCTTTATTATGCTTGGTATTTTAGGTAGTACACCTCAAAAATCCATGCCTTATAATTACATAGTAGAACTTATAGATTATATTACAGACAACTACCAAGTGAATGTGCTTTTCAACTATGCACCAAACCAAAAAGAAGATGCATTAAGCATATATAAAGATTGCAAAAACAAAGACAATATTATTATAGATATATATGAAGATAGCATTCGTGGTTTTATAAAACTCATGAATAAATGCGAACTTTTAGTTGGTAACGAAGGTGGTATTGTCCATATCTCTAAAGCTTTAAACAAACCTACATTTACTATTTTTTCGCCTTATGTTATGAAAGATCATTGGGCTAGTTTTGAAGATGGCAAAAAACATGCATCCATTCATTTACTGGAAGAAAAACCAGAATTGTATAATGAAAATAGTGTTGAAAACAGACGAAAAATTGAAGCAGATCCAAGCTTTATGTACAAGCAATTAACGCCAGAATTAATATTTCCTAAGCTGGAACAATTCTTAATGTTACATTTAAAAAACAATACATGAATATTATAGACAAGTTTCATAATTGGCGAAGAAAACAACGTTGGAATAAACAATACAAAAAAGGACGTTGGAATAATTTAAAGAACCCAATTGAAGCGTCTAGATATAATACTATTAAAAATTTTATTATTGCTTATGGAAAAAGTAAACCAAGTATTTTAGACTTAGGCTCTGGTGAAGGCGTTCTTAACGAATATTTAGATTCAAATTCTTATGCTTATTTTTTAGGAATAGATTTCTCTAAAGTCTCAATAGAATATGCTAAATCGAAGCAATTTCCTAATTCAGAATTTATCTCAGCAGACATCCATAATTATACACCAGAAAGAAAATTTGATGTTATTATTTTTAATGAAGCTTTTTATTATGTGCATGATTCTGAAAAAGAAAACGTTTTTCAACGTGTAATTTCTTGTTTAGAAGACAATGGTATACTTATCGTTTCTATATACAGAGAAGGATTGGGTTGCTGGGAATATTTTAATAATCTGGAACAACTAAATTTTAAAGTTGTAACGACAACTCAAGAAAAAACTTACTGGAAAATAGGTGTTTATAAAAAATAACTGTTTTATTTCTTAACAATTCCAAAATCGGTCCACGTTTTTTGTTCCGTTTTAGTTGTCTTTCTAATGGCTAGATTTTTATTAATGGATTCTTGATTTTTATAACCTCTTGGATGGTCTAAATGAATACAAACAGCACTATACCTTATTTGCTTTCCTTTTACACCAAGATTCATTAAGCGCTCGCCTAATTCTCTGTCTTGACCTCCATATTGCATGCGCTCATCAAAACCATTAATAGCCACAATATCCTTTTTCCAGCCAGACGCATTGTGTCCATTCCAACTAGCATTGGTTGGAGTAATAGTATTTAAAAACCAAGATTTAAAACCTTTAGCTGTTAATTTATTGTTTTTAAAAGAGGTATTCAATCCTTGAGATTTCAACCATCTTAAATTAAAACATTTACCACTTAAAATTGATTCCTTAGTAATAGCTTTAGATATAGACATTGGTAACATAAAATAGCCACCAGACAAAAAATAACCTATTTCCCTTTCTCTAAAATGCACCTCAACAAAATCTTCTCTTGGAATACAATCGCCATCAGACATTAAAATGTAATCTGCCTGACATTCTACAATGGCTTTATTTAAAATTTGTGATTTTTGAAACCCATTGTCTTCATGCCAAACATGAGTAATTGGATAAAACACCTCTTTTTTAAAAGCCTCAATAAGATCTATGGTTTCCTGTTTAGAGCCATCGTCTGCAATAACAACCTCGAAGTTTTGATACGTTTGATTGTTATATCCATGTAATACTTTTGCCAGCCATTCTGGGGAATTATAAGTGCTTATTATTACAGAAATAGAAATCTCGCTCATCAACTTGTTGTTTTTGCATGGCAAAGATAAACATATTTCAGGTATTTATTTTATGAGTTTAAAAGAGACCGTTTACAATTAAAAACTTTTATATTTGGGAATATATATAAAAAGAATAAACACTCTAGTGTTTATATTCCATTGTTGGCAAACATTTGAAAAGTGAAATTTAGAACATTTATATTATTCCTATTTTTAATCCAAATTTCCTATTCCCAGAAAATAGATTCGATACAGAGTTATTCAATGGAAATTAAAGGTTGGGAATCCTATTTTAAAGGAAATAAAGAAGATGCTAAACTTCAATTCAAAAAAGCTATTGAATTAGACTCAACTAATTTTATGGCAAAAATTGGACTTTTTAATTCAAAAACGGAGAATGAACTAACCGAAAACGATTATGAATTAACAAAAAACCTTCCAAATAAAGGAGATTTTAAAAATCTAATGTTCAACTTAATGATGTCCAGTCAAGTTGACAAACAACTTCCGGATTCCATTAAAGTAATGTGAAATAAATATGATGAAAATTATATTCAATTTAAAGCACGTCTGACTGATTCAGAATTTAAAGTTTATGATGAGGATGGTGAAGTTAGACAGACTGGAGCTTTTAAAAACAGGAAACCCATTGGAACTTGGAAAAAGTATGGCTATGAGAACAAACTTCACCATTCTTTTACCTTTTCCCAAGAAAATGATACCGTAATAATTAAATATTACACACCCAATGGATATGTTGCAAGAAAAGAATTAACAACTGGAATGCCCTTCACAAATGAAAGTAAAAAGTTTAAAGAAATTGTTTATTGGCAAGAAACACCAGGAAAAGACATTGATTATTTATTTGTCACTAAAAATGGATTCACGGTTTTTGACAAAGAAAACCCTGTTGTGTTTGACGAAACGACACCTGACAACATAATACAAATGAAATTTAATCCTGAAACTTATAGTCAAGAAGCCTTCATCTGGAAAAACGGAAAGACAATACCTTTTGAATTTTGTCCTTATGATGGAACAAAAGTGACCTATTTAGAAAATGGAGTGAAAAAATCCTATCGTTGGGAAGATTGTAAAAAAGTACCAATTAATAAATAAAAACGTTTGCCAATCCGTTTATAATTCATTACTAGTACTCGCCCACTTCTGAAAATCCTCGCAGATTTTTTACCTGCCTACCAGCAGGCAGGTTCGGTTTGTATTTGCTAAATTTAGGGTTTAAATAAATAACGTAATCATACAAAAAAGTGTTGTACACAATTAAACCATAAATAATAATCAAAATGAATCTAAAAAATTCAAGTTTATGAAAACTAAAGTAACCTTATTTTTACTCTTTATGAGTATCGGAATTTCTACAATAGCACAAAACTTCGACATCATTCTAAAAACGAATGGCGAAGAAATGGAAGGAACTGTAAAAGGTATTGAAGAGGAAACTATATCCTTTATTTATAAAAACGAAACAATTGTTTATAAAGTGAAACAAAGTGATATTGTAAAAATCACCTTCGCTTCTGGGAGAGTACAATTTTTTAATAAATTTGATCAACCAGGAAATTCTAATGATGTAAGCCTGGAAGACCATCATAATAAAGTAGCCGTTTTGCCCTTTGCTTATATTAAAGACCAACAGGCAGGAGATCAGGTGATGAGTAATAAAATACAGACTGAAACTTTCGCGCTTTTAAATAAACATCGTGGAGGTTTAACCTACTTAAGTGTTAACGACACGAATGCGTTATTAATTAAAGCAGGAGTTACTAATAATAATATTCAAGGGTATACTATGGGAGAAATCTGTACGATTTTAGGAGTTGAATATGTAATTCAAGGAATGGTTTCAGTTGAAAAAACAACCCAACAAAATATCAATACTTATTCTGAAACCACAAAAAACAAAGGAAATAATAAGGCTTATGTTGATAGTAATGGACATTTAATTGGAGATCCCTTAAATAATGGCAAAAGTCAATCTTATGGCTCTTCTATATCAACCAAAACTCAGAATTATGCAACTTCTATGACGATGAATATATTCAACGATAAAGGAGATAATATTTTTAGTCAAGACCATACGTCCTTTTGGAATACTCAAGATGCCTATAAAATTACTTTAAAGTACTTGGCAAAAAGAATGCCTTTATTCAAGAAATAAATAATGGAATATAGAAAACTTTATATAACAAAAAGCTGAGTAATAAAACATACTATTTTAGTGCTTAACCAATTTAAAAGTGCGTGTTTGTTTACACACACAAAACCCTTTACACAAAAAAACAAACAATATGCATAAAAAAATATTTATAGTTTCGTTGCTAATTTTATTAACAAGTATTGGATATGCTCAATCTGATAAAATAAAAATTAAATCAGAAAATCTTAATGAATCAAATTATCTAAAAGTGGATGATTTTTATTTAACCCATTATTTGTATATCGACTTATTTTTAAGAGAGAATTTATTTCCAGAAGCAAATCCAGAAGATGTTTCCTCTATACTAAATGCATTAAAAAAGTATGTTTCATTAGAAAACAAGTTAGATATTGAAATTGAAAAACCTGGGAAAAAAAATTATTTAATTCGATTTGCACTATTAAAGAAAGATGACGGAACGGAACTTTTAATTGCATTTACAAACTGGAGTACGAAAGAAAAAATATTTGAGAAAGAAATAAAAATAGAGAACGATTCCTACACGAGATGGTATTTTCTTAATGGAAACAAAATGACCTATAGAAAAGATATGTCTAATGAGAATGATTATTCAAATATGACCAAATCTGACCTAGTCAACGCTTATCTGTTCGATGAACTATCAGAGAACGATATGGAAATAAAAAACACCTTAGACGAAATTCTAAATGAAAGTGATTTGAATGTATCAGATACTATTATGGCTAATTTAATTCTCTTGAAATATCAAATTTTCCAAAGAGATAACGACAATGTGATTAAGCAAACCGAATACTTAAATAAACTGTTTGAAAACAATAAATCGGAATCTAATATCAGAGGACTTGAAATGGCCTTTGACGCAACAAAATTTCAAATAGAACTAATGAAATAAATACAGTTAACATTAACGTATATATTTTATAGATAGCAATTACCTACTTACCAAGTTCTTACAGATTTTTTACCTGCCTACCAGCAGGCAGGTTCGGTTTGTATTTACTAAATTGGGTGCTTAAAACTGTTAACAACCCTTACAAAAATCATATAAAATGAAAGTTACTACCGAAAAAAATGAAAAAGTTGCCAATATGATATTTGCTTCCATTTATCCACTTTACTTGATTAGGTTGGAGAAGAATGGTAGATCAAAAGAAGAACTGAATCAGGTAATAGAATGGTTCACTGGTTTTGATAAAGATAAATTACAAGCACTCATTGAAGAGAAAGTAACTTTTAGAACATTTTTCCAAAAAGCTAAAATACATGCTAACGCACACTTAATTAAAGGAGTGGTTTGTGGTTATCGAATTGAAGAAATAGAGGATGAATTTGAATTGTATAGACAGTGCAGACGTATGGAAAAGCTAATTGATGAATTGGCAAGAGGTCGTAAAATGGAAAAAATTTTGCGTGAAGAAAAAAAGTAGAAACTGTTGCTAACAAAAAACTGAAACAAGAACAATTATAATCCATGCAAATCCAATTCAGAAAACTACAACCAAAAGAATCAAACTCATATAGAGAGATTAGATTGGAATGTTTGAAGAATTTTCCAGAAAACTTTGGCTCTAATTATCAAGATGAAAAAGCAAAGGATGTTTTATTCTTTCAACCTCATATTGAAAAGCAAAACACAAATAATTTTATTATTGGAGCATTTAACAACAATAACTTAGTTGGAATTTCAGGTTTTAATAGATACGAAAGTGAGAAAACAAAACATCGAGGCAGAATCATTCAGGTCTATGTAAAACTAGAATATCAAGGACAACATATTGGTTCAAATATTATTAAAGCCACAATTGAAGAGGCCTTTAAAATATCAGGAATTGAGCAAATAGAAATTAATGTACTTACAAATAATGTAAATGCAGAAAAACTATATAATAAATTAGGCTTTGAAGCTTACGGTGTTCAAGAGAATTACATTAAAATTGACAACAAATATTACGATCAAAAAATGATGCTGTTATATAAAACAGTTTATCATTCAAAGTATAATTGACATTTATTCAAATCTATAGCATCAATTCTTTTACTATCTTAGTCCTCAAGTCACCAAAACCAGAAACTAACTTTTCCTACATAAAAACACTAAAATCATGAATTCAACAGTAAAAAACATTTTAGCAGTAGTTGCAGGAATCATTATTGGAGGCATTGTCAATATGGGATTAATAAATATAAGTGGCTCTATTATTCCACCACCAGAAGGTGTAGATAATACAACCATGGAAGGTTTAAAAGAGTCCATGCATTTGTTTCAACCCAAACATTTTATATTTCCATTTTTAGCTCATGCTCTTGGAACACTTGTTGGAGCCTTTATAGCAGCTAAAATTGCTGCAACTCGAAAAATGACATTCGCTTTAGTAATTGGTGCCTTTTTCTTATTAGGTGGCATTACCAGTGTTATGATGCTTCCTTCACCTACTTGGTTCTCCATACTTGATATTGTTGGAGCTTATATTCCTATGGCTTATATTGGAGGAAAGCTCGCTATAGGAAAAACGGAATATTAAAATTCACTTACAATTAACCGAACATAAATATCTAAATTATTATGAAAAATATATTTATATTATTATTACTCTTAACATTTGAAGGTTTTGGACAACAAGCTAATAGAGATTTACAAATAATTACGCTTTCTGGAAGTGGTTATGACCTTGGCTTACAACATGGTAAACAATTAAAAGAAGAAATTGGAGACATTATTAGTGCATGGAAAAAAAATACTTCTAATGCATTAAAAAAAGATGCAGATTTAGTTGTGGCAGAGTTCTTTGAATATGCTAATTTTGATGAAGCCATTAAAAAATGGACACCAGACCTATATGAAGAAGTAAAAGGAATTGCAGATGGTTCTGAACAAAATTTCAATGATGTGTTTGTTTTGAATTTACTCGATGAGTTTTGGGTTTATCTAGACAATCTGTACAACCATCATTGTAGTAGTTTAGGTGTGCCAGCAAGAAATGGAAATCCAGGCTATATTTCACAAAACATGGATCTTGAAAATTATACTGATGGTTTTCAAGTGCTCATGCGTTTAAAAAGAATAGAAAATCGTCCAGAACAATTAATTTTAACACATCCTGGATTAATTGCATTAAATGGTATGAATGAAGATGGCATTGGTGTCTGCGTAAATACGCTTATGGAATTAAATGCTTCTGCTTCAGGATTACCTGTGGCATTTGTTGTTAGGCGCATTATAAATACCACAGATAAAGAAGATTTATTATCCTTTATCCAAACTGTAAATCACGCTTCAGGACAAAATTATATCTTAGGCATAAAAGGTGAAGTTTACGATTTTGAAGCTTCTGCAAATAAAGTCGTTAGATATAACCCCTTAAATGAAAATGGTACAGTTTACCATACAAACCATCCTATTGTAAATGATGATGTAAAATCTTGGCACAATCAGTTCAATCCTAATTTAAAAGAAAAAGAAAAACCTAAAAAGACAAATAGCCATTTAAGATTTAATGCTGTTGAAACTAGAATGGCAAATAGTGAAGAAATTAATGATCAACAGATAATGGATGCCTTGCGCTCTAAAGACGATAAAAACAACCCTGTTTGTAGAACAAATAATAACAATGGTTATGGGTTTACCTTTGCATCTACTATCATGACAATGTCTGAAAAACCTTATATACAAATTCTTGCTGGACCACCTGATGAATCTGATTATATACGAGTTGATTTTAGTTCAAAATAATAATTACCTTTGAAGCTTTAATTGCCATGAAAAAACTATCTGTCATCATTCCTACTTATAACGAGGAAGCCTATTTAAAAAATGCGCTTCTTTCGGTTTCTTTTGCCGATGAAATTATTGTGATAGATTCTTTAAGTACAGATAAAACAGTAGAGATAGCTGAAGCTTTTGGCTGTAAAATATTAAGCAGAAAATTCGATAATTTTTCCAATCAGAAAAACCATGCACTTCAATATGCTACTGGAGAATGGGTTTTATTTATTGATGGTGACGAACGTATTACATACAAGTTAAAGCAAGAAATTCTTGAAGCTATGGATTCTGGGAAACATGCTGGATACAAGCTCAATTTTCCTCATTTTTATATGAATCGTTTTTTGTACCATCATAGCGATCATGTAACCAGATTAGTTCTTAGAGAAAAATGTCGATTTGAAGGTTCTGTTCACGAAAAACTAATTGTAGAAGGAAGTGTTGGGAAACTTAAAAACCCTGTTTTACATTTCACATACAAAGGTTTGATGCATTACATAAGTAAAAAAGACAGTTATGCTTGGTTTCAAGCCGAACAGCTTTTAAACAAAGGTAAAAAAGCTACCTATTTTCATATAGCATTCAAACCTTTCTACCGTTTTTTTAGCAGTTATGTTTTACGTGGTGGTTTTCTAGATGGCATTCCAGGATTGGCAGTTGCCAGCATTAATGCCTATGGCGTTTTTTCTCGTTATGTAAAACTTATGCTTCTTCAAAAAGGTATTAGATAGGTTTTAGAAAAAAAGTTTTCCAAACTTCAATTTTCGTTTAAAAGTAGCTAGACTATCTTCTCCTTTAATATCTAATCGCTGAATTTCGTAGTTATTTTTAAATGGAAATGTATTTACTCTATTTCCAATTCTCAAACCATAAGCTATTTGATTTTTATGCAACAAATTAATAAATGTTTGTTTCTCTTCTCCTTTTCTTGGATACTTTCCGTAAGGATAAGCTAATGTATTATGTACTTCTAAATGGTTTTCAACTATAAATTTTTTACATAAATCAAAATCTATCTGGATATCTTCAAGAGTCATCTCATCATATTTATTATGTGAAAAACTGTGTAAACCAAGCTCGACAACTTCAGAATCTAAAATTTGTAATTGTTCAACAGACATAATTTTTTCTTCATCTGTATTCCATGAATCCACACCATTTACATATTTAAATGGCACATAAAAACAGGCTTTTAAACCATACTTTTTCAGCAACGGATAAGCCATTTCCAACTGATTTACATATACATCGTCGAACGTAATGATAACGGCTTTCTTAGGGAAATCTGCTAGACCTTTTATATCCTGAAAATCTTTAAAATGAAGTGATTGATAACCGTTTTCCTTTAAAAAAGCAAATTGTTCTTCCAATTTTGAAACAGCAATAGTTAAGCCTTGACTCTCTTCGAGATTCGCACTCACACTATGATACATTAAAACAGGTAGTTTAGGCATTGCTTGTTATTATTGAAAAAAATCTATGTAAATTGATTACTTTTGACACAAATATATAAAGGCATTAGCAATATATTTGATAAATCTGAAATTTTATAAATGATAAGCGCTTTAGCTATAACCTACAACGAGGAATCCAACATTGAAAGCTACATTGAGAGCCTGTCTTTTGCCGACGAAATTATTATTGTAGATTCTTTTAGTACAGACCAAACGGTTGCTCTAGCAAAAAAACATAAGGTAACAGTTGTGCAACGAGCATTTGATAATTTTTCAGCACAAAAAAATCATGCTATTTCTCTAGCTAAAAACGACTGGGTTGTGTTTTTCGATTTAGACGAAAAAATTTCAGAATCTCTAGCAAAGGAAATAGTTTCTACAGTAAATTCTAAAAATCCATTGAAAGCCTATAAAGTAAAACGCAACTTTATTTTTATGGGTAAACGCTTAAAATATAGTGGTTTTCAAACAGATGAAGTTATCAGGTTATTTAATAAGAATTTCTGTAAATACAACGGAAATTCGGTTCATGAAACCATTGAAACTTCAGAAAAAACAGGTCTTTTAAAAAACACTTCAGATCATGATACCTATAAGGATTTTGATAGTTACAATCAGAAATTAAGTCAATATAGCAAACTACAAGCAGAGCAATTATTCGAAAAAAATGTACGTCCTAACATGTATCATTTCCTGTTTAGACCTTGGTACAGGTTTATGCATCAATACTTTTTAAGAGGTGGTATTTTAGATGGTAAAGAAGGATTTATTTTAGCCTATATCAATGCCTTTTCAGTATTTAAACGTTATATTCAACTTTGGTTGATGTATAGAAAAATTAATTGATTGTTATGCCAAATATATTTTTAGAATCTCATAACATTAAAAATCAATTCTTCGGATTTGGACAATTCAATTACCATCTAATAAAAGGATTGTATCATGCCAATCCAGATGATTTTAAAATGACTTTACATGTTAAAGATGCTTCTAAATTAAAAGATGAATTTGGCAGCTTCTTCAACTATAAAAAATACTTTTCTTTTAGAAGATATCCTGCTTTAAGAATTAGAAAAAAATACGATGTTTGGCATTCTTTAAACCAGAATATCAAAATTGAACCATTTCATAACATTCCTTATATCTTGACAGTTCATGATGTGAATTTTATAGATGAAGTTTCTAAAGACATGGATCATGAAGTGAATATTAGATTTCAGGAGAAACTAAACAGAAGCTCAGCTATAACATACATTTCAGAATTTGCTAAAACCTCTACACATGCTCATTTTAAAGTACCAAGTGTTCCAGAGTATGTAATTTATAATGGCAATCCTATTGCAGAGATTACGTTACCTGAAAATCACAATCCAAAGCTCACTACATCTAGACCTTTTATATTTAGTATTGGCGAGTTTACCGAACGCAAAAACTTTCATACACTTGTAGAAATGCTTTCGCATTTGCCAGATTACGACTTGGTTTTATCTGGAAATAATGAAACCTCTTATGCTTCAGGAAAATTAGCAAACACCATTGAGTCTTTAAATTTAAAGAATCGTGTCTTCATTACTGGTAAAATTGGAGATTTAGACAAGCAATATTATTTAAAAAATTGTACAGCTTTTGTTTTTCCTTCGCTTCGTGAAGGTTTTGGTATACCACCAATTGAAGCCATGCGTTTTGGAAAACCAGTTTTCCTGTCTAATAACACTTCTTTACCAGAGATTGGTGGAAAACATGCTTTTTATTGGGATCATTACGAATCTGATTATATGGCAAACGTCTTTAACAATGGTATGAATGAATATCTTAATAAGAAAGAAACTTATGCTACTGCCTATATTGAAAGAGCAAAAAGTTTTAATTGGGATAATACTGCCAAGCAGTATATTGAAGTTTACAGAAGTCTTTTATAACAACTTGCTGAATAAAAATTAGTAGCTTTGTTTCATTAAAATCTATACATGAAGGATATTTCGGTAATCATTATTAATTACAACACAGCATCTTATACAATTAGTTGTGTGGAGTCTGTATTAAAATTAACAAACCCTAAATTAGATATCGAAATTATTGTTGTAGATAACAATTCTAAGTCTGAAGATTATTCATTTTTAATAGAAAGTCTACCAGAATCAAATAAAGTAAAACTTTATAGAAGCATTATAAATACTGGCTTTGGTGGAGGCAATATGTTTGGTGCTCAATTTGCTCATGCCAAATATCTTTTGTTTCTAAATAACGATGCTTTTTTACAAAACGACTGCTTGTCTATTCTACATGATTATATGGAAGAGCATCCAGAAATTGGTGTTTCTACTGCACAAAATTATGATGAATATGGAAAACATGTGGTCTCATTTGATCATAATAAAGGCATTAGAAAACTTATTTTTGGACGTAGTTTTTTGGAGAAGAATTTTTCTAAAAAACATCCAAAACGTAAAAAAGAATACACAGATCCAATAACTGTTAATTATGTAAATGGTGCTTTTATGTTTTTTAAAAGTGATGTATTTGCATTAGTTGGTGGTTTTGATACAAATATCTTTTTGTATTTCGAAGAGATGGATATATGCTATAGAATAAATAAATTAAATTATAAAAGTGTCTTGGTACCTAAAGCTAAAATAACCCATTACCAAGGTGTTAGTACTGGAATGTCGAAAGCAATTAGTAAAGAAGGATTATTGTCTTATTTCTATGTGATTAAAAAGAATTATCCATATTTAAAATATGCTTTTATAAGATTATATTATTGTTTAACATTTTTAATAAAACCAAAGAAATGGTTTATGTTGCCATTGGTTTTAAAAGGCGTACATTTATCTGAATCCTTGAAACAAAAGCAACAGATTCATTTTTAAATAAAACCATACTTATTAATTATGGATATAGATTACAATCACAAACCAGATGATTATTTTGAAAATGAACGAATGGAAATGCTTCAATTCCTTCCAAAAAATGCAAAATATGTTCTTGATGTTGGTTGTAGTAATGGTGGTTTTGGCAATCTTATAAAATCTAAAACTTCAGCCGAAGTTTGGGGAATAGAGCCTTTAGAGCATGCTTCAGATAATGCAAAAAAAGCATTGGATAAGGTTATAACTAAGTCTTGCGAATTGGCTATTGATGAATTACCTTCTAAATACTTTGATGCTATTTTTTTTAATGATGTTTTAGAACATCTTATAGATCCTTATTCAGTTTTAGAAATTATGAAAGAGAAGCTTAAAGACGATGGCAAAATAATTAGCTCCATACCAAACATAAGATATCATAGAACCTTTTTAAAATTGTTATTTAAAAAAGATTGGGAATACCAAGATGAAGGAGTTTTAGACAGAACACATTTAAGATTTTTTACCTATAAAAGCATAAGTAACATGTATGAAAATGCTGGTTATGTTGTTGAAAAAAACATTGGAATTAATGGTGGAAAATCTTTAAAACCATTTTTAGTCAATATTCCACTTCTTTTCTCAGGAATGGATATGAAATATCCACAATTTGCTACTGTTGCAAGTAAAAAAAATATCACTTAATTGTTTAAGAGTTACTTAAATCGTTTAAAACTTTCTGGACGTTAGCTTCAATATTATCTACTGAAAAAGGTTCCAATATGTCTTTCGAAGCATCACTAACTTTCATCCATAAGGCATCATCTTCATATAGTTTTAGAATTTTATCTGCCATACCTTGTGCAGTATTATCTATTAAAGCTGATGCATGTACTCCAAAATCAAATCCTTCTGCACCAACTTCAGTTGTAATTACTGGTAAACCAAATTCTAAACTCTGACCAATCTTTCCTTTTACACCAGCACCAAAACGTAAAGGCGCTACAAAAACTCTAGAAATATTAAAATAATGAGAGATGTCTTCAACATAACCTAGAACAGAAAATCGTTCTGAATTTAAAGCTAACATTTCTTTAGTAGGATAACTTCCAACAATAGTAACTTTAATATTTTTATTTTCTTTCCATACCAAAGGCATGATATCGTGATATAAAAAACTTACAGCATCTTCATTGGGTTTGTGCGAGAATCCTCCAACAAAAAACAATCCTGATCTTTGCTCTAAAAGTTTTTGCTTTATACCTTTATGTTGATGAACATTGCTTATGGTAAGCATCTTATCGTCATTAGAATAAAACTCATTTAATGCCAGTTTATCTGCATCAGAGATAGTAATAATCTTATCTGCTTTTTTACAATTTTCTACTTCAATATACTTGTATTTATCCGCTTCCTTTTTAATCTTTTTATCATTAGACTTTTCCCATTCACGTTCTAATCTTAAATAATGAAAATCGACCATGTCATAGATTAGTTTAATAGATTTATTAGCAGATACCAGATCTACATAATCTTTAAATACGTCTGCTCTATGCAGCCATGCAAAATCTATTTTTTCTAAAATATTTAGAATAAAGGATTCTCCAGTAATAAAATTTCCATTTTGATCAATAGATGGCTCATACACTACAACACCTAAATTCTTATAATGATTTACATATTCTGTTTTGTATTTATATTCTTTTTTATCGGCAACTAAAAAAACACCAAAATTATTTTTAATTAATATCTGAATAATCTTGTGTAAGCGTCTAGATCCTGAATCTTTATCGAATTCCGGAATAATTGAATCAATAATAAGGACATTCTTTTTAGAGTAAGCAATCTTTGAAAAATCGAAAACTTTATTGGCTTTTTTTAAAGCAACTTTAAGTTGGTGATTTTTATATTTTAATCGTAAGTCTTTGTAAAACGACATATATATTAGATTTTGCTCTTAATCTTCCTTTGTAATGCGAAAATAAGTATTTACCAATAAAGTTTTCCTTCAATTTCCATTTGTTTAATGAGAATAAATTATTTTTGATTTTTAAGTTAAAATCAACTCTAAAAATGTCTCATCCATTAGTATCAATTATTGTTCCATGCTATAATGTTGAAGCTTTTATTAATAAAAGCTTAGAGAGTATTTATGCTCAAACATATGGTAATTGGGAATGTATTTTAATAGATGATGGAAGCAAAGACAGGACCAAACAAGAAATTGATGCTTGGTTAAAAAAAGATTCTCGATTTAAATATTTCTATCAAGACAACCAAGGTCTTTCTGGTGCTAGAAATACTGGATTACAAAAAGCTGGAGGGGAATTTGTTTATTTTTTTGATTCAGATGATTTATTAGACGCAATTACATTAGATAATTTACTATCGTTAGTTGAAGATGACATTGATATTGTTATTGGTAAAAATGCTATTACTCAAGGACAAACAAATAAGATTGCTGATTTTTTAGAGCATTATTCACAGCCACTAAAAAAGCTTAACAATCAGAACAAAAAATTAATAAAACTGGTTGTAGAAAACCCGATTATATGCGTGGCGTGGAACAAACTTTATAGAAAAGAGTTTTTAGACACACATAAATTAATCTTTAAAAAAGGGATTCTACATGAAGACGAACTATGGTTTTTCGAAACTCTCTTTCATGCAAGAGCTATTATTTTTAACGACAAAACTACCTATTATTATAATGTAGCTAATGTAAATTCTATTACAAACAATTTTGGGATTCGAAATTTAGAATCTTATCTAGAGATTATTGAATTTATTAATGAGTCGTATTATAAAAATGATTCTACAGAGTTAACATCTATTTACATAACGCATTTAAAAATAAAAGCGATTCAACATTGTTTTAAGAAATTAAACAAGCAGGATAAACAAAAGGCTACTCCAAAAATAAAAACTTGTTTTGATAATATTCAACCCAACAGACACAGTCAAATATTAGACTTTTCGTTTGAAGATTTGCATTATCATTTTAAAATAGCTGAGGTACTTGAGCCTAATAACATCTTAAAGTTTTTACGTTATTTTAACTCTTCAAAATTTTTCAGAAAAATAAAAAGCAAAGTACTTTTCCAAAAAGCCCTCAAAATCAATTCTAGTAAGAATCGTTCTGTTAATAAAGTATATTAAAGATATTTTCTTTTAAGCTGCTCGATTAAAGAATCTTTTGGGAAAGTGGCATTCTTATTAAAATCTTTTTCCCTTCTTGTCATTTCATTCCATAAATGAATGGCATACGTATCAGCAAAAAATTCCATGCCATTTTTAAAGGTATCGTCGTAAACTGTATGCCAATTAGAAAAATGCACTGGAAAGAAAAAAACAAATGGTTTGGCCTTGTCTCGAACTTTAAAATAGTCTAAAGCTTTTGTAAATCCTTCTGGACCTCCGGTTTCTCCCCATTCCATGTCTTCTCTACCTTTTCCTAACATTCTTCTTTTCCATTTTTTCCGTCTCGTTTTCGTTCTATCATAAGGCAAATACGCATTTGGATTTTCGCAGTTATCTTTCAAAAATTTGCTTATTTCGTGTTTTGGAGGAAATCCTAAAACTGCTGGACAAACTAAATCTATACTTTCAGAACCAAAAATCAAATCAGCATCAAAATCAAATGGTTTTAGACAAATCATATCTGTATCAACCCAAAAACCTCCCTCTTTATATAATAATTCCCAACGAAACCAATCAGCAAATCCTGCATAACTACCTCCACAATAGGTAAAAATATCTTTTTCGGGAATAATATTATTTCCGTCTTTTACAATCGTTCCTTCTGGTATTCCTTTTACTTCTCCATAAGTATATAAATGGAACTCGTGATTGTTTTTTATAAATGATGAAATAGATAGCTGTTCGATTAACGAAAGCTCTCCACCAACCCATAACGATTGTATAATAGGTAATGCCATACTTGTTTTTTTTATATACTTTTGCAAGTATACAACATAATAAGATTCTTTAAATTTTAACGATATAAATCAACACTAAATTATATTGATTTTATGTTATATAAGCCTAAAAATAATTAAAATACATTCAAAAAATGAAATATGGCCTACTTAAATATCGAGATAAAGAATCTAACATTGGAGATTACATTCAAAGTCTAGCTGCCAAACGCTTCTTACCTCAAGTTGATAGGTTAGTAAGTAGAGAAAAACTCGATAAAGTTTCTGAAGATTTATATATTATTTTAAACGGTTGGTTTATGCACCATCCTGAAAACTGGCCTCCAAGTGGACACGTGACTCCTAAATTTATTTCGTTTCATATTAATAATCATGCAAAAAGATTAATGACAAATGAAAAATCTATTGCTTATTATAAAAAACATGAACCCATTGGATGTCGAGATAAATTCACAGAAAAACTCTTAAAAGACAAAGGTGTAGAAGCCTATTTCTCTGGTTGTTTAACACTAACTTTAGAGAAAGAAAAATATTTAAAAGACGAAAAAGCTGAAGTTATTTTTTGCGATATTCTTTCACATAAAAATGATGTTATTAACGAAGGCCAAAAAATTCCATGGAAAAAAATTCGTAATCCTCATAAAATCTTCATTAAAAAAGTAAAGAAAAAACTATTTAAAAAGAAGACTAGAAAATTAATTAAAAAATTAGTTCCAAATCAGCTTAGGAAAAATGCTATTTATATATCAAATCAAAACTTTCAAGCAACAACACATGAAGAAAAATTTGAAATAGCTAAAAGCCTTCTAGCAAAATATGCAGCAGCCAAATTAGTTGTAACCTCCAGAATTCACGTAGCTTTACCTTGTCTAGCTTTTGGTACTCCTGTAGTTTTTATTCATCCTGAGAGAGACACAAGTCGTTTATCTGGATTAATAGAATTGTTTCATACGTTTACCATTAAGCAAATTGAAGAAACTCCAGAAGATGAACTTCAAAAACAATTTTTAAAAGCTTCAATAAAAAACAAAGAAGTTCATCTTAAATTAAGAGATGATATTATTAAAAGTTTTTCAAAATAAATATTATTGTGGTCGATAATACAATTTTAAATAATGCTTTAAACGTTTTAAAACAAGGAGGACTTATCCTCTATCCTACAGACACAGTTTGGGGAATTGGTTGTGATGCTACTAATGAAGAAGCTATTGAAAACGTGTTCAAACTCAAACAACGAAAAGATTGCAAAGCTTTAATTTGTTTAGTGGCAGACGATAGAATGCTAAAAAAATATATTAAAAAAATACCTGAAGCTGCTTTCGATTTAATGGATATTGAAGACAATCCAATTACTATTATCTACGACGAACCTCAAAATTTAGCGAAAAACTTAATTGCTGAAGACAACACCATTGCCATTAGAATTCCAGATCATGAGTTTTGCTTTCAACTCCTTAGAAAATTTAATGGAGCTATTGTTTCTACCTCAGCAAATATTAGTGGACAAGCCACGCCAAAATCGTTTAAAGAAATACATGAAGACATTTTAAAAGGTGTGGACTATGTTGTAAATTTGCCGGATGAAAAAATAGGTGCTAAACCATCATCAATTATTAAATTGGGTAACGATGGGAAAGTACAAGTAATCAGGAAATAGTTTAGCCACGAATACACGAATAATAATGTCTAACATTTTATATAAAGAAGAAAGTTATTCCATAATTGGAGCTTTATTTGATGTTTACAATAATTTAGGAAGTGGTTTTTCTGAAATTGTTTATAAAGATGCTTTGGAATACGAATTCAAAACATTGGATATTCCATTTCAAAGAGAAAAAGAATTTAAAATCAATTATAAAAACATTGTACTTCCACATACATTTTATGCAGATTTCGTAGTATTTGACACAATTATATTAGAAATAAAATCTGTTGAAAATTTAAATGATAAACATTTAGCACAATGCTTGAATTATTTAAAAGTATCCAATTGTAAACTAGCTATTTTAGTAAATTTTCACAAAGATTTACTAGATCATAAAAGAATTGTTTTATAAAATAAAAAGAAACACATTAGAGTAAGAGTAAGAGTAAGAGTAAGAGTAAGAGTAAGAGTAAGAGTAAGAGTAAGAGTAAGAGTAAGAGTAAGAAAGAAAAACATTCGTGTATTCGTGGCTATAAAACATAAGAGTAAGAAAAGAATTTATCCAAACATATAATGAGTACCAAAACCCATAATAGACGTTTTGGAATTTCGTTTTTATTTTTTGGAATTTGAATCAAATATGAATTACAAACAAGCATTAAATCACCCAATATTTAAGATTATTTCGCAATCTGCAAAAGAACTACAGCTTGATGCTTATGTTATTGGTGGTTTTGTTCGTGATTTTATCTTACAACGTGGCTCTGCAAAGGACATCGATATTGTTGCTATAGGTTCTGGAATTGAATTAGCCAAACAAGTTGCTAAAAATTTACCTAACAAACCAAAAGTTCAAGTTTTTAAAACTTATGGAACAGCCATGTTGCGTTTTGAAGATATTGAAATTGAATTTGTAGGTGCCAGAAAAGAAAGCTATAACGAAGACAGTAGAAATCCAGTTGTTGAGAATGGCACACTTGAAGACGACCAAAATCGTCGCGATTTCACTATTAATGCTTTGGCATTAGATTTAAGCGAATCACATTTTGGAGACCTTTTAGATCCATTTAATGGCATTCAAGATTTAAAAGATTCAGTTATTAGAACACCATTAAATCCAGATATTACATATAGCGACGATCCGTTACGTATGATGCGAGCCATACGTTTTGCTACCCAATTAAATTTTAAAATAGAGTCAAAATCTTTAAAAGCTATTTCAGATAACAAGCAGCGTATCGAAATAATTACTAAAGAACGAATTGTTGTAGAATTACATAAAATCATGGAAAGCACAAAGCCTTCTATTGGTTTTATACTTCTAGAAGACACTGGATTATTAGATTACATCTTACCTGAGTTAACAGCTTTAAAAGGCATAGACGAAATTGAAGGTCAAAGACATAAAGACAACTTTTATCACACATTAGAAGTAGTCGATAATATTAGCGAAAACACAGACAATCTTTGGTTACGTTGGGCTGCCTTATTACACGATATTGGAAAAGCACCTACTAAAAAATTTCATAAAAAAATTGGCTGGACGTTTCATGGACATGAGTTTCAAGGTTCAAAAATGGTATATCATATATTCAAGCGTTTAAAAATGCCTTTAAATGATAAGATGAAATTTGTTCAAAAAATGGTGCTCATGAGTTCGCGTCCTATTGTCTTGGCAGAAGATATGACAACAGATTCTGCTGTAAGACGATTAGTTTTTGATGCAGGAGATTATGTAGAAGATTTAATGACACTTTGCGAAGCAGACATTACCACAAAGAATCCTAATAAATTTAAAAAATACCATAACAACTTTAAACTTGTTCGGAAGAAAATTGTTGAAGTTGAAGAGCGTGATCATGTTAGAAATTTTCAACCTCCTGTTTCAGGTGAAATTATTATGGAAACTTTTAACTTAAAACCTTCAAAAGAAATTGGCATGATTAAAGAAACCATAAAAGAAGCTATACTTGAAGGTGAAATTCCAAATGAGTATGAAGCAGCTTACCAATTAATGCTAAGGGAAGGAGAACGATTAGGTTTAAAAGTTAGTAAGTAATCATGTTAGAAATTATTAGAACAAATTCAGAAAACGAAGATTTTGTTTCTCTAGTAAAACAACTAGATGATTACTTAAAAATAACAGATGGTGAAGAGCATGCTTTTTACAATCAGTTTAATAACATCGATGTTTTAAAAAACACCATAGTTTTATATCTAAATAACAAACCTGTTGGCTGTGGTGCTTTTAAACAATTTGATTCTAATACTGTAGAAATTAAACGCATGTTTACACTTCCTGAAACTAGAGAACAAGGTATTGCAACCAAAATTTTAAACGCATTAGAAGATTGGGCTAAAGAATTAAAATATTCGGCTTGTATTTTAGAAACAGGAATTCGACAAGTTGAAGCAGTTCAGTTTTACAAAAAAAACAAGTATACTATTATCCCAAGTTATGGCCAATATAAAAATGTTGATAATAGTATTTGTTTTCAAAAAATATTTAATCAAAAATGAGAAAAGACAATAATAAAGTAATCTATTGGTTACTTACTGGTTGCATATTAATATTCATCATGGTAATAATTGGTGGTATTACTAGATTAACAGATTCTGGATTATCTATTTCTAATTATAAATTAATTACTGGAACCATTCCTCCTATTGGAGAAGCAGAATGGCAAGAAGCATTCGAGCTTTACCAACAATATCCTGAGTTTCAAAAACTACATTCACATTTTACTATTGAAGATTTTAAAGGTATTTATTTTTGGGAATGGCTTCATAGAGTTATTGGTAGATTAATTGGTATCGTATTTATAATCCCATTCTTATATTTTATAGCTACTAAACAGCTCACAAAAAAAACCATTAAAAAGTGTATTGTTCTTTTAGTACTTGGAGGCTTCCAAGGCTTTTTAGGTTGGTATATGGTTAAAAGTGGTTTGGTAGATATGCCAGATGTTAGTCATTTTAGATTAGCTGCGCATTTAACAACTGCCTTTTTAACTTTTGCTGCGACACTTTGGGTGGCTTTAGATTTAATATTTCCAGAGAAAAAAATAATCGATAAAAAATTTAGGAATCTAATTATTATAAGTTATCTAGTTTTAATTTTTCAGATAGTTTATGGTGCTTTTGTCGCTGGATTAAAAGCTGGATTACTTCATAATCATTGGCCTTTTATGAATGAAGGTAAATTTATGCACGAAACAGTTTATATTCTTCAACCATTTTATAAAAACTTAATAGAAAACCCAAGTGGCATCCAGTTTATTCACAGAACAGCTGCATATATAGTTGTAATCTTTATTTTAATTATTTGGTTTCAGGCTAAAAAAATGTCACTTACCAAGCTACAAAACAAAGCTGTTGATAGCTTATTTTTTCTGGTTGGTATTCAATTTTTATTAGGTGTTTTAACTATTATTTATCAGGTTCCATTATGGTTAGGTGTTGCTCATCAAGTAGGTGCTTTTTTCTTGCTTTCAGCTATGACTTTTACCTTGCATCGTTTTAGTAAATAATCGAAAATAACTTATCTTTGCAAAATGATTTACAGATTTAGAATTATACTTGACCACGACTCTGAAGGTGATATTTTTAGAGATATTGAAATTCGTGAAACAGACACTTTAGAAGATTTTCACAATACCATTACACAATCTTTTGGTTTTGAAGGTAGCGAAATGGCATCTTTTTATTTAAGTGATGACGAATGGAATCAAGGTGAAGAAATTTCTCTATTTGATATGAGCGAAGTTGCAAATCAAGTTCGTTTAATGCGTGATACAACAATTAATGATGTAACACATGAGGCTAAAACTAGGTTGATTTATATATACGATTTTCTAAGCATGTGGACTTTTTTAGTTGAACTTGCTGAAATTGTTGAAGAAGCCGAAGGCACAGATTATCCAAACTTAATGTTTGTTCATGGTCAAATTCCAGATGAAGCTCCAGAAAAATCTTTTGAAGCTGAAAGTTTTGATGATTTTAACGAATTTGAAGACGATTTAGATATTGATGATTACGATAATTTAGATTTTGATGAAAACTGGAATTAATAAAAATTCCTCATGTTTACATCTTCGTAATTACGTTTAACAAAATCCAGAGCATACTTTAAAATGTCTCCCATAGTTTTACTTTTCTTAAAATTGATATCTGAAGTAAACTCATAAATATTATTTCTTAATTGCTTAATATTTTCAGGTTTTGAAATAATATCTGCTCTCATACAATCTATTAAATGTTCTATTCTATCATGATAGCTAATTAAACGTTTAGCCATAATAGAACGCTCCTCAAGTTTATATTGGTCTATGGATTCAGCTTGAAATTTTTCAGAAACCAACTCAACCATTTTAAAGTTTTCTTTAAAAAATTGAGGTTTATAAATATTAAACTTCCCTTCATAACACTGTTGATCGAAATCTATAGCACGAATTTTATAAACCACTTGATCAAAATCATGCGTTGGTACAATAACATAATTATAAGATCTCATATCACCTAATAACCTTATGGTACAACGCTCATTAAATTTCACAAACTCTTTAGCAATTTGAGATTTTTCAAGAGGGTTACAATCTGGCAACATGTTTTTTATAAACTCATCTCCAGGAATTCCAGCAATATGCTCTTCAATTAATGTATCCTTATGTACCAGAAAATTCAAATTATATGGCGAAAGCATGTGCTCTAATTCTAATCCATAAACTCTGGAAGCATCAGCCTTTTTTACATAAAAATAAGTAAAGTTATCGTTTAAAATATTTCTAACTTTTACACGAAAAGGTTTAGAATTTCCAAACGTGCAATAATCGACAGCATCGATGGTTAAAAATGGAATGGTTTTTTCGTTTCCATCACTATGTAAAATAGTGTAAACGCGTTTCAGACTTAAGTCTATTTCTTCACGTTCAAATTCATTATAATACACACGAATCCAAAGTGTATCTATATCGTTTTTATCATACACGACAATTGATCCTTGGAAACGCAACAAATCATCGTAAAAAATAGGCAACCTAATATTTCTGTTATATTCTGTGAGATATTGGTGTAATTTTTTACTAACTGGATAAGATGGCTTTTTTTTTGATATCTTTAAATCTTCCATAGTAAATGAATTCATCAAATTTAAGCTTTTATTTTTATGGATGTAACATTTTTAAAAGACTCTCGTCTTATTAATACTAACTTAAACCGAATCTAATTTCGGTTTCAATCAAAAGAACAATTTGGAACCAATTTTATCAATCAATAATCTTACTAAAAAATTTGGCTATTTAACAGCTGTTAAAGACTTATCTTTTACTATTAACAAAGGAAATGTTTATGGTATTCTAGGTCCAAATGGCAGTGGAAAATCGACTACATTAGGCATTGTTTTAAATGTTGTAAATAAAACTACTGGCGATTTTAAATGGTTTAATGGAACCGTTTCTACACATAATGCACTAAAAAAAGTTGGAGCTATAATAGAAAGACCAAACTTTTATCCATACATGACAGCTGCACAGAATTTAAAGCTTGTTTGTAAAATTAAAGGTGTGAATTATTCTAAAATTGACGAAAAGCTAGAAATAGTCAATTTATTAGACAGAAAAGACCATAAATTTAGTACGTATTCTCTAGGTATGAAACAACGTTTAGCAATTGCCTCAGCATTATTAAACGATCCAGAGATTTTAATTTTAGACGAACCTACAAATGGTTTAGATCCTCAAGGAATCCATCAAATTAGACAAATAATTAAAGACATTGCTGGAGAAGGCACTACTATTTTATTAGCTTCACATTTATTAGACGAAGTTGAAAAAGTGTGCTCTCACGTGGTTGTATTAAGAAAAGGTGAAAAACTTTATTCTGGTCGTGTAGACGAAATGATTTCTAGTCATGGCTTTTTTGAATTGAAATGCGAAAATCAAGAGCAGCTCTTAACATATTTAGAATCGAATCCAGATTTTGGAACTGTAAAAGTTGAAAATCAAATAATTACTGCTTTTTTAAATGAACCCATGGATGCTGTAACCTTTAACAAACTTATGTTTGAAAAAGGCATTGTATTATCTCATTTAGTAAAACGTAAGGAAAGTCTAGAAGAACAATTTTTACAACTTACAGACAAACTTTAATTCATCCAATCAAAACCAATTTCATGTTAAGACTTTTAAATCTAGAATTACAAAAACTGCTTTTAAACAGAACCAGTAAAATATTGATATTTGTATCCTTTGTTTTACCATTTACAGTATTAATTCTATCATCTATAAAAATAAATTTCTTCGGATTTTTCACTTTAGAATTAGGTGAATTAGGTATTTTTAATTTCCCAATTATTTGGCATATTACCACTTTCTTTGCATCTCAATTTAAATTCTTCTTTGCTATTGTAGTTGTAAGTATGATTGGTAACGAATACAGCAACAAAACTTTAAAACAAAATTTAATAGATGGCTTAAGCAAGAAAGAGTTTATACTCTCTAAGTTTTATACCATAGTATTCTTTTCTCTTGTTGCAACATTGCTAATTGCAGTAGCATCTTTTTTTATAGGTTTATATTATTCAAGTTATACTGAAGCATCTATTATTATTAGAGAAACTGATTTTCTTGTTGCTTATTTTGTTAAGCTTGTAGGCTTTTTTAGTTTATGTCTTTTCTTTGGTATGCTGGTTAAACGTTCAGCTTTTGCATTGGCTTTTTTGTTCATTTTATATATTTTAGAATGGATTGCTTTTGGAATTATATCTTGGCAGGCCAACATGGATGTGGCTGAGAAAATTCAGAATTTTTTCCCTTTAAAATCCATGTATAAACTTATAGACCAACCTTTTCAAAGAGTCATGATGACTAAGTTTCCTGACAAAGCAGATTTAATGTACGACTATGCTGTGCATTGGCATGAAATAGCTATCGTGCTATGTTGGACTGCCTTATTTATCTTTTTATCCTATAGATTATTAAAAAAGCGAGATTTATAATACCTTTGGTAGCTATTGCTCGTTAAATGAAAAAACTACTTTTTTACATACTATTATTAAGTACCTTTTTTGCTTATTCTCAAGAAGAGGCTTCTAATTGGTACTTTGGTGAAAATGCAGGAATTCAATTTGCAGCAGATGGTTCTGTAAGTGTTTTAAACGATGGACAATTAGATACACTTGAAGGTTGTTCATCTATTTCAGATAACAATGGAGATCTTGTATTCTACACAGATGGCACAACTGTTTACAACAGGTTGCACAATGTAATGAGTAACGGTTTTGGGCTATTGGGCGATTCTTCAAGTTCGCAATCAGCTATTGTTGTCCCAAAACCTAACGATCCTGATTTTTATTATATTTTTACCGTTGGTTCAAATGCTTCTCAAACTGGTTTAAAATATTCTGTTGTAGATATGACACGTGATGGAGGCTTGGGTCAAGTAATTCAAAAAAATGTTAACCTCCTTGATCAATGTGCTGAAAAAGTTTCAGCTGTGTTAAAAGATTGTGCGTCACAAAGTATTTGGGTAATTGCTTTATCAAATCCAACCGGAACAAGTACAAATACATTAGACACTTTTCATGCTTTTGAAGTTACAACAGCTGGTGTTAACTCAACTGCTGTTACCTCAACTTTTAGTGGCTTAGGAATTAGTGATCTAAGAGGCTATTTAAAATTATCTCCAAGTGGAGAGAAATTAGCTTGTGCTAATGTACAAACAGATGGCTTATTTTTATTCGATTTCGATAAAGATACTGGAATTGCAAGTAACAACATAAGACTAAACATTAATAGTCCTTACGACCAACCTTATGGGATCGAGTTTTCGCCAAACAGTAATCTATTATACGTTTCATCTTCAAATGATAATTTTGGACCAGGAGATACAAATCCTGCCTCTCATTTTTCTTCATTAACACAATTTGATTTAACAGCTGCAGATATTGTTGGATCCCAACAATTAATCGATCAACAAAATTTATACAGAAGTGCCTTACAATTAGGCCCAAATGGTAAAATTTATCGTTCTATGGCTGCTACTTATTTGAGAGGGATTCCCTTTTTAAGTGTTATAAACAATCCAAACGAAATTGGTCCTGCTTGTAACTATCAGAACAATGCAATTGATTTAGGGAACAATAATTCTACTCAAGGTTTACCTCCATTTATATCATCGTTTTTTGTTGAAAAAATAGATATTATTCAAAATCCATCTAATCCTATTGCTGTTAATTATTTACCTTTATGTTTTGGCGAAACCTATACATTAACGGCTGAAGATGTACCAGGAGCTATTTATACTTGGTATTTTAACGGAGCACTTTTACCAAATACTGATTATTTCTTAGATATAACTACAAATGGTCTTTATGAAGTTATTATTGACTTAAACAATGGTGGCTGCGATTTTTTAGAAGGCGAAGCGCTTGTAGAATACTTTCCTTTTCCTATAGCTAATATGGCTTCAAAAATTGAAGTTTGCGATGATAACAATGATAATTTATGGCAGTTTGATTTCACAATCCAAGATACAGATATTTTAGGCGCTCAAAATCCTACAAACTATAGTGTACATTATTTCGAATCTCAAACAGATGCCGATTTAAATCAAGGAGAAATTACTGGTTTATATACCAATACATCTAATCTTCAAGAAATATTTGTTAGAGTCGATTTAACAGGAAGTCCTGGTTGTTACGACACCTCATCCTTTTTTATTGAAATATTCAATACTCCTATTGCAAATACAGTAAGCACACAAGAAGTATGTGACAATGATACTGATGGAGATTATGCTAATGGACAAGTAGACATCTATTTACATAATTACGATACTACGATTCTAGATAGTCAAGATGCAACTGCTTATACAATAACGTATCATCCTACTCAATCAGATGCTGAAAATAATACAGCTGAACTTTCAGAACCACATTACAACCTAACTCCTTTTACAGAAACCGTTTTTGTTAGGATTGAAAATAATTTGAATACTACTTGTTTTGACACAACAACTTTCGAAATAATTATAGATCCTGCACCAGCATCATTTAACGCATCTCTTCTTCAATGTGATGAAGATGGTATAAACGATGGCATTACAATTTTTAATCTAAATGAGGCCAACACAGATTTAACTGGAGGTATTGCTAATTTATCTACTGCATTTTATAACAATTTTATGGATGCTGAAAATAGCAACAATCCATTAAATGCAAATAACTTTATTAATACAAGCAATCCTCAAATAGTATTTGCACAAGTTATTGATGATACTACTGGGTGCTTTAGTATTGTAGAACTTTCTCTTGAAGTTAGTATTACGCAACTTTTAGATTATCAAACTCCTCCTGTTTGCGATGAGCTGGATTCTGAAGATGGCATTAATACGTTTAATTTAAACGACTTTGCTTTAGATATGCAAACCATAAATGGTATTGTGTTTCCTATTACTTTTTATGAAACGTATCAAGATGCTCTTTTAGAACAAAACGAATTAGTTTCTCCATATAATAACACAATACCTTACAATCAAACTATTTATGCAAGAGCTGAAAACAACAATGCTTGTTATGGTATTAGCGAAGTTTATATTACTGTAAATGTGTTGCCAGAACTGGAAGAAGATGAAACGGTTTTATATTGCTTAAACACGTTTCCTCAAACCATTCCTCTTTTTTCTGGAATCCTTAACGATTCTCCTACCAACTATACATATTTATGGTCTACTGGCGAAACTACCGAAACCATTCAAATTAATCAATTAGGCACTTACACTGTTACTGCTACAAATATGTTTGGTTGCTCTAAGTCTAGAGATATTACTGTTGAACCATCAAGCACAGCTACTTTTAACGATATTATTGTGGTTGATGCTACCGAAAATAACACTATTACAGTTTTAGTTTCTGGTGAAGGCGAATACGAATATGCACTTTACGACCAAGATGGTTTATATACTACTTTTCAATCAAGTAATGTTTTTTATAATGTTTATGGTGGCATTTATACAGTTGCTGTAAGAGATATTAAAAACGATTGTGGTATTGTAACACAAGATGTTTCTGTTATTGGTTTTCCTAAATTTTTTACTCCAAATGGCGATGGTTTCAATGATACATGGAATGTAAAAGGTGTTTCAAATGTATTTCAGCCAAATACTATGATTCGTATTTTCGATAGATACGGAAAACTAGTAAAACAATTAAGCCCTCTTGGCGAAGGTTGGGATGGCACATTCAATGGAGAACTACTTCCTACTAGCGATTATTGGTTTTCTGCAACACTTCAGGATGGCAGAGAATTCCAAAGCCACTTTACTTTAAAACGATAAACATAAAAGTTGTACTTTTATTTCAATAATCACAAATTGAATGTTTCGACTTTATAAATACGTTTTATTATTTATTTTTATAACTAGCAATGTTGCTTTTAGTCAAGAGATAAGCTTATTTCAGCAATTTAATGGGCGTTATGATTATCTAGCAATTGGAAACACTTTAAATACGTTCGAAAATAATATAGATCGTGATTTTTGTGAAATCTTACCAGAATCTCAAGCCGATTTACTTTTACCCGTAAACACAAACATAATAGCGGCATATTTATATTGGGCTGGTTCTGGCGAAGGTGATTTAGAAGTTAGTTTAAATAGTGTTCCTTTTATTGCAGACGATATCTATTTGATAGATTACAACGACTCAAGTTATGGCGTTCTAACTTACTTTTCCTGTTATGCAGACATTACAGATTATATAATTGCAACAGGAAATGCAACTTATAACTTTTCTAATTTAGATATTTCTGAAACTCTTTTTAACAATCCTGGATATTGTGGTAATAGAACCAATTTTGCTGGATGGAGTATTTATATTGTTTATGAAGACATGGATTTACCTTTAAATCAAGTAAATTTATTTCAAGGTCTGGATATTATAAATAGAAATGTTAGAGAAAAAATCATCACCTTAGATAATGTAAATGTATTAGATAATGAAGGAGCTAAAATTGGGTTTCTTGCTTGGGAAGGTGATGCGCTTTTAAATTACGGAGAATCCTTACTAATCAATGATAATATTATTTCAAATCCACCATTAAACCCAGCAAATAATGCTTTTAATGGAACCAATACATTTACTAATAGTAATACGTTTTACAATGGAGACATAGATGTCTATGGTATTCAAGATAATATTACTATTGGCGACACTTCAGTTGAAATAAAATTGACGACTGGAGATTTAGACGTTAATGGTATTCTACAAGCCGATTTAATTATTATCAATAATATAATTACAGTATTAAACAGCCAACTTCCAGATGCTACTGTTCAAATTAATGCTATTAACCTAGAATGCTCTAACAGGCAAATTACTATAGATTATACTGTATTTAATATAAATAGCACTGAGTTTCTTCCTTCAAATGTGCCAATTGCCTTTTATGCTAATAATGAACTTGTTGGAACCAGTCAAACAATAAATCAAATAGAAATAGGTGATTCAGAAAATGGACAAATTACAATTTTTATACCTGATCATTTACCAAATGACATCACCATAACTGTGGTAGTAGATGATATTGGCGATGGAACTGGAATTATTACTGAATTAAACGAACTTAATAACCAAGACACACAAAACATTCAATTACTTGAAATTGTAATCACTCCTTTACAACCTATAACAAATTGTGATGAAGGTTTTAATATGGCGTATTTTGATTTAACCTTACAACTTGATTCCATAAAAACAAATGGAGAACCAACTGCCTTCTTCTTAACATTAGAGGATTTACAAAATAATGATAATGATATCTTAAATCCTGGTAATTTTCAAAATACAGTTGTACCACAAACCATTTATTTAAAAATAGAAAACCAACCATGTTATGACATTTATTATTTCGATTTAATAGTAGAAAACTGTCCTCCACATGTGCCTCAAGTTTTTACACCAAATAACGATGGTTATAACGATTGGTTTAATATACAAGGACTTTATAATATTTTCGAAAAACATAAACTCCTTATATATAATAGGTATGGAACCTTAATTTTTGAAGGTGACAATAACAACCCTTGGGTCGGAAAATCAAACAAAGGTTTGAATAACATTGGTAAGGCACTCCCAGTTGGCACTTATTTCTATGTGCTTTACCTTAACGATTCAAATTATAAAACCTTAACCGGTTGGATCTACTTAAACATGTAGAAAAAATCTAAATAGTGCATTTTATCGTTATTTTTTGCATTTTGTCTAATTTTAACTTACTTTGCCCACTGATTAATCCCAAATCTAGAGTAACTTGAAAACATTAATGAAAAAGAAAAATATCATGTTAAACAATTATAGCTATTTGTTAGTTATTTTTTTAATGTCATTCTTTCAAAATACCCATGCACAACAAATTTCAATAAACGATAATATTCCATTAAACGATCTAATAGAAACCCACTTAATTCAAGGTTGTGTAGAGGTTTCAAATATACAATCTAATAGCAATGGATTGGTTAATGGATTAGCTAGTTATGGCTATTTCGAAAAAGCCAGTTCTAACTTTCCTTTCGAAAATGGAATTTTGCTTTCTACAGGTTCAGCAACTGCAGCTGGAAATACAGTAAATGCCAATCCATTAAATGAAGGTGAAACCAGTTGGGGAACAGATACAGACTTAGAAAATGCCCTTGGAATTACAAACACATTAAATGCAACATCTATAGAATTCGATTTTATTTCGGTTTCAAATCAAGTACAATTCAATTATATTTTAGCTTCAGAAGAATATTATGCAAATTATCCTTGCGATTATTCCGATGGATTTGCTTTTCTTATAAAACCAACAGGATCTGCAGCTCCCTTCCAAAATGTAGCTTTAGTTCCTGGAACAAGTATTCCTGTAAACACAAATACAGTACACGAAGAAGTTGTTGGTTTTTGCCCAGCAGAAAACGAACAATATTTCGATGGACATAATCTTGGAGACACCAATTTTAATGGTAGAACAACAGTTTTATCAGCTACTGCAACTATTCAACCAAACGTTCAATATCATATTAAATTAGTAATTGCCGATCAAACAGATGAGAATTTCGATTCAGCAGTATTTATTGAAGGAAATAGTTTTAATGCAACTGTAGATTTAGGTCCAGATGTAACTACTTGTGCAGATAATATAATTTTAAATGCAGATACACAAAACCCATTAGCTACATATGAATGGTATTTAGATGGACAACTTTTATCTGGTGAAATTTTAGAAACCTTAACAGCTGTAACTTCTGGTACATATACAGTAGTTATTAGTATACCAATAAGTAATACAACTTGTGTTATTAACGATGAGATAATAGTAACATTAAATTCTGAACAATCTGCTGGAAACATCTCAGATTTTGAAATATGTGATGATGCTAGTAATGATGGTATTGAAACTTTCGATTTAAGCACTAAAGATTCTGAAGTAATTGCATCTGTTCCTGCTTCAAATTATAACATTAGTTATCATTATAGTTTAACCGATGCTCAAAACAACATCAATCCAATTACAACTTCAATTCAAAATACAACTAATCCACAAACCATTTTTGTTAGGATTCTTGATAGAGATAATGGTTGTTTAGCTTATGCTAATTTCAATCTTGTTGTAAATCCGTTACCAGTAATAACAGATCCACAACCTTTAGAAATTTGTGATGATGCAGTAGCAGACGGTTTTACTCAAATAGATTTAACACAAGCTAATAATGAGATTACAAATAGTAATCCTAATTTAATTGTTACCTATCATTATTCTCAAGCTGAAGCAGATGCTGGAACAAATCCAATAGCATCGCCTTATGTAAATACCAATCAAACAGAACAACTTTTTATAAGAGTTACAGATGCAACTACTGGTTGTATTAGCACAACTTCAATAGTAATTACTGTATTAGATTCTCCAAATATTAATAATGAAACTCAAACAATTAATGCTTGCGAACAAGATGGAGATGGTTTCGATACTTTTGATTTAACTACAATAATAGATGATGTGTTAGCAGGATTAACAAATGTTACAACAACATTTCATACTACTTTTGAAGATGCTGAAACTGGAGACAATCCAATTCAAGACATTCAGAATTATCAAAACACAACACCAAATCTTCAAATAATATATATTAGAGTTGTTGATGATGTTACTGGTTGCGTAGCCATTTCAACTATCGAATTACATACCAATATTCTTGAATCTGCTACTAACATTAGAAACTTTGATGTTTGCGACGATGCTTCAAACGATGGTATTGCAAACTTTAATTTAGAAAATATTGGAAACTCCATAGTTAATAATCTGGCTAACACTACAGTTATATTTTATGAAACAGAAACTGATCAAACAAATGGAACAAATCCAATAGATATAACACAATTATATGAGGTTACATCAAGCCCTCATCAATTATATATAACTATAGAAAATACTGATTGTACTTATTTTACAGATATTAATTTAATTATCAATCCAGCAGTAATTATTCAACCTTTAAGCCCTATTAATTATTGCGATACTGACGACGATGGTTTTACAGCTATAGAATTAGCAACATTTGACACTTATGTAAGTACTGGAATATCAAATCCATCTATAAGTTATTTCTTAACTCAAGAAGATGCTGACAACAATGAGAATATATTGACTCCATTCTACACAAACATTAGCAATCCACAAATTATATATGTTCGTGTGGTAGAATCAACTACTAGCTGTCATGATGTTTCCTCGTTTGAAATAAACATCATTCCTGCTCCAACTGTTACACAACCATTGGATGTTGTTATATGTGACAATGATCAAGATGCCTTTTCAACAGTAAATTTAGATGATAAAATTTCTGAGATAGTTTCTAGCACTTCAAATTTAGACATCACATTCCATACCTCAGAAGATGATGCTAATGCAGATACAAACGCCATTACAAATACAACAGCTTACAATGCAAATACACAAACTGTATATGTTAGAATTGAAAGTGATATTACAACCTGTTATGCTTTAGTTAACTTTGAAATTATTGTAAATACAGAGCCTGTTTTTACAAATATTAGTAATTATAGAAATTGCGAAACCGATGGTAATCAAACAGCAGATTTCATTTTTATAGATAAAGATGCAGAAATATTAAATGGTCAAACAGGGAAACGTGTTTTGTACTTTGAAAATGCTACAGACGCGTTAAACAGAACAAATATCATTAACAAAACATTAGCTTATACAAATCAATCGAATCCTCAAACCATTCATGTTCGTGTAGAAAATTTAAGCGACCAAAGTTGTTTTGGAGTTTCTACTTTTGTTATTGAAGTTGGTTCTATTCCAATTTTCAATGCACCTTTAGACACTTTTTTATGTGATGACAGATCAAACGACAGTCAAGAAACTTTCGATTTGAATGCTATTATTACTGAAATGTCAGTAAGCAGTCCTGAAACTTTAACCATTACGTTTTATGAGACTTTAGTAGATGCTGAAAACGAACAAAACGAATTGCCTTTAAATTACACCAATCAAACCAATCCTCAGCAAATTTACGCTCGTGTAGAAAATGGCACGTATTGTCATGCTATTGCAGAATTTGGCTTGAATGTCATACAAGTCCCTTTGGTAAACTCGGCTTCTGCATTAACACAATGTGATACAGATCAAGATGGTTCAGCAAGTTTCAATTTAACAGTTTCAGAAACTGAAGTGTTAGACATTAGACAAGATGATATTTTAGTTACTTATCATGAAACTATTGAAGATGTAGATAATAACGATGTAACCATTCCAAATCCAAGTGCATATCACAACACATCGAACCCTCAAACGGTTTATATTCGAGTAACCAATACAGTTTCTAATTGTTATGTAACCATTCCATTGGAACTAATAGTGAACTTACCTCCTTCTATAAATACGGCAATTATTGAAACTTGTGATAGCGATACCAATACATATAATTTATTAGATGCTATAACTGATTTAATTGGAACTCAAACTCCTATAAACGTGACTTTTTATGCAAACTTATTAGATGCACAAAACACACAAAATCCTTTAAATACAGATTATACCTACGCAACAAATAACGACACTATTTTTGTAAATGCTGTAAATACAGATACTGGTTGCTCTGCAATAACATCGTTTAATTTATTGGTAAATTCGAGTCCTATTGCAAATCAACCACCAAATCTTGTTGCTTGCGATGACGATTTTGACAGTATGCTATTTTTAGATTTATCACAACAAACAGCAATTGTATTAGGAGCTCAAGATCCAAATCAATTTACTGTAAGTTACTTTGAATTAGAAGTAGAGGCAATAGATAATACCAATGCCATACTAGATTTGAATTACAACGCTTTTGATGGTCAAACTATTTACGTAAGAATAGAAAACAATACAACTGGTTGTTTTAGTACAACATCTTTTGATATAATTATAAATAGAAAACCAGATGTGAATATTCCAGATCAGACGGTTTGTTTAGACAATTTACCACTAATTGTTTCAGCTGAAACAGGATTTGCAGACGACACCTATTTATGGTCAACAAATGCTTCAACTTCTGAAATTGAAATTACTACTATTGGCACTTATTCTGTAACAGTTACATCCATTTTTGGATGTCAAACAACTTCTACTTTCAATGTCATAGAATCTGAACAAGCAACCATAGAGTTTACAGAAACAGTAGATTTTTCAAATCCGAATAACATTACAGTTACCATAAGTGGAATTGGAAACTATTTGTACACTTTAGATCATGGAGTACCACAGGAATCAAACGTATTTTACAATGTAACTTTAGGACCACATGTAATTGAAATAATTGATTTAAATGGTTGTGCTTCTGCCATTAAAAACATTGTTATTATTGATGCACCATTATTCTTTACACCAAATAATGATGGTTATAATGACACTTGGCATATTACTGGAGTCAATCAACTTGAAGGAACTGTTGTTTACATTTTCGACAGATATGGCAAACTTATTAAGACATTAAACCATAGTTCACCAGGATGGGACGGAACGTATAGAGGTGAACTCATGCCATCTAACGACTACTGGTTTTTAGCTCAAGTTAAAAAAGGCGACATTTCTTTTGAAGTGAAACGACATTTTGCTTTAAAACGATAGAAAAACCCAAAACGTCTTTAACAAACTTTATTCCTTTAAAAAATTAGTATTAGTTATCTTTGCAAACTAATTACTATTAATGAAGCCCTTTTTATTATTCCCATTCTTATTGGTTTCCTGTGTCATGTTTTCTCAAAACGTGACAACAGATAGTAGAACTTATACTGCACAGCAACTAATTGAAGATATTTTAATTGACAGCAATTGTATAACAGATGTTGTGGTTACCAATGTTCTTGGTGGAGATTTTAGTGGTACTGATGAAAGTTATGGTTATTTTGAAGCCAATGGCTCAGCTTTTCCATTTCAAGAAGGCGTTGTGTTAAGTACAGGGAAACTTGTAAATGTGCAAGGCCCTAATTCCTCTTTAAGTGATGACGATGCTCCAGGTTGGGTTGGAGATGCTGATTTAGAATATGTATTAAACGAATCAAACACATTAAATGCAACCATTTTAGAATTTAATTTTAAAGCTGTTGCAGACCAAATAAGCTTTAGATATCTTTTTGCTTCAGAAGAATACCAGGAAGGCAATAGTAATACCTGTCAATATTCAGATTTATTTGGGTTTTTAATTAGAAAAGAAGACGAAACCAGATACGAAAACATTGCTGTGGTCCCAGGAACTATGACTCCTGTAAAAGTAACAACGGTTCACTCTGGAATCCCAGGTGCTTGCGATCCAATTAATGAAACATATTTTGGGAGTTGGAATGATGTAACAGCTCCAATTAATTTTAATGGCCAAACTGCTATTTTAACAGCAACTGCAAATGTAATCCCTAATGAAACATATCATGTAAAATTAGTGATTGCAGACGAACAAAATTACAGATACGATTCTGCTGTTTTTCTTGAGGCTGGAAGTTTTCAATTAAATACCGATTTAGGTCCAAATTTACTAATAGACTACAATACTGCTTTATGTCCTACTGAAACCGTTTTACTAGATGCTAATCAGCCTGGAATAAATACTTATAAATGGTTTAGAAATGGTGTTGAAATTTTGTTTGAGACTAATCCAACCTATTTAGTAACAGATGCTGGAACTTACAACGTTGAAGTAATTATTGATGGAACGTGTATCTCATATGGAGAAATAATTATTGAAATTGCTACAGATCCTATTGTTTTTAATACAACTCTTATTAGTTGCGATTACAACTTAGATGGTTTTACAACTTATAATTTATATGATGCAGAAGCAGATATCACAAATGGTGATAGTAACTTAAATTTAGAAAATTTCTTTTTAACACAAGCTCAAGCTGAATCTGGAGTGAGTCCAATTCCTACTCCAACAAGTTTTGATAATACCTCGTTAAATCAAATTGTTTATGCAAGGGTTTCCAATGCTAATGGCTGTATATCGATTGCAGAAGTTACATTAGATTTTGCTAACAACTCTATTATGTTACCTTCTTATGATGCTTGCGATGAAGATATTAACGATGGTATCATCAGTTTTAATCTGAATGATATCTCAGATTTTATCATCTCTCAAAGTAACGTCCCTAACTCTGCAAGTGTAATATTTTATAATTCTCAAAATGAATTAGAAAACCAAGAAAATGCCCTTTCCGGAACTTATGAGAATATAGACAATCCATATTTAGAAACACTATTTGTTCAAATTACTGATAATGGGTTATGTTATGCGTATTCAAACATTAACTTAGCTGTGTTTCCTTTTCCTGAACTAGTTCCAGATGAAGAAAGTACTTATTGTTTAAATACATATCCAGAGACCATAAGTTTAGAAGCAGGAATTTTAAACGGATTGCCTTCAGATTTTACTTATCAATGGCTTTTAGATGGCATCGATTTAATGCAGAATTCTGAACAGATTTTAATTAATGAAACTGGTGTTTATACAGTTATTGTTACAAATAACGATGGTTGTTCAAGCACAAGAACCATCACAGTTTTTCCTTCTAACATTGCTACCATTGAAGATGTTTTTGTAACTGAAGCCTCTAATAATAACACAATAACTATTAATGTTTCAGGCGAAGGTGATTACGAATATGCTTTAGATAATGGCTTCTTTCAAAACAGCAATACATTTTCCAATGTATCTCCTGGATATCACACAGTGCATATTCAAGATAAAAATGGCTGTGGAATTGTTTCAGAAGACGTATCAGTTTTAGGTTTTCCAAAATTCTTCACTCCCAATGGAGATGGATATAACGATTTTTGGAATCCTATTGGTTTAGATTATTTAGAAACTAACGTTATCATAAAGGTTTTTAATCGTTACGGAAAACTTATTAAAGAATTAAGTGCTTTTGGGTCTGGTTGGGATGGAACTTTTAATGGCAATTTACTCCCAAGTGATGATTATTGGTTTGTTATCACATTAACAGACGGAAAAGAATATCGAGGTCATTTCTCTTTAAAACGATAAACGAAAGTTTCATACAAAATTTCTAATTCCAACAACTTTAAGTAATTTAGACAATTCAAGTACTTTAGGCACTTTTTCAATGAAATTTAAGATAAAATCAGAATTCAGTCCAACAGGAGATCAACCAGCTGCAATTAAACAATTAGTAGACGGTCTTGTTATTCAAGAAAAATACCAAACACTTCTTGGTGTTACTGGTTCTGGTAAAACATTTACAGTTGCTAATGTTATAGAAGAAGTACAAAAACCAACGTTAGTTTTAGCACATAACAAAACCTTGGCAGCGCAATTATATTCTGAATTCAAGCAGTTTTTTCCTGAAAATGCAGTCGAATATTTTGTGTCTTATTACGATTATTACCAACCTGAAGCATACATTCCAGTTTCTGGAGTTTATATAGAAAAAGATCTCTCTATAAACGAAGAAATTGAAAAAATGCGATTAAGTACAACCTCTTCTCTTCTTTCTGGAAGACGAGATGTTTTAGTAGTAGCTTCCGTATCTTGTTTATATGGTATTGGAAATCCTGTAGAATTTCAGAAGAATGTGATTTCACTTGAAAAAGATCAGGTTATTTCACGAACAAAATTACTTCACAGATTGGTTCAAAGTTTATATTCCAGAACTGAAGCCGAATTTAATCATGGGAATTTCAGAATAAAAGGAGATACAGTTGATGTATTTCCAAGTTACGATGATCATGCTTTTAGAATTCACTTTTTTGGCGATGAAATTGAAGAAATTGAAGCTTTCAACATTCAAACTAATGAAGTAATTGAGAAATATGATAGACTGAATATTTATCCAGCTAATATGTTTGTTACGTCTCCAGATGTCTTACAAGGAGCTATAAAAGACATTCAAGACGATTTAGTAAAGCAATACGATTATTTTAAAGAAATAGGCAAACACTTAGAAGCAAAAAGATTAAAAGAACGCACTGAATTCGATTTAGAAATGATTCGAGAATTGGGTTATTGCTCTGGTATTGAAAACTATTCTCGTTACTTAGATGGCAGACAACCAGGAACCAGACCTTTCTGTTTATTAGACTATTTTCCAGACGACTATTTAATGGTTGTAGACGAAAGTCACGTAACCATTTCTCAAGTACATGCCATGTATGGAGGAGATAGAAGCAGGAAAGAAAATCTGGTAGAATATGGTTTTAGATTACCAGCTGCTATGGACAATAGACCTTTAAAATTTGAAGAGTTTGAAGCGCTACAAAACCAAGTGATTTATGTTAGTGCTACTCCAGCAGATTACGAACTTCAAAAATCAGATGGTGTTTATGTCGAACAAGTAATTCGTCCTACTGGACTTTTAGATCCTACTATTGAAGTAAGACCAAGTTTAAACCAAATAGACGATTTAATAGAAGAAATCCAGCTACGTGTAGAAAAAGACGAACGAACATTAGTGACTACTTTAACCAAAAGAATGGCTGAAGAATTAACCAAGTATTTAAGCAGAATTCAAATACGCGTACGTTATATACATAGTGATGTAGATACTTTGGAGCGTGTACAAATTATGCAAGATTTACGTGCAGGTATGTTTGATGTTTTAGTTGGTGTCAATCTTTTAAGAGAAGGCCTAGATTTGCCTGAAGTGTCATTGGTTGCTATTCTTGATGCAGATAAAGAAGGCTTTTTGCGTTCAGCGAGATCATTAACACAAACTGTTGGAAGAGCTGCAAGGAATCTAAATGGAAAAGCTATTATGTATGCAGACAAAATAACCAAGAGTATGCAAAAAACCATTGATGAGACTAATTACAGACGTGAAAAACAAATTGCTTATAACACAAAGCACAATCTAATTCCTAAGGCATTAAACAAAAGTCTTGACAATGCGTTGTCAAAGAATTCGGTGAGTACATATAGTTATGAATTGGAAGCATTAAAAGCAGCAGAACCAGAAAGTAAATATTTAACTAAAGGTGAATTGGAAAAGAAAATCCGTGAAAAACGAAAATTTATGGAAGAAGCCGCAAAGGCTTTAAACTTTTTACAAGCAGCCAAATTTAGGGATGAAATTAAAGCTTATCAAGATAAGCTTGAGAAGCTTAAAATATAAAATTAGAGGTTTTAACTTTTTTAAAAATTACTAATTATATTGAACCTTAAAGATATCAATAAGCACATCTGGTGGAACAATTTTATTAGGAAAGCTTTCCATCAAGTATAATACTTTATTTATAGACTCATGACTTAAACCCATTCTAAGACCATAATTAAAAAGTTTAATCTTGTCTTTAGGAGAATTTTCCTCATCGATATTCATTAATAATACCAATCTATGAAACTGGACAATACGTTCGCTATGAGATTCTAAATGAATATAATTTATAGGATGCTCGATTAAATAATCGAAATCTTCTCTTGAAATATCTAACTGTTTTGCAATAGCCAATAAAAAATTATATTCTATTGGTTTTAGATTGCTTTCGCTTTTTGCAAATGATATCATTTCAGACAAAAGGCTTAATTTTTCAACCTTGTTAATCATTGGAGGAATGGATTAATATTACAATATAAAGATACCTATAAACAATATTTAATAATCCCTTATAATTTGTAACTTGTCGAAAATTTGAATGCGTTTCATCGTTATTTTCTTACATTTAATAAATAATATTTTTTAACATTTTGATTATCAGATAGTTAATTCGAACGTGCATTTCATCGATTATTCTATTATTGAACCATAAAACTAAACACATGACAAACAACGATATCTTCAAAAAACTAAGAGTTGCATTAAAACTTCGCGATGATGAAATTGTTAAAATTTTAGAATTAGTAGACTTTAGAATTACAAAAAGTGAATTAGGTGCTTTTTTTAGAAAAGAAGACCATCCAAAATACATGGAATGTGGCGATCAAATTTTAAGAAATTTCCTGAATGGATTAGTAATTCATCTTCGTGGACCAATGCCTAAAAAAGAAATAAAGCAACCAACTACAAATAAACCCTTAAAAAAATAATAAAGGTTTTAAAAGTTTATTGAATAATCTTAAATTGCGCATTTAAGATTAAAATGTCCTAAATAATATGATAGATAATCCTACTATTATGAATTCGTCTGAAATTTCAGATGAACAAATAAAATCTCTCAATAAGAAATACAAATATCTTTCAGTTACAAATCGTATTAAAGAACTTTATGTAGATTTCGATGTTAACCAAGTTATGTTAACTAGCTCTTTTGCTGCAACCTCAGCTTTCTTATTAAAACTTTTTTCTGATGTTAACAAAGAACAACAAGTCTTCTTTATTGATACAGGATATCATTTTGAAGAAACATTAAAATATAAAGACAAGTTGGTACAATTATATGGTTTAAATGTAAAATCTATAAGTGCTATAAAAGAGGAACATGAGTTTACAACCAAAGATGAAACATGGAAGAAAAATCCTGATTTTTGTTGTTCAATAAATAAAGTAAGCCCTTTAGAATCCATTAAAAAAAATTACAAGGTTTGGGTGTCTGGCTTAATGGAATGGCAAAGCGACCATAGAGCAAGTTTAGATATTTTTGAAATGCGTGGAGAAATATTAAAATTCTATCCACTATTAGATATTACTAAAGAACAACGTGATGCTTTTATTGAAATTCACCAATTACCTTTTCATCCTTTAGTTGCAAAAGGTTATAACTCCATTGGCTGTAGTCATTGTACAATTCCTAGTGAAGACAGAAGTGGACGATGGAACAACAATCCAAAAACGGAGTGTGGCTTACATCTTTAAACTAATTTTTAAAAAATCGAAAATAAAAAAAGCCACTTTATATTTAAAGTGGCTTTTGTTTTGTTAAACTCTTAGATAAAACTAAGAGCTACCTTTTTTAATTAGGCTAAAACTTTCTGTACTTTATCTGCTGCTTCTTGAAATTCAGTTGCACTTAATACATCTAAACCAGAATTATCTATTAATTCTTTAGCGATGTCTGCATTGGTTCCTTGAAGACGTACAATAATTGGCACATTAATATTACCCATATTTTTATATGCATCAATAACACCTTGTGCAACACGATCGCAACGTACAATACCTCCAAAGATGTTAATCAAAATAGCTTTAACAGCAGGATCTTTTAAAATAATTTTAAAAGCTGCTTCTACTCTTGCAGCATCAGCAGTTCCACCTACATCTAAAAAGTTTGCTGGTTCTCCACCTGCTTGTTTTATTAAATCCATAGTTGCCATTGCAAGTCCTGCTCCATTAACCATACAACCAACATTTCCGTCTAAGTCAACATAGTTAAGTCCTAAAGCTCCTGCTTCTACTTCAATTGGATTTTCTTCACGTAAATCGCGTAAATCTTGATAATCTTTATGTCTGTAAAGGGCATTATCGTCTATGGTTACTTTAGCATCCACAGCCATAATTTTATTGTCACTTGTTTTTAATACTGGATTGATTTCGAATAAAGAAGCATCAGATTCTACATAGGCAGTATATAAAGAAGCAACAAACTTGGTCATTTCTTTAAATGCAAGTCCTTCTAATCCTAAGTTAAAAGCAACACGTCTAGCCTGAAAAGGCATTAACCCAACAGATGGATCTACCTCTTCAGTGAAGATTAAATGTGGTGTTTCTTCAGCAACAGTTTCTATATCCATTCCTCCTTCTGTAGAATACATAATCATATTACGTCCAGTAGCACGATTCAATAAAACTGACATATAAAACTCATTCGTTTCAGTTTCACCTGGATAATAAACGTCTTCAGCAACTAAAACTTGGTGAACTTTTTTTCCTTCAGCAGACGTTTGTGGTGTAATTAAATTCATACCAATTATTTGTCCTGCAATTTGTTCAACCTCTTGAAGATTTTTTGCAAGCTTAACGCCTCCTCCTTTACCACGTCCACCTGCATGAACCTGAGCTTTAATTACATGCCAACCTGTTCCAGTTTCAGCAGTTAACTGTTTTGCAGCAGCAACAGCTTCTTGTGCATTTTTTGCTACCATTCCACGCTGAATACGTACGCCAAAGTTTGCTAATATGTCTTTTCCTTGATATTCGTGTAAATTCATCTTTAAGTTCTTATTTGTTATTTCCTTAAAATAAAGAAACATCAAAATTTATAGTGGCACAAAAGTAAACAACCTGATGCTTTTTACCAATAAATTTTAAAGGAAGTATTTTATTTTATAACTGAATGTTCAAGGAATTTAACAAACTATCAGTGTTGTCTATAAAAAATAAGGTATTGAGGCACAAAAATACCGATGAGTCATTGAGACTCATCGGTATTTTTTATAAACTATAATAATTTTATTTCTTAATAAATTTCTTAGTAATAAACCCATTTTTAGTTTGAACAGATACAATATATAAACCACTTTTTAGTCCAGATACATCAACTGATTTTGAAGCACCAATTGAACTTAAAATTATTCGCCCGTTTATATCCGAAACACGAATAGATTGAATTGTATTCGCTGGGTTAAATTTAATATTTAATATATCAATCACTGGATTAGGAGCTACACTAAACTCATTCGTTACCAAAGTATTGTTTGGCGTTGATAAAGAATTTGTTAAGAAACTTTCCATAAGAGTTATAGTATCATCTATACCAACAATGGCAAATTCAATATCAGCTGTATTCGATCTAAAAACAAGATTACCATTACTATTATCATAATAGTAATAGGATGTTTGAAATACAGTTCCTGTAAAAATAGATACGGATAAGGTTAAATCTTGAACTATTTTTAGTCTTGTTACACTACCACTAAATGCACCCTCTCCAAGATCATTCATATTTAAAGTTCCATGAGCATCAACTGTAGTTGTAATTGTTCCTGCAAAAGTACCTGATCCAGAATCGCTTGTAAAAGACCCAGCTACTGCGTCTGAAGTTGTATCCAAATAGCTTAAAGGAAATGTCCCAAGAAATGCATTATTTGTGTTATAATTCAATTCAAAACCAGCATTAGAAACACCCGTAAAAGAAAAAGCACCTGCTATATCTTTAGCAAAAATATTATTTTCTTCCATGGTACCTGATGTTGTAACAGTTAAAACCTCAGTAGTTCCAGGGTATGTAGCTAACTCACTAGCAGTAGGTACAGCATAGGTATCCGTGTTTATCCCTAATGTTGTTAAATTCGTAAAATCCCATACTAATGATGCACCAGAGGTGCTTTGGTCAATAGCAGGATTAGATTCTACAATGGCATACGATGACATTGGAACACTAAAGAATTCATTAATTGGTGCTTGCGCAAAAAATAATACGGGTAAAAATAAAAATAAGAAAGGTAGTTTTGTTTTCATGTGTTATGTTTTTTTCAAAGCTATTAAAAAGTGTGCTTCATCTATAAAAAATAGGATAATATTAAAAGAAACTTCGTTTAAGTGTTTTATTGATTGATAATTAATTTTGTATTTTTATCATTAAACTATTAATTATGAAAAAGTTAGACTGGTATGAATTCACTAAACGAATTTATATTCATACAACTGTTGAAAAACTTTATTGGTGTTGGGCTACAAAAGAAGGTCTTATTTCATGGTTTTTAAAAGATGCTGAGTTTTCAAGAAATGAAAAAGTCATAAATAATTCAGAATTTATACAACAAAATGACAATTATACTTGGTTTTGGTACAATTGGGATGGAAAAGAAGAAGGAAAAATTCTTGAAGCAAATGGAACAAATGTTATTAAATTTACATTTGCTGGAAGTTGTGTAGTTACCATTACTATAGAACAAAAAGAACATGCTGTTTTACTTTCTTTAACGCAATCTAACATCCCACTAGACGACAAAAGCAAACTCGAAATATTTTATGGTTGCAGCAATGGTTGGACTTTTTGGTTAACCAATTTAAAGTCTTATTTAGAACATGACATCTTATTAAACGAGACCAAAATTGATTTAAGGCCCTTTGGATTAGCTGGTTACGAATTTGTAAATATGTAGTTTTTTTTAGTATCTTTAAACTCTCCTCAAGTCTTTTTTAATAGCGTTCAAAAGACTTATGAAAACTAACAAACTAAAGCCATTTGTGCTATCGCGTATAACAGTACTCTGTTGTACAAAAAATCCAGTGCATTTTTTTGCAATTAAATCAAATAGAAATTGCTCTAAAAAATTTCTATTAATTATCCTTTTACTTTGTTTTCAATTTACTTTTAGTCAAAATCAAAAAATAGATAGCCTTGCTAATCTGCTACAAAATGAAAAAGACTATCGTATCAAACTAAAATTACTTAGTGAATTAGTAACGCTGCAATCTCAAACAGATTTTGAAAAAGCGATTGTATATTCAAGACAGGGAATAACACTTTCAGAAAACACTAAAGATGCTGAATGGCAACCAACATTTTATGAAATGCATGGTCGAATCCATGCCAACTTATTAGAGTTAGATTCTGCCTCTTTTTACTTCAACAAAGCCTTAGTTGGTTACAAATCTATAGATAACAAAAAAGGACAAGCAACTACTTTGTTTAAAATTGGTTGGATTAATAAACGAAAAGGAGATATTGAACAAGCCCTAAAAGTCGACCTTGAAGCTTTAAAACTTATGGAAGCAATTGACGATATAACAGGAATTGCAGGTGCTTACAGTCGTATTTCTGAAGATTTAAACAATCAAGGTAGACACAATGAAGCTTTGGAATATGCTTTAAAAACAATTAAATTATGTAAGCAAAACCATTTAGATACAGAATTGGTTTACGCTTACACTTCTGCTGGAGACTCTTATCTGGCTTTAGGCAACTTTCAAGAATCTTATAATTATTTTAATGAAGCAATTAATTTAGCAAAAACATTAAATTTTTCTGTTTATGATTTGCTTAATTTTTCCAACAATAGAGCAAATTCCCTTAAACGTATGGGAAAATATCAAGAAGCAAAAAAAGAATATGAAACCACTTTAACAAAAGCAAAAGAGGTGAATTATGAAAACGCTATTTACGTAATAACTGCAAATTTAGGTGAAGTAACAATGCTTTTAGGAAATTATGAAGAAGCGCTAAATTACCAACTTCAAACAGTAGAACTTCAAGAAACCAATGGAGATGTCTCTAATCTAACAGAAAATTATGGTCATGTTAGTACTATTTATGAAAAATTGGGCAACTATGCAAAAGCACTTGAATATCAGAAAAAGGCAAGAGTTATGAGAGATAGTACAGCTGCTATAGAAAGTGATAAAGTCATGTCTAATTTATTAACCAAATACGAAACAGTTAAAAAAGAAGAAACTATTAAAACCCAAGAAGCCAAAATATCTCAACAACAAAAAACACAAATATTATACATTACTATTGCTGGGTTATTAACTCTTAGTTTAATAGGCATGTTTTCTAGTATAAAAAATATTAGAAAAAAACGTGAAAAACTATTAGCTTTAAATATTGAATTAGAGAAAAAAAATAAACAAAACGAATTACTCCTAAAAGAAATACATCATCGCGTAAAAAATAATTTAGAGTTAGTAAAAAGTTTAATTGCTCTACAATCTGCACAATTAGAGGATTCAGCCACCAAAGACGCTATGATTGCTAGTCAAAACAGAGTACAATCAATGGGAATTATCCATCAAAAACTCTATCAAGGTACTAACTTAGGAAGTATTGAAATGAAAGACTATTTCCTAAATTTAAGCGAAGGTATTTTAGATACTTTCAACACGGAAGATAAAGTGAAAATTGAGTGTGCAATGGATAATTTAGAACTAGATGTTGACACAGCAGTACCAATAGGTTTAATAGTAAACGAGCTTTTAACAAATGCTTTAAAGTACGCTTTTCCAGACAACAAAAAAGGTAATATTAAAATTAGCTTATTGCAAGATAAACCAGATATTTTAACACTTAAAGTAGTTGATAATGGCATTGGAAAGGTACATGGAATAACTCCTAAAGGAACTGGTTTTGGATCTCAACTAATTAAACTTTTAACCCAACAGTTAAATGGTGAAATGCAAGAAGAAAACACAAATGGCACATCTGTATTGTTTCATTTTAAACTACATAATGCTGCCTAAATGAAAAATCCATTAAAAATATTAATAGTTGAAGATGAAATGATTATTGCAGCAAATATATCATTACAACTTACCATGCTTGGTTACGAAGTAACTGGTATTATTCCTCGTGGTGAGGAAGCATTGCTTCATATTAAAGAACAACAACCAAACATTGTTCTCCTTGATATTAATTTAAAAGGAAAAATAGATGGCATAGAAACTGCTTTAATCATGCAGAAAGATTATAATATTCCAATTATTTACCTTACTGCTAATGCAGATGACACAAATTTCAACAGAGCTAAAACAACAAATCCCTATGCATTTATTTCTAAGCCTTTTAAAAAATTAGACTTACAACGTGCAATAGAACTTACTGCAAATCATTTAAAATTAGAAAATAAAGATAAAAAAGAACCATCTATTGATAATGACGAACCTTTAATTTTAGACGATTGTATTTTTGTTCGTCATCACGAAAAAATGGTAAAAATCAATATTAAAGACATCTTATATATTGAAGCTGAACGAAACTATTGTCGTATTTATGCTAAAGGCAAAGAGTACTTGATAGTGACTACTCTAAAAGATATTGATGAAAAATTACCTCAAGTTCATTTTTTAAGAATTCATAGGTCGTTTATAGTTAATATTTCTCAAATAGATGAAATAGCAACTAGTCATGTGGTTGTTTCAAGAAAAGCCATTCCTATTAGCAAGCAACTAAAATCTGAGCTCCTAAAACGCTTACATACAATTTAGTAACAATAAAAACTTGCAATTAATTGCAAGAAAGACAAAAGTAGCAACTCCCTTCGATAAAAATAAAAGTGTTTTCGGACATTAATAACTCTATTTCGTCCTAATACGCTTTTAATAAGTAATAATTATAGCTTTCTTAGTTAACACATTTAAAACCATAATTAAATGAAGCTCTTAATAACATCTTTTACATTAATAATTTGCTTTTTACTAATTCCTGAAACGTTAATATCTCAAAATCAAGATGATAACATTATCACAATTGAAGAAGTTTATAATAATTTAATTCCTAACGAAATTTCAAGTACAAAAAACTTTATAAACCCTACAACTAATTACAAATTGATTAAAACAAATCAAGAAGTTTCAATTTTAAATAACACTATAATTAGCGATGTTATAAAAGATTTTAAGAGTGAATGGGAATATATAATTTTTAACGAAGTTACTATAAATGAAGTTGAGAAAGACAACATATTAGTAACTGGAATTATTTCAGGAAAAAAAATTGAACAAGGTATCGTAAATCATCAATATTTTCAACATACATGGCTAATTCAAAATGGTATTGTTGTTAAATTTTTGAATTAATAAATATTAAAAAAACAAGTAGATATGTTTAAAAGCAAATAGCTTAAATTTTTATAGGGAAAATAGTTTAGTTTTTTGAAAAGGACACTAAACACTTAGCTATTCTACTTGTTTTAAATCATTAATTAACATAAAACATCATGAAAAAGGCAGGTATTATTGGAGGCTCAGGCTTTATTGGAAGCTATATAACTAAGCAATTCTTAGACCATGATTTCGAAGTAAAGGTGTCTTCAACAGATATTTCTAAAGAAGAAAAATATCAACATTTAATGAACCTAGAAAATTCAGATCATTTGCATATTAGCGAATTAGATGTTACAGATAAAGCAGCCCTAAAAGATTTTATTAAGGATTGTGATATAGTGATTCATGGAGGAACACCTTTCCAATTAGATGTTACAGATCCACAAAAAGAATTATTTGACCCAACCATAATTGGTACTGAAAACTTTTTAGAAATAATTTCTAAAACACCCTCAGTAAAAAAAGTGGTATTAATAGCATCTGTAGCTGCCTGGAATACAAATTTTCCATTACCAGTAGAAGGAAAAACAAGAAATGACACCTATAGTGAAAAGGATAAACCCTACACAAGTAAAGATAGTCATCCTTACGCTCAAGCTAAGTTTATTGCAAATCAAACGGTCGAAAACTTTATTAAAAACAATCCAGAAATAGATGTAGAAATTACAAGTGTTTCTCCTGTTATGGTCATGGGAAAATCTTTATCAAATCGTGAAGATTCTACTTCAACAGGCATTCAATTTCTTTTCAAAAATAAAATAGCTCCAAACCCATTCATTCAAATGTTTTACGACACAGATATTCCTTTAGCTATAGTAGATGTGGAAGATGTTGCAACAGGTGTTTTTAAAGCAGCAACAATACCTGGAAACCATGGAAAGAATTATTTATTAAGTAGTGAAACCTATCCAGTTTCTGATGTATCGTTAATGCTTAATCATAAAGAACCAAAAAATGCACCAAAAATAATATATCAAAACAAAATGGCAGAACGCGAACTAGGATTGCCTTTCCGATCCGTAAAATCAACTTTAAATAATTATTCTAATTAAAATAAAAATAATAATGAAAAAAGCAACCTTTTTAAACCTAGCAGTTTTAACACTTATTATTACTGCTACATTAGTAAGTTGTAAGGAAGAAACTAAAACTGAAACTCCTCAACCAGAACCTCAACCAATTGTAGTTGAAGTAGATGAAACACCAGACTATTTTCAATTACGCCCAGAAGTTGAAAAAGCTTATGGCTATTCGCATGCAGTAAAAATTGGCAACGACATTAAAATATCTGGAGCTGTTAGTATGGATGATGAAGGCAACCCAACTGCTGTGGGAAATTTAGAACAACAAATGAAAAACTGTTATGCCGATTTAGATAAAATCCTAAAGCATTATGGCTGTACATTTGATGATGTGGTAAAGGAAGACGTATTCACTACAAACATGCCAAAATTTTTAGAAGTTGCTGGTTATAGAGCAGAAATTTACAAAAACCAATTCCCTACTGGTACTTGGCTTGGCGTTAAAGAATTGGCCATACCAGAATTTCTTATAGAAATAGAATTAGAAGTACATAAAACGGAATAAAAAAATCTATTAAAACCAAATTAACAATTATGAAAACAAGTCAATTATTAATGGCTCTTATAGTCATGATTTCTATAAACCTAAATTGCATAGGTCAAGAAAATAGCAACCAACAAACAATAAATTATAAAACAGGAAATCCAGCAGATTGGCCTAAAGAACTTGATGCTGTAGTAGCTGCTCCAAAAAACCATAAAATTTTATTAGAAAATGACAGCGTAAGAGTTTTGGAAGTATCACTTGCTCCTGGAGAAGTAGAAGCATTGCATCATCATCAGTGGCCAAGTGTCCTATATATTCAAGAAGCTGGAGACTTTATTGATTATGATGGTGATGGGAACGTTATTTTCGATTCTAGGAACTTACCTGAACCTTTAACTCTACCACTAACTATGTACAAAAATCCCGAAGCTCCACATAGTGTTGTAAATTTAAGTGAAACAGAAACCATACGACTTATTCGAGTTGAAATGAAACAGTAAAACCAAAAAACAAACATGAAAAAAATAAAAAAACTGCTTACAATATCGTGTATATAAAAATGTTGTTTTTGGCTTAATAAAAGGACAATATTACACAAGCAAGATGACTAATATCGAAAATATTATTTCGTTCAGAAGCTAGATTCAATTAACTGTAATAATATAAATCACAAACAAAATGAAAGACAAAGTCGCATTAATAACTGGAGCAAGTAGCGGTATCGGAAAATCTACAGCTGAAGCCTTTGCAGCCAAAGGTGCAAATGTTGTAGTCGCTGCACGTCGAAAAGAAGAGTTGGATAGTTTGGTTGCTTCAATTGTGGCTAATGGAGGAAAAGCCTCTGCCATACAAACAGATGTTTCTAACTCAAAAAGCGTGGAAGAAATGGTGGCACATACCATTAAAACCTTTGGCCGTTTGGATTATTGTGTCAATAGTGCTGGAATTGAAGGCGTATTTGGAAGCGTCATAGATTTACCAGAAGAAGACTGGGACAAAGTAATGAACATCAACCTCAAAGGAACATTTCTATGTATGAAATATCAAGCCAAAGCAATGATTAAAGCAGGCAAAGGTGGTTCTATTGTGAATATTGGTTCGGTCAATTCATTTCTTGGTTTTCCAACAGGGTCTGCATATGTTACATCAAAGCATGGTCTTATTGGATTAACTTCTAGTGCTTCTGCCGAATTGGGACCACTGGGCATTAGAGTCAATCTCTTGTGTCCTGGTATTACTGTTACACCAATGCACGACCGTTTAAGAGATATTGTTGGTGATGACATGTACGACAAGGGCATAATTCCAACTGTTCATCTTCAACGTGCTGGAAAACCAGAGGAAATGGCAAAAGCTATCCTATTTCTATGTTCAGAAGATTCGAGTTATATAAGTGGTTCGACGCTTACTGTTGATGGTGGACTTACACTTACGATGTAGCGCATTTATGACAAAAATAAACTAAATCGATGCTCAATTACTAGTTACAACTTTTTCATTTTCGTTGTTTCCAAATTCATTTGGTAACCGATTATAAGTATTAAAAAGAATTAGAAAAAAATAACTTCATATTAACAATTATTAATTAAAAACATCTAATAATGAAAACCGTATTAATTACAGGCACTAGCAAAGGTATTGGACTTGAAACAGCACTATTTTTTGGACGAGCTGGATATAAAGTTTTTGCAACCATGAGAAATCCAGAAAAAGCTTCAGCATTTAAACAAAAAATAGCCTCCGAATCTTTGGATATCAGCATACATAAAATGGATGTCGATTCAGATGCATCTGTTTATAATTGTATAGATTCTATATTCGACAATCATGAACACATAGATGTTTTGGTAAATAATGCAGGAATTGAACGTCATGGTTCTATTGAAGAAATGTCTATGAACGATTTCGAATCTGTTATGAATACTAATTACTTAGGTGTATTAAGATGCACAAAAGCATTACTACCACAAATGCGAAAGAAAAAAACAGGTTGCATTATTAATGTTGCATCTGTTGCTGGACATATTTCCAACAGTCCCTTAGGTGCCTATGCAGCAAGCAAATATGCTCTAGAAGCTGTTAGCGAAGCTTTAGCGCAAGAAGTAAAGCCCTTTAACATTCGAGTAGCTATTGTAGAACCAGGCATTATTAATACCGAAATGGCAACTGATATTTCAGTAGATGGAGAGTCTATCTATCCACATTCTAAACGTCAAGCTGGTCTTTTTGCTGCAGCATTAAAAACGCCAACACCACCTTCTCTCGTGGCAAATAAAATTTTAGAAATCTCAGAAAGCAACTCTTGGAAATTAAGGCATCCCGTTGGACCAGATGCAGAACCTTTTATTGCATGGAGAGCTTCTATGAGTGATGAAGAATGGGTAGATTGGAATTCAGTAAATGATGAAGACTGGTATAATTCTGTAGAAAGAGATTTTGGATTAAATGCACGCTAAAGCAAAATTATTTGAAGGAAATCAAGAAAATTCTATAAATTACTTTAGTATTTAAGTAATAAAATCGATCCTTGTAAGAATACATTCACTTAAATTTTGTATTTTTACTTGTATGCTAACTTATTAAACCAGTTGGTATTCAAGTAATTTTGTTTAGTAGCAACAAGCCCTACTTCTGCTATAACTAATGATGAGGTATTAATACTATTCAATGTTATATTCATCTATTACTTTCTAATTATTTATGTCAAATTATTAACTTAAAATCATCACTCATGAAAAAATTAGTTTTATTATGTTGCCTGATATTCACCCTAAACTCATGCAACAAAGAGCCAAGATACACACAAGATTCAGAAGAAATTGAAATTGTTAAAGCTGCAATTAATGATTACGACTACCAAGAATGGGATAAATTATTAACTCATTATGCAGATACAGCAAAAATATTTTACAATTCAAGATCGAATGTTTTATCGCCAATAGCCCTTCTAGATTTTCATAAAAATAATGATTCTAGTTTTTCTACCCGAGCTTTCGAAGACGAAAACAGAGAATACGAAATGGTTGAAGATAACAATGGTAAAACATGGGTTAATTTTTGGGGCTTATGGAAAGGAAACTTAACTGCAAATAACAAACAAATAGTAATTCCAGTTCATATAACGTATCAATTTATCGACAATAAAATTGTTACTGAATATGGCTATTGGAATTCTGCTGAATTACAATTAGAACTCCAAAAAATTGAAGCTAATAAAACACTTTCAGAACCTGAAGAAGATATTGAAGATATTGTTGAAATTGAGGATATAGAAGACATAGAAGAAGTTGAGTAGCTATTTTCTATTTAATTTTCAGTTTAATTGAAACACTCCATTTAATAATAAAAAGCATTTATTTTTACCAGTAGGACCCTTGTTTAGATAATTATTTTAGCATATTCGGACAATAAATTCAATCATTCGTCCTAATTCAATTTTATATTAATTTAAATATCACGTACTTAGAATTCAATAGATAATTGAAGATAACACAATCTATATAAAATAATTTTTATCATGAAATCAAACATTATTATTTGTTTTTGTTTCTTAGTTTTTTGTTTTGGATGCCAAATAAAACAAAATTCTAACCCAGAAACCAATTGCGATTCAACGTATTTAGATTATTCTAACAGTAAAGATCAATTTACTGGAGGCATCAACATGATTCCAATTACAACACCAAAAGGCACCTTCAATGTTTGGACAAAACGTGTTGGTAATAACCCGAAAATAAAAGTATTACTTCTTCATGGCGGACCTGGTGGGACACACGAATTATTTGAATGCTTTGATGGCTATTTCCCAAACGAAGAAATTGAATATGTATATTACGATCAGCTAGATTCTTATTATAGCGACAAACCAAATGACTCTACACTTTGGACAACTGAACATTTTGTTGAAGAAGTAGAACAAGTTAGAAAAGCGTTAAATATGGATCATAGCAACTTCTATTTACTAGGTCAATCTTGGGGAGGTATATTAGCCATGGAATATGCTTTAAAATATCAAGACAATTTAAAAGGTTTAATTATTTCGAACATGATGGCTAGTATCCCTGAATATGAAAAATATGCTGCTGAAGTTTTAGGACCGCAATTAGATCCTGAAGTTTATAAAGAAATTAAAGACATGGAAGCTAATAACGATTTTGAAAATCCAAGATATGCAGAATTAGTCACAACCAATTATTATACAGAACACGTATTAAGAATGCCATTAAATTCCTGGCCAGAATCAATAACACGAGGATTTAACCACTTAAATCCAAGCATCTATATTTATATGCAAGGCTATAGTGAATTTGGAGTTACTGGTAATGCCACTTTAAAAGGCTGGGATGTATCGGATAGGTTAAAAACCATAAACACGCCAACCTTAATGATTGGTGCTACTTATGATACTATGGATCCAAAATATATGGAATGGATGTCTAACCAAGTTCCTAACGGTCGCTTCTTATTGTGTCCAAACGGAAGTCATTTCTCTCAATACGATGATCAAAAAAATTATTTCAAAGGGTTGATTTCTTTTATCAAAGATGTGGATTCTGGCTCATTTAATTAATCTATTTTTTATGAATAAAATACTTAGTACTTTAACCTTATTTTTCTCTATTACATTTGGTTTTTCGCAAACTTATATCACGAATGTAACCATTATAGATGTTGAGAATCAAAAGTTAATTCCCAATCAAACAGTAGTTATTACTGGAGATAAAATTTCTAATATTCAATCAAGTAAAAAGATTAAAGTTGCAGCAGATACCTCTGTAATTGATGGTACTAACAAATATTTAGCACCAGGTTTAACAGACGCTCATGTGCATTTTTTTCAAAATGGAGGGCTTTACTCGCGTCCTGATGTTATTGATTTAAGAAAGGAAAAATCTTTTGAAGAAGTCATTGAATTTTCTCATGAAAATATGGAAGACCAACTTCGAAGATACTTAAGAAGTGGTATTACTAATGTGATAGACGTTGGAGCCACTTATAACCTCCTTGAACTAAGAAAAACTTTCGAAAACAAAAATTTTGCACCTTCAGTTTACATGACAGGCCCATTGTTAACCACATACGAACCTCAAGTTTACATAGGATTAAAAAAGAACGAACCATTTAGTTTGGTTAAAACCGAAGAAGATGGCAGAAAAATGGTACAAGCACAATTAGCACATAAGCCAGATTTCATTAAAATCTGGTACATCGCTGGTGCAGATGGTTTGGATGCAGAAACAAGTGCAAAGAAAAATTCTCCTTTAATTAAAGCCATTATTGAAGAAGCCCATAAAAACAATTTAAAAGTTGCTGTTCACGCATCCGAAAGAATTACAGCACAGTTAGCTGTTGAAAATGGCGCAGATTTTTTAGTACATAGTGTGGATGATGAGATTGTTCAACCAGATTTTGTTAATCTTTTAAAGAAAAACAAAGTCATTCTTTGTCCAACACTAACTGTTTACGATGGTTACATGAATACGTTTGGACAAAAACATAGTTTTAGCGATTTAGAATTAACACAAACCAATCCATATCAATTAGGTACTTTATTAGACTTAAAACACATTCAGGACACCTTGCTTGTAAATCAATACAAGAGTATGGCTAATTCAGAAAGAAGCATGTCTGGTCTTAAAAAATCAGATTCTATTAGCATGGTAAATTTAAAAATATTATCAGATGCTGGTGTGTTAATTGCAACTGGAACAGATGCAGGAAATATTGGAACCTTACATGCTTCATCTTACTTAAAAGAACTACAAACCATGCACAAAAGTGGCATGAGCAATTGGCAAATTCTTCAAGCATCAACCATTAATGGTGCGAAAGTTCTAGATAAGCAAAATGAATTTGGCTCTGTTAGCATAGGAAAAAATGCAAATTTGATCCTTTTAGATGAAAATCCAGTTGACAAGATTGAAAATCTCACAAAAATACATCGTGTTATTAATAAAGGAACTGTTTTTAATCCTGAATCTTTAGTTGAAGAAACACCAGAGGCTTTAGTGCAGCGTCAATTAAATGGCTATAACTTAAGAAATATTGACGCTTTTTTAGAACCATATGCAGACGATGTAGAAATATATAATTATCCAGATCAATTAGCCTCAAAAGGGAAAGAAAATATGCGTTTAGGTTACTCTCAAATGTTTCAAACGGTTCCTAATTTACATTGCGAACTCAAAGGCAGACTAATCAGAGGAAATATTGTAATTGATCAAGAATACGTACAATTTGGTGATAAAATTTTAGAAGCCATAGCTATCTATCATATAGAGAATAATAAAATTAAAAAAGTCTATTTCATTCAATAAAAAACCAAACAACCCTAAGTCTTATTATTAATAGCATTAAAATTAAGACAAATGACAACCAACAAAACAACTAACACAACACTACAACCAGTAACCAAGGAAGAAAGAATTGATTTTCTAGACATATTAAGAGGCATTGCCATCTTTTTTATTTTTGCAGCTAATATTATTTATTTTTCTGGGTTCTTCTTTTTCCCACCAGAAGCACATATACCTTCTACAAACTTGGTTATAGATCCTTATGTAGACTTTATATCATTTACATTAATAGACGGTAAATTTTATTCCATTTTTTCTTTGCTTTTTGGTATTGGTTGTGCCATACAGTTCAATAAATTGAATAATCTCAACAAACCCTTTGCTCCTTTTTTTAGACGCAGAATGTTCTGGCTTTTAATAATAGGATTAATTCACTTATGCCTTTTTTGGTTAGGAGACATTTTAACTCTCTATGCTTTACTTGGTTTTGTACTTATTTGTTTTGTTAAAATGCCCAATAAAAAACTTATAACATGGTCAATAATTTTAATTTTATTTCCACTAGCTAACTGGTTTATAATACATATAGCAAATTTTAATTACCCAATGTATTTATTTCATTTAAACACAAAATATGCTGAATCTATGGGTTTTCAAATGGTGGAATGGCAAGGTGTAAAAAGGTTCAGTATGCAAGCACATTTATTAAATCAAGACATCTTAGAATTCTTTAAAATGAACGTTGGAAACACGTTGATTAGAATAGGAAATATTTTAAGGGAAGGTAGAATCTTTAAAGTTCTTGGTATTTTTCTAATTGGTCTTTGGGCAGGAAGAAAAATCATTAACGAAGATTTGCTAAATAACACCAAATTTTTAAAGAGAGTGGCTCTTTGGGGAGTTTGTATTGGACTACCAATAAGTGTTTTTAGAACATATATAGAATTCTTTTCTAGTCAAGAACTTATTTGGGATTTTCTAAACACTCTTTCTTATGCTTTTGGAACAGTACCTTTAGCAATGGGTTATGCAGCTTTATTGGCGCTTTTTTATAGAAAAGGATTTAAGTTTTTACATTGGTTTGCTCCAGTTGGAAAAACAGCACTATCAAATTATATATTTCAAACCTTTATAGCAATAACCATATTCTATGGAATTGGCTTTGGCTGGGCAGGAAAATTTGGTATTACTGTTATTATGGGAATTACATTAACCATTTTTGCCTTTCAAATAATTATGAGTATATGGTGGCTTAAACATTTTAGGTTTGGACCACTAGAATGGATTTGGAGACAATTAACTTATAATAAAAGAATCAAACTCAAGAAATAACTTATTAAAACATCAATAAATTAGAAATCAAATCTAAAAATTAACATCATGAATTCAAAGGACACCTCTTGGACAAAAAAAGAGCTACAAACTTATATTTTACTGCTCTGTGCAAATGCAGATTCTAATGAAACAGAAGAAGAACTTAATTTAATAAAATCTAAAACTGACCCTGAAACTTTTGAAAAAATACACAAAGAATTTAGTAATGATTCCGAAGAAGAAAGATTCGAAAAAATTGACATCAACGTTCAATTACACGATTATTCTAATATGGAACTCTCTGAATTTAGAAAAGAAATGTATGAAATTTTCTTAGCAGACAAAAAATATATGCTTATGGAACGTAATTTAGATCGCATTTTAGACAATATTCTCTATTAGAAAAGACTTTTATAACATGAGTAAATTCTTAAAAAACTTGTGCTCTCAAGAGCGAAACATAAGCCTAAATTCGCAATTCAAAATAACTACTCTGTTGTTTTTATGCCTTATGGGCTGTAAAAACAAAACTACTATACCAGATCCATTACAAGCAGGATGGAACAATCAATCTGTTTGTGTAGTGGTTGAAGACAACCCAAAAATTAGAGTGTTAAAATGTACTTTTCCTCCAGGAGTTGGACACGAAAGACATTATCATGCTGCTCATTTTGGATATACCATTAAGGGAAGCAAATTTCGTATTAAAGACACAACTGGTACTCGTGAGATAGATGTACCTACAGGAACTGAATTTTATAATGAAGGAATAGAATGGCATGAAGTTTTAAATATTGGCGACAGTATTGCTGAATTTTTAATTATAGAACCTAAAACAAATTCTGACAAATAAAATCACCTACAATATGATAAAGTTTTTTAGAAAATTACGTGAAAACATGATTAAAGAGAACAGAGTAAGTAAGTATATTCTTTATGCCATTGGCGAAATCATCCTAGTGGTTATTGGTATTCTCATTGCTTTACAAATAAACAATACTAACGAAGCGAATAAAGCAAGAGTAAAAGAATTGCATTATCTTAAAAACATCAAAACCGATTTACTCCTAAACATAGATAACATCAATAGTTTTATTGAAACCAGAGAAACTAAAATTAAATCGGCAAACATTGTTTTGGAGTATTATGAGGGGAAACCTCTCTCTAATCTTAATGATTTCAATAAAAATATTTTAAACGTATATATCTGGCATAAATTCTATCAAATAAACAACACCTTTTTAGAATTAACCAACTCAGGAAATCTAGCAACAATATCAAATGATTCTATAAAGAACGGTTTACTAAATATAGATGCGCTTTATAAAGAATTAAAAGGCGAAGAAGAGCATTATCGTTTTGACACAGAGGTACTACTTTATGAGCCTTCGTTTAATGTTTTAGACTTAAATCCACTAACAAAAAAATTCATGTACGATGTTAGTAATGGCCAAGCTGGAGAAAATACTGAAATACCTAGAGAAAATTTTGAAACACTTTTAAAAGACACCAAACATAAAAATGGCTTCGTAATGGCAGTTTATGAATTTACAGTTATGAACGGTCAATTAGCAACCATGAAAAACATGTCTGAAGAACTTATACAACTAATTGATAAGGAACTAAAAAAAGGATAAATGATTAAATTCTTCAGAAAAATAAGGCAGAACATGATAAAAGAGAACAAAGTTAGCAAATACATGCTGTATGCTATTGGAGAAATCATACTCGTGGTTATTGGTATTTTAATTGCGCTTCAAATAAATAATTGGAATGATACACGAAAGAATCAAAAATATGAACAAGAAATCCTGCTTTTAATTAATCAAAATTTAAAAAATGATTCACTTGCTTTATCCCTTGAATTAATTAAAGCAAAGAAAGCTACTTTATTAACAAACCGATTAATAGAGCAAGTTGCTTCAGGGAATTATGGTGATAGTTTAAACTATTGGATGGGAAATATTATTTCATTTGAAAGATTTAAATCACAATCAAGCGCCTTTGAGGTATTAAAATCAAAAGGGATAGAAACAATTTCTGACAATGAACTCCAATTAGCATTAATATCTTATTACGATGAAACTTTATATAATATACATCAATCACTTAACGATGTAAGTGACTCCTTTAAAACAGATTGGATTCCAATAATAAAACAAGATTTTTCAGATTTTAAATGGCGTGAGTATTGTATACCTATAGATTCTAAAGTATTTTTTGAAAATCCATCAACCATTACTTTTTTCAAAATTTATAAGGATAATCGATCAGGTTCTGTGCAAAATATTGAATTAGCATTAGATAAAATATCTGAAATAAGAATATTAATTAATAAAGGTTTAAAATGATTAAATTCTTCAGAAAAATAAGGCAGAACATGATAAAAGAGAACAAAGTTAGCAAATACATGCTGTATGCTATTGGAGAAACCATCCTCGTGGTTATTGGTATTTTAATTGCCTTAAGCATCAACAACTATAATGAATACATAAAACATATAAATTTTAACTAACTTTAAAGAATCTAGAAAAAATTCACTAAATATTCCATGAAAGCAAAATCCATAAAAGGACATTCTACTTCAGAAATAAAAACAGCTTTAACTCAAAGTATGGCAGATGGTTTTAAACCCACTTTGGCCATCGTCTTTTTATCTATAAGTCAAGATAGAAAATCAATTTGTCAACTTCTAGATAAAGAAAATATTGCTATCTATGGATCTACAAGCAATGGTGAGTTTATCGACGAAGAAAATGAAAAAGAATCGACAGCAATTTTGTTAATGGATATTAAAAGAGAACATTTTAAAATTTACCTCGAAGAATATCCCAATAAAAACTATCGTGAAACTGCAAAAAACATAGCTTCAAAAGCAAAAAAAGAATTTAAAAAACCTGCATTCTTAATTGCTGCAAGTCATCTAGAAACTGATGCCGAACAATTACTGTATGGTTTTGAAGATATTATTGGAAAGCATGTTAATGTTTTTGGAGGAATGGCAGGAGACGATTATACATTTTCAGATCAATTTGTTTTTACAAATGGAAAAGAAAGCAATATTGGAACTGTAGTCTTAGCTTTAGATGAAAACAACATAAAGATTAAAGGAGTTGCCACCTGTGGCTGGAAAGCTGTAGGCACTGAAAAAACCGTTACTAAAAGCGAAGGTAATCATGTTTATACTGTAGATAATATTCCTGTATTAGATATTACCACAAAATATGGTGGTTTAGAAAATGTAACTCCCGAAAACGAAAATTTATTACTTGAGATCGCTGCCAATTTTCCCTTGCAATTACAAAGAGAAAAAGGCGACCCTGTAATGCGACCTGGTTTGGTTGTTGACTGGAGTGATCGTTCCTTTTATTGTAGTGGGTCTGTACCACAAGGTTCTAAAGTTCGCTTTTCACTACCACCAGATTTTGATGTGATGGACAAAGTAATTAAAGGTGTTCAACACTTAAAAGATACTGAAATGCCTGAAGCAGATGCTTTAGTCGTTTTTAGTTGTGCAGGAAGAATTTTATCTCTTGGACCACTAATGAATCTAGAGTTGGAAGGCGTGAAGAATGTATGGAATATACCAATGGCTGGTATGTTCTCTAATGGAGAATTAGCCAGAGCAACAGGTGGCAACCTTGAAATGCACAACCTAACAACTTGTTGTGTTGCACTAAAAGAAAAATAATTAAACTATAATAAATATGTATAAATTAACTGTATTGTATGGTCATCCAACAAATGCTGAGGCCTTCGAGAAATACTACAAAGAGAAACACTTACCACTAGCTTCAACTATGGAAGGTGTCGATAAACTTGAAGTAACCAAGTTACTTGGAACACCAGATGGTCAAAAAGCCGATTATTATAGAATGGCAGAAATGTACTTTTCTAGTGTTGAGCAAATGCAAGAAACCATGGCTTCTCCAGAAGGACAAGCAACCGTTAACGATCTATCCAACTTCGCCACAGGTGGTGTAAACGTGATTGTTGGAGTTACAGAAAATGATTAAAAAACATTCCAATAAATGATTTCAAAAACAGTAAAAGGCAATTCAACCGAAGCTATCAAAAAAGAAATTGACAAGGCAACTTCTGATGGTTTCGAGCCAACATTAGCCATTGTTTTCACTTCAATTAAACAAGACTGGAAAGCTATTATTGATGTATTGAACCAAAAAGAAATTGCTGTTTTTGGAGCTACTACATCAGGAGAGTTTATAGATGGAGATATTGAAGAAGGTAGCATAGTCATGATGCTGCTTGATATAAACCCTAAGCATTTCAGAGTTCTATTTCTTGAAACAGGTGAACATACAACCCATGAAAATGCAAAACAAATTGGTATAGCTGGAAAAAACACCTTTAATAATCCTGCTTTTATTATCGCTTCAGGTTGGTTGCACATAGATGGTGAAAAAATTATTGAAGGTATCATTAAAGGTTTTGGTAATGAAGTAACCGTTTTTGGAGGCATGGCAGGAGACGATTTAGCCATGCAAGGACCACTAGTTTTTACAAATGAAAAAAGTGCCGTGAATGGTTTGCTTGCATTAATTGTTGATGAAGATAAAATTGAAATCAATGGTATTGCTACTTGTGGTTGGAAGCCTATTGGGACCACCAAGACTGTTACAAAAAGTGAAGGTAATATTGTTTATACCATAGATGATAAACCCGCTCTTGATATGGTCATGAAGTACCTTGGTCTCGATATAGATTTAGATTCTGGAAATGATGTTCTGACCAATATTGGAGCTTATTACCCTTTACAATTAGAAAGAGAAAATGTAACTCCTGTGATGCGTACTGCAATGTGGGGAAATAAAGAAGATCGTTCTCTTATTTGTGCAGGCACAGTGCCACAAGGAGCTAAAGTCAGGTTTTCACTTCCTCCAGATTTTGATGCTATTGAACAAGTTATTGATGAATGCAAAGAAGTGAAAAAAGAACGGCAAAAGGAAGCTGATGCACTTATCATGTTTTCCTGTATTAGTCGTCATTTATCCTTTGGTATTTTAATGACAGAAGAAATTGAGCAGGTGAAACAAGTTTGGGACGCTCCTATGGTTGGTTTCTTTAGCTATGGAGAATTTGGAAAATCAAAAACAGGAAAGCACGAATTTCACAATAACACCTGTTGTGTCGTGGCATTAAAAGAAAAATAAAAGATGAAATCAAAAACAATAAAAGCCAATTCCACAGAAACCATTATCAAAGAAATTGATAAGGCAACTTCTGATGGATTCAAGCCAACTTTAGCAGTTGTTTTTTCTTCTATAAAGCGAGACTGGCTTAGCGTAATTAATGTTTTAAACAAAAAAGAAATTACTGTATTTGGAGCTACAACTGCTGGAGAGTTTATTGATGGTGATATTGAAGAAGGTAGCATTGTCATCATGTTGCTCGATATGAATCCATCATCTTTTAAATTAATATTTCTTGAAACAAGTACAGAAACTACTTTAGAAGATGCAAAAAAACTAGGAGGTATTGGAAAAGAAACCTTTACTAATCCTGCATTCATCATAGCAACAGGTGGAATTTTCATAGATGGCGAACAAATTGTGGATGGCATCATGCAAGGTTTTGGAGAGGAAGTCACCATTTTTGGAGGGATGGCAGGAGATGATTTGATTGCTGAAAAACCCATTGTTTTTACCAACAATAAAAATAAAGATAACGCCTTAATAGCACTCATCATAGATGAAGACAAAATAGATGTAAGAGGTATCGCTACCTGTGGCTGGAATGCTATTGGCACCACAAAAACTGTGACTAAAAGCGAAGGCAATATTGTATATACCATTGACGACAAACCAGCATTGGATATGTTAATGAAATACCTTGGTGTAGATGTAAAGCAAGATAATAACACAGGCATCGTTGCATTTCACAATTCTTGGTATTACCCACTTCAATTGGAAAGAGAAAACGGTGATACTGTAATACGTGCAACCAGATTTGCAAACAGTGAAGATCGTTCACTTATCTGTACTGGAAGCGTACCTCAAGGTGCTCAAATCAAGTTTTCACTGCCACCAGATTTTGACGCCATAGAAACAGTGGTTGCAGAATGTGCGAGTATTAAAGATAATGAGCAACAACAGGCAGATGCTTTAATTATGTTCTCGTGTGTAAGCAGACATCTATCGTTTGGAGCTTTAATGAAAGAAGAAATAGAACAAGTTCAAAACGTTTGGAATGCACCTATGGTAGGCTTTTTTACTTATGGCGAATATGGTAAATCAAAAATTGGCACAAATGAATTTCACAACAATGCCTGTTGTGTTGTAGCCCTAAAAGAAAAATAAAAAATGAGATCAAAATCAATACATGGTAAATCTGTTTCTGACATCCAAAGTGAATTGGATAATGCAATGGTTGATAGATTTAACCCAACATTAGCCATTGTCTTTATTTCTGTAAAGCAAGACAGAAACGCTATATGTAAATTGTTAGATTCCAAAAACTTGGATGTATTTGGTGCCACATCCTGTGGCGAGTTTATAAATGGACACCAAACTAAAGGTGAAATTGCCATTTTACTTTTAGAATTATCAAAAGATCATTACACCATTCTTTTTGAAGACATAGGAGATAGAACCTTGGATGAAACAGTTTCAAATCTGGCTAATACTGCCTTGAAACAATTTATTAATCCCTCGCTTATAGTTTGCAGTCCAGGCGTTAACGAAAAAGAAGAAATTTTTGAAGGCGAGAAAATGGTAAAAAGACTTGAAGAAAGCCTCGGACCAGATAAAATTTTCTTTGGAGGTATGGCAGGAGATGATTGGTTATTTAAAGGAAGCTTTGTTTTTACAAATGAAAAAGAAACTGCTTGTGGACTTGTAGCTCTGGTATTAAACGCAGATAAAATTAATTTAAAAGGAATGGCCATTACTGGTTGGAAACCTTTGGGAATTACAAGGACAGTTACTAAAAGCAATGACAATTTACTTTACGAGATAGATAATAAATCTGCTGTTGAACTATACTTGAAATATTTAGGGAAAGAAGGCAAAATAACAGAAAACAATTTTAATGTATTTATAGAGTTAGGATTTGAATATCCATTCATAGTAGAAAGGGATAAAAACGAAACAATACTAATAACACCAATGAAAATTGACAGTAATGAAAAAGCACTTGTCATGAATCTACCTATATCAGAAGGCACAAAATTTTGGTTTACCAATCCTCCAGATTTCGATATTGTTGAAGAGGTAATTGAAAAAGCAACCCAATTAAAACAAGATTCTAAAGAAGAAGCCGATGCCATGTTGATTTTTTCATGCGCAGGAAGACACCCTATTCTTGGACCAATGGTAACAGATGAAAATGAAAGACTCGCTGAAACGTGGAATACACCAATGGCTGGTTTTTTTACCTATGGTGAATTTGGACGCGTGCTAAATGGCAAACAAAATTTTCATTCAGGAGCATGTTGTTGGGTAACCCTAAAAGAAAAAGAATGAACCAACACCTACAACATATTTTAGATTTTATTGAAAGTTCAAATCACTTTTCTGAAGATGACAAAGCTGCCTTATTAAAATCGGTAAAAAGTGCCGATAAAGATTTGCTCATTTCAGATTTTAAATTAGAACGAACTGAAAAAGTAAAACGCACCACTGCTATTTTATTAGAGGAAACCATTGAAGAATTAGAGCATAAACGAAAAGCTATAGAAGACACAAAAAATGCACTTCAAAAATCGTTAGATGAGCTTAAAGCGACTCAAACACAACTAATTCAATCTGAAAAAATGGCAAGTTTAGGTGAATTGACTGCTGGTATTGCACATGAAATTCAAAACCCCTTAAACTTCGTCAATAATTTTTCAGAAGTCAGTAAAGAATTGCTAGAAGAGATGCTAGAAGAGCTTCAAAATGGCGACATGGAAGAAGTCAATGCCATTGCTCAAGATGTCATTCAGAATCTAGAGAAAATAAACCACCATGGAAAACGTGCAGATGGTATTGTAAAAGGCATGTTACAACATAGTCGAAGCAGTTCTGGAGTAAAAGAATTAACAGATATCAATGTTTTGGTAGATGAATATTTACGCCTGGCTTATCATGGCTTACGTGCCAAAGACAAATCGTTTAATGCTGCATTAGAAACACATTTAGATGATTCCATTGGAAAAATAGAAATTGTGCCACAAGACTTTGGAAGAGTTGTATTAAACCTAATAACCAATGCCTTTTATGCTTGTAATGAAAAGAAAAAAATGCAAATTGAAGGATATGAACCTAAAGTAACTGTTGAAACAAAAAAAAATAAAGATTTTATAGAAATTCAAGTTCAAGACAATGGTAATGGTATTCCTAAAAAAGTATTGGATAAAATATTTCAACCATTTTTTACAACCAAACCTACTGGACAAGGGACAGGATTAGGCTTATCCTTAAGTTACGATATTATTAAAGCACATGGTGGCGACATTAAAGTAAACACCAAAGAAAACGAAGGCACAGCATTCATTATCACATTGCCAACAACCAAAAACGCATGAAACTGACCAAAAAAATAGAAACCGAAATCTGGAAGATTTATGATACTTGGATGCAAGGATACCTGAATGCAGATGTCGAAACATATAATTATTATTTTGATGAAGACTATCATTTTATAGGCTCGACAAACAATGAAGAATTTCTAAACAAAAAAGATACTACAGATTTTTTTAGAGCTACAGGAGACCAATTTGCAGGATTGACAGATTTGCGCAAGGAAACTAAAACACTTGAAGTATTTGGAGAACATGTTTTTTTAACCCATTTTTTTGATGCTTGGTTTAAAAACGATAAGGACTGGAGTTATTATGGGAGATTTCGATTTTCTTCTGTAATGCATAAAACTAAAGAAGGCTGGCGTTTTATATATCAACATTTTTCGATGCCAGACTCTAAATCTGAAGAAGGGCAAACCATTGGCTTCGATAAAGTCCATCTTGAAAATCAAGAGCTTCGAGAAGCTATTCTACGTAGAACTACTGAGCTGGAGCAAAAAAATCGTGAACTCGAAGTAGAAACAGCTTTAGAACGTATTCGTGCTCAAGCAGTTGCCATGAAAGAATCTTCAGACTTACTTGATATCGTGGTTACTATGCGTAACGAATTTATTAAACTAGGTCATGAAGCCCATTATTTCTGGCATATGATGTGGTTGCCAAAAACCTATGAAAAAGCGATGACTTCTGGTGATGGTAGCAAAATTGGTTTTGTCATGGAGTTACCAAGACATATTCATGGTGACATTCCTCAATTAGCAAAATGGGAAAAAAGCAAAAAACCAACCGTTGTGTATGCTATGAATATTGACGAAGCCATTGATTATGTTGACAAAATGGTCAACTTAGGTGATTTTCAAAGTATAGATCCGCAAGCACCAACTCATGATGACATTAAACATATTGGTGGTTTGACCTTTATTATGGCAAGAACCACTCATGGAGAAATAGGTTACTCTTTGCCAGGAATAGTGAAAAATCCACCTGCAGAAGATCTAGATATTTTAATACAATTTGCAGGAGCTTTCGACTTAGCACATCGAAGGTTTTTAGACCTTCAAAAAGCTGAAAAGCAAGCTAAAGAAGTGAAGATAGAATTGGCACTTGAAAAAGTGAGAAGCCGAACTATGGCTATGCAACATAGTGACGAATTACAAGAAGCCTCTTTCTTATTAGATGAACAAGTAAGAGCATTAGGTATTAAAACTTGGGGTTGCGCCTTCAATATTTATGGTGAAAAAGACTCAACCGAATGGTTTGGAAACGAAGCTGGCATACTACCTACTTATACTGTGCCTAGAAAAAGAATATTTAAAAAATATTATCAAAAAGGTCAAAAAGGAGAATCATTGTTCATTCAGGAATTTTCTGGTAAAACATGTACAGATCATTACGAATATATGAGCTCGCTTCCTGTAATTGGTGATGTCTTAAAAAATTTAAAGAAAACAAATAAAGGTTTCCCAACCTATCAAATAGACCATGTCGTTTATTTTAAATATGGGTATCTGTTGTTTATAACTAAAGAGCAAGTTCTTGATGCTCATGACGTTTTTAAACGTTTCGCAAAAGTCTTCGAGCAAACCTATACACGTTTCCTTGACCTTCAAAAAGCAGAAGCACAGGCCAGAGAAGCGCAAATTGAGGCTTCTTTAGAAAGAGTTCGTGCCAGTAGTATGGCTATGCACAAAAGTGAAGAATTACATGAAACTGGCTCAATTTTGTTCCAAGAACTTTCAAAACTTGGAATTGAAAAACTAACTACTGGTTATGTACTCTTTGACGAAGAAGAAAAAATTGGCTGGAGCCATAGTATAGATCCCAGAACTGGAAAAATTATGAATGCTCCTGTTGGTTTGCGTCAAACTGAAACCAAAGTAATGAAAGACATTACTAACAGTTGGAAAAAACAAGAACCTTTTTTAATCTTACAATTAGATGAAATAGAAACCATAAGGCATCAGACTTTTATGGCTGAACGGACTATCAATTTTCCAATGACAGTTAAACAGTTATTGGCAATTTCACCTAAACGTCTTGTAGTACATACCTTCAACTTTAAACAAGGTTATCTATTATTGGTTGGTAGTGAGTTATTGACTTCTGATCAAAAAGACATGCTAATTCGTTTTGCAAAAGTCTTTGAAATGACATATCGTCGTTTCCTCGACCTACAAAAAGCAGAAGCACAAGCCAAAGAAGCACAAATAGAAATGGCTTTAGAAAAAGTACGTTCTAGAACTATGGCCATGCAAAGTAGTAGCGAATTACCAGAAGCTGCAAACAACTTGTTTCTTCAAGTACAAGGGTTAGGCATTCCAGCTTGGAGTGCTGGGTATTGTATTTGGGAGGACAACCAAAAAAGTGCTTGGTGCAATATGAGTAGCGAAGGTGAAATTCAAAAAGGATTCTCGTTACCTACTATTGGCGAAGGTTATAATTTTGAGAAACCGCTTAAAAACAAAGAATCTTTTCATGTTGCAGAATTGGGTGGTAAGAAATTAGTAAAGCATTACGACTTTATGAAAACCCTTCCAGGCATTGGAGAAGTTTTAGAAGACTTTGACAAGAAAGGTATTGATTTACCAACTTTTCAAATCTTTCATATTGTTTATTATACACATGGTTATCTCATGTTTATCACTTATGAACCTGTTCCAAACGATTGGGAAGTATTTAAACGTTTTGGGAAAGTTTTTGAACAAACATATACGCGTTTTCTAGACCTTCAAAAAGCTGAAGCACAAGCCAGAGAAGCACAGATTGAAGCCTCTCTAGAACGCGTTCGCTCACAAGCTATGGCCATGCGAAAAAGTGACGATTTGGTGAATTGTACAAGTATCCTTTTTGACGAGTTAGAAAAACTTAATCTTTCCATAGAGCGCAGTGGTATTGGGATTTTTAATCCAGAAACCAAAGATTGTCAACTTTGGTCAATTGTTGTTGCTAAAGACGGTACAAAAGAATTAGCAACAGGTATTACCTCTCTCACAAATCACCCTATGCTTATTAAAACTTTTGATTTTTGGAAAACTCAAAAATCTTTTACATATACTCTTGAGGGAAAAGAACTTGAAGACTACTATATACAAGTATCCAATAGTGAATTTATTCTATCTGAGGAAGTAATTGGAAAATCCACATCGTTGAAAAAAGAGTATTACCACTACTCACCTTTCGGAGCTGGTGGATTATACTTTTTTTCTGATTTAGAACCTCTTGATAAAGATAAACATATCATTCGCAGATTTGCAGAAGTTTTTGACCTAACCTATACACGATATGAGGATCTTCAAAAAGCAGAAGCACAAGCTAGAGAAGCACAAATAGAGACGGCTTTAGAAAAGGTAAGAAGCCGAACCATGGCCATGCAAAAAGGTGAAGAAGTTAAAGATGTCGTCGTCCTTTTGTACAAAGAACTGATAGCACTTGGCGTTACCAACTTTGCTACTTGTGGTTATGTAGAAATAAATGAGGAAACCAACAGACAAGCAACTTGGGTTACAAGTCCAGGAGGAGACTCTCTAGGGTTATTTCATCTACCATTAACTGGAGATGTCCATTTTGACGAACGCTATGAAGCATGGAAAAAACAACAAACGGTATTCCATCAAACAGTTGCTGGTAAAGAGCGAAAAAAACACCTTGAATATGCCATTACCACATTCAATTCTAAAGAAGCAGAAGAAATGGTGCTTAATCAGTTCCCAGACCCAACTGTATTTTATTGCTTTAATTTTTCACATGGATATTTACACCTAGTCTCAGGTTCCTACCTTACTGAAAAAGAAGAGACTTTACTAGCCAGGTTTACAAGGGTTTTTGAACAAACCTATGCACGTTTTTTAGATCTTCAAAAAGCAGAGGAGCAAACCAGAACAGCTCAAATAAACTTAGCAGTAGAACGTGTAAGAGCCAAAGCTTTAGCTATGCACAAATCTGAAGAGATTATGCAAGTAGTAGCAAAGCTAAAAGACGAAGTCATGTCTCTAGATATTCCTGATGTGATTGCCGCAACTATTTTCTTAAATGAAGGCGAGGATAAAGTAAGAATGTGGGATTTGTCATCCTTAGAAAAAGATGATGCTGGTTATGAGATCCCTTTTGACATCACTTTTAAATTAAAAAAATCGGATCCTCATTTATATGTAAAACGTGTTTGGGAAAATCCAAATGACTACTTTTTAGAATTACAAGAAGCAAAAGACTTTAAAAGAATTATTGCATGGCTTCGAGAAAATAATAAAAATAACATTGCCGATGAAGTTGAAGAATATACTGAATCCACAAAATTAGAACGTTTGCATCATGCCGTAAAAAAATTAAATAATGGGAAGTTGGTTATCGATTTATTGAATCCACCTTCCAATGAAATGGAAACCATTTTAACTAAAATGGGAGCAGCATTCGATTTGGCTTATAAACGTTTTGAAGATTTACAAAAAGCAGAAGCACAAGCACGAGAATCACAAATTGAAGCAGCTTTAGAGAAAGTACGTTCACGTTCTTTGGCCATGCATAAACCTGAGGAACTTCAGGAAGTAGTTGCTGTTGTTGCCGAAAAACTAAAGGAACTAGGAGTTATATTCGATGCAGGTGGTGTCATTCTCTGTACTTATTTCCCAGATAACAAAGACGTTGTGCATTGGATAGCTGTTGATGACTTTTCAACTTCAGGAAGATATTTGGTACCCTATTTTGATAATCCTATTTTTAGTGAAGCATGGGATTCTAAAATTCGAGGAGATGCCTTTTTCTCTAAAGAATTTCCTGTAGAAGTGAAAAATGATTTTTTCAAACAAGCCTTTGAGAATAGTGATTATTGCAAGATGCCCGACGATTATAAACAGTTTGTACTTCAAGCTGACAGCCATAATCTCTCAGCTGCTTGGTCAAAAAATTCGGCAATTATTATCCCTTCACTAACTGGAGCTGTTCTTTCTGAAAGCGATGCCGAAATAATGAAACGCTTTGCCAAAGTTTTTGAACAAGCTTATATACGGTTTATGGATCTGCAAAAAGCGGAAGCTCAAACAAGAGAGTCACAAATAGAAGCAGCTTTAGAGCGTGTTCGTTCACGTAGTATGGCAATGCATAAAAGTGAGGAGATGTTGGAGGTTATAGACGTTGTTGCTAAGCAACTATTACAATTGAATTTAAAATTTGAGACTGTTAGTTTTGGAAAGAATAACCAAGAAGGAGATTTTAAATTCTGGATTGCATCTAAAGGACAACCAAAACCGATGTTAATTCAAGTGCCTTTTATTAATTCTCGAGTGCTAAATTCTGTTAAGGAGGCACAAAAAAAAGGGATCAACTTTATAGAAGATGTTTTTAATTCAGAAGAAAACAAGGAATGGAGCGAACATTTAATTAAATTTTCAGAGTTAAAAAACCTACCTCAGGAAGCTAAAGATTTTATATTAAATGCTCCAGGTTTTGCGCGATCAAGTTTCTTGCTTAAAAGCATAAATTTATATGTTGGCAATTACAGAGCTATTCCTTTCACAAAAGAAGAAAATGCCATTTTTAGCAGGTTTGCACATGTTTTTGAACAGGCTTATACGCGATTTTTAGACTTGAAAAAATCAGAAGCACAAGCTAGGGAAGCACAAATTGAAGCTTCTTTAGAGCGCGTAAGAAGCAGAACACTTGCTATGCAAACCTCTGATGAATTAGCTGAGACCTCTGTTATTGTTTTTAAACAACTTTTAGAGTTAGGCATAGCTCCTAACCGTTTATTTATTGGCATTGTTAAAAGCGATAATGATACCATAGAAGCTTGGACAACAAACGAGGATGGTAGCAAGCTTGCTGTTCATTTTTCGCCACAGGCTTCAAAAAACAAATTCATAAAAAAAATGCTGGATGGCTGGAAACAGCAAAAAAAGTCGCTTGTAATCGATATGAAAGGAAAAGAACTGGAAGCTTATTTCAAATACTTAAATGAAGACATGAAGATTCCTTTTATAGATGGTTTAAAGCAAAAAAGAAGAGTCCAAACCATTGCTTATTTTTCTGGTGGCTTAATAGGTATGGCTGCTCCTGTAGAACAACCTGATGACACCATCCATTTACTAGAGCGCTTCGCAGCTGTTTTTAATTTGACGTACACACGATTTAAAGATTTAAAAATTGCCGAAGCCAATGCAGAAAAAGCAGAACAAGATTTAATAAAATTACAAGCCGCTAAAAAAAGTGCCGAAGAAGCCTTATCAGAACTACAACTCACTCAAAACCAATTAATCCAATCCGAAAAAATGGCAAGTTTGGGTGAATTAACGGCTGGAATTGCTCATGAAATTCAAAACCCTTTAAACTTTGTCAATAATTTTTCAGAAGTCAGTAAAGAGCTTTTAGACGAAATGCTTGAAGAAATAGAGAATGGCGACATGGAAGAAGTTAAAGCCATTATGGACGATGTGATACAAAATCTTGAAAAAATAAATCACCATGGCAAACGTGCAGATGGTATTGTAAAAGGGATGTTACAACATTCCAGAAGTAGTACAGGAACTAAAGACCCTACAAATATCAATGTGTTGGCCGATGAATATTTAAGATTAGCCTATCATGGTTTACGAGCCAAAGACAAAAGTTTTAATGCTACTTTAGAAACGGATTACGATGATAGCATTGGCAATATAAATGTCATACCACAAGACATAGGACGTGTTATTTTAAACTTGTTAACCAATGCATTTTATGTGGTGAATGAAAAAAAACAACAAGCAAAAGATAGTTACAAACCAACAGTATCATTAACTACTAAGAAGGATGGTAATTGGGTAGCTATTTCAGTAAAAGACAATGGTAATGGCATTCCTAAAACAGTATTAGATAAAATTTTTCAACCCTTTTTTACAACCAAACCAACTGGAAAAGGTACAGGATTAGGGCTGAGTATGAGTTATGATATTGTTACAAAAAGTCATGGAGGCGAATTGAAGGTGGAAACCAAACAAGGAGAAGGAACAGAATTTATTATAACACTACCAATTTAAAAAAGATGAAAATATTAGTAGTAGACGACGAACACGATGTAAAAACACTTTTTCTACAACGTTTTAGAAAAGAAATTAAAACAGGAAATATGAACTTTGTTTTTGCGTTTTCAGGAGAAGAAGCACTCTCCTATTTAAATAAAAACAAGCAAGAAGCAGTACTTATTCTGTCTGACATTAATATGCCAGGAATGAGTGGTCTGGAATTATTAGACCATATAAAACAAAAATTTTATGCTCCTCCTCCAGTAGTTATGATGATTACTGCTTATGGTGATGATGAAAATTTTAATACAGCCAAAAAACTTGGTGCAGACGATTTTTTAACCAAACCTTTGGATTTTAATCTTTTAAAAGACAAATTAAAAACTTTAATATAATGGCTAAAATACTTGTTGTAGATGACGAAACAGATTTAGAGGTTTTAATCAAGCAAAAATTTCGAAAAAAAATACGCAATAAAGAATACGAGTTTTTTTTCGCCATAAATGGTGTTGATGCCTTAGAGAAATTGCTTGACAATCCAGAAGTAGACATTGTATTGAGCGATATCAACATGCCTGAAATGGATGGTCTTACTTTGTTGAGTAGATTAAGCGAACAAAATCCTTTGTTAAAATCGGTTATAGTTTCTGCTTATGGAGACATGGAAAACATTAGAACTGCCATGAATCGTGGCGCTTTCGATTTTATTACTAAACCCATAGATTTTGAAGATTTAACCATAACTGTTGAAAAAACACTGAAACATAGCAAACAAATAAAGGAAACATTGCAAGCCATAAAAGAAAATAACATCCTTAAAATGTATGTCGATGAAAATGTACTAAATTTTATGGGAAGTCGTGAGTACGAATCAACTATTATGGCTAACGAAACTATTGAGGCAACGGTTATGTTTATAGATTTATGTGGCTTTACAAAAATAAGTGAAACAGCACCTGCAGATACTGTAGTAACTATAATTAACACCTATTTTGATGAAATGGTAAAAGAAATTATGGCTCAGCAAGGTTTCATAGATAAATTTATTGGAGATGCCATCATGGCAGTTTTTAGAGGAGAATATCACTTAGATAGAGCTATTGATGCAGCATTAGCAGTTAGAGAAAAAATAAATAGCCTTCCAAAACCAGAAAACTTACAAGATTTTATTCCTAAAGTATCCATTGGTATTAAAAGTGGTGAAATGATTTCTGGAAATATAGGTTCTGCTAGCTTAAAAAGGTTAGATTATACTGTTATTGGCGATGTTGTAAATACTGCAGCTCGTTTTCAAGATGCAGCTCAAGAAAACCAAATAATTATTTCCGAAGCTTGTTACAACCAAGTAAAAGAAGCCTTTAAATGTAAAAAAATTGGAGATATTAATGTAAAAAATAAAGCTGAAGCAATTACTGTATATGAAGTTATAGAATAATTTTTAGACTTTATAATAAACCTAAACATATGAAAACACAAGAATTTACAAGTTCTGGTAATAAGAAAAATAAGCACACAGACGATTTAATAGACCATTATTGGGGAAGTATTTCTTATGTATCGTCTTTAATAAAAGCATCAGAAATTAAAGCTGGTTTGATACTATCTTTCTATGGAATTTTACTAAATTTTTCATATAAGTACATTGAAATGGCATTAGTTTCTGCATCTACCAAACCAATCTTGTATGTATTATTAGGCGCATGGTTTGTGTGTACAATGACATCTATTTATTTTAGTGTACGCTGTTTTATGCCTAGAATAGAAGCTAATTACGAAAAGAATATTTTCTTCTTTGGAGATGTAATTTCTAAGTTTGGAACCATCAAAGAATTCTCAAAAACATTTTTTAAAATTAGTGTTGATGAAAATCAGCTTTTCGACCAATTAGGACAACAAATTTATATTATTTCAAAAATTGCTGCTATAAAGTTTAAGTATGTAAATAAATCTTTACGCTTTTTAGCCTTAGGCCTTTTACTATTATTAGTAGTTGTTGGTTATAATATGATAGTTACCTCCCTATAGTATTCGATAAAAATGAGATGAATTGAATTTAATAAATTCTTTTTAATTATCTTTAAAAGACTAAAACATCTCATTATGAAATTCTTAGCTTTTATTCTGTGTGTGTTTTGTTTTATTACTAAACCTTTCGCACAAGAAAAAAAAGCCCCATCTCCTATTCTATTTATCTACGACGCAAGTGGCTCTATGTGGGGGAAATTGGATGCACAAAATAAAAAAGAAATTGCTGCAAATGTTTTAACCACAACTGTTAACAATTTACCTAAAAACCAACAGATTGGACTCATGGCTTATGGCCATAGAACTAAAGGCGATTGTGACGATATTGAATATCTGGTAGATTTATCAAACAGTTCAAAAGAAAAAATTACAGATGCTGTAAATAGTATAAATTCACTTGGAAAAACACCTTTGGCTCGTTCAGCAACACTAGCTATTAATTCCTTACGCGACAGTAAAACTAAAGCTACGATTATTTTAATAACAGATGGTATTGAATCTTGCGATGGCAATATTTGCGATGTCATTACAAACGCTAAAGCCGAAGGCATTGATTTTAAATTACACATTGTAGGCTTTGGATTGAAAGAAGGTGAAACAGAACAATTGAAATGTGCTGCAGAAGCAGGAAATGGTCATTACTATGATGCTGCTGATGCAAGTAGTCTTGGCGAAGGACTTACCGAAGCTACCTCAGAAACTGTCGATAAATCTGATGGAAATTTCTCAATTTTTGCAGTAAAAAATGGACAACCAGTAGATGCATGGGTCAAAGTAGTAAAAGCTGGAACTAAAGATTTAGTAGATGGTGTAAGAACCTATCGCGATACTGGATGGGTTTACTTACCTCCTGGTAAATACGATATGATAATTAAACCTTTAGAGAATTCAAAAATAAAAGGCACAACAATTTCCATTGAAAGTATACAAGATAAGATAGGACATCAAACCGTTAGTTTTGATGGTGGAAAAATCAATCTCATCACTCTTAATAATAATGAAGGTTGGGATTGTACAAGCAAAGTAACAACTCAAGATGGTGAAGTTGTTGGTGGCAGTAGAACTTATAACAGACCTCAAATTATTGAGCTTAATCCAGGAGTGTATGATATTGAAATAAAAGCATTAATTATTAAAGGACTTGAAAACACATTTATTATTGAAGATGTAAGTGTTGAAGCCAATAAAACAACAGATGCCACACATAATTTCAAATCTGGAATTGCCATGATTGGTGTAAAAAGTGGCGAAGTTCTAGTAGATGCTGTTGTAAGCATTAATAGTAAGGAAACTGGCGAATATGTAGCAGGTAGTAGAACCTATACTTCAGATTCTAGTAATCCAAGAGAATTTATTCTTAATCCAGGAATTTACGAGGTTAAAGTAAGTGCTGCAAAAAAAGAATATGCTGGCAAAAAAGAAATCTTTACAATTGAAGTAAAACAAGGTGAAACAGTAACTAAAATATTAAACTTTTAACCATGGCACATCAAGCACTAAAACCATATAGTTTCCTATTATATTTTTTAGCTTTTATTACTTCATTTTTTATAGGCCTCACTTATGCAGGCATTGTAGAAGCTGGTAAAGGACAAATGTTGGCAGGTGGAGCTATTGTTCTTGGATATGGCGTTATTGGAGCTTTTTTCGGTTTAATTCTAGCTATTTTTATTGCTGTTAAAGCGAACAGAAGCCTCATCATGAAGCTCAATATATTTCTTGCTTTAGCTATTGTTGTATTTTTTAGTTATTACACAATAAATTATCAAAAAAGGCAGAAAGTAAAAGAAAAGGAAAAAATAGAACAAGAAAAACAAAGACAAGAAAGACGTCTTAAAAAAAATCCAACTGCTCCAGCTATGGAAGCTGAGCCTATTAATAGTAACGAAACATCTTCAATAAATTACAACCATGCCAAGTTATTAGCCTTATTAACTAAAAATGATAATCTGTCTCAGGATAATTCTGAAATGGGTTTAGGTATATTTTCACTAAATATATATGAAAATAAGACGCTTTATTTCTACGGAAACATAAATTATGAAAAAGCTTTAAACGACCATACACCTTATGACAGTATTACGTTTAAACATGACAAATACAACAATATAGTAATTGCTACTGCTCCACCTTGGTTAGTTCCAGAACATTTAAAACTAGATTATGGCATTTTATGTTTTAAAGTGAGAACGGTTATTCGAGATTTTGCAGAAGTTGAAGTAAATAAAACGAATGGACAAACTTCCTATATTAGTCCTCAAGCTGGAAACATACAATATTGGCCAGAATTTTTATTACATGTACATAGTATTGAATTTTTAAACCCAGAAACTCAAAATGTCAAACATCGTCCTTTTGGTTATGCAGATAATGTGAATTCAAATTTTGAACTCATGCAACCTATAGCCATAAAACAAGACTGGATTTTAGTAAAATTAATAGATAATAGTTACAAGAATATAGGAACAGGATGGATTAAATGGCGTGAAAATGGAAAACTTTTAGTTAGGTATTCTTTACTCTGTTAAGTTTATCTATAATGTTAAATGCTTTATAAACTTAGAATCAAAACAAATATTTAGCCTTAAATTTATCAAAAATTGATTGATTTATGGATGGGTTCAATATAGTCATGGTTATTGCCATCATCTTATTTGCAAGATTAGGTGTACGTTTGGTAACTGGCTATTTTAAAATGAAGAAGGAAGATGAGCAATCAAGTAAAGAAACTGAATAGTCTTTTTAGTATGCTTCACTTTTAAGTTCATGCTTTGTTGTTACTTTTTTTAAAACCCTTTCAAGTTCTGCATCTTTTTGAGTTCCAATTATATATTTCTTTCCGCTAAAAAGCTCAAGAGACAAGCCCTTATTTCCACTTGTATTATAGACTGTTCCATGTGCCATTCCTATTCTAATGCCATATCCAACAAATCCGTATTTTATTACTTTTGCAGATTTCACATCAGTCCATAATATATCTTTGTTTACAAAAGGAAAAAAGCTTACATGAATTTTATTGTTATTTATTTCAGTTTTTAAACGCATGAACCAAAATAGGATGATAATACCAAAAATGAATATAGAAAATATAATAAGCCCTAAATCTGACATGGGATTATTCCCAAATTTCTCTCCAAGAATAAATTGCTTATAAATACCAAAAATTGGAATATTTCCAAGTCCTATCATTATTAGCCAAAGCCACCATTGTGAAAATCTTTGTTCTTCTTTAAAAAAAATATTCATAAAACATTTTATTTAGCTAAACCATACATATCAAACAAATAAACCAAACTTGCCATAGTTGCAGCACCAAGCTCTAATTCACGTTTATTTACAGCATCAAAAGTATCGTTTGCTGCATGATGATAATCGAAATAACGTTGAGAATCTGGACGCAATCCAGCCAAAACATTGGTGTCGCTTTTTAGTGGTCCAACATCTGCTCCACTATATCCTTTTTCGAAATAATGAATTAAATAAGGCTTGAAAAGCTCCTGCCAAGTCAAGACTTGATTAAAATTAGCATCACTACAATCGAAACTAAAACCTCGAGGTGTAAAACCACCCGAATCACTCTCTAAGGAGAATATATGGTTTTCCCCTTTTTGCTTAGCAACTTCTGCATACTTTTTTGCGCCACGAAGTCCGTTCTCTTCATTCATAAACAAGACTACACGAATACTTCGTTTAGGCTTAATACCACTTTCTTTTAATAAACGTAATACTTCCATAGATTGTACAACTCCAGCTCCATCGTCGTGAGCACCATCTCCTAAATCCCATGAATCTAAATGTCCTCCAACTATAATATATTCGTTTGGAAACTGACTTCCTGTTATTTCACCTATCACATTATAGGACTGTACATCTTTTAATTGCTGACATGTTTGACTGAAGTAGAACTTAAGGTCTTTGTTTAAAGCTAACATACTACTTAATTCATTAGCATGATTGGTGCTTATTGCAGCAGATGGAATTCTTTCTGATAAAGATAGATCTCCATAAGTCATACTTCCAGTATGAGGAAAATTGTCGTGACGCAAATTTAAAGAACGAACTAAAACACCAACTGCTCCATATTTTGATGCCTCTAATGCTCCAGCATATCTTTGATTTGAACAACCACCATAAGCTTCAAAGGTGTTTATTAAATCTGCTTGCATTGGTCTATTAAAAAAAACTATTTTCCCTTCAATATTTTCTTTCCCTAAAGCTTCTAGTTCTTCAAAACTTTTAACCTCAACTACTTGTGCTTTTAAACCTCCAAAAGGAGTAGCAATAGAACCACCAAGAGCACAAATATTTACAGTCTTAGTAACACCAGGAGCTGTCTCTATAAATGCAAATTCTGGAGCACCACGAACCCATTTTGGCACCATTACTGGTTGCAACCAAACTTTATCGAGCCCTAATTTTTCAAGCTCTTCTTTTGTGTATTCAACTGCTCTTTCAGCATTTAGAGAACCCGATAATCGTCCTCCAATTTGATTAGATAAATGGTCTAGCCATTGGTAGCTCTGACCATTTGTAAGAGAGGTTGTGTAAATAGTTTTTAAAACGTCTGCATCTGTTTGCGCAGTTGTGTTTAACACAAAAAATAAACTAAAGAGTAAGAAGATAAATCGCATGAAAAAGGTTTTAAAAATAAAGATACTATTAATGAAAAGTCAAACTGTTAAAGAGATGATAAAAAAAGGACATAAGACAATTATTCGCTTTCCAATTGCTTTTTATAAAGCTCTAAATTAGCTTTTACATCATCGTCTAATTCTGGTTCCTCAATATCTTTGTATTGTTTTAAAGTGTTATAGATAATATTTCCAACAAGCAATCTTGCTGTAGGTTTATGGTCTGCAGGAATGGCAAACCAAGGTGCATGAGGTTTAGATGTTCTATTGATGGCATCTTGGTAGCATTCTTGGTAAGCATCCCAAAGTTCTCTTTCTTTTAAATCTCCAGGTGAAAATTTCCAGTTTTTATTTTTCTTTTCAAGTCTGCGTAGCAGTCTGTTTTTTTGCTCGTCTTTAGAAATATGTAAATAGAATTTAAAGATAATGGTTCCGTTTTCTGCTATATGTTTTTCAAAAGCATTAATCTGCTCAAAACGTTTATCCCAAAAAGCCTCATTGACATCTTCAAGAGAATTAACATCTGGTAAATTTTCGCCTAAAATATATTCTGGATGTACACGAGTTACTAAGACGTTTTCATAATGCGTTCTATTAAAAACACCTACCTTTCCACGTGCTGGAAGTGCAATATAATGTCTCCATAAATAATCGTGTTTTAACTCCAATGGTGTTGGCACTTTAAAACTATGTACAACGACTCCTCTTGCATTTAAATCTTTAAAAACCTCTCTTATTAAACTATCTTTTCCAGCTGTATCCATGCCTTGTAAACACACTAAGGCTGCATATTTTCCATGTGCATACATGGTATCTTGTAGTTTTGCTAGTTTTATTCTAGTATCCTCAAGTTCTCGTTCAATCTCTTTTCTTTTAGCATCTAAACTATAAGTGGTACTTACATTTTTTAATTGAATGTTTTGAGTTACTTTAAACGTATTTGGTTCTATTGTCTTCAATTCTAAATATATTTATTAATTCGGTTTTTAAAGATATCAATATTTTCTGTATTACTATTAATTGATTCTATAAGTAAAACTCTTTTTATACTCTTTAAATGTGTTATTTAGTACGATTAAAAAACTATATGAAACGAACAGTTATTATTCAAGGAAGTTCTAGAAGCAAAGGAGATACCAGTTTAATTGTAGATTATTTAGCAAATAAATATCAAATAGATGTTATTGATTTGAACTCAAAAACTATTGGTCATTATGATTATGAATATAAAAATGCAGATGATGATTTTATGAAAACAATAACTGATGTTATTGAAAATTATGATACCATAATATTTGCAACTCCAGTCTACTGGTATACTATGAGTGGGATTATGAAAGCCTTTTTTGATAGAATTTCAGATCTAATTAGAATCCATAAAGATTTAGGCAGACAATTACGAGGGAAACAAATGGCCATGATAAGTACGAGTAATAGTGATGATTTAGTTGAAGGTTTTAATATGCCTTTCGAAGCGTCTGCAAATTATTTGGGCATGACCTATTTAGGCGATATTCATACTTGGGTTGAAGACAACCGTATTCCTGACATTGTAAAAACTAAAATGGATATTTTTTCTAGTCTTTTAATTCCTTAGTAATTAGTTCTTGAATTTCACTATTATCTTTAAGTAAGTCTTTAAGACTCTTTAGTGTAATCTCTTCTGAAGATTTTTTCCATTCATGCATGGCTTCCATTACTAAAAAGAGTTTTGGGTAATTTAATTCGGACTTAATAAATTCTGTAAGATCTGGCTGATTAACAAGTCGTTCTGAAAGTGTAGAGCTACCTATTAATAGTGATGCTTCTTCTAAAATATTGTTTTTATTGTTATCATTTCCATATGAAACTTTCACAATAAAATCTTGGCTTCGTTTTAATTCAGCCAATTTATTACGAATGTGAGGTGGTACTAATTTAATATCTCCAGTGTTTTCAAGAGTTTCAATTGTACTGGTATTAAATCCTATTACCAAAGACATAATTTCTACACTAAATAAATTTGCTAATACTTGATCAGTATTTAAATTCGGCTCTTTAAAAATCTCTATATAATTATTATAATCAAGTCTAAAGGAGTCTATATCTGCAATTGTTTGTTCAATATATACTTTGTCTTTGTTTAAGTCATCTAAAAGTTGATGGTAATAGCCTTGTCTAACATCATCAAGTTTTCTATTCTCACTCCATAAATTAAGTTGTAAAGCAATAAAAATTCCAATAACAACAAGCACTATTTCTCCAATAGCATACAGCAGGTATTTACTGAATTTATTGTCAGAAATTAAACCTTGTCTTATTTTCCGAAAGAATTTTATCATTTACTAGCGAATAGTTTTACATCGTTTTCGCTTACTTCATTTTCACCTAAAATAATAAGTCTTTCAACCACATTGCGTAATTCACGAATATTACCAGTCCAGTCGTAATCCTGAAGCATCTTTATAGCTTTATCTGAAAATGATTTTTTTGCAGTGCCTTGTTCATTAGAAATTTTCTCAGAAAAATACTCAATTAGTAATGGAATATCTTCACGTCTATCGTTAAGCGATGGCACTTTAATTAGTATAACAGCCAATCGATGGTATAAATCTTCTCGAAATCTGTTTTCTTCAATTTCTTTCTTTAAATTTTTATTAGTAGCTGCTAGTACTCGTACATCTACCTTAATATCTTTATCGCTACCAACACGTTGAATTTTATTTTCTTGTAAGGCTCTTAAAACTTTTGCTTGTGCAGACAGACTCATATCTCCTATTTCATCTAGAAAAATGGTTCCTCCATTTGCAGCTTCAAACTTACCAGCTCTGTCTTTAACTGCACTTGTAAAAGCGCCTTTAACATGCCCAAACAATTCACTTTCTATAAGTTCTGAAGGTATTGCAGCACAATTTACTTCAATTAATGGCCCTTTTGAGCGCTCACTTTTTTGGTGTAACCAATGCGCTACTAATTCTTTTCCTGTTCCATTTGGACCTGTAATAAGAACTCGAGCATCCGTTGGTGCTACTTTATCTATCATGTCTTTAATATGAGAAATAGCAGTACTTTCACCAATCATTTGAAAATTCTTGCTCACTTTTTTCTTGAGCATTTTATTTTCTACAACCAGTTCTTTACTATTTAATGCTATTCTAACAGTATTAAGCAATCTATTTAAATCTGGTGGTTTAGAGATATAGTCGAAAGCTCCTAATCTCATGGTATTTACTGCAGTATCTAAATCGCCATGACCAGAAATCATAACCATTGGAATTTCTGGCTTGATTTTTTTAACAGCTTCAAGAACTTCAACACCATCCATTTTAGGCATTTTTATATCACATAGAACTAAATCGAAATCTTCATTCTTAATTTTTTCAATACCAACTAAGCCATCTTCAGCTTCATCAACCTGATAGGTATTATTTTCTTCAGAAAGAATTTTTATTAAAACTCTTCTAATGGCTGCTTCATCTTCTATTACTAATATTCTAGGCATTTTTTAATTCTTTTTTTCAATAATATGGATATCTCTTTGAGGGAATGGAATACTTATGTTGTGCTCTCTAAAAAGTCTATCAATTTCAAATCTGATATCACTTGAGGGTATTCTGGCATTAAAACTATCATTAAGCGTAAATGCCACTTTAAAATTTAAAGAGCTGTCTCCAAAATTTGTAAATAAAACTGTTGGTGGAGGATCGTTTAAAACATCTGGATGATATTTTACTGCTTGTATTAATAATTTTTTAACTAGTTGCACATCGCTTCCATAAGCAACACCAACAGAGACACTTTCTCTGGTTAATGTGCCATTTTGAGTCCAGTTGTAAAGACTATTGGTTAGATATAAATGGTTAGGAATTATAAGTACTTTATTATCTACTGTAACTGCTCTAGTAGTTCTTAATTTAATTTCTTCTACACGACCTATTTTACCTTCAAGTTCGATGATATCTCCAACATGAACAGTTTGGTCAACAAGTATAAAAACACCAGAAATTATATCTTGAAATAAGGTTTGAAGCGCTAAACCAATACCAATTAATAATGCAGCTGATGCTGCAAAAATACCTGTTACATTAACACCTAAACTATGAAATGTAATAAGCATTATTATGACATATATAACCCATTTAGCATAAGAAAAAACAGCCTTAAATTTCTTTTTATCATCATATGGAAGATTTCTAGAAATAAGTTTTCTAAACATGGTTAATACTAATGAAGCAGCTACTAAAACCACAACGAGAATAATAACATCCATAATACTTATGGAAATATTATCTGTTAATTGATAGGATTTATTTAGAATTTCAAGTAAATCTTTCATAATTAATATCTAATCCATTTTAATAATTCTTTATAGCTAGGTTTTTTACCATACATTAAAATACCTACTCTATATATTTTAGCTGCAAACCAAACCGTAAAAATAAAAGTTGCTACTAATAAACTTAAAGATAATATTTGCTGCCATATTGGAACGCCAAAAGGTATTCTCATAAGCATTACAACAGGAGAAGTTAATGGTATAAACGAAAATACCGTAGAAACTGTTCCATGTGGATCTTCTATAACAGTAAATATACCAATATAAACAGCCAAAATTAAAGGCATTAATATAGGCAATAAAAATTGTTGAGTATCTGTTTCATTATCTACTGCAGCGCCAATTGCTGCGTACAATGAGCTATATAATAAATAGCCTCCAATAAAAAATAAAATAAAGGCTATTATTAAATTAGTGATTGGCAGATTATAAAAAGCATTCATAACATTTTGAATCTCCATATTAACATCAGGATTTTGCATTGCTTGATTTAATACTTCTTGTTGTGCAGATTGTGATTGCGCAAAATCGATACCAAAAATAAAAGATACTAAGGTCATTAGTAAACCTCCTAAAATAATCCAAATAACAAATTGAGTTATTCCAGCTAAAGAAGTTCCAATAATTTTACCTAACATAAGCTGGATTGGCTTTACAGACGATATAATAATCTCTATAATTCTGCTAGTTTTTTCTTCAATAACACTACGCATAATCATGTTGCCATAAATTATAATAAACATAAACAGCAAATATCCTGCTAATCCACCAAAAATTAATTTTACAACACTATCTATTTTAGATGTCTTCTCTCCAATAAAACTTTCTTGGGCTATGTTTACTCTAACTCTGGCAGCCTTAATTTTTTCTATATCAACACCTTCAAATTCTAATTTTAAATCTGTTAATTGTTTTTCCAATTTACTTTCTAAACTAGACATGAGTGTTAATGAAGGTGAATCTTCAGAATAAAATTTTATATGCTCACCTAATTTATTAATATCTTTAAAATTCTCGATATGTAACAAACCATATTCTTTGTTTTCGTCTACCTTTTTTTTGGCTTCTTCAAGAGAAGAATTTTCTAAAATTTTATACTTTATAGACTCTGTATCTGTAAAAGAACTTTTTAATATTCCAGACTCGTCTAAAATTGAAATGGTTCGTTCTTTATTATTATTTATTTGAGATAAATAGGCAACAACAGCAATTAAAGCAATCATTATTATTGGACTTAAAATAGTCATAACAATAAATGATTTGTTTTTTACTTTTGTTAAATACTCTCTTTCTATAATGAGTGATAAATGGTTCATTTTCTAATTATTCTTAACAGATTGAATAAAAATATCGTTTGCACTAGGTATTAATTCTACAAAGTGAGAGACCTCTCCTTTTGATGTTAAATAGCTAAGTAAATCGTTTGGGACGTCTTTCTCTGACAGCTTGACATTTAGCATCAACTCGTCACCTAAAGTTTTAAAACTAGCTGGAGATATGCTAAATTTTTGCGACAATTCTTTTTCTAATATAATATTATCTGAGGTTCTAATACCAATTTCAAACGTGTTGGTTTTAAACTGCTTCTTTATATCTGTTAATTTACCATCTAATATTTTATTAGATTCATGAATCAATGCAATTTGATCGCATAATTCTTCAACAGATTCCATTCTATGCGTAGAAAAAATAACAGTTGCTCCTTCGTTTCTTAATCTTATTATTTCATCTTTAATAAGGTTGGCATTTATTGGATCGAATCCAGAAAAAGGTTCGTCAAATATTAATAATTTTGGTTCGTGTAAAACAGTTACAACAAATTGAATTTTTTGAGCCATTCCTTTAGAGAGCTCTTGTATTTTTTTATCCCACCAATCTCCAATTTCTAACCTTTCAAACCAAAATTTCAATCTGGTTCTAGCTTCTGCTTTGCTTAATCCTTTTAGTCTAGCCAAATACATTGCTTGCTCACCAACTTTCATTGATTTATACAAGCCTCGCTCTTCAGGTAAATAACCAATATCTCTAACATGATGTGGTTTTAAAGACTCTCCATCTAGAATAACCTGACCTTCGTCTGGCATGGTTATTTGATTAATGATTCTAATAAGTGTTGTTTTGCCAGCTCCATTTGGACCTAGCAAACCAAAAATGCTTCCTTTAGGGACTGAAATAGAGACTTTGTTTAGTGCTGTAAAATCTCCAAAATTTTTAGAAACTGAATGTGCCTCTAATAAGTTATTCATATGGGTTAATTATTTAATAGAGTTGTAAAGATATTAAATGTTGAAGAGCTATTGATAATTAAATCATCCTTTCTATAAAAAACAAAACCCACCCTGAAATATAAAATATTTTAGGATGGGAAAAAATTGCTATGAAAAAGAAAAAAACCACTATTCTAAAATAGTGATATATCAAATATAGTGTTTTTTAATAAACAATTACTTTTTTGAATAAAATATCTTGCTTATTTAAACAAAAAACCCGTTTAATTAAACGGATTCATTGAGATTAACTTATTTGTTAAGAAAACATATCTTTTACCTTTTCAAAGAAAGACTTGTCCGTACTTTCTGGCTTTGGCGAAAAATGCTCATCTTCTTTCATGGATTCAAAAAAGTCTTTTTGTTGTTTATTTAATGTTTTTGGTGTCCAAACATTTACATGTACTAGTAAATCTCCTTTTCCGTAACCGTTTATACTAGGTATTCCCTTACCTCTCAATCTTAATATTTTTCCAGACTGTACACCTGCTTCTACTTTAATACGCACTTTACCAGTAACTGTATCAATTTCTTTCGAAGTACCTAGTACAGCATCAGGTAGACTTATGTACATATCATAATGCAAATTATCTCCTTCACGTTGTAAGGTTGCATGTTTTTCTTCTTCTATAGCAACTAATAAATCTCCAGAAATTCCATTACCTGGAGCTTCGTTACCTTTACCAGACACTTTTAACTGCATGCCATCTACAACACCTGCAGGAATTTTAATAGAAACCACCTCTTCTTTAACAAGCAAGCCATGAGCATCTGCTTCATTTGGTTTTTTATCTATTGTCTGACCAGCACCTCCACAAGTAGTACAAGTGGTTGCTGTTTGCATTCGTCCTAATATGGTATTTGTAATTCGTGTTACCTGTCCAGAACCATTACAAGTAGTACAAGTTTTATAAGTTGTACCTGGAGCTTGAACTTTACGTCTTACTTTTACTTTTTTCTCAACACCATTTGCTATTTCTTCAAGGGTAAGCTTAACGCGAATGCGCAGATTACTCCCTTTTACTCGACGTTGTTGGCCTCCACCAAAACCTCCACCAAAACCAGAGAAACCTCCTCCACCTCCAAAAGCACCTCCAAAAATATCACCAAACTGACTGAATATGTCATCCATATTCATGCCTCCACCACCAAAACCACCATTGCCATCGAATGCTTGATGTCCAAATTGATCGTAACGTGCTTTTTTATCAGCATTGCTTAAAACTTCGTAAGCTTCAGCAGCTTCTTTAAATTTAGTTTCAGCTTCTTTATTGTCTGGATTTTTATCTGGATGGTATTTTAATGCCATTTTTCTGTACGCCTTTTTAATCTCGGCTGCAGTAGCATTTTTATCTATTCCTAATATATCGTAATAATCTTGTTTTGCCATTGCTTATTGTCCTATAACTACTTTTGGGAATCTAATTGTCTTATCTCCTAATTTATATCCTTTTTCTACGACATCAATAATTTTGCCTTTTAAATCATCTGAAGGAGCAGGAATTTGTGTAATTGCCTCATGGTTATCTGCATTAAAAACATCTCCCTGAGCTAACTCAACTTCTACTAATCCTTTCCCTTTTAAGGTGTTTTTTAGTTTATTACTAATCAATTCTACACCTTTTAACAAATCCTTTTCTTCAGTTTTCGAAATCTCTAAATAGGCTCTGTCAAAATCGTCTAAAACTGGCAATAATGCAACCATTACATCCTGGCTAGCTGTTTTAAATAGCTCTATACGCTCTTTAGAAGTACGTCTTTTATAATTCTCAAATTCTGCAAACAGCCGTAAAAATTTATCTTTCTCTAGTTTCAATTCTTCTTGAAGCTGTTCTTCTTTAGTTTGCTCATCTTGATTAACCTTCTGTTCATCAACTTGTTCTGATGCTACATCTGCATGTTTATCTTTCTTACTCATAGTCGTACTTATAATTTTTTTAAAATACTTAAATAGGATGGCAAAAGTACTGCCATTATTATTAAAATGTCAAAATGTCACCATTAAATTTTAATCTTTTTTTAAGTTTTTATTAATATTCTAATGCTTATTTTTGCCACTTAACACTAAAATTATTATTTATTATGAAAAAAAGATTTCTTACAGTATTAACTGTAGCAATAATGGCAGTAGCTTTTACAAGTTGTAAAGATAAAGCAAAAGAAGTAGAGACATCTGAAGCAGAAGCTACAACAGAGACAACTGATGTTTCAACAAAATACAAAGTAGATACTGAAGGTTCTACAATTATGTGGACAGGTCATAAACCTACAGGTTCACACAATGGTACTATTTCTATTGAAAGTGGTGTGATGACTATGAATAACGATGCTTTAGAAAGTGGTACATTTTTAATAAACATGAATTCTATTAATGTTATGGATATGCCTGTTGAAGATGAAGGTCATGCAAAATTAACTGGACACTTAAAAAGCCCTGACTTTTTTGATGTAGAACAATTCCCTTCTTCAGCTTTTGAAATTACTGGAATTGAAACAGTAGATGGTAAAACCATGTTATCTGGAAATCTTAAAATGAAAGATGTTTCTAATAACATTACAATTCCTGTAACTGTAAATCAAAATGGAGATACTCTAGCTATTACTAGTGAAACATTTACTATTGATCGTTCTAAATGGAATGTGAAATATGGTTCTAAATCGTTTTTTGATAACTTAAAAGATAAGTATATTAATGATGATATTGAACTTAAAATAAATGTTACAGCTACTAAAGCTTAATTAATAGATTTATTATAAAAAAAATGCTGTTACAATTGTAACAGCATTTTTTTTATAATAAATCTTCTAATGTAGGCTTGAGATTTACAAAACGAAACTCAAATCCTGTATCTATAATCTTTTTAGAACAGACACGCTGACTTTCAAAAAGTAATACGTGCATCTCTCCTAATATTAAACTCATAAAAACCTTTGGAATGTTTGGCAACCACAAAGGTTTATTTATTGTATTTGCAATTACTTTCGTTAATTCTTGATTAGTTACTGGATTGGAAGCAACAGCGTTATAAACTCCTTCTAATTTGTTTTCTAAAGTGTAAACAAATATTCTGGCTAGGTCTTCTTTATGAATCCATGATTGCCATTGCAATCCACTTCCTAAAGCTGCTCCAAGACCAAAATTAATTGGCTTCATTATTTGAGGTAAGGCTCCTTCTTGATTATCTAGTACTATACCTATTCTTATTTTTGTTACTAATATGCCTAACTCTAAAAAAGAATCTGTTGCTTTTTCCCATTGTGTTGTTACTTCTCCTAAAAAACTTGAAGAATGACCTTGATAATTTTCTTCATAATAATTAGTAAGTGAATCTGGATAAATACCAATAGCACTAGCAGAAATTATATGCTTAATCTTAATATTATCTTTCTTAATAGTTGATTTTAAAAGCTGTAAAGATTGCAATCTACTATCTAAAATTTTTTGTTTATATGCTTTTGTCCATCTGTTAGAAATTGAAGCCCCAGCGAGGTTTATAATTGCGTCAACTCCATTAAAACATGAAGAGTCTATTTCCTGCTTATTAGGATTCCAATAGAATCCTTTGTAATGTTCAGTAGTCTCAATATTATTTTTTGAAGTGGTTAAATAATGAACTGAAATAGCCTGTTTTTTACATTGAGCCACAATGGCTTTCCCAACTAATCCTGTTGATCCTGTAATTAAAACTTTCATTGTAAATTTTTATTTAAAGATACTGAATAGACAAGTCTTTGTCTTTGACTTTATATAAGGTTTAACAGATTTAACGAAAGTTTATAGATTTTAGAAATTGAATTGTTTTTATAAAAAGCTTGGCTCGACTAGCTCACCGAATGTTTCGTTGCTTTTTAATAACATTGGGCTCGGCTAGCTCACCGAATGTTTCGTTGCACGAAGCATTTCACGTTTTCCTGGAGGCCCAGGAATTCTTTCTACATTAAATCCTACATTTTGCATAGCTCTACGAACACTTCCTTTTGCAGAATAGGTTACAAGAATACCATCTTCTTTTAATGCATGATACATTTTTTTAAATATGTCTTCTGTCCAAAGTTCAGGTTGAACACGTGGTCCAAAAGCATCAAAATAAATGATATGATAAGCGTTTTGACCCGTAATTTCTGAAAAGAGTTTTTGTTGTTTTTCTAAAGTGAAGTCAGGAGTTATTGCATGTGCTTTCCCCCATGAACAGCTATGAATACTATTAAATAATTGGCTGGAATTTTCAAATGAAAATTGTTCTCCATAATTCAATTCCAGAATTTCTTTTTTTGATATAGGATAGGCTTCTACTCCAACATAATTAATTTGAAGGTTTTCATTTTTGGCTTCAACTAGAGTAGCTATAGTATTTAAACCTGTTCCAAAACCCATTTCTAGAATGGAAATATTTTTTAATTTTTTATTATGTAAATGATAAAAATGGAGCAGACCTTGGTTTATATACACATGTTTAGATTCTTGCAAAGCTCCATGAATAGAATGGTATTGCTCATCTAAGTCTATAAGCTGAATTGTTTTAGAACCATCTGCAGTTGTGATGATTTTACGATCCAAAATCTATTTAATTAATAGTTTCTGGATTCTAGAAATGGGTCCTGTACATTCTGTTTGATGACAAGAAATACAGAGGTTAATTGTATTATTATAACGTTCTTCTATGGGTACTTGAGATTCTGTATTAAATATCTCTTTTTCACTTTCAATAAATAATTTGGAGAAACTTTGAAATGTTTCGTTTCTACTTTTAAATTCGGATAATTCTGCTGAATGAATTTTTAAAAAATCTAATGGAAATTCTTCAGGAACAATTCCGTTTAATATATCTTCTTTTACTTTCAAATTTTGTGCATACATCTCGTTCATGAGATTTGCCATTTCAGAAGGCTGGTACATATCGTAAACCAATTCTTCTTTAGCTGTCACTATTTCTTTTTCGGGTTGTTTACAACCAAAAAAACAAGTGATAATACACAAACTTAAAATAAAAACCCTCATTTATTCTTCCTTTAATAAAACCCCATCTGCCTCAAACGTATAAGTTCGTTTTACCTCTGTTATAGCAGCTATTTCTTCTTCAGATTTTCCAGCATCTTCAGCATAATGACGTTGTTCTTCAACAGAAAGTTCACTTACAAAGGCTTTACCATTAACAATAACTTCTTTTCCAGCTATATTTTTTGGCATGAAAAATCCGTAATCCTTAAATTTCACCATAACCTGCTCTTCACTTCCTATATCTAATTTCATCCAGCAACCTTTAGCTTGACAAACTTCATCTACTTTTGCAATCATTTTTGTTGAGATACTATCTCCTACAGTCATATCTTTATAAGTATCAGCCATTAATTTTGCTTCAATAGCATTATCTGCTTCAATTTTATCTCCAAAAGAGGCGTAAGCTATTTCTTTTACTTCTTCCGTAATTACCGTGTTATCTTGAGTTTCGTTTGTATTTTTCTTACAAGAAACAAATATTAATGTTAGTACGAAAAGTGCTAAAATGTGCTTCATAATCATTCTAAAAATTTATAAATAAGTTTAACACCAAATATACACATTTTTTAAAAACCCTTTTGGTTTTTTATACTACATAAATTTTATAAATTCGCAGTACAAAAAAATCATAATGACGAATCCTTCAAATAGTGAAATTGATATTGTAAAGTCTAGTAAATCTAAGATAAAAGATGTTGATTTTAATAACTTAGTTTTTGGTAGAATTTTTACAGACCACATGTTTGTTTGCGATTTTATTGATGGTGTATGGCAACAACCAAAAATTATGCCTTATCAAGCAATGAGTTTTGAACCTTCTGCCAGAGTTTTTCATTATGGCCAAGCTGTTTTTGAGGGCATGAAGGCCTATAAAGATGAGAACGGAAAAATCTGGTTGTTTAGACCAGATGAAAACCATAAAAGAATAAACAAATCTGCAGCTCGTTTAGCTATGCCAGAATTTCCGAGAGATTACTTTTTAAATGGTTTGGAAACCTTATTAAAAATGGATAAAGAGTGGATAAAATCTGGCATTGGAAACTCTCTATATATAAGACCATTTGTTATTGCAACTGAGCCAGCCATTTCGGCTTCTCCAGCAAATAGCTATCGCTTTATTATTATTTGCTCTCCAGCAAAAGCTTATTATTCTGGAAAAGTTAGAGTCTTATTTGCTGAAAAATACAGTCGTTCTGCAAATGGAGGCGTTGGTTTTGCTAAAGCGGCAGGAAATTATGCAGCACAATTTTATCCTACGGCATTGGCCCAAGAAAAAGGCTATCAGCAAATTATTTGGACAGATGCAAGTAGCCACGAATTTTTAGAAGAAGCAGGTACTATGAACATCTTTTTTAGAATTAATGACTCCTTGGTAACTGCGCCAATTAGCGATAGAATTTTAGATGGAATAACAAGAAAAAGCATCATTCAGCTAGCTGAAGACAATGGGATTACTGTAGAGGTAAAACGAGTTCCAGTAACCGAGATTAAGGAAGCTGCAAGAAATGGTAGTTTAAAAGAAATCTTTGGAGCAGGAACTGCAGCTGTAATAAGTCCTATTTCTGCTTTCGAACATGCTGAAGAAGTTTTTGAAATTCCAGATAATGAAGACTCTTATGCTAGTTTGTTTAAAAAGCAATTACTAGAAATCCAACATAATGTATCTCAAGACAAACATCATTGGAGACATGAAGTAAAATAAAAAAAGGGAAGCAATGCTTCCCTTTTTTTATTTATCTAAAATTTCTGCTATTTGAGGTTTAAAATATTTTGGCCCTTTTAATACTTTGCCATCTTCTCTATAAATTGGTTCTCCATTCTCATCCAATTTACTCATATTACTTCTTTGAATTTCATTAAAGACTTCTTCTATTTTATGTTGTAAACCATGTTCTATAATGGTTCCACATAGAATGTAAAGCATATCTCCAAGAGCATCAGCAACTTCAACCAAATCATTATCATTTGCTGCTTCTAGATATTCTTCATTTTCTTCACGCATCAATTTATATCGAAGCATGTTTTTTTCTATACCTAAATCTGCTTTTGGAGTTTCGCGATGTCCTATTTTAAAGGCTGTGTGGAATGCTTTAACAGCTTCTATTTTATCTTTCATAAAAATATATTTTTCATTTCCTTGAAAATGGAAATCTAATCCTATTTGTTTTCTTATTTTTGCATAAAATTAAGGATATGTTTACAAATGGTCAATTAGTTTTTGGAATTTTATTTGCTATTGCATTTATCATCATCATATTCTCCACATACAGACACGACAAAAAAATTCATAGTAAATACTACAAAGGAAGTGTTTGGGTGTTAATTGCTTTTATATCTTTTATTCTTTTTATTGTTTCAATTAAATGGTTTTTTAAGTAACTGATTATTATTAAATACTCTTTTAATTATTTATTACAACTTGTGTTAACATTTCATTTTAATCTACATTAAGATTCTTTGATGACAAATTAAAATCTAAACGATGTATAATAAAAACCAACCATCATGAATTCTTTTCTCATATTACTTTTATTACTTGTTATAAATTTTATTCTTTTAAAATTTAGCATCAACAAATAACAAGAATTCAGTGATTAAGCATAAAAAAAGCCTTAATGAAAGGAACATTAAGGCTTTTTGTTTAAAGATTATCTCTTATTAATTCTCTTCTGGAAGAAAACTATAGTTTTTACTATAATCAAGCATTTGCCCTGAATATGTTTCCGGTTGTGTTACTTTTATAGCTGTAATCTCTCCATTATCGTCTGTTTCTGGAACCAAAACAGGATTTACAAAACCACTATAAGGAGCAGAAGTAAACTGTTTGTTTCTTTCTAAAACTTCAGCATGAATATCCTGATTTACTATAACACCATAAGTTTCAACTAGCGTTTCAACAGCTTTATAATCTCCTTCAGATTTGATACGTTGTGTTTCTTTTAACAACTGCCCAAAAAGGTCATGTAACTTATCATAATCGTTAATATTAAAATAGGTTTTTCCGTTTCGCGTTACCTTTTCAATCACATTATCGGCTTTCCCATTTTCATATGCCCAAGCACTTACCCATTGTCTGTTACGCATGTGAGCTTCTTCAACATCATCGCCTAAATTTAAACGGATTAATTGTGTCATCAAACCATTTCTAATATAACCATCGTAAGCAGCTTTTCCAACAGATTGCCAATCTTCAACCAAACCTAATTCTTGTAATTTAGGATTGTATAAATAGTAAAGTCCTACTAAATCTGCACGTCCTTCCTCTAAGGTTGAAGCATAATTCTTTAAAGTTTCTTTAGTTTCTCCAACACCAGGATTTAACTGTCCAGAGGCATGACCAATAACTTCATGCAAAGCTGTATGCAATTTATCTGCTAATTGACCATATTCTTCTTCTAATTGTAACTCTTCTTCGTCGTTAACAAATTCTTTTAATCTGCCTGAACTTCCAGCGTTATTATAAGCTTCAATAATGTTACCTAAAGAAACAGACTTGCTTCCAACTGCAGCGCGAATCCAGTTGGCATTTGGTAAATTAACACCTATTGGTGTGCTTGGAGATGCATCTCCTGCTTCTCCTGCCACATTAACCACTTTATAAGTTACACCAACTACATTTTTCTTTTTATGTTCTTCCATTAAAGGAGAATTATCTTCAAACCATTGTGCATTATCAGACAAAACCTTCATTTTTTGTGACATGTCAAAATCGTTGATTTGAACAATACTCTCATAAGAACCTCTATAACCTAAAGGATCGTTATACACTTCAATAAAACTGTTTATATAATCCACATTTCCTGCAGTTGCAGCTGTCCATGCTACGTTATAATCGTCCCAAGTTTGTAAATCTCCTGTATTGTAGTATTCAATTAATAAACCCAAAGCATTTCCTTGTGCTTCATTTTCAGCAACACCTTCTGCTAACTTTAGCCATTTTACAATTTCATCAATGGCAGAACCATATAATCCACCAGATTTATAAACCAATTCTTTTAACTGGCCATTTTCTTTTACTAATTTTGAATTTAATCCAAAAGATAAAGGCTTCTCTGGATTTGGTGATTTCTTATTTTTATAAAACTTTTCTACATCTGCATTTGTCACTTCTGGTCCATAAAAATTAACAGCAGAAAGCGACACATTATCAACATCTTTACTTTGATCTACTTTTTTAGAATCTTTATCATTAAAAATCACATCAAAAGGGTCGCCTTCTAAAGTGGTGTTTGTTTCGGTTAATAATACTCTTAAATATTCTGGTGAAAATTCAGGTTCAATTTTAGCATTAGAATAATGATGATGAATTCCATTACTAAACCAAACACGCTTCAAATAAGTTTCAAACGCATCCCAATCAGACGTTGTTTTGTCTCCATTAAAATTTGTATAAATAGACTCTAAAGCCTTTCTAATTTTTAAATTATGTCGGTAATTTTGATCCCACATGATATCTCTTCCAACTAATCCTGCTTGTGTCAAATAATACACTAACTTCTGTTCTTTCAATGTTAAATTATCCCAACCAGGAATTTGATATCTCAGTACCTTTATGTCGGCAAATTGTTCAACATTATAATCAAACACTTTTTCTACTTGCACTTCGGCAATTTCTACAACTGGCTCATTTTTGTCACTTTTACAAGACACAAAAGCAGTTATTGCTAAAGCTAAACCTAATACATATTTAATTTTCATCTTTAAATTTTTATAATTGTATTACAAATGTAACATATATTAAGATAGTATAAAATTGATTATCTTTGATAAAACATGAACCTATCTTAGATGAAAACAATTAAATACATCATTTTTTTATTATTAATAGTTTTTATTGGTCTGGCAATTTATATAGCTGTACAGCCTAATTCTTTTGAAATAAAAAGAAATAGAACTATCAATGCGCCAGCACAAGTAATATATAATAATGTGATTGATTTTAAAAACTGGGAAGCTTGGTCTTCTTGGGTTGAAAAAGACCCTACAACTATTATTACTTTAAGCGAACAAACTGAAGGAATTGGAGGTTCTTATTCTTGGATAGACAAAGATGGAAAAGGGAATATGAAAACTATTGATGCTTTAGACAATGTTTTAATAGACCAAGAATTACAATTTGGCGATTTTGAACCTTCAAGAATTAACTGGACATTTAATCCAATTTCAGAAGGGCAAACTGAAGTCTCATGGAAAATGAATTCTGATAAAATTCCCTTTATGTTTAAAGCATATGCAGCTTTTTCAGGAGGGTTCGAAAAAATGATAGGTCCAGATTTTGAACGTGGCTTAGAAAAACTAGATAGTATTGTTGTTGCTTCAACGAAAGTCTATTCAATTAAAATGGATGGCATAACCCAACATGGAGGAGGTTTCTACCTTTATAATACAACTTCAAGTAAAATGGATAATTTTGAGAACGTCATGACAGACATGCTTTCTAAAGTTGGAAATTATGTAAAAGAAAATAATATAACAACTGCTGGGCCTCCTTTTATCTATTATCATAAATGGGACGAAGCAAATAACTCTGTCATGTTTTCATGCTGTGTACCAACTACTGCTCAAGTAATTACTACTGAAAGCGATATTTTAACTGGACAACTTGAACCATTTAAAGCTGTAAAAACGACGCTTAAAGGTAATTACAGTAATTTAAAAGAAGCTTGGCAAAACATCATGGAATACATTCCAAAAAATGGATTAGAGCTTACTGAACAAGGGCCAATGCTTGAAGTGTATGTTACAGATCCTACTCAAACACCAAATCCTGCAAACTGGATTACCGAAATTTATATTGCCATAAAAGAATAAATAAATTCCCAAACTAATGGGAAATAATTATGAAAAATCTAGTTTTAGTTTTTATTGGTGGCGGATTTGGAAGTGCTCTTCGATATCTAATTGGTAAATATTTAAACAGTCCTGAATCAGGAATTCCTTATGGCACGTTTGCTGCTAACATTCTAGGCAGCTTACTTATTGGTGTTATTTTAGGTTTGGCAGCAAAAAACAATACACTTAATTCCAATCAAACCCTTATACTAGCAACAGGTTTTTGTGGTGGCTTTACGACCTTTTCTACCTTTGCTTACGAAAACCACGTACTCTTAAAATCTGGCGATTTCACAAGCTTTGCTATTTATACTATTGCAAGTTTTGTAGTTGGCTTTTTGGCTGTCTTTTTAGGATTGTTTCTAGTAAAGTAAAATATTATTAATGTTTCTCATAAGCTTTTACTCCAGCTTCCACTTCAGTCTCTAGATAGTTCTCTCGTGGCACAATTGGACAAGAATATTTTTCATTATAAGCACAATACGGATTATATGCCGAATTAAAGTCGATAACTACTTCATTATCTGAAGGAATTTTACACTCAACATATCTTCCTCCTCCATACGTAGTATCACCATTTGTTAGGTCCAAGAATGGCAAAAACAAATAATCTTCATAGCCAACTTCATTCATTAAATCTAAATTCTGATAGATGTTAAGTTCATGAGTCTCTCCTTTTAATTCAAAATTTACAACACCATATTTTACATACATAGGCATTCTTTCTGTGGTTGTTTTCATTTTAAAAGGTGCTTCGTCAGGAGTTCTGGTAAGACTTGCAGTAACAACATAAATAGAATCAAATTTAAAAAAATCCAATCCTTTAAAATCTTTACGGTCATTATCTTTTAATGGCGATTTTGTTGCATCTTTAAAATCGGCATTCATCTTTTTCTGAAATTCAGTTTCGCCCAAAATAGGTTGTTTGCCTTGTGCGCAACTTAATACCGAAATCATCAAAAATAAGTGTAGGAAGTATTTCATTTTATTTTTTTTACAATTCAAAAGTACAACTTTTAAGTATTTTGTTTAGATTTGATTCTTAAATAAAATAATAATGCAAAATTTTGTCACCATTTATAGAAAGCAATGTACTTCATATTCCATGAGTTGGACGCTTTATGTATTCTAGTGATATTAATATAACATGAATCAATATAGAAAAGTCCGACAATAACGTCGGACTTTTTATTTTTACAATAACCAACCAAAATGAAAACACTCTTTAACAATTATTTAAATACCTTTAAAGGATTATCATCTGAAGTATGGTGGCTTGCATTAATTACTCTAATTAATCGAGCAGGAACCATGGTGATTCCTTTTCTGTCTTTATACTTAACAAAAGATTTGAATTTTACTTTTGCTCAAGTAGGTTGGGTTATGTCTGCATTTGGCTTAGGCTCTGTAGTAGGTTCTTGGTTAGGCGGCAAACTAACAGATAAAATAGGCTATTATAAAGTTATGGTAAGAAGTCTACTTACTACTGGAATTCTTTTTATTGGACTACAATACTTAAATACGTTTGCCACATTTTGTTTTGGAATTTTTGTAATCATGCTAGTTGCAGATATGTTTCGTCCTGCTATGTTTGTGGCACTAAGCGCATATAGTAAGCCTGAAAATAAAACAAGATCTGTTACTTTAATTCGTTTGGCTATAAATTTAGGATTTTCAGCTGGACCAGCAGTTGGTGGATTAATTATTACTACTATGAGTTATGGCGGCTTGTTTTGGGTAGATGGTATAACCTGTATTTTAGCAACAATCCTTTTAGTAAAGGTATTAAATCCCAAAAAAGCTAAAGCCATAGATACTGTTATAAACGAAAATCCACAATCTGCCTATAAAGACAAAGCATTTTGGATTTTTCTTACATCTATGACCTTGTTTGGAATAATCTTTTTACAATATTTTTCTACCATGCCTTTGTATTATAAAGATGTCCATAAATTATCTGAATTAGAAATTGGGTTATTATTAGGACTGAACGGTTTTTTTATTTTTGTATTAGAAATGCCTCTTATTAAATGGTTAGAACACACAAAATACACAAAACCTGGTTTGATGATTTTTGGTGCTCTTTTAACGTTAATTAGTTTCCTTGTATTAGATCTAACATCTTGGATTGGTATCTTAGTTATTGGAATGCTTTTAATGACTATTGGCGAAATGATAGCTTTTCCTTTTTCAAATGCGTTTGCCATGCAACGAGCAAAAAAAGGAAATCAAGGTGAATATATGGCTTTGTATACCATCTCTTTTTCTATTGCTCATATTTTTGGCCACAATGCAGGACTGCAACTTGTAGATAATTTTGGTTTTAACACAACTTGGCTAATTATGGGAATTTTAGGGCTTGTTTGTGTTAGTCTTTTATATTATTTAAAACAATATTTAAAAAGTAAAAATGAATTATATAATAAATAATTCATTTTTACTTTAAAGGCTTGACAGGGTTGTGCTTTATTACATGAGATAGTACAATTTGAGTTTTTGTTTCTCCATATACTATTAGTTGATCAATGAAAGTTTCTAAATGTTTCTGATTTTTTAATACAACCTCCATCACTATGTTTTCATTTCCAGTTATTCTATAACAATTAATAACTTCATCGAATGTCTTAACTTTTTCTAAAAATGGTTTTAACATACCCATAAAAGCACGAATAGTTATAAGTGCCTTCAATTGATAACCTACTTCAAAAGGAGAAACCGTTGTATGGTAATTTTGAATAATTCCTAAGTCTTCCATTTTCTTAATTCTTTCAGAAACTGCTGGAGAACTAATACCAACTTGTCTGCCTATTTCAGCATTTGATTGTCTTGCATTGCTCTGTAAACATTTAAGAATTTTCCAGTTTAATTGATCTAGACTCATTTTAAAGCAAATTTAAAATATACATTAATTATTAAATCAAATATACAGTTTTTCTTTAAAATCAAAAGTCAAAAATCAAAACTTGTCACTACTTTTGATACAATTGCTATTTAAAAATGATTTCAAATATGTCCTCACACTTATCCCACCTGCCTATATATCAAAAGGCTATGGAAATTATTATTTTATCTAGAAGTATTTCTACATATTTGAATCAAGATTTATCCTATTTACAACCAGATGGCACAGAAGATTCAAATATCTATTTTTCTGGAGATATCATTCAACAATCAACTTCTTTAGCTCCTGAAATTGAAAAAGCTGAATTAGAAAAATTTAGTGATAAAAAGCATAAACATATTGCATCAGTTAGACGCTTAACAAATTTATTATACAAAAATTGCAGTCGATTAGAAAAATCTAACAGTAATGGTAAAGATTATCTACCAATACTCAGAAGTGAACTTAAAAAATTCAGGAAACTTCAACATACTTGGTCTTTAACATTGTAAGAGTCAATAACTATTAGGTAATTAATCAAAGCATATTTGTTTTAATGTTTTTATGAGTTTAATCTATACACTCTCAAACATTAAAAAGTATTTGTCATTTCTACATATACGCTTTATATCAATTCATTGAACAATCTACTTTTATTAAAAGCTTTGTATTTAATCCTTTAATTCAATTTCAACTTATAATATATTAAATATTTAAATATATTTTTAAAACTTTTGTGAACAATAAAATTAACTACAGTTTTATCTATAGATAGTGTATGGATAGTGTATGGATAGTGTATGGATAGTGTATGGATAGTGTATGGAATATATAGATTTGAAAAGAAAATTCAAAATCTATTTAAAAACCACATAAGGTTGTAAAGAAATAGGGTAAAAAAAATCCCGATTCAAGAAAATGAATCGGGATTCTAAAAAGGCGATGACCTACTCTTCCACAAATGCAGTACCATCGGCGCTAATGGGCTTAACTTCTCTGTTCGGAATGGTAAGAGGTGAGCCCCATTGCAATAACCACCTTAAGTTATTGCTGCAGTAATAAGTATTAAATTTATTACTTCCAGCGTTCCGAAAATAATCGGAACAAATATCTTAACATATTGAAAAAAATAACATGAATTTTTAATTGTACTTTATAAAAAGAACGGT
>NZ_QGGP01000008.1 GCF_003148645.1 Xanthomarina spongicola
GCCAACTCGCATGTTCGCTAAAAATGTACACTGTACATTTTCTTCTACGCTCCATCGCCTTGGGGACGTTCTGGTTACGATCCTGTTCCAGAAAAATTAGATAAAAAATAACATTTCCTTATAAAGCTTTCCTTTTTAATCCATTTTCATTTGTCTATATTTACAAGCATAAAATAAAACCTATGTTTCTACTAAAGTTCGATTGGAATCCTATTTCTGGAATTGATATCATTGGAAATTTCAAGCTTCATTTTTACAGCATGATGTGGATTATTGCCTTCCTTTTAGGTTGGTATATTATGAAACGTATTTTTATTAAAGAGAAAGTAAAACTAGAATATTTAGATCCTCTATTTATATACACTGTTTTTGCTACCATGCTTGGTGCTCGTTTAGGACATGTAATATTCTATCAATCGGAATTAATTTCTCAAGACTTCTTTAGCGTCTTTTTACCTTTTCGTTTTCAACCAGAATTCGAATTTACTGGATTTCAAGGATTAGCTAGTCATGGTGCAGCTATAGGAATTATTATTGGTATGTATTTATACCGAAGAAAATACAAATACAAATCTCTTATTTGGATTCTAGACCGTGTAGTTATTCCAGTAGCTTCAGGAGCTGTATTTATAAGAATTGGAAATTTTATCAATTCAGAAATTATAGGAAAAGTTACTGATTCTTCTTTTGGAGTACGCTTTATTCAAGATGAATATGGCAAAAGTGAAGCTATGCAACTTACTGGTATGAAAACACCTAAAGCTGCTTATGATGCTATTGTAAATAATCCTCAGTTTCAAAATTTATTAGAGGCCATTCCATATAGACATCCAGCACAATTATACGAATCGTTTAGCTACATCTTTGTATTTTTAATTCTCTGGTATTTTTATTCTAAAACTAATAAAGGGAATCAGCCAGGATTTTTATTTGGGTTGTTTTTAGTGCTTTTATGGACTGTAAGATTATTTGTAGAGTTTGTAAAAGAATCTCAAGGCGAAGAATACATTACTATGTTTGGTCTTAACACTGGACAGATGCTTAGTATTCCTTTTATAATTATTGGACTTTACTTTATGTTTGGTTATAAACCGAAAAATCAAGAAAGTTAGTATGCCTTTTAAAATTAAACATTCTTTACCATTTGTTCTAGCAATTAGCACAATAACTATTGGGCTAACAACTTCCTGTAAAGAAGACAAAAAAGTTATTAAAACTGTAAAAATTCCTTTTACAAAGGAAGGCGAATTAACGCTTTATAAATCTGTAACAGATTCTATTATCTCAAAAATAGATATTGAAATAGCAGATACAGAATACGACACACAAACAGGATTAATGTACCGTAATTCTATGAAAGACAATCAAGGTATGTTGTTTGTTTTTCAAGATATGCGTCCACGTTCTTTTTATATGAAAAACACCAAGTTCCCTTTAGATTTAATATATCTAGATAACAATAAAACTATTGTTAGTTTTCAGGAAAATGCACAACCTCTTGATGAAAGTTCTTTACCATCAAATGCACCAGCTAAATATGTGCTTGAAATTAATGCTGGCTTAGTTAATAAATGGCAATTGGAGGTTGGAGATAGAATGGATTATACAGATCAACAATTATAGTTTTTTATAAAAACCCTAGATTATAAGACATAAAAAAGCCTTTCAGTTTATTCTGAAAGGCTTTTTCTATATTTGATTGAAGCGAATTAAGCTTTCGCTTCTTCTACTTCTTCTTTTATTTTATTCTTTAATGAATCTTTAGCATCACCTCTTTTTACTGAATCGTACATAATAGGAGTTGCAATAAATAAAGATGAATATGTACCTACTATTACACCTATTATTAATGCAAACATAAATCCTCTAATAGAATCTCCACCAAAAATGAATATTGCTAATAAAACAACCAAGGTTGTTAAAGAAGTATTTAATGTTCTACTTAACGTACTACTTAATGAGGAATTAATTACTTTATCAAAAGGCCAAGTTGTATGCTCGTTAAAGAATTCACGAATTCTATCGAATACAACCACAGTATCATTTAACGAGTAACCAATTACAGTTAAGATGGCTGCAATAAATGCTTGATCTATTTCCATTGTAAAAGGCATAAACTTATAAGTTAAAGAGAATACACCTAATACTATAAGTACATCATGGAATACAGCAGCTACTGCACCAAGTGAGAATTGCCATCTTTTAAAACGGAATAGGATATAAAGGAAAACTACAATTAATGATCCTAAAATTGCCCAGAATGATGCTTTTTTAATATCATCTGCAATGGTTGGACTTACTTTGTAGTATTTCATTAATCCAACTGTTTTATGCTCGTCATCACTAATAAAATCTTCGTAAGACACACCATCTAAGTGTGGTAATAAAGCTGTAAATAAAGATTTTCTTAATTCTTCATCTACTTCAGTTCCAGTTTCATCAACTTTAAATTTAGTTGTAATTTTTAATTGATTTGAGCTACCAAATGTTTTAGCATCGGCACTTCCAAATACTTCAGGAGAAGAAAGTGTGCTTGTGATTTCAGAAGAACTTACATCTTGTGCAAAACGCACTTGATAGGTTCTACCTCCAACAAAATCGACACCTTGATCTAGTCCATTTGTAAATAAAGACCCTAAACTCAATACAATTAATATCGCAGAGAAAATATAAGCAACTTTACGTTTCTTTAAGAAGTTGATATTTATATTTCTGAATAAGTTTTTAGTTATACCAGTAGAGAAGTCTAAATTTCCTCCTCTTCCAACATACCAATCAACAATTAATCTAGTAATAAAAATTGCTGTAAATAAAGAGGTAGCAATACCTATTATTAAAGTAGTTGCAAACCCTTTAATAGGTCCTGTTCCAAAAATAAATAATATTAATGCTGTTAAACCAGTAGTAATGTTAGCATCTAAAATTGATGATAAAGCGTTAGCAAAACCGTCTTGTATAGATTCTTTCTGACCTTTACCTTTAGCTAATTCTTCTCGAATACGTTCGAAGATAAGCACGTTAGCATCGACCGACATACCTATAGTTAATACAATACCTGCAATACCAGGAAGTGTTAATACAGCTCCTAAACCAGATAATACTCCAAAGATTAAAAGGATGTTGAAGATCATGGCAAGATCAGCAAATAAACCAGCTTTACCATAATAGAAAATCATCCATAATAACACTAAAGAAAGTGCAATCATGAAAGACATTTTACCACTATCAATAGCTTCTTGACCTAAAGATGGTCCAACAACTTCACCTTGAATAATATCTGCTGAAGCAGGTAATTTACCAGCACGTAATACGTTTGCTAAATCGGTTGCTTCGTTTAGTGTAAAGTCTCCAGAAATTTGAGAATTACCTCCAGAAATAGCTCCTGTTGTAACTCCAGGTGCAGAATACACCACGTTATCAAGAACAATAGCAATTTGACTACCTTGAGTAAATGCTTTTCCAGTCATTTCTTCCCAGATTTTAGCTCCTTTAGCATTCATTTGCATGGACACTACTGGCTTGCTAGTTGGACCATAATCCTGACGTGCATCTGTAACAACTGCTCCACTTAATGGTGGTACATTGTCTCTATTTCCAACTAAAGCATATAATTCTACTATTTCGCTATCTTTTTCAGGTTTCCCGAATAAGAATTTTACATCACGCATTTCAGCAGGAATCAAAGCTCTTACTTGTGGCATGTTTAAATACTCCAATACTTGATCCTTATCTTTTATAGCAAATTGTGCTACAACAGGTCCTCCTTGGTAACCAAAACCTCTTATTAGTTTTCCAATAGGATTGGTTTCAACGTCTAAAGAATCTGGATCGTCACCTAATAAATCGGCAATTTTATCGTCTTCAGAATCTTGAGATTCTTCAACAACTTCTTCTATTTCTGATACTTCTTCTGAAGTTTCAAGTTCTTTTATTAATTCGTTTGCTTGATTTAAGAATCCCATAAAAGTTTCACCTTTATATGCATCCCAAAATTCTAATTGCGCAGTACTTTGAAGTAATTTAAGCGCTCTTTCTTTGTCTTTAACACCAGGTAATTCTACAAGAATACGTCCTGAATTTCCTAAACGTTGAATACTTGGAGAAGTTACACCAAACTCATCAATACGTTTACGTAATACTTCGAATGCAGAAACAATAGATTCGTCAATTTTTTGAGATATAATAGGTTTCACCTCATCATCAGACATGTCGAAAGTAATTTCTTCGCTTAATGTTCTGTTTGCAAAAATATCTGGTGATGCCAATTTAGTGTCTCCTTTAATAGCATCAAACGCTACAAAGAAATCTTCTAAATAGGTGTTTTGACTATTATTCTGAAGCTCTGAAGCATCGTCTAATGCTTTATTAAAAACAGGGTCTTTACTATAATTAGATAATCCTTTTAAAATATCTTTTACAGATACTTGAAGAATAACACTTACTCCACCTTTAAGATCAAGACCAAGATTCATGGCATTTTCCTTAACTTCGTTATAAGTATATTCTGCAATCCCTAAATTGTAAACATTTTCATTAGCGATTGAATCTAAATACTGACGTTCTCTTTCAGCATCGTCATTTGCATAAACTTTTGCCTCATCTTCAATACTGTTTGCCTTAAATGTAAAAGACAATTGGTAAATACTTACCAAACCAAATAAAATTGCAAATAGTTTTACTAATCCTTTATTCTGCATTATTAATTAAATTAATTAGTTTCTTGATGTTATTTTTAAAAACGAGCAAATATATATCTTCTATACTTATTTAACAAAAGGTTTAAGATATATAACAAAAAAAACAGCTATAAAAAGCTGTTTTTTTTGTTATATTAAATATGTTGACTTACATACCTTGCAACTTGTCTGTTTTTTCGTAACCTTCTGGAGGTGTCATATCGAATTTATCATCAGATACAGATTCCTTTTTAATCTCTGTAACTTCATTAGTAATGGTTAAATTCATACCACTTTGACTCATGTTCATGGTCATGTATAATGGATATCCATTAATATCTGCTCCAACCATAGTTGATTGTTGAGATATAGCACTTAATTTATCTGTTGTATAAACATCCATAGTTACTACAACGCCATCTTTATTTACTTCAATATTATACTCCTGACACTCGTAACCAAGAACTGTTTTAGTTTCATCTCCTTTAGTTACAGTGACATTTTTTAAATCTTCTTCTGAAGGTTCCATGCTTTTTACAACATATTTTTTACCTGTCATCTGATTGCTCATAGACATTAACATTTGATTGCTATCGTTATCCATAATAGCAGTTGTTGATCCTGTCATCATATTTGAAGTTTCAGAGCGTGTCTTATTTCCTTTAAAATAAGTAGTTGTTAAGATATCTCCAATCATGGCTAATTGTCCTTTTAGCTGCTCATTATCAGTTGACATGGTTTGTTTAGAAAACATAATTCCTTCTGTAATGCTTTCTTGCGAGAAACCAACTGTTGTTATTGCAACTAATAATATGAATATTATTTTTTTCATTTGATTTGTTTTAAATTAATTTAAAGAATTTTATAATTCAAGTAATCCATTAGTTTTTCTTACAGCCTCAGCACTCTCCATCATGTTAGCTTTTTCTGCATCTGTTAAATCCATTTCAACAATACTTTCAATTCCATTTCTTCCTAGAATTACTGGAACACCTATACAGATATCTTTCATACCATATTCTCCTTCTAAGTAAACCGAACAAGGAAACATTTTCAATTGGTTACATGCTATAGCTTGAACTAAACTACTTACAGCTGCTCCTGGAGCATACCAAGCCGAAGTACCTAATAATTTTGTTAATGTTGCTCCACCAACTTTCGTATCTTCCTTTACTTGTTCTAAACGTTCTGAAGATAAAAATGCAGATACAGGAACAGAGTTTCTTGTAGCTAATCTTGTTAATGGAATCATTCCAGTATCGCTATGTCCACCTAGAACCATACCATCTACATCACTAATTGGAGCTCCTAAAGCTTCAGCTAATCTATATTTAAAACGAGCTGAATCTAATGCACCTCCCATTCCAATAACTCTATGTTTTGGTAATCCTGTAGATTTTGCTGCTAAATAAGCCATGGTATCCATTGGGTTACTAACTACAATAAGAATAGTATTTGGAGAATGTTTTACCAAACTTGAAGACACAGCTTTTACAATTCCTGCATTAATACCAATTAATTCTTCACGAGTCATTCCAGGTTTTCTTGGAATTCCAGAAGTAATTACACAAATATCGCTATTTGCCGTTACTGAATAATCGTTAGTAATTCCTGTTATTTTAGTATCGAATCCATTTAATGAAGCTGTTTGCATTAAATCCATAGCTTTACCTTCAGCAAAACCTTCTTTAATATCTAATAAAACGACTTCTGAAGCGAAATTTTTAATAGCTATGTATTCTGCACAACTGGCACCTACTGCTCCTGCTCCAACTACTGTTACTTTCATTTTTATATAATGTTTTAAGTTTTGAAATTATTAAATTTCAGCAAATTTAACATTTTTAAATCATAAATGTTTGAAGTTTCAATGAAATCTAAAATGAAAAATTCAAGCCTAAAGAAGCACTATTGAATTCAGCAAACGTATAATCCACATTTAGACTGAAAAAACCTAGTTTTACATTGGCTCCCAATGTGGTCCTGATGCCATTTACCTTCTCTTCAATGGAAAAAGGATCGACAATACTTTCTGAATACAACAAACCATCTGTTACCACATAGGTTCCCAATAAGTCTGTTTGTGATGTCCCACTTAAATAACCAATAGCTCCATACGCATTTAGAACTTTAAAATTTGTAGAGGCAATCAACTCAAACAATAAGGTATTAATGTCTGTTTGCACTTGTTGATTGGTGCCTTCAACTAGGTTGGAGTCGGTAAAATCGTAACTTCCATCCATATGTGTGTAAGCTATTAATCCAGATATGGCAACCGGAAAAAATCTATCTTTTGGCAACCATGCTGTAAATTCCTGTTGAATACCAAAACCATAGAGACCAGTTTTCACATCTTCAGTTTCAATTTTGGGAAAATAGCGTGCTTTTAATTGAGTACCTCTAAATGGAGAAAACGCTGCTTGCAAAAATGCAGCAGGAATGATGTTAACTCCTGTGGAACCTATACCTGTTGGTAATGTTAACTCTGTTTCTTGGTTTCCAAAAATGGGATCATCGTAAGTGATTATCACTGTTATGTCTGGATCGTTATGTCCTAAGGCCGTTGCTACATTTTTAGAAGGACTATTATCAAGAAATCGGATATTTTCATAATCGCTTGCACGCATTTCAAACGATTTTTTATCATCGTTTATAAATGAGGTGTTTACTATAAGACCTATTTCAAAACCAAATTGTTTTTGTCCCTTGGCATGGTTAAACCATCCGTTATTGATGCCATATGCCAGACCATTAGTTGCTGGAGCTAAATAATCTTGACTAAAGCGCTTGGCATCATTAACACCAGCTGCCAATAAGTCGTCTATATTATCTTGAGACTGTACTGGAAATACAATCATGATTAAAAATATAAAAATCGGAACTGTTTTCATGGTTTTTAAATTGTAGGTTAACTCAAATATATCAATTATTTATCAATTCTAGTTTTGCATTCTATAAGCTTATAAACAAAAAAACCTGCAAGATTAAAGAATCTTGCAGGTTTTAAGTATTGCATTTTGTTTCTGTTTAAACAACTGAAAACAAAATATTAAGCGTCTATATTTGCATAAATAGCATTTTTCTCGATAAACTCTCTACGAGGTGGCACCTCGTCTCCCATTAACATAGAAAATATTCTATCTGCTTCTACGCCATTGTCTATCTGTACCTGTCTTAATGTTCTAAAATCTGGGTTCATAGTTGTATCCCAAAGTTGTTCAGCATTCATTTCTCCAAGACCTTTATAACGTTGTATTTTACTTCCATCTCCAAATTCTGTCATAATTTTAGTACGCTCTTCATCGCTCCAAGCATATTGCTTCTTGGCTCCTTTTTTCACTAAATACAAAGGAGGCGTAGCAATATAAATATGTCCGTTTTCAATCAACTCTTTCATATATCTGAAGAAGAAAGTTAATATTAAAGTTTCAATGTGAGAACCATCAATATCGGCATCACACATAATAACCACTTTGTGGTAACGTAGTTTTGAAAGGTTTAATGCTTTACTATCTTCCTCTGTTCCAATAGTAACACCAAGTGCAGTAAAGATGTTTTTTATTTCTTCGTTTTCAAAAACACGATGAGTCATCGCTTTTTCTACATTCAATATTTTTCCACGTAATGGAAGAATGGCTTGAAATGCTCTATCACGACCTTGTTTGGCTGTTCCACCTGCCGAATCTCCCTCGACAAGAAAAACTTCGCATTTAGCAGGATCTTGTTCTGAACAATCTGATAATTTTCCAGGTAAACCTCCAATACTCATTACAGTTTTACGTTGCACCATTTCACGTGCTTTTTGAGCTGCATGACGTGCTTGTGCTGCAAGAATTACTTTTTGTACTATAATTTTTGCGTCGTCAGGATGTTCTTCTAGATAATCTGTTAACATTTCTGAAACTGCCTGACTAACTGAAGCAGAAACTTCTCTGTTACCAAGTTTCGTTTTTGTTTGTCCTTCGAATTGTGGTTCTTGAACTTTTACCGAAATAATAGCTGTAAGTCCTTCACGGAAATCATCTCCTGCAATATCGAATTTTAACTTATCTAACATACCAGATTCATCGGCATATTTTTTAAGTGTATGAGTTAAACCACGACGAAAACCAGATAAATGAGTTCCACCTTCGTGTGTGTTGATATTATTTACATAAGAATGTAAGTTTTCAGCATAAGAGGTGTTATACACCATTGCTACTTCAACTGGGACACCATTTTTTTCACCTTCGAAAGCAATTACCTCTCTAATTAATGGCTCTCTGTTTCCATCTAAAAATTTGATAAATTCTTTAAGACCTTCTTCAGAATGAAATGTTTCACCTTCAAACTCACCATCATCTTTTTTATGTCTTCTATCCACCAAATGAATAGTAATCCCTTTATTTAAATAAGCTAATTCACGTAATCTGCTTGCTAAGGTATCATAACTATATTCTAAAGTCTGAGTAAATATTGTTGGGTCTGGTTTAAAAGTAACTATCGTTCCTCTTTTTTCTGTTGTACCAACCTTCTTTACAGGATACAAAGCTTTTCCTTTTTCGTATTCTTGCTCCCAGATTTCACCTTTTCTGTATACTGTGGCTTTTAAATGATCTGATAATGCATTCACACAACTTACACCAACACCATGTAATCCACCAGAAACCTTATAAGAATCTTTGTCGAACTTTCCACCTGCTCCAATTTTTGTCATTACAACTTCAAGTGCAGATACGCCTTCTTTTTTATGTAAATCTACAGGAATACCACGACCATCATCTTCTGTAGTAATCGAGTTATCTTCATTAATAATTACTGTAATATTATCACAATGACCAGCTAAGGCTTCATCAATTGAGTTATCAACAACTTCATACACTAAATGGTGCAAACCACGCACTCCAGTATCTCCAATATACATTGAAGGACGCATACGAACATGCTCCATTCCTTCTAAGGCCTGAATACTATCTGCTGAATAATTATCCTTATTAAATTCTTCTCTTTTTTCGCTCATATAAAATGTTTGTTGTTCTTTATTAATTTAATTGTTGAGCCATAAAATGACTTCACAAAAAAAGATGCTTTTTAGCATCCTTCTGAATACAAACAAAGATACGAATAATAAACACTTTTAAAAAGCAATTTAACGAGTTTCGATTGAAATTATCAACAATTGTTAATTACTTAAAAGTGTCTTAAATCGCATAAAAATAGTCTTAAAATGGATTTTGCAGTTTTTTTAATTGTTCGTCGAGCAGCCAAAATGCAAAAGTGATTTAAACAGCTTATTTGGCTTTAAGGAAAAGGGGAAATTGAAGATTTAAAAGCAGAATTTACTTAAAATTTAATCATGATTCAACTCTTTATTTATCATTTTAATAACTTCTTCCATTTCCTTAATTATTGTTTGACAACCTTCTATTCCACCATACGAAAACGAATATTGTTGTACAAAATATTTATAAACTCATCATTCTCTTTTAAAGCCTCAAAATCATTAGGTCTAGAAAGATAATTATAAATATAATTAATGCCTTTTTTAATACTATCGTTTTGTATAATATCTAAGCCTTTAGTTTTTAATGTTTCATAATCTATATATGTTAAATAGGGACTACTCCAAGTTGAAACATGAATAAAGGCTGAATCTAACTCTGTGTTATAAGGCAAGTCTTGGTCAATATATTCAATGATGCGCTTATATTGTTTTATTCTGTTCCATGAGGTTGTATCGTATTTTTCTAAAGAATTTAATCATTATTTTTTTCTATTTCACTTTCTAATAGCTCAATTATTTTATCTAGTAATTTTTCTGTTTTCTGTTGTGTGCTATAATAATTATCTGCTGCTATCACTAAATTCTCGACTAAATTTTCAAAAAGTAGCGCATTTAACAAATCTCTATTATCAACTTTAAAACCAGACTTTGGGAATTTGACGTTTCTAGCTTCTTCAGTTACTTGATCGGCATTTAACCAACTGCCGTGTTCTAGAATATAGGTATTCAATATATCTTCACTAGTATCTAGAGAGTGAAACATTTCTTCTAGGATTTCAACCTCTGGTTTCCAGGACGATAACAGGTTTCGTAATTCTACATTTTTAAATATCCCAAGTTTACCAGAACTTAACAGATCATCTAAAAATCCATTTTGAGGATAATAAGGCGAACTGTTATACAATTTATTCAATAACTCGTTTAAGATGTTTTCAGATTCCGGTTTACTTTTTGCACCAGTATGATTCAGAATTTGTATTCCAGAGTTTATAATTAATAAGGAATTAGTTTTCACCTCTACTAAAATGTCTTTATTTTTTATAAAATCGCGATAGATATTATGTAACGCTCTTTGTTCTTCTACATCTGCTTTTCTTAATTCATTCCAATTATTGATTTGTAATGCAATCAGAATCCCAATTACCACAAGAATAATTTCGCCAATGGCGTATTTAAAATATCTGGTTGTTTTACCCTCATTGAGAAGGTTTTGACGAATACGTCTGAAGAATTTAATCATACTTTTTTCCTGAGGAAGCAGGAATCTTGTTGGTTGGTTAATGTCTAAAGATAACCAAATTCTGACATAAAAAAACCAGCTAAAAAAGCTGGTTTTCAATAATTTATTAAAATTATCTTCTAGTAAGCATCTGCATGCACCTTAGCCACTGCTCTACCACTAGGATCATTCATGTTTTTAAAGGCTTCGTCCCATTCTAAAGCTATTTGTGTACTACAAGCTACACTTGCTTCTTGTGGCACACTTAAAGCTGCAGCATCGCTAGGAAAATGGGCTGCAAAAATTGTGCGATAATAAAACTCTTCTTTGCTAGTTGGTGTTTGTATTGGGAATTTATATTTAGCATTTGCTAGTTGTTCATCAGAAACTTCTGTGGCTACAACTTCCTTCAAGGTATCTATCCAACTATATCCAACACCATCGCTAAATTGCTCTTTCTGTCTCCAAGCAACAGATTCCGGAAGCATGTCTTCAAAAGCTTTTCTAAGAACCCATTTTTCCATACGTTCGCCATGAATCATTTTATCTTTTGGATTGATTCGCATTGCCACATCCATAAATTCTTTATCCAAAAAAGGCACACGACCTTCAATTCCCCAAGCTGCTAAACTTTTGTTAGCACGCAAACAATCGTATTGATGTAGTTTACTTAATTTTCTTACTGTTTCTTCATGAAATTCTTGTGCGTTTGGCGCTTTATGAAAGTATAAATAGCCTCCAAAAAGTTCGTCTGCTCCTTCACCAGATAACACCATTTTTATTCCCATAGATTTAATAACTCGTGCCATTAAATACATAGGTGTACTGGCTCTAATAGTAGTCACATCGTAAGTTTCCAATTGATAAATCACATCTTTTATAGCATCCAATCCTTCTTGAATAGTAAATTTAATTTCATGATGCACTGTTCCAATATGGTCTGCTACTTTTCTTGCTGCTGCCAAATCTGGAGAACCTTCTAGTCCAACCGAAAAACTATGCAATTGTGGCCACCAAGCTTCTGACGTATCATCGCTTTCAATTCTTTTTTGTGAATATTTTTTTGCAATTGCAGAAGTTATTGAAGAATCCAAACCACCAGACAACAAAACACCATAAGGAACATCGCTCATTAATTGTCTATGGACTGCTGCTTCTAAGGCTTCTTTTAATACCTTAATACTTGTTTCGTTTTCTTTTACAGCATCAAATTCTGTCCATTCACGTTTATACCATTTTACAAACTTGCCATCCTTACTAGACATATAATGTCCTGGAGGAAATAATTCTATTTTTGTACAAACTCCTTCAAGAGCTTTTAATTCTGAAGCCACATAGAATGTACCATGTTCATCCCAACCAATATATAAAGGAATAATTCCCATGTGGTCTCTAGCAATAAAGTATGCGTCTTTTTCTACATCGTAAATAGCAAATCCGAATATGCCATTCATATCATCTATAAAATCAACGCCTTTTTCTTTGTATAATGCTAAAATAACTTCGCAATCGCTTTCAGTTTGAAAGTTATAAGTTGTTTTTAATTGTTTTCTAAGCTCTCTATGATTGTATATTTCGCCATTGGCTGCTAGAATTAGTTTTTTGTCTTCACTTAATAAAGGTTGTTTTCCTGAAGCTGGATCCACAATAGCCAAACGCTCATGAGCCATAATTACTTTATCATCGCTATAAATACCTGACCAATCTGGTCCTCGATGACGAATTGTTTTAGCCATTTCTAATATTTGAGGTCTTAAATCTTCAGATTTCTGTTTTAAATCGAATGCACATACAATGCCACACATAATTCTTATTTTAATTTTATACTTTGTTTCAATTGTTAAAGCAAAAATGACTTTATTATTACAATATAAAAACATAAATAGAATAAATAGTTACAATTTATTATTATAAAGTTGTTTTTAATATTAATATGAAATTATTTTAGAGAGATTTTTATATAATTACCTAGAAAATGTAAATTTTAACAAAACGTTTCGACAATTATTAATACGATTCTAATATTTTTAAACCTTAACAAAAATATCTTCATTTAATAGCTAAAAAAGAAAGGCTAACAGTGGAGACAAAAAACACAATCTATGAAAAAATCAACTTTAATTTCAACTTTAGCATTTTCACTTATCATGCTATTTTCAACAAACATCTTTGCACAAGATTTTAGTGGACTTGACAAAAGCCCTATGGATGCTGCTTCTTATCCTAGCAGTTATAAAGTGTCTGATAAACAAATAAAAGTTGTCTACAGCAGACCACAATTAAAAGGAAGAGATGTTAGCACTTTAGCACCTCAAGGAAAAGTTTGGAGAACAGGAGCAAACGAAGCTGCAGAAATTACTTTTTACCAAGATAAAATGTTTGGAGACAAACAAGTTAAAGCAGGTACGTATTCTCTTTTTACTATTCCAGGAGAAAAAGAATGGACTGTTATTTTAAACTCAGACGTTAATGTTTGGGGAGCATATTCTTATAATGAAGCAAACGATGTTGCTAGAGTTACTGTTCCAGTTACAGAAGGTAAAGATTCTTTAGAAGCTTTTTCTATAGTTTTTGATGGGAAAGATGGTAGAACTCAAATGCACATGGGTTGGGATACATTAAGAATAGCTGTTCCAATTAAATAAATTACAATACATTTTATAAAAAAAACGCCTTGAATTTCAAGGCGTTTTTTTTAAGGTATATTTAAGTATTTATGTGTTTGTAAAGACACTTTCCATTTCGGATTTGCCATAACATAATCTACAATTTCAGGAACCACTTTATCACGTTTGCTCCATTCTGGCTGTAAATATAAAATACAGTCTTTATTTACTTTTGCAGCTTGTTCTTCAGCAAACTTGAAATCACTTTTATTATATATAATCATTTTAAGCTCATGCGCTTTGTTATAAATTTCTTCAGTTGGTAATTTTAACTTTTTAGGCGATAAACAAATCCAATCCCAAGTTCCAGTTAATTTATAAGCACCAGACGTTTCAATATGTGTTTGTACACCTTTAGCTTTTAACTGTGTTGTTAATTGAGTCATATCCCAAGTTAATGGCTCTCCTCCTGTTACAACAATTGTGTCGCTGTATTTAACGGCATTTTCAACAATCTTTTCAGTTTCTGTTGGTGGATGCAATTCTGCCAACCAACTTTCTTTTACATCACACCAATGGCAACCAACATCGCAACCACCAATTCGAACAAAATAAGCTGCTGTTCCCTTATGGAATCCTTCACCTTGAATGGTATAAAACTCTTCCATTAATGGCAATAATAATCCTTTATCTATTAGCTCTTGTCTTTCACTTCTTGTCATAGCTTGCAAAGATAGTTGACAGATTTTAGTTTCTTATAAAATTGTTGAAAAGATTTCTCTTGGTATTGGTTCAAGATTAGTATTTTTATAAAAATTTTCAAAAACATGAGTAAACAGGAAGCGTTCTTTAATCATATCATTGAAGGAAACACTAATAAAGGCGAATACATTACTTTAGGCTCTGCTATGTTAGATGGCAAAACCGTAAAAAATGCATTTGTAAATGTCCCTTTAAAAACCATGAACAGACATGGACTAATTGCTGGAGCTACTGGAACTGGAAAAACAAAAACGTTGCAAGTGCTTGCTGAAAACCTTTCAGAAAAAGGCATTCCAGTATTACTAATGGATATTAAAGGTGATTTAAGTGGTTTAGCACAACCAAGTCCTGGTCATATAAAAATTGATGAACGCCATGAAGCCATTGGCTTACCATTTGAACCTAAAGCATTTCCTGTTGAAATTTTAACACTTTCTGCTCAAAATGGTGTAAGACTTCGAGCAACTATAAGTGAGTTTGGTCCAGTTTTAATCTCTAGAATTTTAGATGTTACTGAAACTCAAGCAGGCATTATTTCTGTAATTTTTAAATATTGTGATGACAATAAATTACCTCTACTCGACTTAAAAGATTTTAAAAAAATTCTTCAGTATGCAACAAATGAAGGGAAAGAAGAGTTTGAAGAAGCTTATGGACGTATTTCTACTGCTTCAACTGGAGCTATTCTAAGAAAAATAGTGGAAATTGAGCAACAAGGTGGAGATATATTTTTTGGTGAAAAGTCTTTTGATCCTCAAGATTTATTAAGAATCGATGAAAACGGAAGAGGCTACATAAACATTATTCGTTTAACAGACATTCAAGACAAACCGAAACTATTTTCAACTTTTATGTTGAGTTTGTTAGCTGAAATATATTCAACATTCCCAGAACAAGGAGACACTGGAAGACCAGAACTAATCATGTTTATTGATGAAGCACATTTAATTTTTAACGAAGCATCCAAAGCTTTATTAAATCAGATTGAAAGCATTGTAAAATTAATTAGAAGTAAAGGTGTTGGCTTGTATTTTGTAACTCAAAACCCTACTGATGTGCCTGAAGCTGTATTAAGTCAACTTGGTTTAAAAGTGCAACATGCCTTAAGAGCTTTTACTGCAAAAGATAGAAAAGCTATTAAACTAACTGCCCAAAATTATCCAGACACAGAATATTATGATACTGCTAGCGTTCTAACCTCATTAGGAACTGGTGAAGCTCTAGTTTCTGCATTAAATGAAAAAGGCAGACCTACACCATTGGCAGCAACCATGATGCGTGCTCCAATGAGTAGAATGGATATACTAACTGATTCTGAATTAAAAAAATTATTAAGCGATTCGAAACTTGTAAAAAAGTACAACGAAGAAGTTGATAGAGAAAGTGCTTACGAAATGCTCAATGAAAAAATTGAACAAGCCGAAGCTCAAGCATTAAAAGAAAAAGCAAAAAATGAAAAAGAAGCACTTAAAAAAGCAGAATCTAAAAGCAGAAGTACGTCAACTAGAAAAAGCACCAGAATGAACCCAATTGTAAAAGTACTTACTAGTGCTACCTTTATTAGAAGTGTTTTTGGAATATTAACTAAAGTCATGAAAAAATAATTGACTTTCTTAAACTTAAATTTATTTAATCTTTACCATAAAATTTATATGAAAAAATCTATTTTCAGCTTAGCAATTGTAACTCTTTTATTTATTGGTTGCAAAAAAGAACAAGACCCTTTTCAAATTAGCAAACAACATATTGGACTACTAACAGATTCAACCCAAGTAAAAGATTTAAAAGCTGTTTTCGCAAACGATTCGGTTGTAGAGAGACTTCTTGATAACGAGTTTACGTTTAACAGAACAGATATAGACATTTTTGATAAAACAGGTAACAAATTACTTACGTTAACACCAAAAGTGGTACAGGATTCCACATCAACTATAGAAACTATAAAAGTGTTAGATGCAAGATTTAAAACAGAAAAAGGCATCAGTACTACAAGCACATTTGCAGACATAGAAAAGAATTATAAAATTTCGAGTATACAAAATACCCTTAAAAACATTGTAGTCTTTGTAAACGAGATCAATGCTTTTTTCACAATTTCTAAAAGCGAATTACCTTCAGAATTGCAATTTGATACAAACGCAAAAATTGAAGCTGTACAAATTCCAGGAAAGGCAAAAATTAAATATTTCATGATTGGTTGGTAATTTGTAAACCATTGTTGTAAGAATTAAAAAAATGCAAAAAAATAAAAAATACACCATACAAGATTCGCCTTTTATTGTTCCAACAACAGATGGTAAAATAATTAAAGAACATTTTGGTAACGCATCGAATAAAGACGCTAATCTTAGTATGGCACACATGATAGCTCCAGCTGGATGGAGAGAGCCTTTCCAAACACCTAAATTCGACGAATACACTTTTATAATTAAAGGCAAAAAACAATTTATAATCCATGGCGAAGAAATTGTTTTAGAAGCAGGACAGTCTATTAAAATAGAAAAAAATACACGAGTACAATATTCTAATCCGTTTACAGAACCATGCGAATACCTTGCCATTTGCTTACCTGCTTTTTCTATGGATCTTGTAAATAGAGAAAACCCATGATGTCCTTTTTGCATAAACTAACAGGACTCTTAATTAATATTATAAGTCTTTTTTCTTCAAGAATTGCAGGTAGAATAGCTTTATTTTTATTTACAAAACCCTTTAAAGGGAAGCCAAATGAAAAACAATCGGATTTTTTAGACACAGCATTTAGAGAAGAATTAAAACTAGACAATACTCCAATAATGACTTATAGATGGCTTGGAAAAAAACAAACTATTCTATTAGCACATGGTTGGGAAAGCAATTCTGCTAGATGGCAAGATTTAATTACAAACTTAAAAAAAAGAGATTATGGTGTTGTAGCACTAGACGCTCCTGCTCATGGTCGATCAGGAAGCAATAGGTTTAACGCTATTATCTATTCTGAATTTATAAAAGTAGCTTCAGAACGTTTTGAACCAAACATTATTATTGGTCATTCGGTTGGTGGTATGGCTTCTGCATATTTTCAATTTAAGTATCAAAAAGAATACATTCAAAAAATGATATTATTAGGAGCGCCTTCAGAATTTAAAGATGTCTTAGAGCGCTATTCAAACATGCTTGGCTACAACAAACGTGTAAGAAAGCAAATAAACCAAATTATTCAAGAACGATTTGGGAATGCTCCAGAAGAATATTCTACAGCTAAATGTTTTGAACAGATTATAGCAAAAGGGCTTATTATTCATGACAAGGAAGATACCATTATTCCATATAATGACGCTATTCAAATTCAAGCCAAATACAAAAACAGTGTTTTAATAACAACTGAAGGTTTTGGTCATTCTTTAATTAACGATGAAGTTTCAAATTACATTTACGAGTTTTTAGACAACTAAAGTTGTTATCTTTGCCTTATGGAAGAAAATTTAAAGCGAATAAATAAATTTTTAAGTGAAGTTGGGTATTGCTCTCGTCGTGAGGCAGACAAACTTATTGATGCAGGACGTGTAACTATTAATGGTGAAGTTCCTGAAATGGGAACTAAAATAGGTCCTAATGATGTGGTTCATGTAGATGGAGAATTAATCAAAAATTCTAATGAAGATTTTGTTTATTTAGCTTTCAACAAACCTGTTGGCATTGTTTGCACAACAGATACGCGAGTTGAAAAAGATAACATTATAGACTTCATAAATTATCCGAAACGTATTTTTCCAATAGGCAGGCTAGACAAACCTAGCGAAGGATTAATTTTATTGACTGATGATGGAGATATCGTTAATAAAATATTACGAGCAAGCAACAATCACGAAAAAGAATATATTGTTACTGTTGATAAACCAATTTCTCAAACATTTATAGAATACATGTCTAGGGGAATTTATTTAGAAGAATTACAGAAAACTACAAAACCGTGTATCGTTGAAAAACTAGGAACAAATAAATTTAGAATTATTCTGACACAAGGTTTGAACAGACAAATTAGACGTATGTGTGAGTATCTAACTTTTGAAGTTGAAACACTTAAACGTATTCGAATTATGAATATCAAACTAGATATTCCTGTTGGTGAATACAGAGAATTAACAAAATCTGAATTTTCTGAATTAAACCGTTTGCTTGAAGATTCAACTAAATCTTTTAAAGCAAATTTGACCCATAAAAAGACAAAAAGTTAACCATCTATTCTGTTAAATTAGTATTAAATGACCTCCTAGATTAAAAATGGATTGGTAACTTTAAAACAAAAGTTATCTAATGAAACAATTAACCAACCTCCTATTTTTAGTATCATTTACTGTTTTTTCTCAGTATAGTTACAACTCATCTGAAGCATTTCCATTCGGACAAGCAAATCCAGAAGCACCAAAACAAATAACCGACTACGAAGCTATGATAGGTAGTTGCAATTGCACTTCTACAAGGCGAAATCAAGATGGTACATGGACAGAACCAGAAGCCATGACATGGACTTGGAAATACATATTAAATGGTATGGCAGTTCAAGATGAAACATTAAAAGCTGATGGTTCCCATTCTGGCAGTATTCGTCAATTTATAGCAGATAGTAGCAGATGGTATGTACATTGGTATTCATCTAAAACACCATCAACAACATTTCCTACATGGGAAGGAAACAAAAAAGAAAATGGCAACATTGTTTTGTATAAAGAGCAAGCAGCTCCAAATGGCACAGAAGGTTTTTTTAGATTAACTTTTTACGATATCAGTAAATCTGGATACAAATGGGTTGGCGAATGGGTTGACAAATCAGAATCTGTGGTTTTTCCTACTTGGAAGATTGATTGTATTAGAGAAGATAATTAGATTTAATTTTAGAATATGACAAATATTTCTCCATTTCATATTGCCATTCCTGTTCATAATTTAGAAACATGTAGAACATTTTATCGCGACCTTTTAAACTGTGAAGAAGGTAGAAGTAGCGACCATTGGGTTGATTTCAATTTTTTTGGACACCAATTAGTTATACATTATAAACCAAAATCCAAAGAAGATTTACATACCAATTCTGTAGATGGAAAAGCTGTACCTATTCCACACTATGGTGTGGTTTTACCTTGGGATACATTTCAAACTTTTGCTGAAGATTTAAAACAAAAAGGCATTGACTTCATCATAGAGCCTTATATCCGTTTTGAAGGTTTGATTGGCGAACAAGCTACCATGTTTTTCTTGGATCCAGCTGGAAATGCTTTAGAGTTTAAAGCTTTTAAAGATATGAATCAACTTTTTGCTAAATAGAAAAATATTAATGACGCAACTCTCTTGCTAATAAGGTGTTTTTTAGCAACATGGCAATAGTCATTGGACCAACACCACCTGGAACAGGAGTTATAAAACTGGCTTTTTTGCTAACATTTTCAAAATCGACATCACCTGTAATGATATAACCTTTTGGTGAAGTTTCATCTACAACACGAGTAATACCAACATCAATTATTACAGCATCATCCTTAACCATTTCTGCTTTTAGAAAATTTGGCACACCTAATGCTGATATAATAATATCTGCTTGAGATGTTATTTGTGTAATATTTTTTGTGTGACTATGTGTAATAGTTACAGTAGAATTACCTGGAAACCCTTTTCTTCCCATTAAAATACTCATTGGTCTACCAACAATATGAGAGCGACCAATTACTACAGTATGTTTTCCTTTAGTTTCTACATTATATCTATCTAATAATTCAAGTATTCCAAAAGGTGTGGCAGGAATAAAAGTGGACATGTCTAAGGCCATTTTCCCAAAGTTCATTGGATGAAATCCATCGACATCTTTATCTGGATCTACAGCCATTAATACTTTTTGAGTATCTATTTGTTTAGGCAAAGGCAATTGAATAATAAAACCATCAATTTCTGGATTATTATTTAATTCTTCAATTTTATCTAATAATTCAATCTCACTAGTGGTATTTGACATTCTAATCATGGTGGATTCAAACCCAACACGTTCGCAAGCCTTCACTTTACTCGCGACATAAGTTAAACTAGCTCCATCGTTTCCAACAATAATAGCTGCTAAATGAGGTACTTTTTCTCCTTTAGCTTTCATTTTTTTTACTTCTTCAGTAATTTCATTTTTAATGTCGTTACTTACTTTTTTCCCATCTAGTAAAATCATACTTATTAGTTTTCAGTCGCAGTCGCAGTTTTCAGATTAATTCAATTAAAAATCAATCAGTATTCACTCCGAATTTTCCTGGTTATTTATCATGTAATTTATTAATTTACCAACTTCTATTCCTTTATTTGATAAATTAATGTGTTGTTCTTCCGAAATATATTTACAAGCAAAAGCAAAATCTAACCAAGTATTTGTTTCAGAATTTTCAGCATCTGCATCAGTTAGTTTGCTATTGTAATGTTTTGGATATACTCTTTTTCTATAAGCTTCAGCTAAGTTAGCATTTACTGAACGTGAGCTTCTTATTTGATCTGTAAGAGAGTAGGCTTCTTCTTTTGGAAATGATTTTGAAATTTCAAAAATAGACATAGCCAAATCAAATGCTTTTTGGTATGCTATTAGTTTTTTAAAATCCATTTTACTTTACTATAAGTTATAATTTAAAAACCGAATACAGATAACTGAAACTGCTAACTGCGACTGTAAACTAAAAACTACTTCATCCCTTTCATGGCTTGCATCATGGCTTTCCCTTTTCCTCCTTGCATCATTTTCATCATTTTGCTCATTTGGTCAAACTGTTTTAACAATTGATTTACCTCTTGTACAGATGTTCCAGAACCTTTACCAATACGCTTTTTTCTACTTGCATTAATTATAGCAGGATTAGTCCTCTCTTTTGGGGTCATGGAATGAATAATAGCTTCAATGCCTTTAAATGCATCGTCATCTATATCAATATCTTTCATCATTTTTCCTGCACCTGGAATCATACCAATCAGGTCTTTCATATTACCCATCTTCTTAATTTGCTGAATTTGCTTTAAGAAATCATCAAATCCGAATTGATTTTTTGCAATTTTCTTTTGAATTTTTCTAGCTTCTTCTTCATCGTATTGCTCTTGAGCTCTTTCAACCAGAGACACAACATCTCCCATTCCAAGAATTCTGTCTGCCATACGAGATGGATAGAACACATCTATAGCTTCCATTTTCTCTCCTGTACCAATAAACTTAATAGGTTTATTAACTACAGATTTAATTGAGATTGCTGCACCACCTCGAGTATCTCCATCTAATTTTGTAAGGATAACACCATCGAAATTCAATACATCGTTAAAGGCTTTTGCTGTATTAACAGCATCTTGACCAGTCATAGAATCCACAACAAATAGTGTTTCTTGTGGCTCTATAGCTTTATGAATGTTTGAAATTTCGGTCATCATGACCTCATCGACTGCCAAACGACCTGCAGTATCTATAATTACTACATTAAAGCCATTAGCTTTAGCATAAGCAACACCAGCTTTTGCAATGGCAACTGGATCTGTATTACCTTTATCACTAAAGACCTCAACATTAATTTGTTCTCCAACAACATGTAATTGGTCTATTGCAGCTGGACGATAAACATCACAAGCTACTAATAATGGTTTCTTAGTTTTTTTATTTTTAAGAAAATTAGCTAGTTTACCAGAAAATGTTGTTTTACCTGAACCTTGTAAACCAGACATTAATATAATACTTGGATTTGCAGAAAGGTTTAATCCTTCTGCATCTCCTCCCATAAGCTCAGTTAATTCGTCTTTAACGATTTTAACCATTAACTGTCCTGGCTGAAGGGTTGTTAAAACGTTTTGTCCAAGAGCTTTTTCTTTTACACGAACGGTAAACTCTTTAGCAATTTTAAAGTTAACATCGGCATCTAAAAGCGCTCTTCTTACTTCTTTTAAAGTTTCGGCAACGTTTACTTCAGTGATACTTCCGTGACCTTTTAGTACGTGTAACGCTTTATCTAATTTTTCGCTTAAATTATTAAACATAATTTTCTATCAATTTTAAGAGGCACAAAAATAGCAATTTCAAGTGTATTTTTAAAGTTTAGCAAGGATTTAAACTAAACTTTAATCAAATGCCTATCTAACCTAAGTTATAATATTGATATGGAATATTTTGGAGAATTATTCTTTATTCTCATGACGCTTGTTTTTTTGATGGATTTTCCCAGCAAAATAACCCAATAAAAATGGTAATATGAGTAACAATGCGAACATTAATACAGAATAAAAGATGAAGGTTCCTGTTAGATCCTTTATATGAGTCATAGCTTCTTCAACCACTCTAACAGATATTTCGCCAGCTTCTATAGCCACAGCTTTTCTTTCCCTTAAAATAATACTGTCTAATGCTATACGTTCGCGAATAATAATTGTATCGATAGCTTGCCTTTCTAATGCCATTCGGTCACTTACAAAGGCAATTTCCTTGTTAAGACCATAAAACAAATATCGCATATCATTAGAAAATGATTGTAAAGCATCATTCAATTTATCTGGTGTATTTTCGGCAATATCACTTAAACGATCAATTTTTACTTCAATATTTGCCATAAGGTCTTTAATTTGTAAAGAATCAAAACCTTTTTCTTTCAACAATAATTCTGTGTTCCATTTAAACTGTTTACCAGCAGCATCAGTAGAATAAGTTAACTTATCTGAAAAATTAGTCATTACCTCAGAAAGTGTTCCAACAGTTGTAAACGCCAAGCTATCTGGTACTTTCAAGAAATCTACATATTCTGAACGAATTGGATTATGTTTTAAATTGGTTGCTGTAATTGGATTTTCTGTTGCATATTTTAAAGCAAATGCACGATGATTTTCAAAATCTTTAGGATTAAAAAACTGTCGCGCTTTTTTTTCAATGTCGTTTACATTCTCTTGTGAAATGCGAGCTACATAATCAGAATATCTTCCAAAATAATCAAGTGCCTCGTCGGTTACCATAAAATTGCGCACCTGTAACATATAGGACCAAGTGTCCATTAATGATAATTTAGGAGAGCTTTGAAAAGCTGTATTTTTAAAAGTATTTAGCGTTTCTATTTTCCAACGGTAAGCATGTTTCTGCAACTCTGTATTTGTAGTTGAAGAAATAATACTATCTGCAGCAAATTCTAAACGATTGGTTGCTTCTGTTACCAAAGATTGGGTAAGCAAACGCATATTTAATTCTTGTCTAGAAAGTGGTTCTTGAGCAGTATCAATTTTTAATAAGGAACAGCTGTAAAAAAATAAACCAAAAGCAGAGGCAAGTAGAATACGTTTAATAAAGTGTAAAGAATTTATTTTAATCACATCAGCTATTTTATTTTATAAATATAATAACAATAGATTAAAAATTAAACGTCAATAAAAAAAACCAATGAAACTCCTTAAATGTTTTATTTGAGTAATTTGTTTTTTTATTTAAAATTAGAAGTCCTTAAAAACTTATAATAAAACTTTAATATTTGCATAAGAATTACTTAAGGCCTGAAGTGTTTTCTCTTCGTCTAACCATGCCACTTTAGTTATACCTTCATTTTCTTGAGGTTTAGTCTTTCCGTTATAGGTCGTTTTCATTTCAAACCAATAGGTTATTTTAATTCTATATCTTCCGTTTCGCTTGAATATATGATATGTAGTTTCTAGAGGTTTTGTTATTTCTAGACCTTTTACACCAGTTTCTTCTTCAACTTCTCTTATGGCAGTTTCTTCAATAGATTCTTTCTTTTCAGTCTTTCCTTTTGGCAAATCCCATTTATCATTTCTATAAATAAATAGTATTTCACCTTTCTCGTTGTATGCTTTTCCTCCTCCAGCAACAACATTAGGCAATTTCTTTAAAAACTTTTTTAACAACTTATTTTCGTTTTTATGAATTAACCTTACTTCCTTTAATGACGTTGAATTTAGTTCTCTAATAACCTTTGTTAAGTTTACAGAACTCAAAAAATAGTTTTTAAATCCTTTTTCTTTTTCAACTTTAGTTGTTAGAATAATAGGCTTGTTATTAACAAAAACTTTATGCATAATAAGTTTAAAGCAGTTATCTTCTGTAAAAATATTAATTTTTATGTCATAACAATAGATTTCACAATTAATTATAAATACAATTTCAATTTAAAAATTTAATTAAAAAAGTGTAATTTTGCATTTATGATTTTTAACAAACATACTGCAAGAAAAACAGCTGAGGTTTTATTGCAAATAAATGCTATTAAATTAAGTCCAAAAGCCCCATTTACTTGGGCTTCTGGATGGAAATCGCCAATTTATTGTGATAATAGAATTATTCTATCTTATCCTACAATTCGAAATTATATTCGAGAAACCATGGCGAAACAAATTGAAAAACAATATGGTAAACCAGATGTTATTGCTGGAGTAGCTACTGGAGCTATAGGTATTGGCATGTTGGTTGCAGAATATCTAGGAGTACCATTTATTTATGTAAGACCTGAAGCAAAATCTCATGGTAGAAAGAACCAAATTGAAGGTCATGCAGAAAGTGGACAAAACGTTGTAGTTGTTGAAGATTTAATTAGTACTGGAAAAAGCAGTTTAAATGCCGTAAAAGCTTTAAAAGAAGCAAATCTTAATGTTAAAGGCATGATAGCTATTTTCTCTTATGGTTTTGAAGTGGCTAATAATAACTTTAATGAAGAAAACATAACACTGCATACACTTAGTAATTATCAAAGTCTCTTAGACCAAGCATTAGACACTCATTATATAACACAAAAAGAATTAAAAACTTTATCCGATTGGAATGCAAATCCAAGTGAATGGAACGCTAATTGATAGTAGAAAATTAAAAATATGAATTTAGAATCTCCTACAGTAACAGTAAACAAATCTCCTGAAGATGTATTTATCTTCTTATCTGACGTAAAAAACTTTGAAAAACTAATGCCTGAAAACATAAGTAAATTTGAAGTTTTAGACGAAGACAAGTTTTTATTTGCTCTAAAAGGAATGCCAGAAATTATACTTAAGAAAAAAGAATTAGTAGCTCCAAATAAAATAATATTAGGTGCAGCTGGAGGTAAAATAGATTTTTCTTTAACAGGACATATTACAGAACTTGAATCTAATAAAAGTGAAGTTCAATTAGTTTTTGATGGAGAATTTAATGCTATGATGGCTATGATGATTAAAGGACCTATATCTAAATTTATTGAAACCTTAGCTAGTAATATTCCTGCCTCAGTTTAATATAGTAGACTAACTTCTTTTAAATCGAATTCTTTTAAAACGTCGTCTTCTAACAAGACCTGTAAATTACCAGAATTTGAAATCGATTTAATGAAACCTGAAAATAAAGAACCTTCAGCATTTTTAAATGTTGAAGGTTTGTCTTTTCTAAATAAAAGACTTTCATAAGTATCTTTTAATTCCTGATACTTTTCTTCTTTTAAAAGATTAAAATAAAATGTTAAGTTCTCTAAAATAACACGTAACACTTCATCTAAATCAAATACTTTACCTGTTAACAAATGTAAAGACGATGCTTTTGGTAGATTGTTAAAATCAGTTTGATTTACATTTAACCCTATACCAATTATGGTTGCCTTTAAATGACTTTGTTTTATGACATTTTCTATTAAAACACCACATATCTTTTTGTTTTCTGACAAAATGTCGTTAGGCCATTTAACTCGTAATTTCGGAATTAAAAACTGCTCTAAGGCTTTAATTATTGCTAAAGAAGTTGCTATACTAATATAGAAACTCTGTTCTGCAGGTAAGAATGAAACTTCCTTAAAGACACTAAACATGAGGTTTTTAGAATCTGTCGAGACCCAAGAAGTTCCCATTTGCCCTCTACCTTGAGTTTGATAATTTGCCACTACTATGGTATCATCTGCAATAAACTCTTCCATACTTAACTGCTTTAAATAGCTGTTTGTAGAGTCGATGGCATTAAGTTTGATTATACGCATAATAAATAGTTATATTCGTACTGTAAAATCTTATGAAAATTTTAGAGTATAAAGAACTAAAAAATAATAACTTTGCACAAATTAAATACAATTAATGGCGAAAAAAGAATCTAACGCAGACCAACTTATAACAACAATTATAAGTGGAATAGAAGATGTAAAAGGAAAAGATATTAATATTCTAGATTTACGAGATATTGAAAATACAGTCTGCGACTACTTTATTATTTGCGAAGGTACTTCGAATACACAAGTTAATGCCATTGTAAATTCCATTCAAAAAAAAGTAAGTAAAGAACTAAAAGATAAGCCTTGGCATATTGAAGGTGAAGACAATGCTGAATGGGTTTTAATGGATTATGTAAATGTTGTTGTACATGTGTTTCAAAAACATATTAGACAGTATTACGACATTGAAAGTCTTTGGGGAGATGCAAAAACAACAGTAGTTGAAACAAATTATTAAAAAGAATTAATGACTAATAAGAAAAAAATAAATCCTAAAAAACCTAAATTCAGTCCTTACTGGATTTACGGAATCATTATAGCTGTTTTTTTAACCATGCAATTGTTTACTGGTAGTAGTTTTCAAGACGCTATACCTACAACACCATCGCAATTCATGACATTTTTAAAAAATGGTGATGTTGAAAAAGTTGAAATAGTAAATAGAAGAGAAGCAAAAGTTTATTTAACAGCAGAAGCTGAACTAAAAGAAGTTCATAAAAAATCTAAACCTTCATCTTTATTACCATCTGCAACCAAATTACCTAATTATAAATTTGAGTTTGGAGACCTTCAGAATTTTGAAGATGATATTTCTAAAGTTATAAATGAAGAAGATTTAGACCCTCAACCAAAAGTAGAATATAAAACAGAACAAAATCTTTGGGGAGATTTCCTAATTGGTTTACTTCCTTTCATTCTATTAATTGGAGTATGGATATTTATCATGAGACGTATGTCTGGTGGTGGAGCTGGTGGTGGTGGCAGCCAAATATTTAATATTGGCAAATCTAAAGCCAAGCTTTTTGACGAAAACACTGAAGTTAAAACAACCTTTAAAGATGTTGCTGGATTAGAAGGTGCTAAAGAAGAAGTTCAGGAAATAGTAGATTTCCTTAAAAACCCTGAAAAATATACTTCTTTAGGTGGTAAAATTCCAAAAGGAGCCTTATTAGTTGGAGCTCCAGGAACAGGTAAAACTTTATTAGCAAAAGCTGTAGCTGGAGAAGCTCAAGTACCTTTCTTCTCATTATCTGGATCAGATTTTGTTGAAATGTTTGTAGGAGTTGGAGCCTCTAGAGTAAGAGACCTTTTTAAACAAGCTAAAGAAAAATCACCTGCCATTATATTTATTGATGAGATTGATGCTATTGGTCGTGCTAGAGGTAAAAATGCCATGTCTGGAAGTAATGATGAACGCGAAAACACATTAAACCAACTATTAACAGAAATGGACGGTTTTGGCACAAACACAAATGTTATTGTTCTTGCTGCAACTAACAGAGCCGATATTTTAGATAAAGCGCTTATGCGTGCTGGACGTTTTGACAGACAAATATTTGTAGATCTTCCAGATGTTCGTGAACGTAAAGAAATATTTGAAGTTCATTTAAGACCACTTAAAAAAGCAAAAGATTTAGATATAGATTTCTTAGCTAAACAAACTCCTGGATTCTCTGGAGCAGATATTGCCAATGTTTGTAACGAGGCTGCACTAATTGCTGCAAGACAAGGTAAAAAAGCTGTAGACAAACAAGATTTCTTAGATGCTGTAGACCGAATTATTGGTGGTCTTGAAAAGAAAAATAAAATAATGACTGTAGCCGAGAAAAAAGCCATTGCTTTTCATGAAGCTGGTCATGCTACTGTAAGTTGGATGTTAGAACATGCAGCTCCACTTGTAAAAGTAACTATTGTTCCTCGTGGAAGATCGTTAGGTGCTGCTTGGTATTTACCTGAAGAAAGACTAATTGTTCATCCAGAACAAATGTTAGACGAAATGTGTGCAGCTCTTGGTGGACGTGCTGCTGAAAAAGTTATTTTCGATAGAATCTCTACTGGTGCCTTAAGCGATTTAGAAAAAGTAACCAAACAAGCAAGAGCTATGGTTACTATTTATGGACTTAGTGATAAAATAGGAAATTTAACTTATTACGATTCTTCAGGACAAAATGAATACGGTTTTACAAAACCATATAGTGAAAAAACAGCCGAATTAATTGATAAAGAAATTTCAGATATTATTGAAGAACAATATCAAAGAGCTGTTAAAATTCTTGAAGAAAACAGAGATAAATTAACCCAATTAGCTGAAGTTTTACTTGAAAAAGAAGTTATTTTTAAAGATAACTTAGAGAAAATATTTGGCAAACGTCCTTTTGAAAAGGAAGAAATGGTTGAAGAGAAAAAAGCTGAAGAAAAGACAGAATTAAAAGAAGAAAAAAAAGAACTTGACAAAACTAAAGAAGAATAAATGTCTCTTATATATTTGTTAAGGTTAAGCAAAAATCTTAAATTAACCCATTGGTTAGTTTAAGATTTTTTATATTTGAAAAAAAGCCTACTATACTTAGATTAATAGCATTAACTTAAATGAGTCTTTTTAGAAAACTTTTTGGTTCCAAATCTGAAAAATCAGAAGAAGAATTAAAGTCAAATGACAGAGGCAAATACATGCCAGAAATAAAACTACCTGTAGATGAAAGGTTTACTATAAACTTTAAAGCTAATGGTGGTAAATTCTTGTATTGTGAAAATTTAGATGAAATTTACAATTCCCTTAATAACATTATTGAAGAGAACAGTTGGCAAGATAAAAAAGTACTCTTTCTAGACAATAACATGGAAGACAGATTTAAAAACTTTAATCTTTCAAAATCTAACTCAATAGAAAACGCTACTTTTTTTCTTACTACCTGCGAAAATCTAATAGCTGATGATGGTTCGCTACTTATCTCATCAAGACAAATTGCTGAAAAAAAATTAAAAGAACTTCCAGATAATTTTATTGTTTTTGCAACTACTAGCCAAATTGTTGAAAATATTGGAGAGGGTCTTAGAGTTATTAAATCTAAAAATAAAAAACAGATCCCAACAAATATTACAACTATAAAACATTTTAAATCTCTTGAAGAAAAAGACTTTATGACTTATGGTAGTAGTTCAAAAAATTTATATTTACTACTATTAGAAGACCTTTAGAATGAAAGAAATTCTTGTAAGATCCTTTTCTGGCCTCTTGTATGTTTCGCTATTAGTTGTTTCACTAATCAACGAACACACTTTCATTATACTCTTTTATATTTTTGGTATTATTTGTTTAGCAGAATTTAAAAAACTTATTCAATACAAATCATTTATTCCGTTTCTAGTCTTTACCTTTTTATATTTAGTTTTTGGCTATTGGCAATTTGTTATGAATTCTAAAGAAGGTTTAAATGAAGCCACACAAATATTACAAGTAATAACCATATTTGTTCAATTGCTCTTAATAAAAGACTTATTTACTGAAAAGAATATCCCTTTATTTATTTCTAAAAAAATAATTATTACCACCTTCTATTTGTCAAGTGGATTTATTTTCTTGGTCTTAATTGCAACAAACAATCATACATTTAGTCCTTTAGTTTTATTAGGATCATTTATTCTAGTTTGGACAAATGACACATTTGCTTACCTAGTTGGAAAGAATTTTGGAAAGCAAAAATTATTTCCAAGCATTTCTCCAAAGAAGACAGTTGAAGGGTTTTTAGGAGGTTTATTTTTTGCTTCAATTGCAAGCTATTTTATTGCTACATTTACAGAAACTAATTTAAGCTTTTCAAATTGGTTAATTCTAAGTATTATTATTAGTGTATTTGGTACGCTAGGCGATTTAATTGAATCGAAATTTAAACGTCAGGCAAATGTTAAAGATAGTGGTATTATTATGCCAGGACACGGAGGATTATTAGACAGGTTTGACAGTATTATTTTTGCTGCGCCTTTTATTTATTTGTTTTTACGTATTTTAAACTATGTTTCATAAAGAAGGTCATAAAATTATTTTAGTAACACTTATTATAGTTGTTGCTTTATTTTTGCTTACAGATAGTTTTGTAACTATTACTTGGTTAAGCACATTATTAATGATTGTTTATTTAGTTTTTTTATTACTAATTTTACAATTCTTCCGGAACCCTAAACGTTTTACTCATAGAAATGCCGATACTGTTGTGTCTCCTGTAGATGGAAAAGTAGTGGTTATTGAAGAGGTTTTTGAAAAAGAATTTTTTAATGAAAAACGTCTTCAAGTTAGTGTTTTTATGTCTCCAATAAATGTACATGTTACAAGACATCCTATTGGTGGAAATGTTATTTTTAGCAAATACCATAAAGGAAAGTATTTAGTAGCTTGGCATCCAAAAGCAAGTGAAGAAAATGAACGCACTACTGTTGTAGTAGAAAATGAAACCTATGGCAAAGTACTTTATAGACAAATTGCTGGAGCTTTAGCAAAACGTATTGTTAATTATGCCAATGTAAATCAAACTGTATTGCAAGGAGAAGATTCTGGATTTATTAAATTTGGGTCTAGAGTCGATTTATTTCTACCTTTAGACACAAATATTAAAGTACAACTCAATCAAAAAGTACGTGGTGGCGAAAGCATCATTGCTGAAAAATAATGACTTCTGAAGAATTAGATATCGCATTTAAAGAAGCTGTAGATCGAATTAACGATCATACAGACCCTTTTCCAGCAGATTTTTTATTGCGTCTTTACGCTTTCTACAAAAAAGCTACAAACGATTATGGCAGACCTAGTAGTAGTAAACCTATAATTAATGCTTTTAAAACTAATGCCTTATTTCAAATTCAAGATATTTCTGAAGATGAAGCTAAACAAACCTATATTGACCTAGTAAATAATTATTTTCTTTATAGAAAGTAATTATTTAATCGTTTTCCAAAACAAACTCTAAGGGCATACCTATAGAACCATTTGGAAAACTAATTCCTAACAATGCTGAAATTGTAGGTGCTATATCAATAATTTCTGTTCTTTTTACAGAAGATCCATTAACAATTCCTTTTCCAAAGAATAATAATGGTACATGCGTATCGTAATTAAAACCTGTATGATGGTCTGTTCCAGTTCTATTCCAAGGTGTATCTTTAAAAACAGCTGGTTTATATACAAACAAAACCTCTCCAGATCTTTTTTGATTATGACCATTAGCTAACATGTTTTCTACATAACCATTAATGTCTTCTAAAAGATTAATTTCAGAAGTAATAAAAACTTTATCAATCAAATCGTATTTTAATAAAGCTAAAGCTACATACTCTTTTAAATCTTCCAGATCTAAGTCTTTTTCTGCAATTTTATTATGATCATAATATATTTGATTATTAATTCGGCTTAATAACAAATTTGGTGTACCATATTCTTTTTCTAGCAAAATATTCAAATCATCTAACATAGTACTTTCATTAAAAAGTCCTGCAGGAATTTTTTCAGATTGTAAATATGCTGGCACATCTGGTGCTCCATGATCTGATGTTAGAAAGACTGTATATTCACCAACACCTACTTTAGTATCTAAAGCTATTAGAAGTCTTTCTATTTCTAAGTCTAAACGTAGATAGGTGTCTTGAGTTTCTTTAGCATTTACGCCATAATCATGACCAATCTTATCTGTACTCGAATAACTTATAGTTAATACATCTGTAAATTCATCTTGACCTAATTGCTCTCCATTTATAGCTGCAAGAGCAAAATCTGTTGTTAAACTATTTCCGAAAGGAGATTCGGCTATTATTTTAAAATTTCCATTTAAGCTTTTTAATTTTTCTAAATCATATGGAAATGTTGCTGTTTCTTTTCCCTTAAGAATTCTTTCAAATGAATTTAAATCACTACCACTTTCTGTATAAGTTTGTATTGGATAAAGCGTATTCCATTCTTTAAAATAAGACTCTGTTATTGTAGATTCATTAAACTCTTGAACCCATTTCGGTAAAACATTCATATAAAACGAACTGGTTATCCAATTACCTGCTCCATCATGTTCATAATCTAACCAATAGGCAGCATTTGCAGTATGACCAGCTGGCAAAATAGCTCCTCTGTGTTTAAGTGAAACACCTATGGTTTTACCTCGCATTTGTGTAAATAATCTGTTTTCATCAGCAAATGTTGTAGTAAGCAATCTTTGAGGTGATTTTATTCCGTCTTTACTACTTGTGCCTATAGGTTGAACAGAATTATCTTCAACACAATTAACATTCTCTAATAAGTTTTTATCAAACCAATCGTTTCCAATAATGCCATGATACTTTGGCGTAGTTCCAGTAAAAATGGAAGCATGACCTGGTCCTGTTTTTGTTGGAATGTAATTAAAATGATTGTTTTTACAATTAAAACCTTCATTCATCATTCTTTTAAAACCTCCTTCTCCATATTTAGAATAAAAACGTGTTAAATAATCGTAACGCATTTGGTCTACAACTATTCCAACAACTAGTTTTGGAGTTTCATTTTTTTGAATGTTCTTTGGTTTGTTTTCTGTAGCTTCCTTTTGAGCCTGACATGAAATACTTATTATTAAAACAAATAAGATAAGAATGTACTTTTTCATTGTTTAAAAATCAAATTATTGCTCAAAAATAGGCATTTTAACACATCATAATTTAAAATTAAGGTTAAAAAAGTCTTAGTTTTTTATACTTTAGCAGGAACAAAATAATTTATGACATACCTTCATAATATTGGTGCTTATTTTATAATGATTAAAGATATGTTTCGCAAACCAACCAAATGGTCTGTTATGAAAATACTTATCTTTAAAGACATAGACGATTTAATAATTGGCTCTCTAGGTATTGTTGCTTTTATTTCTTTTTTCGTTGGTGGTGTTGTTACTATTCAAACAGCTTTAAATATTACTAATCCCTTAATTCCAAAATATTTAGTTGGTTTTGCAACTAGACAATCTGTTATATTAGAATTTGCTCCAACATTTATTTCCATTATTATGGCAGGAAAAGTAGGTTCTTTTATTACTTCCAGCATAGGTACCATGCGTGTTACAGAACAAATAGATGCGTTAGAAGTTATGGGAATAAATGCTATTAACTATTTAGTTTTTCCAAAATTTATTGCATTAATGCTATATCCATTTGTTATATCAATTGCTATGTTTTTAGGAATTCTTGGAGGTATGGCTGCATGTATTTATGGTGGTTTTAGTACTCTTGAAGATTATATAACAGGAATACAAATGGATTTTATTCCATTTCATATTACTTATGCTTTTATTAAAACTTTTGTATTTGCATTTTGCTTAGCAACAATTCCTTCTTTTCATGGCTATTTCATGAAAGGTGGAGCTTTAGAAGTAGGAAAAGCAAGCACCACATCTTTTGTTTGGACTAGTGTGGTTATTATTCTTGTAAACTATATACTAACCCAATTACTACTGAGCTAATGATAGAAGTACAAAACTTACATAAATCCTTTGGAGAAGCTCATATTTTAAAAGGTATTTCAACCTCTTTCGAAAATGGTAAAACCAGTTTGGTTATAGGGCAAAGTGGATCTGGAAAAACAGTCTTTTTAAAATGCTTGCTAGGCTTATTTCATCCAGAAGAAGGTAGCATTTCTTATGATGGTAAAATTTATTCTGAATTAAATAGTAATGAAAGAAGAGACCTTCGTTCTGAAATGGGCATGGTATTCCAAGGATCTGCTTTATTTGACTCTATGACCATTTTAGAAAACGTTATGTTTCCTTTACGAATGTTTACCAAGCAAAGTTTAAGCGAAATGCAAGATCGTGCAGATTTTGTTTTAAAACGAGTTAACCTTGCTGATGCACATAATAAAATGCCTAGTGAAGCTTCTGGTGGCATGCAAAAAAGAGTTGCCATAGCCAGAGCGATTGTAAATAAACCTAAATATTTATTTTGCGATGAGCCTAATTCTGGTCTAGACCCAAAAACGGCTATTGTTATAGATAATTTGATTCAGGAAATCACAGAAGAGTACAATATTACAACTGTTATAAATTCTCATGACATGAATTCTGTTATGGAAATAGGTGAGAAAATTGTGTTTTTAAAAGATGGTATAAAAGCTTGGGAAGGCTCTAAGGAAACTATTTTTAAAACCGATAACGAAGTGGTAACCGATTTTGTTTATTCGTCTGAGTTATTTAAAAAAGTACGCCAAATGTATTTGGAAGAGAGACAATAATTTGAAACTTATTTTTTTGACATTAATTCTTTTAAAATAAGCTCTTGTAGCTTAATAACCTTTTCTTCTAAAGTCTTAGCACGTAGTTGAACAAATGAATTCTCAAATGCTGCAGCACGAATTATTTTAAGAAAATCATCCTCTTTTTTGATATTTTGAAAATCTTCTAAAGGGATAGTTAGTGTGGTTAAAAAAAACTTATCTTCAGCTATTTCCCAGTTAAAATGCTTTACAAAGAAAGGTTGAATAATATTTGATTTGAATGTTATACGCTCTTTTTCATATTGTGCATAATAAGGGTAATAAGACTCATATAAATCTGAGATTGACATTCTTAAGCTATCACTCCTAACAATTTCAACCCCTTTGGATGTTAATAATTCATAACCACTCATATTGGGATTAAAATGTGGAGCAGCCTTCATTTTTGCTACATTATAATAAAACTCTTCTGAAGGTGTATCATGTTCTTTTAAATATTCAATAATATCCTTTGAAGCTAAATTCAAACTGTCCATTATTGAAATATCTTCTCTTATTTCAAAGAGATCAAAAACTAAATTAGACTCAATTTCTTTTAATATTTTTACTTCTAATTCGCTTTTTTGTCTTTCGGTATTCCAATTGTTAATCTGAAGTGCAATTAAAATTCCAATAACTACCAAGATAATTTCGCCTATAGCATAAAGCAGATACTTGCCTGCCGGCGAGGCAGGTTTATTAAATCTGTTTTCTCCAACCAATTTTCTTCTAATAGTTCGGAAGAATTTTATCATAAAATTTAATTTACACGCCTAACTACTATTGTATCTAATTTAAGTTTCACTTTTAACCAACGCTCTATTTTATCTTGCTCTTTCTTAATAGCTGCATCATTTAATTTGTTATTATCCCAACTCACTAAAAACTCTGATATAGTATCCGACGTTTTGAAATCGGAAGTTAAAATACGATTTGCATAACTTATAGAAGTAATATTCTCATAGTTTATATTAACTTCTTTAACAACATCATTAAATGGGATGGTGTTTTTTTCCAAAGAAGCAAGAGCTTTGACTCTATTTTCAAGAAATTCAATTTTTTGAGATTGGGATATCAAATCTACAGAGTCGCGATAACGCAACTGTTCCATATATCTCGTATTATCTAGCTGCTCTGTTCTACTTTGATTAAATATAACTCTAGTATTTGATAAAGCTGGATAAGCATCTTTTCTATGCTTAATTAAATCTACTGTTGACTGTGGAACTTCACTTAAACCATAAGTATTAAATTCGATATAAGATCCTTCCTTATCATACTTATAAATAACATTCTTTTTAATATATTCGGAATCCTCTAAACCTCCCAATTCATTTTCAACATAACTTCTAGCATCTACATAAAAATTACTTTCTTTAAGTACTTCAATAAAGGTCCAAACAGCTGGAACCATTACTATAACTGCTAGTAGTGAAGCGAATCTTGCAATTCGTTTACGCTTTTTTGAATTGGCATATTTAAGCATTGGAAACCTTAAGACTTTAAGAACCACAAATGCTGCTAATGCAATAAATATCGTGTTAATTGTAAATAAGTACATGGCACCAAAAAAATATGGCCAGTTGGCTTTAGCTAACCCATAACCTGCTGTACATAATGGAGGCATCAAAGCTGTTGCAATGGCAACACCAAAAATTACGGACGCTATGGTTCCTTTTTTTGTTCGAGCAATCATTAATGCCGAACCACCAAAAAATGCAATTAGTACATCGCGAATATCTGGTTTTACTCTACCTAAAAGTTCTGAAGTATCTTCACTTAATGGAAATAACCAGAAAAACAAAAAAGCTGTTAATAAACTCAACACAATCATAGTTGCTAGGTTTATTAACGATTTTTTCATGGTATCGATATCGTTAACTGCTACAGATAAACCAATTCCTAAAATAGGTCCCATTAGAGGAGAAATTAACATGGCACCAATTACAACTGCAGTCGAGTTTGCATTTAAACCAATAGATGCTACAAAAATGGAACACACTAAAATCCAAGCTGTAGCTCCTTTAAAAGAAATGTCTTTTTTTATAGCTTCTACAGTTTCGTCTCTGTCTGTATCTTCTCTAAAGTCTAATAATTCTTGTAAAAAATGCTTTATGTTTTGAAATAAGCCTTTGGCATCTTTAGTAACTGCCTTTTTAGATTCTTCAACTGCTTGATCTTTCTTAGCATCTTGGATTGCTTGATCTTTTTTTGATTCGTCTTCTTCAGAAAAATTGAATTTATTTTCTTCCATGTAATTAGTGTTTATAATCTATATGCGAATATATAAATAAAACGCATTGAATAATATAAATTGATAATAGGCAATAAAATATACTTAAATCTAACCTAAATTATTCCCAAAAGTGTGCTTTACTTTTGTAAGCACTTTTTTAATGTCTTGTTCTTTTGTCTTTGGATAGATAAGCAACACCTCCTCTTTATCTACAATTATATAATCTTTCAATCCATCGACAACAACAACTTTATCTTTTTTAGTACGAATCATGTTCCCAGAAGCATCTTCTAATAAAGTTCTTGCATTCACTACAGCATTCTGGTTTTGGTCTTTATCTAATTTATCGTATAAACTTCCCCAAGTTCCAAGATCATTCCAATCGAAAGTTGCTGGAATTACATATACATTTTTAGAAGATTCCATAATGGCATAATCAACTGATATATTTTCTGCCAATCCGTAATTTTCGTTTATAAAATCGCTTTCCTTTTCAGTATTATAAACTGGAATTCCTTTTTCAAAAAGTTGAAATAATTCCTCTTGATTTCTTTTAAATGCTTCAACTACATGCTTAACATGCCACATAAAAATACCTGCATTCCATAAAAAATTACCTTGCTCTAAAAACTGTTTGGCAGTTTCATAATCTGGTTTTTCTCTAAATTGATTAACCTGTTTAATGTCTGTTTCAAAGCTCGTATTATATTCAATATAACCATAACCTGTATTTGGAAATGTTGGCTTGATTCCTAGAGTCATTAACGCATCGTTTTTTGAACAATAATCAAAAGCCTGTTGTACGTTATCTGTAAAAGCCTGTTCGTCTTCAATCCAATGATCGCTTGGAGCGACAATCATAACTGCATCATTATTTTCCTTCTGAATTTTTAATGCTGCATACAAAATACAAGGAGCTGTATTACGCATAGCTGGCTCTAAAACTACCTGACGTTTGGTGACTTCTGGTAATTGCTCGAAAACTAAATCGTTATAACGTTCATTAGTTAAAATGAAGATATTTTCTTTAGGGATTAAATTTGATAACCTTTGAAATGTTTTCTGGATTAAGGTATCTCCAGTTCCGAGCATGTCGTGAAACTGCTTCGGGAAATCTTGTGTGCTTACTGGCCAAAATCTCGACCCTACTCCTCCAGCCATTAAAATGGCATAATAATTTTTATTCATTGAAAATATTATTTTCATTCCCTTGAAGAAGGGAATCTATTTTATTAAAATTTTATTAGTCATTGCGAGACCTATAGGTCGTGGCAATTTGTTTTATTATAATCGATAATGCAAAGAAGGATTCCAACTCTCTTGTGAATTACATTTTTATTTTAACAATTCCACTTCTGCATTCGGGTTGAAAAGATACAATTTTCCAGTACTTATTTCAACACATTCAATACGTTTTGTCCTTGTACTTCCTTTTTTGAAAACTTTCCCGTTATAAAGTTTGAATGTTGTTCCAATTGGAACTTCAAAAACATAAGTTTTATCATTAGGTGCATCAAACTGCTTTAAGGCTAAAGATAAAGCAGTATCTGTGTCGCTACTTGCTTTAGGATTTTTAAAATGTTTTGCCAATAGAGGTAGTAAGTCAATTGGAAAAATTTCTGGATTTAAAAATGGCAACATAAGCCTTTGAAATGTGTGTTTCCATTCTTTGCCATGAGGTTTTATAAATCTTCCAAAAGTATTATAGGCTTCAAAATGGGCAATTTCGTGTATTAATGTTATTAAAAATCGATAGTTATTTAAGCTAGAATTAATTGTTATTTGGTGTTTTCCATTTGGTAATCGTTTATAATCTCCATGTCTTGTTTTCCTTTCATTTTTTACTTTAACAGTTAAATTATCGTGTTGCAAAAGCGCTAAGACTTGAGTAAGTGCTTTTTCAGAAACAAATGGTTTTAAGGTATTATGCATAAAGCAAAAATAGGGTTTTATTTAAATAAAAACTTGTACTTTTTGTTTACCAATTATGATTAATTTTTAGTTTATATATAGTATAAATCAGATTTTTATCGAAATTTCTCTATTTCATAAAACATTTTTATTATTTTCACTCATCCAAATATCTAATCTTAAAATGAAAAAATCAATCTATTTATTAGCCCTAACCTTTTTGTTTATATCATGTTCTGATAATGACGACGTTATTGTAGAACAATGTGGTCAACCACAGAACGTAACTGTAAACAACATAACTTTTGACAGTGCTTCGGTAACGTGGGACAACAACAGCGCTACTTCATACACTTTAGAATATGGTCTGTCTGGATTTACTTTAGGTTCAGGAACATCTGAAAATGTTACTAATAATACGGCATTATTTTCTGGTTTATCAGCTAATACAGCTTATGATGTATATGTAAGTGCTAACTGTTCTACATCTAACACGAGTATGTACACAGGACCTATAAGCTTTGTAACTTCGGCTCCACTTGTGGTGCCAGAATTTTTACCTAATTTATCTGAACTCAATTTATTTGAAGGAGAATTAAATAATCTTATGCCTAGCGAACGTGCTTTTATTTATAATTTAAACACCACGCTATTTACAGATTACGCTTACAAACAAAGAATTCTAGCTTTACCAGAAGGAACCTCTATGGAATATGTAGACGATGGTTTTCCAAATTTCCCAGACAATACAGTAATGGCTAAAACCTTCTACTATCTTAACAATGAAAGAGACGAATCTGAAGGAAAGCAAATAATTGAGACTCGTGTTTTAATTTTAAAAAATGGCATTTGGGAATTAGGAAACTATAAATGGAATTCTGATCAAACTGATGCTGTATTAGACAATACAACTAGTAATGTTGCAGTAAGCTATTTAGATACCAATGGAGCTACAGTAAATGTAGATTACGCTATTCCTTCTGCTCAACAATGTATCGATTGCCATAATAACAATAATATTATTATTCCTATTGGACCGAGATTAAGAGCATTAAATGGCAACAATCAATTGGAAGATTGGATATCTAATAATTATTTAAGCAATTTAACAGATGTATCTCAAGTGGCTGTTTTACCAAATTGGGAAGATGCAGTAAATTACACATTGGAAGAACGTGCTAGAGCTTATTTTGATATGAATTGCGCACACTGCCATACAGATGGTGGCTTTTGTGGAGATCAATCTTATTTAAGACTGTCTTACGATACTCCTTTTGCAGATTCTTACATATTTGAAGACAAAATTAATATAGATACTAGAATGTCTTTTTACTACCAAGGAGTAAGCATGCCATTAATTGGAACAACTATGATGCATCCTGAAGGTTATGATTTAATTAGCCAGTATTTAGACACTCTCTAGAAATTGTAATTAAACCTTTTTTCATTTAATTGGTCTTATAGTTATAATCTTAAAAATGAAAAAATGAAAAAAGTAATTGCAATAGTATTCTTATCGCTTAGTTTCTTAACTAATGCACAAGAAAAGAGAGAGAGAGCAAATAAAATGCAGGATTATACTCCTGAAGAAATGGCTCAAGTTCAAACAAAACAAATGACTTTAGATTTAGATTTAACCGAAGTTCAACAAAAACAGGTTCAACAAATAAATCTAGAAAACGCTAAAGAACGAAAAGCTAAATATGAAGCAAGAGAAAATGCTTCTAAATCTTCTGAAAAAGAAAAACCTTCAAAAGATGAACGACTTAAAATGAAGAATGAGCAATTAGATCGTCAAATTGAAATGAAAAAAAAGATGAAGAGCATTTTAAATGAAGATCAATATAAAAAATGGGAGGAAATAAGTAAAGAAAGAAGAGAAAAACAAAAAACTAAGATGCATCAAAAACAAAAAATGCACAAATCAGAAAAAAAATAATCTGAACGACATTTAATAAAAGGCTGTTTAAAAATAATTTAAACAGCCTTTATTTTATAAGGTACTACAAACTTTATTACAAGCTGCAATCGTTTTATCTAAATCTTCGTAAGTTAAAGCATCTGTAATAAACCACGTTTCAAAAGCACTAGGTGCAATATATACACCTTCTTTTAACATGCCGTGAAAAAAGGCTTTAAACCTATCGTTATTTCCTTTAGCTGCTGTTTCAAAATCAACGACTTCTGCTTCAGAAAAATGAATGGAGATCATAGAACCAATTCTATTGATTGTATGTGGTATTTTGTATTTATTTAATACGTCTTCACAGCCTTTATGCAAGTAAGCTGTTTTTTCAGCAAGACGCTTATAGATGCCTTTGTCTTCATTTAATTCTGTAAGCATAGCCAATCCTGCAGCCATGGCTAATGGGTTTCCACTTAATGTCCCAGCTTGATACACAGGTCCTAGAGGAGCTAAATGATTCATAATTTCTGCTCTTCCTGCAAATGCTCCAACAGGCAATCCTCCACCTATAACTTTTCCAAAACAAACTAAATCTGCTGATATATCAAAAAGTTCTTGAGCGCCACCTTTTGCTAATCTAAAACCTGTCATAACCTCATCAAAAATCAGCAAAATGTTATTGGCATCGCATAAACTTCTTAGTTTTTGTAAAAAGATTTCTTTAGGAGGTATACAACCCATATTTCCAGCAACAGGCTCTATAATAATGCAAGCAATATCATTTTTATTGGCTTCTACAATGGATTCTACATGTTTAATATCATTAAATCTTGCTAACAAGGTGTCTTGAGCTGTACCTTTAGTAACTCCAGGACTATTAGGACTTCCAAACGTTACTGCGCCACTTCCTGCTTGTATTAAAAAGGAATCGCTATGACCATGATAACAGCCAGCAAATTTTATAATCTTATCTTTTCCTGTATATCCTCTAGCCAATCTAACAGCACTCATACATGCTTCAGTTCCTGAGTTTACAAACCTTATTTTATCTATGTTTGGCACCATTGAAACTGCTAACTTAGCTATTTTTGTTTCTATCTCTGTAGGAGTTCCAAAAGAAGTTCCAAGTTTCGTTTTTTCAATTACTGCATCAACCACTGGTTTGTGAGCATGACCCAATATCATTGGTCCCCAAGAATTAATATAATCTATATATTTATTGTTGTCTTCGTCTATTAAATAAGCTCCTTTTGCTTTTTTAATAAAAATTGGTGTTCCACCTACAGCATTAAATGCTCTCACTGGCGAATTTACGCCTCCAGGAATAACTTTTTCTGCTTCAGCAAATAACGCGCTACTTCTTTTATATTGCATGTAATCTATTCTTATTAATTAGATTTTACTATTAAGACATTTCCAATAGTTAAATCGTTACTTGTTAGGTTATTTATTTCTTTTAATTCTTCAACGGTAGTATTATATCTTTTGGATAAGGAGTATAAAGTATCTCCTTTAGCTATTAGATGTGTATCTTGCGCTTTAACAGTTGTTTTTCTAGTTTTTTTGTCTCCTAAAACTTCATCATCATAGGTGTATAATTGATAACGCTCTATCAAACTTATTAACTTATCTGGATATTTTCTATCTGTTGCATATCCTGCTGCTCGTAACTCTTTTGCCCAAGATTGATAATCGTCTATATCTAATTGAAATAACTTGTAATAACGAGATCTACCTGTTAAAAATAACGAATGATCTCGGTAAGAATATTTAGCATCATTATATTTTCTAAAACACTCTTGAGAGGCATCATCATCATGATAAATTTTAGCTCCTGTCCATCCATGACATTTTATTCCAAAATGATTATTAGCTTCAACAGCTAATCGACCTTTCCCAGAACCTGATTCTAAAATACCTTGTGCTAATGTAATACTGGCAGGAATATGATATAAACGCATTTCTTCTTGAGCAATTGGCCCAAAAATGGCAATATAATCTTCAATCGAACTAGGCACTCTTTTAGGAGTTTCTTCAACAACAATTACCTCCACAGTTTCTTCTTTTGGAGATACTGGTTTCGTTCTAGTATCTTTAACTACACGTTCAGTTCTTGCTTTGTTTTTAGAACGTTTTGAACTTGTTTTTTTACTCGTACCACAACTTAATACAAAAGCACTTAAAACAAAAAGCACTATAAATTTTCTCATTAATTTTTAATTAATTATTGGATATTCTTTTCTTATTAATTTAGCATTCATACCTTCAATACCTTGCAATCCACCTGTGTGTATTGCCAGAATTTTAGATCCTTTTGGAAAATAACCTTGTTTCATTAAATCGTATATTCCAAACATCATTTTTCCAGTATACACAGGATCTAAAGGAATGTTATTTGTTACTTTAAACCAATTAATAAAACTTATTAATTCGGTATTTATTTTAGCATAACCACCAAAATGATAGTCTTTAATTAATTCCCAATTTGATTTATTTGCAAACTTACTAATTTCTTCTCGCAAAAAGTCACCTTTTAAAGCTGGAAAACCAAGAATTTTTTGTTTAGAATGACTAGAATTAATAAGCCCACTAATTGTACCTCCTGTACCAACAGAGCAACAAATAAAATCAAATGTTTTATCTGCTTTTGTTAAAATTTCTTCGCATCCTTTTACAGCAAAATTATTAGTACCACCTTCTGGAATTAAATAAAAATCGCCATGCTTAGATTTTAAACCCTCAATAAATGTTTCAGACGTTTTTTCTCGATAAGATTCTCTAGAAATAAAGTAAAATTCCATGCCTTGCTGCTTAGCAAAAGTTAATGTTGGATTCTTAGAGATTTTATCAGCTAATTCGTCTCCTCTAATAACCCCAATAGTTTTAAATCCAAACTCTTTTCCAGCTGCAGCTACTGCTGCAATATGATTAGAAAAAGCACCTCCAAAAGTCAACAAAATTGACTTATCTAACTTTTCTGCTTCAAGAAGATTGTACTTTAATTTTCGGTATTTGTTTCCAGAAATAAACGGGTGATTTAAATAATCTGGTTTTAAATAGACATTCTTAGTAACACAAATATTTCGTTGGTCTATTATTTCTATCATTTTAACGAATTTAGAATCAGATATTTATAAAGCTTACAAAATTATGATATTTTTATTGCTTAAGTAAATTTTAAGAATTTTAATAACAATCTTTCTCTCATTATGATATTAGTTATAAAATATTCATTTTACTTTAATTTAATTTAAATGACATTTCAAGAACAAAAATTAAACATTTCATATATCAAAAAGGATACAAGAATATTTAGAATGCAAAATTTTAGAATCTTATTCATATTAATTTTTGGGTTTATATTTACTAATACTTTTAGTCAAACAGAATTACTTTCACCAGCTCTTGGTGGTGGATTTGATGTAGGGCCTAGTCTTATTGAAAACGGATGGAGAGTAACTTTTCCTCCAACAAGTACCACTAGAAATCAATGGGTTTCTGGTATTGGAGCAGTACCTGGATTTGATGGTCGTGCTTCAGCTTATATTACTAATAATGCTCGTTTTCCTGTACCTCCTCACAAATATACTGCTAGTCCAGCACGTGCTTCACATATATATAGAGACTTTTCTGTCCCTGCTGGTGAGACAGAAATTACTGTAGATTTTAAATGGATTTGTCAAGGTGAAAACGGATTAGATGTAATGAAAATTTGGGTGGTTCCTAATACATATCAACCAACATACGGAACAGCAATAACCCCATCCTTTGACAGGGTTCAGATAGGAGGAAATTACAATGGAAGTAGCACCTGGACTACTTCTCCTACCTTATTAGTTCCACCAATTTATGCAGGAACAGTTTTTAGATTTGTCGTGGAATGGGTTAATAATACAAGTTCAGGATTTGACCCTCCTGCAGGTATCGATAGTGTTTCAATTTTTTCTAACACACCTCCACCTCCACCAAATGATGAACCTTGTACTGCAATTAACTTACCTGTAAATACAACTTGTACTTATTCAACATTTACTAACTATGGAGCAACAGACACAACTTATGGAGCTGGTCCATATTGTGGAAATTATGTTAGTGGAGATGTTTGGTTTACTACAACAGTCCCAGCAAGTGGCGGAATAATTATTGATACTCAAACTGGTGTTATGACAGATGGTGGTATGGCTATTTATACTGGTACTTGTGGTTCTTTAACTTTCGTTGAATGTGATGACAACGATAGTGCTAATGGGCTCATGCCTTATATTCTTAGAACCGACTTAACGCCTGGAGAAACCATATATATTAGGGTTTGGGAAAGTGGTTACGATAATAACGGTACGTTTGGTATCTGTGTAACGCCTTCTCCTCCTTCTCCTCCAAATGACGAATGCCCAAACGCAGTAGGTCTTACAGTAAATCCAGATTTAAATTGTACTGTAGTTACTCCTGGAACCACAGCTTATGCAACCCAGTCTCCACAACCTGATGATGTTGTAGGCACACCAGACAATGATGTTTGGTTCTATTTTGTTGCAACTAATACAAACCATCGCATTTCATTACTTGACATAGTCCCTGTAGTGGGTACAAGCATGAATCTAGCAGCTGGAGTTTACAATAGTCCTAGTGGAAATTGCTCTTCTTTAATATATGAAACTAGTAGTAATCCTGAAATATTCACAGTTGTCGGTCTAAATGTGGGAGACACCTATTATGTTAGAGTATATGGCAGAGGTTCTGGAAACACTTCAGCTCAAGCAAATTTTAATATTTGTATCAGTACACCTCCTCCACCTCCTCCTAATAATTTTTGCACAAACGCCATAGCGCTTCAAGTTTTACCAATATGCAACTATGAGATATATACAAATGCTGGTGCTTCTGCAACATCTGGAGTTCCTGCACCTGGATGTGCAAATTATCAAGGTGGCGATGTATGGTTTTATGCTGTCGTAGATGAAACTGGAGAAATTACAGTTGATACGCAAGATTTTGGTTTAGTTGATGGTGGAATGGCTTTATATTTAGGTAACGATTGTAATAGTTTAACCTTATTAGATTGCGATAGTAACAGTAGTGCTAATGGTACGATGCCTTCTATAACTAGTATTGGATTAACTCCAGGAGATGTGGTCTATATACGAGTATGGGAACGAGGAAATAATGCAAATGGTACATTTGGTATCTGTGTAACCTCACCAGCTCCAGAAGGCGTCACTCAAGTTGCTCTTGGTTGCCCAGGAGATAGCAGTGAAGATCTTTATGCCATTTATTCATGTACCGGATCTACAAGTCTTGGAAATGTACTAACCGGAATTTTACAATCAAGTACAGATCCTATTGCGCTACAACCTACAATCTTTATATCTAGTAGTGACCCTTGTTCTTTTGACCCTGTTAACACTGCAAATTATAATAGAATAAATTTTACAGTAAACACAACTGGTACTTATGTGTTTAGCATGGAATATCCTTCGCCATATTTTGATGCCATGGGCTATATTGTGGTAAACGATGGCAATTTTGTTCCTGGATCTTGTGCCACTGGAACTTGGATTGCAGGAGATGATGACGATGGCGCATCTTTAAACCCTTTAATTACAGCAAACTTAATTGAAGGTACACCCTATTCTTTAATAACAACAAAATTTGCTTTTACAAGCGAAACACATACTGGACCATTTACTTGGAATGTGTCAGGCCCTCCTGCCGATGTAGAATGGTATGCTAATGAAACTGGTGGCTCTCCTATTGGTACTGGTGCTGCCTTCAATCCTGTTGGAATCTCGGGTTCTGGATTACCAGATACAAATACCCCTGGTGTTTATACATTTTGGGTTAATTGCCCTGATAGTTCGTCTCCTAGAACACCAACAGAATTTACCATTGGTAAAATTTGGAGAGGATCGGTAAATACAGACTGGAATGAAATTAACAATTGGAAACCAAAAGGTAAACCTACAGATTTAGACTGTGTATATATAGATAATGTTGCAAATCAACCCATACTAAACTATCCTGGATTACCAACACCACCAAATCCAGCGTATGCAAAAAATTTAACTCTTAGTAGTAACACATCACTTGAATTATACTCAGGAACATCCATGACTGTAACCGATTGGATTGATATAGACAATACAGCTACCTTTCTTGTTCGTAATAATGCCAACTTAGTACAAGTAACTGATGTAGGCACCAACAATAATACTGGTAGAATTAACATGCAACGCTCTGTAGCTAGCGTTACTAATCTAGATTATATTTATTGGTCATCACCAGTAGAAAATTTTAATGTTACAAATATTTCACCTGGCTCTAACCCTAATTTCTTTTATAAGTGGATCCCAACGGTTTCTGGAAATGGGGTAGGCAATTATGGTGAATGGGTATTTACTAATGAGACCATGCAAATTGGAAAAGGATACATTATTCGTGGGCTTTCGGGTACAACACCAACACCTCCTGTTTCACTAACAACTACAGAATTTACTGGAAGACCTAACAATGGTATTATTTCGGTGCCAATACAAAGAGGTTCTTATTCTGGTGCTAATTACCCAGGAGCTGGTTCTTCTATGGCAACCGCTTTAGATGATAATTGGAATTTAATTGGTAACCCCTATCCTTCATCTATATCTGCTCGTGAATTTATTACTGTAAATGCTTCAGACCTTATAGATGATGCCAGCACTACAATTGCTGGAACAGTATATTTATGGAGACATTTAAGTGCTCCTAGTAGCTCTGTAGGCGACCCATTCTATGGAGACTTTGGTTATAATTACAATCCTAACGACTATATAAAATTTAATCATACAGGGTCTGCTCCTGCTGGATTTTCTGGATATATTGGTGCAGGTCAATCCTTCTTTGTATTAATGGATCATAACACACCTTCTACATCTGAATCTGTTATATTCAATAATACGATGCGAGATGAAACATACAGAAACGATCAATTCTACAGAACAGTTGAAGTTGAACGCCATCGTATTTGGCTGGATTTAATTGATTCTAACAACTTGGCTACTTCAATTTTAATAGGATATATTGAAGGTGCTACTAATAATCAAGACAGATTATTCGATGGTCATGACCTTAGCGATGCAAGCACACGTTTCTATTCACTTATAGATGAAGAAAAAATGGCTATCCAAGGTAAGGCTCTCCCTTTTGACAATAATGACGTTGTTCCTCTTGGAATAGAAATACCTGAGAACAACATGTATACTATAGGTATCAATACTATTGATGGACTTTTTGTATCACCAGACCAGAACATCTTTTTAGAAGACACTTACAATAATATCATTCATAATTTAAAAGTTGATCCTTATATTTTTACGTCAGAAAGTGGTGTATTTAACGACCGTTTTATTTTACGTTTCACAAATACATCTCTAAGTATTGAAGAAGAAATTTTAAATTCTCAATTAACAATCTCTGCTCCTAATGGTGAATATATTTATGTAACATCTAAAAACATTAACATTAAGTCTATTCTAATTTTTGATATGCTTGGAAGAGAGTTGATTAATAAATCAAAAATAAATACTTTAGAGGCTACATTTAACACCTCCAATTTCTCAGATGGCATCTACCTAGTAAAAGCAGTACTAGAAAATGGGAAACAAAAAACCCAAAAAGTGGTGTTAAAAAATTAAATTCAAAATATTTTTTATACCTAATAATTTTGTAAGGTTAGATATCAACTAATTCTTAAATAAGAAATATTACAGTATGAATGTAAGATGATTTATCTGCAAGAAATTAACGTCTATTCATATGAAAATCATGCATTTCATCGAAAAAATTATTATTTCTTTAACATTAATGAAAAATGTATATATATTTAAAGTCTTACCCCAATCTACTCTACAAACCTAAATTCCTAACTTCTTTTTGGTGTCCAAATCTCAAAAGTGTACCTAAGTTATTAACTAATTTTAATTAATTTATGAAAAAATCAAACAATTTATTTGGAAGGATGGCATTTTTGCTATTCTTAATGTTCTCACTTGCAGGTTATTCGCAGTCGTGTAATTACACACTGGAGATGAATGACTCTTGGGGTGATGGATGGAATGGCAACACCATGAGCGTCTATGTAAATGGTAACGCCGTGTTATCTGGAGTTACAATGTCTGGTTCTTCACAGAGCATGGCATTTGCTGTTAATGATGGAGATAATATTTCCACAACATGGCATGGAGGCGGATCTTATGGTTACGAAACCTCATACAGAATTCTGGACAGTAATAATCTTCAAGTGGGAGCTGGAGCTCAATCTAGTATTTCTAGTCTTACAGCTTCATGTGCAGCACCTTCTGGTTATTGTACACCTGTACCTGGAAGTTTTCAAGATACTCCTGGTATTACATCTATTACTGTAGGGGCTACTGTATACCCAATATCAATGCCTGCATATTATCAGGATCTAAGTGGAAATCCTCCTGTTGCTTTACAACAAGGGATAACTGCTAATGTAAGTCTTTCTTATGGTCATACTTATGGTTACAATACTTTTGTATGGATTGATTTTGGAGATGATTTAGTTTTTGATGCAGGAGATTTAGTTACTTCTGTTGATGCTAGTGGAAATTTAGATTTATCTTTCACTATGCCAGCTGGAGCTCCTCTTGGTGTTCACAGAATGCGTATACACGGTTCAGATTTTGGAAATGCAGGTGCCGATCCATGTGATAGTGGGAATTATATGACAGCTATAGATTTAGATATAGAGGTAATTGCACCTCTTTGTCAGCAAGCTACTATTGCAGGAACAGAAATTGTTCCAGATTGCGATAACCTTGTTCCAGGATACTATGTAGATGTAGATATTTCTTCAGGTGGCGATGCTCAATCTATTACAGATGGTACAAACACTTGGGTAATTAATGATCTTGGAGTTAATACGGTTGGTCCATTTGCTAATGGCTCTACTGTTAATTTAACAGTAGTACATGCAGATGCATCTTGCGATATTAATTTAGGATCGTTTGTTTACAACTGCCCTCCAGATAATAACGATTGTGATGGCGCTATTGCAGTAGGATGTGGTGAAACATATTCAGGTAATACGGAATTTGCAACTATAGATGACTTAGATTCATGTGCTGGTAATACATTTGGAAATAGACCAGGTGTTTGGCATACGGTTGTTGGTACTGGTGGAGACATCATTATAGACACTAACGATTCTAGTTTTGATACCAAATTAGCCTTATATTCTGGTTCTTGTGGTTCATTAATATGTTTAGATTCTGACGATGATGGTGGTGTTGGCACAAGATCTGAAATTACATTTAGCTCTAATGCTGGAGAGACTTATTATGTATATGTTACTGGATTCTTTGCTTCTAGTGTTGGTCCATATAATCTAACTGTAGATTGTGTTTGCGATGTAGAAATTAGTAGTGGCAACTGTCAATCTGTTTACAATAGTAGCTTTGCTCCTTTAGCAAGTACGGAGTTAACAGCAACTGGACTATTTGGTGCTGGAGGTTTCACATATGCGTGGAGTGATGGACAAACAGGAGCAACTATTTCTGTAAATCCTACAGAAGATACAGTTTACCAAGTAACTGCAACAGATGCTGCAGGATGTACTTCAACTGCAATGACAACTGTTTTAGTTGTTGATGTTAGCTGCTCTAATGGAAATGGAAACCAAGATAAAGTAACGGTATGCCACAACGGTGAAGAAATTTGTATTTCACCTAATGCGGTTCAAGCACACTTAAATCATGGTGATACTATTGGATCTTGTGATGGACCTGCTGTATCTTGTGATACACCTCCATTATGTGATTCTTTATTAAAAGTTCCTTCTCCAGGTGCTATAGATATCCCTACAACTATTGAAATTTCTTGGGGACAAGCAACTGGATTTGTAGTTGGTTATGTGTTATCTGTTGGAACGACTCCAGGAGGTACAGATGTAGTTGACAATTTAGATGTTGGATTAGATTTAAGTTACACGTTAAATGGATTAGATTTTAATTCAGTGTATTATGTAACTGTTGTACCTTATAATGCCAATGGTTCTGCTACAGGTTGTGATCAGTCTAATAGTTTTACAACTGTTCAATCTCCATGGGCTGCAGATTCAACTCCAATCAATTGCTCAACTGGCTCTATAACTGGTAATGTTTTAACAGATGGTTATATTAACGATTATTTAGCTTCTTGTACAGGAACAATCAATGATGCGGCTGGTGTATGGTATTCTTTTGAAGGTACAGGAGACGACATTATTGTTAGTACTTGTGGTACGCCATGGGATACTTATATATCTGTATTTGAAGGTGATGCTTCTTCTATTAGCTGTAATGGTTCAGATGATGATAATTTTGCTTGTTCAGGATTTGGTACATCATCAGAATACGAATTCACTTCAGTTGTAGGAACAACATATTATATTTTTGTAACATCTTTTTCAAGCTTTACAAATGTTGGTTCTGGAGATTTCACGTTATCATTAACGTGTATGGCACCACCACCACCACCACAAGCTTGTGTTTTTGCTGAGTCTATTTCTTGTGGAGATACTGTAACAGATACAACTGTTGGTTTTGACGTAAATGATTTTGATAGTTGCGATTTTGTTTCAATAAACACAGCTCCAGGTAGATTCTACAAAGTAGAAGGCACAGGAGGTGATATGATTGCTAGTCTGTGTGGCTCTTCATACGACACTAAATTAGCCGTATTTTCTGGTAACTGTAGTGGATTAGTTTGTGTTGATGCAAATGATGATTTTTGTGGTACAAGTTCTCAAGTTACATTTGCATCGCAAGCTGGAACCATATACTATATTTATGTAACAGGTTGGTCAAGTAATGCAGGTCAATTTACATTAAATGTTTCTTGTCCATTACCTCCAGAGCCTCTAGGTGGAGAAGTAGTTTGTGGAACAGTATTAACACAAGAATACTGTTATGGAAATAATGAATCATCAAGCATATTGTACACGTCTTCTAATGGGTCTCCATTAACTCTAGAGTTTAACTCTGGAATAATTGAAGCTTCAACGTATGATTTCTTAACCATTTATGACGGAGTTGATGCATCTGGAACAATCGTTTATCAAAACGGTACTTCCTATGGTTATAATTTATCAGGTGATACTGCTACAGCACCAAGTGGAAATATGTTTGTTACAATACAAACAGATGGTTCTGTAAGTTGTCAATCTGGTAGCTCATCGGCTACAACGTGGTATTTTAATGTTAATTGTGGCGTAGCTCCAATTGCAAATAATGGTGGCTTAGGAGAATGGACAATGTATCCAAACCCTGCATCAAACGGTGAAGTGGAATTAGATCTTACTAATTACTTAAACTCTGACCTTGAAATCCAAATGATGGACTTCTCTGGTAAGTTGTTAATTAACAAAGCAGAATCTAATTTACAAAACCCAAGATACAGAATGAACACTCAAAATGTGTCTAACGGTTTATACTTTGTACGTGTAGTAACAGAATCTGGTATATCAATTAAGAAATTAATTATTGCCAATTAGATTTTGAAATAAAAATCCTAAATAATCTTATTTAGATTATAAACGGATAACATTAATTAAGCTGGACAATGGAAACATTGTCCAGCTTTTTTTTATACAAAAAAAAGAATGATGCTATATTTTGGAATTATTTTAAGACTTCAAAAAACACAGGTACTAAAACTATAAGATTAGCATGTATTTTAAATGGTTTAACTCCATTTCATCAATCGAGTCCTAGACAGAAACAACTTCTTCAATTAATTGATTATCAATTTGAAAGCTCTATTCAACCATAAAATCAAGCATTTTATCGATTAGTTGATTTACATACCTATTTATTTGTAAAACTATAATATTTTTATGTTAATAAAATATCAATAATTTGTATTCCTAATAATTATATATCCCACATATTTTTATTATTTTACACCATTATTGATATATTTTCATATTTATATAAAATAAAAACATATAGCCCCAAGCTACTCCTTCTTACCTCATTGTTATATATAACAAGGCAAAACTTTTGTTTTAACCTTAAGAATTAGAATTATAGCAACCTAAAAAGCAGCCATATAAATTGCTTTTTTAACAAAGACATAACATGAAACAAAACAACACTCCCGATTTCTTATTAAAGCAATCAACATTTAGCAAACTGTTTTTATCATTACTTTTCCTTATAGGTGTTTCATCTGTAAGTTTTGCACAAACCTTTACCGATAACAATCCAGCTGCACCAAATTCATGGACTGTTCCTGCAGGTGTTACCTCTATAACCATGCAGGTTTGGGGTGGTGGTGGTGCTGGTGGTGGTGGAACAAATAATGGTACTGGTGGTGATGGTGGTGCTGGTGGCGCTTACGCAGAAAGAACTATAACAGTAACCCCTGGTGCAACTATCAATTATGTAATTGGTGCTGGAGGTATCGGGTCAACTGGCAATGGTACTGCTGGTGGTAATACAACTGTAAATGCATTAACAGCTCGTGGTGGTGCTGGTGGAATTGCGAATGGTAGTGCTGGTCCAATTCTTGGAGGTACTGCTACTGGAGGTACAATAAATACTACAGGAGACAACGGAAATATAGGTGGTGGAAGACCAGCTGGTGATGGTGGTGATGGTGCTAATGGTGGTACTGGAGGTGCTGGTGGTGATGGTAGTGCTGGTACTATAGGAAACATTCCAGGTGGTGGAGGTGGTGGTGCAGAGAGAGCTGGTGGCCCAAGTGGTGACAGACCTGGTGGAAATGGAGCTAATGGACAAATTACAATAACTTGGACGCCTCCTCCTCCATGTACTGCACCTGCATCTATAAATGCCGCATCAGCAATAACAGCTACTTCGGCTACAATAAGCTGGCCTGCAGCAAGTCCTCCTCCTGCAAGTGGATACCAATGGGAAGTAAGAACTTCTGGTGCTGGTGGTAGTGGAGCAACTGGTCTTGCAGCAAATGGTTCTACAGCAGCTGGTGTAACAACAGCTAACGTTACAGGTTTAACAGCTAGTACAACTTATAGTGTATATGTAAGAAGTAATTGTGGTACTGGTTTTAGTTCTTGGACTGGCCCTGTTACCTTTACAACTTCTGTAGCGTCTGCACCTCCAAATGATGAATGTTTACCTGGTGGCCCAATTGGTCTTACAGTAAATCCAGATCAAAGTTGTACGTCAGTAACTTCTGGAACACTTTTTCAAGCCACAGATTCTGGTGTTACTACCAGTGGTTGTGGAAGATTAGCAAGTAATGATGTTTGGTATCGTTTTGTTGCAACTAGCACAACACATACGGTCGATTTATTAAATATAGCTGGAAGCACTACAGATTTGTATCATGCTATTTACGCATTTAACCCATGTAGTAATCCAGATCCAGATACAGCTATCACTTGTTCTGATCCTGAAAGTAGTACGACTGGTGGCTTAACCATTGGAGCAACTTATTTTGTTCAAGTATATTCTTGGTCAAGCTCTGCTCAAACCACGACGTTTGATATTTGTATTGGTGTCCCTCCTGGACCACCAGCAAATGATAATTGTGCAACTCCAGATGTTTTAACGGTAAACCCAGATTATTCTTGTGCATCAGTTACAGCTGGAACTGTTTTAAATGCAACTAATTCAAATATTGATGTTTGTGGTGGTACAGAAGATGATGATGTTTGGTATCGTTTTCAAGCAACTAGTACAGCTCACAGAGTATCTCTAATTAATATATCTGGTAGTACTACAGACATGTATCATGCTGTTTATGATGCTGGTCCTTGCGGCAGTTTATCTACAGCAATTATTTGTAACGACAATAATGTCTCTGATATAACAGGTCTTACCATAGGGAATTGGTATTTTGTTCAAGTATATACTTGGACAGCCTTTACAGGACAAAATTCGACGTTTGATGTTTGTGTAGGTACACCTCCTGCGTGTACTGCACCTAATGTACCTGCTAATCCTATAACTTTTGATACCATAGAGGATGACTTTATTGCTGCCTCATTCCCAGTATCTGTTCCGGCAGCAACAAATTATTTAGTTTTAATGAATACAACTGGTACAGCTCCTAGCCCTCCTCCTACAAATGGTGTAGTATATAATGTTAGTGATGTAATTTCTGGAGCAACAGTAATAGATAATGATAACAATACCACTTTTACGGCTACTGGTTTAACTCAAACAACAACTTATTATTTTTATATCTATGCCTTTAATAATACAGGATGTTCTGGAGGTCCAATATATAGTACGTCTTCTTTAAATGATAATGCGACAACGGTAGTACCTTCTTATTGTACGCCTTCGTCAACTAGCACATCATATTATATAAATGACTTCACAACTTCTGGTGGAAGCACAAATATTAATCATATTGGTTCTGGTTTTTCAACTAATGGTTATGGTAACTTTACAGGTATGAATGTAACGCAATTCCCTGGTAGCCCTATTAATTTTTCTGCTGTTCATGTTGGTGGAACTTTTGCAACCAGAATTTGGGTCGATTGGAATAACGATTTAGATTTTATTGATGCGAATGAACTTGTATTTTCTGGGGGTTATGCAAATCCTCAAACAGGCAGTTTTAATGTTTTAGGTTCAGCTGCTGCTGGGTCATACAGAATGCGTGTGAGATCAGACTGGTCAAATACTACTTTAAGTCCTTGTGGATTTGATGACCTTAGTGAAACTCATGATTATACACTTATAGTTACACCTTTAAATTGTACTGATGATCCAATTGCAGTAACTGCAGTAAGTACAACAAGTACAACGGCAACAATAAGCTGGACGCATCCTGTCCCTCAACCAGCAAATGGTTATGAATATATTATTTCAACAGACGATTCTACTTCTACTCCAGCTGGAGATATTACAGGTACAACTGCTGGAAATAGTGTTCCACTTACTGGATTACTAGCCGGAACAACTTATTATGTCTTTGTTAGAGGTGTGTGTAATGCGGTCGATAATGGTCTTTGGGTTACAACCAGTTTTAATACAGGTTGTGCCGATTTAGTAACAACTCCAACCGTTTGTCCTACTATTGCAGGTGTGCAAGGTACAGATCCATTTACAGCAAATCCATTTGTTGCAGATCCTACGGCTCAAATAGATTGTAATGTAAGAGATGTCACTTTAGTAGCCTATTCAAATTTAAGAGAAACTACAAGTTATATTGCTGAAAAAATACAGTATAATAAAGTCCCCGCAGATTTTGCTCCTTCTGGATTCTCAGTACCACAAAATATTGTTAACGATGATGTTTGGGCGCCTTCGAGAACAAATATCACCTTTCCTTTTTGTTTTTACGATGAGACTTATACACAGTGTTTATCTAACGCTAATGGCAATCTTACTTTTGACCAAAGTATTATACCTGGAAGCGCTTCTGGTTGGTCCTTTTCTAGCAACCTCCCTTCTACGGCATCTAGTTTAGTAGAAAAAACGATTTATGGTGTTTATCAAGACCTAGACCCTAGATTTCTAGGTGGAAATCCTATTAGCTCTACAGTAGTTGGAACTGCGCCTTGCCGTGAATTTAGAATGGCTTGGCACGACATCCCACTGTATGGTGACTCTTCAAGATTACAAACAGCAATGATTGTACTTCATGAAACTACCAATATCATTGAAGTATTTATTGAAAATAAAACCATAGAAAATGGGAATGTAAATCCTTGGAATGGTGGAAATGCCATTGTAGGTATTCAAGGAGATATAACTCCTTTAGCTCCAAACAATCAATATAGAGCTGCTCCATGTAGAAATGGTTTAGACCCTAACTGGGAAACAACTAACGAAGCTTGGCGTTTTACGCCTAGTGGAGCTGTTATAACACCTGATGCTATAACTTGGTACCAAGGGTCTGTAGCTCCTGGTAATGTTTTAGTTGGAAATGGTGATGGCACAGTAACGGTTAATACACCAGATACTTATATTGCAGTATCAGACTACACATTATGTAGTGGCGCTGTTTCATTGACAGATGATATTATTTTAATTGATACTAAAAAAACATGGACTGGTGCAATTAGTACAGATTGGTATGAAGATGGGAACTGGGCTCCGGCTAATCACCCAACACCTTCTGACTGTGTATTAATACCTGACCCTGCAAGTTCGAATAATCGTTCACCAATTGCAGATATACTTAATGTTCCTATCCCTACGCCTCCTGCAGGATTTGGTGCTTATGCATTAAATTTAACAGTAGCTACTAATGGTTATCTAGAAGTAAGATCTAATACGAATTTAGTGGTAACAGATTGGATAGATTTAGATGGTACAATAGACATCAGAGACTCAGCTAGTTTGATACAAATTATTGATAGTGGTGTAGATGTTAATACGAATACAGGTACTGGGAGTATGAGAATGCAACGTACTGTTCCTACTGGTGTAGGTGCAGCCGACTACGTATATTGGTCATCACCAACTGATGAAGATTTTAATGTCACTGACATCTCTGCTGTAACTGGAGAACTCATTTTTGAATGGAATCCTACAATTTTTGTTAATAGTACCATTCAATATGGTAATTGGATTCCTGCATCAGGGATCATGTCTCAAGGTAAAGGCTATATCGTGAGAGGACTTCTACCAACAGTACCTCTCCCTGCTAATACAACAGAATTTATAGGACTACCTCAAAATGGGATTGTTCGAACGCCTATAACTCGTGGAACTTATAATGGTTCTAATTATAATGATGGAACTCCAGGTTCACCTCGGATAGTTACTTCTTCTGATGATAATTGGAATTTAATAGGAAATCCATATCCTTCAGCCATAGATTATGCTGAATTTATAAAACCGATTAACAATCCGCATATTGATGGTACTATTTATTTTTGGACACACGCTAATACACCTATTCGCGGTAATGGTAGTCCTTTCTATTCTGATTTTTTATATAATTATGGAAGTGATTATATTAGTTACAATGGTTCAGGAGCTAATCCTCCAGGTTCTTCTTTTGGAAACATAGCTGCTGGACAAGGTTTCTTTGTAGAAATGCTACATACGACTCCATCAACATCAGAAAATATTACTTTTAATAACACAATGCGTAGTGAAACAATTGATAATAGTCAGTTTTTTAGAGTAAATGAATCTTCTGAACCAGCTTCAGGTGTTGAAAAACATCGTATTTGGTTAGATCTTATAGATTCTAATGAATTAGCGACATCTATTCTTGTCGGTTATATAGAAGGCGCTACTAATAGTAAAGACCGAATATTTGATGGTCATGTAAATGCTGGATCTGACAAAAGTTTTTATTCATTAATTGAAGAAGAAAAGATGTCTATTCAAGGTAGAAGCATTCCTTTTGAGGAAACTGATTTAGTGCATTTAGGCTTAGTAGTTCCTGCAGATGGTAATTATACCATTGCAATCAATACCGTTGATGGTTTATTTGATGGTTCGCAACAAGACATCTATTTAGAAGATACGTATAATGGTATTATCCATGATTTAAGAATTGCGCCTTATAGTTTCAATACAGAACTAGGTGAGTTTGATGATCGTTTTATATTACGTTATACAAATGATAGATTAAGTACTGAAGAGTATGAAATGAATACTGGTATTCAAATTTCTGCTCCTAATAATAACTATATCAAAGTAACTTCAATTACAGAACCTATTAAGAGTGTTGCTGTTTATGATGTGCTAGGTCGCGTTTTATATAACAATGTAAACGTTAATGCTTCTGAGTTTATCATTAACGACGTTAGTAATTCAGATGGTGTTCTATTTGTAAGAGCATCTTTAACTAATGGTCTACAAAAAACACAAAAAGTAGTATTAAAACAGTAAAATATAGTTAATTACTAACTCCAAGCCCTCGATTTAATTAAATCGAGGGCTTTTTTATTAAGCTAATTACTATTATCTATACTATTAATTAGTATTCAATTTTAAAATTGAATACTAAAAAGCTGTATTTCATCGATAAAATGCAAGTTTCTATGGGTGAACTGCATTTTTTTTTTATGTTTGCTTATTGATTATTAAATTTTGTATTAAAACCAAATGCATATTTATTAATCAGATAAAAAATTAGACCCCAAACTAATATGAAACAATCCTACTCTCTCTCAGTGTCGACACGTATTTTGTGTGCAAAATTTAAAATTTATTTTATTTTTATAACGTTACTATCTGCATCTTATAGTTTTGGACAAACTCCATCAGATGATTGCTCGACAGCAATTGGTTCTGAATTAACTGTTGGTTCAAGTTGTACTACAACAGCTTGGGGAAGTAGTAATGATACAGATTATTGGGATTCAGCTGCTGGATGTAATGCCACAGATAGAGATGATGCTTGGGGTTGGTTTACTGCTACAAGTACTACGACAACAATTACATATTCACCAAACTCAAGAGATGCAATTTTAACTCTTTTTACTGGAACATGTTCACCAACAATGGCTGCATTAGCATGTGCTGATGATAATGGAAATGGTGGTGCAGAAACAATTACTTATGCAACAACCCCAAGTACAGTATATAAAGTAAGAATACAACGATATAATCATAATGGAAGTATGTCAGGTAATATCTGTATCTATTCTCCAGTTCCTCCATCTATTACAAGTCTTAGTACTAGTTCAGGATGTGTTGGGTCTTCATTAACAATTACAGGAACAAATTTAACTGGAGCTTCATCAGTTACGATTGGTGGAACAGCTGCAACAATTACCGGAAATACAGCTACAACAGTTACAGTAACTGTAGGCTCAGGTACAACTGGAACGGTTTCAGTAACTACAGGAAGTGGTTCTGCAACAAGTGCAGGTACATTTACAGTAAACCCTTTACCTGCAGACCCAGTAAATCCGAATAGTAACTCTCCACAATGTAACCCAACTGGTGTAACCTTATCCAGAGTTGGTTCTCCTCCAAGTGGTATTACTTGGTATTGGCAAACAACAGCAAATGGAACATCTACAACAAATAGTGGCGCAACTTATGTGGTAAATACATCTGGCACATATTATCTAAGAGCACAAAACAATACAACTGGCTGTTGGAGTAACGGTTCTGGAAGTAGAGCTGTAATAGTAAATAACCCAATTTCAACAGTTGTATCATCTCCAAGTCCAGCAAATGGTTCAACAGGAATTTGTTATGCAGGTTCTGGAATCGTATCAAATCTAACTTGGACTGCAGCTGCTGGAGCTACAAGTTACGATGTCTATTTTGGAGCTGGTAGCTTACCTGGTTCAATAACAGCAAATGTAGCTACAAACTCTTATGCTGTAACTCTTGCAGCAAATACAACATACTATTGGAGAATAGTTCCAAGAACAGCCTGTGGTGTTTCGTCTGGAAGTCCAACCACATGGAGTTTTACAACAAAAGCAACACCTTGTTATTGTATACCAAATTTTGTTACGAATGTAGAACCTATTACAAATGTTAATTTTGTAACTATAAATAATACGACTTCAGAAGTCGTAAATGGCACTCCAGATTTAGAAGATTTTACAGCAACAATCTCAACTACAGTATTACAAAATACAACTCATACTATTACAGTTGAAGGTAACACGGATGGAAATTTTACAGACCATTTTAGAGCCTTTATTGATTGGAATCAAAATGGTGATTTTACAGACCTAGGAGAATCTACATACATTGGTTCTATATCAAACTCGACTGGAATAGATGGAATTCAAGCAAGTACAACTATTAATGTCCCTTTAACTGCATCAGTTGGTTCAACAGTCATGAGAATTATGAAAGCTTATGGTGGAGATCCAATTGACCCATGTACAACTACATATACTTATGGGCAAGCTGAAGATTATACTATAATAGTAGCTACACCTTTACCATGTGTTACACCAATTACACAACCAACAAATTTAACATTTAGTAGTGTTACTGGAAATAGTATTTCTGGTAGTTTTACGGCAGCTGCAGCACCTGGAGCTGACAACTATTTGGTTTTAATGAACACAACTGGAACCACACCTACTGCTCCATCTAATGGCACTTCATATACTATAGGTGATACTAGCTTAGGCGCAACTGTTGTAGATAACGATAACAATACGGCTTTTACTGCTACAGGCTTAACTGCCTCTACAACATATCATTTCTTTGTATATGCATTTAATACAAACTGTACTGGTGGTCCATTATACAACATAAACTTTTTATCTGGGAGTCAAATAACTGGTACAGCTACTTATTGCACACCTTCTGTGTCAAGTGGATATGAAAATGACACCTATATTAGAAGAGTAGATTTTGTTGGAACTCTAAAAAATACCACTAATTCATCAACTTATTCTAGTTCACCTACAGGGTATCAAGATTTTTCAGGCTTACCATTAGCGAATATTAGTCAACAAGCACAAGGTGAAGGTGTCAATGTTTATGCTGAATATGAAATTCCAGTAAATCCTGTTCATGTTAAAGCTTGGGTTGATTGGAATAAAAATGGCGATTTTACTGATTCCGGAGATTTAATTTACGACACAGATAACCAAACCATATTATCTTCAACATTTGGTTTTGTAATACCATCAACACAACCTACTGGATTTTATAGGCTTAGAATAAGAGCGAGTGAATCTGGTGGAGGTTCTACTTATGGACCATGTGGTAATATAGTATATTGGGGAGAAACTGAAGATTATTTATTTGAAGTAGTCCCAAAATGCACTAATATTATTACAAGTGTAACTGATGGTGTAGCTTGTGGCTCAAATCAAAATGTTTTATTAGAATTTGAAGGATCATCAGGCATAACAGGTTTTAATATATATGCAAATGAAACTGGAGGTAGTCCGTTAACTCCTGCACCAACTTTTACGGGTGGAACAAATCCAACTGGTACATGGACAACACCTGCAATAAGTAGTACAACTTCCTATTGGGTTACTGCAATAAACGGTTGTGAATCATTAAAAAGAACTGAAATAATTGCAAATATTAAACCCATTCCTACATTAAATTTTACACCTAGCACACCTCTGCTCTGTGGTGAAGATACAATTGTTGAAATTACAGCTTTTGGTGATAAGGAAACCGTTTATTTAATAGATGAAGATTTTGAAGGAACTGGCTTAGGTTCATTTACAAGCAATCAATATTCAAGTGGAACAAGTGTGAATACGCATCCTATTTCTAGTACAGAATGGACACAACATACAAGCACCTATATTCCAACTAAATTAGTTTGGTTTCCAGCAATTGCTTCAGATTTTGGAGCAAATAAGTTTGTGATGTCAAATTCAGATATTAATGCAAGAAATGGTGGTGGTAATCCAATTCCTTTTCAAAATGAATTAAGATCTGCAACTGTAAGTTCAATTGATTACTTAAATCTTACTCTTAAATTCGACATGTATTATTCAGATTACTATGAGACTGATAGTTCAGGTTCTCCAACAGGAGATTATGTAACAGTTAGAGTTTCTAGAAATGGAGGAAGTACATGGACCACTGAAAGATTAGATTATAATACTGATGTTGGAGTTGGAACAAAATTTGAGCGATTGAGTTTAGATTTATCTTCATATATAAATGAACCAAACTTAGTTATATCATTTTATTATCATTCAAATTTCTGGTCAGATGGTGTCGCTTTAGATAACATTCAACTTTTTGGTGAAAAACCACTAAGCACGAATTTCGACTGGAGTATCACAGCAGATGCATATACTGATGCTTCTGCAACTACTCCATATATTTCAGGCACAAGTGCTCCTGTGGCTACAATTTATGTAAAACCAACGCCTACACAATTAGAAAACACGAACTTTACATTTACAGCAACAGCAATTTTAAGTAATGGGTGTAGTGCTTCTACTGATGTTTCTATTGCGAATAACACTAAATATTTTAAAGGTCCAAACAATAGCTTTACTAATTGGAACGATCCAAATAACTGGAAACCTATTGGAGTTCCAACTTCAGATAATTGTGTTATTGTTTCTAACACCTATACAAGTATTATTGATGGCTCGACTGATGGTGATGCTAAAAACGTAACTGTTAAAAATGGAGGAACATTAACCATACAACCAAAAGGGTCTTTAACAATTGTTAATTTCTCAGACATTAGATCTGGAGGTACTTTCGAAATTGAAAATGAAGCAAGTCTAATACAAATAGATAATGTTATTAATACTGGTCAAGGTGAAGTAAAGCGAAATTCAGCAAATGTTAGAGATACAGATTACATCTATTGGTCTTCTCCTATTGATAGTTATGATATTGCAGGAATATCTCCTACGACTCCAAACTATCTAAGATGGCAATGGATTCCAACTCTTGGAACTAATACGAATGGACATGGAGATTGGACTTATGCTTCTGGTAACATGACTATAGGAAAAGGGTATATTGTTCGTGCAGGCACAAGTAATAGCGACAATACTGCAGATACACCTGTAAACACAATATTTAGAGGAGTATTCAATAATGGAAATATAAGTATGCCTATTACAAGTGGCACCTATGATGGAGTGGATTATACTGGTTCATCTAGCACAATGGTAACTAAAAATGATGACAACTGGAACTTGATTGGTAATCCATATCCTTCTGCAATAAATGCTATTGATTTCTTAAATGCAAATACTAATATCGAAGGAGCAGTACATATTTGGACTCATGGTACACAAATAAACACAACAAATGCACCTCCTTTTTATGAGGATTATGAATTCAGCTATAATATTAATGACTATCTAACTTATAACGCTTCTGGTGCATCTTCTGGAGCTGGTACTTTTGGAGGAAATATTGCTTCAGGACAAGGTTTCTTCGTGATGATGAATCATGGTGCAGCAGATACTGATGTGAATTTCAATAATAATATGAGACATAAATCTTATGATAATAGTGAATTTTACAGAACACAACAATCAGGTATTAACCCAGATATAGAACGTCATAGAATCTGGCTAAGTATCATCTCACCTACAAACCAAACAGCAACAAGCTTAGTTGGTTATATTGAAGGTGCTACTCAAGCTAAAGACCGAATGTTCGATGCTTATGGAATAGAAAACAATGCAATGAACCTGTTTTCATTAATTGAAGATGAGCGTATGCTTATTCAAGGACGTCCATTACCTTTTAATACTGAAGACCAAATACCAATTGGCGCAGTTATTCCTATTGCAGGAAACTACACAATTGCAATTCACAGTGTAGATGGACTATTTGAAGATGAAACACAAGATATATACTTAGAAGATTTAGAATTGAACATCATTCACAATTTACGTGATCAACCATATAGTTTTAATGTTATAAATGGTGTATTAGACAACCGTTTCGTATTACGTTATACAAACAACTTATTAAGTGTAGAACAACAAAACGAAATTATAGATTTAAACATTACTGCTCCAAAGAACAACTATATAAAAGTAACTTCTACTAAAGATGTTATTAAGAATATCGAGATTTTCGATTTATTAGGAAGAGTAATATTTGATAATAAGAATATCCTTAAATCAGAAGTTATTATTAACGACTTAAATAATGCTTCAGGTGCATTAGTAGTTAAAGTAACTTTAGCTAACGGACTTCAAAAAACACAAAAAGTGATACTAAAATAAAAAATTAGAAATATTTAATAAAACTCCAAAAAGATCTTGACTTTAAATAGTTAAGGTCTTTTTCATTTACATAAGCTTCTCGTTCAAAAGAAATCTGCTTATAAGCTAAATTCCAAGATTTATATTGAAACAATCTAATAAGAAATTCAAAACTATAAATAATAAAAAATGGCAACACTAATAATTCTAATTGTTGTTTTAGATGAATTTTTTCATGATTAATTAAAACAGAATCTTGCTTTAAACTATAATGTCTTAATATCACAAAAGGAAAAATGGTAATCCCCGAATAACCCTTTGGCACCATATATTTTGAAAATAAAATCATGTCTTTTAACCATTCAAAAATCAATCCAATTTACATTATCTTTGCCTTATGAAGAAATATATCCCATTAGAAGAAGGCGATTACTATTTAACTCCTGAAGGATATAGGTGTTTTACTGAGCAATATCTTTTAAAAAGAGGCTATTGCTGTGAGAGTGGATGTAGACATTGTCCTTATGGGTTTAATAATAAAACGAACTGAATACTGAATACTGAATACTGAATACTGAATACTGAATACTGAATACTGAATACTGAATACTGAATACTGAATACTGAATACTGAATACTGAATACTGAATACTGAATTTATGACATTTCAAGAACAAATACTAGAAGGCATACCAAATATTTTACCACAATCAAAAGCATACAACCCAAGCGTGAACCATGCACCGAAACGAAAAGATATTTTAACAGCTGAAGAAAAAAAACTGGCTCTTAAAAATGCCTTGCGTTATTTTGATAAAAAACATCATGAAATTTTACTTCCAGAATTTAAAAGTGAATTAGAAACTTATGGAAGAATTTATATGTATCGTTTTCATCCGGATTATGAAATCTATGCCAGACCAATAGAAGAGTATCCAGCAAAATCAAAGCAGGCAGCAGCTATTATGCTTATGATTCAGAATAATTTAGATCATGCAGTGGCACAACATCCTCATGAGCTAATTACATATGGAGGAAATGGCGCTGTATTTTCCAATTGGGCGCAATACAGATTAACCATGAAGTATTTAGCTGAAATGAATGATGAGCAAACTTTAGTAATCTATTCTGGACACCCAATGGGCTTATTTCCCAGCCATAAAGATGCACCAAGAGTTGTGGTTACTAATGGCATGATGATACCAAATTACTCTAAACCAGACGATTGGGAGAAATTTAATGCACTAGGAGTTACCCAATATGGACAAATGACTGCTGGAAGTTATATGTATATTGGCCCTCAAGGTATTGTCCATGGAACAACCATTACAGTTTTAAATGGCTTTAGAAAAATAAAAAAAGAACCAAAAGGAAATCTATTCGTAACCTCAGGCTTAGGTGGTATGAGTGGAGCACAACCAAAAGCTGGTAATATTGCAGGATGTATAACTGTATGTGCTGAAGTCAATCCAAAAATAACCCAAGTACGTTTAGACCAAGGTTGGATAGATGAAAAAATAATAGATCTAGATGTTTTAGTTCAAAGAGTTAAAGAAGCTAAAGCAAAAAAAGAAACAGTTTCCATAGCCTATTTAGGAAATATAGTGGATGTTTGGGAAAAATTCGATGAAGAAAATATTTATATTGACTTAGGAAGTGACCAAACTTCGCTCCATAACCCTTGGGCAGGTGGTTATTATCCTGTTGGAATATCGTTTGATGATGCAAATGAGATGATGGCAAACAATCCTGTATTATTTAAAGAAAAAGTACAGGAAACATTACGTCGTCATGCAAAAGCTATCAATAAACACACAGCTAAAGGCACTTATTTTTTCGATTATGGAAACGCATTCTTATTAGAAGCATCACGTGCTGGAGCAGATGTTATGTCTAAAAACCCAACAATTGGCAGAGAATTCAAGTACCCTAGTTATGTTCAAGATATTATGGGTCCAATGTGTTTCGATTATGGGTTTGGTCCATTCCGTTGGGTTTGTACATCAGGTAAGCCAGAAGATTTAGCTAAAACCGATGCTATTGCCTGTAAAGTTTTAGAGGAAATAAAAACCAATTCCCCATTAGAAATACAACAACAAATGGCTGATAACATAAAATGGATTAAAGGAGCACAAGAAAACAAATTGGTAGTAGGCTCACAAGCAAGAATCCTTTATGCTGATGCAGAAGGACGAATGAAAATTGCAGAAGCTTTTAATAATGCCATTTCAGAAGGAGAGATTGGTTATGTGGTTCTAGGTCGCGATCATCATGATGTTTCTGGAACAGATTCACCTTATAGAGAAACCAGTAATATTTATGATGGTTCACGTTTCACATCAGATATGGCTATTCAAAATGTTATTGGAGATAGCTTTAGAGGAGCCACTTGGGTAAGCATCCACAATGGTGGTGGTGTTGGCTGGGGAGAAGTTATAAACGGTGGATTTGGTATGGTTCTTGATGGTAGTAAAGATGCAGAAAGACGCCTAAAATCTATGCTCTTCTGGGATGTTAATAATGGCATTTCTAGACGAAGTTGGGCAAGAAACAACGAAGCTATTTTTGCCATTAAAAGAGCCATGGAAGTAGAACCTAATTTAAAAGTAACACTCCCAAACTTAGTTGATGATAGTTTACTAGACTCGTTTTAACTTAAAAATCTTGCTATGAAAAAAATTAATCACTTACCTAATCAAACTCTAAACCTCATTAAGAATAAAAGGAGCATCTTAAAACATGTAACCATTTTCTTCTTATTTATCAGTATTGTTTCATGTGTTTCAATTAATGTTGCTTCAGATTATGACAAAGAAGCAAATTTTACAGATTACAAGACCTTTGCATTTTATAAAACAGGAATTGATAAAGCTGAAATTAGTGATTTAGATAAGCGAAGAATTCTTCGCGCCATTGAATCTGAAATGTTAGCTAAAGGATTTACAAAATCTGAAACTCCTGATTTATTAGTAAGCATTTTTACCAAATCTAGAGAAAAAGTAAATGTACAAAGTTCAGGTTATTACCCATATGGTTATGGTTGGGGCTGGAGCCCTTATTATTGGGGCAGTTACAACACAGTAACCACATCAACAGAGGGTGTATTATATATTGATTTAATTGATGCTAATAAAAAAGAACTTGTTTGGCAAGGCGTTGGTACTGGTTATTTAAGTCAGAATACAAATAAAAAAGAAGAGCGCATTAAAGAATTTGTTGCAGCAATCATGGTGAAATACCCTCCAAATGCTGAAAATAACTAATAAAAAAAGCGACTCGATGAGTCGCTTTTTTTATAAATTAAATGTAATACTTATTTTTTTTCCTCTTTTACTAGGGACTCTTGGTAAGTTTTAAATTGCTCTGGAGTTAAAATCTTTTTAAAACTAGCTTCAACATTATTATTTACTGTTCTAGTACCTTCCTGCTTAATTATATCTGTATTGTCTTTTTTATCGAGTACTTGTAAGTTTTGTTGTGCATCAACCAATACTCTAAAAATATCTCCTTGTTGATCTCCCGTTAAGTTAAGAAGTTTGTGAAGTTGATACGTTTGTTGTTTTGCAATGGCCTCTGGACTTTGCTGTTTATCTGCAGTTTGTGCAGAAGAAAATTGCATGCCAATAAAAAATAAAGCTATAAAGCTTAAAAATGAAATGTATTTTTTCATGATAGTAATTAGTTAATTAATTAAAAAATAAATATACAAAAAATATCAATATATCTTTATTTATTTTTAAATATCTCTATCTCTGATAAAATTATTTTAAATATAGCTAAATCTCTTTATTTTCAAACTATATTCGAAAAAGCTTTAAAAATCAGAATATTAGATTACCTTTGCAACTTAATTAAATAAATTATTATTATGAGTACTGGTACAGTAAAATTTTTTAATGACTCTAAAGGTTTTGGATTCATCACAGAAGAAGGAAACAATAAAGAGCATTTCGTGCACATTTCAGGACTAATCGATGAGGTTAGAGAAGGTGACACAGTTGAATTCGATTTAACAGAAGGTAAAAAAGGCCTAAACGCTATAAACGTAAAAGTAATCTAAGATTTACTTTTAAACTTTTAAAAAAAGCCTATCCTACGATAGGCTTTTTTATTTTTAATACTTTAATAAATCTTGAATTTTAGCTTTTACCTTTTCTGTAGAAGGTATCATGGTTTGCTCTAAAGTAGCATTTAATGGTATAGCTGGCATGTTTTCACTACCAATAACCATAACTGGAGCATCAAGAAATTTAAAACATTCTTCTTGAATTTTTCCTGATAATGCTCTTGCAAAACTATTATTACTAGGTTCTTCAGTAACTACCAAACACTTTCCGGTTTTTTTAACCGATTTCATAATGGTTTCTTCATCCAAAGGAAACAATGTACGTAAATCAATGATTTCTATTTGTTCTCGCATACCTAATTCACTAGACGCATTATATGCCCAATGCACACCCATTCCATAGCATACAACTGTTAATGTTTCAACATCTTCCTGTTTCCAGATTTCTTGAAGAATCCATGCTTTACCAAAAGGTAAAACGTAATTTTCTGCAGGCTCTACCGAAGTAGCTCCTTGTGTTCCTGGAACTTTAGACCAGTACAAACCTTTGTGTTCTAAAATTACTACAGGATTTGGGTCGTAATAAGCAGCTTTCATTAAACCTTTTAAATCGGCTCCATTACTTGGATAAGCTATTTTTATCCCTCGAATATTTGTTAAAACACTTTCTACAGAAGAAGAATGATAAGGTCCTCCACTTCCATAAGCACCAATTGGCACACGAAGAATCATACTTACTGGCCATTTTCCGTTACTTAAATAACAACTTCTACTTACTTCAGTAAATAATTGATTTAATCCTGGCCAAATATAATCGGCAAATTGTACCTCAACAATGGGTTTTAAACCTACTGCACTCATACCAACTGTTGAACCTACAATAAAAGCTTCTTGAATAGGTGTGTTAAAAACCCTGTCGTCTCCAAATTTCTGAGCTAGCGTTGCTGCTTCCCTAAAAACGCCTCCTAACCTTCCTCCAACATCTTGTCCATAAAGCAAACATTCTTTATGTTTTCTCATAAGTTCTTCAACTGCAAATAAGGCACAATCTACCATCACAACTTTATCGGCTCCTTTAGGGGAACGCTCACCTTTTTCTTCTGTGATTGGCGTTGGAACAAAATCGTTTGTAAATAAATCCTCAGGCGATGGGTCTTCTGCTTTGAGTGCTTTCTGAAAATCTTTTTCAACTTTTTCTATTGCAGAATTCTCAATCTCTTGAATTTCTTCAGAAGAAAAACCATTGTCCAACAACTGTTGTTTTAAAACTGGATATGGATCACGAGATCTTGCTTCTTCTAAATCGTCTCGATACCATTCCATTCGCACACCAGATGTATGATGATTTAATAATGGTACTTTAGCGTGAACTAAAAACGGTCGACGTTCTTTTCTAATAGTTTTTATTACTTTTTCAACAGCCTCGTAACTTTCAATAAAATTGGCTCCATCTATAGAAATAGCTTCTAAACCTTTAAATCCTTTAGCATATTCGAAGGCATTTTGCGCTCTGGTTTCTGCTGCATTCGCCGAAATATCCCAACCATTATCTTGTACCAAATATAAAATTGGCATTTGCTTTAAAACAGCCATTTGAAAAGCTTCTGAAATTTCACCTTCGGTTACTGATGCATCTCCAAGAGAACAAACCACAAGAGGCAACTCTTTTAGTGTTTTATCATCTAACCCTTGTAATTCTTTATACTGCATTCCCATGGCAACTCCAGTTGCTGGAATAGCTTGCATGCCTGTTGCTGAAGATTGATGAGGTATTTTTGGTTTATCTGCATCCTTTAAACTAGGATGGCAATAATAAGTTCTTCCTCCAGAAAATGGATCGTCTTTTTTTGCTAATAATTGCAACATTAAATCGTAAGGTTTTAATCCGAACGACAATAACATGGCATCGTCTCTGTAATATGGAAAAGCATAATCTTGAGACAGTAATTGCATGCCTAAAGCTGTTTGAATGGCTTCATGACCTCTTGACGTTGCATGCACGTATTTAGATACTTGCTTAAAATTAGCTTCGTATAATTCTGCCATAGATTTGGCAGTACATAAATTTGAAAATCCTTTTCTTAAAATTTCTTTCTTCATTTAACTAAAACCTTTTCTATTTTAACCATCCAATTGAATGTATCTTCAATCTTACCTGTTTTAATTCCATTCAATGTATTATTAATATCCAAACCTACTGGGCTTTCGTTAGACACATGAATAACGTCTCCATTCAATCCAATGTCTTGAATATAAGCTATACCTACTGCTGTTCCTGTACCAAAAGCTTCTTCTAAAGTACCGTTATTAGAAGCTTCTTTAACTTCGTCGATACTAATTGGTCGTTCAACAACTTCAAATCCTTTATGTTTTAATAATTCCATAACACTAATACGCGTGATGCCATCTAATATGGCTCCATCTCTTCCTGGAGTGATTATTTTACCATCAATTTTGAAAAAGATGTTCATGGTTCCAACTTCCTGGATGTATTTATGTTCAACTGCATCTAACCACAAAACTTGGTCGTAGCCTTTGGATTTTGCCAGTTCTGTTGGACGAATGGCTGCAGCATAATTACCAGCAGCTTTAGCCTCTCCTGTTCCTCCTGCTACTGCTCTAATGTATTTTTTCTCTGCCCATAATTTTATGCGTTTGCTAAAGAATGGTCCAGCTGGTGAAGCAATAATTATGAATTTATAATGAGTGGCTGCTCGCATACCTATAAAAGGTTCATCGGCATACATAAAAGGTCGAAGATACAATGCACTTCCATCTTGAGGTGGAATCCAACTTTTTTCTAAGGCTACTAACTGCTTTAATCCTTCTACAAAAAGAGATTCAGGGAAATCTGGCATACCCATTCTGTCTGCACTAAAATTCAAGCGTTCTGCATTTTTATTTGGACGGAATAACATAGGGTTTCCTTCGGCATCAACCGTAGCCTTCATCCCTTCAAAAATGGCTTGACCATAATGTAATGCCATTGCTGCAGGATGCGTTGGAATTAAAGCTAAAGGTTCTATTCTAGGATTAACCCATTGTCCATTTTCGTAATCGCAAATAAACATATGGTCCGTAAATGTTGTTCCTAACGGAATGTTGTTAAAGTCTAATGTATCGACTCTTGATTTTTCTACTTTGGTAATTGAAATGTTATTAGACATTTTATATTTTTTTGAGTTGAGATTCCTCGACATACTCGGAATAACAACGCGATTTATATTTCTCTATTGATATCAAATTGTTCAAAATAATCAGCAACACGACGTACAAAACTTCCTCCTAAAAATCCATCAACTACACGATGATCAAAGGATAAAGACAAATACATCATACTTCGAATGGCAATTTCATCACCTTTTTCTGTTTCAATAACTTCTGGGCGTTTTTTTATAATTCCTAGAGCTAAAATGGCAACTTCTGGCTGATTAATAATAGGTGTTCCCATCACGCTTCCAAACGTTCCTACGTTCGATATGGTGAAAGTACTTCCTTTAATATCGTCTCCTACCAATTTATTTTCTCTAGCTTTTATTGCTAGATCATTTACGTTTTTAGCTAATGCTTTTAAATCTTTCTGGTCTGCATTTTTCACAACAGGAACTATCAAATTTCCACTTGGCAAAGCAGTTGCCATACCTATATTGATTTCTTCTTTTACTATAATATTCTTACCATCTACAGAAGCATTAATATTTGGAAAATCTTTGACTGCTTTTGATACTGCCTCAACAAATAATGGTGTGAAAGTTAATCTTTCGCCATACTTCTTTTCAAAAGCTACTTTATTGGTATTTCGCCAATTTACCATATTTGTTAAATCGGCTTCTACGTAGGCTGTAACATGAGGCGAAGTGTGTTTTGAATAAACCATACGATCAGCAATCATTTGGCGCATTCTATCCATTTCTATTACTTTCCCTTTGCCTTTATCGAAATTTAATTGTGGAATTCTGTATGCTGTTGGATCTTGTGTTGTTACAGGTTGTACAAACTGATAAGGTCTGCCTTCGTTTATATAATTAAAAACATCACTTTTGCGCAATCTTCCATCATTTCCTGTAGCCGGAATTCTAGCTAGTTCTTCAAAACTAATGTGTTGTTCTTTAGCAATTGAAATAATTAATGGTGAAAAAAACGTGTTTGAATTTGAAACTGAAAATGATTGAGATCCTTCAACAGTTTCTGAAGTGATAGTTCGTTTCTTTTTAACTTCTCTCTTCTGCTTTAGAGATTCTTCGCTATCGCTCTGAATGACATTTTGCTTTTTTGATAATTTTGAAGATGATGTTTTACCATCTGTTTTAATAATGGCTATGGTTTCACCTATTTTAATAACTTCATTTGCCTTGTAAAGAATCTGTTCAATTACACCAGAAATAGTTGAAGGCACTTCAGAATCTACTTTATCTGTAGCAACTTCTAATAGCATTTCATCTTCTTCAATAGTATCGCCAACATTTTTGAACCATGTAATAATGGCTGCTTCTGTAATACTTTCGCCTAATTTTGGCATTTTAAATTCAAAACTTCCTGCGTAGGCAGGAATCTCTTTATCTTTCATTTCTAATTTTATTAAAATCTAAACTCCAGTTCGTACTTAAATCCGTCCAACTAGGATTCATTTCCTCAATCAGCTTTATTTTCCAGTCTCTTTTCCATTTTTTAAGTTGTCGTTCTCTAATTATTGCTTTTTCGTCAACTTCATACTCTTCAAAATATATGAGTTTATCACAGTTATATTTTGCAGTAAATGATTTTGGACGAATTTTCAGTTTGTGTTCTTTAATTCTTTCCTCAATATCATCAGTCATACCTATATAAGTTACTCCATTAGGTTTGTTTGCCATAATATAAACATACCAACGTTTCATTTCTTTTTAATATGAGATTCCTGCTTTCGCAGGAAATGTTCACGAAGCGTCTTATAGACATCTTCCTGCATTTTCATATTTTCTGGAACTTCTCTCAAAGGTTCCACTTCCTTTAAACTCTCATGACAATCAGCTGGCAACTGCTGGTATAACTGTGTGCCTCTGGTTTTCCAAGCAATCATTTCATCACTAACTTGTTTAATCACTTTTGCAGGATTTCCAACAACTAGACTTCGCTTTGGAATTATAGTTTCTGCTTTAACAAAAGCCATAGCTCCAACAATACTTTCGTCACCAATCTCGGCATCATCCATAATAACCGAATTCATTCCAATCAAACAATTTCTGCCCAAATTCGCGCCATGAATAATAGCTCCATGACCAACATGAGCGCTCTCTTTTAGTGTAATAGATTTTCCTGGAAACATGTGAATTGTACAGTTTTCCTGAACATTAACACCATCTTCTAAAATAATTTGTCCCCAATCTCCACGAATGGCTGCTCCTGGACCTATATAACAATTTCTTCCAATAATGACATTTCCAGTTACTGCAGCCAAAGGATGCACGAAACTAGATTCGTGAACAACTGGTGTGTAATTTTTGAAGCTGTAAATCATATTTCTACTTCCTGCGAAAGCAGGAATTTTCTTATTCGTTAATTCTAAATTTTCTAGTATCTATATTCCAATTAGCAGTTAAATCTGACCAACTTGGATTCATCTCTTCTATTAGATTCACTTTCCAATCTCTCTTACACTTTTTGAATTGTCTTTCTCTTATTGAAGCTTCTTCTCCATTTTCAAACTCCTCAAAAAAAAACAAGATTTTCACAATTATATCTCGCTGTGAAAGACTTTCGATATATTCTACATTTATGTTCTTTTACTCTTTCGTTTATATTATCTGTAACTCCTATATAAATTACTCCATTTGGTTTATTTGCCATGATGCAGACATACCAGAATTCTATTTTTTATTATTATGAGATTCCTGCCTTCGCAGGAATTGGTTATTTAAACCCTTTTAATTTCTCTTTAGTAAATTCTGAAAGCACGAGTCTCCCACTTATTGCTGCACGTTCTGCTAAAAGTGCATCCCAATTTTCTGTTCCTTGCCAGAATACATTTTTCATCTCTTGCATGGCTTCAGTATTGTAAGTACACAAATGTTCTGCAGTAGTTTTAACTGCTTCGTCTAGTGCTTCTGTATTTTCAAATACTTGTGTAAATAGTCCTTTTTCTTTTGCCCATTCAGCAGGATAAAATGAATTAGCATCTATAGCGATTTGTGACATGGCACTTAATCCCATTTTTCTTTCAATAGCTGGTCCTACTACAAAAGGTCCAATACCAATGTTTAATTCACTCAATTTTATGGCAGCAAATTTTGAAGCCATACAATAATCTGTTGATGCTGCTAATCCAACTCCTCCTCCAACGGTTTTTCCTTGAATACGACCAATAATGAATTTTGGACATTTACGCATTGCGTTAATGACATTAGCAAAACCTGAAAAGAATACTTTTCCTGTTGCTTCATCATTTATACTAATTAATTCCTTAAAACTTGCTCCAGCACAGAAGGTTCTATCGCCTCCACTCATTAATACAATGACTTTAATTTCATTATTATTGCCAGCATTTGTAATGGTTTGAGCTAATTTAGCTAATACATCTCCTGGTAAAGAGTTGTGAGCAGGATGAAAAAACTCAATATATCCTACTTCGTTTTCTATAGTTTGTTTTACGTATGGGTCACTCATAAATTTTATTTTGTTGTCATTGCGAGGACGAAGGACGTGGCAATCTTTCTTTTGAGATTCTTCGCTTCGCTCTGAATGACATTTAGTTTATATCAATCCAAATTGCTCGAAATGATGATTCAAATGCTTTCTTTCTAACAGATAAGATTCATATCTATTCAATTCACCGAAAACTAAATTTTTCAAAATAGCATCTGGATTTTCTTTGAAAAAAGTCTTGTATTTCTCTCTTTGCTCTAAAAATTTTTCTTTGGCTGTTAAAAAATCTGGATGTATTAAATCTTCTAATTCTCCTTTTTTACTAGTTGGGTATGGTGTGTTTTTTGGGAATTTTTTATAATTATAAAGACTGTTATGCACTTTTTCCAAAACCTTTTCAGGAGTTGCAATTTCAAAGTCTTGAATTTCACCTGAAGCAATCTTATAGGTAAGTTCAAGATGCTCCATTAAATGTTGAGGCGTCATGATTCCCCATTTAGGTTTCGCTTCTGCTGTTAACTTATTTAAACATTCCTGAATTTTTTCATCAGTCATTTCAACAAATACTTCTTGTTTCTTCTGAACCATAGTTAGAATTGTTGCAACAGCAACCAACTCATCTTCTGCATCAAAAACCTCAACAAACCATTTCACGATTCCACTTGGGTGTTCAGCTGAAGCCACATCTCTATCCACTTTTTGCTTACACGTTAATCTCACATAAACAGTGTCATTATGATATAATGGACGCAAGAATCGACATTCTTCTAATCCATAATTTGCAGAAACAGGTCCTTTATTTGGGTACACGAATAATCCAGCTGCTGCTGAAATAATGAAATAACCATGAGCCGTTCTTTTTTCGAAAATACTTCCATCTAAAGATGTGATATCTGTATGCGCATAAAAATGGTCCCAAGTAAGATTGGCAAAATTAATGATATCTGTATCTGTAAATGTTCGCTTATGTGTTTTTAATGACATTCCAGGCTCAATGTCTTCCCAATGATATTTAAAAGGATGCATTTCTGCTTCTTTATAAGCTGCATTTGGCTGATAAATGCCTGTTATTTCTGTTAAGGTTGTTGGCGAACCTTGAATAGCTGTACGTTGCAAATAATGCTTAATGCCTCGCATGCCTCCCATTTCTTCACCTCCACCTGCACGTCCTGGACCTCCATGAACCAAGCTTGGTAATGGCGAACCATGTCCTGTACTTTCTTTTGCACTTTCTCTATTAAGCACTAATATTCTTCCATGATGACTTGCAGCATTTATAACATATTCTTTTGCTATATTATCATCGTTAGTAGCAATTGAAGACACTAAAGACCCTTTACCCATTTGTGCCAAAGTAATAGCTTCCTCTAAATTTTTATAAGGCATAATGGTACTGACAGGACCAAAAGCTTCAGTTTCATGAACCGATAAATTTTTAAAAGGGTTGTCTTCACGTAGTAAAATTGGACTCAAAAACGCTCCTTTTTTTGCATCTGCTCCAATGGTTTCAATTTTATCTAAATCGCCATAAACAATACTTGCAGTTTTAGCTAATTCTTGAACACGATCTCTAACTTCTGTTACTTGGTCTTTACTTACTAAAGCTCCCATTCTAACTTCTTTTAGACGAGGATCTCCAATAGTTATTTTATCTAAAGCTTTTCCTAATGCTATTTGAACATCTTCAACTAAATTTTGTGGTACAATAACTCTTCTAATTGCAGTACATTTTTGCCCACATTTAACAGTCATTTCTTTTCTAACTTCTTTGATAAACAAATCGAATTCTGGTGTTCCAGGAATAGCGTCTTCACCTAAAATAGAAGCATTTAATGAATCGGCTTCCATTGTAAAAGGTACAGATTCATTAATTATTCTTTTATGAGATTTTAATAACCTTCCTGTTGATGCTGAACCTGTAAATGTTACAACATCTTGAGAATCTACAGTATCTAAAATGGTTCTTGCAGACCCCGAAATGAGTTGTAAAGCGCCTTCAGGCAATATTCCTGAGGCAATAATCTCGCGTACAACAGCTTCGGTTAAAAATGAGGTATTGGTTGCTGGTTTTACAACAGCTGGAACTCCAGCCATCCAATTGACAGCACATTTTTCCAACATGCCCCAAACCGGAAAGTTAAACGCATTAATATGAATTGCTACGCCTCGTTTTGGCACCATAATATGATGTGCCATAAAACGTCCACCTCGAGATAAATCAATAGCATCACCTTCTACATGATAAGATTGATTTGGGAATAACTTTCTTAATGAAGCATTAGCAAATAAGTTTCCAAAACCTCCTTCAATATCAATCCAACTATCAACTTTTGTTGCTCCAGTTCTATAACTTAACTCATAAAAATCGGCTTTCTTTTTAACTAAATAGAGCGCTAATTTTTTAAGCATATTTCCACGTTCTTGAAAGGTCATTTTACGTAGTTTCTCACCTCCTTTGGTTCTTCCGTATTGAAGAATTTCTGCAAAGTCTAATCCTTCAGTATCAGAAAGCCCTACAATTTCTCCTGTAATGGCATCAAACATTGGGACTCCTTCGCCTTTACCTTCTAACCATTGTCCTGTAACGTAATTTTGTAATTTTTTCATAATTAAACTCTTTCAATTATTGCTGCATATCCTTGTCCAACACCAATACACATGGTAACCAATGCATATCGTTTATTCTGTTCATTCAACTCTAAAGCTGCTGAATAAGTTGTTCTTGCTCCTGTAACACCAAGTGGGTGACCAATAGCAATGGCTCCTCCATTTGGATTTAATCTTGGATCGTTATCTGCCAATCCCCAAGCTCTTGTGCAAGCTAACGCTTGTGCTGCAAAGGCTTCGTTAAGCTCAATAACATCCATATCGTCCATAGTTAATCCTGCTTTTGCTAACGCTTTATTAGATGCTTCAACAGGACCAATTCCCATAATCCTTGGTTCTACTCCTACCACAGCAGAACTCACGATTCTAGCTAATGGTTTTAAATTATATTTTTTTACGGCGTCTTCTGAAGCAATAATCGTGGCAGCTGCGCCATCATTTAATCCAGATGAATTTCCAGCAGTTACACTTCCACCTTCTGCTTTGAATGCACCTCTTAATTTTGCCAATACGTCTAATGATGTTGTAGGTTTAACAAACTCATCTTTTGAAAATTGTATTGGGTCTTTTTTACGTTGTGGGATTTCAACTGTTACGATTTCTTTAGCTAAACGACCGTTTTCTTGCGCTTTGGCTGCTTTCATCTGGCTCCAATACGCAAACTTATCTTGATCTTCTCTTGAAATATTATATTTCTCCACGAGATTCTCTGCTGTATTTCCCATGCCATCTGTTCCATACATTTTTTGCATTTTAGGATTTATAAAACGCCAACCAAAACTGGAATCATACATTTTAGCATCGGTTCCGAATCCTTTCGATGGTTTCGCGATGACGTATGGTCCACGAGTCATATTCTCGACACCACCTGCAATAAAAATATCTCCATCGCCAGCTTTAATAGCACGATTGGCATGAATAATTGCTGATAGACCAGAACTGCACAATCTATTTACAGTTTCACCAGGAACATTAAATGGTAATCCTGCTAAAAGTAAAGACATTCTCGCAACATTACGATTGTCTTCTCCTGCCTGATTTGCGCAACCCATAATTACATCGTCATAAACTTCTTTTGGAATTGAAGGATTTCTATTAACCAATTCTTTAATCACTAAAGCTCCTAAATCGTCTGTACGAACAGCCGATAATGTGCCTTGATAACTTCCAATTGGAGTACGAACTCCATCTATTATATAAGCTTCTTTCATATTTAATGCCCACAAAAGTGGGTATCTATTTAATTTTACTTTAATTTAATACCTTTCGACTGCGCTCAAGGTGACATTCCGTTTCAATTTAAAATTTTATTTCTAATTATGAGATTCCTGCATTCGCAGGAATTTTATTCCCATTCTTTTTGAGTACGATAAACCACACCTTTAAAAAGAGCTACTAATTCATCGCCACGTTTGACTTCTATTATGTTAAAGCCTAGTTTATTTTTTACGTTTTCTATAACTGATTCTGCTACTAAATAATCACCTTCATTTAGAGCTTCAATATGATTAATGCTGGTTTCAATTGATACTGCATATTTACCATGAGTATTTGCTGCAAAACCAAAGGCAGTATCTGCTAAAGAATAGCTAACTCCACCATGAGCTTTACTCATACTATTTAGCATGTCTTTCCGTATAGTCATAGCCACTTTACAGCGACCAATTTCACATTCTAATATCTCGATACCTAACCATTGACTGAAGGCATCCTGACTTAACATTTTATGAGGAATAGCTTCTCCCTTCATTTAAAAGAATGTTTTATTTTCTTTATTCATTTTGCGCAATAAGGGACTACAGCGATATCTATCTTCATGATATTCACTGTATAATTCGTCTAATTTTTGCACACACCAATCGATGCCTTTTTCATCTGCCCAAGCCAATAACCCTTTAGGATAATTTACACCTTTGGTCATGGCATTGTCAATATCATCTGCTGAAGCAATGTTTAAGAACAATGCATCTGCAGCTTCATTAATTAACATGACTAAAACGCGATCAAATATTTGTTGTGCTAATACTTTATCTTCATTTGGAACTGGTTTAGTTGCTCCTTGAGAATAATTATAATAGCCTTTTCCAGATTTTCGCCCTAAATATCCAGCTTCTGCAAAACGCTTTTGTGTGAATGCAGGCTTATATCTTGGATCGAAATAGAAAGCAGTAAATACAGTTTCTGTAACTGTATAATTGACGTCGTTTCCAATAAAATCCATCAATTCAAATGGACCCATTCTAAAACCTCCAAGAGTTTTTAAACTCCAATCTATAGTAGCAAAATCAGCAATTCCTTCTTCATAAATACGCAAAGATTCACCATAAAAAGGTCTTGCTACTCTATTAACAATAAATCCTGGAGTATCTTTTGCTACTGCAACAACCTTTTTCCAATCGGAAATAGTTTTAACCGATTTTTCTAAAACTTCTTTAGATGTTTGAATAGCAGGAATAACCTCTACCAATTTCATTAAAGGAGCTGGATTGAAAAAATGAATTCCAACACATCGTTCAGGTTTATTCAATGATGCTGCAATTGAGGCAATTGATAAACTTGACGTGTTTGAAGCAATAATACAATCATCAGACACATAACTTTCTAATTCTGAAAAGACCTTTTTCTTAATATCTAGATTTTCGATTATAGCTTCTATGGTTAAGTTAGAATCTGCCAAATCCTTTAAATTATCTACATAAGAAATGTTGTTTTGAATTCTATTTTTTTCGACAACATCTATTCTTCCTTTTTCAATGAGTCTATTCAATATTTTTTCTAACGCAACTTTTGCTTTATCTAAAGCAGCTTGATTCGTATCGAATAATTTTACAAGACAACCTGAAGTAGCAGCTACTTGTGCAATACCACTTCCCATTGTTCCACTACCTATGATTCCAACATTCATATTATCTTCCTTTGAAATTTGGTTTTCTTTTTTCAATAAATGCAGCTACACCTTCTCTATAATCTTCACTTTGGGCTGCTTCTATTTGAAATTTTGATTCTAAAGCTAATTGGGATTCTAAATCATTAGTCATAGATTGATTAAACAATTCTTTAATCATACCTAGTGCTTTAGTTGGCATATTAGCCAATTTTAAAGCAAGTTTTTCAACCTCATCTTCAAAACTTTCAAAAGGAATCATTTTGTAAATCATTCCTAATCGTTCTGCTTCTTCAGCAGATACTTTATCACCTAACATAGCTAATGCTAGTGCTTTTTGAAAACCTATTAACCTAGGTAAAAAGAATGTTCCAGCACTATCAGGAACTAAACCAATTAAGCTAAATGCTTGAATGAAACTCACCTTTTCATGAGCAACAACAATATCGCAAGCCAAAGCAATATTGGCTCCTGCTCCAGCAGCTACTCCATTTATTGCGCCAATGATTGGCTTTTTAATGCTTCGAATTCTTGTAATTATAGGATTGTAGTGCTCTTCGAGTATTTTTTTAAATCCTGGATTTAAATCAGGATCTGTTACTTCTTTTAAGTCTTGTCCAGCACAGAATGCTTTACCGTTTCCAGAAAGAACAATTGCTCTTACAGCATTATTAGATTCGCAATCGTCTAAAATAGATTGCAGTTGTAACGCCATTTCACGATTAAAACTATTAAATACTTCTGGTCTGTTGAGCGTGATGTACGCTACATTTTGTTCAATTTTTAATAGAATTGAATTATTACTCATACCTTATTTTTATTTGTCATTTCGAGGACGAAGGATGTGGTAATCTTAATAATAGATTCTTCGCTTCTCTCTGAATGACATTTATTTTAAACATTTAAAATAATCGAACGGTTCTTGACAGTCATCACATTTAAATAATGCTTTGCAAGCTGTTGAACCAAACTGACTTACTAATTTTGTATTTGTTGAACCACATTGTGGACATTTGACCAATCGTTTTCCATGAAGCAATACATCTTTATCTGCTTCAGCATCTAAAGGTGCTGCTATTCCGTAATCTTCCAATGCTTTTCGTCCTCTAGGTGTAATCCAATCTGTTGTCCAAGCTGGAGCCAGAATCAATTTAATTTCTGATTGATATCCAGCATCTTTTAATGCTTTCTTTATATCATCTCCAATCACATCCATAGCTGGACAACCACTATATGTTGGTGTGATTTGAACTTTTACAATGTTATTTTCAAAAACAGCAGATCGAACAACTCCCATATCAATTATTGATAATACTGGAATTTCAGGATCTGATACTCTTTCCAGAATTGGGATTAGAGTTTTATCTATATGTTGTTTTTCTGTTACCATTTAGTTTGTTCTCGATACAATTTTCTTTGATTTCGACAAGCTCAATCTAACAGAAAATCATTCGAAATGATGTTTATTACCATTCCATATTAGGATAAGCACGTTGCATATATTGTAATTCAGCTAGCAAATAACCCATGTGTTCTGTATGAATACCTTGTTTACCTCCTTTTTGGAAATATTTAGATTCTGGAACTTCAAGTGTTGCTTCCTGTAAAATTTCAGAAACTTTTGTATAATAGGTGTCCTTTAGTTTTGTAACATCTACTCCAACACCTGCTTTAACCATAGCTTTATCGGCATCTGTTAAATGAAATAACTCATCTGTATAGGTCCATAAATCATCAATAGCATTTTGCATTTTAGAATGACTTTCTTCCGTTCCATCTCCTAATCGTTTTATCCAATCTGTTGAAAATCGCAAGTGATAACTCACTTCTTTAATTGATTTTGTAGCAATTGCTGATAAGGTTAAATCTTGACTTTTTTGCAATTCTTGCAAAAACATATAATGATACATATCAAACAAAAAATGACGTGTCATGATATAAGCAAAATCTGTATTTGGTTGTTCAACTAAAAGTACATTTACATACTCACGTTCTTTACGCAACATAGCAATATCATCCTCCGTTCTATTATCTCCTGCAATTTTAGCTGCATATTGATAGTAACTTCTAACCTGTCCGAATAAATCCAAAGATATATTTGTACAGGCAATATCTGTTTCTAAACTTGGTCCATGACCACATAATTCTCCCATGCGTTGTCCAAGAATAAGGCTGTTATCTGCGATGCCTATAATGTATTTATATAAATTTTCGTGTTTCATCATTTTTATTTAAAGACCTCTCGACTGCGCTCGAGGTGACAATTAGTAATGAATTAATGAGATTCCGAAACAAGTTCGGAATAACACAATCGCTACATATGTTTTATCTCGTCAGGTAAATTATAAAACGTTGGGTGACGATATACCTTATCTTGAGCTGGTTCAAATAGTTCTCCATTATGCTCTGGATTTGAAGCTGTAATATGCTTTGATTCTACAACCCAAATACTTACACCTTCATTTCTTCTTGTATAGACATCGCGTGCATTTTCTAATGCCATATCTGCATCTGCAGCATGTAGGCTTCCAAAATGACGATGTTCTAATCCGTTTTTACTTCTTACGAAGACTTCCCAAAGTGGCCAGTTTTTTTTCATAATTATTAAATTTAAACCGCTTGTTTTTCTTTTCTTTCTTGTTGTTTTTCAGCATAAGCCATTGCTGCATCTCTAACCCATGCTCCTTCTTCCCATGCATTAACTCTAGCTTTCATACGCTCTTTATTGCAAGGTCCATGACCTTTTACAACTTGCCAAAACTCGTCCCAATCAATTGGTCCAAAATCATAGCCTTTTTTATCTTCATTCCATTTTAAATCTGGATCAGGAATTGTTAACCCAATTAATTCCGCTTGTGGAACTGTTTGATCTACAAACTGCTGACGTAAATCATCATTTGTTTTACGCTTCAATTTCCATTTCATGGATTGTGCTGTATGTGGTGATTCGTCATCTTTAGGACCAAACATCATTAATGATGGCCACCAAAAACGATTCAAAGCATCTTGAGCCATGTCTTTTTGCTCTTGCGTTCCTTCTGAAAGTTTCAACATAATTTCATAACCTTGTCGTTGATGAAAACTTTCTTCCTTACAAATTCTAACCATTGCTCTAGCATAAGGACCATAAGACGTACCACATAATGCTACTTGATTAATAATTGCTGCTCCATCTACTAGCCAACCAATGGCTCCCATATCTGCCCAAGTAAGTGCTGGATAGTTAAAAATAGATGAATACTTTGCTTTTCCAGAATGCAATTGTTCAAACATTTCGTCACGCGATATGCCTAAAGTTTCAGCAGCACTATATAAATACAAACCATGACCACCTTCATCCTGCACTTTCGCTAATAAGGCAACTTTTCGTCTTAACGAAGGCGCTCTTGTAATCCAATTTCCTTCAGGCAACATACCAACAATTTCTGAATGCGCATGCTGTGATATCTGTCTAATATGTGTTTGACGATACTTTTCTGGCATCCAATCTTTTGGTTCAATTTTATCATCACGAACGATACGTGCTTCAAATTGCTCTTCTAAATTTTTTATTTGTTCTTCACTCATTTTATTTGTTATTAGTGAATAGTTCTATATTATTGAGATTCCTCGTCTTTCCTCTGAATTGCAAATCTCTTTTATTAATGTTATTCTAAAACAAGTTTAGAATAACGGTTTTTTTGCAATTATATCACACATCAAAGTCTACAACAACCTTGTCTGTTGTTGGAACTGCTTGGCAGCTCAATACGAAGTCTTGTTTCACTTCATGATCTTCTAATGCATAATTGACTTTCATTTCTACTTCACCTTCCTTGACTTTACATTTACAAGTGCTGCATACACCACCTTTACATGCAAATGGCAAATCGGCTCCAGCACCTAATGCAGCATCTAGAATATTATCGTATTCTTTAGTCATGGTAAAGAAAAATTCTTTCCCACCATCTATAATGGTAACTTGTGTACCCTCTACATTTTGTTTTGCTAAACGTTCTGCTCGTTTGATATCTTCTTCTGATAGTCCTGTAACAAACAATTCGAAATGAATTAATTCTTTTGGCAATCCTGCTTCTATAAGATAATTACTCACGTAATTAACCATCTGCTCTGGACCACAAAGAAAGACTTCGCTAGTATCTGGGATATCAATGAAGGTTTTTGTGAGAACTTTCATTTTTTCATCGTCAAATCTTCCATTAAAAAGATCAATATCACGACGTTCTGTAGTTAAGAAGTAATAGATTTCCAACCTTCCAAAATAGGTGTTTCTTAATTGTTCTAACTCTTCTTTAAAGATAATTGATTTTGCTGTCTTATTAACATAAAATAATTTACAAGTTGAGCTTGGCTCTGCTGCCAAGTGTGTTTTAATCATTGACAAAACTGGTGTAATTCCACTTCCTGCTGCAAAGAATAAATAATTTTTTGCTTTGTTTGTATTTACAGAAACTCCAAATGTTCCACTTGGCGCCATTACCTCAATCTCGTCTCCAGATTTTAAATGCTCATTAACATAAGTGGAAAATTTTCCACCTGGAATTTGTTTTACAGCTACTTTCCACTGGTTATCTAACGGACTCGAGCAAAGCGAATAAGAACGACGAACATCTTCGCCTTTAATGTCTGCTTTTAAAGTTAAATGTTGCCCTTGTCTGAATTTAAAATCTTTTTGAAATTCTTGAGGAACTGAGAAATCAATAACCGAACAATCATTGGTTTCTTTATAAATATCTTGAATTTTCAGCTTATAAAATTTAGCCATATTTATTGTATAATATTTAACTAACACTTGTTAGTTTGCTTGACAAAATTACGAAAATAAATTGAAATTATTTGTTAATTCCATTAATTAAGACATGACTCAAGTTGTTAGATAATTCTTCTGAATTTAAATCTTCTTTTTTTGGAATCCATATATATAATGATCTTAAGGTTGATAGCATTGAAAAAAGCATAACCTCAACATCTGAATTTGCAATTTCATTTTTTTTAATTCCTTCTTTAAGAATTTTTCTAAACTCATTTTCATAATTAGAACGAAGTTTTAAATAATAAGGCAATTGTTCTTCCAGATGCATCCAATCATTATTTAATGATGCCATTCCGTAGGTATTTTGACTTGTTATTGAAATATGTAAGCTTACAATTTTCTTTAATTTTTCAATACTTGAAAAGTTTGACGATTTTATAAACTCCATCCCTTGCGTAAACTCTTCAGCTAATGATATAATGATTTCCTTAAGGATTTCTTGCTTGGAACTTATATGGTTATATAAGCTTGCAGCTTTAATTCCCATAGCTGTTGCAATATCTCTCATAGTTACAGCACTATAACCTTTCTCCTTAAAAAGTTTGGCTGCCGTATTAATAATTTCGTCTTTACGAGATTCTTCTTTCATGTATTTTTATCTATTGCCTTCTAACAGTAACTGAACACCCTTACCTTCATACTTAGGTAATAAAAACTTTTAACAAGGATGTTTTATAATTGAGGTTGAAGATAATCAAAAAAATAAGTTGTAACTCTTGTTACATTTATTTTGAAAAAAAATAAAGTACTTTGTAAAAAAATAAAATTATGGGATTATTAGATTTTCTAACAGGAAATAAAAGTGATAAAATAAAAGATTTTCAATCTAGAAAAGCAATTATTATTGATGTAAGAACTAAATCAGAATTTAGCCAAGGTGCTATTCCAGGTTCTAAAAATATTCCTCTGCAAGTTTTAAATAGTAAGATTAATGAGATTAAAAAACTAAACAGACCTGTTATTGCTTGTTGTGCAAGTGGTATGCGTTCTGCTAGTGCTACTTCTGTATTAAAAAATAATGGTATTGAAGCTATTAATGGTGGAGGATGGAGTAGTTTAAGTAATAAACTATAGTTTCAAGCCCTGTAATTCTTCTATGTTATTAATAGGATTTTGATTGTATTTAAGTGTCCAACCTAGAGAATTAGTTAGAATATAAAACTTAGACAATTCGCTGATTAATCTATTTTCAGCATTTAGTATTAAGTCTGATTTTTGAAGTTTTTTAAGTAATGATTTTTTTATTGTTTCTTTAATATCATTATAATCTTTGGCTTCAAAAGGATTAAAAAAATCTGCCTGAACATCATAATATTCTAAATCTGGATTTATTTTAATTTCTTCTTTAGGGATATTTAAAATGGTAAGTGTTTTTGAAGTTTCATCTATTTCAAATTCTATTTTGCTTAAATCGTAAGCAATATAAACATCAGCATTAACAACCACTAATGCTTTTTTATCTGAAGTAAAATAGTCTCCTAAAATTTCTTTTGAATTCTTATAATTAAAAACTTCACTAAAATGACCTTCGGTAACAATTAGTTTTCCTACATTTTTAATTTGTTCTTGAATTAAAGCTGTGCTTTCTTTAAGAACCATTTTATCTTCTTGTTTATCTTCACAATATTTGAAGGTAAAAAGTACAACTAACGTAATAATAACACCAAATAGAATTTTTCGCATACCTAAAAATAGACAAAAAATTATAGATAAACTCTTTTACTCTAATTTTAAATTAAATTGTTCTTTTTGGCTTTTTGAAGTGCTTCAATCTTGTTATGGACTTGAAGTTTGTTGTAAATATTTTCTATATGCTTTCTAACGGTTCCGGTTGAAAGTATTAAGTTTTGGGCAATAGCATTGTAACTTAAGCCTTTGCTTAAATGCTCTAAAACTTCTATTTCTCTAGTTGTTAATTTAATATCTTCCTGCTCCTGTTTGTTTTCAATATTTAACGGATTTCGAAGTAGTTTTAAGGTTTTTAAGGCTATGGAAGGATTCATGGCTGCACCTCCATTAAGAGTTTCTAAAATACCATCGTGCAAATCTTGAGCATTGATTTCTTTTAATAAATAGCCATCTGCTCCAGCTTTAATAGAATTAAAAATGTTTTCATCGTTATCGAAAACAGTTAGCATAATAATTTTAATATGTGGATATTTTTGTTTAATAATTTCTGTAGTTTCAATACCATTTAAAACAGGCATCTCAATATCCATTAAAATTAAATCTAAGTTATGATTATCCTCTAGCTTAATTAATAAATCTGATCCATTAATTGCTGAAAACTTTAAATTCAAATCATCGAAAAAAGACAGCTTTTCTTTTACTGCAGTAATAAGGAATGAATTATCGTCTACTATAGCTATTTTAATATTCATGATGATTAATTTTTACTAAAATAACCAAATAAAAGGTTACTTGAAATACGATAAATTACGTATTAATTAATTTAAACACTCTAATGGTTGTTCCTTTATTAATAGTAGATTTAATTTCGAATTCAGATTCTAATTCGTGAGCACGTTTTTTCATGTTATTTAAACCATTTCCATACTCAATTTTTGAAACATCGAACCCAGCTCCATTATCTGTTACAGTCATTTGAAAAACACCTTCATTAAGTGAGAAATCGACATCTATTTGTGTAGCATCAGCATATTTTAATGCGTTATTAATTGCCTCTTGAATAATTCTATATATGTTCATACCTTGAACGGAAGTAAATACTTTACTATTCTTTAACTTATCATCTATAGTAAAATTAAAAGCAATATTATCTGATGCTTTATCTGCTTTTTCAATAAAATTTGAAATTCTAGCTTGTAAATCTTCAAACGAAATTTCGCTTTTATTCATAGCCCAAATAGTATCTCTTAACTCGTAAATGGTTGATGTAGTAAACTCACTAATATACTTTAGCTTATCGTTTAAGTTATCTGGCAGTTTAAAACCATATTTTAAATTATCTAAAGACGAAATAATAAAGGTTAATTGCGCTCCAATATTATCGTGTAAATCTCTACTTATCCTTAAACGTTGGTCTTGTAACTTATTCTGGGTTTCAATTTTTACTAAAGCTTCTTTTAATTCACTTTCTTTTTTAAGTTGTCTGTTTTTTAGTTTTTGTTGATTGTAAACTAAAAATCCAAGTAAAGATAATACGACTGCTAAACCAACTAACCCTAATATAAAACTATTTTTCTGACTTAAATCGCGTTCTTTTTCTGCAATTTCTGCACGTTGTGTAAGAATTTGTTTCTCTCTTTCATTAGCATTATATTTTTCTTGAACCTCAGCAACTTCCTTGGTAATACGATTATTAAAAATAGAATCTTCAATTTGTTTATACTTATTTTGATAGAATTTTACGCTATCACTTTCTTTATTGTAAGCAAAATAATAAGACAAATTATTGTAACCATTAACACGAAGTTCATTAGCTTTATATTGTTCTGCAAGTACTATTCCTTCATCTAAATATTTCTTTGCAATTTTATATTCTCCAATTTTTAAATACAAATCACCTAAATTTAAAGAAGAACTAGCAATTCCATGATTATCTTTAATTTCCCTTCTAATTAATAAAGATTTGAGCGTGTAATCTATTGCTTCTGGTATTTGCCCAGTACTAGATAAAAATGAGCCATAATTATTATACAAAGCTCCTAATTCATTATTCAAATTATTTGCTATAGCAACATCAATTCCTTGTTTAAAATATTTTATACTATTTATTGTATCATGCATATGCAAATACGCATTAGCAATGTTATTATATGAACGTGTTAATAAGGGATAGTCTTCAATCTCCTTTGCTGTTTCTGTTATTTCTAAATGCGTTTTAAGTGCTTTGTCATATTGCTTTAATCCTCTATAAATATTTGCAATATTTCCTTTTAAAGCACTTGCATATTTTAAGTGGTTTTTCTGTTCGTAAATTTCTAAAGCTTTGGTATTATATACTATAGCAGAATCTAGTTGGAACGTATTTTGATAACAAAGTCCAATTTTATTGTAAACACTTGCTATACCTAGAGTATCTTGTAATTTCTTTCTTATTTTTAAAGCTAAATTATATTCTTGCATAGCTTGTCCATAATCTGCTAAGCCGTAATAAAGTATTCCAATGTCGTTATGAGCTTGAGCTTCTCCAACTTGGTTATTAGTTTTTTGGGATAGTTTTAATGCAAGATTACCGTAAGTAAATGCAGAGTCTGTTGATATAGTTCTATAATACCAACATAAATCACTATATGCTTTTATTTTTAATGAATCGGATGGGTTTTTTGAAAGTTCAATTTTCAAACTATCAATTATTTTTACTGGATTTTGAGAAATCCCATATGTACTAAGAAACAGGCTTATGAGAATGAGTAATAATTTCTTCATATAATTAATTGTAATGCTCTTCTAATATACTCTTTTTTGTTAACAGGAGCTCTTTTGTTATTTCAAATAATTTATTGAATAATGACAAATTATAATTTTCTAAATAAGCACTTTTTTGAATAAATTGTTCCTGTTTCTGCTTTTCATAAGTCATTTGTTTTAACAGATTTAGATTGTTTTCTTGAGACATTTTAGCGTCGTATTTTGTAGCCATTATAGTTTTAATACTTAACAATAACAAAACACTAATAAGTATATATAAAATCGAAGAAAAAAGAAGATTAAGATCCATAACCAAATGCTTTATTAAGATTTATAAAAGCATGCTACTATTTCAATTTGAAACAAAAAAAAACATCAAACTCAATCCCTCAAAAGATAGATATTGCTTGATGCTTTTTTATAAAATTGATTAATAGCATAATAAAAATACAACTTAAAGGTTTATCGTTATTATTTTTTCGACAAACAGATATTTAAAAAAGATTAAGCGTAATAACCTACCTATACTACGCTTAATCAACTTATCTCAACAACTAAATAAAAATGTTGAGTCATTTCAAATCGAATTAAACGATTTAAAATATTTGTTTTGAAAGGTTAAAAGCGCCTTCAGTAACGTTTTTAGTAGAATCGTCGTTGCTGTTTTTCCCTGTAAAATTAAAAGTCCCTTTTATGTTAGAATCTGTTTCTTCTGAAATTTTAATTTCACCTATTACTCCCGAGTCTTGAAAAGGTGCAGACCAAGTTTGGGAATTTGCAGGATTACTTACATTAGGTTCTACATAAGAAGCAATTCTAAATACATTATCGTCGCTAATTTCATAAGTTCCAACACCATCATAACCATTAATAATCAAATTAATAGCTTGAGTTTGCGTGTTTCCTTGCATAGTTAGAGTAGTTTGACCTCCACCAGAAACTAAAGTTGCTGTAGATGTCATTTCTAACGATGTAAAAGAGTTTCCATTTATTTTTGCTGTAATAGTTCCTGAAGCAGCTCCACCTCCTCCTCCACCATCTCCTCCATCGTCATCGTCAGAGCAAGAAGTAAAGGTAATTAATGAAAAACACATTAATAATAAAGTGACATGTTTTAAAGTTTTCATTGTTGAAATATTTTAGGGTTAATAATATTCCAAAATTGCAATATAAAGACATGGTAATCAATACGAAGAATTACGTATATTTTGAAAAAAGACTAAAAATGAATTGAATAGAAGCTAAAAGGATATATGTGGAAAAACTGATTGAAGCTTTTCTTTTCTTTCCAAAAGCCTATGGATAAACTGGTTATGCGCTTCGGAATCTGGATTGAAAGGTTTATGTTGAAGACCTTTTTGAATAACATCCACTTCTTCCATTGTTTTATATGCTTCTAAATTTATCCAGACTTCCTTAAACTTCTCCCAAATATACTTGACAGCTATGTTATTAGGATGAATCATGTCTTCTGCATAAAAACGATAATCTCGAAGTTCGTCCATCATTATTTCGTAAGATGGAAAATAATGTAGATTTTTTTTATGCTCAACAACCTGATGAATAGCAGAAATTAAATGGGCTTTACTTTGAGTGTTTTCTATAAAGCCATCTTTTAAATGCCTTACTGGAGAAACTGTAAATATAATTGACACTGAACTATTAACACTTCTAATAAGAGCAACAATAGATTCAAGAGATTCAGAAATCTCATCTACCGAAAGCAGTTCTTTTAAAAATTTCTTTTGTGGCACTTTATGACAATTAGCAACAATAGTGTCTGTTTCAATAAACCTATACAACCAAGCAGTTCCTAAAGTAACAACAATATGTGATGAACTGTTTAGCTGTTTGGCAGTTAATTGAATTTGACTATTAAGTGTTTTTAATAGAGTGTCCTTATTTGTGTTACTTAGTTTAGAATGTGCGTTAAAACAATGCCATTGTTCATTTTGAAAAAAGACATCATCTTCTGAAAATTCTTTTTGGTTAATAGCATTTGTAATCAAGCTTTCTATTGCTATAGGATGAAATAAAATTCCAAAAGGATTCTGAAGATTTTGAAATTTAAAGTACTCTAAGTTATTACCTATATTCTCTACAAAACAAGACCCAATTAAAAGCAACCTAGAGTTGTAATCTATTTGATTATGCTGCTTCGATTCTAATGCTATTTTGGTTTGTAATTTCAAATTTTATTTTAAATAATCTTTTGCTGCTTTCAATGCTTCCTCAATACCTTCTGGGTTTTTTCCTCCAGCAGTTGCAAAGAAAGGTTGTCCTCCTCCACCTCCTTGAATGTGTTTTCCTAATTCTCTTACTATTTGCCCAGCATTTAATCCTTTTTCGGAAACTAATTCTTTCGAGATGTAACAAGACAACAATGCTTTCCCATCGTTTTCTGCTCCAAATAACAAGAATAAATTATTATACTGACTGCCTAATTCAAAACAAACATCTTTAATTCCAGCAGCATCTAAATCTAATTTTTTTGCTAAAAACTGAATACCATTTATTTCGGTTAATTCAGTTTTAAGATCGCCTTTTACATTTTTAGCTTTCTCTTTTAATAAGGCTTCAATTTGTTTTTTAAGATCAACATTTTCTTCTTGAAGTCCTTGTAAAGCTTTTACAGGTTCTTTAGCATTATTTAGCATGCTCTTTAATTCTGTAAACGCTTTGTTACTATCTTCAAAATAGTCTTTTACAGCATCGTTTGTAATAGCTTCTATTCTACGTATTCCTGCTGCAACTGCACCTTCAGACACAATTTTAAAATACCAAATATCGCCAGTATTCTTAACATGAGTTCCTCCACAAAGTTCGATTGATTTTCCAAAGCGAATGGCACGAACTGTATCTCCATATTTTTCACCAAAAAGTGCCATAGCTCCTTCTTCTAGTGCCTGTTCCATTGGAATGTTTCTTTTTTCTTGAAGAGCTAGTTTTCCTGCAATTCTTGCATTTACAAAACTTTCTACATCTCGTAATTCTTCTGAAGTTAATTTTGAAAAATGTGAAAAATCGAAACGTAAATATTTTGAATGAACAGCAGAACCTTTCTGCTCTACATGATCGCCTAACACTTCTCTTAAAGCTTGATGCAACAAGTGTGTTGCAGTATGGTTACACTCGGTTCTGTAACGTTGTTTAGCATCTACCGAAGCTGTGAAAATTTCATCTAAATTTTTAGGTAAATTTTTAGCAAAGTGAATGATAATGTTGTTTTCCTTTTTTGTATCTAAAATATATACAATGTCTCCATGCATATCTTCTAGATACCCTTTATCTCCAACTTGCCCTCCACCTTCTGGATAAAAAGGAGTTAAATTAAAAACCAACTGATACATTTCGCCATCTTTTTTAGAAACTACTTTTCTGTATCTCGTAATTTTAACTTTGGTCTCTAGCATGTCGTAACCAACAAATTCCTGAACTGAATCTTCATTAATTATAGTCCAATCTTCAGTACTCATTTCACTAGCAGCACGAGAACGGTCTTTTTGCTTTTTCATCTCGACATGAAAGCCAGCTTCATCTAATTGCAAGCCTTTTTCACGAAGAATTAATGCTGTTAAATCTATTGGAAACCCAAAAGTATCATAAAGTTCGAAAGCTTTTTCACCAGAAATAACATCCGATTTTTCTTCTTCAACAATTCTATTAAGCAACACCAAGCCTTGATCTAACGTTCTTAAAAAGGATTGTTCTTCTTCTCTAATTACATTCTCAATTAGTTGTTTTTGAGCTTTAAGCTCTGGAAAAGCTACACCCATTTTCTTGGTCAATACGTCTACTAATCTATAGATAAATGGTTCTTTCTGATCTAAAAAAGTAAAACTATATCGAATAGCACGACGTAAAATTCTACGAATAACATATCCTGCTCCTGTATTACTTGGCAATTGACCATCAGCAATTGAAAAAGCAACTGCACGAACATGATCTGAAATAACACGAATTGCCACATCTATCTTTTCATCTTTTCCATATTCCTTATCTGCAATAGTTTCAATCTCTCTAATTATTGGTGTAAAAACATCTGTATCATAATTAGATTGTACACCTTGCAAAACCATACACAAACGTTCGAATCCCATTCCTGTATCGATGTGTTTGTTTGGTAAAATTTCTAGTGATCCATTAGCTTTACGGTTGTATTGCATGAATACTAGATTCCAGATTTCTACCACTTGTGGATGGTCCATATTAACTAAAGATTTTCCATCAACTTTAGCTTTTTCTTCAGCCGAACGAATATCTACATGGATTTCACTACAAGGACCACAAGGACCTTGGTCTCCCATTTCCCAGAAGTTATCTTTCTTATTTCCTAAAAGGATTCTGTCTTCAGGAATAAATTGTTTCCACAAATCGAAAGCTTCTTGATCCATCGATAATTTATCGGCATCATTACTTCCTTCAAAAACGGTTACATAAAGTATGTCTTTATCAATACCATAAACTTCTGTTAGTAATTCCCAAGCCCAAGCAATAGCTTCTTTTTTAAAGTAGTCTCCAAAACTCCAGTTTCCAAGCATTTCGAAAAGTGTATGATGATACGTATCATAACCTACCTCTTCTAAATCGTTGTGCTTTCCAGATACACGCAAACATTTTTGAGTATCTGCTATTCGGTTATTTTTTGGCACAGCATTACCTAAAAAATATTCTTTAAAAGGTGCCATTCCAGAATTTACAAACATTAATGTAGGATCGTCCTTTAACACCATTGGTGCAGATGCTACAATGCTATGTTTTTTATCTTTAAAAAAACTTAAAAATTTTGAGCGTACTTCTTGAGACTTCATCTATTTATTTTGAAAGCTTGTTTTTTGTTAAATTTTCTATAAAACGAAGCGATTTTTACAATTTCTCTACAAATCTATTTTAAATTTAGGATTGAGAGAAGCAACAACATCATTTTATCCTTTAGTTTTACTAAATTTACAATGAAAATAATTTGCAGGTTTGTTCGTTTTGAATACTAATTGATAAATCGTTTAATATTAATTACATGCAAAAATAGCATAAATTAGATAATGAGTAAGGTAAAATATTATTATGATTCAGATACGCTTTCATATAGAAAAATAGAGCGTAAAAAAAGAAGAACAGCAAAATACATTTCGTTGTTTTTATTAGCTTCTGCCTTATTTGCATTTTTATTTGTTTTTATAGCAAGTCAATACATAGAATCTCCTAGAGAAAAAGGCTTAAAGCATGAATTGCAAAATGCTCAATTACAGCTTGAATTATTAAACAAAAAAATGGACGAAACTGAAACTGTTTTAGCAAGTATTGCTGAAAGAGACAACAATATATATCGCTTATATTTTGAAGCAAATCCTATTCCAGACGAACAAAGAAAAGCTGGTTTTGGAGGTATTAATCGTTACAAAAACTTAGAAGGTTTCGACAATTCTAAATTAATTATTGAAAGTAATAAACGCATAGATCAACTACAGAAACAGATTGTAGTGCAATCTAAATCCCTTGATGAAATAACTAAATTAGCTGAAGAAAAAGAAAAATTATTAACTGCAATTCCTGCTATACAACCTGTAAAAAATGAAGATTTAACTAGAATGGCATCAGGTTATGGCATGAGAACTGACCCATTTACTAAGGTTAGAAAAATGCATTGGGGAATGGATTTTACTGCAGCAAGAGGAACACCAATTTATGCAACTGGAGATGGTGTTGTAGAACGTGCAGATAATGGAGCTGCAGGCTATGGAAACCACGTTAGAATAGATCATGGTTATGGTTATGTAAGTTTGTATGCACATTTGTATAAATACAATGTTAGAAAAAATCAGAAAGTTAAACGAGGTGACATTATAGGTTTTGTTGGAAGTACAGGTCGATCTGAAGCTCCACACTTACATTACGAAATCTTCAAAGATGACCAACGTATTAATCCTATTAATTTCTACTATGGAAGTTTATCTGCTGAAGAATTTAACACATTACTTGAGCGAGCTTCCTTAGAAAACCAATCTTTAGACTAATGCATATAGAACTACCAGAAAAAAGATATTACAGTATTGGCGAAGTCGCTAAGGCTTTCAATGTAAACACGTCATTAATTCGGTTTTGGGAAAAAGAATTCGATGCTCTTAAGCCAAAGAAAAATGCAAAAGGAAATAGAAAGTTTACTCCAGAAGACATTAAAAATCTGAAATTTATCTATCATCTTGTAAAAGAACGTGGATTTACTTTAGATGGTGCAAAGACTCATCTTAAAGAAGAGAAAAAAAAATCTCTTAGCAATTTTGAAATTATTAGCAAATTAGAAGATATCAAATCGCAGCTAATTAAAATTAAAGATCAGTTGTAACATTTTTACAACTTTAACAACTAATAAGCAAACACTAACACTTAAAAACAATACATCATGAAAAAATGGTTAATTCCTGTAATAATAATTGCCGTAATTGGTTTTGGTATTTACAATTGGGCTGTAAGTTTTAATAATACTGCAGTAGAATATGAAGCTGATGCTAAAACAGCTTGGTCTGACGTTGAAAGCTCATACCAACGTAGAAATGATCTAATTGGTAATTTAGTAAAAACTGTACAAGGAGCTGCAGATTTTGAGAGAACAACTTTAAGAGAGGTTATTGAGGCACGAGCAAAAGCTACCTCAACAACCATTGATGTAGGTAATCTAACAGCTGAAAATATGGCTCAATTTCAACAAGCGCAATCGGGTTTAAGTGGTGCTCTTTCTAAATTACTAGTATCTGTTGAACGTTATCCAGAACTTAAAGCTAATCAGAATTTTCTTGAACTCCAATCTCAATTAGAAGGCACTGAAAACCGTATAAATGTTGCTAGAGATCGTTATAACGAAAAAGTAAATATTTACGATAAACACATCAAAGTATTCCCAGGAAAATTATTAGCTGGATTATTTGGTTTTGAAGAAATGCCTCGCTATAAAGCAGATCCAGGAAGCGAAAACGCACCTGATGTCGATTTTGAATTCGAATAAAAGTTATGTCTAAAATTGAAGATTTTTTAAGTATTACTGAAGAACAGGAAATTGTTCATGCTATTAGAATTGCAGAACAAAATACGTCTGGAGAAATTCGTGTACATCTTGAAAAATCTTCAAAAATTGATGCTTTTAATCGTGCTAAAGATGTGTTTCATTTATTAAAAATGGACAACACCAAGCAACAAAATGGAGTGCTTATTTATGTTGCTGTAGAAGACAAAACATTTGTTATTTACGGAGATAAAGGCATTAACGATATAGTTGGCAAAGATTTCTGGGATTCAACAAGAGATACCATTTTAGCTCAATTTAAGAAAGGAAATTTCAAACAAGGACTAATAGATGGTATTTTAAAAGCTGGAGAAGCTTTAGAGAAAAACTTTCCTTGGCATCATACTGATACTAACGAATTGAGAAACGACATATCTAAAGGCTAATGATATTTTTGAAAAAAATTTCATATATAATTACATTGTTGTTTTGCGTGACATTTGCGCAAAATAGCTATGCTCAATTTGATATTCCAGAAATACCAAAAGAACAAACAAGTGTTTACGATTATATTTCATTATTATCAGCTTCTGAGAAAAGTAATTTAGAAGAAAATCTTATTCGGTATTCAGATACCACGTCTACACAAATTGTGGTTGTAATTATTTCTTCAACTAATGGCGAAAACATTAATTATCTAGGAGCTCAATGGGGACAAAAATGGGGAATAGGTCAAGCGAATGAAGACAATGGAGTTTTAGTTATACTAGCTAAGGACGATAGAAAAATAGCTATCAATACAGGATATGGAGTCGAGCATTTATTAACCGATGCCATGTCTAAACGTATTATTGAACGAGATATCATACCTTACTTTAAACAAAATGATTATCCTGGAGGACTAAATCGAGGAACAGAAGCCATATTTGAAGTCTTAACTGGCGAATATCAAGGTTCTAGAAAATCTTCTAATGATTCTGGGTTTCCCATTGGTGTTATTTTTTTCCTAATTATTGTATTCATTATCATTTTAATTTCAATTTCAAAAAACCGAAGAGGTGGTCCTGGAAACAACTCTGGAGGAGGCTTTAGCATACTTGACGCCATTATATTAAGCAATATGGGACGAGGTAGCTATGGAGGCTCTTCAGGTGGTTTTGGAAGCTCATCTGGTGGAGGATTCTCTGGAGGTGGTTTTGGAGGAGGCTTTGGAGGTGGCGGTTTTGGAGGTGGTGGTGCTTCTGGTGGCTGGTAAAAAAACACTTTATGAAACTAACAAAAAAAGGCTCTACATCATGTAGAGCCTTTTTTTGATATACTGAGTTTTTATTTACTTTTTACGCATATACACACTAATTGGGACACCATTGAAATTAAAATGTTCACGTAGTTTATTTTCAAGAAAACGTTTGTAAGGTTCTCTTACATATTGAGGTAAATTACAGAAAAATGCAAATTGAGGTTGTGGTGTTGGCAATTGCATAATGTATTTTATCTTAACAAATTTCCCTTTGTAAGCTGGAGGAGGATTATGTTCTATAATTGGCAATAAAACATCGTTAAGCACGCTTGTTTTAATCTTTTTAGTTCTGTTCTTATATACTTCAACTGCAGTTTCTATAGCTTTAAAGATACGCTGTTTATTAAGTACAGATATAAAAACAATAGGAACATCTGTAAATGGTTCTATTTCTTTTCTAATAAGACGTTCATATTCTTTAATAGAATTATTTCCTTTATCTTCAACAAGATCCCATTTGTTTACAAGAATTACAATTCCTTTCCTATTACGTTGTGCTAACCAGAAGATGTTTTGAACTTGGCCATCAAATCCACGAGTAGCATCCATAACAATTAAACACACATCACAATGCTCGATAGCTCGAACACTTCGCATAACAGAATAAAATTCTAAATCGTCTTTAACTTTAGCTTTTCTTCTAATTCCTGCTGTATCCACCAAATTAAATTCGAAACCAAAACGGTTGTATTTAGTATCTATAGAATCTCTTGTAGTTCCAGCAATATCAGTAACTATATATCTATCTTCTCCAATAAGTGCATTGATAAACGACGATTTTCCTGCATTTGGTCTCCCAACCACTGCAAATCTTGGCAATTCTGCTTCTTCTACATTTTCTTTTTCTGGTAATGCTTCAACAAGTGCATCTAACAAATCTCCTGTTCCACTACCATTAATACTTGCAATGGTAAAATAATCGCCTAAACCAAGAGAGTAAAACTCAACTGCATCTTCAGCTCTTTTAGCATTATCTACTTTATTAACCACTAAAAAAACAGGTTTTTTTACTTTTCGAAGTAAGGTTGCAACATCTTCGTCCATTCCAGTAACTCCAGATTCTACGTCTACCATAAAAATAATAGCATCTGCTTCATCTATTGCTAATTCTACTTGTTTATCAATTTCAGCTTCAAATATATCGTCACTTCCTTTAACATATCCACCAGTATCAATTAGCGAAAATTCCTTTCCGTTCCAGTCACTTTTCCCGTAATGTCTATCTCTGGTTACGCCACTTGTAGCATCAACAATAGCTTCTCTTCGTTGTATTAAACGATTAAAAAAAGTCGATTTCCCAACATTTGGTCTTCCTACAATAGCAACTATGTTACTCATTTTAAATAAATTTTGGTGCAAATATAATGATATGCTTATGATTTCGTTGTATTTTGTATCGTTCAAAATAATTTTTATAAAAATGAAAAAAAACATTGCTGCCATTATTTTTTCCTTAGCAATAGTATTTGCTGCCTATTTACTAGGAAATGCCTTTATGAATAGAAACCAAACCGATGGAACTATTTCGGTAACTGGCTTGGGTAAAACTAACTTTACTTCAGATTTAATTGTCTGGGAAGGCTCTTTTTCCAAAGAAAGTTTTAATCTACAAGAAGCGTATAGCGACCTAGAAAAAGACAAGAAAATTATTACGGAATATCTACTTTCCAAAGGAATCACTGAAAAAGAATTAGTTTTCAATGCTGTTAATAGCAGAAAAAATACTCGTGGAAAATACAATAACGATGGCCAGTATATTGGAGAAGAGTTTTTAGGATACGTTTTAACTCAATCTTTACAAGTTGATTCTAACGATGTTGAAAAGGTAGAATCTGTTTCTAGAGAAATTACCGAGCTTTTAAATAAAGGCATTCAATTTTATTCTCAATCTCCTAGATACTATTACACAAAATTAGCCGATTTAAAAATTGAAATGATTTCCAAAGCCACTTCAGATGCTAGAATTAGAGCAGAAATGATTGCTGAAAACTCAGGTGGAAATTTAGGCGAATTAATTTCGGCCAAAATGGGTATTTTCCAAATTACTGGACAGAATTCAGACGAAGACTATTCTTGGGGAGGAACGTTTAACACAGAATCTAAAGAAAAAACAGCGTCTATAACTATGAAACTAGATTATAAAGTAAAATAATTTCAAACTATTTATGTCTAACTCCTCTACACTGAATGAAGTGGTTTTAAGACCACGTTTCGATTTCGAAAAAAATAACAATAATGAAGAATTACTAACATTATTCGACAAAGCAAAAAATGACCAATCAGATTTTATTGTCTCCAGAATAGATAACCATGTGTTTTTAAAATTACCAAAAAGTAAACAACATTTTTGGTCGCCACAATTACATCTGGAAATAGATGAAATAGATGGAAATACAAGTAGAATTCATGGTTTATTTGGACCGAATCCTACCGTTTGGACCATGTTTATGTTTTTTCACTTTTTAGTTGTCTGTCTATTCTTAGGATTTGGAGCTTGGGCTTATTCTAACTGGTCTCTAGAATCTTCTTATGCCATACAATTAAGTCTAATGCTCTTTATGGTTATTCTTTGGTTTATATTATATTTTGTTGGAAGATTAGGTAAAAAAGCTGGAATGGACGAGATGTATCTCCTACATGGTTTTATGAGAGATACATTAAGAGGAACTGAATTCTAGTTATATCCAAAACGCTTTAATTGTCTTTGGTCGTTTCTCCAGTTTTTATTCACTTTTACATATAGCTCTAAGTGTACTTGTTTACCAAAAAATTTTTCTAAATCTTTTCTAGCTTCAACACCTACTCTTTTTAAAGCCGAACCTTTGTGTCCAATAATAATTCCTTTTTGAGTATCTCTTTCAACCATAATTACAGAACGCATTCTAATAATGTTTTCTTCTTCAAAAAACTCTTCAGTATCAATTTCAACAGCATAAGGAATTTCCTTTTTGTAGTGCATTAATATTTTTTCACGTATGGTTTCGTTTACAAAAAAACGTTCTGGTTTATCTGTTAATTGGTCTTTTGGATAAAAAGGTGGCGACTCTGGAAGCAACTCTATAATTCTATTAAACACCTCTTTTACCTGAAAACCTTCTAAAGCAGAAATAGCAAAAATCTCTGCATTTGGAACTTTTATAGCCCAACTTTGTACTTGTTCTTCTAATTGTTCTTGATCAGATTTATCTATTTTATTCAATAACAATAACACAGGTATTTTTGAGCTTGTAATCTTATTAAAAAAGGCTTCGTCTTTTAATTCTTTTTCGCCAATTTCAACCATATAAATTAAAACATCAGCATCATCGAAAGCCGATTTTACAAAATCCATCATCGATTCTTGTAATTGATACGCTGGCTTAATAATTCCAGGTGTGTCTGATAAAATCATCTGAAAATCTTCACCATTTACAATCCCTAAAATTCTATGACGCGTCGTTTGAGCTTTAGATGTAATAATAGAAAGTTTCTCGCCTACAAAAGCATTCATTAATGTCGATTTACCAACGTTTGGATTTCCAATAATATTTACAAAACCAGCTTTATGCATTACCTATTTTAATTTTGCACAAAGATAACCTTAATATTTTTAAATCCTCAAGCATTATACAGTTGGACTATATATCTTTTAGCTGTTTAATTTTATTATAGGTTTTTTTTTATACTTTCGTAGCAGAATACCAAACCCTTAATAATAAGAATATCTTTCCGTGATAAACAAATCCATTTTAGTAGTTTTTTTAATTGCATTTTTTTATGCATCTACTCCAATTTGCATGGCACAAGAAACCGAAAAAGATACTACTAAAAATGAATCTGTTACACCTTTTAGAAAAGGAAGATGGATAACTGGTCTAACAGGATTTATAGGTTCAGGTTCTACAGAAAACACAAATACAAAAACCAAATCCATAAGCAATCAATATCGAATTGAATTAAATACAGGTAAATTTATTAAAGACCGAATAAACCTTGGACTTTCTGCCAATATGGAACGTAGTAATATTGAAGAAAGTGATGTTGAAGTACTTACTTCCGAATCTTTTTTTATTGGACCAAAAGGAACTTATTATGCATCTGGTAGTAGTATTGGTTCTATATTTTTTAGTTTATCTCCAGGTTATGCCTTATACAGAGATAAAGCTGGAAGTGTAGTAGATAATGTTTATATAGAGAATGTTAATAAAGGTGGTGGTTTTGGATTCCTTTTTACATTTGGTTTTGCCTATGTTATAGATGACCGTGTGTCTTTCGATTTAGGATTAAATTACAATGTATATTGGTTGAATTTAGATCAAGAAAGTAATACAGGACAAGATTTAGGGTCAGATTCTTACGAGTTAAGTAATTTGTCATTCTCTTTTGGATTTAAAATATTATTAGATAGCAAGCCTCTTTAATGAAAAAAACAGTCTTCTTCATATTAATCTGCTTATTTATTATCCCAAATAGTTTTGGGCAGAATAAAGACGATGTTATTAAATCTGACACAATAAATAAAAAAAACAAAAAAATTCAATTAGTAGCTTTTCCTATTGTTTTTTACACACCAGAAACAAGTTTTGGTTTTGGAGCTGGAGGACAAATATTTTTATTAAATCAGAAAAACATCTATAACGACCGTGTCTCTAATGTGTTTGTAGATTTTATAATGACTTCCAAAAAGCAATTTATCTTAGATGTCATTCCTCAAATTTATTTTGGGAAAGGAGATTATTTCTTAGACATGAATTTTAAATGGAAGATTTTTCCAAACGATTTCTGGGGAATTGGTAATACTACACCAAATAGTAATTTAGAGTCATATGACATGACATCGCAAATACTGAAAGTAAGCTTTCTTAAAAGATTACCTCCAGACTTAAATTTTGGCTTTGAATATATTTATGAAAACCACGATGTAACAAAAGTAGAAGAAGGTGGTCTTTTAAGTACTGGTGAAATTTTAGGAAGCGATGGAGCAGTTATTAGTGGTTTTGGAATTATTTTCAATTTAGACTCCAGAAACAACGTTGGCTCTCCTACGTCTGGACATTTACTTAAAATGAATGCCCAATTTTCAAGCGAACTTTTTGGAGCTACCGAAACGTACAATAAATTTATTGCAGATCTTAGAACCTATCAAAAAATTAGTAATAAAAGTATTGTAGCGCTTCAATTATTATATGAAGGGAATTATGGAAATGCACCATTTCAGGGTTTAGCTTGGTATGGTGGTGGCAATAAAACACGTGGTTACTACCAAGGCAGATATATAGATAACAGTTTATACCTAATTCAAGCAGAGTATAGATATCGATTTAAACCACGATTTGCTTTAGCTGGATTTGGACTATTTGGGAAGGTTGCAAGTGATCAAAAGCAATTATTTAGTCTTAACGATTTAAAACCAAGTGCTGGTGGTGGCCTAAGGTTCAAACTATTAAAGAATCAAGACACTTGGGTTAGACTTGATGCTGGTATAGGTATAGATGGAAGTAGTGGTATTTATTTTGGTGTTAATGAAGCTTTTTAATTACATACTAAAAAATAGTTTTATTTAGTTTTACTGTTTTTTGAATTAATTTAGAAATGCAAACAATAAGCGATGCCATAACAACATAAATCAAATCTTGACTATTATTTTTTTAGTAGTTATTCCTGCTGTAGTTAATACTTTTACAATATAGTTTCCTTCTGAAATTTGCTTAACAGGGATTCTTAATTCATCAGATAATGACAGGTTTTTAGTGTTCCATGATTTAACCGTTTGTCCTAACATATTAATTAAATAAACTTCTTCTACATCTATATTATTTGGAGTCTGTACAAGAATTTCCTGAGTGTTATTTATAAAAAACACTCCTATGTTTTCTAATGCATTATCAATTGTAGAAAGTATTTCTGATTGCATAAAGGTTATATAAAACCTGTTAAGATAATCCTGAGCGTCTAAGGTTATCTGAAAATCAATGTTGTTAATATTTGTATAGGTTCCCATTAAAGAATCAAATACAAACACATCAATATTTGTGTCAAAATTCTCTAAAGCTCTCAAGGATATTTTTATAGTTCCTTGTTCTTCTAGAAAGATACCTATTGGATATTGTTTAGTTATATCAAAATCACCAACACCTTGAATAATATATGGTTCATCATTAATCATCCAAGACATGTCGTTAGGTAAGCTTTCGGTATTAATTGCATCATAACCAAAATCAAAACTATCAGTGGCTAAATTATTTGAAACAAAAGCCAGCATAATTGGTCTTATAGCTTGTTCAGGAGTCGTAAAATCAATCCGAACGCGTTGAATAGGTTCTGAATTATTTTGTGTTTCACTTGTTGTTCTCATAAATACCGATCCATCATCCAAAACCCCTGTAACAGATTCTTTTACAAATACTCGCTGATCATTTTCAAACACAACTGAACCACCAGTGACACTTCCATTAACATTAAACCCTTGTCCTATTGGTATATATCTTTCTGGAATTTTAGATGGTGCTCCTAAACCACTAACTTCTGGAGGAGATACAGCTGGATTACCTCCTGACAAATTATATGCAGCAAAACCACCTTGATAATCAAAAATCACATGCGTGTCATTTGTGGTGTAATGTTCCCAATAATAAATAGCACCAAGAATACTTCCGCTATTATCATTTATAAACTCATGTGAATCAATCGCTGAAGGATAAGGATTACCAACTAATGCTTCATAATTAGGAGTTATTGGAGAGCTAATTGTGCCATTATTAGGTTTTCCAACAAAGGTATAATTTTGTTCAGGTCCAGTATTCCCACTTCCTTTCATAAGGTAACCTAAACCAACATCGATAGGGTCATCTTCATTTATTGCATGCCAATCAGCATAGGAATTAATAGGATAATTTTCATATAAATACAACCAACGACTACTCATTGTTATTGGTGTGGTATTTGGATTAGCATTATGAGCTGTAGTCCATTGTACAGGCTGAGCTCCATCATAAAGTATATTTTGTAATGCAAACGTATAACCATCTTCACTTACTGGAGATCCCCAATAATTATAATTATAATAGTTACTTGTTCCCTGTTGATCACGATACAATTTTCCGGTTCCTGAATAATCAATTACACTACCAGTATCTTGAAGTAATTGTGATTCACCCACTAATTTTAAAACCGTGTCTAGCCCATCTATAATTAAATAGTTCGATATGCGAAGACTTTGCCCATCAGATGAATCGGTATTTCGTATCTGCAAGGTATTAGCATTAATTTCTAATCCAAGCAGTGTTAAATTAGCATCACTTGACGAGATGTTATGTGAGCTCCTTACTATATTCCAATCAACCATTGTAGCGCCATCAATTCCCATACTATTGGGTATTGCTTGTGTATTGCCATAGAGCCAGGTGCTTGGATTAACCCAATTGCCACCTGCAACTGTTTGATAAGGTATTGGTGCAGTTTCAGGTTGCAAGGTGGTCATATATCGTAAAACACCATCAATAGTATTGCTTATAGATATTAAACTACCACTAGATAAATCTGTATTCTGATTCATTTGGTAATACCCATTTAAACCTGCCCATGAAAGCTCAGAAATTGGCAAAGGCAAGACAGAACCATAAACTGGTCCATCTGAAGTATTTGAAGATGGATTTTTATCGTTGATTTCCTGATTCATCATCTGCCTAATTTGGGCTTCTGTTAAAGCAACATCCCAAATTCGTAATTCATCCATGCCTCCATTAAAATAATTAAGTGGCTTAAAAGGCACTATTAATGTTTGGTCCATGGCTCCAATTATAAAATCAACTGAATTCGTTATTGGTGCTGCACCACTAACATTATTTACTTCTATGCCATCGATATACAAAACATACGTTCCACTTCCATAAGTAATTGCTAGATGATACCATTTGTTCGCATCTATAGGAAATGGTGAGGCTAAAGATTGTCCATTATTCCAATTAAAAGAAATGATGTTATTTACCAATCTTAAATCATATCCATCCATTAAATTATTCGATTCTCGTTTAGACAAAATAGTTTGAATGTTATTATTGGTAACATCAGACTTTATCCACACTTCAAATGAGAACGTATTTCCTAAATTATAATTATCACGAAATGTAATATTATCATCAACTCCGTCAAAATCTAAAGCATTACAGGTTATAAAAGTTATAGTCATACTATCGCTTGTATCTATACAAGGTTCTGGATTGTCAATAGTCCAAGTTAAGGTATATGTTTCCCCAATGTCTCCTATAAAAGTAGCTGTTGGACTTGTTGCATCAGAAAATGAAAACCCACTTATCTGCCCAGAAGTAACCGTCCAAAGGCCTACAGAACCACTACCTGTTATGGCATTTCCTGCTAGAGTAACAGTCGTATTTGTACAGATTGTATTAACTATATCTAACCCAGCATCTGCTGGAGCATTATAATCATTTACAATTATTGTTATTGAATTACTTGTTATTGGTAAAGCACAGGCTGACATACTTGAAGTCATTATTACTGTAATAATGTCTCCATTTTGCAGTGCCGAAGATGTAAATGTACTTGAAGTCTCTCCAGTCTGATTCATACCATTTATCTGCCATTGATAAAAAGGGGTTGAGCCTCCATTAATTGGCGTTGCAGTAAATAAAACAGATTCATTTTGGCAAATACTAGAAGATGAACTTATAATACTTACGTCTGCATTCTCACTTAAATCTGTTATGGTAACAAATGCATCACAGGAACTAGAGTTTCCAGAATCGTCAGTTATGGTTAATGTGACTGTATTTACTCCAATATGACTGCAATCGAATGTAGATTGTGATACATTCAAATTAAAATTACAATTATCTGAAGATCCATTATCTATATCTGAAGGTAAAAGAGTTATAGTCCCAGTATTCGAATCTAATTGTAAGCTAATATCCTGACAAACAACTGTAGGAACTTCTATATCATTCACAGTAATGGTGAATGAACATGTTGCCATATTTCCATGAGCATCCGTTAGTTCAAAGGTATTGGTGGTTATACCAATAGGGAAAGCAGAACCAGAAGCCAAGCCAGATGTTTGTATAACTGTTTCACCTGGACAATTGTCTGTAAATTGGATATTATAATTTACTATAGCAGAACAATTTCCAGTATCAGAATTTATAATCAAATCTCCTGGACAGGTAATTGTAGGCATTACAGTATCTACAACCTCAACTGTTCTAATAACTTCTTCTGCTACATTACCATGGACATCTACTACATTATAAGTTACAGGATACGATCCAACGATATTTATATTTAATGCAGATGTATCTATAACAAGATCTGATGTATAATCTATATTAAAGCAAGGATCTATTGCTGTGGCACCCAGTTCTACATAAGGAGAACACAATTCAATAATTTGTGGGTTTGGTTCTACTAATATAATTTCAGGACCACTTACATCAATAACTTCTACTGTTCTGGTTATTTGTATTGCTGAATTTCCTGAAGCATCTGTTACATTATAAGTTACAATGTAAGTACCTAAAGTACTTGTATCTACAGAAGAGTTATCTATAACAACATTTCCAGAAATATCACCAAAACAAGGATCTATTGCTAGAGCTCCAAGTTCAGTATAAGTTGAACAATCACCAATTGTTAGTGGATTTGCTCCTACCAAACTTAATGAAGGACTTGTAGTATCAACAACATTAACAGTTCGAATGACTTCAATAGCTGTATTTCCATTAGCATTAGTAACATTATAAGTAACAATGTAAGTGCCTACTTGACTTGTATCTACATTGGAATCGTCAATGATAATATCTCCAGAAATATCTCCTATGCACGTATCATTTGCTGTAGCACCAAACTCTGAATAAGTACCACATGCTTCTATTGTTATAGGATTATCGCCTAATAAAGTAATTACTGGATTTTGAACATTCACTACTGTAACATCAAAAGTACAACTTACCACATTACCATCTATAGCAGTTGCTGTAAAAGTGACAGTTGTTGTTCCAAGGGGATAAACGTCACTGGCATCTGCTCCTCCACCATTAAAATCATTGGTTACTGAAGAAATGGAACAATTATCTGAAGCCACAACCAATGGTATAGTGACATTGGCATCACACTGTCCAGCAATAGCATTTACTGATATATTATTTGGACATGTTATTGTTGGTAGTTCATCATCTGTTACAGTAACATTCTGCGAACAAGTTTCAAAATTTCCAGCAGCATCAGTAACTGTCCAAATTACAGTAGTTGTACCAACTGGAAATATTCCACCAGGTGGAATACCTGAAGCCACTGTTGATATTCCTGAACAACTATCATAAGCCGTTGGAAAAACATCTAAAGCAAACATATTTACGTAAGCTGAGCATTGACCTGAATCATTAGTAGTTGTAATATCTCCTTGACATACTACAATTGGATTTGTGAAATCGTTTACAATTACAGTAAAACTGCAACTTGCTGAATTTCCACTTGCATCTTCTATCGTATAAGTAACTGTTGTTGTACCAGCTAGAAAAATAACTGAACTAGCATCATTAATACCTGTAGTTGGGCTAGACAGAACTGTTGCTCCAGTTAACGTGTAAGTTTGTAAAACTATTGAGCCACAATTATCTGATGTAGTTGGAACAATAGAACCAACCTCTAGAGGACAAGCTACAATAATATTTCCTGGACATATTATTTCAGGTGGTGTAACATCAGGAGAACATTGACTATAAGAGTAAATAGATATAAAAAATAGAAAAAGAAAGGTTGTGTATTTATTTTTCATTATCGTTTAATAAATTAAAAAGTAACATCTTTTTAATTATTTAATTCAAATTATCATTCTATCTGTCTGATTTTCAATCAAAATAAAAGCTACTAAATGTAGTAAATTATTGTCTAGCCCTAAAAAATATTTAGGGCTAGACTTTTTATAATTATTCTATTTAAAATCTTACAACTCTAGTATATACATCTTTACCTGCTTGTGTCACTTTTACTAAATAGACACCTCCATCAAATTCGTTACCAAACGTGTAAACTTCTTCTGGTTTGAATTCTCCTTTATGGACTAATCTATTATTCATATCAAATACATTTATCTCAGCTATATCTAATAAATTATCAGTTTTCAATCTTAAGTTAAAATCTGTATCTGAAGGGTTAGGCCAAGCATCTAAATGCAGTTCTAACGATCTTTGTACATTTTCTTGTTCTCCATTAGTACCATTTAATGGTGTTGATATTGGACACGGACTACATAAGTCATCAGCATTCCAAATAACATTTTTATTACCATGAACTTTTTTGGCAATAAAGAGTCCTGTCATATACGTTGGCTCACCACCATTATTCCCATTACTATTAAGACCTTTAGCCATTATCTCATGGTTATAGGCATGAATGCTCGCTCGAACGTCAGAACCTTTTTCAATTTGCACATCTTCATTTACATAGAATACCACTTTATTTCCATTTGAATTAATTGTACCATTTTGAGCTAACATAAACTTTTCGTTAATAAAGACATTAGCACAACCTGCAAATTCAATACTTGCTCCATCAAATGTTTTTAATTCATTGATGTACACATTCGACTGACTAAAAATAACTGTAGCATTCTGCTTAACTGTTACAACATCATACACATCGTCTGTTAAAGTAATTGTTTGATTGTTATTTATGGTAGCGTCTAGACTACTGCTATTTGAATAGGTATTATACACAAATGGTGGAATAGTTAGATTAGCAGCTGCAAATATGGAATTTCCAACTGTACTACCATGATTTAAAGTAATAGTAGGTGCTTGAGCAAACTCGACAACATTAGTGGCTTGATGTAGTTTTATGTTCCCTGTATTAGGATTCATAGCTCCTACTCCTCCTGATTGCACTAAATTTCCTCCATGTAAATATACCTCGTCAATTGCTAAAATAGTATAAGCAGCTATTAATGAGCCTGCATCAAATCCTGTAACTTCATATTCAGCATAGGTAGTACAATTTGTAGCCGATGTTACTAATACGCCATAAATACCATTTCCATCTACTTCAATAGATTGAGTCGTTTCTCCAGAATTCCAGAAATACTCGGTAGCTTCTGCACTATTAGCAGTTAATACAACAACTGCTCCTTGACAGAATTCCGGAAGTTCACCTTGTGTAATTGTAACTTCTGGAACAATACCTTCAACTGTTACTGTTGTGGTACATGTGTCCGTATTACCATAATTATCTGTAACAGTTAATGTCACTGTATTATCACCTATTTCATCGCATCCAAAGACATTTGGGAAGACTGACAAACTAGCTATTCCACAAGCATCAGAGCTTCCATTTGCAATATCATCCATATCAAATTGTGATAAGGTGTAAGAACCTGTAGCATCTAGCATAACCGTTATTGGGTTACAAACTGCAAGTGGATTAACCATATCTTCAACCGTAACAATTGCAGTATCTGATGAGACATTACCATTGATATCTGTTACAGTTAAAGTAACTGTATTTGGTCCAATATTAGAACAATCAAATGAATTTGGAGCAACAACACTTGTTGCTATACCACAATTATCTGTTGAACCACCATCAATTTGAGAAGGCGTAATACTTACATCCCCATTGGCATCTAATTGTACTGTAATATCATTTGCTATTACTGTTGGAACTACATTATCTTCTACTGTTACTGTAGCTGTACAAGTAGATGTATTTCCATTATTATCTGTTACTGTAAGCGTTACAGTATTAGTTCCAACATCAGCACAAGTAAAGTCTGCATTGTCTAATGTTAAACTTGCTATTCCACAAGCATCATTAGAACCATTATCTACTGCTTGAGCTGTTGTGCTTCCAACCCCATTTGCGTCTAACTGAACAACCACATTTTGACAAATTGCCTCTGGAGGTGTATTATCAATTACAGTTACATTTCCTTCACAAGTAGACACATTTCCACTTGTATCTGTTACAGTTAATATCACATTATTAGCTAAATCTGTAATTTCTATATCATGATATCCTAAATGAGATATGTTGTTTTGTGGGAATTGCGTCCACTCTGAACCGATACCAGAAACACTTGTAACATTTCCATATAATACATCGCTATTTCTAACCAATGTTGTTCCAAAAGTTGTATTAGGAGACACATTCCATCCTGTTCCTGGGTTCACTCCTATTTCTCCAATAATATCTACTACATTACCAGCACGTGATAAGGCAATCGCATCATTACCATCAAAGGCAAAACCTCCTGTTTGATCTGCTTGGGTTGCACCTGGTCCAAATGGGTTGCAAATAACATAAACATCTCTATCTGCAATAACTCCTAATAATGGTATTTCTGAGTAAGAGGTACTACCATCGTAATAAAACCTTAAGGTATATCCTTCAGTATATAGATTCACTGGATTACCTGTTCCATTAAAGATTTCAATACAATCATCATTACCAGAACCATCTATATATTCTGAAATTAATAAGGTGTCTAAATCTCCTCCGATATCATTACAATCAAAATTCATTTGAGAAAGAGTTACACTTGCAATTTCACAATTATCAGTAGAGTTCCCATTGATATCACTAATATCAATACTTCCATTACCAAACTCATCAAGCTGTACTTGTAAGCTTAAACAGTCTACAATAGGTGCTTTATTATCTTCAACTGTAATTGTAGTTGCACAAGTAACCACTTGGCCATTGCCATCATCTACAGTCCATGTAATATTCGTGTCTCCTTTTTGTAATATTTCACCTGCAAGAGTTGCAGTACCATTAATACTATTTGTAATGACTCCTGATGTACAATTGTCTGTAAAAGTTGCATCAAATTCTGTTCCTTGTATGGTATATTCACATACGCCTTGATCTGTATCTCTAACACCATCTGGGATGCATGAGATTACTGGTGCTTCATTATCTTCTATGGTTATTGTAGTCGTACAGGTAACAACTTGTCCATGTCCATCGTCTGCTGTCCATGTTACTGTTGTTGCTCCTAATGTGAATACTTCACCTACTAAACTAGAGGTGCCATTAATACTATTGCTTATGCTTCCTGCTGTACAGTTGTCTGTAAAACTAGCATCAAATTCTGTTCCTTGAATCGTGTAATCGCAATTTCCTTGATCTGTACTTCTTACATCATCTGAGATGCATGTAATTTCTGGTGCTTCATTATCTTCAATTGTTATAGTAGTTGAACATGTTACTACATTTCCATGTCCATCGTCTACTGTCCATGTTACTATTGTTGCTCCTAATGTGAATACTTCTCCTGCTAAACTAGAACCACCATTAACACTATTGCTAATGCTTCCTGATGTACAGTTATCTGTAAAAGTCGCATCAAATTCTGTTCCTTGAATCGTGTAATCGCAATTCCCTTGATCTGTACTTCTTACATCATCTGGGATACATGTAATTACTGGTGCTTCTGTGTCATCCACAATAACCGTTTGTTGTTGTGTCACACTATTGTTGTTTCCATCATCATAAGTCCAAGTCACTGTAAAGGTGCCTTGTGTTGTATATGTTGTTGGATCTGTTGTTGTTCCTGTAATGACTCCTGAACAAGCGTCTGTTGCTGTTGGTGGCGTTAAAGTTACATCGCACTGACCTATAGCATCTGGTAATGTTGCTACATCTGGTATTGGGTTTCCTGCATCTACTAAGGAAACATCTGCTTGACATGACGTTGAATTTCCATTTTCATCCATAACTGTTATGGTTACTTGTAATCCACCTCC
>NZ_QGGP01000009.1 GCF_003148645.1 Xanthomarina spongicola
ACAGCTTCTAACCCAGCAGGTATTACTGTTGAATGTATTGGAGATGTGCCTCAACCTGATATTTCGGTTGTGACTGATGCTGCTGATAACTGTTCTACTCCTGTAGTGGCTTTTGTTGGAGATAGTTCTGATGGGCTTTCTTGTCCTGAAACAATCACAAGAACGTATAGAATAACTGACGATTGTGGAAACTTTATAGATGTCGTTCAAATGATTATTGTAGAAGATACCATTGCTCCAATAGTACTTACTGATTTATCAGATATTAATGTGAATTGCGACAATATACCTGATCCACCAACATTACAGTTCGATGATTGTTCAACTGTTCAAATTATTGGAGATAATCCTCAAATAACTAACACGTTTGATGGTACTGATAATGATTATGAAATTACTTGGACTTGGGATTTTGAAGATGCCTGTGGTAATCCTGGTCAAGCTACTCAAACTGTATATGTAACAACTATTAATACTATAAATTTAATAAGTGACGATAGATGTTATGAAGATGGTACGATTGATTTATTTGACTATTTTAATGGAACTGATTATTCTGGAACATGGATTGTAGTTTCTGGAAACACTACTCTAGACAACGAATTCTTCGACCCTTCTAATGTAGAACTAGGAGATTATATCTTTAGTTATACTGTTGCTGATAATGGCTGCTTAGATACTACTGAAGTAACAATTACAATTAATGATGACTGTATTGTATTAGATTGTGGTAGACAAGATGTTGTAATATCAAAAGCTGTAACACCAAATGGTGATCAATGGAATGAATATTTTGAAGTTACTGGTATTGAAGCTTGTGGATTTGTAATTGATGTCAAAATCTTTAACAGATGGGGAGCCATGATATATGAATCTAGTAATTATCAAAACAACTGGAATGGTACAGCATCTAGAGCTTCAGTAGGTAATGCTGACAAAGTACCAAATGGAACATATTATTACATTCTAACTTTAAAAAATAGTGGATTAAAACCATTTAATGGTCATATCTACGTAGGAACCAAATAAAACTATAACCTATGAAACTTATTAAACATTATATAGTTGCGTTAGCATTATTGAGTTGTACGGTTGGAATTGCGCAACAATTACCACAATTTACTCAATATATGTATAACACCATCGCAATAAATCCTGCTTATGCAGGAAGTCGAGAGACACTAAGTGTTGTTGCATTACATAGAAGTCAATGGGTTGGCTTTGATGGAGGTCCAATCACACAAACACTTTCTGCGAATACGCCATTAAGAAATGAAAAAATTGGTTTAGGGATGTCATTTATAAATGACAAACTTGGGGAAGAACGTTTTTCTTACTTATATGGAGACTTTTCATATACTATTAATACAGGTGAAAAAACTAAATTAGCATTTGGTTTTAAAGCTGGATTCACAAGTTATAGCTTAGATAGACAAGCATTAGATCCCGGAGCTCAAGATCCAAATATTTATGGTGTAGAAGATAGATGGAGTCCAAATATTGGTGCTGGTTTATATTGGCATTCACAAATGTGGTATCTAGGGCTTTCTGCACCTAGAATATTAAATACAGATTATGCAAAAGACAGTAATAATGCTGATGTTGCTGCTTTAGAGCGTGTGAGTTACTATTTTACTGGTGGTTATGTTTTTAATTTAAGTGAGAATACTAAATTAAAGCCTGCTTTTTTAGTAAAAGCTACAAATGGAGCCCCATTATCATATGATCTTACTGCAAACTTCTTATTCTTTGAAAAATTCTGGTTAGGAGCTGGTTATAGAATAAATGAAAACACTTCAGCACTTGGTGGTCTTGCAGACTTTCAAGTTTCTAAACAAATACGAATTGGTTATGCTTATGAATATCCTTTATCTGAATTAAATGATTATACTGGAGGAACTCATGAAATTTTAATCATGTTCGAAATATTCAAAACTAAACGAATTAAATCACCTAGATACTTCTAAAATATAACAGCATGAAAACAAAAGTAATATTCACAATAATTGCATTAAGTAGTACTTTTCTATTTTCACAAGAGAAAGTTGCTGACAAATTTTTTGACAACTTTGCTTATCTTAAAGCTGCAGAATTATATCAAGAAGCAGTAACTAAAGGTGAAGATAATGTACATGTACTTACTAGATTAGGAGATTGTTATTATAACAATTCAGACTCTGAACAAGCTGCCATTTGGTATGCTAAAGCTCTTGAGAAAGATAAAGACGTTAGCCCTGAACATATATATAAATATATTCAAACACAACGAAGTCTTGGTAAATTTGAAGAAGCCGACAAATGGCTTGCTAAATTTAAAGAGATGCAAAATAATGATAGTCGAGTAAAGAATGTTAAAGAAAATAACTTACATCTATACGAAAAATTAGCTTCAACTCGAGGTATTTATGTTGAAGTAAATAATCTTTCTATTAATTCTAATTATTCAGATTTTGGTTCTTTTATACATGAAAACACAATTTATTTTGCATCTTCAAGAGATACTGGAAATGACATCTATAAATGGAATAATGAACCATTCCTAGATTTATACCAAGGAGAAATCACTACAAAAGATGGAAAAAAGGAAATTTCAGATGTAAAAAAGTTAGAATTTGAAGGTATTCATAGAGACAACTTACATTATGCAGATGCAGCTTTAACTAAAGATGGGAATACCATGTACTTTTCTAGAATGAATGTTGGAAAAAGAAATAGAGCTAAAACAGACAAAAAAGGAACAGTACAATTAAAAATATATAAAGCAACTTTAATAGATAGTATTTGGTCGAACGTTCAAGAATTATCCATTAATAGTGATGATTACTCTACTTACCATCCTGCACTTAGTCCAGATAATAAAACTTTATATTTCACTTCAGATCGTGAAGGAGGTTTTGGACAAACAGATTTATATAAAGTAGACCTTAGTAATAGTGGATCACTAGGTGAAGTTGTAAATTTAGGTCCTGAAATTAATACAGAAGGTCGTGAAGGTTATGCTTTTGTTGCTAAAGACAGTACACTGTACTTTTCTTCTGATGGATTTTTAAACTTAGGTTTATTAGATATTTTTAAATCTGATATTATTAAGGATGAAAATGCAAAAGCTGAGAACTTAGGCGCACCTTATAATAGTGGTTACGATGACTTTGCATTTTCTATAGATTCTGAAACAAACGTTGGGTATTTCTCTTCAAACAGACAAGATGGTAAAGGAAGTGACGATATTTATGGATTCAACATTTTTGAATGTAAACAAATAATAAAAGGAATTACTAGAGATAGTAAGACACTACTTCCTTTAGCAATGACTAAAGTACAGCTTATAGATGAATCTGGTAAAATCATTGAAGAAATTACTTCAAATGAATTAGGCGAGTATTCTTTTGAAGCAGATTGTAATAATAAATATACCATTTTAGGTAGTAAACCAGATTATAAAGATGCTTTACGAAAAGTTGAAACTACAGACGAACATGAAAAAGAACATGAGGTAGATTTATTATTAATACCATTAATTAGTAATAACGAAATAGTAATTAACCCTATTTTCTTCAATTTCGACAAATGGGATATAAGACCAGATGCAGCTTACGAATTAGAAAATATTGTTTCAGTTATGCGCGAACATCCAAATATGGTTATTAAAATTGAATCTCATACAGATAGTCGTGGAACAGATAGCTATAATATGAAACTTTCAGATAGAAGAGCTAAATCTACTAGAGATTATTTATACTCTAGAGATATTGCACAAGAAAGAATAGAAAGTGCAATAGGTTATGGTGAAAGCCAATTAGTTAATGACTGTTCGAATGGAGTAAAATGTTCAGAAGAACAACACCAAGAAAACAGACGATCTAAGTTTATTATCTTATCTGATAAATAATTTAACTTAACAATTAATTACTAATAATTAGCTTAATTATTTATAAAAACAGGGTAATAAGGTTTAGTTATTTTTAATATCTATAGCTTACATATTAAACCTTCCTAACAATAATCTTGTTACCTAAAAGCCACTCATCTAGAGTGGCTTTTGAATTATATATTTTAACGTATTACATGATTATATTTAAATCAATAAAATCAATAAGCTTATAAAAGCTATATAAAGCGTATTTAAGAACTCTTTTATTATATAAGTAATCCCTTATACAATCTTTAGATAAAAAAAGATTTAAAACGTATCTATAGAACAAAAAAAAGACCACTAACAAGAGTGATCTTTTTTATTTGCTATTAATTAGAGTACTAGTAATAATTTTAAATAAATATAGCTTACATATTAATTTTTTATTTTACCTCCTACCTTTATTTTTTTACAAAAATATTAGTGAAATACCATTTACCTTCGTTATTCTGTTCTGCTGAAATATCAAAATCTGTATAATCTCCTTCAATATTTGCTCGGTGTCCGTCACTATTCAACCAGGCATTAACAACAGATTCTGCAGATGTGAATCCATATGCGACATTTTCAGACACTTTATTAGCTCCTACATTGCTTACTAAATAAGTTTTGCGTTGATAAAAATTATCATGAGACACGTTATCATGAGCGATCATATAATCTGTATGTGTATATGCTTGAGATTTTATAACATCCATATTATCTAATGGATTTAATCCTAAACTAATTCTGTAATCGTTAATTAATTCAACAATTTCAATTTCAATAATTTTAGTTTCTGGAATAGTTAAATTAGTATTGATGCTTTCAGAAGTTTCATCCATGCTATCTGTTGAACATGAGAATGATAACAAAGCAAATAATACCATAACTGGTAGTAAAGTAGGCTTTTTCATTGTTAGGTAATTTAGATTTGGTGTTGCTAATTTATAATCCTACTATGAAAAAACTGTTAAGGAAATGTTAAAATCGATAAACTACATGTATTTTATCGATTTTATATTCATTTTATCGATGAAATGCACAGATGAAATGAATTTTTATGTATTTGGCCGATGATTTTATGGAGATAATCGATTTTTTACCCAATTGAAGTCTGAAGTTATTGAATACCTTATTCTATCGTGCAGTCTATTTGGTCTTCCTTGCCAAAATTCAAATTCTAAAGGCTCTACAATAAAGCCACCCCAAAATTTAGGTCTTGGAATTTCTTTACCTTCAAATTCTTTTTCTAAAGAAGTTAGTTTTTCTTCAAGTTCTTTTCTACTAGAAACAATTTCACTTTGATTAGATACTATAGCTCCTAGTTGACTACCACGTGGTCTAGACTCAAAGTAACCATCACTCAAATTTTCAGATATCTTTTTAGCCTTACCCTTAATAATTACTTGCCTCTCTGCTCCATGCCAAAAAAAAGATAAACAAACATTTGGGTTATTTAAAATTGCTTTGCCTTTTTCACTATTATAATTAGTATAAAAAATAAAGCCTTCGTAGGTGTATTTTTTTAAAAGCACAACTCTATTTTTTGGATATCCATCTAATCCAATTGTAGCTATTGTCATAGCATTTGTTTCATCTTCTGGAAAAAATTTATCTACTTCAAAAAACCACTTTTGAAACAATTCCATTGGGTTTTCTGGAGTATCTTTTAATAAGAGTTCTTGTTTTTCGTAAGACTTTCTGTAATTGCTTAAATCTGTATCCATTACATTAAAATATGACTTTTTAAGTGAATTTTTCTTTTCTGAGAATAAAATTTCTTATAAATTTAAAAATTAATATCCCTAAATGAACTTTGAAAATAGTAAATATCCCAATCTACTTCAATACTCAAAAGTAGAATTTTCTTTTGGTACATACTTCTTTTTTGACAATTTTGTTATTTCTGAATTAAATGAAGGCATTCATTTTGATTGGTTAAAAATTCAAGAAGTAATTTCTGCAATTAGTGAGTATTATGACGATAATTTTAAAATTGGCTATATTTCTAATAGAATAAATTCTTATTCATTAGTACCACAACTCTGGATAGATTTTTACAAAGAATATAATTTTATAGTTGCTGGTGCCATTGTTGCTTACAATGATTTTAATTATATGAATGCCACTCTAGAAAAACATTTTTCTAAAAATAGCATTAAACGATGTAACTCTTTAGAAGAAGCTATTGAGTGGATGTCTAAATTAAAAGAATTTAATTAAAATTTAAATGTCTTTCCATCTTTAGCTAATTCCACATTTTCAAATACCGTTTTAGCTTCTAATTCAAAATCATTTAAATTATCGTATCGTGTAGAATAATGACCAAGGATTAACTTACCTACTTCTGCTTGTTTGGCTATACTTGCTGCCTGTTTAGCTGTACTGTGTTTTGTAGGTTTTGCTAATTTTTCGTGTTTATCTAAAAATGTCGATTCATGATATAATGCAGAAGCACCTTTAATAATATGGACTAAATCTTCGTTGTAAGCTGTATCACTACAAAAGGCATAGCTTTTTGGCTTCGTAGGATCTTTCGTGACTGTTTCGTTTTTAATTAATATTCCTTGATTATTTTCAACATCGAAACCTTGTTTTAGCTTGTTGTAATAAGCAACATCAATATCTTCATTTAAAACAGCATTCATATCTAATTTACGTTCTCCAGGCTTTTCTTTAAAAAGAAATCCATTCGTATAAACCCTATGGTCTAAAGGAATGGTATACACTTCTACTTTGTCATCTTCAAAAATTAATTCAGATTCATTGGAAGTTAATTCATGAAAAATAAGTTGATAATTTGTCCAAGAATTAGCTAATTTCATTTGAAGCGTTACAAGTTCCTTCAAACCTTTTGGCGCATAGATATGTAATTCTGTTTCCCTAGTTAATAGTCTAAAGGTTGAAATAAGCCCAATCAATCCAAAATAATGATCACCATGTAAGTGTGAAATAAAAATGTGTTTAATTCTATTAAACTTTAATTTATTCCTTCTAAGCTCTACTTGAGTACCTTCTCCACAATCAATTAAAAACAAATGATTTTTTATTTCTAAAACCTGAGCAGTAGGATTTGTATTTATACGTGGAGTTGCACTGTGGCAGCCGAGGATTGTTAACTTCATTGTTGTTTGTTGTTTAGGCGTTTGTCGTTTAATCGTTGGTTATTTTCGACTTAACAACTTAACGACAAACAGCTTAACATTTTAAAAACCTAGATCACGCTCAATTTCTTCCATTTCAATAATATCGTAAGCTTCTTGTATTGTTGGCACTACAATAATTTCGTCTGGCATGTCATCTAAATTCACCTTATCTGAAACTATAACAAATGAATAATTAGATTTTCTATGTTTATTTGAAAGTTGTAAAAACTCTACAACCTGTTCTATAGTAACGGGTTTTAAACTAGTAAGTGAAACAATGATGTTATCATTTTTAAAACGATTATATACAACATCCATTTTTTTTACTAATTCTATAACAGAAGTTTTCTCTTGTGTAATAATGGTAATATTACCATCTTTATCTATAATCATAATATTATTGTTTAATTTTTGAAGCTAATAAATATATAACTGCCATTCTAATGGCAACGCCATTTTGTACTTGATCTAAAATAATTGCCTGTTTAGAATCTGCCACATCACTTGTAATTTCAACACCTCGATTTATAGGTCCAGGATGCATGATAGTTATTTCTTTATTTAAAGAATCTAGTAATGCTTTGTTTACACCAAACTGCTGTGTATATTCTCTTGTGGATGGAAAATAACTAATATCCATACGCTCGTTTTGCACTCGAAGCATATTTGCTACATCGCACCAATTAAGCGCTTTACGTAAGTTTGTTTCAACTTTTACTCCAAGTTTGTCTATGTGCTTTGGCAATAAGGTTTTTGGTCCACAAACCATAACATTAGCCCCTTGAAGTTTAAGTGCATAAATATTTGAAAGTGCAACACGACTATGCAATATATCTCCAACAATAACCACATTTTTTCCTTTAACTTCTCCTAGACGCTCTCTTATGGAATAAGAATCTAATAAAGCTTGTGTTGGGTGTTCATGAGCTCCATCTCCAGCATTTATAATACTTGCACCAACATGTTGAGATAAAAACACACTTGCACCTGGATTTGGATGACGCATAATAACCATATCTACTTTCATAGAAAGGATATTGTTAACGGTATCAATTAATGTTTCTCCTTTTTTTACAGAAGATTGTGATGCTGAAAAATTAATAACATCTGCTGATAGTCTTTTTTCTGCTAATTCGAAAGACAGTTTTGTTCTAGTAGAGTTTTCAAAAAATAAATTAGCAATAGTAATGTCTCTAAGTGAAGGCACTTTTTTAATAGGTCTGTTAATCACTTCTTTAAAATGATCTGCAGTTTCAAAAATAAGTTCAATATCTTTTTTGTTAAGATATTTAATTCCTAATAAGTGGTTGACACTTAATTCACTCATAGTTTAATTATTTATTAGGTAAACCGAATCTTCTCCTTCATTCTCTATCCAGTTTACTTTTACCTTTTCGTTGTTAATAGCATCTACTTGTCTACCTCTATAATCTGGCTGAATTGGCAAATGTCTGCTAAAACGTCTGTCTATTAAAGTTAGAAGTTCTATTTCTTTAGGTCTTCCAAAAGACTGTATAGCTGTTAAAGCAGAACGAATACTTCTTCCTGTATATAAAACATCGTCAATAAAAACAATGTTTTTATCTTCAACTAAAAAATTAATTTCTGTGGTATTAGCTTCAAGTGGTTTTTCTCCTCTTCGAAAATCATCTCTAAAAAAAGTGATATCTAATAGTCCAAATTGGACATTTTTTATTTTATAATCTTCTTTTAGCATTTTAGCTAAACGTTCTGCTAGGTATTTTCCTCTTGGCTGAATACCTATTAATACAGTGTTCTCGAAGTTTTTATGTTTTTCAATTAATTGACAAGCCAGTCTATGAAGAATGATGTTTACCTCTATTGCATTAAGTAACACTTTTTGACTCATATTATCCAAACTTAATTGGTAAGCAAAGGTAATGCAAAATTTTAAAATTGAAAGTTAATTTAATAGTAATAAAAAAGCCTTCAAAATTAATTGAAGGCTTTAGTCTTATAAATGTTCTGGAAATTATTTAGATTTCTTTCCGTCCATTTTATCTTTAAGAGCTTGTAAAGCATCATTAGCATCACCTAAAGTTGGTTTTGCTTCTGCTGCTTGAGCTTCTTGTTTCTTAACAGCAGCTTTAACGTTTGCAGCTTCTTCTGCTCTAAAAATAGCAGTATGAGAAGCAACTACGCGTTTAAACTCTTTATTAAATTCAATAATTTTGAATTCAGCAGATTCTCCTTTTTTAAGTTTCTTACCATCTTCTTTTTCAAGGTGACGAGAAGGAACAAAAGCAACGATATCTTCGTTAAATTCAATAGTTGCACCTTTATCTACAACCTCAGCAATTTCTGCTGTATGTACTGTATCTAAAGCGAATTCAGTTTCGTACTTATCCCAAGGATTTTCAGTAGTTTGTTTATGACCTAAACTTAATTTACGTCCTTCTACATCTAATTCTAGAACTACAACGTCTAACGTATCTCCTACGTTACAGAATTCACTTGGATGCTTAATTTTCTTAGTCCAAGATAAATCTGAGATGTAAATTAATCCATCAATACCTTCTTCTAATTCAACAAAAACACCAAAGTTTGTAAAGTTACGTACAATACCTGAATGCTTAGATCCTACAGGATATTTAGAAGTAATATCAGTCCATGGATCTGGCGTTAATTGCTTAATACCAAGAGACATTTTTCTGTCTTCTCTATCTAAAGTTAAGATTTGAGCTTCAATTTCGTCTCCTACAGATACAAAATCTTGAGCTGAACGTAAATGAGTTGACCAAGACATTTCTGATACGTGGATTAATCCTTCAACACCATCTGCTACTTCAATAAATGCACCATAATCTGCTATTACAACTACCTTACCTTTAACTTTATCTCCAACTTTAACTTCTTCACCTAAAGCATCCCAAGGATGTTTGCTTAGTTGTTTTAAACCTAATTGGATTCTTGATTTGTCTTCATCAAAATCAAGGATAACTACGTTTAATTTTTGATCTAATTCAACAATCTCGTTTGGATGATTAATTCTAGACCAAGAAAGGTCTGTAATATGCACTAAACCATCTACACCACCAAGATCGATAAAGACTCCGTAAGAAGTAATGTTTTTAACTACACCTTCTAATACTTGACCTTTTTCTAATTGACCAATAATTTCTTTCTTTTGTTCTTCAATATCTGCTTCAATAAGAGCTTTATGAGAAACTACAACGTTTTTAAATTCATGGTTAATTTTAACCACTTTAAATTCCATTGTTTTATTAACATACTGATCGTAATCTCTAATAGGCTTAACGTCAATTTGAGAACCTGGTAAGAATGCTTCGATACCAAAAACATCTACAATCATACCACCTTTAGTTCTACATTTAACGAAACCATTAACGATTTCACCATTGTCATGTGCAGCATTAACACGATCCCAAGCTTTAATTACACGAGCTTTTCTGTGAGATAATACTAATTGTCCAGTTGCATCTTCACGAACATCAATTAATACTTCTACTTTGTCTCCTACTTTTAAACCTGGATTGTAACGGAATTCATTTAAAGAAATAACACCTTCAGATTTAGCATTGATGTCTATAATAGCATCACGATCTGTTAAGTGAATAACTTCTCCTTCAACAACTTCATCATCTAAAGTGTCAACGAAATTTTCAGCTACCAATTTTTCAAATTCTTGTAATTGAGAATCATCAACCTCATCAATACCTTCTTGGTAATTGTGCCAATTGAAATCTTTTAAGAATTTTTCTGGATTTGCTTGAGCTTCAGATACTACTGGAGCTTCTGCTACTTGAGTTTCAGTAGCTTCTACTGTTTGTGTTTCAGCAGTTTCTACTGCTTTTGCTTCAGTTGCTTCAACTTCTGCTTTTTTTGCTTTTTCAGCCATTTAAAATAATTTAATAATGTATATGTTTTCAATACACGAAAAGCTATTACATTATGTTTTGTATTCTGTGTTATCTTAGGAAAATTAAGCGATTAACACACAGAAGCGTTAATTATAAATTTGTTTTAGTTCCCTTCTAATTCCTAACTCTTCGCTAAAAGGAGTGCAAAATTAATGTTTTTAGTTAAAATAACCTAATGTATTTTTCTTAAAATTAAAGGTTTACTTACAATTTTCTAGCTTAGATTCAACCAGTTGAAGTATTTTCTGGAATTGCTGGTCTAATGTTAATGTAGAATTATCAATTTCTATAGCGTCTTCGGCTTTTATAAGTGGAGAATCTTCTCTATGGGAATCTATATAATCTCTCTCTTGTACGTTATGTAGTACTTCTTCAAAATTTACTTTATCTCCTCGTGAAATTAATTCATTGAATCGTCTTGTAGCTCTAGTTTCAGGCGAAGCTGTCATAAATAATTTTAGCTCTGCCTTAGGAAATACAACAGTTCCAATATCTCGCCCATCCATAACAATACCTTTCTTCTCGCCTAATTTTTGTTGTTGCTTTACTAAAAGTTCTCTAACTTCAGAAATTTCGGCAATCTGGCTTACAAAACTAGAAACTTCTAATGTTCTAATTTGTTTTTCAATGTTTTTGCCATTTAAATAAACTTCAGCAAAACCTAGACTGTCGTTAAAAATAAAACTTATAGTAATGTTATGTAGGTTAGAAATTAATTTATCAATATAAAAATGCTCTTTACTAATTATATTGTTTTGCATTGCAAACCAAGTAACAGCACGATACATAGCTCCAGAATCTACATAAATATAGCCTAAGTGTTTAGCCAATTGTTTGGCAACTGTACTTTTTCCTGTTGAGGAAAATCCGTCTATTGCAATGGTAATTTTATTCATATTAACTTTCTATGAAATTGGAATTCATAAACTATCTTAAATCAAGTTGTAAGCCAAAAAAGTTAGCATTAGCAGCACTTGTATATCTAGCATGTGTAAAGCTAAATCTAAGTTTATTTAATTTTAAGCCAAAACCAGCTGAGATACCTGAAAAATTTCTTTGATCTACTATTTTTAATTCTTGACCTCTTCTAAAGTTATAACCTAGTCTAATACTGAAAGCTCCTGCAGGAAATATTTCTGCTCCTAAAATGGTATGATTTAGTACATTTTGAAAAAAACCTACTTCTTCTTGTGTTTGATTACCTTCTAAATCTGTTTCGGCTCTAGCTGGATTAGAAACCGAAATTGGCCATGTTTGCAAATTCTCGAAAGTTAAATGCCAGCGTAATGGAACATGTTCTAAGGTTTGCGACATACCAAATGCTATTTCAAGAGGTAATGGTTCGTTTAATCCAGCATACGTAGTTATCTGTACACCTAAATTTCTTACTACAAGAGTTGCTTGAAATTCTATATCTTCATTTATATATAAAAGACCTGCATCTATAGCTGCTCCAAAAGAATTATACTGTTCTAGTAATGACGTTATTAATTTAATATTCCCACCTAAATAAAAATCGGAATAACCTAGTTGTTTTGCATAACCAAAAGAAAGCGCAGCCTCGTTACCAGTAAAAGAGCCAGTTGCATTACCATCTTCATCATAACCATCAAAGCTTCCATAGTTAATATAGCTAACTCCCATATGAAAGGTTTGTGTTCGCCTATCCCAAGTATATGCATAGGCAGCAGTACCATAACTTATTCCACCCAAGTAACTCATATAATTTAAAGCTAATTGATTGTCCATTTCAATGTTTATTGTTGCTGGATTAGTTAATGCCTGAGTGACATCGTAATCTACATTAGTAAAAACTTTTCCACCTAATGCAGCTTGTCTTGGAGAAGAAACTAAATTAAGAAATTGGTAGGTAGTTTCACCACCAATTTGCGCCGAGACAAAAGTGCTGAGAAGCATTATAAAAACTACCGTAAAATTCTTAATCATATAATTGCAAAGTAACTAAATCTATCTTTAAACGGATGCAAGTATAATTTATTTTTAAGTGATATAAAAAACCTCGAATATAAATTCGAGGTTTTGATACATTTTTAATTCAACTCATCTAAAGCTCCTTGGCATTAACAACTTTTTGATTGGTAAGAGCTATTTTAATAACATCATTCATATCTGAAACATAATGAAATTTTAATCCTTTTAAATATTCAGGTTTAATTTCTTCAATATCTCTTCTGTTGTCTTCACAAAGTAAAATCTCTTTGATTCTAGCACGTTTAGCTGCTAATATCTTTTCTTTAATTCCACCTACTGGAAGTACTTTTCCTCTTAAAGTAATTTCGCCAGTCATTGCTAGACTTTTCTTTACTTTTCTTTGTGTGAATAAAGACACTAAAGATGTAAGCATAGTTACACCAGCACTTGGACCATCTTTAGGAGTTGCACCTTCAGGCACATGAATATGCACATTGTATTTTTCAAAAATGTCTGGATCTAGATCTAGCTCTTTTGCATTAGATTTTATAAATTCCATAGCAATGGTTGCAGATTCCTTCATAACAGTTCCTAAATTACCTGTTATAGTTAAGTTTCCTTTTCCTTTAGACAAAATAGATTCAATAAAAAGAATGTCTCCTCCTACTCTTGTCCATGCAAGTCCTGTTACAACTCCAGCTACATTGTTATTTTCGTATTTATCTCTTTCTAGTTTAGGTCCTCCAAGAACTTCAATAATATTTTCGTTAGTTACTTTAATATTATAGTCTTCTTCCATAGCAATGCTTTTGGCTGCATAACGAACCATTTTTGCTAATTGCTTTTCAAGACCACGAACACCAGATTCTCTTGTATAACCCTCAACTATTTTTTCAAGTTGTGGTTTTCCAATTTTTAATTCTTTTTCTGTCAATCCATGCTCCTTTAATTGCTTTGGTAACAAATGTCTTTTTGCTATTTCCACTTTTTCTTCAATGGTGTAACCTGTAACATTAATAATTTCCATTCTATCTAATAAAGCAGGCTGTATGGTCGATAAACTATTACAAGTAGCAACAAACATCACTTTAGATAAATCGTAACCCATTTCTAGGAAGTTATCATGAAATTCACTGTTTTGCTCTGGGTCTAGAACTTCTAACATAGCAGAAGATGGATCTCCTTGATGCGAATTAGATAATTTATCTATTTCATCTAAAACAAATACAGGATTAGATGTCCCAGCTTTTTTAAGGCTTTGAAGTATTCTTCCTGGCATGGCTCCAATATAGGTTTTTCTATGGCCTCTAATTTCAGCTTCATCACGTAAACCACCTAAAGACATACGAACGTATTCTCTTCCTAAGGCTTCAGCAATAGATTTTCCTAAAGAGGTTTTACCTACTCCTGGAGGTCCATAAAGACATAAAATTGGCGATTTCATATCGTTACGCAATTTAATAACTGCTAAATACTCAATAATTCTTCGTTTAACATCATCTAGCCCATAATGGTCTCGATCTAAAATGCGTTTTGCACGCTTTAAATCGAATTTATCTTTACTAAATTCATTCCAAGGCAAATCCAGAAATAAATCTAAATAATTACGTTGGATAGAATATTCTGCAACTTGAGGATTCATACGTTGCATTTTTGCAATCTCTTTATTGAAATGAATTGCTACATCTTCGTTCCATTTTTTAGATTTAGCACGAACTTTCATTTCTTCCAATTCTTCATCATGACTTACTCCACCTAATTCTTCTTGGATAGTCTTCATTTGTTGATGAAGAAAATATTCTCTTTGTTGCTGGTTCATATCACTTTGAACCTTAGATTGGATATCGTTTTTAAGTTCCAATTTTTGAAACTCAACATTCATATACTTCAATGTAGCTAAAGCACGCTCTTTTAAATCGTTTGTTTCTAATAAAGCCTGTTTTTCTTTAACAGTTAGGTTCATATTAGATGAGACAAAATTGATTAAAAACGAATTACTTTGAATATTTTTAATAGCAAATGAAGCTTCACTTGGAATATTTGGACTATCCTTTATTATTTGAAGCGCTAATTCTTTTATAGAATCAATAATAGCTTCAAACTCTTTGTTTTTTTCTGCAGGTCTAGCCTCAGGAACTTCACGAATTGTAGCATTTATATAAGGTTCTTCAGTTATAACTTCGGCAACTTTAAACCTTTTCTTACCTTGAATAATAACTGTAGTATTTCCATCTGGCATTTTAAGAACTCTTAGAATCCTTGCTACAGTTCCCGTTTCATGAATATCTGTTGCAGAAGGGTCTTCTACTTCTTCATCTTTTTGAGCCACTACTCCAATAACTTTACTGCCTTTATTGGCATCGTCTATCAATCTAATAGATTTGTCTCTTCCTGCTGTAATAGGAATTACAACTCCAGGAAACAATACTGTATTTCTTAAAGATAAAATAGGTAAAGTTTCAGGTAATTTCTCATTACTAATTTCTTCTTCATCTTCAGGAGTCATTAAAGGAATTAACTCTGAATTTTCATCGAATTCCTGAAATGACAAACTGTCAAGGCTAAATAAATCTCTCTTCTTCATATATATTATTAAGTCATTCTGTCATTAAATTAGATAAAAACAGAATGTATTTCTTTTAAAATTAGAATCTTATTACTTCTAGTTATCTTATTTTTAAAGCATTAACAATAAAATTAAGATATATTTTCAACTAAAAGTTCAATTAATATGCCATGTTTAAATTGAAACATTAATTTTATTTATTTAAAACTGTAACAAACACAAAAACATAGCATCTTTATAATAACAAATTGTTTTAATTGACACTAACCCATCAAAATATCGAACAACTTGTATCGCTTTGTAAATCTGGCAACCAACTTGCGCAATTGGAGATTTATAATAGATATTACAAAGCCATGTACAACGTAGCTTATAGAATTGTAAAAGATAGTTTTGAAGCTGAAGACATTATGCAGGAAGCCTTTCTGTTAGCTTTTACAAAACTTGATAGCATACAAGATAGCTTAACATTTGGTGCTTGGTTAAAACGAATTGTAATTAATAAAAGTATTTATCATTATAAAAAGAACAACAAACATCAAAGTGTTTCTTTTGATGATGTGAAATATAAAATTGAAAGTGAAGATTCAGGAATTCCTACAGATTATGAGTTTACAAATCTAAAAGCGAGACAGGTTTTAGAGACTTTAAATACATTAAAAGAGAACTATAGAATTTCACTTACGTTACATTTAATAGACGGTTACGATTACGAGGAAATTTGCAATATTCTTAACATTAGTTATGCCAACTGCAGAACCACTATATCGAGAGCAAAAGAAAGTTTAAGACAAAAATTACAACCACAAGTCTCACATTAATATAATTGTTATGAGCACAGATAACTTAAATAAACTATTTGAAGATTTAAAAGACAATTTTGATGTTGAAGAACCAAATTCTGACCATACAAAACGTTTTTTAAGCAAATTAAATAACAAAACAAACATTGCTTCTAACAATAAGACCAATGTTAGAAATTTATGGAAACCGTTACTTAGTATTGCAGCTTCCATTATATTAATAGTAAGCTTATTTATTACAGTTAATCAAAAAGAAACTGTAAGAGATTTGGCAAATGTGTCTCCTGAAATGGCTCAAACTCAAACTTTTTTTACTAGCGCTATTTCTGAAGAATTAAAAAAATTAGAAAGTGAATCGAATCCAGAAACTAAAATGATTATTAACGATGCGTTAATTCAAATTAAAAAACTGGAAATTAATTATGATACCCTAAAAGTAGATTTAACCAAAAGTGGAGATGACAATCGTGTGATTTACGCCATGATTAAAAATTTTCAAAACCGAATAGATATTTTACAAAACACCTTAGAACACATAGAAAACATTAAACAACTTAATAAATTAAGCAATGAAAACAATAAAACTTTATAGACTAATCACTCTATTATTACTTATGCCAGTAATTAGTTTGGCATCAACAAATAATATTGAAAAGGAAAAACACACTAAAGAGAAAACCATTAAAAAATCTTTTAATGTGTCGGCAAATGCCACATTAAAAATAGATAATAGTTATGGTAATCTAGACATTGTTACTTGGAATGAAAACAGAATTGACATTCAAGTAATCATTACCATTAAAGGAAACGACGAAGATAAAGTGCAACAAAAATTAGACGATATTACTGTAGATTTTGATGCAACAAACAGTCTTGTATCTGCTAAAACCATTTTTAATAAAAGTAAAAGTTCTTGGTGGAATTGGGGAGGCAACAACAATGTAAATATGACTATTAATTATGTTGTTAAAATGCCAGTTACAAATGCTGTTGATTTAAGTAATGATTATGGAAATATAAACTTAGATAAACTAGAAGGTCGAGCAACAATTAGCTGTGATTATGGAAAGATTACTACTAAAGAACTTATGGCAGACAATAACAGAATAAGCTTCGATTATACGTCTAACTGTTATTTTGAATATATTAAAAGTGGTGAAATAAATGCAGATTATAGTGGGTTTACCATTGCAAAAGCAAAGAACATTCATGTGAATGCTGATTATACCTCTTCTATTATTGAAGCTGTTGAAGATGTAAATTATGTCTGCGATTATGGTTCTATAAAAATTAACAAAGCCAATAATATTATTGGTAATGGAGACTACTTAACCGTTACTATTGGTGATGTTTATAAAAACGTGACACTTGAAGCAGATTATGGTTCTATAAAAATAGCAAACATGACTGAAAATTCAGGAAATGTCAATATAGAATCAGATTATACGGGAATTAAAATTGGTCATGCGCCTGGATACCATTTTAACTTCGATATTAATTTAGAATATGCATCTTTAAAAGATAGTGGAGATTTTCAATTTAACAAAAGACGAGAAGAATCTGGAGAAAATTATTATTCTGGCTATTATGGAGCTTCAAATTCTGGAAATTTAATAAAAATAGAATCGGAATACGGAAGTGTCTCATTTTTTAAAAACTAACCAATAAATAGAAATTTTTATGAAAAAAATCATTCTTATAGCAGCAGTACTTCTTTCCTCTTTTAGCTTTGCTCAAAAAGTAAATGGCAATGGAAAAGTAACTACAATAACTAGAACTACAGGAGACTACGATGGCATTAAATGTGCTGGATCTTTCGATTACATTCTAGTGGCAGGAACAGAAGGGAAAATTACTCTTGAAGGAGAAGAAAACTTATTAGAGTATGTAATTACAGAAGTAAAAGGAAACAACTTAATTATTAAAGTTAAAGACAAAGTAAATCTTAGTCCTAGTATGAATAAAACCATAAAAATTACTATTCCTTTTAAAGACATTAATAGTGTGTCTTTAGCTGGATCTGGAGACCTATGGAATGAAGATAAAATAAATGCAACTAATTTTGATGTTTCTTTAGCTGGTTCTGGAGATGTTAACATTCATGTAGATGCTAATTCTATCTCTAGTAGTTTAACTGGTTCAGGAGACTTAAATTTAAAAGGCAACACTGAAAAATTAGAGGTTAGTGTTTCAGGCTCAGGAGATTTTGATGGCTCAAAACTAGAATCAAATTATACTGATGTGTCATTAGCTGGTTCTGGTGATGCAGAGGTTGTAAGTAATAAATCTTTAAAAGCCAGAGTTGCTGGTTCTGGTGATATTGAATACTCTGGAAATCCAGAAAAAGAAGACACGAAAGTGGCTGGTTCTGGTTCAATAAGCAAAAACAATTAAACAATATTTAAATTATTGGCCTCTCAAATTGAGAGGCTTTTTTTGTTAACTATTCTTTTTGGGAACTCTAAATAACAATACAATTCCTATTAAAAAGAAAACAAATAAAAACACAATGGCATTACGCATACTTCCTGTAACTTGATCTATAGTTGCAAAAATAACCATCCCAATTACAATGCCTATTTTCTCGGCAACATCATAAAAACTAAAGAAGGACGTTGTATCCTCTGTTTCTGGTAAGAACTTTGAATAAGTAGATCTGGCTAAGGCTTGAATCCCTCCCATTACCAATCCAACAAAACCTGCAGTTAAATAAAAATGAAATGGAGTTACCACAAAATATGCTGCAAAACATAATGACATCCAAATTATATTTACTGCAATAAGTGTTTTAATATTACCAAATTTTTCTGAAGCTCTAGAAGTTAAAATAGCTCCAAGAATGGCAACTATTTGAATTAACAGAATGCTTACAATTAATCCCATAGTTTTTTCGCTATCGTCTGCCCAAGCTATTTCTTCTTCCCCAAAATATACAGCAACTAACATTATGGTTTGTACAGCCATACTAAAAACAAAAAAAGCTGCTAAATACCTTTTTAACCTTAGATTCTCTTTAAGTTGATGCCATACTTGACGTAACTCTCTAAATCCATTAAGAATCACATTTTTAGTAACCTTTTCACCATTTAAAACACCTTTTGGTAAAACATAAAAAGTGTATTGACTAAATAATATCCACCATACACCAACCATAACAAAAGACCAACGCATCATTTGCATTTTAGCATCTCCAGTATCTTGGCTCATTACCATGATTAAATTAATAATAAGTAATATAACACTCCCTACATAACCAAAAGAGAATCCTCTAGCACTTATTCTATCTTGTTGTTCAGGAAAAGCAATGTCTGGTAAATAAGAATTATAAAAAACCAAACTTCCCCAATATCCAATTAATCCCATAAAATAAAACAACAAGCTTATGTATATATGGTCCAAACTAAACCAATACAAACCAATACACCCAATACCTCCAACATAACAGAAAAACTTCATAAAACTTTTCTTATTGCCTACATAATCAGCTATTCCAGACAATAAAGGCGACATAAAAGAAACTACCAAAAATGTAAAAGCTGTTACAAAAGTTATTAAAGCAGTACTTTTAAATTCAAAGCCAAAGGCATCAATTTGCTTAATTTCACTTATAAATAAAGCTGAATAAAATATTGGGAATATTGAAGAGGCAATAGTTAAGGTATAAACTGAGTTTGCCCAATCGTAAAAAGCCCATGCATTCAGTAATTTTTTACTTCCTTTTTCAAGTTTTGCCATATAAAATTTAATAAAATAAAAAAGCTGTTCATTAAATTGAACAGCTTCGAAAGTAAGTAAATATTTTAAATTATACTTTTAAAAATTAGTAATTGGCCTAAAAGTAGTTACACCAAACTTTTTAGCTTCTGCAACTGCCATAGGCACTAAAGATGAAATTTCTTGAATTCTTGTATCATTAGATGGATGTGTACTTAGTATTTCTGGTGGCGCACCTCCTCCACTATTAGCTTTCATTCGTTTCCATAATTCTGCAGCCTCACTTGGGTTATATCCAGCCATGGCCATTAAAATTAAGCCAATTTTATCTGCTTCTGTTTCATGACTTCTACTAAAAGGCAACATCACTCCTACTTGAGAGCCAATACCATAATATTGATTAAAGGCTTCTCTATCATTATCGTTTTGAATAGCAACATTTCCAGCAATAGCAACTCCTTGTTGAATGTAATCTGCACTCATACGTTGTTGTCCATGATTTGCAAGTGCATGCGCTACCTCGTGACCCATAATGGCAGCAACTCCTGTTTCACTTTGTGCTATTGGAAGAATTCCTGTATAAAACACAATTTTTCCTCCAGGCATACACCAAGCATTAACAGTTTTATCGTCTATTAAGTTATATTCCCATTTATAATCTTTTAAATAACCTTCATAACCATTGGCATTTAACCATCGTTCTGCTGCTATAGAAATTCTTTGACCAACACGTGTTATCATTTCAGATTGAGGTGTACCTTTTATTACTTTACTTTGAGAAAGCACCTGATTATATTGCTGAAAAGCTGTTGGAAATAATTGCGAATTTGGCACTATTGCCATAGTTTGTTTGCCAGTAAAAGGATTTGTAGCACATGACATTGCCAAAAAAAACATTCCAGATACCAAAATTATATTCTTTAATTTCATTTTTAAATATTTTAATAGATAAAATTACAAAAACCATTCCTTATTTTAATAGATAGCAAAATATAGTTTTATAAATTTTTGTTCATTATTTGTAATGTTACTAATAGTCCTACGACAATATTCTACAGTTATTTTTACATACATTTTATCTTATGAGAATATTAATAAGCTTCATATTATTAGTTAGTATACAAAGTTGTTTAGGTCAAGAAGAAAAAGAAAACGCCTCTGACAACTCACTTAAAACAACTAAAACAAATGCCGAATGGAAACAGGAATTAAGTGCTGAAGCATATTATGTTTTAAGAGAATCTGGAACAGAACGTGCTTTTTCTAGTCCACTAAATAATAATGAAGAATCAGGAATATATGTATGTGCTGCTTGCAAAACACCTTTATTTAAAAGCGAACATAAATTTGATTCTGGAACAGGTTGGCCAAGTTTCGACCAGGAAATCTCAGGAAATGTTACCATTTCTAAAGACGGAAACGGCTTTTATGGATATGAAGAGCATTGCGCAACTTGTGGTGGACATTTAGGTCATGTTTTTGACGATGGTCCAAAAAATACTACTGGAAAAAGACACTGCATCAATGGTGTTGCCTTAAATTTTATTCCTAAGGAATAGATTTATCTAGCATAGTTTATTGGACAAAAAAAGCTACAATCTAATAATATCTTTAATTTAAATTATTTGGAGTTTAGATTTTTTGCCAACCTAACTAATAGGCAAGGAATTTCGAAATTTCAACCATACCACACATACTAAAAGTCCATTTACTATTCTCTTTCATCTATTTTATCAAGCATCATTTGTTATATGAAATATACTTTTTGTAACTTCGTAGCTTCTTAAAACGACTAAAAAATAAACGATGAGTAAATACGATATTATTGTTCTTGGAAGTGGTCCTGGAGGCTACGTAACAGCTATTAGAGCGTCTCAATTAGGTTTTAAAACAGCTATAGTTGAAAAGGAAAACCTTGGTGGTGTTTGTCTAAATTGGGGTTGTATTCCAACCAAAGCACTTTTAAAATCTGCTCAAGTGTTTGAATATTTAAAACATGCAAATGATTATGGCTTATCTGTAAAAGAATTTGATAAAGATTTTAATGCAGTCGTAAAGAGAAGTCGTAATGTTGCAGAAGGTATGAGTAAAGGCGTTCAGTTTTTAATGAAAAAAAACAAAATTGATGTTATTGAAGGATTTGGGAAACTAAAAACTGGAAAGAAAGTCGATGTGGACGGAAAAGAATATAGTGCAGATCATATAATCATTGCCACAGGAGCTCGTTCGAGAGAGCTTCCAAGTTTACCTCAAGATGGCAAAAAGGTAATTGGTTACAGAGAAGCAATGACTTTAACTGAACAACCAAAAAAGATGATTGTTGTTGGTTCTGGTGCTATTGGAGTTGAGTTTGCATATTTTTATAACTCTATGGGAACTGAAGTAACTATTGTTGAATTTTTACCAAACGTAGTTCCTGTAGAAGATATTGATGTTTCTAAACAACTAGAAAAAAGCTTTAAGAAAAGTGGCATTAAAATTATGACTTCAGCTGAAGTTACTAAAGTAGATACTTCAGGAAAAGGAGTTAAAGCTACTGTGAAGACAGCTAAAGGTGAAGAAATTCTTGAAGCTGATATTATTTTATCTGCTGTTGGAATTAAAACTAATATCGAAAACATAGGATTAGAAGATGTTGGTATTGCTGTAGATAGAGATAAAATTTTAGTAAACAATTATTACCAAACAAACATTCCTGGTTATTATGCCATTGGAGATGTTACACCTGGTCAAGCATTAGCTCACGTAGCTTCTGCAGAAGGGATACTTTGTGTTGAAAAAATTGCTGGACAACTTGTAGAACCTTTAGACTATGGAAATATTCCTGGTTGTACTTATGCATCACCAGAAATTGCTAGCGTTGGATTAACCGAAAAACAAGCTAAAGAAAAAGGTTATGATATTAAAGTTGGTAAATTCCCTTTCTCAGCTTCAGGTAAAGCAAGTGCTTCTGGTGCAAAAGATGGTTTTGTAAAAGTGATTTTTGATGCTAAATATGGAGAATGGTTAGGTTGCCATATGATTGGAGCTGGAGTAACAGATATGATTGCTGAAGCTGTTTTAGGAAGAAAGCTAGAAACTACTGGACATGAAGTACTAAAAGCAGTACATCCACACCCAACCATGAGTGAAGCTGTTATGGAAGCAGTTGCAGATGCGTATGGAGAGGTGATACATCTATAAGTAGAAAGATAAGAATATATAAAAAAAGGCTTCGATTATTTCGAAGCCTTTTTTATTGTGTCTTGTTCTAAAGTAATTAAAGCAAAGATATTTTTCTAAAAAACCAAAGTGCATTATTATAAAAAACTCTGTATAGCTAATTCATAACTTTGCAAGCCAAATCCAACAATAACTCCTTTTGCGTTTGGAGCAACATAAGATTGATGTCTAAACTCTTCACGCTTAAACGTATTTGAAATATGTACTTCTATTACGGGAGTTTCTATAGCTGCAACTGCATCTCCAATTCCAACTGATGTATGTGTATATGCAGCAGCATTTAATATAACGCCATGATAGCTAAACCCAACATCTTGTATTTTAGTTATAATTTCACCTTCTATGTTAGATTGGAAATGCTCTAAGAGCACTTGAGGATATTTTTCTTTAATGGTTTCAAAAAATTCATTGAAAGTTAGATTACCATAAATTTGTGGCTCACGTTTCCCTAATAAATTTAAGTTTGGTCCATTAATGATAATGAGTTTTTTCATAAAGTAAAGGTATAAAAAAAACCGAAGTGTAGCACTTCGGTTTTTATATCTGATAATATAAATCTTAATTGATATTTACAGTAAATCCAAGATTAAAAGATCCATAATAGAAATAATCATCACTAATACCAATATAATTAGCATTTAATTGAAGAGTTTCGTTTATATTAAATCCAACCATAGGTCTCCAATAAAATCCTCCTGTATAATAATCATTATTATATAAATCTTTTGCACTCGACACTGAAATAGCATAACCAATATCTGCACCAAACACTAATTTTTCATTAGCACTAAATCTTGCTGCTCCAGCAACTGGAACATATTGATAGTCTGGTGTCTCAAAGTTCCCTATTATTGGACCTACATAATAGCTATCACCTATAGCCTGACCATAACCTGTTGCTATACCTAAATCGAAAGCTGAATTAACTTCAAATAAATAATTAATATCACCATTAAAAGCAAAAGAAAAATCATAACCTTCATAGTTTTCATAAGGGAAACCTATACTTCCTCCAATATTTAAACCAGATTGCGCAAATGATAATACACTAAACATAAGTGCTGTTACTGTTGTAATAATTAGTTTTTTCATTTTAAAAAATTTTAAATTAAAAAGGCAATGTATGAGTATTGCCCTTTTTTATTTTATTATAAATTTAGAATCCGTATTCAACACCAAAGTTGAATGAATTGAAACCACTTGAAGTTACAATTGTGTTATTCCCATTACCATTATTTACGTGCTTGTAGTCTGTACCACCAGAAATACTTTGATAAGAAGCTATTAAAGCAATTGGCCCTAAATCAAAACCAAATTTTGGTCTTGCATAAAAACCAGTTTTAGCATCTCCAGAAACATTAATACCAACACCTAAATCTAATCCTCCAAAAAACTTATCATCTGCAAAATAGTATCTTGCTGTTGCTGCTACTGGAATAAAAGAAGCATCTTTATAATTAGTAATTAAAACATTCCCATTATTAGTATAAGAATAACTTCCATCTCCAATATAATGAGTATAACCAATCAATCCGCCAAGTTCTAAATTATCAATTAACTCAAACAAATAAGCTACATCAAAACCAAAATTGAAAGAAGACACATCACTAGAAGTACTTAATGGTAAACCAATATTAGCACCAGCATAAAAACTACCTGACTTAGCTTTTTCAATAACCTCATCTTGAGCATTTATTGAATTAAATCCGAAAACTGCAATTGCAGTCAATAATATTATTTTTTTCATTGTAATTAATTTTGTTTGAAATTTCGTGCAAAGATAAACAATCCTAAATTCTAACTTAACAAAAGCTTATTCATTTTTTATTATAAAAAAAACCGAAGTTATTAACTTCGGCTTTTCTAGCTATTAAAATCAATTACTAATTAAAACATGTATCCTACTGAAAGTTGGAATACACGATTTTTTCTTGAAAATGAATAATTATCATAATAACTTTCATCATCATAATAACCTGTATCATCCACTTCGCTTAATCCAAAGCAATAACGTGCTTGGAAGAAAACACCCATATCTAATTTATAACCAACACCAATGTTCATAGAAAAATCTACTCCTTTAACTGAATCTTTAACATCTCTATCACCAGAAACATTATCTTCTGGAAAATCTGAATCAGTATATTCATAATCTTCGTTAGCAGATAATAAGAATCCAACTTGAGGACCAGCTTCAACGCTTAAATTTTCAATTGGGAAAAATTTTGCCATAACTGGAAGATTTAAATAACTTAAATTAACATTAGATTCTTCTCTTTCTGACCCATAACTATATTCAGTTTTAAAACCTTGTGATGAATACAATATTTCTGGTTGGATTGCAAATTTTTCTGAAATCATTATTTCTGCAAGACCACCAACATGGAAACCAACTCTTGATTTAACATTATCGGTAGCATCACCTTCATAATAATCGTAATAATTACCAAAATCACCACCTATTGTGGCTACGTTCATACCAGCTTTAGCACCAAAACTAACATTTTGAGCATTCATGCTAGTAAATCCGAAAACTGCAATTGCAGCTGTTAATAATACTTTTTTCATAATTCTTTAAGTTTTTAAATTGATAGAACAAACTAAATACTTTTTTTTCTAATTATGAACTATAATTCAATACTTATCAACAATTTAATTAACAACAAACTGTAATTGCTTGATTTTAAGCATTTTCATTTGATTAGTTATTAACAATTTATAATGAATCTAAACTTTTATACACTTATAAAACCCTAGTTTTCACTCGTTTTTTACTATATTTTTGTTGCAATGAAATGGTCTCACGCCTTAAAAGATTATAAACTATTTTTAAAAATAGAAAGAGGGTTATCTAAAAACTCTATAACTAGTTATGGATTAGATGTTGAGAGACTTATTACTTTCTTAGAAATAAACAACATACAAGAGTCTCCATTATCAATATCTAAAGAAACAATTCAAGAATTTATTTACGACATAGCAAAAGTTGTTAATGCAAGAACACAATCTAGAATGATTTCTGGTTTACGTAGCTTTTTTAATTACCTCATTTTTGAAGATTACAGAACAGATAATCCTTTAGAATTAATTGAATCTCCTAAAATTGGAAGAAAACTTCCAGACACACTTTCTCTGGACGACATTAACCGATTAATTGATGCCATTGATTTAAGTAAACCTGAAGGCGAACGCAATCGAGCCATATTGGAAACCCTTTATAGTTGTGGGTTACGTGTAAGTGAGTTAACCAACTTGAAAATTTCAGATTTATTTTTTGATGAAGGTTTTATAAAAGTAACTGGCAAAGGAGACAAACAACGTTTTGTTCCAATTGTCAGCTCTGCCCAAAAATATATTAACTGTTATAAAAACGAAGTCCGTAATCATCTATCTATACAAAAAGGGCATGAAGACACTTTATTTTTAAATAGAAGAGGAAAACAACTTACCAGAGCCATGATTTTTACAATCATTAAACAACTGGCTGTAAAGATTGATTTAAACAAGACCATTTCACCTCATACCTTTAGGCATTCGTTTGCAACACATTTATTGGAAAATGGAGCCGATTTAAGAACCATACAGCTCATGTTAGGACACGAGAGTATAACAACTACAGAAATATATATGCATGTAGATAAAAGCCATTTAAAGAATGTGCTTAAAACATTTCATCCTAGAAAATAAAAAAGCCCACTAATTAGTGGGCTTATTCTTATCTATGTTTTAATGCCTATTTTGCTATGTTAACTGCTCTAGTTTCTCTAATTACAGTTACTTTAACTTGTCCAGGATACGTCATGTCTGTTTGAATCTTTTGAGAAATATTAAACGATAAATCTGCAGCATTTTGATCTGATACTTTTTCGCTTTCAACAATGACTCTTAATTCTCTTCCTGCTTGAATGGCATATGCTTTTTTAACTCCTCCAAAACCAAAAGCTATATCTTCTAAATCTTTTAAACGTTGTATATAACTATCTAATACTTGGCGTCTAGCTCCAGGACGTGCACCAGAAATGGCATCACATACTTGAACAATAGGAGATAAAAGAGACGTCATTTCTATTTCATCATGATGCGCTCCAATTGCATTACATACTTCATCTTTTTCACCATATTTTTCAGCCCATTGCATCCCTAAAATAGCGTGTGGAGTTTCCATATCTGCTTCTGCATCTGGCACTTTACCAATATCATGTAATAATCCAGCACGTTTTGCTAATTTTGGGTTTAAGCCTAATTCGGCAGCCATGACACCACAAAGTTTAGCAACTTCTCTTGAGTGCTGTAATAAATTTTGACCGTAAGACGAACGATATTTCATTCTACCAACCACCTTAATAAGTTCTGGATGAAGATTATGAATACCTAAATCGATAATGGTACGTTTACCAACTTCAATTATTTCCTGCTCAATTTGTTTGGTAGTCTTTTTAACAACTTCTTCAATTCTAGCAGGATGTATTCTACCATCTGTTACTAATTTATGTAAAGAAAGTCTAGCTATTTCACGTCTAACAGAATCGAAACAAGATAATATAATAGCTTCTGGCGTATCATCAACTATAATTTCTACTCCAGTTGCAGCTTCAATTGCTCGAATATTTCTTCCTTCTCTACCAATAATACGTCCTTTAACATCGTCAGATTCAATATTAAAAACAGATACGCAATTATCTACAGCTTCTTCTGTTCCTATACGTTGAATGGTATTTATAATTACTTTTCTAGCTTCTTGTTGTGCAGTAAGTTTTGCTTCTTCTAAAGTGTTTTGAACATAAGCCATAGCATCATTTTTAGCTTCACCTTTTAAAGATTCTACTAATTGCGATTTAGCTTCTTCGGCAGACAAACTAGAAATTACTTCTAGCTGTTCTATTTGGCTTTTATGAAGCCTGTCTATTTCTACTTGTTTTTTAGAGAGAATATCGGCTCGATGGTTATAGTCTTTTATTTTATCTTCTAAACTTTGATTAAGTTTTGCGTTTTTAGATAATTCACTTGAAACCTGAGACTCTTTATCTCTAGTACGTTTTTCGGCTTCAGCCATTTTCTTATCTCTAGACATGATAACTTTTTCATGTTCAGATTTTAATTCAATAAACTTTTCTTTTGCTTGAAGTATTTTATCTTTTTTAATGCTTTCTCCTTCACTGTTTGCTTCTTTAAGGATAGCTGCAGCAGATTTTTTAGCACTTTTTATAAGTTTGGAAGCATTGTTTCTTTCTAATGCTTTTGCTATGATGAATCCTATAATGATTCCTAGCAATACGCCTCCAATAGTTAATATAATTGAGTTGTCCATTTTAGTTGATTTATATATATAAAAAAAGCCTACACTAGTTGTTGTTTTGATCTAAACTCCTTAAAACAAGTTTAGGGCTAACAAACTGATCAAGTATCTGCTCGAGATACTGAAATTAATCAGCACTAGCAGCTCGCTTTTACAGTCTAAACTCACCCTTTTTAAAGAAGTAATGTTGAGTTTTCCAAAAAATTAACTAATGTAGGCAGTAACCTTATTTATTTTAAAGAACGTTAAGAGTTTAAATGTACTTGTAACAAGTTGTTTAAAGCCGTTAGCTTTTCTTCAACATGTTCACTTACATTTTCTTTATCTATAGTTTTTTGTTCTACTTGAGATGCAAATTGTAAAGCACACATGGCTAATACATCTTGTTTATCTCTCACAGAATAACTTTGCTCAAATTGATTAATCATGGTTTCAATGTTCTTAGCTGCTTTTCGTAACCCTTCTTCCTGACTAGGCTGAATAGTTAAAGGGTAAACTCTATTGGCTATTGAAAGCTTTATTTTAAGCTTATCTGACATTGATTCTATGTTACATTATTCGGATAATTGAGCAATACAATGATCAATTTCTCTAACTAATGTGTTTATTTTAAGCTTTGTTTCTCTTTTGTTTTCGTCACTACCAAGCATTGTATTTGCAATCTTGAGTGCTTCGTATTTTTCTTCCCAAGTAACAATAGTTTCTTGTTGGGCTAGAAATTCTTGTCGAGATTTGTTTAGCTCTTGTTTTAATTTTGAATTAGTCTGGTTGACTTCTTCCATCTTAAGTAAAACACGATTAATTTTATCTTCTAGAGCATTAACAATTTCTTCAATCTTACTCATCTACAATATTCAATACTTATTAGACAAAGTTAAGATACCTAACTTTAAATTACAATTGTTTTTACATAAAATTTACAAATGGCTGTAATACCTTGATATTATTAACAAATATGTATGCAATATATCTTTTGTAGATTTCGTTCAAATTAATATTTTAGCAATAATTACTATTGTATGAAAATTAGCTTACCTCTTTTTTTGCTTTTTAGTGTTTTTATTAATGCACAAGATTATTATCCAAAAGATTATTTTGGAAATCCCTTAGATGTTACTTTAGTTTTATCTGGTTCTTTTGCAGAATTACGGTCAAATCATTTTCATTCTGGTTTAGATATTAAAACACAACAACGTGAAGGTTTAAAAGTTTATGCATCGGCAAGTGGCTATGTTAGTAGGATTAAAATTTCTCATTATGGTTATGGTAAAGCGTTATATATAACGCATCCTAACGGTTACACAACTGTTTATGCACATTTACAGAAATTTTCGCCAGAAATAGAAGCTTATATTAAAAAAGCTCAGTATGAAAAAGAGTCTTTTGAAATCGAGTTGTTTCCTAATACAGAAGATTTAATTCTTGAGAAAGGCGAACAAATAGCTTATAGTGGAAATACAGGTGGATCAGGTGGTCCACATCTACATTTTGAGATAAGAGATAATGACGAAAGACCAATAAATCCATTACTCTTTGGAATGGATGTTAAAGATACTACCATTCCTGTTATTAAGGATATTTATGCATATCCAATAGGTGAAAATTCGCATATAAATAAATCTAACGAAAAACAAAAACTACGTTTAATTCCCTTGCCTAATGGAGATTACACTGTTGAAAATATTGAAGCCTATGGAAAAATAGGGTTTGCTATTGAATCCACAGATAGACAGGATCTAGCTTATAATAACAATGGTGTTTATAAAATAGAGACCTTTTTTAATGGAAATAAAAAAATTGAAATAGATTTTAAACGTTTTTCTTTCGATGAGACCAGACACCTTAATCAATATATTGATTATGAGCACTATAAATCTAAAAAGAAAAGACTTCAAAAATTATTTATAGATAAAAACAATCCACTAAGCTTATATCAACTACCTGATAGCGACGGCTATATTACTGTTGAGGACAGCACATCATCAGTTTATAAAATTGCTGTAAAAGATTTTAAAAATAACACATCTTGGCTAACTATAAATATTGAAGGTAAAAAAGAACAAGACATTAAAAAGAAAAACACATTTGTTTCGCCTTATTATATTTATGCAGATAAAACAAACGAATTACTTCATAATAACATCTCGGTAGAATTTTATCCAGATACTTTTTATGAAGATTTTTATATAGATTTCTCTGTAAGTAACGATACGCTAACACTTCATAAAGATATTATACCAGTTAAAAAGCATTTTAAAATAACCTATGATATTAGCAATTTTAATGCACCAGATGCAGATAAACTTTATATTGCAAGACTTGTTGGTTATAAAAAGTATCCTTGGTATTCTAGCACGACCAAAGAAAAAAATCTTATTTATACTATTACTGACGATTTAGGCACTTATGCATTAGTATCAGATACCATAAAGCCAATAATAAAACCTATAAATTTTTCAGATGGTCAATGGTTAAGCAAATATCGCTATCTAAAGATAAAAATTGAAGATGAAGAATCTGGAATTTCAAATTATAGAGCAACAGTAAATGGCAAATGGATTTTAATGGAGTACGATTATAAAACAAAAACCTTAACTCACGATTTTAACGATGCAACTATTACGGAAACAAAAAATAATTTAAAGCTAATTGTTACTGATAATGTTGGAAATAATTCTACATTTGAAACTACATTTTACAGAAAATAAAAAAACAACTCTTTTGAATAATAAATATTATCTAATTAGTTTTTTCCTTTTTTTGATATCCTTTTCAGGATTTTCTCAATCTGGTACACTTAAAGGTGTTATTCTAGATGATGGTAAAAACCCTATTCCAAATGTTAACATTAAAGCTGGAGACAGAGGAACTGTAACCAATGATAACGGTTTTTTTATATTAAAAATTCCTGCAGATCAAGATGTTACTGTTGAATTTTCTCATCTTTCGTATAAAAGCATTGTAGCTACATTTAATTTAAAAAATGGAGAAGACATAGAATTTCATCCAGTCATGAAAGAATCTGTAGAACAAATTTCAACTGTTGTTATTTCTAGTAAAAAAAGAAAAGATGTTGAAGGTATTGTAACGCTTCAACCAGAAACCATTAGACTTATTCCAGGCGCAAATCCAGGTGTTGAAAATTTATTAAAAACTCTTCCTGGTGTTAGTAGTAATAATGAATTAAGCACACAATACTCTGTTAGAGGAGGTAATTACGACGAAAACTTAGTATATGTTAATGGAGTAGAAATTTATAGACCGTTTTTAGTGCGCTCAGGTCAACAAGAAGGATTAAGCTTTATAAATCCTGCTATGGTTCAAAATGTTGATTTTTCTGCTGGTGGTTTTCAAGCTAAATATGGAGACAAATTAGCCTCTGTTTTAGATATTACGTATAGAAAACCATATGATTTTGGTATTAGTTTAGACTTAAGCTTACTTGGTGGAAGCCTAACTGCCGAAGCTATAAGCAAAAACACAAAGCTTTCTGGAATTGTAGGTCTTCGTTATAGAAATAATAGCTTATTTGTAAATGCGCAAGAAACAGAAACGAATTATGATCCTAAGTTTCTTGACGTTCAAACTCAAATCAATTATAACTTTTCGCATAAATTTAGTGTTAGCTTTTTAGGAAATGCCTCATTAAATAAATACAATTACGAGCCAAAAACTAGACAAACAAATTTTGGTACATTAGAAAATCCGTTAGCTTTATTAGTATTTTATGAAGGGCAAGAAAAAGATCAATACCAAACGCTTTTTGGTGCATTAAAAGGAACATATTTACTAAACGACGATGTAACACTTAATTTAACGGCTTCAAGCTACCATACTACAGAATCTGAATATTTTGATATTCTTGCACAATACAGACTAGGCGAAGTAAATACAAATATTGGATATGAAGAATTAGGTGAAGTAGAATTCAGCGAAGGTATTGGTGGACAATTAGACCATGGTAGAAACGATTTAGATGCTCTTATTACAAGTATTGAGCATAATGGAAAATACACTCTTGATAACCATGATTTTGAATGGTCTCTAAAATATACAAATGAAGACATAAGAGATAGATTAGTAGAATGGGAAGTGATAGATTCAGCTGGATTTTCAATAAATCCACCAGGTTTAGATTATTTTAACGATCAACCATATTCGCCTTACGAAGGTCCTCTTGTAGCTTTTCAAAATGTAAGAGCTAAAAACGAAACAACAATTCAAAGATTACAAGCTTATTTACAATGGAGTAAACGCACAAAAATTGGCGATAACGACGTATGGTTTAATGCAGGAGCTCGTGTACAAAACTGGACTGTAAGTGGTGTTGGAATTGAAAAAACAACTCAAACTATTGTAAGTCCGAGAGCCCAATTTGCAATAAAACCAAATTGGAAAAAAGACATGCTTTTTAGAATTGGTGGTGGTATCTATTCTCAAGCGCCATTTTACAGAGAATTAAGAGATTCTTCAGGAACAGTAAGACCAGATGTAAAAGCACAAAAATCTTTTCAGGTTGTTGTTGGTCACGAATATAGTTTCAAAATGTGGGACAGGCCATTTAAACTTACAACAGAAGCTTTTTATAAATATCTAACAGATGTAAACCCTTATACAGTAGAAAATGTTCGAATTCGTTATCGAGCAACAAATAATGCTACTGCTTATGCCTATGGTTTAGACATGAGATTAAATGGCGAATTTGTACCTGGAACAGAATCTTGGTTTAGTTTTGGGTATTTAAAAACTCAAGAAAATATTGACGATAGAGGTTATATTGCAAGACCAACAGACCAAAGGTTACAGTTTGCAGCTTTATTCCAAGATTATGTACCTAACTTGCCAAAATTAAAAATGTATTTAAATCTAGTCTATAATACAGGACTTCCTGGTGGCTCACCTAGTTATGCAGACCCTTACGATTATCAAAATAGATTACCAGATTACAAACGTGCAGATGTTGGAATACAATACGTAATTGTAGATCAAAATGAAACACACACTGGTTGGAGAAAACCTTTTAAATATTTATCTCTTGGCATTGAAATATTTAACGTTTTCGATGCTCAAAATTCAATTACAAATACTTGGGTAAGAGATGTATATAGTAAAAGACAGTACGCCATTCCTAATTACTTGACACCTCGTGTTTTTAATGTTACAACTTCTATGAAGTTTTAATAATTTAACATATATTTTTTTATTTATTTCAAACTGAAATCTACATTTGTTCTCATGAAGAATTGGTTTAAAAATCTAGTTTCTATTAGTCTTATACTTATTTACAGTTTAAGCCTTAATATTCCTTTACAAGATTTTTTAATAAATCAAGAACATAAATCTGATATTTCTATTAAAGTTTCAGATTCTAAAACTCCAGTTTTTTATTTAGTAACAGATTTAGAACCTCTTGGAGATGTTGTAAATGATTTTTTAGAAAACAATCAAACAACTGAGTCAAAAACTCATTTTCAATATTTTAAAAATGTTGAACTTTATACTCTAACCAAAGACAATCAATATCTTAACAGAAGTAAAAACATCCAACCTGGATTAGATATTGAAACACTACTCTACCCTTTTCATACTTTTTCATAAGAATTTATTTTTTTATTCACACTACTAATAAGCAGGAAGCTTAATAGTACTATTTAATTTATTGTTGACAGACTGTCAACTCAATCATTTTATAACAAATAAAAAAATAACCTTATGGAATCTCATAGCACAATTATTGGTATCATTATTTCACTTATCGTTTTAATACCACTAATCTTAATACAAACATCTCAAAAAAGTAAAAAGAAAAAATCGATAAAAAGTTTTATAGATGAAGCTCAAAAAAACAATTTAAAAATTAATGAACCAGATTTTTGGGGAACTTATTATGCCATTGCCTTAGATGAAACTACAAACAAACTTATTTATACTAAAATAATAGATGAAGAGCACAACATTACCATTATCGATTTAAGTCAAGTAGATACTTGCGATATTGTTAAAACCACAAGAACCTTTAAAAACAAAACAACATCTAAAATTGAAACAGATAAAATAGACTTGGTTGTTACTTTTAAAACCAAGATAAAAAATGTTTTAGAATTTTATAATGTAGATGTCAATTTTGAAATGAGTAATGAAATAGCTTTATTGGAAAAATGGGACGCTAAAATTAAAAATAGACTCGTTAGAAAAGCACAAGCAGCATAAGTGTTAAATTTTAATTGCAACAAAAAAACCTTCAGGACTTAGTTCTTGAAGGTTTTTTATTTCTATTTATTAAGCTTTATTTTTCTACAAACTCTTTCAAGACACCAATTACATAATCAATTTCTTCTTTTGTATTGTATTTACAGAACGAGAAACGAATCGAAGGTTTTTGTCTATCTTCTTCATTTAAAATTTGCTCTAACACATGAGATCCTTTACCACTTCCACTTTGGCATGCACTTCCTTTAGAGCAAGCAATTCCTTTTAAATCTAATTGAAATTGAAGTGTTAAAGCCTTTTCTACAGACATTGGTAAACATACATTTAACAAAGTATATGTGCTTTTAGAATTATCTGAACAATTACCATTAAACTTTACTTTTGGGATGGCTTTTGCTATTTCAGTTTTAAAATAATCTTTTAAGCCTTCTACATAAGTTTTTTCCTCTTCTAAATTAGCATATGCCATTACAAATGCTGTTTCTAATCCTTTTATATTATGTACTGGCTCAGTTCCTGCTCTAAAGCCACGTTCTTGAGTACCTCCAAAAATAAGTGGTTTTAAATTATTGCTTTTTCTAATATAAGCAAAACCAATCCCTTTAGGTCCATGGAATTTATGTGCTGCAGCAGTCATAAAATCAATAGGTGTTTCTTGAACATCCCATTTATAATGACCAATAGATTGAACTGTATCACTATGAAAAAGCGCATTATTTGCTTTACAAAGTGAAGATACTTTATCTAAATCTAACAAATTACCCACTTCGTTATTAACATGCATTAAACTAACTAACTTTCGTTCTGTATTTGCTGATAATAAGCGTTCTAAATCTTGATAATCAGGTGTTCCACATTCTTGAAGTTTTACATATTCTACAGTAACATCATATTCATTTCTTAATTCTTCAACTGTATGCAAAACAGCATGATGCTCTATTGGTGATGTTATAATAGTAGTTACATTGGCATCTCTAGCTGCACAACGCAATATCATATTATCGGCTTCAGTTCCTCCAGAAGTAAAAATAATTTCTTGTGGTGAAGCATTAAGCTCTTTAGCAATGGCTTTTCTTGTAGTTTCTATAATAGATTTTGATGCTCTTCCAAAAGCATGAGTAGAAGATGGATTTCCGTAAGAATGTTCTAAAACATCTTGCATATCTTGTATAACTTCTTTTCTAACTTGGGTTGTAGCAGCACTATCTAAATAAACAGTTTTCATAAAAGTATTTTAGCATGATTCTAAATCACGATTTAATGAGCAAAAATAGGGCAATTAAAATTATTTGCAAGAAGCCACGTTGTATATTTAACAAATCTTTTATTTTTGTTTCAAATTTTAATAGAACTATGCGAAATTTAATAGCTTTTTTATCAATTATATTATTAATGACTTCATGCGATGATGGAGATATTATTTTTGTGCAATTAGATTTTGATGACACTTTTGAAACCTGTGGTGAATTGGTATTTTATAATGTGAAAGAGAATCCTGTAGAATCACTCTCATTACAAATAAGTTCACCAACAACAACGCTAGAAGACGTGTTAGAATTAGAATATATAGATACTGATAATTTATTAGTAACACTTGTAAATCCGGAAATTACTGGCACAATAGATGGTGTTAACAATTTTTTAAATTATAGAAGTTATAGTACAAATTCTGGTAACTTGTTTTGTAACGATGTACCTCCATCAAATTTACAGATAACAGAAGATCAATCTAGTAGTTCTGGAATTTATACTATTTCAACTACTTATTTTGAAGATGATAATGATGGCATTCCTGCAGAAATGGAAGATTTAAATAATAATGGCGATTTATATGATGATGATACAGATGGAGATGGTTTACCAAATTTTTTAGATCAAGATGACGATGGAGATAACGTTCTAACCAGTACAGAACTTATTGATTATGATAATGATGATGATGACGATAATCCATTGACCGATCCACAAGATACTGATGAAGATGGTATTCCAAATTATTTGGATACTGATGATGATGGGGATTTGGTTTTAACAATAAATGAAGAAAATATTACTCAAGACGAAAATCCTTCAAACGATTATACCAACCCAAATCTTGCAGATTATTTAAATCCAGATGTTGCTACAACTGTTCTGGCAACAGATTACAGACCACATAGTATAAATCAAACTTATGAGGTGTCTATTCTAATTGAGAATATAACATTCCCAACGCTTAATCAAAATGAATTAGATTTTGGAATACTTGAAGACACAAGAACTACTGGGACAAGAATTGTTACTCCAGAATTTTAATCGGCTTCTGTATTCTGAAATATATAAACTTCGGTTGCACCAGAACCATATTTTTGATAATTAGCATCATAGAATTTCACTTTATTATATCTACCAAAAAGATACTCTAATTCTATTTTAAGCACACCTTGTCCTACGCCATGAATAAAAACTACTTTTTGAATTCGTTTTCTAATGGCAAATTCCAATTGTTTTCTAGCAGTATCAAGCTGAAGAGTTAGCATCTCATGATTAGTCATTCTTGTTTTATCTGTTAACTGATGAATGTGCAAATCAACTTCCATAGTTGGTTCGTAACGTTCTTTCGCTTTTTTTCTAACAGAAGTCTTCTTATTTGGAGTTTCTTTTTCTTTTATCACATCATCTAAAGATGTGTCTAAAAAAGAATGTTTTTTTAATTCCGATTCATTTTTAATAACTACTAATTCATTTGAACTAAATGTCATTTCAAATCCATCAGCTGTTTCTAAAGTAATATTATTTCCATCGATTTTTATAATTCTTCCAGATAAATCTTCATCTAAAACAGACACCTTATTTCCAATTTCAAAATTCATTTTCATTCATTATTTATATCTTCTTCAACTGAGTCTTTTTTACTTGGAATCGTACTAGAAATTCTAAACAATCCAAACATTAAAATAATTATGCCGAATATTAAAATAACGACATCTTGTTCCTCTCCAGCTTGTGCGTAAATAGCTACAATACAACCAATTACTATTAATAAATAATTTATATACTTAGATATCTTCATGAATATGTCGGTAATTTTAAACGGTTAAACGAATATAAAGTTTAGCAGTTCTTTTTTTGTATTTTTTTTCATAAATTTTATAAAAATAACTTTAAAAAGGTTTAAAAATATGAAAAAGATATACTCAATTTTTAAGCTCCAAATTTTTGCCCTACTAATACTTACCTCAACAGCTTTAAGTGCACAAGTTGGTATAGGTACTACAAGTCCAAATGCTGATGCTTTATTAGATATTGATGCTTCAACAAATGTTGGTGGATTGCTATTACCAAGAGTATCATTAACACAAACAACAAATTTTGCTCCTTTGACTGCTCATGTTCAAGGAATGTCTGTTTATAATACTGCAACTGCTAATGATGTTACTCCTGGTCAATATTATAATGATGGTACCAAGTGGGTAAGAGTAGAAGAGTCTACACTCATTGATAGTATTAGTCTTAATAGTGATCTTATTCTTAATTCTGTGAATTTCTCAAATATTTCTGGAATGCTATTAACCTTTACAGCAAAAAAGACTTCGGTATTAGTTACTTTAACAGCTTCTGGCATTGGTTATACTAATTCTTTAGGGACTATCGAACTAAGAGTTAGAAACACAACAGACAATTATATTTTAGGTGGAACAAATACTAAAATCCAGAGTTTGTATGACACTTTTTTATCTTCATATAGTGTAACTACATGGAGCTGTAGTTTTTCTAAACTTATGACTGGCTTAACAGTTGGTAATACTTATTCATTAAGAGTGCAAAGCTCTGCAAATGCTATTTATGGAACACGTGGCGCTGCAATTTATCCAATTTCGGCTCCTGATACCAATCATTTAACATTATCTGTAACTCAATAATTAATATGGAAATTCAAAAAAAATATAATTTAACATTGTTTTTTCTACTAATTTTTAGCTTAGGTTTTTCTCAAAATGCAAAAACCCTAGTTAAAGATAATAATAATGTTCATAATCTAAAAAGTTCTGAAAAAAGACCAATAAATGCGACTGATAATGTAGCAATAGATTCAAATAAAAACTCAAAACCAACTCCAACACTTAGTCCATATTCTGTTACACCAATAGATTCAGACAATATTAAGATGAAAGATTCTAAGACAAATACAAACAAAAAAGTGGAATTAAAATCACAAGCTGTTTATACTTCTGAAGATCTTGATACAAATGATGTCAATAAAAAGAAACTAAATGAAACCAATTAAATACTTTTGTAACATTAACAATTACATAACTATTGCTATGAAGCACTTATACTCATTTATATTAATTGTAACTTGTAGCCTAACATTTGCACAGTCAGATTTATTTGTAAGTGATGATAGCTATGTTTTTGTTGATGGCAATGGTTTTACTTCTGGTCCAACAGTTGCGCCACTTTTTGTTACTAACGATGTAAACTTACAAGGGGATATTAATACGAATGGAAATTCTGGACACCTCTATTTACGTAACGAAGCTCAATTATTACAAAGTAATGGTACCATTACAAGTACAAATACAGGAGATGGTAAACTAAGTATCTTCCAAACAGGAACTTCTAATACCTATATGTATAACTACTGGTGTTCACCAGTTGGTATAAATAGTGGTGGCTCTGGGAATACCGTATTTACACCTAACGTTAATTTTTATGATCATATTGGACATGCTATTCCTGCATTAAACCCAATAACAAGTAGCCTTGCTACTTATACAACTGGCTATGATGGAACGGCAACCGTTGCATTAACAACACCTCAGGTAATCTCAAATTATTGGCTATTTACTTTTACTGGAACACCTGCACATCCTTATCCAAATGATTTCCAAGATTGGCAAGGTTTAGGAGCTGGACCAGGAACTATAAATACTGGTGGGTTAATTAATGGCACGTTAGCTTCTGGCTATGGTTTTACTATGAAAGGAAATCCAAGTGGAGCTCAAAAATATGATTTTAGAGGAAGACCAAATAATGGAACTATTACAACAATCTTAAATGCCGAAAGAGAAACATTAGTAGGCAACCCGTATCCTTCTGCTTTAGATGCTAGAGCTTATATTCATGATACAAATAATGCTGCAATTATTGATTCTGCAACTCTTTCTTTCTGGGAGCAAGATCCGTCACAATCTACATCTCATGTGTTAGTTAATTATGTTGGAGGTTATGCAACGTATACAATTAATGCTGCAGGAACTGTTGAAACTTTTACACCATCTACTTTTGACACATACAATATTGATGGAACTATTAATACTACTGGTGGTGGAAGCACAAGTGGGAAAAATGTGTATCGTTATATTCCAGTTGGTCAAGGTTTTTTAGTTAAAGGTAATAGTACAGGAGGAACACTTAGAACCACAAACTCCATGCGTGTTTTTCAAAAAACAGCAGCATCATTAAGTGAATTTTTTAGAATTTCAGACACTTCTGAAAATACAGAAGAGAATGTTGCTAGTTATACCGAAGATGGTCTTTTTATAATGCCTGAGGATTATAAACGTTTTAGATTAAATGTTGATTTCAAAGACACCTATACAAGACAATTATTACAAACCTTTCATCCAACTGCAACTCATGGTGAAGATTACGGATTAGAGACCAGAAGTCCGGCAGCTTTAAACTCTGATGTATTTTGGCCACAAGGTGATAAAGCTTTTAATGCACAAGCATTTGCATTTGACATAGAATTACTTATTCCTTTGGTTCTTAATATTAATCAGGATCAACTAATCCGTTTTAGAATTTTCGATATTCAGAATTTTGACGAAAGTCAACCTATCTTTATACATGACATAGAAAATGATATCTATGTTGACTTAAGAGAAAGCAATTATGAAATAAATTTACCTCAAGGAATTTATACAGACCGATTTGAAATTACATTTAAATCTGAAAGACTAAATATTGAAGAAGTTATAACTGCTAATGATTTATATATCTATCAAAACAATCAATTAGATCAATTAACTATTTCTAACCCAAAACTTTTAGAAATAAAACAAGTAAGACTATACGATGTTACTGGAAAACAAATCTTTGATGAAAGGGACTTAAAAACGGAAGCAAATTTCAGTTTTTCAACAAAAAGCTTAAGTCAAGGGGTTTATATTGCTAATGTTACTTTTGCCGATAATCAAGTAGTAAGTAAAAAGATTATTGTTTCAAATAAATAAACCTTTAGATTTTTATATCTTTAAAACTTAGAATTTAAAGATATAAATATGTCTTCAATTGAAGGTTTTATGATACCATGCCTAAACAAACAACTTCTCGGATTTGAATGTTTAGGCTGTGGTTTACAAAGAGCTTTTCTATTTATATTGCATGGCGAATTTATTGCTGCATTTAAAATGTATCCAGCTATTTATACTTTAATTCCTTTGTTCCTGTTAATTGGAATCAATATTTTCTTTAAATTTAAAAATTCAAACAAAATTATTAATGTCCTTGCTATAATTACTGTTGTCATTATTATAGTAAGTTATATATTTAAACTTATCAACTAACACTTATTTATGGAAAAACAAAATCTCAAACCAGCCTTAGTTTATGTTTTAGCAATTTTAGGATTATTATGTTGTTGTTTTGGAGGCCTCGGATTTATTCTTGCAGGTATTGCCTTTTTTATTGCACACAGTAAACTAAAAGAAGTTGAAGCAAACCCAGACAATTACGATCATGATAGTGTAAAGGCAATGAACACTGCAAAAATAGTTGCCATGTCTATCTTGATTATAAATTTATTGTATTTTGGAATGACAATTTATAGAATTTCAACTGTAGGTTGGGATGAAATTATGCAACAGTCTGAACAAATGATGGAAGAATGGGGAAATCAATAACCCTTATTTAATAATAAAAAAAGCGACCAAATAGTCGCTTTTTTTATTACATATACCAAATGGAATTTTTAATCTTCAAATTGCTTAAGTGTTTTAACAATAATAGAAACACAATCTAATAATTGTTCTTCATTCATTATTAAAGGTGGAGCAAAACGAATAATGTTTCCATGTGTTGGTTTTGCTAATAAGCCATTATCTCTTAATGCTAAACAAATATTCCAAGCTTTGTCGCTTTCTTCTTCATCATTTATAACGATAGCATTAAGCAATCCTTTTCCTCTTACCAATTTTACCAAATCAGTAGTTTCAATATATTTATTTAGTTCACTTCTAAAAAGTTGCCCTAAAGTTTCTGCATTTTCTGCTAGATTCTCATCCCTTACAACTTCTAATGCTGCTATTGCAACAGCAGCTGCTACTGGATTTCCACCAAAAGTACTTCCATGGTTTCCTGGTTTGATAACATTCATAATATTATCATTTGCTAAAACAGCACTAACTGGATAAGCTCCACCACTTAATGCTTTACCTAGAATTAAAACATCTGGCTTCACATTCTCATGATCTACAGCTAATAATTTTCCAGTTCTAGCTATTCCTGTTTGAACTTCGTCTGCAATAAATAGCACATTGTATTTTTTGCATAAAGCTTTTGCTTTTGTTAAATACCCTTCTCCAGGAACATACACACCTGCTTCGCCTTGAATAGGCTCTACCAAAAATCCTGCTATATTTGGATTACTCTTTAACTCGGTTTCTAAAGCATCTAAATTATCGTAATCTATTTTAATAAATCCTTTAGTATAAGGTCCAAAATTCTTTCGAGCTACTGGGTCATTTGAAAAAGAAATAATAGTTGTAGTTCTTCCGTGGAAGTTATTTTTACAAACAACAATTTCTGCTTCATTTTCATCAATTCCTTTAACCTCATAAGCCCATTTTCTACATAGTTTTAAAGCTGTCTCAACAGCTTCAGCTCCTGTATTCATTGGTAACAATTTATCAAATCCAAAAAATTCACAAGCAAATTTCTCGTATTTTCCAAGCACGTCATTATAAAACGCTCTTGATGTTAAAGTTAATGTTTGAGCTTGATTTACCATTGCTCCAACAATTTTTGGATGACAATGTCCTTGGTTTACTGCTGAGTATGCCGAAAGAAAGTCGTAATATTTTTTCCCTTCTACGTCCCAAACATACACACCTTCTCCTCTATTTAATACTACTGGTAGTGGATGGTAATTGTGTGCACCATACTTGTTTTCTAAATCTATCGCTTTTTGCGATGATAATTGGTCTAAAACAGCCATTTTAAAAAATAATTTAAGGTTTATGCCCTTATTTGAATAAGGCATCGTTTAACATCATTTCTAGATGCAAACATTAATAATTAAATCTCGCTAAGCGAGTAAAATAACCATTCCTACTGTACCTTTTTCCTTTCGAAGTTTCGAAAATTCAGCGTGGGAGAGAAATCATCCCTTAGGGCTTGCAAATTACAAATTTTATGTGTTTCAATAAAATGTTATTCAGACAATTTTCCAGATAAAGAAGACACTTGCAACTCTAATCTTTTCAATTCCCTTAAAAGAGCATTTTTATCCATTTGCATCCAAGCAAAAACCTTAAGCATACTTACTCCAAATAAAAATACTAAAGCGCCAATTCCCCATTTAATGTATTCTTTTTGGACATCTGTTTCAAAAAATTGTACAATACAATAAATAAATAAAGCAAAAAATACCAATGTCATAAAATTCATTAAAAACATAATCCATTTATTTTTTCCTTTAAACAAACCTAGGACCATTTGAAAAACATTTTGTTCTTCTAACTCGTCATAGAATTTTGCCTCTTCTTCTGTTAGTGTTTCTTTTATTAATTTGTCGATATCTTCTGTTTGATTTTTCATAATAATTAAATTTTTATTTCTTGTTTTAATTTTTCTCTTGCATGAAACAATCTAGATTTTGTTGTCCCAACAGAAATATTTAAAGTTTTACTAATTTCTTTTAAACTATACGCTTCCATATAAAATAGCCTTATAACAATTTGATGCTGTTCAGAAAGGTTTAGAATAGCTTTTAATAGTTGCTTTTTTAAATGTGTTCTTTCATCATGCATGTCTTCAAAAGTAGACTGCTCGTATTGTAGCTCAATATGTTTTCTAAATTCATTATTATTCTTACTTAAAGCATCAAAAGATTTATTGCAAACAATCCGTATGGCCCAACTTCCAAAACTATGTGGATCTCTTAAGGTGTTTATTTTATTAATAATTGTTTGCCAGCTATCTTGAGCTATATCTTTAGATAAATCTGAATCTTTAACTATCCAAAAAGCTTTTTCACAAAACACCAAATGCCATCGTTTAACCAAAGTCACCAACGCTTTGCTATCTCCTGATTGATAAGCTTCCACCAGATTATAATCTATATGTTTGTCTGATTTCAACTATTCGTTTTTATAACTCTCATACTTTAAAGACGTCAATAAATTAAAAAGGTTCATTTTTATTAAAGATAATTCAATTTACCTGTAATTTATTTAATGCTATTATTATTTTTGCAGCATGTCAAGACGAAACAAAAAACAAATATTTACAAACGTAGAAGTTATAGATGCTGGAGCTAAAGGAAAAACTATAGCAAAAGCAGCAGATGGTAAAGTTATTTTTCTACCAAACGCTGTTCCAGGTGATGTGGTTGATGTGCAAACATTTAAAAAACGAAAATCTTATTACGAAGGAAAAGCGATTGCATTCCATAAACTATCTGATAAACGTACTACTCCTGCTTGCGAACATTTTGGCACTTGTGGTGGCTGTAAATGGCAAGATATGGGTTACGAACACCAATTGTTTTTTAAGCAAAAAGAAGTGGTAAATAATTTAACGCGACTTGGACATTTAGAATTGCCAGAAGTTACTCCTATTTTAGGTTCTGAAAATGAATATTTCTACAGAAATAAAATGGAATTCTCTTTTAGTGATAGTCGTTGGTTAACACTTGAAGAAGTTCAATCAGATAAAGATTTAGGAGACAGAAATGCTCTAGGATTTCATATTCCTGGCATGTGGGACAAAATATTAGATATTAAAAAATGTCATTTGCAAGCAGATCCTTCAAATGCCATTAGAAATGCAGTCAAAGAATTTGCTGTTAAAAACAACTTAGAGTTTTTTAATACTAGAAATCAAACAGGGTTTTTAAGAACTTTAATGCTTCGTACTTCTTCTACTGGAGACATTATGGTTATGATTCAGTTTTTTAAAGAAGACAAACAAAAAAGAGAATTGTTATTAGATTATTTAGCCGAAACATTCCCAGAAATAACTTCTTTACAATACGTAATTAACGAAAAAGCAAACGATACAATCTACGATCAGGAAGTGATTTGTTATAAAGGTCAAGACCATATTTTTGAAGAAATGGAAGGCTTGAGGTTTAAAATAAATGCCAAATCTTTTTACCAAACAAATTCCGATCAAGCTTATCAACTTTATAAAATAACTAGAGATTATGCTGGATTAACTGGAAATGAATTGGTTTACGACTTATATACAGGAACAGGAACCATAGCGCAATTTGTAGCTAAACAAGCAAAAAAAGTGATAGGTGTTGAAGCTGTTCCAGATGCTATTTTAGCAGCAAAAGAAAATGCACAATTAAATGGCATTGATAACGTTGAATTCTACGTTGGTGATATGAAAAACGTTTTCAATAAAGCATTTATTGAAGCTCATGGACATCCAGATGTTATTATTACAGATCCACCAAGAGATGGTATGCACAAAGATGTGGTACAGCAAATATTAAATATCGCTCCAAAAAAAGTAGTTTATGTAAGCTGTAATAGCGCTACACAAGCAAGAGATCTAGCTTTAATGAATGATATGTATAAGATAACGAAAGTGAGACCAGTAGATATGTTCCCACAAACACATCATGTAGAAAATGTTGTACTTTTGGAAAGACGATAAACGTCATTTAATTATTTATGAATGAAAAAATATAGCTTTTTAATAATTACTTTGCTAGTACTTTTTGCATCTCTTTTAAGTTGTGAAAAAGACGATATCTGTTCTGAAACTACAGAGACGACTCCTAGTATGCATGTTGCTTTTTACGATATCAATTTTCCAAGTACAGACACGCCAAAAAATGTCACTAAATTAAAGGTTACTGGAATTGGAGATCCTGATCCAGGCGTTTTACCTGGATATGATGCAATAACAAAAAAGGAAGCTTATTTACCATTAAAAACTACAGAAAGTACAACTCAATATATATTACATAAAAATTATAGACTGGATGAAAATGGCAATGTTCTTGGAAATCCGGATACAATTACTGTAAGCTATGTAAGAAAAGAAATTTATGTATCTCGTGCTTGTGGATATAAAACCATTTATGAGAATGTGGTAATTACTGTAGAAGATGATGGAAATAAATGGATCCAATTACTTCAAGCCGAAAACGACAATCAAACTGTAGAAAATGAATCTGACATACATTATAAGATATATCACTAATCCGTTTTTTATTTTGCTCTTTTTTTGTGGAACAATCCAAGCACAAAACGATAGCATAATAAGTACTAAAACTGATTCTATAAAACATAAAGAAAATTATGGCCTTCGTTTAGGTGGCGATTTAAGTAAAATTATTAGAAGTTTTATTGATGATGAGTATAAAGGCTTTGAAATAAATGCCGACTTTAGGCTTACTAGAAAATGGTATTTAGCTGGAGAATTTGGAGTTGAAGATAAAACCACTATAAACGATTATCTTAATACTACAACTAAAGGTAGTTACTTTAAAGCTGGAGTAGATTATAATGCATATGAAAACTGGTATGGCATGGAAAACATGCTTTATGGTGGTTTTCGTGTGGCAGCAAGTAGCTTTAGTCAAACTTTAAATAGTTATGGAGTTTATTCGCAAAACCAATATTGGACACCTCAATTCACCTCTAACGAAGGTCAAGAGTTTAGTGGCTTAACTGCTATTTGGGGAGAGTTTATTATTGGAATAAAAGCCGAAGTATTAAACAACCTCTATGTTGGATTGAATGCACAATTTAAATACATGATGTCTCAAGACCAACCAGATAATTTTGAAAATATTTATGTTCCTGGTTTTCATAAAACGTACGATAGTGGTGGCTTTGGTTTTGGTTATGGTTACACTATTTCTTACTTGATTCCTTTTTATAAAAAGGATAAATAAATAATTTCTTCTTATTTCATTCACTCCTATTTTATTAAAAAAAATGTTAAAATTCAATATATATTTTATTTAGTTAGGATTCCTTACTATATTTGTTTTGCAATAATGCATTAATTTAATTTTTAAGATCATGAGTAAATCAATTTTTTATCACGCAGGATGTCCAGTTTGTATAAGTGCTGAACACGATATTGTAGAACTAGTTGGAAAAAGCAATGTAGAAGTAGTTAATATAGGAGAAACCAGAAACAGGATTGAGGAAGCCGAAAAAGCAGGCGTAAAATCGGTACCAGCAATGGTAACACCTAATGGAAAAGTACTTCATATTAATTATGGTGCTTCTATGGCAGATGTAAAAGGATAATATAAAAACTATTAAAATGAAAAAAATAAAAATCCTATTACTAATCTTCTTTATTACATTTAACAGCATAGCTCAAGAGCCTGTCTACAATGGAGAAAATTTCGAAATTGAAACTGTACAAGTGTCGCATAAAGAAGAACTTTCATTAACCGTTTGGACAATAAAAGTTAAAGGAAATGCAGGAGAAACAACACCTGTTAAAGCTGGTCAATTAGATGGAGCTCCAGTTTTAGGCTATGTATTCCCAACAAATTTAGATCCAACAGATGTTGGGTTTAACAAAACAGAAGGGATTGTAGCTTTAGCTTTAACGTCTCATCCAGATTTTGATGACACACCTCTTTGGGATGAGAATTCTGATAAAAACTATCTAAATGATGGTATAATTTGGCATCCTCATTGGGTCGTTTTAGTTACAAATAATAATGTTGGTGGAGGCTTAGCTGTTAAACAATTTAAAAAAGGCGACACATCTGTTACCTTACCTCCTACCAATCCAGGAATGCCAATGTACATGGATTCACCAGGATTTCAAGTAACAACAAAAGCTAATTCAATAACAGTTGTTATACCAGACTATCGTATAAACAACAAAAAAGATTTTAATTTTGATGGAGTTACTGCTTTTTTAAAAGTTAATACAAGTAACCCAGATTTACCAATGCTTGGTGTTTACAATGTATATAGCGTAGCTAGTGGCGACTTATCTTTACCTTATAAAGTAGAAAGATGAAAGTAGCAGTTTGGGATACCTATGTCCATAGAGAAGATGGTTTAATCATGCACTTTGATATTTTAGTGCCTAATAATATTGTTGATGAAAAAACCATTTTTGAATATGGTAGAACCTATTTAAAAGCAAAACCTTTTAAAACAGGCAATTTGACTTCTAACGAATGTCAGTTTTGCCATATAGAACAAGCCACTGAAGCAATTATCATTAACATTGAAAAGGCTGGATTTCATATTATTGAAATGGAACATTGCAACTAATTTAATTAGGATGACTAACTTTGCCTATCAAGTAGCTTCTTGATAGGCAATTTTATAAATAATACTTATGGCAGATTCTATATTTAATCCAGATTTTCAAAACCAAAATACATCAAGCAAAATTATTGTTGCTCTAGAGCGTATTTCTGAATCTTTTAAAGTGCTTCTTTGGGACAAAGCAAAGGAATTTGGCTTAAGTCCTATTCAAATACAAATATTAATCTTTGTGGCATACCATAAACTAGAACTTTGTAATGTAAGTCATTTATCTAAGGAATTTAACATTACAAAACCTACAATAAGTGATGCTGTACGTGCACTTTTAAATAAGGGTTATATTGAAAAAGATTTTTCATCTTCAGATAGTAGAAGCTATTCCATTTTACTAACACCAGCTGGAAAAGATATTATTAAGAAAACTGAAGATTTTGCCAATCCTATAAAATCGAAATTAGATTCCATAGAAGAAAATAGACTTAACGATTTGTTTCATACTTTAAGCCAAGTAATCTATAAATTAAACCAGACTGGAATTCTTACAGTACAAAGAACTTGTTTTGGCTGCAAATTCTACAAAGAAAGTCATGGCACCCACTATTGTAACTTATTGGAAAAAGAATTACAGAATTCAGATATTAGAATAGATTGTCCAGAGTTTGATGCTAGGAAAATTTCATAAAAACTAAATATCTAAAAAGAAACAGTAACTAATCTCTGAAAACTGAGACTAAATACTAATCATTGTAAACTCCCTACTGATTACTAATTACTGAATCCTAGTTATTATACTTTGCTTTCTTGCTACCTTCATACATAACATACTTAACTAATCTTGCTTCCAGCTTGGCATTCACTAAATGTATTTTTCTTGAAGGACGCAAACCAACATGTTTAAGCGCATCTAAATTAGAAGTAATAAACCATGCATCTGTTCCAGGATATCCTTGTTTAAGTGTATCGCCAATATTTTTATAGAATTCCTCCATATCAATATCTAAACGCTCTCCATAAGGAGGATTAAAAACCATATGAAGTTTGTCTTCTCCTGCTTTTTGAGTCTTAAAGAAATCTTCATGTTTTATGGATACAAATTCTTCTAAATGGGCATTTTTAATATTATCAATTGCTTTTGCTACAGCTGAAGGTGATTTATCGTAACCCATTATTTTATAATGAAAATCTCTTGTTTTACTTAAAAGCGATTCTTCAATTTTTTCAAACAATTCCACATCCCAATCTGCCCAACGCTCGAAAGCAAACTCTTTTCGCATTAAGTTAGGAGGAATATTACACGCAATCATAGCTGCTTCTGCCAAGATAGTTCCACTTCCACACATAGGATCCATAAAATCACTCTGTCCATCCCAACCAGAAAGCATAACTAATCCAGCTGCAAGTACTTCGTTTATTGGAGCAATATTCGTGGCTGTTTTATATCCACGTTTATGTAAAGAATCTCCTGAGGAATCTAATGAAATATGACAAATCTCTCTATCTATATGTACATTGATTTTTAAGTCTGGAAACTTTAAATCCACATTTGGTCTTTGTCCTGTGGTATCTCTAAACTTATCTACAACAGCATCTTTAGTTTTTTGCGCAATATAAAGGGAATGAGAAAACACTTGAGAATTAATAGTAGCATCTACAGCCAAAGTGCCTGTTGGTTTTAAATAGTTTTCCCAAGACATCTTATAGATTTTATCGTATAAATCTTTTTCGTCTCTAACCTTAAACGTTTCAATAGGTTTTAAAATTTTAATAGCAGTACGCAATGCCAAATTTGCCTTGTACATAAAGCCTTTATCTCCTGTAAAACTAACATTTCGTACGCCAATTTTTACATCTTGAGCACCAAGTTGGGTAAGTTCTTTTGCTAGTAGTTCTTCAAAGCCAAATAAGGTTTTGGCAACCATTTTAAAATTATTCTCCATTGCAGACATTAAATAGATTGCAAAAATACAGTATTTTTGTGGCAACTTAAATTAATTGGGTTAAGGATTGAGCAATTGTTGGAGCTCTTTTTATTGTTTACTTGAGCGAGATAAAAAGGTCAACAATAAAAAAGCAACTTGCGAAAGCCTGACTCTACGAAGTAAAAACGCAGTAGAGGAACCTCCAGAAATAAAATAATATTTCTACTTTGGTAGGAAATAGATATGAATAAAAACACTACAAAATGGTATGCTTCATGGTTTGACACGCCATATTACCACATTTTATATAAAGACAGAGATCATGATGAAGCGCAGTTGTTTATGGATAATCTTACCAATTATTTAAATCTGCCTGAAGATGGAAAAATACTCGATTTGGCTTGTGGAAAAGGAAGGCATTCTGTGTATTTAAATTCTTTAGGTTACCATGTTACTGGAGTTGATTTGTCTGAAAACAGTATTGCATACGCCAAACAATTTGAAAATGAGACTTTGCATTTTGAGGTTCATGATATGTGTAAACCTTACAATAAAAAATTTGATGCTGTTTTTAACCTTTTTACTAGTTTTGGTTACTTTGAAGATGAAGCAGATAATTTAAGAACCATACAAGCCATACAAGCAGATTTAAACGAATTTGGTTTTGGAGTTATCGATTTTATGAATAGTGATTATGTGATAAATAATTTAGTACCTGAAGACTCGAAAACGGTTGAAGGAATTGAATTTCACCAAAAACGTTATGTAAAAGAAGGTTACTTAATTAAAGATATTTCTTTTGAAGATAAAGGAGAAACCTATACGTTTCAAGAAAAAGTAAGAGTGCTAAATTTAAAAGATTTCGAAGTGCTTTTCGAACAAGCTGGCGTCCATTTGTTAGATGTTTTTGGCGATTATAAATTGCGTAAGTTTGATAAAAACACCTCTGAACGACTTGTAATGATTTTTAAATAGACCGATAATCGGCATTAAATTACACTCAGATTTCTGAGTTTTAAATAACATATGATTAAATACTTATTACCTGTATTTGCTGTTCTTCTTGGCGCTTTAATTGTTTTAGTTTTAAAGCAAAAACGAAGTTTATTCACTAGACTCCTACTCTCTTTTAGTGGTGCTTTTTTATTGGCTTTAACTCTTTTCGATTTATTACCAGAAGTGTACCATCATCTAGATGCCAAACAAACAGGATTGTTTATAATGTTTGGTATATTGTTGCAAATAATATTAGAGTTTTTCTCTAAAGGTGCCGAACATGGACATATCCACATTCATAAAAATAGTAGCCAGTTTCCATGGTTGTTATTTATTAGTTTGTGTATTCATAGCTTTTTAGAAGGGTTTCCTATTCATCAACATAACGATATGGTTTATGGTGTACTAATTCATAAAATACCTATTGCCACTTTAATTACTAGCTTTTTAGTACAATCTAATTATAGTAAATTACAGATTGCAGGTTTCTTAATTTTCTTTGCAGCTATGACTCCTCTTGGAACTTTTATTTCTAATAACACCTCTTTAGCAGAAAATTATATTAATGTGATAAATGCCATAGTTATTGGTATCTTTTTCCATATTTCAACTATTATTTTGTTTGAAAGTAGCGAAGGACATAAATTTAATATGTCGAAATTATTAGCCATTTTATTTGGTGTAGCCATTGCTTATTTAATTTAATTAACATGTTTAGTAAAGAAGAGTCTAGACTATTAAAACAAGAATTTTGGACCAGTTTCGGGAAATCGTTTCCAAGAAAGTGGATTCTATACGATACGAAAATTAAAGGCTTAAGCTTGAAATTTCATTTCGACACAAAACTAGCTTTAGTCGCATTAGACCTTGAAGACGATCTTGAAGATCGTATTAATCATTGGGGCAAATTACTGGCTTTAAAATCGATTATCATTGATGATTTTCTTCCTGAAATTATTTTTGAAGAAGAATACTTTTTAGAAAATGGCAAAGAAATTTCTAGAATCTATGTGCTATTAGATGCATCTGCATCCATTCATAATAAAAAATCCTGGAGAATAGTTATGGAATTCTTTAATGAAACCATGAGTAAATTTGAAGCCTTCTTTGAGGAATACCAAGATATTATTAAGGGCTAACTAACCTTGACATTGTGAGAAAAATAGGCTAACTTCGTTATAGTCTGCCGATAGGCAGATACAACAGATATATACAATTAAAAAGTTTATAATATAACGTTGTTGCCAGTCTTTGCTTAAAAATTAATATTATGAAGTATAGAATAATCATTTTTTTCTTATGGATAACAAGCTATTGCTACGGACAAGATTATACTCCATTATTAGAATTGAATAAAACTTGGAATATGTTTCTCTACAATGATACTGGTGATAGCTATTCATTTGATATTGAACCTATTAACTTTGTTGAGATTGAAGGGCAAACATATTATCAGATAGTTGCTTCTCACAATGGATGTACAACATACTTAAGAGAAGATCCTATAGAAAGAAAGGTATATGGAATCTCGGAAGGAAATGAATATTTACATTATGACTTTAGCAAAAATGTTGGTGACAGTATTTGGGTTTTAGATCAATTAAGGGAAATTACATCAATAGAGTACGGTGACTTCTATGGTATGGAAAATTTACGATTCTTCGTATTAGATAATGTCTACAAGCTAATCGAAGGTATAGGTTTCGAAACTTATGGAATTATAGATGCTTTTGAATATGGCTGTTTGCACGTACCAATATTTGAACTCGTTCTCTTGTCAAACATGAACCAACCTTTGTCGATTGAGGATAATAATTTACTTGTCTTTAACGTATATCCCAATCCAGTCAATTCTTCATTATTTGTATCATCAAACGCAGACAAATTAGTCTTAAAAATATTTAACTTATTAGGTCAAGTTTTATTCACTCAAAACATTGATGTTGGAACCAGTATGATCGATTTGTCTTTCCTTGACAATGGTGCCTACCTAATGACCTGGGAATCGACAAAGGGGAATGGTTTTAAACGAATTATAAAAAATTGATTAAGAAATCGGCGCCCAACACCGTAAAAATAATTGCTTGGTTCTAGCCTACTTACAAAAACACGCTAAATCACATAAAAAAACACCAATAAAAAATGGCAAATGGCTCCACCTAACACAAATACATGCCAGATAACATGATTGTAAGGTATTTTATTGACAGCATAAAATACAATACCTAAAGTGTAAAACAAACCTCCAGCAAATAGCATGAGAGTCCCATTACTCCCTATATAATCTGCAAGATTAGAAAAATCAATGACTATTAGCCATCCCATAATTAGATATAACATGACAGAAAATACTTCGAATCTTCCAGTAAAAAATAATTTCAATATCAATCCTAATAATGCAATTCCCCAAACTACCCAAAATATAGGCCAACCTTTACTTTGCTCTAAAGCAATTAAAGCTACAGGAGTATAAGTTCCAGCTATTAATAAGTAAATACTAATATGGTCTATAATTCTAAAATAGTGTTTTTGTTTTTCTGCTTGAACTGCATGATATAAAGTGGAGGAACTAAACAGAATGATAATAGATAGTCCATAAACAACCACGCTAAACAAACTCCAATCTGTTTTATCTGTATTAAAAACAATAAGTAATATTAAAGCTGCAATTCCCAATAAAGCTCCAATACCATGAGTTAAGGCATTTAATCTTTCCTCACCAACACTTTGCGTGTATATGTTTTTTATTTCAGCCATTTTTCAGTCAATTCTAAGAAATCAAATTTTATAGCAGCATCTTGTCTCTCAAGCAAACCACTTTGGAAGTTTCTTTGCAGAATATCTTCAATTAAATAATCTTCCTTATTGTTTTCAGGATCAAAGGTTTCTTTTAAAGAAATATTAAACAGATTTGCTGTACTATTAAACCAAAAAGCTCTCCAACCACTTCGTAATCTTTTAATTAAATCGAAAGTTGTTTCTCCTGTTTGTCTATAAATAAGTTTGACTAAAATCTGACCTTCAGTTCTGGTTAATTGCTTTAATTCCTCAGCAAATTCATCTTCAATATAACGTTGAATTAATTTAGCATATTTTTTTTGATCGCTTTTCTTCTTTATATGGTCTATTCTTTCGTTTAAAGATTCCAATCTATCAGCTGCTAATTTCGCATAAGGATACACTTTAATTGTTTTTCTTCTTAAAATTAAATAGCGCTTTCTATCTTCTTTACTATCAAATTTAAGTTTATGTAAGAGTAATACTTCATCTAAATTAATAGCAGTGTGTGGTATGGAATCTCCTTCAATAATAATGTACTCAACATCAGAATCATCCGTATCAAGAGAATCAATTTGACTTTGAGCAAAAAGAGGTAAAATTAAAAGTAAGTAAACTATTTTTTTCATTTCTGAAATTATATCTAAAATCATTCCAAATACATTGGTAAAATTAATAATTTACCTAAGCATTAACCTTAAAATAGTATTAATATTATTATTTTAGTGCAAAATATTTAAACATGGCAAAAAAGAGCATCTTAAACAAAAAATCAATCGATTTTTTAGAATCATATTTAAACAATGCAGCACCAACGGGTTACGAATGGGAAGGTCAGAAAATTTGGATGAACTACCTCAAACCTTATGTAGATGAGTTTATTACAGACACCTATGGCTCTGCTGTTGGTGTTATTAATCCAAAAGCAAAATACAAAGTAGTTATTGAAGGTCATGCTGATGAAATTTCATGGTATGTAAACTATATTTCAGACAATGGTTTGATTTATGTAATTAGAAATGGTGGAAGCGATCATCAAATTGCACCTAGTAAAATTGTAAATATTCATACTAAAAAAGGCATTGTAAAAGGTGTTTTTGGTTGGCCAGCAATTCATACTAGAGATAAAGCCAAAGAAGAAACTCCAAAACCTGACAACATTACCATTGATATTGGAGCCAAAGATAAAGCTGAAGTTGAAAAAATGGGTGTTCATGTAGGTTGTGTAATAACCTATCCAGACGAATTCCACATTTTAAATAAAGATAAATTTGTTTGTCGTGCTTTAGACAACAGAATGGGAGGTTTTATGATTGCTGAAGTAGCACGTTTACTCCATGAAAACAAAAAAACCTTACCTTTCGGATTATACATTACCAATTCTGTTCAGGAAGAAATTGGGTTGCGTGGTGCTGAAATGATTACTCAAACTATCAAACCAAACGTGGCTATTGTAACAGATGTAACGCACGACACGACTACTCCAATGATCGACAAGAAAAAAGAAGGTCATTTAGAACTTGGTTTGGGGCCTGTTGTTGCCTATGCTCCTGCTGTTCAACAAAAACTTAGAGATTTAATTACGGAAACTGCTGAAGAAAAGAAAATTCCTTTTCAACGTTCTGCGCTTTCTAGAGCAACTGGAACAGACACAGATGCTTTTGCTTATAGCAATGGTGGTGTTGCTTCTGCGTTAATTTCTTTACCGCTTCGTTATATGCATACTACTGTAGAAATGGTTCATAGAGATGACGTAGAAAACGTGATTAAACTTATTTATGAAACCCTTCTTAAGATTGAAGAAGGTGAAACTTTTTCATATTTTAAATAAGCAGCTAAGCTGCATTTGTTAATAAAAATCATGAAGGTTGTCTAAAAAGTATATTTTTCGTCAAACTGAACTCCTGCCTGTCGGCAGACAGGTGTTTCAGTTTCTTATAATCATAGAAACAATTAGGATGAGATTCTGAAATAATTCAGAATGACGATAGTTTTAGCTTTTCAGATAACCTCATTTATTATGACCGATGAATTCATAGACATTATAACTAAAAATCAAAAACCTACTGGCAATACTGCCTTAAAGTCTGTAATTCATTCTAAAGGATATTATCATAACACAGCTCATATTTGGTTTTACACAACAGAAGGTGGCATTTTATTAGCACAACGTGCAGCTTCAAAAACAATTCGCCCATTACTTTGGGATGTGTCTGTTGCTGGTCATGTAGATGCTGGCGAGACTATAGAACAAGCTGCTATTAGAGAAACTCAAGAGGAAATAGGTTTAACTATTTTTGAAACAGATTTACATAAAATTGGTGTTTTTCCGTGTTTTCAAACCTATGAAAATGGGCTTATTGATAATGAATTTCATCATACATTTATAGTTGAATTAAAAGTCTCATTAAAACACTTAAAGCCACAACTAGGTGAAGTTGAAGCATTAAAATTAATTACTGTTTCAGATTTTGAAAAATTATTACAGTTCACTGAAAATAACAATCATTTTGTAGCTTCAAATAAAACATATTATCAAATTGTTTTAGAAAATATCTTACAACAATTATAAATTTCCTATTTTCAATTTATGAATTTATTACTCCTTGCAATAGCACCTGTTTTTGTAATTATTCTTTACATATATTTAAAAGACGAATACGAAAAAGAACCTAGAAGATTATTATTATATAATTTCTTATTAGGCGCGATAGTTAGTGTTTTAATAACTACAATCTTATATTTAGGTGCAGATATTCTTTTTCCTTTAAAAGACGAATTTAGCATTACACAACAATTTTTTAAAGCTTTTCTAGTAGTTGCTCTTATAGAAGAATTTAGTAAATACATTATTGTACGCTACTTTGCACAAACTAATAAAGAATTCAACGAACCTTTCGATGGTATTATGTATGCTGTTATGGTCTCCATGGGTTTTGCAGCAACCGAAAATATATTATATGTAATAGAAGGTGGTTATCAAGTAGCTTTAATGAGAGCCTTTACTGCAGTACCAGCTCATGCAACATTTGGTGTCTTAATGGGATATTTTATGGGAAAAGCAAAGTTCTCTAATAACAAAATAGTTTATAATTTATTAGGTCTTTTTCTAGCAGTTCTATTTCATGGTGCTTACGATTTCTTTCTTTTTATAGACTTTATTCCTGGTATTTGGATTGGTGCCTTTATATCATTAATTATAGGATTAATTCTAGCAAGAAAAGCGATTATTTATCACCAACAAATTTCTAAGTTTAAAGCATAACCATTTCTGTTTTTAATAATTATATTTACATCTCAATAAAAAATTATGTCCAAAATATTTAAAGTTAAAGTCAATAATTCTTTCGATTTTGACGTTGATTCTGAAAAAATAAAGGAGTTTGATGCTATTTCTCATGAAAATCAAAAATTCCATATTCTTGAAAAAAGCAAATCCTATAATGCGCAGATTATTAATCAAGATTTCAATAATAAAACATACACTATAAGTATTAATAACAACACGTATATAGTTGCTATTAACGATGATTTAGATGTATTAATTAAAGACATGGGATTTGAAGTTGGTGCTACTAAAAAAGTAAATGATGTTAAAGCTCCTATGCCTGGATTGATTCTGGATATTAATGTAAGTATTGGTCAAGAAGTAAAAGAAGATGATGCACTTCTAATTTTAGAAGCTATGAAAATGGAAAATGTAATAACCTCTCCTAGAGATGGAATTATTAAATCTATTTCGGTTAGCAAAGGTGCTGCAGTAGATAAAAATCAACTTTTAATAGAATTTGAATAACATGAAGAAGATACTAGTAGCAAACAGAGGAGAAATTGCCATTCGTGTGATGCGAACTGCAAAAAAAATGGGCATAAAAACGGTTGCAGTATATTCTACAGCAGATAGACATGCGCCACATGTAAAATATGCAGATGAAGCTGTTTTAATTGGTGAAGCACCTTCTAATCAATCCTATTTATTAGGAGACAAAATTATTGAAGTCGCAAAAAGTTTAAATGTAGATGCAATACATCCTGGTTATGGTTTTTTAAGTGAAAATGCCCATTTTGCTGAATTATGCGAAAAAAACAACATCATTTTTATTGGTCCAAAATCTAAAGCCATAAAAATTATGGGTTCAAAATTAGCAGCTAAAGAAGCTGTTAAAGCCTATAACATTCCCATGGTTCCTGGAACAGATGAAGCAATTATAGATATTGCTGAAGCAAAAATAATAGCAAAAAACATTGGTTTTCCTATTCTTATAAAAGCATCAGCTGGAGGTGGTGGAAAAGGGATGCGTGTTGTTGAAAAAGAATCTGAATTCGAATCGCAAATAAATCGTGCCATTAGCGAAGCAACTTCGGCTTTTGGAGATGGTTCTGTGTTTATTGAAAAATATGTGACATCACCTAGACATATCGAAATCCAAGTGATGGCAGATGCTCATGGTAACGTTATTCATTTATTTGAACGCGAATGTAGTATTCAACGTCGTCATCAAAAAGTAGTAGAAGAAGCTCCTTCATCTGTATTAACCCCAGAATTACGCAAAAAAATGGGTGAAGCTGCTATTAAAGTAGCAAAATCCTGCGATTATCTTGGAGCTGGAACAGTAGAGTTTTTATTAGATGAAAATCTAAATTTCTATTTCTTAGAAATGAATACACGTTTGCAAGTAGAACACCCTGTAACCGAATTAATCACAGGAACAGATTTAGTTGAATTACAAATTCGAATAGCTCGTGGAGAAATCCTTCCAATAAAACAAGAAGATTTAAAAATAAAAGGTCATGCATTAGAATTAAGAGTATATGCAGAAGATCCTTTAAACGATTTTCTACCAAGTGTTGGGAATTTAGAAGTATATAAATTGCCTGTTGGTAAAAACATTCGTGTAGATAATGGTTTTGAAGAAGGCATGGACATTCCTATCTATTATGATCCCATGCTATCTAAACTAATTACATATGGAGATACAAGAGACGAAGCCATTCAGCTTATGATAAAAGCCATAGAAAATTATCATATAAAAGGCATCCAAACCACTTTGCCTTTTGGAACTTTTGTTTGCGAACACGAAGCTTTTAAATCTGGGCATTTTGACACTCATTTTGTTAAGAATTATTATTCTCCTGAAGCTCTAAAAGCAAAACATGAAAATGAAGCAAAAATAGCAGCTTATCTTGCAGTTAAGCAGTATATAGAAGATCAAAAATTATTACGCTTGCCTAATTAAAAATATATGGAATCCAAAATAAAAAACCTCAACGAAAAACTAAATCAAGCCTATTTAGGTGGTGGACAAACACGTATAAATAAACAACACGAAAAGAAAAAGCTGACAGCAAGAGAACGTGTTATGTATTTATTAGACGAAGGCTCATTTGAAGAAATTGGTGCTTTAGTAACACACAGAACTAAAGATTTTGGCATGGAAAAACAACAATTTTATGGAGATGGTGTTGTTACTGGCTATGGGACTGTTAATGGTAGATTGGTTTATATTTTTGCGCAAGATTTTACCGTATTTGGTGGTTCTTTATCCGAAACGCATGCTGAAAAAATATGCAAAGTCATGGATTTAGCTGTAAAGGTTGGAGCTCCAATAATTGGTTTAAACGATTCTGGTGGAGCACGTATTCAAGAAGGCGTTCGATCGCTTGGAGGTTATGCAGATATTTTTTACCGAAACGTTCAAGCATCTGGAGTCATTCCTCAAATTTCAGCAATTATGGGTCCTTGTGCTGGTGGAGCAGTGTATTCGCCTGCTATGACAGATTTCACAATTATGGTTGAAGATACTAGTTATATGTTTGTTACTGGTCCAAATGTTGTAAAAACAGTAACTAACGAAGAAGTTTCAAGTGAAGAATTAGGAGGTGCCAGTACACATTCTACCAAATCTGGTGTGGCTCATAAAACATCGTCAAATGATGTTGAATGTTTAGAAGATGTAAAAAAACTATTAAGCTATTTACCACAAAATAATACAGAATCTCCTAGGCTACTTTCGTATGAATTCCAAGATGAAATTAGAGAAAGTCTTTCAGATATCGTTCCAGATAATCCTAACAAACCTTACGACATGCATCATGTTATAAGTGGTATTATTGATGAAGACTCTTTTTATGAAATTCATAAAGACCATGCAGAAAATATCATCGTTGGTTTTGCTAGACTTGGAGGACGAAGTATTGGGATTATTGCCAATCAACCCATGTTTTTAGCTGGTGTTTTAGATGTGAACAGTTCGAAAAAAGCAGCTCGTTTTGTTCGTTTTTGCGATGCCTTTAATATTCCCCTTTTAGTACTAGAAGATGTCCCAGGATTCTTACCTGGAACAGATCAGGAATGGAATGGTATTATTGTTCATGGTGCCAAATTACTTTATGCATTTAGTGAAGCTACTGTGCCTAGAGTAACTGTTATTACTAGAAAAGCTTATGGTGGTGCTTACGATGTTATGAACTCTAAACACATTGGAGCAGATATGAATTTTGCATGGCCAAGTGCCGAAATTGCTGTAATGGGAGCTAAAGGTGCTGCTGAAATAATTTTCAAAAAAGAAATTAATGCTGCTGAAAATAAAGAAGAAAAATGGAAAGAAAAAGAGGCAAAATATGCCGAGTTATTTGCCAATCCATATAGTGCAGCAGAACGTGGCTTTATTGACGAAGTCATCCTTCCAGAAGATACCAGACGTAAATTAATTAAAGCATTTTCTATGCTTGAAAACAAAGAGGTTGTTAAACCAAAACGCAAGCATGGAAACATTCCTTTATAAATATTGATTGTGTTAAATTAATAATGCTCTGATTGTCAATTTAGTATATTAATTAGTATTTTTATAATAATTAACTAAAACACTAGAATTATGAAAAAAATAATTATTACAAGCATCTGTTTGTTATTAGGCTTATCGTCTTATTCTCAAACACCAGAAGAAATGAAAGCCTGGCAGGATAATATGACTCCTGGAGAGCATCACGAATGGCTAGCATCCATGAATGGAGAATGGGATGCTACAGTTACTATGTGGATGGATCCTTCTCAACCTCCAAACATATCAAAAGCTACAACAGTAAATGAAATGATAATGGGTGGTTTATACCAAAGGTCTTCTCATACAGGAAATATGATGGGAATGCCTTTTACTGGAGAAGCAATTACAGGTTATGATAAGGCTCAAAACAAGTTTTTAGCCATCTGGATAGACAATTTTGGAAGTAGTATTATGTTTTTAGAAGGACAATACAATCCAGAAACCAATGTTTTAACATTAGAAGGTAATATGATAGATCCTGCTACTGGAAATAACTTGCAAATTCGAGAAGTTTTTACAAAAACTTCTGAAGACAGCCACAATTTTGTTATGTACATGATACTAGATGGTAAAGAAATAAAAAACATGGAAATTAATTACAATAGAAAAAAGTAGTTAGCAAAATATATTCATAAAAAAACCTTCTTTAATCTAAAACTAAAGAAGGTTTTTTATGTTTTAATAAACATTATTCTACATTAAACCTTTCACAACAGATACTACAGTAGATAATATATACTCCACACCAATTGCAATAACGATAAATCCTATAATTCTGGATAAAGCATTAATTCCTGAAGCTCCAAGAAATTTGACAATAAAATGAGCGCTTTTTAAAATTATATAAATTGATATTGAAGCTGTTAAAATGGCTCCTAGAATAATTAAAATATCTTGAGTTAATGTATATTCCTGATTATAAGCTATCAGTAAAGAAATAGTTCCAGGACCTGCCAACATAGGTATGGCTAAAGGTGTTAGTGAAATAGGATCTCTATTATCAATAATTTCCTGTACACGATCTCGTTTAATTCCTTTATGCTCTCTAAACTTACCTGTTAATAATGCAAAACCAGATGTAGCTATAATAAGACCACCAGCAATCTTTAGGGCGTTTAAACTAATTCCGAAAAAGGAAAGAATAAATTTTCCTGCAAAAAAAGAGAGTATTAGTATAGCAAAGACATCTATAGCAGTCCAAAAAGCAGTAATTGCTCTTTCTTTTTTTGAATAATCGTTAGTTAACCCAACAAATATTGGAACTGTCCCTAAAGGGTTCATAATAGAAAATAGGGCTCCAAAACTTATTAAAAATAACTCCATGTTTTTAAATAAATGTATTATTTGTTTCAGTTGGCAAAGTTAAGCAACATTTAATATAAAATCATTAAAATGTAAAAAAGTAAGCCACAAGAATAATTAAACTCTCATGGCTTACACAACCAACTAACAAAACTTTTATCTATGATAATATTTTAAAAAATACCTGATCTTTTACTGATCTATAATTTTCTAGATGTTTTATATATTTCTTGCAAATAGTATCATGCAAATCGATATAATACAAATCGCAATCTAGGTCATTACATTCGTGAAAACTATCTAATGTATTTCTATAACTATAAAGCTCATTTAATAACGAAGAGTTAATCTCAGATTTTTCCAAAAGTAAGTCTCTTAAATCTCTATCCTTTATTATATTAGATGCTATTTTAGCTAACCAATCACATTCATTAGTAATATAATTTAGATGTGAAATCCAAATGTTTATTTCTTGAGTTCTTTTTTTATGCAAAACCTGCTCATCTGTTTCATGCGCATAATGTGTTAGTGCTTCCATTATAATTGATATTGTTTATTAAAATTATTTTGTTTTACTTCTACTACTTTTAACGATTTTACGCCTCCAGGAAATTCCCACTGAATAACATCGTCTTTAGCATAACCTATTACAGCAGATCCCATTGGTGTAAGTACAGATATTTTTTTATCTGAATAATTACTTTCAGTTGGAGAAACCAATTGAAACGTATTTGACCATCCATCATTAGATTCTATTGTAACAATTGAGTTAAACCTAATAATATCGTTTGGAATCTCTTCTTCATCTGAAACAATTGCTGTTTCCAATTCTTTTTGTAACCTCAAAACTGATTTGTTTCGTGCTTCTTCCTTATAGTTTCCAGATAAGTTAATAAGTCTCTTAAGAGTTACAAATTCTTTCTTTTCTAATATTATGCTACCATATTTCATAGTTATAAAATTTAAAATTAATTAAGGGAAAATACCTCGTTGTATATAAGCTTTTTCTATTCGTTCTATAGCAATAAAATATGCTGCAGACCTCATGTCTAAACCTTTGCTTTCTGATGCTTGTAAAACCTTTTTAAAGACTTCTTTTAATTTCTTTTCTAATTTTACTAGTATCTCTTCTAATTCCCAAAGTTCTCCATTTCTGTTTTGAAGCCATTCAAAATAACTTCCTATAACTCCTCCAGAATTACACAGAATATCAGGAATAACCTCAATACCACGTTCTAATAGTATTTTTTCTGCTTCAACTGTTGTTGGACCATTAGCTCCTTCTGCTACTAAAAATGCTTTTATTTTTGGTGCATTTTCTTCTGTAATTTGATTTCCTAATGCTGCAGGAATACATATATCACAATCAACTCCAAAGAAATCTTCTTTTAAAATTGCATTAGAATTTGGGTAATTAACTATACTACCATTATTGGCTTTAGTATATTCAAATAATTGCTCCACAGAAATACCCTTCTTGTTACTAATACTACCAAAGGCATCTTGTACACCAACCATTTTAGCTCCATCTAACTCTAAAAAATGAGCTGCCCAATAGCCAACATTTCCAAAACCTTGAACAATAAAAGTTTTGTTCTTCAATTCAATTTTTTTGTTTTTTGCCCAAAATTTAATTGACAAATAAACACCATAACCAGTTGCTCTATCTCGTCCTTCTAAACCTCCAGATCCAATTGGCTTTCCAGTTACAACATGCTGATTTTTTGAACGCTCAGATGGTGCTTTTGTAGACATGTAAGTATCTGCAATCCATGCCATAGTTTGTGCGTTTGTGTTAACATCTGGTGCTGGAATATCGTGTTCTGGTCCTATGTTCTCTCCAAGTGCATAAGTAAAACGTCTTGTAATACGCTCTAATTCTGAAGCAGAATATTTACTTGGATCCATTTGGATACCACCTTTTGCGCCTCCATAAGGAAGTCCAGCTAAAGAAGTTTTCCAAGTCATCCACATAGCTAAAGCCTTAACAGAGTCTATATCGATTGTTGGATGATAACGTAAACCACCTTTGTATGGTCCTAATGCATTATTATGCTGTACACGATAACCTTTAAAAATTTCTACATTACCATTATCCATTCTCACTGGAAAATGAATTATTAATTCGTTATTTGTTACTTCTAGAATTTTTTTAATGTTTGGGTTTAAATTAACTAAATCTGCTGCTGTATTAAATTGTTTTAATACATTTTCTAACATACCTTGCTTAGGCTGTTTTTTAACTTTTAATTCTTTAACTAATGTCATTGTTTTGCTTTTTAGATAAGTTCAACTAATCGTTCTTCAGTTTTTAGATCGAACTCTTTTGTTAATGTTAGGGGTTGATTGTTTTCTTTTGGGCTTTCAGCTAATTCATATTCGCTACAAGACCAAATAAAGCTTTTGTTTGATGTTAAACTACAGGAATCTACGTACCTACATGTTCTACATAAACTTCTATCCAAAGTATTCATAAATTCATTTTTTAATTCATACCACTTAAGACAACTCTTGTGCCAACTTTATAAATTATTTTAAAAATAAATTATAATTAACTGTGTATCAGTGTTTTAAAATAAATAAATATAATTTTATAAAAGGATAGGACTGGGTAATTTTTACCCACTTGAGGAAAATCTACGCAATTAAAAAAAGACTATTTTAATTTTTCGCTGAGTGTCTTTCTATCTATTTGAAGAATTTTTGCTGCTTGGCTTTTATTATTGTTTGTTGCTGCCAATACTTTAAGTATATGTTTTTTTTCAATCTCCTTTAAAGTTAATAGCCCGTCTTCATTAGGGAAATCGATTTTGTATTTTATATGTTCTGGAAGATCTTTTATTTCTATTTCTTTATCGCTCATTATTACTGCTCGTTGAATAACATTTTCTAGTTCTCTAATATTTCCAGGCCATGAATAACGTTCTAATACTTGTAGAGCTTCAGATGAGATTTTAATCAATCTGTCTTTATACTCTACTCCATATTTAAATAAGAATTTTTCGGTTAATAAAGAAACATCCTCAATCCGTTCTCTTAGAGGTGGTACATGTATTTGTACAACAGTTAATCTATAATATAAATCTTCTCTAAATTTACCTTTATCAATAAGTTCCTTTAGATTAATATTTGTTGCTGCAACAACCCTAACATCTACCTTTTCAACTTTTTGAGAGCCTACTCTGGTAACTTCCTTTTCTTGCAATACTCTCAGCAATCGTAATTGTGTTGCCATGGAAGCATTACCAATTTCGTCTAAAAACAAAGTACCATTATTTGCTGCTTGAAAAAACCCATTTCTATTGTCGTTAGCTCCAGTAAAAGCACCTTTTGTATAACCAAACAATTCAGCTTCCAAAAGATTCTCTGGTATGGCACCACAGTTTACTGCAATAAATGGAGCTCTGGCATATTTTCCCATATAATGAATGGAACGTGCAACAAGCTCCTTCCCTGTACCACTTTCTCCAGAAATAAAAACGGTTGCCTTATTGTTCTTAACGCGTTCTATTACCTCGGTTACTTTTTTTATAGCTTCCGAATTACCAATCAATTCACCATATGAATCAGTTTCTTTACTTTTCAATGACTCAGATTGTGTTTTTTTAATAGGTTTTAATTCAAAAGATTTCATAACCGCTTTCTTGAGCTCTTCTTTTGTAAATGGTTTGGTTAAATAATCCATAACTCCAGATTTCATAGCTTCTAATGCACCATCAATAGAAGGGTATCCAGTAACTACTAATTTTGGAATGTCTGGGTAATGTTCTGAAACATATTTTACGAGTTCTAATCCATCTACTCCTGGCATTTTAAGGTCTGTGATCAATAAGTCTATCGATTTGCCCTTTAAAATCTCAATGGCTTCTTTTACAGAAATAGCTTTATACGTATGGTAATTTAAAGACTGTAAATGACGTTGAAGAAGTTCTAAGATATTTACATCATCGTCCACCAACAAAATATTTTCTTTATTTAAGCCCATAGGTTAGTTTTTTGGAAGTGTAATAGTAAAAATAGTCCCTTTAGGTTTATTTGCATCAAATCTTATATTACCTCTATGACTCTTAACTATGCCATGAACCACACTTAATCCAAGTCCAGACCCATCTCCTACTGGTTTGGTTGTGAAAAATGGATTAAAAATATTTTCGGAATTGTCTATTTGAATACCTGGACCTTCATCTGAAATTATTAATAACACTTGATTTTCTGTATCTGAAACTATAACATTTATTACTCCATCTTGTGGCGAAAAATAAATGGCATTAATAACCAAATTAAATAGTACTTGAGTTAATTGAATGGCATCTACACGTAATAAGATTTCCTTTTTATCAATTTGAAGCTGACAGGATAAGTTCTTTTTTGTAAAATTAGGATTAAGCAGCCCAATAGCATCTTTGATAATTGGTACAATATTTCTTAATTCCATTTGTTGTGGCATATCGCAAGAAAAAAACATGAGTTTTTTTACCACTTCTCGAGAAAAAATGGCACTATTAATTATTTTATCCAAATCTTTAGCAACAGGATTATCCTCTTCAAATTGCTCTTTTAAAAGCTCTGTGTATCCTAAAATGTTGGCTAATGGAGTATTAAGCTCATGGGCAATTCCAGCTGTAATTTCTCCTAAAATACCTAATCTATCTGCTCTTTCAATCTGTCGTTTTGCTAAAGCTTCATTTTCAATAATTTGCTTTCGCTCTATCAAATTTCCAATTTCTAAAGCAACCTTATTTAGTAGCTGGATTTCTTCATTTAAAAAGCTATTCTCATTATATTTTAATTTTGAATAACCCACTTTTATAGAGCCAATAGGTTTATTAAAGGCTTTTATGGCTGAAAGAATATATACTTTATCATCTGTGTATGTCCCGATAGAAATTAAATCTTCATTAATTTTAAGTTCTACTGAAGCTTCTTCTGGATACCTTATGGCTTCTTGTAGGCTATAGGTTATGGCTTGCCAAGTAGGTTTTAGATTATCTAAGTCTGAATTTGCTATATAAGAACTCACGTTATATAGACATGTAAGTTCCTTAATACGTTCTTTTAACTTATCTTCTGCTGTAATTAATGGTGACATACTTTCAACTTTTAAAAATGTAAGGTTATAATATTCTGTGATTCTTAAACGTTTATAAAATCACATATTTGGCACAACAATCATACTCAACCTAAGTCTTTATTTTACCATTACCATTTGAGGATGAAACATAAACTTCTCTTGCCATCTATCAAAACGTTCATCGTATTTAGTAGAAAAAACAAGGTATTGACAACGTTCCAAACTTTCTGGTAAACGGGAAACATCACTTAAATGAGAGCCACGAAATAAGAATTCGGCATCATCAACTACAAACATTTGCAGCATTCTAACATTTACGTTATTCATAAAAAACAACTTATTAAAACGCTTAGGTGTGGTGATTAATATATCTATACCATCGTAAATATCATCTCTTTGGGCATCTATATTATGTTCTTCGTAAACACAATACACACGTAAATCTGTTCTGGAAGTAAACTTTCTAAACTCACGATACAATTCCAAAACAGCCTCTTTATCTTTTGCAAAAATAATAGCTCTAGGAGCTTCATCTACAGCTTTCCCTTCTAATTTTTGGACAACGCCTAAAACCATAGCTGTTGTCTTTCCTGAACCTTTTGGAGCAATACCGAACACATTGGCTCCTCCTTTTATTTTTGAAAGAGATTTTTTCTGGAATGGCAAAGGTGCTTCAAAACCCTGTACTTTTAAAGCATCTTTAAGTGGTTCAATTAATTTTTTAAAAGACATCTGTTATTTTTAAATTGAATTACAAAGATAGGAATATTAAATCTTAGCTTGGTAGGTATATAAGTCGTAATAACGGCCTTCTTTGGCTATCAGTTCATCATGTGTACCACGTTCTGCAATATGTCCTGCTTCTATAACTAAAATCTGATCTGCTTTTTTTATTGTACTCAATCTATGTGCTATAACAATGGTAGTTCTGTTTTTTGTTAATTCTGCTAAACTTTTTTGAATTAATCCTTCGCTTTCCGTATCCAAGTTTGAAGTGGCTTCATCTAGGATAATCATCTTTGGGTCTGCTAAAATAGCTCTTGCAATGGCTAAACGCTGCCTCTGTCCTCCAGATAGTTTTACGCCTCTTTCGCCAATAAGCGTATCTAAACCATCGTCAAATCTATCTGTAAACTCATCAACATAAGCTGCCTTAACTGCTTGTATTAACTCTTCTTCTGAAGCATTAGGTCTTGGAAACAAAATGTTTTCTCTAATAGTTCCTTCAAACAAAAACTCGTCTTGTAAAACCACACCCAAATGTTGTCTGTAACTATTTAAATTAACTTTAGACAAATCGTGATTATCTATTGTTATTTTTCCAGCTTTAGGATTTAAAAAAGTTGCAGATAATCCAGCTATGGTCGATTTTCCTGAGCCAGAACTTCCAACTAATGCTGTAACAGAGCCTGATGGTGCATTAAAACTAATATTATGAAGTACTTCTTTACCAGCTTCGTAAGAAAATGACACATCATTAAAAACCAAATCGCCTTTTAAGTTTTTTAATTCAATAGTTCTATTCTCATCGTCAGCTTCAGCTTCCATGTTCATCAACTCTTCTGTTCTGTCAAGTCCTGCTAAGGCTTCGGTTAGCTGACTTCCAATATTACTCATTTGAACAATTGGTGCAATCATAAAACCTAACAATAAGGTGAAGGACAAGAAGTCTCCAACGGTTAAATCGCCAGTCATTATTTTATAACCACCAATTCCCATAATGCCTGTTGAAGCAATTCCTAATAAAAACGTCGAAGAACTCGTCATAAAAGCTGTAGCTGTCAAGCTCTTTTTTACATTTTGAAAAAGTCTCTCCACTCCTACTTCGAAAGTTTTATTTTCTTGTTCTTCAGCATTAAAAGCTTTAATAACTCTTACTCCTGCTAAAGTCTCTGTTAAACGACCTGTTACCTCAGCGTTTATAACACCTCGTTTCCTAAAAATTGGTCTAATATATCCAAAGGCTTTAAGGGCAATAAACCCAAAAATAGCAACAGGAACTAATACAAACAGTGTCATAGACCAGCTAATATTTATTAAAAGAATTAACGATATAACTGCTGTTATAGTTCCTCCTACCATTTGTACTAACCCAGTTCCAATAAGGTTTCTTACACCTTCTACATCTGTCATAATTCTTGATACAAGAACGCCAGACTTAGTATTATCGAAAAAACTAATAGGTAAGGACAATACTTTTTTCTGAACTTGCGCTCGCAATTCGCTAATTAAATATTGTGCCTGAACACTTAATAATTTGGTAAGTAAGAAAGAAGTAACAGCTTGTATTAAAATGGCAATACCAACTATTAATAAGAGATTATATAATTGATCGTAATCTTTATTTGGAATCACATCGTCTAATAACGCTTTACTTTTCCATGGCAAGACCAAACTTGACAGTCTACTTAAAACAATAAGTATTAAACCAATAAACACCAAATTACGCCTAGGCCAGATTATGGTTTTAAAGGCCTGTGCCATAGTTACTTTAGACTTCTTTTTTGTAGTTGTATTTGTTTTATTCTGAAGGTGTTTCATTTGTTAGTTAGTGAAAGGCTTTAAAGCCTAAATTGAAGCTAAAAGATAGTCAATTAATATGCCATGTTTTATTACATGACATTTTAACAAAAGTCGAAAATTTAGTTTAATTATATTAGTTTTCAACACAAGAAACATCCGTGTATTGCAAAAAAATCCGACGAAATGCAATTATTTTTAGTTTTTATCAATTTTATTACATATAATTGCATAGTGTTAAGCTATTATAAGAATTTAAAATATGATTTAAGTTAATTGGATAATTTTACAAGTTGATTAAATATAAAAATATTAAATATTTTTGAATAAACTCTTCAATTAACTTACTCATATTGATTGTTTTATGATAATCAAAGAAGAAAAATGTATTTTAACGAGTATATTTGTTCTTGGTAACATAACACAATATTTTCGTTTATCCCTCTCGAACAGTTAATAGCAAACTATTTTCAAATATTAGGCTTTTGTTCATTAATCCATTAAAAATTTAGGCTTGATATTAGTTAAATAGTTTGACGCCCCAATAACTTTTAACTATGTGAGTATGAAAAAAATTACTTTTTATTTACTTATTGTAACCTTAATGTTTATAAGCCAAATCAGCTTATCTAAAAACATCTATAGTTCTTCATTTAGTAAACCTACAGTCGAGTTTATTAATTATTTAGATAATTATGGTTCAATTGAACCTAATAATTCAGCACTTCCTTTAGCAATTGCTAGCTGTCAGGATATCACTGTCTATTTAGATGCAACTGGAAATATTTCAATAGTTGCTACTGATATTGATGATGGGAATAGTGTTGGAGATGTTTTTTCAATTGATATTTCAAATTTTTCATGTTCAGATATTGGTTCACCAGTTACTGTTACTTTAACTGTCACTAATAGCCTTACTAGCTTAAGTGATTCTTGTACTGCTTTGGTAACTGTTCAAGATTTAGTCGCTCCAAATTTAACCTGTCAGAATATTGATGTTTATTTGGATGCTTCTGGGAATGCATCTATAGTACCTTCTGATGTTAGAACTTGGAGATTTGACGCTTGTGGTCTTAACTTAGCGTCTCAAAACGTTACTCCCAACACATTTACATGCAATGAAATAGGCTTAAATAATGTTACACTTTCAATTGAAGATGTAAATGGAAATTTAGCTACATGTAATGCTGTAGTAAATGTTATTGATAATACTCCTCCTGTAACTCCAATTCTTACAGATGTAACCGGACAATGTTCAGCAACAGCTACGGCCCCAACTACAACGGATAACTGTTCAGGAACGATTACAGGAACAACAACAGATCCAACTTCATACAATACTCAAGGAATATATATAATTACTTGGACCTATGATGATGGAAATGGAAATACAACTACGCAAAATCAAAATGTGATTATTGATGATGTTACTGATCCAACACCTAGCCTTGGGTCTTTACCGAATATTACGGCTGAATGTTCTGTTACTTCTTTAACAGCTCCTACAGCTACTGATAATTGTGGTGGTTCGGTTACTGTGTCTCA
>NZ_QGGP01000010.1 GCF_003148645.1 Xanthomarina spongicola
CTATGTAGTTATGTTGGAATTACACCCACGATACGGGAATCAGGTAGTAGTGTAAGAGGGAGAAGTAGAATTAGTAAAGTGGGTAATAAGAAATTAAGGAATCTACTATTTTTAGCAGCGTTTTCAGCTTGTAAATATAATAAAGCATGTAAGGCACTTTTTGATAGGATTGTAGCTAAAGGAAAGAGTAAGAAATTAGCATTAATTGCGGTGGCCAATAAGCTGTTAAAGCAAGCCTTTGCTATCGCAAAGAGTGGTTTGTCATACGATGAAAACTTTGTTTCAAAATTAGCTTAAAATTGTTTGTTTTTTAACTCAGTTCTTTGTTGTGCTTTCGTTATTTTTCAGTTCCTTCTAACATTTTTTGAAGTTCAGAATTTGTTTTTTCTCCAATAATATCAGTTAGTTTTTCTGTTTTATAATTATATTTTTTAATAATTGTTGGTTCGTTTATATCCTCATATTTTCCATCATTATTTTTATCAATTCCAAAACTGACAATTAAGTCTTTACTTTCGTTTAAGAATTTATAAGAAACAATATCCATTTCCGCGTTCTCAATTTTCTTTAATTTCTTTTCGTTTAATGAATAAATATAAAGTGATTTAAAATCCGATAAATTGATTACTCCATCTTTGTATGTGTCTTTTTCAGCAACTTTAAACAGTAAAAGGATTTCATCAGAAAAATATTCCGTATCAATATTATTGAAGTTAACTCTTTTGTCAAATAGTTTTTTTGTCAATTCATTTTTTTGATTATAAATAATTAGATTGTTATATGCTCCGTAATATTGTCTAGAATATCTACTATCACTTGATTTATAACTACTGCTAGATGTTTTTCTAATATTCAAAAGTCCATTTATATCTTCTGCTTCATTTAAGTTTTTATGAGACACAGGAATTATATATACAGAATTTAAAGTGTCAATCAGTTTTGGATTTTGATATGAAATTACTTGTTCTCTTTTATTCTCTTTTTGTAATTCCTCAATTTTTTCATCTGATAGAATTCCAGTTTCAGTATCATCATAACTATTAAATCTCACAAGTTCCGAAATTGCTATTCCACCTATTCCTAAAATTGAAACAATGACTAGAATAATGGCAAGTGTTCCTAGAATTGCTAGAATTTTTTGATTGTAATTTTTTACTTTTTCTATTTTCATTTATAGTTCGGGTTTAATGAAGCACAACTCGTTATATAAACACTAATATACCTGTTTTTGGTTCATATTATCTGGAAACGACTGTTTTTTATTTACATATTTAAATCATATTAATTTAAAACAAAGGATGCATTTATATAAAAATTACGACCTTTTTGAGAAATGTTATTCCAATCTGCATAGGTTGAATAATTTGTGTCTAATATATTTTCAATTCCATATTTAAAAACCAATTTGTTTTCTTTTAAATAGAATATATTCCCTAGATTCAGATTTAAAATTGCAAACGAAGCTGTTTCATTTTCACCATAAAAGCTACTGTAATTTGTCTGGTTTCCGTTACCATCTAATTGTATTGCTGCACTAAATAATTCTCTGGTATAATTAACTTCAGCTAAATAAGAAAATGGCTTTATAAGAGGTAAATTTTCGTTGTTACTTCCTTTTCCACAGTTATAACCAATGGTTCCATTTACAGAAAACGCATTAGATATTTTATATTCAGAATTTAAATAAACATCAAAAATTCTAGCGTTAGACAAGCTGTTATAGATTTTAACTCCATTTGCTCCAATTGTCATTGCGCTTAAGTCTGGATCTATTTCGCCAACTATATAATCCATAAGATAGAAGTAAGATGTTTCTAAACCAATTTTAAATTTTTTCATATAGTAATTTGTAGCAAAATTTGCTTCTAAGGCTTTTTCATTTTTTAAGGTTGGATTTCCTATATAGTCGAAATTATCGAAACTATTATATAAGAAAAACCCGTAACCTTCACTAACAGAAGGTGCTCTCTCTCCATAACCAACTCCAAAAGTAGCATCGTATTTTTCTTTCTTAATTTGATAATCTGTAGAAAAACTCATTAAAAACCGTGTTTTAGAATCGGTTAAATCTGGATAAAAAATCTGTAAGCTTTCCAAACCTACTTCTTCGGCAATGGTATTATTATGGTATCCAAATCTAGCCGAAGCAGAAATAGTTTTTTCTTCACTTAAAGCAAACCCATCTTTTACATAAATTCCAGTATATAGAGTTCTTATATCTGGCCAAGTATACATAAACATAGCTGGCTGATTAGAATCGTTTGGATACATAGTCATTTCGGCTAAAGAACGGTTATAAAACCCATTAACATTGAATAACAGATTGTGTTTTCCTTCAATTAAAGTTGCTTTAGAATAGAATCCATAGGTATCACTCCAACCAGGCATATCCATTCTAATAGGCACATCTGGACGTTTAGAATCGTCCATAATATGTGTAATGGTATTATAATATAATTTAGTTTCTAAAGATTTTATTGTAGTAGAATCGCTTTTAAATGTATGTGTTACCGAAGTTATAAGAGCTTCTGCTAAAGACACATCCATTGGTAAGGCTGGATAGCCAACATCTGTTGCTTTATCGTAGATAACATTAGCTGCTAAAACATGGTTTTCTGAAAGCTTATAACCTCCTTGCAGAGAGATATTATACTTTTGAAACTGAGAATACAATACTTCCATATTTCCTCCAGCATCATAATTATCAGACTTTCTAAAAATACCATCAGCATTTACATAGAATTTATCTCCAGTATATTCCAAATCTAAGCCTGCAGTTCTATAATTTCCATTAGTTTCATAACCTAAATCGAAACTAGATTTTAAACCTGTACCATAAAATTTAGAACGAGGCATTTTTAAATCGATTCCTCCTCCTACACAATGGCCATTTTCTGTTCCTTCCTGTCCAGAATCGACACTTACTTTGTCTAGATTAGACACATCTACATAAGATGTAATTGGATCCATTTTATCTGTACATGCTCCAAATATTTGCATTCCATCTATGGTAACAACCAATCTTTGACTTGCCATGTTATTCATAGCTGGTTCCCAAGCATAATTACCTCGTTTTATCATGGTAATTCTGTTTGATTTTTCTAGATAGTCGTCAATGCTAGATAGCGTTTTTTCTTGACAATAATTACTTAGTTTTCTTTGACCAATTAAAATAACTTCTTCTAATTGAGTTGTGTCTTTTTCAATTATATATGTGTCTTCTTGTGCATAGATAGAGACACCAATTAGAAAGCCAACACACAATAAGGTGAGCTTTTTCATAAAAAATAATTTTTAGTGATTTTTTTAAAAGACACACTAACACATGTTAATGTGTCTTTTAAAATTTAGATAAATTGACTTTTGTTAGAATTCTAATTCTAAATAAAGACTGCTTTGTGGATTATCTTCAGTTACATCTTCACCTTTTAAAACAGTATCCATGTCATCTAAAAGTTTTAAGTTTAAAACCCAGTAACCTGTCATGGTTAAAGATAAATTTCCTTGATAATTCCCTTCTACAGATCTATATGTTAAGTCTGTATTGTTTGGAGAACTATGGTTCCCCATTCCTGGCATTCTAGGATCTAGAGTAATTGTATAATCTTCAACAATAGGAAAAGACATCATGTTTTCCATTTTGTATAAGCCAACTTTCATATTGTTAATAGCAATTTTTGGGTCTTTAGGCTCTATTAAAGCTAAGATATAACGTACATTATCGCTTCCCATAAAACTAGTTACATTTTGATCGTTATTTTGCAAAACTGTAATGGTGTCTGTTACTGAATAGATCATACCATCAATAGCATAATCTAATGTTAAAGACCATCCAGAACCATCAGTATTTGTCATTTGATAAATAACGAAACCTTGATAAACTGTATCTCTTCCAGGTGCTTTTGTAATGGTAGATTTTGGACAAGAATGTTGCATGGTTGGCATTTGCATAACTGGCAACCAGCTGATTGTGAAATCTTCAAAAAAGGTATTGTTTGTATTGTCTTTTATTCGAATACTGACATCGTTATATCCTGTATAAAAATCTCCAGATTTACTCCACAATTCAATTGTATGATTGTTGTTTATTATGTCTTGGATTTTAGTTAACCCTTCCACTTCGTTGATTACAGGAGGTGTATCGTTATTATCATCGTCTGATGAACAAGCAGTAGACATTAAGGCAATAAATAGAATTGGTAATATATATTTTAATTTCATTTTAGTATTTTTTAGTTTAATATTTCATGTAGCATATTACCCAACTTATATAAATAAGCCAGAAATTGCTTAAACTCATTGAGTTTATGTGATAAGAAAAATTAACTAAAAATTGGAGGTGGTGTGTCGATATCTAAATACGTTTTTACGATTTTAGGCGACTTATGTGTAAGTATTATTTGAGGTAATTTGTATTCTATAAATTGTGAGTCTATAGTATTGATGCTTGAAACACAAAAAACATCTAAAGCTATTCTTTTACTTTCTTGAAGTGGATTCTGGCTATTAGATTCTGTACTGCTTTCAGATAATTGTTTGCTTAAATGACATTTACCATTACAACCTTGTTGGTCGTCTTTTTGAATACATAAAGTTTTAGCAATAAAGTCTTGATTTACAAGAAAATCTCCCACAATAACAAGTGTATTTATATTATGTGCAAATAATATAAACACAAGAACAAATGCTGTTATTTTATGAGTTATCGCTGAAATCATAGGGCAAATTTAAGCAAGATATTACTTGCAAAACATGATTAAAGTCAGATTTCAAAAAAATATATGTTATAAAAAAAGAGCTGAATTTACATCCAGCTCTCAACATATTTTTTAATAAGTTCTATTACAATTTAAATGTCATTACTGGTAAAATAGCATGATTTGCAATGTCTTCTGAAATACTACCTTCAAAGAAATGAGCAATTCCAGTTCTACCATGAGTAGCAACAGCAATTAAATCTGCTCCTATTTTATTAGCAAAGTTTAAAACACCTTTTTCAACTGTATAATCAGATACAAAATTAATGTGCTGTAGGTTGTCTAAATTACCATCAGCTGTCATTAAAAAAGTAGCTACAATTTCATCTATCTCGTTAGTACTTTTAAACCTATCTGAAGGTAAGTTTACATAAAGCAAATGTAATTTAGCATTTAACGCCTTAAAAAGTTTTGAAGCTTTTAAATATACTGCTACAGATTTTGAAGAAAAATCGCTAGCAAATACAACATCTTTAAAATTGTCCTTTTCGAATTTATGTTTCAAAACAAGTACAGGAATATCTGCATGTCTTACAACTTTTTCAGTATTAGAACCAACAAATATTTCAGACAGTCCACTAGAACCATGAGAACCCATTATTATTAAGTCTGCATTATGTTCTAGAGCTACATCGTTAACTTCGCTAAACACTTTAAAATGTTTAACTATAGGAGTAATATTAACATTTTTTAAGTAAGGTTTATCAAGAAATTCGTTGAATCTCTTTTCAGCAAGCCTTAAAAAGAAAATAGCTTTTTGTTGTTGTTCAGAATCTGTTTTATTAAGTACTGCATCAGAAATTTCTAGCATGTGTAGTGCTAAAATTTCTGTATCACCATTTTTTGCTAATTTTACTGCAGCTTCTAAAGCATATTCTGAATGCTCTGAAAAGTCGATTGGTACGATGATTTTATTCATTTTAAATAAATTTATAATGTTTGTTTCTAAACTTTAAAAGTAAATTAATTTACGCTTTTAATAGCAGAAATCAAAGACGAATTTCAAATATAAAACTTCAGTAGACAAATTTTACTATTAAAAATCTTTCCTTTTAGCTTTAAAAACGATTCTTAAAACTGGCATTATTACCCATACTGATAACATAGAAATGGAAATAATTAAACCAAAATTAGTGCCGAAAAATTGTTTGAAAATAGCTCCTGTATAACCTAGTAATGCAGATATATCAAGCTTTAACAAAATAAGTGTTCTAGATAAATCTATAGGATTTAACATGGTACCTATTAATGATAATTTGTCTAAAGGATAATCTTCAAACAAAATTAAAGTCATTAAGAAAATTCCATCGTAAATAATGGCTAAAAACAACCAAAGTAATATGGCATAACCAAAACCTTTAATTTTATTTTCGTTAGATAAAGCAATATTAAATGCTAAAGCAGTAAAAATAAAGGTTAAAAAAGTACCTGTTATTAATAGAAGTGAAAAATCCCAAATGGCTGAAGATTTAAATAAACCATAAAAAATGAATGGGATTCCTAAACCTAAAATTAAACTCATAGACAATGAAATGGCAACACCTAAATACTGTCCTAAAAATATAGAGGATCGTTTTAAAGGTTGCGCTAATAGAAGCTCTGTAAATTCTTTGGAATTATAATAGTACATGACACCAAAAATGGTTCCAATTAATGGCACTAAAACAATTATAACATTCATTAAGGTTATTACTGCTTTAGAGAGGTCGTTATTTAAAAACAATAGCACTACTCCAAGCAATAAATAGAATGCAAAATACACGTAGCTCCAACGGCTTCTCATTAAATCGTAAAAACTATATTTTAATATTTTAAGCATGATTGTCTGTTAATATAGATGCGATGGCATGTTCGAAATCTGGTTGATTGGTTTTGCTTTTAAGTTCGCTAATGGTACCTTTAAAATAAATTTGTCCTTCAAGGAGAAACACAATTTCATCTGAAATTTCTTCAACAAAACTCATAATATGCGATGTAATAAGAATGGTCTTTCCTTTTGCTTTTTCGGCTTGAATCAATTTTTTTAATCTTAATAATGAAATTGGATCTAGACCAGAAGTTGGCTCATCTAAGATTACTAAAGGGCTATCGAACATAAAAGTTAACACAAGGTTTACTTTTTGTTTGGTTCCTCCAGAGAGGTTCCCTAATTTTTTATCTAAAAATGGCTCTAGTTTAAAGAGACTAATTAATTCTTGATCTAGGGTTGTATTACCACGTAAATCCTTAATCATTTTAATTAATTCTTTAACTTTTAGATTGTTAGGAAAATTTGCAATCTGTGGTAAATAATCTATTTTATGTCTGTAGGCTGAACCGTTTTTTACGTTTTCTCCTAGTACATTAATGTTTCCTTTGTTAGGAATAACCATACCTAACAGGCATTTAATTAGTGTTGTTTTCCCTGAACCATTAGGTCCAAGAACAGCAAAAATGCCACCTTCTCCAATTTCCAGATCAAGACCACTTAAAACTTGGTTCTTTCCGAATTTTTTATGTAAATTTTGAATGCTTACCATTCTATTTTTTTCATTTTAGGGTTATTATCCAATAAATTATCTGGTGTAAATACAGGTGATACTTTTTCAGAAAAATCAATAATATCAATAAACAAACTACGAAGCAAAATAATAGTCTCAGGTGTTCTGTTTACAATATACGAAAACAGTTTTACTGGTCTGTATGGAATGTCTCCAATCCCATTTTTATCTAAATCATAACCTGTATAATTACTCCAGTAGTTATTATTAAATATATTATCGTTTATATTACTGTTATAAGAAATGTCAAAGGAATTGTACAAGAAATTATTACTTATAAAATGATTGGTATAGCAAGCTCCACGAACTTTAACTGCCCAACCGTTACTAATAAAGTTATTATTTTTATAATTAATTCTATTCGATCCTTCTATGTTAATACCAATGGTATTATCAGTAAAAGTATTTCCTTCTATTTCGGCATCGTTAATTTCTTTTAGAAGTAAGCCATAAGATGCTGTTCCCCAGTTTTCCTTAAAATTGTTGTTATACATTTTAATCTTTTTTGAAAACATGACAGCTACTCCTGCTCCATTGTTTTGGAAGATATTGTCTTGATAAATATCGTCGTTAGAGAACATAAAATGTAATCCATAACGGATATTATTGGCACTTACATTGTTTTTTATAATACAATCGTCTGAAAATTCTAAATATATTCCATCTCGAACACGTTCAACAAAATTATGTTCAATTTCAACGTTCTTACTATACCATAATTGGATACCATTTCCCGAATTATATTCTTCTTTAGCATCTCCAATTATTTTATTATGAAATATCTTACCGTTACGCCCTTTTTCAATATAAATTCCAAAAAACAGCTTTTCTAAAACCAGATTTTTTATAACAAAATCGTTACTTCTTTTTACACGAATAGCTGCATAATCTTCCGTATAACTTGTTCCTACATTAATAATAAATAAGCCATCAACGGTAACACTATCTGAAACTATGGTGATTATTTCACCTTTCATTTCACCATCTATTACAGGATAATTTTCGCCAATAATGGTTAAAGGCTTATCTACTAAAATATCATGTTCTTTATAAGTCCCTTTTTTAACTACAATAGTGTCAAAGCTTTTTGCAACTTTAATCGCATCGTTTAATTTTGATATCGGACAATCTTCGCATACATCAATTGTTTGAGCATGCAAGACACTGGCTAATAACATAGCTATAATAGAAACTATTTTAATTTTCATGTTAATCTTCTTTAAAATGAATCAATAATTCATCCCAAGAGTAAAGTGTTCCTTCTTTTTCAGCTTGAACTTTTAAGGCATCTTCTTTAGTTTTAAAAGCTGTTAAAAAAGCTCCCATAGGACTTGGAACATTCTTACTAATTAAAAAAGTTGCTTTAGTTGCATCGACAAGTGTTTCTGGTTCTGTATATATATTTGTTAGATATAATTTTATTTCGGAAGCTTCAAAATCTTTCATGAAGTTTATCATACATTCTGAAGCATCAAACTTGTATACTTTACCTTTATTAGTTACTATTTCTGCAGCATGAACCTTATCTACTATGGTCATTTTACAAAAATGACAACCATCAGTTCCATAGTCAATAGCTTGTGGCCCAACATTACAACTGGTTAATACCAATAGCAATGCTACAAAGGAAAATTGTTTTAATCTTTGCATAATTTTAGTGTTTTGTTTGAGATTTTGTTAGATATATTACTTAGCTGTTTTTAAGCTAAATTTTCTACCCAACCAAAATGCAACAAGGGTTAAAAACATTCCTACAAACATAAGATATCCTCCAATATGAGGCAAGGAAGTTACATCAAAGTTCAATAATTTTTGATGTCCAAATAATGGTGGTTTGTAAGACATAGGTGTACCATCTGGGTTTTTTAGTTTTAATATTGCCTTTGGATCTAAGTCACTACCATATTCAGTTAACCAAAGATTAAAATCATACATTCCTAGAATACCTAAAACAGACATAAGCACAAACCAACCTAAAAAGAATTTATAACTTATTTTACCAGCAAATCCAAGAACTCCAATAAGAACTCCTAGTAGGCTCATTCCAAGTATTACTTTAGGGAATACTGAAAACTCCCACATTTCTTCTGCTTTTGGAATGGTTTTCATTCCAATGTAATGATTTAAACCATCGATGTTTTGAATATCGAATTCTTCGACACCTTGAATTCCATCAAGATGAATATTCATTCCTAATGGTTCTGGATATTGTGGAGCACCAAGCATGATATTCCATAAAGGAAATTTAAAAAGTCCTAACAACAAAAGTGATCCTATAACCATTATAATACCAGCCTTTTTCATAATATTAATTTACTATTGAGTTAACCATTTAGTTAATAGTGTTTAAAAAGAAAGGCGAGAGCGACAAATCAACTCTCGCCTTATATAGGAAAATAAACACTAAAACAAAATTTTCCTAAACTTATATGCGTGTAAACTATTTATTAATCTTCACCTAATGACCAAGATAATTCTATGTTAGAATCTGCTGGAGACACACGAATATATCCTTGCATTTCTTGGTGTAAAGCAGAACAGAAATCTGTACAATAGAATGGCCACACACCAACTTGCTTAGCTTCCCAAGTTAAAGTTTTAGTTTGACCAGGAGCTATTAACAACTCAGCGTTATTAGCACCAATCATTGCAAAACCATGAGGTACATCGAAATCTTGCTCTAAGTTTGTTACATGGAAAAACACTTTATCACCTACTTTAATACCTTCAATATTATCTGGAGTAAAGTGGCTACGTATTAGTGTCATGTAAACATGTACGTTTTTACCGTCTCTAACTACTTTAGTTTCGCTTTCATTTGTAGCTTTTCTTGGGTGTTCATTTTCTGCTAGTTTATAGATCTTTCTAGATTTATCTTTAATAATTTCTGCTGGAATTGCTGCTGCATAGTGAGGTTCACCATGAGTAGGGAAATCTAAAAGTAATTCCATTTTATCTCCTGAAATATCATATAGTTGCGCAGAATGTTCCATTTCTGGACCAACTGGTAAATAACGGTCTTTGGTAATTTTGTTCATAGCAAACATATATTTACCAAATGGCTCTCTTGAGTTACCTCCAGGAATTGTTAAGTGACCTACAGAATAATATGTTGGTTTTCTGTCTAATACTTCCCAAGTACCTAATTTCCATTTTACAACTTCAGAAGAGATAAAGAAAGTAGTATATGCGTTTCCTTGACCATCAAATTCTGTATGTAAAGGTCCTAAACCTGGTTGCTCTACAGAACCTGCAAGCACATCTTCGAATTTTAAAATTGGAATTCCATAAGCATCTCCATCAAATTTCTCGTTCTCAATAGCATCAAGCATTTTAGTAAATGAGTGTACTGTTAAGTTAGCAGATAATTTACCATTTCCTACAATGTATTCTCCAGAAGGATCAACGTCACAACCATGAGGTGATTTTGGAGTTGGTAATAAATATATTGCTCCAGGAACTTCTGATGGGTTGATAACACGTACTTCTTTTTTCATAGTAGAAGTTGCAGTGTGTGTGTTTTCGTCATAAACGTTATGTGCATAATTTGCTGGCATCATTGTACCACCACCATTATTTACATATTCTTCAATTTTTTTCCAGTTTATAGCTGCAATAAAATCTTTATCGTTTTGAGAAGCATTTACTTCTAACAACGTGCTAGCTTCTTCTGTATTATAAGTAGTAAAGAAGAACCATCCGTGAGATTTTCCACGACCTGGATGTGATAAATCGTAGTTAAAACCTGGCATTAGTACTTGGAATTTAATATCCATATGTCCATGTTCTGGATCTACAGAGATAAAAGATAAAGCACCTTTAAAGTTTCCTTTATAGTCTTTTATAGCCATGTCTTTTTGTGGTACTGGTACAGAAAATCTTGTTCCTGCAACTACATACTCAGTATTCTCAGTAATAAAAGATGAACTGTGGTTACCAGCACTATTTGGAACTTCAATAATTTCTTCAGTTTCAAAAGATGTTAAACTAATTCTTGCAATACGAGGTGTATTGTTTCCATTAATAAAAACCCAACGACCATCTAATTTACCGTTAGTTTGAGAGATATCTGGGTGATGCGAATCATCCCAAGGCACAAATCCGTAAGATGTTTCTAATAATGGTTTTGTTTCTTCAGAATATCCATATCCATTTGTTGGAAATTGAGAGAATACTGGAATTTCTTTAAACATTCTTCCTGAAGGTAAGCCATAAACAGTAAGGTTACCACTATATCCACCAGAAATAAATGCATAATGAGAATCGTGCTCTCCTGGTGCTACATATACTTTTTCTGCTTTACTAGAGCTTAAAGCACCATTTGATTTGCTAGATTTTTGATCACCACAACTTGTAAAAGCTATAGCTGTAATTAAAAACCCAATTGATAATTTAAAAATGTTTTTCATTGTTATAATATTTAATTAGTGTTTATTCTGTTGGTGGCAACATTACTTTATCTATTACATGCACTATTCCATTACCAGCTGGAACACTTGCAATTATTTTTGCTCCTCCTACGTACACATCGTCTCCTTTTACTTCAACAGCGACGTATTGGTTATTTGCTTGACCTAATTTTTTAAACTTTTTCAAGAAATCTTTAGAATAGTTTCCAGGAGTAACATGATACTTTAATATATCTGCTAAGGCATCTTTATTTTCTGGTTTTAAAAGGTCGTCAACTGTACCTTCTGGCAAAGCAGCAAACGCTTCGTTTGTTGGCGCAAATACCATTAAAGGTCCAGCATTAACTAGAGCATTCTCTAATTGTGCAGCTTGTACTGCTGCTACTAAAGTTGTATGATCTGGAGAACCAATTGCTATTTGTAATACGTTTGGCGTCGCTTCATCGTCTTCGATAAATGCCTGTCCTTGTCTTTCAGGTGCTTCTGTTGAAGCAGCTTCTACTTGTTCTGTTGTATTAGCTTCATTTTTGCAACTAATTAACAAAACAACTAAAAGTGTCGTAAATAAAAATTTAAGGTTAGTTGTTTTCATATTGAATTATTTAAGTGTTCTAAAATATTCTAATACAGCTCTTGCTTCTTCTTCAGTTAAATTTTGGTTTGCCATTGGCGAACCATTAAATTCAATTAATAATTCTTTAGCTAGAGGATCTGATTTAGTCATTTCTTCTGGATTTAAAATCATGTTCATTACCCATTCTGGAGTTCTACGCTCTAGAATACCATTAGGAGCTGGACCGATAAATTTTTTGTCAACTCTATGGCAAGCTGTACACATTTTTTTAAATACATCTTCTCCTTTGGCAACCATAGATTGGTCTATATCTGCAGACAAGTCTACTGATGTAATTGGACCAACACCTTTATTAGTTAGATCTATTTTTTCTGAAGCTTTTACTGCAGTTTCGGTTTTAGGAGCTTCTTTTTTCTCAGTTGGAGCCTTTTGTTGAAAAGTAGGAGCTTCTTCTTTTTTTTCTTCTTTTCCTCCACAACTTATAAGTAGAGTAATAAATAATACGGTAATAATTTTTAGTGTTACTTTCATAATATATTTTAATTAATAGGGCAAATTTAATGGCTATACTTACAATAAAATATGACTTTAATCATGTTTGAGATTATTTAGTCTTTTTTTATATCTTTTTTTAAAAAAAAGAGCTGAACAATTGCCCAACCCTTCTAAACTTTGAAAAAGTAATAAAAATTTTAATATTATATTTTAAATGTCATAACTGGCAAGGTTGAATGATTTGCTATATCTTCAGAAATACTACCTTCAAAGAAATGAGAAATACCTTTTCTTCCTCGAGTTGCTACAGCTATTAAGTCGGCTCCAATAACATTCGAAAAGTTTAATATTCCTTGTTCTATAGTATAATCATTAACATAATTTACTTCTTTCATTTTTTCAATATTTCCTTCTGCTTTTCGTAAAAATGAAGCTACAAGTTTTTCCATTTCAGATGAACTTTTAAATCTTGAACTAGGCAAGTTAACATATACTAAATGCATTTTAGAGCCTAGTTTTTCAACCATTTCTTTAGCTCTTATATATTGCTCAATGGCATCTTCTGAAAAATCGCAAGCAAAAACCACGTTTTCAAAATCCATTAATATTGGATTGTGCTTAATAATTAAAACTGGTATATCTGAATGTCTAACAACCTTTTCAGTATTAGAACCAATAAAAACTTCTTTTAAGCCACTAGCTCCTTGCGAACCCATAACAATAAGGTCTGCTTCGTGTTCTTTTGCTACATCGTTAACTTCACTAAAAACCTTGAAATGCTTTATAATAGGAGTAACCTTAATGCCTTTTAAATAATTTTTATTTAAGAATTCTTCGAATCTCTTTTCTGCTAATTTTAAAAAGAAAAGAGATTCCATTTGTTTCATGCCATCCACCTTATTCATTACAGCGTTAGAAATTTCTAACATATGCAAAGCTAAAATTTCTGCATTATTCTTTTTAGCCAACATAGATGCAGCTTCAAGAGCATATTCGGAATGCTCTGAGAAATCTACTGGTACAATTATTTTTTTCATTTTGTTTGGTTGTATTTTATATAGTCATAGAAAACAATTGTGTTTCTGGTTTCTTTTCTTGCAATAACAAGTCGAAAGCCATACAAATGTTTCTTACAAATGGTTTTCCTTTTTCGGTAACACGAATTTCGTTAGAATCTATTTCCACCAATTTATCTAGCTCCATTTCTTTTAAACTTACAAGTACTTCAGGAAGTTCTTTAAAATATAGATGATTAGTAGTCCAAGTTGTTTTAAACTGACACATAAGGTTTAATATGTGCTTTCTAATAATTAAGTCCATATCATTTAAAATATGACCTCTATATATTGGTATTTGATTTTCTTCTATTAATTGATAATACTCTTCTAAACCTTTTACATTTTGTGCAAAACCATACCAACTATCACTTATGGAAGACACTCCTAACCCAATCATTGCCTGAGTTTTTGAAGCAGTATAACCCATAAAATTTCTATGTAATTTTTGTTGCTCTATAGATTTGTAGAGTGAATCTGTCTTTAAAGCAAAATGATCCATGCCAATTTCAACATATCCAGCCTTTGCTAACAATTCTTTGCCAAGCTCGTATTGCCTTCTTTTAGATTCTGCAGATGGTAAATTTTCTTCTTTAAAACCTCGCTGACCATTACCTTTAATCCATGGCACATGTGCATAACTATAAAACGCTAAACGGTCAGGCTTTAATTCTTTTGTTTTAAGGATGGTTTCTTCTACATGCTCTTCTGTTTGAAAAGGAAGTCCAAAAATAATATCATGTCCTACAGATGTATAACCTATCTCTCTGGCTTGTTCTGTAACACGTTTTACGTTTTCGAATGGCTGAATTCTATGTATTGCTATTTGAACCGTTTTATTATAATCTTGAACACCAAAACTTACGCGTCTAAAACCCAAATCGAATAATGTCTGTAAATGTTCTTTAGTTGTATTGTTTGGATGTCCTTCGAAACTAAATTCGTAACCATCAGCTAAGATGGCTTTATCTAAAAGACCATTAATTAATTTTTTTAAATTATCTGTAGAAAAGAAAGTAGGTGTACCACCACCTAGATGTATTTCCTTAATTTTTGGTTTCGCATTAAATAACTCGCAGTATAAAGCCCATTCTTTTAAAATGGCTGTTATGTATGGAGATTCTACTTCATGCCTTTTAGTAATTCTTTTATTACAACCACAAAACGTACATAAACTCTCACAAAAAGGTAAATGTAAATACAAGCTTAATCCTTCAGAACTATTACTTTCCTTAAAAGATTGCATTAAAGTTTCCTTCCATTTTTCAAAAGAAAAGGTTTTAATATCCCAATAAGGCACAGTTGGATAACTGGTATAACGTGGACCAGCAACATTGTATTTATTTACTAAAGAATTATTCATATAAAACAACTTCAGCTACAAAAGTATATTTTAGCCCTTTTTAAAAATATGACTTTTATCATATTAGGCAGTTTAAAATTTTAAAAACACTTAATTATTGTGTAACTTTGAGTAAACATTAAACAATATTTTATAATGAAAAAATCAATATTATTTGCGCTATTACTAACTTTAAGTTTTGCTATTGGATGTAAAAAAGAGAAAAAAGAAAATACTCCAGAAGAAACGAAAACTGAAGAAAAAGTAGTTGAAACAGTAAATGAAGAAGTGAAAAAAATTAAAATAAAATTAGAACCAAAGAGTGACAGTAATGTCTCTGGAAATGCTGTTTTTACTGAAACCGAAGGAAAAGTAACAATGGTTGCTGTTTTTGATGGTTTAACTCCAGGAACACATGCCATCCATTTACATGAAAAAGCAGATTGCTCTTCAGCTGATGGAAAATCTACTGGTGGACATTGGAATCCAACAAGCGAACCACATGGAAAATGGGGAGACGCTAAAGGCTACCATAAAGGAGATATAGGAAACATGGAAGCAGATGCTAACGGAAATGCAACTATTACTTTTAGTACAGACCAATGGTGTATAGGTTGTGGAGATTCTAATAAAGAAATTATAGGAAAAGCTATTATAGTTCACCAAGGTGTGGACGATTTTACTACGCAGCCAACAGGTGATGCTGGCGGACGTGTAAGTTGTGGTGGAATTATTGAATAAATTCTATAAAGTTTTAAATCTAAAAAGCTGCCAAATGGCAGCTTTTTTTTTATTAAAAACCTTTTTATTTCTTAAAACCTATAACTAACATTCGCTTTCAAAAAGAAAGGCGTTCCAGGTGTAAAATGAATTTCTTCAACTGGCTCTAATTCGTTTTCTAGTCTAGATTCGGTTGCAAATTGTGTTTCATTCCATTCGGTATCAAACAAATTTTCAATTGCTATCCCAAATACTAAATTATTTGTAAACTCGTAGCTTAAATTTAAATCGGTTACAAAATAACCATCTGCAACTATAGAGTTATCTTCGTTTGCTGGTCTATCATCTATATAACGATAACGAATGCCTCCAGAGAAACCTTTTAGATTATTAACCGACAAGCCTCCTGTAAGCGTAAAATCTGGTGCTAAAGGAATATAATCTTCGCCTGAAGGTTCATCGACACTTCTAGCATCTGTTAAGGTAGCATCTGTATCGAAATACAACCAATCTGTAATTTGATATCTCAGTCCTAAATCTAAACCATAACGCCTAGATTTCCCACTAGGCTCAACAATTCCTGCGTCTCCAACATATACAAACTCTTGTTCTAAGAATAAATACCATAAAGCTGTATTAAAAACTACTTTTGGAACGGGTTTCCAGATAGCTCCAAAATCGGCTCCATAAGCTCTTGGTAAAATATCTTCTCCTTGTTGCTGTACTACTACTCTAGCATCATTCGAGTGGAAGCCGATTCCTGTTTTTAAGAACCATTGTAAATTTTCATTCTGGTTAAAAAAGAAATTTAATTTTGGGTTTACTATAGTTTTTGCTTCAGAAAGTGTTTCATAATCGCTAACCAAAGCATCATTATACATAAATTTAAAATAGTCTAAGCGCAAAGCTGGAGCTACAATAAACTTTCCGAATTCTAAATTAGCATTGACATAAGCATACAAATTGGTTTCGTTTACATCTCCTAAAGCCATGTAGCTTAATGTTTCATTTCTGTTTACTGTATGAGATAATTCCACATCGTTTACAAAATCGTATCGCATACCAAATCCTCCAGAATAAGTAGCGTCTGCTGATCCTAATTTTGAATCTTTAATAAATTCTGTATTAAACCCAAAAATATCTCTAGCTTCCTTTTGTTTAATCTGGTCGCCATTAATTGGGTCTTCTAAAAAGAATGTGAAGTTTGAATATAATTCAAAGTTATATTGTGAATAAAACACGTTAGATTTAAACTGCAAATCTTCTCTTAGAATTGAATTATACTCAACATTCAAATTGGTTCTGGACGTGTTACCTCCTTCAGTATCATCTATAGAACCCCAACGATTAATCATGCCATTATCTATAGCTCTTTGAGGAATCTGACCTGAAGCATCCCAACGACTATTAAAATGTGAAAGCGTTACTGATAACTTATCATTTCCTTTTAAATAAGTAGTATATTTTCCGAAGAGATTGATTCTATTAAAATTTTGAGGTGATTGATAAGGTCCATCAAACTGAATATATTCGAAAGCCACGTAGGCATTTTGATTAGGTGTATTACCTAATAAATCGAACATAGCAAGTGTTCTTAAATAATTAAATTGTCCGTAACTAAAGCTAATTTCACTAAATCCAATATCTTCTTTAGTATTAAACTCTACAAATCCAGCCGTATTGAAATCTCCTTTATTCGCGTAATAAGGACCTTTTCCGAAGTTAATATTATTTAAGGTTTCTGGTATTACAAAATGTAAATCGCTATAACCTTGTCCATGTGCATGAGACACCATATTTACCGGAATACCATCGACAGAGAGATTAATATCTGTTCCATGATCAATATCGAAACCACGTAGAAAAATTTGTTCGGCCTTTCCTCCTCCTGCATGTTGACCAATAATTAAACCAGGAACGGTACGCAATATTTCTTGTGAAGAATTTACTGGATTGGTTTCTAAATCTACTTTCGAAATACTATTTAATGCATCAATTTGTTCTGTAATTACCAACTCGTCCAACAAAATAGTTTTCCCTTTTAAAGCAACTGTAATTCCTTTATCAAAGTGACTTTCGTTTAAAACAAGAAATGTTTTCTCATATCCCAATAATCCAATGGTTAAAGAATCTCCAGTTTTGTTATTCTCTATAACAAAAGAACCATTTGCAATAGTATGCGCATGACTTGAAGAATTTGTATTGAATATATAGACACCCTCAAGAGGTTGAAGATTTTTATCTGTAATAACACCTTTTATGTTTTGGGCGTTAAGATTAAAGACTATTAAAAGACAAAAAAAAGTAAAAATCTGTTTCATATTTGAAAATTTTTGATTGGCAACGGTTTAACTGGTAAAAATAAGACGACATATTCAAGACCTTTTTATCATTAACAGCTTTTTAACTTTTAAGCAACTACTAATATTAAAGTCTTAGACTTTCTTACTATTACCTACGAAAAAAAAGGCGAGTCGGTTTTAAAAAAGATATCTTACAAATAAAAGCTTGTTACTTATTACTTCCTTAGAATTTAATTAGTATTTTAGAACTCTATAAACATTATATGCAGTTAGAACAACTAGTATCTAAATTTCAAGATAAAGATGAAAAGGCTTTCGAAACCTTATACAACATGTATAGCGAGAGCATGCTTGGTGTTATATACAATATTGTTAGAGATCATGATATAGCCCAAGATGTGATGCAAGAAGTTTTTATTAAAGCTTGGCATAGTGCAGACAGCTATTCTTCTAAAAAAGGACGATTTTTCACTTGGCTGATCAACATTTCTCGAAATGCAGCAATAGATAAAATACGTTCAAAAAGCTTTAAAAACGCAGGTAAAAACCTCAACTCAGATTATTTCGTAGATATTATACAGGACCATGACAGTTTGGAAGACAAAACCGATGCTATTGGCATTAAGAAGTTTGTTGGGAAGTTAAAAAAGAAGTGTATTGAGGTGATAGAGCTTTTATATTTTAAAGGTTATACACAAAAAGAAGCTTCAGAAACCTTAGAAATGCCTATTGGAACTATAAAAACAAGAAATAGAAATTGTATCAACGAATTAAGGTTGATGCTTGAAGTGTAGAATGGATATTAAAGAATACATAGAATCTGGAATTTTAGAACTGTATGTTGCAGGAACACTTTCTGAAAAAGAAAATCAGGAAATCTATGCCCTTTTATTAAAACATCCAGAATTACTTGACGAAGTTCTAAAAATAGAATCTGCTATAGTTACATTAACTGCAGCAGTATCACCAACAGACACAAAACATCTTTTTCAAGCAGTAAAAGAAAAATTAGGCATCCAAACAGACAAAGACACACCTGTAAGACCACTACACAAACCTGGAACAAATTGGTTTAGTTATGTAGGTTGGGCAGCAACACTTGTTATTGGACTTGGACTAATGTGGTTTGTAAACCAAAATAACAACTTAAAAGACCAAATACAAACCGTTGAAACCGATAAGGAGCTTTTAGAAGTTACACTTGAAAAATACAGTAACGATTTAACAGAAACCAAACAATTAATCACTTTCTTAAGAGATAAAGATATTATAGCAGTTCCACTTGCTGGACAAGCTGTGTCTCCAGACTCTTATGCAAAAGCCTATTGGGATAAAAAAACCAATACAGTTGTTTTAGACGTACAAGGTTTACCAGAACCACCACAAGGAAAAGTGTATCAAGTTTGGTCGTTAACATTGAATCCGTTAACGCCTACTAGTCTTGGCACTATAGATGACTTTAGCACAGACGACAACAAGCTCTTTACTATAGAAAATGCCAATGCTTCTGAAGCCTTTGGGATTACTTTAGAACCAGCTGGAGGAAGCGAATCTCCAACGCTAGAACAACTTTACACGCTTGGTGCTGTTGAACAAACTTCTTAAATTTTATTGAACTGTTTACTTACTAAATCTCTGTTATCCAAAAACATTTATGGATAATGAGTATATTAGTGCTTATATCCCTAGTTGGCTGTAATTTGAACCGAATGAAAAATTTCCTAAATTTTATACTGTTTTTTCTCGCAACATATTGTTTCGGACAAAACCATTCTATAGAAATTGGCGAAAATTTTGATAATATTGAATTCGGTTATTCAACTTTATCTGACGTTCGTTCTGAATATCAAAACTTCGAATTAAACGAGACAAAAACTCTGAATTGTCCACATACAGATGACTGTGATTCTTCTTACGGATTTAACTCGTCAATTGAAATTCCAAGTAATGGAATAATTTTTCAGACGGATTACAAAACTGAACAATTGATAGAGAAAATTTTGCTCTACAAACCATTTAATGGTGAGTTAAATAATTCATTAAAAATAGATTTAGACAGTACAACTGTCAAAGAAGTTTTTGAAAAGTTTCCGAACTCAAAACTTACTTCAACGAATCGAAAAAAATACTGGATAATAAAAAATGAGAATATCACATTTCTTGTTAATCGTTTTGACAACGATAATGAATATCCAATTGAACCAACGGAAATTTATAATCGTAAGATTCATTCAATAATTTTAACAGGGAAAAGAAAACCTGTTGAATCCAACGATTGTAAAAAACCTCTTTTTGCACCTAAAACTGAAAGTCATAAAAACTGTTTAGTAAAACAACATAAAGGTGGAATCTATTATATTTCTTGGGGAGATGAACCAACTCACGAATATGTGAAAAATGGATTTTGGAAAGAGTTTTATCCAAACCACAAAATTAAAGAACAAGGGAATTACATAAAAGGTGTGAAAGTTGGAACTTTTGAATATTTCGACCAAAATGGAGAATTATCAAATACGAAAAGTCATTTTAGCGGATATTTTAAGTTACACAAATGGAAAATTATATTTGGAGTAATCCTGATTTTAATAATAATATTGAGAATTAAAAAGAAAAAAACTACAGCCAACACCGTATAAAATTAATTGCTGGTGCAAGCCTACTTACGAAAGTCCTCGCGGACTTTCTATCTGTGATTTATTTGCTAACTTTAGTGCTTAAACACCTGCCTACGACAGGCAGGCGCCACTAATCATTCACAAACACGTTAGGTTACAATCTACTAAAGAAGATTTATTTTATGTACTTAAACCGCTAAATTTAAGCTTAAAAAACAAAAAACGCCAAGTTTAAACAAACTTGACGCTTCCCAAAAAACCAACAAAAAACACTACCAAATCCCTCAATTTTTTTATACTATTAATAAAACAGGTTTTTCGTTGGTTCCGACTATTTCAATCTTTTAATATTATATTTTTTTAATATCTCTTTCCATAACTGGTCCAAGCTCAAATGTGCTTTCCAGTAATTCCATTTTTAAACTTTCGGCTTCAGAAAGCTTTCCGTTAGCTTTATAAATTTTAGCTAAATGGTATAAAGTTTCAGGTTCAAAGGTTTTATTAGCCACATGCTCTTCGGCTATTAATAAGGCATTTATATAATTCCCTCTATGGTAGTATGTCCAAGCCAATAAATCGTAAGATTGTGGTGTTGGCCTGTTGTTGATTTCAGTTTGTGCAATCTGTAAAGCTTCATCAAGTTTTTGTAACTCTTCGGCATATAAAATAGCATTGTGTTTATTATACATGTTGCCATATTTCGTATTAGCAACTGCTTTAAAATAAGCATTTAAGTTTTCTTCTTTAGCCTCAAAATTATTTTGATATTCAGCAATTTCAGCTTTAAGCAAATAATAATCTGGCGCTTGATAATTTTCAGAAATACTATTTAAAATACGAAGCGCTTCATCTGCATTTTTTTCATAAGAATATACAATCCACGCAATACCTTTTTTAGCATAGGCATCGTCTGGATTTAAAGCCAATGCTTTTAAGTAATAGTCATAAGACTTCTCTATTTGTCCGTTGTGACCATAAAAATCAGCAATATTGGTGTAGGTCCATTGCATAAAACCAGACACATTTGATGCTACAGAAATTGCCATAGCTTGTTCCATATACTTTATGGCAGACTGTAAATCTCCTTGATAATCACTCCATTTTGATAAACGGATTAAATAATCGAAATCTGAAACATCTTTAATTTTATAGAGATAGTCTTTTGCAGAATCTATATTTCCTAATTCTAAATAGACATCAAATAACATTTTTTGAGATCCTTTTAAATTATCGCCATTTGTTTCAGCTTTCTTTAAAATCTCTAATGCTTCTTTAAACTTATGCTGAGAAATATAATTTCTAGCTAAGGCACGTAAATATCCTGATTGCTTATAATTTGTATGCTCATTGACTTGAACTAAGCTTTTTTCGGCATCTATTAAATAATCTATGTTTCCTGTAGTTTGGAACATTTGAGATTGTGCCGAAGCAATTTTAGCCAAATAAGGATACTGACTCGGTTCTTTTTCTAGCTTTTCTTCCCAAAAATTTAGTTCCTCAGTGGCTTTTTGCTTCGTTGTATTTTCTTTTGAATTTAGATATAGATTGTAATCTTCTACATCTGTAATGTTATTTTGGTTTGTATGACAACTTGTTAAAAACAGAAGTAATAAAACCATAGGTAGGAATTTGTTATACGTGTTCATCTTGTTGTTGTTTATTGTTGTTGATTTTTGATTTTGGCTTTATAAAAACCATTAGAGCATGAAACCATGCTCCAATGGTTATTAAAATCTTACCAAGCCGAAGCTAAGTAAGGAAATGAAGCAGAAAAAGGTTTATCGTTTGCATCAACATTATCGTTAGATAGTTGTGGGTTTTCAGAAAAATCTTCACCACCAAAAATTAATAGTAGTTCTACTGTAATTACATCGTCTGCTAAAGCACGACCTGTTAACACATTGGTACCATCGTAAAAAGTTGTTGTACCATCTAAAGACAGATTTAATACATCAGTAGCTAACAAACCTGTGAAAGTTGCAGCATCTAAACCAAGTGCATTAGTATCTCCTGGATTAGCATAAGCTGGACTTAAAGCCATTAAATTTGTTTGAAACATGCTTTGAAACGCTGCATTTTGTTGTGATGGAGGCGTTACATTATACATATCTTTACTTGATGAGGATACAAAAACAGTATTTACTGCTGGTCTTCCCATTTGGTCTTGTTGTGCATAAATACCTGAGAAATCTGGTTCTGTTGGCATTGGGTTTCCACTATTCATAGCATCATCGTCATTTGAGCAATTAAATGCTAGTAGTGATATAAATAAGATGCCAAGGATGTTTTTTATATTTAATAAGTTTTTCATAATTCTTGTTTTTAAAGGTTATTATTGTTTTCTCTTAGATTCTACCCAAGTGTTAACAGTTCCAGAACCACCTAGCATGCTTTTTGGTACTTCTACCACAATAGACATGACATTAGATCCTGCAAAAGTATCTGAGCCAGGATTATTAAATCCAGTTGCATTTCCAGCAAGTATTTCGCCATATTGCGCAAAATCCATAAAGAATGGATCGTCTCTAGGTCCAGCAAATATTTTCAAACCATTACTAGTTTTAATAATCGCGTCTGTTCCATAAGGAGTAATATCTACTATAGATTGAGCTCCTAAAGTTTCAATCATACTGTTAAGACCAGTTGTTCCCGGATTTGTTGGTCCGAAGAAATACATTTTCCCATCTCTTGGAATGGCTTGTATTACCAGATTTTCAACATAGTCACCTGTTGTGTCTATATTAAATTCTATTAATACATTTTCATCGAAAGTGGCATCAGCAGTTGCCGAAGGACTTAAAAGACCTTGAACATTTGCAACAAATACTACATTGTCTGAGTTTTGCGCCTGAAAGGCATAAAAATCTGTGATATCGCTTGTACCACCTTGTACAGCAGGAGCATCGATGTGATCTGCTGCTACCATAAAGAAACTAGCTACTGCTAATGCGCTAATTCCTAAAATTACTTTCATTGTTTTCATAATAGTGAGTTTTTTGTTAATTAATAATTGTCTCTCACACATACCTACGAAAAAAAGTAGAGGTCGGTTTTATATTTTTTTTACACCACAAAGTTTTGCTAGGTTTTAGATATAAAAATTATCTTTACACTTAGAAATAATTGCATCATGAATCCATCGGCAAGTGGCTGGATAAAAAAGTTACTCAAAGAATTAAGCAAAACTCCAATTTGGAATCAGACAGACTATAACACGTTTTATGATTCTTTAAGAGAAAGTGGTTTTATATATGGAAGCAATATTAAGGTAGTAAAAGACTATCTTAATTATCCTGAAATGACTGAAGAAGAAATTTGCAAAGTGAATTTTTTACTTGCATTGAACTTTATATATAGAGAAAATAACACATCGAAACATGATTTTGTTGAAAGCATTATTAATTTTTATGTTGAAATTAATGCCCATTCCACCTCTATTTTTGCTGAAATTTTAGGTGAAAAGAAGTCTGCTTCCTTATTAGAGAAAATTATTCATAAGCGTATTCAAATAGACGATAACCTAATTGATAGAAGCTTTAATTATTTTATTACAAACGCGTTACTTTTTACAGATATCTTGGCTTACAAAGCGTTTCTGCAAACTCAAATAATTTCTGAAAAACACATACAACATTTAGAATCTGCCATTGAAACTATTGTTAGTGAAGTTTTAAATTCTAAAAAGAAAAAAACCGAATACGACAATAGTTTAATAAAATTAGTTGAACAATCTATAAGATATAAATCCCATAAAAATCTAACTTTTAAAGAGGCATTAGAATTTGTAAATACCGATTTAGAAAAATATTATATCATGGATATTGCCAGTATGGCAACTTGGGGAGATTTACAAATTGATAAAAACGAAAAAACCTTACTTTTAAAACTTGGAGAACAACTAAATTTAGAACAAGAACGCATTGATAATTCCATCAATTTTATTGAAGAGTTTTACAATAATAATAAAGATAAAATTGCATTATTAAGTTCGCAAAACATAGTAAAAACCTTTTACTCTAACTCGAGTAAAATGGTTACTAAATTAATATCCAGAAATAGTAAACGTTTACAGAAAGAACTTTTAGAAAGCAAGGAATTAATGGTCTTATTATCTAAATCGACTGTTAGAGATTTAAACGACGAAGAACAAAAAAAAGTTCAATCACAGTTATTAGATATTTTTAAATCCATACCAAGTCTGGCTATTTTTATGCTTCCAGGAGGTGCTCTATTACTACCTTTAGTTATTAAGTTTATTCCTAAATTATTACCTTCATCTTTTGATGATAATAGGATTGAAGATTAATTTTATTCTAACCAGTTTTTAAAATCTTTAACACGTTCTCTTGCTACAATAACGTCTTGATCTTTATAAGAATGTAGTTTAATCTGTAAACGCGAATTCGTATAACTAACCATGTCTTTTATGGCTTTAATATTTACATAAAATGTTCTGTTTACCCTGAAAAACAAATCTGGATCAAGTTCACTTTCTAATTGTTCTAAGGTTAAATCTATTAAATAATTTCTACCTGCAACAGTGTGTAAATATGTTCCTTTATTTTCGCTATAAACACATTCTATTTCATTTATTGCAATAAGCTTTAAATGCTGACCAACTTTTACAGAAAAACGTTTTTTATATTCTTTTTGAGGAGATACTAGTAAACTTTTAATTTCATCAAAATTTAATGTTATTGGTTGTTGTTTATGATGATTAGCATTAAACTTATTTACAGCTAGTTCCATTTCCTCTGGATCTATTGGCTTTAATAAATAATCTACACTATTTAGTTTAAATGCTTGAAGTGCATATTCATCATAAGCTGTTGTGAAAATAATTGAAGATTTAACCTCTACTAAGTCGAAAATTTCAAATGAAAGACCATCACTTAATTGAATATCTAAAAATATTAAATCTGGATGTTCATTTTTTTGAAACCACGCTACAGATTCTTCAACAGAATGTAACATAGTTTCTGCTTGAATCCCCATTTTATCTAGCATTCTTTGTAAGCGCCTTGCAGAAGGTTTTTCGTCTTCAATAATAATGACTTTCATATTTTAATAAGTTGGTTGGTTCGTATTCATTTAATCAAAAAAAGCTTATTTCCAATGCTTTTTATCGTTATTCATATACTCTTTAATTTTGCGCTCTTCCCAGTTTTTCCCTAATATAAAATCTGGTAAAAACACACTTAATCCATGAACTGCTAAGCCAATTCCCCAGAAAAATAATGTGAAGAAATTTTTATACTGAAAATAACTTTCTCCAGGTGCCAAGTCTTGAATGTTAATAATAACAATCATGATATTAATTACTACATACACTAATAAATGTGAGTAAAACCCTTTAATCTTTTTAACGCGTTTTCTAGCACGTTCTAAACGCTCTAGTTCTGAAAAATCTCGTTCCATAATTATTTCCATTTATTTTGATTAAACTCGTCTTCTTTTTCTAAAATCTCTTGTATTTTTCTTTGTTCCCAAGATTTACCATATCCAAATACTGCAAATCCGTGAAATACCAAGCCCATTCCCCAACCTAACATTGGAAACCAGAACCATTGGAAATTCCATGATGTTTGATAATTTAAAAATGCTAAAAAAGGAATAACAATACAATAAGAAATTAAATTCCCATAAAAGCCTTTAATTTCTTCTACTTGCTTTTTTGCTCTGTAATAAGCGTCTTCTCTGTTGTGTGATGATTTTGTTTCCATAATGGTAATTTGTTTAGTAAGCATAGGTATTGACACTGCAAAACTGTCTGCTTGTTGATTGATGTTTACTTTTCTTTTTGTTAATAATTGGTAACGTTCTGTTATATTACTCAAACCAACGCCACTACTCTTTTTGACTATTTGTTTTAGCTGTAAATTATTCTCTACAACTAAACTTCCTTCATCTTCATAAATTTTAATATGCAACGGTTTACTTTCTGTAACCATGTTATGCTTTACAGCATTCTCTAATAATAATTGAAGAGACAACGGAACAACTTTGCTATCTGGATTTGATGCTTGTTCTGGAATATCGAAAATAATACTGTCTTCAAACCTCATTTTTAATAAAGACATGTATGTTTTTGCAAATTTAAGCTCTTCGTCTACAGATACTAAATCTTTATTTTTTTGCTCCAAAACATAACGATATATTTTAGATAAAGACGTAGTAAAATCCTGTGCTTTTTCTGGATTCTCTTCAATTAAACTGGTCAACACATTTAAACTATTAAATAAAAAATGTGGGTCTAACTGATTTTTTAAGGCATCGAATTTAGCAGTTTGTGTTTTAGCTACAATTTGAGATTCTTTAACTTTTTTCTCTTGATTCTTTTTAAAGAAATAAATAGCATGAAACGTAATAACTATAGAGAGTGTAATCCACAATCCAAATGTGTAATTTCTATATGATTCGTTGGTTATAAATTCTTCAAACGTTTTATCTCCATAAAACACAGCTGTTAACATTCTTAATATAAATAGCCCAATAAGAGTAATAACGATAGAGCCTACAATACCAACAATAATCCTCTTAATACTATCGTTTTCTTTCCATGGATATTTTTCTAGATAACCAAAAAAGTACATATTAGAATATCCAAGAACGAATGCATATAGTTGATAGAATGAAAAATGAATTAGAAATTCATTAACACTTTCAAATTCAAAACCATTGAAAATGGCATTTCCTATTACAAAAACTACACAACCAATGCCAAAGGTTATTAAGATATTTTTAGTGTTACTATTCATGATTTTATTTACATTCTTTTAATACCTGTTCTGCTCTCTCTTTTCCCCATGTTGGCGAAAAATTTGTTTCTGGTTTAAAGTTAGCAAAAAGTTCTAACGATTTTTCAATCTCTTTACAATAAGGAGCTGTGTCTTGTCCAAAATATTGAGCACTTCCATAACCCCAATCTGCTTTACTAAATACAACTCTTGGATTTTCTGGAGCTAACCTGTAGGCTTTTTCATATAATTCTGAAATAGTAGCTCCATATTTCATTCCATAAAATGCACCATCAAAAACAACCCAATTGGTGTAAATATGAGCTTGCATTACCAATATTTCTGGATTGTCCTTACTTATGGATTTTGCAACATCTAAAAAAGTTTGAGCTTTATCTAATTGTGCTTTTATAATATTAGCATCCTTTTCTTCCCAACTTTTTAAGCTATTAATTTGAGCCACATAGTAATTAGGCAACCATTCGTTAGGTTCTGCATTTGCAATACGCTCAAAAAATTGTTCGGCTGCAGTAAGGCCTTCTACTTCCCATAATGAAAATGCTTTTTCCATAGCTTTTTCGTAATCTGTTTGAGACTGTATACTTCCAGTTAGTACAATTGCAACAATTACTATTAGTTGTTTTATTTGTGTCATAATATATCTTTTTAATGTTAAGACAAATATCTAACTAACAAGGTAACATTTAAAAAGAGTTCCCTTGAACTGTTAAATATTATTTCTGAATTGTAATTAGTATACAATTAATAAAAAAAACACCTTCTTAGTTTAAGAAAGTGTTTTTAATTATTTTTAATAATACTCAAATTACTTATGAATACTAATTCTGAATTTGAAAATTTATGGGAATACTATATGGTACTGATACTGGTCTACCTCTTTGATAACCAGGTTTCATTTGTGGTAGCAAACCAATGATACGTTCTGCCTCTTTTTCTAACATTTTATCTGGTCCACGAGATTTAATATTTGCAACATTACCATCTTTATCGATAGTAAAAAGCACAAATACTTTACCATAAATTCCTAATTCTAAAGCTGCTTGTGGGTATCTAAAGTTCTTAATAATATGATCGTTTATTTTTTTACTAAAGCATGCTTTTAATTCATCGTTAGAATTTCCATCACAACCTGGAAAAACTGGTACTTCTTCTACAACTGAAAATGGAACAGATACTTCTTCATCTATATCTTCAACATCAACATCACTCACTTCTACAATACGTTCTTCAATTTTTTCATCTTGACTAGTTTCAGAACTCTCTATTACAGTTTCTTCAATTTCTTTTGCATCTTCAACAATTGTAATTGTTTCGGGAGCCGAAAGAACTGGAGGTGGTGGAGGTGGTGGAGGCATATTCAAATCTGTAATAGGAATATCTTCTTCAAACTCCTCTATAAGAGTAAGATTCTCTAATAAAACATCCGGTTTATCAAACGTTTTATACTCTAGGGACAGCCAAGTAATAAGCAACATAACATTTAATCCGATAGCGAAATAAAGGCTACTGTTTCTGCTTACTGCAATATTTGGATTCTTTTTTACTTCCATGACGATACAATTTATAGTATTAAAGTTAATACTCTAACTTTCAAAATACTATGACATTCGTCATGTTTAAAATACAATAAAGATGAAGAAATCTACTTACAAATTATCCAGTTGATTATCTGTCCCTTTCTCGCTAATTGTCCAAAAGAAGCCTACAAAAAAGAACTGATCTGCTGCTGGTCTTAATGCTCTACTAGCGTAGTTTCCATTAATATCTGGAGCATCTGCATATTGGTAACCATTTATGTTCTTAATTCCTAAGACATTATTTACAGAAAAATATAGAATTTTTTGCTGTGATATTAAATACGCCCAGTTAAGACTTAAACTATTATAAGATTTTGTTTTCTGATTTAAAAAACCTTCCAAATTTGGATTAGTATATGTTCTACCTGAAGCAAAACTATAACTCATCCCAATTTGACTTTTCCAATTTTCAATCCAATATTTAGTTACAACCGAAAGGTTGTGTGTATTTACAAAATTTGGAGTTGCTGTTATTGGATAGTTTTTATAATCCCTTTCGCTATCCAAAAAACTATAACTAACCCAGTAGTCTAAGTTTTTAATACTTTTATTATCTCTCCAAAATAGGTCTATTCCTTTTGCATAAGCAGTACCTGAATTATTATAATTACTTGTAAAATCTGCATATTCTGTATCGTATTTTATTAAATTATCATACTGTTTATAATAAGCTTCAGCTCTAAATATTTTACCCTCATTATTAAGTTGATAATTTAATATATAGTGTCTGGTGTTTTCAGCATTTAAATCCTGTTCAAACTTTAAGATATTGTTATTTGGATTCTGATAAAAATTACCATAGGCTAGAGATATCTGACTTTTTGCAGATGTTTTATATGCCAAAGATATTCTGGGAGATAAAGTTAATTCCTTAAACAATTCGCTATACTCCAGCCTTAAGCCAGTCTTTAATGCCAAGTTTTTTGAGAAAAACACATCTACTTCTGTAAATGCAGCAGATATGTTGTTTTTAAACCCATAAGAGATTTCATTAATAAAAGGATTATTATAGTTTTCATTAAAATTAGTTGAAAAATATTCTGCTCCAAAATTCAATTTAAACCTATTATTAAAATGATGTTTCATCTTAAACTTAGCGTGATACGAATTTTCCTTATCTTCAATCTTATCGTCTATTACTTCAAAGTCAATTTTATTATAGGTATAACTTAAGCCACCAAAAACAGACCAATTATTACTTAATACGCCTTTATAAGATCCATTAAAATAAAGGTTTTTATTGTTTAATTTATTATGAATTCCTTCAGGGAAATTTATATCTTCTTGAATAAGATCAAAACTACTAAACTCAAAAGCAGAATACATTTTAAGCAAACCATTATTTAACTTTTTTCTAAAAACAGCTTCTCCAGATCCACCTTGAAAAGGCTCAATCCAATCGTTTCTATCTGGAAATAAAGCCACATAAGGTGCTAAATTAATATAAGCTCCATTGACACTTAAAGAGCTTGTTTCCCATTTTTCAGTATGTCCTAGAACTGCTCCAACACTCATGATACCAATATCTGTTTTCTCCTGATCTGGTTCTTCAATAGTATTTAAAAGTAATACAGAAGATAATGCCTGACCATATTCGGCCGAATATCCTCCAGTTGAAAAAGTAATCCCATCGAACAAAAAAGGCGAATAACGTCCTCTTGTTGGCGTATTGCTAGTTGTTGGTACATAAGGTGTAAATACACGAATGCCATCAATAAATATTTGAGTTTCATCAGCCTCTCCTCCTCTAACAAACAATCTACCATCTTCTGCGACTGTTGTTGTTCCAGGTAAGGTTTGCAAAGCACCAACAAAATCTCCTAAAGCACTAGCAGTTGTTACTACATCTAATGGTTTTAATACTGAAATTTTACTATTGTCTCCAGCTGAAAATGTACCAGCTGAAATTACTACAGTATCTAATGCATTGATATCATCGCGAAGTTTAATTTTCAAATTATTTAATGCAGAAACATCTTTTGAGAGAGAAAATGTTTCGTATGCTAAAAATGAAATTTTTAGAATTTTCTCTCCTGCCTCATCGGTTTTAAATGAAAATTCACCGTTTTCGTTTGTTGTAGTTCCATCGTAAGTACCATCTAAATATACGTTGGCTCCTTCTATAGGATTATCTTTATTATCTGTTACTATTCCACTAACTATGGTTTGAGAAACACTTGATAAAGTAGCGAATAAAAAAATAAAAAGGATAGATAGTTTCATTTGATTGATTTTACAGTTCGTTTTTTTATATTGATAGAACAAATCTCTTTAGAAATATAATGCCTAGAAACTAAAAATAACCGAATTGTAAAAATTGTATGACGAATTGAATATATTTGGTTTTAACATAAAACTGATGCTTACAAAATCTGAAAAATCGTTTTCAATTATATTTATTATTCTACTTGTCTTAGAAATAACGACCTCTAGTTTTGAAAGTATTGCAAACTTCAACTACGTAGCAAAACCAGCTTTACTGATTTCATTGATTTTGTTTTTCTGGAAACAAGGCTCTCACATTGAAAAGAAAATTAAATATATGATTTTTTTAGCTTTGGTTTTTTCCTTACTTGGAGATATTCTACTCATGTTTGTAAACCAATCTGCTAACTTTTTTATTGGAGGATTACTAGCTTTTTTAACAGCCCATATTTTTTATGTACTGGTATTTTTAAAGCAAAGAAATAGATCTAAAAATCCATACTATTTTATTGTTTTAATGTTGTTATATGGCATAATATTATACTACTTTTTAAAAGATGGTTTAGGCTCTATGTTGATACCTGTTATTTTATATATGGCAGTTATTTTAAGTATGGCAACTACAGCTTTCTTAAGACAAGGTTTCGTAGTAAAAAATAGTTTTATTTTGGTATTTATTGGAGCGATTTTATTTATGGTTTCGGATAGTATTCTGGCATTAAATAAATTTTATCAACCTTTGCCTTATTCAAATTTTAGTATTATGTTTACCTATGCTTTTGCACAACTCTGCATCGTATTTGGGCTTCTAAAACAACGATAGATTATATCTATAGTAGATTCATATGTATTTTAATATCAATTGCTTAATACTTAAATACTAAACAACTAATTTAACTTTTTAAAAGGCCTTATTATCAACCTTGCTGCTTTATCAAAATTGATATAATTATAAGTCCAATTAAAGAAAACCACTACACGATTTCTAAAACCAACCAAAGACATTAAGTGCACAAACATCCAAACAAACCAAGCAAAAAAGCCAGCAAATTTATAAGCTTTTAAATCTACTACAGCTTTATTTCTTCCTATAGTTGCCATAGAACCTTTGTCTTTATATTCAAACTTTTTTAAGGGCTTTTCTTCTATTAATTTAATCAGGTTTTTTCCTAATAATTTACCTTGTTGAATAGCAGGTTGAGCCACTTGAGGATGACCATTTGGATACGCTTCTGTTTCCATTAAAGCAATATCGCCAAGAGCAAAAATATTATTATATCCTTCTACTTGATTGTATCTATTTACACGATATCTGTTAGCTTTCTCTATTAAAGAATTTGCAGTTAGACCATGAATTGGATTTCCAGTAACACCAGCTGCCCAAATTAGAGTTTCTGTTTCAAGAATTAAATCTGTATTTGTAGACACTTTTAATCCGTTATAATCTTTAACAAATGTGTTACAATGCACAATAACTCCTAATTCTTCTAAAAACTCTAAAGATTTATTAGAAGCATGCGCACTCATAGGAGGTAAAATTTTAGAACCACCTTCTAACAAGTGTATTTGCATATCTTTAGGATTCAAATCATGATAATCTCTTGGTAAAATATGATTCTTGAGCTCAGCTATAGCTCCAGCCAACTCTACTCCTGTTGGTCCTCCTCCAACTATTACAAAATTTAGATAAGCTTCTCTATCTTCTTTAGAATCTGCAATAGCAGCTTTTTCAAAGTTTTGAAGAATTAAACTTCTAATGTTTAATGCTTGAGGAACAGTTTTCATTGGCATACTATTCAATTCAATAGCTTTATTACCAAAATAATTTGTTTTTGTTCCTGTGGCAATTACTAGATAATCGAAAGCTAATTCGCCAATATCTGTTATCACTTTTTTAGAAGATGAATCAATAGAATTAACTTCTGCCAATCTAAAAAATGTGTTGTTTTGTCTTTTAATAATTTTTCTTAAAGGATATGCAATTGAATCAGGCTCTAAACCTGCTGAAGACACTTGGTATAATAAGGGTTGAAATGTATGGTAATTTCGTTTGTCTAATAAAACTACTTGCACCTTTTTATTTGCAAGCATCTTTACCAAATTAACACCTGCAAAGCCACCACCAATAATTACAATTCTAGGAAATTTAGATTTTGGGATATTCATAATAAGAAAAAAACCTATATCAAAGATACAATTTAAGCTTGTTAAACACTATTTTTAAATAATGTTTCAAGTTTTTGTAACAAATTAAAAAAAAGGCTACCTATAGTATAACTAAACCAACAGTTTGAATAAAGAATTAGAACATAATTTTATTGAAGAGCTAGAAAAGAATCAAAACATTGTGCATAAGGTGTGTAGAATTTACACAAACAATCAAGAAGCACATAACGATTTATTTCAAGAAATAACCATACAACTTTGGAAAGCCTACCCTAAATTTCGAGGCGATTCAAAATTTAGTACATGGATGTATCGTGTTGGCCTAAATACTGCCATTACACTTTATAGAAAACGAAAAAGATCTATTAAAACTGAAGAATTTGATGCCTTTCAATATAAGCTTTCATCTGAACCATATGATGATACTGAGGAAGAACAATTAAAGTTGTTATACAAGGCTGTACACCAATTAAACGATATTGAGAAAGCACTTGTCTTTCTTTATTTAGAAGACAAAAATTATAAAGAAATTAGTGAAACAATAGGAATTAGCGAAGTAAATGCAAGAGTAAAGATGAATCGAGTGAAAAACAAATTAAGGACTATTTTAAATCCGTAAACATATGGATGAATTAGAATTATTAAAAAAAGATTGGAAGAAGGATGAGGATTCAAAATATCCAAAACTTTCTTATAACGAAATTTATAAAATGATATTGAAGAAATCTTCTTCAATTGTTAAATGGATTTTTATTATAAGTTTATTGGAGTTTGCTTTTTGGACATTAATCTCCTTAGCTTTTAAAGGCACTGAATATAATAAACGTTTTGAAAGCTATCATGCAGATAATATTATGATTCCTTTAATGGTTATAGCATATGCCATACTAATTTATTTTTTCTATAGATTTTACATGAATTATAGAACTATTTCTGCTACAGATAATGCTAAAGTTTTAATGGAAAATATATTAAAAACAAGACGTACTGTAAAACAATATGTAGGTTTTAATTTAATATTTATGGCTATTTCAGCTTTTATTGCTTTAGGAATACAGTTTGACAGAGACCAAGAAATGATTTCTCTAATTGAAAATGCGAGTGCAAATGGTGAGGTGTTTAAATTTTATGCTATTACAATTATTATAACCATTGTATTTTTAGGCATCTTAATTGCAATTATACTAGGATTTTACTACTTAATTTATGGCATTTTATTAAAACGCTTAAATGGAAATTACAAAGAACTTAAAAAACTAGAGGTCTAATTCAAGACTTCTAACAAGTTTACGAGGTCTTAGAAAAATATTTTTAAAATTAAATTAATAATTGTCTTCAAGACGCCATTTTCGCTTTTTATTTAGTTCTTCCTTTTCTTCTAAATCTTCACGAGGAATTACTTTTAAAAATGAAGGATGTTGTTCGATAGCATATTCTATTTTCTCAACAATATCTGCTATACTTTCATTTTCATAATCAATTACTAGAGGCTCTTTAATTTCAAAAGTCTGTAAGATGTTTTTCTTTTTAACTCTTAAACCTTTTTTATCGAAAGAACGCCTAAAGCCATCAATTACTATTGGAACAACAGTAGGTTTATAATGTTTAATTATATGGGCTGTTCCTTTTCTAATAGGCTTAAATGGTGTTGTAGTACCTTGTGGAAAGGTAATTACCCAACCATCGTCTAGAGCTTTTTTTATATTAGAAATATCGCTCATCTTCACTTGTCTTTTTACATCTTCTCCTTTTGCTCGCCAAGTACGTTCTATACTAATAGAACCAGCATAAGCTAAAATTTTAGGTAATAAACCAGATTTCATAGTTTCTTTTGCAGCAACATAATAGATGTTCAATTTTGGATTCCATAAGTAACCAATATTTTTAATATTATCTTCTCTATTACTTAAACTAGCATTAAAAACATGAAACATGGCAACAACATCAGCAAAATATGTTTGATGATTTGAAATAAACAAAACGTTTGTTTCCGGTAAATTTTTAATGATTTCAGATCCTTCTATTTGAAGTTCATTAAACCCTCTAAATCTTCTGTGAGATAAAGATCCAATGATTCTAATAACCCATTTTTTTATAAAAAGTATATGTCCGAAAGGATTTCTTTTAAACAAACCCATAAAGTAGTATTCTTAGTTAGTTAATGCAAAGGTAATAAAACAGAACCTTTACATGACTTGTTTTAACAAGTCTTTAATTTCGCTTAGCATCATGGCTGTTGCTCCCCAAACTATATGTCCATTTAAGTTAAATGCTGGAACTAAAACATCTCTATTATAAGATGTTGCCACTTTTTTTTGCACCACATTAATATCGTTAATAAAATCTTGTAAAGTTATTTCTAAAATATCTTCAACCTCATCATCTTGTTTAATAAAACTTGGAGTCATTCTAGAAATTCCAATAAATGGCTGAACAAAAAAATTACTTGGTGGTATGTAAACTTGCGTTAATTGTCTTAAAACCTCTATACAATTTTCAGGCACTCCAACTTCTTCAAAAGTTTCTCTTACAGCTGCAGCCTCAATAGAAGCATCTGCCTCTTCCAGTTTCCCTCCCGGAAATCCTACTTGTGCAGAATGTACTCCTTTGTATGTTTTTCGCAATATTAAAACCAAATAAGTTTGTTCATTATTTGGATAAAACAAAGCCATAACTCCTGCTCTCTTAGCATCCTTAATCATGTGTTTTTGCCGTTCTTGTAGAGCTTCTCTAAATGGTGGCGACATTTTTAACTGAGATGTTTCGGCTGGAAGTGGTATATTTTCTATTTTTGAAATTAGCTTACAAAATTTATCAAATTCCATAGTATTCTATATGACATCTATTAAAGCAACTATTAATAAATCTGATTTAAAAAAGTATCAAAATTCATTAATGAAATATATTTCTATAGTTGTAGTTTGTTTCTTTTTATTGAATTGTGAAGATAAACAATCTGATAAAAAAACGAATACATCAAATACAGAAACAACCAAAATAATTAAAAAAGATACTTTTTCTGAAAGTGAAATCGAAATTAAAGCTGAAACTGAAGAGTCATTTAGATTAACAGACGAAAATGCCATGGAGTTTTTTCTTCAATATGAAAAAGAAAATAAAGAAAACAAAGTTCGGATCACTACCAGTTTTGGTGATATTGAGATTTTATTATTTAATGAAACCAAATTTCATCGCGCCAATTTTATTTACTTAACCAAACAAGATTATTTTAATGATACCCAGTTTTATCGCGTGATAAATAACTTTATAATTCAAGCAGGAAATTCAGATAATCCAGAAGTATCTAAAAAACGCAATAAAATTGGTAGATACCTCTTGCCAACAGACACCAAAAGAGGCTTTAAACATGATAGAGGTGTTATTAGTATGCCTAGTGGTGAAATAGATAATCCGTATAAATTAGCCTCACCTTTCGAGTTTTTCATTGTTCAGCAGGAAGGTGGTGCTCATCATTTAGATGGAGATTATACCATTTTTGGAAAAGTTACTAAAGGGTTAGAAGTAGTTGATAAAATTGCAGCCCAAAAAACAGACGTTGCAGATTGGCCTCTTAGCAATATTTACATTGAAAAAGTTGAAATTATTGAATAGTGAATTATATTAGTTTACTTATTTGCAAACTAATCGCGATATAAACTTGGCAAACTAATTTTAAACTTAATAGCCAATAACCTAATAAGTATAACAATAACTCCAGCCAAAGCAAAGGCTATATCTATTTCAATTGGTAATTTTTTAATAATAAAATAAGAAAACCCTCCAACTATACATGCAGTAGCATAAATTTCTTTTCTAAAAATAACTGGAATATCGTTACAAAGAATATCCCTAATAACTCCTCCAAAACATGCAGAAATAGTTCCTAATGCTACACAAATAATTGGATTCAATCCTGCTGAAATTCCTTTTTCTACTCCTACAACAGTATATAGACCTATTCCAATAGTATCGAACAATAGCAACGATTTCCTAAGGTATTCTAATCTCTTTCTAAACACAACTGCAAATACAGTAGATATTATTATAACATAAGTATATGTCATATTATTCATCCAACTAACTGGTGTGTCTCCTATTAAAACATCACGAAGTGTACCACCTCCAACTGCAGTAACAAAAGCAATAATCAATATTCCAAATGGATCCATTCTTTTACTTAATGCCACCAAAACTCCCGAAATAGAAAAAGCTATGGTTCCTAAAATATCTATAGCATAAAACATATATTACAATAATCTTATTATGAAAATTTTATTCTAATTTGTTTACAAAATAAAGGTAAATACTAACAATATTAAAGGTTCTAACAAATTAATTCTCTTTACAATTACAAACAACATGCATTCGTTTCATTCTAGTAATTATATATTTATAACAATTCAAGCTAATTAAATTACAATTGAGTAACTAATGTTATTCAACCTCCATTAATTTTTTGACTTTTGAATTATATTAATCAATAAAAAATAATTAAATGAAAACTCTAGCTTTAATTTTATCACTCGTTTTAACTACAACTTTAAGTCACTCTCAAGACAACATAGAAACATACAGTATTACTGTTAAAGTAGACAATGCTTTAAGCGATAATGGCAGCATGCTTATTGGTCTACATAATGAAGATACTTTTATGAAAGGCAAAGGCTTGCAAAACTCTAAAAGTGAGATTGTAGATGGTATTGTAACTGTTACTTTTGAAAATGTTGCTCCTGGAAATTATGCTATTATGGTTTTACATGATGAGAATGATAACAGTAAAATGGATTTCGATGCAACTGGAAGACCAAGCGAATCTTATGGTATGTCTAATAATCCAATGTTATTTGGACCTCCAACATTTACAGATGCTAAATTTGAACTTTTAAAAGAAAACTTAGAAATACATATTCGTTTCTAAAATAAATTATTTTATTAAAAAAGCGACCTAATATATTTATTGGTCGCTTTTTTAATATTTACTACAATTTTATTCTATTATTAACAGTCTTAACTATAAGTTTTATTGATAGTTTTTATATTTTTATAGTCTAATTTGATAGATATGACCATTACACAATTGTATTATGTATTAGCAGTTGCCGAAAATCAGAATTTCACTAAAGCTGCAGAAAAGTGCTTTGTTACTCAACCTACTTTAAGTATGCAAATACAAAAATTAGAAGATGAATTAGATGTCTTAATTTTTGATAGAAGCAAAAAGCCAATTGAACTAACTGAAGTTGGAAAAAAAATTGTAAATCAAGCAAAGAATATTGTCAATGAGTCTTATAGAATTCAAGATATAGTAGATCAACAAAAAGGATTTATAGGTGGCGAATTTAAACTTGGTATTATTCCAACTATTATGCCTACTCTATTACCTATGTTTTTAAAAGCTTTTGTGAAAAAATACCCGAAAATTAAGCTTAAAATTGAAGAACTAACAACAGAAGAAATTATTTCCAGACTAAACGAAGGACATCTTGATGCTGCTATTGCAGCTACACCTTTAGAATCTGAAAACATTAAAGAACGTGTGCTATATTTTGAGCCTTTTGTTGGTTACATACCTGAACACCATAGACTACATGGTAAAAAGAAAATTAACACTTCGGATTTAGATATTGACGACATGCTACTTCTTGAAGATGGCCATTGTTTTAGAGATGGCGTAATAAACCTTTGTAAGGCATTTAAAAATCAATCAGATTCTCATTTTCAAATAGAAAGTGGAAGTATAGAAACGTTAATTAAGCTTTCTAACGAAGGCTTGGGAATGACGCTTCTTCCATATCTACACACATTAGATTTAAATGATAAAGCCAAGGAAAATCTACATTATTTTAATGAACCAAGTCCTGCTCGAGAAGTAAGCCTTATATACCATAAAAGCGAACTTAAAATGCAAATTATTGAAGCTATGCAGAATGTAATATCTGGAATTATTAGAGGAGCAATTGCATTTCAGAATGTTGAAATAATTAGTCCGTTACCTAAATAAAAAAGCGACCTGTTGGTCGCTTTCGTTTTATTTAAGATTTTAAATAGATTAGACATTGATTTAAGTCCGGGTTTTGCTGTACAAGAGATTGTATATAAATCTTCAACTCTTCAATTTCATAAGGTAATAATCTTTGAAGGGCTTTTTGTACTTCTTTGCAAAACAATGTAGCATCAAAACTTACTTTATTAAGCACAGTTTTTGTGTACTCAAACATTGCTCTCGCCATAATTATTTTAGTTTAGGTTAAAAAAAGTAGATTTGTTTAATAGGCTTATATGTTTTTTTAGTTGTCTAAATTTAATAAAAAAAAGGATTGGTTTTCAATTTAAACAAAACTTTAACAGTGATTTGTCTTCTTAAAACCTATTATCTCCATCTAATAAATCTCCTAAACCTCCAAGAATACTGCCTTCTCCTTTATCTTTACCTCCACCTTTTGGTGCTGATGCTAAAACACGATCTGCTAATCTACTAAATGGCAGAGATTGTATATAAACTGTTCCTGGACCTTGTAGTTTTGCAAAGAATAAACCTTCACCACCAAAAACAGTGTTTTTAATGCCTCCTATAAACTCAATATCGTAATTAATATCTTGTGTAAATCCAATAATACAGCCTGTATCTACTTTTAATACTTCTCCAGCTTGTAATTCTTTTTTAGCCATAGTTCCTCCAGCATGAACAAATGCCATACCATCGCCTTCAAGTTTTTGCATAATAAAACCTTCACCTCCAAAAAGTCCACGACCTAATTTTTTAGAAAATTCAATCCCTACACTTACACCTTTTGCTGCACATAGGAACGCATCTTTCTGACAGATAAATTTACCTCTAAAGTCTGTTAAATCTATTGGAATAATTTTTCCAGGATAAGGCGAAGCAAAACTAACATTTCTTTTACCTGAAAGTGTATTGTAAAAAGCTGTCATGAACAAACTTTCACCAGTTAGAATACGTTTTCCTGCTCCAAGTATTGAACCTAAAAACCCTTCATTCTTTTTAGAGCCATCGCCAAAAATAGTTTCCATTTTAATACCATCGTCCATCATCATAAAACTACCTGCTTCTGCCACAACTCCTTCTTGTGGATCTAATTCAATTTCAACAAATTGCATTTCTTCGCCATGTATTTTGTAATCGATTTCGTGTGCTGTCATTTTTTTATTTTTTTAGTTAATGCTACAAATAAGTAGTAAAAAATATTTTTTTGTTACACTTAAGTTCTGACTTTCATTGACCAAGTAAAACTAAATCTAGAAACTTCTTCTCCTTTACTATTACTTCCAACTACATTAAGTGTTACTGTTTGTCCTTCTCCTGTTTTTATAGCTTCTTCTATAACTGAATCTATTAAATCTCCTTCAAGACATTCGAAAGTAATTCTTCCAGTAGCCTTTTTAGAATAGCTTGCATCATTCTTTACTAAAAGCATTGCAATATTTTTGTCTGATGCCTTTATTTTATTTATTATTAATGCACCTGTAGTTAGTTCGGCTGCCATACCTTGTACTGCCCAAAACAAAGATTTAAACGGATTTTGATTAATCCATCTATGCTTTACTGTTACAATACATTTTACATTGTCAATATACTTTGTACGAACACCAGTAAAATAAGCTGCTGGTAATTTAAAAAGTAAAAAGGCATTAAGTTTTCTTGGAGATATCTTCATTTTATAGTTTAAAAGATTAAAAAAGTTTAACCTACCAAAGGTAAGATTTCAAAAATTATAGTGATTATTTCTTTTCAACGATAAAAGCAGGTGGATATTCTGTAATAAATAATCCATTCCAACTACTTGCAAACATAATTTTTGTACCATCTCTATTTGGCACAGCATGAGGCTCCTGCTGATAGGAATCTTTATAAGTAGCATGATGATACCCAAATCTTTCAATGGTATTACTTCCATCTAATTTAATAGCAAAGATTTCTTTTTTTCCAATAGTTTCACAACAACCTTCACTAACATAAGCCCAACCTGGTCTGTTTATATTTCTAGCACTTATATGTCCACTCCATACACCATAACCATTTGGATGATAAAATAAAGGCGTTGTAACGCCATCACTTAACCTTACCATTTTCATATAGTAATCATTAGGTCTAGTTTCTAAATCACCAAAAGCTATATAAACCTCATTACCAAAAGAATCTATTCCAAAATCTGAATGTGTTGTATAATTAGTAATCGCTCTAGGAGCTTGTGTTAAATCAATATCATATACATCTACTCTTGAAAAAGAATAATGTGCTACAGCGTAATTACCAAGAGGTGATATAGTAATCCAATTTGGTTGACTAGGCAAACTTACTTGAGCATGAACCTTATTTAGTTTTAAGTCAAAAACTATTAATTCTATAACACCACTAGCTTTTCCAAGTATAGGCATGTATTTATCATTATTAGTTATATTACCCTTGTTTATACCGTAATCAATTTCTTCATATTGTAGAAAAGTTTTTAATGTGGTTCTAACATTTGTAACAACATTATAACTAACTATGCTTTTACCTGAAGTTCCATACATCTTTAATGGGTCTATATTACTCCATGTTGCCGAACTAGGTATATTTCTCCAGTATAAAAACTTATAAGTCTTACCATCTAATATTGCTGCTGGATAACCAGCTAATTTAATTAATGTCCCATCTGAGTTCCAAGGTTGGTCTAAACTATAGTGATGTCTTAAATTTTGTCCTGTTGTACCAAATACTCCAGCATCACTAATTCTAGTAATTTCATTCCCTTGCTCATTTAAAAATGGCACTAAATATTTAGGTGTATTTGTTGGTGGTTGGTAGTCTTCCCAAACTGATTCCATAATATTCTCATCAATAGGATAGGTTTGAGAAAAACAAATAGAACATAGTAAAACAAAGACAATAGAATATTTTCTAACCATAAACAATCTAATATTGAAACATACTAACTAAGTCACAATTTATTAAAAATAACTGAATAAACATTTGTTAATTTTTTGTTAAATTTTAGTACTTTGTATTGCATAATACCTTCTTTTAGATATATATTTGCATAAGAAACTATTATATGCTTTTAAAATGTTAGATAATCATCAGAAAAATATTGCCACTTTTATACATCTTTCAACATTCTCTAGATTTATTATTCCTCTAGGAAATTTTATTGGTCCATTAATTTTATGGATTGCTAATAAAGACAAATCAGAATTTGTTGATGATCATGGAAAACAGGCCATTAATTTTCAAATAAGTATTTTATTATATGCCATTGTATTAGGAATGATTACTATTCCCTTTTTTATATTCAACCTATTTAATGGCTTAGACTTTATTGATATTAACACGTTTGATAGCATCCATTTGAGTCTAACAAAACCTTCACCACTTTTGTATATAACTGGAGGATTAGGTTTTATTGCTTTTACAGGATTTATACTGGAATTAGTTTTTATAGTTAAAGCAAGTTTGGCTGCAAAAGATGGAGAATATTATAAATACCCATTAACAATCAACTTTTTGAAATAAATCATCAATCCTTTTATGTTAAATACGTAGAAGCATAAATCAAATCAAAAAATGAACAGTTTAAAAAAATTAAAACGAATGACACTATGAAGATAGAAAACACAAAGGCACAAATGCGAAAAGGTGTGTTAGAATACTGCATATTATCTGTCCTTAAAGATGAGGATGCATATGTAGCAGAAATTTTAGGAACACTTAAAGATGCAAAATTGTTAGTAGTAGAAGGTACTATTTACCCTTTACTAACTCGCCTTAAAAATGCAGGACTTCTCAACTACAGATGGGAAGAATCTACCTCTGGACCACCAAGAAAATATTATGGTCTTACAGAAACAGGTAAACTGTTTCTAAATGAATTAAACACCACTTGGAGTGAATTACAAAATGCAGTTAATATAGTAACCAGACAAAAAAACACAACAAAATGAATAAAACAGTCAACATAAATTTAGCAGGTATATTTTTTCACATAGATGAAGATGCATATCTTAAATTACAACGCTATCTTGAGGCTATAAAACGTTCATTTACAGACTCTCAAGGACGCTCTGAAATAATAGCTGATATAGAAGCTAGAATTGCAGAACTTTTTAGCGAACGTGTAAAACACGAAAAACAAGTTATTGGAAACAAAGAGGTTGATGAAGTGATTACAATCATGGGACAACCGGAAGATTATCTTGTGGATGACGAAATCTTTGAAGATGAACCAAAAACATATCAAAGTAGACCATCTGGACGTGCTAAAAAGCTATTTAGAGATACAGACAACTCATATATTGGAGGCGTTTGTTCTGGTCTAGGTCATTACTTAGGCATAGATACGCTTTGGGTTAGACTACTTTGGATTTTACTAGCTTTAGGTTCTGGTGGTACATTTATCTTTATATATTTATTATTCTGGATTTTAGTTCCAGAAGCTGTATCAACAGCCGACAAGCTAACTATGACAGGTGAACCTGTAAATATTAGCAACATCGAAAAAAAAATTAAAGACGGTTTTGAAAATGTAACAGATACTATTTCAGAAAAAGCCAAAAATGTTTCAGATTCAGTTTCAGATGCAGCAAAAAACGTAGATTTTCAAAAACAAGGAAATCGTTTAAAATCAACATCTAAATCGTTTTTCGAAACTATTGGAGATATCATAATGTTTTTCCTTAAAGTATTTGCAAAATTTATTGGCATCATGCTAATAATTGTTGGAGCAGCGACATTAATAGGGTTAATAATCGGATTCTTTACAGTTGGAGCTACAGATTTAATACATGTTCCTGGATTCGACTTTATTGATGCAGCAAATGCAGCAAACACACCTATTTGGCTAGTTTCTTTATTAATGTTATTTGCTATTGGAATCCCATTCTTTTTTGTTTTCTATTTAGGATTGAAAATTCTAATAAACAACTTAAAGTCTATTGGAAACATAGCTAAGTTTTCATTATTAGGAATCTGGTTTATAGCAATAATCAGCTTAATTGTTATTGGTGTTAAACAAGCTTCAGAACACGCTTTCGATGCTAGTGTAAACAATAAAGAAACACTTAATATTACGGCTAATGATACGCTTAGAGTTAAAATGGCTTCTAATGATGCTTATAAAAATAACGCTTACAGAAGTGGAAATTCAGTTAGATTAGTTTACAATGATAATGATGAAAAAATTATCTATTCTTCAGATATCAGATTGATTGTAAGATCTACAAAAGATAGTCTGGCATATTTAAAAATAGAAAAAAGTGCCGAAGGAAGTAGTTATCAACAAGCTAAAGAAAGAGCAAAAAACATTAATTACAACTATGCTTTAATTGGAAATGAACTCTTATTAGACGCTTTCTTAACTACTGCTTACGAAAATAAATTTAGCGACCAAGAAGTAGAACTTATCTTGTATTTACCTGAAGGCACTACGCTTTATGCAGATGACAACACCTATAGTTTTCATAGAAACTCTAGTTATCATGACGATATTTTAGACAATGGTATGGAAGAGCATTATTTAAAAATCATGCAAAACGAAATTAAATGTTTAGATTGTCCTGATGAAGAATATAAAGTAAGAGTAAATATTAACGACAACGATTCTCATATAAAAATAGATGATAATGGCTTAGAAATTAAAGCTGAAGGTTCTAATCTTAAAATCGACGACGAAGGAGTAAAAGCTGAAAGTGAAACTGTTAGAGTAAACATAGATGAAAATGGTATTAATATCACTTCGGAAGATAAAGATACAGTTGAGGAATAAATATTAACAGTTAAGTAACTAATTTTTTATAAATATCCATATATAATCAATCTTTGAATCATCAATCAAAAAAAATTAATCAATCAAAAAACGAACAGTTATGAGTACACTAACAAAAATTATGGTTTCCATCATCCTAGCCATCTTAATGATGTCTTGCAATTTCGATGCTAATTTTGGAACTGGAGTAAATGGAAACGGAAACGTTATAACCAAAGAACGACCTTTAGATGGATCTTTTAATACTATTAAAATAAGCAGAGGTCTAGATGTCTATTTAACACAAAGCGACTCAGAAAGTTTACGTGTTGAAGCAGACGAAAATCTTCACGACATTATAACTACTAACATAGAAAACGATGTACTTGTTATTACAGCAAGTGAAAATATTGGCAGATCATCTGCTAAAAAAGTGATGTTACATTTCAATCATATTTCAGCCATAAAAGCAATTAGTGGTAGTGATGTAGTTTCAACAAATACTATTCGTGTTTCAGATTTAGAAATTAATTCTACTAGTGGTAGCGATATTGAGTTATCTATAGATGCTGAATCTGTTAATTGCCACTCAACAAGTGGAAGCGATATAGAATTAAAAGGTAAAACTAACAGTTTTATTGCTGAAGCAACTAGTGGAAGCTCTATTGAAGCCGAAGATCTGAACACATTAAATGCTCAAGTAAAAGCAACAAGTGGTGCAAACATTAGAGTTAACACTTCTAAGAAGCTAACTGCAAAGGCATCTAGTGGTGGCGATATAAGATACTCAGGAAATCCAGAAGTTATTAAAACTAGCGATGGTGTTTCTGGTTCTATAAGAGGACATTAAAAAAACAACAATCAACCATAGTAAAAGCCATCTTAATCTTTGACACTTAAAGATTGGGATGGTTTTTTTGTAAGCGTATTATTCAAAAAATTCCTTTGGGTACTCTACCAATCCATTAACTCCATCTAATCCATTTTTAGTTAATTCTATAGCCATACAATTCTCTTTTGGAGCATTAAATGGAAATTCGATATGGAATTTAACTGCTTGCTTGTAACCAAATCTCGGATAATAATTTTTGTGACCTAATAAAACAATAGAGTTATATCCTAATTCATTTGCTCTTTTATGAGCATGTTTGATTAATATACTTCCAATTCCTTTACCTTGGAGTTCAGGTAGAACAGAGACTGGAGCAAGTGCTAATGAATTGAATACGTTTTAGTTATTTTTTATTTCCAATTTCTGCTATTATAGATAGCTCAGGAATAAAGTTCTTTGATTTCCTTAAGCGTTCAACTAAAAATTGCTCTTTATGATCGCTTAACATTACTGGTTCAAAAGCCTTTTCAATAACAATAAATTCCTCTACATAATCTTTAGGATGTTCTTGTCTTAAGTTTAAATTCATTTTAATTCTTAAATTATAATCAACTTTCAGGCTTATAATTTAACTTTTTCTTGTCTCTATAAAATAAAATCCGAAACATGAAGTTTCGGATTTTTTATGACATTAATTTTTCACTTTTTCTTTAAGTTTAAAATCTGGATGACCAGATTGCCAGTAAAAGAATGTAAAAATGTTTGAAAAGTTATTCAATGCTTGAGTTAATGCAACTCCACCACCATGACCACCATCAAAATCAGTCAAAAATAAAATAGGAGAATCTCCTGCATTATCATGCTGCATTTTAGCAGCAAATTTAGCTGGCTGCCAAGCTATAACTCGAGGGTCATTAATTCCAGCAGTTATTAACATAGCTGGATAATCTGTTCCAGGTTCTAAATGATGATAAGAGTCCATTTCTAACAGTCCTTTAAACTCTTCAGGGTCCTTAACAGTTCCAAACTCAGGCGTATTAACTGGACCATTTGGTGTTTCTTCCATTCTTACAGTATTCATGGCTCCTACCATTGGAGATGCTGCAACAAATAAGTCAGGACGTTCGGTAACAGATCTTCCAACCAAAATACCACCAGCACTACCACCAAAAAACGAGAGTTTATCAGCCGAAGTATATCCTTCATCAATAAGATACTCTGCTGTTGCAATAGCATCCTTCCAGGTATTAGGTTTGTTAAGTTTTTGCCCAGCTTTATGCCAAGCATCTCCTAGTTCGCCTCCTCCTCTAACATGTGGAACTACCAAAACACCTCCATATATAGTATAAGCCAATGTTATAGGACTGAAAAATGGACTAGTAGAATTCCCATAAGAACCATAGCTATACATAACTGCAGGAGTTTGACCATCCATTTTCATGTCTTTATTATAAATAATTGATACAGGAACCATAACTCCATCATGAGATTTCACCATAACTTCTTTAGCAACAAGATTTTCTAATTCTGGATATTCAGCTGGAGTAGATAAAGGTTCATAGGTAAACGTATTGTTTTCAGCATTATATAAATACCTTTTGTTTGGTGAGGTCCAGCCAGATATATTTACCCATACCTCACTATAATCACTTCCTCTAGTTGAAACACTAGCACTTCCTGCTGTAAAAGGCAGTCCTAATTCAATAGGAATTGTTTTGTTTGAAGGTAAAAAATACACTTTTGCCTCTACTCCATTTTTTACAGTACAATAATATAGACCATCTTTAGACGTTGCAATTTGAGTTATATTCTCTGTTTTAGATTCTTCTATAACAATCGTAGCATTTGAAAATTCTGGACTACTTATTGGCGCTTTAACAATTTTATAATTTGGTGCTTCATTATAAGTCAAATAATAAACATCTGTTGAATTAAATGTTGTACTAGTAACTTTATTTTCTCTTGTTAATATAGGCTTCCAATTATTAGGAATATTAAAATCCTCTACATATAATTTTGAGTTCTTATCTACTGAGCTTGTAAACAAAAAATTCTTATTTGCCTCCTTTGAATAAGAAATATAAGGATACTCAGACTCAAAAATATTTAATGGACCATAATCATCTTTTGAAAAATATTTTTCATCTAAAGATTGATCTGTACCTATTCTATGAACATAATTTGAAGTATATATTTGTCTGTTCATATCTTTTAAATCGGCTGAATTTAGTTTATTATAAAAGAAACTATCTCCTGATTTATGCCATGAAATTCCACTGGCTAGATGCAAAACCTCATTAAATTGTTCTCCTGATTTTTTAAAGATGAGTAATTCTGGGTTTTCAGAACCATCAGCTGAAACAGAAACTGCTATTTTATCACCTTTAATATTTGGAGTAATACTTGAAACCGTATAAGTTCCTTCTTCTTTTTTATATTGTGTCGGATCGAAAAACAAAACTTCATTTCCATCATAACCATCACGTTTATACATCTTACTAATTTCTTCACCTGGAACTCTCTTTAAATAAAAATAAGTATTATCATCTGTTATTCTTAAACTTCCAATGGCTGCAGTAGTTCTATTAATAAGCTCCAACATTTTATCAAGTATTTCTTGCTTTCCTGATATATTATCAAGAATTGAATTTGCATAATTAGTGTTATCCTTCATCCAAGCAACAACACTAGGATCATCTAGGTTTTCGAGATATTGATAAGGGTCATTTAATGTTATACCATGATACGTATTTGTAACATTTTTTTGTGGTGGTGGTTCAGGCTTTACAGATTCTTGAGAAAAAACTGAAAAAGAAAATAAAAATAACAGAGCAAAAAATAGTTGTTTCATATTTTTGAGTTTAGGTGTTAATAAAATATTACTAATAATTTCTTGGGGAAAGTGACAACAAGGTACAAAAAAACCGAAACATTTGTTTCGGTTTCTATATTTTATAAATATACCTAATTAGTTATACGTCGAAGTAGAAACTTCAAACGTAGAATCTTTTGCTGCTAACCATCTTTCGGCATCTAAAGCAGCCATACATCCTGTTCCTGCTGCTGTAACTGCTTGTCTGTACACATGATCTGCTGCATCACCAGAAACAAAAACACCTTCTATATTGGTTTTAGAAGTTCCTGGAACGTTTATAATATATCCTGTTTCGTCTAAGTTTAAAAAGTCTTTAAAGATATCTGTGTTTGGTTTGTGACCTATAGCTACAAAAAATCCAGTTGCTGGAATCTCATGTTTTTCCTGAGTTTGATTATTAAATACACGAACTCCTGTAACTACTTGTCCATCTCCTAAAACTTCATCTGTTTCTGTATTAAATAATATTTCAATATTTGGAGTGTTTTTTACACGAGCAGCCATAATTTTAGATGCTCTAAACTCGTCGCGTCTTACCAACATGGTTACTTTTTTACACAATTTAGATAAGTAATGTGCTTCTTCGCAAGCAGAATCTCCTGCTCCAACAATCACCACTTCTTGATTTCTGTAAAAGAAACCATCACATACAGCACAAGCAGAAACGCCTCCACCAAGTTTTAAATATTTTTGTTCAGAATCTAATCCTAAATACTTAGCCGAAGCTCCTGTAGAAATAATAACTGTATCACAATGTATTTCTTTAGTATCGTTTACCCAAACTTTGTGTACATCTCCAGAGAAATCAACTTTAGTTACCCAACCATCACGAACATCTGTTTCAAAACGTTCAGCTTGTTTTTGTAATTCCATCATCATTTCTGGTCCAGTAATCCCATCTGGATAACCAGGAAAGTTTTCAACCTCGTTAGTTGTGGTTAATTGTCCACCTGGTTGCGTTCCTTGGTATAAAACAGGTTTCATATTTGCTCTGGCAGCATATATAGCTGCAGTATATCCTGCAGGTCCAGATCCTATTATTAAACACTTTACTTTTTCTATTGTTTCAGACATTTTTCTATTTATTTTAATAGAACAAAAGTAGGTTTTTTGTACAAAACCTTACTTATAAGTTATTAACAGTTATTATGGTTCTATTGATATTTATTATTGTGTAAAACATTTAGTTGCTTTAAACCTGTACTGAGCTAATTCGAAGAATTACTTTAAAAATTTCTTCAATAGCACGTAAAAACCATATTTGCCTGCAACAGCTAATACAGTTGTAAACCAATTTGTTGGTTTTAAACCTTCTTTAAACTCGCTTTTAAGAAGTTTCATTTCTTCTAATGCTATTTTACGTTCCAAGCTTAGTCGCTTTAAATCTGCTTCTATATCTTCAAAAGATTGATATTTCTTCATAGTCTAAGAATCAAAAAATTTAGATGAAAGTGCTTGAATAATTTTTTTGTTTATAACATGTCTGTTGTAATATAAAATAACTGTTATAATTAAAAATAAAGCAGCTATAATTAAATAGCCTAAAGCTAGGCTATCTAACCATTTACCAATGGCAAATGCTAACGAAAATGCTAGAAAAAATAATGCTAAAAATAAGACACCTCCAATAATAAGTCCTTTTGTAACAAAACTTATGGAGACAGTAATTTGTTGAAATACCTTTAATTTATAATATTCCTCTGTTTTTTTAACATACGTCTCTCCTGCATCTGCCATCTTACCAGATGTTTCTTTAATTGTTTCTAAAATATTCATTCAGATTAAGATTTTTGATATTTCTTATTTTTAGCTTTTAAATCATTCAACCTTTTTTCTAATGAAGTTATAACATCTTCCGTTTTATGACTAGCGTCACTTATAATATGATCTAGTTTTTCATCTAAACTTTCTCTTTTAGATGAAACCGTATCTGCTACTTTATCTCGTAAATGTTCTGCTCCTTCAGACATTTTATCTCTTACTGTAGCTGCTTCATCTGCAATTCTTTGCCTTGTTTTTGACCCTTTATCTGGAGCAAATAATATTCCTAAAGTTGCACCAATTGCTGTTCCAGCTAATATTCCTAATAACGTACTACTTTCTTTTCCCATGTTCTTTAATATAATTTTAAGTTAATAAATTGACTTACTATAATATAACCAAAAAAAATGATTTTACCTTATGGATTATAGATATTTTAACATATAAAAACTATTTCATTTCAATTATATATTTTGACTTAATATGTTATTTAGTTACTTTGGCTAAAACTAAATATTCTATATTTCCTTAAATGACAAAACAGCAACAAATAAGCCTTACTGGAGGAAGTGGTCATTTAGGAACTTGTTTAATTCAACTTCTTTTAGAACAAGATTTTAGCATTAAAGCTTTATATAGGAATACCATTCCTAAAATAAATCATCCAAATTTAACTTGGATAAAAGGTGACGTTACAGATAAGGATTGCATTGAAAAACTTATTGAAAACACATCCATCCTAATTCACTCTGCAAGTATCATTTCTATAGGTGATAAAGATCGAGATATTGTTTACAATACAAATGTTCATGGAACCGAAGTCGCCATTAAAGCCAGTTTGAATAAAAATAAACGATTAATTTATATTAGTTCTTCAAATGCTGTTACAGAAACTAAAAACAATGCTGTTTTTGATGAAAACAGACCTTATAAAACAAAAACCGATTTTCTTTATGGTTACACCAAAGCACTTTCTGAGCAAAATGTTTTAAATGCTGTACACAAAAAGCAATTAGATGCATTTATAATTAGACCAACTTCTATTATTGGTCCTCCAGATTATATACCTTCGCATTTTGGTCAAACTATTCTTGACATGTATAATGGTAGCATTCCTGCATTAACAACTGGAGGATATAATTTAGTGGATGTTAGAGATGTTTCTCAAACCATAATTAATAGTTTTAAAAAAGGAAAAACTGGTGAGGTTTATTTAGTTGGTGGCAATTATTATAGCTTGAAAGACATAGCTGCAATTACTAACAAAAAAAGAAATCCTATAATTATTCCATTAGGGTTTTTGATTTTTTTAAGTCCTATTTTATATGTTTTCAATATACTATTTAAGATGAGGTGGCCAGTAACAAGAGAAAGTTTAGTTATCTTAAAAAAAGCACCAAAAAACGTAGATTCGTCTAAAGCAATTAAAGATTTAAACCATAATATTAGACCAATTAAAAACACGATTGGTGATTTAATTACATGGTTTAAAACAGAAAACAAAACATGAGTTTAGAACAATTTAATTCCATCTGTATTATTTGGGCAATTATTGGAATTGCTACATTTATATTATTACAATTTGTTACTGCACCTTATGGCAGACACATTAAAAAAGGTTGGGGACCAGAAATATCAAATAAATTAGGTTGGATTCTAATGGAACTACCTTCTTTTGCAATTATCTTATATTTCTATTTAAATTTTAGTCAGAGTTCTTACGCACAATTTCTTAGCATTTTTTGGCTTATACATTATTTTAACAGAACATTTATCTTTCCTTTTAGAATACGTACTAAAGGAAAAAAAATGCCATTAACCATAGTGTTTTCAGCCATCTTCTTCAATTTTATAAATGCAGGATTAAATGGTTATTTCTTAGCACATTTTGAAAACTATAGTGAATTAGCTTTTGAAAATTGGACGTTTTACTTAGGACTAACTATTTTTGTACTTAGCTTCATAACAAATCAAATTAGTGATAACATTCTAATTAATTTAAGGAAACCTAACGAAGTAGGCTACAAAATTCCTAATGGTTTTTTGTTTAAATATATTTCTTGTCCAAATCATTTAAGTGAGATGTTTCAATGGACAGGTTTTGCAATAATGGCTTGGAATTTACCAGCTACATGCTTCCTAATCTGGACTGTAGCGAACCTACTACCAAGAGCTTTAAAACATCATAAATGGTATCAAGAATATTTTGATGATTATCCAAAAAACAGAAAAGCTATTATTCCAAAAATATGGTAATCCATTTGTACTTTAAACTAAATAAATTCACGATATTTATATATTGATTCTACGATTCAGATTCGTTAAAATATGGCATTTAACAGCAATAATATCTACAAAAAAATAATCTCTTTTAGATGGATTACCATAATCTTGGTAATTATAAGTACTTGCTTCTTCGGATTTCAACTATCTAACTTAACCATTGATGCAGACATTATTAAATCTTTACCAGACGACGATAAAAATGCGAAACTTTTAAAGCACATTAGCAAAAATTTTGGTGGCAATAATATGGGAGTTATTATCTTGGAAACAGATAATATCTATCAAACAAAAGTTCTGGAGCATGTAAGGATTTTAACCGATTCTCTTTCAAAAATAGATGGTATAGCCTCTGTTTCAAGCTTAACAAACATTATCAATATTAAAGGAAGTGATTATGGTATTGAAGTTGGTAGACTTGTCGATGAATTTGAATTACCTACAAGTCCTGAAGAGTTTCAAACACTTAGAAACAACATTCTTTCAAATAATATGTATAAAGGCACTATTGTGTCTGAAGACGAAACCTCAACCTTAATCATTTTTAATCTCGAAGACGAAGCCAATGTCAATGCCGTTGCCAAAAATGTTCTAGATAAAACAAAACAGCTCAATTTACCAGAAACACTATATTATACAGGCTCTCCAATGCTTGTTACTTATATTTCAGAGTTAATGAAAAGTGATCTAACTAGATTATTACCTCTTGCTTTTTTAGTTATTGCTTTTATTTTATTCTTTAGTTTTAAAACTATTTCAGGAGTTATTTTACCACTTTTAACAGCCGTTATTTCTATAGTTTGGAGTTTAGGCCTTATGGCATTTTTAGGCTTTAGCATGTCTATGATTTCCAATAATATTCCTATCATTTTATTAGCAATCGGAAGCGCTTATGCCATACATGTTATTAACAGAATTAACCAACTTCATGCTCAAAATAGAAGTGATACTGTTCAAACTGCTCTAGCCTATGTATTGGTTCCAGTAATTTTAGCAGCCACAACAACTATGATTGGTTTTGTATCTTTTATCTTTGGAGCCTATTTAGAAATGATAGTAGATTTTGGCATTTTCACAGCCTTAGGAACTTTATTTGCTTGCCTATTATCAATCTTTTTTGTTCCTGCCATCATGTCTTTTAAAAAGACAAAAAAGGTAACTACAGAAATAAAAAATCCAAACAATTCATCTATTACCACCTATCTTTTAGAACCTTTAAACAAACTCCTCTTTAAGTACCCAAAACGTATTTTAGTTATTTGGATTCTGCTAATAGCCACAAGCATCTTTGGTCTGTTTTCCATTAAACGAAGTGTAGATATCCAAGAGTACTTTAAAAAAAATAATCCAACCAGATTAGCCGAAAAAATAATGGTTGATAAGTTTGGAGGCACCAAACCTGTATTTGTTTTATTTAAAGGAAACATGCAAAGTCCAGAAGTTTTAAAAACCATGCAAAAGACAGCTGAATATATGGAGCAAAGTCCAGATATTTATACGTCTATGTCTATTGCTGTTTTAATTTCTGAATTAAATTTTGCTATAACTGGAAATCGAGATATTCCTGAAGATCCTGTACAAATTGAACAACTTTGGTTTTTATTAGATGGTAACGAAGCTTTAGAGAGATTTGTCAGTGATGACTTAGTTGAAGGCATTATTATTTCGAAATTCAAATCGCCAGACAATCAATCTAAAAAAGTGTTTGCAGAATATATGAATGCTTTTATTAAAGAAAATTCAACCGAAAACTGTCAGATTGAAATAACTGGAATGCCTTTTGTAGATATCACTATGGATCAAAGTTTAATAAACAGTCAAATGGGAAGCATATCTATAGCCATTATATTCGTCATCTTTATAGTTGGACTTATTTTACGCTCATTAAAAAGTGGTTTTTATGCTTCTATTCCAATTATTGCAGCCATATTAATTCTCTTTGGAGTTATGGGATTATCTGGTATTTCATTAAATATTGCAACGGTTCTAGTAGCAAGTGTTGCTTTAGGAATAGGAATCGATTATTCAATTCATATTATTTCACATTTCAATCATGTGTTTAAAAACACGCAAAATTTTAAAACTGCCATTAAAGAATCAATCATAATAAGTGGAAATGCCATTATTATTAATGTTATTGCAGTTTCTGCTGGCTTTTTAATGTTGGTTTTTTCAGATATGGTTCCTCTGCAATATTTCGGATTACTTATTGCTATTAGCATGATAAGTTCTGGACTTGGAGCCATTACTTTGCTTCCAGCCATTTTAATTTTAGTAAACAAAAAACATATTAAATAAATACTCAAATGAACTTTAAATTATTATCTACGCTAACCTTTATTCTGCTTGTATTTCCAGTTTCAATTAAAGCACAAAATGCTGAAACTTTATTACAAAATATGGACAATCTTATGTCTGCACCAAAAGATAAAATAGCAATTGTAGAAATGACAGTTACTAATAAATATGAAGACGAAAAAGTACGTGAAGCTATTTTAAAACAAAAAGGAACAGATAGAAAAATGTATAGATATACCAAGCCTGAGAAAAAAGCTGGCATTGCTACATTAAGCCTTCCTGGAGATATTATGTGGCTTTATATGCCATCTTTTGGGAAGCCAATAAAGATTTCGTTATTAAGTAAAAACCAATCTTTTACTGGAACAGATTTTTCTTATGAAGACATGAGTGGCACGCCTTATAGTGAAAGGTATACTCCTAAATTGCTTAAATCTGATAAACCAGACACATACATGTTAGAATTAACACCTAAAACAAATAAGACAACTTATTCTAAAATTGTTATTTCTATAGATAAAAAACATAATTACCCAGTAAAAATGGCATTTTTTGATAAAGATAAAGCCTATGAAAAACTGGCTACTTACAAATATGTTAAAAAAGGAAACTACTGGTATGCTCAAGAAGTATTAATGGAAGATTTACAAAAAAATCATTCCACAAAAATTGTTATGAAAAACGTAAAATTCGATCAAGGTCTTAAAGATGAAGAATTTGAAGTTGAAAAATTAATGACTAATTAATAAAACTATAGGTCTTATTCTGATACTTTTTATTTTTAACCACTTTTTGAAGTTCAAACATCGTATAATAAGGCGAATCATCTGCAAACATATTGGCCATCCAAGCTGGAATTCCTCCTCCTGGATCTACTTCCATTTCGAAAACAATTTCAAGTTTTCCAGAAGTTAAAACTTTAGCTTTCCAATATCCTTTTCCTGTTAACCTTACTAAACCTTCTTTTTCAGCAATATATTTATCTAGAAGTTTAATTTCAACATGAAGTATTTTGGCGTTAGCATCCCATTTAAAAGTATTTGCATATACTCCATCTCTATTCTTATATGGAAAAGGCACTTTAGCTTCAGCATAATAAATTTGAAGAGAATCTCCAGATTTTTTAAGCAATGAAGCGTCTTCCAATTTATAACCCCAACTTGTAAGTCCTTCTATATCATATAAAACCGAAAGAAATGATTGAATACTTTCATCTATAGTCATTGTAGCCTTAAAAGCCTTAAAATCTGATGTACTAACTGGTTTCGTATAAACTTTTATACCATCTTCTTCCTTAACCATTTCCCAATCTTCTTGCGCCAACACATTTTGAAACATCAAAATAAAAAGCAACCAACTATATTTAAAACAATTTTTAATCATTTATAATTTCTATATTTTCTGGAATATTATAATTGTATTCCTCAAAAGCAAATTTACAAGAAGTCATTAATGTCTCTAAATGACTTTTAGTTATTTTATGCGTATTCTTTTTATAACTTTTTTTACTTTCAATATAGGTTTTAAATTTAGGCTCAGCTGCTTCAAAACCTAATAGATTCAATTTTTTATAAATATTATTTAGCACTTTCATTGGATCTTCCTGAAGATTATCAAAAGACACTTCCACCAGATTTTCTTTAGGAATTAGGTCACGTTGAGCAAAATAATCACTCATCAAATTTTTATATAAATCTAAAACTATATCATCAATTTCCTCTTTAGGCATATTTTGCAATTGCAAATGTGGCAACATCTTTGAGAAAAAATTATGTGTCGACAAAAAGACTTCTACTGGATTTCTATGAATATGAATAAATTTTGCTTCGGGAAACATGTCTAACAACACCTTAATTCTTCCTGTATTTGGAGGGTTTTTAGAAAGATAAATTTCCTTATTCGTGTTTTTCAGAGATTTATTAATTAGCAATTTATAGTTAACTTTCCAATGCTCTAATTGACTGTAATCAACTCTCTTAAACTGAATAAATCGGTAATAATATTCTTTAATTTTTTGAGGAAACATCCAGAAATAATAAAAACTAATAGGTGTTTTATCTCCCAATGCAAACTCTTCTTCTTGAGGTAATTTTGTCCCTAAAACCACATTATCTCCTGCTCTTTTTCCTGGGATTAATATTTTAGCAAATCCTTCAAACAAGAAATTTCCAAAGAAATTAAAAATAGTATCTGGAAATACACTTTGAAACGTGGTTGTATAACCCATTTGTGCATCTTGACAAAGCAAATTATGTAAATGTGTGGTACCACTTCTCCAATGACCTAATATAAAAATAGGATGATTTTTAACATTTTGCTTTATATACTTCGGGTTGATAAAGAGACGTTCGTAAGTTCTAAAGGGGAAGTTTATTAAATTAATAATTAATATAATAATAAGCCTAATATAATAACGAAAAGAAATTTTATTGTCCCAGATTAAACCAAAAACAATTCTAAATGAGTAGCCAACAGCTGGAGGTAATAAGATTCCTTTTTTACTATTATTTTTTTGAGACATGACCAAATTTATCAAAAAAAACCTTGAAGATTAATACACTTCAAGGTTTATTTATAATAAGTTCTATAATATTATTTTATTCTGTAACAGGTTCTGCTTTTTTACTTTTTCTTTTAAATGTATAAGCATAACCTAAAGAGAATGTAAAGCTTCCCATGTGTACAGTACCATAAGTATCTGTATCGTTTTGTAAAGGAATAAAACCATAAGATCCTCTCATATCAAAAATAATCTCACCTGTTTCACAAACTTTGTAGCTAACTCCAGCTCCAAACATAGCACCAAAATCCATATCGGCTAAATCACTATCTATATCTGTAGTTGCAGTTAAATCTTGTGCTGGAAGATCAACCAACACCCAATTCTCTGGTGGATCTTGTGGATTTGCAACTATTTGAACTGGCATATTACCTGCTTCATCATAATATAACTGACTTGAACCAGAAGTTTCTTGTTTTGGACTTAAAATAAATTCCACATATAATCCTGCATTTGCATATACACCCCATTTATCACCTAAATTCCATTCGTATTTAGCTAAAACTGGTATACCTATATAATCAAAAACTGCTCTGTTATCAAAATTTGCATAAATTGGAACACCACCTGTTAATGCCGATAACTGTGGGTCTAATTGAGCAGGTGGTATAGGTTGCATCCCATTTCTTTCTCCACCTTTTCTAGCATAATATAATTCTGTTTTAATAGAAAAGTTTTCGGTTAGACCATAATCTAAATAGATACCACCATCAAAGCCTGCAACAGTTTTATAATCTTTACTATAAATATTGTCGTCGGTACTTTTAAGATTAGGTAACCCTACTCCTAGTCGAATACCCCATTTTGTTTCTTGTGCAAAACTACCTGTTGTTAGCAATACTAGTGCTAATACTATTAGTTTATTAAAATGTTTCATTTATTTGTTATTAGTTGGTTAATTAATGGCTAATATATGCAAAAAAATATAAAATGATATATGGTTAAAAATAAGAAATTCAACTTTTTTATCTTTTTAATTTCATTGGAAAAAAACGTGATACTCGTTTTTTATAATTAGTATATTCTGGATATTTACTAGCACTAATTTCTTCTGAAAAATCTGAACTTCCTTGAAAGAGCACAATTAATAATAAGCATCCTGCTATGCTCCAATTAATCCATTGTCCAGATGCAGAAACACTAAACAGATAAAAACTAACCCAAATACTTTGTTCTGCAAAATAATTTGGATGTCTTGAAAGAGCCCATAATCCCTTATCTAAGAAACCTTTTTTATAATCGCCTGTAAGCTCATCGCCATTCTTTATCATTTCATGTTTCTTACTCTGGTATTTCCATTGTTGTTCATCTGCAATGGTTTCATAAGCTATAAAAAACAACATAAAACCAGCTGCCAAATAATCTAGATAACCTAAAGGTGTGTTGTTAAATTGTAAAGCTACTAGTATTGGTAGTGTAAAAAGTAGAATTAGAATATTTTGATACCCAGAAATAAAGAACAAATTAAAAAGTGTCCATTTCCATTTAGCTTGAAATTCTGGTTTACTCCTTAAAACTTGCCATCTATAATCCTCCGTTCCTTCCCAAAATTTTATGGTAAACGCTCCATGTCTGGAAAAGTTATAAGTTAATCTTAATCCCCAAATAGTAACTAATACAGACATTAAAATCAATCTTGAAGAATAATTACCAAAATCTGTAATAACCCAAGCATAAACTATAGGAATTAAACTCCATAATTTATCGACTTGACTTTTATTATCTGTCAATTCTCCAATCACAAAACAATATATAATAACCCCTAGATTAATATATAAAACGGTTTTTAATGCTAATAAGTCTGTATCACTTAATGGTGTTCCAAAAAAATAACTAATAACTGGTACAATAAGAAGTGTGGTAATTAATAGGGACGCAATTTTTATAATGTTCATATATATTTAATTTGAGGAATTAAAAGTAACTAAATTAAACAATAAAAAAAACCTGAGAATCAACTCAGGCTTTTTTAAAAATATATTTTGAAAATATTATTTTATTTCAACTAATTCAAGATCAAAAGTAAGATCTTGACCTGCCAAAGGATGATTTCCATCAACTATAATATGATCTTCGTTTACAGCAGCAACACGAAATTGATTTTCAGAACCATCTGGATTTTTAGAAGCTAACCCCATTCCTACTTCAGGAGCCATATCCTGTGGCAATTGTTCTTTTTTTACTTCATGAAATAATTCTTTCTGAATTTCTCCATAAGCTTCTTCTTTAGCAATAACAATTGTTTTTTTATCGTTTACTTTCATATTTAATACTGCTTTTTCAAAACCAGGAATAAGCATTCCTTGACCTAGCGTAAACTCTAGTGGATCTCTATCTGCAGAACTATCAAAAACTTGACCATTGCTTAATTTTCCTGTGTAATGAACTTTTACAGTATCATTCTCTTTTACTTGACTCATAAAAATGTTTTTTAATAATTTGGACAAAACTATTGATATCTAAATTGGAAATCAATAATTTAGGCTGAAAATCCTTTAAATTAATAAAACATTAACAAAATAATTAAAACAAAAAAGCCGAACCTAAGTTCAGCTTTAAAAGTCGGGGTGGCAGGATTCGAACCTGCGGCCTCCACGTCCCAAACGTGGCGCGATAACCGGGCTACGCTACACCCCGAATCAGTTATCAAAAATTTGAGGTGCAAATATATAGCTTTTCTTTAACAACAAACAACTTTTTATTTTTTAAATTTATAGCTTAAACATTCAAAAAATGAAACTACGTTATTCTTCTTATATTATTATATGCCTAATTAGCATTTTAGCTTGTGCACAAACAAAAAAGAAAACAGCTTCAAAAGAAACTTATCAGGTTGTTGTGCCTGAATTAAATATCCCTTGGGGTTTTGCTTTTCTACCAGATAATTCTATGTTGATTACTGAGAAAAAAGGTAGTCTTATTCATTTTAAAGATGGAAAAAAAACCCTTATTGAAGGGCTTCCTGAAATTGAACTTCTTGGTCAAGGTGGCTTTATGGATATTGAATTACATCCTGACTATAAAAACAACGGTTGGATTTATTTTTCCTATGCGTCTCCCGAAGGTGAAGAAGAAGGTTGCAACACTGCCATAATGAGAGCACAAATAAAAGACAACCAACTTATAAACAAGGAACTGCTTTATAAAGCCAGCCCAAACACTTCTGTAGGCTATCATTTTGGTTCAAGAATCGTGTTTGATAAAGAAGGCTATTTGTATTTTACCATTGGAGACAGAGGCGAAGAAGACATCAATCCTCAGGACCTTACTAGAGATGGTGGAAAGGTTTACAGGCTTTTTGATGATGGTCGCATTCCAGAAAACAATCCATTTTACAATACCCCAAATGCCAAAAAAGCTATTTACACCTATGGCAACCGAAATCCTCAAGGCATGAAAATACATCCTGAGACTGGAGAAATCTGGTCTCATGAGCATGGCCCAAAAGGTGGCGACGAGATTAACATTATAAAAGCTGGTGAAAATTACGGTTGGCCAAAAGTGTCTTACGGCGTTAATTATGTTGGCACTAAAATTTCAGATTACACCACCTTGCCAGGAATTGAACCTCCTATTCATTATTGGGTACCTTCTATTGCTCCAAGTGGCATGGCTTTTATTTCTAGTGATAAATATCCCGATTGGAAAGGCAACTTATTAGTTGGATCCCTAAAATTTCAATACGTAAGTAGATGTATTTTAAAAGGAGATGAAGTTTTAAGTGAAGAAAAAATATTGGAAGGTCTTGGCAGAGTTCGTTCCATAGAACAAGGTCCAGATGGTTTTATATATGTTGGGATAGAAAACTTAGGAATTGTAAAACTAATACCTGAAAAGTAAAAACATTTAAGTTTCAGAAATACAACCCATATTTAAAATGTAAATAACTAAATTTGTGCTTAAATTTAAATAATAATTCATGCTAATAATTGGTATTGCTGGTGGAACAGGTTGTGGAAAAACAACCGTTGTAAATCAAATTTTAGATCAATTGCCTGAAGGTGAAGTTGGCGTTATTTCACAAGATTCTTATTATAAAGACACCTCGCATTTAAACTATGATGAGCGAGTTAAAATAAATTTCGACCATCCAAGATCCATCGATTTTGAATTACTTGAATCTCATTTAAAAGAACTTAGAAAAGGTAACGACATACACCAACCTGTATATTCATTTATAAAACACAATAGAACTGGAGATACTATCTTAACGCACCCAAGAAAAGTCATGATTGTTGAAGGTATTTTAATTCTAACCAATCCAGAATTAAGAGACATGTTCGACATTAAAATATTTGTTCATGCAGATAGTGACGAACGATTAATACGTCGTTTAAAACGTGACATTTCAGAACGTGGTAGAGATATAGACGAAGTACTCTCGCGTTATCAAAACACTTTAAAGCCTATGCATCAACAATTTATTGAGCCTATGAAAGAGTATGCAGATATTATTATTCCTAACAATAAATATAATACGGTTGCAGTAGATATCGTTAAAACTATAATCAATCAAAGACTCGCTTAATGGCTAAAAACAGAAACAAATACTTAAAACCTTTTAGAAACATCTTTGTTTTAATATTAGTAGTATTTGCTGTTTGGATGATTTTTTTCGATGCTAATTCTTGGCTTATTCATAATGAATTAAATTCCGATATAAACGAATTAGAAGATGAAAAAGATTTTTATAAAAACGAAATAATAAAAGACCGTAAAGCTATAAAAGAATTAAGTACAGAAGAAGGTGTTGAGAAACTTGCTAGAGAAAAATATTTTATGAAGAAAGAAAATGAAGATATATACATTATTGAATATGAAGACAGTATTGCTAAAGTAAAGAAAGATGAAAAATAAATTATTTAATGAGTTTAGCGATGTTTCATCTAAAGAATGGAAACAAAAAATTCAGGCTGATTTAAAAGGTGCCGATTATAACGAAACTCTTATTTGGAAAACAAACGAAGGTATAGATGTAAAACCATTCTATCATGCAGATGAGTTTTCTACCTTACCTAGTATCTCATCTTCTCAAGCATCGCAATGGCTTATTTGCGATACTATTTTTGTTTCAGATATTAAAAAATCTAACCATTATGCTAAAGAATTCTTAAGTAGAGGTGCTCAAAGTATTAAGTTTATTATTCCTTCAAAAGATGTTTCAATTAAAACCCTTTTAGAAGGTATCGATGCTTATGCTGCTTCGTTATATTTTGAACTACAATTTTTAGATTCAGAATTTGTTAAAACACTTAGCCAATTTCAATCTAAAGCAGAAATTTATATCCATACAGATATTATTGGTAATTTGGCTAGAACTGGAAACTGGTTCTCTTCTATTCAAGAAGATCATAAACAATTAGAAATTATAGCTGAAGAAACATCAACCATAAGTGTTGATTTATCCTTATATCAAAATGCTGGAGCAACAATAATTCAACAATTAGGGTATGCAATAGCTCATACAAACGAATACTTAAATCATTTAGAAAATAAAGAATCACTTCAAGTTATTTTCAATGTTTCAGTAGGCACAAATTACTTTTTCGAAATTGCTAAACTTAGAGCTTTACGCATCTTATGGAAAACTTTAGCTTCAGAATATAAGATAACTACAGATTGCCATATTTTTGCATTTCCAACCAAACGTAATAAAACACTTTACGACTATAACACAAACTTGCTACGTACTACAACCGAATGTATGAGTGCTATTTTAGGTGGAGCAAACACGATTAACAATGTTGCTTACGATGCTATTTATCATAAGTCTAACGAATTTGGCAATCGTATTTCCAGAAATCAACTCTTAATTTTAAAACATGAAAGCTATTTCGATAAGGTTAACAATCCTGCAGATGGCACTTATTATATTGAAAATCTAACTCAGCAATTAGCAGAAAAAGCATTGAATTTATTTAAAGACATTGAAAGAAATGGTGGTTTTTTAAAACAATTAAAAGAAGGTATTATTCAAAGAAAAATAAAAGAAAGTGCAGAAACTGAACAAAACCAATTTAATAATGGCGAAGAAATCTTGTTAGGTACAAATAAACACCCAAATCCTAATGATAAAATGTCGCACGAATTAGAACTTTATCCGTTTGTAAAAACCAATCCAAGAAAAACACTTGTCGAACCTATTATAGAAAAAAGACTAGCTGAAACAACAGAACAAAACAGATTAAAAACCGAATAAATTTTAAAACTATGAGCAAAACAACATTGAAACTTACTTTTATAGTATTGTGCCTTACTCTTTTTAACTGTAAAAAAGAATCAGTATCGTTTAATAATTATAAGTATGCAAATGAAGAAAATGTTTTAATCTGCGAAAATTTAGATACTAAATTATATTTAGAAGCCCTTCTTTCTTTTGAAGATGACATTGCTTCCTATTACGATAAAAAAAACAAAAATATACGTCGAGCACATTCGTTTTATTTTAGAGAAGCAATAGCAAACAAAGCTAAATACGAAGAGTTTGTTACACCTCATACCATGGAAGTGTTTGAAGCATTAAAGAAAGACAAAGACCTTTGGAACGACGATAATAGTATTAATTACAATGCAGATATTTTTACATGTATTGCCAGCAATTTTAAAGTAGTTGGTTTACAAACAACATTTAATGCTTTGGTTTCAACTAACAGTATGAGTCCTGAGCTTTTTGGTGCTCCTCTAAAAACACATGTTAAAAACGCACATGAAGATAGATATATGGCAGCTTATATTGCATTAGATTTATTTTATGCAAAGTTGTTTGATTTAGATCCAGCAACTATTATAGAAAGAACAGAACCTTCAAATAATGAAGAATCAGTTATAAGCCAAGAAAATACTATTAGTATAGATAAAAAAGAAACTCAAGAAGCGCCTAACCAATAATATGTCAAGAAAAAATATTCAACATATAACACTTCAAGAAGCTAACAATAAAACTTTAGCAGATACTACTTTTAAGACAGCTGAAGATATAGATGTAAAATCAACTTACACCAAAGAAGATTTAAGTCAACTTGAACATTTAAATTTTGTTGCAGGAATTGCTCCATATCTTCGTGGACCTTATAGCACAATGTTTGTTCGCAGACCTTGGACTATTCGTCAGTATGCAGGTTTTTCAACTGCCGAAGATAGCAATGCCTTTTACAGACGTAATTTAGCTGCTGGACAAAAAGGATTGTCTGTCGCATTCGACTTGGCAACACATAGAGGTTATGATTCCGATCACGAACGTGTAGTTGGTGATGTTGGAAAAGCAGGAGTTGCCATAGATTCTGTAGAAGACATGAAAATACTCTTCGACCAGATTCCATTGAATAAGATGTCAGTTTCTATGACCATGAATGGAGCTGTGTTACCAATCATGGCATTTTATATAGTTGCTGCCCAAGAACAAGGTGTAAAACCAGAAGACTTAGCTGGAACTATTCAGAATGACATTTTAAAGGAGTTTATGGTTCGTAATACATATATCTATCCTCCTACACCATCCATGAAAATTATTTCAGATATTTTTGAATATACCAGCAAGAACATGCCAAAATTCAATAGTATCAGTATTTCTGGTTATCACATGCAAGAAGCTGGAGCTACTTGCGATATTGAATTAGCTTACACTCTTGCAGATGGATTAGAATACATTAAAAAAGGACTCGAAGCTGGAATGGACATCGATACATTTGCTCCTAGACTATCTTTCTTTTGGGCTATTGGCATGAATCATTTTATGGAAATTGCTAAAATGAGAGCTGCCAGAATGTTATGGGCAAAAATTGTAAAACAATTCAATCCAAAAAACAATAAATCCTTGGCTTTAAGAACTCATTGTCAAACTAGTGGCTGGAGTTTAACTGAACAAGATCCTTTTAATAATGTTGCTAGAACTTGTATTGAAGCTGCTGCTGCTGCTTTTGGTGGTACACAATCTTTACATACCAATGCCCTAGATGAAGCCATTGCGCTACCAACAGATTTTTCAGCTAGAATAGCCAGAAATACACAAATATTTCTTCAAGAAGAAACCAAAATTACCAAAACAGTAGATCCTTGGGCTGGAAGTTATTATGTTGAAAAACTAACACACGATATTGCTCAAAAAGCATGGGAATTAATTGAAGAAGTTGAAGAACTTGGTGGTATGACAAAAGCCATTGAAGCAGGTATTCCTAAATTACGGATTGAAGAAGCTGCTGCAAGAAAACAAGCAAGAATAGACTCTGGCGACGATATTATAGTTGGTGTTAATAAATATAAATTAGATAAAGAAGATCCTATTTCTACTTTAGAAGTCGATAATCAAACAGTAAGAAACCAACAAATAGAACGATTAAACAAAATTAAAGCTGAAAGGAATTCTGAAAATGTTAAAAAAGCATTAGCTAATTTAACTGATGCTGCAAGAATGTGGTCTAAAAATTCTAAAGATTCCCTTTTGCAAGGGAACAATAATTTATTAGCTTTAGCTGTTGAAGCTGCTCGAGAAAGAGCAACTCTTGGCGAAATAAGCGATGCTTTAGAAATTGTTTACGGACGTTATAAAGCACAAATTAAATCCTTTTCTGGCGTGTATAGTAAAGAAATTAAAAACGACGAATCTTTTAACAAGGCTAAACAACTAGCAGATACATTTGCAGAACAAGATGGCAGAAGGCCTCGTATTATGATTGCCAAAATGGGACAAGATGGTCATGACAGAGGTTCTAAAGTAGTTGCTACAGGTTATGCAGACATTGGGTTCGATGTAGATATTGGACCCCTTTTCCAAACACCACAAGAAGCTGCAAAACAAGCTGTAGAAAACGATGTGCATATTCTTGGTGTTTCCTCCTTAGCTGCAGGACATAAAACTTTAGTGCCACAGGTTATCGATGAACTTAAAAAATATGGCAGAGAAGATATTATGGTAGTTGTTGGTGGTGTTATACCAAAACAAGATTACCAATATTTGTTCGATGCTGGAGCTATGGCCGTTTTTGGTCCTGGAACCAACATTAGTGAGGCTGCCATAAAGATTTTGGAGATTTTAATTGATTAGATTGAGAGTTTATATTTAGATTTTTATTCTGAAAATTTATGGTCACTAACTATAATAGTTTCCATATAACACGTTGTGAGCAATTTGAAAAAAGCAGGTAGATGTCAATAAACATATATAAAGAAGAAAACCTCGAAACGATAAAATATCTTTCTGAAAATGATTGGGACTTGCCTACTCAAATGGAAAAATTAGAAAAGTGGTTAGAAAAGGAAGGAAAAAATCTACCTAAAGGAAAATATGTTGCGGATATCGGATTTGGAATTAGAAAAGATGCAAGTGGTGGCGGAGCTGTTTTAAACTCAAAAATGATTGAGTTGTTAAGCGAAATCGGTATGGAAATATACTTTTCGGAATATCGAAATGAAAAATAAAAACTGCTCACAACAAAGAACTGAGTTAAAAAACAAACAATTTTAAGCTAATTTTGAAACAAAGTTTTCATCGTATGACAAACCACTCTTTGCGATAGCAAAG
>NZ_QGGP01000011.1 GCF_003148645.1 Xanthomarina spongicola
AAGTGAAACAAAATCACAAGATAGGATTGAATAATTTATTTGATCAACATTACGCCTTACATAAAGTAAGGTAAGGGCTTACAAATACTGCGTCTTTCTAGACAGGAAGTTAATAAGAAAAAGACATTTGTACTGTAATATTGTAAGTAGATTAAATATATTTATAATAAATTTAGAGGTAAATGGATACATCCACAATAATTAATACCGTTGGTTTGATTTTCGATATCACTGGGGCAATACTCATGTTTAAAAATTCTATGCCAGTAAAATTTGGTTCTTACTTATACAGCTCAAAATATTTAAAATTGCAAAAGATTAAAGCCAAAAAGATGAATAGAAATATAGGGTTGGGTGCCTTGTTACTTTGTATTGGTTTTATTTTACAGCTTGTAGCAACTTTTTTAGGATAATTCAGTTTGTTAGATAGCTTTGAACTTAAAGCAAAACAGCAACCCGATTAAAGATTGTTGCTGTATTTAAAACCCGATATTGGGGGATGTTTGTAGTAGTTTAAAATAGTGAGTGCTGTTTAAAACTAAACAGGCTTTTCATAAAAAACCACAACTTTTACATTGTGGTTCTCTGTTTTAATTATTAGTTATTGCTTAATAGTTCGAAGTTATAAACCTCGAAGAGGTTCTTTGTTTTTATTACTCTTATCGGCACTCGTTACAAACGAGCAGTAGCGAGGATTTTATCTTGTTTTACAATCTAACCCCTTTATGCTTGGAAATTCATAACCATATAAAGCTTCAGCTTTTTCAGGAATTAAGCACTCAATTGATGATTTTTTAGTTTTTAAAGGATTATGAGTAATAGAAATTACTTTTAAACTATCCATGGTACTAAGATTTCTAAAATAGCGTATTTTATTTCCTTCTAAATCTAAAACTTTCAGGTTTTTAAAATTCAATATCTCTACAGGAATTGAATCAATATAGTTATCTGACAAATAAATATTCTCTAAATAAGTAAGTTGAGACAGCTGTAATGGAAACTCTATAAATTTATTATTTCTTAAATTTATAGTTTTTAAGTTTCTATATTTAAGTATTCTTTCAGGTAGTTTTTTTAGGTTTTTCCCTGAAAGATCTAATTCTTTTGTTTCATACCTCTTTGAGCTACCACAAGCTAAAAAAATAAAAAACAGCACCAAAATTACATTTTTCATATTTATTTGTCTTTAATTGCCTGAATTAATAAAGTAGGAGGTAAAGATTTATTTATTGAAACATCTAAACCATTCATGGTTCTATAGCCGCTATTCGTTTCTGAACTATTCAACCAATTATTAGCCGACTTAAAATATTGTTTGCTATTAAAAGCGCCAGATTTATAAATAGCTCTTCCATAGTTGCCTGAAATTAAATCACCTCCTTTTCTATACCCTATTCCTCCTTGTTGATGAATTATCCCTGATAATGCTTTTGCTTCAAACTCAAAATTTCCATTGTTAAAGTTTGACCCTACAAAATCAATATAAAATTCCGAAGTAGTCATTCCTGATTTAGGAAATAAAGTTTCCCATTGAGCGGCATGAACAAATTCTTCAACCAATGAGTTTTTTACAATCTCACTTTTACTTTTTAGACCTTTAAATTGCTCGAAATAATCAAAAGGTAATCTAATAGTACCACCTTTATTAGATGATTCATCGTAAGTTTCTGTAGTCTCTAAAGTATCTTCATCAAATTGAACATCAGATACTCCTGTATCAGGGTCAAAACTTGCATCTGCACTTATACCCTCATTACCAACCGTATATATATTTTCACTACTATGTAATGTTTCAAAAATATTATTAAAAACTTTTGAGTTTTTCCTTAAGTTATGTATAAAACTACCTACTATCTGCTTTTCTTCAGGACTTAAATTTTCTCCCCACTCTACTCTTTGTCCGTCAGGGTCAGTAAACACTATTGGGTTATTTAAAGTATAATTATACCCTGAATATTCATGATACTTCTCTGCCAACGGGTCGACATTCATCCAACGTCCTAAACTCGCATCATAATTCCTAGCACCATAATCATGCCAATTTAAATCTAACTCATCTTGGAACTCTTTTCCATTATAGGTTTTCTTTAAAGCTATGTTAGTAGAAGTAGCCACGTTATTATACCCTTTATGTTTGAGTCCAAAGGGATAACAGCTACCCCTCTTTTTTGAGGGCTTTTGTACTTTTTTCAACAGTAACTCATACTTCTAGCCACCTATTTTAAAGAACGTTTTTCTATTATTTTTCCTTTTACTAAAATAACTTCTTTTATGTTTTCTTCCTAATCTTTATAACTAAAAAAGAAAGATGACTTATTAGGTCATCATTTTATTCTTTACATAGATCATCTTTTCTTAAATCATTTCTTTTTCTATTATATCGGACATTTATCGGACATTTATTATCTATATCAGTCATATATCGGACATTCTAATATTTAATCTCATAACGTGTACCTTTTTTTTCTCCAACTTTTATAAGAATTTCAAGGTTAACAAGTTCATCAAGATGCCTATATGCAGTTTTATCAGAAACTTTATAAAGTTCTTTATAAATACCATTTGTTATATATCCATTTTCACGAATATATTTAACAGCATTTAATTGATTATCATTTAAATCCAATTTAGAAAGATATTCATCACTAGCTTTATCTTTAAATAATGTAACAGCAACACCTCCAGTTAATTCTTCTATTTTAGGCTCAAGTAATCCTGCCCTTTTACATTCTTCAATAATCTTAATTGTTCCTCGTCCCCAAGATTCAACATAACCTGCTCTAAAGAATGTTCTAGCAATATTTGGATTTCTAGTGATAGATGTATGATCAATTTTTAATTTTTCAGGAGTTAGTGGACTTAATAATTCTCCTTGATTCCAAAACCTAATTCGGTCAGGGTAAACGCTAATTTGTATTGGAGAGTTTTCATAAGTTCTATGGGTAAACGCATTTAATAGTATTTCACGAACTGCTTCGTATGGGTATTCATAGGTTTCTATCCTTTGAATTCCATCATAGTTAATAGAGCTATTAATAAATCGCGTGAATAAAATTTTGAGAGCTTCATCAAGTTGCTCAAAAAGATTTCCTTCTATAACTTCTTGAGAAAGTAACTCTGAACTTGATTTTCCAAATTTTCCAATTTTAAGAAATGAGCTTACATAAAACCTTAAAGGTTGTTTACCAAATAATAATATTGCTGACCGAGTTAACTTGCCGTCATTTATGATAAGTAAATTCTCAAGAACAGTCTTTGTATCTAGGTTTTCTGTTTCAGGAGGTAATCTCTTTGAAGCAATACCTAATTTTACAAATTGACGAACGGTACCTTCGTTAATATCATCAAACGAGGCATTTTCCTCTTCAATATCGTCCCACGTTTTCCCTGTTTTCCTTAATAAAAATTCTGTCAGTTCATTTCCTCGAAGCTCTTGATTGGTAGTACCTGAACGATAATAATATTTTCCATTATACGAAATACCATTATTGTAAGGGTTTGTAGTAATTTCTATATAAAATAGACCTTCTTCTTCGTGTAGATTGATATCACAAAGTACTCCTAACTTACTAGAAATTTTATTTGGAAGGTCATCCATTAATTTTTTGTAGTTACTCACTCCAACTACATTTCCCTTATCATCTTTTCCAATATATAAAACACCTCCTTTGGCATTAGCGAAACCACTAATCCATTGCAAGTATTCATCTCTCCAAGATTGTTTCCATTCTATGTTTTGTTGTTCGGGCATATCCTATTTTAAGGCATTTAAAAAGAAATTCAAAGTTAAATTTTTTCTATTAAATTAGTTCCTTCTTTTTTTTAATTCTACAGCATATGCTTTAAGAATTTCAAGGTCAGCATTTACTTCCTCTGTATCAGGCAAACTTTGTATTAATTCCCCAGCACTATCATGTCCAGAAAACATTGTAGAACACTTGGACATATTAGCTTTGATTTTTTGATAGTCTTCCTCAGTAAGGTCTATTACCTTCTTCAAGCGTAGGGTTTGAACTTCTCTCCCAAATCTTTGTATAGTACCGTTTAGAAGCAGTTCTTCCACAAGGCGTTCCCACGTTTCTCTCATTAGTCCATACATTAGTTTTACTTTTTCTCTATAGACTTCTTCGGTCTCTGTATTCTCTATTTTTTCCAAAGTCTGAAATTCTGCATTAAGAACACCAACTCTAGCTTTAACTGGCAGTGCATCCCAAGGTGGATTTTTAGCCAAAATACCTGTTTCTGTTTTCTTTCTTGTTAAGCTTTTGATTTCTATATCGCAGTCTTGTTTGTTAGCAAATTCTTGAAGTCTCATCAAAAAAGTGATGTCGTGAGTAAAAACAATAACTTGTCTTTCCTGTGATTCTTCAATAATTCTTTTAGAAATTTTATCTCTCCACCTATGGTCTAAAGAAGATACAGGGTCATCAAATATTATTGCAGATTTATGTTCTGATATTGAAAGTTCAGAGAAAAATGTAGCAAGTGAAATACAACGATGCTCTCCTTCACTTAATATATCTTTTAAACTTATATTAACTCCATAAGATGTATCCAATTGTAAATAATGATATTGTTTCCCTTTAGCTCCTTTAGTATTGGCAACAACATTTATATTCTTAAAACCGAGCTTTCTCAACTCAGCTTTAAAATTTTCTTTCAAGTTACTTGTTATATAAGTATCTGTGATACCATTACTACATATCGTAATATTTGTTGTTCGGCATTGAGATGTGCATTTTTTTAGAGATTCAATACTTCGCTTTCGATTGATTTCATCAGTAATTTGCTTTTCATACTTCTGAAGTTCTTTGATAGCTGACAAATTTCTGAACTCACTTTCTAATAATTTCAATTCTTCTTCAACGGATGCTTTACTTAATTTTATGTTTTCTTCTTGTAGTGTCTTCACAAGAGTTTCAATAACTGTAATTGGTGTACTCTCAAATTCAGGAATTTCTATAACCTCAATTATTTTAGGTGTTTCATAGAGCTTTAGTATTTTTTTTTGCTCTGTATTCAGGGCATTAATAAAACTAGCCTGTTTAACAGTAAACCCTTCAATTAATTCTTCTATCTCATCAATTGTTGGAGTGTATTCTGTAAAATCAAAATCTAGGTTCGCATAATAATTTTTCCATTCTTCTAGTTTTGTTGATGCCACATCTAATTGCTGTTGTAAATCAGCTTTTACAAAAGTTTCGAAGTTGTTAAACCTTTCTTTGGCATCATCTCCAAGGTCTTGAAGACATAGTGGGCAATTTGAATTTTCATCCGTATTAGGAAATATAGTATCTCCAACGGAATGATTATAAAACTTCCTGGCACTTTCCCATAATGTTTTCCAATATTCATTCCCAACATTTTCTATTGGTAAATTAGAAAAAGCTTTCTCAGAAGCAGTTTTTGATATTTCAGATGCTGAAAAAAAAGTATTTATAATTGTTTTTGAATCAGTGAGTGTCTTTTCTGTAAAACCAGTTTCAACAGCTCTATATCTATCTTTCAGACTATTAAATCGTCTAATCTTTTTATTATTATCTTCAATTACTTTTTTTGGGTCTTTTGCTTTGAGTTTAATAATGCTAGTCCCCAGTTCTTTAATTCGTGCTTCTGATTCTTCAGTATGATTAGTGTGTGTTTTTAACTCTTCAATTTTTGTTTTGTTACTTAATGTTTGTAGAAATTTAGAAACCTCTGTTTCGTATTCGCCAATAAGAAAGCTAAAATCAAAGGAAGAAGCTATTAATGTTCCTTTGTCTGTATTTATTCTTTCTTCAACTTTTTTACAACATTGAGCCAACTTTTCAAGTACTATTAATCCTGAAGGAATAAATGCAATTTCATCTTCATCTTCTATATAATGATTGGCACTTTGCGTATCAAATACATCAACGACTTGAAGTATACGGTCATTCAAATGGTTGTCTTTCCATACTACAGAACCAGACGAACCACTTTCGGTGTTATATTCAAGTTCAGCAACTTGTTGTTTTTGGTCACTGTTCTCAACGAAAAGATTTGAATTGATTGTTGGTCTTATTCCACGTGTATTACATATATGTTTTAAAACACTAACATAACTAGATTTTCCAGAACCATTATCTCCATAAATAACTGTTAGTCCATTGGGAGCAAACTCTAATTCCTCACCTTCTTTTAGAGCATTAATATTTTCGGTATTACATATTTTTGAAAGTGTAACTGTTTCCTCACTATCTGAATTTTCTACTAAAGCTTTAAGTTCTTCAATATCAACAACATCAAACTCTAGATCAGAAATTCCATTTTCAGACTTACAAATATTGACTAAGTCATTAATATCTCCATCTGTTAAATCATTGTTCCGAATGATTCTATTAACTGCTTCTTGCCAAAATTTAGGCTTATCTTCAATCCATTCAATTATATGTACTAGAATAGGCATATATTATTATTTTAATTATATACGAAAAAAAACAATTTAGATAAAATGAGCATCTAAATATTATGGATTTCCGTAATATCCAATAAATTAATTAGTGTTTTCTTCTAGGGAGATTAATTAAGTGCAATATACTATTTTTTATGAAATTGGATGCAAACTCTTAATAACCTCTATAGGAAGTGGAGATGTTTTGTTGTTTTTAGCTTTATGTCTTAGTTTTTCGAGTATTTCATTCATCACCTGTTTTGTCCTGTCGCTTACTTTTTCTTTAGTATTACATCTGTTTTTCAAAAAACGAGATTCTATAAAAACAGTCCCTTTAGCTGGCTATATGAGTTTGTTTTTTGCACTGGTCTATCTAGGATCTTGGACAGGTCTTATTGATTCCTTATACATCATCTAATGATAGACACATTAGATTTCCATATAGACACCAGGTTAAAGCAACTCTTAAATAGTGAGCAAGCCTATCATTATCGAATTATACCCATTGCATTTGAAAATAATACGATTGTTTTTAAAACCGATAACATAACCAATGACGTTTTACAGGAACTTCAAGTTGTTTTCGATAAAAGCGTAAAACTTGAAGAAGAAAGCCCTGAGAATATTCAAAAATATCTAGCAACTAATTTTAGAAAACAATCCAATGCTATTAAAACAGATTTGCATTATAGTACTGATTTTTTAGAAAAATTGTTAGTGTCTGCAAAAAATATAGGGAGTAGTGATATTCATTTTGAGCCTTATGAAACTCGTTGTCGCGTCAGGTTTCGACTAGATGGAAAATTAAAAGAATACTATATTATTTCATTAGACGAGTACCCTGTAATTATTAATAAGATTAAGATAAAAGCTGGACTAGATATTTCTGAAAAGCGCTTACCTCAAGATGGTCGAATAACCATAAAAGCCAACAACCAAGAATTTGATATTCGTGTGTCCACACTTCCTACACTTCATGGTGAAAAAATAGTCCTCCGTCTGTTAAGTAAGGATGCTGAAAACATTAACCTTGAAGATTTAGGTTTTACCCAAAAGGAATTAAACAGCTATTTAGAAACCATTAAAAAACCTAATGGTATCATCTTAATTTCAGGCCCTACAGGTTCTGGAAAAACAACCACACTTTATGCGACCCTAAAACTTTTAAACGATGACAAAACAAATATTCTAACCATTGAAGACCCTATTGAATATACCTTAGAAGGTGTTAATCAAGTACAGCTAAAAGAAAATATTGGACTAGACTTTGCAAGTACTTTAAGAACCTTTTTAAGACAAGATCCAGATGTTATTATGGTAGGAGAAATACGAGATGCTAAAACAGCTAATATGGCCATTCGTGCTGCATTAACAGGGCATTTAGTATTATCTACTATTCACACAAATTCAGCTTGGGCAACCATTTCTAGGCTTATAGATATGGGAATTCCTTCCTTTTTAATTGCCAGTACTCTAAATGTTAGTGTTGCACAACGTCTTGTAAGGGTTTTATGTACTCATTGTAAAGAAAAACACAAAACAACAAAAAATATACTACCTGAGAATTTTGAAATCCCAGTAGGATTAGAATATCACTTTAAAGCTGTAGGATGTCATACTTGCCATCATACAGGTTATCAGGGTAGAAAAGCGATTTATGAAATCATTCCTATTACAAAAACTATCATCTCACATATAAAACAAAACGAATTAGAAATTGATGATTATATCGGCAATCAGAATATAGCCACATTAAAAAGTAATGCTATTGAATTGCTTATTCAAGGACAGACATCCATTGAAGAAGTTTATGCCTTACTAACAGACTAAAAACCAACGCTCTATATGTATATAAAAAAGATATTCCTTTTATTATTATTTTTTAATATAACTCTGGCGTATTCGCAAAAGGAAGATCCACGTATTGACCAAATTAGAAATCAATTAACCGCATTATCTGTTGAAAATGCAGGCCTTACTGAAAATGTAAAAACTGATATTACAGTCAACAATATGACCTTAGCAAAATTTTTGCTAGCTATCTCTGAAATCCATGAAATAAACATTAGTGTAGACCCTCAATTAAATCAAATTACCATTGCTAATAACTTTCAGAATGTTCCAGTAGCTGATGTCTTGGTTTGGTTATGTAAAGAGTATGACTTAACTATAGATTTCACAGGGATTATATTATCTATTGAAAAATATAGTCCTCCAATTCAAGAGGTCGTCCAGAAAGAAATCTATGTGGCATTCGACCCTCCATCAAATTTAATATCAATCGATGTAAAAGGAGATAAACTCTATGATGTTTTTAAAACTATTATAGATAAAACAGGGAAAAATTTGGTTTTCTCTCCAGGTCTTGAAAATAAATTATTAACGGCCTATATCCTTCAAACGCCATTAGATGTTGCCATGAGCAAATTAGCCTATGCCAATAATCTGTATTATGAAAAAACGAAAGATAATTTTTATCTTTTTGAAAGTAACACAAATCCTGATATCGCGAATGGCACAGATCAAAACAGTCAGCAAACAACTATAAGACCAACTAGGAGGCGTAACTCAAATATTTATTTTAAAGTATTAGATGCAGAAAATAAATATGTTGAAGTCGATTTTGAAAACGCTCCAATCGTTGACATTATAAATGATATTGGCGTTGCGCTAGATATAAATATTTTTACTGCTTCTCCTTTAGATGCTGCTGGAACTGCCACTTTTAAAGCAAAAAACATTCATTTTGATGAATTATTAGTCAAGATTTTTGAGATGCAAGCTGCTACAAATAACCCTCAAAATACAACTTCTGGGCAAAGACCTGACAAAAGCCTTTCATCTGTCAATACCTCACCCTTTACATTTAAAAAAGAGGACAATATTTATTTTTTCGGAACGGAAGAGCAGTTAAGTGTTAGAAAGGTGGAAATTATTTATATGAGGCATCGTTCCGTATCCCTCTTAGGTGATGCTTCAAATAGTTTTAGTAATTATACAGGGTCTAATAATTTCAGTATGTCTGGGAATGATTCATTTAATCAATTTGACAATACAAATTCAAGAAACCCAAACAACTCAAACAATCAGAACAATCAGAATAATCAGAATAATACGAATAACGATTCTATGGCTAGAAGTACTTTAATTGATATTGTGCCAGTTGAAATTATTCAGGAATTAGACATAAAGGTAGATTATGAGCTTAATTGTTTTTATGTTAATGGAGCAAGTACAAATATTGAACGTCTTAAAGAGTTTTTAGTTAATATTGATAAACCTGTTCCTGTTATATTAATTGAGGTCATGTTTATAGAAGTAAACCAAAACATGAACCTTGAAGCCGGAATAAGTTGGGGTATTGGTGAAGGACCTACTACAACTCAAGGGAATATCTATCCCACTACAGATTTAACTTTAGGAGCTCAAGCTGTGAATAGCATATTAACAGGGTTTAGTGCTTTTAGTGGTTTTAATCTTGGAAAGGTTGTGCCAAACTTTTTTGCCAGTATTAAATTAGCTGAATCAAATGGAAATTTAAAAATACGTTCTACTCCTAAATTAGCTACACTAAATGGTCATAAAGCCATGTTTTCTAATGGACAAACGTCTTATTATGCTGTGACACAACGTAATATTTATGGAACGGATAACCCACAAACATCAGAAATCACCAACTATTTTCCTATTGAAGCACAATTAGGATTGATTATTAGACCGTCTGTTTCTGGTGATGGTCAAGTATTGTTAGATATCAATGTTATTCAATCTGCTTTTGGAGTAAGGATCGCTGAAGATGCGCCACCAAATATTAATTCTAGGACGTTTAGTTCGATCATTCGTATGGAAGATCAGGATATTGCCATATTAGGTGGTTTAGAAGAACAGTCACAAAATAAATCAAGTACAGGTGTTCCTGTTTTAGCCAGGATACCTATTGTAAAATGGTTGTTTAGCAAACAAACTAGAGAAGGCTTTAAATCTAAATTAACGGTTCTTATTAAACCGACTGTGATATATTAATGTTAGAAAAATTAAAACAATATCTCTTATTTGGAAACACCTTTTATGGTGTCGAGCATACCATTATTGAAAATAAAGAAACAATTATTGTTGTTTCTCTGAAGAAAAAAAAGAATGATCTTGATATTGTTTTAAAAAAAACAACAGATTCAATTGAAAGTGTATCAAGTTATATTCCAAAAAAATCTGGTGTTACTATAGTTATAAATAATGACAAGGTACTTTCTAAAAAAGTACCATTTTCAAAGGATGAAGATTCAAAATTAATTCAGAATGCTTTTCCTAATATTAATCTCAATGAGTTTTATTTTGATGTATTATGTCAAAAAAATGCTTGTTTTATTGCTATTTGTCGTAAGCAATATGTTGATACGCTTATTGAAGATTACCGAAATAAAAACCTTTTTGTTTTAAATGTTTCTTTTGGAAATCACGTATTCTCTAATATTAGTGAGTTTTTAGATTCTGAAGAGGTATTTACTTCGAATGCCTTAATTGAAAAAAACCGATTAGGCATTGAGAATATTAACAAACAATCAAATACAATAACACAGGAGTATGACATAAATGGATTGAATGTGTCTAATATGTTTTTGCTATCATTTGCAGCTATATTGGAACTGGTACTATCTAAAAAAGTGAATGAACAATCAAATTTTGATTCCAAATATGCAGCTTTAACAAATGATTATCAACAGCAACGATTTTTTAGTCAGTTTTTAAAAGTTGGATTATTGTTTGTCCTAACTATATTATTCATCAATTTCTTTATTTTTAACCACTATTTTAACAAAGTTTCAGACTTAAGACAAACGTCACAAGTCAATGAGACTTCAAGGCAACAATTGATAGCTATAAAAGAAGATGTTGACAAAAAAGAAAAGTTTATTACTGATATTTTAAAGAGTGAATCTTCAAGAAGTTCGTTCTATGCGAATGCCATTATGATTAGCTTACCTCAATCAATCAATATCTCAGAATTTAACTTTCAGCCTTTGACCAAGCGTGTAAAAGCAGAGAAACCTATAGAATATGAATTAAATACTATTTTATTGAAAGGTATTAGTTCAGTCACATCTGATATTTCAAATTGGGTTACTGAACTAGAACGATTAAATTGGGTTGAGAAAGTAATTATTACCGAATATAGTGAATCGAACATGTCATTAACAGAGTTTAGTTTATTAATCACAATCAAATGACCTCAAGAAATAAAAATATCGTTTTAGTCGTTGGTTTCATTATCATTCTTTTTGTTTGTTATCACCTGGCTATTTCAAAAACAGTCGTTTTAATTGGAGAATCAAAATCACTTAAAATAGAAGAGCTTCTTTTTAAAAATACGCCAAGAGAACTTTCGCTGTTAAAACAAAAGCAAAAATATTACGATTCCATATTTAATAAATACCAACTTAATGGATCGTCAATCCAGAATAATTTATTGAAAACGATTAACACAACTGCTGAACAAAACAATATTCAAATCATTAGCTTTTTAGAACCTCACATAGAGTTGAAAGAAGATTTAACCATAAAAACCTATCAATTTGTAATTGAAGGCGAATATAATGATATGGTACAGTTAATCTATCAATTGGAACAGAAAAGTAAATTCGGAGAAATCATAAATCTGCATTTTGAGAAGAAAAAGAACTTTAGAACTGGAAAGTCATTTTTGGAAGCCAGTGTTTTATTGAAGAGTTTTGGGTGATTATTTAGTTTCCTATAAATTATCACAAATGTTTAATTCCTTTTGTCAACAGACTTTGAATCAAAACTTATTAAGTTAAACATTTGTCGCATTCTAGAACGCACACGATTGCCATATCTCTCTTCTAATTCTTGAGCATTTAAGTTGGTTGTTGAATGGGTTTTAATGTTTCGTTTTAGGAATAAATCGTAACGAGATAAGAGAATTTCTCCCATAACATTGCAGTCTTTACCAAAATGACGACCTGTAGTTTCAACACCCAAATCATCGAAACAATAAAAATTACTATTACCATATTCTTCAATAGTTTTATATCCAAGGTTGTTAAAAGCAAATGTGATGTTACGAGCTGGTATAAGTTCATAGGCTTTTTGATGAGGTACTATGTAACGTAATAATTTCATTAAACTGGTTTTTCCACAGCCTACAGGACCAGATAACAAAATTCCTTTATTGGGATCTATTTTTAGCTTTTCGCAAGCCTCAAAATCTCTAATAAAATAAATGCATAGCTTGTAAAGAATGATCTCATCTTCCTCGTAAATTTTAAAGTGTTTGCCGAAGATCAACTTTCCTTTGGCATCGAGGTAAATTAATATTTTTTTGAAATCGTATTGAATCATGTTACCATTTAGAGACCCAAGATGGAACTCCACTCCTTTTTCGATTATTATATGTGGTTTGTTACTGCTCATGCTTTCTATTAATGAGATCTTGGATTAAAACTTCGACAAGCTCTGTGTAAAATATCTTTTTGACCTCTGGTTTATGAATCCAGAGGTCACAAGGGTTCATTGTAATTTTTATTTTTAGTTGTCTTTAGGTTGTCTTTAAAATGAGACTGTTGCTTATTGTTTGTGATTTCTTCAGCTTTTAGCATCCAATTTTTGGCTGTAGCTTTCCAATTAACAATTTTAGTTTTACCTCCTACTTTCCAACCAATGCCTTGGTAATGATTGTAAAATTTTTGTGCTTCAGTTTTTGCCCAGTTTTTCATTTCAAAAAAATCGATGACTTCTTTTTCATTTTTTGGCTGGTCAAGTTTATTTATGTTTTTATTGTTTTCTATTGTTTGTATATGTTTATATTTAGGTACCAGTGCTTGTCCAGTGCTTGTCTCATTTTTGGGACGGTTGTGTACCTCTGCTTGTCCAGAGCTTGTCTCGAATTTGAGCATCTTAATTTTACTCCCTCGATATGGATTATGAGATGGGTCATAAACAACATATTTCCAATGATGCAATTCTTTAATACATCTATGATAGGTGGATTTTGAGCCTATTTTAGAGAGTTGCATCACTTCATCACGAACTACAAAAAACTTTTCTTTAAATCGGTTTATGTTCCATAACTGAAACAAAGCCATATATAAACTTATATGGGTTGGATTTAAACGACTGTCTTTTGAGAATTGCTCGAAGACAGCGTTTAGATGTTTGATGTAATTTACTTCTTTCATAAGGCCTCCACAACCCCTCCAAAGGAGGGGCTTTATATGGGTGTGCTAAAATTTGTTATGAATTTTATTGTCCTCCATTACTTGTTGGATTTCTTCATAATCGTAATAGATAACGCCACCTACTTTGGTATAAGGTAGTGTTCCATTGATTCTAAGGTTTTGTAGAGTTCCTGGTGAGATGCTTAAATAGTCACGAACTTCTGGTGACTTTAACCATTTTTTAGTCGCGAAATCAGTTTGATTATTCACGATTGCTTTGATGTCTTCCAATAATTCATGTTTAAATTCTCGAAGATCTTCGGTAGTAATAATTGTTGCTGCCATAGTAAAAGGTTTTGATTAAAATAGCTACCACATCAAACTTTCGTTCTCAATGGCAGCTATTAAATGATTTGACTTTCGTTTAGCAAACTTGGTACTATTTGATATTAATTTATCACCATATGACCAGAGGTCAGGTCAAATTTTAACACTTTAACCCAACTATTGATATGATTTGGTGATGAACTCCTGTAAATTATATGCAAGTTCCTCCAGAAACTTAGTCTTGGTTTTTTGCCTAGTTTTTATTTCTGAAAATACTTTGTAATAATCGCCTAAATCACAATTGAAGATGTTTTGAAACATATCGGCAATCTGTTTGATTTCTGTTTGTTCGTTGTTAAATACATTCGTACAGTGAAGCGCATACACTAGCTCTATCAATGCTGATTTAGGAGCTGTCCAAACAAGTTTTGATTTCTGATTGATTAGCTGTTTTCGCTTTAAGTAAGGGTTGTCAATAGCATCATATCTGTTTCTGAGGTATTTCATAAAATATTTATAAGCTTCTATCCTTGCATACAATTCGTCATGAGAGGTATTAAAAACCGTATCATAATAACAAGCGCCATTATGAATTAGTAAGTACAGATCCTCTTTATTTCTTAAAAAATAAAGCCTGTCCAAATGCGTAAAATTCTGGTCGATGTATTGCAAAAATTCAAAGTGTTGCTTAAAGAATTTATCGATAAGATTCAATTGCTTAGAAATGTACCTTTTCTTTATATCTTGTGTTGTTTTAGGTATTGACATCTCGAAAGACCTAACTTCCTTAAAATAGATGAGTTGAGCCAGTGGTTTACTTTTAATGTTTTTAAAAAAGAATATTTCTTCTTCAGGGGTTTTGAATTTTGTAATTTCAAGGGTTTTTCTAAAACTATTTAGACAATTGTTACTTAATACGATTGCTAGATTAGATTGTTTTAGAATGTCTTCACCAGATGAACAAATTGTTTCTAAGTCATTTTGGTAGGTCTGCAAAATTTCTTTTAATTTTATCATATCGATTTGGTTTAAGTTAATGTCATAGTAAGTTACTATTAACCTTCAAAACGATAATTATCTGGCTTCCCTAATCTGATCTTTTATTTTAATTTTTTGTCTTAGGCTATTCATGTCATCGCTTACTTTTTTCTCAATTACTTTTGCATAAATTTGAGTAGTTGATATTCTTGAATGACCCAAAAGTTTAGAAACGGTTTCGATAGGTACTCCGTTTGAAAGTGTTACTGTGGTTGCAAACGTATGACGTGCCAAATGAAAGGTTAGGTTTTTTCTGATTTTGCATAAGTCGGCAATCTCTTTTAGATAAGAGTTTAGTTTTTGATTTGACATTTTAGGAAAAATAGTCCCATTGGCTAAGGATTTAGCGGTTTCTTTATATTTATTAATTAAATCCAATGCTTTAGGCAAAATTGGGATTCGTAAAGCATTATTTGTTTTCTCTCTTTTCATGATTAGCCATAGTTCACCATCTATTCCGTGATTGATGTCATTAGCAGTCAAGTTAACGACGTCTATATAGCTTAAACCCGTATAGCAGGCGAATACGAATAGATCCTTTACTAATTGTAATCTCTCAATGGAATAATTTTTATCTTCGATGTCCATCAATTCGGCTTCTGTTAAAAACCCTCTTTCTACTTTTTCAAATTTGGATTGGAAATTAATGAAAGGATCTCTATCAATCCATTCTAACTTATAGGCAAGTGTTATCATTTTTCTAAAACGCTCGATATGCTTCATTACCGTATTATTGCCCATCGGCTTTTGATGGTCTGTTGGTATGTGGTTTCTTAAATACGTTTCAAACTTTAAAATGAAGTTATAATCAAGTTGCTTTAAGTACATATCAGTTACTTTAAACTTAGTAAGTAAAAAATCTGTTATATAGCCTTGAGTCGTGTAGTAATTTTTTTGAGTGCCCCACTTTAGTTTCCCGACCATATCTTCATTATGATATTTTGTAATATCATTTATAGAATAGTTCTGCTCATCTTCTTTTAAATAGCGTGCCTTGATCGTTAGAGCTGAAATAATTTTACCTTCTGATTTTAATTCGTTTTTGGATTTGTGAAATTCTGAAGAAACCTGGTCCAAAAATTCATTAATGATTCTAGCCTCTTGGTTGGTGCCTTTGACCTTATTCTTGGCAGAGCTCCAGTATTCAATTTTGATTTTCCTTTTAAGGCTTATTTCTGCTCTTTTTCCATTTACTGTAATTCGAGCATAAAGGGGTGCTTTTCCATTTTTGGCTTTCGAAAGTTTTAGCCAAAACAGAATACTAAATGTGGTTGAAGTTTTCATGTCTTTCGTCTTTTAATTAAACATTTGTTTACTGACGAAAGTCAAATCAATTATTCGGTTACCTTTTCAATTAGTATTAAATGGTAACCGAATAGGTCACTTATTTAACCAAATAATATCAATTCTTATGATTGCTTAAAAACCATAAAACCTCGATAATCTTACGATTACCAAGGTTTTGATATTAATTGATTATTAAATTTGTCGGGGTGGCAGGATTCGAACCTGCGACCTCCGCGTCCCAAACGCGGCGCGATAACCGGGCTACGCTACACCCCGAAACAGTTATCTGTTTTAAATCAATAAAATTGCGGAGAGTGTGGGATTCGAACCCACGCGACAGTTACCCGTCGACAGTTTAGCAAACTGCTCCATTAACCACTCTGGCAACTCTCCCAATATTTAATGAACTTTGCAATAAAATTGCGGATGCAAATGTAGTGTATCATCTTTAAGAACGCAACTATTTTTTTTAATTTTTTAAATATTTATTCTGGATATTCTATACGCAAATGATAAATGTTTGCAAGCTTGTGTTTTAGTACTTTTTTAATAGACTGGATTTCTTTAAATGTAATGTTAGCATTTAAAAATTGCTCATCAACCATTTGCTTATTTATTATATTTTCTACAAAGACATCTATTTTACTTGAAGTTGGCTCCTTTAAGCTTTTAGATGCTGCTTCAACACTATCGCACATCATTAATATTGCTGTTTCTTTACTAAATGGTTTAGGTCCTGGATAAGTAAATAGACTTCTATCAATGGTACTATCTATTTCTTTTTCTTTCATATAGAAATAATAAACAACACTTGTTCCATGATGGGTTCTAATAAAATCTATTACTCTATCTGGAAGGTTATACTTTTTGGCAATTTCAATTCCGTTAATTACATGGTTTATAATAATATTTGTACTTTCTTTTGAAGATAATTCATCATGTGGATTAATTCCTGTTGACTGATTTTCTGTAAAATATGTTGGATTCATCATTTTTCCAATGTCATGGTATAATGCTCCTACTCTAACCAACATAGCATTTGCTCCAATTTCATTTGCTGAAGCTTCAGCTAAATTGGCAACGTTTAATGAATGATGAAATGTGCCAGGTGCTTTATTTGATAGCTCTTTTAATAGTTTTGTATTTGTATCAGACAATTCTAATAATGATACATCTGAAACTAATCCGAATAACTTTTCATAAGCATAAATTAATGGTTGCACGAATAAGGTGGCTAAACCACATAAAATAAACATACCAAATGTCTCCCATTTTAAAGTTTCAATACTTCCTTCATGAATTACAAAAAATGCAAAATATGCAATAATATAAATAAGCGTAATTTGACCTACAGAAATAAACAAATTAGCACGCTTATATAGTTCAGAAACGGTTAAAATAGTTACAATTCCAGCTATTATTTGAAGGAACATATACTCGTAACTGTTAGGAACAATGGATCCTAATAATAAAACGGTTATAACATGTGCAAACAAGCCTAAACGAGCATCAAAAAAAGCTTTTAACACTAATGGTAGTATACAAATTGGTACCACATAAATATATTGTGAATTGTAATTAACAACCAAGGTTGTTATAAAAACCATTAAAAACACATTGAAAAATATAAATGTGACTTTTGTGTTATTTTCAAAAATATCTATTCTATATTTTCTTAAAAATAACAATAACATCAACAGGGCTAAAGACACTAATAAAGTATATGCAAATAGAATCCAATTGTAATTAGATTTTGTCCAAACTTGCGACTCGTATTCAGATTCTAATGATTTAAGAATTTGATATTTATCTCCTTCAACAACTTCCCCTTTTGATATTATTAAAGTTTCTCTCTCTACACTTCCTCTTGTAAACGAAATTTTATCTAAATCACTTAATAATGCTTTTTCTGTAAACTCTTTATCATAAATAAGGTTAGGCTCAATAATATCGAAAAACAATGACACATAAGGCGTTACAAATTGATTAAGACTCTCTTTAGTTAATAAATTATTTATTGTATTCTTTATATCTCCTTGCTTAATTAATTGAGAGAATTTTACAGTTTGTTTTTCGGTTCTACCTTCTAATAAAACGACCTTTTTATCAATCGGTAAATCGTAATCTTCATTTAAAACACCATTAACATATAGATCATTAATTAAATCCAAGCCAATATTAAATAACTTCTCTTTATCTTGTTTTACTAAAGAATCTGGTAATTCTAATTTAAATTCAGCCTTATAATCTTCAAGAACACGCTCCTTTATTTTTGGTTCTACATTAAAATAAAGAATAGCATTATTCTTAATCTCAGTTTTTTCAGTTTCAATATCCTCTTCGGATTTTTTAATTGCAAAATCGAATGGTGCGTATAAATTTTCAGACTGCCAAGGTTTGCCTTTTTCGAAGTTGTATTTAAACTTGCCACTTTTTGGAAATAAATAAACGATTAAAAAAGTTGTACTTATAAATAGTATCAGTTTATATGCCAGAGAATGGTTTTTATATAGGAAATTAATAAAGTCTTTCATGAATAGAGTTCAGTAATTCAAATGTAATAAAAATATCACCGAAATAGATGACTTATAATAATGTAAAGATTCTAGATTCTACTAAAAATTGATTAATTTTGCAGCAATTAAAATTAAACACACTTAAAATGAGTAAAGAAGTAGTTATTGTATCTGCAGCAAGAACGCCTATTGGGAGTTTTTTAGGAGCTTTATCAACAATTCCAGCGCCAAGATTAGGTGCTATTGCTATTAAAGGAGCATTAGATAAAATTAACTTAAACCCAAACTTAGTACAAGAAGTTATTATGGGACATGTTGTGCAAGCTGGTTCAGGGCAAGCTCCTGCAAGACAAGCAGCAATCTATTCTGGTATTCCAAATACAGTACCATGTACAACTGTAAATAAAGTGTGTGCTTCTGGAATGAAAAGTGTTATGCAAGCAGCTCAAGCTATTGCTCTAGGTGATGCAGATATAATTGTTGCTGGTGGTATGGAAAACATGAGTTTAATCCCTCATTATTATCATGCACGTACAGGAACAAAATTTGGACCTGCCACATTAGAAGATGGTATGCAAAAAGATGGTTTAGTTGATGCTTACGATAAACAAGCTATGGGAGTATGTGCTGATGCATGTGCAACTGAATATAAGTTTTCACGTGAAGATCAAGATGCTTTCGCTATCCAATCATATAAACGTTCTGCTGAAGCTTGGGAAGCAGGGAAATTTGATAATGAAGTTGTTCCTGTTGAAGTACCTCAACGTCGTGGTGATGCTATTGTAGTTTCAAAAGACGAAGAGTTCTCAAACGTTAAAATAGAAAAAATACCTGCCTTACGCCCTGCTTTTACAAAAGAAGGAACAGTAACAGCTGCAAATGCTTCTACTATTAATGATGGAGCTGGCGCTATGGTATTAATGAGTAAAGAAAAAGCATTAGAATTAGGCTTAAAGCCTTTAGCAACTATAACAGGTTATGCAGATGCAGCTCACGAACCAGAATGGTTTACAACTGCTCCTGCTAAAGCTTTACCAAAAGCATTAGATAAAGCTGGTGTTTCTATAGACGATGTTGATTATTTTGAATTTAACGAAGCATTTTCTGTTGTAGGCTTAGCAAATATGAAAATCTTAGGACTTAATGATAGTAACGTCAATGTAAATGGTGGAGCAGTTTCTTTAGGTCATCCCCTAGGTTGTTCTGGTGTAAGAATACTTATTACGTTATTAAATGTCTTAGAACAAAACAATGCAAAAATTGGTGCTGCTGCTATTTGTAATGGTGGTGGTGGTGCATCTGCAGTTGTTATTCAACGAAACTAAACCTGATATTAAAAATTCATGCAATACGGAATTTGTAATCTAAGCATTGTTCCTTTAAGACTAGAGCCAACAGATACTAGCGAGCTGGTTTCGCAAGTCTTGTATGGCGATTATTTTAAAGTTCTTGAACAACGGAAGTCTTGGAGCAAAATCCGTTTAGGTTTCGATAAATATGAAGGCTGGATAGATAATAAACAATATATTGAAATTTCTGTAGAACAGTACAAATCCATTCATCAAGAAACACCCATTCTTTCAACCGATTTAGTTGAATTTGTAGAAGATACAAACCAACAACTTTACGCCATTCCATTAGGTGCTTCGTTAAATGGTCTTTCTCTTTTAAACCACACTCATGATGGTAATATAATTAATGAGCAAAGATCAAAATCTCATTTAATTGAAACAGCTTTTCTTTATTTAAATGCTCCATATCTTTGGGGAGGGAAAACGCCTTTTGGTATTGATTGCTCAGGCTTTACTCAAATGGTTTATAAATTAAATGGTTATAGACTGTTAAGAGATGCATCGCAACAAGCAACACAAGGTGAACCACTAAGTTTTATTGAAGAAAGTGAGCCTGGAGATTTAGCCTTTTTTGATAATGATGAAGGACAGATTGTTCATGTTGGGATTATTATGAAAGATAATTATATTATTCATGCTCATGGTAAAGTTAGAATAGACAGACTAGATCATTCTGGAATTTACAACCAGGAAAAAAGAATGCATACTCATAAGTTAAGAGTTATAAAAAAAGTAATATAAAAAAAGCCGCAAATTGCGGCTTTTTTATTTTATGCTTTAGTTTTTATTAACCTCCTAAAGACTCAACAGTAGCTTTCATTGCTTTAAACTTATCTGTATCTCCAGTTGCACTATAAATATTCATTAATGTTTTAGCTGCATCTACATTACTTGGATCAGATTTTAGAGCTGACTCTAAATATGGAATAGCACTTTTATAAATCTGTGCTCTTTCTAATTTCAATTCATCGTAACGCTTATTATCTGCAGGAGAACTACCAAGGCTATTCATTTCTTCAATTAACCCTTTTTCTTGGTCTAATAACATAGCAGCCATATTAATTTTTGCATTGGTATAATTTGGATCTAACTCTATAGCTTTATCATAATATTTCTTAGCAGAATCAAGGTCTCCAGATTCCTGAGATATAACTCCTAAATTAAATTGTAATTCTGGGTTTTTAGGATCTCTTTCTGTAGCTTCTTGTAATAAATCTTTAAATTTATCTTTATCTCCTAATTTGAAATATAAATTAGCTTCAGTTATTAATAAATTTAAATCGTCTGGATTTGCTTTTCTAGCTCTAGATAAAGCAGCAAGTGCTTTTTCATTATCTCCTTGATTTGTATAAATTAAAGCCATGTTTTTAACTATCTCTCCTTGTTTAGATTCAGTTTGACGTTGAGTAGGTTTTAAGTGAGTACCACCTTTTACAGAAATATCTCTAATATTTTTACTCTGAAAAACTTCTATTTCACCAGTTTCTTTATCTATAGCTAAATATTCTGTTTCAATTCCAGTATAGTTTAATTCTTCTAATTCTTCATAAAGAACTAAAGCTCTATCGAATTCTTGAACACCAGTAGCAGTTACAGCTGCATAATATAGATATAAAGTATCTTGTGGTGAAACTCTATAAGCATTTTCAAAATTCTTTGAAGAAACGCTGTAATCTTTACTTTCGTAAGCTTCATTTCCTTTTTTAACAAAAGATTGAATCATACTGTTTTTTAAGACCTTAGATTCTTCAGCATATTCACCTTGAACCAAGCCTAAACTTTTTAATGCTTTAGCAACATCGTCGTTATTTGCTGACCCATTAGCATACAAAGCTTCAGCATTTAAATAATAATATTGTGCCTTATATTTATCATCCATAGAAGACAGCATTGGCTCAACTTGACTTAATAATGTTTTAGCTTCAGCAAAGTTGTTGTCTTTAATTGCTTTTTCAGCTTCTTTTAATTCTTTTTTTTGTGCAAAAGAAAATGTAGCTACCATGATTGCTAGAGCAACTATAAATTGTTTTTTCATGTTATTAATATTAAATTATTTTGTTTTATTTATTCTTCTTCTTGGGAATTATCAAGAGTTGTGCCATCCTCATTTTGGTTACTGATTTCAGTAGATTCAGGGATTATTACATCTCCATTTTCATCTACTTCATCTTCATCATGCATAACTTTGGCTACAGCTGCAATAGAATCGTTTCCTTTTAAGTTAATGAGTTTTACACCTTGTGTTGCTCTTCCCATAACTCTTAAGTCTTCAACTGCCATTCTAATAGCTATTCCAGATTTGTTAATAATCATCAAATCATCACTATCAGTTACATTCTTTATTGCTACTAAATTACCCGTTTTTTCTGTAATAGAAATGGTTTTTACTCCTTTTCCTCCTCTATTTGTAATTCTGTAATCTTCTAGACTTGATCGTTTTCCGTAACCATTTTCTGAAACTACTAGAATGTCACTTTCCATATCGTCTACAGCTATCATACCTATAACTTCATCCGTTTTCTCATTTTGTAAACGAATGCCACGAACTCCAGAAGCATTTCTACCCATTGGTCTGGTTTTCGCTTCTTCAAATCTAATAGCTTTACCAGATTTTAAAGCTAGCATAACTTGACTTTCTCCAGTAGTTAACTTTGCTTCTAATAACATATCATCGTCCTTAATAGTAATGGCATTAATACCATTTGTTCTAGGTCTTGAATATTGTTCTAAAGACGTCTTTTTAACTTGACCTTTTTTAGTAGCCATAATTACATAATGATTATTTATGTAATCTTCGTCTTTTAGATCTTGAGTACAAATAAATGCCTTAACAGCATCGTCCTGCTCAATATTTATTAGATTTTGGATAGCTCTACCTTTTGATGTTTTACTACCTTCGGGGATTTCGTAAACACGCATCCAGAAACATTTTCCTTTTTGTGTGAAGAATAACATATATTGATGATTAGTACCAACAAATAAATGTTCTAAGAAATCTTCGTTTCTAGTTGTTGAAGCTTTTTGTCCAACTCCTCCTCTATTTTGTGTTTTGTATTCTGTAAGCGATGTACGTTTAATATAACCAGCATGAGATATAGTAATCACTACTTTTTCATCTGGAATCATATCTTCAATACTTAAATCTCCACCAGCATATTCAATTACAGAACGACGTTCGTCTCCGTACTTATGCTTAACTTCTTCAAGTTCTGTTTTAATAATTTCCATACGACGTTCTTTTTTATCAAGAATGTCTTTTAAATCTTCTATGGTAATCATTAACTCATCGTATTCAGTACGTAATTTGTCTTGTTCTAATCCGGTTAATTGACGCAAACGCATTTCAACAATTGCTTTTGCTTGGATTTCTGAAAGTTTAAAACGTTCAATTAATTTTTCGCGAGCTTCATCAGCATTTGATGACGCACGAATAAGCGCAATTACTTCGTCTATATTGTCTGAAGCAATTATTAATCCTTCAAGAATATGAGCACGTTCTTCGGCTTTACGTAATTCGTATGTGGTTCTTCTAACTACTACTTCGTGTCTATGCTCAACAAAATAATGGATTAACTCTTTTAAATTAAGCATTTGTGGTCTTCCATTTACTAGTGCAATATTATTAACACTAAATGAAGATTGTAATGCTGTATATTTATAAAGTTTATTTAATACAATATTTGGAATGGCATCTCTTTTTAATACGTAAACAACACGCATTCCGTTTCTGTCTGACTCATCACGTATAGTAGAAATACCTTCAAGTTTCTTTTCATTTACCAAATCTGCAGTTTTTTTAATCATGTCTGCTTTATTCACTTGGTAAGGAATTTCTGTAATGATGATACATTCTCGACCTTGAACTTCTTCAATATTTGCTTTTCCACGCATTACAATACGTCCACGACCTGTATGAAAAGCTTCTTTAACACCATCGTAACCATAAATAATTCCACCTGTTGGAAAATCGGGCGCTTTAACGTGTGTAATTAACTCGTCAATTTCAATGTCGTTATTATTAATGTAGGCAATAGTTCCATCTACAACCTCACTTAAATTGTGTGGTGGCATATTGGTGGCCATACCTACAGCAATACCAGATGCTCCATTAACCAATAGCCCAGGAATTCTGGTTGGTAAAACAGTTGGTTCTTGTAAAGTATCGTCGAAATTTAATTTATGATCTACAGTCTCTTTGTCAATGTCTGCTAGCATATCTTCCGATATTTTACGCATACGTGCTTCTGTATAACGCATTGCTGCAGGACTATCTCCATCTATAGACCCAAAGTTTCCTTGTCCATCTACAAGCATATAACGTAAACTCCACTCTTGAGCCATACGCACCATTGCATCGTAAACAGAGGTATCTCCATGTGGATGATACTTACCCAAAACTTCCCCAACTATTCTCGCTGATTTTTTATGTGCTCCTGTGGCTCTAACACCTAATTCATGCATACCATATAATACACGTCTGTGAACTGGTTTTAAACCATCTCTTACATCAGGTAAAGCACGTGACACAATGACCGACATTGAATAATCAATGTAAGCCGATTTCATTTCATCTTCAATGTTAATTGGAATGAGTTTTTCTCCTTCTGCCATATATAATTTTAATTAGTTTTTTTCAAGTTTTTCAAATCGTGCTAATATAACCATTTCAGTAGTAACAGTAAGTGTTTCTTGTTGTTATTTTAAAGTTTTTTATTAACAATTTTTAGGTTTTATATTTAATAAGTATGCTGTTAAATATTTTGATTTTATTAAGTTTTTTTTGTCTATTAGCATATTACCCATAAATTAAGGTATGATTTTTGTTTTTAGTCATATGAATTTATTATTTTTAATGTAGAAAGGAACAAGTATATGGACGATAATTTTTCCCCAAGAGTAAAAGATGTTATTGCTTATAGCAAAGAAGAAGCACTACGTTTAGGTCATGATTTTATTGGCACTGAACACTTAATGCTTGGTTTATTACGCGATGGTAGTGGCAAAGCAATAAATATATTAAATGCGTTAGAAATAGATTTAAATCATTTAAGACGAAAAGTAGAAATTTTAAGTCCTGCAAATCCTAACATTGCTGTAGTGTCAAACGAAAAAAAGAATTTACATCTAACTAGACAAGCAGAACGTGCTTTAAAAACAACATTTTTAGAAGCTAAACTTTTTCAAAGTACTTCTATTAATACAGCACATTTACTTTTGTGCATTTTAAGGAACGAAAATGATCCCACTACAAAACTTTTAAATAAACTTAAAATTGATTACGATAACGCTAAAGAACAATTTAAACATATGATTACTAATGACGACGAATATATAGAACCAAAAGCTGAATCTTTTCAAGACGATGATGATGCATCTTCAGAAGACGATGGTTCTAAAGAGAATTTATTTAATTCTCCAACTTCTAAAACAAATAAAAAATCTAAAACTCCTGTTTTAGATAATTTTGGACGTGATCTTACAGCTATGGCTGAAGAAGGCAAACTTGATCCTGTAGTTGGAAGAGAAAAAGAAATTGAACGTGTCTCACAAATATTAAGTAGAAGAAAGAAAAACAATCCTCTTCTTATTGGAGAACCAGGTGTTGGTAAATCTGCTATTGCAGAAGGTTTAGCAAACAGAATTATTAGCAAAAAAGTTTCAAGAATATTATTTAATAAACGTGTTGTAACTCTTGATTTGGCAAGTTTAGTTGCTGGAACAAAATACAGAGGACAGTTTGAAGAACGAATGAAAGCTGTAATGAATGAACTTGAAAAGAATGATGATATTATTCTTTTTATTGATGAAATACACACCATAGTTGGTGCAGGTGGAGCTACTGGAAGCTTAGATGCTTCAAACATGTTTAAACCTGCTTTAGCTCGTGGAGAAATTCAATGTGTTGGAGCAACAACTTTAGACGAATACAGACAATACATTGAAAAAGATGGCGCTTTAGAACGTCGTTTTCAAAAGGTAATAATTGAGCCTACTACTGTTGAAGAAACAATCGAGATACTAAATAACATAAAAGATAAATACGAAAGTCATCATCATGTAGATTATACACCTGAAGCTATTGAAGCTTGTGTAAAATTAACTAATAGATACATGACAGATCGTTTTTTACCAGACAAAGCTATCGATGCTTTAGATGAAGCTGGTTCTCGTGTTCATATTAAAAACATTAATGTTCCAAAACAAGTTTTAGATTTAGAGAAACAATTAGAAGCTGTTAGAGAAACAAAATCTTCTGTTGTTAAAAAGCAAAAATATGAAGAGGCAGCTAAATTAAGAGACGACGAGAAACGTCTTGAAAAAGAATTAGCTATTGCTCAAGAAAAATGGGAAGAAGAAACTAAGTTGCATAGAGAAATTGTTACCGAAGATAATGTAGCAGATGTTGTTTCTATGATGACTGGTATTCCTGTTAATAGAATAGCGCAAACAGAAAGCAATAAACTAGCACTTTTACCAGATTTAATTAAAGGAAAAGTTATTGGACAAGATGAAGCTGTTGCCAAGGTTGTAAAAGCAATTCAAAGAAACAGAGCTGGACTTAAAGACCCAAACAAACCAATTGGTTCGTTTATATTTTTAGGGCAAACTGGTGTTGGAAAAACGCAATTAGCTAAAGTGCTTTCTAAACAATTATTCGACAGTGAAGATTCTTTAATTAGAATTGATATGAGTGAATACATGGAGAAATTTGCAATCTCAAGATTGGTTGGAGCTCCTCCAGGATACGTAGGTTATGAAGAAGGTGGTCAATTAACTGAAAAAATAAGACGTAAACCTTATTCAGTTGTTTTACTTGATGAAATTGAAAAGGCACATCCAGATGTATTTAATATGTTACTTCAAGTATTAGACGATGGCTTTTTAACAGATAGCTTAGGTAGAAAAATTGATTTTAGAAATACGATTATTATAATGACTTCGAATATTGGTTCTAGAAAATTAAAAGACTTTGGAACTGGTGTTGGTTTTGGAACTGCTTCGCAAAAAGCTCAAGAAGATGCTAATGCAAGAAGTGTTATTGAAAATGCACTTAAAAAAGCATTTGCTCCAGAATTTCTAAACAGAATTGACGATGTAGTCGTGTTTAACGCATTAGAAAGAGAAGATATTGATAAGATAATAGATATTGAGTTAGAGCAATTAGTTAATCGTATTAAATCTCTTGGCTATACGCTTAAATTAACAAAAAAAGCTAAAGATTACATTGCTAATAAAGGTTTCGATAAACAATATGGAGCTAGACCTTTAAAGAGAGCTATTCAAAAATATATTGAAGATAAATTAGCAGAAGAAATTATCAACGCTAAAATCCATGAAGGAGATATAATAAATATGGATTTAGACTCAAAAACAAAAGAATTAACAGTTAAAATTGAAAAGGCAAAAAATACAACTAAATCTTAACTGTTAGACCTTACTATACTTGAAAACGTCATTAATTACTTTTAATGGCGTTTTTTTATATTTACATAAATATATTCTGTAATTTTGCAAATAAATTAATACTTACAAACATATGTCAAATATGTTATCATTTTCATTTGGCAAAGTAACCATTTATGACAATTACTTAGTATTTGTTATGAACGAAGGCATTACAGTAACCCCAGAATATAACGATGTTTTAGTGGACATTGCTGATACTTACTTTAGTAATAAGAATTTTGTTTATATTACTCATAGAATTAATTCTTATTCTGTAGACCCTAATATCTATTTTAAAACATCTCAAATAAAAAACCTTATTGGTTTTGCTGTAGTAACTGGAGATAAAATTTATAGAGATAATATCTCGTTAGAAAAGACCTTTTTCTCGAAACCATTTAAAAGCTTTAATAAGCTAGAAAAAGCTATAGAATGGGCAAATAAACTTTGCGAAGAAAGCAGTAAATAAATTACATTAATTCATTGGCATCAATAGAAAGCGTCTCAATAAAGTTTATAGATGCTTCAATATCTTTAAATAACTCTCTATCGAAAGCTACAAAAGGGACTTCGTTTCTATAGACAGTTAAAAAAGACTCAATGAATTCTGAAGATTTTAAAGGCGTTCTTAAACTTAATGCTTGAGACCCATTAAATAATTCTATTGCTAAAACTCGTTTTACATTTTCAATTAATTTAGAGGCTTGTGTTGCAGCATTGGCTCCCATACTTACATGGTCTTCCTGTCCATTACTAGAAACAATACTATCTATACTTGCTGGAGTTGCTAATTGTTTATTAGCACTAACAATACTTGCAGCTGTATATTGAGGAATCATAAACCCAGAATTTAGCCCAGGACTATCAACTAAAAAAGCTGGTAAACCACGTAAACCAGACACTAATTGAAACACACGTCTTTCAGAAATGTTTCCTATTTCAGCCATAGAAATTTTTAGATAATCTAATGCCAGAGCTAAAGGTTGACCATGAAAATTACCACCAGAAATAATTTCATCTTCTTTTGAAAAAATATTTGGGTTATCTGTTACCGAATTAATCTCTGTAATAAATGTTTTTTCCACAAAAGCTAAAGTATCTTTTGTTGCTCCATGAACTTGAGGGATGCATCTAAAAGAATAAGGGTCTTGAACATGAACTTTCTCTTGTTCAATCAATTCACTTCCTTCAAGAAACTCTCTAACTCGTTCGGCAGTTTTTAATTGCCCATTATGAGGTCTCACTAAATGAACTAACTCATTAAACGGTTCTATTCTACCATCAAAAGCATCTAAAGAAACACTTCCTATTAAATCTGCTAAATAAGATAATTTATAAGATTCTAAAAGTAAATGAATACCATAAGCACTCATAAATTGTGTTCCATTTAAAAGCGCTAATCCTTCTTTAGATTGCAGTGCTATTGGTTCCCAATTAAAAGTCTTTAAAATTTCTTCACCAGAAAAAAGTTTGCCTTTATAAGTTACTTCTCCCTTTCCAATTAATGGTAATGCCAAATGTGCTAAAGGTGCTAAATCTCCTGATGCACCCAAAGATCCTTGAGTGAAAATTATTGGCGTAATATTATTATTATAAAAATCAATTAAGCGTTCAACAGTAAGTAATTGAACACCACTATGTCCATAACTTAAAGACTGTATTTTAAGCAAGAGCATGAGTTTTACTATAGCTTGAGGCACCAAATCTCCTGTGCCACAAGCATGAGACATCATTAAATTCTCTTGAAGTTTTGTTAGATTTTCTTTAGAAATCTTCACATTATATAACGATCCAAAACCAGTATTAATACCATAAATAGGTTTATCTTGATTCTTTAATTTATCGTTTAAATAATTTCTACAATTTGAGATTTTTTCAATCGATTCTTCAGAAAGTTGCAACTTTTTTTCTTCATAAATTATAGTATGAAGAGTTTTTAAATCTAGAGTTTTCGAAGATATATAATGAATGTTGTCCATAGTATTTGTAATAGATTCCAAAATTCAACATTACAAACCTTTTATGCAAACATTTGTTAATAATTAATGGTTTTGATGAAAAATCTAAAATATCTTCTATTTTTGATGAAAAATAAACAAACACAATGAAAAAAATTCTATTTCTATTTAGCTTAATTGCTGTAATTTCTTGTAAAGAAGAGCAAAAACCAAAAGACTTCATGACTTTCTCAGGAAAAATCATTGATAAAAATAGTGATTCTATAGTCATTAGAAATGAAACCTATTCTAAAACCATAAAAGTAAATGAAGATGGAACATTTAAAGATACTTTAAAGGTTAAAACTGGTAATTATAGTTTTTATGATGGAGGAGAAAGTACTAGCTTATTCTTACAAAATGGTTATGACCTTTCAATGTCTTTAGACACCAAAATGTTTGATGAAACTATTAAATACACAGGCATTGGCTCAGAATCTAATAACTATTTAGCTGAAAAATCTTTAATGCAAGAAACACTTTTTCCTCCAAGCCTTTTTGATTTTGAAGAAACTGAATTTAAATCTGCACTTTCTAATATAAATTCTAAAAGAATTAGCTTTTTGAATGAAAACAAGAATATAGATTCAACACTATATCGTATTGAAAAAGAAAATATTGACAAATTCGAAGGTGAATACTTAGAATACTACTCGAAGCAAGAAGAAATGAATAAGGCAAGAGCAGCTAAGTTTGCTGACTTTATTGGACAGCCTTCACCAATTTTTACTAATTATGAAAATTATGAAGGAGGCAATTCATCCTTAAACGACTTAAAAGGTAAATATGTATATATAGATATATGGGCAACGTGGTGTGGACCATGTATTGCTGAGATTCCTTCTTTGAAAAATGTAGAAAAAGAATATCATGATAAGAATATTGAATTTGTAAGTATTTCTGTAGACAATGGAAGAGGATACAAAAACAGATCTAAAGAAGCTGCCAAAGAGGGTTGGAAAAATATGATTGCTGAAAAAGAATTAGGAGGTATTCAATTATATGCTGATAAAGATTTTGAATCAGATTTTATACGTGAATATAGAATTAATAGTATTCCTCGTTTTATCTTAATTGATCCTGATGGGAATGTTGTAAATGCCGATGCGCCTAGACCATCGAGCCCTAAATTAAAAAAGTTATTTGATACCTTAAGTATCTAAAAAATATAAGTTCACAACTAAAAAAGCCACTCAAATTGAGTGGCTTTTTTTTATTTTTCTTTAGCTTCTGATTCTGAATTTGGTTGTGGTTGCTCTGGTTGTTTAAATAAATCTAAATAAGCATTACCAATTGTTTCAATAACATGACTAGCAATTAAACTTTCAAAACCTTTTTCCTCAACTGCAATATCTGCCGATTTTCCGTGTAAATAAACACCAAATATACTAGCTACTAATGGATTATATCCTTGTGCAATTAATCCAGTTAAAATTCCAGTTAAAACATCTCCAGTTCCTGCTGTAGCTAACCCTGGGTTACCTGTTAAATTAACATACAACTTGTCTTCTAAAACAGTAATAGTATGTGCTCCCTTTATAACAATTATAACCTTATGTTTTTTCGAAAATGCTTTGACTTTCTTTAGTTTATCAAAATCGTCTTTCCATGTTCCAATTAAGCGTTCCAATTCTTTTGGATGCGGTGTTAATACAGAGCCTTCTGGAATGTGCTTTAAAAATCCTTTATTTTCAGAAAGTATATTTATGGCATCTGCATCAATAATTAAGGGCACTTTATTTTCCTTTAAGAAATCACCAAATGCTTTTGCAGTTTTTGTATTTGTACCTAACCCAATTCCTATACCAATAACTGTTGGACTTATATTAAAATCAATATTGGTAATTATATTTTCATCTATATCTGTAATTACCATAGCCTCAGGAAAAGAAGATTGGAGAACATTATAACCACATCTAGGAATATAAGAAGTTACTAATCCAGCTCCAGTTGATAATGCTGAACGACTTGCTAAAGTAACAGCTCCTATTTTACCATAACTTCCACCAATAATCAATGCATGGCCAAAATTACCTTTGTTAGAAAACTTATTTCTTGGAATGTAATTTGGAATTACTTCTTGCTTTCCTATTAACTCAGCCTCTGTATGTATTTTGATTAAAAAGTCTCTGTCTATACCAATATCTAAAACTTCCCATTGAATAGAATATTTAGCTGTGTCTGGTAAAAAGAACACCAGTTTTGGCGATTGAAAACTAAGTGTATGATTTGCCCAAACTACGCCATTTTCATCTTCTGGCACTTGATTAGTATGTAATCCTGACGGAATATCTATTGCTAATGTAAAGGCTTTCGATGCCTTAAAATGCTGAAACAATTGTTTTACCCATGAATCTACTTCTCTATTTAATCCAATACCAAAAACGGCATCAATTATTATATCATCTACTCCAATTGGTGGAAAATCGCCTTTACAATCTAATAACGTTGGCCACTCTTTTGTAACGTGTTTAATTTTATCATAATTAACTAAAAAATCTTTCGAACGTTTATCGCTACAATTAACCACATAAGTATTTACATTATAACCATGTATTACCAAATGTCTTGCTACAACTAAACCGTCTCCACCATTATTGCCAATGCCACAAAATACATGGATAGGTACTTGAGCTCCTTGCATTCTTACATGAAGCCAATTAAAAATTTGTAATCCAGCACGTTCCATCAATTCTGTAGATGTAATGTTCTGCCTCTCTGCAGTTAATCTATCTCCTTCGTAAACTTGCTCTTTAGATAATATTTTCATTTATATTCAATTGATTTATATGAAGTAAAAATAATACTTTTGAAATCATAAACATATTTATTCTGTTTTTCTAATGACAACAATTGTAAAAGCAACTATCAAAGATGCCAAAATACTTTCAAAAATTGGAACACAATCTTTTATAGAATCTCATGGTATAAGTGCTCCAGAAAAAGATATTTCTAATTACGTAGCATTAAAATTCACTAAAGAAGTTTTTGAAACAGAATTGAAAGATTTGAATAACGTATTTCATGTTTTGTATTATAATGAAAAACCTATTGGATATTCTAAAATTATATACAATATTTCACAAGATAATATTCCCTTTAAAAACGTTACAAAATTAGAAAGACTCTATGTTTTAGAAGAATTTCATCATTTAAAATTAGGCTTACAACTTTTTAATTTTAATATCCAAGAGTCTAAAAAACATCATCAAAATGGCATGTGGTTATATACTTGGATAGAAAACCAAAAGGCTATTAATTTCTATAAAAAAGCTGGTTTTAAGATTGTTGGTAGTTATAATTTTAAAATTTCTGAAACCCACTCAAACCCAAACCACCAGATGCTTTTGGAGTATTAACCTTACTTGACCATTTCAATAAAATAGACTAACTTGGTTCCTGCCTATCAATAAGATAATACACTATTTATTAATTAATTGCTGACCTTATTTCAGTATTAAAATGGATTTATATTTGTATGTTATAAGTATATTTGAAAAGAAACATTGGAACAATTAATTCACATAAGCGAAAAATTCAAAATTCCGAAAATTGGTAAAATACCTTTGTATTTGATTATTGTAATTTTTATTTTTCTATTGGCAGTCCTTCAAGACTATATATACAGTAGTATACAACAAACTGGGTTTTATCTATCAGAATCATTACTCTATAATACGTTTTGGGTGTTTTTTATACCTCTTACCATTTTCATAAATCAACTCATTAAAATCATTAATCCTAAAAACAAATTAGTCAAACTACCTTTAAATTTAGGAGTTGGAATAACTTTTAGTTTTCTGCATTTAGTATTGTTCACATCTTTATTTGTGTTCGTTAGCCATTTGGTATTTACACCTCCACATTATTTTTCAAATATTTTTAATGCTGCTTTTTCAAATCAATTTTATATTGCTTTATTATGGTATGTAATTTTTCCTGCAATTTATATTTCAAAGCTTAAACAAACCAATTTAAACAATATTTATCCCGAAGAAATTAAACTAAAAGTTGGTTCAAAAATTATAATTGTTCCAACTTCATCAATTCAGATTATTTCGACTGACAAACCATATTCTGTTATTCACACAAACGACCAAAAAATTTTAGACAATAAAAGTTTAAAGGAATTTGAAACCAAACTCGACCCAACTATTTTTTTAAGAGTACATCGCTCAATAATTATAAACGCTTCATACATTAAGGAAATAAAGTCAAGAAGTAATGGCGATTATGACGCTAAACTTGAAAATGGCCAAATTATTAGGTTAAGCAGACATTATAGAAGTAATTGGCAGCAACTACTCCAGTAAACTATTTATTCACTCCACACAGATAATTAACAGCAAAATGCAAAGTAAACAGCCTATTAAATAACTACATTTATTGAAAAACTTCAAAAATGCTACGAATATTTAAAATTGGATTTCTACTATTAACGTGTATAAATTTGTTAAACTGTAATGGACAAACTCCCAAAAAACAGACAAATATACTACCTGATGATTTTGATAAATCGCCACCATTTTATTATAAAATGCCAGAAAATTTATCTTCAAGTGATACAAGTCCTGCTTTAGACCAAAAAGGACAGAAAATTTTGCTAACAGGGACAGTGTATCAAATAGATGGAAAAACACCTGCTCCAAACGTCATTTTATACTATTATCAAACAAACATTAACGGGGTTTATGCCACAAAAGAAACTGAGAAAAGAAATATGCCTAAAAATAAATTGGGACAAACTCATGGCTATATTAGAGGCTGGATAAAAACTGATGAACAAGGTAAATATTCTATTTACACAATAAAACCTGGAACATATCCAAGTAGAGACGAACCTGCACACATACACATCACTATTAAAGAGAAACATATGAAAGATATCTATTATATAGATGATTTTGTATTTGATGATGATTCTCTATTAACAACACAAAGGAGAAAAAAAATGAAAAATCGTGGTGGAAGTGGTGTCATTCGATTTGTTGAAAAAGGAGATATGTGGATTGGCGAACGTAATATTATTTTGGGTCTAAATATTCCTAATTACCCAAAACAAAATACAAGTTTTATCAATTCAGGTAAAAACATTGGCGAAGAAATAATTTCCTTTACGCCATTTCATGCTTATGGAGCAGATAAAGGCACAAAAACCTGTCCAATTTGCAAATACGGTTGGTTTCATGGCATTATATATTTTGTGGGTAATAAGCCTAATTGGAAAGACGTAAAAGAATGGCTTGTTTTTTTAGAAAACGAAAGCGAAAAAAGAGAAAAATATTTGAAAGTTTATTTTGTATATGGTAATGAAGCAAACTATGATAAAACCCAAAGAATACAAGAATTGGAAAAACTTGGAACTAAACTTGATTTAAAAAAAGTAGCCTTAACTTTTGTGCCCTCTTTTAAAGATAAAACGTCAGAAATATATTTGAACAAAATCAATCCAAATGTAGAAAACACCTTTCTAGTATATAAAAGAAGTAACATTATTGATAAATACGTTGACCTTAAACCCAATCAAGAGAATTTTAAAAAAATAACAAATCAACTCGATAATTCAGCGAACGAATATTTTAAGTTTTCAAGACCAAAACAGGAATAAAGCTAGCGTACAACAAAGCAATGTTATAAAAAAACAGAATATTTTATTTTAAGAAGTTATAAAAATTCCCTTCATACAGCCTTGGAGCTGCAATCATTTTCTGCTTTTCTTTTGCCTCTTTATCTTCCCAAATCAATTTTACGCCTAATTGCTTACTCATGTCATAAGAGTCATAACGTGAGGTCAATAAGGCATAAATATAGTTTTTCAATGGAGTGTCTCGAAAAAACTTAAGTACTGCTCCAATTATAAAAAAAAAGTTTTCGTTACAATCTGCAGTTATACTATGGCAATAAAAAACGGGTGTTTTTTGGTGTTTATAATTTACTAAATCACCAACATTTAATTGTTTTTCTTTAATCTCACGTCTTTTTATTTTTTCATAAGTTTCGAGACTTAGAGGTAAATAAACACAATGCCCAGCATAATTTCCAGAAGTGTCAGACACAATAATATTAAGCTCTGGCAACATGTTGCTTGCAGCTCTAATTAACTCTTTAGAAGTTGCTTTTTGATTATTATTCTGAAGATTTGTAAACCGAATGATATAATCAATATCTACATCTGTATTTATACTTCTAATTCTATCTGTAGTTTTATCAATTTTATCCTTAATCCAATCTGCATCTGGTAGGTCTTTAGAGATTGAAGAAAGAGAATATTTTCTAAGATCAAAATCGTAATAAGTAGGTATAGCAACAGGAGCATTTAAGTTTCTAATTACTTGATATGGAATAAAAGTGATGTCTGCTAACAGTTTCTCTTTTTCTGGTTTTAAAAGAGTTTCATTTTTTTCCCATCTTAAAATAGTTCGTATATCTACATCAAACAAAGTTGCTAAATCAATTTGAGACATCATATTGATTCGCCTATACTCCATAAGTAACTCTCCTAAAGTTGAATATTTTTTCATGAATTTAAAACCATAAACCTATTTATAGACAATTTTAATTACTTAATCTAAACTAGGTAAAGTAAAATCGTCTAAAGCACTTTTTTCTTTCATGAGTTTTTCTATTTCTTCAGATTTACGTGGTGCTTCAGCAGAAAGGTTTATTGGTCCATTTTCAGTAATTAGAATATCGTCTTCAATTCTAACTGCAATTCCCCACCATTTCTCATCACAATCGCTTCCTTCAGGAATATAAATTCCTGGTTCCACAGTAATTACCATATTTGGTTCAAAAGCACCATAAAGTCCAGCGTCATGCACATCTAGCCCTAAATAATGCGATGTTCCATGGGGAAAGTATTTCCATGATTCCTCATTGCTTTTTATTAAACCAAGCTCAATTAAACTGTCAGTAATTACTTTTCTACATGCAGCATCTGTAGCAGAATATGCGTTCCCAACTGTAGCAGCTGCAATACCAGCTTCTTGAGATTGATAAACAATATCATATATTATTTTTTGCTCTTTTGTAAACTTACCATTTGCAGGAATGGTTCTAGTAACATCTGCTGTATAACCATGATATTCTGCACCTAAATCCATTAACACTAAATCGTTTTCCACTTTCATTTTATTATTTTCAATATAATGTAGCACACAACCGTTATTTCCAGCTCCAACAATACTTGGATAGCCTTCATACTCGCTACCATATTTTTTATAAACATACTCATGTACACCTTGAACTTCAGTTTCTGACATCCCAGGATGCATGGCTTTCATTATTTCACGTTGTCCCATAGCAGAAATACGAATGGCTTTAGTAAGCAACACCATTTCTTCTTCCGTTTTTATTTGGCGTAATCCTCCCATAATGGTCGATAAAGATTGTGTATCTAAATTACTTTTAGGTGTTTCGCTCTCTATTTTAATAACTTGTTGTTTTAATTCTATACGTGTATTATCATCAGTTGCATTTACATAAGCCTCAATAATTTTATCATCTTTTAAATCTGGATAATATTCTAAAGCACGACCTAAGTTTTGAGCCACATTAGCACTGTTTTCAATTTCAGTAGCCTTAATCATTTCGTAAGCTCGTTCTTTTATTGGGTCTGGAATAGCAACTTCGCTATAATTTGCTTGAGTTTTAAAAGTTTCAATCAAACTATATAAATCTGCCTGATTTCTTTTAGAGTCTCTATAATCGTTTTCGAAATTAATAAACATCACTTTATCAAACGAAGCATAATCTATTCCAGAATTACTAAAATCACTTCCATTATAAGCAGCCTGAAATCCTAATTTTTCTTTTGCTCCTTCTGTTCCTAAACGAGTTCCATTCCATTGTTCTGCTCTAGGATCCTTTTCTTGTACATAAATAATTTCGTTATAATTTATTCCAGCATCATTTACTTGTTCTTCAGAAAAAATAACTAAAACACCATTTGGCTCTTTATAACCTGTTAAATAATAGAAATTTGGGTCTTGATGATAAATATAATCTACATCATTTGCTCTATTTCTCACTGGATTTGTAAACAAAACAGCAATACTATTTTCTGGCATTTTTTCTCTAAAAGCGTCTCTTCTGCTCTTATGAAATTCTGAATCTAAATAATCGGTTGGAATACCATCTTGCGCTAAAATAAGTGCAGAAAATAAAAAAAGACAAATTGTGGTTAGTTGTAGTTTCATGTTAGTGTTTTTGTTTGATTTAACTAAAATAAATGTTTGTCACTTGTTTTAAGGCCTATCTTGAAAATTTAACAAATTTTTAATCAACCTACTTCTTAAAAGAAACAGATAATTTTCAATACTTTTGTCTATCAAAATTTGAAAGACCATAAATATGAAAAACACTGCATTATCATCCACACACGAAGCTCTAGGAGCAAAAATGGTTCCTTTTGCTGGCTATAACATGCCAGTTCAATACGAAGGTGTAAACATAGAACATGAAACCGTTAGAAATGCTGTTGGTGTTTTTGATGTTTCGCATATGGGAGAATTTTTAATTGAAGGACCACATGCACTTGAATTAATTCAGAAAGTTTCTAGTAACGATGCTTCGAAATTGACTATTGGAAAAGCGCAATACAGTTATTTACCAAATGAAGATGGTGGTATTGTGGACGATTTAATTATCTATCGAATTGAAGAAAATCAGTATTTATTAGTAGTAAATGCTAGCAATATTGAGAAAGATTGGAATTGGATTTCATCTAAAAATGATGTTGGAGCCCAAATGAAAGATTTAAGTGAAGATTATTCACTACTCGCTATTCAAGGTCCAAAAGCAGTAGAAGCTATGCAGAGTTTAACCAGTCATGATTTATCTCAAATAGACTTTTATAATTTTATAGTAGGAGATTTTGCTGGTATTGAACATGTTATTATTTCTGCAACAGGCTATACTGGAAGTGGTGGCTTTGAAATTTATTGTAAAAACAGTGAAGTAAAACAAGTTTGGGACAAAGTTTTTGAAGCTGGAGCAGATTTTGGCATTAAACCAATTGGTCTTGCTGCTAGAGATACATTACGTTTAGAAATGGGTTATTGCCTATACGGAAATGATATTGACGATACTACGTCTCCGTTTGAAGCTGGTTTAAGTTGGGTGACTAAATTCACTAAAGAATTTACAAATTCTAAAGCTTTAGAAGCTGAAAAAGCTCGTGGTTTAGAAAACAAGTTAGTAGCATTTAAATTAGACGAACGTGGTGTACCAAGACAAGGTTATGATATTGTTGATGGTCAAGGAAAGAAAATTGGTTATGTAACTTCTGGAACCATGTCTCCTTCTCTAGGTATTGGAATTGGTTTAGGCTATGTGCCTAAAGTTTTTGCTGCTGTAGATAGTAAAATACATATTCAAATTAGAAAAAATGCTGTTCCTGCAACAGTTATAAAACTTCCTTTTTACAAAGGTTAATGTATGATTGATTATCAAAGTATTTTAAACAGCATCTATAATAAAGTAATTCAGGATAAAGACAAAGGGCAAATTGCTACTTACATTCCAGAACTAGCAAACGTAGATAAAAATAGCTTTGGAATCCATTTACAATTAATTTCTGGTGAAACCTTTTCGGTTGGAGATTCTGAAAAGAAATTTTCCATTCAAAGTATTTCAAAGGTTTTAAGCTTGGCTTTTGCTATGTCTAAAGTTGGCACAGATATCTGGAATCGATTAGATGTAGAACCTTCCGGAAACCCGTTTAACCATATGTCTTTATTAGAACTGGAAAAAGGCATTCCTAGAAATCCATTTATAAATTCTGGAGCTATTGTTATTGCAGATATTTTGGTGTCTTTATTAGATAACCCAAAAGAAGATTTTTTGACATATGTTAGAGATTTAACTGGAGACGCAAGTATTGATTACAACTACAAGGTGGCCAATTCTGAAAAACAGACTGGTTTTACCAATTATGCAGCAGCAAACCTTTTAAAATCTTTCGATAATTTAAATAATGACGTAGTTGATGTTTTGGATTTTTACTTCCATCAATGTTCACTAGAAATGAGTTGCGAGCAACTAACAAAGGCATTTTATGTGTTTGCCAATAAAGGAAATTGTTTATTTGAAAAAACAAGACTTACAAAAAGCCAGGCTAAGCGAATTAATGCCATTATGCTTACATGTGGTTTTTATGATGAAGCTGGAGAGTTTGCTTTCGAAGTTGGTCTTCCTGGAAAAAGTGGTGTTGGTGGTGGTATTGTGGCTTTACTTCCAAACAAATTTATTATTTCGGTTTGGTCTCCAGGCTTGAACGAAAGAGGGAATTCTAAACTAGGCATGCAAGCACTCGAACTATTTACTACACAAACTAATCAATCTATATTTTAATACAAAATCTTCCGTTTTAGAGCTATATGAAAGAAAGAGAAGATAAACATCGTGTGTTAATATTAGGTGCAAGTGGCTTTCTTGGAAATGCCATTTACAAAGAGCTTTGCTCCTATTTCAATACGTTTGGCACTTATAATACAGAAAATATACTCTTTGAAAACAATAAACACTTTCTTCAATATAATGTAGAAGAAGACGATGTTTTCGAAATTCTAGAAGCTGTAAAACCTACTATCATTATTTCCTCTATAAGAGGCGATTTTTCAGCACAAGTAATTGCTCATTCTCATATTTGCGATTATTTAAAATCTCATAGAGAATGTAAATTAATCTTTTTGTCTTCTTCAAACGTTTTTGATGGTTACAGTAAATTTCCAAGTTACGAAACAGACAAAACATTAAGTCATAGTATTTATGGGCATTTTAAAATTAAAATTGAAAACATGCTCATGCGTTTACCTAAGAGACAAATAGTTGTCCTTAGATTGCCAATGATGTTTGGGGTTCAATCTCCAAGAGTTCAAGAAATAAGAATGTTACTTAACGAAAAAGAACCTGTTGAAGTTTTTCCTAATTTAATTATTAATGTTTCTACAGACTCAAAATTAACACAACAAATTCATTACATCATTAACAGAAATAAAAAAGGAATTTTTCATTTAGGTAGTAATGATTTAGTGCATCATGATGAATTTATAGAAGACATTATTAAGACACTAAATATAGAAAAATATACACTTAAACAAGTCTATACTACTAATGATGAGCGTTATCTAGCCGTTTTATCGAAATACAATTTATTACCAAAACATCTACACTTTTCAAGTCAAGAAGTGCTATTTGAATTGTCCGTTTAGTTGAATTTTACACAATAATTGTGTAAATTTAAGTACATATATAAAACCAAATAACATGAGTAAATTATCAGAACAAGACATAGAAAAAAAATTATTGCGTTTTCCTGATTGGGAATATTACGAGAATGCCATTCATGCAGAATTTGAATTTGATAATTTTAGAGATTGCTTTAGTGCAATGAGTAGAATTGCTTTCGAATGCGAATCACTAAACCACCATCCAGAATGGACAAACGTATACAATATTCTATCCATTTCACTATCTACACATGATGCTGGAGGTGTTACAAACAAAGATTTTCAGTTAGCAGAAGCTATTGAAATGATTGTTGAAGTTCAAGAGTAATTCTAGTGTTTCCCCTTCGATTCAGCTTCTAAAGGGCATACCGTTAGCAGTTGCAATATTCAGTTGACTTGTCATACTGAGCGCAGTCGAAGTGCATCAATAAGGCACTAAAGTAATTCACTTAACCTAATGGTTTAGCGAATTATAAAAATTGATAATTTTCTTCATACAATCACATTCAATTATCTTATTTTTTTACATTTGTGATGCAAACAAATTATTAAATAAGATTTCCACTTTCGTGGAAACTAAAAATAAAATTTTTTAAATGGGAAGAGCTTTTGAATTTCGTAAAGCACGTAAAATGAAACGTTGGTCTGCCATGAGTAAAGCATTTACTCGTATTGGTAAAGATATTGTCATGGCAGTAAAAGAAGGAGGTCCAGATCCTGCAAGTAATTCCAGATTGCGAGCTGTGATACAGAATGCCAAAGCTGTAAACATGCCAAAAGACAATGTGGAACGTGCCATTAAAAAAGCAAGCGATAAAAATCAAGGCGATTATAAAGAAGTTATTTTTGAAGGTTATGCACCACATGGAATTGCAGTTTTAGTTGAAACTGCTACAGATAACAACACTAGAACAGTTGCCAATGTGCGTAGTTATTTTAATAAATGCGATGGTAGTTTAGGCACTTCGGGTTCAGTTGTTTTTATGTTCGACCATACTTGTAATTTTAGAATTCCAAATGAAGGTATCGATCCAGAAGAATTGGAATTAGAATTGATTGATTTTGGAGCTGAAGAAGTTTTTGTGGATGATGATGGCATATTAATCTATGCTCCTTTTGAAAGTTTTGGAGCTATTCAAGCAGAACTAGAATCTCGTGAGATTGAGATTCTTTCTTCAGGGTTTGAACGTATACCACAAGTTACTAAAGGATTAACTCCAGATGAAGCTGCAGATGTTGAAAAACTTCTTGAAAAATTAGAAGAAGATGACGACGTGCAGAATGTGTATCATACTATGGAAGAAAGTTCTGAAGATTAAATAAAAACAGCCAACCTTGAATTACTCCAAATCACTTATTATATTCTTTATTATTATTTGTTCTGTTCCTAAAAATGTATTGGGACAAGACTCTAATAAAGATGTGAAATATGCTGATGCCAAAGGAGTCTATATCTCTGAAAAGAAATTCAATGAATGTTTAAAAGCAGGATATCCAACTAAAACCATTGAAGAAGATGGAATTACAATACATTTTCTAAGCCAAAATTTTATTGTAGATAAATTGACTCAAACAGAAAACGAACAAGTTCGGTTAATAATTGATAAGATTGTTGGCAAGGACATAGATAGAAATAAAGCCATTAGTATTCATCTATATAAAAAAAATGATAAAAAGCTACAGCACGATATTAAATACAAGAGATATTGGAGATGGATCAAGAAAAACCCAAACAGAATTGAAGCTTTTTTAATAGGTGATAAAAATTCAGGAATTACTCCTAATCCTGAAAAACATGTGTATATTGATTCTTATAATTTTTTTTATAATACGTTTTTCAATAATTCAGAATTAGATTATAATCATATAATTTTTAAACCAGATGGCACTTACAAACTGTACCATGGCAATTATGACAACTTAGGTGTTATAGATGGGGCTTTCTAAAAATAAATTCATAAATCTTTCTAAAAGTCCTAAACAAATTGTTTGGGATTTTTAATCTTTATAGGTAACAAATCAAGAAGTCAATCGTTTTAAAAATAAAACTTATGCTTAAAAAGTCTTTAACCATCCTATTTTTATTTGGCTATATCTATTTTAGTTTTGCACAGCAAGTCTCTGGAAAAGTACTAACTATAGCCAATGAACCAATTCAGTTTGCAACTATTCAAATTGGTGAAAACTATGGTGTTATTACAAACGAAGAAGGTAATTTCTCTATTGCTACAGATGGTTTTAAACCTACAGATTCTGTTTATATTTCTTGTTTAGGATATGAAAAATCTGGACATCTGTTAAAAGATTTTGTGTCTAAAGAATATAAGTTAGCTGAACAGGTAAACGAATTATACGAAGTTTACTTAACCAACAAGCCATTAACATTAGATTCTATAATGTATTATGTAAATAGAAACTTAAAAAAGAACTATAAAAACAATCTTGTAGAATACAACATTTTTAGTAGACGTACAGAATATATTGTTGGTAAAGATGCTGATTTTGAAATAGATAAATCTACCGGTTTTAAGAAAAAACAACTAGAAGCCTTTAATAAAGATTTCGACGAATTAGAAACATCCTTATTAAATAACAAATCCAAGCAATACACAGAATTTGTTGGAAAACTAAACATTAAAGATGAAGAATCTTCCAAATTAGAAGTTGATAAAGCTATTCGATTACTGGATGAACGCAACAACCAATCTGTCGAGAAACTTACTGAAAAGGCTAAAGAAATTGTTTTAAAACACTTAGATAAAGACAAAGTATATACTGTAAAATCAGGTTTATTTAAGATGTCAGATTCTGTATCTCTAAATGAAGATAACAGCAAAATGGAAGATACTATGAACTCTCTAAAGTTTATTAGAAAAATGGTTCATAATATGGTAGAAAGTCATGGTTTTAGTTCTAAAACTATTTTAAACTTTATTACAGATACTAGAAAATACGAATACGAAATTAAAGACATTACGTTTATTGGTTCGGAAATGGTTTATGTAATTAGCTATGCACCCAGAAGAAGTTCAGCAGATTTTGAAGGTACATTCTATGTGTCTAATCAAACTTTTGCAATCTTAAAAGCCGATTACAAGTTTGCTAAAGGACGTGTTGGAGAGAAATTAAATTTAAAATTAGTTTTAGGTGTTAAATACATAGAACAGAACAAAAAAGGGTCTGTAATTTATAAAAAACATCCAGATGGTTATTATTATCCAAACTACATGACAGATCAGTTAGACAGGTATTTTTATGTGGATAGACCAATAAAATTTAAAGACAATAACAGTAGCGAAAAAGTAGCATTCGACTTTAAAATTGAAGGGGTTTTTAAAGAAAAGAACGAGATTTTAATAATGAGTGAGAGAGAGATAACAGAATCTGAATACAATGCTACCAAAGAAAAAAGAAAAATTGATTATGAAGAACTAAAAGCTTTCGATCCTGAATTCTGGAAAGATTATAATGTGTTGGAACCTTTAAAAGAAATGAAAGAATTTAAAGTTGAATATTAATATCTACTTGAATAATAAAATTTAAAAAGCTACTTTGTTCAAGTAGCTTTTTTTTATTAGCAAATGTTTCTTTTTAGGGACAAAAAGTTTACTGTATGTTTCATTTACTAATGTATATTTTTAGATTCAAAATTTATGCCAAAAGTTTATGAATACTCAGGTATTTTACCCACAACACCTTTATAAAACTGTTTCATAAATCTAAAATCAGCTTCAATATCATCAGTCGTATAGAAAGGTTCTGATATTTTATTTTGTTTATTTTTAAAATCCAGAGTAAACATGATAATTGGGACTTTAGCAGCTTTAGCTATATAATAAAAACCTGTTCGCCACTCGTCTACTTTCTTTCGTGTTCCTTCTGGCGCTAAAGTCAATCTAAACTCATCATTATCATCAAAAAGCTTTGCAATGGCTTCTACTTTATTTTGACCTGACGTTCTGTCTAATGGTTTGCCTCCAATGGCTTTAAAATAGTAGCCAAAAGGCCAAACAAAAAGTTCTTTTTTACCAACAAAATTTGATCTAATTCCAATCACTTTTCTTAACAATAATCCAATATAGAAATCATGCCAACTCGTGTGAGGAAGGGCTATTACCACAGCTTTTTTAACAGTATCTTTAGACATAGTTGTATTTCCAACCAGCTTCCAGCCTAATAGTTTAAAATAAATAAATTTGGCAAGTTTTTGCATATTACATTCTAAGGTAGAGTTCTTTTAATTTGTCGCGTGTAATAGTTTTTCTCCAATGCTTGCCTAAGGCATTTTCCCAAAGAGGTTCTAAACTTAAAGCAACATCTATCATGATATCTAATTCACTATCAGATAAATTAGCACATAATCCTTGAGGTAGATTAATATCATGTTTTGCTTTCATTTTTTTGAAAAGCGCTACGCCTTCAGGATAAAACTCCTCTAATTGATCGAAAACAATACAGTTACCAATTCCATGTTTGGTTCCAAGTAAATATCCTAAACCATAACTCATAGCATGAGCTACTCCAACTTGCGAATAAGCTATACTCATACCTCCATGCCATGAAGCCATCATGAGTTTGTCTTGTGCTTCTTCATCAGACAGATTGTTATCTAAAAACAATTCTTCACATAATTCATAAGCTTTTTCGCCATATGTCTTACTAAATGCATTAAGGAATGTACCATTTAAAGATTCAATACAGTGAATAAAGCAATCCATTCCAGTATAAAACCATTGGTCTTTAGGAACATCTTTAGTTAATTCTGGATCTAAAACTACTTGATCGAAAGGTGTATAATCTGAATTAATTCCTAATTTTTTTTCTGGACCAGTTAAAACAGTTGTTCTTGAAACTTCGGCTCCAGTTCCAGAAATTGTTGGAACTCCAACATGATAAATTGCTGCGTGTTTAACAAGATCCCAACCTTGATAATCCTTAGATTCTCCATCGTTAGTAAGCATAATAGAAATGGCTTTAGCTAGATCCATTATGGTTCCTCCTCCTATTCCAATAATTCCTGATGGTCGTTCTTTATAAGCTAGTATAATTTCTTCAACTAGCTCATCTACTTGAGAAGTCTTTGGTTCCTGGTCAGCAGAAATGTAATATATTTTATCATCGTAAGACAAAGGTATTCTAGATGTTAACCAAGAATTACCTTTAAACACGTCGTCTACAATATAAATAAATGGTGCTTTCGAATTTAATCTTTTAGGCGAAAGAATATCTCCTAATTGATTAAAACAGCCACGTCCAAAAACGACTTTGGACACCATTGGGAAATTTTTATAACTCATGTATTTATTGTAACTATAATTATAAAATTAATTAAATAATGGCAAAATATCTAATAAGCTACTTACCGTTCTATATGTTTTACCATTTGTTTCACTCTCATCAACCTGTTCGTGAGTCCAAGTAGTGTGAAAAGGGACATGTATGGCATGTGCTTTAATATTTACTAAAGGCAATATATCTGATTTTAACGAATTTCCAATCATTAAAAACTCTGATGGTTTAACATCTAAACGATTTAATAATTTAGAGTAATTTAATTCTTGTTTATCGCTTAATACCTCAATATGATGAAAATAATCAATTAATCCAGATTTTTCTAATTTACGTTCCTGGTCTAACAAATCTCCTTTTGTTGCTAAAATTAATCGGTAATTATTAGATAGTGTTTTTAAAACAGTTTCTACACCTTCTAGTAATTCTACTGGCTTATTAATCATGTCTTTACCAATATCCAAAATTGCTTGAATAGCTCTATTAGACACGTTATTATTAGATAATTCTAAAGCCATTTCAACCATTGATAGAATAAAACCTTTTACACCATAACCATAAAGTGGCAGGTTTTTCATCTCCATTTTAAAAAGCTCTTGATCAATTTTATTCAAAGTTTCATATTGCGCCAACAATTTAGCAAAAGCAACTTCAGCATCACGAAAATAAGTTTCGTTTACCCAAAGTGTATCATCTGCATCAAAACCAATGACTTTAATATTTTTATAATCTTCTTTCAATTAATTTACTTCCAAAGTTTTTTAGCGCGTTCTAAATCTTCAGGAGTATCTATTTCTACTCCTTGAACATTAGTTTCAACCATTTTTATTTTCTTACTGTATTCTAAATAACGAATACATTCTATTTTTTCTGAAGCTTCCAAAGAAAGCATTGGTAATCTATAAAAATCTAGCAAAGCGTCTTTTCTAAAAGCATAAACACCCTTGTGTTTATAGTATTTTACATCAACTGTTTCATCTCTTGGGTATGGAATTGGGCTTCGTGAAAAATAAAGCGCAAAATTATTTTTATCTACAATAACTTTTACAGTATTTGGATTTTTAATTTCATCCCAATCTGTAATATGTACCATCAACGATGCTAAATCGATTTCTTTATTGACATCATTTTTAAAAACATGAATCAATTTTTCTAAAGAAGATACTTCTGTAAAAGGTTCGTCTCCTTGAACATTTACCACAATATCAATATCCATAAACTCTACAGCTTCGGCAATTCTATCGCTTCCACATTCGTGTTCTTTGATACTCATTATAGCTTTTCCTCCATTACTTGTAATTTCATCGAAAATAATCTGACTATCTGTTACCACAAAAACATCATCAAACAAATTAGTATTAACAGTCGCTTCATAAGTTCTTCTAATAACAGATTTCCCTTCTAAATCCTGCATAAGTTTGCCTGGAAATCTTGATGCACTATATCGTGCAGGTATCATGGAGATTATTTTCATTTAGTATTTTAACTTTAATAGATTCAAAAATAGGATTTTTAAAATATATTTTAAGGTTTCGATGGTTTAAACTTTTTGTAAATCCTAAAAATCATGAAACAAATGATGCTAACCAAAATAATAGCTACTATTGGCAGAAAAATAGAAATAATAGATAAAAAAACCGAAGTACCAGTTTCTATGGTTGAAACAACAGGGTTTCCAATTCCAGCAGTTGTAGATGTTGATGCTAATCTAGTAGCAGATGTTGTTCCAGCTATGGCAGCAGCTGTTCCTCCACCTGCTATTATAGCTAAAGCCCAAGTAAATACTGGACTTAAATCTATTGCAGTAGAAACCATTATAGCTGTTCCAGCTATGGCTGCCAAAGGTATTGCTATGGTGTCTAAAAGGTTATCTACAAAGGGAATATAGTATGCAAAAATCTCAACTACTGTTGCAACTCCTAGAACTATTACAGCTGGTAAACTGCCTATCCATATCCAAGATTCGTTTAATTCCCATACTTGAAAATAAGCTGCTAAACTTAAAACAAACAATGGCACAAAAACACGAAAACCAACTGATGCAGCCAGACCAATACCCAAAAAAATACTTAAAATGGTTTCTATAGACATGGTTATTAATTTCTAAAATTATTCTTCAAAAAATTCACCTTTAAAACCAATAAGATACAATTTTTCTTTGGCACGAGTTACTGCTGTATATAACCATCGTAAATAATCTTTTGTTATCCCTTCGGGTAAGTAAGGCTGCTCCACAAAAACTGTATTCCACTGACCTCCTTGTGATTTATGGCAAGTAATTGCATAAGAGAACTTTACCTGTAAAGCATTAAAATGTTTATTATTCTTTACACTTAAAAACTTCTTATAATTACTACTTTCATTTTCATAATCTTTCATCACTTCTTGATACAATTTGTTTGAATCTTCATAAGTAAGCGAAGGTGTTTCTGCAGAAATAGTATCAAGAAGTAAAACCGTTTCAAAAGGTCTCATTTTTGGGTAATCGACCATTCTAATTTTTACTTCAGCAAAACGAAAACCATACAATTCTAATATATTAAATATCTCTAAAACTTCAATGATATCTCCATTAGCTATAAAACCAGCTTCGGTTGTAGGTTTAATCCAAAAATAATTATTCTTTACAACCATTAAATAATCTCCAGGCGTTAACTCGTTTTCATTAAAGAGTATTCTGTTTCTTATTTGTTCGTTATACAAATTAGCACGCTTATTACTTCTAACAATTATGGCAGTTTCTTCGTTACCTAACTGACTATAAGAATCGTTAATAGCATCCATTATTTCTTGACCATCTATAAGTCTAACAATATCTGTGTAGCCTTTTAAATTAAATTTAAACGTATCGAAAAAAGCATTGGATAAAGACTCTCTTAAATTTGTTGCATTCTCTAAAATTCCAGAATTTTGTACCTGTCTTACTACTTCATCAAGTTCCATTTTTATAACCTGCTTGTTGTAATTCAAGCTAAGTGTATTAGCATCTAATGCTGGACTTAAATCTAATTTTACAGGTGGGAGTTGTGCAGTATCTCCTATTAGCAACAATTTGCATTTATGTCCAGAATAGACATATTGCATTAAATCGTCAAGAAGGGAACCATTTTCGAATAATTTCGATTCGCTAGGTGCATCTGGAATCATTGAGGCTTCATCTACTATAAAAATGGTGTTTTTATGCTTATTAGGTTGTAAAACGAATTTCACATTGCCACTTTTTTCTTTTTTTGGAAAATATATTTTTTTATGAATTGTAAACGCTTCTTTTCCTGAATAATTTGAGATTACTTTTGCTGCACGTCCAGTTGGAGCCATTAATACAGCACTCTTTTTTGCCTTCCAGAGATTAGATACTATAGTACCAATAATGGTTGTTTTTCCTGTTCCAGCATAACCTTTAAGCAAATACAAGTCGTTTGGTACATTGCTAAAAATAAATTCAGATAATTGTAATAAAACAATATCTTGCTTTGTTGTAGGATTAAATGGAAACTGCTGTTTTATAAGAAAATAAAATTCCGAAGGACTCATGAAACGTGTTAAATTTTAATATTTCATCAAAGATAGCAATGATTTTTACCTACTTTGGTTTTTACGATTAAAAAAAAATTGTAGATTTGCGTTGTACCTTAATTAAATTTAATAACTAACACTATGTTTAAAATAATTCTTATAGCTGTTGCTGTAATACTAGTTACAATTGGTTTAGTATGGCTAATTGACAAATTTATTCCTTCTAAAATGAAACCTGTATTAACTATTGCACTATGGGTTTTAATTTTCTTTTTAGGATACCAGACGTTTATGTCTGTTTATGAACCTATTCAATTTAACAAAATAAAGAATAATCGTTACAAAGCAGTTATAGAAAATTTAATTGACATTAGAGATGCACAATTAGCGCACCAACAAGTTACTGGTAAGTTTGCTCCTAATTTCGATAATTTAGTTAAATTCTTAGACACTGCACAATATACTATTACGCAACGTAGAGATTCCACTATTATAGATGAAGAATTAACAAAACGTTATGGTGGTGTTGAAACTACTAAAGAAATTACAATTATTGATACGCTAGGATTTAAATCTGTTAAAGATTCTTTATTTAAGAATTCAGATAGATATAGAACCATGATGAATGTTCCTAATACAGATGCTCAATTTGAAATGAAAGCTGGCTTATTAGAACAAAACGAAATGCAAATTCCAGTTTTTGAAGCAAGTGTTAAGAAAAAAGTTATTTTACACGATCAAAATAAAGATTTAATTGCTCAAGAAAATCAAGTTATTGCTGTTGATGGTGTTAATGGAGATGCTCTAAGAGTAGGTTCTATGGACGAAGTTAAAACCAATGGGAATTGGCCAAAAACTTATGGAGATAGCGAATAAAACCAAAAATATTTCAACTCATATAGATTTGTCCATTCAAATAAGTTTGAATGGACTTTCTTTTTGTATCTTAAATAGAGATACAAATACCATAACTTATTTAAAGCATTTTAAGGAAAATAAAAAACTTAATCCTTTTGATGCCTTAGATCTTTTAAAACACCTTTTTAATACTGAAATAGAGTTACAGCAAGATTTTGCAAATATTCATGTTATTTATATAAACGAATTAGCCACCATAGTTCCAAAATCTTTATTTAATGAAGACCTTCTTGCAGACTATTTAAAGTTTAATTCAAAAATTCTAAAATCAGATTTTATTGCTTTCGATTCTTTAGAGATAAATGATAGCGTAACTGTGTATGTACCTTATGTAAATATAAATAACTATATATTTGAAACGTTTGGTAGTTTTACTTACAATCATTTTTCTTCTATTTTAATTGAAAAAATACTCCAAATTGAAAAACATGCTGAAGATGCTAAACTATATGTGCATATAAACAAAGAACATTTTGAACTAGTAGTCACAGACAAAGGGAAATTAATACTTTACAATACATTTGATTATTCAAGCAAGGAAGATTTTATTTATTACATCTTATTTACTTTAGAGCAACTAAAGTTAAATCCAGAAAAGATTAAACTAATACTTTTAGGCGATGTTGATAAAGACTCAGAATTATATACAATAGCTTATAAATATATTAGACACATAAGTTTTGGAGCTAGAACAGATTCTTACAATTACACTAATAATCCAAAATCTAATTATTCAGATTTTGTACTAACACAAAGTTTCTAATGCGCATAGTTTCTGGACAATTTAAAGGCAGACGAATTACTGCTCCAAAAAAATTACCTGTTCGGCCTACAACAGACATGGCTAAAGAGGCTTTGTTTAATATTTTAAACAATCAGTATTATTTCGATGAAATTTCTGTACTAGATCTTTTTGCAGGAACTGGAAACATAAGTTATGAGTTTGCTTCAAGAGGCACAAAAAATATTACAAGTGTCGATCAAGACTATGGCTGTATTAAATTTATAAACGAAACTGCTACTAGCTTTGGCATGTCTATACAAACTATAAAAAGCGATGTGTTTAAATTTCTTGAAAAAAATATACTAAAAGCAACCATTATTTTTGCCGATCCTCCTTATGGGTTTTCTATAGAAGATTTTTCTAAAATACCAGAATTAGTTTTTCAAAATAATTTATTAGAAGAAGATGGTGTTTTGATTGTTGAGCACTCTAAACACACAGACTTATCTAATCTTGAAAATTATAGCCATTCTAAAGGTTATGGAGGTAATATGTTTTCGTTTTTCGAATTATAATGTATAAGAACACTATATAATTCGATTTTTTTTCATTACTTTAGTAACCTCTTCCCTAAAGAGTTAAGCCTCTAATTTTTGCTTTCTACTATTACCCCTTTTCTATAATACCTTTTTATGCATGGTTAATTTATAAATTAATTCAACAATTATATTAACCAAAACCAATTATTATGAAAACTATTAAAAGTGGATTATTTTTCTATGTATTTGTCTTATTTGCATTTTTTAATGTTACAGCACAAGACAGCCAACCAACCATGTTTACAACCCATACAGACAATGTAAACTTCGACAAGATTATGGAATATGAAGGAATAATTAAAGAACTCAACGAAAATTTAGTAAAGCATAACGTAAAAGGTACTAGCTGGACAGCTATAAACTTAATAGATGGACGCTATATTTATGCTTCGCCAATTAGCAATATGGCAGACTTAGATAAAAATCCTATGGCTGATCTTTTTGAAAAAATGGGAAAAGAAGCAGCTGGAAAATTATTTGAAAGGATGAATGAATGCTATGACTCTCATTCTGATGCTGTTATTCATCATATTCCAGAGTTATCTTATATGCCAGAAGGCTATTCTACAGACGGAAAAAATTATAGAGAATATCACATTATGTATTATTCACCAAAGAACAGTAAAGCATTAGGTGATGCTATGGAAAGTGTAAAAGAACTTTTTGAATCTAAAGGCATTAAAAACGGTTACAACATGTATCATAGTGGTTTTGGTAGCGAACAAGGCTATTATATGGTTTCGATTGCTGCTGAAGACCAAATGGATTTAGCAAAAAGTGGACAAGAAAATGATGCTGCTTTTGGACCAGAAGGCCAAGCCGTATTTTATGAAGTTATTAAACTTACTAGTGATTATGAAAAAATAGAAGGAAGAGTAAGACCGGATTTAAGTTATTCTCCAAAAGAATAAATTTCTCAAAGCTTTAATTAAAATATGCCCTTATAAAAATAAGGGCATATTTAATAAAAACTACCAATCCATCAAGGCTTTCTCAGGTAGTTTATAAGAATTAAACTCTCCTAATTCTTTATAATAATTACCATTTGGTTTTAGAACCACAGCACTACCACAACATACATTTGGAATAAAAAATGTTTGTTTTACTACATCTAATGAATCTTCATAGAAAATATGTTTCCTGTTTTTAAATTGAAACCCTTTTTCGGTCATATAAAAAGTTTCAACAGCTGGATTGTTGTTGAGCTCTATTAATCTTTTGGTATTCGCATAATGTTTTGCTAATCGCTTATCACTTTCATAAAAAAAGTAAATAACCAATGTTTTAGTTGTGTCAACTTTAGTTTTTATGGTTTTTTCTAAAAAGGACATAAAATTGGTATAAGAGGGCTTATCCAATTGTCCTTCAAAAATTCTTACATATAGTCTTGCTAAAACAGCTGTATCATTAACAACTGCCCTTTTATAATAGGTTTCAGAATTTAATTTACTAAAGAATTCTTTTTGACCAATAGCATTTCCGTTTTCATCAAACATATAGGCTTTTTTGCCTTCATCTTGAGCGAAAGTTAAAAATGTAAAAAAGAAAACTGATATAAGCAGGTATAATTTCATTTTATAAAAATAAAATAATTTTAATATAAAACCCCTCAAAAATTTGAAGGGTTTTTAATATGTAAGCAAATCTATAAGCCGAATTCTGTACTCTAAAAGAGTCCTTATCATTTATCTGAGTGTACTGTTACCAATACACTTTAGCTGTCTACCCTCCAACATCAAGCGTGCAGCCTTCAAACGTTGGTTTACATGACATTGCACCACATAGAGTTTACCTGATTTCACTACAGCATTACCTGTACATACTTTCTGTTGCACTTTTCCTAGCCTCACGACTGGTGGCCATTAACCACTATGTTGCACTATGGTGTTCGGACTTTCCTCCATTCGACTAAACGAACAGCGATAAGACAATCTACTTATTGCAAAAGTACATAAATTGTTAATAAATACTATTAAATACTGAATCCAGAATTCAAAAATTTGAATTGAATTTTTAACTTTGTTGTATGGAACACTTTGTAGTATCTGCACGTAAATATAGACCCCAAACATTTAAGGATGTTGTGGGTCAGCAAGCTATTACAAATACGTTACTAAATGCTATTGAAAATAATCATTTAGCACAAGCCCTACTTTTTACTGGTCCTCGTGGTGTTGGTAAAACGACATGTGCTCGTATTTTGGCAAAAATGATTAATAGTGATGGTACAGAAAAAGAAGATGAGGATTTTGCCTTTAATATCTTTGAATTAGATGCAGCTTCCAACAATGGAGTCGATCAAATTAGAGAATTAACAGATCAAGTTCGCATACCTCCACAAGTTGGAAAATACAAAGTGTATATTATTGACGAGGTACATATGCTTTCTCAAGCTGCTTTTAATGCTTTTCTAAAAACATTAGAAGAACCACCAAAACATTGCATTTTTATTCTTGCAACTACTGAAAAACATAAGATTATTCCAACTATTCTATCTCGTTGTCAGATTTTTGATTTTAAAAGAATTTCTGTAAAAGATGCCAAAGAATATTTAAAATATATAGCTAAAGAACAGGGTATTACTGCAGAAGACGATGCACTACATATTATTGCCCAAAAAGCAGATGGAGCCATGCGTGATGCACTTTCCATATTTGATCGTGTAGTTAGTTTTTCTGGAAAAAATTTAACCAGACAAGCAGTAACCGAAAACTTAAACGTACTTGATTACGAAACATATTTTACAAGTACAGATTACATTCTAGAAAACAATATTCCAAGTTTATTAATTCAGTTTAATAATATATTATCAAAAGGATTCGATGGCCATCATTACATTGCTGGTTTAGCCTCACATTTTAGAGATTTATTAGTTTGTAAGAATTCTGAAACTATAGAATTACTAGAAGTTGGAGAAGAAACAAAGGAAAAATATCTTATCCAATCTAAAAAAGCTTCTCAGCCATTTCTACTACAAGGAATAGAACTGGCAAACGATTGTGATTTAAAGTTTAAATCCAGCAAAAATCAACGGTTACTTGTTGAATTATGCCTTATGCAGCTTGCCTCTATCACTTTTGATGGAGAAAAAAAAAAATAGCAAAAACTTCATAATTCCAGCTAGTTATTTTATCAATAAAGGCATTACACCTGTTCCAGTTTCTATTCCAGAAAAAAAGGAATCTATTGTAAGAGATACTAAGACACAAACTTCTAATAACACAGAAAAAACTGTTATAGCTCCTAAGGAAATTGAAACTCCAAAAATAACCTTAAACACTGGAAAAAAAGCTACTTCTGGTCTATCGTTAAAAAGTATTAAGGCTAAAAAAGAACATCAAATAAAACAAATGGAAGTTATAATTGATGAAGAAAATTTGCCAAAAGATGATTTTACTGAAGACCAATTAATTTCTTACTGGAATACATTTATTAAACAACTAGAAGTTAAAGGCCAATTTAATTTAGCATCCATTTTATCTATAGACACTCCCAAAGTAACGGGAACAACCATTTATTTAGAATTTCCTAATGCAACAAATAAAGTAGAAGTTGAGCGTCAGCAATACGATTTGATGATGTTTTTAAAGAAGTCACTAAATAATTACGATCTTCATCTATCTATTGAAGTTAATGAAGAAATGGAAAAACAATATGCGTTTACTCCAATGGAAAAATATTTAAAACTAAAGGAGAAAAACCCAAATATTGAGGTGTTGAAAAAAACCTTTGGATTAGATTTATAAGAGACTTTAAAATTATTAATATGAAAAAATTTATTTGTTTACTATTATTAATTAGTATTGCTTTTGTTAGCTGCGATGGCAGAAAAACCCAAAACGATTTATTGAATAAAGCTATTACAGAATTTAATAACAAAGAGGCTAATTTAGAGACTTTTACAATCTATCCTAGAGAATACACAGAGGTTATTACAGATACGCTTATTTCAAATAAAGTAAATGTGCGTATCAAAAATTTTACATCTTTAAACGAAACTGTACTTATTGCTTCAACTGAAAATCAAACCAGCTATCATCGTGTTTTTAAATCTGAGATTAGCATTAAATCTGACAATAAAAATATTTTAAAAGCTACAATTAATGCTGAAGATTTTGCAAATCCAGAAGAAATATTCTGGAATAATGCCACGTTACAACAAGTTTGGGTAAATCAAGATTTAACAACAGTTGAAGAAATAAACCTCGATATGTCGTTTATCAACCCTTTAGATAAATCTTATAAATTATATCGTATGTCTGTTAACCAAGATGGACAACAACAAATAAATTTAATTGAAGAACAAAGTTAAGATGCTAGGCTTAAAACTACCAACAGATCCACGATGGGTAAACATTGTAGAGAAGAATATTGAAGATATATTAACCGATCATGCTTATTGCGAACAAAAAGCTGCAAGTACTGCCATTTCTTTAATTGTAGGATTTCCAGAATATACCGAGCTTGTTCAAGAAATGATTGCTTTGGTTAAAGAAGAAATTAGTCATTTCAAAATGGTTCATGATCGTATTTTAGAAAATGGCTGGACTTTAGGTCGTGATAGAAAAGACGATTATGTTTTAAAACTGATTACATTTTTCCCCAAAGGAGGCAGTAGAACCACTCAATTAGTACATAGACTGCTATATGCTGCTTTAATTGAAGCTAGAAGTTGTGAACGTTTTAGATTGCTTTCAGAAGAATTAGAAGACAAAGAACTTGCTGAGTTTTATAGAAAATTAATGGTTAGCGAAGCAAACCACTACACCATGTTCTTAGGTTTTGCTAGACAATATGGAGACCGAAAAGAAGTAGATGAAAAATGGCAGCAACTCCTTGATTTTGAAGCAGACATCATGAAAGATTTGGGGAAAAAAGAAACCATTCATGGATAAGATTTTGTATCTTAGATATACAAATCTACCTTATGAAAATATTACACCTTATTTACTTACTATTTATAAGCTTAAATTTATCTGCTCAAGATGAACTTTTAGGTGAATGGTTTTTGCATACAATTACTGCAAATGGTAATCCACCTATAACAACCTCTCCATATAATTACAATTTAAACTTCACTATTAATAGTACTAATAACAACATATATGACATTGATGGAGGTATGCAATGTAATGGGTATTGGGCTTCAACAACATTTCCATCTCCAACTATATTAGAGGTTGCATTTGAAGGAGTGACTCTTGCTTTTTGCGAACCATCAGAAGAAGGTTTATACCTAGAGCTTTTAACAGATTCTTATAATACAGGCAGCATGTTACATTCTTACAATATTACAGGAACTAGTGATGATGCAATATTAACATTAACAAACAGTAACAATAATGTACTTGTTTATGGTAGACAAACACTTTCAAATCCTACGTTTACTAAAAGTACTACAATTAAAATAACACAAAATCCAGTACAAAATGAATTGAAAATTTCGGCAGAAAATGATGATTTTAAAGACTTATCTTATTCAATTCACTCTATGGAAGGTAAAATCATTATTGAAAAAGAAGTGTTAAATCAAAATAAAATTAATGTTTCATATTTAGAAACTGGTGTTTATTTTTTAGTTATTACAGACAAAAACAGTCAACAACAGGTTTTAAAATTTATCAAAGAATAATAATTCTTAATCTTGATAAACAAAAAACTCCGATACTATTAATATCGGAGTTTTTTTATGTTTTAAAATTTGTTTAAATCTTTACACCAACACCTAATTGGATGTTACTGTTATTGGCTTCGAAAGTTGACTCATTATCGACTACATTGGTAAATCCATAATGGTATCTAGCATCGATAAAAATATCGTTAGTAATAAAAAATTCTAAACCACCAACCATGGAAAATGCAAAATTTTTCAAATTATCTTCATGTTCCCATACCTTAACGCCAGCCATTGGTCCAGCACCTAAAGAGAATCTGTCTCCAAATCTATATTTAAATAAAATAGGGATTTGTATATAATCTATACGTAAGTCTTTTTCTTTAGCACCTTCTGCAGAGAATTGTATTTCTGGAGCAATCGCTATAGTTTTTGAAAGGTCATATTCGCCAAAGAATCCAATAGCAAAACCATTTCTGTGTGTATTATCAAAAGTTGGATTAGGCTCAAAATCTAGGTTAGATATATTTATTCCAGCACGAACACCATATAAGGCTTGTGAAAAGGAAAAAGTTGAGCATACAACAAAAGCCAAAAGAAGTATTGTTTTTTTCATAATTAAAAATTTAAAATAAAGTAGTTTCGGGTTTCTAATGAAGCTAATATATATGTTTTAACGAAAAGTGATATATATTAAAGACAAAATGCATAATTTTTACTGTGTATTGCTAGAAACCGTATCATAATAGATACTTTTTATGATTCCATCTGACAATCCGATTTTTGGAACATAGATATCTTTAGCTCCACTCCATTTCATTGCAGAGAGATAAATTCTGGTTGCTGGAATAATAACATCTGCTCTATCTTGATTTAAATCTAATTCTGTAATACGTTCTTCGTAAGAATAAGATTGTAACGTATTATAATAAGACGTTAGATAAAAGTAAGTTAGTGGCTTACCTATTGGTTTTCCTGATATTTTAAAGATTTTATTAATGTTACCTCCAGAACCAATAACATCAATTTTATCGTAAGGATCTGTTTTTTGTTTAATCCAGGATTCTAATTCATGCCAGGTTTCTTTCTTTACAATATCATTTAGTAATCTAACAGTTCCTATTTTAAAAGATTTAGAAGCAACCGATTTTCCTTTGCTAATAACTGTAAATTCTGTACTACCTCCACCAACATCCACATATAAGTATGTTTTACTGTTATCTATAAACGATTGCAAGTCTGTAGCTGCAATAATGGCTGCTTCTTCTTCACCTTCAATAATATCGATTCTTATTTTTGTTTTCTTATATATTAAATCAGAAATTTCTTTTCCATTTTCAGCTTCACGCATAGCAGATGTTGCACATGCTTTATATTTAACTACTTGATGTGTTTTCATTAATAGTTTAAATGCAGACATGGTATCTATCATTCTTTCTCTATTAAAATCTGATATATGCTGTTCTAAAAAAACGTCTGCTCCTAAACGAATTGGCACACGAACTAAAGAACTTTTTTTAAATCGCGTTTCTTTTCCTTTTTCTTCAATAATATTAGCAATAAGCAATCTTACAGCATTGGAACCTATATCTATTGCAGCATATTTTTTTATTGATAGCATATTATTCTTTTAATTTATTTAAGTAATAATTATAAGTTGCAAATTGCGATCTTACTTTTATTCTACCACTTTTTCTATATTCATTTTTTTGATCTTCGTTAAGTAATCTTGCTTTAATATTATCACTCCAAGAAATATCAAACGTATCTATTAATTCTTGTTTTATGTCTTCGGAATAAATTGGGCAACTTACTTCTACTCTATTTTCGATGTTTCTTGTCATCCAGTCTGCCGATGAGATATATACTTTTGGATTGTTATTGTTACAGAATATAAATAATCTAGTGTGTTCTAAAAATTTATCTACAATACTTATTACTTCAATATTTTCGCTCATACCTTTAACTCCTGGAATAAGACAACAAATCCCTCTAACAATCATTTGTATTTTCACTCCTGCTCTACTGGCTTCATAGAGTTTATCCACCATATTAAAACTAGATAAACTATTCATTTTAAGTCTAATATAAGCTGGTTTTCCTGCTTTAACATTCTGAATTTCAGTATCAATAAGTTTAAAAAATGCAGATTGGGTATAATGAGGCGATGTAATAATATGCTTATATCTATATATTTTATAATTAAACTCGAAAAAACTAAACACTTTATTTATGTCTTTTAAAATCTTCTGGTCTGAAGTAAATAAGGTGAAATCTGTATAAATTTTAGCTGTAGATTCGTTAAAATTTCCTGTACTAATAAAACCATAACGTTTTAATTTCTTATTTTCTTCACGTTCTATAACACACATTTTACTATGTACTTTCAATCCTTGAACTCCAAAAATAAGGTTTATGCCTTCATGTTCCATTTGTTCTGCATAATCGATATTTGCTTGCTCGTCGAAGCGAGCTTGAATTTCTATAGAAACGGTTACTTTTTTTCCGTTTTTAGCAGCATTTATTAATGAACTGGCTACATGCGAAATTTCTGCAAGTCGATAAATTGTAATTTTAATGGTTCTTACTTTTGGATCTAAAGCAGCTTCACGAAGAAATTTTACAACATAAGAAAACGTATGGTAAGGAGCGTATTGCAAATAATCTTTTTTGGAAACACTATCAAAAATACTATCTTCTAAACTTAGTCCTTTAACAGGAAGTGGCTCAATTTTATCGTAGAGTAAATCTGTTCTTCCTAGACTTGGAAAGCCCATATAATCTCGTCTGTTATGGTATCTCCCTCCTGGAATAATACTATCATGAGAATCAATTCCCATTTTAGACATTAAATATCTTAGCGTTTCTTGATCTATAGTTTTATCGTAAACAAATCTTACAGGTTCTCCAATTTGTCTATCTTTAACACTATCTGATATTTTTGCAATAAAACTTTTACTTAAATCACTTTCAAAATCTAATTCGCCATCTCTAGTAATTTTTATCATGTGAGCAGAAATACTATCGTAATCGAAAATATTAAAGATATCATGCAAACAATAGCGTAACAAATCGTCTAACATGATAATGTAGCTTTTACCATCTTTTTCAGGTAATACTACAAACCTATCCATAGATTTAGTAATTTCAACTAAAGCAAATTGATATTGATCTGTATTATTTAAAACCATTTTAACAGCTAAATATGCTGCACTATCTTTTAAATTTGGTAGGTCTACTTGGTCATTTAAAATAATGGTAACTAAAGCTGGACTTACTTTTTGGATAAAGTATTGTTTAACAAAATTATGTTGGTCTTCACTTATCTCATTTTCTTTGATAATAAAAATATTTTCCTTCTCAAGTTCATTTTCAATATTACTTAATATCTCTAGGCTTTCACTTTGTTGAACAATTACAATTTGTGTAATTTCTTCAAGTAGTTCTTGAGCTTTAATTCCTCCTAATATATTTTTAGCAACTTTGCCTGCTTCAACAATTCGTTTAACTGTAGCATATCTAACTTTAAAAAACTCATCTAGATTATTTGAAAAAATTCCAAGAAATCTTAACCTTTCTATTAAAGGCACATTTTTATCGGCTGCCTCTTGAAGAACTCTTGCATTAAATTGCAACCAACTAATCTCTCTATTTATATAGTTATTTTGAAGCTTTTCTGCTTTTGTCATGAATACAAGTTTATTACTACAAATATATTCTATTAGAATTAATTTTTAGATAGAAACTAAACATACTTAATATACAATTTATAGTAATTATTCCTATAGGTTTCAACAACATTTATATACAAGAAATTTAGACCCTAAAGCAATAAAAAATGATATGATTTTAACAAATTAAGATTATCTTAAGTCTCTGGGGAAAATAATATGAGTTGTATGTCCTTTCTTAATATATTTCCAAGAATCAATGTGAAAATCTATAACAACTAATCCACTTGTTGGAACATTATCAATATATCTATCTCCAAATGAATTAACGAAATAAGTTAAGGCATGATTATGACCAAATAACATTAATGTATTAATAGTATTATCTACATTCTTAATTGTTTTAATGAGACTTTCTCCTGAAAAATCATAAATATTTTCATCTAAACTGAATTTATTTCGGTCAATATTTAAATTATTTATAAAAATTTCAGCAGTATTTCTAGCTCTTTTTGCCGTACTTGAGAGTGCTATATCTGGTAAAATATGAAGTTCTTTAAACTTTAATGACACCAATTCAGAATCATGTAAACCTCTAGCTTTCAATCCTCTATCATGATCGCTTACCTGTTCTACCCAAGAAGATTTTGCATGTCTTACAATAATTAACTTTTTCATTTTTTACGATTAAATGCATATTTTATCGACAAAGTGTTGTATATGTCGGACATATGACTTATTTTGGCTACCTCAAATATAAAGAGTAAGCTATTATAAAAATATTAAATATTATTATTAATGACTAAAATCAATCAAAACAATACACAAACATCAAACTGATTAAGCAATAGTGGGATAATCGTAGTCGGTTAATTATTACATTTTACCGATTAAGTGTTTATGCAAATCATCTTAACGAATTTTTAAGTTATTTAACATTTTTTTTTGATTGAATTGTTTAATCGCTATTTATTTGTTACGTAAGCTATTAATTAAAAATGATCCCAAATCAAGAAATTAACTTAATCCATTATACATTGATTCGTCAATGTACTTCCCTCAACAATTTTTTGATATTATTATTTATTTAAAAGTTTTTATTATTAAACATTAATATAAAACAATTTTTGCAGTATATACAAATCTACAATCTTATGAAGACAATTACTCATAAAATTAATTTGCATGGTATCCTATTGATAATGTTTTTACTTTTCAATAGTTATGCTTCAAGTCAAATTCTAACAAAAGAAAGTGACAGCCAATTAAGCACTGATTCTAATAGTATCTTAGATACAAGTAATTCAGCACTTAATGTTGATTCCTGTTCAGCTAACGATTTTACACTAAGTAATTTCTATTTGGCTGACATAAATGGTAATCCATTAGCTAATAATTGCACACCTGGCACACCACAATCAGCATACATATTTGCGCTCTTTTCTGCAAATACTGGTGCAGACAGATATAGTTTATATATCGATTACGATGTGATTATTAATGGCGTATTTGCTTATCATGTAAATGATTGTTTGTATAATGGACAAGCAATTCCTGTTGGACAAAACTTACAAGTGCAACAAATAAATTGGAACTGTGGTGATCAAATTAGGTTAGCAAACTTTTATATGGCCTGGCAACCAAATGCTGGTAGACCATGTGCTACAAATCCTTCTAAATGCTTTTTTGATGCTGAAGGATTTATAGTGAATGCCCCTTTAATTGCAAATTTTGAATCTGCTATTGTATGTACTTCATATCAAATAAATTTCACAGATTTAACAACTGGTGGAGATATAGATAATCCATATAGTTATGTATGGAATTTTGGAGATGGAACTCCAACATCTAATCAACAAAACCCATCTCACACATATTCAGGTCCTGGTACTTATACGGTAACATTAACTGTTACTGATGCAGATGGCGTTATAGATAGTCAATCCTATCAGGTAACAGTTCATCCAATATTAACAGGTTTAACCTTAAATGCAACAAACGTTCCATGTAATGGTGGCACTACTGGATCTATAACAGCTAGTGGAACTACTGGTGGTTTTGGTAATTATACATATAGTATAAGTCCACAACCTTCAGGATATACTCAAAATGGTGGACAATTTGGTAATTTACCTGCTGGAACTTACACAGTTACTGTAACCGATGAAAATAATTGTTCTATTAGTGAAACTGCTACTATTTTAACTGGAGATAATACTGCACCAATTATTAATGCACCTAATTCAATTACTGTAGAAGGTTGTAGTACAGACGATGTAACTAATGGAAATTTAACTTCATTACCTTATTCAACAACTGCTACTGCTATTACTGAATTACAGTTTTTAGCTGAAGGTGGTACGTTTACTGAAGACAATGTAGCAAGCATTACATATCAAGATAGTGCTTCTGGTTCTTGCCCTATAATTGTAACAAGAACATTTACTATTGTTGATAATTGCGGTCAATCTGCTACAGCGAATCAATCAATTACTATTAATGTACCTCCTTTAAATATTACAACTATTGATGGTAGCGCAACTGTTAATTGTTTATCAGAAGCAACTGCAACATTTACTATGCCATCTATAAAAGATGCATGTGGTGCTGATTTAGTTCCTTCGGCTCCTGTTATTACAGATAGTCCTAACCCGATTACTTGTGAAGGGACTCGAACTTATACATATACTTATACAGATTGTGATAATAATCAAGATACTTGGTCTTTTGTTTATACAATAGAATATATTGGTTTTAATCCTATTGCACCAACATCTGATACAGCTGATTGTT
>NZ_QGGP01000012.1 GCF_003148645.1 Xanthomarina spongicola
CAACGTGTTTGTGTTATGGCTAGTTGCGTTGGCAAGAACTAAGTTAACAAAATAAACCGAACCATTAGGAAAATCCGTAGGATTTTCCGAGTAAACACAGACTAGCAATTAGTTATACACGTTGTTGTGCAACGTTTTTTATTCAGTACCATCTTATTTGATAAGGATACTTTTCATAAATCACATTGTCTTCGTTTATTGTATTTCCGTTGCGACCATTAATTTCTCCTAATTTCTGTAATTCATTTGCCTCTGTTATTTTTCCTGTTTTTCTTAAGCAATCCGATTTGAAAATTTGTACTTCTGAAAAATCGGGATAGATTTCTAAAGCCTTATCGAAAATTTTAATAGCTCCTGAATAGTCTTTTTGCTCATATTTGCTAATTCCGTAGTAAAACAAGTCTAAATGATGAAGCCAATCTTTCCCTTTTTCTTTTAGTTGATATTCATAATCTTGTTTAAAAATCTGTTCTGCTTTTTGAAATTCATTCAATTGCAAATAGGAAAGTCCAATGTAGAAATCATATGAATGGTCCATTACATAGCCATATCCAAACCTTTTTTTATAATCTTGAAAATCTGTAATGGCATTTCGATAAGTTTTTGCAAAAATACATTTTATAAATGCTCTGTAATCTTGCCAATCCTGTCGGTCGTATTTCACAGCTTTGTCAATATATTCCATTCCAACCTCATATTTTGCCTGTTTGAACATTGGCATTGCCTTTTGTTGCCATAAATATGCGATAGTACTGTCTTTTTCTAGTCCCTTGTCAATTTCTTCTTGCCATTCTCTTGAATATAATTCGTATTTCCACGCTCCGTTTTTCAGATGTTCATTTATAATTTCTTGCTGCTTTTCTTTGTTAGGATTTAATTCTATCAGTTTGTTTTCCGCTATATCTTTGTCAGATTTATCATTTTGACCACAAGAAGAAATGGTAGCAAATATTAGAATTGTCAATATTTTGATGTTATTTTTCATTTTTTGGTCAAATGTTGCACAACTTGTTATATAAACTCAAATATAGTTAATTATGGTTTATAATTTCGGGATATCAACACTTTCTTGTTGCCTTTGTCCTTTACCTGAAGCTCTTCAACTGTAACATCTAATGGATTACGTATTTGCATAATATTTTTTTGAGCTACATGTGTGTAAATCATTGTGGTTTCTGGTTTAACATGCCCTAATAATTCTTGTATGTACCGTAAATCAATACCGTTTTCTAGCATATGTGTGGCATAACTATGTCTTAGAGTATGTGGTGTAACGGGTTTATTTATGCCTGCTAATTTACACGATTGTTTTAAAAATGCTCGAATACTGCTTGCCGAATACATGCCTCCATCACGTCCTTCTATAACATAATCAACAGGTTTATAGGTGTAAATATAATTTGCCAATAAAGGTTTGATTACTTGACTCATTCCTACAACACGATCTTTACGACCTTTGCCTTTTTTAATTAGTATTTGGCTTCTATCAAGGTCTAAATTGTTCAGCTTTAAATTTAAAAGCTCACCAATTCGTAGTCCTCCTGAATATAGTAACCCAATTATTGTACGATGTTTTAAATTTTTGGTTACTTGTAAAATATCAATAATGGCTTCTTTTGATAAAACAGTTGGTAAATAATTACTTTTTTTAGGACGTTTAAAATTGCTAGCATCAAAATCATCTAAATTACAAAAAGCTGTAAAATGTTTTATTGCACTAACACATTGTCTGTGGCTACTAATACTATAATGTTCTTTAGCAATAACCTGTTCCATAAAATACTGAATGTTACGTACGCTCCAATCTGTTTTTTCAATGTCCTTATGGAGGTTTAAATATCGAAGAATAAAGTATCCGTATGATGAAATGGTACTTTCGCTTAACCTTTTACCACGTAAATAATTTACATACTCTTTTAAGAGTTTTTTTTGATTCAAGTTTAATTCTTGATATAAAATGACTTTGTCTGGAGGTTTTATCTTGCTGTCAGATGTTATTGTAGCTTTCTTTACATATTTTAATGCACTATAATCAATGTAAAACCCACCCTTTAGTAGATAGTTGTAAAGCTCATGTAATGTTTGATCACTCTGAGTTACATAAAAAGTTTTATTTGTTTGACTCCATGTAACACCATTAAAATTTTTAATGTAAGATTTTGTTTTATCATTAAACACAAATCCAATTGCTATGTGGTTTTTGTTTTTATGCTGAAGAGGTTTTAGAGTTATAGTTTGCTTCATAATATGTTGAAATATATAAAGTTAACTAAAATGAATTAAAAGTCTTTAACTTTAATGCTAGTTTTTACTTTTTTCTAATAAAAATATTTAAGTAAAGTGGCAATTTTATAAAAGTAAATATTTAGTCTTTAAGAGTTAGAATGTTAATCATCTTCTCATTTACATAGTGATTCCAGTTCCTAGCTTTTCTTTTCTTAGGATGTTATATTTCGCTAATAAATTCAAATATTTTCAATGACAGAACTGTCTTTAGCCTCCTGAAGTCCTAAAGTGTTTATAAATATGTTCTCATTCGGAATACTAGAAACTATTCCTTTTAGCTCAGCTAACGCTCTTTGAGCTGAAGCTAATTTTTTAAGAACATTTTTAGTTTCAATATCTTGTTTAAGAGGTAACTTTTTCAATTTTTTAGATTCCATTATGTATAGAAATATTAATTTTTTTATCATAAGTTTTCAAAATGATAAAATATTTTAATTTGCTTATCAATGTTAACTTTAAGAGGAGTTACTAATTAACTTCTTAAAGTTTAAATTCATTAATTTTATATAATCACATTTTTTAATAAAAGGTTATAGGTTAAATTAATTATTAAAAATTATAGTTAACTAGTCCAGAAAAGCGAATCAAACCTTGTTTACACCGAAAAATATTGGTGTTCAACCATATTTTCATACTGGTTTAAAGAATTATTCTAATTTACTACTTCAAAATAGTATTCTTAAACAAATTATATGGAAATTCATAATGTAAGAAGTCATTATAAAGAAATCTTTAAATCGTATTATAAACCTTCATTAGAGCAACATATCGAGAAAATTATAGAGCTTGACACCTATTTGCCGTATAGTTCTACGTTTTTCTGTTTAACAAATACCCAGAATTTAAGTTTTGAATTTATTAGTAAAAATATGCAAGCCTGTTTAGGTATAGATGCTCAATTATTAAAGAAACAAGGCATGCGTTATTTTTGGAGTAGAATTCACCCAGAAGATCTTGAGTTATGGTTAAAAGCCTTAAACGCCTTGATGGAATTTACCTTAGCCGAAATCCCTATAGAATTACGTAAACGGATGAGTTACACCTGGAATTACCGTTTTAAAAACGCTGAAGACCAATACGTAAATATCATACAAAACACCACGCCACTGGAGTTCGATGCAAATATGAAACCTATTATTGGGCTGGCACACTATACAGTAGTAGGATCTAAACTACCTTTACCAGTAACGGCTACTGCAAAACTCCTGAATACCAAAAATGAATACGAGACCAAGTATTATAATAATTTTTCTCAAAAATTATTGACAGATGGCATTAGCAATCGCGAACGCGATATTATAAGATTATTGGTCTTAAACTATAGCAGTAAAGATATCGCTGATAAGTTGGATATTAGTTCGAATACAGTAGACACTCATAGACGCAATATTTTAAAAAAACTACATATTTCGTCTACTGGAGAACTTATTGGTATGCTAAAAATGAATAAAACCATTATTTAAGCATGTACTTACATACCTACAACCTAAATAACTATCCCTTTAACGAAAAAAGATAATAATACTCAATTTGAGTATTGTATGTTGCCTTAATTTTGTGCAACTTTATCATGCTATTAATCAACAAGTGTTTTAAAATAAGGGGTGATTTTAGTAGATTCTAACTGAGTCACTATTTAAAACCCCCTGTTTTAATTCAATACCTGTTGTAACCAACCAAAGTCTACATAAATTTTACATTCTAAATATCCATTAAGGATAGTATGCCCTGCGTATTATTCATAATTTTTGTGTTGTGGTGATGCTATTAACTAACAACCAAACACGATGAAAAGTCTTTTCTTTAAGTTTTCTGTTGCCCTTTTATTTTTTTGTTCTATCACTGTAAATGCTGAAATAGCATTTAACATGTTAGACTCACACCCACTTTCAAAATATGTTTCATTTGAGAATGATTATATGGATACTTATGAAAGTAGTATTCAATGTGAAGAGGGTATTCAATCTGAAAATAATATTCTTGGTAAATTAAACAACACCATTCTATATCAAGAAAACAAAGGTCAAATTACAGATACCGATGGCAATCCTCGTCCGGACATTTTATTTACATCCTATGCTAATGGTGTTCGAACGTATTTTAAGAAAGATGGTATTTCTTATGTGTTTGAAAAACATAATATAGAAGACAAAGAAATCACCTATTCTGAAAATGGCACTATGCCTAATGGTACCGAAAATGTTCCAGAAGATTTCACTATAGAAATGCATCGTATAGATTTAAACCTAGTAGGTACTTCAGACCAAGTTAGCATTGTAACTTCAGGTCAAGATAAAGTTTTTGATAACTTTTATTTGGGTGATATTCGTGCAGAGCATGTATATTCATATGAAAAGGTAACCTACAAAAATATTTACCCAAATATAGATATGATTTTATACACCAAAAATGGTGGTATGAAATACGATTTTATTGTAAGACCTGGTGGTAACCCAGACGTAATTCAATTTGAGATTGATGGCACAACAGAATTTAATATCAACAATACAGGTGATTTAGTTATAAAATCTCATTTAGGTGAGATTATTGAAGGGGCACCTTTAGTATTTCAAGAGAGTAAAACAATAAAATCAAATTATGTTTTAAATGGTAATATTCTATCTTTTAATTTTGAAGATTATAATCCAAATAAAACACTTATTATAGACCCGACCAGAGCTTGGGGAACTTACTATACCGCTAGTAATGGGCAACATAATATTATTTTAGGAATGGATGAAGCCGCTAACACGAATGGAGTGTTTTGGGCAATAAATACAAATGCGACAAGCTACCCTGTATCTCCAGGGGTATTTGATCCGACGTTTAACGGCAATTACGATATACGTATTGTGCATTTTAACACCAATGGCAACTTGGTTTGGGGGACTTATTTTGGGGGTACATCAACTGAAGCAAGTCCTGCAATCGCAGAGGGTCCAGGAAATACATTTGTCTTGTCTGGAGCAACGACCAGTCCCAACTTACCAGTTACAGGTAATACTCATGATCAAACCATTAATGGCAGTTACGATTATTTTTTATCGCAATGGCGTGGTTTTGATGGTACTTTAAGATGGTCTACATATTTTGGAGGGCCAGGTCAAGAATGGTTTGGACATGGGGTTGATGTAAATAGTAGTGGTGAAATTGCTTTTTATGGCACAGTGCAAAACACATCTATGCCTATTGTAAATGGTTTATATCCGACATATATAGGTGGTACTACAGATAATATTGTAGCTAAATTTAACAGTTTAGGAGGCCTCGTTTGGTCTTCTTACTTTGGTGGTAATAACTATGATGTGGCACATAGGCATGGCATTAAATTTGATAATAACAATAATATTATTATAAAGGGTAGAACCAATAGCGTTAATTTACCAACTACAGCAGGTGTTTTTAAACCTACAAATAATGGTGTTTATGATTTTTATTTAGCCAGTTTTACAAACAACGGGCAAGCATTAAATTACTGCACCTACATTGGTGACAATTATCAGCAAGGATTTCCATATTTTAGTTCTCAGGAAGGTGCTGAAAGAGACTGGAGTGCCATAGCTATATGTTCAGATAATAGTGTGATAGTTGGTGGTGTGACTTGGGATAATAGATCTAATGCATGGGCCTACACTCCTGGCTCTTTTTCCAGTAATTATTTTGGAGCTTTTGATTCTTTTATTTTAAAATTTAATACCAGTGGTCAACGTATTTGGGGTACCACATGGGGAGGTAATAGTAATGATTGGTTAATTGATGTTGACGTAGATGAAGCGGATAATGTATTTGTGTTGACAGGGACATACTCTTATAATATGCCTACCACAGGAGATAGACATCAAGGCTATACTGGACATTGGGAAAAACATATTGCCCAATTAAGTGCTGATGGCAGCACCTTACTTTATAGTTCTTATTTAGGCACAAATGATTATGATATGCCAGAAGTTGGTGGTTTAGCATATCATGCTGGTTCCTTGTATTGTGGGTTTGTTACCCGTTCTACAAGTAATAATCCTTCTTGGATAGTATCTTCAGGTGCTTACCAAACGAGTCCACAAAGTGGTAGTTATTATCCTGTGTTAAACAAGTTTTTATTTGATGTGCCTGTAACATGTAACCTCACAAGCGTCACGACAAACATAACAGATGCAACATGTACAACTACAGATGATGGGGAAGCCCAAATAAGTATTAACTTTACTAGTGCTCCAGTAGCCATAGAAGGTAGTTTAGATGGTGGAAATAACTGGATACCATTGGGTACGCCAGGTAGTAACCCGTTTGCGTTTCCTATTGGTAATCTAGCAGCAGGTAGTTACAGCATTACCATACGCGAAGTGGCAGATACCAGTTGTGAGATTGTAACTCCTTTTACTATAGGTGTACAAGCTAATGCAACAGATAGTGATGGAGATGGTGTGAGCGTAGAAGACTGTGATTGTGATGATAACGATGATACTGTTTTCCCAGGTGCAGATGAATTGTGCGATGGTATAGATAATAATTGTGATGGCGATATTGATGAGAATGCCTTACCAGATGCCTTTTTGGCTAGCTTGTCTGGTACAGATGTAACACTGATACCAGCTTTCGATGCTAATACGTTTAATTATTCGGCTAGTGTTTGTAATACGATTACCGAAACCATTATTAGTGCTACAGCTTCTAATACCTTGCCAGCTACAAATGTTTCAGGTGATGGTTATGCATCATTAAGCGAAGGGTTAAACACCATAACTATAACTGTTGAAGCTTGTGGCACAACACAAGATTATACAATTGCCGTTACCAGATTGGCAGAAGTTATTTATTATGCAGATACCGACAATGATGGTTTTGGTAATGCTAATGATGCTGGAACGCCTCTGTGTAGTTTACAGGCAGGTTATGCAACAAACAACCAAGATTGCGACGATACTAATGACACGGTTTATCCTGGAGCACCAGAAATAAATTGTGATGGTTTAGATAACGATTGTATTCCAGCCACTCCAGATAATAACAACCCAGTAAACGTAAACTTTGCTGTTACTAATGTAACTTATGGACCAGTAACACCTTTAGAATATGGTGTCGATTTTATAGCTGGTACCGATTATACTTTTGCCTCTGCAGGAAATAATCCTGGAGAAGTAGGTGGTAATACATGGGTTTTTACTGACCTTATACTTACTAATTATGGTGGTTTATGGTTTACTTTTAATAATATAGAAAATCCAAGACATAGTAGTCAAGCCCCAACAGGCTCTATGGTTTTCCAAAGTTTAGATACCAATACAGGTGTGGCTACTTTTTATAGCACAGCACCATTAACATGGACTAATCCACAAAATGGACAGCCACAAAGTGTCAATACGCAATTTAGAATGCAAATACAACCTGTAGGAGCTACAGGAACATCGCCAATGAGTGCTGGTGTTGTTGGCTCTATACCAAATAATATAGTAGATGGAGGCGAAGCCGGATTACCAGGATTAGGATTAGACTGGTCTACCTTAGATGTGAGTCAGCAAGGTGATTTTCAAGTATGGTTTGCTTTTGAAGTACAAGGTACCAACCAACCTATAACCGAGTTTTATAACAACGCGAGTACTCCACCAAATACAACATTCTTTACTTCGGTTTATAGTAGCTTTTTTGCAGCAGATGATGTTTGTGTTAACCCAGGAAATGAATTAACAGTAACTGCTATTCCTGATGCTAACAATTCAGCACCATTTATTTATACCTTTAATGATATTACAAATGCAACAGGAGTTTTCTCTGGGATTACTGCTGGAACTTTCGATTATAGTATCATGGCAGCAAATGGTTGCTTAACCAATGGAACACATACAGTAGGTGCTCCAGATTTAAGCTTTTTATTACCAATACCAGATGTAGCTACTTTACCAGATGTTAATGTGGAGTGTGAAGTAACTAGTTTAACAGCACCAACTGCAACTGATGTTTGTGGTGGTACTACTTCAGCAACTACAGATACAACACTGCCTATAACTACTCTTGGGACTACAATTGTAACTTGGACTTATACTAATGGGAATGGTGATACAGTTATGCAAACACAGAATGTGGTAATTGCAGATTCAACACCACCAAGTATAACATGTACTAATATTAATGCAACTACAGACTTTGGTCAATGTGATGCTAATTTAACAATTGTTTCGCCTATAGTAAGTGATAATTGCCAAAATGGTAATGGTTTAGACTTTGACGGTGTTGATGATTTCGTGAGTATTGGTAATGTTGGTAACGCACAAACTATTGAGTTTTGGATGTATTCTAATTCGACTATTGATGGAACAGGTGATTATGATATGATTTTTAATTTTAATAATTCAGATCTTATTTACATTGCTACAAATGGTGTAACAAGCTCTATTTCTGGTGAAACATTAAGTGTTGTTACTGCAGGTGGTGGTGGTATTTTGTCAATTAAAGATGTCCTTCCTGCTGGATGGAATCATATAGCTATTACAAGTAATGGTTCAATCTATAATAACATTTATTTAAATGGTAATGTTTCAACGACCTACTCAGCTGGTGGTAATACGAATGTTATTACTATTAATTCTGCATTTATAGGACAAAGACCTTCATCTCCACTAAATAGATTTGAAGGAAGACTAGATGAATTAAGGTTTTGGAATGTGTCTAGAAGTCCATCAGAAATACAATCAAATTTCAATAATGAATTAACAGCACAATCTGGTTTAATTGGTTTATATCATTTTAATGAAGGTGTAGCCAATTCAGATAATAATGGTGTTACTGTTGCAGCAGACACATCAGGAAATGGCAATAATGGAACACTAAACAATTTTGCTTTATCTGGTTGCAATTCAAACTGGATTTCAGGCTTTAATGGTATTACATTAACGAATGATCTAACTAACTCATGTGACGCCTCAGGAATATATCCAATTGGTTTAACTACTATTACTTGGACAGCTACAGATGCTTCAGGAAACCAAACTACTTGCGAACAACAAATACTTGTTGAATCTCCAAGCCCTGTATTGACGTCTATAAACCCAGTAAATTTCTCGCCTGGAGATCAGGTGGTAATTGAAGGTAATTTCTTTACAGATATAGATAATGTGGTTACTATGGATGGCACAAATGCTCCAATAGTTTCACAAAACGCAACGAGTATCACAATAACAGTTCCAGCAGATATTTGCTCAGGAGATGTTCTTGTTTCTAATGCATGTGCACTTACTTCAATTGCATCATTACCATATACTATAGATGCACCAACAATTACTAATGTGACTCCAGATATACTACCTGTTGAAGGTGGTGCCACTATTGTAATAGATGGTACTAATTTTAGTGCTTCAGGAAATATGGTTACTATTGGCGGACAAGCAGGTATTAATATTCAAAATGAAAGTGCTACATCTATTACAGTTATAAGCCCAGCAAACATTTGTAATGGCGATATAATAGTTACATCAGCTTGTGGTGCAACATCTTTAGCATATGGCTATACTGTTAGTAATCCAATTATTTCCAGTATTAATACAAGTTCGGTAATACCAAATAATACGCTACTAATATCTGGTGCAAATTTTAATCCAGGTCAAAATTCTGTTACTATTAATGGAAATAATGCAACGATTACTTCAGAAAATTATAATGAAATTGAGGTTACAGTACCATTCTTAAACAATGCATGTATCGCAGATATTGTGGTAACTACCTGTAATTTGGTTTCAGATACATTTACAAGTCCTGCTGTTGAATCAGAATTACCAACAATTAGTTGCCCTGCTGATATAAGCGCAGTTGCAACTAGTGCAGCTGGTGCCATTGTTACTTATACAGAACCTGTTGGTTCTGATAATTGTGGTATAGTCTCAACTAATTTAACAACTAGTTTGGGTAGTGGTGACACTTTCCCAATTGGTAATACGGTTGTAACGTATATGACTACTGATACCTCTGGAAATACAGAAACTTGCTCATTTACAGTAAGTGTTGTAGGTGTAGCTCCTGTGGCAGTTTGTCCAAATGAGATTACTCAGAATACAGATGCAGGATTATGTAGTGCAGTGGTTAATTTTAGTGCTACAGATGAAGTAGGAATTCCTGCTTCAACGATTAGTTATTCTCAAGATCCAAATACGGTTTTTCCAGTAGGAACAACAACTGTTACTGTAACAGCTACAAATGCTGTTGGTAGTTCAACATGTACTTTTGATGTGGTGGTTGTGGATAGTGAAGGCCCAACATTTAATTGCCCAACAAACATTGTCGTTACTTTAGATGATGCAGGCAATGGTACGTTAGATATCAATGATTACACTTTAAATGAAACAGATAATTGTTCAACTAATTTATCTGTAAGTGTTTCACAAACAGCATTTACCTGTGCAGACATTCCATCGGGAGGTTCTGCTGCACCACCATCGGTTTGGATTAATGAGTTCCACTATGATAATTCAGGTTCAGATGTAGGCGAGTTTGTAGAAGTAGCAGGAACAGCAGGATTAGATTTAACAGGATATAGTATTGTATTTTATAACGGAAATGGAGGATCACCTTATAGTACCATTAACTTATCAGGAAGCATAGATGACGAAGGAAACGGTTATGGAGCAGTATCTTTTTCAGAATCAGGCATACAAAATGGAGCGCCAGATGGTATCGCATTAGCTGATAATAATGGAAACTTGATTGAATTTATAAGCTATGAAGGAAGCTTTACAGGATCTGGAGGTCCAGCAAATGGAGTGACATCAACTGATGTTGGAGT
>NZ_QGGP01000013.1 GCF_003148645.1 Xanthomarina spongicola
GCTTAACCAGAGGTCGTTGCAAGTTTACTACGTCTGATTTTCCTGCGGAAAATCCTCGCACATAAACCCGCAACTATTCTTATACGAGACGTTGTAGGTAATTTGCGAAAATCGAAACTAATGAAAAATACATTATACTTTTTATTCGGAATTTTAATTTTGAGTTGTGTAAATAAAACTGATTCTCAAAAAGTAACTGAATTAGCAATAAACTCAAAAACAAAATCAATTGAAATTATATATACTGACTCTAGAGAAAAAACTATTGAGGGTTTAAAGAAAATATGGAATTGTGAATTCCCATTGATTTCCAAAAGCCAAATTAATTTTAATGGGAAAATATCGAATGACATTACTATAATGATTTCAGACTTTAAACCTATTGATTCTAAACAAAAGGAATATAAGATTGAGCTAACATCTGATTTAATTAAAAAAAGTATTCGGAATTATAAGATGTTTTCGGAATTAAAAATTATTACAAGTTATATTGAGTCAGATGGAGAAAGAAGCACATCCAGTAAAACCCTTAAAATGAATAAAATATAAAAACTACCTACAACATGGTGTATAATTAATGGCTAGGTCGAGCTTGCTTACGAATATTCCTGCGGAATATTCTATTCGGTTTTTATTTGTTAAATTCGGTGCTAAATCACGCCACAAATCATACACGAGACCGTTGTACACAAGCTGAAAGCAGCCACATATTTTAGCACTTACGGTTTTTCCCACCACATATTTCCAACGCTTTAAAAACCAAAAGAGCTAAAATTTCCCATCCTTGAAATGCTAACTTTAGTATGTAGTAAGAACGAAAGTATTAACTTACTTTGTGCTAACTATAGTATACTCAATGAACGCAGAATTATCACAGAATTTCGGTAAAATTATTCGAGAACTTCGAAAAGAAAAAAAACTTTCTCAAGAAGAATTAGGATTTCAATCCAAACTTCATCGAACATATATTGGAATGATTGAAAGAGGAGAAAAAAATATTACTCTTGAAAATATCGAGAAATTGTCAAAAGGACTTGATGTATCTATGAAATTAATTTTTGAAAAATTAAATAAAATACATCAATGAAAATTTCGTTTTTAGGACAAGGATTAGAACCTACATCAAAAAATGCTGTTGGGAATTTGTTAGTTAAATATTTAAAAGAAAAAAAGTTCAACTCGTTTACTGGTTTTTCTGCTTTTGCAAGTGAAGCAGGAATATATGGTTTATCAGGTCACATAAATTCTGCTAAAAAGAACTTTAAAAATTTAACAATTATTGTTGGAATTGACCAAGGTGGAACCTCAAAAGAAGCTCTTGAAGAAATTTTAAGTTTAAATATTGAAAGTTATATTTTCTATCAAAAGGAAAAACCAATATTCCATCCAAAGTTTTATTTGTTCGAAGGAACAAATGACGTGAAAATAATTCTAGGTTCATCAAACTTAACTGGAACTGGATTATTCACAAATATAGAAAGTTCACTTCTTGTAGAGTTTAATCAAACTGATAAAGATGGATTAGCTTTATTATCTGAATTAAAAACATATTATAAATCTCTTTTAAATTATACAGACCCAAACATTTTTAAAATAGACAACAAAGTAATTAATAATTTTTTTCTTGATGGAATTGTACCAGACGAAGCAACAAGAAAAAGAAATTACTCAAAAGGCACTTCTACTTCAACTGGAAAAAAGGTAAATAAATCAAAAGTTCCTAAAAGAAGTGTCCCAAAAGTACCATCTAGTATATTTCCAAGTAAAAGCAAAAAATCTAAGCCTACAACAGCAGTTCCAGTTGCAGCAACTGTTCCAGTAACAACTGCTATAACAAGTAAGAATTTAGTTTGGAAAAAATTAAAATTAAGCAATAGTGATGCTCAAGATGTTCCTGCAGGAACTGCAATTACTGGAAATTTAAAACTAGCACAAGCTCGATTCAAATTAGGTACAACAGTTATTGACCAAAAGACTTATTTTAGAAATCAAGTATTCAATAAACTAAAATGGGTAAAAACAAAAGCTCATAGTGCAACATACGAGGAAACATTTGGTGTATTTGATATTTCAATTTCCGGAAAACCTATTGGGAAATTCACATTAAAATTAAGTCACGATATTTCTAGAGTTGCAGGACAAGGTAATACACCAACTTGGCTTCATTGGGGTCCAACTGTTATTCCTATTTTACAAAAAAATAGTCTTTCTGGCAAGACATTAAACTTGTATGAAGTAAATAAAGACTTTTTAATTGATATTGTATAAAAAAAACTTAAAAAAACATAGTTAGTTCGAATGACATTTGTATATTTGGACTGAAGTTGTCCAAAATATTATGCAATTAGAAAAATCATTCGGAGAAACAATTAGAGATTTACGCACAGAAAATCATTTAACATTGCGAGAAGTTGCGGAACATTTAAAAATTGATACTTCAATGCTTGGAAAAATTGAAAAGAACAATCGAAATCCTTCGAAACAACTCATTAAAGATATTTCAATTTTATTTAGCATTGACGAGGACTTACTAACTGTAGCCCATTTAAGTGACACAGTTGCATATTCAATTTTAGAAGAGGAATTAGCAACTAAAGTTTTAAAAGTTGCAGAAGAGAAAATCAATTATTACAATAAAAATAAAGCCAACAAATAATGCAATTAATCAAAGAAGCAACAAGCGAAAAATTAAGAGGTGGCTTTTACACACCTGAACCAATTGCATCATTTATTTTAAAATGGGCTTTTAATGGTAATAAAGAATTAGACATTTTAGAACCTAGTTGTGGAGATGGTGTATTTTTAAAAGAAATTCAAAAAGAAAACTACGAATACAACTCTGTTACTGCAATTGAATTTGATGAAGTTGAAGCTGAAAAGTCAGAAGCTATTGGTTTAAATAAATCGTCTATAATTAATGAAGATTTCCATAAGTATTGTATTAATACAGAGAGAAAATTTGATTTAATTGTTGGAAATCCACCATATATTAGATATCAGTATTTCGACAAAGAACAACAACAATATGCAGCAGATATTTTTAATAAAGCAAGTTTAAAATATTCAAAATTAACGAACGCTTGGGTTTCATTCGTTGTTGGTTCATCTCTACTTTTAAAAGAAGAAGGTAAAATTGGTTTCGTTTTACCAGCGGAAATTCTTCAGGTTTCGTACGCTCAACCATTGAGAGAGTTTTTAGCTCATTTTTATAACAAAATAAACATTGTTTCTTTTGAGAAACTTGTATTTCCTAATATTCAACAAGAAGTAGTTTTATTGCTTTGTGAGAAAAACAACTCTAATTCTCATTTAATTGAACATCTAGAATTAAGAGACGCAGAAGAATTAAAAAAACTAGATGTTTCAATATTAAAAAGCCCAAAAAAGAAGATTGATTTTAAATCAAATAAATGGACTTTTTACTTCCTTGAGCAAGAAGAGATTGATTTTCTAGAAAGGCTTCAGTCTGACAAAAAATTCAATCAATTAGGAAAGTTTGCAAAAGTAGAGGTAGGCATCACAACTGGCTCAAACCCTTTTTTCACAGTTCCTCTTTCGACAGTCAAATTCTATAACCTAGAGAAGTATGCAAAACCATTAGTTGGAAGAAGCGTACAAGTTCCAAGTGCAATCTTCACAACGAAAGATTGGAATAGAAATAGAGATAAAGAAGCTAGAACACATTTTCTGACTTTTCCAAAAATGGCAGATTTAAATGGTTCTATTGGAGCAAGAGATTATATAGCTTGGGGAGAAGAAGAAAAAATTAACGAAGGTTATAAATGTAGAATAAGAGATGAATGGCAAATTGTACCATCTCAAAGAATCTCGGAAGCTCTTTTTATTCGTAGAAATAATAAATATCCGAAACTAATTATTAATGAAGCTAAAGCTTTTACCACAGACACAATGCATCGTGTTACAACAAAATCAAACGTTGAACTAAAAGCTTTAACAGCTAGTTATTACAATTCTTTGTCATTAGCCTTTACAGAAATTTGCGGAAGAAGCCACGGAGGAGGAGTTTTAGAATTAATGCCAAATGAAGTAGAAAGAATTCTTTTACCTTATAATGAAAACAACTCTGACTTACTTCCTCTTATTGATAAAATGATAAGAGAAAAGAAAAACATTTCGGAAATTTTAAAAATAACGAATCAAAAAATACTGAAAGAAAATTACGGACTTTCTGACTCTGAAATTGAATTAGCTGATAGTATCTGGAAAAAACTATCAAATAGAAGATTGAACAGAGGAAAATAAGCCAACGCTAAAAGCCATACACATTTGCAATTCGCTACAGCCAACGCTACATCAAAAATTGCAAAAGAGTATGTCTTTGCCAACGCTAGCAAGTTTGCGGAAAGAAAAAGCCAGTGTACAACAATGTATAAAAATAATAGCGGTTTAGTCGCAAAAACGAAAGTTAGTAAATATAAAAAAGGTCTGTGTTTAACCGAAAAGTTAGTGCTTGAAAATCCGCTACTATTCTTATACTAGACCGTTATACCATATTATGAAAAATATACTGACATTAATATTAATTTGCATTTTGAATATCCAAGAAGGTTTCACCCAGGAGGTTAAAACTGAACTACAAAAATTTATTCTTAAGGAATTAAATGAAGGAAATTACACATTTCAACTAATGAAGAATAAGGTGATTCAAACTGGTTTGGAAGAACAGCTGTTAGTAGATGAAAACGGGAAAATACTTTACCCTAAAATTGATTTAAAAGCAATTGAAAATGAAACTACAATAGAATTTTACTCTTCGGGTTCGATTAAATTAGCTATGAAATATACGGACTCCTTATTGACAATCTCGCCGATTGAAAACAGTTTTTGTCCATTAATAAAAATTGACCTACAATCACTAACTGCATTTATCAATGACGACAAACTAAGTATGGTCAATGAAGTCTCTATAAAAAATAAAGAAAATGCTTTTAAAAGTGCATGGGATGGATTTCAATGGCACTCAAAATTGCAGAATAATTCCACACTGATTAATCCAAGATTAACCATCGGTAAATTGAAAGAAAATGGCGCACTATATATAGAAATTTTATGGAATGAAAGAGGAAATAAAATCCATTACCGTCTCATGACATAAAAAACACATGGTATAACACCGTATATAAAAAATTGCTAGTTTTAGCTTAACCAATGTTAGTTGCTTTGTTTGCTTGCATCCGATTTTCCTTCGGAAAATCCTCGCACTCAAACACGCAACTTTCCATATACATAAACGTTATAAACAAGTTGAGAAAAACACTACAAATAATATTTATGCTCATTGGATTAACTTCTTGCAAAGGTCAAGAGGTCAAAGGAGTGTGGATGTCATATAAAAACCGTGTTATCGAAGAAGGAAAAGTAACTACATCACGAGATGAAGGGATTATCATAGATTTTGACAAACAAACTGTTGGAAATATATCCTCTGACTCATTAGTCGATGTGAAAATTGATTTTAAGGAATCAAAAATATTCCTGAATTCTGACACATTAAATATTGACTTCAAAACTTTCGGAAAAGATTCTATTCAAATTGATTTTGGCAGAAATATGATGCACGTTTTTCGTCCTTTAAATCTGGAACATAAATTAACAACTGACAAAGAAAATATAATAGAATTTCTTACTCTAAATGAGTTTAAAGAAATAAATGAAAATTTAAGTCTAAAATTTCTAAAAAGATTGCATTTCTATGCCACAATATTTGACCGAAAAAATGACAAACGTTTTTTGGAAAGCCAAATTGACACAAATGGATATTGGTTTATTAAAGAATTAAAGGGCAATTTCTTTTTAATATTTGCAGTTGAGGAAATTGGAGAACAGAATATTTATCAAATTACAGAATTCACAAAGTGTAAAATGGAATTAGAACTAATGCAGGAATATGGAGAATGGATTAATAATTTAACGGAATTAAAAACCTGTTTATAACAACGTGTATAATTCATTACGGCGGAATTTCCTATCGGAAATTCCTCGCGTTTTTGCTATCTTTCTTTCTTAATCGGAAAAATCTTGCCGATTTTTCCGTAACGAAATCATACACAAAACCGTTGCCAGTAATTTGACAAATCAGCAATTTTTCGTGCTTACTAATTGAAAAGGGCTATTTACTCATTCCTCTTTTTGAATTTATGACAACATCACTAGATTTGAAAAAAATAGAAAATGAAAAGAATATTAATATTATTTTTTGCTTTATGCATTGGACATTCTTACTCACAAGAACTAAATGAGTTTGAGTTAGAAAGCAGGAACAAAGCGGATTTAGTATTCGATAAAATAGCAAAATCTCAATCTAAAAATCTTCCTTACCTACTCTTTGGTATCGGAAATTCGAGTTATTTAATTATAATTGACCGAAACACACATTACACGCGAATTAAAGCGAATCTGAAACAAAATGACAGTATTGAAGTAGAGTCTATTAAATCGCTTGATAAAACAATTGGAATTTTAGAAAAAGCATTTGATAAATCAATTTATCATAAAGGTTTTATCGGTTTTCAATCGGAATTTTATAAAAATGGTTATGAATTAGCAAATGGAGCAATGTCATACTTTGTAATGAAAGATAAAGACTGGAATCGATATGGAGAATCTTGCTTATCTGTTATAGTTAAACCAAATCCGATAGATATTGAAATATATAATTATTTTGTAATTGGAATAATAAACGAATAAAAACTACTGGCAACACCGTGTATAATTAATTGCTTTGGCCGTTGCTTATTTGGAAAATTCCTTCGGAATTTTCTCGCGTTCGTTTTTGTTTACTAAATTAGTTGCTTAACCACGCAACTAACCATACACAAACACGTTGTAGCACATTTAAGAAAAACCCTATGAACACAGAAAACACCTTTTGGTTGGGCGATACAATTTTGCGATTAGACAGAATTTTGGCAGTCCAACACAATACGAATACTGAAAATGAATTAAAGCCGAGTAACTACGTTTACATTACTCTTGACAATGCTAACGGAACAACAATTGAAGTGGAATTTAATGATTGGGAACACGCTTCTGATAGTGTTCAAAAATTAAAACAAGAGTGGGAAAACTTTCTATATGAGCAAAAGAAATCTAAATAAACACCTGATTGGACTGACTGGCGAATATTTTGTAGCTGGAATGATGAGTTTAAATGGTTGGGTTGCGAGTTTGACCTTAAAAAACTATCCTGACGTTGACATTTTTGGACTAAATCCAGAAACTGGAATAAATGTAAATATCCAAGTCAAAACTATACGAAATGGAAAAAGCTATCCAATTGGATTAACTCACGCGACTATCGATAAGGCAAAAGATAAAATAACGTGTCCTTATGTTTTTGTGCATATTGACAAAAATAATGACGTTAGGTATTTTATAATTTCTCGAAAAGAATTGATTAACGTAATCAAAACATCAGATAAAGACTATTTGAACAAACCAAGGAAAAAACCAGTTAAACAAACAAATCCAGTCGGAATTCCATTAAGATATTTAGAACCTTATGAAGATAAATGGAATAACATTTGGAAGAAATAAAAACGTGCTACAACAACGTGTATAGCTCATTGCGGCTGAATTCCTAATCGGAATTCATTGCAATTTGCTATCTTTCGGTTATGGCGGAAAATCATACCTGATTTTCCGCAACGAGCCATACACAAAACCGTTGGCAACAAGCTGAACAAAAATGAAACAGACGGAAAAACAGAAAAAAATCCGATTAATAATAATTATTCTGACAATTGTCGGACTGATTAGTTTTCTGTCCCAAACTGTAACTGTTTTTGCATATGGAATTGACAATACGACTGACCTTTATTTATTGCTTTATCCAATGTTATTTGTTTCTCTAATTTTGGTATTGGCCAAATCGAAATTCGGAATCTTATTGACTTTACTGACTTCGATTTCATATAGCATTTTACTAACAAACGAAGTCGGAAAATATTTGACTTTTGATTTCCAGAACAGTATTTTGATTTTAGTTCTGCTACTTCCCTATTTAATATTTTTGAGTTTAATTCCATTGTCAATTATTTATTTAACCGACAAAACGGAAAATAAAATAAAATTTCAAACAGCATCTGTTTTGATTCCTATTGTTTTTTTTGCTTTTATGGCAATTGACCGAATGGACAAAGATTATTCAAGAACTGTTTTTGTGGACGCAAACTTGAAAAATAACGGAATTATAGAATTAAAACTAAAACCGGGATTTGGAGACACAAGAGAATTTTATGTTAAAACAAACTCGAAAGAATTAGAAAAAATCATAAAGGAAAAAGGAGAATTTGTACAAGGAAGTTACTTTCTATCAAACACACGAATTCAAACGAATTATAAGTTTGACAAACTAAAATCTTTGACAATAATAGAATTTAATAAAAATATAGAGTTGCCTAAACTGACTTGGAATGTGAACGAAATAAATGGAAATTATGATTTTATTCGACCATAAAAAGCCAGTTGCCAACACCGTGTATAATTCATTGCTAGTACTCGCCTACTTACGAAAATCCTCGCGGATTTTCTATTCGGTTTGTATTTGCTAAATTAGGTGCTGAAATACGCAACGAAATCATACACAAACACGTTGCCATTCATTGGAGGAACGCACTCTGATTCAAAAAATCGGAACATTAAAAAACTAATTTTATTATGAAAAATCAAAACAAATGGAAAATTTCAACTTTAATTAGTTTAATCTGCTTGATAATTCCTTTTTCAATATATAGTTTATGGATTTATGTTTATAATTTAGGTACAACACAAGCTGAAAGAGTTTCTGTTTTTAAGAAGTATTTCCCGGATTTTCTTGATGGAAGATGGAGCATAACAATTATTAGTATATTTTTTAGTATTTCAGCAGTTATTTTAAGTAGTATTAATCTAAAACATTTAAAAGGAATGTGGAAATTAATAAATATTGTAATTCTAATATTGAGCAGTTTATTATTATTTCTAAATCTATTTTCAATGATGTAATTTTTATTTTCTTTAATTAAATAAACCTATATATTTAATTAATCAGAATTTAAAAGGTTTGGAAAAACCGAACAAAACTCTGAATTTACCAAGATGCGGAATTACTCACTCAATCGGAATTGAAAAAGTTTGCGGAATAAGTAACTAAACGAATTTACTCAAATACTAAAAAAAAACAGAAAACGGAATTAAGCCTAATAATTAAAAACCTGAGTAAAAACAACGAAATGGCAACACCGTATATAATTTATTGCTAGTTCTAGCCTACTTACGAAAATCCTCGCGGATTTTCTATTCGGTTTTAATTTGCTAAATTTAGTGCTTAAACCACGCAACAAACCATATACAAACACGTTGTGCAACATATTGACCCGTCCTGAATAAAGGCTACATAATTTTAAACATTATGTACAGAAATGACAAAGTGATCAGACGGTATTCAGAACCTTTTAAACTGAAAA
>NZ_QGGP01000014.1 GCF_003148645.1 Xanthomarina spongicola
CTATGTAGTTATGTTGGAATTACACCCACGATACGGGAATCAGGTAGTAGTGTAAGAGGGAGAAGTAGAATTAGTAAAGTGGGTAATAAGAAATTAAGGAATCTACTATTTTTAGCAGCGTTTTCAGCTTGTAAATATAATAAAGCATGTAAGGCACTTTTTGATAGGATTGTAGCTAAAGGAAAGAGTAAGAAATTAGCATTAATTGCGGTGGCCAATAAGCTGTTAAAGCAAGCCTTTGCTATCGCAAAGAGTGGTTTGTCATACGATGAAAACTTTGTTTCAAAATTAGCTTAAAATTGTTTGTTTTTTAACTCAGTTCTTTGTTGTGCTTTCGTTATTTCTTTTCGTTCAATTCCTTTTCTATTAAAATTATTAAACCTTTAATTTCTGTATCAAGGTTTTTCCGAAAATCAATCACATCCTGGGTAAATGACAATTTCATACCAAGAAGATTTCTTATTCTTTTAATTTCTAGTACTTGCAAATAATTATTTTTCGATTCGTTTTCAATATTAATAGTTGGTATGTTAGATTTTACTAAAGGGATGAAATTGATGTCGTTTTCAAGTATATCATCTATACGAATTTGATGCACGCTCAATCTGTCTTCGAGAATGTCATTGAGTTTGTTTTGGCGAAACTCTAATTCAGTAAATTTTTCATTAATATTTTTATTCTTAATTAAACTCAATTTATTAGTGCTTTTCAAATTATTGTATGAGTTAAAAGTTGGCATATCGCTTTGTAAATCCCAAACGGCATTTTTGAAAATCGAGTCACTAATTATTTCAGTGTTTACTTTAGTATTATTGGAGTTAACTCCAAGAATTTGAATCAAGTTCTGCTTAAGTTGGTTCTCTTCAGATATTAGTTGTTCAGATTGAATTTTTGATAAATTTAAATTTTCTAATAAGTTTTCTAAAGTAGCTCTTTCTTCAATAGAGTTTTTTCTGTTTTCATTCCAATTATTTATCTGCAATGCAATCAATATTCCAATAACGACAAGGACAATTTCTCCAACGGCATATTTTAAATACTTTCCAGTTTTACCTTCTGCAAGTAAATCTTGTCTAATTTTTCTAAAGAATTTTATCATTGGCTAGCGTTGTGCTTTCGTTATTTTTTAATTTCTATTTCGATTAATACATTGACTTTTTTGAGAAATTCCAATAATTCATTCTCTTCGTCTAAACCTTCTTGTCTAACGGTAGTATTGAAATCTACCCACCAAACAAATTCAGGATTCCGAAAAGATGTTTTATTATCTCTTGTTAACTTGTTATAATCGACTATTTCTCTTTTTGATGCAATCATTGGCCAATAATATTCTCCTCTTAATTTTTCTATTACTTTAGTTGATTCGTTTGCGTCAATAATTAATTCATTTATTGAAGACAACATATATCTTATGTCCTTATTTTGTATAAGATTAATTTTACCTGAATTTATTACTGAATTCAAAATACCAAGTTTAGGGTCATAGGTATAATTATAATTCATAACAATTAAGATAGACTTCAAGCTATCATTGGAAATGCTATTTAGCTTATTAGTGTCAACTATCATTGATTTAATTTCCTTTCCTGCAACCAATGATTTTTCGTGTTCAGCTATTATTATTTCCAGTGCTTTTATATTAGATTTTATCTCTGTATTTAAATCAAAAAGAGCTTCTTTTTCAGAATCAGAGTCAATTCTTTTTTTGTTCCAATTACTAACTTGCAATGCGATTAATATTCCTATAACTACAAGTAAAATTTCTCCAAAAGCATATTTCAGATACTTTCCAGTTTTTCCTTCTGAAAGTAAGTTCTGTCTTATTTTTCTAAAGAATTTTATCATTGGTTACTTGTTTCTGATAATGAAGCACAACGTGTTTGTGTATGGTTAGTTGCGTGGTTAAGCAACTAAGTTAGCAAACTTTTACGAACCCGTGAAAATTCCGCAGGAATTTTCGCAAGTAAGCAAGAACCAAGCAATTAATTATACACGGTGTTGTGCATAGTGTTTTATTTTTTAATCAGTTTAATAATCAGATATGGTGTCAAAATTCCAATTCCGATTAACAATGTTGAGTATAAATCAAATGGCTCTGTTAACAAATATTCAGGAATTAATGGATTTGCACTCCTGCCAAAGTAAATCAGCATATAAAGTCCGATTCCGAATATTATGATGATGAAAAGCAAAACAGTTAAGATGTCCTTTAATAATTCTGATTTATTAAATTCCGTTCTTGTTGAGTTATATAACATACCAAAAAATGGAAATGATGCTAAAGTCAAATAATCCAATGTGTTTGTCGAAATTCCGAAATGATAGTCAGTCAGTTTTTGTAGTGTTTCTATAAGTCCGATGTGAAGTTTTGCTCCAATTGCAAAATTCAGAGCTATAAAAATCAGTCCACAAAGTCCGTAAATCAAATATTTTATTTTAATCGGTATTTTCTTCAATTCCGTATTCGTTATTTAAGTCCAAAATTTTGTGTCCGAATATTTTTTTCTTTTCCAAATCCACCACAATTGTCAGAAATACATTTTGTTTTTCAGTCGGAAGTAAAATGTGGTCAAAGGTTTTTAAATTATTTCGATAAACTTTTTCCACGAGTTCTTTTTCGTAAACAATTCGGCTCACGATTTGATTTTCGGTCAATTTTTTCACATAATTCCAAATGTCAATCGGCTCATCAATTTCTATTTCGGTAATGTCTGTCATTCCATTACCAAAGCTATTTTTAAATTCTATTTCTGTTAATTCCTGCGTCATTTTGGACATTATGCACAACGTGTTTGTGTATGGTTAGTTGCGTGGTTAAGCATCTAAGCTAGCAAACTTTTACGAACCAGAGAAAATTCCGCAGGAATTTTCGCAAGTAAGCACATAAAAAGCAATTAATTATACACGGTGTTGGCATTTCGTTTTTTATTTTTTTAGATACTTTTCGTGTTCATTTGTCAAGTCAGCGTGATATTTCATTAAAAGCTCTGTTTTTTCCAAATAAGATTCCAATCCTTTTAATTTTTCTTTTTCTACAAAAGATTTTGTCAATATTAAGTTCATTATGATTGCACCATCCATAATCTGTGGTCTTGGTCTATTCCATTCAAGGTTTAATTTGAATTCGTCATCTTCTTTTGTCAAATTATTCATTAAAATATCTTGCCAATTTCCGTGAATTGAATGACTACCAATACCATAAAATATTTTGTAAAATTGGTCTCCTGCAACATATTCGGCTCTTTTTGCAATTGATTTCCATTTTGAACTTCTATTCACATTTTCTAAATCAAAATCAGACGAGTTAAAACTCCTTTCAATTGATTTTTGCATTCTTTCTTCAATGTGTAATTTTTCATCATTTCTGTCCTTTACATTATCTTTTATAGTATTCCACAATTCTTTTTCAGTTATAAGTGAATATTTTATGTAATTTCTTAAAACATTTTCTTCACCTTCTGCTATCATAAATTGTGTGTTTATTGCAGTTTCAGCGATACATCTATTAAGTATATAACAGATTTCTAATTTTCCATTGCAAATATTTTCAAGAAATGAAGTGTTTAATTTTATTAACCGAGTTAGGTTTCCACCAATTATGGCTTCATTCCGATTAATTTTTCTTGGAATTCCTTCTTTTCCTTCGCAATATCTTTCGCCAATTATTAAAAATAATAAAGTAATAGTTTGCTTTAATAATTCGACATAAGCATCCATAAACTGATTTTCATCTTTAAATTCAGTTAATTCAGCTTTTGAATATTTTGGTTCTATTTTATGAAGTTTGTTCAAGGTTCGGTTTAAATGAATGCCAACGTGTTTGTGTATGAAAAGTGCGTGTTTGCGTCAGAGGATTTTCGGAACGAAAATCGGAAGAAAGCAAACACGCACTTTCCTTTTGATTAAGCACTAAAATAAGCATTTTTTATACACAGTGTTGTAGGTAGTTTTTATTTTCAGTTCAGTTCAGTTCAGTTTCGGTGAGGGTCAGATTGGAAATCAGTTTTTTTCAATATACAATTCAATAATTCCGATTTTCATTCCGTTTTAAGAGATTATATTCCAATTCAGATTTGAGTCATTAAAACTCTCTAATAATTAGTCCAATTCCGATTATTATACATCCAATTCCCGCAGTTTGCATTTTGAAAGATAATCCTCCTGCTTTATTTTCTTTTTTTAAATCTTGATAGAGTTTGATTAGAAAAATCCCAAGTAGAATTAATAAGGTTCCAATAAGAAGATTAATCCAATCCATTAATTTTGTCGTTTTATCACAGTTCGCTTAAATTACCTACAACGGGTTTTTATAAGATTTGTGCGACTGGAAAATCGGAGATTTTTCGGACGTAGCAAATCGTTTGTTGAATGTTTGTCGGTTCGTTATTTACTTTAAATGTAAGCATAAATTTTATGAGGTGTTGTACAACGTTTTTTAATCATATCTTTTAAAATCTTTAAGTGTCCAAATAGAAGAATCTCCCTTTTTAAATCTTACAATTCCTTTCTCGAAACTCCAAAAATATTCGTAAATCTTTGAATCATAATCTAAACTCTTGTTGCTTTTTATAGAGATTATATCCTCAAGCACACCAAAATTTGTTTCCAATTTATCAGTCGGTTTTTCTATCAAATCAGAATAGTTCTGTTTTCCATCAATAAAGTCTCGTAATTCAATGAAAGTTTGCTCTTTCGAACCTCCTGAACGAATTTCCAATAAAAAAGTTCTTTTATCGTGAAATTCATTCTCTTTTGGAGCTTTTCCTTCATATACTCTTAATGCTTGTTTATATTCAATTATACCTAATCCATCGTTAAATACTAAATCAATCTTTGAAATATAAAAAGTGTCTATTTTTTTTGAGTTTGATTCAAATATTAATAAGTCTCCTTCTTGGTAAGGATTGAACTCTTTTTCTTTTTCACTCAATTTGTATCTTGGTTGAAAACAAGATATACTTGTAAAAAAAAATAATATGTAAAATAAGTTCTTTTTCATTTCAATCGTAATGTTGTACAACGGTTACGTATATGAAATGTTGCGTGTTTGTGTGCGAGGATTTTCCGAAGGAAAATCGGAAGCAAGCAAACAAAGCAACTCACATTGGTTAAGCTAAAACTAGCAATTTTTTATATACTGTGTTGGCATTTCGTTGTTTTTTTTCTTACAGTTTTTGGTCAATCGGCAATTTTTTTTTGCGTTTCGCTAATCAGTCCGTCGCAACAGTTGCGTACTGCTTTGGTCAGTCAGATGTTTGTTGAGTTTTTATTCCGCAAAATTGATAAATTCTGCTTTAGTTTTTATTTTCGAAAAAGGGATTTGATGTCATTTATAAAACCATGTAATTTTGAGATTGTATATCCATACGATTCTTTTTCTTTTTCCAAATCACCTGAAAAATCATGTTTTGGAAAAGAAACCTGTTTTATGATGAAATAAAACATTGTAATCACAATGATTAGCATTAAAATTCCGATAATGGTATCCATATTCTGAATAGATAAAAATTATTTTTTTTTGATAATGAGTCCGTTCCGCAATGAATGCCAACGGTTTTGTATAAGATTAGTTGCGTGGTTAAGCAACGAATTTAGCAAATACAAACCGAATAGAAAATCCGCGAGGATTTTCGTAAGCAGGCTCGTACCAAGCAATTAATTTTATACGTTGTTGGCAATAGTTATTTTTTGTTCCGTTTATTCAATCTTTTCAGTCGGTCTATTTCCGATTTTTTTGTTCGGTTCAGATTTTTAGTCCGAGTGCAAAGGTCAGTCGAAAAATATGGTTCAACTTTATTATTCTCGTCAAAAGTGTTTACTTGTAAATCCGTTTCGTATGAGTAAATCAAATGTTCCGAGTTCAGGTCAAAATAATTTCCACAATCCGCTCCGCCACCAGAAGTCACAATAGTTATGAAATCCGATTTTTCTTTTCCTTTAATCAGTTCGTTTACTTTAAAAACAAACTCAATTCTATTAATTTCTCGAACGTAATATTTTCCTTTTTCAGTTGAGCTTGGGATTGAGTCATAAACTTTTCCTTCGTTAATTTCCACAACTTTTCCAGTAAAAATCAAGTCCGAATGTTCAAATCCATATTTAACACTTGACTTTTCGCAAGAACAAGAATAAACCTTGTTTGCTGAAAAAATCAAAATGAATATTGTTATGATTATCGGGTTCTTCATAATTATTGCCAACGTTGTTGTATAAGATTAGTTGCATGTTTTAAGAACTAAAGTTAGTAAATAAATCACAGATAGAAAGTCCGCGAGGACTTTCGTAAGTAGGCGACAACCAAGCAATTAATTTTATACGGTGTTGTGCGTAGTTTTTTATTCCAAATCCCAATCATCAATTTCAAACCACGCAGTTTTCCCTTTTTTCAAATACTTTACTATTCTTTTTTTTGGTCGAGTCCATTTTTTTGTATCCTCATTCAAAATCATAATGTTATCGGTATTGTAAATTACTATACCTTTTCTATCGCAACTTTCAATAACCTTGACATTTATTTTTAAATTTTCCGAATCTTTTTCAATTAGAATTCCTTTAGCCAAACAAGTATCTTCCATCCATTTGTTTTCCTGACTTTTACTAGCAAATTCGTAATCATAATTGAACTCTAAAACATCTCCAATTTTCAATTCAGCGAATTTCTTTTTCTTTTCTTTCAATTCTTTTCTTTCTCGTTCTAATTCATCTGCTTTTGCTTTTTCTTCCCATTCTACATATTCTTTTATTTGTTCGTCAAATCTGATGTCTTCATTTTTTAAAAAACGATAATAACTTTCTAAAATAACAACAGACATTGATTCGGGATGACCAATTTTATTATCTCGAAAAAATTTGGAAAGACGAGAGCCTCCCCAAAGTTGCCAGTTATTTCTCATCCATAAACCAATTCCAAATCTATAATTCCCATATACATAATCTTTTTCGGCAAGTTTAGTAATTTCTACTTTTAAGCTGTCTGAATAAATTTTATTGAGTGAGTTTATTGCATCATCAAGGTCTTTTGGAATATAGTGACCTCTTAAGCTGTCTGTGGTGTATCTGACTTTATCTTCCTCGTCTAAATTTTTTGGCGACTTGATTTGTTGTCCGAATGTTGTGATGGAAAATATTAAGAATAGTAAAGTAATCAAGAGTTTCATTTTTCAATTATTTAGTTTCTCGAAAATAATTCGGTTCTTTTAATTACAAAAGTCATAATGAGTGAACTATGTTTTTGGTTGAGTAACGAGGTTTCTTAAATTACGCACAACGTGTTTGTGTTATGGCTAGTTGCGTTGGCAAGAACTAAGTTAACAAAATAAACCGAACCATTAGGAAAATCCGTAGGATTTTCCGAGTAAACACAGACTAGCAATTAGTTATACACGTTGTTGTGCAACGTTTTTTATTCAGTACCATCTTATTTGATAAGGATACTTTTCATAAATCACATTGTCTTCGTTTATTGTATTTCCGTTGCGACCATTAATTTCTCCTAATTTCTGTAATTCATTTGCCTCTGTTATTTTTCCTGTTTTTCTTAAGCAATCCGATTTGAAAATTTGTACTTCTGAAAAATCGGGATAGATTTCTAAAGCCTTATCGAAAATTTTAATAGCTCCTGAATAGTCTTTTTGCTCATATTTGCTAATTCCGTAGTAAAACAAGTCTAAATGATGAAGCCAATCTTTCCCTTTTTCTTTTAGTTGATATTCATAATCTTGTTTAAAAATCTGTTCTGCTTTTTGAAATTCATTCAATTGCAAATAGGAAAGTCCAATGTAGAAATCATATGAATGGTCCATTACATAGCCATATCCAAACCTTTTTTTATAATCTTGAAAATCTGTAATGGCATTTCGATAAGTTTTTGCAAAAATACATTTTATAAATGCTCTGTAATCTTGCCAATCCTGTCGGTCGTATTTCACAGCTTTGTCAATATATTCCATTCCAACCTCATATTTTGCCTGTTTGAACATTGGCATTGCCTTTTGTTGCCATAAATATGCGATAGTACTGTCTTTTTCTAGTCCCTTGTCAATTTCTTCTTGCCATTCTCTTGAATATAATTCGTATTTCCACGCTCCGTTTTTCAGATGTTCATTTATAATTTCTTGCTGCTTTTCTTTGTTAGGATTTAATTCTATCAGTTTGTTTTCCGCTATATCTTTGTCAGATTTATCATTTTGACCACAAGAAGAAATGGTAGCAAATATTAGAATTGTCAATATTTTGATGTTATTTTTCATTTTTTGGTCAAATGTTGCACAAC
>NZ_QGGP01000015.1 GCF_003148645.1 Xanthomarina spongicola
CGTTAGGCAACATATGAAAAAACAACTTCTTTCAATACTTTTTATTTCATTAATATCATTTGCCTATTCACAAAAAGAGCGGATTGAAGTTCAATTACAAAATTGTACTTACGAACAAATTGAGAACAATGGAAAAGAGCTCAAAAGTGAAATAAAGGAATTTGAAAACTACTTGATCAAAAAGAAAATATTGATTGACAGTACTGGTAAAAGCTACATCAATTTATTTAGAAAAATAGAAAGGGAAAATGATATAGAATTTGATTACAACTACTCTTTTACAGATTCTATTCAAAAAATAATAATTCAAGATGTATATGAACAAATGGATTGTCAAGTTGATTTAATTAACTCGGAAAATTATCCAAACACAAAAGTCTATAAATTACAAGCCGTAATCGATTCTATTAAAACAGCTGGAGACATTATGCCTTCAAATATTGCAAGTGGGGTTTTATCAGTTTTAGAAGAAAAAGATTTTGAATTAGAATATTATAAAATAAAAACTTTCGTGCTTTTAGATGCTACCAATACAACTAGCGGAATCACTAAAACTTTAGTCAAAAATGAGAAAATAAATTTAGACAAAGCATTAAAAATTTATTTAAACGAAAAAAGTGAAATTATAGTAAACGATAGAACTATAAATATCAAAGATTTAAGAACTCTAGTTAAAAAATATGAGTCAAAGAATAAATCGGAATCAATAATTGCACTAAAAACTGAAAGAGAGACAATGTATAAAACATACATTGAAGTAAGTAATATTATAGAGGATGAAATAAAACTTTTAAGAGAAGAAGTATCTCGAAAGAAATTTAGTACCGAGTTTGACAAATTGACAACAGAACAATCATCTGAAATAATTAAAATGTATCCGAAAAAAATAGTGGAACAATAAATACGTTGCCTAACACCGTGTAAAAAACATTGCTTATTTTAGTTCAACCGTTTGGTCGTTGCTTTGTTTGCTAGCTTCTGATTTTCCTTCGGAAAATCCTCGCACACAAACACGCAACGTTCCTTACACATAAACGTTGGCAAAAAGTCTGATAAAATGACAGAATTTAAACAAGAAGACATTAAACATCTTAATAAGATTATTGAGAGTGTTAATTTTGACGATACGTATGTTATTACTGACATAAAAGATATTTTAGAATTTAAAGAATTAAGTCAATTAGATTTTGAATATTATGTTAAAATATTAAATGATTATGATTGCATTGACGTTGAATATGAAAACACAAAAGATATTTATAGCACTTGCATTTATAAAAATGGTAATACGAGTTATTTTATAAAACAAGGTGGTTTTGACAGAGTTTTTAAAGAACTTGAAAAAGAAAAATCTCATAAAAACAATACTTTTTTTAGTTTAAAAAATGCAAAACTTAAACATTATTTATTTATTCCAACGACTATTTTAGCTTTTATTGGTGGATTAAAAACATTATATGACTGGACTAAAAATGACACAACCGATAAATCCATAACAACAGAACAAAAAACCACACAGAATAAGTCAGAATTGAAAGATATAAAGTCAGATAGTACTTTTGTTTTTCAGAAAAAGACAGATAAATCCAAAACTGATTGATTAAAAACCTTTTGCCAACAATGCGTATAAAAAATTGCTTAATTCCGTTAAATACTTTATTTTTCATTTCTAATTTTCTTAATTTTAAACATCGGAAAATTGAAGTGTTTAACTCGCAACTTTCCATACTCTAACCGTTGTGCTTAATGCCTGAAAGAAGAACTCAAAAGAACAATTTCGGAAAAATGAAAAAACGGATTTTTAAAATTTTAAGTGTAATAATCGGACTTGTTTTGATTTTAGGCTTCTATAGTAATTCTTCGTCTTTTATTGAAAAACAAGACTGGAAATACGCTGAAGGAACTCATATTGGAGATTGGTTAGCAAAAAACTCTTTTGAAATTAACAATGGAATAATTGAAACAAATCAAGGAAAAGCGAAAATAGTTTTCTGTTATGGAAAAGAACTAATAATAGAAAATATTGAAACTAAAGAAAAAGGATATTACATAAACAAAAGCTGAATTAAATGATTTTACTTTTTATCATCGGAATTTCTTTAATTCAATTTGGATTGTATTATTTGAATGATAAATACAAAACTAAACTGCCGAATTTTATAATTCTATTGGTTTTACTAATCTGTTACTTTTTTATTTTTCCAAAGTTATTTTACCCAGAACCAAGAACAGACGGAATTAATTGCGGAATGCCATTACTCGGAATAACACTCGGATTTTGGATTTTCGGAACAATTGCAGGAATTGTGACACATATAATTTGGAAAATAAAAAAACGAAAAAGCACTAAAGCACAACAACGTGTATAATTAATGGCTAGTTCGAGCTTGCTTACGAAAATCCTCGCGGATTTTCTATTCGGTTTGTATTTGCTAAATTAGTGGCTTAAACACGCCACTAATCATACACAAAACCGTTGGCAAACATTTCGGGCGACTCGTAATATTCAACTTTTCTACTTCAAATTGACATTATCTTAAAATAGAGTAATTTAAATATTATCTATTTTATTTTACAAAATGTAAAGTTTTATATACTTTTGTATAAAAATAATAGAATATGAAAACACATATATTACCTAATTGGTGTAAAAAACTTGGATTAATCCTTTTTATCATTGCCTCTTTACTTAATGGAAGTTTAAACTTTATTAATAATTCAATCAATAAATATAAAATATCAGGAATTAATACTTCCGAAATAGGAACGGAATCTGATAATGGAATTTTAGGACTATTAAACGCCTTTTCTGGCGGAGGATTAAGTTATGGAATTGATTTTGTTGCGATAATAGCAATGTTAATCTATATGGTTTCGAAAGAAAAAGTCGAAGACGATTACATAGACAAATTACGACTAGAATCTTTTCAGCTAACTTTTATAATTGGATTATTAGTTACAATTTTTATGTACATTTTAGCCAAAGATTTAAAACTGACTTTAGATTATTTTATTTTTCCATTGCTTTGGTCTTACATAATAATATTCTTTATCAAAAGAAAAGTGTATTTATGAAAAATCTTGTAAAAGTAGAAAGAGCTAGACACAACTTAACGCAAGCAGAATTAGCGAAAGAAATAAATGTTTCACGACAAACTATTCACGCAATAGAAAAAAACAAATTTAATCCTTCCGTTACTTTAGCGATCAGAATGGCTCGCTTTTTTAAAGTTACAGTTGAATATTTATTTGATATTGAAGAATAATTAAAAAAAACGATTTGCCAACACCGTGTATAATTAATTGCTTTGGCAAGTGATTATTTGGAAAATTCCTTCGGAATTTTCTCGCGTTCGTTTTTGTTTACTAAATTAGTTGCTTAAACACGCAACTAACCATACACAAAACCGTTGTACGCAATATCCCAAAAACATTATGCAGAAATAAATGTTCAGCTTCAGAAAAAATAATTTAGATAAAATCAAGACTTTCATTCGAACTTCGGAAGAAATTGAAATTGAAGAAACCGACAAAGAAAAACTAATCAAAATGATTAGACCAACTGTTGGAATAAACACTAAAGCCAGTAACGATAAAACTCTAAAAGTCGGAAAATCTAAAATTGGTGGAAAACCTGATTTACCAAAAGAATTTGAATGGCCAAGAGCAAATGGAAAGCCAATGCTATTTTGTGCTCAATACAACCTTTCCGAATTGACAAAATTTGACCAAGAAAACATCTTGCCTAATAAAGGTTTCTTTTACATCTTTTTAAGTCTTGACGAAGAATGGAAAGAATTTAATGGAGTAAACCAAGAATTCAAATTTGTCTACAGCGAGTCCGAAAATATCATCAGAACTGAATTCCCAAAAGACCTTGAAGAAAACCAATCATTCAAAACAGCTATAATTGAGTATTTTGAATTTTACACAATACCACACGACGAAAATTATAACCTATTCGAGTTTGATAAAAAATACGATGATTTCAGCTTCTATTTTCTTCAACCAACCCAGTTATTTATGATTGAGGAATTATACCATGATACAGATAATTTACACCAAATTCTTGGGCATGATAGATCGATTCAATCAAGCGTTGTTTATGAATTTGCTTCTAAAGAATTGGGGCTTTATGGAGCGGAAAGTTCAGAACACCAAAAACGTTGGAATGATATTTTAGAATTATCAAAAACTTATGAATTGTTGCTACAATTAGATTGTTACGATTCAAATACTGACTTATCAAAATATGGTGGAAGTGGAACTTATTATTTCGGACTTTCAAAAACTGATTTAGAAAATAAAGAATTTAATAATATTAAAATGTCGTTTCAAATGACATAAAATACTGCGTACAACACCGTGTATAAAAAATTGCTAGTTTTATACTAAACCAATGTTAGTTGCTTTGCTTGCTTGCTTCTGATTTTCCTTCGGAAAATCCTCGCACACAAGCACGCAACTTTCCATACACATAAACGTTGCCAACCATTTGAAATAAAAAATCATGTTAGACTTAAAATATCAAAGACTTAATTACGAGGACTTTTGCCTTCAAGTCGGAATTAATAGAAAAAAAACTACAACCGAAATGATATTCGACAAAATAGTCAACGAAAAATCATTTAAAAACAAAAGCTATGACTCGTTATTAAAAATGAAATTAGCAATAAAAAATTTTAACCCTTTGAACCAAGACCTGAAAAATAACCTCGAAAAGAGGCTTCAACTGATTCAAGAAGCAATAGATTTTGATTCAACAAATCATTCCACTCTTTAAAATCATAATGTTTATTTGTCATTTCAACATGAAATCTTGCTTCAACTTGCAAATAATACCTATGACGTTCTATTTTGTATAACAAATTAAAAAATCTTTCGTCTGACTTAAAATCTAAATCTAAAAACGGTTGGCAACAATGTATATACTCCATTGCTTCGGACGTTTCCTTCGGAAAGTCCTCGCCTTCCCTTAATTCTGTTCTTTTTTTTCTCATAATTTCTTAAATTTACGCAACGGAAGCATATACGAGACCGTTGGCAACAAGCTGAAAAATGAGTTACTGGAATAAAAATAGTTTAAGTACAAATACTAGAAATGAGTATTCCGCTCTACTAATTGAATTAGTGGAATTGAACAATGACAAACAATGGTTGGAACATTTTCATAATTTAAAACTTGGCTGGGATTTGCCAGGTGGTGGAATGGGTTCGCTTAATGATTGGAGTCCGAGTTATGAAAATGATATAGAATATGCTTGGTTCAATCTATTATATAGAATAACGCATAAATTGTTGACTGAAAAATTGGAATCGGTATTTATCAAAGATGACTATTCTATTAAAAACCGGAATGAAGTCAACATTCTAAAATGTTCAAATTGTAATCAAAAATTCCAACATCCTAGAATATTTGAAAACCACATTGCAACATTTTATTATTTTAAAAATTTCTCAAAGTTTGTAGAGCAAAAAATGTTAAAGGATTTTACAAATCCGAATTTCTCCTATAAAAACCTTGAGGCAAGATATTTAAGAGAAAACTTGGAATCTGAATACAGGAAAAACGATATTATTTTATTTGACTTTCTAAAGAACCAGCGGATTTGCCCAAAATGTGATACTAAGATAGAAATTGAGCATATTGACTATGCAATCGTTGAAAAAGAAAATAAATTTGAACTTAAAAGAATAAAGCCAGTTGCCAACACCGTGTAAAAATAATTGCTTGGTTCTTGCCTACTCGGAAAATCCTGCGGATTTTCCTCTGGTTCGTTCCATTTTTGCTAAATTAGTTGCTTACACACGCAACTATCCTTACACAAACACGTTGTGCTTCATTATGACCAACCATTAACCAATGATAAAATTCTTTAGAAAAATTAGACAAAATTTACTTTCAGAAGGCAAAACTGGAAAGTATTTAAAATATGCCATAGGAGAAATTGTACTCGTTGTCATTGGAATATTAATTGCGTTGCAAATTAACAACTGGAATGAACAACAAAACATACAGGGTTATCAACAGAAATACTTAAGACTTCTAAAAACCGAATCGATTAATAATCTGAAGCAAGTTACCAATACCAAAGAGTCTGTTAACACTCTGAATATATGGCAAAACAAAATTTTTAAGCTAATCGATAGCAACCAAGATACTATAACAGAGGACTATCTATCAAAAACATTTGGTAACGTGTTTTCTAACACATATAAATTCAGATATGAGAATAGCGTGCTTACTGAAATGAAAAATTCTGGTGATTTAAAAAACATTAGGAATGATAGTCTTCGCAACTACTTAATTGCATTAGACCCTTTGGTTTTGAAAATAGAAAATCAAGAGCAAAATGTAAAACAAGAATATGAAAAAAGTATAGAATATATTAAAAAGAATGGCTCTTTAAGGACGATGGCAGACAGAAATGGATTAGCTGAAATAATCGGAATTCCAAAATTACCAGAATTTAAAAGCAGTAACATGCATTTGTTAAGTGAAAATGAATTTGAAAATAACCTTATGAGATATACTGGAACAACCAAAAATCTTTTCACTTATCAATATCCAAGTTTAGAAAACCATCTAAAAAAAATAATTGAAATTATAGAAAAAGAATTAGTAAAAAAATAACGAAAGCACAACAACGGCTATAATTCATTGCGGTTGAATTCCTAATCGGAACTCAATGCCTTTTTTGTTACCTTTCGGCTACGGCGGAAAGAATCCTGCGGATTTTTCCGCAACGAAATCATAGCCAAAACCGTTGGCAGTAATTATGCAACACTTCTACATATTAACAATTTTCATTTTCTTTTTGAGCTGTAAGAATGATATCCATTCTGACAAAGAAAAAATTGTTACGACAAAAGACGGAAATACAAATGTGTTTTATAAGAACTCGTTTGAAAATGGATTTATTAAAGATTCGATTGCAGCTTTTGACTTTGATAAAGGGATTGAACAAGGCTCTCAACTGAATTTTAAAAGTTCTAGAGCTTTTTTTGAATCTGCAAATAAACAGGAACCCAATAATACAATTATAATTAATGCGCTTGGAAACGTAAATGCTGACCTTAAAGAATTTGGGAAATCTTATGAGTACTTTGAAAAATCTTTGCGGATTGATAGCCTTTACGCAGCAACCTATTTGAATTATGGTTTTTCAAAAGCAAGAAATGATGAACGCAAGAAAGCAATCGAACTATATAAAAAAGGAATTAGTTTAGAAAGAAGTGAAGAAAAAAGAGGTTATTTCCATTATAATATGTCCCGAGCATATTATCAATTGTATGATGATGAAAATGCCAAACTTCATATTAACAAATCAATTGAATTAGTTAACGACGAAGTTTTAAAAAAAGAGATTATAAAGTTCAAAGAAGCTATTAATAAAAATTAACTACTGCCAACAACGTATATAAAAAATTGCTATTTTTAGCTAAATCAAAAGGTCGTTGCACATTTGCTACGTCTGATTTTCCTTCGGAAAATCCTCGCACGCAAACACGCAACTTTCCATATACAACAACGTTAGGCAACATTATGACCCGTCCTGAATAAAGGCTACATAATTTTAAACATTATGTACAGAAATGACAAAGTGATCAGACGGTATTCAGAACCTTTTAAACTGA
>NZ_QGGP01000016.1 GCF_003148645.1 Xanthomarina spongicola
GCAAAGGTTCCACCTGTTGTTCCTATGATTTCGGCAGTTCCTCCATCGCAAGTTGCTGTCATTAAAAATGATGCATCTTCTGCTGGTAAAACAGTAACATCTTGAGTGCTACTTGAAGCACATTCACTATCGCTTGTTGTATACTCAACAGTATAAGTCATCCCTGAAACACCTCCAGTAATCTCTCCTGTTGATGGGTCTATACTAGCTCCATCTCCTGGCTCTGGGTTGAACGCAAAGGTTCCACCTGTTGTTCCTATGATTTCGGCAGTTCCTCCATCGCAAGTTGCTGTCATTAAAAATGATGCATCTTCTGCTGGTAAAACAGTAACATCTTGAGTGCTACTTGAAGCACATTCACTATCGCTTGTTGTATACTCAACAGTATAAGTCATCCCTGAAACACCTCCAGTAATCTCTCCTGTTGATGGGTCTATACTAGCTCCATCTCCTGGCTCTGGGTTGAACGCAAAGGTTCCACCTGTTGTTCCTATGATTTCGGCAGTTCCTCCATCGCAAGTTGCTGTCATTAAAAATGATGCATCTTCTGCTGGTAAAACAGTAACATCTTGAGTGCTACTTGAAGCACATTCACTATCGCTTGTTGTATACTCAACAGTATAAGTCATCCCTGAAACACCTCCAGTAATCTCTCCTGTTGATGGGTCTATACTAGCTCCATCTCCTGGCTCTGGGTTGAACGCAAAGGTTCCACCTGTTGTTCCTATGATTTCGGCAGTTCCTCCATCGCAAGTTGCTGTCATTAAAAATGATGCATCTTCTGCTGGTAAAACAGTAACATCTTGAGTGCTACTTGAAGCACATTCACTATCGCTTGTTGTATACTCAACAGTATAAGTCATCCCTGAAACACCTCCAGTAATCTCTCCTGTTGATGGGTCTATACTAGCTCCATCTCCTGGCTCTGGGTTGAACGCAAAGGTTCCTCCTGTTGTTCCTGTAATTTCCGCTATTCCTCCATCACAAGTTGCTGTCATTGTAAATGAAGCGTCTTCAGAGTCTAAAACTGTAACATCCTGTGTACTTGATGCTGAACATTCACTATTGCTCGTTGTATATTCAACTGTATAGGTTGTACCCGAAACACCTCCAGAAATTTCACCTGTTGATGGGTCTATAGTTGCGCCATCTCCTGGCTCTGGGTTTAATGCAAAGGTTCCTCCTGTTGTTCCTATAATTTCTGCTATTCCTCCATCACAAGTTGCTGTCATTGTAAATGAAGCGTCTTCAGAGTCTAAAACTGTAACATCCTGTGTACTGCTTGCTCCACAATCACCTGTTATGATATATTCAACAGTATATGTCATTCCTGAAACACCATTTGTTATAGTTCCTGTTGTAGGGTCAATTGTAGCACCATCTCCAGGTTCTGGGTTTAAGGAAAAGGTTCCTCCTTCATCTCCAGTAATTTCAGCTGTCCCTCCATCACAAGTTGCTGTCATTGTAAACGAAGCATCACCTTGAGATCCTTCAACTGTAACTGTTACATCATCTGTAATAGTTGCAGTACCACCTGTACATAAATCGTATGTTACTGAAGCTGTATATGTAGTTGTTACACTAGGAGACACTGTAATCGTTTCACTATTTCCTAATGACGTTGCTCCATCAAACCATTCAAAAACAAAGCTAGGAGTATCTTCGTAAGGTGCAAACCTCCATGACTCTTGTTCTGTTACTGTCCAAGGTCCAGTATTTCTAGCAGGTGGAGTAAATGCTATATCTCCGGCAATATTTTGAACACCTATAACAGCATTACCACTATTCCATGTTGTACATGTTGGTTTATCAAATACATTAATATCAATATTATTAGATGATTCGTATAATATAATCTGGCTACTTGATAATAAATCAGTACAACTATAATGGCAAACACCAGTATAATTTACTACGAACATTCTATAAGGAGCTGTCCCTATTACTAAATAATTAATATCTCCACAAACACTAGGATCAATATCATGACCAACACCAAATATATTGGCTTGAGATAATGTACCATTCGTATTATTTGGTAATGTTTCTGTAAATGGCCATCCATTATAACCTCCAGCATTTTCTAATTCGAAAGATAATACACCATTAGATCCAATAAGAATTTGGTCGTAGACATCACCAAAGAAACAGAATTCAAATCCAATATTAATTACGTCAGACCATACATCATCTGTATTTATACTTGTTCCTGTTCCTCCTACTGTGGAAGGAAGTGGGCAAGTATCTAAACCATTTATTATATAATTATTTGTGTCTTGACCAAATAAATGATAAACAGCTGTTAAATCAGTAGATTCATCACAATTTACAGAATTGTCCTCACCAGCGTATATTATTGAACATTGATTAGGTGGTGGTGGACAAATAAATGTTATAGGACTACTTATTACATCGCACGTATCATCATCAGATTTTATTGTCGTTATGGTAACCACTGTATTTGCAGCATAAGGTCCCATAGTAATAATTCCAGCAGCTGTAGCTGTTTGAGCTGGACTACCTTGATCGTCTGTTATAATAATTGAAGCAGAACCAATTAGGTCGGCAATATTAACTTCTATTACGAAATCTGGATTATTAGGGTCTGTATCACAATCTCCTATAGCATTAAATGTCACTACATGTGGAATACAAATTGTTTTGAAACTTTGTTCTGTACAATTTTGAGCAGGACCATTATCATTATATGGAGTAACCGTTACATAATATGTTGTTGCATTAGTTAAAATTCCTGGATTGTAAGTTAACACATTCCCTACATCAACGTTATCAGCAATGTCTGTTCCTCCTGGAGTAGTACCAATAGAAATGGTATAACCAGTTACTATTATAGATGCTGGAGACCAAGTTATGGTTGAGTTGGTAGCAACATCAATAGCTCCATCGGCAGGTGCAATTAAATCAGCATTACAATTTGGTGGTGCAGTGGCATCAAAACAAGATACATCAAAATCCCATTCTACTCGAGATCCACTACTACAACTTATAGAACCATCTGCTTCGTAAAACATGACCATTCTATCTGTTGTTGAATATAATGATAAGCCAGCCAAGTTTCCTCCCGCTCCAGTTCCTTGATAAATAAGTGTTCCGTCTCCTTCTTCAATTCTAATGGTATCGCAACAAGTCTCAATTGTTCCTGAATTAAAGAACATGTTTAAAGGACTGCCGTCTGAACTTTGGAAACTGAAAATTTCTGTCCACATAGGAATTCCATTTTCATAACAGAAAACTGTATTTAATATTTGATTATTAGCACAATCTATTATTTGATTTGGATCGGCTCTAGTTGTAAAACTTTCTTCGGTACAATTGGTAGCATTGCCATTATCGTTATATGGTATAATAGTTACATAATACGTTGTTTCGTAATTTAATGTTCCTAAATCATAGGTTAATACATTTCCAACATCTACACCATCTAAAACGTCTGTTCCTCCAGGTGTGGTTCCCACATATAATGTATATCCAGTAACAAAAATAGTTGCTGGAGTCCAAGTTAAATTTGTATTTTCACTAACATCTATAGCACCATTTAATGGGTCCGTTAAAGTGGCATTACAATTTGGTAATGCTGAAGTGTCTATACATGACACATCGAAATCCCATTCAATTCTACTACCACTACTACAACTAACCGAACCATCTGCTTCATAAAACATCACTATTCTATCACTTGTAGAGTTTATAGACAAGCCAGCTAAATCTCCTGCTGCTCCTGTTCCTTCATATATTAGAGTCCCATCTCCTTCTTCTAATCTTATTGTATCACAACAGTTTTCTATGGTTCCTGAATTAAAAAATAAATTTAATGGACTACCATCAGAACTTTGGAAACTGAAAATTTCTGTCCACATAGGAATTCCATTTTCATAACAGAAAACCGTATTTAAAATTTGATTATTAGCACAATCTATTATTTGATTTGGATCTAGTCTAGTTGTAAAACTTTCTTCATTACAATTGACTGCTGGTCCATTATCGTTATATGGTATTATGGTTACATAATACGTTGTTTCGTAATTTAAATTATCTGGTAGATTATAAGTCAATACATCTCCTACATCTACACCATCTAATATATCTGTTCCTCCTGGAGTTGTACCCATATATAAGGTATAACCTGTGACAAATACACTAGCTGCCGACCAAGTTAAATTCGTGTTTTCACTCACTCCTACTGCTCCGTTTAATGGGTCTGTTAAGGACGCATTACAGTTTGGTAAGGCTGTGGTATCAACACAAAATACATCAAAATTCCAAGGATTGGTTGTACAACTAATGCCTGATCCATCTGAGGTTACACCTATTGTAATGGTGTCGCCTGAAGATACAAACTGTAATCCTGCTAAGTTTCCTGCTGCGCCATAAGGTGTTGCTGCATTTAAGTTGGTAACACCATCTGAATCTAATACAATTAACTCATCCCAGTTATTTTCTGTACTTCCTG
>NZ_QGGP01000017.1 GCF_003148645.1 Xanthomarina spongicola
CAACCGTTTGGTCGTTGCTTTGTTTGCTAGCTTCTGATTTTCCTTCGGAAAATCCTCGCACACAAACACGCAACGTTCCTTACACATAAACGTTGTGCTTCATTATCCGAAGCTCGAGTTAATTAATTGTTCTACCTTTCGAGAAACCGCTAACCAATGATAAAATTCTTTAGAAAAATTCGCCAAAACTTACTTATGGAAAACAAAACTGGAAAGTATTTGAAATATGCTATTGGCGAAATTCTGCTTGTAATTATTGGAATTCTAATAGCGGTATCCATTAATGGTTGGAATGAAGACCGAAAGCTAAAAAAAGCAGAGCAGTCTATTCTTAAAGACCTTAAACAAGAAATGACAATAAATCTGAAAGCTTTGGAATTCGCAATTGAGGAAAACGAAAGATCCTTTCAAACCGCAATAGAAATGAGAGCGCTTTTTAGAGACAGAGTCGCTTTTGATAAAATGTTGGATAGTCTGTTTTATGAATTAATCAGAAAATTGAATTGGAACGTTACTTATGATCCACAAAATGGGATACTTAATTCTATAATCTCTTCGGGACAAATCAATCAACTTTCTAATAAGGAACTAAAATATTTACTGGCATCTTTAAAGGAATTAACGACAGATGCTATAGAAAATACACTGAAAATTGAGGCCCAAAGAGATGATTTGATGAAATCAGCTTGGACCAATGCAATGATCATTAAAGATGGAAAAAATCTGGGTTATAATGTGAAATCAATTTATGAGCATCCGGAATTTAGATGGGCAACTAACCATCTTTTTTATTTTCAACGGCAAGATGGATTAAAAGAAGAAAATGAGCTAACAGCAACCTTAGAGCATATTATTGAACTTATTGATGAAAATATTAATAAATAACGAAAGCACAACACCGTGTATAATTTATACTACTGTTAACCTTCAATAAAAAATCCTATCTTTATTCCAACATCTGATTTGCAACTGAATCTGACTGCGTCTGATTCCGTACAAATCATACACGAACACGTTAGGCGCAATGTAACAAAACTACGAACTCATCGTCTTCCATTAATAAACCAATCAGAAGTTCAAATGCAAGAAAATTTAATGGAACGAAAAAAAACTTGGAATACAATATTTATTTTCCTTGCTATTGTTACAATTTTAAGCTCTTTATTTCATTATGCGATAGTTAACTTATATCCGTCACGAATATATATTGGAGGACTAATGTGGTGTCCTGCCATAGCTACCATAATCACTTTAAAACTGATAAAACGCCCTATTTCTTCACTAAATTGGAATTGGGGAAATTGGAAATATATTCGACTTTCTTATTTTATTCCTGCTTTATATGGCTTAATCACTTATATACTAATTTGGGTTTTTGGCTTTGGAAGTTTGACAAATGGCGAAGCAATAACAGATTGGGGAAAAGAACTTGGTTTGATTGGAATAGGAACTTTAAATCCAACATCGATTGCAATCATAGCTATTATCTTATTAGGAACTATCGAAGTAATTAGAGCAGCAGCAACAACTTTGGGAGAAGAGATTGGATGGCGAGGTTTTTTCATTTATGAATTAAGAAAAGTTCTTTCGTTTACTGGTGTTTCCATTTTTAGTGGAATTATTTGGGCAACTTGGCATTGGCCATTAATTGTATATTATGGCGAAAATGTAATCCTGGAATTGACGACATTTTATGTTGTTATAGTCTCAATGTCGTTCATTATGACTTATTACACTTTTAAATCTAAAAGCCTATGGCCAGCAGTAATTTTTCACGCAGTAAGTAATGTATATATTCAAAAAATATTACCCGAATTAACAATAAAGAATGAAGGAGCGGAACATTGGCTTGGCGAAAACGGAATTATGTTTGCTATCGTGACTTGTGTTTTTGGAATTTATTTTTGGAAAAAAGCAATTAAAGAAAAATTGTGACTGAAAAACACAGCGCCTAACACCGTGTATAATTAATGGCTAGTTCTCGCCTACTTACGAAAATCCTCGCGGATTTTCTATTCGGTTTTTATTTGCTAAATTAGGTGCTGAAACACGCCACTAATCATACACAATCACGTTACCTGCAAGCTGAAAAAAATCATATGAATAAATTAATAATAATAATTTTCATCCTAATTCTCTGTACATCTTGTAAGCAAGACAAATCAAACGAAACTGCTAACATTAACAAAATTGAATTAGATAAAAAGTTAACTAAAAAATTAGAACAAGCGTTTAAAACCGATTCAATTAAAGGATTTTCAGTTGCAATCGTTAATGAAAATGGTATGGTTTATAAGAATGGTTTTGGCTTTTCTGATTTAGATACAACCAAAATTTATTCACCAAAGACAATTCAGCCAATAGCTTCAATTTCAAAAACCTTAATTGGTATTTCATTAATAAAAGCTGAAGAATTAGGACTATTAAACCTTAAAGACCCAATAAATAAATTTTTACCATTTAAAGTTACAAATCCTCAATATCCTAACGAAGAAATTCTTATCGAACATTTGGCGTATCACACTTCGTCAATTATCGATTTAGAAGATATTTATTTTAATCAGTATTTTTTTAAGGATATGCCGATTGAAGACAATGATTACGAAACCTATTATAGTATTTTCAGAAAACCAGAAGAAAAACAATCATTAGAAGATTATTTAAAACAAGCCTTTTCGGAAAATGATATTTACGAAAAACTTCCATTTTCAGACTACAAACCTGGAACAGAAAGAGATTATTCAAATATAGGTTCAGATTTATGTGCGCTGATAATTGAGAAAGCCTCGAAAATGGATTTTAAAGATTTTACTAAAAAATACATTTTAAATCCTTTAAAAATGAAATCATCGAGTTGGTCGCTATCAAATAACAGTTCTGAATTCCAATCAAGACTTTTTGTAAGCACCGAATTGATGTTGACACCATACACAACAAACAGTTATCCAAGCGGATGGTTTGTTACTTCAAGCGAAGATTTAGGATTATTTTTAACCGAATTAATTAAAGGTTATAATGGAAATGGTAGTTTGTTGACCGATGCTGGTTTTAAAAAGTTCTACCAAAAGCAAACCTATAAAGAAAAATCTTATGGCTATTTTATAGAATATACTGATGATTGGATGAGAATTACAGATACAATTATTGGACATAATGGCTCTGAATTCGGTGTTTTTTCTGGAATGTATTTTAACCCCAAAAGGAATACTGGAAAAATAATCATTTCTAATACTGACACAGATTTTTTTGATGAAGGTCAAATATGGGGAGAAATAACAACAATTTGGAAGTCCTTAATTGATTACGAGATTGAATTAAACAGCGGAAAAGCCAGCAGGTAACAACGTATATAATTTATTGCTAGTTCTAGCCTACTTACGAAAATCCTCGCGGATTTTCTATTCGGTTTGTATTTGCTAAATTAGATGCTTAACACGCAACAAATCATATACAATACCGTTGCAATCAATTATGACCCGTCCTGAATAAAGGCTACATAATTTTAAACATTATGTACAGAAATGACAAAGTGATCAGACGGTATTCAGAACCTTTTAAACTGA
>NZ_QGGP01000018.1 GCF_003148645.1 Xanthomarina spongicola
TTTATCATTTTGACCACAAGAAGAAATGGTAGCAAATATTAGAATTGTCAATATTTTGATGTTATTTTTCATTTTTTGGTCAAATGTTGCACAACGGGTTAGAATATGAAAAGTTGCGGGTTTGAAAACGCAATTTTCCGATGTTTAAATTTAATATTTTTTTGTTTTAGAAACATTCTATTTTACTGAATTAAGCAATTTTTTATATGCATTGTTGGGCACAGTACTTTTTTTTTAGGATGCCCATTTCAGAATGCTCTTTTCAATACTCTCACTCCAAATATTTTCATCATCCATAACCTGATTATTCTGCCATAGTTCTTCCAGCCAATTTTTAAGTTTTACAGGGTTGTTAAATTTATTTTCAATTCCAGCTTTTACAAACTCGATAAATTGCTCAATAGAAAGAGGAATAATTTTTGTCTTGCCGCCATAAAGTTTTGTGTTCAATCTATTGAGATTAAAATAATGAGCTAAAGTTCCTTCGCTTATTTTTGGAGCAATAAAAATACAATACATTTCTTTATTTAAAATTTCTTTAGCCTTTCCAAAATGTCTAGGTACTGATTCATTTTCCATTTTATATTGAGTGTGTCCTCCAGACATTGTAACTTCCGTTATTATTCCAAAATCGGAGTATTCAGATTCAATATCAGGTTTTTGTCCTGGAGCATAATTAAGTGGCATTCCGTCAATATCCATAATAAAATTTCCATCAACTCTTTTCGCATAATTGAGCATAACTAAAGCTCTCCAAACATTCCATTCAAGGAATAGTGGAGCATCAGGTACTTCTTTTTTCTTGATTTTCTTAAACACATTAAGAATATCAGGAAGCTCTTTGTAATCTTTTAATTCACGTTTCTTTTCTTCTATGTTTTTAGACTTAACAGAAATTCTCAAACTATCCAAAATATCTTTAAGTTCTTCAATTGAAGCAGTTTTATCAAATTTTAAAAGCCCTAAATTCTCGATTTTTTTGATTAATAAGTCTTTATTGTCAGATAATAATTTAATTGAAAATGGATTGAATAAATAATCTTTGAATTCAGAAGTGTTTTTAAAAACAAGAGGTTTTCTATCTATTTCTTTTAGTATATAATTTACTTCTTCAACTTTTTGAGGTGAAATAATTAATCTAAAAGTTTTCTTTTGAAAAGTAACTAATTCAGTTGCTCTAATATATCTAACAAAAGCATCAGCGTAGTCTTTCATATTTGAGCGTTTAGTTTTTATAAATTTTTGTAATGAAGTATCTGAACTTTCTCTTGTTTTTAATTTTTTATCTTTGACTTCTTGTTGGAAAATTTCAAGTATTTCACTTTCAAAACATTCAGCAACATACATCTTTCGACTGCCTTTATATGGTTTTGAATTATTTTGGAATTCAGTAATTTTTGCTACTACTTTTTCAAAATCATTGTAATTTGTAAGTTGTGAAAAGAATAGAGCAATTTCAGTTTTTGAAATACTACCTAGTTCCATAATTAACCTTAATAGTTCAAGGTATGGTTTTACATTAAAATCTATTGTTTTAGACTGTGTATGATAGGGAGAAGGAAGTTGAAATTTTAGAAGTTGTCTAGTGAATGTTTCGTCTAGTCTTTTTTCAGCTAGTAGAAGTTTACCTGCTTCTGTAAGTTTTATAGTTGGTTGTACATCTACAAATCCTAACGCTTTCGGTGCTCTTGTTATTCTATCTCTTGCAGCTAAAGCTGGATTTGAAGGAAAAGTATCTCCTTCGTAATACTCTGAGTCAAATAAAGTTTGAAAAAAATCAATTTGAACTTGGTCATTTCCAGACCATTTCTGTCCTTCAAAATTTTCTGATAAAATTTTAATCTCAGGGATTATTTTTTCAATTGTTCTTGGTGATGTGAATGCAAATAATGCTTTCGTTTTACTTAAATTTGCCATAATTATTCCCAGAAAATATTATCATCAATAGCCATTGATTTTGTTTGTAAATTATCTTTGCCAGTTTCTAAATATTCAGATATTCGTGAGCTAGAAATTTCAATTGATTTATCTGAAATGTCACAACCGATAAAGTTGCAATTGTTTTTAATTGCAGCTATTGCAGATGAAGCACTTCCTAAAAAAGGGTCGCAAACAGTAAAGCCATCTTCAGAACTTGCGTGAAGCATAGCTTGAAAAACTTCTACTGGTTTTTGAGTAGGATATTTTGAACTATGAATTCTTTTAAAACGCCAAACGTCAGGAAATTTTCTGTTTCTTATTTTTCGAGTATTTTCATTGGTAGCAAAAATTACATACTCGTGTCTTCGTCTGAAATAATGACCCATTCCAATATTTACTTTATCCCAAGTTATGAGATTTTTCACATCAAAGTGACTACGAACTACACTTCCTAAACTTAAAAGAGAATAGGAGTCGAACATTATGTAAATATGTCCAGTTGATTTTTTTAGAACTCTCTTACATTCAGATAAAAATTCGTTGTAATTTTCTTCACTATCTTCAAATTCTCCGAACCATTTTCCGTTTTCCTTTCCTTTGTCTGCATATTTACCAACGATTCTTCCTTTTCCAAGTTTAAGTTTGTCATTCATTCCAGAATATGCTGGGTCAGTAGCAATAATATCTACACTATTTGAAGGTATTTTTTTTAAAAATGAAATAGCATCATCTTGATAAATTGAGACTTTATTTCTATCTGAATTATATTTAAAAGTAGCTTCTGCTTTTTTTAATCTTTTTTCAATTCTATTTTCTGTATTCTCGATAAATGATAAAATTGTTTGAAAGTATTTTTTTGAAATCTCCTCTTCATTGACAACAGGAATGTTTTGTTCAATTATATATTCTTTTAATCGGCTTTCTGTTATTCCGTATTTGGCTACTATTTCAGATGTTCTATACATTAAATATTGTTTTTTTTCAAATGTACAAATTTTGATTGATTTTTAGAGTTTCGTCGGTATTGTGCCCAACGTGTTTGTGTTATGGCTAGTTGCGTTGGCAAGAACTAAGTTAACAAAATAAACCGAACCATTAGGAAAATCCGTAGGATTTTCCGAGTAAA
>NZ_QGGP01000019.1 GCF_003148645.1 Xanthomarina spongicola
CCTTTGCTATCGCAAAGAGTGGTTTGTCATACGATGAAAACTTTGTTTCAAAATTAGCTTAAAATTGTTTGTTTTTTAACTCAGTTCTTTGTTGTACAACGTTTTTATTCCACTATTTGTTGAATTAAATTGTTGTCAACCTTATCCTTATTCAGTTTTATATATCTAAAGGTCTTTACTTTTGAGTCTTGAATTTCAAAAGTCAAAGCCGTATTTTTATTCGAGTAACCAATTCCGTTTTCAAAAGTCAGATAGTCAATCCCAAATTCAGATTCCAATTCCGTTTGTGAAATCCCGATGAGATTTGCTTTTCCTAAATCCGAATCTTTATTAAAAACTCGCAATTCAATTAGGGTTTCAGTTTCATCTTCATATTTGTGTTTATTCTCTCCGTATTTAAAAACTACAATTTGGTCTATTTTTCTTGGGTCATCGAAATTTTCGGCAGGATAATAATAAACATAGAAAATAGAATCTTTGTTTTTTGGGTTGAAATAATATTCAGTTCCGCTAGTTACACTTGTCGTAACTCGCATTCCCTTTTTTCTTTTATATTCCTGTAAGTCAATCGGATTTTCGAGAAAAGAAGTCAGTTTTAAATTTTCAGAATTTTTTTCGACTGTTTCAATTTTCAATCCAGTCGAATCAACAACAATTTGAACTTGTTCAGTTTCTTTTTCAGTCACATTTTTGCAACTTATAAAAACTAAAAATAATGTCGTTAAAACTCGGATTTTCATTTTTTGGCAAATGTTGTACAACGTGTTTGTATAAGATTAGTTGCGTGTTTAAGCAACTAATTTAGCAAATACAAACCGAATAGAAAATCTGCGAGGATTTTCGTAAGTAGGCTCGTACTAGCAATTAATTTTATACGGTGTTGTGCAACGTATTTTTATTATTCTTTTTCTTTTAATACTCCCCATTCGTATTCTATAATTTCGCCAATACCTTTTCCGTCCTCACCATAACTATAAAATCGACCGTGTTTTAACCATTTATTTTCTTCTTCGTCAAAATATTGACCATAAATATATTTAAGGTTTCCGTTGTCCCAGTATTCAATTACAGCTTTGTATTTTTCAGTTGAGTCTATTTCGCCATTTTCCTTATACCATTTCCATTCTCCATCTCTTATATTGCCTACATATTTATCAATTCCACTGTCATATGGGTCAAATAGTTTTCCATAAACTTTTTTATTTCCATTCTCAAAATATTGTATGTATTCTCCAATGTAAGAATTGTTAAACATCATTAATGTTGTGTACTCCTCTTTCTTTTGGTTAGAATTTCTAAAATAAATTGATGTTTTTGTCTTTTCTTTTTTGATTTGACTTTTTTCGTCAACAAACGTCTTTTGACTTGCTACAATGTTATTATATCTGTCGTAAGAATTTTTAATCCAACCAGCTTTTAGCATTTGTCCAATTTGCTCTACCCAACCATCATCTCCTTCTGGATGATATTTCCAATAAACTGATTCCCCATCCTCGTATTTATTAATTTCTGTGAGTTCACCTTTTTCATCCCATTTTTTGCTATCACCATTTTTTAAACCCATAGAATAGTTCTCGTCTATTAACAAATTCCCATTTTCGTCAAAGAATTTGTAATTCCCATTGAGTAAATTTCCGCCACTTCCGCCTTTTGTAGATTTTATTTTAGAAAACTCTGTATACCAAAAATATTCCTTATTTTCTTTATAATTAGGTTGTTCACTTCCAAGATGAATATTAAATATTTCAATACCGTTTTTATATTTAATTCGTATTTCTTTATTTCCTTGTGAAGCAAAAGAAGAAGATTTATTTGGTGGTTTTTCATTGTATAGCTCAATGATGTATTCAAGTGCATTTTTTAATTTAGGCATTAAACTCTCATTGTCAATTGATTTATCTAACATAAATTCCAACCTGTCTATATAGTCCTTTTTGTCATTTCCATCAATCATTACGATAGCTTCTTCATTATTTTTCAATTTCACTTCAAGCCAATAGTTAGATTTTTTCTCGGAAAAGTCAATGTTGTTGATTTTTGCTAATGGAATTAAGAAGCCTTTGCTAAATGCCCAAGGTTTACTTGTTTCTTGGGTTCGAACACCGAAAAGATAAAATTGATTTTCAATTTCTACTACACTATGGATATTTTGTTTTTGTTTTAAATCAGGTTCTTCATATTGATATTTTACAAATACGCTATTTATCCATTCGATAGTTCCTTCTACTTCCTTGTCAAAATCAATATTGTCTTTATTACTTTTAAAGGAAAAGTCATTTATTATTAATTTATTATTCTCTATCTCAATTTTGCCTAATTGACTTAAAGCTGACATTCCAAGCAATAAAGGTGCATTTTGTTCGTGAACAATAGTAGCCTTTACATTTTTGATTTTTAATCCAGCAATTTCAATTTCTCTTAATATAATATTAGTTCCTTCATTTATATCTCCATTTGCAATTTGATATTTAACAGACTCCTTAATATCATTTTTACCTAAAAGTCCTTGTTTAATCAAAAAAGTAGCTTCTGTCAAAGATATAGTCACATTTGATGCACCTGTATCGAAAATAAAATCCATTGGAATTCCATTAACTTTACAGGGAACTGTGTAAACTCCATTTGTCTTATCTAAATTTATTGTTGTTTGAGCAAGAATTTCGTTTGTGGTGAGTAAAATGAATAAACAAAGGATGATTTTTTTCATATTGGTCATTTTTTGGGATATGTCTTGTCCTGAAATATGGCTACAGGTTAAAATTGAATTTACGCTGTTTTTAAATATACCATATTTGGTGTTTTATAGTCTAAAGATAAAT
>NZ_QGGP01000020.1 GCF_003148645.1 Xanthomarina spongicola
ATTGAACTTCAATCCGCTCTTTTTGTGAATAGGCAAATGATATTAATGAAATAAAAAGTATTGAAAGAAGTTGTTTTTTCATATGTTGCCTAACGGTTTTGTGTATGATTAGTTACGTTTGAGCCTTGCGACTAATTTGGCTTGCCGAGACAGCCTGAAAGGTAGGCAAAACGCTTTGGAAAAGGAGCAAGGCTTAGTTACCACGTTTCTAATTAGCAACTAAGTTAATTAATTTCGTAGAATTTCCGAGTAGGAAATTCGCAGTAATTAATTATACACGTTGTTGTACGTTGGCTTTTTTTAGGTTTTTAATTATTTTTATTAAACTGGGAATTATAGAAAATAATAAGCTCAAAGCTATAATCAGTCCATAATATATTTCGTTGTATCCCAATCTTCTAATCCCATTATCGCAAGCAGTACATTCGATAATTTTAAAATGAGCATTTAAGGCACTAATACTAATAAGACCAATTCCGAAAATTATAATTAGAATAATCCCATTCCACAAAATTTTAGAAAATTTATTTGTTTTATTTGAGTGATAGAATAGGAGTGATGTTAAACCAAAACTTATGAAAGATATTGGATTTCCAAAAAGATAAAAATCCTTACCTCCAAATTGAATTCCGTTATTGGTTGTCCATTGAAATAAATCTTGGATTAATTGGCGAAAAAATGAATCACTAAAAATTCCTATTCCAATTCCACTTGCAAAAAACAAAATTCCAATAATTATTCTTTTTATCAATTCGAGTGAGTTTTTCAGCTTGCGTACAACGTTTAGTATATGAAAAGTAGGCGTTTTCGAACTGCCCAACTTTCGGTTAAGCATAAAGTTTGATACGAGCCAAAAGCCTTGATTCTATTACTAACTCGCCTATTTTTTATATACATTGTTGTGCTTTCGTTATTTTTCAGGTTTTGAAAGCTCAATAATTCGGTCGATAGTGGTTTTGATCCGTTCTAATTCACTTATTTTACTTGATTCAATTTCAATTTTATGCAGTCCTAATATATTCTTTAAATTATCTTCTCTGCGATAGAATATTGTCTCGAACTGCAAGGTAGAAAGAAAGTTTATGTCAACTCGTTCATCATCAAAGTCAAGTTTCCACCCAAGAAATTGCGTAATTTCAGGAAATAGAATTTCGTAGTTATCTTTTATCGCCATACTCTCTTCTTCTTGATAATCGGCTAATATATCTTCCCATGAAACAAGAAGTCTTCTTAACTCTGCATTGGATATAAGCTCGAAGGAAGATGTATTTACGAGTGAACGAATCACACCCTGGGTTGGGTTAAAGGTAATCCCACGTCCCCAACCTATCATCTTCTCTCTAAAAGTTTTAATATTGATTGTTTTTGGGTCGATAGGAAATTGAGCAATTACGTATTGCGTACTTGCCATTGCTAACTTATGTCTATCTACTACTTTCTCAAATTGAGCTTTATTTTCAACGAATTCATTGTGTAACGCTTCAAGTAACAATTGTTCTTTTTGAATGGCGATACGTTGCTGATTCCAATTGTTGACCTGCAATGCTAGTAGGATACCTATCATGACTAATACAATTTCTCCAATAGCATATTTAAAATACTTTCCAGTTTTGTTTTCCATTAGTAAGTTTTGGCGAATTCTTCTGAAGAATTTTATCATTGGTCTGTAGGTTGTGTTAATCGAATAATCTCGTTAATGTGATTTTCTATGGGTTCTTCCTCTATAGCTTTAACAACACCTCGAATATGATTTCTTCGCCCGATAATCAAGTTTTGAAATTTTCTGGTACTTAAGGCATCCAGATTCCTTTCTTTGTCTTTTCCTGTGAAATCAAATACATTTCTGAAATAAGGCCAAAGGAAGTTATTCAAATAATTATAGTATGCCATTTCATCTTCTTGATAGTCGAGCAAAACATCTTTCCAAGAAACTAGGTATTTCTGTAAATCTTCATCTTGAATTAATTGAATAGCATTTGAATTGACCACGGATTCTACAGAGCTAGAATATGGATTATAGGTCATATCTTGTATTTGTAATTTGTATTTATTGTAAGCTGCAAGCTTTAGAGTATCTCTGTTTAAAGGGAACAAAACAATTATGTTTTCCAAGGCGTTCAGCCCTCGATAATGAATAGCTTTAACAGAATCAAAACTCACTTTATTTTGGATAAAATCTCTATGGATATTGTCTAATAGTTTACGCTCGCTAATGCGGTCTTTACGTTCTTGATTCCAATTGCTCACTTGTAGGGCTAGTAGGATACCAATCATCACAAGAACAATTTCACCAATAGCGTATTTAAAATACTTTCCAGTTTTGTTTTCCATAAGCAAGTTTTGGCGGATTTTTCTAAAGAATTTTATCATTGGTTAATGGTTGGTTATAATGAAGCACAACGGCGATGTGTATGGTTAGTTGCGTGTTTCAGCAACTAAGTTAGCAAACAAATCACAGATAGAAAATTCCAGCGGAATTTTCGTAAGTCGGCAGTGAACCAAGCAATTAATTATACACGGCTTAAGTTTGTAATTCACTAAATTTAAGTAATAATCAGAAAGAACAAAAGAGAGAATTAAGGTTACTATACACGGTGAAGCATTTAGACTTCGGC
>NZ_QGGP01000021.1 GCF_003148645.1 Xanthomarina spongicola
TTGCTTGAGGCTTCATATCCATAAACCAAGTCGTCTATAATATCGATTCTGTTTTCAGAACCTATTAAACCTGTTCGTTCTAAGCCTAAAATATTACCGTTCTTATCGTAATTAATATAATTTAAACTATAATCTTCTATCTGGTTTGCTGTACCATTTAAAACATAGTTTCCATGATAATTGGCAGTTTTTAGTCTATTTAAAGCATCATAAGTATAGTCATAACTTCTTGGGTTATTGTCATTGGCAGTTTGCCAATGGGTTTCGCTAATATTGCCATTATATAACGGGTTTGCTCCAGTGTTATAGTTTAGTTGAAAACCAAAAAGATCGTTTTCTGTAGTATCGCCATTATTAATGGTTTTTAACCATCCTCGAATATTATAGGTGTAATCTACTAATTGTAATGGCGATCCTAAACTACCTCCAACTCCTTTAGATTCTAATTGTCCTAATTCATCATAATGGTTGTTCACTATTAATTCAGGTGTATTCCCTGTTATTGTTTGGGTTTGTGTTAGTAATCTGCCTGCATGGTCATAAGTGTAGGCATCGTTGATTATTATAGGAGCATTTGCATCTTTTATATGTGTACTTTCGGTTTGCAGTACCTTTCCTGTAAAATCTATTTCAGATTTAATAATATCTACGGTTCCTAAATAGTCGTTTTTACTGGCTGCATAAATTGGTTTTGCATCTTCATCGTAATAAGTGACACTTGTTATCCATTGGTCTGTGCCTAGGATACGTACACGAGCTCCTGTTGTTAATGTTTTGGTTTCTGTGGTTGTTTGGTAATCTTGTGTGTTTATTGTTACAGTTCCTGGGTTTAAAAACTCGGAACCTATACTTGTTACATCATTGGAATAGGTGTCGTAATAGTTAATGGTATATACTTCAATATCTATTTTAGGAATGACTTTATTTGAATAATGCAATAGGGTTGTTCCTATCATTTCGTAAAAATCATTTTGAAAACGAGTCTCAATATTATTAGCTCCTTGAGCATTAACGTTATCTTGTAATTGCTTACGCCCTGAATTATCTTCAAGACTGTCTCCATAGTCTATAGGTTCAAAAACATGTTTGCCTGTATATACGACTCTTCCAAAGGCATCATATTTAGTAAATAACCATGAGTTTTGTGTTCTTAAATTAGCATCTTGAGTTAAAATGGGTTTATCTAAAGTATTATAGACTATGTATTCCCAACCTTTTCCGGGTATTTTCTTCTCTATTAAACGGTTTCTATAATCGTAATGATAAATATAACTTAGCCCATTTATTTCTTCTGAGCTTGTACTTGGAGGTTCTGATATGAAAATTCCTGATAGTCCTACAACTTCTCCTTCTCCAATTACAAACAAAGCATTTTCTATAATTGAAAATTGATAATTATATCCTGTTCCTGATAAATCTCCCAGTTCTCTATCTGCCATACGCCTTTTACTGCTTAAAGGGATAGAGATTCCTTTTTTTAAACTTAAAGGTGTTGAAAAACTGGTGTTTATGTTAACTGTTATAACATCATTTTCGTCTATGGATATATTTAAACCTCCTTGTCCGTTATATGGGTTTGCAATTGTAGTTGTTAACCATTCTGCATTGGGATAGTTTTTTAATTGCGTTTCATAATTAGAAGCGTCTTTTGAATCTATGTCCATGATACTTGTCCATGGATAATTATCTGAATAATCTAATTTTGTGCTACTATTAAAGGATTGGTTTATGGATGGTAATTTGCCATCTCCTTCAATAATGATGGCATTGTCTTTAATTAAAAACACATAATTATATCCTGTACCCTTTAGATTCCCTAATTCAGTGTCTTTATATGTGCCGTAGTCCTTTAAAGACACTAGTTCTCCTTTTTTAAGTTCAAAGGATTTATTTGCTGAAAAAGAAATATTTAATGTTATGTGTTCTTCTGCTTCCAATGTTGTAACAGTAAATCCTCCTTGACCATTGTACTCATTTTCTATATCGGCATTTAAAATGGCATCGTTATTATAGTCTAGAAGTTTTTTGTTGTATTCATTTGCAAAGGTTTTATCTACATTAACCAAGTTTATCCATGAATAATTGGTTTGTGAAGCGACTCTAAATCCTAAGCTTCCTTCTATACCAATGTTATCAGATGCTTTTGGAGGAATGACATAGGTTAAATTTCCTTTAATATCATAAACATAATACGTGTCAAAGGCTTCGTTTTCGTCATATGTTCGTTTTAAAATTACTTGTCCTCTTTTATTTTTAAACTCTTCGGTTGTGTGATTCTTTTCTATTAACTCTGGAGTTGGATTAGGTTGCCAGTTTTCATCTTTAGTTATTGTTTTATACAATTGTTTCGCTTGATAGTATCCGTCAAAAAACAATTCTGTTTTTTCAGGATTATTCTCTGGATGATGCACCGAAAATAGTTTTACATTGTCATTGTCTGGATTTGTTTGTTCATTTTCATTAAAAGTATTGGTTTGATAATTAAACTTGATAGTATTCCCATTTTCTAATGCCCAGTCTTCTCCTGGTGCTGCTTGGGTTAAAACTCTGTTCAATGGTGAAAACTCAAATGCTTTTTCGCTATATGGATTTGGTGAGTTTATATCTAAATC
>NZ_QGGP01000022.1 GCF_003148645.1 Xanthomarina spongicola
GCTATAGATTCAGCAACAGGAACTATAACAGGAGGCGTTTCAGGAATGACTTACACAGTTGAGTATACAACTGGAGGAGATTGCTCTGAAAGTAGTACACATAATGTGACAGTATTACTTGCAGAAGATGCATCTTTTACATTAACTACAACTTGTGATGGTGCTACTGCTGCAATTACAGGAGATTTAGGTGGAACGTTTGCATTCAACCCAGAGCCAGGAGATGGTGCAACAATAGACCCTGAAACTGGAACTATAACTGGTGGATTTCTTGGTTCAACATATAATGTTGAATACACGACTTCTGGTCCTTGTCCTGTAAGTTCCATTGTAGCAATTACAGTAGAAGATTTAGAAGATCCAGTTGCGATATGTAATAACATTACTGTCATGTTAGGTAGTAATGGAATGTATATGTTAACTGAAGAAGATATAAATTCAATTGGTATGGATAGTACAGATGACTGTGGTATCGATTCCATGTCTGTATCTATAAATAATTTCACATGTGATGATATAGGTGAAAATATAGTAACTCTAACAGTTACTGATTTTGGAGGAAACACTTCAACATGTGAAGCAACAATAACAGTGGATGGAATAATTCCTTCGGTAGAGATTACAGAAACACCATTATCTGTTTTCTGTCAAGGTGTTATTTTAACTGCAGAAAGCGATGTAACTGTTACTTATTTATGGTCTACTGGTGAAACTACCGAAAGTATAGTGGTTACTGAAAATGGGACTTATGGATTAACTGTAACTTCTGAAACTAACTGTAGTACGTTTGTACAATACACTGTATCAAATATTGAAGAAGGTACACCACTTTCTGAATATGCTATTTATGCAGCCAATGATGTTTTCCTTCATGGAGAGAATGTAGTACAATCTGGAGGCGTTGGTGTAGGTAGTTATAATGGAGAAATTAAATTGCATCAGGATAGTCATATTGTTGACTTTGGACAAGCAATGAATTTTACTTTAAACCAAGGAAGTACTATTGGTGAAGAAATTAACGAAGTTTCTAATCCAATAATGCCAGACTTCATGTATAACACACAATCTAATAATAGTAGTCCATCAGTAACAATTGTTAATGGAGATACTCAAACTTTAGATGGAGATGTTTATGATCAAGTATGGGTAAGAGATGGAGCAACGGTTATTTTCTCTCAACCAAATGTTTTTGTAAATAGAATAAAAACTAGTCAAGGAGCAAATATTGAATTCGAAGGATGTTCAAATGTTTATGTTAACAACATGTTCATTTTAGCTAAATACGGAACAATAAATTCTCGTGGAAATTCTGTTACATTTTATGTAAATAATGATGTTCATGTAGAGAAAGGTTCTAATGTAAGAGCTATAATCTATTCAAATGGACATCAAATACTTGCTAAAGGTTCTAATGTTAATAGTAATAACCCTGAAACAACTTATATGACAGGTTTATTTATTGGAAATAAAGTCCATGGTCTAAATAATGTTATTTGGAATTCAGATGTCATTTGCGATCCATGTCCAGTTTCAGAGCCAGATGAAAATAGATATATAAATTTCGATGTAACTTCTTGGCCAAATCCTTCGGATACAGTATTTAACTTAAGGTTAATTACTGATGATTTAACAAATAATGCTATCATAGAAGTTTTTGATATGAATAATAAACTTGTTCATACTAATATATTTAGACCTGAACAGCGATATAGTTTTGGAAGTAGATTAGATGGTGGAGTTTATATAGTTAAAGTTAGTCAGGCTAAAAACTCAAAAATTATTAGACTTGTGAAATTTTAATTTTAACTAAATTCATTTTAAAAAAGAGAGCTTAGCACATGCTAAGCTCTCTTTTTTATTAATTTCATTTTTCAAATTATAGATCTATTTTAAAGCATTCAATTCATCGGATAAAAGCGTACTTCATCTATTATGCAAAAGTTAAGTCATTGTTAAATTAGAAATTTTATAATTTAGTTTTTTCGAATTATACAGATTGATAATGCTTCGACTGTTAATTCAAACAAAGAAAAAAGATAAGTTGCTATATAACAGTGATTTATTTAAAATAACTAACCTATTTATATATAATGAAAAAAATTACACTTTCTCTTTTGCTTGGGTTTATTTCGTTTTTCGGGTTTTCTCAAATTGGATTAGTAGAAAATTTCGACGCAGGATTAATCCTACCTCCAGGATGGAGTGGTACAGGTTATTCAGGATCCGTATTTCAACCTTGTAGTGTGGTGTCTGTTAGAGCCAACTTAAGTGCTACAAACTTAACAGATGACTTAATATCGCCTAATATTGTTGGAGAGTCTAATGGAACAGATTTAACAGTTGCTTTCGACTATAAAATTGTTGATTGGTCTGC
>NZ_QGGP01000023.1 GCF_003148645.1 Xanthomarina spongicola
GGAAAGTCCTCGCAAATTTGCTATCTTCGGTTTACGGCGGAAAATCCTCGCGGATTTTCACGCAACGAAACCATAGCCAAACCGTTGTAAAACATACGGAAGAAAAATTCTGCACATCAAAAAACTTCTATCTGAATTTTGAAATTAGTAACTTTTAAGTTACATTTGTGAAATGAATAAAGTCAGAGAAGTAATAGCATATAAACATTATTTTGAGGAATTTCTTTTGGCTCAACCGATTAAAGTTCAGGACAAAATATATAAAGTCGTTGAAATAATTGAAACGTACGAAAGAGTTCCATCTAATTATCTAAAAGCAATTACTGGTACAAACGGACTTTATGAAGCAAGAATAAAACTTGGCTCGAATATTTGGCGAGTTTTTTGCTTCTTCGACAAAGGAAAACTTGTCATTCTTTTAAATGGATTTCAAAAAAAGACACAGAAAACACCAAAAAAAGAAATTGACAAAGCGTTGAATTTAATGGAATCGTATTACAAAGAAAAAAACAAATAAAATGGAAACTAAAAGCTGGAAAGAAATAAAAGATTCTGTTTATGGAAAAAAAGGAACAGAACGCAGAGATGAACTTGACAGAGATTTCGAGTCTTTTAAAATTGGACTGCTTTTAAGAAAAGCCAGAGAAGATAAAAATCTGACCCAAGAACAACTCGGAGAATTGGTTGACAAAAAACGGACTTATATTTCGAGAGTGGAGAACAATGGAAGCAATTTAACGTTAAAGACACTTTATGACATTGTTGAAAAAGGACTTGGCGGAAAAGTTAAAATATCAATCGAAGTATAAAAAAGTACGTTTTACAACAATGGCTATAAGTAATTGCTTGTTCTCGCCTACTTCTGAAAATCCGCGAGGATTTTCAGATTGGTGTGTACTTGCAAACTTAAGTCTTAACCCACGCAACTACTCATAGCCGAGACCGTTGTACACAATATGAATACACTGCCAAGAGGAATAACTGGATTTTGGAAAATGGGACAAAGTGGAATCCCTGAAACTGACAAATCTCTTATTGAAAAATTGGTTAACTCTTTTAAAAGTGATTCGGATTTTTGGAAAGTTAGACTTATTGAACAACAAGCAGATAATAATTTTTATTTATTGTTATTATCTGATAAAAATGGAAATCATAAAGTCGGAATCAATACAACTTATCCGTTTTATTGTGGAATTAAAAGCCTTGAAGATTGGGAAACTGTTGAGTTTTGCGATTTACCAAAATACATTACTGAATTAATACCAAATGATTTTACCGAGTTACAGACTAATTTTTTAAACGAACCTTTAAAATCGAAACATATAACTGCTCTTAATAAAGCAGAATTGGAACAAATTAAATATTGGAAAACGGAAAAAGTTGGTAATGTGATTTTTAATAAGTATGACTGACAAAATACTGTGTACAACAATGTATAACCGCAATTACGGCGGATTCGACTACGTCCGAATCCACTCGGAATTGCTAACGCCAGTTCTAAACCGAAAAACATTATCTTTAATCCCGTAACTGACGGTTATACGAGACCGTTGTGGTTAATTTAAAAATGAGGAACTTATCAATATATTTCTTGCTGATTTTTACACTTTTAAGCTGTAAAGAAAACGTAATTAATGGAATTGAAATTGGACAAGATTTATATGTTGGACAATCACTCGAACAAAATAGAAAACTATCGGAATTGATTACTCGAATGCTAAATAAAGAATCCGATGCTTTTACGGAATTGACTGAATTTTGGTGTGGTGGCGGAGCTGGTTGTTATGATTTAGGTTATGTATTGACCCAAATAATTTACCGAATTGGAGAAGACGATTTTGCAAAAATTTTGAGAGAAATACCAAAATCGAAACAAAATGAAATCGAAGGATTAATTGCAGTCGGACTTGAATATGGAGATAACGACTTCGACGGAAAAATGGACGATAAAAGAATGGAAACGGAATTTCCAAAACTGACTGAAATACTGAATAAATAAAAAACTAACCACAACACTGGCTATAGTTCATTGCTTCTGACTTTCCTCGCGGAAAGTCCTCGCAAATTTGCTATCTTCGGTTTACGGCGGAAAATCCTCGCGGATTTTCACGC
>NZ_QGGP01000024.1 GCF_003148645.1 Xanthomarina spongicola
TACATTTATCTTTAGACTATAAAACACCAAATATGGTATATTTAAAAACAGCGTAAATTCAATTTTAACCTGTAGCCATATTTCAGGACAAGACAGCTGAAAAAAATGACCGTTTCCGAATTAAAAGAAATAATTTTAAATAAAAATCAGAATATTCAATTCTTGGAAAAAGAATCGGATAATGAAGTCTATTTAGAATTTTCGACTGAAAAAAATACCGACTATGTTTTTTTCATATCGATTGAGTCTTTATTAACGACTGTTGACATAGGAGCAAAACTAAACTCGGATATTAACGCGTACTTTTGGCACCAATCTGCTGAAAAAATAAATACTTCGGACAAGGAATGGAATTCGTGGATTGAAAATTTCATTCTGGAATCTATAAAAAATTTATCGGAATTTGAAACTCGTATAATTCAAAAAAATGGACTAATATTTAGCTCATTTACTTGCGAGTATTTTAATGAAAAATGGACAAAATTAAATACTAACAATGGATTTCGTTGGACTTTAAAAATTCCGAAAATCTATGGACGAAAGAAAATATATAAATAAAAGCCAGTTGCCAACATTGTATATAAAAAATTGCTAGTTTTAGCTTAACCAATGTTAGTTGCTTTGTTTGCTTGCTTCTGATTTTCCTTCGGAAAATCCTCGCACACAAACACGCAACTTTCCATATACGTAACCGTTGGCTTTAATGCTGGAGCAAGTTTGCGCAACTGACAAAAGCCTGGTTTTATTTCAGAATTTATTTTAGAATTTTAGACAAGATAACTCAGAAAAACTGTTGTGCGGAAATTGACAAAAAAATGGAAAAACGGACAACAGAACAAAACGCAAAAAAAAACGTCTGACTTCTACTCTACCGAACAATAACATAATCGGAATTTGAGCAGGTTTGCGGAATTGAAAATCGAAAGAATTAACTCAAACTCGAAAAAATAAACAAACGGAAAACCAAAAATGCGGCATAGAATTATTAAGCGGACAAAAAGCACAAAAGCCAACACCGTGTAAAAAACATTGCTTATTTTAGTTCAACCGTTTGGTCGTTGCTTTGCTTGCTTGCATCCGATTTTCCTTCGGAAAATCCTCGCACACAAACACGCAACGTTCCTTACACATAAACGTTGGCGTTAATTTAAGAATGAAGAACTTTACATCATATTTCCTACTAATAATTATACTTATAAGTTGTGATAAAACAACTGAAAAAATCTTGATTCACGAATTCAATCCGACCGCAAGCAGTTGGAATGTTGAAAAATGGAATTCCGACAATGACAAAAACCCATATCAAATAAGGGAAACCATCGATTCAAAAAACAGAGTGTTAAAATTGGAATTTACGAAAAATGGAAAAGTTCTTGAAAACCGACTTTGTTATCTTCCGACAATCGTTGAATACGAATATCAAACCGACAGAATAACTGAACGGTTATATTCAAATGGACAACCAATGGAGGCAACTGAATGTGAAATGCCATTTAAAACTATATATCACTTAAATGATAATTACATTACCAAAGTTGAGACTTTTAGAAAATTTGACACTATAAATTTCTCGAAAAACGAATTAAAAGAAATAAGAAAATACGTTCCCGAATACGAGGTGACTATTTGTAATGACAGTACAAATACTGAAGTTGATTTTTACTATCACTCGTTCGCTAAAATGAACGGAATTTACCCGACAAATAAAAACTATAAATACGACCCAAATAACTATTATTATGGAGATGAACCAGAAGCTGAATCAATATTAAACGGAATAAAAAAATTAAAAAACTAACGCCAACACCGTGTATAATTAATGGCTAGTTCTCGCCTACTTACGAAAATCCTCGCGGATTTTCTATTCGGTTTGTATTTGCTAAATTAGTTGCTGAAACACGCCACTAATCATACACAAGACCGTTGGCAACAATTAGAAATGAAAAGATACATTCCCATAACTTTAGAATCTGAACCATCAATTATTGGAGTAAAAAATGGAATTTATCAATGTGA
>NZ_QGGP01000025.1 GCF_003148645.1 Xanthomarina spongicola
AGATGAATAGAAATATTGGGTTGGGTGCCTTGTTACTTTGTATTGGTTTTATTTTACAGCTTGTAGCAACTTTTTTAGGATAATTCAGTTTGTTAAATGGCTTAAAAGTTAAAAGCAAAACAGCAACCCGATTAAAGATTGCTGTTATATTTAAAACCCAATATTGGGTACTGTTTGTTGTAGTTTAAAGTGGTGTTCTTGGCTTGTATTTTGATATTAATATTCTGCATTTTTATTTTTACAATTCAAATTAGGTGGTTCATAATAACCTATAGAAATTGTTGATTTTAATTTTTTATATTTCAAAAAATCTGTCTTGCAAAAATAATAATGTATGGCTCCTTTTGAATAAGGACCTACATCATCAGGTATCCCATTATTAGAATACTTTATAGTATCAAGAATTTTGTATTGCTTCATTATATCAATCATATTATGAGTTACTGATACTGTTGAATCACTCCAATAAAATAGTTTACCATCGACTTCTTTAAATCTACTAGGAAAATACTTTCCTTTATCACCAACCTTTATTTCTCCCAACTGCCACTTATTTGCATCTCCATTAATACTTACTCCAATAACCATTTCATTCAATTTATTGATAATGTGAAAAGTATTAAATTCTTTGTTATACCTAGCAGTATTTAAGTAATCTATAATCGCATTTTCGACAGCGACTTCATAATTGCCAGACGGTTTTAATTTATCCTTCCAAGAAGCACAACCGATAAGCAATAAACTTAAAATAAAATTTAAAAAATATGCTCGTTTCATGTAATTAGTAATTAGTGTATTCTTTTCTATTTGGGTTTGTTAAAATAAAAAACCTTTGTGTAGGATTTATTTCAAGAGCCCTCATCTTCGACCCTAAATCTCCACCACGACTTCCAGTAGAAGAAGGCTTTAATCTATCATCAGCATCAAATCTAGTTAAATGAGTATGAAAGGAAGCCTTAATAAAAAGTTGACTTTTAGCAAGGTTTGGCATATTGCTATTCAAAAAATTACGTCCAGAGTTAGAATTTTGGGCGTCATTATCTCCAAAGTTATGCAGGTAACCATAATCCTTTCCACTTTTTATGTCATTTACATAATAACCTGCCAATTCGACATCTAGGTAATCTGAAATTTTCAAAATTGTTTTTTCAAAACTCTTGTCCTGTAGATTACTTCCCAATTCTACTTCTACCACAGTTGATTCCGTCTTTAAATTCTTCCCATCGGCTAAAATCCCCTTATCTAAACCACTAACAGCTATTTTTGATTTTCCTTTTTCAGATTTTTTAGTTAAAAAACCAAATAATCCTTCGCCTTTTTTCTTTACGTTTCCTTTTCTATCAGTCTTTACAATCCTGTCAGGGTCCTTGTTCTCATCTCCAACTTGATTAACTTCACCCGTTTTCTTATTTACTTTATAATCAGTTAAACCGTCTGGGTCAATTCTAAACATAGGACTATTCTGAACATAATTATATGGTGTTAACTCATACTTCAACTCGCCTAATGGGTCTATATTCATCCATCTACCGATAGCAGCGTCATAATTTCTCCATCCAAAATCTAACATATTCAATTCCATTTCATCTTGTTCTTCTTTACCACCAAAACCATACTTATGGTCAACCCCAACTGTTGGTGCTCCATAACCCTTATGTTTCAGTCCAAAAGGATAATAGTTATTTTCTTCTACAATATCTGGTTCTCCTGTTGAAGCATATACATTGTCGATATAAAAATGTGTTGCATGATTAGTATCCGTATTACTTTTTGCTAT
>NZ_QGGP01000026.1 GCF_003148645.1 Xanthomarina spongicola
ATATACGGATTGTGCTGGTAACTCTCAAGATTATGTGCATACTGTAACTATTACTTATGTTGATTTTGATTTACCAAATAATGAGGGTACTCTAGTAACCTGTATTGACGACGCTCAAATTGTTCCAACACCTCCTACTGTTTCCGATAACTGTGGAAATAATATAGTTCCTAGTGGACCTATAGTTAGTGCAGACCCTGTTTGTGTTGGTGATAAAACATATACTTGGACATATACTGATTGTTCTGGAAATTCACATGATTGGGTATACACTTATTCTGTAAACGATAATATTGCTCCAACTATAACAACAGTTGGTGCAGACCAAACGGTTTTATGTGATGGAACAGGGAATACAGCAGAATTCCAGGCTTGGTTAAACACGAATGCAGGTGCAAATGCTGTTGATAATTGTTCAGCTGTTACTTGGACTTATGAAATAATGAATGTTATTGATCAGTGTGGTGAAACTTCAAGAACTTTAGTTCGCTTTATTGCTACTGATGCTTGTAATAATTCAAGTACAACAACTGCATTATTTACTATATTAGATTTAGTACCTCCAACTATAAATACTCAAGCAGCCGATTTAACTGTTGAGTGTGATGGAACTGGAAACTTAACAGATTTAAATAACTGGTTGAATAATAATGGAGGTGCTACTGCTTCAGATCTTTGTGGAAATGTTAATTGGACAAACAATTTCACAGCATTATCTGATTTATGTGGAGAAACTGGTTCTGCAACAGTAATCTTTACTGCTACAGATGATTGTGGCAACCCTGTAACTACTAGTGCTACATTTACTATAGTAGATTCTCAATCTCCTATAACTCCAACTGCACCAGCAAATATTGCTTATGAGTGTATTGGTGATGTCCCTACAAATGTAGAGTTAACTGCTAACGATAATTGTTCTGGAAACATTACAGTAGTTGGAGTGGATTCTACTGATGATACAAATCCTTGTAACGTTATAATAACACGAACTTGGACTTTTACAGATGCTTGTAATAACAGCTCGTCTGTTTCACAAACAATAACTGTAACTGATACTATTGACCCAACTATTGACACACCAGCATCTAACATTTCTATCGAATGTGATGGAACTGGTAATAATGGTGCTATTGAAGCTTGGTTAGCTAATAATGGAGGTGCAACTGCTTCTGATAATTGTGGTACAGTAACTTGGACTAATAATTATGGTGGTTCTGCATCTGATTGTTCAGCTGCTATTGACGTTATTTTTACTGCTACTGATGCTTGTGGAAATACTGCTTCAACTACTGCTTCATATTCAATACAAGATACTGTTGCTCCTGTAATTACTCAAGCGAGTCCAGAAACAGTTGAATGTGATGGTTCTGGTAATCTTACTGATTTAAATAACTGGTTAGACAATAATGGT
>NZ_QGGP01000027.1 GCF_003148645.1 Xanthomarina spongicola
TAAATGCTTCACCGTGTATAGTAACCTTAATTCTCTCTTTTGTTCTTTCTGATTATTACTTAAATTTAGTGAATTACAAACTTAAGACGTGTATAACTAATTGCTCGGTCTGTGTGTACTCGGAAAATCCACTAGGATTTTCCTATTGGTTCGTTTCTTTTTTACTAAATTAGTTCCAGCCAACGCAACGAGCCATACACAAACACGTTATGTAGCATATGAAAGACCAATATGAATAAAACTGAATTACTTCAAAGTTTAGAAAAAGAATCAAAAGACTTAACCTATAAGGACGGAAATTTAGGAAAAGTAAAGAAAAGAGCTGAAATGTTAGTAACCAAAATATTTGGAGGAAAATCCGAATATATTCCTGCGCTAAGAAAAATAAGATTTAGTCCAGCAATGGCTTGGAGCGGAATGGACAAGAGTTATTACGAAAAAAGTTTTATTTCTGGGAAAAATGAACTGATAAACCTAATTAATGTAATGCAGGAAGATTTAAATTTATCAGACAGCTTCGAAATTATAGAAAATGGCGAAACTCAAGTTATTAAAGAGTCTTTTAATAAAATATTTCTTGTTCACGGTCACAATGAAGAAATGAAACAATCTTCTGCAAGATTTATTGAAAAATTATCTCTAAAACCAATAATTCTGCACGAGCAACCAAATCGAGGAAGGACTATTATTGAGAAATTTACTGATTACTCTAATGTTGACTTCGCAATTGTATTACTGTCAGCTGACGACCTTGCCTTTAGTAAGAAAGATAAAGTTGAAAATGCTTCTTTCAGAGCGAGACAAAATGTAATTTTAGAATTAGGTTTTTTTCTTGGAAAATTAGGACGAGAAAGAGTTGTAGTTCTATTTGAACAAGTTGACAATTTTGAAATACCTTCTGATTATCAGGGTGTTATTTTTATCCCATATGACAGTAATGGAAATTGGAAATTACCAATAGCTAAAGAACTTAAAGCTGTCGGATTCAAAATCGATGGAAGTAAATTATTAGAATAAAAACGCTACATAACACCGTGTATAATTAATTGCTAGGCTCTTCCCTACTTGCGAAAATTCCTGCGGAATTTTCTCTGGTTCGTAAATGTTTGCTAACTTAGTTGCTAAAACACGCAACTAACCATACACAAACACGTTAGGCAACATATGAAAAAACAACTTCTTTCAATACTTTTTATTTCATTAATATCATTTGCCTATTCACAAAAAGAGCGGATTGAAGTTCAAT
>NZ_QGGP01000028.1 GCF_003148645.1 Xanthomarina spongicola
CTTAAGTTTGTAATTCACTAAATTTAAGTAATAATCAGAAAGAACAAAAGAGAGAATTAAGGTTACTATACACGGTGAAGCATTTAGACTTCGGCAACATTGATAATCCTCTCTCTTTTACTACTTAAACTTCGTTCAGTTCTGTGAGACCTAGATCTCGTTTTCAAGTTGTTGAAATGTGAGTAGCATCTGTTCTTTCCAAAATTCAGTTCTTATGACTAAAGATAGAAAAATTTATGGTATTGACATCAGTAAATCTGTGTTTGATGTTTATAATGAGAATACAGGTCATTATCAACTAAAGAATGATGTGTCTGGCTTTAAAACACTATTAAAAGGCTTACCAAGAGCAGCATTAGTTGTTATGGAAGCTACAGGATATTATCATTACCGATTAGCTCAGTTTTTACATAAAAACGGTGTATTGGTTTCTGTAGTAAATCCGTTATCGGTTAAGCGTTTTATTCAAATGAAGTTAGCAAAAGTAAAAACAGATAAGAGCGATGCTAAATCTATTTGTGAGTATGGCGAGTTTAATGATGTGTCTTTGTATAATGCTTTAACAGATGTCCAGAGTGAATGCTTGCAACTCTTTAGACTGTTGGATAGTTACGTAAAGAAGAGCACAGCAACCAAGAACAAGATTCATGGCGAAAAGACATTAGGTGTTCCGTCAAAAACGGTTTATAGTTCATTAAAAAGAGACTTAAAACACTTGCAAAAAGAGATATTGGTTATAGAGAACAGACTATTGGAGTTAGTAAAACAAGATCAGCAACACCAACTAACCTTATTGCAAACTATACCAGGAATAGGCTTAAAAACGGCCTTGTTTTTAATAGTAGTAACAGATGGGTTCAAGAAATTTGAAACGGCATCACAGCTATGTAGTTATGTTGGAATTACACCCACGATACGGGAATCAGGTAGTAGTGTAAGAGGGAGAAGTAGAATTAGTAAAGTGGGTAATAAGAAATTAAGGAATCTACTATTTTTAGCAGCGTTTTCAGCTTGTAAATATAATAAAGCATGTAAGGCACTTTTTGATAGGATTGTAGCTAAAGGAAAGAGTAAGAAATTAGCATTAATTGCGGTGGCCAATAAGCTGTTAAAGCAAGCCTTTGCTATCGCAAAGAGTGGTTTGTCATACGATGAAAACTTTGTTTCAAAATTAGCTTAAAATTGTTTGTTTTTTAACTCAGTTCTTTGTTGT
>NZ_QGGP01000029.1 GCF_003148645.1 Xanthomarina spongicola
TCGTCTTTTAAGATTCCATTTACACGTTCTGCCATTGCGTTTTCGTAGCAATGATTTTCTTCAGTCATACTAATCTCTATCTTTTTTCTTTTAAGTATTTGTGTGTACACATTACTGCAATATTGTATTCCTCTGTCTGAATGATGAATAAGTTGTTTAATGTCTTTAGCCTGATAAATAGCCTTATTAAGGGCTCTCACGCATCCTTTTAGTTCTAAGCTATCACTAAGATCATAACCCACTATTTTTCTGGAATGCATATCGGTTATTAAAGCCAGGTAGCAAAAGCCTTTTACAGTTCTGATGTAAGTTATGTCACTCACCCAAACTTGGTTAGCTCTAGTAACTTCTAAGTCTTTTATAATGTTGTTATACTTATAAAAACGATGATACGAGTTTGTTGTTCTGGCACTGGTTTTCTTTCTAAGTGTTAGCATGTTGTGTTTTCTAAGGACATTAAATAGGGTGTCTCTACCAATTTTAAGGTTGGCTTTAGTAAATTCAACATCTAGTGATTTTATGAGTTTACGTACACCTTCTCTAGGAAGGGATTTACGTTTTTTACTGACTATGTTTATAATCTGATGTTCTAGTTTTAAACGCTTATCAGCTCTAGATTTGTATTTGTAATACGCATCACGTTTAAGCCCAAAACAATGAGTTATAGTCGTTAAAGAAGCAAATCCCTTAGACTTTTCTTTAGCTTTAATTAAGGCTTTATACTTAGCTTTTTTTTTAGCTCTGCAACAGATTTGTAGCCTAGATCTTCAGCTGCCACTTCCAGATAAGAATCCAATACCATGGCATCCAGATCCTTTTTAAGTAGTAGTTTTTTAAGCTGTTCTATTTCCTTTTGCAAGGCTTTAATTCGTGATATTTCGTCTTTAGTTTCCACTTTTACTCTGGTGTTCATTAAGTCTTTACGATTGTACTTTTTAATCCACTCATTTACGGTTGTAGGTGCGATAGAGTAGAGTTTACATAGTTCGCTCTTTGTGTGTTTTCCGGTTGTAAGTTCGGCTAAAATTTTCAGTTTAAAAGGTTCTGAATACCGTCTGATCACTTTGTCATTTCTGTACATAATGTTTAAAATTATGTAGCCTTTATTCAGGACGGGTCA